>CBDAKK010000001.1:0-485402 GCA_965196605.1 Spirochaetia bacterium
TCCAACACCGTAATATCCCACACTTCTCGCTTCTTATATACTTCCCGCAATACCCTCACCCCCATGCTTAACCGCACCAACCCCACCTGCTCGTACTTGCTAAACACCTTATTCGTAACATCGCCCACATACACCACCTGCCCACCAACTTCCACTCGCACTACGTCTCCTACATTCACTCGCCTCGATGCTTTCAAAGCACGCGTTTCTTTACTCTCTCCTGCCTCCTCATGTTCTTCCACCGTTCTCAAACTACACGTCCCAAACGCTCCGCATACTACCTGTCCTTCGCTCCATGATATCTCCGTATCTCCCTTCATAACACGAACCACCGACTGTCGTATCTGCAATGCTTCCATCTCATCTCCAAAACCGTACCGTGCGATACCAGCATTCTACCGTCTCTACCTGCATCCCCAGCGTATACGCAAGCTGCTCCTCTATGCGTGCTCCCCTGCTCTCGCGCCACCCATCAAGTAACGCAACTCCATCCGCTTCTCGCATCATAGTCGCAATATCTAACCGCATGCACGCCAACCAGTCCCCGTGATCCTTATGCTCAAGTGTAGTCGGGTTTATCACCCCATACCCCGCACTCCGTAGCTTCGCTTCCACTTCCGCAAACCGCTCTTTATAATCAACTATTCCCGTAATCGGCCCCGCCATATACAACCTCATCATAATTACCCCGAAAAATTCATATTCACATGAACATATTCATCGTGCTCATTTCGCTTATGAAACCGCATGTACTCTTTACTACTTACCACTTGTATGCTGCCTGTAATAATACGCATTGCCCTCTCCCACTTCTCATCCACTATCTTTACATTCTTCAACTTAACAACTTCACGTACGCTCACGTTACCTTTCTCATCCATCGCAAACGCACTCTCAACCAACGCCTGTAAGTTCTTATTCGCTCCTTTCGCAAACTCCCTCAAGCATTCATACACCAAAGTCCGCGCCACTTCAAGCTCTTCCGTAAACGCCATCCGCTCACCTATCGCTCGTTGTACCCGTATGCTTCCATCAAAACTTGTAAGCACCACATTTCCTTTTGTACCCCCTAGTTTCACTCCATGCAACTCGCCACTTTCTGCAATAAACCTTGCAATCTCATCTAACGCTTCCTGCCGAAACGCTTGGTTTTGCTCATGCAATGCTTCTGCTCTCTTATACAGCTTCTTCACCAACGCATCACGTTTCAAATCAAGTGGCTTCACATTCTTCTTGTTCACCAAGTTACCCTTGCCATCTACCATGTACCCTACAGGCACTTCCATTCCTTTCTTTTCATGTACTTCACCCATCTTATTGCTCCTTTTTCTCTCCATATGCTTTGCACGCTTCCTCTATATCATGCCTAAAATCTGAAAGTTCATCTGATAATCCCGAATACAAAACTTCTTTACCATCGCCCCTCAATCTTATTTCTATCGAAAAATCTTCAGCATCTTCGGTACAATCGTTAAACGACACATCTCTAATACTTACATCGACTTCTATCCTATATTCCTCTTTAATATACTCTTCAATTCTTGTTTCTGTTACTCTCACCTCGCCACTTCTGTAAGCAAAATTTTCTCTCACGCTTTTAATTTCATTCAAAAGTTCTTCTCCTATATCCCTATGTCCTTCTTCCAATATTTCTTGTAAATTACTCATCTCATGCCTCCATCTAAATGTATTCTCTTTGCACTCTTTATTCGCTCCTCAAGCACCCTCATTTCCCCATACGCCTTGCGTACCTGCGCCATCCGAACACGCTCGCTCTGCGTTTCATCCAATGCACAAAACAATGCATCCCTCACTTTCTCCACTGCCAGCTTCATCTCTTTTACCGGCTCTCCACTCATATACCCATATACAATTTGCATATACTCCCCCTACAAACTTTTTATTATTCCCGCATCGATCTTGCTTGCTCCTACTTCGCTCGCTACATTCAATGCTTTTTTACACACATTATTAAGTGTCAACGGATACGCTAGACTATACGTCTTCGCATTCACGCTCTGCCGTAACAACACTTCTCGCATCGCATCCCCAACGTCTTTCTCCGCAATATCGCTCCACTTCACACCCACGCGATCAAACTTAAGCTCAAAATATTTCTCTATATCTCCGACCCTATCAAGCGGGCGTAACTGTGCTACCTCTATCCTGCGGATAACTTCCCGCGCATCATAGTTCCGCCCCTCATCCAACTGATACCGCATCTCTGGCTGACCAATCACTATAATGCTTAACAGCTTTGTAAATCCGTCCTCCATCTCCCAAAATCGTTTCAAATACTTCAATGTCTGCACCGCCAAGTCGTGCGCTTCCTCAATAATGAGAACGTGCTTCTTGCCACTCCGACTACTATGCGTCAATACCTTCTCTATCTGCCTCGCCTTGCCCTCCAAGCTCCGTTTACCCTTCACGCTCGGTGCCACATCCTCCAATATCGCCTCACATATTCCCTGTGCCGTCAATCGACGTTTGTCTATCGTCTTCGGTTGGATCATTATCACTGGTACGCCCTTCTTCGATAACTCCGCTATCAACGCTCGCCGTAGCGTGCTCTTGCCACTCCCGCTCTCGCCTACTACCGCCAAAAAACCTCCATACACCGCTGCCTGCCACATGCTCTGCTTCACATACCGATGCTCGCTACTAATATACACATCTTCTTCACTGCGTACATCCTCTACAAACGGGTCTCCCTTAAACCCAAATTTCTCTCGTGTCATCGCGCTTATCATCACGACCTCCTCTTTTATTTTTTCTCTATACCGACTCTCTATAGCCTCTGTATTCTCTTCCCGTATCTCTTCCCACAACGCATGGTACTCCTCTTCCCCAAGCGTCTTAAACAACACTCTCCCTTTTTCTATAACCTCTTCCTTATTCACTCGCACAGGTACTCGCCCGTGGTTCAATAACCGACTTATCGCACTGCGCTCTACTCCTACCGCCTCTGCCAATTCTGACACCTGCACCCCAAGCCTATTCATCGCATATCGTATCGCCAGCATTTTTATCTCCTATCCTTACCACTCGCACCCACCAACGCAGCCGCTCCTATCATCGCAAGCTTCTGCATCGTCTCTATCCCCTCTTCATACCGCTCCTTCATCCCGGTTATCACACGCTCTTCATACTGCTCCTCCACCTCATTCATACCATTCGGATACTTCACTTTAAGCATCTCATATGCCCGCTCATGCCACCACTGCGGATACCGCCTCTTAAAATCTCTCACTACCTCCACCACACTCTTTCTCACTTCTTCAAAATTTATGCCCTCATTTTCTACTTCTATTACCGATCCTTCTACCCGTGCCGAGCCTCCATACGCTCCGCCTACCAATAGCTCCCGCGTCTTCAGCCCCTCCAATTCCACTCCCTCAATGCATTTTCTCGCTTCCTCTGCATCGCTTGTTCTCACTCTCTTATACGCTTCTCCTATCACCGGCGCTGCTACTTCAAATCCCGCTTCATCAAACGCTACCGGCTTTAAATCCGCTTTCACCACACTCCCATTCAACTGGATAACTGCCACCTGCACCGCTTCCTCGTCCATTATCTTCGGCATCACTTCTACCTTTCCACCACGATACACACCCGGTACTTCCCGTAATGAATATATCCTCCGCTCCTTCTGCCTCGGGTGCTTATAACTGATACTCAAGTCTCCCCCTACTTTGCGCTTCACCCCTTCATGCGTAAGCAATCCTCGACATACCGCCTCATCAGGTAATAGCCGCAACTCCTCCCCACGAATACTCAACCATAACTCACTCCTCACAAGACCCTTCTTGTCCCCTCTCACCATCGCACTCTCAAAATAATCGAGCGTGTTGTTATTCCATCTACTACAAAACCATTCCACACTCGCATTAAGTTCTTCCACATGCCTCGCGGGACTCCGATGTAGCAAACTTTCAAAATGTCGCTCCACCAACCTATTCGCATTCTCTACCTGCCCCTTCGACCTCGGGTTACCCGGCATGTGCATCTTACTCTCCACCTCCAACATTTTCAATGCTCGCTGTACCGCCCTGCTCGTATTTGCACTCCCCGCATCCCACAGCAATACCTTCGGCACCCCATGCATCACATAACCCTCTATCCTCTTCTTACTCCATGCGTACAACAAAAAATCCCACATGTTACTCTGTGTCTCTCCGCTCGCCTCGTAATACCGACACACTACACTCCCGCTATAATGATCCGTTAATACATATCGCCACAGCTTCTTACCGCGCATCCGCTTTGCCGTACCTTCAAACTTATTCCGATGCATCTCCCTCGCATGCATTACCACTTGCTCGCCACCAGGCGTGTAATACAATACACACAAACTCGGATCTACTTCATGTACATGATTAGGATGCAAACTTCGAAGGCGTCTATACGCACCTTCCTTCTGCAAACTCACACCGTCCATGTGCCGCGCCCTCAACAACTCTCGCAATCTCCCATCGCTTATTCCAACTTCTATACCATTGCTCTCCACAATACTCCGTGCCGTCTTAACGCTCATCGTCTGTACTCCGTTTTTCTTAACACTCTCCAATAACAACGCAGAAACTTGGTGTAACATTTCCTCGTCAGCCTTCGTGCTCCGTATATCACTTCGCCTCTTCCGCCCGCTCACATACCCTACGCGCCCCAGCTCTCGATAACACTTGCCACGTCCCCAGTCAGTCCTCCCCATCATCTCCGCGAGCACCGCGCCCTTATCCTTCGCATTCTCTATCTCTTCTGCCCACTTCCGCAGTACCGGTATGCTCACGCTCATCTCTTAACTACTCGCCTCCTTCTTCGTTTATCATCACTTCAAATTCTCCACCAGTCCGATACTCGCGTAAGTCAGGATGTACCATCTCTGCCATCGTGTACGGAAACTGCTCACGCATCGCTTCCCAGTCCGTCTCCTTCGTAATCTCCTCTCGACTCATGTTGATAGGGTGCCACGGTACCGGTACCCGATGTTTCATTCGCTCCACGAACACCTCTATATTCGCGCGCATCGTATCGCTTGCCCACTGTAGATGCATCCCACACAGCGGCAACGCATTCGCTACCCCTTCTCTCGCATCATAATCTTTCGCGCTATATATCTTCTCTATCTTTCCACTCACCGCCCAAAACTGACTTATCGCTTCCTGCGCTTGGTTGTATGCCTCCGTGATGTGCTCATTCAATTCATTCGCCCACTTCGCCCAGCCCTCCGGCCTCGTTATCTGCTTCAAGTCCCGCTCATACTCGTTTATCTTCTTATCCTTGCCCGCCAACAACTGCTCATGCGTCTCCCGCTCCTCTCTCTGCTTCTCTTTCAGCTTCCTCACCTCCGCTCGCAATTCTCGTGTCGTCATCCTATCCACCTCATCAAGCCTCAAGCCCGCTACACTCCTACCTTGCTCCAACTCGTCCAACACCTCGTCATCCAGCATCGATAATTCATATATTTTCGATGGTGTCAAATCGCTCAACGTTGAGCGATTTGATACTTTGGTAGTTGCTTGCATTATTCTTCGTGCAGATTGTTGTGGTATTCCTACTCTTTGCAAAGAATTCAAAAACTCTCCATGTGGCTCATGTTCCTTGAGCAACAACAACCGCTTGCCTAGCTCAAACATCGCCTGCGCACTCTGCCCCATATAAAACTTCGCTTCACTCTCCACCCGTTCCTTGTGATACGCCATCCCGTCTGCATACGCTTCGTCCACCTGCCTCATCTGGTGGGCTATCTGCCCTCCGCTCTCCCAGTCTCTCGCCAACTTCTCTTCGTCTATGCGTTCTTGCTCTTTCGTCAAACGCCCTACGCGCCTAGCGCCTCTCATTACTGCCATAGTTTTTTTACTCCTTATACATAGTGTTTTTTCTTACCGCGTATACCGCGTTTCTAACTCGTCCATTCGCTCCCGCATTCCTTGCAAATCTCGCATCACAGAAAACGCCATCCGACTTATCTTTGGCGTTACTCGCCATACTCCTTCGTGTTCCGTGTCTGCTTCTACCCAGCCCGCCTCCATCAAGTTCGCTACATCCCGCGTTACTTTGTCTCTCGATATCTTCACAGCCTCCGCTATATCGCCCGCCTTCATGCCTCGTAAACCCGCCTGCACCAGCGCCCCAAGTACCGCCAACACGCGCTGCTGACTACTATTCGTATACCCCTCCCTCATTGCTTGCCTTCCCGTAACCCTATATACGCGTTTGCAAGTTCTATAAACTCTTTGCACAACCTCAAAACATGCCCCTCCTTGTCTATAAACCCATACCACTCCATCTTTGCAAGTATTTCCTTTTTGTTCATTGTTCTTACGCGTTTGTTATAGCTCACTATCATCTTTGCTCCTTTGTAAAACCGAATCCCCGCAAGGGGTGCATCGTAACTATGCGTCTGTTGTGGGAGGGGACACATGCCACCCCCTGCGGCTCCTCGGTACGCCATATTCATGGCGTTTCTTTTCTCTTTTATCTGCGGTACCCTAAATCAAGTACCTTTGCATTTTGTGTGCCTTCAGCATCACTCACGCTTATTGCATGAACCTTTAATCCCCGTGTTGCTCGTAATACCTTTGCTACGTCTTTTCCATCGAGTATCACCTCAATGCTCTGCTCGTCCGCAATAACCGATATTGCTTCGCACACGCTATAAACCGCGCGCACGACACTATCAATCACTTTGTTTTGTACTCCTTCCTCCAAAATAACTTCGGGCTTGGGAGCCTCTGCTTCACTGGCAGACGCAGGCAGAGAACCCTCTGCTTTTCGTTGACTTTTCTCATGGCTTTTGCGCGCCTTCTCATGGAGCTTCTTGATGGTTTCTACATCTATATCAAGCACGGCCGCAAGGCGTATGAGTACATCTCCTTGCACCATGCGCTTACCACTTGCCGCAACATACGCTGATGGAAACAAGCCGTGCTTGCCATAAAAACTTTTTGCATTCATACCCGCCGGTATCTTGCTATCTAATAACTCTTTTAACGTCATAACGCCTCCGATATTCTTGTAATTTCTTTTCTTGCATTGTGAGTGCATGAAGTTTCACTAGTGTTTGCCCCGCATCTACCATGCGTGTTTTAGCCATAAATAAGCAATAAGCTTTTTTCATAACACTTGGTTCTTTGCGCATGCGCTCCATGTAATCACACGCTTCTTCATAACACGCTTTGAGTTTTCTTCGTAGCGTGTGCTTTATTGCCCCTATGTTCTTACTCATGTATGCTTTTCTCCTATTTCTCATGGCCTACTTTTTACGAACGCCTTTATGCGCTCCACTATTTCCTCGTCCATTATGTGGAAGCCTAAGCCCATGACTACGCGCCCCTTGTGTAGTACGTGAAACAGGCAATCGTCTCGGTCGGTGTCATACGCGTATACGCGTACGCATATGTCCTCACTCTCGCAATGCTCTTGAAGTAATGCGCTTACTTCATTCAATGCCCCTTCGTTTGCTTGTTGTGCCGCTGCTTCAAACGCGCTTAATAACGCTTCTTCTTGCGAGTTGTTTACGTCCCTTACTATTTCATTGATGCGCTTTATCATTCTTAAGCTTCCCTTATTACTCATTTCCAAAACTCAACGCCTTGTAATACATCAGACACCCTTGCCGATTGTGGAAGACGGAGCTCAAGGATCACCCTAAATTCTCCTTGTGTATGCATCGTTATTTTTTCAAGCGTAGGATTCTGCTTTTTAATGTGCTCTAACACTACTTGCGCGTTGTGCTTTTTTTGCTCTTCTTTCATGCACCACCTCCTACAAGTTGGGGTGCGGCTTCTGTATAAGCAATAGCGTACTCGCGTGTACTCGAACGCCCTCGTATCATGCGTACTATGGGGCGTACGGTGCTGCGCGTTTTCTTCAATAGCTTGGCTATCTCTGCCATGCTTAAGGCCGGGGTTGTGCGGTTCGCGTATTCTATAAGCTTATGCACCTCCCCAAATGTCCACCTCCCGCGTGTCTTGAAATAATCGAGCAAGGCTTTTGCTTCACGCACCGTGTGTTCGCACGCTATAAAATAGCGCCGACACGCACGCCCTTTCTCGTTGTTCTCTACCAAACATAACTCCTTTGCCATGTCCACGCTGATGAAGTATTCCCCTAATGGTCGGCCGCCCAGAGGGTTTTCCCCCGATTTGGTGAAAACCTCATAATCTTCATATTCGACAAATCCGTACTGCTCAATACGTCCCTTGACCCAACTTGTGAAGTCTCGTCCCACGCCTAAGTGCCCATGCAAGTCTCGCGCATTCACGCCTTGCATGCCATGTCGATATGCCATTGCTATCGGTGTTTGTTCTCTCCCTTCGTGCATCATCTGCCTCCTTGTACATAGGTACAAATGCGCAGAGTACCTCACAGCACCCCGCGCGTAACCCTAAACTTTTAATCCTCGCTTTCTTGTTCTTGATATTGCGGAAAATTATCATGGAGCCATTTTGTCAACCGCTCCACGGTCTCATCATCCCAATCTTTCAGATGAAATGGCTTTTTTGAGGAACGCTTCCCATTGTACGTATGTCGTATTGTTAGGTCGCACATAGAAAACATGCTCATCATGCCTGCTTCCACAACGCTCCACTCGTCTTTTTCCTCCCCGTAACCCAAATCTTGCATCCGCGCATATTCCATAACACCCACATTGATAAGCCCCAGCACCTTCTCATGTTCTGCCCGTATTTTTTCTTTCGCTTCCGCCTCGATAGCCTTGCATCTCTCCAATGCCGCCTTGATTTCTTCGTTTTCTGGATATCCCACCATATCTTTACTCCTTAATTTTCTTATTTATTCTTTTTTAAAGCAGCGGACACTTTTTGACATCCGCCGCATTCTTATATACCTTTTGTATCTAAGCACTCCTTGCGGAAGTCCTCATCAGAATACAGTTCAATATGAAATCCGCACACTTCACAACAAGGCTCTGTACAAGTTACCACTCCTTTCTCTCGTATCACAACTTTATGCGTTGCACTTTCGCTACAACCCCAACAGCTACCAAGTGGTAGAGGTTCAATTCTCTCAAACTCCAACGTACAGTCACGCCTCCACTCACAATTAGATTTAATATAATCATCTAAGCTGCGTGCCTTCACATCTTTGCCTAATGCTTTTTGATTTTCAGTACTTACTGACCTCGTTGCAGGTAAGTCCCGTACTGTTTGATTTGCTTGATATCCCACCATATCTCTCCTTATTTTTTATTTATAAATTTTACGTTTCTATTTATGTATTCCAATGGTATTTTCCCGCGTATGTATGCGAGTACGAGCTTCGCCATTTCCCTTATCACTTGTTCGTTGTACTCTAAAATCACATCTTCACTCCTCATTTATAAAAACCGAATGCAACGCAGAGTGCCATGTCGGGAACTGGGAGGGGACCTCGTAAGCATCGCCCTCTGCGTCTCTTCGGTGCCATTCTCATGGCTTTTTTATTTTTCATGCGGTATTACCGGCGTTGCTTCTCGCTCCATACGCCATCGCGGTATCTTCCCGCGCACATACGCCATAATTAATCGCGCAAACTCACCCTGTATCTTGATGTGCGGGTTCTGCTTCTTCCATGCATCTACCACAGCCTTTTCCTGCGCACTCAATAACGCCGTCAATCGATACTCTTTCTTATTCGCTTTCATGTCTTTTAACTCCAAAATACACATTAAGTGTTATTTGTAATTCATAGTACAAATTATGTGATATTTAGTCAATAAGAAAATACAAAAAATATGTATTTTTTTTGTAGGTACACACGATAATAAAAAAAGGTATGTTTTGGGATAACGTAGAGGCAATTCTTGCAAAACAAAACAAACTTTCTCATGGCTGGCAAAAAGAAATAGCTAATGTTCTAGGTATTTCTGAGAATACATTTGCCATGCAGAAAAAAAGACAGGTAATCCCTAAGGTTACAGATGCTCAAAAAATAGCAGATTTTCTAAATATTTCGCTTGAAATACTTGTTTTCGGCGAAAGTAAATCAAATCGCTCAACGTTGAGCGATTTACAACAAAACAAAACATTGCTTGAAAAAGTAGAACTTGTCAACCAACAAGTCCAAGAACTAAAACAACTAGCACAAAATGCAGCCTTCCCTGCCACCCCCGTAGGAGTGAGTGTACACCCCACAGAGACTACCCCCACGCCCACAGCAAAACCAAGCAAACAAGAAAAACTCAAACAAGTCGCCGAGCATTTGCACATGAGCACGCTTACTGAGATGCAAAACACTGCAAAAACGCATGATACACACGAAGCAAGCGACACCGAAAAAATTGCCCTCAAGCTCCAGTCCCTCGCCCGTGCCGAAAAAGCAAATGCCCCTATAGTCAATGACGACTGGTATCTGCAAGAAAATGAAATACTCGCCATTCCCGACTGCGATACCATCGCAGCAGGCGAACCCATGACCCCACTACCCGAACTCGGCAACACCTACCTTGTGCCCATGTCTCAAATGCCCCAGCCCTTTAATCCCAAAGAATATGGCATCTTCCGCATACGTGGCAACTCCATGATTGACATGGGTATCAAACACGGCGAACGCGTGCTCATCAAATGGACTACTGCCCCCGAACACAACACTGTCATGCTTGTTTATCGCGAAAATCACGATGGCTGTACGCTTAAACTTCTCAAGCAAACTGGTACCGAATGGCGTATGTATTGGTGTAATGGCACCGGTGAATACAGAATTATGCAACACGGTGACAGCGTTGTTGGCGAGTATATAAAAGTTGTGGAGCTATGGAGACGAAAGTGAGTTATAGAATATAGCGAACATATGCATTGACTTCTTGCATGTTCTTCCGAATATACTATATATGTACCATACAGAAAATGCTTGACATAAATAAGTAATTTAGATGTATAATGCATTTGAGTGTTATCTTATAGCACTCGCTGACATTCAAAGTGTTGACTTTTTACGCATGGTTGCCATCACCTGAAAAAGATGGAATATTGTTGATTTTTATGTGGTAAGGAGAGATTTTTCAATCTCTCCTTACAGATATTTGGTGGTATATGCATAAATTATTTGACTTTGCTTTTTTCTTAAACTTTCATAAAACACTATCTGAAGTTAGCACGCTAGCAACTCCAGAAGATTGGCATTTTGAAAAAAAATAAAAAATGTTCTATCTTGAAAAGTTATTTATTTCATACTTTTTCTCGATTACAAGAAGAAAATAAAATAGCCTTTGCACCTCAAAATAATTTTTGTTCTTTCAATACTGGACTACTTACAAAGTATGATGAGTTTATCTATATGCTCTTCAAGAAAAATCGAGAAAAGAATAAAAGTGAGTGGTTTTGTGAAGGAATATGTTCTGAGAGTACTCATTACTTATCAAAATATTGTGGAAGTAAGCTTCCTGAAAAAGCAGATTTTTTTGATGATCCAGCGCAGTTAATCTACAATACAAAAAAAGAATTGCGAGTTAATTATCAACATATCATAGAAGACAACTTAACAAGATTTCCCGATCACTTACAATCAAAAGATTTTACAGAAATTAAAAACTATTTAAGTGGCGTCATAGAGTAATTGTAAATTATAAGATAGCAGTACCTGAATATTACAAGGGATCAATTCAGTTGTTACTACCTTTATATCTTACTACCAAATCACCCAATCCCGACTTAGCTTTAGCTATCGGTGAGGAGGCGCATAGTTATACTGCCAGTACATGTTTAACAATGGAAATGGCATACAGTAACGCACGATTAATAGTAAAACCCGAAAGTGATTGGCTAAAAACTCGATTATAAAATTTTATCACTTGACATTCCCCTACACCTAGCGTACTATCTAAGTGTGCATATACAAATCTGGTGGGCGATTGATGCCTTCCCACTTGTATATGCACATTTTTTATTCAAGTCGTTCATATCTACTGTGCTTGTCCATCTTCGCATACGCCAATGGCTTTATAAGTGCCGATGCAATAATATCTACTTCTGTCCTAACAAACATCTTTCCAAAGCGCACTGGCATAAACAAAATACCACCCTCTACCGCTTTAGTAAAAAGTAGCGTATCGTTGTTTTCTTTGTTGTCCCAGTATACCCTATCGGGTTGTTGCAATACATCGGGCAACATAAGCCACTGCTCCAGTGATAATTCCCCACCACCCCATAACTTATGCTTTCTCTGCTTTTGTATAAGCTGTCGCTCTTCTATTGCCACCATTCCACTTGCAGGCTTTTTTCCTTTTTTCTTTGCATACGCTAGGTACTTATTTGCAAGTAGCCCCAGTGGCATCATCTTACCTTCGCTCTTCTCTTTTTCAAGCGACACTTTCACAAAGGAGTTATAGTACGCTCTCATCACAGGATGTGAGAAATATTCCCTCATGCTTGTGTGTACCCCATCTCGTCCCTTCACTTTTTCAGCCTTTTCCATCAACGCTAATGCTAATGGCACCGTGCGTCCATAGGAACCTTGGTTCCACTCAAAGCCTGGCGTTACCCCCGCAGGCACGCTCCGCGTTGCCCCTGTCCGTGTGTTTCTGTACGTCTTGTAGGTAGTCTTCGGTCTCTGTAGTTGTATCTTTCTCCGCCCTCCAACATACGTTCCCTTTGCGCTTACTACCGGGTTCGGTACTCCTTCTTTTTTTAGTCGCGCGAGACGTGTATTGCTTATAGGCACAATCCTACACTTGCATCCATACCCACACGGTGGTATGTGACTCTCCCACCACGGGTCGTCCTTCGGCAACACTGTCCCGTTCCATTGCAAGTGTTCATCTCGATGCTTGTTTTTCACAAGCCCCACTTGCCACATCAAGTACGGATGGCTACTGCTCGCTTGTGCTTTTTCCCATATCCCTGCGTTGTACGCACTTCGCATGTTCACCTGCCATATCATAGCAAGTCGCTTGCTACTTCCCAGTTGTACTTCGCTTATTTGCCCAGTCTTCGGGTCTCGCATCTGCTTCTTACCCCACCAGCCCTTACTCTTCAAGTACGGCTCTAGTTCATGAGTAAACTGCTTCAACCCCGTTCCCGTTTTCAAAGCATCTACAAGCTTTCCCTGTATCTCGCCCAGCACATCCATCTGCATGCACTTCGCTACCGTAAACGCTACCGCATGCTCTTCTGCCCACACATCCTCATAACTGTAGCCAGTGAAAAGTTTCTTTTGCTCAAGGTACTCAACCGCTTCTTCGGGTATTGGTGGTCTCTCCATACTTCTCACACTCTCGCTTTCAGCAAGTCCAACGCCAAACGCTCTGCCCTACCTGCCTCAACACCCTCTACGCTTTGCAATTTCTTTTGCAACTCTTCCAAACTATTACACTCGCTTGCTATTCTCTCAACCTCATCATACACATCGTTTCCAACCTCAACCCAATCATCGCTATAAGAACCCGCACTATTCAGCTCCACCGTGTTTACCTCCACTTCTTCAGCGTGCCCCTTCGGCCCCAACAATACCGCGTTCTTATCTGGCACTGGCAACCCTAACTTCTCAAGCATTCCATGCGCATCCACCGGCAAGCCTAACGGCACCAACTCTTTTAACGCATTCACCAACAGCTCTATGTTCTCTTCTCGCGGAACACGTATTACAACCTTCGGATAACACTTCTGTACCCCAAAGTTCAAGTCAATCACAGGTCGCACCAGCTGTGCATTTATCGTGTTTTGTAGCTCGTTTGCATCCGCCTCCAATATGTCAAGTCTCACATCATTGTGTACACTCGCCTGTGCCTTACTACTCCCATTGTCTGTGGTCATCGTCTGCCCTAGCACTGCCTTACTCACTTGACTGTCTATCCACATCGCAGCTTCCTTAAACTCACTCGCACTACTTCGCCCGTCCGTAAGTTTCTCAAAGACAATGTCCATGTCCGCGGTATCGCGGCAGCTCCATCCACGCCAATGCTTGCCACCGCTCGTTTGAGTGTCACTATATCCTCTTCTGTCGCATTAGCTCCATACTTACCTATCCGTATCGGTAGCCCATACATGTCTATAAAACTCATCCAATCGCTTAATACAAACTGCTTGCACATATAACTCGTTGCCACAAGCCGTGCCAAGCCCCCACGTATCGCAAGCCCATTCTTAAGTCGTGGTATATGTGAGATAAACTTATAGGCAGGCATCTCTCGCCCCTCATAATTCATCGGGTCGTGTATCAACAATCGCGCTCCCGTCTCCTCATCAAACATAAACCAGCGTGGATCTCGCCATGCAAACCTATCCGGTATCCACCTATGACTTTCCATCCGCCACAGTATCTCTACCACCGAGTACCCTTTCCCTATCGCGTCCATCAAGTCATACACCATACTCTCAAACTCAGGACTCTCTACTACTTCTCTCACCAACTCCACGTGCGCGTTCTTCTCTTCCTTGCCCGGCTCCACCACCGCTTGCAACCTGCTCACCGCTCGCTTTCTCACTCCCAACACACCCGCATAATGCGGGTCTTTCTCTTCCATTTCCTCCGCAAGCGTCAAATACTCCGTGTTATACCGCTCTATTGAATTTTGCAACAACGAGACCAGCCGAGTCGGCGTGAGTATCCGCGCTACCGCTTCACTCCGCCACGATGCATTACGTACTAGTGGTGTTACCACCTCCTCTTGTAATACTTTTTTATTTGCGCCTTTTCCTTCAAATCCTATCGACATATACACTCCTTATAACGCTCGCCCTCGTCCAAAGCCACTGCTCCCAACTCCCATTTCTACTTTCTCATACCGCGGGCGTTGATGCTCCCTGCTCCCTGCATACATGCTCAAAAAGCACGCCCACGCTCTATCCGCATGACTTCCCTCATCACGACTTGCATCAAACCGCACTCCACCTGTTGGCGTGCTTATCCTCTGCAAGCTGTGTAAGTCCTTCCGCAATGCCTCATCTCCTTGCGGTATGCGTATCCGCTTATCTTCAAACCGTTGCTTCGCAACAGTCGCTACATGTTGTTTATTCGCTCCTGTGAATAATACGCCCTCTACTACGTACTCTCCATATTTGCGTTTCGCATCCTCCACCGGCTTCTCACCCATACCCGTTTGGTCTATGCATATCCTCGCTACCCGATACCGTTGCATCACCTCATGCCGTATTGCATCTTGCTCCGCAAAGCTAATATTTCGCCTCGCTATCACTTCCCGCGTCCACAACACATCGCCCACAAGCTCACTCACCCATAGCACCCACAAGTCGCCCCGCCTCGCTATGTCTTCTCCCACATAACACAAACCACCTGCGTAACCCTCTCTGCTTCCTGCGCATCTCTCTTCTACACTTGCTATCAAGTCATACGATAACCATGCACTCGCTTCATCCACCCAACGTAACTCATACTCTTGTTCCCACGCCTGTGCATCGCCAATTGTCCTTTTCAGTGCTTCCACATCTCTGGGGAGCCCCTGTTTCACCGCTTCATAGATATCACACACATGCTTACTAAACGGACTCTCATGAGCACTAAAAAGCGTATAAAACATATTCCCCTTGCCATTCGGCGTGCTCGTAATTCGTAACCGATGCCCCGCACTGACAATAGGAAATACCGCCTTCCATATCTGCCTACTGTCCTTATGAAACGCAAACTCATCCAAATACACATTCGCACTAAAGCCCCGCGCCGTGTCCGCATTCGCTGGCAATGCCGTTATTTTACTACCCCCCGAAAGCACCGCTTCATGCGCTAACACCCTCAAATCTTCCAAGTACTCTTCGTTGTAGCTTTTTAGTACAATGTTTATCGCCTCAAGATGCCGCTTCACTCCTTCGTTCATCGCTTCCCGCGCCTGTCGCTCCCCTCGTGAGAGTATCACCCACCTGCGCTTCTCTCCCCGCGCCTCTGCTTCCAAACAATCTAGTACTATCTCAAGCGTCGTCGTAAATGTCTTGCCCCTCTGCCTCGCAAACATCCCTATCTTAAACCGACTCTCATCGTTAAGCCACCTCTTCTGATACTCATATAATGGCACTACATTCTTCATTTGCTGTGTATCCCATAGGTGTTGCCTATTGCTTCCAAGCTCTTTTCCAGTACTCCTCTCCCAAGCCCACTTTTCTTTAAGGTTCTCTCCGCTTCCTCCACCACCAGCTTGCGTATCTTTTTCTCCCGCTCCACACTCGCACTCGCCGCAACTTCAATATGATGCAACGTTTCGCTGATTGTCTTTATCGTTTTTACCCGATCGCTTGCGCCCATGCCATTGCCTTCATCAAACAAATCAAACATGTCAAATACAAGCACTCGTAGCTTCTCAAGCAACAGTCGACCTACCGCATTTTCAGTATCCTCCCCATGTTCTTGCACAATCGCTTGCGCAACCACTCGTGCTTGCTTCAGCCGTTCTCCTTCTACATCGATACGCTTCTTATACCGTGCCATCGCACTACGACTTATCTTCGTGCTACTTCCTTGTGTAAGTTTATTAATATACGCAGTTGCTTCGTCTATCGTAGTTTTCGGTTTCCGTAACAGTTTATGCAACGCCTTCTGCAACTCTTCGGGTAACTGCTCTATACTTGATTTTTGTGCCATCGCTTCACTCCAGCTCTGGCAACTTTCGTTCTATCCCTCGAATCTGTATCCTTCCTTCAGAGGCATCCAAGCCCCTCTGGGTCAAAGTCGCCACTTGCGCAAAATCGCCTATCCACTCGGTTCTCACGCACCCTACGTGCTCCAGCCACTTAAGCTGCTTATGTACATCATCCAGCGGTATACTGTGTCCCCAGTCCGTAAGCACGCTCCACAGTATCCGACTGTTAATGCTATACCCCTCATCTACCGCCAAAAGATCTATAATCCGCCGCTTATTCTCGTCAAATGCGTTACTCATACCTTATTGTTCCTTCTTCAAAATGTGCTGGTGTATAACTCCCAATATGTTATTCATACCTCGCTGATTTGCTTCTATACTACTTAATCGCTCATTTATTTCTGCTATTTCTTTATTGGTCGCTCGATGTGATATGTCTTGTCGCAACTTTGCTACATCCTCTTCCAATGCTTCTTTCACGCTCGCTAGTTCTTTTTCACTCTCGTCAAACCGCTTGCCCATTGCTGATGCTACTCGCTCTATCGCTTCCGCATTCTTTTGCGCCTGCCTCTGTAGCATCTTCCACATCCACACAACAAGCCCCACCATCGTGCTTATAAGCGATACCGCTCCTATCGCTATTCGCATCCACACGCTTATCTCATCCATAGCTTCTTCCTTATCATTCCCTTGAAACTCTTCACTTCAAGTAATACATTCCCACAACTCCACCGACAAAACCCACGACTAACCCCGTAAGTCCGCCCAGTAGACCTGCTTCAATCGCTTGCTTACCACTCACCCGCTCGTAACTCCTGAACAATGTCTCTTGCTCGCCCAGTCTCTCGCTTTGCTTCTCTAACAAGCCGTTGACTTCGCTTAATACTCTCTCTCGTTGCCTCTCCAAGTTCTCTTGCTTCTGCAACTCCTTCTCTAGCTCCTGTATTCGCATCTCTTGCCGACTTATTATTTGCTCTAATTCTTCCAGCAATGCGCCCTTTCTCTCCGCTCGTGTTTGCGAGTAAACGGGTTGCCAGCATGATTGCACCAGTGATAAAACCACCAATAAGAACGCCGTACTTCTTGATACTATTCCACATATCATCAATATCTCCTCCGTGCAAACTTTTCAATAATTCCAGCTCCCAACAATGTTGATGACGCTCCATATGCCCATCCCAAAAATGGCTCTGTAGAATCCCCTGTTATCACTGAATATGTGGTCAACCCCATTGCAAAAAATAATGTTATCGACCCTAGTATTCTCTTACTACTCAAAACCCCACTCTCATCGCTAAATATTTCTCTCAAGACTTTTTTCATAACTCCTCCTTAATTTCTCACTATCACATGTGCCCAGTACCCTTCGTTCTCTCCGCTGTTCTTCAGGTACTCAACCACATCTGCTTTTCTCATAATGACGTTGTTCCCTTTCTCATACCCCGTTACATCCGGGTTGTATCCGACCCTATAATCGCCCCACGGATCGTCTATAATAAACGCCTCAAATCTATCAAGCTCTATTTGATTCGGACTTTCGGGGCAGTCTCCCGAATACACCACATCGCCAATGCTCACAATGTGGGCTAGTCTATTTCCCCGATAGTTTGGAAAGTCCCCGCTTACCACAACTCCCGCACCGACTTGCACCATCCATATAAGCTCTTGCAGCGTCCTGTCTATTCCAAACTCCGCAACTCCCACACCATTGGCTATTTTGTTATAGCCCCACCGCAACATTGTATGCACTTCGTAAGGTTTTATTTTCACAGAACCATTCCCATAAAATGCCCACGGCGCCGCTTCTCGCATCACCCGTATCGCTTCTTTACGCTTGAGATATCCTGCAAAGTAGTCTTCTGCTTGCATGCCTACCGGTACTTCAAACATCGCACCCGCTCGCTTTGACGCCATCACATAACTCGTTACATTGCACGTACCCTGCGGGTCTACCTTGTTATTTCTCTGCGTGTGATACGCTCCGTTCGCATTCGTTCCTTCACCGTATCTTCTCATGCTTACCACAATATCTGCTTCTCTTACCTTCTCAAAATAACCCGTGTTATTGTTTTGGTTTCTCAAAAAATAAAAACGCCACACCGCACACTAACTACCTTGTCGCGCCATATTTGCCAAGTTTGTTCTTGTTAAAACCGCACGCAAAAATACGCAGTTTCAGTTGCAAAATATAAAACCCAGTTGCAAAAATACTCCCATCTATCCCACCAAATACCACTGTTATCCCATTTAATCCCGCCTACTTATCCCATGCATATACAGTGAGCAGTGCACTCACACACACTTACTTCCATATAATCTTCATGCTTGTGCACAGTATCTATGTTATTACTGCTTTAGCACACAGGATGTTTTTCTTTGATGCAAGCTCCATGTTTGCACCGCACAGCGGTGCTTATGCAATAGTTTGCATCCGTTCACGCTTCGCGTTCTCGACTTTTTGGTTCTTTTGCTATAAGCTCCATCTTTGTGTCGCTTCGCTCTCGACTTTTCTTCTCTTGCGTCCTCACAGCCGTGCCATGGAGGGCACGCATTGGCTGACAGGGATGGTAAGCAACCCTGCGCCACCTGTGCGTAGCACCTCAATGTACTTACGCCTATAGATAAGTACAGTCGCGCAAGCGCATTACCTGTGTCATAGCTCATAAGGCTAGCGAGTTTTCTTTTCTTTCTTTGGTACTTTCTTTCTTTTCTTTTTCGTCGCAAAAAAAGAAAAGAAAGAAAGTACAGCCGTCCGAACTGTTTGCATAGTGCACCTCACGTCGTGGCAACAAAAAGCGTGAGAAATCAAGCTAAAGCAACCCGTGCTTTGCACCTACAGCAAACAAGTGAAGCCCCCTGTGCGTAGCGCCTAAAAGAGAAAAGCAAAAACGGCCAACCGAAGTGTTTGCATAGTGCGTGCCACATCGTGGCAACAAGAGGCGTTCACGCAACACTGCGAAGCAGAATACACACGGCGTGCAGCTTACACGCGCGTAGCGCAGTACCGCGTCTCACCCAATGGGGGGGTGTGGGGACACCCCCCACAAAGCGCTTATGCAAATACCGCGTCTCACCCAATGGGGGGGTGGGGGGGGACACCCCCCACAAAGATAAAACACTACAATACTAGCATGCATACATATAGTGTGAGTGAGTTTACCGCAAGGGTGGAAGGGGCCTTGCGCAGCGCCTTTGCCGCGCCGGTGAGCCTTGAGGGTGAAGTGAGCAATTTTAAGGCTTCAAGCAATGGGCACTGGTACTTTACCCTCAAGGACAGCAAAAGCGCCGTGCAAGTGGTCATGTTTAAAGGGGCTAACAGCGCCATTAAAAGCGCGCCGCGCAATGGCGACACCACACTCATTGTGGGCGAAGTGGCCTTTTACAAGGAGCGCGGGCAGTTTCAAATTATATGCACCTTTTTAACCACGCGCGGCTTAGGGGCAATACTCGCGCGCCTTGAGGCCTTAAAGCAGCAGTGCAAGGAAGCGGGGCTTTTTGATGAAAGTAGGAAAAAGCCCCTGCCGCCGCTGCCAAGAAAGGTTGGCATTGTTACCAGCCGTGAGGCAGCCGCGTTTGAAGACATAAAGCGTACCTTTGCAAAAAACCAAGCGCGCCTGCACGGCTTTGTGTTTCACTGCTCCGTGCAGGGTGATGAAGCAGCTCGGGACATAGCACGGCAAATAGCGTACGCAAATGAGATGCACCCCTACCTTGACGTGCTACTCCTCTCACGCGGCGGCGGCTCAATAGAAGACCTCCTGCCCTTTTCAGACGAGCGAGTCATACACGCAGTTGCTGACTCCCACATTCCAGTAATAAGCGCCGTAGGACATGAGGTAGACATGCCCTTGTGTGAGTACGCAGCGGACATACGCGCACACACACCCACAGACGGCGCGGAAATAATATGCAAAGCCCTGCGTGAGAGCGAAGAGCATGTGCTACGCATAAAAAACAACTTGTACAATGACTTTAGAACACTCATTGACGACACCCAATACCTCGTGCAGCAGTTCTCCCCCACTACGCTCATAAGAGCATTTTTAGACAAGGCACGCGCCGTGCGCCAAAGCGTGGACTACTACACTGAGCACATGCACACGGCAACACGGCATGCCTGTCGATACAGCGCATCCAACATAGAGAAAATGAAGCAATTCATCCATTCATCATCACCCCAAGCCGTGCTTGCAAAGGGCTATGCCCTTATATACAACCGCGACAAAACACACATGCACACCAGCGCACGCGCACTTGAAGCAGGCACAAACCTTGTCATAACTATGAAAGACGGGGAAAGACCTGCTACAATACAGGGACAGCATGAAAAATAAAGCATCATCTTCCGCATCCTCGTTTCACACAAAGCTCATAGAACTAGAGAAAATATACCACCTCATTCAAGAGAGTGACGACAGGGACTTAGAAACCATCATAGGCTTGTATGAAAAAGGCATGAAGCTTGCCTTAAGCTTGGAAAAGAAAATTACCGAGTACGAAACGCGCATTGAAGATGTGCAAGCAAGCAGCGTGAGGAACAACGAAGAGGCAACGCAAACTCCAGCAGTCCTTAAACCTAAGCGCGCCACAAACAATACAGAATCTAAAACACCCAAAGTAGCAGAAGCTTCAGACAAACAAGACGAATTCGGGACGTCCTTCGGACTTTTCTCTACAGAATAATGCGCCCCATACACCGCGAGTGCGCAAGCTTGCTACGAGAAAGCACTTCCCTCTAAGGGCTGAGGGAGGTGTTCCCTTAGGGGCTAGGGAGGCGTTCCCTTAGAGCTGAGGGAGGTGTTCCCTGAGGGGCTAGGGAAGCGTTCCCTTAGGGCTGAGGGAGGTGTTCCCTTGGGGGCTAGGGAAGCGTTCCCTTAAGGCTGAGGGATTGTCTAGCCTAGGGCTGGCTAGCGCATCTTTCGCGGTGGGGGCACGCCCCCACACCCCCCTTGGGGTGAGATACTGTACTGCGCTATGCGCATGTGAGCTGCACGCCGTGTGTATTCTGCTTCGCAGTGTTGCGTGAACGCTTCTGCGGCTAAGGCGCTAGCGCGATATGCTAAGTTTTCGGATAGCTGTACTTGCTATAAGATCCATCTCTGTGTCGCTCCGCGCTGCGCGTCTTGAGTGCTACGCACGGGTTGTTTTAGCTTGATTGCTCACGCTTTTTGCTGCCACTGCGTGGGCGCACTATGAAATGCCCTCGGTTGGCTGTACTTTCTTTTTTCTTTTTTTACCATCCATGGCGCACAATGCATGCCATCCATGGCATGTGCGTGCGACGGAAAAAAAGTCGCAAGCGCGACAAGCGCGAGCGGCTAGAAACGATTAAAATAAGTGTCCCAACGCGACACAAAGATGGAACTTATAGCAAGTACCAAAGAAAAAAGAAAAACGCGCTGTGGGGGCATGCCCCCACACCCCCAGCATTCAGCAAAGGCCTTTTGCGCTTACGCGCGAGTATATGTATCTGTAGGCGTAAGTACCTTGAGGTGCTACGCACAGGTGGCGCAGGTTTGCTTCGGGTGTGGGGCTACGCCGTAGGGACTTAAGACGTGAGGTGCAAGTATGGTGTAGTCTAGGGCGGGGGTGGTGTTCCCTTGGGGCTGAGAGATTGCGTAGTCTGAGGCGAGATAGAAGGCTTACAAGGGGTCGCCGTACGGCTCATGTGTGTATACTGGGTGGCGTTTCTTGAGGCTTACAGCGGCTGTTTGCTAGTGGGGAATGCTGAGTTTTGAGAAAAGTAAGTGCTTCTGTAATCTTTTAGATTATTCATTGAAATTTTTATGTTATTCTTTTATAGTAGTAGTGTTACGTAGCATTAACAAAAAGGAGTGTGAATTATGAGAAGTAAAGAGTTTATATTGTACGCAATTGTTGGCATAACAATGCTTATGTTCGCAGGAGCCTGTAGTGCCCCCCCCCCTAGATGAACAAAGCAGTAGCGACCAACAAGGCGGCAGCGGCAAGCCGGGCATATCGCCACAATTAACATTTGAGTTTCCTCAAGTCTCTAAAGTCCAAGATGCTCTACACCACACAGAACAATAATCTACAGCGTTTCACTAACCAATTACTTGTCGATGGCAAACCCATGAAGGACAAGGTGACATATACTATCACAAAACGCACTGGTAAAGATAAAGAAAACATAAAAGTTGATTCCACTACGGGTCTAGTAACATTTAAAGACAAACCAGAAACCGTTACCATACAGGCCACCCATGCGCATGGAACCTCATCATACACCTTCACCATAACAGACCATTTCCCTGCGCGTAATGGGCACAGCTCGGTCATGCTCAACGGCGTAATCTATGTCATTGGCGGGTATTTTGAAGGGAGCAACGGTCGTCATAATTTCGATGACGTGTGGAAGTCTTCTGATGACGGCCAAACATGGACAGAAGTGACTAAAAATAGCCGCAATAAATTCTCTGTGCGTTCTGCGCACAGTTCGGTCGTGCTCAACGGCGCAATCTATGTCATTGGCGGATCTAATACAGCTAACCTGGATAACGTGTGGAAGTCTTCTGATGACGGCGAAACATGGACAGACGTGACTAAAAATAGCCTCAAGAAATTCTCTGCGCGTTTTTATCACAGCTCGGTCGCGCTCAACGGCGCAATCTATGTCATTGGCGGGAGATCCAAGAATGACGTGTGGAAGTCTACTAACAGTGGGCAGACATGGATAGAAATAACTCAAAATAGCAACGCGAAATTTTCCTCTGGGCATCATCATAACAGCTCGGTCGTGCTCAATGATGGAAGCAAGGACGCAATCTATGTCATTAAAGATAGATTGCCCATTAATGAAGTGTGGAAGTCGACTAATGGGCAAACATGGACAAAAGTACAGACACAGCAGGGAAAGAAACTCTTTCTGCATCATCTTCACAGCTCGGTCGTGCTCAACGGCGCAATCTATGTCATTGGCGGGTCTCGGAACAAGCAATTCCTGAATGAGGTGTGGAAGTCCACTGATGGCGGGGTTACATGGGTCAACGTGCACGCGGCTACCACTACTCCGTAGGAGCTAGGCACATGAGCGCTTTGTGGGGGCACACCCCCACACCCCCCTTGGGTAAGACGCAATACTGCGCTATGCGCGGGTGTTTGTGTTGTAGCTGACACTAATCTTGTATGAACTTTTCTGCGGCTAAGATGCTAGTTGTTATACGCTAATGCCTATAGTAGCCGTACTTTCTTTCTTTGATGCGAATACTCCATTTTGGCTTCGCTCCGCTCCGCAATCTGAATGTCAGCATCCCCTCGCTTCGCTCGTGTCTTTTTGAGGTACTCAAAGTTTTATGGGTATAAGCGCCAAAGAAAGTCGAGAGCCGAAGGCGAACGGATGCAAACAGCTAATAGCGGAACGTAGTGAAGCAAAAATGGAACTTGCATCAAAGAAAAAGCCGCTGTGGGGGCACGCCCCCACACCCCCCTTGGGGTAAGACACTGTACTGTGCTGCGCACGGGTTGCTTTAGCTTGACTGCTCACGCTTTTTGTACCATCCATGGCGCCCTATGCGTGTCGTCCATGACACGGGCGTCGCCCGTTCTTCGTGCTCCTGACTCTTTTGATGCAAGCTTCATGTTTGCACTACACTCACATAAGCTTACTTCCATACAATCTTCATGCTTGTGCACAGTATCTATGTCATTACTGCTTTAGCACACAGGAGGCTTTTTTCTCTTTGATGCAAGCTCCATCTTTGCACCGCACAGCGGTGCTTATGCAATAGTTTGCATCCCCTCGCTACGCTCGTGAGCGTCCTCACAGCCGTGCCATGGAGGGCACGCATTGGCTGACAGGGATGTTAAAAGAAAAGAAAAAGAACAGTCATCCGATCGTATGTCATAGCAGGTGCCGCTGCTTGACCGCAGAAAAAGCTCATACAATACTGCGTAAGCAAAATACACAGGGCGTGCAGCGTAGACACGGCCATCCGAATAGATAGCGTATTAAGAGTAGCTGCTTGGCAACAAACAGCGTGAGCAACACACAACGTGCAGTCTACTCGCGCGTCTAGCGTAGATAAGCGTGATACCCATGGGGGGCGTGGGGGGACACTCCCCCCACTACAACTACATGCGCCATTCGGTGGCTATGCGTTGTGCTACAAGCTCCCCGGATATCATGGACATGGTGGTGCCCGTGCCGGGTATGGTGTATTGCCCCGCGTAGTACAGGTTTTTTACATGCTTTGCTTTGTTGTTTAAACGGAACATTGCCGATTGCCCTAGGGTCATGCTCATGCCGTATGCATTGCCCTTAAAAGCGTTGTAGTCGCGTTCAAAGTCGCTGAGGCACATAATGTGTTCACTTTCTATTGCTGCGGGAAAGGTGCCACTGTCAACATATGGAGCAAGGCGCGTCAAAACGCGCGCAATAACAGCGGCTCGTTCGTGTCTTGAATCGCTCATGCCTGCGGCAATTGGCACGCGCACGCAAAGGACGTTGCCTCCTTCTGGTGCGGCTGAGCTGTCTATTTTAGAGGGGCAGTGAACATAAAACAAGGGGTTGGAAGGCCACGCTTTTTTTTGCAAGGCGCTCATATGCTCATTCCATGAGGCGTCAAGGAAAAAGGTATGCGCAGCAAAGTTGGTGAGTGCATTGCGGACTCCCCAGCAGATATTTAAAACACCATGGGATATGGGCATGCGCTTCCAACGCTTGGCGCTAAAGTCGCGTTTCTTTTCATGAAGTAGGAGTTGGTCTACAAAGTGTCTATCAGCATTTGCAACCACAATGTCCGTATCAAAGCTTCTATCGGCAGTACAGACTGCGGAAATGCGCTTGTTGTTCTTCCATTCAAAAGATTGTACCTCGGCGTTTGTTACAATACGTACGCCAAGCGAACGGACAACCTTTGCCATTGCATCGGTGACACGCGAGAAACCACCCATGGGCTGCCATAGGCCATGAGAAACCTCAAGATGGGTAAGTGTAGTATAAATCGAGGGTAAGGCTTTGACGTCTGCGCTTAACAATAGTAAAGGTGATGCTAATATTTTTTGTAGGCGATGGTCGGTTGCTACCTGCTGTATTTTGTGGTGGTAGTTTTGTAATAGTGAGCGCAGGCCGACATAGCGCAGGCCTAAGGATGCAAGGCGTATTTTATTGATAAGCCCGTGCGTGTTTTTCCTTATGACATGCGGCATGAGGTACTGGTAGTTGCGCGCCGCCTCGTAGAGCAAGCCTTGCAGTCGTGAGCCCGCCCCCGGCTCTACGGCATCAAAGAGTTGAATAAGCTTGTCTTTTTCTGTGGGGACTTCAAGCAGGTCATCCTTAAAAAATAGTTTATAGGGGGTGTTTACGCGCTCTATTTCATAAAAGCTACGGCGTTCTACGCCAAAGCTTTCAAACCATGCCTCGTACTCATGCGGCATGTGATAGCAGCTTGGACCTAAGTCAAAGCGATATCCGCTGTCCTTCCACTCCCGAACGCGTCCACCAATGTGACTGTTTTTTTCAAGCACGGTGTTGTGTATGCCACGCTTTGCCAAAAAGGCCGCTGCCGACAAGCCGCCTATGCCAGCACCAATAACAACTGCTTTCATAGCTTTATGGTATCAGCTATATGCTTCGCAATATCGCGCGCATCCTTGGTGCGGCAATTGCAAATGCTATGCGCAGCGGCGGCATAGACGGCTCGGCGTCTTTGGTACAGGGCGCTAAAGTGTGCAAAGGGGTCTTGCTTGTCTTGTAAAAACGCGGGCATAGTGCCCCCCTCCTCTGCCGCCTCGACTATGCGCCTCCACGCAAGTTCTACGGGAACATCGAGCAAGATAATGTAGGCATCGCCAAGCATGGCCCACGCATCGGGGCATTCGGCAAGGCCACCACCGGCTGCATACACATATTCATGGGGTAGGCTTTTGAGTGAGTCTTGTTCTAAGCGGTGAAACGCCGCATGCCCCATGCTGCGGTACAAGTCCCGCGCGCTATGCACGTCTTTAGTGAGTAGATTACTGCTGCGAGCAAGGTGTATAATGTGTTCATCTCCATCAATAAAGGGGAGTTCAATGTGCTGTGCAAGCGCGCGTCCCACGCTGCTTTTGCCCGCGTGCTTTACGCCAACAAGCACAATGCGTGTAATACTGTGCGCCATGCCTAACGTAACAACACATCGGTGACGAGGGACATGGTCCCCGTTTTATTACTAACTTCTATGTTATGCGTCTTTTCTGCTAATACGCTGCCGTCTGAGGCATGGTAGATAAGCGTAAGGGTGTGTGCGCCTTCACGTTCCAGCACTATGTCGCCCGTCCAAATGTGCGCGGGGTAATAGCGCACGCTGCGTGTGTCGGCCTTTTCGCTTATGTTATTGGCTATTTGAAAAATGTCGCCCACAAGGGCGCCCCAGCCTTCTAGTCCGCCTGCTTCCATGCCTACTTGCGTGCCTATGCCCAAAAGCATTTTGCCTATGGCGCGGGCTATGGTGCGCGCGTATATAATTTTACTTTCCACATCAAAGGTGGCAAGTGCTATGCGTTCCAGACTCTCGGTAAGTCGTAATTCCCCACTCGGCGCACCGTCCACTAACACTTCTATGCGCGCTACCGCAGATGACACGCGCGCTAAGAGCGGCAGGCCTATAACAAGCCCAATGCCCGATATCATGCCCGGCACGGGGATAACAACCCCTTCGTTTACCACCTCCAAGCTTTTTGACTTGACGGGGCTATAATCACTATTGGGGTCCTGAACAATCTCGCGCTTGGAAGTTATAATGATGCCGTTTGGCACCGAGTTAAAGGCATAGTTATGCTCTATTTTAAAGGGCACGCGCCCTGTGAGGGCAACGAGATGCACGCGGGGTGCGCTAACGTTTTGCTTGAGTACTGACGCAAGGTCAAACAAGGGCAGCTTTAAAGCCTTATACAGCCCCGGTTGCGAAATAACCGCCTCGTTGTACTTGCGCGCTGCAACTTCTAGGTTACTAAAGTCTCTGTCCGCGCGATATATCCAAAACGACAATAGCCGAGCAAAGGCCGAATCGGCAAAGGGTATCTTTTTATTGTCTAAAGAGAGTGCGGCATTCTCGGCGTTTCTGTACTGCTCAAGACGGATGTTGTAGTCGTTTTGTAGCCTGTTGAGTTTGTTTTGCGTGCGCCGTAGCTCTACAAAGCCGCCGTCAAAGTTGTTTTGCGCCAAGTAGCCAAGGGAGAGCATGAGGTTTGAAAACACGCTTTCATAAGAAGTGCCCGCGTAGCTAAGCACGTTGTCGTTAATAAGCACCGCGCCTATTCCTTCACTAATGCTCTTTGCTCGGTATTCTTCCATAAGCTCATTTGCTGCCTCAAGCTTTTTGCGAGAAGCCGCTATGTCGCGCGAATAGAAGTTTAAAAGCCCCGCGTCCAACAAGTAAAGCACCTCGTCTTTCTTGCCCTTGTATATTTTCTTCTTATCCTTCTCAAGCTCTGCATGTGCCTCTTCAAACAACTGCTGGCGCACCAAGCCATCAACATTTTCAAGTCTCTGGTTGCGCGTAAGGCAGCTTATGCTGCTGATAAGCGCAAGTATGAGTAGTCCCGTACGTATTATTGCAAAGTGTCTTTTCATAATCTATTATTATTGCACAAGTGCGCCCAGTCTTGGGCATGGGTTTGTGCTAGCAAGGCTTATGCTCATGAGCAAAATTTTGCAACAAGCATATGGCGTTCTTTGCCAGCGGGGTGTGTAAGTGATACCACGTCAACTACTTCAATGGTGGCTTCAAGTCCAGAGAGCTCCTCATTGAGTGTGGCGCGCCTGCCTTTGTAGAGTAACAAATGGGCGTGGGGGGCTTTGGCTTTTATACGCGCGAGTAATGGCGCGTTAAGTGGGCGAAAGGCGCGCGCTGTTACAAGGTGTATTTCGTCCCTTGGTTTCCACTCGCGCAGGTCTTGGCAGAGCACTTGTGCGTGTAAGTTTACATGAAGCGCGCTCTCAAGTTTATGCAGGGCGCGCTCTACAAAGCCTGCCTTTTTTTGCGTGCGCTCCAAGAGTAGCCACTGGTACGGGTGCTTGAGACGCGCAGCAAAGGCAAGCGCAAGGGGTATTCCCGGTAATCCTGCGCCCGTGCCTAAGTCTACACAACGTACGGGTGTGTCGCTGCCAAGCTGCGCGCTTAAACGCTGCGCTGTCTGTACAAAAGCCTGCGCAGGCGCTAAGCAATCAGCAAAATGCTCCTCTATGTCTTCTTGTGGACCTATGAGGTTGTAGAGCCTACGGTCAGTTTCGAGCAAGGTTTTGTACAAATGCAAGCCACTGCGTAGCTCCTGCATAAGCTCATCATGCCACGCCATACGCTACATGCTCAAGCAGCGGAGACTACGAGTTATTGCCATTGTCTAGGTGTCTATGCGCAATGTGGTGGCTGTGATAGTCCTTGATTTTCTCTTTTTCTTCTGCAGCAGATTTTTTAAGCTTGTGTATTAAGTTTTTTACCGCGGGGTAGAGCTGCTCATGGCTTACGTGTAGGTGAATGCGTGCGCCGTGGTTAAAGTGTATGTCTACTTCTGCCTTGTATTCGTTTTTCTCATGTATAATGCGCAGCGTCCCATCGACAATTCTCTCATGTAAATAAGAAAGCTTTTCCAACTTCTCTCTAATAAACTCCATGGTGGTTTCACTCAAGTGGTAGTGCACTCCCTGAATGACAATTTGCTCTAGCATGCGAATCCCTCCTAGTGGTTATGTTATATGGTTTTTAGTGTACTAGGTTTTTTCTTACTGCGCAAATGTTTTGTTGTGGGGGGAGTGTCCCCCCACACCCCCCATGGGTATCACGCTTATTTACGCTAATGCGCGCGAGTAGACTGCACGTTGTGTGTGTTCACGTTGTGTGTTGCTCACGCTGTTTGTTGCCAAGCAGCTACTCTTAATACGCTATCTATTCGGATGGCCGTTCTTTCTTTTCTCTTTTAGGTGCTACGCACAGGGGGCTTTGCTTGTTTGCTGTAGGTGCAAAGCACGGGTTACTTTAGCTTGATTGCTCACGCTTTTTGCTGCCACTGCGTGAGGCGCGTTATGAAATGCCCTCGGTTGGCTGTACTTTCTTTCTTTTCTTTTTTACCATCCATGGCGCACAATGCATGCCATCCATGGCATGTGCGTGCGACGAAAAAGAAAAGAAAGAAAGTACCAAAGAAAGAAAAGAAAACTCGCTAGCCTTATGAGATATGATACGGGTAATGCGCTTACGCGCGATTATATGTATCTGTAAGGGTAAGTACATTGAGGTGCTACGCACGGGTGGTGCAGTTGCGGGGCTACGCCATAGGGACTAAGGAACGGGTATAGGAAGCTACGCGGGTGGGGCTAACGCCATAGGGAGCAAGACACAAAGCGCAATAATGAAGAAAGTACTAAAAAAGTCGGGGGTGTGGGGGGACACCCCCCACAAAAGCAAACCTGCATATATAATTGGGGTAAGAAGGCTAGGTTGTAATTTTGCCCACAATGGGCTCGCTTTCAATATTCACAATGGGGGTGCACACGTGTATACTGATGCATTTGTACTGGGTGTATTTATTCATGGGGGCTTGTTGCTCAACGCGGTGTATCAAAACGCGTTTATGCTTTCCCATGGTCTTTCGCATAAGTCTGCGTGGGGCATTGCATTGGTTTTTTCCATATCTGGCATTGCTGCTGCACTTATAGGTATTTATGGCTTACATAGCATTGTGGGTGAGAACGAAATTTTTGAAAAGGCACTGGGGCTTGCGGGTGTGTTAGTGCTGTTGTACCACGCCTTTAGGGCTTATAAGTCTGCAAAACATTGCAAGCACCACAGTGGTAAAAGTGGCGGCATTGTCGTGGCACTGGCTATGGTGTGGCTCACTCCTCATGTGTATACAGACATGTTTATGATATCGAGCGTTGCCATAACCCGCCCTGCATATGAGTACCCCGCGCTTATAGCGGGGTTTGGCAGCATGGGTTTTTTATGGTTCTCGAGCCTTGCCTTGTTTACCAAGCGCTTTACGCGCTACTACAAAAACAAGCGCGTGCATACTACCATGCACTATGCCTCGGCAGTAATATTGACGCTTGCCGCCATTACCACGCTTGTGCATACCTTTTTTGAAGAGGCGCATCACTAATAATAGCAGGTTCATGTATGAAAAAGTCGAGTGTAGCAGAGATACAAAGGCGCTTTGATGCGTAGGTGGCGCGTTTTTCAAACCTTGAGACGGGGCAAGTGGCAACGGTGGACGCTACTATTTCCTTGGAAATTATTACAGAAGCAGCGGCGCGCCTATGCCCTACTGCTACAAGTTTGCTGGACATTGGCTGCGGCGCGGGTAACTACACCATAAAAATGCTTTCAAAACTGCCACGCCTTGATTGTACGCTTGTAGACTTGAGCATGCCGATGCTTGAAAGTGCACAGACGCGCGTGCGCGCACAAACAGACTGCGTAGTTGAGACGGTGCAAGGTGATGTACGCAGCGTAAGCCTGCAAAGGGGGCACTATGATATTGTGCTTGCGGGTGCGGTGCTTCACCACTTGCGCGAGGACGCCGAGTGGTTGTTGGTGTTCCAAAGGCTTTTTGAGAGCATAGCGCCGGGCGGGTGCATGCTTGTGTCTGACTTAATAACCCAAGAGAGCGCGGTGGTAGCGGGCTACATGGAGGAACGCTACGCCGAGTATTTACAGGGCATAGGCGGTAATGAGTATCAAGCAAGGGTTTTTGACTACATTGAAAGGGAAGACTCGCCGCGCTCCCTGAATTATCAGCTCACCTTGCTCCAAAAGGTGGGGTTTGCATGTGTGGAAATACTGCATAAAAACATGTTCTTTGCGGCATATGCAGGCATAAAAGGCTAGAGAGGCACGGGACTTAAGGCCTTGGCACCCGAGGCGCGTCATGTTAGTGCATGCCACAATGGGCCTAGCTGCTACTCATTGTATTAGTGGCGCAGTTATACCATACTGAAATTATGGCAAAAAATGAGCTTGTACTAGCATCAAAGATGCTTCCGAATCAGCTTATCATTTACCCTATAGAGCACAAGGTTGTGTTTCCGGGCATGATGACGCAGATGATAACGAACAGAGAAGAGTTTATGGATATCATCAATAAGGCTATGGAAAAAGACCACTTTTTGGGTTTGTTGTTGTTGCATGATCCTCAGGACGAAAACCCCTATAGGTTTTCTAACATGCACCGCGTGGGCGTGGTTGCAAAGGTTCACAAGAAGATGATGCTACCAGACGGGAGTATGAATGTTTTTCTTGCAATCATGGAGCGCTTTAAGATAAAAAGCGAGCTTCAGTATACTTCTCCCCTTTTAGCGCATGTGAGTTACTTGTATGAGGATGAAACCGACAAGTCAAAGGAGACCACGGCGCTTACGCGTTCGCTTATAGCGGGCATGAAGAAGATACTTGAGAATAATAACGTGCTTTCAGAAGAAGTGCGTCTTAACATGATAAACATTGACAAGCCCGGGCAAATTGCGGATTTTCTCACTGCGATATTGGATGTGAAACTGAAAGAGCAACAGGATATTTTGGAGACGGTTGACTTGAAAGAGCGTATGGAGAAGGTGCTTATGCTCATAAACCGCGAGTATGAGCTGCTTAAGATTCAAAAACGTATTCAATCGCAGATGCATGAGACCATTGAGAAGCATAAGCGCAAGCACTTTTTGCGCGAGACGATGAAGGAAATTAAAAAGGAGTTGGGCGAGCCCGTAGATGGTAAGGGGCATGAGATTCAAAGTTTCAAGAAGAAGATAGCCGCGCTTCCCTTGAGTAAGGAGGTACGCACTCATGTGGAGAAAGAGCTACATAAGCTAGAGACGCTTGAGCCTCATCATCCTGAGTATGGAATTATACTCGCGTATCTCGAAAAGGTTGTTGAACTCCCATGGTCGGAGCCGCGCCTCAACCCGGTGAAAATAAAGCGCGCGCAAGCCACGCTTGATAAAGAGCACTATGGCATGGAAAAGGTGAAGAAGCGTATTGTTGAACACCTTGCTATTTCAAAGGTAGAGGGATCAGAGACGAAGTCAACGCTGTGTTTAGTGGGACCCCCGGGCGTTGGAAAGACCTCTATTGCGCGCTCCATAGCAAGTGCCTTGGGCAAAAAGCTTTACCACTTTTCGGTTGGGGGCATGCGTGATGAGGCGGAAATAAAGGGTCACCGACGCACGTACATTGGTGCCATGCCGGGTAAAATAATACAAGGGCTTTTGTACGTAAAGGAGAAAGATCCCATTTTTGTAATAGACGAAATAGACAAACTCGCCCATGGTATGCAAGGTGACCCCGCTTCTGCGCTCTTGGAGGTGCTTGATCCTGTGCAGAACGATCACTTTCGCGATTTGTACTTGGACTTGCCCTTTGATTTGTCGAAAATATTCTTTATAACCACGGCGAATTCCCTCCACACCATTCCCGCTCCCCTACTAGACAGAATGGAAGTTATAGAGCTTTCAGGCTATATAGACAAAGAGAAACGCATCATTGCACAGCAGTACATTATTCCAAAGTCGCTTATAAAGCATGGGTTGCCTAAGTCTAAGATAAAGTTCAGTCCATCTGCCATACAGCTTATAGCAGAAAACTACGCGCGAGAAGCGGGTATGCGCCACTTTGAGCAGCATGTGAATACCATTGTGCGAAAGATTGCGACAGAGCTTGTGCAAAAACAGGAAGAGGCACAGGAAAAGAAAAAGCCCTTGAAGGTGAAAAAGACAAAAGCAAAGAAGGCTGAAGAGGCAAAGAACAAAGAAGCACGAGTAAAAATAAGCATAGACAAGCCCATGGTCATTTCCGAAAAGGAAATAGAGTCCTACCTTGGCAAAGCGCCGTATCGGGCTAATCTTATAACGCGTGCGACACATCCGGGGACCACGCTGGGGCTTGCATGGACTTCCGCAGGGGGAGATGTGCTTGTTATAGAAGCACAAGCCTATTATGGTAAGGGTACGTTAAAGCTTACCGGTACGCTCGGCGATGTTATGAAGGAGTCTGCACATATTTCGTACTCACTGGTGAAGCAATACGAAAGTATGCTGAGCCCCTCTGCTGAGGCAAAGGATGCATTTACCGCAACGCATGAAATACACTTGCATGTGCCTGCGGGGGCAACGCCTAAGGATGGCCCCTCTGCGGGAATTACCATGGCATCGGCCTTGCTTTCTCTGTTACTGCAAAAGACCGTGAAGCAAAACTTTGCCATGACGGGCGAACTTTCGCTCATAGGGCAGGTCTTGCCAATAGGCGGCCTGCGTGAAAAAATAGTGGCGGCACGGAGAAACAAGATAAAAAACATTATTATTCCTAAGAGCAACATGCCCGATTTAGAAGAAATTCCCGAGTATGTGAAAAATGGGATTACCATTTATCCCGTGTCAGAAATAGGGGAAGTTTTCGCCTTGCTTTTTCCAAGCGTGAAGCAGCTGGGCGCAAAAAAGCCATAATTGTGGAAGCCGTAGAACGAGAAGCCTTATAGCTTGTACATGCCATGCGGATTTTTATCTTGTTTATTTTGCTCATCGCTGCTCCACGCCTTGTAGCTCAAAATACGGTGGCTTCTGCTGCACAAAACACGGCGCAAGAGTCAGGGTGTAGCGCACGCTCTCTTGACTCTGCTAAACAAGCGCTGAGCAAGCTTTTTGCCTCACTTCCGCATGCCATTGAAAAAACAAGCATGCAAAGAATCATGAAAAATCCGCTAAGCTTTTTCTGTGATATGCAGAGCGTTCTGAAGAACACTCCGCAAGATATTATAAGGCTTGTCGATAAGCAGCACTCAATAGGAAACTATGCTCCGAGCGACCTCGTCAAACTTGATGCGCACCAGCATGTGCTTAGGCTTAATAAAAAAGACTTAGAGTTTCGCGCAGTTACATTGAAGCCTTTGTTAGCAATGGTGAGGGACGCATCCCACGAAGGTATTACGCTGCTTATAAGCTCAACATATCGAAGTTACGAATACCAAAAAAAGGTATTCGCTCGCAATGTGAAAACACTCGGTAGGGCGCAGGCTGAACGCGAATCTGCGCGCGCGGGCACCAGTCAACACCAGCTGGGGCTTACCATAGACTTTGGGTGCATATGCCCCGAGTTTGAAAAAACACGCGCAAGTTCGTGGCTTAAAGAGCACGCGTGGAAATACGGCTTTAGCCTCTCATTTCCACCAAATCAAGAACATATTACAGGCTATATGTTTGAAAGTTGGCATTATCGCTACATTGGCAAAGACGCTGCAGCCTTTGAAAAAAAATACTTCATGCAGGGGCAACAACATGTGCTTGAGATATTAGAACAGGCACGGGAATTGCTCAACCTGTAACTCAGCACAAGGGTCTATAAAACTGAAGAATAAGAAATCAAACTCTGCGCTATTTTTTAGAGCGGGGAGAGAGCATCATCGACATCATACGCCCTTCCATGGTGGGCTGCTTATCTACGCTAAACTTACACTCAGCCGTTTCCAGCATGTCTTGTATGGTACTCAAAACATTTTTGCCTAATTCAGTATAGGCAAGTTCGCGTCCACGAAAGCGCACGGTTACCTTTACTTGGTTGCCTTCCTCTAAAAACTGCTTTACATGCTTGGTCTTAAATGCAAGGTCATGCTCACTTATTTTAGTTTGCATGCGTATTTCCTTAAGCGACTGCTTTTTTTGCTGCATGGAACGAGCCTTCTTGCTCATTTCATACTTGTACTTTCCGTAATCAAGTATTTTACATACCGGTGGATTTGCATTAGGTGAAACTTCTACAAGGTCAAGACCTTGATCTTCAGCAAGCTGTAGGGCTTGGCTCAGTTTACATGCACCCACTGAAGAGCCATCAAAATTTATAACAAAAACTTCGGCAGCTGTAATAGTGCCATTAACACGGGTTTTTGGTTGTCTCAAAAAGCGTACGTCCTCTCAATAGGTAATAGTATAGCATATTTCGTTATTATCAATTGTAACCACAACTTATGCGTAATATACATACTTGAATTTCTTTTAATTTTATACGCTATCGCCAATAATGTCAATGAATATAGACTGCATCAAAATAGAAATAGTGATAAAAGATGAAACCCCCATGAGTGCTCAAAATTGCCTTTGTGGCCCCTCAAAAAACCTAATGCGTAAAGGCTAGTTGTAGCATTGTAAGCAAAGGGCATATAATGAAAGGCATGGAAGCACGCATAGAAGAATTGAAAGACAACGGACATGCTCCAACAAGTCAATATGACTTTCTTGCAGGAAAAGTACAAAATATGGAATTCGACAATTTCAAAACAACACTTACGCATGAAATAGAAAAGACACACGCACACATAGACGCGGTAGAGGGCAGACTCAATGCACGCATAGATGTTGTCACGGAGCAAATCAAGAGTACTAACGCACGCATAGATAGCTTAGATACAAGCCTTAACGCACGCATAGATAGCTTAGATACAAGCCTTAACGCACGCATAGATAGCTTAGATACAAGCCTTAACGCACGCATAGATAGCTTAGATACAAGCCTTAACGCACGCATAGATAGCTTAGATACAAGCCTTAACGCACGCATAGATAGCTTAGATACAAGCCTTAACGCACGCATAGATGCGACCAACACACGCATAGATGATATGAAAACAATAGTAGATAAGACAGACAAGCGCATTAGCAATATGCTTGTAATATTTGGCATTGCCTTTGCCGGTCTTTTTGCTGTGCTTGGAGTTATACTCTCAAAGCTAGGATGATGATCTTTGGCATATGACAACGGTTCGGTATCATGATGTAGGCATACGTGTTAGTATACAAGGCGAAAATCTATGTTCTCAGGTGGCTTATAACGTTTGCGAACTTCATTGAGATTCGCGTTACCTAGATCATGTGCTTGTTTCTTAAACCACAATTCGCACAAGGCAGTGTCTCCCTCCCGTATTCTCTCAAGCTTCATGGTGAAAAAGGCTTCAAGCTCTGTCCATTTTTGTAGCTCAAAGGCACAGCCCGCCACAAGCACCTTCACTTCTTCGCGTATGTCTTCGCCTGCACGCAGCATGCTTTCATAGTAATGCCACAGCTTCTCATAGTGCTTTGCATCATACAAAAGCTGAAAATATTCACATACAAGCTCTTCTTTCACCTTGAGTTTTTGCTCACGCTCTACGACAGCGTAGGCTTTTTCGTAACAGTGTAGCGCCTTGTCTGTTTCCCCCACTTTGGCATACATCGCACCCAAGGTGCGCAATATCATGGAAGCACTGTTACCCAAGCACTCATGTTCTAAAATTTCCAAAGCTTGCTTTACATCGCCGTTTTCATAGTGCACAAGCGCTAATTGCAAGTTGTACCATGCCTTGTTTTTCTCATCATGGCTACGCGCATGCTCCAATATTGCCTGCCAATTTGAGTCTATCATGTAACTTACTACATCTACTTCCACATCAAACTGGGGCATATCCTCAAAAGCGTCTCGTCCACCACGCGCATAACGCATCAAAAGTTCTACCCAAAACTTCTGCGCCTTATCAAGGCTAGCAGCGGGAAAAGACATGCTCGCAAGGCTTTCATGCTCCTCGCCCATTTTTTGCATTCTCATACACTCCACATGCGCCCAGCCGCGGCCGTGAGCTAGCAGCTCATCAACATGTTGTTCTGAATTTTTCTGTAAAGTACGCTCCAGTTCTTGCAAATACTGCGCCTTGTTTGCGCTAAAAATACGCTCCTTCACATAGTCTGTTGATGTGTGTAAGTCTTGGTATGCCTTGTCTATTTCCTCTACAACCAAGCCTCCAAAAACCTGCATAAACGAAACCTCACTTTTTGCTTGTAGCAGTCCCGCGTGTAGTTGCGTTGGGCTGAGTCCCGCCTGCACTTCAAAGTACTTTTCGCCTTTGCCACGCGATAAGTACTCTTGCCACTTTTCACCCCCGCGGTGTTCACCCCAGCAAAACATTTTCCTATATCGCAGGGGTTGCGTAGAGCATTCGTAAAACACAAGTCCGTCATCATAGGCCACCGCTTCCCACGGAAATTTCACATGCTCCTTGTTTTGATAAAAGTACTCATTCGCGCGTGGAAAGTTCCCCACATAAGAAACATCACCTTCAAGCGGCTCAAGGTGTGGTAAGGTACCGCATGCAAAGGTGTTCAGCATTTTCCCATTGGGTTCTATCTCAGGTTGTATGTAAATAACCTCAGTATCTTCTGAAAACACGCGCGCGTTACGCTTGTGATCGACTGCAATGTTGCACCAGTAGTACAAGGAGGTGGGTTCATCATAGGGGTTTATAATGCGCGTATAGCTTGTCAAAATATCCTTGCCTTCGGGTAGGTGAAAATCAATTTGGTAAAATATTTTTCTCATGCGCTCATATTCGTACAAGCGTAAAAACTGCTTGTTATTTTTGTCTGTGCATATTCCAAAAAAAACGCTCTCGCACGTCAAGCACGAATGTCCAAAGTGTCCAATATTCCATTCTATGCCACCAGAAAACCACGCGTTTCTAATGGCAAGATTTGCGGGTTGAAACACCGGGTTGACATGCAGGAGTTGCCTTTGGTATTTTTTGTGAAACAAGGAATACAAGCGTCCGCCGTATTCCGGCAAAAACGTCGCCTCTAAGTATTCATTTTCACAAACAATGGTTTTAAGCGACACGCGCTCTTCCGCCCTGCTGTACTTGTTTTGCATGGTATAAGGCAGCACCCTATAATTTGCATGACTTCCAATGTTGGGATACTTTTCATTAACTTCCTTCGTAGCCTTGACGAATGTAGCATCTCCCACATTCGTAAAACGGGCAGCACGCTCTCGCCTTGTAATGTGGCGCCCGACACCGTCATGCTGCTTTGATATATCTGCATATACCTAGAATACTGATTTTTGCATAAACAATGCGGACAGAAAATAAGTTGGCACTGAAGCGTTTTGTGTCTTGCTCCCTATGGCGTAGTGGCGCTTGCCCTTGTGGGGGCTTTTTCCCCACAGCGGCTTTTGCTATAAGCTCCATCTTTGTGTCGCGTTGCGACACTTATTTTAATTGTTTCTAGCCGTACCATCCTTGGCGCCCTATGCGTGCCATCCATGGCACGGGCGTCACGCGTTCGCGACTGTCTTTGGTACTTTTTAATACTTGCGCACAGTATCTCTGTCATTACTGCTTTAGCACACAGCATGTTTTTTCTTTTCTTTTTGGTACTTTTTCTTTTCTTTTTTTCGTGCCAAAAAAAGAAAAGAAAAAGTACGGCCATCCGAACAGATAGCGTATTTAAAACCGATGCTTGGCAACAAGACGCGTTCACGCAACACTGCGAAGCAAAAAACACACGGCGTGCAGCCTACTCGCGCATAGCGCAATACCGCGTCTTACTCCGTGAGGGGGGCGTGGGGGCAAGCCCCCACTATGACAAATGAAAAAAATCAATCGTATTGATGATGTTCAATTGGCGTTACCGCGATGTCATCACCCATGTCTTGTTTTATTTCTTTGATGAGTTGCTGGGACTTGCGAGAGAGTCCACGCGGACTTTGTACCTTGACAACCACAATCATGTCGCCTGTCAAGCCACTTTCAGAACTAATGCCCTTTCTCGAAAGGCGTATTGTTTTTTCATTGTCGGTGTTGGGCGGAATTTTCACCGAGAGGGTTTCACCGGTAATAGCAGTAAAACGCACAGTGCCACCGACCATTGCCGTAATAAAATCAATAGGTAGGTACGCAACAAGGTGATTGTTATCTCGCAAGTACAAGTGATGCGGGTTAACTTGTAGCGTAATAACCACATCCCCTACCCTGCCATTCATAGCATGCCCCATGCCCTTGAGCATGAGCACTTCATTTGAGTTTGAACCCTTGGGAATTTTTACCTTAACGGTTTGCTTTTGTACTACAACGCCTTCGCCACGACACGTTCTACAACGGTTCTTTATGACCGTGCCGCTGCCTCCGCAATACTGACACGTCGAGCGAAAAGAAAAGAACCCGTCGAGGCCTCCGCTTTGCATTTCCCCCGTGCCGTTACAATGCCGACAGCGCACCATGCTATTATCCTGTGAGCCACTGCCACCGCAAGACTCACACGATGTGTATTTTTCATACGAAAAGCGCTTCTCCGTTCCCTGTATGGCCTCTTCTAGCTTAATGCGCATAACAACGCGTATATCACGCTTATCAAGCACGCGACCTTGTCGAGAACCGCCCATGCCAAAAATAGAGTCGAAGATACTCCCCGAGCCGCCACCGCTAAAGAAGCCTTCAAAGCCGCTACCAAATATGTCGCTAAACTCTCTAAAGACACTTGAATAATCATGAGCGCCGCTGGCAGCACCATCAACGCCTTGATGCCCATATTGGTCATAGAGCTGGCGTTTTTGGGCATTGCTGAGCACCTCATAGGCTTCCGTAGCCTCTTTAAAATGCTGCTCGGCCTCGGCATTGCCCTGATTCTTGTCGGGATGGTATTTAATAGCAAGCTTTCGGTACGATTTTTTTATTTCATCACCGCTTGCATTTTTGGCAACACCGAGAACTTCGTAATAATCGCGCTTATCTCTAGACATTCCGTATACTTATAATTTCCTTAAAATCGGCGTAATAATATGCACCATTTTTTACAAAGCAAGCAATCTTAAAAAACTACTACTCGTCAATAACTTCGTAATCCGCTTCTTGAGACTTTGATTTTGAGCCATCTTTTTGCTTCTCCTCTGTTTGAGCAGTAGCATCAGGGTTAGCCCCCGCCTCTTGTGCTTTTGCATTAGCGTCCTTATACATATGCTCGGCAAGCGAATGCGCAGCCTTAGTAAGCGCCTCCGTCTTTGCCTTAAGCTCCTCAAGGTCTTCAGAATTCTGCACTGCCTTGAGCTCTTCAAGCGCTTTCTCTATGTTTTTCTTGTCTTCTTCAGAAATCTTATCGCTATAATCCTTCAAGGACTTTTCTGTGGAATACACAAGTTGCTCTGCCATGTTGCGCGCTTCAATGAGTTCACGTTGCTTCTTATCGTCATCTGCATGCTCTTCAGCATCCTTTACCATGCGTTCTATTTCATTTTCGGACAAGCCCGATGAGCTTTCAATGCGTATTTTTTGCTCCTTGCCCGTACCGAGATCCTTGGCAGAAACATGAACGATACCGTTTGCGTCTATATCAAAGGTAACCTCTATTTGAGGGACTCCACGAGGAGCAGCTGGTATGCCCACAAGTTCAAAACGCCCCAATGTCCTATTACCGCTTGCCATTTCCCGCTCACCTTGCAACACATGTATGGTTACACCAGTTTGATTATCAGCAGCGGTGGAAAAGATTTGCGATTTCTTCGTAGGAATAGTCGTATTGCGTTCTATGAGGCGCGTAAAAGTTTCACCCAAGGTTTCAATGCCCAATGAGAGCGGCGTTACATCGAGCAACAATATGTCTTTTACGTCCCCCGCAAGAATACCGCCTTGTATGGCGGCGCCCATTGCAACTACTTCATCAGGGTTTACACCTTTATTTGGTTTCTTTTGAAAGAGCTCTTCTACCACTTTTTGCACCAGCGGAATACGCGTAGAACCACCAACGAGTATAACCTCATCAATGTCAGACGCACTCACACCCGCGTCTTTAAGCGCCTTGGTGCAGGGGTCTTTGGTCGACTCTACAAGTCCACCTATCATTTGTTCAAATTTTGCGCGAGTAAGCGTGGTTTGTAAATGCTTAGGCCCACTGCTATCAGCAGTAATAAAAGGTAGGTTTATGTCCGTTGACTGCGTAGAAGAAAGTTCGCGCTTTGCCTTTTCAGAAGCCTCTTTTAAACGCTGTAAGGCCATTCTATCCTTGCTTAAATCTATGCCCTGCGAAGCCTTAAAGTCCGCTACTAAAAAGTCAATAATAGCATCATCAAAATTATCACCACCAAGGTGGGTGTCCCCATTGGTAGAGCGCACTTCAAAGACACCATCACCAAGCTCCAATATGGAAATATCAAAGGTGCCTCCGCCGAGGTCATATACGGCTATTTTTTCCTCTTTGTTTTCCTTGTTGAGCCCATAGGCAAGCGCCGCAGCGGTGGGTTCGTTGACAATGCGTTTTACTTCCAAGCCCGCAATGCGTCCCGCGTCCTTAGTAGCTTGACGCTGCGCATCGTTAAAATATGCAGGAACGGTAATAACCGCTTCCTTCACAGGCTCACCGAGATAATCCTCGGCAGTCTTTTTCATTTTCTGCAATATTGCTGATGATATTTCTGGCGGCGAGTACGACTTTTCATGTGCGTGCACCTCTACACCACCCTTACCGTCATCTTTTACGACATAAGGACAGCGCTTTGTTTCAACATTAATTTCGCTGAAATTGCGCCCCATAAAACGCTTTATAGAATATATTGTATTTTCAGGGTTTGTCACCATTTGGTTTTTGGCGCTCTGCCCCACCACCCTGTCTATTTGCGAATCTTTTTTGACAAACCCAACAATAGACGGCGTCGTTCGTTGCCCTTCTTCATTTTGTATAACAATTGGCTCTCCGCCTTCTATGACAGAAACACAACTGTTTGTAGTACCAAGGTCTATGCCTATGACTTTACCCATGTAAAACCTCTCAAATTTACTTTCTTTTAATTTTATTCCTTTGTTTTAGGGACAGTAATTTTAACCTTCGCAGGTCGCAAGACCTTTTCATAAAACATGTATCCCTTCATAAATTCTTCTGTAACAGTTTCGCAACTTACTTCATCAGAATATTCCTTCATCATTGCCTCATGGAGTGCGGGGTCAAACTCCAAATTTACGGAATTATACCGCGTAAGCCCCCATTTGCTTGAAAGCGTTTGCAAAAACTCTTCTTCCATCATTCTAATGCCTTCCACAACGGAGTCAGCAGAAGATCTTCCTTTGTCTTGCTTGGAATGCTCTCCCGCCGTCATTGCCCTCTCAAAATTATCGAGCAGGGTTATAATATCAAGCAAGAGTTGCTTGCTTTTTTCCTGTGCCTTTTCTTCAAAAAGTCTATGGAGGCGCTTTTTGGAATTCTCCATTTCTGCACGCATGCGCAGCATCTCGTCTGCAAGTCGCCTATTCTCAGCCTCTAAAGAGTCTTTCTCTCCATAACATCCACACTCCTTCGCTTCCGAAGTGTTTTCACATCCGCACGCCTCAGCTTCACCACTACAACACGTATTTGCCTTTGTGACATCACTTGCGGCATCATTGCTATTGTTCCCTTCGCTAAGAACCTTTTCTGTTGCTTCTTCGCTCTTTGCAAAGTTTGCAGCAGACGCTACATCTGCATCATTGCTGTTATCAGCCTGCGCAGTAGCTTTGTCATTTACGACATTACTCGAATTTTTTACTTCATCTGTTTTAATAGCACTCATAATAAACTGACTTTATTGTAGAAATTTAGAACGTGTTATACAACACTATTTATTAGAATAGTATGCACTTTTATCAGCGTCAAGTTCTATATAAATTTATAGCAATAGTAAAAAAGCAATGTCGATAGAAGGCGCAAGGGGACTTCTTGATTTTTTGTTGTTTCACACTTACCAATGATACAAGGTGTCTCTTTTTTATTCCCTCTTTCTTAATCTCAGCGTTGTGCGCAACAATGTGAACGCATTGTTAGATTTTTCACTCTAACATTGCTTTTCTTGCCAACATGCAGGCTCCGCGTTCCGCAGCCTCTTCAGTGCCTACAGGTTCTACACTCGTCCCGTCGTTTTGGCACAATGCGCTAAACTGCTCAAAAATATAGGCATTCTCAAACACCCCGCCGTCTACAAAAACACGTGCAGTTGCATCAGGGCACTGCGCACGCATTCTACAAAACAGTGCATGTAACTCTCGCGCTGCATGCTGTGCAATATCGCGCGCAGTCGCATCACTGGTCATAACCTCATCTATAAGCACAGCCGCATGACGCGCTATGTCCGCTTTATCCTTACGAGAATACACATAGGGCATTACGTCTTCCATTGACGCGCATGTGCCCTGTGTTTTTTCCTTTACATCATGTAAAAGCGCCTCAAGCATGGGAGAAAGTCTACGCTTCTCTTCAGAAAATAGGAGCAACTTTGAGAACATGCGCACAGCCAGCCAATAGGCAGAACCTTCATCTCCAAGCACATGGCCGTGTCCACCAAAGCGGCGCAGCGTAGCGCCACTCTTGGCAAGCGCAATAGAACCCGTGCCAGCAATAAGAATACTCCCATCTATATCTAGCTCACCACAGCAACCGAGCAGCAATATTTCAGCATCACTGCATATATCAACTGGCATGAGAATATGAGCATTACGCAACACAGCCCGTAGCACATTCACAACATTGCTGCGCCCGCGCTCTACACCTGCACTGCCAATGCAACCTGCCCAGTAGTCATGTGGCGCAATGCCAAGCCTACGCTGCACCTGCTCAAACAAATGCACAATGTGTTGTTCAACGCTAGCGGCAGAATTCACACATATGTTTATTCCTGCACTATGAAATGTGCCAAGGTGCACGGCACCACGCTCAACACGCATGCGCGAAAACGTGCCACCACCGTTTATACCAAAAACAAGTTCCGACATATGGCGCTCTATACCATGGCCGCATAAACTTTATGATACATAAGAATATCCGAACGCCTATTCATGTACTCATCTCTACCCACGTTTTCAATAGCCTGCAATGCTTCAAAACTTCCGTCACGCTCCACCCACTGTCGCAGCGCATCCGTGCCATTGAGTATATCGATAGCAAGTCTCTCATGCTCGTACTCAAAAGGCTGGGTATGCCAAAACTCATGCAGCTGTAAGGTGTGGAACAACTCCTTACAGGCAAGCTGCACAACCTGCCACGGGCGCGCTTTGTAAGCGTGTGTAACATGCACTTGAAAGCCGCCGCAGACTATGCCAGAGTGTTTGTTAAAGGTGGGCAAAAAGGTGGTAGGGCGCAAAAATATTCCTTCAAATTCTAGTTCATATAAAGTGTGGTTCATCTTTTTACAAAAAGCATAAGGCTCAAGCTTAGGGTGACCTATAAGCTCTAAACTGCGCACAGTCCCCCTACCCTCAGAAAGCGTGGTGCCCTCAAAAAGCACCGTGCCCACGTAGGGAATGCAGGCTTCCGCAACTCCCAAATTAGGCGATGGCATAACCCACGGCAAATAGGTGTGTTGAAAGAACATGGTTCTTTTCCAGCCATAAAGAGGTACGACCATACATTCGCAATCAAGCTTACAGTGTCGCTGAGCAAAGCGCGCAATCTCACCCATGGTGAGCCCATGCCGTTGCGGCAGCGGCATCATACCAACAAAAGAGCGAAACGCATCTTGCAACATAGCACCTTCCACCACTGCTCCCCCCACAGGGTTGACTCTGTCCAAAACAACTACGCGTATGTCCCTTCTACCGCATTCTTGCATTAACAAATACAGCGTAGAAATATACGTATATACGCGCGTTCCCACATCTTGTAGGTCTACCACAAGCGTGTCAATACCATCCAGCATTTCCTGCGTTGCCACTCGCGTATGCGAATACAAGCTGTGCACGGGTAACTTGAAATATGGGTGTACGTAATCCTGCGTTTCAACCATATTATCTTGCACATCACTTGCGAAACCATGCTGTGGGCCAAAGAGTTTTGTAAGCCTGCTTCCAAATAATTCCTTCATGACAAATATGCCGAGCGTCAAATCTTTGGTAACCGAGGCTTGATGACAGAGGTAGCCAACCGTACCTCGTATATAATTTTGATATTTTTCAGCCTCCGCTAGTACGTCTATACCATTGAAAACCTGTGCCATAGAAACCCCCGCTTATTTTTTGACCTTACCCAAGGCACACACGCACGCAGAAAGCATCGAGACAAAAACCAAGACCCACGGGAATGATGGATTCGACAAGGAAATTCCCAGCCCATCATTTACTATTGGCTTCCATACATATGGCTGCATGAAAACCGTAAAGACAAAGCCCACTGACAACGCTGCTATGACGCTTATCGAATTACCGCGCTTTGTAAACATGGCAATGCAAAATACTCCCAAGAGCCCCGTATATGCAAAGACCATCATGCTCAATGCAAAGTTCAGCAGGGGCATGTCGCTTGCTTGCTGCATGTAATAACTTAAGCTACTCACCGTGCCTAAAAGCAGCGCCGCTACAAGCACGCCCACGCGTCCCGCCTTCACGTAGTGTTCACTTCCATAAGCCTGACCTCGCCTATCACACATTGGTTTATAAAAGTCGTTTACCAACACGGACGACATGGAGTTTAACCCTGAGTTTAAGGTTGACACCGCAGCAGCCATAACGCCTATGGTCATAAGCCCGCGCAGTCCTGCAGGCATTTCATTGAGTATGTAATACATAAAAATTTGCACGCTTTGCGGCGCATTCTTGGTCATGTCCACAATGTGCTCTGCATTGCCCTTAAGCAGCGCGGGGTGGTTGTAAAAAACATAGAGCAACAAACCAACCAGCATAAACACAAACACCACTGGCAGCCCAATGAGTGCGCCCATAATTGTAGAACGCGTACCCTCTCGTGCATTTTTGCAGGTTAGCAGTCGCTGCGTCATGTCTTGGTCTAAGGCATGCGACGCAACGGTAAGTAACAAAAAACCCGTCATTGCCGTCCACACCGTATAAGCATCGCTAAAACCATGAAAGCTAAAATCAAAAAGTTTTAATTTTGATGTACCATCAACTCCCGTTTTCAAAACTTCTACAATTTCAGCGGGGCTTGCGGAAAACGCAGCAAGCAGAGAAAAAATTGCCACCACAGCCGCGCCAACATAAATGACAAGTTGCACCACGTCGCTAATAATCACCGAGCGTATACCACCAGAATAGGCATAGACTATTCCAACAAGTACCAGTAGCACCGTAGCAAAAAGAATATGGCTTGGTGCAATATCAAAAAACAAAACCATGGACATTGCAATGGCTGCCATGTATAAGCGGGCACCGCTTGCAAAGACGCGGCCAAAAAAATACCATAGCGCCGTGGCTTTTTGTGCAGAGGCGCCGTAGCGCTCTCGCAAAAGCTCATACACGGTCATCACGTTTTTTTCATAAAACTTGGGAATAAACACAAAAGCAACTATAAGTATTCCAAGAATAGTCCCTATGTTAGTTGACAAATAAGTCAAGTTACCCTTGTAAGCCGCCTCTGGTCCGCCCAAAAACGTGGCCGCTGACTGCGTAGTAGCAAGCAAAGAAATTGCCACAGCCCATATAGGCATTTGTTTTTTTGCAAGAAAGTACTCATTCATAGTACTTACTTTTTTTCTCGATATCATAATTCCCACTACCGCAGTGAGAACAAAATACCCTATAAACACAAACCAATCAAGCAACGCAAATTTTGCACTCATAGACATCCTCCATATTCTAATATGCTATGATTATAGCAAATTATTTGCATATTATTTTTATAAAAAAACAAATAATTTTCATGCATTGCTATATAATAATAGCGTGTCAAAATTAAAACTCAGAGAGATGCTACGCGCGCATTATGAACAAACGACAAATGTGGAAAAAAAAATAATAGATTTCATACTCGAAAACACGCAAACGTTTATACGTCTTCCAATAACAGACATTGCAGAAAAAATTGGCAGTAATCCTTCTTCCATAAGTCGCCTTTGCTCAAAGATGCAGGTAAAAAATATATCGGAATTTAAGATTAGGATGGCGCAAGAAATAGTAAGCGATGAAAAAAAGACAGGCCAAACGAAAAAAGAATACAAATTGCCGGTAGACCTTACGCAAAGCAAAGCCGAAATAGTAGAAACCATAATACACTTTGAAATAGAACATTTTGAACTCTTCAAAAACACGCTGGACATAAAACCACTCATAGAAGCAAGCGCCTTATTGCACAAGGCGCAACAAGTGTACATCTTTGGCATTGGAGCAAGCGCGGTTGTGGGGCTTGATGTATCGCATAAATTATCTCGTCTTGAAAAAAAATGCTTTTGGTCTATGGATGAAGATGTACAACGCATGGCTGCTTGCTCTATGGAACAAAAAGACCTTGCATTTTGTATTTCTTATTCAGGCAAAAGTACATCAGTGTGTCAAAGCGCGGCTATTGCAAAAGAAAAAAACGCAAAGGTCATTGCACTATGCGCGCGCAGCGGCAGCCCCTTGACCACACACGCAGACGTACAAATAATGACGCCATTTACAGACCCTAAAAAACACATAGGTGCTGACGTCTCGCGCATTCACCACTTGTTGATTGTGGACATTTTGTGTGCGCTGTTTGTTGCAAAAAATTTGCCCCTCAGCTTACAGGCACTGGAAAACACGCGCGCAGTAGTAAAGGGAAAAAAGTAACCGTCATGAAGTCATCACCACTTACCACAGAGCAACAAAACGAAAATTCGCAAGACATTGACAAAAAATCTTCTTTAGAAATTTTGCAAATTATGAACCATGAAGACACAAGAGTTCCTAAAGCCATAAAAAAAATACTGCCAAGCATTGCGCGTTTTGTAGACGAAATTACCGAACGTCTTTTGAAAGGTGGCAGACTCATATACCTTGGTGCGGGGACAAGCGGACGACTGGGAGTACTCGATGCCTCTGAATGCCCACCCACCTTTGGAGTAAGCCCCGACCTTGTGCAAGCACTTATTGCAGGTGGAGCCGATGCATTGGTGCGCTCCGTAGAGAATGCAGAAGACGATGCTGCACAGGCGATTCTCGATTTAAAAAAAATACGCTTTAATAGAAAAGACGTCCTCGTTGGCATTACCGCAAGCGGTAGCGCACCCTACGTACTGAGCGCCCTAGAGTACGCAAACACCGTAGGGGCAGTTGTTGGAGCAATAAGCTGCAATGCGCAATCAGAAATATTTGCACGGGCACAGTACACAATATGCGCAGAAGTTGGACCAGAAATTATAGCAGGCTCTACAAGGCTGAAGTCGGGGACTGCACAAAAGTTGATACTCAATATGCTGAGTACGGCCACCATGATCAAGCTAGGAAAGGTCTACGGAAACCTCATGGTCGATGTTGTCCCCGTAAACAAAAAACTGGTGCAGCGCTCGGAAAACCTTATTATGCACATAACAAATTGCGATGAACGGAGCGCGAAGGAATTTTTTGCAAAGTCCGGCAAGAGACCCAAGGTGGCCATTGTTATGTATTTGCTCAACATGTCTCGGAAGGAAGCCGAAGCATTACTGGAAAAAACGCCCCATTTACGCAGCGCACTAGAAAATTCAAAGTAACATTAATAAAACGCGCTTCACTGCTGAAGCAAAGCCTTAGCAATGAAGCAATGTTATACTATACGTCTATTTTTATACGTTTGTACGCGTGGTATAAGGTAATTTACAAAAGCGGCACGCCGGGGAAAAATACGTGTATTATTCCCATGATAATCATGAGCAAACCTAATATGCTAAAATTTGAATTTATAAAATTATAGATCCAAATAAGCGACTTCTTTTCACCGCTATAGGTGTCTTTTTCTAAAGCCTTCAGAATAAGCGAAAGCCCCCCAACAATGCCAAGCAATGCAAGTACAATGTCACCAATAATAGGCAAGTCTTTCGGCTGCTTAGTCCCTAAAATGAGCAAGATTCCTATCAAAACAGACAGCGCACCAAAGAGCACCTTAAGCGTTTTATTATCAAAAAGGTTCATATTAAATATGAGGTTATATTTAAATTTTTCACCAAATGCTTTTTCTGAAAGCATGATGCCCGAAAAAATTATAATGACAACAGAAATAAAGTAAAGCTGCACACCCATCCTCCAAAAATTTCAAAAATATTAAAACATAATATTTAAGTCTGATTATAGCATATATAAAAAACCATATTTACACAAGGGTATGCAATGCAGATATGGCTTTTATAATATCAGAGGCATTGCCCGAGCCCCCTGTGCGCTCTAAGCAGCGTCCCGCTTCCAAATGAGTAAGTGCCGCATAGGCCGCGCTTGTGTGCAAGACGTGCCACAAGTGCTTATCCTGTTTTTCACCCTCTTGTTCTCGACAAAACTCAACAAAATGAGAATACTCACAGGCCACAAGGCTTGCAAGAAACCCTGCAAGCACATCACCACTACCTCCAGTAGCAAGTATGGGGACGCGCCCATCTATAACATACGGCACATGTGCACTAGGATGGGCTATGTATGAAACGGAATTTTTGGCTATGACTACGGCGTTATAGTGAGCAGCCACAGCTTGCGCAGTTTCAAAGCAACGAATGCCTTTGTTGGTTTTTTTTGAAGCAGCCATGCCTGCTTGCAGTGTATATAATTCACCTACATGGGGAGTGAGAATTTTTGGGCATTGGTGTACATGCTGCCATGTTGAGTTTTCGCGGCTGCACATAGCAAGCATAGCAAGCGCATCAGCATCACATACCACAGGACTCTCAAAAGCACAAATGTCCGCAAGAATACGCAAGTCTCGCGTACCCCAGCCACAACCAACAAGCCACGCATCAATGGCAAGGGACTTGGACAGAACGCGCTTTATAAATTCAGAAAGTCCGTCTGTGCCTACTACGGCAGGCGGACACGAAAGCGCGGCATGTGCAGCCAAGGTCTCATCGAAGGCACCATAAACCACGCCTGCACTTCCGCGCGTGGCGGCTTCTAAGGCAAGAAATGCTGCGCCCGGACTTTTTTCAGAGCCCGCAACAACGGCAACTGCCCCGCGTTTGTTTTTATATACATCGCGTTCAAGCACCGTGTGCATAGTCCGCAAATCATCGTGTTCTAACAATTGTGCAACAGGCTCCCCAAGATCAGCGCACAGTGTCTTTGCATCAGAACTTACCACGGAAACAGGAAATACATTCTCTACATCGACAATGCTTCCACAATGTTTTCTAAAGGATGGAAAGTACAGCGGCAATTTTCGTAGCCCTATGGAAGCGGTAATGTCCGCATTGACTATTGGTAAGGCTTCGCCACCATACAACGGCTCTTTAGAGATCATGCCGCTTGGTACATCAATAGCAATAACGCGAGCGCCGCTTAGAGCGCTGCCCTCATTCACCGCCGTTATAATGGCGGGCTCTCTATACGCGCCTCGTAGTCCAACACCGCTTATGCCGTCAATAATGTAATCGTGTTTAGAAAGTGCGGACAACTCCAAATGTAATTCCGCCGCTGCCACAAAGGCACAGGGTATGCCGAGTGATTGTAATACTTCGTATTGCACGCGCGCTAGGTCAGACTTTACTTCCTTTACAAAAAGTGCACGTACCTTAGCTCCGCGCGCATGCATCTCTCGCAAGACAACTTGCGCATCACCTCCGTTGTTTGAAGCACCGCATACCGCAACAACAGTAGTGACAGAGACTTCATTGTCTTGAGCGCGTAGGTCTTCAAGCAACACATGTGCACACCCCATGCCCGCGCGCTCCATGAGAACTGCCGCAGGCACTGCGTATTTTTTTTGAGATAGCTTGTCGGCTTGCAATGCTTGTTCAAAAGAAATAAGGGCTTTCATAATAATTTCTACCTACTACAAGTGTTTCACGCGCCACCATAAAACCGAGACATGCTCATCTCGCACATAATAGGCCCCAACCTTTTTGCTTGCTTCGTCATAATCTACGGCAGATGATACAAAATCGTCAAAAGGAATTGCTAGCTCATAACTTTGCGTAATTAAGCCGTATTGGTTTACCTTCAATAGGGTCATCGTTTGAGCGAAAGATTTATCATCAGGCACAATAGAACCCATGAATAGCAAACTTTCATCGTCAGTAATACTCTGAAGCACTAAGGACTCATGTACTTCGGAAAGTGGTATTTCCCTATCATAGGCTTGCTTACGAATATCAATGCGAAATACCTTCATGCTATGAAAGCGCACTTCAAAGAATGAGTTGCCCGTGGGTGCAACAAAATCATAATACCGCACTTGCACATACACATAGGGCTTTGTGAGACTCGGCACCGCACCCACAAGTAGCCCCTGCACTTTCACAGCTTTTGAAGCCGTTAGTGATACATGCGACTCATTTTGAAAGAGCGGTAGTTGCTTTTCAGAGAGAATCAGCTTGTAGAGAAAGTAGTTGTTTTTATCAAAAAAATATAAAACGTGAGCATCTTGCTCAACACTGTACACTACAACGTCAGAATTTTTTTTTGTAAAAATCTTTTTTATTGAATAAAAATTAGAACTGTTAAGCCCATCCTCCCCTATGCTGTGTTTTATGCGTTTGTCTTCATATAAGAGCAGCTGTACGGCCGACTGAGGGGCTTGCGTTTGAAATGAGTCAAGGGTGTTTGAAACTGCAAGATTGGCGAAAAAGAGCTTGCGGTTTTCAATAACCCCTATAGCCCCCACATGTTCTAGCGGGTATGAGTAATAAGGAATGCTATTTTCTCGGTATGCAGCAACCTGCCCTTGCTCTTTACTAAGTGCATATGCAGGAGCAATGTAATCAAGTAAAACTCCAGAAGAAGAGAAAGCGCTTAAACTATTCCCGTTGCCTATATAAAAAATATCATTGTGTACGGTAAAGGCTGCATTGGGGCTGGGAGAAATTCCACGATACCATGGATTAAAATTACCGGGCATGCTCCCAAAGGGTATGGAAAACAAAGTTTCAGGCTTCACCAAGTATTCAGAGGCGCACGAAGTTAACAGCAATGACACAAACACACTACAACATGCGCAAAGCCGTACAATGTTTTGAGGCAGGTATGGAAAAACACCAAGCAATGAACTACACTGAAGAGAAAGAAACAAGACTCGCACGATGCGTTCATTATAATAAATTTGTACTATTATAAGTAGATAGGAACCTATAGATATGATACACAAGCTTTTTAAGAAACGAACCTCCATTCCTCAAAAAAGTCTTCACGAAGTACAAAGAATGAGCGCACTTGTCCGCGAAATAAACTCTTATGAAACGTGGGCGCAGTCTTTAGAAAAAGATGCATTTCCAAATGTAACAAAGGAGCTTATGGATGAGTACGCGCGCACTTCAAAGCTGGATGCGCTCATACCAAGGGCATTTGCGCTTGCAAGAGAGGCGGCACGGAGAACCCTAGGGGAACGTATGTTTAATGCGCAGCTTTTGGGAGGCATTGTGCTGCATCAAGGTCGTATAGCGGAAATGAAAACAGGGGAAGGCAAAACCCTCACCTCAACTACCGCGGCATATCTCAACAGCCTTACTGGCAATCCCGTGCATATAGTAACGGTAAATGACTACCTTGCAAAACGCGATGCGCTATGGATGCGCCCAGTCTTTGAATACCTTGGAAAAAAAACGGGCTATATTGTCTCAGAACAAGAAAATGAGATGCGCCGCGAGATGTACAGTCGCGACATTGTGTATGCAACAAACAACGAATTGGGCTTCGATTATCTACGCGATAACTTGCGCGTAGAAAAAGAAGCAACCTGCGCACTCGGCTATCACTACTGCATTATAGATGAGATAGACTCGGTACTCATCGATGAGGCGCGCACCCCGCTTATCATATCAGGGCCATCAATAGACGACACAGCAAAATATTCGCAAGCAAACACCATTGTGCCATTTTTAGTTGAATGTGAGAAAAAACCCGATACAGACGAATACCCCGAAGAAGGAGAGACCAAGGGGGACTACAAGCTCAATGCAAAGAATAAATCGGTGTCATTTACGAATGAAGGCATACAAAAAATAGAAAACGTGTTAAAACAAAAGCGCTATATATCTGGCGACATACATTCTATACAAAACTTTGAATACGTACACTACGTTACTCAATGTTTGCGCGCGCACAAGCTTTTTTTCAAAGATGTGGATTACATTGTGAGCGACAGAAAGGTGGAAATAGTTGACGAGTTTACGGGGCGTGTACTACACGGACGAAGATACTCCGATGGACTACACCAAGCCATAGAGGCCAAAGAAGGCATACGCATAGAACGGCAAAACGGTGTACTCGCCTCAATCACATTTCAAAACTTTTTTAAGATGTACGGAAAGCTTTCAGGCATGACGGGTACCGCGGTAACAGAAGAAAAGGAATTCATAAAAATATATGGGCTGGACGTTGTGGAGCTTCCGACGAATAAGCCCGTAATACGAGATGATAAGAACGACTTGATATTTGTAGGTGAAAGCGCAAAGCTTAAGGCAATAGTAAGCGAAATACAGCGTGTGCACGCAAAGGGACAGCCCATACTCATAGGAACCGCGTCCATAGAAAATTCAGAGAAACTTGCAAAGCTTCTTAAAAAAGCAGGCGTGCCGTGCAACGTACTCAACGCCAAAAACCACGAACGCGAAGCCTACATAATAGGTGAAGCGGGCACAAAGGGCGCGGTAACCATAGCTACTAACATGGCGGGACGTGGAACCGACATAAAGCTTGGTGGGCATTTAGACATGCGTATACAAAGCCGCAGAGATGAAAGCACCACAGAAGAAGAACTACGTAGCATACAAGAGGAGGAGCGCGCGGCGTGGTTGAAAGACTACGAAGAAGTAAAATCGCTCGGTGGCCTTTACGTACTTGGTACGGAGCGCCATGAGTCACGGCGCATAGACAATCAGCTTCGTGGCCGTAGTGGAAGACAAGGAGACCCCGGGGAGTCCTTGTTTTACCTCTCGCTTGATGACCAACTTATGCAGTTGTTTGGGCAAGGCATACAACGGCTACGTTCTTTTATGGCAAAAAGCTTTGACGAAGATGAACCGCTGTATCATCCGCTTATAACCAGAAGCATGGAGCGCGCACAAAGAAACGTAGAAGAACGGAACTTTGAAGTGCGCAAACATCTTTTAGATTTTGACTCCGTTTTGAGTAAGCAACGCAGCTTAGTGTACAAGCAACGTGAGGAAATACTCAGCGCTACAAATTTGGTTGGACGCTTGAGCGAAAAAATAGAAGCAACGGTTATGCAAAGCGCAGAAGGAAAGGAGGGTGCAGAAGTTATTGCATTTGCAAGAGAGAAACTTTTATATAACCTCGACCTCCCCCAAAACATTACTCACACGCAGCTTACACAGACGCTTCAAGAAGACATAGAAAACAAGGCGAACCTTGTAGGTCAAGAAATTTTCACAGAGATTATACGCATGGAATATTTGCAACTTATAGATATGCGTTGGCAGGACCACATAGAGGATTTAGAAAACTTGCGACAAGCCGTGTACCTGCGTAGCTATGCGCAAAAAAACCCCTTGCTTGAATACAACCTCGAAGGTTTTGCGCTTTTTGATACCATGTTGGAAAACATAGTCCTTGGTGTCCTGCGTATTATCATAGGGTTGCGCGCGGAAAACATACACGTAAGCGAAAATTTTGCGGAAGAACATGGCAGCCCTAAAAAGCTGCTCACTAGTCAACACAGCGACTTTTCGCTGCTCTCTAGCGCAGGCAAAACAGGACAAAAAACGGGCACCTCAGCAAGCACACCTGCACATGCGCGCGTGGTACGCACAACAGAAAAAGTCGGCAGAAACGCCCCGTGTCCCTGTGGCAGCGGTAAAAAATACAAGTTCTGCTGCGGACGTGAAGGCTAATACTAAGCGCGAAAGCTAATACTAAGTCTGTTATTTAGTGTAAGCAAAAATATAAAGTGCTCATTATCTATAAACAAACAAGATTTTCATATTTCAAATCTTGAAAAAACACGCGTGTATTTTTGTGCAAAAACGTGCATGCACCGACTACATCTATGCAACAATGAAACTTTTTGTGATAAATAATTGTTTTTTTCAAAAGAAAAATATACAATAATAAACAAATATTCAATAATTCTTACGGAGGAATTTTATGAACAAATTTTATTTTTTTCGCGTACTTGTGTGCGCATTTTCTTTGGCAAGCGTATCGCTTTTTTTTACACCACCGGTTGTACAGGCCGAATTAACAGAGTCTGAAAAACAAGATATATGGAGTGAATACGACAAGTGTATAGAGCGCGCTAACAATGTGGTAGATGCAGCAGAATGTGTTGTAAAAAGAAAAGAGATGAAAAAGATTTTAAGCGATAACTAGGCTTTAGCTTAAGATTCTCATGTGATATATACACATGCGAGCATGGGTAGAATGCGATATTCTGCCCATGCCCTTTATATGCGCTGCACGCCCTACGTATTTTGTAAACGTATAGCAAATAAGTCTGCTGCAAACAAAATGCCCTTACAGTAGTGCATGTGCCCAGCATGCACCGTCCACTACGTAGCAAACACCAAGCATAGACAACACCTCTGCTACAATAAAGCTATGAATATAGAAACAGTAATACAAGCACTTGCAAATGGAGAAATTATTATTCTTTTGGATGAACACGATAGGGAAAACGAAGGAGATTTTGTTCAGGCAGCGGCATGCGTTACGCCACAGAGTGTGAATTTTATGATACGTAATGGGCGCGGGATGGTCTGCCAAGCCATCACCCAAGCGCAAGCGCAAGCCTTAGAGCTGCCCATGCAGGCTGCTAAAAATAGCGCTTTGCATGAAACAGCCTTTACGGTAAGCGTTGATTATAGGCATGAAACTACCACCGGTATTTCGGTCTTCGACAGGGCAAAAACCATAGCTGCCGTAGAAAACCCCGCGACACCTCCTCAGGACCTTGCACGACCGGGACATATATTTCCCATCATTGCGCAAGAGGGGGGCGTATTACAACGTCGTGGACATACGGAGGCTTCGGTGGATTTAGTGCGCCTTGCAAAGCGCGGGCAGTCTGCGGTTATTTGTGAAATACTCAATGAAGAAGGTGCGTCAGCAAACATGAAGGAACTCCGTATGCTTGCGGAAAAACACGAACTGTCTATGATACACATTAGAGAATTAGTGGACTACTTAGAACGAGCGTGATACAATCGTGTATAACATTGAATATAGGTGTGCAAGGCGCACCGGGAGTATAAACCATGAAAGAAATTTCAGGCATGTTGTCTGCTGCAGAAAAAAAGTTTGCAATTGTCGCGGCGCGCTTTAATAGCTTAATAACCGAGCGCTTAGTAAAGGGCGCGCGCGAGGCAATTATTGCGCATGGGGGCAGTGAGCCACTGCTTGCATGGGTGCCGGGCGCACTCGAGCTGAGCATAGTCGCAAAAAAGGTGGCGACAACGGGAGCATACGATGCGGTAATTTGCATAGGTGCAGTCATAAAGGGTGATACCGATCACTATCACTACGTAGCAGGAAATGCGGCTTCGTCTATAGCGCAGTTGTCGGTTGCTACGGGCGTGCCCGTTATGTTTGGCGTGCTCACAACTGACACGGTAGAACAGGCAATGAACCGCGCGGGCATAAAACATGGCAACGCCGGCTACGCGGCGGCGCTTGCTGCCATAGAAACGGCGTCGGTGTGCGCGCAAATAACAAGCATTCATAAAAAATAAGGAGCATATTATGTCGTACTACATAGACGAAGAAGAATGTATAGCGTACGCCGACCTCATTTTATTTTTGGTTGCAGCAGAGAAAAACGACACGGTACTTATAAATGCCGATTATGAGCACGCTCCGCTCATTCACGCGCTTACCAAGCAGGCCTACAAAAAAGGGGTCAAACACGTCGATTACAAAATTGCCAGCGAAGTTTCCACAGTCTACCGCGCGCGTTATAGTAATGAGGAACACTTAACTTATATGCCAGAGAGCGACCTTGCACGCCTTAAGGAATGTTGCGAAAAACAAAGTTGCATAATTTCTATACGCAGCCCCGAAGAGCCTGCATTAAGCGCCATGGCACCAAGCGATGCACTAGGGGTGCTACACAAAACACAGCGCGAGAAGTGCAAATTTTTTCACAAAGCAATAATCAGCGATGCGCTTACATGGATTGTGACGGCGTTCCCCACGCGCGGCTGGGCAAAAAACGTCTACCCTAGGCTTGAGGCAGCCGAAGGTGTGCGCAAGCTGTGGGACGTCATAAAAGACATATTGCGCCTTAACGAACCTTGCGCTATTAGCGCGTGGCAACAACAACAAGAGATCCTAGCAAAACGCAGTGCCTATTTAGACAACAAGGCTTACAAGGCCTTGCACTTTGTAGGAGATGACACAGACTTAAGCGTTGCACTCCACAAACGCAGCACATGGAGCCGCGCAAGTCATGTGGCAAAAAACGGCAAGACGTTTCAAGCAAATGTGCCAACAGAAGAAGTTTACACTTCACCCGATTGTAGACATACCAATGGCACGGTGCGCGTCCAAAGGCCAATTACTATATTTGGAAAAACCGTGCGTGACATAGCGTATAGCTTTGAGAACGGAAGAGTTTGCGACTTTAGCGCCTCTGAAAACCTAGATGTGTTGGAGCTGTTTCTAAAGTCGCATGAGCGGAATTACTACATGGGCGAAATTGCACTTGTGGATACCAGCTCCAGAGTATGGAAGTCGGGCTTGCTTTTTAACAGCATTTTATACGATGAGAACGCGGGAGTACATTTTGCACTGGGGGCAGCGTACACCTCAGGATACGGCTTTAGCACAAAGGAAAGTCCCACCGATGATGAACTCCTTGCCATGGGCTGCAACGTCTCGCCCTTCCATCTTGATTTCACCATAGGACATGAAGGACTCAGTGTTTACGGCGTTCTTCAATCAGGCGTAGAAGAACCCATCATTAAAAATGGCGTGTTTGCCATAGATTAACTTTGTGGGGGTAAGCCCCCACACCCCCGAGCATTCAGCGAACTCCTTTGTGCTTACGCGCGTCTTTTTGTGTTAAAGCTGACGCTAATCTTGTATGAACTTTTTCTGCGGTCAAGCAGCCGCGCCTGCTATGACATACGTTCGGATGACTGTTCTTTTTCTTTTCTTTAACATCCCTGTCAGCCTTAATGCCCCATCCATCCATGGGGCGTATAGACTGCCAAGGACGGTGCGGCTAGAAACAATTAAAATAAGTGTCGCAACGCGACACAGAGATGGAACTTATAGCAAAAAGCATGCTGTGAGCTAAAGCAGTAATAACATAGATACTGTACGCAAACATGAAGATTGTATGGAAGTAAGTTTGTGTGACTGCGGTACAAACATGGAACTTGCATCAAAAGAGTCGGGAGCCGTTAGGCGAGCGGCTAGAAACAGTTAAAATAAGTGTCGCAACGCGACACAGAGATGGAGCTTATAGCAAAAAGCCTCCTGTGTGCTAAAGCAGTAATGACATAGATACTGTGCGCAAGTATTAAAAAGCACCCAAGAAAACCATCCCTGTCAGCCTATACGTCCCCTCCATGGGACGGCTGTCACTACGCTCTCAACTCTTTTTCGTACTTTTTTCTTCATAGTTGCGCTTGTGTTTTGCTCCCTATGGCGTTAGCCCCACAGGATGTTTTTCTTTTCTTTTTGGTTCTTTTTCTTTTCTTTTTGCGTCCTCAAAAAGAAAAGAAAAAGAACGGCCATCCGAAATGTTTGCATAGTGCTCTTTGCGTCTTGGCAACAAAAGGCAAAATTTTAGCCCACGGCACATGATAGTGCACCGCGCGGCATGCGCAAATACCGCGTCTTACCCAAAGGGGGGCGTGGGGGTAGCTCCCCCACAAAACAGCTGAATGCTCTATTGCGCAACCTTGACAGCACTACTAGCAACGGGCACTAATCTCACCGTGTCGTAGATAAACTCATCTTGAATGCGAATGCCTACTCCAAAAAAGTAGGTTCTCTTATAGCTTGAAAGCGCATCATCGACTCCACCACCAAAGTACAACCATTTAAGTGGATTGTATTTTTCTGCAGGATCGAGGAATGGGTAAATGTAGGTATAGGCGCGCAAATACGCCCCTGCTCCCTTGCCAAAGTCAAAGGCCTCCGTGCTTATTTCCCACTGTTTAAAAGGACGCACATCTATACCCACGCCTCCCGTGTTTTCTATAAGTCCGCCGCGTATGGTGAGGTAGTTTTTAAAAAGGTTTTGTCCCAACATCAAGTTTAGCTTTAGGCCCGTGTCTCCAAGAGACGAGGTGTATTTGCGCGTACCCTTAATAGAACTTGGGCCTCCATGGCTTACCCCAATTTGGTAATAGCGCGGAGAATTTGGCGGCGTAATGCGAAGGTTGATGTGATTTTTTGATGCAAACTGCCCCGTTTCAGAAAAGAGCCCTTCAAAGCGGTAGTCAAAGGTTGTAGCAAGCCCCGCAGCTCTATTAGTAATTTTGCTAATGTTCTCGGAAGCCTTCGCTAAGTTTTCGTAGAGGGCATCATCGGTAAGCAGCTTGCCTATAGTACCCTCACCGTCCGTGAGGTTTCCTGTAATTTTCTCTATGTTCTGCAAGGTGTTTTTTATAGCAACAAGCGTGTCTGAAAGCCCCTGTTCTTTTTCGGACTTGTCGTGAACCAACAACATTTCAAGTTCCTTCGTTATAAGCGAAATAGCCTGCGTAGTTTGTGATATGGCCATGGTGTTCACTTGCACGGCAGCGCCCAGTTCACTTGTCAAAGTCCCTATGCTTTGCAGCGTCTTTTCCAACTCCTGCGCTATTCTCGATATTGCTTGCAAAATACCGCTCTTGGTAATATACATATCAATCTGCTTTGTAATATTCTCAACATTATCCGCTATATTTGCGGAGCGGGAAATAATCTTATCGAAGGACTTGCTGTTTTCTACGTTTGTAATTTTATCGCCATTTTCTAAAATACGTCCCGTTTTTTTCGGTACAATTTCCAAAAAGCCTGCGCCCAGCACACCCTGCGCTGTTTTCTTTAAAAGGTCGCCCGAGTATATTTGTATATCTTTTGAAATTTCAAGATTGATTCGCGCCTTGCCATTCTCTAGCTTAAGAGACGCAACACGCCCTACCTTTATGCCGGATATTTTCACGCTACTGTCAGGAATAATGCCATTAGCATTTGGAAAGTACGTGTATAACTCGTATACCCCAGAAGTGATGCGCCCTGAGAGTATGGTTATGTAAAAAACAGTAAGCGCCCCTACTGCTGAAACAAAAAGCCCAATGAGAACAAGAGAACGAGTCATATACCCCAAATTATACTATAGCTACAGCACATGTTCTTTATGCACAAAGGCATGGCCTATAAACTCCTGTAACAAGGGATATGGATCGTCGATAAAAGTTTCCTTGGGCGCGCACGCGCATATTTTGCCCTCGTCTAAAAAGGCAAGGTAGTCGGATATGCTAAAAGACGTTGGTAAGTCATGCGTAATGACTATGCAAGTAACACCAAACTTCTTGTTGGTCTTGCGTATGAGTTCCATAATGGCGTGACCAGTATGGGGGTCAAGTCCCGTAGTAGGTTCATCGCAGAGCATTATTTTTGGGTCCATGGCAAGCGTGCGCGCAAGAGCCACGCGCTTTCGCATACCTCCGCTTAATTCAGAAGGCATAAGTTTCTCTATGCCGGGCAAGCTTATCCATTCCAAAAGTTCTGAAACCCTGCCCCGTATGTAGTGTGTATCGCGTATTTTTTTTATCTCACGCAGTGGAAACGCGATATTATCTTCCACATTCATAAAGTCAAAAAGCGCCGCATCTTGAAACAAATAGGCAAAGCCTTGTAAGGCGTGCAAGTCCTTGTTTCGCAAATTGCTGACGTCTCGGTTATTATACCATATTTCGCCTGAATCTACATGCAGAATATTCATAACGCACTTGAGGAGCACGCTCTTACCCGTACCACTTTTACCTAATATGGAAAACACAGCGCCTCGTGGAATGCTCAACGAAACCCCACGGAGCACTCGGTGCCCTCCAAAGCTTTTTTTCACATTGCGTATATTCAATATAGGTGATGCTTGCACGCGTGTTTCCATACTCCCTTTAATACGTAATAAACCCCGTATCTATAAGTATCTTTCCCATGAGAAAATCTATCATGATAATGCTCACTGAAGAGACAACAACCGCAGTGGTCGTTGCTTTTCCAACACCGCGCGAGCTATGCTCACCTCTAAAACCGCAGTAGCAGCAAATGATGCAGACAACGATACCCATGACGAAAGCCTTGCTTATGCCTACAATGACTTCTTCAGGCGCCACGCGTTCAATCATGTATTGTATAGCAAAGGCACTTTCTATTTTTAACAAGCCAAAGACAATGAGCGCCGCGCCTAAAAGACCCGCTATGTTTGCAAATGCCGCCAAAACAGGAAACATGCACGCGCATGCTATAAGGCGAGGGCCTACAAGGTATTGAATGGGATGTATGCCCATGGTGCGCAATGCATTGAGCTGTTCGGTTATTTTCATGGTTCCAATTTGTGCCGTTATGGCAGACCCGTTTTTTGATATTATCATAAGCGCGGTGAAAAGCGGACCAATTTCGCGCGCAAATATATGCGCTATGACGTTAGGCGCAAGTTCAGGCGCATTGAATTGATAAAGCTCGGTAGTAAGTTGCAAGGAAAATATAAAGCCCGTACCAATACTTGTAAGTGCCACTATGCCTATTGAAGCTATACCTATGGTATGCAATTGCGTCACGAAAAGACGTAAACGAAACGGCGGGGTAAAGGTGTACATAAGTGCCCGCGCCGCAAAAACGCTAAAATCACCTATAGTATAAAATATACTTTCTATTTTTAAGAATAAGCGTTTCATGTACCCCCGCACTCTTCAACAATATTATTATCATAGTACGAGCTATGTGAAAATACTACATAAAAATTTCTATGTGTCGATACTATGTAGAGAATAACCATGAATGTATTTAAACATTGTATAATTTTTTGTGCTCTTGTGGCGGCGGCAAGTCTCATGCCCCTTGAAAAAGTGGTAGCACAAACTCAAGAAGAACTTAAGCTTCAAAGCATACAGGTTTCTTATAAAACTACTGCAGGCGGGCGAGCATACGTTTTTATGACAGAGGCTCCCTCTTATGCTAAGACGTGGAAGCTATCAGTTACAGAACATAATGGAATTCGGCTCTTCTCAGACACCGGGCAAAATTGGAATGACGCGGGCTATGAGTGGATACCCAAAGCAGAAATCACCTTACATTCGGCAATATTTTACATCGTTACGATATCCTTCGTAAGCGAAGACAATCAAGTACTCTCAACAAAGTCATCAAAGTTTTTTATAAAGCAAGAAGTAATAAACAACAGAACGCCGCTTATATTCTTCCGAGGCAATACCGTTATATATAGTTCTTCGCTGTACAACGAAAACACGGGAGGCGTTGAGGGACTTTTAGACTTTATAGTGGCGGAAGCAAACAATGAATATAAAGAGCGCAGCATTTTAGTACGCGGACACGCAGCCTTTGTGACACGCACCGTAGAAGAACGCCAAAAGGAACAAATAGAACTCCTCGCACTCTCAAATGACCGCGCCTTACAAGTAATTCAAGAACTTGCCAAGAGAAACGTAAATTCAGAGCGCATTATATACGAAGTACTCGGCGGTAGCGAAGAACTTTCTAAAGACCCAAGACAACTATGGAAAAACAGACGCGTTGAAATAATTTTTATGCCCAAAGAACGCAACGCATACATGAAAGAAAAAAACGAAACCGTCTACAAACAATTGCCCACTACACCCAGCACAACTACCACAGCGACACAAAAACCAAGGCTCATACCCCCTACTACAACCCCAACGGAAGAGACTACAGACAGCACAAGCAACACAAACGTTACCAATACTACGAATATCACACAAACAGAGCGCGATACAATTACAAAAAGTGAAATAGAAAACCCTGCCAGCACCCCCATGGTGGAAAAACAACTCACAGAACAACAAGTAGAACCATGGCCGGATACGCCCATCATGAGCAAGGGCGTTTTAACCGCAAACGAACTCGCCGCATTTGTACTCTACAAAATACCCGCGCTTAATACTGAATACGTACGGCGTATAGCATCCTCATACGTACTAGAAGCAGCACGAGAAGGAGTGCACCATGACATTGCGTTTGCACAAATGCTTTTAGAAACCGATTATCTGCAATTCACCGGGACGCTACACAAAAACCAGTACAACTTTGCGGGCATAGGCAGCGTTGACAATAGGAAAGAAGGCAATTGGTTTGCTACAGAAACCATAGGCATTCGCGCACACATACAACACCTCAAAGGCTATGCCTCAAAAGCACCGCTACGAGGTAATTTAGTAGACCCGCGCTACCCCGTACTTGAATACAGCGGCTTGCTCGGCTCGGCTCCACTCGTAAGTTCACTCTCAGGGCGCTGGTCTGAAGAAACCGAGTACGGTACAAAAATACTGCGCATGCTGAGACTCATGTATAATTTTGCAGACGCATGGCGCGAAGCCACTACCCAGTAATGATTGCACCCTTCCACATGGTGGAGAGCCCCCCCCACAACCCCTGTGGGATCAGACGCGATATTTGCATAAGTGCTTTGTGGGGGATCTGCCCCCACACCCCCGAGTATTAAGTAAACGCTTCTTGTACCGTCCGTGGCACGGGCGGCGCCTTTGGCTCTGGACTTTTTGCTTTGGCTCTTTTTTCATACTTGCACACATATCTATGTTATTATTGCTTTAGCTCACAGCATGCTTTTTGCTATAAGCTCCATGTCTGTGTCGCACCGTCCATGGCGCTCCCTCAGCCCCATGATGTCGGCTCCATGTTAATTACACGGGACTCCATCCTGCTGCGCAGACATTGGGGCGGTCGTTTGCTCCGCTCCATTTAACGTTTCTAGCCGCTCGCGCTTTTCAGCGCTCCCGACTTTGATGCAAGCTCCATGTTTGCATCACACTCACACAAATTTACTTCCATACAATCTTCATACTTGCGCACAGTATCTATGTTATTACTGCTTTAGCTCACAGCATGCTTTTTTCTTTGGTGCGAGTACTCCATTTTTGCTACGCTTCGCTTCGCAATCTGAATGTCAGCCCCCCCTCGCTACGCTCGCGACTTTTTGGTTCTTTTTCTTTTCTTTTTTTCGTGCCACGCACATGCCATGGATGGCACGCATAAAGCGCCAAGGATGGTGTACAGCGTCTTACCCAAAGGGGGGTGTGGGGGCAACTCCCTCACTTTAGGCTGGTGCCGTCACACATTGACAACCCAAAGGCGAGTATGCACAATAAACACATGGCAAATACTAAATCAGCACAAAAGCGGATACAGCAGAATAAAAAAAGATATTTGAGAAACAAAGCGGTAAAGTCGCAAACACGAACTGCTATAAAAGCGTATGTAAAACACAAGGGTAGCGATAGCGAAGAGGGTGGACAACTACTTAAGGCAGCAACCCGTCTTATAGACAAGGCAGCAAGTAAAAACGTCTTCCACAAAAACAAAAGTGCGCGCTTGAAGTCACGACTTCACAAGCATTTTGTAAAAAAATACCAAGCTACGCTTACGGAAAAGCCTGCTGCTAAACTAGAAGCTACGCCCCCTATAAACGCGGAGCCAGCTCCTGTAAGTGAAGGCACAGAATAGTGTAAGCAACCACTAGCGCGCCATGAAAAAGACAAAGAATTGCCTTGTTGAAGATGTCGCACAAATGCTTTCTCAGAGCAGTGAGCCCATATCCACTAAGGTCATAGCGCGCGTAGTTGATGCGTTTATTCACGCAGCAAAGGATTCACTTACACAAGGCTCACAAATAGAACTACGGGGCTTTGGTACCTTTGAGCTACGAAGACGCAAAATAAAACACAACGCACGTAATCCTCGCACTGGCAGTTCCGTATACGTACCCTCTCATACCGTGGTAGCGTTCAAATCAGGCAAGGACTTACGCAGCGCAGTGTGGGGCTTACATACTGAAGAAGAACCATAGGCGTGCTGCTTTACTATAAACAACCAAAGCTACATTTTTTAAGCACATGAACCGCAAGCACCACTCAAACAAGCAGCAAGGCGTCGCTTCAAAGCGCAAACACAGCCTTGGGTACTTTATAAAACGCAGCGCAATTTCAACGCTACTACTACTGCTGAGTTCCGTCCTTTTTGCAGCGGCCTTTCCCAACCCGCTGCTACGCTTTGGGAGCGCGCCACTTGCATTTGTTGCACTGCTCCCCCTCGCCCTACTCATAACCCGTATATCATTCATAGGCTCGGTACTGTGGGGGCTCGCCTACGGCGCCACAAGCTACATGCTCCACAACGCATGGCTTGCAACATTCAACCCTATAGCCTTTCTTGTAGTCCCCGCCATATACGCAAGCTACTTTGCCATCATTCTACCGCTGATGAAGCTGCTCCACAAAGCATTTCCAAAATCGTGGTACATCTTTCAGCCCTGCCTATGGCTTGCCTACGAGTACTTACGCACACAAGGCTTTTTGGGTTACAGCTTTGGTATTCTCGGCTATGCACTTGCCTTTCACCCGCTCCTCATACAAGCAGCGGACATATTTGGCGTGTGGATACTCTCGCTCTTTGTAACCTTCCCTGCTTTTGCTGGAGCATACCTTATGGTGCAAATACGCAGCGCGCATAAAACACAACCACAAGAAGCAAGTACACACAAAAAACCTCCCGTACTCAAAAGCTGCGTCACCAGACTGTATGAAATAACCCGCGCGCTCCTCTCATGCATACGCACACAACCCACGCTGCGATACGCACTTGCAAGCTACGCACTCTTAAGCGCCTTCATCATAACCTACGGCTACATTGCACAAGCACCCTTTGAACAACACAAGGACAACACGCCCACGGTGAGAATGGCGCTCATACAGCACGTAAAAGACCCGTGGGAGGGCGGAATACAAGCCTACACACAGTCTCTCAAAACACTTACGCGCTTAACGCACCAAGTCATGCGCGCCAAAGGAAAAAAACCCGACATAGTCATATGGTCGGAAACCGCCTTTGTCCCCTCCATTACCTACCACAGCAAATACCGCCAAAACGCGCGCTACGTACGCCTCATTGAAAAACTCTACACACTCTTTGAGCAGTACCCCGAGACAGAATTCCTCATAGGCAACGGAGAACGCTTAGGCGAAAAAGAAAAACGTGAGCGCGGCTTAGAGAACGAAGACGCCACCACCTACAACGCCGCCCACCTCTTTCAAGGCAAAACACGCAAGGGCGTGTATTACAAAAACCACCTTGTGCCATTCACCGAGCACTTTCCCTATCAAAAAACCTTTCCGCGCTTTTACAAAATGCTGGAAGAGAATGACGTACATTTTTGGCTACAAGGAGAGGCACTAACGCTGCTTGAGGGCAACCATGCGCGCTACGCCACACCCATATGCTTTGAAGACGGCTTTGGCTTACAAAACGCGCAGTTTGTCCGCAAGGGCGCGCAGATCATTGTAAACATAACTAACGACGCGTGGTCAGGCGTGGAGACAAACGCCATGCAACACTTGCAACTCTCAATACTGCGCGCAGTAGAAAACAAACGCTCGGTAGTGCGTAGCACCAACGCAGGCATGAGCGCGGTCATAAACCCCAACGGGCACATAAACGCCATGCTCCCCTCCTTTAGCCCCGGCAGCATGAGCGAAGACGTGAGCATCTACACCAAAACAACAACACTCTACACCCGCTTTGGCGACTGGTTTGCACTGTGCATTGTAGCCTTCTCTTGTGCCTCGCTTGTGTGCGCCTTAGTATTATGCTTGCGCAAAACTTAATATATTTACAAAACATTATTCCTAATAGTTTCAAAGTAATTCTTAAAAAACGCTCAGGCAAGTCTAGAAAAGCGGGAAAGCGCTTTGCACAAAGCGCCGAGGCGAAATACGCAAAACGCCAAGGCAACTCTAGGGAAGCGCCAAAGCAACTCTAGCAAAGCGCCGTGGCAAAGTACGCAAAGCGCCAAAGCAACTCTAGGGAAGCGCCGCGGCGAAATACGCAAAGCGCCAAAGCAACTCTAAGAAAGCGCCGCGGCAAAGTACGCAAAGCGCCAAGGCAACTCTAGGGAAGCCCCGCGGCGAAATACGCAAAGCGCCAAAGCAACTCTAGGGAAGCCCCGCGGCAAAGTACGCAAAGCGCCAAGGCAACTCTAGGGAAGCGCCGCGGCAAAGTACGCAAAGCGCCAAGGCAACTCTAGGGAAGCGCCGCGGCAAAGTACGCAAAGCGCCAAAGCAACTCTAGGGAAGCGCTGCGGCAAAGTACGCAAAGCGCCACGGCAACTCTAGGAAAGCGCCGCGGCAAAGTACGCAAAGCGCCAAGGCAACTCTAGGGAAGCGCCGCGGCAAAGTACGCAAAGCGCCAAAGCAACTCTAGGGAAGCGCTGCGGCAAAGTACGCAAAGCGCCACGGCAACTCTAGGAAAGCGCCGCGGCAAAGTACGCAAAGCGCCAAGGCAACTCTAGGGAAGCGCCGCGGCAAAGTACGCAAAGCGCTTATGCAATAGTTTGCATCCCCTCGCTACGCTCATGAGCGCTCTCACAGTCATACCACGGACGGCACAAGACGCGTTTGCTTAATGCACGGGGGTGTGGGGGTGTCCCCCACAGCGAGTTTTCTTTGGTGCAAGCTCCATGTTTGCGCCGCACAGCGGCGCTTATGCAATAGTTTGCACCCGTGCCGTCCATGGCAGCCTTAATGCCCCATGATGTCGGCTCCATGTTAATTACACGGGACTCCATCCCGCTTCGCGGACATGGGGCGGCTGTCCATCCTTGGCGCCCTATGCGTGCCATCCGTGGCACGGGCGTCGCCCGTTCTTCGTGCTCACGACTTTTTTTAATGCTTTTTAATACTTGCGCACAGTATCTATGTCATTACTGCTTTAGCACACAGGATGTTTTTTCTCTTTGATGCGAATACTCCATGTCTGCTCCGCTGCGCTCCGCAATCTGAATGTCAGCATCCCCTCGCTTCGCTCGCGACTTTGGTACTTTCTTTTCTCTTTTTTTCGTGCTAAAAAAAGAGAAAAGAAAGTACAGCTATCCGAAGTATTTGCATGATACGTCTAGCGTCTTAGCCGCAGAAAGAGTTCATACAATACCGCTGGTAGCAATGCCACTGCATGTGCAAATACCGCGTCTTACCCAGTGGGGGGATGTGGGGACACCCTCCACAAAGCACTCATGCGCCAATACCGTGTCTTACCCCAAGGGGGGCGTGGGGGCGTGCCCCCACAAAGCACTACAATGGATGTATGGCACATGAAACAAGCGCGCAGTTTTTTCAAAACCTTTTAGAGGACGCACAACTTCAAAGGCGCGTGAATACGCGTGAGAAAGACGGCGATGATCCGCGCGGCGTATACTTCCGCGATGCTACTGCAATATTACACGCAACGCCGTTTCGTAGGCTGAAGCACAAGACGCAGGTGTTTTTTGCCCCTTCCAACGACCATATATGCACGCGTTTAGAACATGTACTCCACGTTTCGAGCATTGCCGTTACCATTTGCCGCGCGCTGGGACTCAACACCGACCTTGCGTGGGCCATAGGCATGGGGCATGATTTGGGGCATACGCCCTTTGGGCATTTGGGTGAGTCGGTGTTGCAGCGCTTAAGTGGGCAAAACTTTTGTCATGAGCTACATTCACTGCGTGTAGTAGACGTGCTGTCGCCTTTAAACTTAAGCTATGCAGTACGAGATGGTATAATTACGCATTGCGGCGAAAAGTTTGAACAGGTAATTGAGCCTACGCAGGTCGTACAAGCTATAGAAGGCTTTGATGATAGGGAGGCCTACCCCAGCACGTACGAGGGGTGCGTGATACGCATGGCAGATAAAATAGCCTATTTAGGGAGGGACTACGAAGACGCGGTCAAACTCGGCATTGTTGAAGGAGATGCCCTGCCCTTGCCTATAGTTCATGCCTTAGGTTCTCCAAGCAATTCAGATAGTATCAATACCCTTACGCGCGATCTTATAGAACATGCGCGCGCGCACGGGAGCATTGGTTTTTCAGCGCCTGTGTACGAGGCCATGTGTTTGTTTAAGACGTTTAATTACACGTGCATTTATCATAGTGATTACCTTAAAAAGCAAGGGAGGCAGTGTGAAAAGTTGCTTTCCATTGTTTATGAACATGTGTTTGAAACAATAACGCGTCACAAGGACGACTTTGAGGCATATGAGGCAAGCGAATATGAGGTTGATGCAACATTGGCAAAGCACCTGCGCGGGCATAGCATGCTTTATAGGCTCAGCGATGCGCAGAGCAGAACACAAGCGGTGGTCGACTTCATCGCGGGTATGACCGATGATTTTCTTATATCAGCGGCGCAGGGTATTTTGTTTCCCACAAACACGCGCTGGTGAAAACAGCTTTTACGCTGTGCGTGTTTTATGATGCTTTTCCACGAGCTCACGCGCCTTGTGATAGTTGCCGCTTATGGTTATGAAGAACAGCGTTGTGCTGTGCCGTGATGTTTCCACACTGCGAGAAGTTTTCCTTGTTGCATGGTAACGCTTACGCGTGTGTCGCTTGCAAGGTTTCTGAGGCTTGTAAAGTTGTGTGAAAGCGCGTGTGTGTCGAGTTGCCATTCAAGCCCCGTGCTGCGTTGCCTTGTAGACGCGCTTTGACCTATGACGGGGAAAAAAGAAATGTGCTGTCCCTTCCGTACTTCCGCTGAAAAGGCATGCGTAATGAGTTCTACTTGTGTGTCTTTCATAATCATGCGCTGTGGGGCGTAGCTGCGGGCAAAAATGTATAAAATACCAATGAAGTGATCTAGGCTGCCTCCCCCTCCCCCTATGAGGGTTATGTCCTCACATCCGCATTCTTGTGCATGTACCAGTGCCAATTCGGTATCTGTTTGGTCTTTGTAAGCGTCATGGCGTATCATTTTTGCGTGCGGGAATAGTCGCGTTGCTTCTTCATACGAAACCGAATCGAAGTCTCCTATTATGACATTGGGCTTGCACCCAAAGTGCTCGCAGGCGCGGACTCCGGAATCCGCCGCTATGTGCATGTCGACATTCCATAATTTGATGTCGCGTTTAGGCATTTCACCGCCTATGTAAACAAGTGCGCTTTTTTTGTAGGGAGGCATAATAACTATTGCAATTTTAGCATAAAGATTATAACTCGAAATACCGATACAGGAAGTATCGGCATGGATGCCGAGATACTACCATGGAAGGAGGTGACTTATGGTCATCAATCATAATCTTAGCGCAATGTTTGCGCAACGTGCAGGGAAGTTTAACGACATATCCATGCAAAAGAGTTCTGAAAAACTTTCTTCTGGTATGCGTATAAACCGTGCAGGAGATGATGCTTCTGGACTCGCTGTGTCTGAAAAGATGCGTTCACAAATTCAAGGGCTCAATCGAGCTGAGAAAAACTCCGCAGATGGTATTTCAATGATACAAACGTCTGAAGGGTACTTGGATACTACACACGCGCTTCTTCAACGATTGCGAGTTCTGGCAGTACAGTCTGCTAACGGTACGTACACATCTGAAGATCGTGAAAACATTCAAGTAGAGGTCGCACAACTTGTGGATGAAGTAAATCGTGTTGCAACAAACGCGCAATACAATGGACTTAATTTGCTTACTGGTCGCTTTGCTGAGGATGTCGGAACAAACACGGTAACAGCGAGTATGTGGCTTCATATTGGTGCAAATGTAGATCAACGCATTCGCGTTTACATTGGCACTATGACAGCGCAAGGTCTTGGCTTACAAGAAGCAGGGCCTACAACACAAGCGGCACCCATCATATCGCTTTCAACGCAAGATAAAGCAAACAGAGCTATTGCACAAGTAAGCGATGCAATTCAAAGAGTATCTGCTCAACGTGCAAGTTTAGGTGCAGCGCAAATACGGCTTGACTTCAATCGCAAGAGCTTGTCTATTGGCGAAGAAAACTTGCAAGCTGCGGAATCTCGCATACGAGATACTAACATGGCTCAACAAGTTGTAGACTACACAAGAGACCAAATCGTGGTACAAACTTCGCGCGCAATGTTGGCTCAAGCGAAGAACCAAAGCGCACAAGTATTGCAACTCTTGCAATAAAAACGCGTATCGGAATTACGCGCAGCGCTGCACAAGCAGCAAACAAATTATAGTACCTTACAAAAAGTGGTGGCTCCTGTCACCACTTTTTTTTGTAGAGAGTCAAGCAGGAGTTTTTCTACTACTCCCCACTATTACCTAAAAATATTCCGTAGCCACTCGCTCTAACAAGCGCAATGTCAAAGTCTACTTCATCAATTTTGCTACATATTGCATCACGCCATGTAAAAGCTATGAAAACTTTTGATAAAATACTTCATGTGTGCTTTAAAAACACGCTACCTTATCGAGTAAAACGCAGCTTTACCCGGATAGCGCGCTGTATCGCCAAGTTCTTCTTCTATGCGTAAGAGTTGGTTGTATTTTGCAAGTCTGTCTGTGCGAGACATGGAGCCCGTTTTTATTTGCCCAACGCCCAGTGCCACCGCCAAGTCGGCAATAAAGGAATCTTCGGTTTCGCCGCTACGGTGGCTCATAATTGCCGTGTAGTTAGATTTCTTTGCAAGTTCAACAGCTTCAAAGGTTTCGGTAAGCGTCCCTATTTGGTTCACCTTTACCAATATGCTATTTGCAACGCCTTGCGTAATACCCTTTTGTAAAAACGCAACGTTTGTAACAAATAAATCATCTCCAACGAGTTGCACCTTTTCCCCCACTGCTTCGGTGAGCATCTTCCAACCTTTCCAGTCGTTTTCTGCCATTCCATCTTCTATGCTGATAATGGGGTATTTGTTAACCCAGTCTGCGTAAAATGAAGCCATTTGTTCGCTTGTATACTTTTCTTTGCTCGACCACTTGAATTCATAGCATTGTTCGTCCTTGTTATAAAACTCACTTGACGCAGGGTCAAGGGCTATCATCACTTCATCTTGTGGCTTATACCCCGCGGCGCTTATCGCTTCCAAAATAATTTCCACTGCCTCATCGTTAGAGCGCAAATTGGGCGCAAACCCACCTTCATCTCCTACAGACGTTGCGTAGCCTTGCTTTTTGAGCAAGCTCTTCAAGGTATGAAAGATTTCGCTTGTCATGCGCAATGCTTCTGTAAATGAACCTGCATTTACGGGCATTATCATAAATTCTTGAAAGTCCACAGAATTATCAGCGTGAGAACCACCGTTTATAATGTTTGCCATGGGTACGGGAAGCACGGTGGTGTTGTAGGGTCCTAAGTAACGGTAGAGTGGCAATTCGAGGTGGTCTGCCGCCGCGCGTGCCGTTGCCATAGAAACACCTAAAATGGCGTTTGCGCCGAGCTTGCTTTTATTTGGCGTTCCATCGAGTTCTATCATGGTCTGGTCAATTTCACATTGATTAAGTGCATCGAGTTCTAGCAACCTTGGCGCAATAAGGGTGTTTACATTTTCCACAGCTTTTAAGACGCCCTTACCCATATATGCCTCACCGCCGTCTCGTAATTCAACTGCTTCATTCTCTCCCGTTGATGCTCCTGAAGGCACCGCGGCCCTTCCAAAAGATCCGTCCTCCAACTCGACGTCCACTTCAACAGTGGGGTTTCCTCGTGAGTCAAATATTTGTCTTGCTTGTATCTCTGCAATATATGCCATGATATGCTCCCTTGTAATTATTGATATATTTGTTAGTATAGCAAGGGCGCTTATCTTTCTTCTACACAATGCTAAAAATTAGCATTAGTCTTGTAGTTATACGTGACTTAGAATATAATCAAGCTTAAAAAGACACATGTTGTTTTTATCGTTGTTAGACTAGATGGGTATTGCTTAAATACTAATCTATAGACTAGATTGACAACATACTCTACGTTATTTCAAATCGCATAACATTTTTGAAATGCTTTTTGAATAATTTTAAATGTTAAGGAGGTTTGCGGCATGTTTGCATTTACTACCTTGCCAGAACTATTCGTAGAATCTTTTGATTCTCATTCGCGTGAAGGAGTGCTACAATTTCTCTCTGCCGAACAATCATTTTCTTATTCTTCATCACAAGTAAAATCACGCGTTACCAACCTTGCCTTGGGGTTGCTCAGCCTAGGATTAAAACAGGGAGATTCCGTAGGCATTATGGCACCATCGTGCCCAGACTGGATTATGCTTGATTTTGCGATTCAAATTGCAGGCGGTATTTCCGTCCCCATTTTTAAGAAAATTGCCCCGCAAAGTTTTACGCATGAGGTGCGCGACTCTGGAATGAAGATTCTATTCTTAGGTAATCAATACGAACGTGAAAAAGCTCATGCACATAAAAATGAACTGAAACACATCATCACATTTTGCTACCCCGGAGAACACACGGAGTTTGAAGCCTTGCTTAAAGCAGGCGAAGAAAGAGCCAAGCAGGACCCAAATGAATTTGAAAAGTGCGTAAATTTGGTAAAGGCATCTGATATTGCAACCATTATCTACACCAGTGGCTCTACAGGCTTACCCAAAGGTGTGAAACTTTCACAAGCAAACATAGTCTCACAGGTTTATGCAACTTCAGAGCGTTTTAAATTTCACCCCCAAAGCGATGTTGCACTTTCCGTGTTGCCGCTTGCTCATATCTTTGAACGCATGGTTGCACATTTTTACATTGCCTCGCAAATACCAATACACTTTATAGACGACCCGAAAAACATTGGGCTCTATATAAAACAAGTGCGCCCTACCATACTCACCGTAGTGCCGCGCATATTAGAAAAGGTTTACTTGAAGATGAAGCAGGGTGTTGAAAAAGCACATGGCTTAAAAAAAAATTATTGGAAAGGCGGCAATACGGCGTGCCGAAACGCGAGATGAAACAAAAGACGCAGGCGCATTTGATAAACTCTATGATGCCTTGGTTTACAAAAAAATGCGAGAGGGTCTTGGCGGACGTATTCGTCTTGCTATTTCCGGTAGCGCAAAACTCGATGCAAGTCTTGGTCGATTTTTTATAAACATAGGACTGCCTCTTTATGAAGGCTATGGCATGACCGAGTCTTCACCCGTCATTGCTGCAAACTACCCCGACCATAGAAAACTTGGAACGGTGGGACAACTATTTCCAAAAGTGCGAGCAAAAATAGAAAACGGCGAAATACTTGTAAAAGGCCCAAACGTCATGCAAGGATATCACAACATGCCAAACGAAACGGCAAATACCATTACAGCAGACGGCTGGTTACACACGGGTGACTTGGGCACGCTTGATAGCGAGGGCTACTTAAGCATAGTTGGGCGAAAGAAGGAATTATTTAAAAAATCGACAGGCGAATACGTAGCCCCCGTGCCCATTGAACAAAAGCTAGCAAAAATAGACGGTATTGATGCAGCAGTTATTTTTGCAGAGAACCGTTCATATGTCGTAGCGCTCTTATTCCCAGATATGGAGGCGCTTGCACAGTTGAAAAAACGCATTGCTTCAACAAGTATTGAGGATGAAGAGTTTCTTGAGTCTTCGCAAATGCGTGACTATTTACAAGGACATATAGCGCAAGTTAACGCTACGCTGCATAGCGCACAGCGGATTGAAAGATTTCACCTCATGGATCACAGCGCAAGCATTGAGAACGGAGAACTTACCGCAACGATGAAAATGCGGCGCTTTACCATTGAAGAAATGTACCAAGATATTATTGAAGACTTATATAAATAATTGGAGGATATCGTGAATCGAATTGCAATTGTAACGGGAATGAGAACCCCCATGGCAAAGACGGGCACCATACTGAAAGACACGCAGGCTGATGACCTTGCCGCGCATGTGCTGCGCGAAGTTGTAAACAGAAGTGGCATTGATGCAACTGAGATAGACGAAGTGATACTGGGAAATGTTGCGCAGCCTGCGCATTCGGCAAATATTGCACGAGTAGCGGCGCTTAAAGCAGGCGTTCCCATAGCCGTACATGCGCAGACCGTGCACAGAAACTGTGCAAGCGGCGTGCAATCCATTACCGCCGCTGTCAACAAAATTGAAGCAGGACGCGGGTCTGTGTTTCTCGTAGGGGGCACGGAGAGCATGAGTAATATTCCGCTGCTTTTTGGTAAGGAATACACGGCCTTCATAAGCCGTCTTATGAGGGCAAAAACCCTGGGGGCAAAAATAAAAACGCTTCTACAATTCCGTCTGCGCATGCTAAAACCCACCATTGGCTTAGTACAAGGCCTCACCGACCCGGTGAGTGGGCTTATCATGGGGCTTACTGCGGAAAACCTCGCGAGAGAGTTTCATATATCTCGTGAAGAACAAGATGAATTTGCACTTCGAAGTCATGAGTGCGCTATTAAGGCGCAGACGCAGGGCATTTTTGACGAAGAAATTGCACCATTAGCAGCGTGGCCAAAATTTGAAAGCCTGGTGAGGCAAGACATAGGCCCGCGCGCAAACCAAAGCCTTGCAACGCTTGCAAAACTTAAGCCATATTTTGATAAGCGCAACGGCACGGTAACTGTGGGCAATTCTTCGCAAGTCACCGACGGCGCAGCGGCGCTTTTGCTCATGAGTGAAAACCAAGCAAAGCAACGAGGGCTTGAGCCACTCGGCTATGTTCGAGATTATGCATACGCCTCACTTGAGCCCGATCGCATGGGACTGGGTCCGGTGTACGCTACAGCACGCCTCATGGAGCGTACAAGTTTTACCATGAAAGACATTGGGTACGTAGAACTCAATGAAGCCTTTGCAGCGCAGGTTATAGCGTGCGAACGCGCCTTTGATTCGGATGCTTTTGCAAAGACCTTTTTAGGCAGAGAGTCAAAGCTCGGCGCCATTGACCGAAGCATGCTCAATGCAAATGGTGGCGCAATTGCACTAGGCCACCCCGTAGGCATGACGGGCACGAGAATAGTGCTACACACGCTCAGAGAGTTGAGACGCCGTAAAAAGAACACGGGGCTTGCCACACTGTGCGTAGGCGGCGGGCAAGGCGCAGCCCTTCTTTTGGAGGTCGCATGATGAATACCATACAGCTCAAAGTACAAGACGGAATTGCACAACTTATTTTCGATATGGAAGGCGAAAAAGTAAACAAGCTTTCAACACCCGTGATGCGTGAACTTGAGACACACCTCGATGCTCTTGGAACGCGAGACGACGTAAAGGCACTTGTATTTCAAAGCGCCAAGGAGTCGATATTTATTGCAGGCGCCGACATACACGAAATTGCAGACATACAGAAGCGCGAAGATGCCATGAAAAAAGCGGGCATGGGGCAGCAGATTATGAACAAAATTGAAGACCTGCCTTTTCCCACCATTGCCTTTATAAACGGCGCGGCCATGGGCGGCGGGCTTGAACTCGCCCTTTCTTGCGACTTCCGCATTGCGGTCATAGGTGCAAAAACCAAACTTGGCTTGCCCGAAACACAACTCGGCATTATTCCGGGCTTTGGCGGCACGTACCGCCTGCCCCGCCTCGTAGGCCTTGTGCAAGCTGCAAAAATGATACTCTCGGGTAAGCCCGTAGACGCCAAAAAAGCCGCAAAAATAAAGCTCGTCGATGCCGCCTATCCGCAAGAGTTTTTGCAAGACTGGGGCATGCGTTTTGTACAACAGCTTGTAACGCAACCACAGCGCACGGCTACCTTGAAAAAAAAGCGCGCTGAAAAAAAGTTTGCACAGGCTTTTAGTGAAGATTTCTTTCTCGGTAGGGGCATGGTGATAAAGGCACTGCGAAAAAACGTACTCAGCAAAACAGCAGGACACTACCCCGCGCATGGTGCAGCTATACGCGTTTTGCAAAAAGCCGCAGGCGCTACTAGAACGCGTGCGCTCAAAATAGAACTTGAAGCCTTTGGAGACCTTGCTCCTTCACCTCAATGCAAAAACTTAGTCGCATTGTTTTTTGCACAAGAAAAAGCAAAAAAACAACACCGCATGCCCCACGGCGCGGTTACTGAGCTTGCCAGTGCCGCAGTACTGGGCGCAGGAGTCATGGGTGGAAAAATTGCATGGCTTTTTAGCAAAAAAGGCATACCTGTTGTTATGAAGGACATAGCGTGGGACGCCGTACAAAAAGGCTATGCAGAGGCAAAGTCTGTCTACAACACGCTTGTCAAAATAAAAAAAGCCGATGCGCGAGACGTAAGCCTAGGCATGAACAAAATATCCGGGGTGGTGGACTATGCCGCTATTGGCAAACCCACGCTGGTGGTAGAAGCAGTAGTCGAAAATGTAAAAATAAAGCAACAAGTACTTGCGGAGCTTGAGACTTACGTTTCGTCCGACACGCTTATAGTAAGCAACACCTCGGCGCTTTCAATTGATGAGCTTGCCTCAAGCCTGAAAAACCCACAGCGCTTTTGCGGCATGCATTTTTTCAACCCCGCGCACCGCATGCCCCTTGTGGAAATAATTGCGGGCACGCATGCTTCTGAAACAACCATTGCCCGCGCGGTACATGCAGCAAAAACCTTGGGCAAGACTCCCATTGTGGTGAAAAACTGCCCCGGTTTTCTTGTGAATCGACTACTCATGCCCTACCTCAACGAAGCGGTGAAACTCCTCGAAGAAGGACGCAGCGTAACTATCATAGATGCAGCGTTTAAAAACTGGGGCATGCCCATGGGTCCATTAAGGCTGCTCGATGAAATTGGTATTGACGTAGGACATAAAGTTGCACACACACTGAATGAGGCCTACGGAGAACGCATGAACACGGGCGCACTCTTCTCAAAACTTACCGAGTACAACGCCGCGCATGCAGACAATCCCCTGCTAGGCAAAAAAAGCGGCTCAGGTTTCTATGTTTATGACAAAGCAGTAAAACCCAATCCACGAATCACCGTCATGATAGCGAAACTCTTACGCAAAAGTAGTAAAGGCGTCTCGTTTGAAGACGTACTACAGCGCCCGCTCTTCATGATGATTAACGAAGCTGCGCGCGCCTTGGAAGAGTCTGTAGTGCAATCTGCGTGGGAACTCGATCTCGCGCTTATCATGGGCACAGGCTTTCCGCCATTTCGTGGTGGATTGCTCACATGGGCAGACGCGAAGGGCGCAAAAACCATATACGAGAACCTTCAGGGCTTGCAAGCTAGGTACGGGAGTCGTTTTGAGCCCGCGCCGCTCATTGAGCGTTTGGCAAAAGAAGGCCTGAGTTTTTATCAGGCATACCCCGGATTATAGACCAACCGCGAGCAGACGCCTCTGCGTAACGTAATGTTACGCAGGCGCTGTATCGCCGTCTGCGCTTGCATCAAGTGCAACAAACAACTTGTGGTGAGCCTTCTCAATCTCATTTGCCTCTACAAAGCCGCATTCCTTTTGCGTGCGCTTTGCCTCCTCAATCAAGTAGTCAAGCGCCAATGAGTCCCGAGCATCGGCCTCCCTCGTGCTCTCAAGGTACGCCACCGCTGCCACCAAGCTAAAAAGCGACACAGAAATACTCGTCATACGCCTTAAGAAAAACTCCTTATGCACAATGTCCTTCTTATATTTCACAAGCCCCTTATATGCTAGCTTTCTAAAAACAGCCTCGCTTTCGCACGCCACCTTCAAAGCACGCTGCAACCGAGCGCTGGAAACCTTAATTTTTGTAAGCAAGCGTTTAGATGAAAGACGCATCATAGCGAAAAGAGCAGCAAGCCCGCCGCGTTTTTTCATGTCCTTGGCATAGTCCCGAAAAAGGGTAAGGGGTGGGTAGATGGAGTGAATTTCGCTGGTACCCTCAAAGATAGTGGTAACGCGAAAATCGCGCATGCGCTTTTCATACGGCATGGTCGAAATAAAGCCCGCGCCGCCCGCAGTCTGCAAGGCATCGTAAAGCGTGTCCCAACACTTGTTTGTGCCATAGAGCTTGCAATGCGAACTCTCCATGGCAACATTCATCAAGGGGTTTTGCTCCAGCAAGCGTGCCGTAAAATACGTCATTGCAGAACTCGCAAAACCATGCGCATGCGCGCGGACTATTTTTTCTTGAATAAGTTCAAAGGACTTAATAGGCACGGAGAACTGCTTTCGCTTGTTTGCCCGTTCCAGCATGTCATGAAGCGATTGCTTCATAAGCCCCGAAGACGCCGCTCCAAGCCCGAGTCGCCCGTAATTGAGTACATTCATGGCAATCTTAAAGCCATCTCCTTCGCTCCCTATGAGGTTCTTTTTAGGCACTTTTACCCCATTAAATTGAATAGCGGCAGTAGAACTAACGGCAAGCCCCATTTTCGACATATCCTTGCCTACACGCACCCCCTCCCAGCTTCTCTCAACAATAAAGGCACCCATGCGCCCTTTCTTATCATCATCCAGCTGCGCAAAAACCGTAAAGCCGCCTGCGTAGTTTGCATTCGTAATATAAGTCTTGCTTCCATTCAAAATATAGTACTCTCCGTCTTCTGAACGAATAGCGCTTGTACTAATATTCTGTGCATCTGAACCAATGGCAGGCTCTGTAAGCGCATAGGCAAAAACCATGTCACCTGAAGCTGCCTGTGGCAAATACTGCTGTTTTTGCGCCTCATTCCCAAACAGCAAGACGCCCTTAATGCCAATAGAAAGATGCGCAAGCGGCACTAACACAAGCGCCATGTCCATGCGAGCCATTTCTTCAACAACGCGCAAATATTCCGTAATGCTAAACCCAAGGCCACCGTATTCAGTCGGTATTGTCAGCCCAAAAATACCCGTGTCTTTAAGATCGCGCATCAAATCATCGGGAATTGCACCATGTTTTTCAAGCTCATTTGCAGAATAAGCACCGACAACCTTTGTATACGCATTCATAAACGCAGCTATTTTCGCCTCATCCGCGCTCCTACATATCCGTACAAAATAAATCATGGCGTAACTCTCCACGATACAAATACTCAAGAAATCCCAAAGTCTTTTCTTCCATCATTCCCCCTATACGTTGATTAAATGGTCTAAAAACAAATTCAATACTTTACGCGCGACGCTACAAATAAATACGATACGCCCTGTTCATAACTAATCAATGTTTTTATTATAACACATTAATTTTTGAAATCACTGCAACCATGGGAGGCACGTTTTCCTTTGTGGGGGTGCCCCCACGCCCCCTTTAGGGTAAGACGCGCTATTGCGCTATGCGCGGGCATTTGTATTAAAGCTCACGCTAGTCTTGTATGAACTTTTTCTGCGGTCAAGCAGCCGCGTCTACTATGACATATGCTCGGATGACTGTTCTTTTTCTTTTCTTTTTTTGGCACGAAAAAAAGAAAAGAAAAAAGCATGCTGTGAGCTAAAGCAGTAATAACATAGATACTATGCGCAAGCATGAAGATTGCATGGAAATAAGTTTGTATGAGTGCGATGCTAACCATCCATGGGACGGCTGTTAGGACGCTCATGAGCGAAGCGAGGGGATGCAAACTATTATATAAGCGCCGCTGTGCGGTGCAAACATGGAGCTTGCATCAAAAGAGTCGAGAGCACGAAGAACGGGCGACGCCCGTGCCACGGATGGCACAGATTGGGCGCCAAGGATGGACAGCCGTAGCAGGGACGCTACGCATTGGCTGCCAAGGATGGTACGGCTAGAAACAATTGAAATAAGTGTTGCGCAGCAACACAGAACTGGAGCTTATAGCAAAAGAACCAAAAAGTCGCGAGCGTAGCGAGGGGGTGCTGACATTCAGATTGCGAAGCGAAGCGTAGCAAAAATGGAGTACTCGCACCAAAGAAAAAAACATCCTGTGAGGCTACGCCATAGGGAGCAAGATACAAGAGCAATTATGAAGAAAGTACCAAAGTCACGAGCGAAGCGAGAGATGCAAACTATTATATAAGCACCGCTGTGCGGTGCAAACATGGAGCTTGCATCAAAGAAAAGCCGCTGTGGGGGCAAGCCCCCACAAAGGTAATACGCTTATAATATCCACTTCCACCATATAAATACGGCTAAAAAGCCAAACAAGTACACAAGCCCTAAAAGCGACAATCCCTTTAATGGTTTGCTTAGCGTTAAACCTTCTGGAAGGTCTGTCTTAGTTATGAGTCTGTAATTAAGCAGAGCAAAGAAAGGAGTGGTTATAAACGCAAGTATCATTGCAAAATTGAGCATGCCCATTAAGGATGCACGAAAAAAGAACAATATGGTTATTGCAAGAACACCTACTATTGTCATTACCACCCCATCGTGATAATAACGACGATCCTCCAACTGCTTGTTTTTTAATAACAACCCTGCTTGAACTAGGGTACGTGGATAGCCGTCTATCACAGTAATGGTGGTGCCAAAAATACAGAGAAACGCAACAATAGCAATGAGATACCGTGACCATTGTCCTATTGCGGATGCGTACATACTCACAAGTTGATGAGAAAACCCTATGCCTGAACTTTTTAATTCCACTCCCGTACCGTGAACAACCAATGCGCCGAGGGATAAAAAGACAATAGCAAGCACCGCGGTACCAATATAACCAAGGTTAAAATCAAACAAAGCAGATTGCTTTGTAACCTGCGTTTCTTTGCACTGTTGTTTCAACCATACGGAAGTGAAACAAGAAATTTCAATAGGAGCGGGCATCCACCCCATCATGGCGACAAGAAAGCCAATGGATGCAATAGTCCATGGAGAAGGTGACTGAAAACTTGCAGGTGTTGTACCGCCTCTTAGCGCTGCAATAACAACTGCGCTTATAGTAGTAAAGACCAAAACAACCATAATTATCTTTGAAAGCCTATCGAGTGCCTTGTAGTGCCCAAGAAAAAGAATTACAAGACATAAAAGCAACACTACAACCGCAAGCGTAGTCAATGGAACTTGTATAGGTAGAAAGTACCCAAGTAAGCTGGCGCTAAACAACAAGAGCGCAGCAGTATTAATTACGCCCGAAATAGCATTAAGTATGCTAAACAACCATAAATAGCCCCGTCCCATTTCTCCGTAACCTTGAATAAGGGTTTTGCGCGTTGCCATGGTGTACTGTACCCCGGCTCGGAAGAAAGGATACTTGAAAAGATTTACAAGCAATATGAGCCCCACCAACTGCCAACCATATATAGCGCCTGCCTTGGTAGATGCGACAAGATGAGATCCCCCTACCGCAGCAGTAGCGGTCATAATACCCGGGCCAAGTACTCGAATTAGCTCTCGTACCCGCTGTACTGTGTTATATGTAGTTTTACTATCTTTATGCATAATACTGAACTCCTTAAATAAAAAATAATATTAATATGTATAGGAAAAAGTATACATAAGTCAACATTAAAGCAACAAAGCCTCACAAGGAGTATTTAGCACTATGAGGCGCTTACACACAGCAGCAAAGAGCACTACACTGCACGTCCTATGCATGGTTTGCTTAAGCATGCTGCGCCTTGTACCCTGCCTCGCCTCGCCGCAAGCTACCACAAAAACAAGCAAGGCACCTGCAGCCCTTCACAAACGTAGCGTACTTTCCCTCTCATTACAAAAGCAGGTTGTTACCACAAGTCCCACCACCTACCTGCAAAACAACCCGCTTATACAGCACGTTGCACAAAAGCTACTTTTATGGAAGCGCACCACACCCGACCAAGTAAGCCTTGGCTTTGGAATTGCGGGTGATGCAATAACAGCAGGCTCATTAGCCTCACATGGCTTTTTACGCGTGCTTGAGGATGCTTCAAAAACCCGCGCATGGAGTTACTCATTGTATGAACGCATACGTTGGACGCTACAACATGCTAGTACTACCATGCCCTTGGGAATAGCACTCCACCTGCAACAACCATGGCTTGACCTCAGCGCATGGACACGACTTTCAAACGTGCGCGCGCCGCATGCGCTACGCAGCACCGGGCTTGCCACTACCATTACAGCAGGAGCGCACAAAACCTACAAAGCGAGTTTTCTCTACCAATACTCCATGCGCACTTCCCTTAAGACTTCAAAGACTGCCGCGCAGTCATGGTATGTGCGCCTCCCCACAAGCTTAGAACTACACAGCGTAGCTACAAGACATGAGATTACCACACCTGTTGTGCACGCACAACTCGCAGCAAAGCTCAGCCTCCCCGACACCCTCCCCATGGGATGGGGCGCGTCCGCCCTACTCCGCCTTAGTCCCAAGCCCTTTAGCCTTGCACTTTTTGCACAAGGGGCAAGCCCCGACTACCTGAGCAGTCAAATGGAACACCAACGTACTCTGTGGTCACATAGCACAGAGCTTACGCTTTCATACGCGCTCATTTCTTTTCTCCGCCTACGCTATAACATAGACTACCGCAACCCCATGACCGAACTCTCAGCAGCCCAGCGCGGCATAGACAAGACCATACATCAGCAGTACTACCTCAGCTGGAAGCAAGAGCTACCGAGCACACATAGTGCACACTACCTCCTCCTACGCTACGAGTTTGCGTCTCAATACGCACGCCACAAGGCACTGCTACACTACGGGCTTACATACAAATCCCTTGACATGGCAGGTAGCATTACAACGCAGTACACACACCAGAAACAAAAAGGGCACAGCATTGTAAACGCCCCATTGAAGCACATACATCTCATAATCGGTGCAACCCTCACCAAAAACGACATACTCCCACACCTCAGTACGTTCATGCGCCTCCAAACAAACATGCGAGTATATACAAACACAGCAGGCAAAAAGAAACCAAAGTCGCAAATTATGCAAGAACTCACCTTTACCATGGGTGGAACGCTACGCATAAAACCCGCCCTGCTGCGCGTCTCGTTTCCCTTTGTCTACAAAGCAAACGGAAATGTTTCAACGAGTGTAACATTTTCCTTGCACTATACGATAGACTAATTATATATGCACATTCTCATAGCATGCGATTCATTTAAAGAGACCTTGAGCGCTACGGAAGTGTGCAAAAGCATAGCGCAAAGCATGAAACAAGACTTGCCGCAGGCTACGTACACACGCATGCCTTTGGCGGACGGCGGCGAGGGCACCGCATTAACCTTGACCAATGCTCTGGGTGGAGAAATGCGCACCACACGCGTAGAAAGCGCAGACGGCACCATGAGAGAAGCAAGCTTTGGCGTAGTGGAGCAACACGACGTGGCATTTGTGGACTGCGCCTCCGCCATAGGACTGGAACAGGTTGCACATGAAAACCGCAACCCCATGCACACCTCAAGCTACGGGCTTGGGCAACTCTTACAAGCAGCGCATGTGTGCAAAGTCTCAAACATTGTTGTAGGCCTTGGCGGCTCTGCAACTGTAGACGGGGGAATGGGCATGGCACAAGCACTGGGCGTGCGCATGCTTGATGCAAACGGCGCAGAGCTACCACGCGGAGGAAGGGCCTTGCAGCACGTAGCGCACATAGACTGCTCAAATGCCTACACCTTTGAAAACTGCCACATACGCGTAGCAGTTGACGTACAAAACCCGCTCATAGGCGACGTAGGTGCTGCGCGCGTGTTTGCACCACAAAAAGGCGCAGACGCCCCCATGGTGGAAACCTTGGAAGCAGGCATGCAGCACTACGCGCAGGCAGTTCACCAAGCCTGTGCAAACACGCAAGCCTTTGAAGAGGCCGTAAACTTTGCAGGTGCGGGCGCAGCGGGCGGCTTGGGCATGGCGCTCTCGGTCTTTTGCGGCGCACAAGTACGCTCTGGCATAGAAACTGTACTTCACTACTGCAAGTTTGACCAGCTGTTGGAGCGCGCTGATTTTGTAATAACGGGCGAAGGAAAAGTAGACGGACAGAGTCTCTATGGCAAAGTACCCTACGGCGTGCTAGAACACGCACAAAAGCACAAAGTACCCGTCATAATGCTCTGTGGTGCCGTTGATGACTCTGCTGCTTCATTGTACGAAAAAGGCGTGTGCGCCATATTCTCTTGCACACTCAAAAGCGCCCCATGGGAAGAAATACGCGCACAAGCACAAGCAAGGCTTACATTTACCGCCCGCTCCATAGCTCGCTTGTTGGGACTAACATAAGGCCCCCCCCACAAAGCACTTATGCAGTAGTTTGCACCCGTACCATCCATGGCAGCCAATACGTAGCATCCTTGCTACGGCTGTCCATCCTTGGCGCCCAATCTGTGCCATCCGTGGCACGGGCGTCGCCCGTTCTTCGTGCTCTCGACTCTTTTGATGCAAACTCCATGTTTGCACCGCACTCACACAAAATTACTTCCATACAATCTTGATACTTGAGTACAGTATCTATGTCATTACTGCTTTAGCACACAGGATGTTTTCTTTTCTTTCTTTGGTTCTTTCTTTCTTTGATGCAAGTAACATCTTTGCTACGCTGCGCTCCGCAATCTAAAGGATTGCATCCGTTCGCCTTCGGCTCTCGACTTTTCCGTCATGACAGCTGCCCCATGGACGGGGCATTAAGGCTGACAGGGATGTTAAAAAAAGAAAAGTCGTGAGCGCTGAAAAGCGCGAGCGGCTAGAAACAATTAAAATAAGTGTCGCAACGCGACACAGAGATGGAGCTTATAGCAAGTACGGCCATCCGAATGGATAGCATATTTAGAATAGTTGCTTGGCAACAAGACGCGTTCACGTAACACTGCGAAGCAAAATACACATGGCGTGCAGCTCACTCGCGCATAGCGCAATAGCGCGTCTTACCCCAAAGGGGGCGTGGGGGCACCCCCCACAAAGGAGCAACTTGACCCTTTACAGAGACTGAATTACCCCATATAATATTATGTAACAAATTTGATAATGCTTGTTATTGTAAGCATCTTATCAAACACTTATTTTATTGAAATTCAAAGGAGTATTGCTATGAAGAATTTTTTCATACATACGTTCATAACAATGTTTTTTATTACGGGAAGCCTCCTACTATTTACGAGTATTTCCTGTGGTGAAGACAGTGATGCACCACAAGTCTTGGTGCTTGCGCGTTCAGGCGATTCGGTGGGACTTGACCCCGCGCGCGAAACAGACGGAGAGTCTTTTATGCCTACGGGCGAAATTTTTGAAGGATTGGTCGGCTTTAAACCGGGCACAACCGAAGTTGAGCCTGTCTTGGCAGAATCGTGGACGCTTTCAGAGGACGGAAAAACCTACACTTTCAAGTTACGACAAAACGTAAGGTTTCACGACGACACGGAGTTTAACGCAGACGCGGTGGTTTTTAACTTTATGCGTCAGCACGATGAAAACCACCCCTACTATCAATATGGACCCTACAAATATTGGGGCTATATGAACTTTAACACGATAGTCGACGAGGTACAGGCACTGGACTCGCACACCGTGCAAATTACCCTTACAGAACCCAATGCGCCATTTTTGGCGTCACTTGCCATGAACTTCATAGCCATTGTATCACCAACTGCTATTGAAACCTACAAAGAAGATACAACAAACAACCCCGTGGGAACTGGCCCCTTCAAGTTTGTTTCATGGATCAAGGGCGACAGCATTACTGTAGAAGCAAACGAAAACTACTGGAGAGGAGCACCCGCACTCTCGCAGGTTGTATTCAAAGTCATTCCTGAGCCCACCGCGCGCGCCCTTGCCTTAGAAAAAGGCGAAGTTGACATCATCCTCTACCCCTCACCCGAAGACATAGCGCGGCTTGATGTTAATGAAGATCTTGCCATTGAAAGACAGCCGGGCTTAAACATTGGCTACATGGCGTTTAACACGCAAAAAAAACCATTTGATGATGTACGAGTACGCCGAGCGGTTTCTTACGCCATTAATACAGACGACATCATAGCTGCGGTGTACGGCGAGTTAGGGCGTCCTGCGTATTCGGCAATGCCACCTACCATGTGGGGCTATACAGAAGATCTTGAAAAGTACAAGTATGACCCCGAGAAAGCAAAGGAACTTCTTGCAGAAGCGGGCTATCCGGATGGCTTTACATTCACTATGTGGCCTATTCCCGTAACACGTCCATACATGCCCGACGGTTCTCGCGTTGCTGAAATAGTACAAGCACAGCTTGCCGATGTAGGTATTGGTGCAAACATTGAGCTCTTGGATTGGGGAACGCACTTAGAACGCACAGACAGTGGGCTTCATGAAGTGGCCTTTTTAGGCTGGATTGGCGACAATGGTGACCCCGACAATTTTCTCAATGTCCTGCTCTCTGCACATGCTGCGGTAAAGCCTGCAGGTAACATTGCGTATTGGAAAAATTCGGAGTTTACCGAGCTCATAGACCAAGCAAAAACCATAGCGACCAAGGTCAGCGCGCAGAGCTGTACAAAAAAGCACAGGTGATATTTGCAGACCAAGCACCGTGGGTACCCATTGGTCATTCTGTAAACGTCATTCCAACACAAAGTTACGTAAAAGGCTACGTGCACACTCCAGTGGGTGAATATCACAACTTGCGATTGGTGCGCATAGAAAAATAAAGCATTATAAAGACAGGCATTGCGCCTGTCTTTTTTTGTACTGTGTCTGCTAGTCTGCTATGCTTAGAACATGGACATACATGTGCATGACTCCCATAGTATGGACTTTACGCGTTTATGAATAGTAAGGTACTACGTAAAATAATTCTCGGCCGCTTTTTGTGGCTTATTCCCACCTTGCTGGGCATTGTTACGCTTGTATTCTTTATGATAGCCTTTATTCCGGGCGACCCTGCGCGCGTAATGCTGGGCGAGCGAGCCTCAGCAGAGCAACTTGAACGCCTTCGAGAACAACTGGGTTTGGACAAGCCGCTTATCGTTCAATACGGCAATTACATACTGCGCATGCTACGCCTAGACTTGGGCACTTCAATTCGTAGTGGGCAGAATATTTTACATGAACTCTTGAGTTTCTTCCCCGCAACCGTGGAACTTGCCGTGGTAGCAATTCTCTTTGCCTCTGTTCTCGGAATATTTTTAGGCGTACTCGCAGCAATAAAAAAACATTCATGGGTGGATTATACGGCAAGCAGCGTAAGCCTCATTGGTATTTCCATGCCAATTTATTGGCTCGGGCTTATACTCATAATGTTTTTTTCCGTACACCTCAACTTGTTTCCCACAGGCAGCAGAATAAACACGCGCTATTCTTTTGACCCCATTACAGGATTTTACCTCATAGACTCCTTGGTATACATTTTCAAAACGGGTTCTATAAAGTACTTCACATCAAGTTTGCGCCACATAGTCTTACCGAGTATTACCTTAGGATTGTTGCCACTTGCAAGCATTATGCGCATTACGCGCACTTCAATGCTCGAAGTAATGAAGCAAGATTACATAAAAACCGTGCAAGCCATGGGCATTAGCGCGAGAAAAATTGTGTGCATTTACGCACTTAAAAATGCATTACTCCCCATTATCACCATCATAGGCTTGCAGTTCGGCATATTGCTTTCAGGCGCATTCCTTACGGAAACCATTTTTGCGTGGCCAGGGCTTGGCAAGTGGCTCTACGAGTCCATTTCCGCACGAGACTTTCCCGCAGTGCAAGGCGGCGTCTTTTTCATTGCCACCGTCTTCGTGCTTATCAACTTACTTGTAGACATTCTCTACATGTACATAAACCCTAAAATAAGCGTACAGTGAGCGCCTTACATAGAACATGGAACAAAAACAAGCACCACTAACAAAAGAAGCAATAACTATTGAAGATATATCGCTTACCAAGGAATTCATGCTGCGCTTTCGTAAAAACACGGCGGCAATGTGTGGACTTATCATGCTGTGTATCTTGCTCATTGCGGCAATACTCGCGCCCTTGCTAACTCCCTATAGCCCGTTTATTCAAGACATCCCCCATCGCTCCCTCCCTCCCTTTACAGCGGGACACATACTGGGCACCGACGATTTAGGGCGCGACCTTTTCACGCGCATATTGTATGGCGGGAGAATATCGCTCTTCATTGGGTTTTTCTCAGTAAGCATTGCGCTCTTCTTTGGAGGGATCATCGGTCTTATTTCGGGTTATTTTGGAGGACTTGTAGATAAATTCATAAGTCGCATACTCGATATCATATTATCTTTTCCTTATATTTTACTTGCCATTGTCATTGTCTCAGCACTGGGACCCAGTCTGGTAAACGCCATGATAGCCATTGCCATTACCAACATGCCACGCTATGCGCGTCTTATGAGGGCATCGGTTTTGGCAGAAAAGGAGCAAGACTACGTCTTGGTTGAGCGCAGCCTAGGCGCACGAAATTTTGAAATTATGTTCTCCTGCATTTTGCCAAACTGCCTAAGCCCCGTCATGGTGCAAGCAACCTTAGGCATTGGTTCTGCCATTTTATCAACCGCCGCGCTCTCCTTTTTGGGACTTGGCGCGCAACCACCCACGCCAGAGTGGGGGCTCATGATAGCATCTTCGCGCGAGTTTATTACCTCCGCGTGGTGGATTGTAACATTTCCCGGACTCGCGACCTTGCTTACCGTTTTTTCATTTAGCCTCATAGGCGATGGACTACGCGACATACTAGACCCGCGCTTGAAGGATTGAGGAGATTAGATGAAAAGCACTATGGATGAAGAAAACTACGCCCTAGAGATGAAAGACCTATCGGTGTCTTTTGATACCGTGCGCGGCGAAATACAAGCGGTGCAAAACCTATCACTGTCAATACGCTATTGAGAAGTATTTGCCTTAGTTGGTGAATCAGGTTGTGGAAAATCCGTTACTGCGCAAACCATCAACCGCATCATTCCTCAACCCCCCGGTAGAATAAAAACAGGGGCAATTTACTTTGAGGGGCAAGACTTACTAGCATGCAGCGCAAAAGAGTTGCACGCCATTCGAGGCACGCGTATTTCCATGATTTTTCAAGAACCCATGACGTCCCTCAACCCGCTTTTTACCATTGGAAAACAAATTAGCGCAGTCTTTTTAGAACACACAAGCATGTCAAAAAAAGAAGCCCATGAAAAAAGCATTGGCTTATTAGAAGCTGTCCAGCTCCCAGAACCACATAAGCAAATGCACCAATACCCGCACCAAATTTCAGGGGGCATGCAACAACGCGTTATGATAGCAATGGCACTCGCCTCCCCCGACCCCTGCCTGCTTATTGCAGATGAACCCACTACCGCATTGGACGCGACAACCCAAATTCAAATTCTCTCTTTATTACAAAAACTACAAAGGGAAAACAACTTATCAATTTTGCTTATAACACACGACATGGGCCTTGTTGCGCACTACGCAGACCGAGTAGCCGTGATGTACGCGGGCAGAAAAGTAGAAGAAGGCAGCGTTGCAGAAGTCTTTGCGAAGCCCAGTCACCCCTACACCAAAGGGCTGCTCGCATCTTTACCGAGAAGTTCCGCAAACATACAGAACAACGCGCGGTGACTACAGTCCATAGAAGGTTCAATCCCCGACCTGCGCAGCATTGGCAAGGCTTGCCCCTTTTACTCACGCTGTGACGTACGCACCCAAATATGCCAAACAGCATTTCCACAAACTACGAGACTCTCTCAGTCACATGCACTGTGGTGTTACAATGCATTGGAGGCTAGGCATGAGTAAAGACGCACCTATACTGGAAGTACAAAATATTAAAAAACACTTTTCCATAAAAACAGAACAAGGCTTAGAAACGCTCAAGGCCCTTGACGGGGTTTCGTTTACGCTACAACAAGGTGAAACCTTGGGCATTGTAGGAGAGTCAGGCTCAGGCAAGTCCACCTTAGGAAAAACGCTACTACGCTTGCACCCTCACACCAGCGGCGCTGTCTTGTTTAAGGGGGAAAGCGTGTTTGAAAAAAACGCCGAGCAAATGCAAGCCTTTAGAAGACAAACGCAAATGATATTTCAAAACCCCTTTGCCTCCCTTAACCCACGCAAACGTATTGCAAACATACTCAAACAACCCTTTAAAATTCACGGCCAAGCGGTGAATGACGAAACCATAGACAAGCTCTTGGAAGCAGTTTCCATACCCCTACGCTATCAAAAACGCTATCCACATCAGTTTTCCGGCGGCCAACGGCAACGCATAAACATTGCCCGCGCCATTGCCCTGCGTCCCGACCTCATTGTTTGTGATGAGGCAGTCTCGGCACTAGACGTGTCAGTGCAAGCGCAAATTATAAACTTGCTCTTGGACTTAAAGGACGAACATAGTTTAACCTATTTGTTTATATCACATGACTTGTCCGTCGTTGGCTTTATAGCCGACACGGTATGCGTGATGTACCTCGGTAGCGTGGTAGAATACGCACCCAAACAAGAATTATTTTCTAGCCCCAAACACCCCTACACGCAAATACTCATGGAGTCACACTTATCACCGGTTGCTCAGGACAAAAAAGAAACACAACGCCTACAGAAAATTGTAAGGGGTGAAATCCCTTCGCCGCTTAACAAGCCGCGCGGCTGCCCATTTCACACGCGCTGCCCCAAGGCCATGAAGCAATGCTCAGAAGTAGCGCCCGTACTCAAAGAACACGAAGCGGGCAACTTTGTAGCGTGCCATTTGTACGGCTGATAATAACGCAACAATTACAAAAGCATGTCTTGATACACGCTCGTCTCACCCGTTGTTTTCACATGGCAATTCTCAATAACACGGGCACCAACGGCTTTTTCATAAAAGGCGCGCGGCCCCGCTCCGCCTATTATGCCGTAGGCATAGCCCAACTCGCGCAAGGCTTCCATGCAGCGCAACAAAAGCACCGTCCCAATATTTTGACCGCGCGCGCTTTCTAGCACCCCCGTAGGCCCATAAAAACCCCGCGCCGTACTCTCTATGCACGCAAAGCCTAGCAGCTGCTTGTGTTGCGTAGCCACAAAACACCCAATGGGCAGCCGTGCAAACGCAACCTCCACCTCACTTGCCCACGAAGCCGTAAAATGAGTTTCAACCCATGCGCTTACAATATGCTTTTCATAGGCGCGCGCCTTACGCACAATAATTTCGCGCTCCGCACACGCATCATACACGCGCTGTGAATCTGGAAGATTGTATAAGTTCACAATCATATCAACGTTTTTTTTCTCCGCCGCCATAATAGCCTCCTGTTACAAACACACGCCTTTTGTTATTCTTTTAAAGCGCCCGCAGACACACCCGCAACAATATGCTTATAACAAAAAACATAGAACAGCAAAATGGGCACAATACCAATAACAAGCGTTGCAAAAAGCAAGCCAAAATTTCGCGCCATGCCTCCCGCAAAGGCATTAATACCCACGGGCAGCGAGCGCAGTGAAACCTTGCTTGTGAGTACAAAGACAAACGCAAATTCATTCCAGTTTGCCAAAAACGAGAAGACAAACATGGTAGAGACTATGGGGCGCGAAATAGGAATAATGACTTTATGCAACACCGCAAAATGCCCCGCCCCGTCCATAAGCGCCGCCTCTGTCAATGACTTTGGCAAGCCTTTTATAAAACTGGAAGCAAGATAGACGAGAAAGGGCATGCCAAACGCAACGTAGGGCAGTATGACCCCAAGGCGCGTGTCGGCAATACCGAGCTTGGTCTCCATAATAAAAAGCGGCACCAAGACGGCATGCACCGTAATAAGAAGGCCAAGCAGAAAAAACGAATAGAGTATTTTTGAAATAGCGTAGGAAAAAGAATGAAGTGCATAACCCACAGACATGGCCAAGTACACAGTTATTGAACTTGCCACAAGCGAATAAAAAACACTATTGAGAAGATAGACCCCAAGATTACCGAATTTCCACGCATTGACAAAGTTGGTAAAGGCTATGCCCTTTGGTAAGGCAAAGACATTCTTTATTATTTCGACATGGGGCTTAAAAGCAGAATAAAAAAGCCATATCAGCGGCGCAAGCGTTAAAAACGCAAAAGCGATGAACACCACATAAAAAGCATAACGCGTAACCCTACTCAAAAAATTACGCTTATGAGCAATAAGCATATGACCTCCCCTACTCATATTTTTTATTCACAAACCTAAACAGCAGTTGCACACACAAAATGAGCACTACACTGATGCCTATCATCACGGTAGAAATTGCATTACCGAAGCCATAATTGTAATAACGAAAGGTTTGAAAATACATATAAATAGACATGACCTCGGTATAATGCGCAGGCCCGCCACCCGTCATGGCAATAATAAGGTCAAAACTCTTAAGGCTCCCCGCAATAGCAAAAATCGTTGTAGTAAACACCACAACTCTCATTTGCGGCAAGACTACACCCGTCATAATGCGATATTCCGAAGCACCCTCTAACAAAGCAGCCTCTATTTGAGCATGGGGTATTTTTTGCATGTTGGCTACAAAAATAATTACGTAAATACCCGTATACATCCACAGCATCACAAACAACACAGGAACTATTGCATACTGCTTGTTTTCAAAAACACGCACCACATAGGTAGGATTGCCCGTGAGAATGCGTATTAAAGAAGTAAATAGACCCCCCGGGGCAAAAATTTGATTCCACAAAATAGCGACAATGACCGCAGAAATAGCAATGGGCAGAAAAATCATCGCTTGAAAAAACTGCACCCCACGTATCATCTTTCTGTGTATGATATATGCGAACATCAAGCCAAGGGGTAATTGCCCAAAAACCGAGATGAGCATAATGAGCACGTTGTTTCTCACGCCATGCAAAAAAACAGGGTCGGCAAACAATTTTTTGTAGTTGCTCAAGCCCACAAACACGGCAGCGCCACTACCCGACCATTGCGTAAAGCTAAAATACACACTAAAGAATATAGGAAATATAACAATGGCAGAATACACAAACAAACCAGGACCCATGAGAAGCCCATAGCTTATTTTGTCTTTTATGGTTTTAGAGCGCACCATGGAAAGCGCTGCCATAGCCTTGTTCATAATCTACCTAGCCTCCCTCGCGCATTTTTAACCATGCTCATGTTTTAGTTTACTGAGTCCTACCACTATCATGCTCCGCAACCCATTGTTCGTACTTCTCAGCAAGCTCCTGTGGACTCATGCTACCAAGCATCATCTCTTGCAAGCCCGTGTTTAAAACCCCAACACCCTCAGCATCCATCACATCATCAAGCACATACCCGCCCGGAGTGTTCGCTATAAACGCCCCAAGCTTTTTTGTTAAAACAGGAGCGGTATCGGGTATAGGCAATGCATATGCAGGCACAACCCCTTGTTTTATTTTGATGTTTGCGCCTCTAGGCCCGGAATAAAACCAAATCCATTTCCACGCCGCTTCTGCCTTTTCACCCTCTAAGTTTGCATTCATACCATAACCCGTACCGGGCACTATGGCCGTAGAATTGGCCTGTCCCCGCTCATTGGGGAGCTTTGGAAACACATTATACGCAATTGCTTCTCGCAACTCTTCAGAAGCCTCGACTTCCAAGGTATTCGTAGCCCACCCGCCATCTATAAAGTACACCGCTCGTTCCGTCACAAAGTCAGTAAGCGCCCTACCATACTCCGCTTGATTGATGCCGGGACTAAAAAGTCCCGCATCATGTATTCTTTTAATAACAGCAAGCGCCTCTACAAACTCCTCATCAGTAAATGAAACTTTTCCTATCTTTGCATCTTCTACCCACGCTCTACCAGCAGTGCGCTCTACCAAAGCACTCAATAACATTGACTGCATTTCCCACTTGTCTTTGTTATCCATAGCTATGGGAATGTAACCCGCCTTACGAATAACCTCCCCTTGTTCTATGAGTTCCTCCAAGGTTTCGGGATACGCAAGTCCCAGTTCTTCCAAAAGGCGTGTGTTCGTATACATAACATGGGTTACAGTAATTCTTTCAGGCAACTCATAAATCTCGCCATTCTCACCTTGCGCGGCCAAGGTAGCAGGATGAAATTCATGCACATAAGGTTCGAGCCATGGGCGCAAATCCTTAATTTTTCCCGATCCCGTAACGTTACCCGTGCGCTTACCCGGCCACAAGGTTAAAACATCCGGCAGCTGACCTGAGGTATTCATGGCTTGAAGCTTGTTATGAAAGGGCTCACCCGATAAATAATCAAACTCAAGCTTGATATCAGGATGCGTTTCTTCAAATGTAGCGACTATCTTGTCAAAGCTTTGAGCATCAGCTGTGTTCGCTCTATCGAGGTAGACAAGTACTTTCAAAGTAATTCCATCCTCCTCTTGCTTCTCTTTTGAACATGCGCCCAAAAGTAGCACCACCAATAATAACGCTACCACCGAGTAGCCCTTATATAATTTCATATACGCCTCCTGTATATCTTATATATTTATATGTATGTAATCCTGAGCCCTTTGCACCATTCTTTAACAAGCCCTACTTACTTACATTACGTCTGCCACTATCATGTTCTGCAACCCATGCTTCGTACTTCTCAGCAAGTTCCTGTGGGCTTATGCTACCAAGCATCATTTCTTGCAAGCCCGTGTTTAAAACTCCAATGCCCTCGGCATCCATAACATCATCAAGCACATACCCACCCTGTGTATTTGCTATAAACGCCCCGAGTTTTTTTGTCAAAACAGGAGCAGTATCGGGCATAGGCAATGCATACGCAGGCACAACTCCCTCTTCTATTTTGATTTTTGAACCTCTAGGCCCGGAATAAAACCAAATCCACTTCCACGCCGCTTCCGCCTTTTCACCCTCTAAGTTTGCATTCATGCCATAACCCGTACCGGGCACTATTGCCGTAGAATTGGCCTGCCCTCGCTCATTGGGGAGCTGTGGAAACACATTATACGCAATTGCCTCTCGCAACCCTTCAGAAGCCTCGAGTTCCAAATTGGTCGTACGCCACTCCCCGTCTATGAAATACACCGCCCTTTCCGTCACAAAGTCACTAAGTGCCCTACCATACTCGGCTTGATTAATGCCGGGACTAAAAAGTTCCGCATCATGTATTCTTTTAATAACAGCAAGCGCCTCGACAAACTCCTCATCGGTAAATGAAGCCCTTCCCGTTCGTGCATCTTCTACCCACACTCTACCAGCAGTGCGTTCAACCAAAGCACTCAACAAGGTTGACTGCATTTGCCACCTGTCCTTGTTGTCCATAGCAATAGGAATGTAGCCCGCCTTACGAATAACTTCCCCTTGTGCTATGAGTTCCTCAAAGGTTTTGGGATACGTAAGCCCAAGTTCTTCCAAAAGGCGTGTGTTCGTATACATAATATGCGTAGCCGTAATCTTTTCAGGCAACTCGTAAATCTCGCCATTCTCACCTTGCGCAACCAAGGTAGCAGGATGAAATTCATGCACATAAGATTCGAGCCATGGGCGCAAGTCCTTAATCTTTCCCGCTGCCCTAACATTACCCGTACGCTTACCCGGCCACAAGGTTAAAACATCCGGCAACTGATCTGAGGTATTCATGGCTTGAAGCTTGTTATGAAAGGGCTCACCAGTCAAATAATCAAACTCAAGCTTAATGTCAGGATGCGCTTCTTCAAACGCCGCGACTATCTTATCAAAACTTCGAGAATCACCCTCGTCAGACCTATCGAGGTAGACAAATACCTTCAAGGTAAGTTTCCCATCCTCTTGCTTCTCTTTTGAACATACACCCAAAAGTAGCACCACCAATAACAACGCCACGACTGAGTAGCCCTTATATAATTTCATATACGCCTCCTGTATACCTTATATATTTACGTAACCCAAAGGTTACGCCACTTAATTTTTAATACAACGCGCAAGCATACTACTAAAACTTCACAGTAAACACATATCCACGCCCCTTAAGATGAAACACATCAATGTCAAGCCTGTGCAAACTCACCTGCGTTACTCTTCCCTTGGGATCCTTCAATGAAAGCACGGGCTGCTTAAAAGCTATGGAAAGCTTAGCCTGCTTTTGAAGCGGGTCGGCAAGCGCAACCTTCAAACCCTCAGAGTCTTTCTGTAGCATAATGCTCATTTTGTTATACGTGGTAACCAAACCATCCAAGCTTGTATCCTTATCAACCCAAACATTCGCAGCCAATACGTCAAGCACAGTGTCCTTCACAACATGAGCGCTCCCGTCATTTTGTACAACCACAATATTAGGCTTCTTTGCATAGGCTTCAAGCTCCTTACCTGTGAGGTTAGGCAACAAGGCATAAGCATAACTCGCACCAATCTTATGCTGAATCTCTGCGCTGAAAAAAGAAGCGCTTACAGCCCCCGTGCCCGTACCAATATCACTCCAATCACCCGTGCGTTTTTCGCGTTTTAGCACAATATCTGCAGGAGCAAGCAACACATAATTCACATCGGCGTTGGCAAGCTTTGTGCTACGAATACTAAAGGTCGACATAGCTTGTGCTTGAAAGGCCTTCTTTGCTCCATCACTATCAGCCTACTGCCAATGCTTACCATCAACATACACCTGAGCATTATCGCGCCTTGGCAACTTACGGTTAGCAACAACACTCACAGGGTCACCCACGCCATTTGAAACAATATCAGAACCCAGCATCACCACTTCATCATCAAACATAAAGTAAGACTTCTTAGCATTCAAGCTAGCACTTGCATTCACAAAGTCCATACCCACAACACCGTAGTCCCCAAGCTTGAGCGCACCAACCCAGTCCATAGCTTTTTTACGCCCGCCTTTTATTGCATTACGCTGTCCATCACACGGCGCTATAGCTTCATCAACAAGCGTTGTCCCCGCTAGCCTTTTGCTATCCACGACTGCCCAAAAATCACGGTAGCTATCAAGTTGCCCATTATACAGATAGGTCATCCCATCGCCAGTGTACCAGCCCTTACGGTTTTCATTGTTCATACATTCGTAGTTACCAACACGACTCGAATGCATCGCAAGACTAAACAACCACCCTTTACGCCTATGAACGACTCTATCCATGGAAGGAAAGCTAAAATGCCCAATAAGCTCAGGCCTCTCAACAATCTTCGTACTCCGAATAATTTCCAAGGCCTTTTGATAATTAACCACATTCTTGGTGGACGCAAAAAAATGCGTAGCATCATCCTTGCTCACCAAAGCCTTAAGCAAAGCCGTAAGGCGCTTTTTGTCCTCGGGCTGCGCGCCATCAATGTAATACACAAGAGAGCGCATTACGCTATGCCCAACGTCATGCCCCTGCTCGCTTGGACGAGATATGGCACGACCATTAACAAAATCAAGCATAGTCCCACGATACAAAAAAGGCTCGTAGCTTCGGAAGATAAGGGGGTATATTTCCCTCAAGGCGGAATTGCTTGCTTGCCAACGCGAACCCGCAACAAGACTCAGTTGCAAACCCAAACCACCCAGCAACACATTACCATACGTGCCATTGTAGGCAATATCATAATGCTGAATAAAAGAACCATCCTTATAAAAGCCATCTGAACTCTCGACATATTGCAAGACCGCAGGCAGCGCACGTAATGCTTGTTTTACTTCGTCCTCATTCTCAGACAATATTCCGCGCAACAAAACAATCTGAGCATTGTCGGTACGGTTTCCACCCGTAGACTCACGATACTTAGGGTTTGAAGAATGCTTTGCTCCTGCACCCGCACCCAAGTGCGTAGCCTCAGGGACAAAGTATTTTGTCGCCTTCACATGCGCATCAATAAGCGACTTCGGCACATCATCAAAAATCAAGGTCAATGTATTATGCACATCTCGTGGTATGCCAAGCTCCCAGTGCCACCAATTACCCCACTCCTCGACACCGTCTTTGTAATAATTCGTAACAAGAAAGGTCATGCCATCGACAATAGCAGTCAACAACTCCTCGTCATTCTCATAGGTTCCACCACGCAAACGATATGCCTTTGCCATGGTAAACAAGCGCTGGTACGAAGTGCGAATATGAGGACCTAAAGCCTTCTTTCCCACATCACTGGCGTTGTCTAAACCGAGGTCACTCCACAAACTAGCGCTACGCGCACCCCCAGTGAGCATGTTCTGCCAATGTTTTTTGGCATGCTTATTGGTGCTTTTCACCATGCTTTTCAAAGCACCATCAAAGGGCTTGTTGGGACTACCGAGAAAATTCTCCGCCCAGCGCGCCCTCAAATTTCCAAATTCCTTTTTCACACCTTGTGCGCACAAGGAAACCGTTACCCCAAGCAAGGCACAAACAAGCCCTACTATTCTCACATATCTCATAAATCCTCCTAAAATATTTATTTCATACACATCTCAAACAACTCAACGCAAAGAAAAAACACGCAGGCCTTTTTCAAAAGCCTTAGAATTCATGCTTTTCACAGGCGTGAAGTTCACCGTTACCCCGCGCTTCGGTAACACCGCAACCATATTATCGTCAAAGCTACCAAGATCATCATACTGCTCTAACGAAACAAAAAACGCAGGACGATCCGCCTCTAAGGTAACAGCAAAACCCTGTGCCGTTTGCTTCACCGAGTGGCGTATGTTCGGCTCTTGCATAGCGCATGCTTTATACTTTTCAAGACACAACACGCTTTCATGCCGTTTCCTCGTCTGCGGATTCTCATATGAAAGACACACAAAGTATTCCCGCCCATCCCACTTTATAGGCATCTCATATATTTTCGCGGCAGCCTGCTTATCGAGCATCCGCTTCACATTCTTAGCAAAGACCACCGCACCATCAAACGCAATAATCTCCACAGTCATAGAAACCTCATAAGCCTCTACGGCATCATTCACCGCCCATACTTCACACATGCCCCCCTTACGCCGCAAGGTGAGCAAGACAGGCTCAAATGATTTCTTCACTTGATAATGCAAAAGCTTCCACCGCCCCGTGTAATCTATGGACGACCAAGACGCGACAGGCCAATTATCATTGAGCTGCCAATACAAAGTACCCATGCAAACCGGGCGCGTAGTACGCCAATACTCTATGCCCATTTGCAAGGCAAGCGCCTGTTGCACTTGACTCAAATAGAGTTGCTCTTCAAAATTCGTCGGCATCCTAAAGTAGCGACTAAACATCTCCAAAATTATAGAATTACCACGCGCATTCTTTTGATGATGCTCCATGAACGGCGCAGTGATATTCCACTGATCTTTTTCAGCATAAGACGCAACAGTTGGCAAGGCGGGGAAAGACTGAAACCCAAACTCCGAACAAAAACGCGGCTTAACATCATAGTACGCCTCAAAATCCTTGCCCGCATGCCACACGTCCCAATAGTGCATATCACCCGTGCCATCCTCATGCCAATTGTCACCAAAACGCATCTCGCCATCTGACGGCGAAGAAGGCCAAAACACCCTTGTGGGGTCGTGCTCCTCACACTTCGCGGCCACAAAATCATTAAGACGCACGTAGTTTGCGACATACTTGTCTCTATGCTCCCTACTCTCCTCATACCACGTCAAAGCACCAATAACCTCATTGTCACCACACCACAAAGCAATGCAAGCATGATGCTGAAGCCGTGGCAGTTGATACGCAATCTCATCACCCACTTCTTGTAAAAACCAATCCGCCGAGGGGTAGAGGGAACAAGAGAACATAAGGTCATGCCACACCACAATACCCAACTCATCGCATAATTCGTAGAACACATCCTTCTCATACTGCCCGCCTCCCCACACGCGCAGCATGTTCATATTCGCCTTACGCGCATCCTCTATAAGACGCCTATACACCGCTTCCGTTTGACGCGCAGGCATCGCATCACAAGGAATCCAATTTGCGCCCTTACAAAAAACAGGAATACCATTTATCACAATGGTAAAACTACTCCCATGTTTGTCTTTTTTATTTACAACACGCAGCTCTCGCAAACCTACTTTTTGCACAATGCGCGCGCCATCATCGGTAGTAACACTAAGACTATACAAAGGCTGCTCGCCATACCCCGCGGGGAACCACAACTGCGGCTCTGCAATAAAAAGCGTCTGCGATATATAATTGAGCCCTTCCTCCAAGTCTTGCGTAACCTCACGCTTCACCCCATCAACAAAAAAAACAATACTATGCCGACTCGCGCAATACGCATGCACCTGCGCAGTAACCACAAGCGCAACACCTTTTTTGCTGTGCTTTTGCTCATGCGTTACCGCAACAATACGCGTATTTGCAACACATTCAAGAGCAATTGACTCGTATATTCCGCTCACCATAAGCGTAATACCCCAGTCCCAACCACCATGACAATGCGGCTTTCTAATGGTATTAATACCCGCAGCACGTATATAGTCAGGAAAGTTGCGCGTAGCGGGCACAGCAAAGGGGAGTTTTTTTACCCTACGCGCACTTACATCGAGCGCACTCTCAAACACAATAACAATGGTGTTATTCCCGCGGCGTATATGCTTGCGCACCTCAAAACTATAAGAACGAAAGGCATTACTCGTAGAACCAAGCTTCACATCATTAATAAACACCGTAGCAAAGGTATCCACAAAGGCCAAGCTAAGGCGTATATGGTCATACCTCAAGATTTCGTCATCGACTAAAAACGTACGCGACACCTTCCATACTTGCTCACCAATCCACGCGCATTCATGCTCATTCACGCCATAATAAGGGTCGGGAATATCCCCGCTTTCCAACAAGGCGCTCACGACATCACCCGGAAGCTTCATAGTCGTGGCAACATGCTTCCCCGCCTTCTTCTTCACATTCTCAAGCTTCCACATACCATGCAATGAAAGCCGATGCGCCACAGTACTACGCATGTAGTATCCTCTTTCTCAATTCGTATAACTACTAGGCACTTATGAAGCCTGATAGCGTTGCAAAAGATACTGCGAAAGCGCCTGTACAGAACAACTCGTATACTCATAGGTACACAAATAACTCTTAACAAAATCAAAGGCCTCTATATCATGAGGGTTTTTCATAGCAATAACGCACAAGTCTTGCGTACACTCATACAACTCCTTACACAAGCGCTGCTGCATAGGAGACAATAAGGCATCATACGTAGCCAGCAGCACCTTCTTACCCTTACCTACATCACAAACACGCGCAATATCCTCTTCAGAAAAATCAAAGGACAATGGCCACACAGGCAACATAGGCAAATACTCAGCAAGCGTTTCATGCATAGTAAGCGTAGCTTTGGAAATTTTCGGCAACACATCAACGTATACACATTCCTCTTCATAAGCATCCACAAAAAAGCCGTTGTCTCGCGACATAGTAATAGCTGCACTACTAATTTTTGTAACAAGCTCCTGTGGATATTCAGACAATTCCTCCACATCACCAATCTGCCCCATATCTTTTTTATACATGAGAATTTTCTCCACCGCCCTATCGATGACAGATTCGGAAATCTCACCACTACGCACCGCCGCAAGCACCGCATCCTTTGCCGCAATCTGCACCTCATGCGTATGAGAAACCAACAACACATGCACGCCCGCCTTCACCGCTTGAACCGCAAAGTTGGGGTAATTATCCGCAATTGCCTTCATCTCCATACAGTCACTGATAATAAGTCCGCCAAACCCCAATTCATCCACTAAAAAATCCTGTAATATTTTCTTCGACAAAGTAGAGGGCAACTTCTCACTCTCCATGGCGGGAAACAAAATATGCGCCGTCATAATAAAGGGCACTTCCTGTAACAAGGCAACAAAGGGCGCAAGTTCACGATCTTGCAAGACCGTCTTTGGATGATCAACCCTCGGAAGCGTAAGATGCGAATCTTGAGAAGTATCGCCATGACCGGGAAAATGCTTTAACACAGAAAGCATGCCCCCCTCTTGCAAACCCTTACAAAAGGCGCGCGCATATGAGACAACAACTTCCGGCGTGTCCCCATAACTACGCACGTCAATAATAGGATTGAGCTCATTACTATTCACATCAACAACGGGCGCAAGGTCAACCGTAAAACCCATTGCGCGCATTTGCGTGCCAAGGCACAGGCAAGTCGCTGTGTCTCTTCAAGAGTTGCACCTTGAGTACATGCGCGTGCGCCAGGGTACTGTTGCGTCTTACTAAACACCTGCGTAACATAACCGCCCTCTTCATCAACCATAATAAACGGACGCTGCCCCAGATGTGCCTGTGAGCATTGCACAGTCTCTTCATTCAGCGCTCGCGTTGCCGCCATGCTTTCCTCTGCGGTATACAACCCATCATGCGCGTGTGCATTTCTACTAAAATGAATAAAATTTCCAAACTTATGCTTTGCAATAAGCTCATCAAGGCAGGTTTCCGAAAAGCTTGTGCCCTCAAAACCCACAGCAAACATTTGCCCCACTTTCTCTTCTAAAGTCATACGACACCTCCGATAATAAAATGTAACTATAAGAACATTGTAACAAAAATTACAATTATGCCCATACCCCAAAGGAAAATAATAAAAAAAGCACGCATATTGTAACATGAGACACACGCACATACACCACGCAACGCTATTACTGACACACTGGTACGCAATGTCTTACAATTTCTTCAAGACTACGCTCAGCACTCACGGTAGTGCAGCGTATGCCCTCAGACTCCTGCGGAACTTCCAGCACATTGAGTTGACTTTGCACCAGAGACGGCGGCATAAAGTGATTCTCGCGGCGCTTCATGCGCAGCTGCGCTTCAGCCTTAGAAATGTGCAAGTACACATAATGCATGTGCTCATGCGCAGACAACACGCGGCGGTATGCCTTTTTAAGCGCCGAGCACGCTATAACCGCGCGCACCCCCTCATCATACAGACGTGTAATATGCTCACGCAGGTCATCAAGCCACTGCCCCCGCTGCTCATCATTTAAGGCAACACCACGCCGCATACGCGCCACGTTCTCCTGCGAATGAAAGGCGTCAGCATCATAAAAACGCCAGCCAAGGCGCTGCGCAAGGGCGCTGCCAACTGTTGACTTTCCGCAACCACAAATGCCCATGAGCACCACGCACATGCATTGGCGCATAGTTATAAGCCATGCTCCAGCACGGCAAGGCAGCGCGCAGAACCCACGCAGTTTTGAATTTCCGCGCTTATACGCGGCACATCGCTGGGCTTGCTCAGCACAACAATGGAGCCCCCAAAGCCGCCGCCCGTAAGCCGCGCACCATAAGCGCCGCAAGCGCATGCGCACGCAACCATGGCATCAAGCTGTGGCAACGAAACCTCAAAGTCATCGCGCTGCGACTCATGACTCTTGTTCATACAATCCCCAAAGGAGACCACATCATCACGCTCAAGCGCCTGTACGCCCAGTTTCACGCGCTCATTTTCCGTTATAACATGACGCGCACGCCTTACAAGCACGCCGTCCATGCCCTCCTCATGCCGCACTAGTTCATCAATGCTACACGCGCTCAAATGCTCCACGCCCAAAGCAGCAGCAGCGCGCTCACACTCATTGCGCCGCCGCTCGTAGCCGTCTTCACTTCCATGTGCAAGCTCATGCGAAAGCCCTGAGTAGTGCACCGAAAACACCGCAGCATCAGGCGCAAACAAGGGCACACCACGCCACACAGCAGCACGCTCGTCATAAAAATCAATGAAAAGCGCAGAACCCATAGTACCAAGGCTGAGCACCAACTGGTCCATAAGCCCACAAGGCATACCAACGTAGTCATTCTCCGCGCGCTGCGCCATGCGCGCAAGTTCGTAATCATCCCAAAGACTTTCTGCATGCGCACCCTGCATCATGCTACGCACGGCGCGCAAGAGCGCAACCTCCAAGGCAGCGGAACTTGAAAGCCCCGCACCCATGGGTATATCGCTATCAATGAGCACACACAAGGAAGGCAGCGCACCATCCATGGAGGCCGCGGCCTCAGCAAGGGCAGCCACACCATAGTCCGACCAATGCCCCTGCCGCCCCTCAGCAAGCCTGCGCGAAAACACGGGAGTACTCGCATGCCCCCGCTGCGCATCATGAGCAACAGAGGCTATACGCAAACCTCCCGCAGCAGCACCTTCGGCGGCAGCCATGAGTACATGCAGACGCTGCGGCAACTGCGTAGGCAAGACAAGACCATGATTGTAGTCCGTATGCTCCCCCAGCAAATTGACACGCGCAGTAGCACAAGCCTCCACCTGTGCCCGCACACCAAACAGCTCATAAAACAACTCAGCACGCTTTGTATCCATAGTTACAGTATAGTTATGCATGGTGCTGAGGCGCGCGTGCCTTTGCGGGGGCATGCCCCCGCCCCCCCCTTGAGGTAAGACGCAGTACTGCGCTTCCGCGCGTGTAAGCTACCGCAGTTTTGCTAACGCTGTTTTTTATGAATGTCTTTTGTTGCCAAGCAGCGATTTTAAATACGCTATCCACTCGGACGGCTGTTCTTTCTTTTCTTTTTTTTGAGGACGCAAAAAAAAGAAAAGAAAAGAACCAAAGAAAAGAAAAAAAACATCCTGTGTGCTAAAGCAGTAATAACATAGATACTATACGCAAGTATTAAAAAGAACCAAGAAAGTCGCGAGCGAAGCGAGGGGATGCAAACTACTGCATAAGCACCGCTGTGCGGCACACACATGGAACTTGCACCAAAGTCGGGAGCGCGACAAGCGCGAGCGGCTAGAAACGATTAAAATAAGTGTCGCAACGCGACACAGAAATGGAGCTTATAGCAAGAACCAAAGTAGCGAGCGTAGCGAGAGGATGCTGACATTCAGATTGCGGAGCGCAGCGTAGCAGACATGGAGTATTCGCATCAAAGAAAAAAAACATCCTGTGTGCTAAAGCAGTAATAACATAGATACTATACGCAAGTATTAAAAAGAACCAAAAAGTCGCGAGCGAAGCGAGGGGATGCAAACTATTGCATAAGCGCTGCGGTGCAGCGCAAACATGGAACTTGCATCAAAGAAAACTCGCTAGCCTTATGAGCTATGACACGGGTAATGCGCTTGCGCGACTGTACTTATCTATAGGCGTAAGTACATTGAGGTGCTACGCACAGGTGGCGCAGGGTTGCTTACCATCCTTGTCGGCCTATGCGTGCCCTCCATGGCACGGCTGTGAGGACGCAAGAGAAGAAAAGTCGAGAGCGTAGCGACAGCCGTAGCAGGGACGCTACGCATTGGCTGCCATGGAGGGTACGGCTAGAAACGATTAAAATAAGTGTCGCGAAGCGACACAAAGATGGAGCTTATAGCAAAAGAACCAAAAAGTCGAGAACGCGAAGCGTGAACGGATGCAAACTATTGCATAAGCACCGCTGTGCGGTGCAAACATGGAGCTTGCATCAAAGAAAAAACATGCTGTGTGCTAAAGCAGTAATAACCTAGATACTGTGTGCAAACATGGAGTTTGCATCAAAGTCGAGAGCATAGCGGTCACTACGCCATGAACGGCATAAGAAACGTTTGCTTAATACGCGGGGGTGTGGGGGCGCATCCCCACAAAACAATATACGTAGAGTATCAATGTCATATACTGAAACCATGGGCTTGTTTCTTGATGCATTAAAAAAACTGGTAGCAGGGCGGCGCAAAGGCAAGCACACGCAAGCGGAAGGGAGTGCATAAATGAGGGCTTGTAAATCCGCAGCGCGAGGTAGACCATGAGTGAAAAGACAATAGCAGAACTTCAAGACGAAGCAATAATGTACATTAACAATAAAAAGTATGACCAGTGTACAGCCTTACTTACTCGCATTATTCATCATCCTCACGCTAGTAACTATGACAAAGCAATGGCGTATTTAGGCAAAGGGATTGCGTATAGTAACTTAGGGCAATACGAGAAGGCAATAGATGACTTCACGGAAACCATTGAATTAGCTACAGACGACCATGACAAAGCAATGGCGTATTACAACAGAGGCCTTGCATATAGAAACTTAGAGCAATACGAGAAGGCAATAGATGACTTTACGGAAACCATTGAATTAGCTACAGACGACCATGACAAAGCAAAGGCGTATCACAACAGAGGCCTTGCGTATAACGCCTTAAGGCAATACAAAGAGGCGATAGAAGACTTTACCCACGCCATTGAATTATTCACAGACGACAATGACAACGCAGATGCGTATTATGACAGAGGTAATGCGTACAGTGGATTAAAGCAATACAAGCAGGCAATAGAAGACTTCACCAACGCCATTGAATTATCTAAAGAAGACCATGACAAAGCACAGACGTATAACAACAGAGGCATTGCATATAATGAGTTACAGCAATACGAGCAGGCAATAAAAGACTTCACCCACGCCATTGAATTAGCTACAGATAACAATATAAAAGTAATAGCGTATTTAAACAGAGGCAATGCGCATAGCAACTTAGAACAATACGAACAAGCACGAGAAGACTTTAAGCGCGCGAGGCGAATGAATCCTACTGATGCATCTCTGCAAGGTGCAATAGCCGCTGCTGAGGAAACTATCAAAAGCAAGAAAAGTAGGGAAAAGGTAGAGGCGGTTAGGGAACAGGTAGCGGCGGTTATAGGGGAAGGGCGAGCCGTAGGTCTCGCAAAAGAATATGAAGAGAAGAAGGAGGAATTACAAAAAAGCCTCACGAGATGGACGGTGTTCAGCATAGGAAGTATTTTGATGCTCCTTATTCCACCGTCTCTTGTTATATTGTTTCCTTGCTTAATAAAGAGTTCTGTAATTTGTATCGAGCAAAGTGGCGTATCATGGAATACAGCAATACACGTATTGCCTTTTGTCTTGCCGCTTGTGTGGCTTGCGAGTTTTTGTGTGCGCAGACGCAGTGAGACACGCATGCTTTTAGCGGAGTACTCGCATAAAACCATATTTGCAAAGTCCTATCTTGCCCATGTCGCGGAAGCAAAAACCTTGGAAAAAGAAGACACACGGCTACAAACTAAACTCCTCGATACGCTTATCACTATTACGGCACGCAACCCCGAGTATATTTTTAGTAAAAAGCACAAAAACGACTTGCCTCTTGAGGATATCAAAGAGTTTATTGGCATGGCTGAAAAAATGAAAGCCCTTCTTTCGCCTTCTGGTGTTTTGCAAGCTCAGGACACGCAAAAAAGCACGCAAGAGAAAAAGCCATAAGTCCCCCACTACCCATACAGCGCTCAAGCAACTCTAGCAAAGCGCCAAAGCAACTCTAGCAAAGCCCCGCCCACCGCCCTTTGTGGGGGCGTGCCCCCACACCCCCCTTTGAATAAGACGCCTCTTTGCGCTTACGCGCGTGCATCTGTTTTATAGCTCACGCTAGTCTTGTATGAGTTTTTCTGCGGTCAAGCAGCCGCGCCTGCTATGACATATGCTCGGATGACTGTACTTTCTTTTCTCTTTTTTTGGCACGAAAAAAAGAGAAAAGAAAGTACCAAAGTCGCGAGCGTAGCGAGGGGATGCTGACATTCAGATTGCGCAGCGCAGCGTAGCAGAAATGGAGTATTGGCACCAAAAAAAAACATCCTGTGTGCTAAAGCAGTAATAACATAGATACTGTGCGCAAGTATGGAGTTTGCATCAAAGTCGAGAGCATAGCGGTCGCTACGCCATGAACGACATAAGAAACGTTTGCTTAATACGCGGGGGTGGGGGGGCGTGCCCCCACAGCGGCGCAGCCAACCCATGTATGCAGCAATTAAAATGGTGGTTTATAATAAGAGGATGCAAAAGAATATTGAAAAAATACTTAATGGAACAGTGGTGGCTGAGCATGCTTTGCAGGTCTTACAAAAGGATATACAGGAGTTGAAAGAGCGCGGGACTACGCCGTGTTTGCGCGTGGTGCTGGTTGGGAATGATCCCGCGAGTGCTATTTATACAAAGCGTAAGGCAAAGAAGTGTGAAGAGCTGGGCATGGATGGTGCGTTGATTACTCTGCCTGATACGGTACGGACTGAGGAGTTGTGCGCTGAGATAGAGAGGCTTAATGATGATGCGGGTGTTCATGGTATTTTGGTGCAGTTGCCGCTGCCAAAGCATGTGGATACAGAGAGGGTGTTGCATATGATATCGCCGCAAAAGGATGTGGATGGCTTTCATATGGTGAATGTGGGGAAGCTACAGAAGATGCATGCTGAGGCGCATGTTCCGTGTACTGCCAAGGGTATTTGGAAGCTGCTGCAGTTTTATGATATTCCTACGCGCGGGGCGCATGTGGTTGTGGTGGGTCGCAGCGAGATAGTGGGGCGTCCTGTTTCGGTGTTGCTTTCTTCAAAGCATGAGCACGGGAATGCAACGGTTACTTTGTGTCATTCTGCAACAAGGGATATAGGGGTTCATACACGGCAGGCGGATATAGTAGTGGCCGCCATAGGTAAGGCGCATTTTATTACTCAGGATATGGTCAAGGAGGGTGCGGTGTTGATAGATGTGGGAATAAACCGTATAGATGATGCAAGTGAGAAAAAGGGGTATAGGATTGTGGGAGATGTGGATTTTGAGGGCGTGTATGAGAAGGTTAGCGCCATTACTCCTGTGCCGGGGGGTATAGGACCCATGACCATTGCCATGTTGATGGAGAACACGCTTTGCGCAGCGCGCATGCAGATGGGGCTGCTGTAAGAGGGGTGTTTTGCGGGGTGCGTTTTGTGCGCGTGCGTATCTTTGCATGTGTGTAAAAGCTGATATCATAGGGAATAGGTATGGCAAAGTTTATAAGTGCTCTTGTTACGTTTATTGTTGTAATAATTATTACGATAGTGAACTATGATAATAAAACGGATTTTTCTCTTCTTGTGTATACCTTCAAGGGTGTTTCGGGAATTCTTTTGTTATATGTTGGGGTTCTCATTGGGGTTGGTATCACGCTGCCTTTGCTTGCTTCGTATTCTAAGAAGTATGCGAAGAAGGTTTTTAGTAAGAGTATTGAGATGGAGAATAAGCGCTTGAAGAAGGAAGAGAAGCGCCTTAAGAAAGAAGAGAAAGAGCAGAAGAAGCAAAAGAAGGTGTCGCCTATTATTACGGCAAATAATAATCCCAAAGAGTGAGGGTTTTGTAGAGGATGTACCGATATATGCGCGCACTGAGAGTTTTTTGCATGGCCAGTGTGCTGTGTTTGTGTGCTGCGTTTGGTGCGTATGCGCAGGTGAGCGCTGGTGCGCGTGCATGGATAGCGGGGCATAAGGATGCGTCTTCAGAGAGTATTGATGCTTTTGTTAGAAAGGAGCTTGCGGGGCTTACGAGTCTTGACGCGGTGTATGCTACCTTGGATGCCTTTATTGCGGCGTATGCTCAGGCGCGTTTGCCTGTTTCGGTGTACGTCACCTATGCGCGTTTTGCAGAGTTAAGCTTTGATTTTAAGAAGGCGCGTGATATGTATGTGCGCGCTTATAAAAAGACAAAAGAGGAGCGCTATCTCATTCGAGCTAGTATTCATGCCTTGGAGTCTGGTGATGGGACGGGTGCCTTTGCGTATCTCGCGCAGCTAGAGGATAGTGATATATCGGATGCGCAGCGCATTGTCTTAAATGTTATGCAGGCAAAGGCGCTTATGCAGGATGGGCAACGTGATATGGCGCTGGCCTTATTGCAGACTTTGCCCTTTGTTGTGGGGCAAGAGAAGCTTACGAGTAGTTTTTATTACACCTTATATCATGTTGCAAAAAATAGTAACAAGAGTGTGCAAGCTAATCTTGCGCATCAAATATTGACCGAGCAGTTTCCTTATTCTATTGAGGTGTATATGCTTAATGCGCCGCGGGTGCAGCCCTTGCCCTTGCCTTCTCGGCTTTTGAGTGTGCGTTCAGAAATACTCAACAGTATTAAGGATACTATTGGTATAAGCGCGCCTGTTGCTGAGAGTGCTACAGAGAATGTAGCCGCGGCATTGGGTAAAGAGGCAAGAGAGGCTATAGAAATACAAGCGCCTCCCAAGGTGGGGTATCAGGTTGCCGCCTTCACAGACTTAGAGAACGCGAAGAATGCGCTTGAGTACTATTATGGCTTGTGGCAGTCTTGGGGCATTGAGCGCATGAAGCGTCCCATACTTGCTCAAAAGGATGTGGCGGGTTCGCGCTTTTATCAAGTTATTTTTCCTTTTGATGATGAGCTGGGAAACGATGCACAAGCGCAGCAGCGTATAGTAAAGCAGTTGCGTGAGCATAATCTTGAGGGTGGGTTTATCACTCAATAGTATTTTGAGTTATGGGCGTGAGATCTATGGCTTGCGCTGCGGTGTTGGCGTATATGGTGTGAAAAGAAAGCTGAACGGGCTTGAGTAGTATCTTGGCTTCAGTGTTTTCTATGGCATAAAATTCCGATTGTTCATGGAGGCTCTCGATGTTTTTTAGTTGCAAAATCTGCTGAGCGCCTATAGTAAAGACTGTGAAGTAAAACTCTTTTTGTTTTCTCGCTTGTGCTGAGACTACGTTGAGGCGCGGGTACTGAAATGCGTATAAGGTCTTTGTTTGGGCATCTTCAAAGGAACCACGTAAAAGGGTAGCTCTAATTCTTTGTTGTCTCAGTTGCTCAAGTCCGCTTTTTCCTGTGGGTGAAAATAGTTCAATTTGTTTTGCTATTTCTTCAGAGTTTCTTACGGCAGTGTAGCGTCCGCTGCGTTTAGCTCCCGTGATATCGTCTCCGAGGTATACGTCAAGGGTTTCATCGTCAATTATGCGAATGCGTATCCACTTTTTTATTTGTGATAGTACCATGTTTCTCACATATATTTGTGCGCCTAAGCCTGATGCGTCTATGGTGCGCACGGTTCTCAACCATTGCATTGCTTGTAGCTTCTTTTGGCTGTATATGTTTATATGCGGCATACGACTGGAAAAGTATAGTAAGGTAGGGTGTTCATCGCTTTCGACTCTTCTCCACATGCCTTGTAAATATTCTAGCCATTGCTTTGTGCTGCCATAATATAAAGAGTCTATCTGCTTTTTTATTATTTCTGCACGGCTAAATACAATGCTTTTATAAGAGATGTATGTAGCCCTACGGGGGTCCCAACGGTAAAAGGTTTTTACTATGTCTTTGGTTTGTTGATTAACGTTATATAAAATAATGGGGAAAGACTTTGTATGAGCTGGTGCAGAACTGTCTTGCTCTTGTAGTGTTTCGTCAATGTCTATGTCACTGTTGGTAAGGTCTTCAAAGACCTTGCGGTATTTGGCAATGTCGTATTGTGTGTTGCCGAACATGTGAAATACTTCTATTGATTGTAGGTATGCGTCTTCATTTTTTACTAAACCGCGTACTATAATTTCTTTTCGTAGGTCTCCCGTAATGTCTCGTATAGAGAGGGAGAGGGGGTTTTCGCTTACTACATTGGTTGGCGCTTGCCAAATAAAACGGTAGGTGTTTGCATTGCTATCAAAGCTTGCAATAAACACATAGACTACGTCAACGGAGTATGTGGTGTATAAAACGATGTCTTCGTCGGTGTCGTCCCCGTTGAGGTTTTCTTTTACATATTCTAATATGATGTAGTCTTGAGGGACGAAGGAGCGTATGCTTTTTTGACTTATGTCAATTGCTTCGTTATTAGAAGCAGCATCCCCTAATGGGGTTTCCAATATAATGGATTCTGTTCCCTCGGGTATAATGCGCTTTTGTTCTCCGTTAGTTATTGATTGTGTTTCTCCACAGGAAATGAGGAGGAGAAAAATATATGCCAGCGAAAAATAATAGCGCACGTTGGGGTGTTACTCTATATCGATACGCTCACAGGCGTAGGTGTTTCTACGTCTGTGAGTAGCATCAATATTGTTTGTTCGCGTTCTTAGAGAACCGCGCTTTTAAAAACAAACATTTTTTCTCGAGACATTTCGTGCATGCTGTGCGGTATGCCTCCAAGTCCAAGGCCTGATTCGTCACGTCCCCCAAAGGGCATCCAGTCTGCTCTAAATGCTGTGTGGTCGTTTATCATTACCGCAGTGGCATTGATGCGCGTAGCAAATGAGAGGGCTCTATCTATGTCTTTGGTGTACAGGGATGCTTGAAACCCATACGCAAGGTCATTGATGGTTTCCAGTGCAACGTCGGCATCATCGTATTCATATACGCAAACTACGGGGCCAAAAACTTCATGGCAGCTTACGTTTGCGTCTTTGGCGGGGTTAAATAATACCGTGGGTTTATAGCAGGTCTCAGAATGCTTTTCACCGCCGCATAGTAGTTCTGCGCCAGAAGCTACGGCTTCTTGTACCCATTGGTCAACGCGCTCATGCTCGGAGTCTGTTATGATGGGACCTACTTCCGTCTTGGGGTCTAGGGGATCGCCAACGACAAGTTTTTGTGCTTGCTCGGCTATTTTTTGCGCAATAGAGCGAGCTATGGAGCGTGGTGCATATACGCATTGTACGGAAACACACACTTGTCCTGCGTGATAAAAGCCACCTTTTACAAGCTGCGGTATCATTGCGTCTACGTCTGCATCGTCAAATACAATGACCGGTGCAACGCCTCCGTGTTCGAGTCCACAACGTGTGCCCGGCGCTATTTGCGTTCTCAGTTTCCAACCGACTTCGCCTGAGCCAATAAACGACACGTAGTTGATGCGCTTGTCTGCAATAAGCGCGCCTGCGGCATCTCTGCTACAAGCATGCGCTACACCAAACTCTTCCGGAAGCCCTGCCTCTCTAAAAATATTCATAACGTTAAAGCACGAAAGCGGCGTCGTAGATGCTGGTTTTACTATAAATGGCGCACCCACTGCTATTGCTGGCGCTGTTTGGTGAACTATGAGGTTCACGGGGTGATTAAAGGCGCTTACTGATGCAACTGCCCCTATGGGTTCTCGCTGCGTGAACGCAAGTCTGCCTTCTGTGGCTTTAGTAAGCCCCATGGGCACTTGCTCACCGTGAAAGCCGGTAAGGCATTGCGCCGCAAGCTGCAGTCCGTTTATGGCTCGCAATACTTCTACCTTTGAGTCGGTGTAGGGTTTGCCTCCTTCCGCCGCCGCAGTCTTGATAATGTCTTCCATTCTTTCTTTCATAAGGAGCGCACTCTTCTCTAAAATTCCTATGCGCCTGCTTACGCTAAGCCAAGACTTTCTGTTTCTAAAGTAGGCATAAGCCTTGGCTATTGATGCCGAAATAGTTTCAACATTGGCCTTTGGTACTTCGCCTATTACAGCACTACGGTCGTACGCTGCACGTACTTCTAATTTTTCCATATAGTCCTCCAACGATATAAATATTTATTATTTGTTTTATTATATTTGTTCCAAGGCTGAGTTCAGTTTTTTCAACGCGACGTTCAGTACTTCGTGATTAACGGAGTAATCTACCGAAAGGTCTATGAGCGATATGCCTTGATGCATCATGGCCTCTTGTAACATGGAAGCAAATTCTTCATCGCTTTGTGGTCGAAAACCCTTACCGCCATAGCTTTCTACATATTTTACAAAGTCTGGGTTGCCATAGTCTAAGCCAAAGTTTTCAAAGCCCATTCCTTGTTGTTTCCATTGAATCATTCCATACCCACTATCGTTGAGTATTACTATAGTAAGGTCAATGCCTAAGCGTTGTGCAGTCTCAAGTTCTTGTGAATTCATCATAAAGCCGCCGTCTCCACAAACAGTTACAACCTTTCTCTCAGGCTTTACCAATTTTACTGCAATTGCTGAGGCAAGTCCCACGCCCATGGAAGCAAGAGCGTTGTCCAAAAGTAGGGTATGGTGCTCATGCGTCGTGTAATTTCGAGCAAACCATATTTTATAAATTCCATTGTCAAGCGTAACAATACCGTCTTCTGGAACGACGTCTCGCATAATTTTAACCACACGTTGTGGTAAAATTGGAAAGCGCGTATCATTGGCGTATTTTTCTGTGTGTTCAAGTACTTTGTTCTTAACGTCATAGTACTTGCTAAAGTCCCACTGTGGCTGTTTGCCAACCATCATTCCAAGTTGGTTCATGGACTCTTTAATATCGCCAGCAACGTTTAATTGTGGAAAATATATTTTATCGATAACCGCTTCAGAAAAGCTTATATGAACAATTTTACGTCCTTCATACTTTCCATATTCCATGAGGAAAGGAGGCTTTTCTACAACATGGTGACCAACGTTAATAATAACGTCCGATTTCTTTATGAGGCTGTGAAGAAAATCTTGGTCAGAGAGCGCCGCGGTACCTAAATAAGAAGGATGTCTCTCATCGACAACACCGTTGCCCATTTGCGTACAAATAAATGGAATACCCGTCTTTTCTATAAATTCCAAAATACCCTCAGGCGCACCGTGCCTATTAGAGCCTTCGCCTATTATCACAAGTGGCGTTTTCGCACCGCGTATCATTTGCGCAGCCTTGTGCAGAGATTTTTCGCTTGCAACGGGTATATCATTTTCAATAACAGGAAACACATAGGATGAGTCTTCGTCCACGTCTTCTGCCGCAATGTCTTCAGGCAATTCTATGTGTACAGGACCAGGGCGCTCAGATTCAGCAAGCCGAAAGGCTTCCCGCAAGGTAGATGATATGCGCACTCCATCGACAATTTGTTGCGTCTGCTTTGTGATAGGGCGCATCATGTTTACAACATTGATTATCTGGAAAAGTCCCTGCTTACTTTTGCGTATCGGCTTTTGCCCCGAAATAACAAGCATGGGCATGCCACCTAAATATGCATAAGCCACGGCAGTAATAAAATTGGTAGCGCCAGGACCTAACGTGGAAAGACACACTCCAGTTTTACCGGTAAGCCTTCCATAGGTCGCAGCCATAAAACCTGCGGTTTGCTCATGGCGTGTCAATATAAATTTTATATTCGACTTTCTAATAGACTCAAGCAGGTCGAGGTTCTCCTCACCGGGAACACCAAAAATATATTCGACCCCTTCATTCTCAAGGGACTTGACAAAAACGTCAGATGCTTTCATATAAACTCCTTCTGGAAAATATTTTAATTACAACTGTTGCATAGCAATTACAAAACCAAAATATATAAAGTACCTTGTAACAGTCATGATAATGATAATCATATCATAAACATGCGTAAATGTTGATACTATTTTTCTAATAGACAGCGATACAAAAACTATATCGAGATTGCTTTTTTACTATTGCCCTATTTGCCTTGTCATTCTTGACAGAGATACAAGAATATACAATACTACATAGTATATTCCCCTGTAGCTCAGCTGGTAGAGCACACGGCTGTTAACCGTTAGGTCGTTGGTTCGAGTCCAACCGGGGGAGTTGTAGCGCCGGTGTACGGTCGCGTACGGCGTTATCTACCCTACTTATTGATACACCAATTATTAGCACATGAGGTAATGCATTTTGTATGAGTTCATGCGCGGCATGCATGGTAGCCCCCGTGGTTATCACATCATCAAACAGCACAATTACTTTTATTCTTTGCATTCTCTTGTAGATTCTGCGCTTTAAGCGAAGTGCGTTTTGCATGTTTTGCCAACGTTGTGCGAGCTTCAACTCCTTTTGCATGCGCGAAGAAGTGCGCAGTAACACAGACTTATACTTGCAACCACGTAAAAACGCAAGATAGCGCGATATTTTTTTGGTGTGGCTAAAGCCTAAGTCTTTTTCGTGTTTTGGATGCGCCGGTACCGGTACAATGCAGAGGTTCTCACTGCTAACCTCAACATGCTTTTGTGTAAAAATAAGCGCTTCTTCCAAGGTTTCGCGCACCGCGTGTGCAAGCGCATAAAACATTATGTGCGCGCCTTTCTTTTTATAAGCCAAAAACAACATGCGTGTATTCTCATTGTAAAGCCACGTGGAAAACATGCGGAGGACACGCGGGGTATGCGCCGTCTGTGTTTCATCTCGCTCAGCTGTAATGCCACGCACGGTTTTGCAAAACCTACACATATTACGCGCATCTAACAAAGCACCACAGAGACTGCAGTGTGCGCCGCAGTCTGCGTAAGAAACAAAGTTTTGAATAGAGGCTTGACACAAAGTACCCGCACATTCTCGCGTGCACATAACACAAGAACACAACATGTGTAGCATGTGCGTCACGCGGTAATACGCACAAAAACAAAGACGAAGTATTTTTTTATACCATAAGGCAATGCGCATGTTCTTCACTACAAGTAGGAATACTCACGCGCGCGCGTGTTTGCTTGAGCTACTCTAAGCTTAGGAAGGTGAAGAGGGCACTTTTAAAACACGTTCACAAACCTCGGCTAAAATAACGTGTGCCTGTAAGGGGCTTATCGAATGTATGGAAACATCGCGCAAGAGTAGGCGCAGTGCTTTATATGTTTTCTCATATTCACTCGACTTTTGTGCATCATGAGTTTTGGTGGAGGCAAATAAGTCTTCTTGCCCCATTCCACCTTCATCATGCATGGTCTTCGTGTCATTTTCGCTGTCTTCTAAAAGAATGTCGTAGGCACGTGACAAAACACTCCGCGGCATGCCCGAGCGTTTTGCAACCTCTATGCCGTAAGAATTGTCTGCTATTCCTTCGGTTATTTTATGCGTAAAAACAATGTCATCGTTTTCATGCTTTACCGCGGCTATGGTACACGCCTGCATCTGCGCACGCTTAAGGTGTGCAACGTCGTGGTAATGCGTTGCAAAGAGCGTGAAAATGTTCTTGTCTAGCAAAAACTCCGCAACTGCTTGCGCAATGGCGGTACCGTCATGTACGCTGGTGCCACGACCAATTTCATCCATAATGACTAAACTTTTACTAGTCGCATTGTTCAAAATAAAGGCGGTTTCATTCATTTCTGTTAAGAATGTCGACTCACCTTTTATAAGATTATCGGACGCGCCCACTCGGCAAAACACTTTATCAAAAATGCCACAAACCATGGACTCGGCAGGTACAAAACAGCCCATGTGTGCCATGATGAGCATGAGCGCGTTTTGGCGTAAAAAGGTAGACTTGCCCGCCATATTAGGCCCTGTCAGCATTACAAAGCTTTTTTCTGTTGCACTTGCACCTGCGTTTTCTGAAATATGCGAGGTTCCACCCTTACAAGCAAGCTGAATATCGTTACTAATAAAACTGCCTTGCGTAAGCATGCGCTCAACGACAGGGTGTCGCCCACCTTGTATATGAAGCACATGTGAGTCGACAAACATGGGGCGCGTATACCCGTACTCACGCGCAACGTGAGCAAAAGCACTCAGCATGTCAATGTGCGCAATTGCTTGCGACATGGCGTGTATGGTGGTAGCCCACTGCGCTACGCTTTTGCACACGCGCTGAAAAATTGCCACTTCGTAGTCTAAGAGCGACTCCTGTGCATGCAGTATTTTTGATTCTATGCTTACCAAGACATCGGTTTTATAGCGGTCGGTGTTTTTCAATGTTTGACGTAGCACAAAGACGGGTGGAAGTTTGCCTCTCATGGAATGGGGGAATTCAAAGCAATAGCCAAAACTACTGTTGTATTTCAGCCGCAGAGGTGTCGCGCTACTTTCAGAAAGTTCTGCTACATAGTCGTCAAGCATCACATCCTCGTTTTGTTTTGTCTTACGGAGTTCATCCAACTCTGGGTCGTAGCCTTCCTTTACAACAGGCGCATCACCAAAATGCGTGGGCGGGTCTTCATATAAGGCACTGTGTATCAAGGTATGCGCCTCAACAATTGCGCCAATGTCCACCCCAGCAAAGATATGCGAAAATAACGCAGTGCATGCCTGCTCTTTTTCAACAAGCGTAGTATATGCTTCATGGGCGCAAACCAGACTCTGCCCTATGCGGTACAAGTCTTTTGGATGCGCCTTGTTCAAATAGACCCGCGTGAAAAGCCGCTCTATGTCGTAGACAGAACGCAAAACAGCGCGCACTTCTTGGAACTTGGTTTCATTCTGCAAAAAATATTCGACTACGTCGCATCTGCGCTCTATATCATGTTTAATTCGTAGCGGCATGCGTATGGAGTTTTTAAGCATGCGAGAACCCATAGAGGTTTGCGTTGCATCAATGGTACTAGCAAGTGAATAGCGCTCATCATTCTCACGCATGGTTGAAAAAAGCTCTAAGTGATATATTACGTTTGAGTCGAGTTCCAAGTGTTTTTCATGAGAGTAAAAAGAAAACGAATGTATTTTAAAAGAAGTGGTAGGGATGGTGCTTTGCACATATTCTAAAAGCCCCCCTATGGCACAGAACATTTGTTCATTGCCTTTCTCAAGTGCCTTGAGAATTTTTGTGAGCATTTCTTCAGAATTAGAGCAGCGCCGTAAAAGCCTCCGTCCTTCTTCAGCGGTATAACTCCACACAGGACGTGTCGTAATACATGCGTCATGCACGGAAGCACTTAAGGACTTATACCACTTTTTGTCTAACGCCGACTCTGGCACTACAAGCTCACGGGGAGCAACTTGTCCTATAAGGCTGTAGATTGCCTGACTTGAGCATGAGCTTCCATAGACATACAACTCACCAATGGAAACATCAATCCATGCAGCATACAGCGCATCCGCATGCTCATAAAGCGCAAATAAATAATTGTTCTCTTTTTCTGATGAAAGATACGCAGCGTTGGTAACAGCACCGGGCGAAAGTATTTCTACAATATCTCGTTCTACAAGCGTGCCTTTTTCCACTGCGCTTACTTGATCGCACAAGGCAAGCTTTTGCCCATGCTCAAGCAAGGCGCGTATGTAGCGTTCTACGGACTGGGCAGGCACTCCACACATGGATACGCCTTGCCTATGAGTAAGCGTTATTCCCAGTATTTGCGAAGCCTTAATTGCATCATCATAAAAGAATTCAAAAAAATCGCCAAGACGAAACAAGAGCAAATGCTCCGATGATACTTTTTTCTTTGCCGCCTCATACTGTTTCATCATCGGCGTTCTGGAGACTGTGTCTACGGACATTGCGTGTAAGTGTTACGTTAAGGATTTGTGTTTTTTTGAATGCGTTTTATAACATCATCGGTAATGTCAACAATGGGTGCCCACCATTGCAGACCATCGGTGTTGCTTTTGAAAATGAGGGTATAGCCTTTTTCTTCAGCAACAACGGCAATCGCGTCCTGAAGGGTTTGCAAAAACTGCTTTGCAACGGGAGACTTGCTCCGTCGAATAAGGTCTTTTTGGCGTCTATTGCTCAAAGCTGTAATATAATCACTCATGCGATTTATTTCCTTATCGAGACTATCCGCTAACTTGTAATCCTTCTCCTTCAATGCCAGCACTTTCTTTCCTTTTACAAGATCCAGCTTATCTATCTCTTCATCAATTTCTGTTTGGTATTGCTTTTTTAACTGCTCTAAGTCACCATAGCCCCCCGCTTCTTTGGGAAATGCGGCATACAATTTTGGCACGTCAATAACACCTACTGTTGCAATCTGCTGAGCATAGGCCGAGGAAAACAATGCAAATAATATTAAGCTTATGCATACTACACGCCTTAAAGGGACAAGAAATAAAATTTTTTTCATTGGCAAAAACTCCTTACAATACCTACAATTAAAAATTCAACCCTATGCTGAATATAAGGTCTACGCCGCTTGCGTCACTGCGATCCTTCGATGCGGTGAGATTCCCCCGTTGCCACACTACATTGCTGTGCTCATCAAGCTTGAAGCGCTTTGCAAGGTAAAGCCGTATGGGGAACTGCGGTATAACAAACCTAAAGCCCGCCCCAGTTGTAAAGTAATACTTTTCAGGATCAAAGGTGTTTATTTGATCGAGCTTTTCCCATAAGCCAGCTACTTCAAAAAAGCCGTCAAACCAAAAAACACGCTCTACAAGCGCCATGCGTAATTCAACCCATGAATTCCACGTTGCTTCCCCATTGTACACTGTCCAACCCCGAGCATTGTATATACCATTAAGACGTAGACGCTGATTGTATTGAGGACCATCACGCTCAAATGTTTTTCCTGACGGGTAGTATATCTGCGGGAATATAGCGTCAAATGTGCTGTTGGCAGCCAACACCATTTTAAACGCCCAGTTTTCACCCACTTTCATATTCACAAGCGGCAGATGACCTTCTACAATGGTGTTGGACCTAATGTAGTGGCTATCTCCCAACAATATTCCACCATAAAAAGTAAAACGCTGACTTACAAAAATACCCGAAGTCGGTTCAAAGGACACATCACGACTATCGTAAAAACCCCGCATAGAAAGTGAATTATATATTTTCCAATTCTTTAAATTTCTACGCAACTGAAAACTAGCAGGACGATATATATCATCGTCATAGAGTACATAGTTGAATGTGGGACCAAAAGAAATAGTGGTTCCAAGTTTTCCAAATGGACTGTAATATGTGTACCCCGTACCGAGGTTGAAAAATATTGAAAAGTTATTGTAAAACATGCGCGAACTTGAAAGAAGACTGCTACGATTTCCAAAGTAGTCATAGTCGCGCTTAAGTTTATACCTTGATATTTCATCGGCACTAGGCGCAGAAAGTGATGATGTACCTCTTTGAAATGGGTCACCCGCCTTGTATTTTTTACCGTCATAAGAAGTATCTTCCGTAAATACATACTTGCCAGTAAGCGTATCTTGTGTCGCCCTATCTTTGCTATTCTTCATAAACGGGGCTTCAATATCTTGAAGAACATTGCTCACTTTTTCATGCTCAAACCCCACTGAAGCGGAAAGGGCAAATGGTGAATTGGCCACATAGGGATCAAGAAATGAAATACTCACAGATTGCTTTACAGGAGATGCAATAATTTTTGTGCTTAAGGCAAACCCTCTACCAAGCAAGTTTTTTTGATTCCATGAGAGAAAAAGACTGAGCGGAAATTCCGTAGACCCACCAAAGGTAGCGCCTATACGTATATCTCGAAATGGGTTTTCTTCCACATTGACGAGCACGTCAACAAGCCCCTCTGACTCACCAGGTTTTATTTCAGGCTCCACGGACTTAAAATACCCCAGCGACACCAACCTATTCCTCGCAATTTGTATTTGACTAGCCGTCATAACAGAGCCACTGATAAAACCTAATTCACGGGTTATGACATGCTCTTTTGTTTTTAAGTTACCTTGTATAATTATGTTGGAGATATGGGCCTGCCCATATTCTGTAATAGACACTACATATGATATTCTTGAGGTCTCTTCCCCGCGTTTTTCTTCGTAATCATAGCGATTAAAGAGAAACCCTTTATTTGCATAGAGAAACCGAATGCTATCAAAACCTCTTGTAAATTTTGTACCATCTGCTACCTCGCCCTCGGTTAAAGAAAACAAAGCATGTAATTCTTCATCGCTAAAAACCGTGTTACCCGTAAAGGTGATATCACCAAAGGTATATTGTGCACCTTCTGAAATAACAAAGGTCAAGGTTATGCTTTGCATGTCATCCTCTTGCTTTTTGTCAACCAGCACATCAACGACCTGTGCATCAAGATAGCCTTTTTTCTTATATTCTTGTGTAATTTTCAACTTGTCATTCTCTACAGCAACGCTACTGTATATACCCTTATTGAATATAGCTTTCTTCTTTGAAGTCAGCTTACTCGCAAGTTTTTTAGATGAAAAAAGCGTGTTGCCGCTAAACAGCACATCTGTTATTGCAATACGACTCCCTTCAGTAATATAAAACTCAACAAACATTTTATTTTTTCTATCGGGGTCTTCAAGGGTTTTAGCACTCACCTCTGCTTGGGAATATCCCTCGACAAAGTACTTTTGTTTTATCTCCTGCACAGCCACATCAACTCTACTTTGACTTAGCAAGTCTCCATTTTTTAAAGTCATAGCACTCAGCAATATGCCCTTACCTAAGCGCAAATTTCCCAAAAATGTTATTTTAGAAATCGATGGATATTCTACAACAGTAAAAACGAGTACAAGCGCTCCGCTCGTAGCTCTCTGTGCTTCGGGCGTAACCTCTGTAAAAAATTCTAAGCTATACAATAAATTTTGCATTTCGTAGAGTAGCTCATATGTGAAATTTTGGTTTTTGTATTTAGACAAGACATTGAAAAGGTCAAACTTTTTTACTTTGACAAGCCCGCGAAAATCAAAAGCAGTTATAGCCTTTCCAATAAACCAATCGGGATCATCTACTTCCGCATCAGTTTCTTCAGTAGCACTAGGAAGTTCTGCAGTAGTACTCTCTACAGAAGAATCGAGCGCCGTGTCCTCTCTACCACCATCGCTAGAAGCATCTTGTGAAAAACCATGCGGAACAGTAAGCAAAAGCCCAAGCAAGCATATGAGAGAAAGTGAAGAGTAAAAAGAAGAATAAATAAAATATTTCATGCTGTATCCTAATATTGTAGTTGATATGAGATTGTAAGAAAACTTACCGGCAGCGACTGTATTTGATTAAATAAAAGCGTTGGGTCAAAAGACCAACGAACATTAAATATCGGTGTTGGCAATTCAACATTGAAAACAGTATTTACCCCTATAGTAGGCATGGTATGAAAGTTTCCCGTATTTGTAAATAGCGAATTATTGTTTATCTTAAGTGCAAAACTTAGATACAAATCCTTTACGTATTTCCCTATCTCAAGAGACGAACCTGTAAAAAAATACGGTATAGCATCAAGAAAAGCACTAGACTGTAAGCCCTGACGAAAAGCCGCTTCTCTATCAAGGGAATATTCAAGAATTCTTTGGGCAATTTTTGTATTAAATGCAATGTAGTCTAACTGCAGGGAACGCCTGAGGAGTTGTTCAAATCGAGAAAATACTCCAATATTAGACAGCGGGTCACTAAAATTTACAAGACCGGTAAGCAATTTTCCACTATCTGAATTGTTTGTGCTCGAATATTCACTTGCTCTTTGCTGGGCATCATTCGCAATGATACCCGCTATTTCTGAAGAAGCCAAGGAGGGATTCGCCGTGATTTCGACATCCATGTTTAAAACAGGAGTGTTCTCTGCAACAAGCTGAAGGGTATACCTATTTCCTCGATAATATTCTCGGCGCTGTCCTCTCAAATTTACAAGATACGGATTACTCACGGGATTTTCATCATTAAAAATGATGCGGGCATTGGTGATGGTAAAACCCTTGTTAAAATAATACACTTGCCCTCCATCTACTGCTACCGTACCATTCGTGCGTAAGTTCTGCGTGTCTCCTTCATACTCAAAACGCAATTCTTGATTATTCGCGAGATATCCTCGCAAAATAGGAAAATTAATTGTGGGCATGATAAATACAACGCCACGATGAGAATGCACCGTAATGTCAACCGAAAACCCTTTGGCTCTTTCCAAATTCTTTTGCACTACTTGTCCACTTTCAAATACCACATCGGTATTGCCCAAATATACATCACCACGTATTTCAACTGCAGGAGATGGATTAGTCGTCACTACAGTAACATCGCCATGCACCATCCCAGTAAGATTGACCTTTCCTATAGAAAGTTTCTTAACTTGAACAGAATGTCGCTCATCAATATGAACATTAATGGTAAAATCCTGAATGCTATTATTTACCAAACGTCCTTTCGCAATAACCCCAATGCGCCCTGAACCAATATTCACTCTTGTGTTTGCAATGCTTATATTGTTTTCAGAAAACAAAACCATGGTTTTAGGTACAATAATGGTTTTAGAAAATATAGTGGTGCGAAATTCTGTGTTACGCGCTTGCAAAAAACCATAGTATGCAGGTGATGATGGAGTTCCCCTCACAGAAAGCCTGCCCGTAACATTAAGTTTTTGTATGCTGCTACTACCAAATTGCTCCAACAAGGGGGCAAAGTTTGCTTTTATAACACGCATATTGAGATCAACAATATCAGGCAGCACGCTACCATTGAGTGTTATATAAAAAGATGTATTTTCATCACCGAGACGTGCATCAATCATTCCATTGTTTCTCTTGATAAGAAAAAAACGATTCTTTTCTTCAAAAATAGAAAAGACTTCTTCAGTATTCTCTACAGTCAAGGCATATTTGTGACCTACATCTTGTTTGCCGCTGCTTTGTGAGTAATATACTTCGGTAGTAAGTCGCCCGCTAAATTGAGGAACAACGCGCTTGCCAAGATTCGCGTACGTTAATTTTTCCTTAGTAGCAAGATCAAGAGTACCCTTAAGCAAAATATTTGCGTTTCTATCAGAAGAAACACCATAAGTTCCGAAAACATTTTGTGCGTCTTGCATGCGTAAATCGTATACATATAAACGCATGGAATTTCTTGTGACAAGAATATCGCGGAATGAGAAAAGTCCATTCTTATAATTCACGGAACCTGAAAATATAATAGGAACATTATCGACTGCAACACTACTATTCTGTGCAGATATTGTATATTCCGACAAATTGTTTACTGCAGTAAAATCAAAATTCACAAGCCCCGACACTTTAGGAAAAAACAACTGAGTATCGATATTTCTTAAAGACACATACATTGTCTTTGCGTTCGTATCGTAACTTCCATGTACAAATTCATGTGAAGTATCCTTAGCATTCGTTTGCTTACGTAACGAAACACGCCACAATCCATTTTCCTTTTTAATTTCTCCGTGCGCTTTTATTGCTTTTTTTGAGGATGCGAGATGAAAAGACGCAATGCGTATTTCATCATTTACAAAGCGGAACTTTGTTTTTGCAAATTGCTTTGTATGCTCTCGCGCCACATGAAGCGCTCCATCAAATTGCGTAATAGCATTTTCATGGTAAACAGCACTCACTGAAGTGTCTTGTACTCTGAGGTTGGCGAAGGGAAGCAACAGCGTTTTTATGTCAAGATCTATACGCTTTGCCGCAGTTTGATTGCCAAAGCTCTGCACAGAAAGCGCTGCCTTTTTATTAACGGCAAGCTTCCATGTAGGCGCATTGCTATCCTTGCCTATAACAGAACCTTGCAAAGAATACTCAAGTGCTTTCTTATGCGTAGAATTTTTCACACGCACAAGCATTGCTAAGGTAGATGCAGCACTATCATATTCCCCATCAGCAGTTACAACAGTATTGTACACTGTGGGAAGTTTCAATGATGCGTTTTTTACGCTCCACACCCCCGCGGAATATACGCCAACAAGGTGTGCACGAAAATTCTCTTGTTTCACGGACGACAATGCAAGTGTATACTCGGCTGCGCTCATAAAAGCATGAGCCGAGGGATATATGGCAATCTTCCCCCCCGCCTCTAGGTCATCAAACACATCATGCAAAGGCTTTTGGTACACATGAGGAAGCAAGGCAGCTATAAACTTCACAGGTATATTTTGCAGTATTACGTGCCATCTATTGACACTTTGATCTTTTAATAAAGAAAAAACAGGTGTGGCAGTTTCACCGAGAAAAATCCGCGTACTCTTTTTTTCAGAGTCATATCTAAACGAAAACGAGGGCTGTGAAATACTATCTATAGCCAGAAATCTCGTCTGCCCGCTTACAAGATTATCGCTGCGTTTCAGTACAAAAGAGCCCTGTAAAGGCTTATCCATTAAAAACTTATCAAAGGTAAATCTTACCGAGCCACTTGGAGCAATGGTTTTAAGCGCAAGAGAGCCTTGCCATGAAAAAAAATTCCCTCCAATCTTCATGGTAATATCCTGAGCATGCAGCACGCGCTCATTTCCACTCAACTTAAACCGCACAAGATTCCGTTGAGACGGAGAAAGCCGACTGTTCGTGTTTTCTACAGGCTCATTCTGCAATTCTAAAGCATAGCGCATGGAAACATTTGCCGCGTCATATACAAAATCACCCTGCAAAAAAAACAAATCATCAGAGAGTTCAGAAAACACCTCGGGCGTCTTTTCTGAAAATGTTACCAATGTATGTAAAGGAAACTTGTTTGCATGAAACTTTGCTGCAACAGTTTTTTGTTCACGATCAAAAACGCCTTCTGCAATATTCTTAGCTCCAAGTCGTGCAAAAAACCGAGCGTACTGCGGAGTTACATCACCTACTACATCAAAAGCATTCAGTGAAACAATATCACCCACATGCGCTCCACGCACCGTCGTATCAACACTGAAATTTTCAAAAAAATCCTGGGTGCTTATACGCGATGCAAGGTCTATTGTGACTTCTTTACTAAGCGCATTAGAAAGCGAAGGACGCGTAGAATCAAGCGTAAGCGCACTATCAATGTCAAATATAATACTGCTTGTCGCTTCGACAAGTCGCGCTGTGAACCTAACATTTTTTGATACAACGCTATGATCATTCCACAGCACGCGCAGCTGTGAATTCTCAATGGAAATGGTCGCATCATGTGGTAGCCGTTTTAGCCCAAACAGCTTTTCTGAACTTTTGGCATAAAACGACTGATAAGCTTCTTCATAGTGTAACTCGCCCTCACGTATGGTCAGCGATGATAAGAAAGAAAGCGGGAGCAGCTCACGCCTTTGTGCCATAGAAGATTCCGAAATACGAGTTCTTATAAGATGAGCAACGTACTTACGAAGCCGAAAATCAACAAACATCGTCCTTGCGCTTACTATATTTTTTTGCGACTTTTCATCCTCAAAACGCATAGAAAATATGGATACATCGCCTTTGTTGCCCCAAAGGTGAAGATACATACCTGCCCACGAAATATGCGCACCTAATTCTCGCTCTAAATCTTCCTGCGCCTGTTTTACCAAAGCATGCGTCATTGTGAAGAGAAGACTACAAAGCACAAAACTTACCACAAACACAAAGGTTAGAGTAATTCGTATGTTTTGGGCATCGGTGTTTTTTAAGGTGTGAAGATGAACTTTAAAGGCACTCACAATACTACATAATACTACATCATGTCTTGTTTGCTATGAATTGAAAAGCGGATTCAAAGCGCCACAGTAGCCTTGAAACTTATTCTCTTCATGCACTTGTGTTTCTTAAGCACAGGCGCACCATGCATGCCACGCTCCATTACTACTCTTAACTCTTGCCAAAGCGTAAGCGGTATAATTTTAGCCTTTAAGTCCGCCGCTGGTAACTCCTGCGACTATTTTTTCTGACAAAAAAATGTAGAGCAAAAAGGTGGGCAAAAACACAATTACGACCGCGGCAAACATGCCCGCCCAATCACCAATGTAGCGCATGGACTGAATCATAGAATACAAACCAACCGCAACGGGACGCATACTCGTTTTATTAGCAAAAATAAGCGCCATGAAGTACTCGTTCCATATGGTTATGAAGTTGAAAATTGTCACCGTAATTATTGCCGGATTGGTTAGCGGCACGATGATGCGCCAAAATGTTTTCATAGGCGTGCAACCATCTATGGCCGCGGCATCCTCATAGGTTTTAGGAATGGTTTTAAAAAACGCAATTAAGAAAAACAAGGTAAAAGGCACATTAATGCATATGTAGAGCACTATGAGCAGGGCGCGCGAGTTGATGAGCCCAAAACGGGTCACTAGAGCAAAAAGTGGGAGTATTATCATAATTTGTGGTATGCCGAGTGCAGAGACAAACATGGTTTGCAAAATTTTATTGAGACGGAAGTCAAAACGCGCCAGTACGTATGCAGCAGGAGCAGCGACTACTATAACGCCTATGCAAGCACTAAAGGTATAGAGCAGTGAGTTGACAAAATAGCGCGCCACATTATGCGCGAACAAGGCCTTGCTGTAATTTGATGGATGAAACCCTGAGGAAAACAAGGCGCCACCAAATATACCCGAACTTGTGGAAAAGGATGCTGCAAATATCCACCCAATGATGAAAAGCGTGAAGAGAAACCACAGGTTTAAAACAGCGTACACGGGAATTTGGCGCATCGTTCGCGCGCGTATTAATTTTGACATGGTGTGCTTCTCCTAGTACTCTATGCGTTCTTGTCGCAACACCTTGGAGCTTACAAAGAACATGGCAATAACCACCAGCGTTAACACAACCCCAACCGCCGCACCAAGACCTACGTTTCTATCAACAACGACCGTATTGGTACCAAAAACCTGTTGATACATGTAGACCATTGGTGTAACAGTACCCGGTTCTGGAGTGAGCGGTGAAAAGACTTGCGACCAAATAAAAAACGAGATGGTTGCTATAGTCCACAGCACTATATTGGTGCGTAACACGTCTTTAAGGAGTGGCGCAGTTATGCTGAAAAATTTTTTTGTAGCACCCGCGCCCTCCAAGGTTGCAGCTTCGTACAAGTCAATGGGTATGCGCTCTATTGCCGCCATAAATATAAGCATGTAGTACCCTACCATACCAAAGCAGTAGGCTATGAGCAGGCTTATAAATATCATGTTGGGCGCAGTCCACTGGAGTGCGGATAGTTTTTCCAAACCCAAAGCCGTGAACAAGGCCTTCAAAAGGCCGTAGCGTGCGCTGTAAACGTAATGCAACCACATGGTACCCATTGCTACGGCTGAAATAACATTGGGGAGGTAGATGACCGCCCTATAAAAGGCTTTGCCGCGCACCCCAGAAGTGAGCATAACGGCAAAAAGCAAGGCAAGCGCAAAAACACCAAGCCCGCCCCAGAGCCATATTCCCACCATGTTTTTAATTGATTGAATAAACAAAGGGCTTTGAAACAATTCCTTATAATTTACCAAGCCTACAAAATTCCAAGTACGCATTGCATCTGTAACATTTGCTACGTCAAACAGGCTCATAAAGGCCGTACGCAGCGAAGGGTACAAAAACACAATGCAATACGAGAGAACCGCGGGTGCAAGAAACACCCAAACCATAGTGAGATTTTTACGGGCTACCATAAACACTCCCGTTATGAGGCTACAACAACCCCGCGTTTACTTACGCACTGCGTCTACAAACCCAGCAGCATCAAGCGTACCAGAAATGAGCTTTGTAAAGGCCTCCGCAATTACCGGCTGTATGTCGGTGTTAGCCTGAATGCCGCCTGCCCATGGGTAGGCTGTGTCCAAGCCCTCAAAAATTGCCTTTGCCTCAAACAACTGTCTAGGCCATTCTCCGTTTTTGCTCACTGGAACTCCAAACGACTTTTGCGCAAGCGCCGTATCCCACTCACCAGTAGTCAAGTGTACAATCAGCCGAAACGCACTCTCAGGGTTTTCGGAGTTTTTGTTTATTTGAAAGGCTTGTCCTCCATAATTGGCGGCATTGAGTCCATCAGTTCCACCTTCAAGCCTTGGGTACGCAAAAGTACCCCACTGAAAGTCGGGGCCTGTTGACGCCATAATTTCGTTTACCAACCACGTACCATTGAGGTACATAGAAACCAATCCCGAAGCCACGTCTTGCTGACCAGCAGGCCACTTATTTGAACCAACCGTTTCACTAAAATAACCCTTCTCAGCAAATGCTTGAAAATCCTGTGCTGCACGCAATACCGCTTCATCCTTCCACAAGGCCTTGCTTTCATCAGTAACCAGCTCTTCAACCCATGCCGAACCCTTAAGCCGTGCAAGATGATAGCCGAGCAGCGTATCCACATATGCATCATCTGTGGTAAGCGGCACAAAGCCCACTGCTTTTAAGCGCGCACAAGCTTCGAGAAATTCCTCCCACGTAGTGGGGACAGACGCTATACCCGCCTTTTGAAAATGCTCCTTGTTGTACATAAAGGCAAACACAAAAGGTTGATAAGGCACGGCATATAATGCCCCATCCTTCGCATAATAACGAGTAAGATTCAACAAGCTACTCATCACCACATCTTCATAGGGTTTTTCTCCAGTTGTCTCATAAATCTTTGTAACATATTCATCAAGCTTCAAAGCGTAAGAACCCCAGCTCTTTACAACCCGCTCTATGTCCTCATCCCACACGTCTATCTTCTGCCCGTTGTCCAAGGCAGGCTGCAAGGTCTTGCGTATCTCTCGGCCATTCCAGTTAATCTCCACCTTAATATCGGGGTTCTTTTCCATAAAATCATCAATTGCCTCTTGCAAAGCAAGCGCCTGCGGTTCTGTGGAGTTCCACATAGACCAGTACACAAGCCTTACCTTCGCATCATCCTTTGCTTGCCCACAGCCTATTGCCACAAACACCACAAAGACACACAACGCCATACCCCATAGTATTTTTTTTCTCATAGCATACCTCTTTGTTTTAATGTATTAATAATCATTATACAATTCATTGCAATAATGTAAAATTCATTACGATAGATTTTCACACATCCCACGCCTTTCTAAAACCTCTTGTCCACGCACAAGGCCACCCGTACTTACTTACAACGCGCCGCTTACATACCGCGACACTACCTACGCCACATGCCGTAACATTGCAACAAATGAGACAGCATAAAAAAAGGGATAGGCCTAGCCTATCCCTTCAAGTCACGTTCTAAAGCAACTATTACAATTATTGTATTTTCACATATTTACCATTCTTCACTTGATACACGGAAAAACCCAAACCTGTAGCATCTCCATTCTTATCAAAAGATATCGTGCCAACCGAGGTATCAAATGAGTTCTTAGCATCCGCTATATAATCGGCAACAGTTTTGACGCTAATGTCTTTCCCATTTTTCTGCAGTTCCTGAAGCGTCTTTTTTATAACCAATGCCGCAGCATAGCCTTCATAAAAGAAACCACCGGGCTCCTCGGAATACTTTTTGAGGTGAAGCTGCTTAGCTTCTTTATACAGCGGATTAGACGCGTTGTCCTTAGGACCTGTGGCATATACCCCTTCTGAAGCATCGCCTGCCAATTGAGTAAAGGTGGGACTTTGTATACCATCACCACTAATAAACGCAGCATTAACACCGCGCCTTTTCAATTGAATAATTAACTTCGATGCTTCAGGGTGATAACCACCAAATACAACGGCATCGACATTAAGCGAAGCTATTTTATTTACAATAGTCGAATAGTCTGCAGCACCAACAGTAATCCCCTCATGAAGTTTTACTGAAACTCCGCCCGCCTTAAGCTCTTCAGCCGCGTATTCAGCCAAACCCTTGCCATAGTCCCCCTTGTCGTGAATGATCGCAGCGCTTGTAACCTTGAGCGTGTTTATGAGAAACTGTGCTTGCTTTTTACCCTGCGCATCATCCGGCGCTATGGTTCTAAAAAAGAATCCCCGGTACTTACCACTCTTGGTCAAGGCGGGGTTGGTCACAGATGAGGAAATGACGCTTATTCCCGTTTGCTCATACACATTAAGCGCAGACTCAGTTGCTCCAGAACAAATATGCCCAATAACTGCCACCGCCTTGGTACCGATAATGTTAGACGCAACAGTTGCCGCAGTGTTAGCTTGGCATTCGTCGTCTTGGTAATTGACGCTTACGCTGTCACTACCGTCAAAAACAATTTCCACAGCACGTTTGGTTGGAATACCATAAGGCGCTAAATCTCCAGAATGTGCCCCCGCTACTACAATTTCAATAGGTTCATCGTCTTTGCTTTTTGTACATGCGGAAAGAATTTGGAAAAAGACCCCCACAGTAATTGCTAATAATAAAATTTTTTTCATTGTTGTCCTCCTATAAATATTAATATATATTGATACTGTAATATACGTTTTGTGCTTTGTCAATAAAATAGCCATCTGTTACTATTTTTTGTGGGGGCACGCCCCCACACCCCCCGTGGAGTATGAGACGCTGTTCTGCGCTCCGCGCGGGTGTTTATATTGTAGCTGTCGCTAATCTTGTATGAACTTTTTCTGCGGTCAAGCAACCGCGCCTGCTATGACATACGCTCGGATGACTGTTCTTTTTCTTTTCTTTTACCATCCTTGGCAGCCTATGCGTGCCCTCCATGGCACGGCTGTGAGGACGCTCACGAGCGAAGCGAGGGGATGCAAACTATTGCATAAGCACCGCTGTGCGGTGCAAATATGGAACTTGCATCAAAAGAAAAGAAAAAGAACCAAAAAGAAAAGAAAAACATCCTGTGTGCTAAAGCAGTAATAACATAGATACTGTGCGCAAACATGAAAAAAACACCAGTGTTTTTCTCCAACTCATGGGGACTTTTCCTTCAACAAGTCTAGACATTTTTTAAAAAACACCAGTCTTTTTTCAAAAAACACCAGTGTTTTTCTCCAACTCATGGGGACTTTTCCTTCAACAAGTCTAGACATTTTTAAAGAAACACCAGTCTTTTTTCAAAAAACACCAGTGTTTTTCTCCAACTCATGAGGACTTTTCCCCCAACAAGTCTAGACATTTTTAAAGAAACACCAGTCTTTTTTTCCAATCCATGGGGACATGACTGCTACAATATGGCTTTGGTACAATATGACACGGCATAGGCATGGTACTCATGTCTATGCTTTTGTGTGTGTTTCTATTGTTTTTGTATATCAAAAGCTGTATTGTGATGTACACAAGAATATACTATTGCTTTTTCCGTCAGTCACTTCCCCACTGATGTTTTTCTCAAGGAACTGAGTTTAGGAAACTACGCGATATGTAGTGATGAGGTCACGGAGTTGTGCTACAAACGCAGTTTTTGAAAACTTGAAATTGATATACTAGTAATACATGATAACGCTCAAAAGCCCTCAGCAAATATCAAACATTCAAGTGGCGGGTAGCATAATAAAACATGTGTTTGCAACCTTGCCTGAATTTTTGCGCCCATCCTTAAGCACGGCTGAAGTAGATTCATACGTGCATCAAGCAATTGTCAAAGAAGGCGGCACGCCCTCTTTTTTAGGCTACAATGGATTCTCAGCCTCATGCTGCGTGTCAATAAACGATGAGATTATACACGGCGCGCCTTCAAAGCACCGCTTGTTGGCTTTGGGCGATGTGGTGAGCGTTGACATAGGGGTGGCCTACCAAGGGGGCTTTGCTGACAGCGCACATACCTTCTACATAGGAGATGAGTGTCCCCAAGAAATACAGCGCCTGCTTACCAGCACACAAGCGGCGCTTGCACAAGGCATTGCCGTCATAAAACCTAAAAAGCGCGTTTCAGACATTGCGCGCGCCGTACATGCACAAGCAAAACAACAAAAACTTGGCGTGGTGCGTGAGTACTGCGGACATGGGGTTGGTAATGCCGTACATGAGCCACCCAACATTCCCAATTACTACCCCTTTGTGGGACACAATGCCCGTTTGCTACCAAACATGGTCATAGCAATAGAGCCCATGTTTTCCTTAGGCAGCGATGCAATTATTCATGCAGATGACAACTTTACCGTAAAAACTGCCGACGCTGCGCTTGCCGCGCATTTTGAACACACGGTGTTGGTCACAGAAAACGGGCATAGCATACTAACATAACGCCGTGCGCCATACGCTTGTAAACCTTAAGGAGTACTTTATGCAACCTTCTAGCAAAAAAATTATACACATAGTTTCGGCATGTGCCCTTGTATTTTGCCTTGTACTACCCCTGCAAGCGCAAAACACGGCTAAAAACGCAGCGTGTAAAAGCACCAACACGCAAGAAGTAGTCAATGCCGTCATAGAATCAACGGTGCTGCTTATAAGCCAAAAGGTGCATTACGAAAACCCTCTCGTTCCCAATAGTGGATTGGTTACGGCTTTTGAAGATGTACCACACAATGGTAGCACTATTTCTTCAGGCGTATTTGGAGCACGACAGCAGACTGCATTGGGCTCCGGCGTGCTGTTCAAAAAAGACCAAAGCAACCCCGATACTGATGCTAGGTATTATGTGATTACCAACGCGCATGTTATAAAAGACTTTACGTCAATATGGGTTGTCTTATCCGACGACACTTTTTTTAAGGCAGAACTAGAGGGTATGGATGAAACGATAGACATTGCAATTATGTCGTTTACCACCAAGAAAGCGCTACCGCTTATTGCTATAAGGGATTCAGACGCTCTTAGCATGGGAGAAAGCGTATACGCACTGGGAAACCCGCTCGGCGTTTCTTTCACCGTTACAAAGGGCATAGTATCCCATGTAAACAGATACACGGAGTACCGAAGCGACACGGTATTTTCTGGCCCTTATTTGCAAACAGATGCAGCGATAAATCAAGGGAACAGCGGCGGCGTGCTTGTAGACTCATGCGGTGCCGCCATTGGCATTATAACCTTTATAATATCGGGGAATGACAGAAACAACATAGGGCTTAACTTTGCATTGCCTATAAATGTTGCCATGCAAAGCGTAACAAACATTTTGAAAAAAAGACAGCACGAATTCGGCTGGATTGGCATTGTGGTCAACGATTATAGCTTGGACATACGCAAGCAATTGGGACTTAACACGCGAGCGGGTATTTTCATACAAAATGTGTTCCTCCCTTCACCCGCATACAAGGCGGGACTTCGCCCCGGCGACCTACTTGAAAAAATTGATGATAGATCAATTATTACGCGTGATAGCTATAGCTCAATATTCTCTACTATTTCTAAAAAACGCGTAGGTGCAACTATACGGCTCACTGTGCAAAGTTTGCAAAATAAAAATAGTAACGCAAAATATGCCGCATTAGACATGCTTATTCCCATAGAAAAACGTCCCGAGAGACTTACATCAAAAGAGTACCGCATGAAGCTGTGGCCGGGGATGATGGTAAAGCCTTTGCAAGCTTACGAAAAAGAATTGTACGGCATACCCGATGAAAGGTCGGGGATATTTGTGCTCAAAGTCTTCAAAGACACGGCTGCGGATATATCAGGACTCCGCTCCTACGACCTCATTGTAAAAATAAACAACGCTATAGTTCGCTCATGGCAGGACTACACCGCAGCATTCACCAACACAAACGCAAAATCAATAAGCGTTATGAGAATGGGCGAACAGCTCGAGCTTTCCTTTAAGGCTGCAGCAGACGAGTCATTCTAAGAACCAATCAATAGAACGAGTATTGCTGTACGTGCCCTTCCACAAGCCACTACCTTTGGTTAAAACAAAAAATACATTCTCTGCTTCATCGAGGAAAAATCCCAGTACATCGGCCTTGTGCAAAGCGCCAGAGGTGTACTTATTCCCTTCCGGTGTTTTAAAATCCTTAGACTCCGTGCGCAACTCTCGGTAACCCTGCGAACTGCCTATGCCAGGCAGATAATTCCTTGTGCCTACCAACAATCCCGTAAAAGCGCGTTGCTTAATGTAAAGAAAATCGGTAAAAAATGTCGCTTCGCTGTCCACCTTGTAAGACGTCCACGCAGTTCCGTCTTTCGTTTCCCATACGTAATTTTTGTTTGAGACAACAAGCGTGTCCTTTGTCCCATCAGCATTGCTGTCATAACTCAGAAGCCCTGTCATGTATCCACGGCCTGCGTTTCCATCAATTGTAACCACAGTAAGCGTAGTCCCCGTTACAGTGAACAGCCCCCTTTGCGTCAAGACATACTTCGTCGAACCATTAAATTCATCGACATCGAGAATAATGCCATCTACATTGTTTGCATTCACCAAAGACTTCGGTGTTGCTTTTTCATAGTCGCGGTAATACTCGTAATTCTCACCATTCTTTAGACAAGCAAACAAAGTGCCTCTTGGAGTAATGAAAATTCTTGCCAATGAGTTTTCGGTACGTACGCGCTCCATTCCCCCCGTTGTTATTCTAAACAAGGCTTGTTCTGAAACCCCTCTATCAGACTCTTTATACGCTATAAAATATATCGTCGTATCTACCGCTGCTTGCACCAACTGCTTAACACGCGAATACCCATGAAGCAAGTTTGTTTTATCCCAGTTGGAATCCGAGGTCTTTCTATCCCACAGCCTTGCTCCCGTTGCCGCATAGTAACGGCCTTGAAGCTTTGCCATGCCAAATATAGAAGCTTGGTCGGGGAAATTACTTGTCTCTATTTTCTCCTCGTTTTCCAAACTTGCAAAAATTGCTAGCGTGTCTTTACACCCCAACAGCAGCATTAAACAAAACAATACGGCTAGTGCACTACCCACATATGCATACATTTTTTTAACTGGCATTCTAGAAAACATAAGAAAATCCTGCCGATATATCTAAAAGATTGCCCAAACGAGAATACTGATTTCCCAAGGTCGCTTGGTAAGACTGGACAACAAACCAATAGGACATAAAAATACCCACAGACCAGTTTTGATTTATACGATACGTTACGCCAAACTTTGGCTTAAGAATGAAATCCAATTTTAAATTGTTTTGCAAAGAAGAAATATTCATTCCGAGCCCCAACGACACGGGTATTTCTATGGGATATATTTGAAACACATAGCGTGCATGTGCAGTAACGGGAGCCATGAACAAGACTCGAGTATTGGGTGATAACGCGAACATCCCCCCCAGCTCTATGCCAACGGACAAGGCCTCCCACAAAAATACGTCAGCTTGAAACCACACATTACCACCAACGGAAAGGTTGGTTTTTGTAATGTACTCTCCACTAAATTTTTGAAAAAACAGCGGCACTAAAACTCCGAGTCCAAAAGTAACTCCCGCCTGTCCGGCTTCATACTTGGGTATGTACGGAGTCGTACTCCCAATTTCTGGAAGTGGCTTTTCTTTCGGCGTACCCCCATCTTGAGAAAACAACGGGGCATGAGAAACTATCATGATAAGCACCATGCTCACGTAGATTTTTTTTCTATACATTATCTTTCCTAATATAATTGTGTTTTTCGTACATGTCAATGAATACAAAATCCACTAGTCCTCAAATTTCTGCAAATACACAAATGTAGGCTCTACATCCCGTATTTTGTTTAAAAAGACCGCTGCGGTTTCCATGTCGTTGTTTCCCTTCGCCGCATATGCGTATTGTATCCAAATATACGGCATATAGGGGTACTCGTCATAATGATAAGAACGCCTATATAAAGCCTCTGCTTTTTGCAAAGCCTTTTGTGCATTTTCGTACTCTCCTGTTCCATTGTACTGCACAGCCACGTTGTAGTAATGCCACCATGGAAACTCATGCCCTGCATTATCACTCATTGTTTTAGTACTGGCACTCTCTTGGATAAAAGACGGGGAAGCAACCTTATTTATAAGACGCTCTATAGTCTTTTTGTCATTTCTCTGCGTAGCGAAAAAAAACTCATACGGAAGCATGGCTTCATTACCCACATGTTGTTGCTGGAGCAAAGCAAAATCATCATACAAAGCATTCTTAAGAGCATAAGAAGCAAGCACACGCCACCACAACGGTGAGTCCCCATGGGCATTATACGCACTCCAAAGCGCAGTACGCGAAGGCTGTATTGAATGTACTTGCTCTTTTTCACGCTCTAAAAAAGCCACCCGTGGCTCTGCCCAAAATTCATTTGGAAATAAGCTTTTCTCTCCATCACAAGCATTCTCATCGTACTCCCTGTGTTTTTTATAACAGTAGACAAAATATTCATATGCAAAAGGCAACATCACCTTGGAGTACTTTGCACTTACACGCTGATACAAGCGTGTCATTTCTCCATAAGAAAGTTCTCCACTACGACTCGCAAGCCAAAAGTACACAAAGTCCCAAGTCTCAGACAAGCGAGGAATAGTCTCATTATATTTTTCTAACAACTCCCATGCCTCATTGCGCCTATCCATATCAATATAAGCAGAAGCCACATTTAAAAGCGCGTCCTCCGATCTTCTGCGTTCCGCAATACCAAGTAATGTAGCAATGTCCTGCATCAGCAAGGCTACATATGAAATAATAGCGCTATGCTGTGGTGCATGTGAAGGCATAAAACCTTGTAAAAAGGCTTTATAAGCATTGGTAGCCACAGAAGCTTCACCCGCCCTTTGTGCATGCGCAATGAGCAAGTATAAAAACGCATCCTCCTTCGTCAACTGCCACAATTCTCGGTAATCCTGCCACGAGGCCTGCTCATGGTGAAGCTGTTTATACAAACGAAGCAATGCATCATTGGTAAAAGACTCACGCATAGCACTACCATGTGAAGCCATGTTGGTAATGTAATACAGCCGCACCATGTGCGGGTAGCGCTCCCACAAAACATCCACAGCACCATCTAAAAATTTTTTAAGTTCCTTATGCACAACAGAGCTATGCGCATTTGTAGTAACAATGCGGTTCTTTTCAATGGAATATTGCTGAAGAAAATAATCAACACCCAGCGCAACAATGCTGCTTACCCCTTTGTGTTTCCACAAAGCGCGTATAAGCACCTTTTCGTAAGGCGTACTCAAACCATAAACATGGAGCCTTTTTAATAACATGAGGTACTGCATAGAGGTTTTTGCCTTAGAAGCAAGCATGGGCCATGCTTGTACAAGCCCCGCTTTGGTCACCTCATATTTTTGCAAATCACTCAGAAAATCAGATGCGTTTTTTTTGTGTGTAACATATACAAAAAGCACACAAACACCTACAAAGACTCCCGCACCACATAACACATACCTGCGTTTGAACCCTTTCTCTCTCATCATAGTTCGAAAAATTTACCCGTACAAAGCTTAACTTATAACATGCGTTTCATTGCTTATTAGTGTGGGAAGTATAGACCGTATTGAGTACTCCGTTGATAAATTTATATGAATTATCCGAAGAAAGCACTTTTGCGACTTGCACATATTCTTGCGCAACTATAGCAAAATCAAGCGATTCATGCATGTAATACAGTTCAGCAATGGCAACTCTCAAAATGCACGCATCGCATTCGTAAATAATGCGCTTACTTCTACCCGAGCCTTTATGCCACATTGCATCAATCTCTTTGATATTAGTAAAAGCCGCAGTATAAAGCTGCACAGCATAGGCAATATCATCCACAGACACATTGCGAATCCACCTAAAATCATCGAGGGTTACCTGCTTTCTATATTGCATGCGCGATGCATATAAAGTCTGTACTGCGTATTGCCTTTGAATATGGCGAGCTATCATTCCCGTTATAAGTTAGCAAGAAAATACTTTATCTCAGCCTTCTTGCGCAACTCTTCGACTTCCTTCTGTACCAACTCGACAATTTTTCTCTCACGCGCCATATTTTGAAGAATATCTTTTATCCTTTCTCCCACCGTAATATTTTGACCCGGCAATATTGGATCGCTAGGAGTTAGAAGACGCGGAGCGCGTTTATCGGTGAGCTTGATAATATGATAGCCACTCTTAGATTCAATAACTCCACTTATTTTACCCTTATTTAGAGCAAAAACTGCATCGAGAAAACTCGAACCCAATACTTCTTCCGAGCGAGCATCGCGTACAATATAGCCGAGATCCTCTCCCACATAATTGGTATCATCAACCGATGCTTGAAAATATTTATCAAATAAAGGCACGTTGTTATTTATTTTGGAAGCCAAGGCAAAGGCCTTTGTCCGCACATCTTGCTTAGAATCTTTCACTTTTCTCGTATCAAAATACAAATGTGAAATACGCACCATAGCGGGATTGGTAAAATTTGTCGCATACTGGTCATAAAACTTACGCACCTCTTGTTCCGTTGGCGCCTTAATCTTTTTAATTTCATCGCTGTATTTAAGCGTAATGTACTGCTGCTGTATCAAAACATTTTTTAGCTTGTTTCTATACTCATTCCAATCTAAGCCCAATTGAGATTTTATCCACTTTTGATAATCTTCATCAGATATAGGCGTCCCTAAGGACTGCTTTTGCACCGCTATCGCATTATCTATCTGCTGTGCGGTAATTGCAATGCCTCGATACTTTCCAACATTTGCCGCTTGTATAATGAGCACGTCATTAATAAGCGCCTCAAGTAATCCCTTCTTATCATCATTTGATAACTGCTGTCGCTTTTGCTGTTCTAAGAGCTTATACTGCTGCTCAAGCCTTTGCTTTGAAATGTTTTCGGTTTTATGAAGCCTCACAATTGCAACTGTTTTGTCTAAAACCTGTGCGTTCAATAAACCCATTTGCAATGGAAATACGAATAAGACTACCAAACATACAATACGCACGCGCGCACTTGTGTGTATTTTATACATACATACCTCTTATTTTATTAATGCTATACATATAATGTAAGCAACAACTTATCATTCATCAATAGAACACAAGTGTTCATTGCAACTATATAATGAAGCTCATAAGTTTTGGGAGATGCGTTGTACATCGCCATGCCTAAAGCAGCGCGTACTATAATATATGGTACTTCAACGCAATCTACTCCACCAATGCTCTACGTATATGCCACAATCCCCTATTCTCATGAAAGACCAGTGAATGTATAGTATATACATATATTAGCATGATATCTGTACAACAACTCCACTTAGTTTATATTGTTTTCAAAAAATACATTATTGGAATATGGGGGCTGTAGTTTTAGGCTTTTTCCAGCGCAATAGTACAATAAACCTTTAATTTTGCTGTAAATATTCACTCATTCCCCAATGAGCGTACAAAAAATAGATCGCCTTCCGCCATTGTTTCTGTGTTCATTAAAGTATATGCCCTGCCATGTGCCTAAAACAAAATGCGTGTTTGCTATGGGTACACTCAAAGAAGCGCCATAGAGAGAAGACTTGACATGTGCTGGTATATCATCGGAACCTTCGTATGTATGTATAAAATCGGGGAAGGTTTCGGGAACCATGGCATTGGTGAAGGTTTCTAAGTCTGTCTTCACATCGGGGTCTGAATTTTCGTTAAGCGAAAGTGAGGCACTTGTGTGGAGCAAAAACAAGTGGGCAACCCCATTATTGATTTTTTCCAAAAACTTGGCGAGTTCACGCTCAAGGTGAAACGTTATAATGTGAAAGCCCCGCTTATAAGGTGGAAGCGTAATTTTTTTTTGATATACCATAATAGTAAGCTACAAAATAGCCTTTCTCCTACTATATAAATCATACCACACTGCCGAAAGAAGGACGAGTGCCTTTACCACCAGTTGGTACTCTGCACCCAAGTTCATAAGCGACATGCCGTTGTTAATGGTGCCCATTACAAGCGCACCCGTTACTGCACCTATTATTGTCCCTATGCCACCCGTAGCAGAAGCACCGCCTATAAATGCTGCTGCAATTGCTTCTAGTTCAAAAAGTTCGCCCGCTTGCGGCAGGGCAGAATTCAAATATGCCGTAAAAACTACGCCTGAGAGACCCGCAAGAGTACCCATAATAACAAAAACTAAAAAGACAATTCGTTCAGAATTTATGCCACTAAGTTTTGCAGCAGCAGCATTGCCACCCACGGCGTATATGTGTCTGCCTAGTATGGTTCTCTTGGTAATAAAAACAAACACCCCTATTACCACCGACATGAGCACTACAATGTTTGGAATGCCATGGTATGCGGAAAAGACAAAGGCAAGCCCACCTATGACCATAATGAGCAAGAGGAGGCGCAAAATAAAATACTGCACAGGCAGCACGAAAAACCCGTAATTTATTTTCTTCTTTCTATTATGCGAGGCAACAATACATACAAGCACTGCAATAATTGCTGCCGTGACAAATATAAGCGCCGTTTGTGGACCATCCTCATTTTCAAAAAGATAGCCCGAGACTATGCGCTTGTATGCATCATCTTTGGGCGTGATGGGCGATATGTCGGTTATGATGTAGGTAAGTCCCCGAAAAAGCAGCATGCCCGCAAGCGTAACGATGAAAGACGGCACGCGCAAGTATGCAACTGATGCGCCCTGAAATGCTCCAATAGCACTGCCGACTAGCATAGCAACGATGATGGTTGGAATAAGACCTATATTGAGGTTATACACAAGGGCACTTACTGCACCCGTGAATGCACACACCGAACCAACTGAAAGGTCTATATTACCCGTTATGATGATGAGCACCATTCCTGTTGCTAGCAATAATATGTAACTGTTTTGTATGAATATATTGGTAATGTTGCGTGGCGTTGCATTGATGTACTGCGTAATAAGGGCAAATATGGAAAAAATAATACCCAGCACAAGAAACATTGAATAACTTCGTAAATTTTTACGGAGAATATGTATAAAAGACGCGTCGTTTTTCATCGTACCTTCCTTAAATTTTGTTACACCATGTGTGACATACGCTCAGCCACACCATGAGTTGTATCGTGTTCTCGCAGTGCAATATGCATAATCGTCTCTTGGTCTGCTTCTTTAGCATGAAGCATGCCCTTAATTTTTCCTTCATTCATAATATAAATTCTATCCGCCATGCCCAATATCTCCATCAATTCTGATGAGACAATGATGATGGTTCTTCCTTCTTCTGCAAGGGTGTTGATGATGCTATATATTTCATACTTTGCTCCAACGTCTATACCTCGAGTAGGTTCATCAATGATGAATATTTCGGGATTTGTGAGGAGGCAACGGCTTAGTACCACTTTTTGCTGATTACCGCCGCTTAACGTTGCCACATTCGTGTCAATAGTTGGCGTTTTTATGCTCAGAGCATTCACGTATTTTTTAGCGGCGCTCACTTCTTTTTCATTGTTGATGACGCCGTACTGTGCAAAAAGACGGAGGCTGGAATTTGAAATATTGGTTTTTACATCTTGTTTCAAAATAAGCCCAAGAGACTTCCTATCTTCAGAGACATAGCACATGCCATTTTTAATGGCCTCTTTAGGAGACGTAAAATTTACTTCTTTTTCATCAATGTACAGAGCACCCTCAGAGCGCGAACCGTACATGTTTCCAAAGAGGCTCATCATAAGCTCGGTTCTCCCCGAACCCATGAGTCCGCAAATGCCCACAACCTCGCCCTTGTTTGCATACAAAGACGCATTGTCTATCACTTTCAAATGAGCATTTATGGGGTGGTACACAGACCAGTTTTTTACTTCTATGCGTTTTTCACCAATTTTTGCGTTCCGAGCGGGGCACATGTGCGTCAAGCTCCTGCCAACCATTTCGCGTATAATCGTAGACACATCAACGCTCTCTTCATGGGTGTTGTGCGTGGCAACAGTCTGTCCGTCACGCAATACGGTAATAGCGTCAGCGACTTCCATCACTTCGTTAAGCTTGTGCGATATCATCATGCACGTAATGCCCGTATTTTTGAGTTCCACAATAAGCTTGAGCAGCACTGCGCTTTCTTCGTCGTTAAGAGATGAGGTCGGCTCGTCCAAAATGAGCAGCGTCACGTCTTTAGAAAGCGCGCGCGCAATTTCCACCAACTGTTGTTTTCCAACACTTAAGGTGTTAACCGCGGTGGTGGGGTGGGCGTCTAAGCTCACGCGTTTAAGCAATCCACGCGTTTTCTCTATCATGTACGCCTCATCCAAAATTCCATAGCGCGTCTTTTCATGTCCAAGAAAAATATTCTCGGCTATGGACAAATACGGGCTTAAGGCCAACTCCTGATGAATTATAGCAATACCATCTCTCTCGCTTTGTTTAACCGTGTGGTAATGCGTAGGCTTTCCATTGTAAAGTATCGCACCTTCATAACTGCCATGGGGATAGACACCGCTGATAATTTTCATGAGTGTAGACTTGCCAGCGCCGTTCTCTCCGCAAATGCAGTGAATTTCGTTTTTTGCAATTGAAAAATCAACTTGGGACAAGGCGCGTACGCCGGGAAATTCTTTTGTGATACGCTGCACTTCTAGTATGTTCATAACGTTTTAGGCGCGGCTATTGCAACATTGTAAGCAAACGTTATAAAAAAGACTTTCCTTTTTTCGGAAAGTCTTTTTTATATTTTTATAAATACCTGCAATCATTATTATTGCAAGTCTTTTGCTTTGTAGTACCCACTGTCTATCATGGTTTCCTTGTAATTGTCTTTCGTAACTTTTACTGGCGCGAGCAAATAGGACGTTACAACTTTTTTGCCTGTATTGTATGTTGTGGTATCTTTACGAACTCCTGCAATGGATGGCTGCTTATTTTTCAGCAAGGCATCTGCAAGCTCAATTGCTGCGCTTGAGAGTTTTCTTGTGTCCTTGAATACCGTCATGTGCTGCTTGCCTTCTTTAACCATCTTTATAGATGCAAGCTCGCCATCTTGTCCTGTAACAACAGGAAGCTTGGCCGTAGTGTTGTACTTTGCATCAGAAGAAAGCGCCTCGATAATAGCGCGCGCGAGCGTGTCATTAGGTGCAAGCACCGCATCCAGCGTTACATTTCTTGCATCTCCATTGAGCAAGTTTTCCATACGCGCCTTTGCAATGTTCGCTTGCCAATTTTCTGTGCTTATGCGGCTAAAAGCGCTGTCTTTTGAAGAAAGTGGCGCAGGCCCTACAATGCTTAACGTTTTCTTTTGTACATATGGCCGCAATACATCTATTGCGCCGTCAAAGAAAAACTTTGCATTGTTGTCTGTAGGCGCGCCTGCGAAAAAGGTTATTGTCTTCTTAGCCCCAGATTTGAGTTTTAAAGCATCCTGTATGGCTGTACCCTGTATTTGACCAACCTTGTAATTATCGAAGGTAATGTAATAATCGTATTTGTCTGAATTTACTATCAACCTATCGTATGCGATAATGATCACGTTTTCAGCACTTGCCTTTTCTACTGCTTCCGCAGCCCCTTCGTTTACCGCCCCTATAATTATAAGCTTGGCGCCTTTTGTTACAAAATCCTCAATTTGCCTGTTTTGTTTACTTTGATCTGCGTCAGCATACGCCACCGCAGCTGCATACCCCTTTGAACGAGCGCTTTGTTTTAGCTCAGCACCATCGCGCTGCCATCGTTCAACATGTGTTTCAGGCATGGCTATACCTATGTCAATAATGCCACCTTCCCCAGCGGCAAATACTCCCATAACCGCATATAAAACCATTACGGAAAGTATAAACACGTTTTTGCGTTTCATAATCTTAATCCTCCTTAAGTATCTATGTTAGATATTTTGTATTTTATGAAACAATTTTATAATGTGTAACACTTCATGTCAATGATTTTGCACACATTGCGTGAATGTAGCGTTATGCTTCTACAAAATTTATTTTTATTCTGTGGGGGCGTCCCCCCACACCCCCGCGGGGTAAGACGCTGTTATGCGCTACGCGCGCGAGTGTCTGTTCCACAGCTCACGCGATGTGTTGCTCACGCTATTTGTTGCCAAGCAGCTATTCTAAATACGCTATCCATTCGAATGGCTGTACTTTCTTTCTTTTCTTTTTGTGCGACGCTCACGAGCGAAGCGAGGGGATGCAAACTATTGCATAAGCGCTGCGGAGCGAAGCCAAGATGGAGTACTCGCATCAAAGAAAAACGCGCTGTGGGACTACGCCATAGAGAGCAAGGCACGGGGTATAGAGATTACTCATGCGTGTTGAGCGCTGCGCGCGTGCAATCTACCGCAAAGTATTAAGGAGCTGATACTGTTTTGGCGCTATCGCGCTTTTTGTGGCCGAGATGTATTCTTTAATTTTATTGACAGCGCCTAGAGAATGTAATATTCTAACAAGTATAAAATTTACGACCGAGCTCCTGTTCAGTCGATATCGATGTTGAAAATCATGGCAGAATTAGCAAGTATTATACAAGAACTCAAAAATGAGAAGGGTTTTTCTGAAGACCTTATAAGGATTATTCTTGAGGATTCACTAAAGGCGGCGTATAAAAAGCGCTTTGGTACCGATGAGAATGTTGTAATTGACTTCAGGGCAGATCACTCCGAAGTTGCTTTGTACTCTCAGAAGACTATTGTTGAAGAAGTGGAAAAAAACAGGGATGTCTTTGACATTACGCTTAAAGAGGCGCGGGTATTTGAGCCTGAGTGTGAAGTTGGGGACCAACTTCTTATTGAGATAAAGCCACAGGACTTTACGCGCAGCGAGGCTTTGGTTGCAAGTCAGCGAGCCACGCAGCGAATTAGGGACTTTGAGGGTGACTTGTTGCAAGCCGAGTTTAAAAACAAACTCAACGAAATTGTTGTGGGCTACTGCTTGCGCGAAGTGCACAAAAATGTCATCGTCGACCTTGGAAAGGTAGAGGGCATACTGCCTAAGCGTTTTCAGACCCCCAAGGAAGTCTATAGGACGGGTGATAGGGTCAAGGCACTGCTTCATTCAGTTGAGAGAACACAGGGACATAGGCTTGAAGTTGTGCTTAGTAGAACCCATGCTGAGTTTGTAAAAAAGATTTTTGAGCTTGAAATACCGGAGCTTAATGACGGCACCATTGAAATTGTTAAAATAGTACGTGAGCCGGGTTACAGAACTAAGGTAGCGGTTCGTTCTATGCATTCAGAAATTGACCCCGTTGGCACTTGCGTGGGCGCGAAGGGCTCACGTATTAACAACATTATACTTGAGCTTGATGGAGAACGCATAGATGTTTTGCGTTACGATAGCGATCAGCTTACTTTTATTCACAATGCGCTTTCTCCTGCTGAGGTGAAACAAGTCATAATAATGGACAATGCCAACCGTAGTGCGCTTGCAGTTGTAGAGGATGAAGTTTTCCCCATTGCAATAGGCAAGCTTGGACTTAATGTGCGTCTTGCCAACAGGCTCACGGATTGGAACATCAATGTGAAAACCGAGACTGAATTTAGAGAAATGAATAAAGACAACGAAATGTTGCAGACTGTTTTCAATGATGTCTCGGATATTGATACGAGTTCAGATGAAGCCGTAAGCGATGAAGAACTTGATATTTCAAAGGTTCGTGAATTGCCGGGCATGCGTAGTGATATTGTCTCTAAGCTTGAAGATGCAAGCATAGAGTACATAGAGGATTTATTGCAGGTTTCAGATTCACAGTTGATTGAGAAGCATTTTTCTTCTGATGAAATTGCATATATACGTAAGGTGTTGCAGGAAATTGTTGAGGTTGAGGACGCCGAAGATACACAGGCTTCTGAAGAAGCACAGGTAGATGATAATGCTGAAGAGAATTCGGAAGACGATGGAAAGGGACTCTCGGTGCGAGAATTGCCATTAAGCGATGCTATCATAGAAAAACTTATTGATGCAGGAATTGAAAAAATATATGATTTAGCGCTTTTGTATTCTAATAAAAAGATAAATACGCTTTCTTCTTTGGATGAAGACGAGCAAAAGGCGCTTGAAAACGTTATTAAAGAAAGCATAGAATACGAAGAATAGTTTTATGTTGACTTCGTTGACAAGCAATTTTATATAGCTTTATAATGACTTATAGCATAATAGGAGATTAATACGTGAATATTGATACTGATGAAAAAAAGTCTTTGATAGTAAAGCATGGAGGAAGTGAGAAGAACACCGGTGATACTCGTGTTCAAGTTGCACTTTTAACGCAAAAAATAAACCATCTTACTGCGCATAGTAAGATTTATAAAAGAGATTGGAATAATAGAAATACGCTTTTAAAATACGTTGGTCGTCGTCGTAGGTTGTTGCGTTATTTGCAAAGAAAAGACTTAGAGGGATATAGAACCTTAATTAAAGAATTAGGACTACGCCATTAGCGTATTCTTTACCACAACTTTTCACAATTATTTGGATTTATTTGTATTGCTTTTGATGAAATAGCGCGAGACATTTTTGTAATTTTGCCAAAAAATACTTAGTTTTTATTCGTTGATTCATAGATGCTAATAATCTTAAGGAGAATATATGATACATACACATGAGATTTCTGTTGATGTTGGAAATAAAAAACTAGTATTTCAGACGGGGTATATGGCAAAACAAGCCAACGGGGCAGTGTTTGCAATGTACGAAAGTGGCACTTCTGTGCTCGCAACTGTTTGCTGCTCTAGTTCTACAAATGAGGATTTGGATTTCATTCCGCTACAAGTGGAATACAATGAAAAATACTACGCGGCGGGCAAGATACCGGGCGGATTCATAAAGCGCGAGACGCGTCCAAAGGATAAGGAGATACTTGTATCTCGCCTTATTGATAGGCCTATGAGGCCGCTGTTTCATAAGAATTTCATGCGTGAAATTCAGCTTATTCCGACTACTCTTTCGACTGATAAAGTAAATCCGCCGGATGTTGTGGCCATGTGTGCTGCATCAGCTGCTGTTATGGTAAGTGACATACCCTTTGATGGACCTGTTGGTGCTGTGCGCATTGTCATGGTAGATGGTCAATACATTGTCAACCCGGTTTTTGAAGAGATACAGCAAGCGGAATTGGAATTGGTAGTTGCTGGAACCCTAGAGGGAATTACCATGGTAGAGGGTGGTGCCCAAGAAGTTTCAGAGGATACGCTACTTGACGCAATAGAATTTGCGCGACCGATAATAACCAAAATATGCGAAGCACAAAATGAGCTGGTTGCTCTTTGTGGCAAGAGTAAATTGCCCTTGGTGGAAGTGCCTGAGTTTGCGTTACATGAGGAGATACAGGCTTTTGCGCGTACCGAAATGGAAGAGGCGTGCTATGTCAAGGGCAAAGACAATAGATCACAGGCTATCAAGGATGTTATAGAAAAAACTCAAAATCATTTTTCTGAGAAAATTGAAGAAGGGGATGAAAAGCGTCTTTACAAGGCATTGGATGATTTGGAACAAGAGATAGTGCGCTCAAATATTATTACAAAAAAGATGCGCACCGACGGAAGAAGCCCCGAAGATATACGCGCGATAGAATGTAAAGCCGATGTTCTTACGCACACGCATGGCTCTTCGCTTTTTACGCGAGGTGAAACGCAGGCGCTTGGTGTGGTAACTTTAGGAAGCGCGTCTGATGAGCAAATTTTTGATGATATTGATGGCGATAGGCGCGAACGATTTTTGCTTCATTACAACTTTCCACCCTATTCTGTAGGAGAAACGGGGAGACTTGCAACTGGTAGGCGAGAGATAGGCCACGGGCACCTCGCGTTCCGCGCTATTCAAGCCATACTTCCCTCTCAGGAAATTTTCCCATACACGGTTCGCGTAGTCTCGGAAGTCTTAGAGTCAAATGGTTCTTCTTCCATGGCAACGGTGTGTGCGGGCTCTCTTGCGCTTATGGATGCAGGGGTTCCCACGACGAGCGCTGTTGCGGGCATTGCCATGGGGCTTGTTACCGATGAGCGCGGCACGGTGGTGCTTTCGGATATTTTAGGTGAGGAAGATCACCTTGGTGACATGGACTTTAAGGTTGCCGGTACGCGCGATGGTATAACGGGATTTCAAATGGACATTAAGGTGAAAAATGTCAGTGCGGATACTATGCGTACTGCGCTTGAACAAGCGCGTGTAGGACGCATGCACATACTTGACGTAATGAGTGGCACGATGAGCCAGCATAAAGAAGACCTTTCACCCAATGCTCCGCGCATTATAACCTTTGCGGTTGATGCGGAGCATATAGGTACACTCATTGGGGCGGGTGGAAAGACTATCCGCTCAATTACAGAAAAGCGTAATGTGCAGGCGAATATTGAGAATACAGGACAAATAACGATTTACTCACAAGACTTGAATGCAGGCAACCTCGCAAAGGAAGACTTGTTGAAGTTGCTTGAAGAGCCAGAGGTAGGGAAAACCTATGTGGGTATTGTAAAGAGAATTACGGACTTTGGAGCTTTTATAGAAGTGTTGCCCGGAAAGGATGGGCTTTGTCATATCAGCAGACTTTCAACGGAGCGCGTAGAGTCTGTAGAAGATGTGTTGCAGCTCAATGATGAAGTAGAAGTTAAAATTATAGAAATAGACCGCATGGGACGTATCAATCTTGCTATGAATGGTGCCGACGCCTCATCATATGCTTCAAACAAAAGTCGCGATAGTAGAGGCGGCATGAGAAGTGACAGAGGTGATAGAGGCGACAGAGGTAGCGACAGGCGTGGGCGAAGAAATTATGAAGGTGGCTCTTCGTTTTCTCGTGAACGTCATTCCGATCGCCATCCTGATAGATATTCTAAGAGACGCGAACGATAGTTTTATGTAAAATTTATATATGAGTGTTCCTACAATTGAAGTGCATGTTTGGGGTTCTGTGCCTGAGTATAAAAGTGCGCTTGCGGCAGGAGCTGATTTGCGTGCCTATGTTGATGCACCCGTGCTCATAAAGCCGTGGGAGCGCATGCTCATTTCTACGAATACATACGTAGCCTTGCCTCAAGGCTACGAGGGGCAGGTGCGTCCCCGATCTGGCTTGTCATTAAAACATGGTATTACCTTGATAAATGCAGTAGGCACTATAGACGCAGACTACCGCGGGGAAATATGCGTGCCGCTTATCAACATGAGTGATACGCCTTACACGGTTGAGCATGGAGCGCGAATTGCGCAACTTATTATTACAAAGTGTGAGCGCGCAGCGTTTATTCCCACAAAAAATTTTCTTGACCTTCCCGTATGCGATAAGACACGCGAGCGCTATACCAACGGGTTTGGTTCTACTGGTACCTTGTGAAAATGAGAGTAGGCAAATCCCTCGGTTATGCTACAAAATTCATTCTATAAAATATACACAAGAGTATTTTTTTACCTTACGCATGTAGTGCGTGTATGTACGCATGCTGTGGCAAAGCTGTGTTTGCCGTGGATATTGTGGAAGTATATACTCTTTGATTTTATTTTCTCCTTCTTCGTGACCTTTGTGTTTTTTATGGTAATATTTATCTTCAATCAAATATTACTCTTTGCAAAAAACATTTTGGAAATAAGCATTCTCTTTTTTGATGTCTTCCAATTGCTTTTATATAAGCTGCCGGAAATTATTTCGCTTTCAGTCCCTTTTGCTACTTTGGTAGCCTGTCTTATGAGCGTGGGTGGCTTTTCCTCTCAAAACGAGTTTGTTGCAATGCGCTCGCTCGGTATTTCTTTTTACAAAACCTTCGTGCCTTATGTAGTTATGGCCTGCATGGTAATGATTTTTTCTTTTTTCACCATTGAAGTGCTGCGTCCATGGGGCGCCATACAGTACATCAAGCAATATCAAAAGATACTATCACTCAATCCACAGTTGGGGCTTCAGAATAATTCCATCACCAAATATCAGGATGATGTTATTGTTGTAAAAAGTGTGCGGGGTACGGACATAGAAGGGCTTGTGATTGTAGATACCGATAGCGATGATAATAAACGAACCATAGTTTCGCAAAGTGCGGCCATAAAAAACAGTGTGAAGGGCGTTATTTCTTTGGACTTATATGATGTGATAAGCATAAGCGATGAGGCAAAGCCCAAAGAGTACAATTACATACAGGGAAAGAAATTGTCCTACAATGTCTTGCTGCAAGATATTACGCAGGATGTGAGAAGTATTAACTTGGATAGTAAAAGCATGCGAGATATTGCAAAAGATATAGATGAAGAAAAACGCGTTACTGCCATACCAGAGGAACGCGTTCATATTGATAATCTCTACAGCGCGCGCTCCATGGTTTTAGGTGCCTATCAGCACTATGCAAAAAATTTCATACCAAGAGGCGATGCGCCGTATGACGCAAAAAAACCATTTGTTTCTGAGATCAATAATCTTGTAAGCCATTATAACGACTTGCAAGCGGAATCTCTGATCAATAGGAGTATTCACAGTTATAAAGTAGTGCTTTATAGAAAGCTCTCTTTTCCATTTGCAACCCTTTTGTTTGTGTTCTTTGCATTTCCTGTGGGGCTTTTTTACAAGCGTAGTGGTAAATCCATTGGCTTTGGTATGGGGCTTATCATTTCCTTTGTCTATTGGTTTCTTATTATAATTTTGCAGAGCGTACTCATAGCCAACCCCGAATTGCCCACATTTGGCCTCATGTGGTTACCAAACGCTGCGGTTTTTATATTTGGGATTATTCTTTTCCGCGTTAAAAGGAACATATAATGGGCATTTCCATCCTGCATCGATATTTAATTCGACTGTTTATTCCAACAGTAGTGGTCTCCTTATCGTTTTTTACGCTCTTTGTAGAAACGCTGGATATATTTGTAAACTTACTCCGATACTTGTATCAGGAAGTGCCATGGCTTACCATTTTGAAAATTCAATACTTGTACCTGCCACAAAGCGTTTCTTATGCCCTACCCGTTGCGCTTTTGTTTTCTGTTTCTTTTACCATGAGTAGTCTTTATTCTCAAAACGAACTTATAGCTGTCTATGCTTCGGGCGTCTCTCTCATTCGCTTTGTGTTGCCGCTTTTATTCATAGGTTTGCTACTCGGTGTGGGAAACTTTTTTTTCAAAGAATACGTGGTAATCGACACCTTCAAGCAGAAAAATGAGCTTACCCGCATATCGCTTGACCAAGATTTAGCGGGGAGCAACGCCAATGTAGCGGTACTGCAGGATGCGGGAAAAATATTGTATAGGGCGAGTTTTTATGACGATGGGGACAAGTCGCTTTCGGATGTGGTTGTTATAGAAACGGACTTGAGTAATCATAGTTTTGTACGGCGCATAGATGCTGCAAGTGCGAGATGGGATGAGACGCAGTGGGTTTTTTACGATGCCAAGGTTTTTGAGTACGCGCCAAAGCAGAATGCCGCGCCTAACAGTGAAACCACAAGTGAAGGAAGTATTACAGCAAGCGAAGAAGCGCATGTGCCTGTTGCGCTCACCTTGCACGACACCTTCTCAGACCCCGTGTTCAATTCCGAACCAAGCAACTTTAGGCATGTGGTGAGCAGCGTTGATGAAATGCGCTACCGCGAAGCAGTCGCCTATGTAAAAACGCTGAAAGAAAACGGCCTTTCATATAGAAAAACCCTCACGGACACGCACGGGCGCATTCCGCTTTCCATAAGCCCCTTTATTGTTGTGGTCATAGCCTGCTTTGCCGCAAACGCCTATGGCAAAAACACATTTTTTGTAAGCCTGCTCATGTCGCTCATCATGGCAGTCATATATTACAGCATAGACCTCATAGGCAGTGTACTTGCATCTCGGCTCATAGTTTCACCCTTTGTCGGCGCGTGGCTGAGTACCCTGTCCATATTACTCCTGAGCATACTGCTCTATAGAAAAACATCTCGCTAATATGCCATTACAGCAAGATCTTCACGCGCATGCTTTAACAACAAGCACTGAGCGCAACAACTCCGTGCGCGAAGAAAAACGCCGCATACAAGCAACCACGTTTTTTGTTGCGCTGTGCACCATGGCATCGCGCCTCATGGGCTTTGTGCGCGTTGGGGTTATGAGTGCGTTTTTTGGTGCAAGTGCCTTAGCCGATGTATTAAACCTTGTGTTGTCCATACCAAACAATTTTAGAAAATTATTTGCTGAAGGCGCGCTTTCACATGCCTTTATGCCCGTCTTTGCAAAAACAGTTAGCAAAGACACGGACGGTATTATTTGCAAAACTGAAGAATCCCAACAATTTTTTGCAAGCTTATTATTTTGGGTTGGCCTCCCTATAAGCATGCTCACCGCACTCATGAGTTTTTTTTCACAGGCTATTGTGAAACTCTTTTTTCGTTTTTCTTCGCCACAGGACGAAAGACTTGCCGCGCTTTTGTTTTCCATAGTCGTTTTTTTCCTCTTGTTTATGGTACTCTCTGCAATTGCTGCGGGAGTACAGCAAACACACAAACGTTTTCTTATTCCCGCTTTGGCGCCGCTGCTCCTCTCGCTCTGTGTCATTAGCTCCATTGTCTTCTTTGCCTCGCGCTTCAGCATATACTCCGCTGCATGTGGCTACGTCCTCGGCGGTTTTGCACAAAGCCTTTTGTTGTTTCTCACCCTTCGCCCCCTAGGCTACAAAATACAAATATCCACGCGACTTACAAAATCAATAAAGCAAACATTTTCACAGCTCGTCCCCATTGGTTTATCACTACTCATCCCCATTGTGGGGCAGCAACTTGCATTTTATTTTGCAAGCACCTTAACTGAAGGCAGCAGTTCTTTTTTTGCCTACGCCATAATATTTTGGCAACTACCCATTGGCGTGGTTTTCAACTCCATTATTTCCATAGGTTTCTCTTACACCATAACTGCACTGCAAAGTGGCAGCGGCGCCAACCCCTTAGGCTATGAACAAAACAGCGTCCGCACGCTTCTTATATGCGCCGTGCCATTGACCATACTCATGTTTTTTTTAGCACATGCAGGCGTTGCTGTTGCGCTCCAACGCGGGCAGTTTACCGCCTTGCAGGCATACGCAACTGCGCGCGTACTCAAAGGCTACGCACTCTCGCTCGTTCCCTTTGCCATGTACCAAATGCTCGTTAAGCTACTCTATGCACGGCAAAAGGCGCGCATGGTTTTGCTCTTTTCCGCAACCCTCACGCTTGTTGATGTTGTTGCAACGGCATTGCTTATTCGTACACCGCTACAAGTTGCGGGCATTTCCGTAGCATACACCCTTGCGTGCGTACTAGTAGCGCCTCTGCTCTATGCTTACTTTTTTCGCCTCAATTCCCATAAACTCATTCTTATACGCGATGTGCTCAAAATTATACTGGGCAACATTCCGCTACTTGTTGCGGCTTATATAGCTTCTGAGCTTACAAAACACCATTGGCATAGCGGCAGCACGCTTATAACGCTTGGCTTGTTTGCATGTGTTGCGCTCGCCTTACTTTTGGTTTGTATAATAGGATATAAAGGAGTTGGAATATCAGTACTTTCCATGATGCGCAGTTACAGACGACGATAAGCAATAGCGTGCATGTAGTACGAGGCCACATTACTGCTGCCTTGTGGCGCCGTATTCTTTGTTTTTGCGTAATGCTAAGCTTAGCTCCATCTTTTGCTTTTGTGCAAGATGAAGCGCCAAATGCTACCACCAGCACAGCTGAAAGCAAGAGCGATGCCCTTGCGCCGACAGACGAAGAAAAAAGTGAACTTGTGCGCATAAAACAGACCTTGCAGTTTGGCACGGACGCAGCAGCAGTAGAGAGCATCAAAACGCTTAGCAACATGGGGCTGAGCTCACTAGCCCCCACCGTGTTAGAACGTATGCGCAGTACAAAAAATGAAAAAGTCCTTACACAAGCCTTTACCTACTTGCGTGATGTAGGTTACACTGAGGCCTTGGACTTTGTCATATCTTACGTGAGCGACTTTCAAGACTACCCCGTGCGCGCAGTGCAATTTGCATTTTTTTACCTACAAGATTCCGTCGATGCCCTGAGCGATGAAATGAGAACTTCGCTCCAAGAAGCCCTTTTGCGCATTCTTGAAGACAATAATCCCACGCTCTCGATTACGGCGCTTAATCTTTTGCCACGATATTACAGCGAAGAAGATGAACCCTATTATGGCGATGCTTTTTTTGAAGACGAGCCTGTAGTAAATGTAGAAACTGCTATACAAAATATACCGCGCGACATTGATACTGCGGCGAGCAGGTTGCTTTCCCAACGGCTTATTACGGCTTATGAAACCATATTCACCCCGGCGGTACAGGATGAAATTATAGGCACACTTGGAAAAATAAAAGCCTACAATGCCTTGCCATTTATTTTAGAGCTTGCAAATGATGATGCGAGAATAAGCCAGTCACGAAGAAGCGCCGTAATTATTGCCCTTGGTTCTTTTGAACTCTCAGGAGACTTGTTTAACTTGGTGCGCAAACGGCGCTTCGAGGTTTTTGAAAATGCACGGACAGACCCATCACCTAAAATTCGCAAAGCACTCTTTGAGTCCCTGCACATGCACGGCACAGCTCAAGGCGTGCAAGCTGCTACGCCAAGCAGCTTTGTACCACAATGGCTCATCGAAGGAATTCGAGATGATACTGTTCCCGTACGTCAAGCGGTACTTACACGCATTGAAGCATTGTTTGATTTTTTTTCTCAAGAAGAGAAAGCCTTGTTTTTTGATGCTGTTTTGTTTATTGTCAACTACGATGCTGCCAATGCAGTGCGCGCGCAGGCTGTACAAGTACTCTCAAAATTTTCTCAAGGCAAGTCGCATATTCTCGGTGCAGTCAAAAAAATGAAAACTATCAATGCGGTAACTCGCGCATATATGACGCAAGCGCTACAAGCCTACGCAGAAGCGGGGGGCATAGACGCACTTACGGATTTAGTAACAGAGACCATAGACGAATCAAAGCAAGGACGAACCTTTTTTTCTGATGCGCTTGCATTAATGCAAGAAGTCTCGCGCACACTTGCTACGCAAGACCTTGAGACGCTCGGTGACGTGAGTGAAATTGTTTCGCTTATGATGCGCCACCCCGATACTACAATACAAAGAAACATACTCACGGTTATTGCAAGAGGCAAACTTACAAAGTTCACCCAAACCGTGCAAGACATGTCTCAAGATGTGGCAGTGCCTGCTGCCATACGCCGTCAAGCACGACAAACTACGGAGGTTTTGACAGGCGAATAAGTGTATTTTGACATACTACATGTGTAGAATCAAATATTTTGCAACACCCCAAAAAGCAATGAAATACCTCAACTCTGCTACCAAGTTTTACACACAAAAAAATGGGCTGAAGTACAGGCGAGCGCAGAACGACTTGTAAAAAACCCTTGCGTTATTTATCGAAGTGACATTCTCATGGTGGTAAGCAGTGTCGTTTGAATTGACTCATAGCTTTCATTTTCAGTGCCTTCGTCATCAACCCATTGCCTTGGCGGAATAATTACGATGTCTCCTGCATTAACGCGTGAACGCATATCAAAAACACTGAAAGTCTTTTGTCCATAGAGCTTGGTTAGAATAGGCAACACCTCTTTTTGAAATACTTGCATATCTTCCGATGCTGTAGCTGTTTGCTCTAAAGATAGAGGCTCGCCAATACTCGGTTGTAAACTTGCTACATTGGTATTAGCCACAGTTTTTTCTATTTTTGCAAAACCTATGAGTGAACTTGAAGAAATAAAGTATGGACTTTCCACAGAAAGTTCTACAAGACCATTATCAAAAACAGGCACAAGAAACCGCTCCATAGTATCATAGTTTCCACGCCCTAGAACCACGGTATTACCGCTGGTAGCAAGAACCGGCATAAGCACGGGCAAAGCATTTTGCACCCGTACAGCCATTGCCTGCATGGCCTCTTCCACTCTATTGTTTCCACTTCTGCTTTCTATAAATGTCGTAATATGCTCATGCGAATTTGCATTGGAGAGATGCGCATGCACACTAAAAATACCATTAATTTCAGAATACGAAAATGTCACCGCTACGTTTTGCGTGTGGGCAGCATTGCTTGTCTCTCCACTATCCGCTACACGTATTGACGGAAATTTGTTAAGCGAATATTCTAAAAGCCGCGTAAAAAACCCTTCAGCATATTGTAAGCTTGCAGTGTCAAAAACTCGAAGTACTGGGGCTGTAGGAGAACCTTCATTATAAGCAGCTACGTTTGTTTGTATGTTCCAAGCAACAGGGTCATACGATATATGAGAGAAAGAACCCGCATCAAGTAACTTTTGTACAACAGGGTAGTCATCAAGTCCCGCTCGTATCTCAGCACGTATACTCTCAATCTCTCTTGTAACGCGTGGCAATATTCCCTCAGTATTTTCAAGCAAACTAAGCTCTTCCTCGGCTGCTGACAGCGCACCTTGCTGTCTAAAGATATCAGCCAATATAAGACGCGCCTCAGCCGCAAGCGGCTCAATATATAATGCACGCCGCGCATAGTGCCTAGCAGTTTGAGCATCGCCGCGATCCAATGCAGAAGTTGCGAATGCAACCAATACCGCAACTCGTTTTTGTGCAATCTCCTCCATTCCCTCATAAAAAACAACGCGTGCATCCTTAAGAGTTGTATCGTACATAAAGTTTATAAACCTATTATTTGCACTCGCAGCATCTGCGCGCGCAAAAGCCTGTAAGGCATTTCCATAATCCTTTAAACGATGCAAGGCAATGCCATGTCGTAACCACGCGTCACCCCTCCTTGGAAAATGTTTACTATACTGTTCGGTAACTTCCTGCGCTTGTTCCATTTCAGATTGCGAAAAGAAAAAATTAAAACGCATAATATAGCCCGTAGCCTGTAGGTGCACAATGTCGCTTTGTAGTAACCGCTCTGTGTATGCAGTAAACATTTCTAAAAAATTGTCATCTACAAACATGCCCGTAGCATCAACATGAAACATGCCGATGTAGTGCAACAAAAGCCAAGCAATCCATGGGTTTGCATCATAACTTTGCAAAGCAACAAACGACTCCTCAGACTCTGAAGACTTCTTTTCACTTTGTATGGCATCTACAAGCGTATATACATGCAAGAGCTTTTGATACTTTTGATGAGACTTGTATAAACTCCGAAATCTTATCAGAACTTTCTTGTAATTTCTCTCATCCCCTACAATGCTAAAATAGACCGATGCAACATATAATACATTCGGATTATAAGAGGCCCTAGCAAGCAATGTATCGAGAAGTTTTTTCACTTCTTCTGCGCCTCCCTTATTCATTCTTATGTCGCTTATAGGCATAGTACGCATCAGTAGCTGTAAACGAAGCGTCTGTAAATTTTCCTCATCTTTAAGTTTTAATGCCTTGTGTGTATACAAAAGCGCGCTATCAAAATCACCCACCATGTAATAACCATGTGCCATGTCTCGTATTACTTCAAAAAAATTTGGGTTTTTGTCGTACACGCCATGCAAGGTTTCAAGAGCATTCTTTATTGTAAGCACTTGCCCACTTGCAATAGCACTATCAAGTTGCTGTGTTCCTAAGCGATATTGCTGTACCAGTGTATTTGTAGCCGTTTGTGCATACAGCGCAGTACTTGCTGTTTGAAATACCACCAATACCAAAACTACCAAAACATATGCAGCATTTACAAAACGCTGTTTTGAGCAATGAGGTTTTCCACAATTAAAGTTCATAGTCCATGTCCCCTCTTTCATTGTAACAAGCCCATGACTTCTATAAATTCACCATGCATTAAGAACTAGTATGTGCCGTAGATTTTACTTTATTACCCTTCACTATTTCAATTTTTATAGATTTAATCTTGTTACCCGCCATGGCATTGACAATAAAGCGTATTGTTTTACCCTCAAATACCTTTTCCGCCTGTTCATATCGAAATGGAATCTTTCCAAACAAATGGTAGACAAAACCACCTACTGTATCATAATCATCATCGGGCAATACAATACCCAATTCCTCATTGCACTTTGAAATCGACATACGCCCATCAATTAAATATGTAGACTCATCTATCTTAATGCACTCCTCCGTTTCGTTGTCAAACTCATCCCTAATTTCACCGACAATCTCTTCAATAATGTCCTCCATGCAGACAATGCCCGAAACACCCCCGTATTCATCAACCGCTATTGCCATGTGCATGCGCCTACGCTGCATTTCATGCAACAAAGTATCAAGCAATATTGTTTCGGGAACAAAAAACGGCTGCCGCAAAAGCGCGCTCAGCTTTGCCTGCTCTATGTTTTGCATCTCACGTATAACATCCTTTATGTAGATAACTCCCACAATGCTGTCTATGGTCTCATGATAGACAGGAAAGCGCGAATGAATTGAATTTGCCATGTATTTTACAATATCCTGAAGCGGCAGCGAGTCATCTATGGCAATAACATCTACGCGCGGCACCATCACACTCCGCGCATCCATTGTTACAAATTCACCAATACGCTGCACCATGGACACCTGTTTTTCGTTTAACTTTGACTTTTTCCGCACCAACTTTTTAAGAAATTTCACAATACTTTTCATCACATACCCTTAGTTTTTAAGCTATTATTTTACCATTGAAAATACAAACGATTGGAGAATACGCTCCTGCTTTTTAAGCATTGCATCGCGTTCCATGTCATAACTTGCGTGAACATACCCCAAGAGATGGAGTACTCCATGAATAATAACACGCGCAAATTCGCGTTCAAAGGCTTCTCCATGTGTACGAGCCTGCCGCGCAATATAATCGAGGCACACCAAAACATCTCCCAAATGCCGCGTAAGTTCCTGAGCAAAGGCCACATCGCTTTCTGCACAAGCCTGAAAAACACTGTGAAACTCATCAATCTCACAAGTGCTCTGTGATTCAGAGTCTACAAACACACAGCGCCCCTCCCCCTGTTCCGCAGCAAAGGTTTTCTCAAAACTACCAGAGTCCGCAGGAAAACTCAAGACATCTGTCACAAAGTCCTTATCTCGGAACTGTGTATTAAACTCCCTCATGCGCTCCGGAGAAAGTAATACTATGGATACTTCCTTGTCTGCCAGGCTTTCATGACGCAGTACATAGTGCGCAACACAACGTGCAAACTCACCAATAGTCTGTTCGCTGTTATATAAGGGATCTTTTAAAGCGTGTGCTGCTTTGTGATATAAGGGAACATCACCTTCATCGGCATGTCCCGATATATTTTCATTTCCATCAAATTCACAATCTCCATTGTGAATAGTAACAATACTCATTATGTATTTTTATTATACGCTTCTACTATAACTTTTGCTAATGCACTTCGCTGTACATCATGTTCATTAAGATGCACAATGCAAGCCTGCGGAACATTGGAAAAAACATGCAATGCATGCTCAAGTCCATTTTTCTTAGTGTACAAATCCGATTGCGACAAATCTCCATTTACTATTATTTTAGTACCTTCGCCAACTCTCGTTAAGAACATTTTCATCTGTTCTATGGTACAGTTTTGCGCCTCATCAAGCAAGACAATACTTTTATGCAGTGTGCGTCCCCGCATGTACGCAAGTGGCGCAGTCTCTATATATTCATTCTCACGCAAATATTCAACCATGGTGTTGCCACCCACCTCATACAAAGCATCATAAATAGGGCGCAAGTACGGCAATATTTTTTGCACAAGGTCGCCGGGCAAAAACCCCAAATGCTCCCCCGCCTCAACAACCGGGCGCGTTATAACATAATGCCGAGTCTTTTTCTGCAACAACGCCGAAAGCGCAAAAGCCGTTGCAAGAAAGGTTTTTCCCGTACCAGCAGGACCAACAAGAAAAGAAAGTTCGTAATTATGCAAGGCTCTGAGTACCGCGGCCTGCCCCTTTGTCCTTGCTATAATACGCTTTTTTATAGTAGGAAACTCTATCATAGGCACAGCACCATCATCAGCATGCTTTTCACGCTTTGCGGCATCCTCTACATCAGCTCCCCCACTACGCGGAGCGGCATCCTCAAGACCAAGCACGTCAGCATCATACATTGTGCGCACTTCATCAGAACTCACTAGCTCACCTTCCTGCCTACCCAACATTTGATACACCGCAGCAGATATCAATTCACGCGTTATGGTTACCGAACGCTTCATACACAATATGAGATACTCACATATCTTCTTACAATCCTGAATTATTGATTTCTCACTTGAGACCATTTCAACACGCGTTCCCGAGACAAACAACGATATCTGAAATAAGGCTTCAAGATGAGCAATGTGTACATTATTAGCACCACAAAATTGGGCGAGCATCTCAAGCGTATCAAAGACTATCGCCTCACGGTGCTGCGTAGTTACAGACATATTAATGTTATACACGGCTCATAAACAATAATCAATTGCATATCACAAGGGTAAAGAAGTTATATCGACAAAGCCACCTTTGGTGTGGGCAAGCCTCCCAAGTCATGCCTTACAAGCCTGTGTGGACACCCACACCCTGTGGCAATGCCTGTGCAAAAAACACCAGTCTTTTTCAAAAAAACACCAGTGTTTTTCCCCAACCTATGGAAACAATGTAACCAATATGCTACCAAAGACTTTACAAATTCGTAGTATGATGAAAGGAAGTACATTAAGAAACCATGAAAGACCATTACACGCTTACATGCACAGCTTCTCAGAAACGCTTTGCCGACACCCCCAATGCCCATGGCTCTTTTCTCCTGCAAAGCCCCACAGATAACGAAGCACTCTTGCGCACTCATTACAGTAAGCCCCTTGCCATTGGAGACACAACACAAAAAGGACTCTTTGCGTTCTCATGGCTACCCAAGACCTATGAATTCCCCTCTACCTCACACCCTGTAACATACAAGAGTACAAAACTCTCAAAGCATCTTGGGCTTTCTCACTTGTACGTTACCTACTCGGGATATAACCCCGACATAGGCGCATACAATCACACGGGCACCTTTAAGGAATTTGAAGCAATTGGAGTATTTGCGCGCCAAGGGTATCAGACACAAACACAGCTTGTCCTAGCCTCTGCTGGCAACACCGCGCGCGCATTCTGCGAAATAGGCTCAAAACTCCACGCAAAAGTAGTCATAGTAATGCCCCGCGCCGCGTTACAAGACCTCTGGACAACTTCCCCCAAACACCCAAATATTCGCGTTTTAGCCGTAGACGGCAGCTACAACGATGCCATACGCCTAGCAAAAAGAATTTCACAGTATGAGGGCTGTATTGCTGAAGGCGGCGTATACAACGTAGGACGGCGCGATGCACTTGCTACCACATTTCTCTCTGCCGTAGCCTGTATGAAGCGCATACCCGACCACTACATACAAGCCATAGGAAGTGGCAGCGGCGCCATAAGCGCGTGGGAAAGTTCCATACGCCTGCAAGAACTCGGCATGTACAACACCTCACACGCGAGTACGCAGTATCCACAACCCTCATCAAAAACACGCAGCGGACACCCCATAATACACGTAGCTCAAAACGCACCCTTTGCTCCCGTGGTAGACAGCTGGAATGCGCACTCAAAAACACTGCGCGCCTTACAGCATAAAGACGAACAAGCAAGCCTCGGGCCCATATACGCACGCGTGCTCGCAAACAACAACCCGCCCTACAGCATAGCAGGTGGGTTATACCACATGCTCTGCGACTGCGAAGGATACGCCTATGCCTGCACCAACGAAGAAGGCAGACAAGCAGGCATGCTCTTTGAACAACTTGAAGGCTTCCGCGTATCAGCCTCTTCTGAAATTGCCCTTGCGGCGCTACACAAAGCATGCACACAAGGGCGCATAAGTGGAGACGACTACATAATGCTCAACATAACAGGCGGCAATTACAACGACACGCAAGCCTTTAAAACACATGAAGTCGCACCCGAGGCTACACTCAGCGCCACAAAAACAGACGAGGCGTCACTTTTACAAACCTTGCGCGCACTACACACTACCGCGCCTTAAAGGGGCGGTGAGCGGGACTATTCCGTAGGCTTGTTGCCTAACTTCGCGTCCAATTTTTTCAAGGCTTCCTTTGCCTTAAACTCCGCAAACGCTGCATCCTCATTACGAGAGAAAATTTGTGAAGCAGTCTTTAAGACATTTGCGCGCGGGAAGGAAAGCAATACATACACAGTACCGTCCTTAGATGTACCAACTTCCTCCAATTGTGTACCTTGAAGCGTAGTATTTGCTATTTGCCTTGAAATCGTCTCGGCAAAAGACAGCAACTGACTATTCTCGCCCGCGCCACTTTCTTGTGCATAATCAATGACAGAACTCTCAACCTGCGTACGCACTTGAAATGCAATGTCATCACGCGCACGCGAAACAGCCATCTTACGAGAAAGATCTAGGCGCGCCATTTTCGCAGTCCCGACACCATATATCTTTGATTCAGACTTTGGTGGATTAAGAAAAAAATCTGGAACATCCTTAGTATTCCCCACATCAACAGTTTGCCCTTGAGCCGCACCCTTACTTGCACAAGAAGCAAGAACGCTAACCACGCTCAGCATAATAATTAAAACATACACATAACTTTTATTCATATAAACCTCCATAAGTTACTAGATACAATGTATACCTTCAATGTATAACACGAAAGCATAATGCTGTAAAGAGTTACAATAATAAAAAAGCAATGTCGACAACGTGTGGAAAAGTTGAGCAGAAGAGGAAAAGCAAAGGTACAACTAGGAAAAATTATTAAGGTGATACATGTTTTTATTTCCTCTTTCTCTCTCTCTGTTGCTCTTGCTTCTTGAATTCACCCCCTTGAATCCACCCACCCTATACAAGATAATCGAAGCATGATATGATAAGTGTGTATGATGCAATATAGTTGTTATAGTGCAAAGACAAATGGTAGAGTAACACAACGCTGACCTACCTCACATGTGCCTTGAGGCACTCTCATTCTTACATGTTATGATTGTTTTAAAAAATGTTCGCAAAAACTATGGTTCTACTACCATAATTCACGATTTAAGCTTGGAAGTAGCAAAGGGAGAAACGCTTGTGCTGCTGGGCTCTAGTGGTTGCGGAAAGACTACCACACTAAAAATGATAAACCGCCTCATCTCCTTTAATGACGGAGATATACTGATACGCGGTGAAAGTATTATGTACACAGACCCCATAGCCCTGCGTCGAAGCATTGGCTATGTGTTTCAGAACATAGGGCTGTTGCCTCACTTTACTGTAAAAGAAAATTTGTATATAGTTCCTAAGCTTTTAAAGTGGGATAAGGAAAAGACAGAGCAGCAACTTGAAAAAGTGTGCGACACCATGCACATAGAGCGCTCGTTTCTTAAACGGCGTCCTAAGCAGCTTTCAGGTGGGCAGCGCCAGCGCGTGGGCGTAGGCAGGGCGCTTATGGGAAACCCGGACATTGTGCTTATGGATGAACCCTTTGGAGCACTTGACCCCATTACGCGCGAAAGTATACAAGATGAATTTTCTTCACTAAAGGCTTATATTAACAAGACAATAGTATTTGTAACCCACGATATTCATGAAGCGTTTACCATTGCTGATAGAATATGCGTTATGGAACAAGGTGCTATTGAGCAAATTGGCACAAAGCGCGAAATACTGGAGCAACCAGCAAGTGAATTTGTAGAGCGTTTTGTTCACAGACACAGGAAGGCACTTGCCAAGGAGCTGGAGTAAATTAATTACGAGACATCCTCATTATGAATTTTTTGACCTTTTTTATTAGTAGACTTGACCTTATAATCCCCGAATTCATTCGGCACATTAATTTGACGCTTTTGGCAATAGTATTTTCAGTTGGCATAGGTGTTCCTCTGGGGCTTGTGCTGGTCCGCTTCCCAAAAATTGCACGGCCTGCACAATATCTCTTGTCTGTAATTCAAACCATTCCCAGTCTTGCGCTGCTAGGTTTTTTAATACCACTTGTGGGCATAGGGGTAAAGCCAAGCATCATAGCATTGGTGTTATATTCGCTCTTGGTTATTGTTCAAAACACGCTTGTGGGTGTGCAACAGGTTGACAGATCAGTCTTAGAGAGTGCGGTGGGCATGGGCATGAACAAACTGCAGGTCTTGTTTCAAGTGCAAATACCACTTGCGCTGCCGGTCATTATAGCGGGCATTAGGGTAGCTTCAGTAACCTGCGTAGGTGTTGCTACCATAACCGCAGCAGTTGGCGCGGGGGGCTTAGGTGCCATCATCTTTCGAGGCATTGCTTTAGTGGACGGACAACTCATACTCGCTGGCGCAATTCCCGCGGCGTTGCTTGCAATTGTCTTTGACTCATTTTTTATAATGATAGAAAAAATTTTAAAAAAATAATATATTTTCAAAAGGAGTTATTATGAAATATACAAAACACATTTTTATATACAGCATACTTATAGTCAGTTTACTATTCAGTGCCTGTGACAAAAAAGAAGATAAGGCAATTATCATTGGTTCCAAGAATTACACAGAGAACATTATAATGGCGCATCTTTTCAAACAAGTTATTGAAGCAAATACGACTGCAACTGTAAAAGTACAGGAGAATCTCGGAAATACCTTTGTCGTGTTTGAGGCAATTAAGGCTGGTGACATAGATATGTATCCCGATTTTACAGGCACCATATATCAGGCAAATTTAAAGCAAACCGAAAAGCTCGGCCGCGAAGAGACTTTTAAGTATATACAGACAGAAATGCGCAAGATATACAAGCTAGAGGTGTTTCCAAGCTTAGGTTACGAGAATAACTACGCAATAGGAATGAAGCGGTCGTTTAAAGAAAAGTACAATTTAGAAAAAATATCAGACTTAGTGCAGTACCCTGAAATACGTTATGCCTTCGACCATGAATTTGCAGGGCGCAAGGACGGTGCAGATGAGCTCTTTAAGTTTTACGGTATTAATCCTACAAAGCCATATATTTCAGTAGAAATAGGCTTGCGATATAAAACGCTTATAGAAGATGAGGCAGACGTCACCGATGCCTATACGACTGATGTACAATTAAAACGCTTTGATATTGCAACGCTTGAAGATGATAAAGGCTTCTTTCCCTCATATGAATTGGTGCCTGTAGTGCGCCAGGATACCATTGCAAAACACCCAGAGCTTCGAAAAATATTTAACATGATTAAGGGCAGCTTAACCGAGCAACAAGTTATAGAACTTTCATGGGGTGTTGAAGTAGATAAAAAAACACCGGCTGATGTTGTGGCTGAATTTTTGGCTGCTCAGTAACTAGGCAACACGCTTACACTTCATATAAGCCCTGTGTTTAACAGGGCTTTACTTCTTAGCACTTACACACATGGCAAAAACCAATACTACGAAAAAAAAACCCTCCAGCAATGGAGTCTCTGTTTATGATGAGAGTGCCGTAGAATCCCTTGAGTCGCTTGAGCACATTCGCTTGCGCTCGGGCATGTACATAGGGCGTCTTGGTGATGGAACGCATCAAGATGATGGCATATATATTTTGCTTAAAGAAATAATTGATAATGCCATTGATGAATATATCATGGGGCATGGGAAGAAAGTAGTCATTAGTTTGAACGAAAAAACCCACAGCGTTTCGGTGCGTGACTTTGGGCGTGGCATACCTTTAGGTAAGGTTATAGACTGTGTGTCAAAGATTAACACGGGGGCAAAGTACAACAGTGCGGTGTTCCAATTTAGCGTGGGCTTAAACGGTGTGGGAACCAAAGCGGTGAATGCCCTTTCTGCTCATTTTTTAGTGCGCTCCGTACGTGAGGGTTTGTACAAGCAAGCGGTGTTTTCTCAAGGGAGGCTCACGGAAGAAAGTGACGGAGAAACAAAAGAGAAAAATGGCACCTATGTAGAGTTTACCCCCGATGTGGAAATATTTAACACGTATGCGTTTAACACGGAAATAGTAAAGAACCGTTTGTGGAACTACGCGTATTTGAACAAGAACCTCGCCTTGCATTTTAATAATGAGGTCATTCTTTCAAAGGACGGAATAGCGGATTTGTTAGCCAACGAGGTTGGAGAAAAGCTCATGTACCCCATAGTGCGCCATGAAACACCGGAGCTTGAATTTGCCTTTACGCACATGCATGGGGACAACACGGCGCTTTTTTCATTTGTGAACGGGCAGCACACCACAGATGGAGGTACGCACTTAAGCGCGTTTTTAGAGGGTGTTTTGCGCGGGCTTAATGAATTTTATAATGCGACATACAGCTCTGCAGACATTAAGGACGGCATGGTAGCAGCCGTTGCCTTACGCGTTCAGAACCCCATATTTGAAAGTCAAACCAAAAATAAGCTGAGCAACACGGAGATAAAAGCGCCCATTGTTCAGCAAACGCGTAATGCAATAGTAGACCTTCTCTACAAAGAAAAAAAGACTGCGGAGGTGCTCTTTGAAAAGTTGCAACAAAATCAAAAACTTCGTAAAGAGCTTAACAGCGTGCGCAAAGAAGCACGCGAAGCTGCAAAAAAGGTTTCCATAAAAGTACCAAATTTTCGAGATTGCAAGATGCATCGAGGTGATAAAAAGCGTTCCGAAGAGACGACTATTTTTATAACCGAAGGGCTTTCGGCATCGGGCTCCATAGTGCCAGCGCGGGACGTAGAAACACAGGCTATATTTTCTTTGCGCGGAAAGCTTGCAAACGTTGTGGATGGGAAGCGCGCGAAAATTTATAAAGACTCTGAATTGTATAACATGATGGTCGCGCTTGGCATAGAAAACAGCGTGGAAAACTTACGCTTTCAAAATGTTGTCTTAGCAACTGATGCCGATTTTGATGGTTTTCACATACGCAACTTGCTCATAACCTTTTTTTTAACCTACTTTGAAAAACTGGTGCTCGACAATCACTTGTATATTCTCGAAACGCCGCTCTTTCGCGTGCGCAACAAAAATCAATTAGTGTATTGTTACACCATAGAAGAACGTAATAAGGCATTAGAAAAGCTGGGACAGAGTGCGGAAGTAACGCGCTTTAAGGGACTGGGTGAAATATCTCCAAGAGAGTTTGGGCAATTTATTGGAGAAACCATGCATCTCGTGCCTATTACCATTAAAACAATTAAGACTGTGCCTAAGACTTTGGAGTTCTACATGGGTAAGAATACCGAAGAACGCAAGCAATTTATGGCGGAAAATCTCGTCTAAATTTATAAAACAATAAACACATACCTTACCGTAAGGAGTATCTCATTGCCGTATTTTGAACAGATAATGAAAAAGAACTTTGTGGAATACGCCTCATATGTTATAAAAGAGCGTTCCATTCCTCATTTAGATGACGGGTGTAAGCCTGTGCAGCGGCGCGTGCTCCACACCATGCTTTCAATGGATGATGGTAAGTTTCATAAAGTTGCAAACGTAACGGGCGAATGCATGAAGTACCACCCGCACGGCAACGTCCCCATATTTGAAGCCTTGGTAACGCTTGCAAATAAAGAGCTTTTTATAGAAAAGCAGGGCAACTTTGGTAACATTCTCACGGGTGACCCCGCGTCCGCTGCACGCTACATAGAATGCCGTATAAGCAAGCTCGGCAAAGAACTACTTTATAAACCAGAAATTACAGAATATATAGAGACCTATGACGGACGAAATAAAGAGCCCATCACCTTTCCCTCTAAAGTGCCCATAGTCCTCATAACTGGTGCTGAGGGTATTGCAGTAGTAATGGCAACGTCTATGCTGCCGCACAATTTTTGTGAGGTACTTCAGGCATTAATAGACGCCTTGGAAGAAAAACCCTTTGAGCTTTTTCCAGACTTTTTAAGCGGCGGATTGATGGATGTTTCGGAATATAAAGACGGCACGGGCAAGGTGAAGGTGCGCGCAAAGCTTGATATAAGCGACCCGAAGCGCGTTGTAATACGCGAAGTGCCTTTTGGGGTCACCACGGAAAAGTTGATGGCTTCCATAGAAAGCGCGGCACGCAGCGGGAAAATAGCCATAGCAAACATAGATGATTACACACGGCATGAAGTAGAAATAGTGATTAACTTGTCTCGTGGAGTATACGCGGCTGATGTTGTGGAGTCCTTGTATGCCTTTACCGACTGTGAGTGTAGCATAAGCGTTAACCCCATGCTTATAGTGGACAACAAGCCGCAGCTCATGAGTGTCTCTAGCATTATTGCGTGGTACAAGCAGCGCGCGCCCAAGCTTTTGAAGGCAGAGCTGGAGGTAGAAGAAGCAAAAACTTTAAGCGCCATACATGCACGCACGCTTGAGCGTATTTTTATAGAAGAAAAAATATACAAGACAATAGAGAGTTGTAAGACCAGCACGGCAATTTTTAGCGCGGTTGCTGTAGGCCTACAGCCATTCCACAAAGAAATAAAACAAGAAGTGAGTTCCGAAGACATAGAAAGACTGCTTAAAATTCCCATACGCAGAATATCGGCGTACGACATAGAGAAGCACAAAAAGGAACTTGCGGAACTTACCGCGCATGTAAAAGAGATACGAAAAAATATTAGGAACATACGTGCCTATAGCGTCGACTATCTGAAACGACTCATTGAAAAATATGGCACACACTTTCCTCGCAAAACGGCGATTACCTCTTTTGAAACAGTGAGCAAGCGTGATGTGGCGCAGCGCAATTTGTCGTTTTATTACGACAAAGAGACGGGCTACATGGGGCACGCCTTGAGTGCGGGTAAAAAAATTGATACCGTCTCGCATTTGGACAAGATGCTTATTTTCAAGCAGTCGGGCATGTGGATGGTACTGAGCGTTGAAACAAAGCATTTTATTGGCAAGGACGTTATTATGATGGGGCTTGCTGAAAAAGAGAAGCTCGCGAAAAGTGAATTTACCGTTGTCTACACCGACAAACAGGACAACTACACCTACATAAAACGCTTTAAAATAGAAAAGTTTTTGGCAAATAAGACATACAACTTTATTCCCGAAGGGGCTCGTTTGCAGGCATTCACAGCAAAAAAAGAGGGAAACATCACGCTTAAGTACAAACCTATACCGCGCATAAAGAAATTTGATGAAACATTTGCTATAGAGGCTTTTGCACTTAAGGGCGTAGGAAGCAAAGGGGTACGCCTTGCAACTAAAGCGGTTAGAAAGGTTTCTGTATCATGACGACATAATAATAATAATAATAATAATAAAGAATAGCGCGCACCATAAAATAAGACAAAAAACTCAACTGTAAAGAAATAATACATATTGACTTCTTTTACGCTATATTGTATAATAAAATTAACCAATAGTTGAGTTAGTGTATTTTTAGCCTAACTAGACTTAGTTATAAGACTAATACAGAAAAAGGTGTTATTATGAAAATAACAAAAATATTATTATATTTCGTTATATTCTCGTTTTTTTTTGCAACATCATGCGCTTCTGTCCCTAAAGAAGCAGTTATGCTTTCTAAGCAGTTAGCAGAGACTATGGAAAAGCTCCATGAGTCTCATCGCGCTACAGTAACCTTACTTTACAAAAAGTCAAAAGATTCAATCCATGATTTTGTAGATAACAAATACGCACCATATATCATACATTATGTTTTAAAAGCAGACATGAATAAATACAGAAATGGTCAAACTTCATTGCTTTACAATATACAAAATGCTCCAAATTCGGAGCAAGATTCACAAATAGCACTTCATGACATGCAAGAATTCATGGAGGCTGCAAATAGACAAATAGCTAAGTATAGACAAGAGCTTATCGACCCAATATTAGAGCAAGAAAAAAAAGTGTTAAGGAGCATTGATGAATCATATAAAAATGTTTTTGCTATGAATAACACCTTAACGAATCACTTAGAATCATTGTATAAATTGAATAAAAGCGCTAAGGATATCTATTCTCTCATTGGCGCGCCAAATGCTTATGAGACAATATCCGATACTGCAATTAACACAAATGAGACTATCAACAAGATAATTAAAAGCTTAAATTTAGCAGAGGAAACATACGATGCCATGAAGGATACGTTTCATGATTTTAAAAACAAAATAATAGGAGTCACGAGGTAAGTATTATGAATAAATTTGATGATTATTTTAAAAAAGCCGATAAGAGTTTCAAAAAAAAATACCAGACGGAAATAAACAAGTTAAAGAACATTTCTAAAGAAGAATTGGCTACTATTATTCCTGATATTACCAATAAAGATGAATTACGCCAAAGGTTAATTGATGTGGTTCAAGAAGCATCAGAAAAAAATTTTTCGCAAGCAGCACTCTTAGAACATATTTCTAAACTAGGAAAGAATGCTTCAAATTTATTTAAAAGACTCTTTAAGTTTGATGGATAATGTCAAAAATTTGGTACGACACTACTGCTTATGGAGGCCACCTTCAAAACTCTCTTACTCCATGATATTAGACGCACAAACCATGAAAAACTGGGGAAAACTCCCCCAGTTTTATATTTTTTGATGATATTATGCAATGATATATCAAGCAACTATGGGGAGAAATCGATTTTACACAGGTTACTCGACACTTCCCCCGGTACTAGGACAAATACATCAATTATTATTCTACAATAATGACTTCAATAGATGATGACTTCATCTTATCGAGATCAACATCACCCTTAATACCCTCTACGCGTCCCGTAGCACTATACTGCCAACAAATCCAGTCTTTCCAATTACCCGGAATTGGAGTTGGCTCAGACGCCCAACGAGCAAGCCATAATTGGTATTGTGTAAAATCATATGCTTGATAAGCTATTTTATTATTCCAAGATGAATTATTTGTATAAATGAGTGGCTTAACCCCAAAAGCATATTCAATAGCCTTCAAGAATTGATACAAATTATCCGTTGTTTTTTCTTTATCATCACCATGTAGCCCCCTATCTTCAACATCAACAATGGCATAATCACTTGTAGGGTTAAATATCAAGGATCTTAATATTCCAATAAAATTTGCACTTTGCGCACAATAATCTACATCAGATTGAAAAAAGTGATACGCTCCACGTATAATACCATGTTCTTTTGCACCCTTCCAATTAATTTCAAATTTAGGATCTTGATATGACCCCGCTTCCGTAGCCTTCATAAATGCAAATTGTACCCCGCTTTTTGCTACTGTAGCCGAATCTATATCACCCTGCCAATGAGAAACATCAATACCAGATAGATAATCATCCATAATTAACTCCTTACTAATTTTAATAATGGATGCAGATGCTCACAATAGGCTCACTTCACCCTCTTATTTGAAGTATAAAATATATTCATAAATCATACTACAAAACGACAAATACTTCTTTTTTCTTCTAATTTAATATTTTTCCATCTATTTTTTTAAAAATTAGCGGGGTGCATACATGTATGTGTGCTTGTGTAGCGTACATACAAAAAGCTGTATTCCATTTGTTGGTTGCAAGGGGCTACGACGTAGACGCGCGTAGTTAGCAGACGCACGCGCAATTTTTACGTACAAAACCACGTGCCATGCCAAGCGCGTTACAATAAATAAAAAGCCCCCTTAACCACATGGGGGCTAAGGAGGCCTTTACAAATAACAAGTACGGCTTACTTTGCCACTACGGCGTGCCCGAGAGTGTCATTAAAAGCAGGGGTAGCAGTTACCGTTACCTTACTCCAAGCCACCGCATTGGAGGATTTCCACACATCACTGGTTCCACCCATAATTACATAGAGTTCATCTTTAAAGACTGCTGCTTTGTGCCCACTTCGCGCCGTAAACGGAGTTGTGGTTGTAATCTTTTCCCAATCCTTGCCATTACAAGACTTCCACACTTCATTATTGGTGCCAGAATTATCATCTCCACCCATGACGTATATGTTATTCTTAAACACCACGGCTTGATGGCCAGAACGCTCTGAAAAAATCTTGGCTCTGTCTGTGGGAGTAAGTTTCTCCCAAGCAGCACCATTCGTAGACTTCCACACGTCATTAAGCCGACCATTGTTACCATCTCCACCTATGACGTATATAGCCCCGTTAAAAACCACCGCTTGGTGATTAGCACGCACTGGAAAGATTTTGCTTGTGTCTGTAGGAGTAACATTGGTCCACGCAGTACCATTACTAGACCTCCACACCTCATTGCTTTTGGTACCCTGACCATCATATTTTGTACCACCAATAACGTAGAGTTTATCCTTAAACACCACTGCCTGATGTGTAAATACATGCCCAAAAGTAGTCCCCGTTGTTACAACTTTATTCCATGTCTTTCCATCAGAGGATTTGTATATCTCCTCTCCATCAATGCCACCATAATCTCCACCAATAACATAGATTTCATCCTTAAAGAGCGTAGCAGTGTGATGGTTTCGCAAAAAAGAATTGTCTTGTGGCAGCTGTAGTGTCACCTTTGTCCACGTTGTGCCATCGAGTGATTCCCAAGTCCTATCGTTGCTGTCTCCTCCGTTAATAATAAAAAGCCTTTGCGCAGCGGGCGGAGTATTCGTAGCATCCGGAGCAGGGCAGGCATCCTTTAAAGCGCCAGAACCACCCGTGCCTGTACCTGTGCCAGAGCCAGAACCTGTACCAGTACCAGAACCCGTGCCAGAGCCATCACCATCAATGGATGAAACGACATCTTGTACCGCATCGCGAAGGCCTTCACATGCAGAGCTTGCAATGAAAATGCTTCCAATTAAAACCCAAAGATACACAAATACTAATTTTTTGTAACACATACTAAATTTATATGTTATATATTATTTAATTCAATGCCTTGTTGTATTTCTTTTTTGTTAAAAAAGAGTACTCTTGTTTTAAAAGCAGCGTTAGAGATGCTTAAAAGAGGTCATTCACAGATAAATAGCGTTCGCCTAAATCGTAGTTAATGGTGAGTATGGAATACGACGTACTGGGTGGTTTTTTCTTTTGTATGTACTTTGCTACAGCGGCAAGCGAGGCTCCCGTAGAAATACCACCTAATATGCCTTCGCGCTTGGGTAGCATGCGTGTGTACTCAAAAGCCTTTTCGTCGTCTACTTGTATTACCCCGTTTATGCTTTGTAAAAGCAAGTTTTTGGGAATAAAGCCAGGGCTTATACCCGCCATCTCCATGTATTATTTTGTATATAGTGTTGTTTTTTTCCTTTTTATACTCAAAACGACACTATATGTGCGTATATTTTATATATTTAAAAAAGGAATTGTACACGTAAATGTGTACGCGAGTATACTGTAATAATATATGCGTGCCCGCAATCCTTTTACCCTTTACAAAAGACGCTTTAAAATAGGCACAGTCTACTATTATTGTGCGTACGATGAAAATAATAAACGCATAAAAGCCTTCTGACTTTGGTGAAGTTGTGAAGGTGCAAGAAACGATGCTAGAAGGTTAGCTGTGTTGTTGTATTGCAAGCAAAGAGCGTATAATAAGATGTATGGAAGCGCGCGCAGAAACAATTACAGATAATGGACATGACCCTATAAGTCAGTTTGGAATGCTTGAAGGCAGGATGCGTAACATCGAGCTAGAGAATGTAAGGACAGCTCTTACGTATGAAATAGGCAAAACTCATACCCATATAGATGCGGTAGAGGAACGACTTAACGCACGCATAGATGTTGTTGCGGAGCAAATCAAAAGTACAAGAAACGAACTCACGGAGCAAATCAAAAGTACAAACGCGCGCATAGATAGCTTAGATACAAGCCTTAACACGCGCATAGATAGCTTAGATACAAGCCTTAACACGCGCATAGATGCAACTAACACGCGCATAGATGCAACTAACACGCGCATAGATGATATGAAAACCATAGTCGAAAAAATCGACAAGCGTATTAGCAAGACGCGAGTGATATTTGGCATTGCGTTTGCGGGTCTGTTTGCTCTACTGGGCGTGATACTATCGAAACTTGGGTAGGTAGACGTCTTTGACTGTTATTTGTCATTATAAAATTGTTGCATTAAGAGACACTAAAGACTTATGGATTTTATAAATGAAGTATTATCTATTAAAATTGACAATAGAAAACCAATTCAATTATTAGACTTTACTAATACTATTCTTGGAGTAAATAATCTATATAGAATATGGGCACAAGATAACAAAATATGCATAGATGATATAGAACTTTATATAGAAGAATTGAAAGAAGGTTCTAAAATTGTTGATATTGTAAAAAAGCGTACAGTGAAAATATTCAAGGATGTAACATTTTCACTATTTACATCTTTTTATAAACAGCAAATAGATACATTACTTCAAGAAAATTTTGAAGATATTCTAGAAAAAAAACAAGGGAAAAAAATTATATCTAATATACAACAATCCCTAAATCATAACAGTAACGATTTGAACTCTAATTTAGTAATTACAGCTAAAGAAAATCAAATAATACAAAATACTTTTAATATTACAGGCATAGAAGCAAATGCAGTGCAGAAAGTGTGTCAAGATGCATTACAAAGTGAGAAAAAGGATATTGAAATTCAAGAAGGTTGCATTTTAATGCTTAAACAAGCGGAAAATTCAAGTGAAACAAAAAAAGTAGATAAAGGCATTATTGAAGATATTAGTGATAAAACTATGAGCATTATCTATAAGGAAAATATTAAACAAGAAATTATTATGGATAAAGACAATTTTTTCAAAATGTGGTTTTTAGTCGATATAGAAATAAAAAGAGTAAACAATACAATTGTTGCATATGTTATTACTAACTTACATAACAAGGGTTATTTAGACTAAACACCCAACAAAAAAGGTAACAAGAACTATCGAAGTTTAACACGATGTAATACCTTCACAAACAAGCCTATAGCTCTATCTCGCGGGTCTTCTCCTACACGTAGGCGCTTATCTGTGTCGTTCTCCCAGCATGCCCAAATCGCGCCATCAATCTTGCGAATACGCTTAAGGGTTACGCCCTCTTGAGTTTCAAGCCACACCGCCATAATTGCATTTTCTACAGGGTGCTCGTGATATTTAATAAGAGCGCAACAGCCCGTAGGTATGCCTGCATTTATCATGCTATCTCCACGTACATGTACTATTCCATGTGTTTGTGGCGTGCAGTTTTTTACTTCAGAATGATGCACGGAGAATATATCAGCATTTGAATTCTCGCCTAGTATGGGTTGCCCCGCGGCGATTTCGTACGCAGGATAATCGATGTAGTCGCCTTCGCCGTCTTTATCATCCGAGAAGTATGTTGTATTCGGTATCTCTTTATGCGATGCTTCGGCGCGTTCTTCTTCTTGTGGCTCTTCTACGTGCTGTGGCGGTGCGGGCTCCTCTACTACTGGTTCGGGAACCACTATATCGCGGTCGATTTGAGCTAATAACTTATATAATTTTTCATGTTCTTGTAAAGCTATAGCTATATTTTTTTTCGTGTCTTCGCCGATAATAACATGCTTTATATCCCGTTCGCCCAGTAATTCATTGATGGAAATATTCAGAGCTTTACATATTTTTTGTGCGTCTTCAAGATTAGGTACGGCGGGGTTGTCTAAATTTTTCCACCCTGAAAGTGTTGCTGTAGGAAACTTTGCATATTTTGTTAAAAAAGCCATAGTGCCACGTTGAGACAAAATTGTATGTATGTGTTTTTTGATATTAGAATTCATCTATATAAATAGTATCAGAGAATATCAGAAATACCTTTATAAAAAATTATCAGAAATACGATAAAAATCCTTGACACAATAATGCTTAAATGAAATAATTTGATTATGATAAATCGTAATTACGATATTTTATATAAATCAACCTACATCTGCATGAAATCAGAAGTAAAAAAGCGCATGAATGAATACTTTGCTAGGAACCCGCACATCAAGAAATCACACTGGGTAGGTCAAGCAATCGAAGAGAAGCTAGAGCGAGAGAAAGAGGGCGTATATGGACATGACAAACATTGACTTTGGGGTGTTTGCGGACTTAAAAGACGTAGTCAATGAAGCGCGAGAAATTGTGCAACAAGGTGTGATGCCAATATCAGTAGGAGCCGATGAAGCAGGGAAGCTTATAGGGGTGAGTGGCTCTACTATACGCAATCTTATGAAAGAAGGGGAACTTGAAGGGCATGTTGCAGGCGGTAAGGTTGTAGTAAAAGTAGACGACCTGCGTGCATTTGTGGAGGCAAGCCCTAAGGCGTATGAGTTGAAACGCCCAGAATTACGCGGGCGTCCGAAGAAGGAGGCTTACAATGAGTAGTTACTTCCCTAATTTCGTAATCATCCATTCGAGCTTTTCAATTTTTGCTTCAAGGGCTTGCATGCGGGTGGCTATTTCTTGTAGCGCATTCGTTTCTAGATTTTGTACGTCATGCTTTGTTGCAATTTCTACAGCTTTGCGTATAGCTTTGCTTGTAGTATCAATTCCGTATTTCCTCTTGATATCAGTTAATTCTACTTCGGTTTTACTATCAATGCTGATACTAGTTTTTGTGGTTGTCACATTTTTATTATCGGATAAAAGTTTAAAAAAGTTTATAAGAGGTATTGACTTAGTATTATTTAAGTAATACTATATGGGTACTAGTAATACTTATAAGGTATTTTAATAAAGAGTAATGCGTCCGCGCAAGAAAGACGAATGAACGTAACGCCGTAGAGGCGAATGTTTTTTGACAATTTAGAGAAGGTGGAAGAGAAAAAAAAAGCCCCGTAGCATTGGTGTATACTACAGGGCTTAAGCATGCCATATCATGCTGTAGGTCGTGTCCCGCCCGCTACCTTGCAAGTGCGTTACACGCCCGCACTGGTGTTGCAGGACTAAGTGTGCTTTTAAGCTGTTCAGTTAATCCCTTGACATTTTCAGTCATTATGTCTCCTGCTAAATGGTGTCGGTTATGGGCGACTAACTGTGTATTATCCTTAATGAGCTAAACACGGATAGACAAATTTACACATTTTGTAAAAAGTTATATGGCACTTTTTAGAGCCTAATTACATTATATACCATGTATTTTTCAACTTCCACCTGACTAAGAACGTAACACCGTAGAGGCGAATGTTTTTTGAAAATATATAGAGAAGGATTATGCGTAGGCGCGGCACTTTTGTGAACCGCCTACTTAGAAAAGGGTTCTATAAGCCTAAGGCTTGTAGGACATTGAGAAGAGTTAAGTCGTAGCTATCCCCTCCCTAATTATGCTACGGCAGGTGCTACGTGAGAGCGCGGCACCACAAGCGACCACATGCTTTATTGTGGTGCGGGGCTACACGTGAGGATGTGTGTTTGATGTTGCTAGGGTAGCCACTGGCAACATCTTTATTATTTAGGAGGAATATTATTTATGGGAATAAAAGTACAATTAGATGACGAAGATTCAGGAATAGCTTCTCATGGAATGGCGATGTTGCCAAAGGGAGTTAAGGAGATTAAGCAAGCAAATAAAGAACTAGCTACTTTGTTTGAAGGCAGTAATTTTACAATAAAAAAACTGGAGCATTCGGACAGTAACAAATCAGCTATAAGTATTGAACTTGTTTATTCTTTAGATATAGGAGTATAAGAAAATATGAAAGAAGATATACAACCAATGAATATAAATAAAGAAGTACAGGAAATACATCTCTTTCTAAAAAAGAAGGGATATTCTAATATTTTTGTGAATATTTTGACTAGTACACATGGTGGCTCACCGCCTGTGTATGATCTTGAAATAAAGGCTGAAAACGGATGTAGTTAATCTTTGAAATTTCTGTACCATTCAACGCCAGCCAAGCTTATTCCTTGAATAAAGATTTTAGTTGACCGACCTAATGAGCCTTCAGCGACATATAGATATCCGTACTTGATAAGTTGCCTACATGCAAAATCAAAATACTCTTGGTACTCTGTAGGCACAGAGGGTTTAAGTTCTGAATTATTGTAACGATTTTCCTCGTTATTGGGTGCATTCTTGTACATGTAATCAAGAATAAAGAACATGGTCTTTTCGACTTTTTCGTAATAAGCTTTTTCATTCATACCTAGGTTTTCGGATAGCAACATGTGAGACTTAAGCTATTTACTTACAAGCTTCTGCAGGATGCGGATGTCTTCGCGCAGTTCGGCGAGTTCAGATAGAAATTATTTTTCGGATTCGGAAAGAATTACTTTTATATATTCAAGCTTATCTAACAATTCTTTGATTTCTTTTTTGTGAGTTTCGGCAGATGCTTTGTTTTTTGATAGTTCTTGTACTTTTATTGGGATTGCAGTTAAAAGAGATTTTACAAAATCGCGATATTCCTCTCGTACAGTGGTACCATATAAATCGCTAATAAAATTAATAGCGACTTCAAATTGTTTTTTTGGCATCATTGATAGCCGTAATAATGTCAAAGAAACCTCTGTTTTCTGTTCTTCATCTAAGAATGGACACCATTTTGCGATTGCTTCAATCATATCTTGTTCATTGTTTTTTTGTGACCCTACCAATTCGTCAAGAGAAAGATCCAAGGCTTGAGCAATTTTGACCGCATTGATAAGGTTTGGTACTACTAAATTTTCAGGATTTTTCCATTGCGATAATGTAGATGCACGTATTCCTGTAGTCTTTGCTATTTTTGCCATATTGCCCCTAACAGCAAGTAATTTTGTAACAGCTTTTTTGATTTTCTTTTCCAAGTTTTCCATATCTACTATATTTATCGTCTTATTTTCATTTTGTCAAAACAGCTATTGACAAATATCTTTATTGATGAAATTATAATCACATAAGTACATTTATATGTATTATATATATGAATAATTTCATATAAAAATACTTTTTAGTATGAATATACATATAAACAACAACGCCCTGTTGTAAGAAATAGGTTTGAACAATGGGGCAAATGAAAGCACAGGGGCGTCTGTGTGAGTAGTTTGCCTTTTTTATTTTGGAGTCAGTCATGCAAGAGCTAATCAAGGTACAAGAAGAAGGCGGACAACAACGAGTGTCTGCGCGGGAGTTATGGAAGGGATTAGAGAGTAAACAGCAGTTTGCTGATTGGATAAAAGCTAAGGTACTTGATAATCCTTTTTTTACAGAAAACGAGGATTATTTTTTGCTCCACAAATTTGTGGAGCAAAAAAATACTGATGAGGTTTTTCATAAATCTATGAAAAACCCCAAGGGCGGAAGACCGCGCAAAGACTATGCGTTAACCATAGACACAGCAAAAAAAGTAGCAATGGCAGAGCAGACTCCACGAGGGGAAGTAATCAGGAAGTACTTTATCGAATGTGAAAAGAAGCTAAAAGAAATAGCCCTGCCCTCGTATCAGATAGAAGACAGAATAGAGCGTGCGCAAACGTGGATAACCGAAGAGCGAGAGCGTATAGCGTTGGAGAATAAGAACGCAGTACTCACGCGCAAAGTAGACAACTTGAGTACTGCTCTTGATAATCTTATGGACTATGCCTCGATTATCGCGGTAGCGAAGCATAACGGGGTGCATGAGAAGACGTTCAGCTATCACAAGCTAAAGAAGATGAGTGAGTTGGCGGGGCGAGAGATAAAGAAAACGCCCTGCCCGCGCTATGGTACTAAGAACCTGTATCACGTAGACGTGTGGAAGATGTGCTATGACGGCTATGACTATGACCTAAAAGACGTCTATGAAGACGAGGAAGAGCCCACAATGAGTGAGGCGGATAGAACTAAAGCATTGGAGTTAGTGTGATGACGAATACGAGTAAAAGCGACAAGCGCACACATGCGCATCAACGATATTACACGGCAGATAAGAAGCTTGTACCCGGTGTTACAACCATATTAGGTGTAATAGCAAAGCCTATGCTCATAGCATGGGCTAACCGCATGGGGCTTGCAGGTATCGACACGACTAAGTTTGTGCGGGTTGCCGCGGATGTGGGAACTATCTGTCATGAGATGATAGAGTGCGAACTTACAGGCAAAGAGTTTGATGAAACGCAATACTCGGCAATGGATATAGAGAAAGCGCAAGCGGGGATGATACGTTTTTATGACATTATTCGGATGAACGAACTGAAAAATGTAAGTAGCGAACTTCGACTTGTTAGTGAAAAGTATCACTATGGCGGTACATGTGATATTTATGGGCTGTGCAATGGCAAAAGAACGCTCATAGACATTAAGACGAGTAACGGCATATATGTCGAACACAAGATACAAGTATCAGCATATCGTCAGCTTCTTGAGGAACACGGCTATCCAGTAGAGCAAACTATCATAGCGCGTGTAGGCAAGGAAGATGTGGGCAGTATGGAACTGCACTATGTATCTGATGAACAGCAGTCATTATGTTTTAGTGAGATCTTCTTGCCAGCACAGAAGATATATAAAGCAATGCGCGTACTTAGTGGACAAGAACGAGAGGAAGCGAAGCGCAGGAAGGCGTTAGAAAAAGCAGAAGCTAAGGTAAATCAAGCGGAGGTAGATAGATGAAAAATAATGATTTAACTGAAATGGAAAAATCAGTAGGCAATTTTATTGCGAATATAATCAGTGTTGTTATTTTTACAAGCATAAAAACAGCGATTATTGTTAGTGTTGCATTAACGCTTTATAAGTGCATGTTATGAGATTATTTGCTTACTTCTTCGCACCTTGCATGATGATGAACTCAAGGCGTTCTATCTCTTTGCGGAGAGCTTGCAGTTCAGCGGTGTTGGCGGCGAGGTCTGACTTTGTAAAATCGTGTGGCTTATTTTCATATAGCGTATCAATGGCATATAGGACTGTATCGCTAATTTTACGTAGCTTATATTGGGTACGCAATTCTTCAAGTTTTTTGAAGACATCAGGCGGAACACGAAAGGACAACACATTATTAGCCATAACTTTATTATCGGAAAAAACCTTTCTCAAAGAAAGGTTAAATTACTTGACAAATGTATATTTTTGATTACAATGAAAACATATTGCGGAGGATGGAAATGAAGAACAAAACAGTAGTAATGGCATCAAGAGTTCCAAGAGACTGGGCGCAAGCAATAGATGAAATGAATGACGATAGAGCGGTACAGGGTTGGCGCGCACGCTTCACACGCAAAGCAATTGAAGAGAAGCTTGCACGAGAAACACAGCCGAAGAGCGTACAAGAAGAAAAACTAGAGGGATATATAAGGAGGCAGTCATGCAAGAGCTAATCAAGGTACAAGAAGAAGGCGGACAACAACGAGTGTCTGCGCGGGAGTTATATGAATTCTTAAGTCCAGCAACACATTTCAAGGATTGGATTGAGAGGATGTTTGAATATGACATGGGCGATGAGCAAGAAAGGCGCTCATTTTTGAGCACCTTGCCGAGTGGGCAAAAAGGTAAAGACTACCTTTTGACGCTAGAGACTGCGAAAGAAATAGCAATGTTGCAACGCAGTGAGAAAGGTAAGGTCGCACGCAAGTACTTCATAGCGTGTGAAAAGAAGCTGAAAGCAATAGCGAGTACACCATCGTATTTACTAGATAACCCCGCAGAGCGAGCGAGACGCTGGGCAGTAGAGTACGAAGAAAAGATAGCGTTAGAGAACAAGCGCGCGGTGTTAGCGACTAAGAATGAGAAGCTTGAGACACAGCTTGATGAGTTGTTGCAGTGGGTTTCAATAATCAAGGTAGCGCGACATAACAAGGTTGATGAGAAGTGCTTTAACTGGCGTACATTGAAAAAGAAGAGTATTGAACTCGGCGTAGCTATCAAGAAGGCAGAAAGTCCGCGCTACAAGTTCCAAAACCTATACCACCTAGACGTATGGAAGCACTGCTATAAGGGCTACGACTACGACATGAGAGAGGTGAAGCAATGAAGATAGTAAAGACAGGTGTAGCGGCACAGACACCACTGACAGCAATAGTATACGGGTATGCGGGTGTCGGAAAAACTACGCTAGCATCACAATTCCCCAAGCCACTGTTTTTTGACTTTGAAAGTGGCACGCGCCACATATCCCGTGAGGTAGATGTTGTACATTTTTCGAAATGGATGAGTCCATCAGAAGCTAAAGAATTACCGAAGCTTATCACGCCTTACGAGACGATTGTCGTAGACAGCTTGAGTGAAGCAATGACGAAGCTTATAGCGAGTGATGAAATAACAGGCTCGTTGTATCGGCAGAGTAACGGTAATGGTGATTTGACTATGGCAGGTTGGGGATTTGTAAAAAAGACGATGCGTGCGTTTATATCATTCCTACGCGATAGCCAAAAGAATGTACTGCTTCTTACACACGTTGAAGAGATGTCAACGACAAACGATGATGGCGGACAGGTTATCTTAAAGCGTCCGATGATAGCGACAAAGATATCGGAAGAAATACCGAACATGGTTGATGTCGTGGGGTACTTATGCGTACATAAGAATGAACGAATTATGTATGTTGGTGGTTCTAGTGAGAAAGTAATCAGCAAGGACAGGACAGGAAAATTACCAGCGACTATTACGAACCCAACATGGAATGACTTTAAGGATGTCGCGTGCTGTGCTGATGGGCATGTGCAAGGGAATGGTGAAGATAGTGCGGAAATAGAAAAGGCTTTGAAGGAGGAGCAGGAACTGCTTGCAAGTATATGATTTTGGTTTATGAAAAGAATGTGAGATTAGGCGTGTTGAGTAAGCCCTACTTTGATAGTGCGCGTAATGCGCTGTGTATTCCAGTACAGACGCCGAGCATGGGTGTTTTAGAAGCACTGCGTGTGTGGTGTAATGCTGTTGTTTCTAAGATGCTGGATATCAAGCCCGTGCGCACTCGGAGGACGTTAGACCAAAATGCATATTTTCATGTGGTGCTACAAAAGTGGTCAGACCATAATGGTGATGATATGCAGAGCCAAAAAGATTACTGGAAGTTTGAAGCTGTGAAGGCAGGAGTATTACAGCCACAGCGTCAGTATGAAGGCGAGGAAGGTAAGTATATTGTCTTGCCTGAAACAAAACGGATGAATAAAGAGACGATGAGTAGATTTATAGATTGGCTTCTCATGAGATTGGCCAAGGAAGGATGGGAAGCTCCAACATGGGAGCAAGCTGAACATGTGTATGAGGTAGAACGATGAGCGTGCCCTACTTCTTCGCCCCCTGCATGATGATGAACTCAAGGCGTTCTATCTCTTTGCGCATGTGTTCAAGTTTATCTTCTATTCCCTGTAGGTCTCTTTTTTCAAGAGCCGTAGGAGTGCTTTCTGATAGTATTTCTAATGCTTTTCTGACAGCTTGCGATTTCTTAGGAAGATTGTACTTTGCTTGTATCGCTTCAATTTTCTCATTCAAATATTTATCAATGCGCAATCCTAAATGGTATGTATCCATATTTCTATCATCGGCATGTAAACTAAATTTTTACAATATTATCTTCAATAGTCTTGAATATGATTTACAATGTAAAATATAATATAGATAGAAGTAAAACATGAGTGTAGGAAATAAAAAGCATGTCCATCACGTAGGAATACGAATGCCAATAGAAGAAGTAAAAGAATTGGACAAACACATAGAAAACAAAGACGGCGGGCGTAGCTTGTGGGTGCGTAACGCTATACGAGAGCAGATACGCAGAGAAACACAGCCGAAGAGCGTACAAGAGCAAGGGAGTTAGTGTGATGACGAACAAAGCAGTCGTAGAGCGCATGGCTGTATGTGCACGAGCAAAGCAACAATGTGAGGTGTGCGGCAAACAGACGCTGTTACAAGATGGACAACTCGCGCACCTTGTGCCACAACGCAAGCGGATAATAAAGCAGTACGGCAAAGCAGTGATACACGATGAGAATAATCTAGCATGGGTGTGTTCCTTGGCCTGTAACAACATGGTGAGTGAGGTAGAGAATGGGTACGATGCGATTGCGTTGCTGTTGTCTATTGAACGTGGGAATGAGCACAAAGCGCACAAGTTGCGTGAGTACATCGTAGCAAAAAAGCGTGCCAGCGCGGAAGCTCGGAGGTGCGTATGATAGCTTACTTCTTCCCCTGCATAATCATGAATTCTAGCTTCTCTATCTCTTTGCGTAGGGCTTGTATTTCTTCGGTGAGTTTGTCTATTGATTTATTTTCTAGTGCTTGTGATGTTGTTTCTGTAGCAATAGCTAGTGCTTTTCGTACTGCTTGGGAAGTCTTTTCTAAATCATATTTATTCTTAATAGCTTCAATGGCATTACTTGACTTTTCATCAAAACGCAATGTTAATCCTTTCATACAAATAGTATCGGACAAAAGTGTAAAAAAAATTATAGCAATAACTTGCATTAGTGGTTCAATTAAGTTACAATGTAACCTAATTGAACCTTATCATAAGGAAGTAAGATATGGTGCGTAAAGAAGAAGAATTAATAATGACAACTATTAGAGTGCCTAAAAGCATACTCAATCAAACAGACGCTTTAGTAAAAACCCGAGACGGAGGACGAGCGTTGTTTATCCGAGAAGCGATACGAGAGAAATTGGCGAGAGAGCAGAAGAGGAGGAGCGATGATGACGATAGCGTGTGAGTTTACACAGAGGCTCTTAGGGAACAATAGGCGTCTTATTCCTACGAAGACTGGGCGGTGGTGTAGCGACCCGAGATACAGGCAAGCGAAAGAGGAATTGAGTACTCATTTCGGTAAAGAATTTACAGCGCGAAACATAGGAGCATGTGAAGTGCTTTTGTTTTATACACGGAAGCAATGGCGCGGTGATATTGATAACTGCATAAAAGTGGTGCTAGACGCGCTTGCTATGGCTGGGGTTATTCAGAATGACAAGCTTGTACAAAAGCTTGAAATAGAGCGTATAGAAGGCATTACAAGCCATGTAGTAGTCAAAGGTGTGGAGAGGTAGAAGCATTATGAAAGAAAAACAGTATAACCTAATCTTTGAAATCAGAACCGATATGAAAGCGTACAAAAGGCTTTCTATCGCACTTCTTGCATTTGTTACTGCATTATTTCCTGAAGCGTACTTCTGGGCGCGGCACAAACAGTGGGGTGCATTTTTTGTAGAAGTATTGCTTGAACTCATGGCGTTCATTCTTAATTCGATAGCAATAGGCTCGACTATCTATATGGTTGTATCCTTTATGCAATATCTGTGGCACTAGCACGTAATGTGTAAGAACAAAAGATTTCGAGAGGTACAACAATGTCTTTAGAACAATTACGTCAACGCTATTATCAAGATTGCGCACAAAGAACCGAAGAACTACTCGCTCGGATGAGAAGAAAACGAGAATTACACAAAGACAAGGTTCGCGAATACAGCAAGCGATACCGCGAAGCAAATAAAGACAAGGTTTCTGAACGCCACAAGCGATACTATGAAGCAAACAAAGACAAGGTTTCTGAATACCAAAAGCGATACTACGAAGCAAACAAAGACAAGGTTTGCGAATACCGAAAGCGATACCGGGAAGCGAACAAAGGCAAGTTTTGCGAATACAGCAAGCGATACTATGAAGCAAATAAAGACAAGGTTTCTGAACGCCAAAAGCGATACCGCGAAGCGAACAAAGACAAGATTTCTGAACGCCAAAAGCGATACCGCGAAGCGAACAAACAAGGAGTAAAACAATGAAAGACATAAATATCATAACGCTCACGGGCGGATTAACGAAAGACGCAGAACTGAAGCGTGCTAATGATACGCCAGTGCTTACGTTTTCGCTGGGGTTTAATCGTGCTTTGAAGAGGAACGGCGCGTATGAGGATGTCGCAAATTACATAGATTGCGTGCTGTGGGGCAAGCTTGGAGAGGCTCTTGTAGATAAGGCGGTTAAAGGCACGCAGGTAAGCCTGCAGGGTGAGCTTATGCATCAGAAGTGGCAAGATAAGTACGGAAACAATCGCTATACGTACAAGATTATCGTGAGTAATATACGCCTTCATTCAAGGGCGGGAAGCACAAATAGCAGTGCGGCACAAGGTCAAGGCGCGCCCAAGAATGATTTTGACGATGACATACCATTCTAGGAGCGTTCTGCGATGTGTTTTTCTAATTCTGTGACGCATGATCGTAAATTTTGTACTTCATCCACTAAAAAAGGGTATCCTTCCAAAAGATTAAAAGATATTTCTACAGCTTTGTCTACTTTTCTAGCTTCTTCATTTATGAAATCTAAGTCACTTTTTGAGGCTAGAGTAATTGGCTTATTTTGTAATTTATGCTGTAATTGCTTATTTAATATTGTTTCTATTAAATATAAAAGTAATTTTTGTTCGAAAACTTGCTTTTTAAGATTTTGTACCTCTTCTAAAAATTCACGAGGTATATGCGTTGCCATCATTTCAATAGCTTTACGAATAGCTTGGCTTGGATTATCGAGGTTATACGTTTTAGTAATGATATCTATTTTTTCCAGCATTTCATTATCTACTTTGATTTCAATGCGTATATTTTTCTTCAAATTGTCAGGTGTTTTTGGTCGCGCCATATGTTTACTATATCGGCACAATTACTATTTACATAATCGATTATTAATCGTATAATAATAGTCGGTTATTTATCGATTAATAACAAGGGGATGGGTATGGAATACAGAAAAAGACGAGTAGAGATAAAGCTCACACAAAGTGAGTATGATGCATGTGTTGCTTGCGCAGAGGATCTAGAAGAAAAGCTGTCTGTAGTGATTAGGCTGGCGATGAAAGAGTATATAAAGCGCGCTCATGCACGGAAGAGCGAGCAGGAGAAGTAGTTAGAGGCAATTATATATAGGACAAGGGGGATCTGATGTGTAGAGGAATGCAAATAGTAGATGCTATAGGGCAAGTGAAACTGAAAGGCAATATAGTCGATAGGGAGTGGTACAATCACATCCGAAATAAAGACGGAAGATGCAACATGAACGCAATAGAGATATTGGCGGAGCTCTTTTTTCTATACACTCCTACCTATATATATGATGAACATGGAAAAATAGTCGGAAAAAAGAAGAAGTTTAGAGGTGATTTATTACAAAAATCTTATGAACATCTCGGGAAGCGATTGCATATTTCTAAAAAGCAAGTTATGAATGCTTGTCATTATTTGCGTGATGAGGGCTATATTTTCATGGAAAAAAGAAGCATGTACGTAGAGGCATTGGAGAGGCAAGTAGCAAATATTTTGTACATAGGGTTGAATGTAGAAAAGATTAAGAGCATCTCAAGTGCGTATATACCCCAAGAATACATAGAAGATGAAGAGGACAAAGAACTTGAAAGTAGTCCCGCAGTCCCTGTAGGGAGTGGTGCAGTCCCTGTAGGGAGTGGTGCAGTCCCTGTAGGGAGTGGTGCAGTCCCTGTAGGGAGTGTTACGGTCCCTGTAGGGAGTGTTACGGTCCCTGTAGGGAGTGTTACGGTCCCTGTAGGGAGTGTTACGGTCCCTGTAGGGAGTGTTACGGTCCCTGTAGGGAGTGTTACGGTCCCTGTAGGGAGTGTTACGGTCCCTGTAGGGAGTGTTACGGTCCCTGTAGGGAGTGTTACGGTCCCTGTAGGGAGTGTTACGGTCCCTGTAGGGAGTGTTACGGTCCCTGTAGGGAGTGTTACGGTCCCTGTAGGTCACACTACATATGAACACAACATAAAACACACATATGAACACACATATCATTCTTCCCCCTGTTCTGCGTTAGGTTCTGTTTGCTCGCCTAACGGCTCACAAACAGAACCTGATAGCAAATGGGGGGGCGCGTGTGCGGAAAATTCGGAACACGCGGAATTTTGGAACGAAAACGAAACGGGAGAAGTTTCATTGCCTGACGGCAATGGAGAGTTTTCAGGGGCAGTTGAATGCACAGGGAGCGCAGAGCTACCGCATGAGGGGCATGGTAGGCATACGTCCCCTACCCCACCATCACAAAGCAATCATGCATCGAGGTTTGTTGATGACTTCATGGGGAGTATTTCTGCGACACCTGAAAACCAAGGAAGTGATGTCGCGCCAGGATTGCGTGAGAGAGCCACAGAGATCCCAAAATCAACGCAACCACCCGAATCGTGTGTAATTTCTCAAGAAAAGAAAGGAAGTGCTCAAAATGAGCCGATACGGAGTTCTGGTGAAATTGGGATTGTTGTAGAAACCGAGCATAAACCCACCCACCCACCACCTTCACAAAACGCAAAACCAACGCCGCAAGAGCTTGGCTACCCACCCACATGGCGTAGTAACGCGATGCGAGATGCACTTGAGCGGAGTATTGAAATAGCATTTTTGCGTTACGATGAGGGCGCGTACATGACGGGCGATATTGGAAGAATGCGCAGAGATATTGCACGAATAAGCAAGTTCTGTAGAACGATGGGCGAGAAATTCAAGAAAGACGCGTCAAGGATAGCGCAAGCACTCTTTGGAGCATTCTTGAGATTGAGGGAGAGTAAAGAATTTTGGAGACAGAAGGCATGCACTCCTAGTACGATGGCAGGACAAACGTGTTTAGGCGAATGTTGGCAATTGTGCAAGGAGATGATGGAAGAGTACAAGAAGGCAGAGAGGCAAATACGTACTAAGGCAGAAGAACACCCAAAGTATGTTAATCGATGGCTGGGGCGCTACGAATGGGGAGAGGTTACGGACGAGGAACGAGAAGCGTATATTAAAGCAAAATTAAACGATAAGATACAGAAAATTAGAGGGGTGAAGCATGAGTGATTTTGATTTTTGATGAGCTTGTGAAGTGGTTTAATGTAGAATACACGGAAGAACAGCAGGCATTACTCAATAAAGAAATCTTTGCAAAGACAAATGACGTGCAAGAGCGAATAGTGCTTGAACTATTGCTCGTGAACCACAAAAAAACAGGAAAGCCAACACCCGCTGACGTGATGAGGTCAAAGCGTGAGGCGGAACATCTGACATCGTACATAGAGGCTGGGAAGAAAAGACATGATAATTGCATAGTTTCTTATGTTGATGTTTCATTGCCTGAAAGAGAAGAAAAACCAATGTGGAGCTATGAGCAAATGAGTAATTTTTTAGAAGGGTATAAGGCAGTGCTGAAGTGCGAGGGAGAAGGTAGGCGGGATGCTATAAAGGTTTGGGATAGAGAAGTTATGAATAGTTTATGTGAATCAGAGAGGGCAACATGGCGCTCCTGTAGTTTCAAACTACGAGTAAAAAATTTCTTATGGCTTCTACATGTTTTGCTTACGCGAGCTGGACATAACAGTGAAGATCTCTTGTGTTTGCATCCGTACTGGCAAAGAAGAAAGACTGATAAAAGCCCTAATTTTTTTGGAACATAGGCGAACGTAAGAGATATAGGGGGAGCGATGTGAGCTACACCATTGCAAGAAGTATGGCGAATTGGAGAAGGGATATAGAGAAGCATTTAACGAAAAATACGGCGAATAAGTTGCGGTATATGTATGGGGGCGAGCATGTGTATATACCGAAGGTGCATGATATAGAGCACGCAGTGAGGCTTGTAGAGGAAGACCATATTGCAATAAGCTCGGCAAGTCTTATAACGGGGTGTCCAATTCCTGCGATTAGACAGTCACTGCATAGGAAGAGAAGTAAAGAGAAGTAATCTATTGAGCATCCCATATACTACGGATTTTGTCTTGTATTTTTTGCTCCATTTGTTTTATGAGTGCTTTGCAAGCTTGTATGTTCTTTTCTTCCGCTTCTATTTCTGCGACTATGCGTTCTTGTTCTCGAAGCGGTGGGAGGGGGATTTGTACAGACTTTACTAAATCCTTGTTTAGATTTTTTACAGTTCCTCCTCTCGCTAATTTAAAGTATTGCTCTTGTAAAAATTCTGCTCCTAAAATTTGATAAAGAAAATCTGTAATTATTTGTTGCTTGTCTGTAATTCTCATTAATAACCAACCATCATGAATTGCGCCATTAATTTTTACAATATAGGGTCTACCAAAACTCATTGAATTAGAAAGTATAAAGTCTCCTTTTTTTACTAACCTTGTACTCGAAACACCTTCTCTTTTTATTTTCTGTTTTGTTTTAGTAACATATTTATCTTCTACTGCAACGTCCCCTATCTTTATCCAATTTATTCCATCTTCATCTTCTGTAATATATTTTTCTATAGGTCTTGGAGACCCACCTCTTTGAATCTCACACACCTCCCCCAGCGCTACCAAAGGCCAGTCGGGGTTTATGGCAAAGCGGGGCTTCCAATTGTCCACGACTTGTTGTGCTCCGTCTATGACGCTTTCGCACTGTTTTATTTCAGCGACAATACGTTCTTGTTTTTCTATTGGTGGTACGGGTATTTTTATCCGCTCAAAAACATTATTCATAAGCTTTGGAATTCCTGTATAAATTACATAGTCTTTTGCAACAAAATTAAGAACATGTGCCCAATATTTCAAATTAGTTTTTGAGGGGTCTATAGGAATTAAAACACCGCAAACATTCGTACAATTAAATTTTTCATTACGATAAAAAACATGACCAGCATAGCCGTCAGTTGTCCATGTAATATGTTCTCCATCAAAGTCAAAGCTATCAATAGAACCCAATACCCCATTATTCGCTGTTTGTGACGAATAAACAGGATAAATGCCTGCATTAGCTTGTATATATTCCTTACTTATAACTCTCCCTCTTCTAACTTTAAAAACATCACGAACTGACATTGTCTTATATTGAACGTTTGCAACATCTTTAGAATGCCTACTAGGTAGCAATATATATTTATTGGCTTGTAAATCTTCTTTTTCAAGAATATCAAACCCTACTTTCTTAAGTCGTTCTAAATCTTCTGCACATACATCATGCTCTTGTAATATTGTTTGTAAATCGTTTTTTTCTACAGGTCTTCTAGCCTTGTCTAAAGAATACCCATCACTTTTTACAGTAAAATACCATAGATGTTTCTTATCGGTATTCTTCTTTTTTTTAACAATAATGACATTGCTTTTTACGCCAGCATCAGTAAACACACCCTGTGGCAGTGATATTACTGTTTGTATTTCGTGTTGTGTTACTAACTTCTCGCGCAATGCGGTATAGCCTTTGTTGCCATTGAACAATATACCTTCAGGCACAAGTATCCCCGCTCTTGCGTTCTCATTATCGCTCTTCAGAGCATCCAAGCAATGCAGTACTCCCGCTAACTCTGCTGATTTGCCTTGAAATCCATAATTACTTAGAAAATCAGTTTTCATTCTGCTACCGAAAGGGATATTGGTAATTACTACATCGTGCTTATTTGTTTGTGGATGCTCATAGCTGTCTTGTCGGTTTATGTTTGAATGCCCATCTCCTACTAATATCATGTTCATTTTGGCTATTCTTTCCATCGTTGTAATTTCAGTGCCGTACACAGTTTTATTTTTCAATTTTTTTAGCGTGTGAGCACTGCGAGGCATTCTTTTTCTAATATGCCTGAAACTTTCTATGAGCATGCCGCCTGTGCCACAAAACGGGTCGTATACTGTCTCTCCATATTGCGGATTAAGTATTTTTACCATTGTTTTTACTATATGTCTTGGGGTAAAATATTCCCCAAAGTCAGTTTCTGCACCTCCGTAGTTTCGTAAAAAGAACTCAAATGCATCGCCTTTTATATCTGTATTAGTGTCTGACAGTTGAAGGTCATCGAGCTTGTCTACGACTTGATTCAAAATTTTTTCTTTGCCGCTTACAACCTCTATTTTCGACAATACTTCGCCACCGTATGCATCTTTGAAATGCTCAAATGCTTGTTTGTTCAAGAAGTCTAACAAGTCTAAACCTTGTTTGTGCTTAAAATTATCCCATAAATAATTACATGGAGGTACGGAGATAGTGCCATCATCCATTACAGCCAATTCACTAATAATCTTCAGAAAGAGCATATTACTAAGTAACCCTACTCGATCAAGCCCTGCTCTTACTCCAGCGTTACGGAACAATTCATTAATATCTTTGAAAATACTTATTAATGCTTCGCGAGATTGTATAACCTTTTTATCTTGCGTGCTATAGACATTGTCGCGCAAATAGTTTACCAAAATACTCTGCCTTAATAACTCGTCTACTTCTTCATTATTTAAATAGAGTGGCTTATCTTTTTCTATATGATGCGTTTTAGTAAAGATGCCATCAGTAGCGTATACAATGGGCGCGTGTATTCGTTTTGCATAATTTATAGCTTGTGCTTGTGCTTGGTGTATGTTCGAATGTGGCTTTTTAGTTTCTATTACAGCAAGTGGAATATCGCTGTTGTCTTGATACAAGACATAGTCGGGACGCTTCCCCTTGAGTGCATTTTGTTGTTCTTCAGTTTTTGCGCTTTGTTTGTAGACATTGCACTTAAGCTTGTCTCGGGGGTTATCATTCCATCCAGTATTACGTAATTCATTATCTACTAAAGTTTCTACGCCTCTCTCGTTCAATGGCAATGACATATAGAATTATATCCATGTAAATATATGAAGTGATTATTGTTTGTTCTTTATTTCGTGAGTAAGCATGAGAATTGCTTTTTCAATCTTATCAAGTCTTTAAACAATAGCGAGCGCACCAATAGAGTTAAGTCCTTGTAAAAGTTTCTTTGACAACAGGTTGTGATGATAGAACTTTATCTGCCATGATTTGATGATAACGCAACGCGAGAGCTGTGTAAACAGAGTGCTAAGAGTACGTGAAAGTAGCGGGCATTACAAAAATGTAATTACGTTTTCGTACGAAAACGTTATGCGCAGTGTTGCATGATGGTAGTATGAAAGCGTTATTAAAAGAGATATTCAGCGGAGAGGATGGGCGCTTGAGTAGCAAGCGTGTGTTTGGTGCACTGGCCTTATTCTTCGCTTTTGCGCTTACTGTGTATGTTTCGATATGCAACAAAGATACAGGGGTTCTGATGTTCCCGTACACAACAGCAGGTGGGTTGTTTGGCATAGGTGTGTTTGAGAAGCGCCGAGGGGCGAGCTAATGTATGCGTGTTTTAGGAAGCATAGTGCTGTTATTGGTGGTGTTTTGGCAGTGTACTCCCTTGTACTCACAGTCTTCGGAATATACGGGTATGTTCGTGGAGGAGCAGAAATTACGCGACTTACACAGCAAAGCAAAAAGCTTGAAAGAGCACTTGCAGACGCAGGAGCGACTAGTCGCGACCTTGAACACACAATTAAAGCAGGTAGTCAACAATTACAGGAAGTCGCAAGAACAGGTGAGCGACTTGGCTCTACGGCTCGAACGGGTAGCGAAATCGCAGAAGGAATTGAACACGGACTGGGAGAAATCGTTGAGCAAAGCGAGAGGCTCACAAATCGCAGGCTGGACGATAGCGGGCGCGTCTGTTTTGACGCTACTGGGCGTATTGGTGTGGGTAGCACTGAAATAGGGGCAGAGCAATGAAAACGCAAAGCACAAGCAAGACTGAGGTTGCGTTAGCGCGAATAGATGAGCGGATAACGCAACTAGAGAAAGAAATCCACGAATTGAAATCTTTTTTAAAGACGGAGTATTTACGTCATGTTAACGACCGAGTAACACGTATTGAGGCGCACAACGCGGCGCAAGATAAGAAGCTGGAAGCGAATACGAAGGCGTTGTGGAAGGCGCAAGCGGCATATGTGACAGTGCTTGTGGTGCTTAACGTAGCGTTTATGATGTGGAGGGCATTCAGTGGCTAAGTGGGATGTTATAGAAGGCGATTGCTTAGAAGAGCTTAGGCGATGTGGCGCGGAGTATGATACGTGCATCATGGATCCGCCGTACGTGATGCCGAATTTAGCGAGTGCGACAAGGCAAATATCGTACGGTGATAAGGTACACAATCCTGCTATGTTTTTTGCAAAGCTTGTAGAGAAAGTGCGGGCGGTGTTAAAAAAGTGTGCATATATATTTCAGTTTTGTTCATGGAAGACATTTCCGATAGTACACAAGGCGTATTATGAGGCGGGAGTCTCGTTAGACAGTGTGATGGTGTGGGACAAGCGTCCGGGCTTTGGGTTAGGTAAGTACTTACGTCCGCAGTATGAGCTTATTGCAGTTTCATTTCTAGGCGGCGCGAAATTACACGATAGGAGTATAGGCGATATAGTCAGCTGTAAGCGCGTGGCGAGTGCGCAGCGTTTTCATCCTGTAGAGAAGCCTGTGGAGCTTATAAAGCATTTGCTTTATAAGCTCCACAGGCAGAGCGAGTAATAGACCCGTTTGCAGGCAGTGGGAGTGTAGGCGTTGCATGCATGCAAGCAGGAGTAGCATACACGGGCATAGAGTGCGAGAAGCGGTACGTGGAGGTAGCGCGAGCGCGCGTGCGTGCAGCAGCGGAGGCGGAGCATGTCGCCGGGTAAGGGTGGCGCGGAGCGCGAGAGTGAGCGAGTACTGGTAGGGTTTGTATGAAGTATCAAGAGCATTTTTTAGAAAAACATAGCGCGCGCCGCAGTGGCGAGAAGTTAGAGAAAGCGCGCTCCATCGTGGTACATTATACGGCGACAGCTGGAGCAAGCCCTAAAGGGATAGCGAAATACTGGGCTCGCACTTCTCGTAGAGGAGCGTCCTCTGCGCATGTATTGGTTGGCGATATGAGCGCGGTGCAGGTTATTCCGTACAATGAGGTCGCACATCATGTGGGAAGTCGATATGTGGCACCGCAGAACAAGCGGCATAAGTATACGCCATATGGTATGAAATTGATTGAAGAGAGTGGGAGGAGTACACCGAACTACTGCACGATTGGCATTGAGATGTGTCAAGAGAGGCAGGAGGAGGGAAGCATAGAGATATCGGAGGCGACGAGAGAGAACACAATCGAGATAGTACGAGACTTGATGAAAGCTTATGAGATAGGCATTGAGAATGTAGTAACACATTATGAGGTTGTTGGGTGGAAGAGTTGTCCAGCTATCGCAATAGAAGGCGGCAGCTATGGGACATTGAGTGCATCAGCGCAACAAGGCATAACGATGTCGGCGTGGTGGCGTGAATTTAAAGCGAGGTTATCATAATATGTGTAGAACTACTGCAAAAAGAAACGACTTAAAAACAATAAAAAAACATAAAAAGTATAATTTTTGTTTTAATAATTTCATATTAAGCTATATGTGCTTATGTATTAGGTTCTTTGAACTAATTTCGTTAATCAAGTTAACGCCACCGCCAAGAAAAAACGCACAGAGTTATTTGAATTCGATAGGGTAAGGTAAGTTTTTGTGAAAGAAATACGAACGCGCGACATTTTAACACGCTATGGGATTACAGATAAGACTTTAAGCCTGTCTGTGAAACAAGGGCGAATAAAGCGTATAAGACGGGGGGTCTATTCCGATAAAGACTGCGAGAAGGCGTGGGGTTTTGGTAAGCAAGACCCCGCGAGTAAAAAAGCTCGCGTTGATGAAGAGTACAAAGAATTACAAGAGAATGATGGTTTTAAGAGTAGTGGCAGTCCTTCAGTGGATAAAGAACTATTACAAATAGAAAAGTTGCGCGAGGAGATACGGCATAAGCAAGAACAGATATCGAAGCTTGAGTTAGAGAACAAGCAACGGCAAGAGCGAACAATAGATAGGGCAGATTTTCAGAGGTGCATTAGTAGAAGTTATGGTGAAAGTAAAAAAGTCCTTGAGGGCATGGCAAAAAGGCTATCTGGTCTTGTCGTATCTGTTGTGATGAAAGGGAAGGAGGAAGGATTAGAGTATAGCGATGTTGTCAAAAGGGTGATGATAGAAATTGATAAGAATGTGCATAATGCATTGGTTTTGATGGCTGAAGCACAAAAATGGGAGAAGGATAACACTATATGACGCCGCAAGAAATGAACGAATACATATCCAATATTTTGAGACCTCGAGAGTTATTAACTGTCTCGCAGTGGGCATCTAAATATAGAGTGCTTACAAGCGAGACTTCGAGTGAAGTTGGTAAGTGGGACAATGAACGCACGCCATACTTGGTAGAGATTATGGATTGCTTGAGTAAGCATAGCGAAGTTTCAGAAGTGTACTGCATGTTGCCTGCTCAATGTGGCAAAACTGAATGCGGATTGAACTGGGTTGGATACATTGTAGATTATGATCCTTCAGGAATGCTTTTTGTTGATGCGTCAGAGGATGCAATTAAAGCTAAATTTAAAACACGGTTAGACAGAGTTATAAAGTCTACGCCTGTTGTTAGAAAAAAAATAGAACGGTATAAAAAAGCAAACGAAGCAGACACTAAAACGATGAAAGAGTTCGAGGGAGGATATATTTTGGGGGTTGGTACTCAAACAAGTAAAGGCTTACGAAGTTATCCAGCAAAATATATATTTTGTGATGAGGTTGACACCTATCCGCAAGACGTGGGCGGCGAAGGCGACCCTATAACCTTATTGAGAAAAAGACAAGACACATTTATAGACAGCAAACTCTATGCTACGAGCACTCCTAACGTAAAAGGCTTGTCTCTTATAGAAGCAAACTACGAGCGAGGTGATAAAAGACACTATTACATACCATGCCCGATTTGCGATGCATACCAAATTTTAGAGTTTGAAAATTTAAAAATGAATAGAGGAGAAGAAGTATATTATGAGTGTTGCCATTGTAATGGGCGAATTTATGAGTACTATAAGAATGAATTTTTAAAACGAGGAGAATGGAGGGCTACAAACGAAGGGAGCGCAGGAGTCCGTAGCTATTATTTAAATGGTTTGTACAGTCCATACGGCTGGCTATCGTGGGAAAGCATTGCGCAGCAGTGGTGGGAGGCGCAGGGCGATATGCTTGCAGGGAACACGGCAGTTATGCCACCGATTATGGAAGTGAAAGAGCTTGCTATGCCGAAAGAAGATATACAGATGATAGATACGCGCAAATTTCAAAAACGCGAATGGGTCTCTGTGTTACGAATACCGCTACACATGGTGGGTGATTTAGAAAAATCAAGCTTTAATAATATATCTGAACAATCTATTGAGTATGTCAAATACGCAATAGCTCCATACCTGCATGCATAGGAGCAGGAGTTGAACTATAAGCTGTTCACGCGAGAAGAGCGTGTGCAAGGGTACTTTGTAGAACATTCACTTGAAGGGTTACTGCGTGGTGATAGTAAAGCGCGGGCAGAGTTCTATAGATACATGCGTGAGGCAGGTGCGTTTTCAGCGAATGATATTAGACGACTAGAAAACATGAATAATATTGACGGAGGCGATGAGTATTTACAACCGAGTAATTTAGCACCCATCGGTTTTTTTACAAAAGAGAAGCATGATGATGTTTTGAATCTAGGTGAGAGGCATAATGAGACGGGACACGCAAAGGAGTTACGCGCACAATTGCAGGTAAGAAACAGGAAGCTTACACGCATGAAGTATAAAAGTTTGTTTCGGGAAATGCTTAAAGAAATTGGAGAGGCGCAAGCGAGCGTTGTGTTACCTGTTTTAGATGATGAACTAAAGAGAAGTAGCATTGTGGGGCTTGAAGAAAGCCTGAAAGATATGCAGAGAAAGATTACTGATATTGGATATACGAAATTACGCGGAGCATTGTTGTCTTTAGGTACTGAAGTAGCTACTGACGTGATTGCGGAACTCGATAAAAAAGAGGTGGACTATAGTCACGCATTTGCGTGAGTTTATTGAGGCGTATGCAAAGCGTACGAGCGCACGTATTGCGGGGCTCTTTGTATATCGGCTTAATGAAGCTCTTGCTAGTGATGATAAGGAAGTGAGAGACGTTGCAAATGAATGGAGTGCTTTTATAGGTGGTACGTATGCAGACGATGAAGTAGTGCGAGCTAGTAGTGCAGTATCTAAAACAATAATGATGTGTGCGAGCGTGGAGATGGTGCGATGGCTTGCCTCTGGTAGTGGTACATGTGAATTTTGTGGTTCCCTTAATAGAAAGATTACAAACATAAAAAAATATTTTGTAAATAAAGAGACTGGGCTTGTGGTCGATGGCAAGACTATGGAAAAGAGCGGAAATATTGGACACCCACCGCTACACGGTGGGTGTAATTGTTATATTGTCGCGGAGTAACGGGAGATAGCATGAAAGAGATTAGAAATGTATATGAAGTGCGTGCAGTAGATAGTGATGTGCATAGTATGAGTATTACTGGCACGGCTGTTGTTTATGATACACGCATTAATACGGGGTGGGGTTTTGATGAGAGTGTAGCCAGTGGCGCGGCGCATGAAGCATTGGAACGTGGTAAGCAGTTTTTATTATGGCAACACGATATAAGCGAACCATTAGCAAGTGTAGAGAGCAGAACGCTACGCCTTAGAGAAGATAGCGGGGGCGTGAGATTTGAGGCAGACCTTGTAGATACCACGCGTGGACGTGATGCATATGCGCTTATTAAAAGTGGTGTCATTAGAAAAATGTCATTCGGTTTTACGATTAAGGAAGAACGATGGGAGCGTGTTGAGAATCGAGATGTACGAACTATTGTAAGCATTGATGAATTGTTTGAGATATCAGTAGTAACAATGCCAGCGTACGAAGATACAGACGTAGAAGCAAGAAATAAAGCGATAGAGATTGCACGAAGGAATAAGCCAGCGGGCGCATCTAACGGGATGGTAAAGATTTCAGACTGCGAGCGATATTCGTTAGAACGTAACAAAAAAAATATATCTTACAGGAGGAATATAGTATGAATACATTATTAGAGTTGCGAAACAAAATGAGTGAGCTTGTAGAAGCGCAAGAAACACTTATAAAGGAAGCTGATGCACGCGAGGGTGAAAAGCGTGGTGGGGAGGTGCCGTGTTCTCGTGAGGACTTAGAGGCCTTGCCCGGTGTTGGAAGAAAGACGGCGAATGTGGTGCTTTCTGTTGGGCGTGGTATTCCTGCCTTTGCGGTTGATACGCATGTTACGCGCATTGCTTATAGGTTGGGGTTTGTGCCTGAGGGTAGTTCTGCTCGGCAGGTTGAAGAGGCGCTTACCGCGCATATTGATATGTCGCAGTGGGTTGTCTCTCATCATAGGATGATATTTTTTGGGCGCTATCATTGTAAAGCGCGTACACCGCAGTGTAGTTCTTGTCCTTTTGCGCACACGGTGTGTCGCGTTTCTCAGCAGTTTTTATCTTCTTAAAATAGTAAAAGCCTTGTGCTGGTTGTGAGGGCGCTTTCTTATATCTACAGAGGTCATGAGCCTTACGGCTCATGTGTGTGCTGGCGCGGCGGCGCTTGGGGTGCAAGGTAGCTTTGAGACTGCCTGCGTCCCGCAGTCTGTTTTGGAGCGGCGTGGCTTGGGACGCAAGGCTGCCTTAAGGGCTAAAGCAGTCATGAGCCTAGGGCTCATGTGTGTACTGGGCGACGGGGCTTTAGCGCGTGAGGGTGCTTTGTATGTGCAAGCAGCCTGCGCGGGTGTGCAGTGTGATTCTTTATGAATAAAGCGGTCGTGAGCCGTAAGGCTCATGTGTGTACTGAGTGGCGGTACTTGTAAGTGAGTGACATACTCACATGTCACCTAAGGGTTACACTAACACTCTACATTTCTCAATATTTTTTTTATAATTATAAATACGAAACATTCTATGTTCCTAAGAGAGGTTATTATGAAACAAAGTACTGATAAAGCAATGAGCGTATTGCTCACAGCAAGCAAGGTAGTAATAATGGCGGTAATGCCCCTTGTATTTTTGGGATGCGATGGAGCAGTGCGAGAGGCAGCGCAGAAGCAAGAGGGGGAAGGGACTCATCAGACAATTGGGATTAAGGTTACCGTGAGCCTTGCATTGCATGGAGGTATCTTAAATGGAGATCCAAAACAAACTACGCTTATTGTGCAAAAGGGTGAAAGTTTGAAAGATATTGGGATACGTCAAAAACTTACGTACGCTTCAATCAATGGAGTAACGCGTAAACTAGAACGTTTTGAGCATAACAAGAAAAAGCATGATGAAAGCACAGCAATTACTTCTGACATAAACCTGTCGGTGGTGTGGAGTAACTCATGTGGCGCCACAGAAACTGAGCACCCGAAAGGCAGGGCAGAACTCAAAAGACTTGTTGACAATGCTATCACAGCAAGCACGCCTAAACCCAATCTCAACCACATTGACACCTCAGCTATCACTGACATGAATCAATTATTTGCAAGCAAAGACACGTTCAATGGTGAGGTAGAGTGTTGGAACACGTCTCAAGTGGAGAATATGGCGGGCATGTTTAATGGCGCTTCCGCTTTCAACCAAGACATTGGTAGGTGGAACACGTCTGAAGTGGAGGATATGAAGGCCATGTTTGCTGGCGCTGACGCTTTCAACCAAGACATTGGTAACTGGGTCACGTCCCAGGTGAAGAATATGAGCTACATGTTTGCTGGCGCTAGCGCTTTCAACCAAGACATTGGTAGGTGGAACACGTCTGAAGTGGAGGATATGGAGGGCATGTTTGCTAGTGCTCGCGCTTTCAACCAAGACATTGGTGATTGGAACACGTCTAAAGTGGAGAATATGGAGGGCATGTTTAATGGCGCTTACGCTTTCAACCAAGACATTGGTAACTGGGTCACGTCTCAAGTGGAGAATATGAAGGCCATGTTTGCTGGCGCTGACGCTTTCAACCAAGACATTGGTAGGTGGAACACGTCTCAAGTGGAGAATATGAGCTACATGTTTGCTGACGCTGACGCTTTCAACCAAGACATTGGTAACTGGGTCACGTCTCAAGTGGAGAATATGCGCTACATGTTTAATGGCGCTGACGCTTTCAACCAAGACATTGGTAGGTGGAACACGTCTGAAGTGGAGAATATGAAGGCCATGTTTGCTGGCGCTGACGCTTTCAACCAAGACATTGGTAGGTGGAACACGTCTCAAGTGGAGAATATGCGCTACATGTTTGCTGGCGCTGACGCTTTCAACCAAGACATTAGTGACTGGAATGTAGATGAGGTAAAAGACTGGATACAGATTTTCGATGGTGCGACAGAGATGCAAAAATATAAAAGCAAGTGGCCGCCAAAATTTAGATAACCATCACCATAGTGTTATGAATTATGTGGGGGTAAGTGGTCGTGAGCCCTAGGCTCACGTGTGTACTGGCGCGCAATGCGTATTCCGTCCCGCGGCTTGGGGTGCAAGGTAGCTTTAAGCGCGTGAGGGTGCTTTGTGAGTGCAAGCGGCCTGCGCTGGTGTGCAGTGTGATTCTTTATGAATAAAGCGGTCGTGAGCCGTAAGGCTCATGTGTGTACTGAGCGGCGGTACTTGTAAGTGAGTGACATACTCATATGTCCCCTAAGGGTTACACTAACACTGTACATTTCTCAATATTTTTTTTATAATTATAAGTACGAAACATTCTATGTTCCTAAGAGAGGTTATTAGAAACAAAGTACTGATAAAGCAATGAGCGTATTGCTCACAGCAAGCAAGGTAGTAATAATGGCGGTAATGCCCCTTGTATTTTTGGGATGCGATGGAGCAGTGCGAGAGGCAGCGCAGAAGCAAGAGGGGGAAGGGACTCATCAGACAATTGGGATTAAGGTTACCGTGAGCCTTGCATTGCATGGAGGTATCTTAAATGGAGATCCAAAACAAACTACGCTTATTGTGCAAAAGGGTGAAAGTTTGAAAGATATTGGGATACGTCAAAAACTTACGTACGCTTCAATCAATGGAGTAACGCGTAAACTAGAACGTTTTGAGCATAACAAGAAAAAGCATGATGAAAGCACAGCAATTACTTCTGACATAAACCTGTCGGTGGTGTGGAGTAACTCATGTGGCGCCACAGAAACTGAGCACCCGAAAGGCAGGGCAGAACTCAAAAGACTTGTTGACAATGCTATCACAGCAAGCACGCCTAAACCCAATCTCAACCACATTGACACCTCAGCTATCACTGACATGAATCAATTATTTGCAAGCAAAGACACGTTCAATGGTGAGGTAGAGTGTTGGAACACGTCTCAAGTGGAGAATATGGCGGGCATGTTTAATGGCGCTTCCGCTTTCAACCAAGACATTGGTAGGTGGAACACGTCTGAAGTGGAGGATATGGAGGGCATGTTTGCTAGTGCTCGCGCTTTCAACCAAGACATTGGTGATTGGAACACGTCTAAAGTGCAGAATATGGAGGGCATGTTTAATGGCGCTTCCGCTTTCAACCAAGACATTGGTAACTGGGTCACGTCTCAAGTGGAGAATATGACCTACATGTTTCGTGATGCTTCTGCTTTCAACCAAGACATCGGTAGGTGGAACACGTCTGAAGTGGAGAATATGAAGGCCATGTTTTGGGGCGCTCGCGCTTTCAACCAAGACATCGGTAGGTGGAACACGTCTAAAGTGGAGAATATGAGCTCCATGTTTGAGGGCGCTTCCGCTTTCAACCAAGACATTGGTAACTGGGTCACGTCCCAGGTGAAGAATATGAGCTACATGTTTGAGGACGCTGACGTTTTCAACCAAGACATTGGTAGGTGGAACACGTCTAAAGTGGAGGAGATGAAGTGCATGTTTGGTGGCGCTCGCGCTTTCAACCAAGATATTAGTGGCTGGAATGTAGATGAGGTAAAAGACTGGACTGATATTTTCAATGGTGCGACAGAGATGCAAAAATATAAAAGAAAGTGGTCGCCAAAATTTAGATAACCATCACCATAGTGTTATGAATTATGTGGGGGGTAAGTGGTCGTGAGCCCTAGGCTCACGTGTGTACTCGCGCGCAATGCGTATTCCGTCCCGCGGCTTGGGGTGCAAGGTAGCTTTAAGCGCGTGAGGGTGCTTTGTGAGTGCAAGCGGCCTGCGCTGGTGTGCAGTGTGATTCTTTATGAATAAAGCGGTCGTGAGCCGTAAGGCTCATGTGTGTACTGAGCGGCGGTACTTGTAAGTGAGTGACATACTCATATGTCCCCTAAGGGTTACACTAACACTGTACATTTCTCAATATTTTTTTTATAATTATAAGTACGAAACATTCTATGTTCCTAAGAGAGGTTATTATGAAACAAAGTACTGATAAAGCAATGAGCGTATTGCTCACAGCAAGCAAGGTAGTAATAATGGCGGTAATGCCCCTTGTATTTTTGGGATGCGATGGAGCAGTGCGAGAGGGGGGAGGGACTCATCAGACAATTGGGATTAAGGTTACCGTGAGCCTTGCATTGCATGGAGGTATCTTAAATGGAGATCCAAAACAAACTACGCTTATTGTGAAAAAGGGTGAAAGTTTGAAAGATATTGGGATACGTCAAAAACTTACGTACGCTTCAATCAATGGAGTAACGCGTAAACTAGAACGTTTTGAGCATAACAAGAAAAAGCATGATGAAAGCACAGCAATTACTTCTGACATAAACCTGTCGGTGGTGTGGAGTAATTCATGTGGCGCCACAGAAACTGAGCACCCGAAAGGCAGGGCAGAACTCAAAAGACTTGTTGACAATGCTATCACAGCAAGCACGCCTAACCCCAATCTCAACCACATTGACACCTCAGCTATCACTAACATGGATAGTTTGTTTTTTTCGAAAACCAAGTTCAATGGTGAGGTAAGGTGTTGGAACACGTCTCAAGTGGAGAATATGAGCTACATGTTTAATGGCGCTTACGCTTTCAACCAAGACATTGGTAGGTGGAACACGTCTGAAGTGGAGGAGATGAGGTGCATGTTTGGTGGCGCTCGCGCTTTCAACCAAGACATTAGTGACTGGAAGACGTTTAGTGTAAAGAATATGAGCTACATGTTTGCTGGCGCTAGGGCTTTCAACCAAGACATTGGTAGGTGGAACACGTCTGAAGTGGAGGATATGGAGAGCATGTTTGCTAGTGCTAGCGCTTTCAACCAAGACATTGGTAGGTGGAACACGTCTCAAGTGGAGAATATGGAGGGCATGTTTTCTGACACTGACGCTTTCAACCAAGACATTAGTGACTGGAAGACGTTTAGTGTAAAAAATATGAGCTACATGTTTTATCATGCTTCTGATTTCAACCAAGACATTGGTAGGTGGAACACGTCTCAAGTGGAGGATATGAAGACCATGTTTGCTAGCGCTCGCGCTTTCAACCAAGACATTAGTGGCTGGAATGTAGATGAGGTAAAACAATGGACTGATATTTTCAATGGTGCGACAGAGATGCAAAAATATAAAAGAAAGTGGCCGCCAAAATTTAGATAACCATCACCATAGTGTTATGAATTATGTGGGGGGTAAGTGGTCGTGAGCCCTAGGCTCACGTGTGTACTGGCGCGCAATGCGTATTCCGTCCCGCGGCTTGGACGCGCAAGGTTGCCTTAAGGGCTAAAGTGGTCATGAGCCGTAAGGATCACGTGTGTACTGAGTGGCGGCGCTTGGGGTGTTGGTAACTTTATAGGCATTGCGATTTCTTTCAGTTCAGGCATGGGAAGCGCGTTAGAAGCGCAAGGAAAAATGCCGAAGCTTAAGAAAGACATAGCTGATGAAAAAGCAAAATTACCGAGCCTCACTGGCGATGCAAGAAAGGGTGCTGAAGAAAAGATTAAGAGGCTCGAAGGTAAGTTATCCAGCCAGCCTGCGCAAATTGCTAGCGGGTGGTTGCAAGCGACCGACTCTGCGTTGAGTTATGCGGATGCTATTACCAATTATGTTAGGGGCTAGTCCAGTTAAGCTAAAAATGGACTAACCCTGCCTCTCTACTCCAAGTATAGAGTGTATCATACAATTTTTTTGCAGGGCGATCATTGAAGCGCCACTCACACTCTTTAAGAAACAAATCAAAATGCTTTTTGGGAATACCATTGTATTTTTGTAAATGGCGTTTCGCTTGTCTCCAAAAATTCTCTATGCCATTTATATGATTTCTTTTCTCTACAAATGTCTTGTCATGATTAATTCGATAATGATAAAACTGTGATGCATCTAACACATCATAACTTTTATAACCATCTGTATACACGATGCTATCAGGTTTTACATGAGTATGTATCAGGGGAATGAGTGTAGAATTTTTTGTATTACAAACACTTACTGCATGCACATAGCCATTTCGTTTATATATTCCAAAGACTGCTATTTTTCCTGCACCTCCGCGTCCTCGTTTTCCTTTTTTTCTTCCCCAAAAATAACTTTCATCAAGTTCTACTTCACCTTCAAATATTGTGTATTCTCGTTTCAGAGTGCTTGCTATTACCATGCGGAATCGATGGTACCATGCCAACGCTGTTTTTCGATTAATGCCACACAATTGACTACTTGTTTCTGCTGCTACTCCTGCCACAAAATGTTCTAGTAATTGTTTTATTTGTTCTTTGCCTAATCTCGGTTTTATGATCTATTCTCTTCAAGATTAGCCTTTTGCTCATTAACTGGACTAGCCCCTTATGTTATTACTGCACAAAATGGAGCGACACAAGCACACATTGCAAACATAGACAGCGAAATAGCCGAGCTAGAGCGTCAAAAGGAATTATCCTTACAACTTACGTAAGAAGACGGCGCGAAAAAGTCTGAAATAATACGCGGGTATAACGAGGAAATAAAGAAACGGGAAGAAGAAAAGAAAAAAGCACAAGCAGAGCAAGCGGCGCCGTTACTGGAACTCACACTACATGGCTTGATACTAGCGATTCTGACTATTCAATGGCAAATGATACTTTTTATGCTTCATTAATAGTACCAACATCAAACGAAAATCGACCTATAAATTACAGCATTAAAATATGGGACTGCACAAAAACAGGATGATTGTATGATATCGCTTTTTCAGGTTGATGTGCCAGTCAAAGAAGTTTCTGCAGGCTTTGTTTTGGGAAACGGAATACGTGAAATATCTGATGCTACGAGCCTCGGGTATTTTAAAAAATGGATTACTGAACAGCCGAAAGAACACGCGAAAAGTTATGCGGTAATAAATTCATGCATTATTGACGGCTTTGTGTACCCGTACTTTAAAAAACGATCATTGGGCGAGTTAGAAGAAAAATATAGCACAAGTGTTAATGATACTTTTTACATAAGAAACAGCATGCTCAAGTCATACCTCATACAAACTATGACACTTCAAGAAGCACAAGTATATGCCAGCGACATAGGCGATGCACAAGGAACGTATCCATTACTTTCACATCAACAGGAAAAAGCAAAAATACCGAATGAATATTTTACAAACATTGGCGGGGCGTATGTTATTGATTATACTCCCATAGAAAAAACATATTTTCACACAATAAGCCCCGATTTTAATGATGTGGTACCACAAATGCCGAAGGATATTGTGGCTGCGGATGTGTATGGAATTGATATAGCAAAGGATACCATAGGAGAGATTGGAAATAATTCATATAGACTTGATGTTACAAAAAAAATGTTAACAGTCGTTACGCCCAAATGGAAAAGCTATCTTTCTGGGTTAAAAATAATTTCTCTCCAAAGATTAGATAGCATTTTTGGGCGGGCAGATATGCGGCTTATGCCATATTATTTTGGGAAGCAATCTGCAGGCACTAATCCGTATTCGTTTCAAACTCGCACGGATGTTACTGTCGATTTGATTAATTGTGATGGTGGTATTACAGATGAAGTGTATAAAAAATTGCTTGGGAGTATGGGCTATATTATTGCGTATGATAATAGAAAACCATATGTATATTATTCGGGTCGGATAAATAAAATAGCTTATAATGCAAAAAATGCGAAGATTACTATTGATGACCCCTTGACGATATTTGACACGGAATTTTTGAAACCAATAAACCATTTTGAAAAAAAAGTTGATGATGACACACTCCTTCCAATTGCATACGGAACTATAGAACATGCTCCCGTCTTTGATACTACATATGAAGTTACAACAAAAAATGCAGATGGTACAGAGGAAACGCAAACAGTGAATGAACTTAGGAAAATGTTTGCTAATCCCAATCATGCGCGATATACAATTCACAAAGTATATAACGATGGTGTCGAAATGCCTCAATCATTGTTTGATTGGAGGTCGGAAAGCAATGGTGTCATTACACTTCCGAAGTATAGTAGAAAAGATACAACAAAAAAAATTGATTATAAAAATGTATCCGTAACGTTTACAAGTGATGCCGCAAATAATGACCAATTTCATTATGGATCTTCCGCGTTTGAAGTTATTAAAGACATAGTCATAAGGTATTCAAATATCGATTATTCAAGTCTTTATTTTGATAGAGATAAAATAGAAGCTCAAAAATTTGAAAAGATAAATCTTTACATTTCTGATGGAACTGTCCGTGATGCATTAGAGAAAGTGTGTAAAGGTTCTTTTTTATTTTTCTTCTCGAATGCAGACGGGGTGTATACTATAAAAAAACTTGTAGACGGATATTACAAAACTCATAACATAGAGCATGAGGCTATAGTTTCGATACATGTGAAAAAAGACTCAAAGTACTATGGAAATGAAATAGTAGCATTGTATAGGCAAAATGCTAAGGGTGTTGGAACAAAACATGTGTACGAAAATGCTTACTTCAAACAAGGACTCGTAAATCACAAAAGGACTATAAGAAAAGAAGTTAAGACACTTTTAACGGAAAAAGTAGACGCGATAAAATATGCAAAAGTAGTAGCAAGACGATATGCAAGCGAGCATACAACACTAGATATTGTGCTTGCAAAAGACATTATAGACATAGAAATACTTGATAAAGTACTGATAAAAACGCAAGAGGGCGGACATCATTTTTATACATCGGGCGAATTTCTTGTACTTAGTGTTGAACCTAAAACTAAAAAATTACAGCTTTTAGAAATAGAAAAGGAAGAGGTTGAATCATGAAACATTCTAAGAAGAAATTTTTATGCGTTAATGGTACCCACACAGCATTTAAAAATGCAGCGCGTTCGGTTATTGGGATCACACAAGGCAGTTGTAAAATACGTCTCGTCATCACGAATAAAGACAGCCGCGCCTTTGCCGCATGGCAACACTTATCAGAAGGTAACCTCATTTCTGCCTGCATAAGATTTGATGCTTTGGAAATAAAAGATAGCACTAGCACAGGCCATATATTATTAGAGGGGTATGGAATATGAATAATGCAGGTGTGTATCAAAATGTCTATTGTACGGACGTCAACTCTCATCTAAGATATCCGCAATTTCCCACTGATAACAATTTCATTTCAAAAACTATAGATACTCTTGTTGTTTCGGTATCAAAAGCTGATGGGAGCCCTTTTTTACAAGATGAAACTTATAGTATCAAAAAGATGCCAAAGTCTCAACAAATCTCGTATGCACCCCTCCCAACATCTAATAAAGATTATGCTTCTTTTTCTTATAAGAATACATTTTACTTACTGGGTGGGTATGATGAGCGTACAAAAAAAGCAGATAATACGCTATGGTATACCACTGACTTTAGCACATGGCATCAGATACAGACAAATCTTCCAAAGTTGCATAAACACAAAGTTGTTGTTCACAAAGGCGTACTCTATCTTGTTGGCGGTATTTCAGAAAATGCGATTATTTCAAGAGCGGCGTGGGCTTCTCTCGATGGCGTTACATGGAATAAAGAAACCAATGACTTTACAAGTAATAACTCCTTGTATGACATCGAAAATTATGGATTTGTTTCGCTCGGTGATGCACTTTGCATATTATCAAAAAACACTATTTGTACTTCTTCCAATGCAAAACATTGGCATCGTTCAGGCGTCACTCTTTTGGGGCACGATATGTTATTCTACACTGCATCCGTTTTTAAGAATGCAATATACATAGTCTCTAAAAGGAACGATCGTTATTACGTACATACGTATCTAGCATCAAAACAATATACAGATTCTAAACCTATTACCATGCCATCAGAACACACCATGAAACATGGAGTGCATTTAATAGTGTGTGGTGACACTAAACTAGCTGTCATTGCTGGTGCTCCGTTTTCTGATTTCACTACGGATGGTTCTTCGTGGAGCGTTAGTCCGTTTTCTTATCCTCGGAGCAATAAAAACACGCAATATTTCTATCACAATAATCTTATGTATGAAATTAATGATGGAAAACTTCGCTCATCTAAAAACGGCACAGATTGGCGCACAAGCTATATACACGATTATTTCGATATCTCAATTACGAAACTCGCCCCATAAACTACACCGTGCGCATTTGGAAGCGGGTCGCCTAAATCAACCACACGCAACATACACGGGCTTTTTCTCAAACTACTCGCCTCGGTATAGGTATGATTGCACATAGATTTAGTCATGTTGTGTATAATAATTTCTAGAGATTGCTTGGTATTTGTAGCCCTTTTTTACAGGGGATAATGTAATGTACTCTTTTTTGCACACATAATTATTTTTTGCTTTGTAAATCATTATATAGTAAGTGTTTATAAATTACTCTTTCGGGTTCAAATACTTCCACCGGGGTTCATGCGCTCTACTTTCATCCATACTTCGTGCTGCGGAAACAACCGTGAAAGCCTAACAATGGGCGTGTCTCCTATGGCTTTGCTTATATCTGCATGTCTCATGGCTTTATTATTGCAGATTATCGCTAAGTCTTATTAATTTGTGGGGGATACCCCCACACCCCCGTGGGGTAAGACGCGATATTTGCATATGCAGTGCAGCGCGATATCACTTGCAGTGGGCTAAAATGTAAGCCTTTGTTGCCAAGCAGCAAAACGCACCATGTAAACATTTTTGATGGCCGTTCTTTCTTTTCTTTTTTTGAGGACGCAAAAAAAAGAAAAGAAAAGAACCAAAGAAAAGAAAAAAAACATCCTGTGGGGCTACGCCATAGGGACTAAGGTACAAGGCATAGAGATTACTCATGCGTGTTGAGCGCTCCGCGCGAGGGCTTGCGCAGTCTTGTATGAACTTTTTCTGCGGTCAAGCAGCCACGCCTACTATGATATACGCTCGGATGACTGTTCTTTTTCTTTTCTTTTACCATCCTTGGCAGCCTATGCGTGCCCTCCATGGCACGGCTGTGAGGACGCTCGCGAGCGTAGCGAGGGGATGCAAACTATTGCATAAGCGCTTTGTGGGGTGTGCCCCCGCAAAGGCAAAGCGCGACGGCGCTTTCTAAGAGTTGCTTTGATGCTTTGCGTATTTCGCCTTTAAAGATAACGTGCCACAGCACAAAATGACCCATGCGCTAGTGCCTACGCCCGTGCCATGAGCAAGGGCGTTTTTCGTGCTACACTAAAGCCATAGTATGCCTAAAAAACAACGCTACGAAGAGACGTCACAGAAAATATGCAATGCTTGTGGAAAAAACATTTACACACATGAGATGGAAGCACAGGAGACGGCGCGATACCGAGAACATGAAGAAACAAACGTACAACTTCAATGGTACCCTTGCCCATACGGCCATGGGTGGCATTTAACCAGCGGCAACTAAGGCTCAGTAACGCTTAACGTAGACTACACACGGTTATTCGACGGTAACGCTTTTTGCCAAGTTGCGCGGCATGTCCACGTTTACCTTGCGCGCCTGCGCCACGTAGAGTGCAAACAAGTGCGTGGCCACAGCAAACAAAAAGGGGTAAAACAACTCATGCGTTTGTGGAATAAAGAGCGCATCGTCAACAAGCTCATGAGAGTCTTGCAAGGTTTCTGGTGCAATGAGTACGGCAGAGCCACCGCGCGCCTTTACTTCTGCAATGTTGCTTTTCATTTTTACGCTAAAGCGGTCGTCTGCCATGAGAAAGACAGACGGAAAGTGTTCATCAATAAGCGCAATAGTTCCGTGCTTCATTTCAGACGCGCTGCAAGCGTTTGCGTTGATGTAGCTTACTTCCTTGAGTTTGAGCGCCGACTCACGCGCAATGGGCATGCTTATGCCTCTGCCTAAGTACAACAAATGTGGCACATGCGCGTACTGGTGGGCTAGCGTTTTCACGCGCTCTTTTTGTAAGAGTATCGCTTCCATCTTTTCAGGAATGGCGTGCAAGGCATCTAAAAATGCCTTTCCTTCTTCAAAAGACATGTCGCGAGAACGCGCAATGATGAGTGCGAGCGCGTACAGCACGCCAAGCTGCCCGCTAAAGGCCTTGGTTGACGCAACTGAAATTTCATTTCCACTGTGCATAAAACTACCGCCGTCTGTTTCACGCGCAATGGTAGAGCCCACCACGTTACAAATGCCCCGCACGGGCAAGCCATGCTTTTTTAGCTCCCTCATGGCAATAATGGTGTCATAGGTTTCTCCGGATTGAGAAAGCACCAGATACAACGTAGTTTCGCGCATGAGCGGGTTGCAAGAGACAAACTCGGAGGCAAGCGTAGCGCGCGCGGGTATGCGTGCAAGGCGCTCTATGAGCATGGCACCGACCTCTGCTGCGTGGTAGCTTGTGCCCATGGCAAGCAGCTCTACTGCTTCATAAGACCGTAGTTGTTCTAATGAAATATTCATGCCTCCTAGCACTGCGTTTGCTTCATCAATGTCTATGCGCCCCGCAAGCGCGTTTCTCAGAGCTGTGGGGTGTTCGTGTATCTCTTTCTCCATAAAGGTTGTGTATGCACCCCGTTCTATTGCCGACAAGTCCCATGTTATTTTATGAGAAGTTTTTTGTACCGAAACGGCTTTTCTGTTGTAAATGCTTACTTCATCCTTGCTTACCTGCGCAATTTCGCCGTGTTCCATGTATACCACCGTGTCGCTAAAGCGCCGTAGCGCGGAGGGGTCGGAGGCAAGGAGCCGTGCTGAACGCGCGTTTGCAATGACCATGGGCGAACCATGACATACACCGACAATGGTGTCGGGGTGCTTCTCATGCACAAGCAAAAGCCCGTAGGTTCCTTCAAGGTATTCAAGGGTTGCAAGCACACTCTCGCTTAAAATGCCGTTGTAGTTTTTTGCAAACAGGTGCGCTATTACTTCCGAGTCCGTCTCCGATTGAAAGTGTATTCCGTCTTCTACCAGCTTTTGTTTTAATTGCGCAAAGTTTTCTATAATGCCATTGTGTACAAGCGCGCATGAGCCGTCATAACTCACATGAGGATGGGCGTTTGCTTGACTTACAACGCCATGCGTAGCCCAACGCGTATGCCCTATGCCTACCGTTCCATGAACTGGTGCATGTGCGTATGTTTCTTGCAAAACGCTGAGTTTGCCAACCGCTTTTTGCACGACAATGCCACGCTCATTGAGTACCGCTATGCCTGCGGAGTCGTATCCACGATATTCAAGTCTTCCCAATCCTTCATACAATACATCTTGCGCATCATCATTTCCTACATAACCACATACACCGCACATGGGCTTATTATACACCACGGTACACAAGCAACTGAATTTATTTAGGTCAATTTCCATTATTGTGTGCAAGACTAAAATTAAAGAAGAGAAAATAAAAAAAACCTCCTTGTATGAGTAACAACTATGCAACAATCGTCCGAGAAAACACCTTGAGTTCTAAACATCTACTCAATACTTTCTGTTGCATGTGCTCCTTGAAATCCACCAGTAAGCTACAGCGACTAACCTTTAAACATGTGTTTTTTGTTATAATGAAGCCATGGAAGATAAGAGCGATAAGCTATCGGGAATACCTAAGAAGGAACATCAATCGCTTGATAAAAAAAGCAGTAGTTCTGGAAAGAAATTTCATATTTTTAAGCTATTACTTCATAATGACCCGACTACTCCCATGCACTTTGTTATTGAGGTAATTCGCGTGATTTTTAAGCATTCGCCGGCAGAGGCGCATGCCCTTATGTTTGAGGCCCATACCTATGGCAAAGCGGTCGTAGGCATGTTTCCAAAAGACATAGCAGATGCATATATTAATAGTGTGCATGCTTTAGCAAAGCATCATGGTCATTTGCTGCGTTGCTCAAAAGAAGAGGTATAGCGTACATGAGAGTGCATTTTGACGACTTAGCAATGCTTATATTTAATGCAGCTTCTGAAGAAGCGCAACATGTGCGACATCCCTACGTTACGCCGGAACATGTTTTTTTTTGCGCCTTACAGTTTCATCCCGTACGAGGTGTTTTTGAATTACTTGATGTAGACATTTTCGAGTTGGAAGAAGAAATACATAGATATTTGTCGTATATCAATGAAAGCGTTATTGCCGATAAATCCAACGATGGAATCCCAAAGCACTCTCTAGGTTTTGATAAATTCTTGGAGTATTCCATTGCGCACATGCAAAAATCGAAGAATTCGTACATCGATATTAAAAACATTTTACACGCGTTAATAGATATAGAAGAACTGCAGGCCACAAGATTTTTTAGGAGTCGTAACATAACACATGAAAAAATATCTAAAGTTTTAGATAATAAATTTTTTGAAAAGTACTTAAAAGATAAACATGACGAAGATATTAAGAGTTCTTTTGATGCTAAGGAAATACTTTCTCTTGAAGAAGCCGAACAAGAAGAGTATTTTTCTTCACTCTATACACAGGCAGGCAAGCAGGAGGATGACGAGACATTTTTAAAAAAATTCACCACGGTTGTAAGCAAAAAGTCAGAAAATGACGAGGTGTTTATAGGGCAGGAAGCGGTCATTCGCAGCGTGTTTGAGGTGTTGGTACGGCGGAGAAAAAACAATGCAATTCTTATTGGTGATGCGGGAGTCGGAAAAACTGCGTTAGTACATGAACTTGGTCGTCGTATTTTTAATAAGCAGGTACCTGCAACGCTAGAAGATTTTGTATTGCTTGAGCTAAATGTCGTAGCGCTTATTGCGGGTACGCGTTATAGAGGTGATTTTGAGGATAGGGTACGGCGACTAACGCGCGCTATTTCCAGTAAAAAATGTATTTTGTTCATAGACGAGATGCATACCATAGTGGGTATTGGTGGTTCATCGGGTAGTACTAATGACTTGAGCGACTTTATAAAGCTATTATTAATGGAAAATAATGTGCGCTTTATAGGTGCGACTACGTTTGAGGAGTATAAAAAACTAGAGCGTGAAAAGGCATTATTCCGTCGTTTTTACCCCATAGAAGTTGTCGAGCCGAGTTTGCAAAGTACAGAACAAATACTCGGACATGTGCGCCCCTTATACGAAAAATTTTACAATGTACAATATCCCGATTCGGTATTGAATACGGTCGTTCGTTTAAGTCATGATTTCTTGCGTGAGCGAAAATTTCCCGACAAGGCTTTAGATGTACTCGACTCCGTTGGAGCAATGTTAACTATTGATGAGTTTGTTGAAAAACAAGCGTCTACTAAAAATATGAACGAGGCTTCTGAAAGCGTGGCTGATACAAATACTTTGCAAAAACCGCGAGAAAACAAAACTAAAAAAGCAAAGTCACGTGTTATTACAGAAAAACAGGTCGAGCATCTCATTAGTAGAATGACAAAGCGTCCTGTTGCCAGCGTCACAAGAAATGAATTTATGCGCTTAGCAAGACTTGAGCGCATCTTGAATAAAAAAATATTTGGTCAAACGCATGCAATACAGGCTGTAGCACGCGCCATACGTCGTGCTAAAAGTGGAGTTACTACTACACAAAAGCCGCTACTCTGTACGCTTTTTGTTGGGACTACGGGCGTAGGTAAAACTGAGCTGTCAAAGCAGCTGGCAGCAGAATTGGGAATGCAATTTCTGCGTTTTGATATGAGCGAATATCAAGAACGACATTCTGTTTCAAAATTCATCGGTTCGCCCCCAGGATATGTCGGACACGAACATGGCGGAGTGTTTGTAGATAAAGTGCGTCGCACACCACACGCAGTTGTGTTATTGGATGAAATAGAGAAAGCACACAGTGATGTTTTTAACTTATTGTTGCAAATTATGGACTATGGTTTTATAACAGACAGCCTTGGGACACAAGCAGATTTTAGAAATGCAATTATAATTATGACCTCAAATGCTGGCGTGCAAGAGGCTATGAACGCCCCTATAGGGTTTACGCATGCGGGACATAAAGGAAATACGGAAATTCATGAGGCTGTGAATAGAGTTTTTTCACCCGAATTTAGAAACAGGCTTGATGATACAATTGTTTTTAACTCTTTACAACAAAAGGATATACGAGCAGTAGTTATAAAAGAACTTAAAATGATTGAAGACAGCTTAATGAAAAAGCATATTAGGCTTACATGGACCGCTGGAGTAGTTTCATACTTGTCGCATAAAGGCTATTCTCCTGCTTTTGGTGCACGCAATGTTATACGTACTATAGACGGAGAAATACGAGACAGTATTGCGGAACATGTTGTCAAGGCACTTTCCAAATCTAGCCACACTTTTCAGGCTAGTAGTGTTCGTATGAGACCTACTGTTTGTTTGGAGCTGTACCTGAGACGTGCTAGTAGTACCAGCAATAATAAAAAAATGGTAGATGTCCGTGTCTCTTCTAGCAATTTCAAAAAAGATGAATTTTCAGACATACAAAAAAGTGTTGCTGTCGAATAATCGTCATTTGCGTGTTTGATATTTGGACTGAAACATTCCTATATACATGTTGGCCATTTTGACTCCTGTTTCATACGATGAAATTTCTACAATGTTATACTCATGTTTTTCAGTTGCTATATGCACAAGAGATGATTGGGGTATTTCCGCTGCATTGGTTACAAGATGTACTTCAGGCATTTGAGGACTGTTTTTAGAAAAGCGTCGAATAATAGCGTGACATTTGTTTTTAAGTTTTACATGGCAGCCTATGGGAATGATGCCTATTGATCTTGTAAAAAGCTTTATATTTTCTGTGTTGAAATTATATCTATCATCAATTATTGTTTTCATGGTTTGAAAAGGCGTTTTTTCTTTTAAGGTGACTGACTGCATGTAATAATCTATTATCGTGAGAAGATTAGCGGCAGTATTTATTTCATTATTTTCTTCTTTATACTGTAGATTTGTTGCGTTTGCTTGGTAAGGTCGCATATTCGCTATAACATCTATGACATATGATGGAAAGTGTTTTTTATATAGCGTTTTTGCACTAAAATTTATCAGAACTTCTCGCGCTTTATACTCTGTGAAATCTACTGTTTTGTTAATGCGATCTTCTATATTCATTGCACATATGTATGAGGCAAATGCACAAATACCTATTTCTATACGCTTATCTATGCTACGAAAAAATGGCTGTTTAGCTTTATTTTGTTCGAGTACCGCAAGAGTGAGTAAGAGAAGTTTAATAGCTAGCTCACTTGTTATGTTTCTATCGGCATCTACAGGCATATTACCTATTGCAAGATAAGGGTAAGAACATTGTTTTACTTTTGGAACGACTTCATTACAAACAAACTGTTGAATATCTTGATACGTTAACGCACCTTTTTTAGAAAAATTGAATAATAGGCTGTGTGCAGATTCATACAATGCCCCGTACTCTGTAAATACACGAGCAATGACATAAGGATCATCTTCTTCAACAAATTGATGATCATCTAGAAAAGACTCTGTATTCAAATCACCGTTCTCATGTGTGGATTTAGAGTCATTTGCAGTATCTATATCATCATTTTGTTCATCCTCTTCAAATAAATCGCCTATATCGCTTTTAAGACTTAAGGGCTCATCTGAAACAATGGCATTGAGGTATGTTTCTTGAAATATTTTTAGCATATCCTCTGTTATTATGGTACGTGGTAATAAAACCACAAAGTTAGAATCATACTCTGCTACAGCATTCGTTACATTATTCACCTGTAAGCTTTGAACTGATATTTGTTCCATATTTTTCATCATATTATCTTTAACCTAGAATGAACAGTAAATTTTAAATATTTTTCAAGTGGGATATTCAGAATTTTTTTAAAAAGGAACTTCGATAATATGAAATAACAAAGAATTAAAAAAATTCCTCTCTATGAGCAGTGTAATAAAACTAGCAACACCAAAATATGAATATCTAAGTGAGCGTGAACGCAGAACACTGTCAGAGCGACAAACACATAAGCAGGAGACAGTTAGTCAAGACTAAAACGTCATAACAGTACGCTGTTCATCCCGGTAGCCTATACGTGCTCTGATGTCGGCTCCATGTCAGTTATTCATCTGTCTCCATCCTGCTGCCCAAATACACAGTCACTGATGACAACTCTATCAGCGCAGCAACACGGAGCGTAACATGGGTACTCACCTCAGCTTTCCATACAGTAACACGTAGTGAGATTGCTCACGTACAACATTTATTAAACAATCGCCCGAGAAAATCTCTTGACTTCCACACCTGCTCACTGCTTTTCTGTTGCACGCAACAATTTGAATCCACCCTATTGCCTTTATTAAACACAACAATTCTTATATGATTATAATATTGTGAAAATATTTGATACACACGCTCATTTAGGACTTGTAAAAGAAGATAAAATATCTCAATTAATCATTGCAAAAGAAGCACTTTCGCAAGGAACTGTTGGAATAGTAAATGTATGTAACAATTTACAAGATTTTCTCCCTACGTATAAAAACTTATATACAGCAAAGAACGTATATTTTGCTGTGGGAATATCTCCTTCTGAAGTAGCAAATACGCACTCGGGCTGGGACTTAAAGGTTAAAGAATTGGCTGCTTTAGATAAGGTAATTGCCATAGGCGAAACAGGGCTTGATAGAAAATTTGGCAACAAAGATTTGCAAATAGAGTTTTTCATACGCCACATTGAAATTGCCGAAAAGCTAAAATTGCCTATTATTGTTCATAATCGCTATGCAAGTAAGGAAGTATGTCAAATCATATCAGAACGCATCATGAGCGTGCCTATTATTCTCCATTGCTATTTAGAAGATTGGGAATATGCAAAACGAGTGCTGAAAATAACCGAGAATGTATTCTTCTCTTTTACGGCACGTCTTACTTACAAAACTGCATGCGTACTCCGTGATGCTGCTGCAAAAATTCCGCAAGAAAACATCATTGTTGAAAGCGAGAGTCCATTTATGCCTCCATCCGACATAAAAGAAAAGCGAAACAAGCCTTCCTTTACAAAATACACGATACAGCATCTCGCGCAAATACGAGATGTCGATGAGCAGGAATTGGCACATACAATATTTGAAAATTCGTGTAAAATATTCAACACGCGCCCATAATGGCTTCAACCCAGCAAGCACGTATTACCGTGCTGCATAATGTTGAAATACAAACGCAAAAACCCTTCATAGCGTATTGGTGCTTTAAATCACTGCGCGCTCGCTACAACCACGGTTTGGAATATGCCATATATTTAGCAAACAAATACTCCATGCCACTCATTGCCTTTTGCACCCTCCCCCCAGCGCAGGCTATGCCGCTGCGGCAAGGGCTTTTTACCCTAGAGGGCATAGAAAGCCTATGCAAAGACTTCGCGCTGCGTGAAATACCATGCATGGTACTCCTTGGGCATTGTAGCGCAGCAGCGGCGTACATGACAGAGCATGCCGCAGCCATGATAGTAGACTGCGTATATCTTAAAGAAGACAAAATTTTGTACAAAGAAATGAAGGCATGGGCACGCTGTAGAATAATACAAGTTGAAAGCAATGTGGTAGTACCCATAAGCGCGGCATCAAATAAGGAAGAATATGCGGCAGCAACTTTGCGTCCTCAAATACATGCAAGGCTGCACAACTACTTGCAGCCTCTTGTTCCCGTAAAAATCAAAAACCCGTCCTTGTCTTTCTCTCACCCCTCGCTTGTGTTTCCCAAAAGGTTTCAGCTGCCACATAGCAAAGAATCATACACAATAGAACAAGTGCCTACGTCAGAGCTACACCAAAAGGCCTTTATACAACGCGTAACGGTGAATCATTGCGCCAGCGTTGCAACGCTCAAAGGTGGCGAGTCGTGCGCGCAAGAGGCTTTGCAGCAGTTCATACAAAACAAACTCTCGCAGTACGCTGAAAAGCGCAATGACCCCTCTGCTGATTGCCAAAGCGGCATGAGCGCATACTTGCGTTTTGGGCACATTTCACCGGTGGATATTGCCTTGCGTGTTTTAGAAGCAAGCGAATGCCGCATAGAGAGCGTACTACAAAACACGCAAGCGGGAGAAAGCGGTGTACTGAACCCCATACTCAAAAACGTACAAGCATTCTTAGAAGAGCTGATAGTACGGCGCGAACTTTCCTATAATTTTATTTGCTATAACAGCAATTACAACACCTACGCTGGCGCGCTTCCACAATGGGCACAAAAAACACTCAGCGACCACAAGACTGACAAACGCCTCATGGTATATAGTTTTGAGGATATGGAAAACGCAAACACCGAGGACGACTACTGGAATGCTGCGCAACTGCAAATGAAAAAGGGCGCGTACATGCACGGCTACATGCGCATGTACTGGGGGAAAAAAATACTTGAGTGGTCTGAAGAGCCCGAGCAAGCTTTTTTATTTTCCATAGCACAAAACGACCGCTACCACATGGATGGATGCGACCCCAATGGCTATACTGGTGTGGCATGGTGCTATGGCAAACACGACAGACCGTGGCCTGAGCGTCCTATATTTGGAGTAGTACGCTATATGAATGCACAAGGCATACGCAGGAAATACAAAAACATCAATGCATATGTGCAAAAGTGGCTATGATAGGCCATAACAGAGGGATAAAGGGTAGTATAATAAAGTCATGTCATTGCCGAAAAAAGAAGACTTAAAATTTGTTATGTTGCATAATTTTTCTAATAAGGAAATTTCCCTCATACTCTCCGCAATCAAGGCGTTGTACCCTGAAAAATTAGAAAAACAAAAACTGGTATTCTCAAAAACAACGGAGACTTCGCGTACCATGACAGTGGAAGACCTTATTGACGATGCTAGTGGCGACCACTTGTATCTTTTAGAAAATCCGCCGAAACCCATGAGTTCACCGCAGTAAGCTTCGTTTATGTCAGATACATCAAATAATACGATACAGCCCTACTCGGCGGGAATAAGCAAGCTCGGCGCAATAAAACTCTCTTCCAATGAAAGCCCCTTTCCACCTTCTCCCGCCGTGCAAAACGCAATGATAGAGGCGATGCGAAGCGCACATATCTATCCCGATATGCAGCAAACACCACTGAAGACAGCCATTGCTGATAGACACAAGGTACGAGTGTCCAACATCGTGCTCGGTAACGGCTCGGGAGAAATTCTCTCGTTTATAGCGCGGAGAATACTCGCGCCAAATAGCGAAGTAATTATAAGCGAAAACACGTTTTCGCTTTACGCTATAAGTTCGCAACTTGCAGGAGCTGAAATAAAAAAAGTGGCTCTTGTCGATGGCTACTGTAACTTGGATGGCATGCTTCGTGCAATTACCCCGCGAACTGTTGCGCTATTTTTGCCAAACCCCAATAACCCCACAGGCACCACCCATGAAAAAGAAGCCATGGTTGCATTTCTCAAAATGCTACCCGCACATGTCTATGTAGTGCTTGATGAAGCCTATATGGATTTTGCCGATGAGGCATATCACATAGAAATGGAAGAGTTGTTCAAGACACATGAGCGCTGCATAGTATTGCGAACATTTTCAAAGCTTTTTGCGTTGGGTGGCATGCGCCTCGGTTATGGCATAAGTACTCCAGAAATTATAAAAGTTTTAGAACAAGCAAAATTGCCGTTCACGGTTAACCGCGCCGTTGCTGCAGGTGCAAATGTAGCGCTTGCAGAAAGGCATGAAGAAGAAAAAAACTGCAATTACATTAAGAGAGAACGTGCCGAACTTGCAAAGGTGTATCAAAAAATGGGGCTGTCTTTTTTTCCAACACAGGCAAACTTTTTTTGCATTGCGTTAGGCACAGCACCTAAAGACAGCGGTGAAGCATCGTATGCCGAACATGCATTTGAGTTTTTTGCCAACCACAATCTCATGATACGCGCCCTTACCTCTTTTGGTATGCCACACCATATACGCATAACTATAGGAACGCATGAAAACAATAAAAAAGCATGTGCTACGCTTGCAGAATTTATAAAACGTACTTTATAAAAGGCCTGTACATGAAAGCAATCATTTCTTGCTCGTATGCATAAATTTTGCTAGCGCAAGCTCAGCCTTAGAAATGCTCAGGTGTTCGCGTATATACGTATCGCTTTTACCATCTTCTAACATTTTCACAATAGCATTTTGTACTGAAACTTCAGGTTGAGCGCTCTGCTTTTTTACCAAAGGCGCATGGTCTTTTTTGACACGCTTTGTAGATGTAGTGGAATGCGTGCGCGTAGGACTATTTTCATTGAGCTTTTGTACCTTAGAAACTTGAGTTTTGGCACTACGAGACAAACGCTTATAGTCGCCTAGCAATTTTTCAAGTTCCACTATGGTACTTTCTGCAATAACAATGTGTTCTTCTGTTGCCTTATTGACCGTTCTGATGATGGAATGCGCCTCACGCTGAAGGCGTTGCATAACTTTTTGAGAGTATTGTGAACGCGCAATAAGAAAGGCAGTCACAAAAATATTAATAAGCGTGGTAATGATAATTAAAAAAACAAATCCCAATACGGACATTTCAGCACACTACGTTAACCTTGGTTCCCTTTGTATTATCTGCTAAAACATCGTCATGAGTTTTATCTTTTTTTGCCTGCTTCTTCTTATTTTTTGCAATTGATGATTCAGAGTTAGCGTGCTCTTTTTCATTATGCACTTGATACGATACCTCATCATCGGGAACTGCAGAAACTTTATTGTGCGCTTCTGCACTTTTGCGCATTACAGCATTCGCATCCTCTTGATGCTTTTTGGTCGCATTCTTTGTTTTTTCTTGTTCTTGAGAAACGGAATTTGAGCCTGCTAATGATATTTGTACGTTGTAGTTATAAGAACTCATCTTTGATTATTTTTTTTACATCTAATCTATCTTTTCTTGAATCAAAATTACTATGTGTTATAGTATTATTATCTAAATAAAATTTAGCAGTCATGGTGTCATACTTCAATTCAATTTTCTTACCATCAATATTCACAACAGTGCCTTGCTGCGCTCTTTCCTCTATTATTACTTTACCATTTGTTTTTATCTCTTGAAAATGTGCCTTGTATTTTTCTGCTATATTTTTTAGCTGCATCAATTCGATATGGGCTTTTTTCGCTTCCTTTACTTTTGTCAATATTCTCTCTTTGTTATGCTCATCGGCTTTCTCAATAGCCGTAGCCGGCGAATCTCCACCAAGCAATAGTTTAATTTCTTTAAGCTTTTCTTCTCGTTCTCGTATCAAGGTGGTAACGTGTTCAAGTTTTTCACGCTCATCAAAAAGAGAAATAATATTTAATGTTGAGTTGCTGCCAAGGGCGGAACCTATTGTTCGCACCTGTATAAGTTGCGATGAGCTTATCTCACTACTTACAATACGTCCACGACCAGTGGCAACTATAACGCGTCCATCACATAAAATACGCGAATTTAAGACACCATCTTGAACAATGCAATCGCCTTCCACTCTCACAGTAACGCTTTCTAAAAACCGGGTAAGCAAAGATCCTTTAATATGAATATCTGCTTCATCCTTGCCATTAATACCCCGCTGGACAATGAGGTTTTTTCCAATACGCAATCTTGAACTTGCTATACTACCATGAACTTCCAAATTACCTTCAACATTCACTTCATAATCATCGGGAATATCACCCTTAATAATTACAGAGCCAGGAAAATCTACGTTTCCTGTTTTGGGAGATAAATCACCCGGAATAACTAGAAGTTCATCAATAGTAATAACATTATTTTTTATATGGACAGAGCCATCTTTTAGGGCAATGGCTTTCTTTCCATCTTCTGAAATGCGTATGTGTTCATTCTCTACAAAATCAACATCTTCGGCTGTTTCAGCAAAAAGCACTTCATTAAATATCGATAAGCCATCCTTTCCCGGTGTAATGGACTGTTTAATAGCTACAATATCTCCTACACGTACGGTGTGCATAGGACTAAGTTCGATAATATCAATAGTATCGGAATATTTTTTTTCACGATTATTCACAAGAAGTATTTTTGCCTCCTCTTCATGAACAGGAGGCTTACCACTAGCAACTTCTACCCATTGGTTATATACCGGTAACTTTTCTAATTCAGTCAATTTTTCATCGAGTATTCCATATAAAACACCTGCATCTTCCAACTCACGTAGCATACGACTTCTCATAGGATCTGCACCATCTTGATAGGGAGGTTTTATTTGAATAAACCCCTTCATTTTATCGTCACTAATACTGACTCTATATGTAGCATCATCCGATGGATTATGAACAAAGGTTCCTATTTTTACCCATACCCCTTTTGCATTTACCGTGGCGTTCTTGACAATATTGCGATTTATAGAATCCGAAGTTATTCTACTTGATATCGCTTTTGATACCTTAGATAGAGAAATTGGCTTCCCTTTTTCTCCTGGAGGAGTTATCATAACATAAACGGTACCATTACCCTTACGAATAAAAACTTCCCCATCCTTGTTTTCCAAGTCTTGTTCTTGATATTCTTGAGAAAAATATTCACTGGCGGGGTATGCAAGCACTACGTGTCCATCAAATTGGAACAAAGAATGTTTCTTTGTATCGTCAGTTTTTTCTACTTCAAAACGTATAAATTCCAAAGGAATATTAAAGTAATTTACCGCTTTTTTATAAATATCCTCAAGAGTTCTCGCTCGTATACGGTACACATTCTGAGAAGGTGTTTTTTGTATGGTGGTAGAAAGTATAGATTTAAAATTTTCAAAACCTGCCATAATACTTCACGCTCATTATTTTTCAAAGACGCCCTTGCGATAACTAAATAACTTAGTACGCAACTTTGCCAGTGCCCGCCCATGTAATTGCGAAACACGAGACTCCGTTACCCCAAGCACCTTCCCTATTTCTTTTAAGGTTAGTTCTTCATAGTGATATAGAATAAGCACCTGTAGCTCACGCTCAGGCAATTCGCTCAAAGCTTCCTGTAATACTCTAACAATATCTTTTTGGGCAAAAGCCTGCTCGGGCGCATCTTCTGAAGAAGTACCTACTTGATCAAAATACGTTATTTGCTCGCCATCGCTATTAGTAAATAGCACATCGTGCAAGGAAACGGTGTATGCTTGACTAATACACGACATCGCCTTATCATATTGCTTTTTGCTAAGCCCAGTGACAGCAAGAACCTCCTCCACAGTAGGCTCAACCTCATTTCGCTCATGAAGCATGGTGGTAACACGATCTATTTCTCTAATGTGAGTACGCTGCGAACGAGGTATGGGATCTAAAGATCTCAACTCATCGCGTATGGCACCTTGTATGCGCGTAATAGCATAGGTCTTAAATTGCACGTTCATAGTGGGGTCAAATTTTTCCACTGCATCAAATAATCCAAAAGTACCTGCACTCAGTAGCTCATGAAAATCAATATTTTTAAGTGGAGATGAAAACATTCTGCCCACAACATACTTCACGAGCAGGGCGTATTTTTCTATGAGAATATTTCTAGTCTCTTCATCTCTGTCTCTACAATATTTTTTCCAGAGATTAAATTCTTCTTCATCTTTTTCTTTGTAACTAGTACTTTCCACAGTCTTTCTCACATTTTTTTAGGCTGTGCATCTTGCACCCACTTTTTTAACGCATTGCTAACCTTTGAAGGGTCACGGTTTGCGTTTTTTTTACTTTTTTCAATTTCATGAGATAAGTCAACAAAGTCATCAGCTACTTTGTCGGAGCCACTCTCATGTAGTGAATTCTCGAAGAATTCACTACCTACTCTTCTATCTTTATTATACGCTACTTCATCGACAGAACGAGCACTTCCATTGGCTTCATCCTTGCTCTTTGTATCGGTTTGCTGTTCACCGCTTGTATTATAGGAATCATCCACGACAATATCGAGAGTACTGCCCCGTACATTATCCGCTTCTTCACCATCGATAAACTCATCATCTATGATATTATTTTGTAAAAAAAGTTGGGCAAGAAAAACAAGCAAAAAACTTATACTCCCAAAGACTAAGGTTCGTATAACAAGAGCCATTAGACCAATACCGGCGATAAGTCCTGCAATGTTGAGAATAATCACACAACAAGCTGAATACACTATGGACAGCGTTATTTTTTTATCACTCATGAATTACTATTTTTGCCTTTTAAACGTTCTAAAAACGATAACAAGCCCGACTTTCCTTCTTCTTCTCTGTTCATAAGGGTATGCGCTAGGCTTTTTATATTAGATGCGGGTTTAGATTTAGGACTATGCACGACAAATGGCACCTGTTTCATAACAGCTTTGCTGATAATGGAATCATTTACTATGCAGCCGAGATAACTAATGTTGAGATTTAATATACTCTCACTCGCCTGCACGATGCGTTGAGCAACCTCCTTACCCTGATGAAAAGTATCCACTTTATTTACCACAAGGTGTAAGGTCGTTTGACTAGTATCAATATCTGTAGCTAATACCTTCATCATCCCATACGCATCTGCCATAGACGTCGGTTCTGGAGTAGTAACTATGATAATATCATGTGCAGCACTTAAAAACGAAGTAACCGTTTTTCCTACGCCCGCCCCCGTGTCAATGAGCAGAACATGCGCAAAAGAAAGCCGCATCATTTCCTGTACAAAGTAATCTATCATATCCTGCGTTATATTCGCAAGCCCCGAGAAACCCGGTATGCCACTTACAAACTGAAACCCATATCCAGAGTCTGTGAGAATTTCATGCATCTTCAAGTACTTACGCATAACATCAATAAGATTGTGCTGAGGCATCACTTTTAACAAAATGTTCACATTTGACAGTCCTAAGTCTCCGTCAAATAGCACCACCTGTTTGCCCATTGACGCAAAGGTAGTAGCAAGATTCGTAGCAATATTGGTTTTTCCCACACCACCCTTGCCACTCGTCACCGCAATAACCCGAGTTCGCACATTCGAAATATCCGACTTTGCTGACATCAACTGTTTAAGTTCACTTATTTGTTTGTCCATAGTTATACGTACCTACCTCTAAATTACAATCCTCTTTTATAGTAGAGCATTCTCATAGCCCGTGTATAAAAGAACGCAAGGTTTTAACACTTGCAAGAGATAAACCCTTGCATGGCTCCTGTCCAGACCCTAAATATGCGATGGGCGTTTTATATTTTGCGCAAACACTGAGAACCGTACCTATGCTCTGCGCTTCATCAATTTTTGTAATTACGACTCCGCCATATTCATAATCAGCAAAGCTCTCAAAAATATATTCCAAGTTTTTTTCAGATGTACTTGCATCAACGACCAACAGTATTTCATTACGTTTTTTAAGTGCTGAGAGCATGTGCTGCGTCTCATCTGAGTTTGTTATTTCTCGTGGATTTTGTCCCGTAGTATCTACAAGTAATACTTCAGGACGGGCGCCCTTACGCGCATATTTTCGCAAATCATCAAGCTCATGTATGCACTCACAGGGCACCTCCAATACGTCCGCTATTTTTTGTATTTGGTCGACCGCCCCCACCTTAAAAGAATCAAGAGACACAATACGTAAATTCACTGAATCCGTAGTAGCTTTTGTGTTGCCACGTTTGTTTACAAAAAACTCAACCGACAATTTTGATATTGCCGTGGTCTTGCCCGTGCCCGTAGGCCCAACAAGCGTTATGATGCGCTGAGATGCCTGCTTGTCCGCTGGCCTCTTGTAAAAGACAAGTGCTTTTTCCAAAATGTGCGAAAAAGCCTTGTTCATAATCGAAACGTTTTTTAGTTCTTGCAATGTAAAATTCTGTGCAAGATATTCTTTCATCATATCGAGAAAAGAAGACGAAAAATCATTTTTCTCCAAGAGGGTATAGAGATGCATGAGCCCTTCATAGGATTCTCTCTGCAATAATCCATGTTCAAGCCCTTTTTCAGGCTGATCCTTGTCTTTAAAGAGCACATCCATGTTTTTTACATGATTTTCCATCCTGTCTTTCATAGTTACACCCGTGTGCATTGAAAGCGTATTTGATGTGGGGGCTGTGTTTTGCAGCGGACTTTGCATGCCGACATTTTGAATGCACCCTGTTACTCGTACCTTAGGGCGCGAAAAGAGCCTTTGCAAAACATTTTGAGGAATGAGTTCCCGAGATAAAATTTGCACATGAATCCCGTGTTTCCTCTGCAACTCAAGGGAGAGGTTTTTTGATGCATCGATTATTTCTTCAAACGTTGTGCTAGCATTCATGCTGTGATAGCCTCCTCCTCTGATGCTTTTTCTAAGGCGTTTTCGTTTTCTATATTTATACTTCGTACTACGTGCACGTTATATTCATCAGGCACCTCAAGCGTAGAAAGCACGGGTACCATGTAACCTTTTTTATTAAGCGTAGACGCAAGCATTTTTTGCATAATGGGACGAGTGCTTTCACTTACAAGCAGCACCGGCGTAGCCACCTGTTTCTCGCTTCCATCATTACGAGCTATACTCAAGGGTGTGGAAAAACACTGCGATATATTAGCAACTATGTTTTGCTTCACAGACGGTTCTAAAAACTGCTGCGTCTCTTGAGTTTGAAGAATGCTTTGTTCAAGCTCGTAATCAAGCGCATACGAATATATCACTTTATCATCATCAGAATACTGTTTTGCAATTTGATACCTAAGTGCCTGTCTTGCCTTTTCTACCAAGAAATCAATGTCTTTGGTCATTTCGCCAAAGTCGCTTAAGGTTTCACAAAGCGCCGTGAGGTTACGTATAGATATTTTTTCGCGCAGGAGTCTTTGGAATATTCTCTGCAAGAGTCCCATGCTAATATGCTTTTTAAGCTCCTCAACAACCGCAGGTTGTTTCTCTGCAAATTGTTCTACCAAACGTACGGTGTCTTGTCTGGTTAGCAACTCTGCAAGCTTATTTTCCAACAGGGTTGACAGATGCGTCGATATCAACGCCGAGGGATCTGCGACCGTGTAGCCCGCACGCTCTGCATTTGAGCGCTCAGAGGCATCTATCCACAAGGCAGGCAACCCAAAGGTGGGATCACGTGTAACTTCACCCGGTATTTCAACACCCACATGCTCACGCGCTTGTATTGCCAAAAGTTTATTCACGCGTATGACGCCGCGCCCCATTTCTACGCTGCTAAATTTTATCGAATACTCAGACGCATCAAGCAAATAATTGTCGACTATGCGCACAAGTGGAATAACCATGCCCATGCTAATCCCAAGTTCTCTTCGTATGCTCGATATCCTATTTAAGAGATCTGCCTGCCCATTATCATCTTGTACCAGTGGTACAAGGTCATACCCTATTTCCAAGGAAATAGGATCCAAAGGCTCAAGTTTTTGCACATGCGACTGCATGGCATCGCTGCGCTCCTTTGCCTGTTGTTCTTTGTTTTCTTTCATAGTTTGAACCCTCTGTTTGCGTTCTGAAAAAACTGCCGCAGTAATAAGCAATATGCCCATAGGAAGTAACACGTACCATGGAAAACCCGGCAAAATTCCTAAGAGGCAGAGCAAGCCGCCTGCTATGTAGTAAATACGCGTGTATACGGTAAACTCTTTGCTCATGTCTTCGCTTAAGTTTCCTTGCGATGCCGAACGTGTTACAATGATGCCCGATGACGTGGAAATTAACAGCGCAGGCAACTGCGAAACCAGCCCGTCACCTACGGTAAGTTGTACGTAATTATTTAAGGCTGCACTGAAGCCCTCACCCCGTACCGCAACACCAATGATAAGCCCACCCACAATATTGATAAGCGTAATGAGAATACCTGCCTTGACATTTCCTGAGACGAATTTTGACGCACCATCCATGGAACCATAAAAGGCAACCTCGCGCTGCAAATCGCGTCTTCGCATAATCAACTCATCTTCGGTAATTGCCCCAGAATTAAATTCTGCCTCCATGGCCATTTGTTTACCAGGTAAGGCATCAAGGGCAAAACGAGCGGCAACTTCACTAACCCGCGTAGCACCCTTGGTTATAACCAAAAACTGAACCGCTATGATAATGACAAATATGATAGCGCCGACAATGAGGCTTTGCCCGCCTGTTCCACCGCCTACTACAAACATTCCAAAGGCGCGCACTATCTTCCCATCAAAATTTGCTCCCTGCGTTAAAATAAGTCGCGTAGATGAAATATTAAGTGCAAGCGAGAAAACGGTAGAAACAAGCAGCATGGACGGGAAAACCGAAAATTCCAAGGCTCCGCGAATAAAAAGCACGTTTAGTATTATGACAATACTTATAAGCAAATTCATCGATATAAATAAATCGAGCGCTATTGTCGGCATAGGAATGATCATCATCATAATGATGAACACCACTCCTATGACCACAGAAAATTCGCGAAATACGCCGCTTTGGAATTTTTGTATAAGTGAGAGTAAAAACTTATTCATACACACCCATGCCTTTCATTTTGTATATTTGCTCAAATATTAACACCACAGCCCGATAATATCGTTCCGGAATTTCTTCGCCAACCTCAAGCTCAGCATGAAGCGCGCGGGCAAGTGGCTTGTTTTCTATAATGGGTACTTCAAAATCCTTCGCGAGCCGTCTCATGTGAAATGCCATCGCATCTTCACCCTTTGCCACAACAAGCGGTGCCAGCATGGTAGCAGTATCATACTGTAAGGCAACGGCAAAGTGAGTTGGGTTGGTAATAAGTACGTCTGCCTTTTTTATGTTCTCTTTTACATTGCGAGTAATAAATTCCTTCATGCGGTTTTGAATATGCCTTTTTACCTCGGCATCTCCTTCGCTTTCCTTCAGTTCGTCTTTTATCTCCTGCCGCGTCATTTTAAGTTGTTCTCGAAACAAGTAGGTTTGAAACTGCAAGTCTACAAAGGATAGCGCAAGCAGTGCAAGCGCAGACTGTAGAAAGACAAAGAAAATAAGGCGTGCGCTTAAGGCAATACCTTCTATAAACGAGTGTGAAATCGACGCACTAATATCATCAAATGACATAGTGGCATTGAGAACCACTATTACGCTCACCACAAGTAGGCGCACAAACATGAAGCTCAGGGTATACCAACCCTGCGTGGAAAGCATTTTTTCAAACCACTTATTTAAGTTAAAACTCACGCGCGAAAAGTTTGGCGTTATAGATTTTGCGCTTGGCGCCCACCCTATTTGTAAAACCGTACCCAATACCGCCATGACAAAGGCAGCAATAAAAACGGGAACAACAATGCGTCCAATTTGCATGCCTATAAAAAGCAGGTGATCTACATGCCCAAAGCTGCGGACGCTATGCATAGCCCCAAAGTAATATTCAAAAACCTCCATAAGCGCACTCGCCATGTGTTTACCAAAACCCCCAAGCAATGCAATAACAACAAGCAACACCAAGGCTGTAGGGAGTTCTTGCGTTTTTGCAACGCGTCCTTCTTCGCGCGCTTTTTGAATTTTGCGCTCTGTTGGATCAAAGGTGCGTCCTTCATCTTCCGCTGCAAAAAGCAGTGTAAGCCTATGCCACAGCTGTAAGCCTGTTGCTGGTTTTACAACACAAGGTCTCACAAACACCCATACGCTTCTCGGTCGCATACCTTTCAGCAATGCATCTAAAAACAAAAAGAGGGGTTCTAGTACAGCGCTTACATACGAGAAACACGCAGCGCATAAGGCTTGTATAGCTTGGTATATTACATCATATTTTTTCATAAACGCACCCCCCGTATAAAAGTTGTAATATACTCAAAAGCAATGTTAAAAGATGCCTCAAGCGCATGTATGAGATTGGGGATTAAAAAGAAAAAAATCAAGAACCCCAGCCCTACCTGCAAGGGTATCCCCAGTATGAGCAAGTTCATTTGCGGCGCTACCTTGCCGTACAGCCCCAGCCCAATATTAACCAAGAGCAGCGAAGTGAAAAGCGGTAAGGCAATAATAAAAGAACGCTCGAATAATTTAGTAAGTCCCAAAAATAAAAACGATACAAATGAGCCGGTGCCACCTTTGTATAAAAAGAGATCTTGCGATTGCAGGGCTACAAAACTTTGCGCTATGCCGTAGTAAAACACACGTTGCAAACTAAAAGAAGAAATAAAAACAAGCGTTACAATGATGGACGCAAACTGCCCTACAATGGCGGTGGTGTCGCCCGAAAGTGGGTCGAGTACCTGCGCTGCGCGAAGCCCCATTTGCGTTGAAAAAAATTCCGAAAACATGCTTAAAAGCGCAAAGGTCATTTGTATAAAAAAGCCTATGACTGCACCAATGAGGGCTTCTCCTGTGAGAAAAAGTATAAATTGCCCAACAGTTTTCGGAGCTTCCACGCTGCCCTGCAAGAGATTCTGTATTGCAAAGGTTGTGAGACCCGCCAAGGCTACACGCGCAAAAAAGGGCGCACCACTTTGTGAAAGCACGGGAGTAAGTGAAATAATTACTAACACGCGTACAGACAAGAGCATGAGAATTTGTAGCTGTTCAGGTACTATATCGAGAATCATAGATTTTTAGTTATACTCCGCTTAAGCCTTGTATTGCCATATTTTTATTAGCGTACAATCGCATACATCTGTCCCCATACGTTTTGTGTAAAATTTATCAAGTGCGTACTTAACCACGGGCCGAGAAAAATAAGAAGCAAGACAATAGTTATCATTTTGGGGACAAAGGTAATGGTTTGTTCTTGTATGGAAGTTATGGCTTGAATTATAGATATGGTAAGTCCAACTCCTACGGCAACCAACAACACGGGTGCGGCTAATATCAAAAGTTCCAATAATGACACGCGCATAAGCGCAATAATTTCTCCTAGACTCATCATCTGCCTCCAAAGCTTAATATAAGTTGTTCAACAATAAGCGACCACCCATCAACCAAGACAAAAAGCACAAGCTTTATAGGAAGTGATATCATAATGGGCGGCAACATGATCATGCCCATGGACATGGTAACCGAGGCAACAACTATGTCTATAATTACAAACGGAATGAAAAGTAAAATTCCCATTTTAAAGGCTATAGTAAGCTCGTACAAAACATAGGCGGGAATAAGCACGTATGAAGGAACGTCCGCCAGGGTTTTGGGAGCCGGGAGCCGAGACATGCGCATAAAGAGCTTGATGTTTTGCGGATTACCTTGCATCTGTTTGTACATGAAGGTGCGGAATGGTTTCATAAAACTTGTAAAGGCTTCACGAGCGTTTATTTCACCCTTGCTTAAGGGCTGAATGGCGCTGGTATTAACCTGCTGAAAAACAGGCCACATGATAAAAATGCTTAAAAACAATGCTATGCCAATGATTACCTGTCGCGGAGGAACCTGCTGTAAACCGAGCGCTTGCTGAATGAAGGAAAGTACAATGCTTATGCGCAGAAACGAGGTCATGAGTACTAAAATTGCTGGAGAGAGCGTAAGCACGGTAAGTAAAAACAGAACCTGTAATGCCGTTGCTACTTCTGAACCCGTTTGCGGAGGACGCACGGAAAAGTCTACAAAGGGTATTTGCAGCGCTTCTTGTCCCGGCGTTGGGTTTTGGGGAGCAGGCGCAAAGGTGCTTTGGGCAAAAGCAACCTTGTCCACCATGCTCATCAGCAGCATAAGCAGAACCATTGCAAACCCTTTGTTTGTAAAGAACTTATGCATCGAGTTCTTTCCCCCGTTTTATTTGTCTTCCAAACATAGACTTTATAACGTCAAAGGTTGTGTGAACAGTATTATTCTTATTTGAATGTTTATTTTGACTCTTCTTGAAAAGATGTTCTATTTTTTCATAGAAAGAATTTTTTTTATTCTCTTCTTCGTTTTCGCTCATAGAAAGCGACAAGCCTATTTCATCGACCTCTTCTTTCTCGTGTATTTCTTTCATCAAGGTAACATTCTGACCTGATGCTCCAATGAAAAAAAGAGATTTCCCGAGCTTAAGAAGATGCACATTTCCTCCGCCTGAGAGTTGGCGACTTGCGAGTACTTGTATAGTTTCAGATCGCGTGAATGACCTGCTTTGAAATTTTTTCAAAACCCAAACCAAGGCGTAAATTCCCACAATGACAACAGCTAAGACAATAAAGACACGCACCGTATCCCAAAACCCTATGGGCTCAATTGCAACAGTATCTTGTTCACCTTCTCCGAGTATGGGAAAGGATTCTTCAGTGAGAGGAGGCTCTGTAGTCTCAGTAGTTGCGGGCGAATTTTGTTCACTTTCCAATGATGTCTCAATATTCTCTTCCGTACTACTTTCGTTTTCTAAAGTAGGCTTTTTCTCGATTAGCACATCCTGTGTATAGGCGTACACTGAAGCCGATATAAAGAGAAAAGAGATACAAAGTCTAGCCCATCCACAAGAATGGTTTATAAAAAGTTTCACAAATGTCCCCTCCCAAGAACATAATGGTTCTTTATTTTACATTACTTTTTCAAGCGCTCACTTGATTCAATAATTTCAACAATACGAACCCCAAAGTTTTCGTCTATTACTACAACTTCGCCTTTGGCTATTAATTTATCGTTCACCTTTATGTCCAAAGGTTCACCTGCAAGTTTATTCAAATCGAGTATACTGCCTCGCCCTAGTTCCAATACTTCTTCTACAGTACGTTGCGTATTACCAAGCTCAACAGAAATAGTAACTTGCACATCCATAAGCATATCTATGCGCTTATTTTCTTCGGAAGCTGTGCTCTTCTCAGATCCCCCAGCATTGAAAAGAGGAAATTCCACATCGCTTACTGGCGAGTCCTCTTTTAAAAGCTCATCTCCCAAAGAGGAAAGTGCAGAAGAAAAAACGCTTTCTTTTTCAGGTGCGCTTTTACCATTACCATTCGATGCTTGAGTGTCATCAGACAAAATGGAAGAAAGATCTTCCCCTACATTCAAAGTATCCGAAGCGCTTTGTTTTTCTGTAGTTTCTTCTCCAGTGGCATCCTTGCTGAGCATGGGTAATATGGTCGCACTAAAAAAATAAAAAAACGTATTTTGATCCACAGAAAATCCTGCACGCAAAAAATTCTCTCCCGCCTCTACTTGCGCCAAGTCACTGTGTAATTGAAACTCACCTAGTGAGCCCAAAAATCCATCTCCTAAAACTGTAGCAACACTACCCACAAGATTATCACTTAATTCTTTTAAGGGGGCTCCGACGTTTTCAATGGTGTTTTCAATATCATCAACTCCCGTAACACGCTTAGCAAGCTCATGCGCCATAACATCCGGAAATACAAGAATCTGCTCATTCTCTCCATTGGTAGCAAAAGAACCCTTTGCCACATACCATGCACCACCACCATCTACTGACAGCGTACGAGAACGTTCTATTCCTAAAAAGTTTACTGTAATTTCTTCGCCGAGCTTTTGCGAAAATTCGCTTTTTATGGCAGGAAGTGAACCTTCCATGGCCTGTGTCAAAGCACTGTAGTTAGCTTCATCATGAGCATTGTTTTCCGTAGCGGCGGGCGAGGGTTTTGCTCCATTTTCATTATCACCCAACAATGCACCGAGTTCTTCTTCTGTAAGCGATGTATCTGACATAAATGTTCTCCTAAAGCACTACTTCAGGGCTTCTCCCGCGCTCTCTAAAATGTCTTCAAAATCTTCAGAAAGATTTTCAACTATGCGTATGGCTTTTCTATTTGCCAATCTGCCGGGAATAGCCCTAAATTTTTTCTTATTTTCCACATATACGCTTATGGGATTACCATACTTGACATCATGCAAATGAAGCACATCATCTTTCTGCAAAGCCATAACCTCTCCTAACTTCATTTTTAAAGTACCGAGAAGTGCGGTAATGTTCACATCAACATTTTTTAATGAATCTGATATAGTTTCATACGTACGGGAGTCTGACTCAACCCCTCCTGCCGTATACCATGTATGCGCTGATAATTTCGGTATAATGGATTCAATAGTTATATACGGTATAGCGATGTTTATCATACCATCTATTTCATTGATACGACAACTAAAAACAATCATGAGCATCATTTCATTAGGCGCAATAATCTGTGCGAGCTGTGTGTTCGTTTCTATCTGGACTAAGTGAAGACGTAAATGAATAATCCTACGCCATGCTTCACGTAAAAACCCGAGCATAATCTCTATCATATTCGCAGCAACGGACTGCTCAATTTCTGTAAGCTCCCTGTTCAAAATAAGACCACCTGCGCCACCAAAAAGTCTCTCAAGTATTGAAAAAGTAATTGAAGGGTTGACTTCCAAAATAGCAGAGCCCTTCAGCGGTTGCATGTCTAATATGGAAAAAAGCGTGGGATTTGGTATAGTCTTTATAAATTCTTCATAGGTAATTTGAGCAACAGACTGCACATGGACTTCTACAAAGGTACGGAGCTGCGTACTAAGATTATTCGTTAAAAGACGCGCAAAGGTCTCATGCATAATCTCTATGGTGCGAAGCTGCTCCTTTGAAAACCTATCGGGATGATGGAAATCGTATAGCTTTATCTTTTTCCCAGAGAGCATATCGCTCTCATCTGCTTTGTCCTCAGAAAGCGTAGACTTAGAAATGCCCTCCATGGATTCAATAGATTCAAGCAAATAATCTAAATTAGCTTTTGATAGAACTTCCGTCAAGACTGTACCCCTCTCTGTAATCTTACCATATGTGCATATCGTTTTCAAGTAATGCTTACATGTAGCAAAGCATAAGCGGTAATTAGAAAATAATCACTTGAAATGAATTAAACGCAACCTCACGAATTTTATTATTCATGGCTCTATTTATAATTTCTCTTAATTCATTTTTGATTCTAATAAAATTCTGAGCACCTTCCAAGTCCTCCGCATAGTGAGAACTAAAATACAATGAAACACGTTCTCTTATTTGCACGCGTCTTCGAGTCAGTTCCTGCACAACAATTTGATCTTGAGGAGTATAGCCAATGTGGATATCAACAATAAACGTTCTTCTTTTTTCGTCTCGCGTATTTCCACGTATCTCTTCCAATGCCGTAAACCAGTCTAAGTCTTCTGGCACTGTTTGCTGCGTGTTCAGCGCAATAGGTCCTGCTGTATTTGTAAGACTACTTTGCTTTTGTAAGGTGCGCACGGTCAAAACTGAAATTATCACAACAAATACCGCTAACAATACTAAAAAAGCAATATATTTTAATATAGTGAAGAGCAATGGCAAAAAGCCACCACGTTTTTCTACATCTTGATCTTCTTGTGCATCTTCTTCGACATCTAATATATTATCTTCAGCCATAGATCCTCCTCATAAGCAATCATAAATTTCCCTCATTTAAGATTACAATATCAACTCGTCTATTAAATAGATTACCAGTTGCCCCCGATTCGTACAGCGGCTTGGTATTACCAAAGCCCACAACTCCCGCGTTTTTAACAGGCAAGAGAAATTGCTTCATAAATCGCAATACTGCTGATGAACGCGCAGCAGACAAATCCCACTCGTCTTTGAAAGCCGACCCGATGGGCAAGGTATTTTCGTCTGTATGTCCTTCTATTCTATACTGCGTTTCGGGATTTTCACGTATGTAATCACGCAAAAGCATGGAAACTTTTCTAAGGGCATCGGTACTCTTTTCTACGTTTACATTCGCGGAATTTTTTTCAAAATAAAAATCAGAAGCAAGAGAAATAACAAGTCCACGTTCATTCAAAGTAACCTTTGCTTGGTCTACGGTTATTTCAGTTTGGAAAACCGCCTGTGCAGTTTTCAACAGCTTACTCATTGAAGTGCCCGCTACCGTTGAAGGAAGTGCCTCAACCGTATAGCCACCTTCCGATAATGGACTTCGCACAAAGGTTGAGCCTCCAAGCAGATTCCCAAGACCCGGGAAATTTGCCAAAATAAGTTTTAATTCGTAGCCATCTATTTTTGCCGTAGATATCAAAAGAATAAAAAAGGTGAGCAACAATGTAACCATGTCTCCATAGGTTGCCATGTACTCTGGAATTCCTTCCGGCTTTTTTTTGGGTTTTCTTCGTGATGCTCCTGCCATGCTTACACTCTACTCCTTATCATTCCCAATCGCCGCTTGAGCACGGTCTTCATCGGACAAGAATGACAATAGTTTATCTTTGACAATGCGCGGATTCTCACCCGACTGAATAGAGGCAATACCCTCCAAAACTATAAAGTAATATCGAGACTCTTCCGTGTCAATTTCCTTCAAGCGGTTAGCTATGGGAATGAATATAAAGTTTGCCAAAATAGCGCCATAAAAAGTAGTAATAAGCGCAACTTGCATACCCCGTCCTATGGAGGTTGGATCACCACCTATGTTTCCAAGCATTGCAATAAGTCCAATAATAGTACCAATGAGTCCAAAGGCGGGAGCAACGCGTCCTATAAGCTCAAAGGTATTTTGCATCTGTTCATGCCGAGACTGCATTTCATCTATCTGCGTGTTCAGCGTGTTTCTTATCACATCGGGATCCGTACCATCTACGACCATCTGCAAACCCTTGCGAGTAAATTCATTCGGAATATCGAAAATCTCATCTTCCAATGCAAGAAGCCCATCTCTACGAGCCCTGTCTGATAAATTAACAAAGGTTTCTATAGCATTGCTATAATCAAGCGTGGGAGTACTAAATGCAATCTGTACACATCGCCTAAATTTGCCAAGAAAGCCTGTAGGTGCCCCCATAAGGGTAGCACATACGGTTCCGCCCACGGTTACAAAGAACGAGGCAACACTTATATATGGACCAAAACCCACGCGATTGAGCATGATACCTATAATGATAACAACCCAACCGACAATGAACCCAAGAAGAGCCGTAATACTCAGTTTCATGTTATCGCATCCTCTTTGTAATTTTTACTGCACTCGCTATCACTGATTGATATACCTATGCTTCTTCTGTATTTGATAATACGCTCTATAATCACCTGCACAGATTCCTTTACCACCATTTTTTTTCCGTTATATCCAATCATGGTATCCGGCGTCTCCTCCAGCATCTCTATCAAATGCGGATTTATGTACGCTACGCTATTATCAAATCGCGTAATCAATATCAAAACGCCCTCCTCCTATAATACTACTGCTTCAAGGTTAGAACTTCTTGCAACATTTGGTCTGATGTGCGTATCGTTCTACTATTCGCTTGAAAGCCGCGCTGCGTTATTATCATGTCAGTAAATTCTTCTGCAAGATCGACATTACTCATTTCCAACTTACCAGAGCGCAAAACGCCTTTGTCTTCTGTCTCAGGTGCGCCAATATTGGCATAGCCGCTGTTAATAGTACGCTCAAAGTTAGTCTCCCCAACCTTTGAAAGCCCTTCAGGGTTCATGAACGATGCAAGGGCAATTTGAGCCATCTGTCGCTTTTGCTGATTAGTATATGAACCTACAATATAGCCCGCTCTATCTATGGTAAAATCCTTCAAGTATCCCATTTCGTAACCATCTTGAAAATACACCTTTGTTGAGCTACTGGAAGCAAACTGCGTAATGCTTTCAGTAAAGTTACCCACATTTCCAACGTCAAGCTGAAATGTTTGTGTCTCTGGCGCTAGAATTCCCGCATCATTAAGCACCGGGCTTGTATTGGGCACTTCATAGGTAAACTGCACCTGTAAGCCACCCTCCGTGTCAGCCCCACCTGCATCATTCGTAATACCTTGTATCACTCCGTTATTATCAAAGTTTATCAAAAACGAGGTGTCTGCAGAATCCACACCATTGACAGAAATAGTAAGTGGCACGGGATTTTCATCCTGTGGATTCACAATTGCATTCACCCGCCAATTATCCACAGTATCAGGTTCTCTTGTAAAGTTTAACTGCAAAATATGCTTATTTCCATACGCGTCATAAATATCTTGTTCCACAACCCATGTACCTGCCCGCACTTCAGCCTCGGTAGCCCCCTCTGGAATAATAGCCGTGTTTTTATTCAAATTTGAACGCATGCGCACCTCAGTGGTTGCCTTTGCGGGATCCTTAACGCTTAAGGGAATACGAATATCTTCTACAGGACCAGTTGCGTTAATTTCAGAATCTAGGTCCCTATTCCAGCCCTGTACGCGCATACCGTTTGCAGGGTTTACCAGCCACCCTTCAGAGTCTACATCAAAAGCCCCCGCCCGCGTGTACAATTCTTCGCTGCCGTTGCGCAAAACAAAAAAACCGTTACCATTTATTGCAAGGTCGGTTTTTATGCCCGTGGTTTGCGGAGAACCTTCCGTAAAAACATTATCAATAGAGGCAACAGTGACCCCAAGCCCAACCTGCTTGGGGTTAATGCCCCCGCGCTTTTCATTGGGCTGAGACGGACTATCGAGGTATTGCGAAAAAATATCTTGAAAAGTCACCCGTGCCTTTTTATAACCAATGGTATTCACATTAGAAATATTGTTTCCTATTACATCCATACGAATTTGATGATTCTGAAGTCCTGATACCCCAGAATAAAGAGACCGCATCATTGTTGCACCTCCGCCATGCTTACACGAATAATATCATCGGAGTTATACATAACCCCATTTACTTTCACCTGTTCATTCTCGCCTGTAACAACCTCCGAGACAAGACCTCGTACCGCATCAGCATCTTTCGGTTGTATATCTACCGTTTTGCCAATAAGCGATAATGCAAAACTTCTACCCATGGTACGCTGAAGATTATCAAAGCCCTTCCTCATATTGGTAATTTGCTCCAAAGAAGAAAACTGCGCCATTTGCGCTATAAACTCCTTATCCTCCATGGGTTTGGAAGGGTCTTGGTTTTGTAGCTGGGTCATCAATATTTTCAAGAAATCATCCTTTCCAAGCACATTTTTAGCTCCCTCGACCTCTTCCGTTGCAGGTTGTTGATTTATAAGATTACGCAAAAAGCTTTTCTCTTTCTGTTTTGTAGATTGTAAGTTAGTAAGACTGCGCGAAAAGCTTGAATTATCTTTTGCGTTCGTTTTAGCAATGCTGGTTTGTGCGTCATATTGCCGCGCACCAAATTGCATTGATGATGATACTTCCATGTATACTCCTTTGCCTTTTATATTTTTACAAGCCCTTAACCTTGCTAGGCTACAAAATCAATGGACTGCCAAACTCTTACGTAGGAACGCGCGCGTTCTTCAATGTGTGCAACAAAAGCATTCTCACTGCGCTTTTGATGTTTCTCAAAAAACTTCTGCGTTCCATCATTAGTATCGGAGGGTTCTGCATTTACTGAAACAGAAAAACTCCCTATTTCGTAGCCTTCACTATTAAAGTGTTTTGCGAGATTACCCAAATTCTTTTGCATAATGTCTTTTGCTTCCTCAGATGAAACGACTGCACGCGCATGTACAAGATTACTCTCATCAAGTTTTACCATGAGTTTTACCTCACCAAGCTCTTTGGGGTTTAACTGCAAACGAATATTCCCCGTGTTGTTTTCTCGGAATACAAGGCGTGCATCTTGCACAAGTCGCTGGTTACCCTGCTGCTCCAAATAACCCAAGGCCTTTTTTTCAAACATAGGGTTAGTCGCTCCACGAACACTACTTGTTTTTTCATGCACGGCGTTAAGCGAAGTTTCGGAAGATGCGCTAAAAACTTGCGGCTTTTGTAGCGTTTCATCAGAACTGGAGATATCTAGGCGCGCTGCACCCTCTGTGCTTTTTTGTTGCTTATCAAGCTTTCCTCGCAATTGGGCCTTGGAATTATTTTGCTCATCATGTGCAATCTCATCGTCCATTGCAAAGGCAAGAGACTCCTCTGTTATTTTTGAACCCGTCTCTTTTGAGGACTGCACCTTTTGCGCAATAGCACCACGCTTTTTATCATGAACAGCCTGCAAAGCCTCCCCTCCCTCGGTTTCTTCAGCACGCTCCTGCACCTCCCCTACAAATTTTGGAGAACGCTTATCGTGTTCCATCTCCGCTATAAAAAAAGAATTTTCAGATTTTTTTCCTTGCGCAGAAGTAGTATTTGCCTCACCATGCTTCGCTAACTCACTATCGTTTTTTTCAATTGTTTCTAAGGCATTTAGGGTTTTCAATGGCACGCTCTCGCGTTCATCATCGTTCACTTCACTCCGTTCTTTCTGAACAGTGCGTTCTTGGGGCGCATGTAGCTTTTGCGACTCAATATGCTCCTCTGCTTTTTCAACTTCAATAAACACTTCGCTTTCATCACGCTTATGTTTCTTTGCAGAAATTCTTACATCCCTTCCACGTTCCCCTTTGTCTTTGTTCACGGACTTTTTTTCAGCAACCTTCTTATCACCCTCTTCCGCTCTTGCCTTTACAAGATTCGCATCTGCAAGATCATTACCCTTTTGATTATCACTATGTGCGCGCTTTTCATCTCCCACTTTGTTTTTTTTCAACTCTGTGTTTTTCTTAACCTCAGAGCGCACTTCATGTACGGTACGTGCAAATGATTTTTTCTCAGCCAACGCATTTGCTTGAGGCAACGAAGAGGGCGAATATGCCTTGGAGGCATGGGGAGCAAGCGCATTACGACTACCATATGTCTCGCCTGCACTTTGTAAACCTTGCGTAAATGCTATCATCATTAATTCCTATATAACAACTTTTGTTGTACCTCTGCGACCCTCTTCGCGTCCAACAAAGAAAGCCAATAGGGCACTGGCGAATTCGTGTTATTCTCCTGCGCCATTTCATCTGCAACCGCCAAAGTGTCAATAAGCGTTTGATCATCATAGCCTGTTAGTATGCTCACAGCATTATCTGGGGGCATATTCACAAGCGCCTGCACATTGTAACGTAGCATTGTACTTTTATTTTCGAACTGTTTTGAAATTTGGTTAAGAGATTTTTCGCGTTCTACAATGGTATTTTCTAATTCCGCCATCTTCTCTTCACGTATTGCAAGCTCAGCTTCGCGCGCTATAATTTGACTTTCTCGCAAATTGATGTCAGCCTTTTTTTCATCTAAAGCCTCCTGCTGTTTTTGCAGGCGCAGTTTTTCCAACAAAAATGCATCATCATCCTCCAAGGCTTTTTGTGCTGAAAGTGCAGGAGTGTTGTTCTTATTTAAAAATCGTGAACTGACATTTACCACAAAGGTCGTGGGTATTATTTTCAGTCGTTCCAGCCAATACATAAAAAACAATGCAAAAACGACCATAAAAAAAACCAACACTACCAGTTGTATTATTTTCGACATAGTTGTTTCTCCTGTAATTCTTCAAAAAATTTCTTCGTCACAGCGGATTTATACAGCGTATCGTGTGCATCACGCGCAATACGCAACACCTCAGCGTCCTTATGAACACTTGCATACTGCGCCCGTGCTTTATCTACAATGGGTTTCAATTTTTCACGCGCAGCGACAATGTCGCGCTTACGCACTTCGCACGCCGACAAAAATTCATGCACATCGCGCAACATCTGAAAATCTTCTGTCTTATCTTGTTTTACACGCGCCGCAACATTGTGCATTGCCGCATCTATTGAATTATATTCAGAAGCAAGCTTCACATCATCCTTTATAATTTTTGCAAAATTTTGTAGCTCCACATATTCTTTATACTCACGAATTTTCAATATTGGCAACAAGGAAAATTTTTTTTTCATAGGTAACCCATCCTTATAAACATGAAGAAGCTATAAACACAAGTACTAGACACTGTTTTTAAGCATCTTCATGTCAGAGGCTATACTCTTAGTATCGGCGTATTCCCCTATGTTTTGTTGTAAAAATGCATCAAGTCGTCTTTTCCCCTTAAGAAATGCATCAAGTGCTTCATTGCTACCAGCGGTGTAAACCCCAGCGTTGATAATGTCTTTGGATTGCTCATAGAGGCTCATCTTACTTCGTATATAAGACGCAGCATCTAAAACATCTGCCTCACAAACCTTGTTTGCAACCCTGCTAAGCGAACGTGGAATGTCTATGGCGGGATAATGTGAGGACTGCGCAAGCTCTCTATTTAAAATTATGTGCCCGTCAATAAGTCCTCTCACAATGTCTGAGACTGGCTCTTCAGTATCATCACCATCAACAAGCACCGTAAAAAACCCAGTTATAGAACCAGCTTGCGCAGTACCACAGCGCTCTAAAACAGAGGATAAGAGTCCATCAAGCGAAGGCGGATACCCACGTGCGGCGGGCATTTCACCACGAAGCAACCCTAATTCCCTCTGGGCGCGCGCAACGCGAGTAAGCGAGTCCATGTACAAAGCCACGTCACTGCCTTTGTCACGAAAATATTCTGCAAGCGCGCACGCAAAATGCGCACAGCGTATACGCACCGAAGGCCCCTCTTCTGATGATGCAACTATCACGATGCTACGCTTCAATCCTTCTGGGCCTAGTTCATACTCCAAAAACTCCCGCACTTCGCGTCCACGCTCTCCAATGAGCGCAACTACATTCACATCGGTTTTCACATGCCTCGCTATCATACCCAACAAGGTGGACTTGCCAACACCCGACCCTGAGAATATTCCAACACGCTGACCTCTACCAATAGTAGTAAACGCGTCAATGGCACGAACCCCCGTATAAAGCGCCTGCTGTATCAAGGGGCGCTCTAAGAGCGAGACAGGCTTTGCATACAATGGTTGCAAAGCCTCAAGGCGCAATGGACCTTTGTTGTCTATGGGTTTACCCACTGCATTAATAACCCGTCCTAGCATGGAGCTACCGACAAAAACCTTAAAGCCATTTATAGGAATAACACTATCGCCTATGCACACCGTGCGTGGATCGCTATAGGCAAGGAGTGTGCAGCCCTCACGGTTAACAGAGACTACCTCTGCCAAAACATCATCTTCAATTTTACATTGGCTACCCACAGCAAGGCGCAGGTGTTTTACATGAATAAGCAAGCCATCTACTGCTATAACACGCCCCTGTGCCTCAGCGGTTGACGTGTATTCTATAGCAGTTGTAAGAATGTCTTTCCATGTGGCAAGGGCTTGAGTATTATACATGACGTATTGGAATAGCTTCCCTAATGCTTTGCTCTATTTTCTGCATTTGTGTGGCAATGCGTGCATCAACTTCCCCAAAATCAGTTTCTATTATGCAGCCGCCTGGATCAACCTTGCTATCCTCCGCAAAAGTAATTGTCCTCTTCGATTCAAGCATCTCCTGAATAGAACTGATATGCTGCTTTACATTTTGCAGATCTTTTGTATTAACGCGTATAATAAAGTGCTCACGTCCTTTTAAATTCTTAAGCGCCTCGACCACGTTTTTGACAACTACATCATGATTGAGTGAAGAAAGACTCTTGACCACTTTTTTTGCTATGAGCAACACAAGATCTGTAATATGATTTTCTACCTCTGCAAGTATTTCCATCCTATGACGGATGGCTTCGTCCAATATCACCTGTACCCGCCCTATGAGTCGTTCGCACTCAGTGAGGCTTTCTCGAACTCCCTGTTCCTTCGCTTCTTCATATACTTTTTCATACATGCTTTTCTCAAGCTCTGCACCACGAACCTCGAACTCCTTTTCAAGTTCCTCTCTACGCTTATCAAGCTCTCCCTTGCAAAATTCTTTTGCCTTTTCAATATCGGCGGCAGCTTCCTCTTTGGTCTTTTCAAACTGAAGACGCTCCTTTTGCATAGCATCCTTCGCACTTTGCCTTTCCCTTTCAATCAAGTGGTGACTAGTCTGCCATAAATGCTCACTTTCCCTCTTTGCCTTAGCAAGCATGCGCTCAGCTTCACCACGCGCATGTTCTAAAATCGCCTCAGCTTCTCTCTCACTCACAACAAGTTTCTGCTGATGCACGGGATCAATGTCTTTATAAGTAAGAAGAACCCTTTTCTCATTTCTCTTTACCGTATCAGATTTATATAAATATGAAAGCGCCATCTATTATTCCCCTTCTACACAAAGGCTTCTTGTTCGCCCCGTGAAATAACAATTTCACCTTGCTCTTCAAGTTTACGTATAACACCAACAATTTTCTGTTGAACTTCCTCAACTTCTTTTACTCGCACCGGTCCCATATATTCCATCTCTTCCTTAATCATTTCAGATGCACGCTTGGACATATTTGCAAGTACTTTTTCAGCAACATTCTCTTTTGTTCCCTTAAGCGACTTTGCCAATTCATTAGAGTCGACTTCAGAAAGCACTCGTTGTATCGACCTATCATCAAGCAAGAGAATATCTTCAAACACAAACATGCGCTTTTTGATTTCTTCAGCAAGTTCGGGATCAGTCTCTTCAATAGACTCCATAATATTGCGCTCCGTGGCACGCTCAATAACGTTCAGTATTTCAACTGCTGACTCTATACCGCCAGAGACAAGAATGTCATCAGCAGCAAGTGCTGATATTTTGCGCTCTATAACTCGCTCTATATTACGTATCATTTCAGGGGAGATTTGTCCCATGGTAGCGATACGCTTTGCTACATCTGCCTGTTTTTCTACCGGTAGCATAGACAAAATATTTGAAGCCTTGAGAGGATCCACATATGAAAGCACCAGCGCTATGGTCTGCGAAAGCTCAGTATGAATAAAATCGCAAATTTGAGAAGCATCAGCGCGTTTGAGTGAATCAAAGGGTTTATGTTTGACATGAACTATCTTACGTATTAACTCCCCGGCCTTCACCGTCCCTATAGATTGCTCAAGTATTGCCCTTGCATAGTCCACCCCTCCAATATTGATGTACTCTTGAGCTCTCACCATGTCGTTAAATTCTATTAAGACTCGTTTCTTAATAGAATTACTAAACGGCTTTAAGTGGGCTATTTGATATACTAGTGGTTCTAGCTCACTGGGATTCAGTCTTTTAAAAAGTTCGCTTGCAACCTTGTCACCAATGGAAATCATAAGAATAGCAGCCTTCTCCAAAGAAGACAAACCTGCATATTCTCTCTCATCATCTTTGTTTTCTGCAGATGCGTTTGAATTAGACGGCGTACCGTTTTGTTTTGGTGGTGCAGCCATCTATCTACCCCCACCCGTACTCCATATTCGTAAAAGCTTGGCTATTTCATCTGGCTTTGCCTGTATCAGCTTACTCGTTTCACGAACCATCTTACTAAGCTCACTCTCTTCATCTGGAGTGTCTTCTTGAGAAAGCGTCGCAATTTGTTGTTCACGCATTTTACGATAGCGCTCTGCAAGTTGTTCTTCTTTCATCGCCTTGTATTTTTCTATTGCACGCACGACAAGACGAACAAGCAAAAACAAGGTAATAAGAGCAAAAAGTCCAATAACTATGAACAGCACTACCTTCTTTGTAAACTGCGCCTTTCTATATGCCTCATCTTCGAGTTCAAATTCCGTGCTTCTATCAAATTTGATGTTCTCAACTGAAACAGAATCGCCTCTATTAATAGAATATCCAACGGCATCTCTGACAAGCACCGTAGATTTTTGCAACTCTCGTGCAGAAATTTCATAATAAGTACGCGATATGGCTCCACTATTTTCAATTTGCAAGGTTCCATCCGCGTTGTAGTTTTTTTGCCAAGTACCATCAAGTGCCACACTCGCAGTAACACGCGTAACATCATAATTACGTTCTTCATCAGTCACTTGCTGATTTACCTCGTTATTGATGGTTGTTTTTCGGCTGTCCCAATCTCCCACTATTCCGTCCAAAGCTTTATACGATGGCGGAGTTTGCCCCTCCACACCCGGAGGACCTTCCGGGTTAAAGCCCGTACCTTGATACTTCTGTAGCGTTGTTGATTCAGAACGCGGCACACTTAAGGTAACTTCTGATTCATCAAAGGGCGTTGCTGGATTATCCTTCTTCACAGTTATAGGAAAATTTTCTGTCGTCTTACGCGTTTTCTTACTAAAATCTATTTCCACATTTATATTGATAATGCGCACCCTATCAGGCGTATAGACATCCGAAAGTGATTTATAAATCGCCTCCTTGTAATTTCGCTCAACGTCATTGCGAATTTTTATCTCTCGCTGCGTCTGCTCCAATCTATCAAAATCCGCGAGATTCTTAAAATCGTTGAGACGCACCCCAGAACTATCACTTATAGTAAGATTATCTTCAGCAAGTCCTTCAACCGCAAGCAAAATGAGGTACTGTACACCCTCTATTTTTTTTCTATTATCTCGAAAGTCGGAACCGGGCTTAACAGCAACTATGACAGATGCACTCACGGGCTCTTGGTCATCAGAAAACAGCGTCCGCTCAGGCATAACCAAGGTAACTTCAGCATTGTCTATATCCTCCAAGGCCTCTATGTGCTGTATAAGCTGACGAGTAATCGAGCGACGCAAATTCACATTTCGCTCAAAATCAGTCTGTGTCCAGCGGCTTACGTCAAACAACTCCCATGGATCGGTGTTCTTTGGAAGCAGTTTTTCTCTCACAAGAATACTGCGCACAAGTCGAGCGCGAGACTTCCCGGAAACCATTATTTTTCCATCGCTAGTAAGCGTATAAGGAATACCCTCTTCATCAAGACGCATACTGATAGTCTCAAGTTTTTGTTCGTCGCTAATGGGCCGTGTAAAAACAGACTCCATCTGTGGCCTTGATCCGACAAAAAATGCCGCAACAACAAGCCCAACAAGCACCGCGCCTATGGAAACAACGAGTATTCTTTTTAAAACGTTTAAAGCAGCCCAGCGAGAGCGTATTTTGCTCAAAGCTGACTGTATAGTACGTATAATTGTAGACAATAAATTTTTCATTGCCCCTCCCCCAAGTAATTATATACTACAAAATAATTTCCTATCAAGTAACCTTATGTATCACCGCAATGCAATAATAGCTCTGTAAGCTTCAAGCGCACGACTAACAACAGCCGAAACCATCTGAACACTGGTAGTCGCCTTCAAGCCCGCAAGAGTAACATCGTGTGAATTAACCGAATCAGGGTCGATAATTGCCTGTGTTCTCAACTGCTCATGATTATTTACCGTAGCGCTCGCTTCATCTAAAGACTCAAATAAAAGATCCTTAAACGAATTCGGCGACCGCTTTGGTGCAACAGCACCATCACTCATATGCGCGCTGTGAGTTCTCGCTAGTCTAAAATCCGAACTCGTATAAGTCTTCGCTAGAGCATTTTGAGCATCGATGCCCAATCCCGTAATTCTGTCCATAAAGCCTCCCAACCTATATATAGCTTATTACACTTCCAAAGAACTTTCAAACATACTCATATGCGATTTAACACACACCATATTTGCTTGATATGCCCGTTCTGCCGACATCATGTCAACAATTTCCGTAATGACGTTTACATTAGGGTGTTCCACATACCCCTTTTGCGGCCCCGATTGTATGGCATCGGGGTGAGTGGGGTCATATACTAAGCGAGTCTTGGTATCGTAGTCCTTTTCAACAGCAGCAACTTGTACCCCTTGCCCACCACCATTGTCAAGTGCGCGCGGCAAAAAAGGCGTCTTCCAATACGGGTCACTGACTATGGGACGAAAAACAACGCGACTACGCCGAAATGCCCCACCTTCAGTCGTGCGCGTACTCTTTGCGTTTGCAATATTATTTGAGATAACATCCATTCTTAAGCGTTGCGCGCTTAACCCCGTTGCAGCTATGTTTATACCACTAAATAATCCCATAACAGCCCCTATCTCAACACAGCACCAAGCGTTCTGTAGCTTGTAGTAATGCTTTTCATTACAAGCTTATAGTGATTTTGTAACTTCAGTATATTTGTCCTCTCTGTCTCTAAATCGACATTGTTTCCGTTGTTATCCGCCTGCGTTTGCCAATCCAATATACGTTTGGGCGCTACGCTTCTATAATCAATAGGGTCAAAAAAATTCATGTGCATTGCATGCGTTTTTGCCGCGCGTATTTCCGGTTTATGCTTTTCTGATTGCAAAGCCTCTCTAAGCCTCGACTCAAAATGCACCGTTGAGCGCCTAAAATTCGGAGTGTCGCGATTACTTATATTATTAGCAGTTACCTCTGCTCGGTACGATAAAGCGCTCAACTGCCTATGCGCAATGTCAAGCGATTTTCCAAAATTCGTGCTTCCAAAAATCATAGCTAGTTCCTCGTACTATGTAATTTCGGCATATATAAAATGTGCTAAAGGGGAAATACTCACAAAACCAACACATGCACCTCCATCTCTTTTAATCCACTAACAAAGAGTGCTTTGATATATTCTGGAGCCGCAATATCCGGAGTAACAGGTTTGTTTTTCCTGCCCGGCGTCATAATGTGGCCAGTTGGTGCGTCAATGATGTACTAGACAAACCGACTAACCACATCGAATGAAGAAAGGCTTGTGAAAAACGCACGCCTTTTTTACACACATGTTGCTTTTTAATCAAGCTATCGTGAGACTTCTTGAAACTTCATTTTATCCGGAGAGAAAATAAAATTAAGCCTGCCGACGGGGCCATTACGCTGCTTGGCAATAATAAGCGCGGTGTTATCTTCCTTGCGCGACTTCCTGTGTAAAAAAAGCACCACGTCGGCATCTTGTTCTATAGCGCCAGATTCGCGAATATTAGCGAGCGAGGGCTCTTTGTCTTCTGCGTCTCGGTTGAGCTGCGACAAAACAACTATGGGCACATGCAGCTCGCGCGCCAAGGCCTTGAGCGAGCGCGAAATTTCAGAAAACTGCTCAAAACGCGATACGGTTTTTGGTGCACTTTCATGCATGGAATAAAAGCGTATGAGCCCCAAATAGTCCATGAATAATACCTTCACGTTCTCCTTCATGACCAAGCGGCGCGACTGAATGCGCAAGTCAAACAAGCTCATAGACGTTACATCTGAAATATACAAGGGAGCTTCGGCAATGCTTCCTACGCTCCGCGATATATGCTGCAAATCTTGGTTACTCAATGCATTTTGGCGTATCCTATTCCCCGATATGCCGCTGCGCATGCAGACAATACGCGAGATAATATCGCGCCCTGACATTTCCAACGAGAAAAACGCTGCAGGAATCTTTTGCTCTATGGCTATGTTGTGTACGAGATTAAGCGCAAATGCCGTTTTGCCTACCGAGGGTCGCGCACCAATAATAACAAGTTCACCCTGCTGCAAGCCCGTAAGCATTTCATCAAGATGATCAAAGCCCGTGGGAATACCCGAATACTCACCCGGCTTTCGTTCGTTGTTATGTATGAAGTCGGCAAATTCATCATAAAAGTGCTGAAAGGGAAAATAGACTGAACTTTTTGTTCTGTCAGTAATAGAAAATATATCTTGTTCGCTTTGCTCAAGTAAGTAGTTTACCTCATTGCTCTCATCATATGCCGCATCAAGCGTGGTATGCGCATTCTTTATTAGCAAGCGCCTTTGGCTTTTTTCTATAATGACCTTGGAATAGTACTCAATATTATCCGAGAACATACCACGCCCGGTAAGTTCCGCCAAATACGCAGCCCCCCCCGCTTTTTCAAGCGCATTAGACTGCTGCAAGGACTCGGTAACAGAAACAAGGTCTATGACGTTCCCGTGGTCAGAGAGCTTGTAAATTGCTTCAAATATAAGCCTATTGCGTTCAAGAAAAAAATCGCTTGGCTGCGGAAAAACATCTAAGCGCGTGAGTACATCAGGTTCGTTTAATATAGCACCTACAAGCGACTGCTCCGCTTCTAGGGCATGAGGTAATGTTTTATCCATGATGGCACGTTACAATAAAACGCAGCGACACGGTACCTTAACAACACATAACACCACATTTCAACTGTAGACTTACTACAAGCCTACAGCTTTTATTCGTCTGTACCTTCTTCCACGCCCGCTGCCGCATTTTCTACGGTGACAGCTTTCACTTCTGCCGTGTCTGTATTAGGCTCTGCATCGGGAGCATCAGCAGGGGTCTGCGCCTCAACTGCAACCTCTGCTGTATCAGCATTCTCCACAACAGCTTCAGCTTTTTGAGCAAGCGGCTCTTGTGAGCTACTATTTCCATGCTCGTCCGTAACAACAACGCTACATTGCGCCTGCACCCCGTGGTACAACTTCACCGTAATAGCATAGACTCCAATATTTTTAATAGAATGCCCATCGGGAAGAATAATATGCGACTTTGGTATGTCTATACCCTTTTCTTTTAACAAATCAGAGACCATGTGCGCCGTTACAGCCCCATATAAGTGCCCCTTCTCACCAGTGGTCATGGCAATAGTAAGAGACTCAGCCTCCAAGCGTTCCTTAACGCTTGCATGCATCTTGCGCTGCTCACTCCGCCGCTGCTCAATAGATTTCATACGGCTCTTAAGCACCGAGATATTCTGTACATTATGCTGTATCGCCTTCTTGCTTGGAAATAAGAAATTCCGTGCATATCCAGGTGAAACTTCTACGATAGCCCCTTCTTCACCGAGACCCGTTATATCAGACTTGAGAATTACCTTCATCACTACTCCTCATAGCGTATGCATTTTTTATATGCTGAATATTTTTTTTTATACCCATAACAACACACAGCGCGCTCACTGCGGTATTTATAAATGGTATTACCATGATAACACAGACGGAAAAGAAGTACCAGTCGCTTCGTAGTTGCCGTTTCTGCACCGCCTCACCTTGCACAGGCAATGCCATAAGCCGCTGCGACAAAATAAAATACCACGCGCAAAATCCGTATATCATATAACACAATAATAAAACCACAAAGACATTTCCAAAAAAGTTGTATACATGAACCAACAATGTCCTTGTGTTACCTCGTAGCAAAAGCGTTACCAGCATTGAAACAAATAACAAAAGCAGCGCCTTCACAGAATAATAATTAAGCACCTTAGCGTACACATAGCGCAAGTATTCATCAATACTAAATTTAAGCATTCTGCGAGTTACCATCAGCGCTATAACCCAATTAAGCATTATGAGGCATACAACCACGCCCCATGTAAAAAGCACTGCAACAGCAAAGACTTGCTCAAAAGCAGCAAGGTTTTCAGCATCGCTCGTCGCAATGTTATTGACACCCTCACCACTTGCCATGCGCTGCAACATAGTAGAAAGTAGCGGAGAAGTATCTATGATTGCCGAAAGGTTAGCCTGAGCATATCGTAATTGAGCATAAGTATTGAGAAACAAAACAAAGGTTGCAACAAGAATGCGAGGCAACCATGCAAAATGTGAATGCAGCAATACAACAACAGCAACAACAACACTCATGCAATAAAGCGCCTCATGCAAAAGCGCAGACCAAGGGCTTATAAAACTCCCTTCTTGGAGGCCTTGTGAGAGGGCTACCTGTGCTTCATTGCTTAAAAATAGAAAGGTACTTGCGACACGCGCAAGCATCACAACAACAAAAAAGACAAGCGCACTTCTCTTACAAACCTCATAGCCACGCACATAATACGCAACAATAAGAGGAATACATACAAAAAAAGAGAAAAGCCCCGTAAAGTATAAAAAAACTGCAGCGCCAGCGTACACTAACATTGCAGGACTGGTAGCCTTTATAGCCATGAACTCATGCACTCCCTAAGAGTATACACGACACACACAAGACAAACAAAGCAACAAAGCGCGGACACTACGCTGATGGCAGCAGTCCGACAAATCTTGCTCGCTTTACCTCTCGCACCAATCGCCTTTGGTTCTTAGCAGAATTTCCAGTAATATAACGCGAAAGGATCTTACCACGCTCGGTTAAAAAGCGCTTCAAAATTTCAGGCTGCTTATAATCTATAACCATTTTTTCAGCCGCTATTTTGTCGTACTTTTCCTTCCTAAAAGGGCGCCGAAAAGCACCACGTTTATTACCACCAACACCCGGAGCACTATTTCTTTGAGAACCCTGCCCACTAGGTTGTCTTGAGCCATATGAAGAACGGGACTCTTGCCCTCTATTTCCTTCTCCACCAGACGAAGTTCGACTACCCTCAAAACTTCGCGTAGCACCTTCGCCTCCCTCTGCTGAAGATGCATCATTATGAGCATTCTTCGCGTCTGCACTCGCTAGCGTCGATGCATGTTCATTTATATTGTTTTCATCCATACTATGTTCCTCTAAATTTAAAATAAAACACCGCTTAAGACTTAAAACGGAATATCGTCGTCTATGTCGCTACCCGCGCTCGGTGCAGCGGAGGGCGAACCAGCACTCACATTATCATGAGCCTGCGTATATTGGCTACGCGAACCATCTCCACCCGCATTGCTAAGCAATTGTACATTTGCGGCAACAACGGAAACCTTACTACGCTTACCACCACTGGAATCTTCCCAACGACTGTGTCGTAAACTTCCCTCTATGCCAACTTGCTTACCCTTTTGCAAATATCGCTGAATTGCCTCGCCCTGCCTGCCGTACAATTCAATATCAAAGTAATGAACCTCATCACCCCAATTTCCCGAAGCATCCTTTACCCCCCTATTAACTGCAATAGAAAAGTTACAAACGCTGGTATTGGTCAAAGACTTTAACTCAGCATCACGAGTAAGGCGACCTATAAGAAATACTTTATTAATATCAGTCATATCCCAACCCTAGTCTTCTTTTTTAATAACAAGAATACGCAAAAGCGATGCAATAAGCTTACACTCATTACGTACGGCATGGGCTTTTTCGGGCGACATTTGCACAACAAAGTACAAATACCGTGCATGAGTATGCTTTTGCATTTGATACGCAAGTTCTTTCACTCCCATATCCTTTTCAGATTGTATGTTTGCCTTCAATGCTCCGAGCTTTTCCTTAACCGCCGCGAGGCTCTCGTTAAACTGCTCATCTTGAGGTGCAAACACACACATAATTTCATATGTTCGCATAGTAACACTCCTTGGTCTGTGGTTATTGTTTTACAAAACATGCAACAATAACGAAGTTTATTTTTGTGTATTGTAGCCGAGAGCTAGAATATAAGTCAAGATAAACGCTGCGGACGCAGCCAGCCTGCGCAGCCAAAGAACAAGCCCCACAACTAACGTAAGCGACAGCAAACAACTACTTGAGACCACAAGCCGCAGCACCAGTATATACACTGAGCCCTAGGCTCATGACAATTCTAGCCCCAAACCCCGTCCCACACCCCACGCACAGCGCTCGCTTGTGCAATAATTTGCACCCGCACCATCCTTGGTAGCCAATACGTAATACGTGCCCTCCATGGCACGGGCGTCGCCCGTTCTTTGTGCTCCCGACTTTGATGCAAGTTCCATGTTTGCACCGCACAGCGGTGCTTATGCAGTAGTTTGCATCCCCCTCGCTTCGCTCGTGAGCGTCCTCACAGCCGCCCCATGGACGGTAAGCAGTGCACTAACACAAACTTACTTCCATACAATCTTCATGCTTGCGCACAGTATCTATGTCATCACTGCTTTAGCTCACAGGATGTTTTTTTCTTTGATGCAAGCTCCATGTTTGCACCGCACAGCGGTGCTTATGCAATAGTTGGCATCCCCTCGCTTCGCTCGCGACTTTGGTTCTTTCTTTGGTGCAAGTAACATCTTTGCTACGCTGCGCTCCGCAATCTGAATGTCAGCACCCGTACCGTCCTTGGCAGCCTATGCGTAGCATCCCTGCTACGGCTGTCGCCTACGGCTCTCGACTTTTCCGTCATGACAGCCGCCCCATGGACGGGGCGCATTGGCTGCCATGGATGGTAAAAAAGAAAAGTCGGGAGCCGTAGGCGAGCGGCTAGAAACGATTAAAATAAGTGTCGCAACACGACACAGAGATGGAGCTTATAGCAAGTACGGCCGTCCGAGGCATCATCATACTGCGCCCTACATCGTGGCAACAAGAGGCGTTCACAAAAAACAGCGTCAGCTACAACACAGACGCTCGCGCTGCATGCGCAAATAGGCATGATATACCATGTGGGGGTGTGGGGGCTACTCCCCCACAAAAACAAACAGAACACACACCCCATAAAAGCACTACACTAGTAAGCACTATGAGTTTCACCCTCGTTCACCACCAAGAAAGCGACTTTGCAAAAGGAGTAATGTACCATTACAGGCACGACAGAACGGGCTGTGAAGTCATACACATGCACAACGACGATGCAGAAAACGCCTTTGTGTTCTCCGTTCCAACACAGCCAAGCGACTCAAGTGGCGTAGCCCACATTTTAGAACACACCGTCCTCTGCGGCTCTCAAAAGCACCAAACCAAAGCGCCCTTTCACCACCTCTTTGAGGGCAGCTGCAAAACCTACCTCAACGCCCTCACCTACCCCGACCGCACCCTCTACCCCGGAGCCTCCACCATAAAACAAGACCTCTTCAACCTCCTCGACGTCTACGCAGATGCAGTATGGTTTCCCCTCCTGCGCGAGTCCTTCTTTCGCCAAGAGGGCTTCCACTTTATCAACACCGCCCAAAAAGACGCGCAAGCCACACCACAAACCGCAGGCGTTGTCTTCAACGAAATGAAGGGCGCATACTCCGAGCGAGAAGAACTCATATCCAATGCAATGCACCACGCGCTCTTCCCCCACAACCTCTACAACCTTGACAGCGGAGGCGATCCGCGCGACATACCCTTGCTCAGCTACCAAGCGTTTGTAGCCTTTCACAAACAATGGTACAGACCCGAATACACCAAAATACTCCTATACGGCAACATAGAAACACAAGAATACTTAGACCGACTCGAAACACAGCACCTCTCACGCTGGAGCGAAAAACCCCAAGCCGCCTACAGCCCCATAACCCTACACAAACCCGTGCGCACAGAACCCGAGCTGCGCGTAGCCGTACCACAACTTGCAGGCGAAGAAAACAAACACTCGGTGGACATAGCATGGGCACTCCCATTTTCAACAACCGCTACACAACAACGAATGACCATGGCCTTTTTACACTCCGTCCTCATGGCCATTCCGGGCTCCCCGCTGCGCAAGGCACTGCTCGACAGCGGCTTGGGAGAAGACATAAGCCACCTCTCGGGCTACGAAGGCAGCCTCTATCAAGTTGTCTATGACATAGGCCTCACCGGCGTAGCAAGCCAGTCCGTACCCAAGGTAGCCCCCTTCATACACACCCAGCTCCAAAGCATAATAGAAGACGGCTTTGACACCCAACTCATAGAGGCAGCGCTACACCGAACGGAGTTTTACTACAAAGAATCACTCACCAACACCGAGCGCAAAATACGATGGCTCACATCACTAGCGCGCACATGGCTCTACGGCGGCGATGTATACGCAGACACCCAGCCCCTCAACGCCATAAACCTGCTGAAAGAACAACTGCACAAGCCCACGTACCTCAGCACCTTTGCGCGCAGCGCACTGCTCCAAAACACCCACAAGGTCGTAGCCATTGCGCAACCCGACAAGGGATATAACAAAACGCAACAAGACCAAGAGCAGCAACGCATACAAACACAATGGAACAAGCAAGAAGCCAAGCAAAAGCAGTATTGGCACGACATAGAACAACAAATAACAGCACAAGAGCAGCAGCAAGACTCCCCAGAAGCCATTGCAAGCATTCCACGACTGCACGTAGGCGACCTACCACGCAAGGTAGAAGTATGGGACGAAGAACAAGTACTCCCGCAGCTCCTCCCCCATGGCGTGCAATGGCTTGCGCATGAGGACAACGACATTGTCTACCTATGGCTACACTTTGACGTAACAGACCTAGCCCAAGCGCACCAGACACAAGGGGGCACACAGGGCATGCTACTACAAACCCTTGCCTCCACCTTTACTGACCTCGGCACAACCACATGCCCCTACGACGCCCTTGCAGTACGCATACGCAAAATAAGCGGCGTATTTCACGCATACATAAACCCCATGGCAAGCGCCACCGGAGAAGCAAAGGTGTTTGTAAGCATTGGCGTACACGCCATGAGCAAGCACATAGCAGAAAGCAGCGCGCTTATACTGCAACTATGCACCAGCATTGCCTATGAGAACACGCAACGGCTTACGCAAATACTCCATGAAGAACACAGCACCATAAAAGCGCGCATGATGTACTACGGCACGCAGTTTGCCATGCTCAAAGCAGCCGCGCGCTACAGCACGCTTGCTGAGGTTGACGACAACCACAATGCCCACAAAGCCATACAACACCTTGCACGGTACATAGAAACCCCCTCCGCACTTTCCACACTCACCAGCTCGCTCCCACACCTTGCCCGCATGGTGTACGCAAAAAACAGGCTGCGCTGCACCGTGGTAGCCTCCCCAAAGCACAAAGCAGCAGTTGAACAAGCACTCACTCCCCTCATACAACAACTGCCCCACGATGAAAGCTACAACAAGGGCACACTCCCAAACGCCATAAACAGAGCCACACAAGGACTGGTGCGCAAGGCCTTTTACATACCCAGCCAAGTCTCATATAACGCATGCGTGCTACCAAGCGTCAGCTACACAGACGAAACCTACGTTGCACATGCCATGGTCGGACGCATGGCCTCTTCCACACTGTGGGAAAGCATACGCATGAAGTACGGTGCCTACGGCGCAGGCTGCAGCGTTGACGGGGCAGAACAACTTATGGAATTTTACACCTACCGCGACCCCAACATAGAAACAAGCTACCACGCCTTTTTTGACGCCCTGAAGAAGATAGAACAAGGCGCAGGCAGCCAAGACGAACTAGAAAAACTTACCATAGGCATGGTAGGCGAGGCCCTAAAACCCGCCTCACCCTCAAGAAAGGGCATGGTAGCCTATGAACGCATGATATGCGGCATTACCACGCAGCTGCGCCAAGACATACGCGAACGCACCCTCAGCCTCACGCGCAAACAAGTAACAAGCGCAGCGGCACAAGCGCTAGCACGGCAAAACCAAGCAAGCTTTGCATCCTTTTGTAGCAAGGACGCAGCACAAGCCCAAACATGGCACTGGGACAGCACAGAAGACACCGCCACTTGACCACAAGACGCGTTACCTTTGTGGGGGCAAGCTTGCCCTTGTGGGGGGTGTCCCCCCACACCCCCCTGCGGAGTAAGACGCGATATTTGCGCTACGCGCGCGAGGCTGCACGCCATGGTTCACACGGTGTGTTGCTCACGCTATCTGTTGCCAAGACGCAACACCCAATAAGCAATATACTCGGATGGCCGTTCTTTTTCTTTTCTTTTAACATCCCTGTCAGCCAATGCGTGCCATCCATGGCACGGCTGTGAGGACGCAAGAGAAGAAAAGTCGAGAGCCGAAGGCGAACGGCTAGAAACGATTAAAATAAGTGTCGCGAAGCGACACAAAGATGGAGCTTATAGCAAAAGAACCAAAAAGAAAAGAAAAACATCCTGTGTGGCTACGCCATAGGGACTAAGGCACGGGTATAGGAAGCTACGCGGGTGGGGCTAACGCCGTAGGAAATAAGATACAAGAGCAATTATGAAGGAAGCACCAAAGTCACGAGCGAAGCGAGGGGATGCAAACTATTGCATAAGCACCGCTGTGCGGCGCAAGCATGAGGACTGTATGGAAGTAAGTTTGTATGAGTGCGTTGCGAGTGGGTGAGTAGCAGCAAGTATGAAATGAGCTTGTTTTGCGTTGTATGTGATATTGCGTAGTTACTCTAACATGGTGCTCCATGGGGGGTTGGGGGCACACTTGCTCTGAGCATGTCTCGTAGCATGCTGCGCTGGAGTACTGCATTATGCTGTAGTGGTACCAGATACAGCGCTGTCAGGGTGTCTGACATAGTGCTGTCAGACTTACACGCAGCATGCTACTGGGGAGTGGAGCCACATGCAGCGCATGCCCCAAGCAAGAGGCAGTGGGACACTGCCGTAGCAGCGCGCTTCGGGCTTAGAGCACTGTAAGCGTGTGAGGAAAAACGCCTTTACGCGTGTGCGCAAGTGCCGTGCCGCTGCCATTAAACTGGGTGCGTACCTCAAGGGTGTAGGTGCCTTTGGGCAGCGTAGGCACCATGACAATAAGACATGCGGGTTTGTTTGCCACCAATGTGACAACCTTGTACGGGGTTTTGTGTGCGTCCACAAAGTACACGCCGTTTTCAGCATGCTCTCCGGTAATTTTAAGCAGGCTGCCCACTATTTCCACCACGCCCCCTGCGGTAATTACATTGTTCAGCGTACCACTCACCGCGTCTTTTACTTCTAGCAAGTGCGGCATGGGGTCAGCGGCAGCTACTTTCTCCACGCTTATGGAATCCAGTACTTTTTTTAGCACTACCCCCGCGTGCATGCTCAAGTTGATGTGGTGGCGCTTGGGGTCAAAGCTGTCTCCTACCCCATCAAAGACGCCTTGTATCGAAAGTTGTGTTTTAAATGCGCCTATGTTGACGCACTCCCCCGCCTTGGTTATTTCCGCAAGCACTTCAAAAAAGGTGTTCAAGACTGCAAGGGTGTCTGTTTTGGTTACCGTTGTTCCCTTTTGCACCATGCGCGCCACCACACTCTCAAAGTTGTGGACTTTTACCCCTTCCATCCGTGCTTGGTAGTCATGCGGTGATGCTGTTAATGCTGATTCGGTGAGCGAATACTGCAAACTCATAATGTCCTCCATGGGCACGTGGTGTGCGGCGTACCCGTGCATGTGTGCTATGTCATTATAGCACGTTTGTAACTCAGGCTTTACCTTGGGGGGGAGTAACTCCCACAGCGGCTTTTTCTTTGATGCAAGTTCCATCTTTGCTTCACTACGTTCCATCCTTGGCGCTCTTATTTGCCCCATCCGTGGGGCGAGCGTCCGCTATTAGTTGTTTGCATCCGTACCGTCCTTGGCAGCCTATGCGTAGCATCCCTGCTACGGCTGTCGCCTTCGGCTCTCGACTTTCTTTGGTACTCTTCTTTTTTTTCTTTTGATGCAAGCTCCATGTTTGCACCGCACAGCGGTGCTTATGCAATAGTTTGCATCCCCTCGCTTCGCTCGTGAGCGTCATCACAGCCGCCCCATGGACGGGGCGCATTGGCTGCCATGGATGGTAAAAAAGAAAAGTCGGGAGCCGTAGGCGAGCGGCTAGAAACGTTAAATGGAGCGGAGCAAACGACCGCCCCAATGGACGGGGCTGAGGGGACGCCATGGACGGTGCGACACAGAGATGGAGCTTATAGCAAGTACAGCCGTCCGAGCCATCATCGTACCGCGTCACGCGTCTTGGCAACAAGAGGTGTGCGCACAAAGCGCAAGCAGAACACACACGGCGTGCAGCCTCGCGCGCGGAGCGCAGAGCAGCGTCTTACCCCACGGGGGGTGTGGGGGCTACTCCCCCACTAGGTAAAATGTTGTGTGTTTTAATATAATAAATGATAGTTAAACTATGAAAACATATGCGCTTATAACGGGTGCTTCCGCGGGCATAGGTAAGGCCTATGCGTATGCGTTTGCACAGCGGGGTTATAACCTTGTGCTTGTAGCACGACGCAAGGAATTACTAGAAGAAATACAGAAGGACATAGTGGCCTTACATGGTGTAGAGGTGCGTTGTTACGACATTGACTTGACCAGTACACAGATGCGAGAGCAGCTTGTGCAAGCAGTGGAGTCTCTCCCCCTTGAGGTGCTGGTTAACAATGCGGGCTTTGGGGATTATGGGGCTTTTCATGGTTCTGTTCTTGAAAAGCAGCTTGCCATGGTTGAGTTAAACATAGGTGCGCTTGTGCATATGACGCATGCGCTGTTGTCGAGGTTGCAGCATACCGTTGCAAACAACTATAGTAAGGCGGCCTATGTTATGAACATAGGTTCTGTTGCGGGTTTTATACCGGGGCCATTTATGGCAAACTACTTTGCCACCAAGGCGTATGTGCAGTCTTTGAGTGAAGCCCTTGCCGAGGAGTGTTGCAGAGCAAACAGCGCTACTCCTGTGCATGTGTGCGTGGTGTGTCCAGGGCCTACGCAAAGTGAGTTTGGGAAAGTGGCAAGTCTTAGTGGAGAGAATGATGCCTTTGCGCAGTCTTTTAGAGAAAGCAGGTGGAATAAGATTCCTACGGCTGAGTCCTTGGTGGAGTATTCTATAACGCGCATGCTGTACAAAAAGCGTGTCATAATACATGGGCCTAAGCTTACCTTGTTTTATTGGCTCTCTCGCTTAGTACCGCGCATTGTAATAACGAAGATAATGAGTGGCTTGCGGTCTACTCGTAAAAAACACAGTAATACCTAGGGGGATATATGAATACTTTTAGTCTAAGACCGGGCGTCTTATATGGCAAGGAGCTGAAGGAGGTTTTTGAATATTGCAAGGAGGCTTCTTGTGCTTTGCCTGCTGTTAATGTCATTGGCTCAAGCTCAATAAACGCGGCGTTATACGCAGCGCAGAAGGCGTCTGCACCCATCATCATTCAGTTTTCGCAGGGTGGTGGCGTTTTTAATGCGGGTAAGCATGCGGACAACACGGACAACCGAGCTGCGGTTATGGGCGCGGTAACGGGTGCTTTGCATATACACAAGCTTGCTGCGCTCTACGGCGTGTCTGTTATTTTGCATACTGACCACTGCGCGCGTAAGATTATAAGCTGGGTGGATGGACTGCTCACCGAGAATGAGGGCTTTTTTGCAGAGCATAAGCGGCCTTTGTATAGCTCGCACATGCTTGACCTTTCGGAAGAACCGCTTGAGGAGAACATTGCAACGTGCGCGCAGTACTTAGAGCGCATGGCTAAGGTGGACTTGGCTTTGGAAATAGAGCTTGGCGTTACTGGTGGTGAAGAAGATGGTGTTGATAATACGGATGTAGATGCTTCGCGCTTGTATACGCAGCCAGAAGAGGTGTTGCAAGCCTATGACGCGCTTAAGGATATTGGGCAGTTTACGGTTGCGGCGGCCTTTGGTAACACGCACGGGGTGTACAAGCCCGGTAATGTAAAGCTTACTCCTGAGATTCTCAAGAATTCGCAGGAGCTTGTGCAAAGGGAGCGCGGTACGGGGGCTAAGCCACTTGATCTTGTCTTTCATGGGGGCTCGGGTTCCGAAAAGGCAAAGATAGACGAGGCGGTTTCGTACGGGGTTGTGAAGATGAACATAGACACGGATACTCAGTGGGCTTTTTGTGAGCCGGTGCGTGAGTATATGGATGAAAAGCACGACTACCTTATGTCGCAAATTGGTAATCCTGAGGGTGATGATAAACCGAATAAGAAGCATATAGACCCGCGCGTGTGGCTTATTAAGGGGGAAGATGGTATAACGAAGCGCTTGCTAGAAGCATATAAGGACTTGAATTCCTTCGAGAAGTTTGCGTATAAGGGTTAACCGATACGCTTATGAGTAGCCCGCGCATTTTTGTGCGGGCTTTGTTATTTGTTTGTGCGTCTTTGCCTAAAGACAAACTTGGAGGCGCCGAGAAAGTTCCAAAGCATGCCGCCTGCAATACCAATGGCTTGTGCTATGACGAGGTAAGGCAGGGGGTACAAAAAGAGTATGAGGTTTAACAAGAGGAGGTTTATGCCCAGCCCTCCGAGCGCTACGCCGAGGTATTTTATTGCTCCTCGTAGGCTTGGGGCTGTGTTCTGCGTGTGCTTTTGAAAGGTAATGCTGTGGTTGAGTGCGTAGTTGACCAGCGCTGTTATGAGAAAGCACAGGGTGCTTGTAAGTGAGGGGTTTACTCCGAGGAGGTCTGCGAGCAAGAAAAACAGGCTCACGTTTACCAGCATGCCTGTTGCACCTATGCAGGCAAAGAGCGCAAATTCGACGTAGCGTTGGGTAAAGCGCAGGGTCAAGACGCTGAACAAGGCTTCTTTCATAATTGAGGCGTCCATTTTGGACTCTCCTTCTTTGCGGTCTGCAAAGATTATGGGGACTTCCGTACCCTTATAGCCTTGTTTGTGCGCGCGGTATTTGAGTTCAACTTGGAATACGTAGCCACGGGCGCTTGTCTGTGGTAGTATGGTTTCTAGTACCTCGCGTTTCCAAATGTTAAAGCCGCCTGTTTGGTCGTGGTAGGGTGAGGCTAAGCACATGCGCGCGTAAAGAGAGCCTCCACGGGAGAGTATTCGCCGTCCTATGCTCCAGTCTGCCACTCCTCCTGACTTTACGTATCGTGAGCCTATGGCGAAGTCGTGGGTCTGTACTGCATTAAATAAATCTGCAAGGTACTTGGGGTCGTGGGAAAAGTCGGCGTCCATTTGACAGAGGTAGGCATAGTCTCTTTCCATGGCCCACGCAAACCCACCTTGTACGCGTGTGCAAGTCCATCTTTTTTTCATTGATTACCAAGTGGAGATTTGCGTATTCTGCTTGTAAGGTTTTTACCTTGTCAGCGGTGCCATCGGGTGAGCTGTCGTCTACTACGAGTACATCGCCTTCTATGTTTTTTGCTGCTATTGCGCGTATTATTTTTTCTATTGTGGAAACTTCATTATAAGTGGGAATGATGATGATGTAACTGTTTATAATGGCTAGAAGTGTGTGTAACTTTATTATAATACTTACTTGTGCCAGTTTGTGTGTACTTGAAGGTGGCTGTGCTTAGGTGTAAGTCGTTTATGCTGGGCATCAGTTGCTTAAGTGACATAAGTGGTCATGAGCCTAAGGCTCACGTCTGTAGTGGGCGGGGTTACTTTGGGAAATAAGGTAACTTTGTAAGTATAAGCGGTCTGCGCTTACGCACAGTCTGTATTCCGCGGCGTGGCTTTGAATGCGCAAAGCTGCTTTAAGCGTGCATAAGTCACTTTGCAAGTATAATCAGTCTGCGCTGCCGCGCAGTCTGTACTCCGTGCCGCCGCTTGGGGCTAAAGCGGTCGTGAGCTCTAGGTTCACGTCTGTATTGGGCGGCAGCGGGTCAAAAACTGCTTAACCGCGTATAAGTAACTTTGTATGTGTAAGCGCCCTGTGCTGACACACAGTGTGTACTCCGCGCCGCCGCTTGGGGCGTGGAAGGCAGACTAACAATGTGTAAGCTACTTTGTAGCTATACGCAGACTGCGCTGGCGCACAGTCTGTACTCCGCGCCGCCGCTTGGAGCTAAAGCGGTCGTGAGCCCTAGGCTCACGTCTGTACTGGGCGGCAGCAGGTCAAAAACTGCTTAACCGCGTATAAGTAACTTTGTATATATAAGCGGCCTGTGCTGACGCACAGTTTGTATTCCGCGGCGTGGCTTTGAACGCACAAAGCTGCTCCGTAAGTATAAGCGGTCTGTGCTGACGCACAGTCTGTACTCCGTGCCGCCGCTTGGAGCGCAAGCTAGCTTTAGTGCGCAAGGTTGCTTTGCGTACGTGGTGTTGCTTTAACAGCGTAAGGTTACTTTGTATGTGTAAGCGGCCTGTGCTGACGCGCAGTCTGTACTCCGCGGCGTGGCTTGGGGCTAAAGCGGTCGTGAGCTCTAGGTTCACGTCTGTATTGGGCGGCAGCGGGTCAAAAACTGCTTAACCGCGTATAAGTAACTTTGTATGTGTAAGCGGTCTGTGCTGACGCACAGTCTGTACTCCGCGCCGCCGCTTGGGGCTAAAGCGGTCGTGAGCTCTAGGTTCACGTCTGTATTGAGCGGCAGCGGGTCAAAAACTGCTTAACCGCGTATAAGTAACTTTGTATATATAATGCGCTGACGCACAGTCTGTACTCCGCGGCGGCCTTGGGGCGTGGAGGTAGCTTTGGGGGCAAGCTGTCTGTGCTACGCACAGTGTGCATTGGACCCCGCGGCCGGGCGCCTACGGCTCATGTGTGTACTGGGCGGGGTTGCTTTGGGAAATAAGGTAACTTTGTAAGTATAAGTTGTCTGCGCTGCCGCGCAGTCTGTATTCCGCGGCGTGGCTTTGAATGCGCAAAGCTGCTTTAAGCGTGCATAAGTCACTTTGCAAGTATAATCAGTCTGCGCTGCCGCGCAGTCTGTACTCCGTGCCGCCGCTTGGGGCTAAAGCGGTCGTGAGCTCTAGGTTCACGTCTGTATTGAGCGGCAGCGGGTCAAAAACTGCTTAACCGCGTATAAGTAACTTTGTATATATAATGCGCTGACGCACAGTCTGTACTCCGCGGCGTGGCTTTGAACGCACAAAGCTGCTCCGTAAGTATAAGCGGGCTGTGCTGACGCACAGTCTGTATTCCACACCGCCGCTTGGGACGTGGAAGGCAGACTAACAATGTGTAAGCTACTTTGTAGCTATACGCAGACTGCGCTGACGCACAGTGTGTACTCCGCGGCGGCGCGCAAAGTTGCTTTAACGCGTAATGTTACTTGAACATATGTAAGTTGCTTTGTGAGTGCAAGCAGCCTGCGCTGGCGCGCAGTGTGTATTCCGCGGCGTGGCTTGGAGCGCAAGCTAGCTTTAGCGCGCAAGGTTGCTTTGCGTACGTGGCGTTGCTTTAACAGCGTAAGGTTACTTTGTATGTGCAAGCAGCCTGCGCTTGCGCACAGTCTGTATTCCGCGGCGTGGCTTGGAGCGCAAGCTAGCTTTAGCGCGCAAGGTTGCTTTGCGTACGTAGCGTTGCTTTAACAGCGTAAGGTTACTTTGTACGTGTAAGCGGTCTGTGCTACGCACAGTCTGTACTCCGCGCCGCCGCTTGGAGCGCAAGCTAGCTTTAGTGCGCAAGGTTGCTTTACGTACGTGGTGTTGCTTTAACAGCGTAAGGTTACTTTGTATGTGTAAGCAGCCTGCGCTGGCGCGCAGTGTGTATTCCGCGGCGTGGCTTGGAGCACAAGCTAGCTTTAGCGCGCAAGGTTGCTTTGCGTACGTGGCGTTGCTTTAACAGCGTAAGGTTACTTTGTATGTGCAAGCAGCCTGCGCTTGCGCACAGTCTGTATTCCGCGGCGTGGCTTGGAGCGCACAAAGCTGCTCCGTAAGTATAAGCGGTCTGTGCTGACGCACAGTCTATATTCCGCGGCGTGGCTTTGAACGCACAAAGCTGCTCCGTAAGTATAAGCGGTCTGTGCTGACGCACAGTCTGTACTCCGCGGCGGCCTTGGGGCGTGCAATGCAGCTTAACAGCGCATAAGTTACTTTGTAGTCATAAGCTGCCTGCGCTAGCGCACAGTCTGTACTCCGCGGCGCCGCTTGGGGCGTGGAAGGCAGACTAACAATGTGTAAGCTACTTTGTAGCTATAAGCGGCCTGTGCTGACGCACAGTTTGTATTCCGCGGCGTGGCTTGGAGCGCAAGCTAGCTTTAGCGCGCAAGGTTGCTTTGCGTACGTGGTGTTGCTTTAACAGCGTAAGGTTACTTTGTATGTGTAAGCAGCCTGCGCTTGCGCACAGTTTGTATTCCGTGCCGCCGCTTGGGGCTAAAGCGGTCGTGAGCTCTAGGTTCACGTCTGTATTGGGCGGCGTGATTTTGGGACGGAGGTTGCTTTGTGAGTGCAAGGTGTCCCTTTTTTTATTTCCTCTTTCTTACTCCCCCTCTGTTGCACTTCCCCCTTGAATCCACCAATTATTTTCTATTGCCCTTGCTCAACAATGCGTTATACGATATTATGAAATATAATGTGCCGCTGTAGCTCAGTTGGTAGAGCAGAGGACTGAAAATCCTCGTGTCATCAGTTCAAACCTGATCGGCGGCATTTACACATTAGTACATGATGTACCTTTTGTTGTATGTGGATCTGTTATAAGTAAGTTCCTGTACATGTAAAAATAAAGAAATCAATAATTACACAGTAGGTGAAGAGTATCTCATGTGTAACATAACGACGAGTAGTTACCTCTTCAATTTATATAAGAAAGATATGCTTTTGGAATTTTTTTTAGGAGTGCACAATACGCACAAAGTTTGTATCTACCGCGTAACAAAGCAATAAAGCGACACACTTCGCAATTGGTGACGCAGTGTCTCATGGTTAAGCAGACGCTCTGAAACGTAAAAAGCACACAAAAACCTCTGCATTACTAGTAATACAAGCCAAGGTTTTGCGGATGCTTCTAAAAAGAATTGTATTGTATCTGCGAAGAACGCTATGCTACTTCCAAAAGTTTCATTTTTGCAACAATGGATCTCATTCGACATATGCCTCGAATTTCTAATTGACGTATACGCTCCTTAGTAAGTCCGTACTCTTCACTTAAATCTTGCAACGAACGTGGACGTATGCCATTAATACCATACCGCTTCTTTATTATTTCAGCTTCACGCTCTGGAATATTTTCAAGACAATGTAGCAATACTTCAAATTCCTCTCCACGTAAAGCAAACAAATACGGATCTTCTACCTTGGAGTCTTCAAGTATATCTTCATAAGTAGCTCTACCATTATCTCCCATTTCCACTACTTGATCAATGGAATCTACATCTCGCGATAGGTTTTGAAGCTGAAGAATGTATTTTTCTGAAACTCCCATAGTATCTTGTATCTGCTTTAACACAGTCGAAGAGTTCATTTCGCCCTTGTAATAATTTTCCTGCTCAAGTTTTTTTATTTGCACAATCTCTCGCTTTTTATTTGCAGGTATTCGAACACCGGTGCTGTACTTTTGAATAGCTCGTATCACATAATAACGAATCCACCATACCGCATATGAAATGAAATGATTTTGTCGTTTTACATCAAATCTTTCTATTGCCTCAAACAGACCAAAGTTACCCTCAGAAATGAGTTCTTGAACAGAAACTCCACTATATTTGTAACGCTTTATAACTTCCATTACAAAACGCAAATTAGTAGATATAAGTAAATTACGCGCTTTTTCATCGCCTTTTTGAGCTTTAATAACAAGTTCTACTTGCTTATCAGCTTCCAAGACATCGTACTCGCGCACATCTTTTAAATACTTACTAAGAATGTCTTTATCATCATAAAATGCTTGTCTCATTGAAACACCTCTATGTTATACACCTAATAAATGCAATGACTATGCCAGTACTCACTTTAGGAATTACAAAAACATTACGTGATTGAAATATTGTAAGTTATTGTATTACAACAATTTAAGGAGTGTATTCTAAAATAGAAATTCATACACTTTTAGAAAGTACTCATAAAGAAATAAAAGTGATATATAGAGTAAGAATAGCTTTGGAGGCCAAAGTCCTGAGCATTTTTTTCTACACATAAATGGTAATGCAATGCCTACAAGCATGTAAAAAATACACAGAAACTACGTGAAAGAATACCTGTTGTGTCATTTTAGAACAACATAAGTATGTTAGGTATATTTCATAGAATATAAAAAATATTTTTATTGCAAATTATAATTAATTTGAATATAGGCAATCAAATTGGAAAATGCAATAAAAAATATATTTTTTTTATTTTTAATCTTGTTTCTCTTCAAAAGAAAGATTCAAGATGAACAAAAAAAGTGATAAGCCTGTAACTTCACGATAGAAAAAGTAGCTTGATATAAAACACCACTTTATTTTATGCTTCTCAGCATGACCATAAAAAGCTGCTACTGCTATTCATTAAGCATTTCATTGTAGTACCGCTGCGGAGACCCATGCAAGGTAAGAAGAATGCTAGGGTAAATTTGCACAATATTAGAGCCATTAACTATTGCTTCTATGTTGGCTTCAGACAAATTTGGTATTATTTTTCGATTGCTACTGGTGATAGTACGATATGTATTCTGCATAATCCTATTTGCAAGAGTCAACTCATTCATAGCACGAGAGTACAAGTCTTGTGCATTATTACCCTGTTGCTCAGATAAACGGTACAAAGCTGCACCAAAATTATTTCTCAAAAAACCAATACGCCGTGCATTTGAAATTTCTTCAGCATCATCTGGGGTAACATAGGATATGGTATTTGCTAAGGAGATAGAAGTTTCTTTCATGTCTGTAAGTACTTTTTCAAAATACAAAGCAGCCGTGGAGTAATTGCCCGAAAAATACAGAGCATTGGCAGTGGCAATTAATACATTGCTTTTATTTTCTGAAAATATCTTCTCTTCTCTATCCACAACAGCTGTATATTGCAATGCGTCCACTGTTACATCAGCGGAAGTTGGTATTTTCATATCTTCAGCAAACAAATATTTATCAACAATACTAAGAAAGTGCTGCGCAGCATTGTAGTAATTTTGAGACACATATTCTATAACACCTTGCTGATAAGCAAGGGTCAAGGATTCATAATTTTCTTCTTGCGCAGTAGCTATATACTCTTGCGCTAATACAAGGTCATTCTCCAATATTGCTATTTCCGCTTGTAGCTCATATAAGCGAGCAAGAGAGTTATTATTGTTATGTAAGAGTAGTGAACGCATATCTTCATAGCGTTTTTGAGCTTCCAATAGTGTCTGCTTTGCGTAAATAATATTATCGTATTTGGTCAACAATAGTTGACCTAATAAGATATTGGTATCTATTGCGTAATACAAGGTTTTCCCACGCAGTAGTTTTTGATTTGCATATTGAGCTTGAGCTTGCAAAAGCGATTGCTGGTAAGGTTCATCGTATCCAATATGAGCGTAATACTGCGCATACAGATAATCTAAGTCGATATATTCCTGCTCATGTGACTTAATGATATCAAGTATTTCGGCAACATAGGAAGGTTTATGCTGCATAAGTCTGTACATCGCAAGTTCCACATAAGGCACAAATATAAACGGAGGCCTATTAGAATCAGATGTAAACAATAAACTTTTATAAAGCGAGTCAATATACGCATCATCCCCAGCACGAATTGCATATCGCATGCGCATTATAAGCGAAGTGTCGTCATTATTTCTCAAAACTGTCGCTTTATCATACATAACGCGCGCTTGTTCGAGAATATCAACTTCTTGCTCCACATCATACCATTCTACATAGGTGTTGCCAAGCTCTATATAAAAGTCACTATCATGGGGACGCTTTAAAAGCCAAGTATTGTAGTATATACGCGCCTCTTCAAAGTCACCTTCTACATCACGAGTAAAGGCAGCAAGATTTAAAAATCCTGTACGCGAATAATGTATTATATCTTCTACTGGTATAAAAGTATCATCGACAAGAATAGTGGTAAATAATCGATCTTCTAAAATAAGTTCTTGCGTATAAGTACGCAAATGATCATCAAGCCCAAATATAAGTTGTAAATACTTGTTCTTCGCATCAGCATAACGCCTTTGTTGTTCGTATTCGTTAGCATATGAAAAATAAAACTGTTCTATAGACCATATGTCCGAGGCTTTGATAAAGTGCGATTCACTTACCTCATATTCATGTTTTTTTAATGCATGAAAACCCAAACTATAGTATATAAAAGCACGAGCAGGTTGAACGAGAAAGAAAAAACCAAAAAACACTACTAACACCAAACAAGCAGCTAGAGGAATAATACGCCGAGTTACAATATTGACTGATTTCGCAACAGCTTCAGAGGAAGTGTAAAGCCTCTCAGACAAGGTTTCATGGGTATATATCGTGGGTTCCACGGGACTCGGAAGCAATACCTTCAAGAGCTTTTCACATTCGCGATGTACAACCTGTGATGTTGCAGAATCAAAAATAAGGTCAACAAGCTTCTCAGCAAAATGACTCATTTTTTCATCTGTTAAAATAGCAAATACGGCTTTTTTTATTACGATATTATAGGTATCTAAATTTTCAAAAAAGAGTTTTTCATCATCGACAGAAAAACTTCGAAGCGACTTATATTGGCTATCTGCTCTAAATCCTTTATTGTCATCTACAGCTAACAGTGGATCATCACGAATCAAGTTTTCGACTTCAGAACTCGTACCCGTAGAACGCTCAGCTTTAGGCGGAGCTTCCATCGAAAACACTTCATCGTATGATAACAGCGACACATCAGCACTTATTGTTTGATAGGTTTCAGGCAATGCAAAGTCACCAGAAGCTGTAACATCTACAACATCATCGTCTACTTCTTGCTCAATAAGCTCTATATTATCTTTTATTTCTTCAACGGGGACGTCATCTACTTGGTCATCAAGCGATTCAGAGGATATATCGCCCAATGCATCAGCGTCTTTAAGAAGGCTATCAAATTCATCAAGCGTTGGATCCGTGAGAGACTCTTCACCTGCTGCATCAACATCTTTTTCACTCTGTTCACTTTCAAGAGCGCTGGTAATTAAATTTTGAAGAATGCCGCGTTGCGTTTCCGTAGTATCTTCTTCTGAATCTAAAACAGAAGAGAATCTTTTGCCCTCTTTTTCTAAAATAGCGCGTTCATCACCGAGTTCTAATAATCTTTGTTCAAAGGCACGAAGCTGCTTCTCATCTACCATAAATGTATTACTATTATAATCGGCATTATTAAATTTCGACATTACACTTTTAGATGACTATTAGAACAAATAATCTTCAGCATTCAGCGTCAATACTGTAATTCATGCTCAATTAACACGAAAACCCTCCTACGTTACAGTAAGTTTTACGCATACGAAGTATACTTTAAAGGTATGAACACATTGCAAAATAAGGCTCACTCATTTCTCAAAAATTCGCTTGAACGGTGGGCAACTTCAGGCTACGACTTGCACCATGGAGGCTATGTTGAAGCGCTCACATTTGATGCTCGTCCGCTTATAAGCCGTGATAAGCGTTTTCGTATACATGGGCGCAATATTTTCTCGCACAGCGCGGGAACATTGTGGGGATATTACGATGGCTTGAAAACTGCTGAGGCTGCCCTTGAGTTTGTGGTCAACAAATGTCAACGGGCACATGGTGGCTTTGTTTCAACCACTGCTGCAGACGGCACTCACGTCGACACACATGCGCGCACCTATGAACATGCGTTTCTCATACTTGGGCTTGGGTGGCTTGCATATGTCTCACAAAAAGAAGCGCATCTGCAATTGCTTGAATCAGTATGGCATTTTGTAGATACAAGACTCCGACATGCGGATGGAGGGTTTATAACAAGTTTCCCCGCAGATGATACGCCGCGTCAGCAAAATCCGCACATGCATATGTTTGAAGCACTCCTAAATCTCTATGAGCTTTTTAGAAATAAAAAATGGCTTGTAGAAGCCGAAAAGATTTACGCATTGTTCACGAAGCATTTTTTTCAAAAGGAAGAAGGGATACTGCGAGAATTTTTTACCGACGATTGGCAGCACGACCCCAAGAAGGGAAATTTCATAGATGCGGGGCACCATTATGAATGGACGTGGCTTTTGTATAAATACGAAACATTAAGTGGCAACACCACCGCTGAGCTGCCCATGCTCTACACCTTTGCAACAGAACACGGTACTGACACACATGGACTCGGGTACGATGAAAACCACAGTGATGGCAGGATCTACCGAGATACTCACAGATTATGGGTACAGACTGAAGCGTTGAAAGCACATCTTGCTATGAGTGAGAGAACCCATGATAAACAAGCACAGGCGCAATACATAGAACGCGCAGACATGGTAATACAAGCCTTATTCGATTATTACCTTATAGAAGAAACAGGCGTATGGCACGACCAATTAAATGCGTCACTCGAAAACATATCGGCAGATGCGCCTGCAAGTACCTTGTACCACATCGTCATAGCACTTCATGAATATTTGCGAGTATGCGGAGTTAAGGAGGCATGAAGACTATTTCAAAAGCGTGGCGAGATCTACGCCCTTAGCGTCTAAAACATCCAAAGCCAATAACAGCATTTGTTGCTCTACGTCCCATTTTTTGTTCAGCGCCTCAATCAATTTTAACTCCTGACGAAGACGCTCTTGCAAACTAGTAGTGCCTTGTTTTAATTGAATGTTTTTTTCATCGAGAAAAACGCGCTGCAACAATACTTCTTTTTCTATCTCATTGCGTTTTTTACGCATATCGTTATATTGCTCTTCCTGATGCTGTATAGCCCTGCGCACATCAGCAAGTTCTTGTTCATAGCTTTTTCGATAGGCTTCAACCGATAAGATATCGAGCATGCGCCTATGCTTACGCTCAAATCCTGTCAAAAGAGGTATGGTAAAAACCGTGGTAAAATTAATATCTACTGTCGAACCATCTGCAGAAAAATCGGTAAAAGATTTCCAAAAGTCCTTTGTATTTGGTCTCGGCTGTGGGTATCGAGGTTCTAAAGAAAGTTTAAAATTCACTGTCGGCCTACTCTCTATTTCTTTAGAAAAGATATTCTTATTTGCCACTTGGTATTCTAAATATTTTTTTCTAACCTTGTAGTTGTTTTCAACACTTTGAGAAACAAAACGTTCTTGAACGAACTTCTCTTTTAGAAAGAATTCATCCTCTTTCATCACAAGCGAAAACGAATCATGCGCAATCATGCGCTGCGCATTCCTCCGCAAGTCGTTATAAGAACTCGTAATGTCTCGAAGGTTTTGCTGCTGCTGCGATAACGCAAGCTCTAAGCTTTGTACCGCCACTTTAGAAACAAGCTTATTCTTTAAACGAACATTCATAGCGCGTAAGTCTTTACTAAGCACTGCCACGGTTTTTTCTAAAAGATCTTTTTGTTTTGTAAGTGTTATAAGCGCATAAGCTTGATTATACGCGCCCTTAATAATTTGATTCCTCTTATTTGTTTTCTCAACCAAGGCCATGTCGTACTTCTGGTTTATAATTGCAAACTCATTAAAAAAAGGTCGGAAGTCAATGAGCACATTATTTACAAACAATGGCTGAGAAAGCGTAAAATCAAATTTAATACGCTGTCTATGATCTTCAGAAAAATCACTAAGAAAAAAATTATCAAAGTTGAAGCCAAAAAAACCGCCGAAGGGTGTAAATGTTTTAAATTCCAAGCCATATCCAAAAACATGATAATTTTTGTCTATACCAAGAGGACGAAGTCCTGAAAAAATAACAGGATTCTTTGAAGCAGCCAAGGGATTAGGATTTGGCGCGTATTGCGATATGAATGTATTGACTCGGCTACTATCATAGCCATATGGATACAGCTTCAAATTAAAAGATGGAACTACTAATTTTTTCCACGTCAGTTTCTTAGTTTGGTAAGCAATTTGCGCTTCAAGTTCTATGAGCTGCACTTCGTTGCTATACAAAAGCACACGCGAAACAAATTCACTCGGAGACAGCGAGGCATGCTCACTCTCATCTTGAGCCCACAAGTTTGCCCCATGAAAAAACCACGCACTTACTAAGAGTACGCAAACAATACGCAATTGAAGCATATTGGAACACGTAAAAATACACTTCATGTAAGTCTTAGGTCTCCCTTTCCTCAGTATGATGCGTAGAAGCTGTAGCATTAAAATGCAGCACCCTTGAACTCTGCTGTACACGGGGAGTATTAATAAGCGCAGACACCACTTCGTCTATACCTTGCTTTTTTTCTGCATAACTGCAAACATGCTTTGTCTTATTATTATGCATTGCTAATTTCTTGCTGGGCTTTTTAGAATTTTTTTTTCTTTTTTTCGGCACGGTGCTTTTAATGTCAACATGGTCATTCTGTTCATGAAGAACAACAGGATTGTGGTTATTGCTTTTCTTCACATGGTCTACGCTTGCACCATCATACACACTTGCATCAGTTTTATGGCTTTTATTTTTAAGTTTATGATCAAAGGAAAATAATTCATACAAGGCAGGTAAAACCAAGAGTGTTGTTATGGTAGAGAAAAACAAGCCTGTGACTATGGTTGATGCCATGGGCTGCCAAATAGGAGACTTGCCGCTTAAGCCTAAAGCCGTTGGGAGAAGACCTACCACGGTTGTAAAGCTGGTGAGCACAATGGGCTTAAAGCGCTGCTTTGCAGCAACAATAATAGCATTGTGGTGCGCCATGTGTTGATGAGCCACGTTGTCATTTGCCGTACTTATAAGCACTATTGCATTGTTAACCACAACGCCAACAAGCGCCACAAAAGAATAGAGTATCGATATGGAAAGCGCAGTACCGCTTATAAGCAGATACGCACCAACCCCTATGGTTGTAAAAATAACCGTGCACATTATCAAAAATGGCTGGAAGTAACTCTTAAATTCAACAGTAAGTACAAAGTAGACCAAAACAATGCTAATAAGAAACAGGCGTATTATGTCGTTGAGCAAGTTTGAAAATTGGCTAAATTCTCCACCTATGGTAAACTCTACTGGCACGCCCAAGGCTGCAATTTCCTCCTTCGCAAAAAGCAACATATCATCGTGTATATCCCTAACCCTATCACGCTTACTTGCCTCAGCGCTTATGTTGACCTGCCGCCTGCCATCTTTTCTATAAATAGAAGTAAAGTCACGCTGCTCTTCTATAGTTGCAAATGCAGAAAGGGGAACTATAGTCCCACGTTCTGTAGGAAAGGTCAAAAACGCTAAAAAATTCTTTGCTTCTGAAGTATCATTACCCCTCGATACTACAATATTGGTTTGTTCATTATCGACAAATATAGAGCTTACCCCATCATTGGCAAACAAACTCCGTATGGTGCTACCAATGTAATCAAAGGAAAGATTATAACGCGAGGCTTTTTGAGAATCTATTGTTATCGATAAAGAAGGTATCTTCGATTGGAAGTTGCTCTTTATATTATACAGCTCGTCATACTGAGTAAGCCTTCGACGTATAGAGGCATCCAATGCGGCAAGCGCGTTTAAGTCATCGCTTACAAGCTGGTAGCCAATGGCGGGATCAACGGGCGGGCCCGTACGTTGTTTGCGTATGCGCACCGAGTTTGCACCTGCTATGGGCGCTATAATGCCACGCACTGCGTCCATAATTTCATCTATGGGAGTGGCATTGGGATTGCTATTAGGATTTTCCACGCCTATTTGAAATTGCGCATTATGTGGCCTATCAATTCGTATGCCCTCAGCGAGGTCGGGGTCTGTGTTACCTATGAGCATGAGCACCCCCGTTATAGAATTCTCATCCTTAATCGATAAAATGCCCTGCTCCATTTCATGCATAATCCTATACGAGCGTTCTATGGACGTGCCCGAAGGCATGGTGACATCGACAAAGAAAAAAGGCTGGTCTTCTGTGTCGTACAAACTTACGGGTACAAACAAGAGCATGAACACCACACCAACCACCACTACAAGCACACCCAAGGAAACAAGCACCTTAAAGCGTAATATGCGCTCTAGCGTGTATTGTAAAATATTTCGAGCATAATCAAATATCGCAAAGTCGTGCGTTCTATCGCGACCGGGCATTTCCAAATAGTGAATAGGAATTATTATCAATGCGCTCACTGTAGAAATAACAAGCGTCACTGTTATGGTTACCGGAACAGGAAGCAGAAACTTTCCTATAAAGCCGGGCATAAAGGCAAGCGGCAAAAATGTGCCTATGGTGGTGAGCGTGGAAGTTACTATCGGAAATGCAACATCGCTTACACCCTCTATCACAGCAGCTTTTCTACTCTTACCATGCGAATGCCGCAGACGTATTATGTTTTCAAGAATAACAATGCTGTGGTCTACTATCATGCCAAGGACTAAGACGAGGGCAAATAACGTAGAACTATTTAGGGTAATACCCAAAAGTTTTAAAACAAAAAAACTTGTGGCAAAGGTGAATGGAATTTCCAGTGCGGAAATAACAGCGGAACGCCAACCTAAAAAAATTAAAAGCGACAAGAAAAGCAGAATAAAGCCCAACACTGCATTGGAAACGAGAATGTTGATTGTATTATTAATGTTTTCAGTAGTGTCTGAGAAAAACGATAAGTGAATATTTTCACCTTCATTTTGAAATTTCTCCGAGAGTTCTGCAACTCGCTTCTTTGCTTCATCAACCATACTAATGGAATCTGCGGTCCCAGTTTTATAAAGCCTAAATTCCACAGCACTCTTGCCGTTAAAACGTACCCGTTGCTCAGTCATGTCATAGTCTTCAAAAACTCGCGCAACATCGGCAATGGTGGTGAAGGTGTTCTCTCCACTGCGTAAAATAATATTCCCAACGTCTTGGGGAGTGGCAATGTCTGAAGACATGCGTATGTTATACGATTGATTCTCAGAATGCAAAGTACCGCCCGGAATTGACATATTCCACTTGCGTATTGCGCTTTCTATTTCTTGAACAGCGATGCCCCGCGCGCCCATAGTTACAATATCCGGTTGTACAAGAACGCGTTTTTTAAGCAAGCCTTTATTTTCAACCTTGAGTACTCCGGGTGTAGTTTTCAGCTTTGTTTCAACCCGTGCAGCGTACTCCATCAGCTCTGCAAAGGGAAGGTCTGCAGAAACAATAACGTTAACGATGGGTAAGAAATCTAAATAGGTAAAGTTTTCTACCTCGGGGTCATGTGCCTGCTCAGGAAGGTCTGAAATATTAGATATAAGGGCTTGAACTTCTTGGTAGCGATTTTGAAATTCTTCATCAGAAAGAGATTGCGAAAATTCTAAACGGGTAAAGTTGAGTCCATTTGAAGCGGTAGAAGTAATATCATTTACATCGCTTATTCCTTGAAGCTCATCTTCTATTTTTTGTGTAACGTCTTTTTCAACTTCGTAGGCAGTGGCTCCGGGATACGCAACCACAATGTGTACGTAGTACAAGGGAACATTGGGGTACTGCTCACGTGGTAAACTGAAAAGCATGTATATTCCCAGCAAGGCTAAAGAAACCCGCAGTGTGTTTATAGAAACGCTATTGCGAAGCGCAAAATTCCCTATACTCATGAACTAGAACGTATTTGTTGCTCCAATTATTTTCACAAGAACCCTTGCCCCTTCAAATAATTGTTCGGCACCAGAAATAAGCACGACAGTATTGGAGACTTCCGATTCGGAAATACCAGAGTGCACTTCAACATTTCCAACAAATTCCTTACCCGTTTGCACAAGACGCTTTACAACCGTGACTGGTGTCCCTGCCTCAAGCTGCCCAGCTTCTGAGTTTTTAGAAAAACTCGCATCCTGCACAAGGTACACAAACTTACGCGAGATTTCACCCAACACCTCCTCATGTATAGATGTCTTGGGAATTATGGGGTACACGCCATTTTGTGTGGCAAAGAGTTCTACGGACGCAACAAGCCCCGTGCGAAACTGCGACTGCATGTGAGACTGCGCCGCGGTGTCAAGCACAACCGTCACCGTCACCGTACCCGTTACCGTATCAGCAGCAGAAGATATGCGACTAATACGCGCGGTATAGGCCTTGCTACCTATTGCAGGTATGCGTACCACTGCCGTATCTCCACGCGCAATAAGCGGCACATACACATCTGCTATTGCAACTTCAATTTTTATAGCGTCGCGTTTTGATATTCTCCCTACAACTGCGCCACTGCCAATGACACTCCCACTACTAATGCCTTTGTTCTTATCGACTACATAGCCGTCTATGGGTGCCTTAATAATAGAGTCGTTATACTGCTCCAACCTCACTTTATATTGCGCAAGCGCACCATAATATTGCGCGCGTGAGGACTGCACTTCTACCTGCGAAACTGCGCCAGAAGATAAAAGCGACTGATTAACTCGAAGCGCTTTTTTAGCATTTTCAAGCTCTATTTCAGACTGCTGCAAGGCCTGTCGCAACGCCTCGTTTTCAACTGAAACCAAGACAGCCCCCGCGCGCACCCTATCACCTAGATCAAATAACACGCGAGTAATAGTGCCGCTGGTTTTAGAAATAACAACTGTCTCTTCATTCCCCTGCACTACACCAGTACCTTGTATGCTTGCAACAATGGGCGCTGCAACAAGTTGCAAACCATGCACCGACGGGACAGCTGTTTCTGCCACTTCTTCAGAGTTTTTTTTGCCACCACAAGCAGAAAAGAACACAAGGGTACATAAAACTACACTTACACCATGAACGTAAAAACGAGCTGAATTCAAAAATAGTATTTTACAAATAAAATGACCGAACACTTATGTTTATTATAGTGATTTACGATTGTGGGAAAATAAAAGCCCCCTAAGACCTCAGTAATCTGCAGCACAGCCATAATCTACGTACCGCTGCTTCTTCTCAGACCTGACGGAGTTCGGTAGCAATGACTTGCACAGCACCAAGGCTTAAGGAGCCACGGAGAGAGAGGGATTCGAACCCTCGGTACTCGTTAAAGCACACACGCGTTCCAGGCGTGCACCTTCAACCACTCGGTCACCTCTCCTTCAAGTGTTACGTACCTTCTCCACTGTAGCAAATAAACCCAAGGGGGTAAAGGGAACAGTCTTTTTTAGCTACCCATAATACAAAAACAAACAGATGCTCACAAAATACAAAGAGCCCACACAATTTTGTGGACTCTTTGTGTTTTTACGTCTACTTCAGATTGTGTACCAGCAATTACTCATCATGCCACAACGGGTTCTTATGCCACTCCACATTTTTAGCATGTAACCGTGTCGTTGGCACTTCTTCTTCCCAATGTTTCTTGATGTATTCATCATCTTTTAATTGAGAGCCAAAGTCCTTATTCTCAAAAGCCGCTTGAATAGATTTTTTATAATACAACACTCGCTGCCCATTTTTTTCTACTCTTCTAAAAGAATAATCTCGTTTCTTGTTAGTGGGAATGTCAATGTCAACAAACTCATCCATCCATTCTTCCTCATCGTGTTTTGTTGCTCCTTTGACCTGATAAAAATAATCAGTCATCCTTGCCTGTTTTACATTTACTATAGACTTCTTATCTTCAAATCCCACTTCCTGTATTGCGTTCCATTGTAATTCTGCAAGCTTTATATAAACACCATCCGACAATGGCTTGTGTGCTGGTTCACCTGTCCTCAAATCATAATATCCTACGGTATCAAAATAATAATTCTCATCACCTTTTGCGGAAGAAGCCGTGGCAGCCAGAAATGTATTGTATTTCCGAATTTTCTTGTAACGATACACTCGCGCGCCCTCAATATCTGAGTCAATACCTGTAATCCAATTGCTGCGTTGTATCATAGTGTTATCAAGATCAACCTCTAAAAAAGAAGCCCTGCTACCAATAGAACAGTGCGCCCTTCCTCTAAATGCATCATCGATAGTAACGGTTTGTTCCTCTTCGTCTTGTGGAGAGCCTATTAAAAAGAAAGAAGTACGTAACCAATTGCTATAGTAGTAAAAGTTTTGCCCTCTAAAATGGGCTGATGACAACTCATTATTTATCCAACTATCAGGATATGGATATATTCTTGGATGAGTCCAGCCGTATTGTGTAAATTTCCTAGAATCTTGAGTATCGAGAAGCCTATCAACTGTCACAGAATACATTTTTTTGGTACCCTTGTTATAAAGAGTCAAGGCGTTTACATCATTTTTTAGAGTTTGAACAAATCCTACTCGCACATACTGTACGTAATCGGGATAATCTGCAGGGGGTATCAATACAATATTCTCAGCCTTTAAAGTAACATTATTTGACATTTTAAAAGATTTGTTATATCTCTCATCACTATCACTATCACTATCACTATCACTATCACTATCACTATCACTATCACTATCACTATCACTATCACTATCACTATCACTATCACTATCACTATCACTATCACTATCACTATCACTATCACTATCACTATCACTATCACTATCACTATCACTATCACTATCACTATCACTATCAGAAATATTATAATCCTCATCAGTTTGAAAATCATCCCGAATCTTAAAAGCATTATCAGGTAATCGAAAGAATTTCTGTCCTTCATCCGTTATAACTTCTAATTTTAAATTTTTTTTATACTTATCCGCGGATAATTTTTTCATTCTATCAAAGCGTATTTTCGAACTATCAAACTCAACTTTCACAACCCCAATCGGATTGGTGATCATAATCGTCTTGTTTCCAATTTTAGTTTTATACTCAGCATAGACAATTCTCGCTTCGTCTCTAAACCACACATCTATGTAGTTTTCAGGCGTTTCTTTCGTTTCTATATAGTCGTTATTTCCACTGCCCTTCCAGTACGCCGTTCCTAGGCCAAAGTCATAGGATGGTTCATAGAACTGCGTCTCATTTGTTATTCCATCCGATGTTGCAGGATGCTTCAGTATTCTAGCATTGGCTCTATACTCTCCTTCCTTAAGCGCTATGCAGCGATAAACACTCCCTCCAGGTACTCCAAGAGGACAACCAAACGAAACATGTTTCTCCTTATTCTCTGCTTCATAGTGGTAGGTAATTACGCCTTCTTGTATGCTCACCTTATCCTTATAAATCTCTTCTCTCGCTTGTGGATAAATAGAAAGATTTCCTTTCTCATCTTTCGATGCTATAACATTATCGTTGCCATTTACACCACTGAGTATATGCATCATAGGCTCATTGGCAGCAGCGAGTATGCTCGGAAACTTTGCAATAAGCAAGTACTCATCAGTCCCTATGCCACCCTTATGCTCTATCTTCTTCATACTCTGCATATGCAACTTCACATCTTTCAGGCTGTTCTTTTTATCAATAAACAAGTATATTGCATTGCCCCTAATCTTCTGCTTTGTTCTCTTGTCTCCGGGCTTGACCGTCGTATACACCCTCGTCGGCGTCTCCTCTGTCACACACAGGTAATTGTACACTTGTCCGCTTAGCTTCTCATTCGTGTGAAAACACGCTAAACTCACGTTTCCCTCTACACGCTTCTCCTTCGTGTTATCCCGCTTCCGCGTGTACACCACCTTGTAATTCAACGACTTCCCCTCATAGCTGCCGCTCACTCCCACTTCTGCGTTCACACAACTCGTGTCGTTTCCCGCTCCTATGGCGCACAACTCATCCCATGCCGCCTTACTCTTCACCTGCTGCTTCCCATCTGACCTATAACTTCCTGCAGCATTCCGTCTCAACAACACCGCCTTTGCATCTTTCGACAAACTAGGGTGTAGCTGCTTCTTATCCTCTGCCTTCCCATGGCTTGGTGTAAACGCTCCACCAGCTCCCGCTGCTATAAACCCTATTGCGGTTCCTCCTCCAATCCCAGCTCCTAAAATCTTGAACCTATTCAGCGACAACACGCGTCTGAGCCTCGCCATCTTACTCAGCCTCATTGCTCCACGTGCCACATAGCCCAATCGCGCATACGCTCTTCCTCCAAAATACCTCATGCTAGCTCCTCGCGCTCCAAAGCCAAACAACTTCGCTAAAAACGCCCAGCGCCTTTGCCGACTCTTACCCAAGCCTACATCCTGCAAACTATACCCTACATTCCGCTCCAGCTCAGGCATGAAAAACTGTATTCCATGCTTCGACTCTCCTCCAGTAAACTTCATGCCACCAGATAAACCCTTCACACTCGCTTCACTCAAACTCGACAAACTCACTACACCACCTGCTCTCTCATCAAGGCTTATTCTCGGGCCACTACCCCAGTCCCACGACGACTCACCTATTTGCGCTAGCAACTTCTTCGCTTCCAAATCCACAAACACTGCCAAGACCGGCAACGCTTGTAACTTGCCCTTCACTATAGGCACGCTCCGCTCCGCTACTACCTTCCCCTTAAACTCATAGCGAAACTCCGCCGTCTCAGCCTCCGGCGGCGTATAATTCCGACCATCCCATGTGCCCTTATCCGTGTACACCACCTTCACTACACCGAGCGCTCCTTCTTCTTCCGCGCTCCCTATCTTCATCTCATACAGCGTCTGCGCTCCCGTGATGTATCCTCCTATCATCCCGATATTATCCACATACAAGGGCAGCAACAGCTTCACGTTATTTCGCTGTTCACTCTCAGCCAACGCACGCTTCGGTAAATAACTCGTCTCCATCTCCCACTTCACTCCCTTGGGTATCACTACGTTCAAGGCATGCCAAAACTTATTCGGGTTGATATATACCTGCGCTCCCCCATCGCTATACAGCCTATACAAATCATCCTTAATCTTGTACTCCTCATTCGCTATCGCTATCTTGCTCGCATCTAACCCTTCATAATAATATCCTCTAGGCTTCGCGCTAATTGCGTGCTCATAATTTCCAACTAGCTTCTTACTTGATCCTGTACACTGCCCATCTACAAGTTGTCCTTCCGCATTATACATACATATAATCAGCGCTTCATGTGCTCCAACCTTAGGCGCTGCTAAATCCTCTAGCTTTGTTCCTAGAGCTATCACTTTTTCACTTAACAAAACCCGAGACTTTGCGCCTAATACTAGCGGCTCTTCTTGCTTCTTCTTGGGTCTATCAATTTGAGGAACAACTCTTGGTGCTCCTCTAAAATCAAATCTATAGCGAGGCTTCGGCACTATTTTATTCTTACTAAATACCTCTGATGGCGCGCTTACGCTCTCCTTGTAATACGCTACCTTGTATCTATACAAATCGTGTATTAGTACCTCTTTCCCTATGTACGCATGCTTACCACTCTTCTTGTTTGTGAAAAACGGCAGCTGTTTCTCTTCGCTCTCTACAAAATTCACATAATACCCTGTAAAGTTTTTATATGCTGGGGACACCTCTTCATCTTCCATCACTTCCAGCTCCACTGAAAATGCATGTCGCCTCTCCTTATCAAATACCAATTTTCCGCCATGTTGAGACCCTAGGTATGCTTTATTCGCTTCTTTGCTCCTCATAAGGTCGTTTTGATCTAAGGCTTCGCCTCGCTCATCGTAATGCCTCGTTGTCGTAAAATACAACTCATCTTCCTCGGCACGCTCTAACTTCACTTTGAACAATTCTTCGTTCACCTTATAGTACGACTGATTACACATCACAGGTTTTGCTACCAATACTTCATAATGTAAATACCCCGTAGCATACGAGTCATCAATGACCTTGCTTTGATACAGACATGATTTTTTCCCTCCAGAGAGTGAAAAAATATACCCATCGTAGTCAAAGTACCATATCTGGCTCGCATCGTACCCTTCTGTACCCGCTGCTAGTTCTAACGTACCTTCACTATTCAAGGTCAAGTACTGTCCTACTCCACTGCTTCCCTTCAACTTCACTCGAAACTTACTCTGATAATACGCGTTCTGCGCACTCGCGTTCCCACTCGCTACGGCACGCCTACTGCGCCCGCTACGCACTTCACCTCCGCCGAGGCTTGCACTCACTAGCCGCTTCTCGCCTGCTTCCAACTTCGCGTTCTTACAGCCACTGAGCAACACCATCGCGCAAAGCGCACATACCACACCAACTTTCCACATCATATTCCGCTTCATCTTTGTTATCTTCATAATCTTTTTCCGCCTCATAAAGTATTATTATCTTTTGTGCGCTTTCCCTAATGCCAATGCAGACATTAAGAAAATTCGACACTTTGAAGAATTTAACATACGAAATAAAGAAAATCAAGAATTATTCTTGAAAAAACAAATAATTAATAAAAAGAAATAAAATTGCAACGATTTTAGAAATTACTTAATGAGCCGTCACAACTATTAAAAAAACTACATACATATACTGCGTTTTTCACGCAAACTGTATGCAGTGCAAAGCTCACATCATGCTAAAGAAGAACACATACACCAAAAAAGCCCACCGTGAGGGTGGGCTCTTCTCTTAGTTTTAGCATAAAAATAGTAAAACTACTTCAATGCATTATGTTATTCTGAAGTGGGAACTTCTTTCCAGTTGGTTTCTATATGCATATCTGTTTCTATTGGTGAGGCAAAATCACCCTTTACACTCGCTTTTTGTGCAGATTTTTTGTAATAAAGAACTCGTTGTCCATTACGCTGCACATTATCAAACCTAAAAGGACTAGAAGCAAGCTGTTGAAAACTATTTGCATCAGAGTCTTTAATTGCAAAAGAATAGTCAAGTAATTGAGCTTTTTCTAAGGCCCCTATATCTTCTACTTTTGAATATCCCACTTCTTGAATATGTTGCCAGTCTAATACGGCTAGCTTCGTATAAATACCACTTAGTGCCAAATCTTTTTTTATAAAATCATAGACACCATATCTAGATACAGTTACTGTCAAATACGTATTATACTTAATCAATTTTTTATAACGATAAGGTATTGCCCCATCTATATTCGAATCAATTCCCGTAATCCAAACAACAGGGAAATGACTAGGTTTATCTACAATAGTCATATTTTCAACTTTTTTCCCCAAGTAATATTTAAGATGATATGATTTATTTTCTCTTCTATTATATAGAATCGGTTTAGTTCTTATGCCTTCTTCATTCTCTGCCCCAAAGAGCATAGTTGGAATAAAAGGAATGGTAGGTAACGCTGCAGGATAGAAGTTTCCTCCTATGGTATCTTCTACCAAAGTATCAACATAAGAGTAAACTCTCGGCTTCCTATCGTATTGAATGATACTATTTCTAAAATTTTTAGTAGCGGATAATTGATCAAATTCTCGAGAATACATTTTTTTAGTTGTAGAGTTATACAAATTTAGACTGAATATTATTTCTTTCGTAGTTTGTACAAAACCCACTCGCAAATAATCAACGTACTTAGAATAACCAAGAGGTGGAGTTAGCAGAACATTACTGACAGACATGTTAATTTCATTGAGTTGATTTTCTAAAAGAAAGGTAAAATATTTTGTACCCTTAACATATGCTGTCGACGCTGGAAGAATTTCTTTAGTCTTATGTCGCTGTAAATGCACCATAGGCGTATCAAAGGTAACTTTCACAACCCCAATAGGCCGTTTTACTATAATTACTTTCCCGCTTTTTGTTACTTTTCTAAACTCTACAGTAGAAATTTTTGCCTCATTCTCAAAAAACACATCAACATAATTTCTCGGAGTTTTTCTCGTTTCTATATAGTCGTTGTTTCCACTACCCTCCCAGTATTTCGTCCCCGGCCCAAAGGCATAATAAGCATCCTGATAAGTCTGCGCATCTTCATTGGTAATACCATCTGAAGTCGCAGGATACCTTAGTATTTTATCACGAAAAGCTCTATAAATTCCTGCTGTTGATGCTCCACAGCGATAAATGCTACCTCCAGGCACTGCAGGCGGACAGTAAAACCATACTTTATCATCCTTATCTTTTCCTTGGTAAATGAAGCCGACCTTATCTGAAAATGTTACTTTTTTACTATATTTCTTATGACTATCAAAAGGAAGGTAACTAATATTTCCTTCAGTATGCGTAATCATAGTAACCTTATTACTTAAATCTGTTATCTGCATCGTAGGCTGATTCGCAGCAGTGAGTATGCTCGGTAACTTTGCTCCGACTCGGTATTCATCATACTTCGGGTATATGCCACTGTGCTTAATCTTAAAATTTACATACAATTCTATGTCTTCCACATTTTGGTTTCCCGGCACAAACAACTTTATCGCATTTCCGCTCGCAGTGTCTTTCAATATTGTATCTTCCCTCCTATTAATCACCGTCACATCTATGCTTCGTATATTTTCCCTATTCGTAACGCACAAGTAATTATACTCCTGCCCTCCTACTTTCTCACGATGCGAAAAACACGCAAGGCTCACATTCACTTTTTCCTCACGCGCAACATGATGGTAAAACTCTATAGACTTCGAATGAGCATCATATCCACCTGTCCCGAGAGAGCCTCCGCAAAAATCAAGAGAACTGTCCAAATCGCATATCTCTTCCCAACTCTCCTTCCCTACTTCTCGCACTATGAAAAACGCCGCTTCATCCTTCTCCAAAAACTCCCCATGCTTTTTGCCCAAGCTCGTCTTCACTCGCGCGTTCTTATCTTCCACCCCCGCTATGTCTACTTTCTTAGCTTCCCCATAGTGAACCCCACTGCTATTTTCTTTGTTGTCTTCATTCTTACTCAGCTTCTTTCCTACATATGCCATACAGGGCGTACCAAAACTCGCTACATCTAACGCCGTCCATCCTAAGTGAGAGAGAAACGTGTCCACCTTTTCTCCCAGAGTATCTCCTTTATTCCCTATCCATGATCCTTCTACCGCAAAGCGACATGCATCACTGAATGCACGCTTCCCTCTCGAATGAGCCACCCCACTAACTGGCACATCCTTCAAACTCACATCCAAGCCCGCAAGCACCCTCGGCCTATAAAACCTCATACTTACTACATTCCTATCATTCCGTTTATTCGTATCATGCGTGCCCATATACAACGCAGAACTCAAGCCTTCCGTATCTATCTCATACTTCTTCAAGTCCAGTACCTTCACGGTTTTTTTGTTTATATCCGTCTGCCCATATGAGTTCCAATCATTGCTCCCCAAGGCTATCAACGCCTTCTTCGCTTCTATATCAATGAGCAACAAAAACACCGGCATCGCACTAAGTTTATCCGTTTTTGCAACAAGTGGTATTTCAATGCTATTTACTCGTTCATACGTCGTACCTTTGCGTATATAAAAACTCACCACTGCATTCATACGTTTGGTAGAGTCATTTTCTAAACTTCGATGCAATTGCAAATATCCAAATTGTTTCCTCCCTCGCCTATTCGAATACACATAATTTCCTTCCTCAATAGTATTCTCTTCGGTTGCAAACTCTATCTTGTAATCAGTGCCCACCTTTATCATATCCGTCGTGAAAAATGGCAACGCAAACAACACGCTCCGCACCTTCCCCCTCTGCACATACGACGTGTTCACGCTCCACGCGCCCTTCTTCGCATCTCCGGTAAGTAACACATTATCTGCCTGCCAAAACTTATTCGCATCCACATATAGAGGTCTCTTATCCAACTCAAAGGAATCCATCAATAGATAACTTCGATTCTTATACCCATCGCTCTTAAACTCGTAGTACAACGGTGCCCCATTTGCTTCTTCTATTCCGCCCTTTGCTTCTCCTGTGTCATACCAATAATTTGTAGGCTTTTCACTCAGCGACTTACGTACTACTCCACTACCCGTACCTACGCAACCGCCTCCTACTGCTTCTCCATTTCTGTTATATACACACACCTTGTATCTATAATCTTCTTTATGTGAAATAACCCTACTACGAAACGGAATCACTCCTCTTGGAAATTGCCTTCCAAATGGACCCGGATTCCATCCTGGTATTTCTGTTCGCACATACTCATAATAATGCTCATCATCCTTAAACTGCAAATCATTGAGCTTCGTATCTTCGCCTATTATCTTGCTATAAATTCCCACATTCTTTTTTCCTTCTTTCACCGCTACAAAATGATATCCTATCAAATCGCTCAACAGCATATCCTTCCCTATATACACATACTTCCCTGTTTTCTTATTCACAAAAAACGGGAAAGCACTTTTCTGCTTGTCTACAAATGTTACATAGTATTCACTATCCTCAAACGCGTTTTTCCCCTTCAAAAACTCTAGCTCAATAGGTTCAAACCCTCTTTTGTCCACTATGCTCTGCGCCTTAGAACTATGATGCACCACATATGGCGCGCCACTGCGCATCTTGTTATACCCTTGCGTATAAGCCGACCAATACCCTGTAAACACATGGTAATCTGCCCCTCTCATTGGGTTAAACATGTCTAGCTTATACAACTCTGCAGTTTTAGTATCTCGCTTCAATGTTTTCCGTTCTACCTCATTCAGTTTCACGAAATACCACATATTCGCATAGTCGTTATCTCCACATGTGTTTTCACTGATTCCCAGATAATGCTTCTGCCTATTTTCTGCGAATATGCTCGGGTTATATTCTGTGAATACGCTCGGGCAATACTTTTTGCCGTCGTGCAACGAAAACACCTTCGCGTTGTAATCTTGGTACCACACTTGCTTCGTGTCATGCTCATCGCATTCTGTAAAATACGCTCCTTTCGCTGCATCATTCGGGTCATAGCTTAAGCACTTCTCTACCCCACCCCGTGGTTTCAACTTCACCCTAAACTTGCTTTCATAATACGCAGGCTGTGCACTCGCATGCCCACTCGCTACACTACGCTTCCCGCGCCCGCGCCGCAATTCACCTCCACCAAGACTCGCTTTCACCAGCTGCCTCTCGCCTGCTTCCAACTTCGCGTTCTTACAGCCACTGAGCAACACCAGCACACTTACTACACACACCACACCAACTTTCCACATCATGCTTCTCTTCATCTTTCTCATCTTCATAATCTTTTTCCGCCTCATAAAGTATTATTATTTTTTGTCCGTTTTTCTTAATGCCAATACAGACACTAAGAAAATGCTACATTTTGAAAAAATAACACATAAAAAAGAAAAAATCAACAATTATTTTTTAAAAACCAAATAATTAATAAAAAGAAATAAAATTGCAACGATTTTAGAAATTAATGAGCCGTCACAACTATTAAAAAAACTACATACATACACTGCGTTTCTCACGTAAAGCATTACGCAAATATGCAGTGGTATTACAACAACTCTATTTTTTGAATAATAAAATTTACTTGTTCAACACCCATGTATTCGTTTATTTTAGGGTGCGCAACAAAGGATATAGCTTTACAAGCTACAAGAGACTCATGGGGAACATCGCAAAGCACTTCAGCATAGCTCCAAAGCAGACACGGCACTTTATAAGAACCGAGGCTCACAACAAACTTTAAGTGTTCAGCCTTACTGCCTATAAACTCACATGTGTGAACGCGTACCTTTGAAAACAGTACAGAAATCGGCTGCCACGCTTCTCCATAAGGCTTGAAAAAATTGCACATAGACTTCAACTCATCCGGAGAAAATTTATTCTCAGGTATTTCCAAATCTATGGGCAAGGCTTCATTTTCACAATCACCACTCAAGCCATTATTCTGCAAATAATCCTTAAAGGCTTTCTCCGCATCTTGCAGAAAATGCGGCAGCTTTTCTTTTTTCAGTGAAAACCCCGCGGCAGCCTGATGCCCTCCAAAGTCTATAAAATACTCCTGCAAAGTACGCAAAAAGTCGGTAGCGTAAAAAGTCTTATCACAACGAATAGAACCACTCACAACATGAGCATCCCGCATTGTCAAAATCATACACGGTATTTTATACTTCCGCGCGTACTGCCCTGTGAGCGTGCCAGTAAAAGTATGAGGTACTTTCTCATTGTAAATACACGCAAATGTAGCATGCGTGTCAATGCTCTCATCAACCTGCACATGTAACTCTTTCCGCAAAGCATTCATGCTATTTTTACGCTCCTTATTAAGCGCAATTATCTGCTGTGCATATTCTCGTGCCTTCACCTCGTCATCCTCTATAAGCAGCTTCACCCCAATATCCGCCTTTCCCATTCTCCCACTTGCATTTATAATCGGAGTGACATTCCACCCTATATACTGACTGTCCATCTCTCGCTTGGTAGCAGCCTGCTTCGTAAAACCCGACTCCTCCAAAAGCATTTTCACCCCCACCATAGGCTCATGTTCCAGCTTCTCAATGCCCATGCGCATGATGATACGATTCTCATCGAGAAATGGCATAATATCGGCAACCGTGGCAAGCGCCACCAAGTCTATAAGATCCGCGCACGAAGCAGCATACGCAGAAACTTCACGCATGCCTATAACACGATATATCTGCATCAGTACATCTATTTCGCGCATGGCATCACCATTAGAATATCGCACAAATTTTGAATTGTCATAAATATATAACAACGACTTATCTTTCAGGCGCGGAATATGCTTTTCCACCACAGAACGCATATCTTCACAATAAAAATCTATGGCGCTTGTATCCAAGGCTTTACGCATCAACCGCAACTGTTGCTCCGCATTGTACACCAGTATTGGCATGTCCTGCACAATATCAAGCAGCTTATGCACCATAGCATCCTTATTATCATCCGTTATTGTGATATCCTTCTGCCACACAGTAAGAAAATTACGCACCCCCATAATTTCAAAACGAAAGGCAGAACTAAGCGGAACAACATTCATAAGACATTGCGTATGATTAAAAAGCTGCGTAGATGAAAGCGCAAGTGCCATGCGTAACTTCAGTGCTATGGTAGCCGCGCATATGTCCTTGCAAGGGTAGCCCTGCGATTCAACCTTAGGATTCACAATGGCATACGCAGGTGGAAGCGATGCACCAACATTATGATGATCAAACACAAGCACATCTATGCCTAACTTTTCCGCATACGCTATTTCTTGATGACAACTAATGCCACAGTCTATGGTAATAATAAGCGTCACACGCTGCTCAGCAGCCTTAGCAACATCATCTACGGTAAAACCATACCCGCTTTCTCCCAAAGGCACCTGCCACAAAGCCTCAATGCCCAACTCACGTAAAGAACGCACAATAATAGCTGTGCCCGTAATACCGTCTACATCCCTGTCTCCAAAGACAAGCACGTTTTCCTGTTCCTCCTGTGCATTACGTATGCGCTGCACAGCATGCGCCATGTCCTTAAATAAAAACGGGTTGTGCAAATAACGCATATCATCTTCTAAAAAGAATTTGATGTCCTCACCCTCTACCACACCACGGCGCGTAAAAACAGCCGCCTGCATGAGCGAAACATCATATGTCTTCGATATATGCTTAACAAGCGCGCTATCGAGTGTCGTTTTCTTCCAAGTCATGTATGCTACAAATTCAAGTTCTCAGGCCTATCTTCTAAGGTAATACGTACCGTGTGCTTTTTCTTACCTCGATAATATTCCACACTCACGCTTTTCCCCGGCTCGGTACACTCCAAGGCCTCCAACAAGCTTGCAATAGAATAAACCGTCTTACCATCAATTGCGGTAATAATATCACCACCAAGATAAATAATAATACGCTTATAGCGCACAGCCTTATCACTACGTCCTCCGCGTATACCAGCCTCGTCTGCATTTTTGCCCGACTGTACGGTAGTGACTAAGAGCCCCTTTTCAACCGGTAATCGCGCATAGTCCACCAACTCCGAGAACAAAGGCTGCACTTGCCACCATATCCACCCACGTTGCACCTTACCATATTTAAGAATATCATTCACCACGCGCACAACCGTTTTAGAAGGCACGGCAAAACCAACCCCAACAGAACCACCAGAAGGCGTATATATAATAGTATTAACCCCAATAAGTTCACCCACGTCATTAAGCAAGGGACCGCCGCTATTACCCGGATTGATAGAAGCATCAGTCTGAATCATGTTTTGTATAATGATGTTTTTTCTTGTACGTATAGGGCGACCAAGCCCTGAAATAATACCTGAAGTAAGCGTTCTATCAAAAGTAAAAGGATTACCTATTGCCAACACCTTTTGCCCTATTTGCAAATCTGAAGAATCACCAAAGGGAATAGGTTCAAGCAAAAGCCCCTTCGGATCTATTTTCACAATCGCAAGATCGCTTTCAAGATCATAACCAATCACCTCACCTTCGCGCTGCTCATCATCGCGCAAGATAACAATAACCTTATTTGCATCTTCAATAACATGGTAATTTGTCAATATATGTCCCTTCGTATCAATAATAGAACCCGAGCCTACGCCGCCCTCTTGCAGCTGAGGTTCAAAAAACCAATTGTACGCCAAGACTTCTGTGGTAATATTAACTACCGACTTGTTTCTCATACCATAAATCTTTATATTGATTTGTTCATCCGGCGTAAGAGACGCATGAGAACGCGCGCTTGGCACAAATTGCGCAGCATTCTGACTCGAAACACGGGGCACAGACTCATCAGCTACCTCAATGGCAGCCTCTTCTTTTACCCCAGCTTCCGCACCTTGGGGGGCAGCTTTTGCATCTAAAAACAAGACGGCAGACAGCACACCCAATGCAAAAACAAACAAAACACAGGAAGTATAAAACAAAATACGAGCTTTCATTACCTTTATAATACTGCATCAATATTATGTATTCAAACGAAACATGAAATCAGAGGCTAGCCATGTGTAGTGGTGGGGGATGTCCCCACACCCCCTTTGGGTAAGATGCTATTCTGCGCTACGCGCGAGTAGGCTGCACGCCGTGTGTATTGTAGCTGGCGCTATTTGCTATGAGCTTTTTCTGTGGTCAAGCAGCGCGGCGCAGTATGACTTGCAGTCGGCTAAAGTTCTACCTTTTGTTGCCATGCATCGAGACGCACTATGCAAACACTTTGGTTGGCCGTACTTGCTATAAGCTCCATCTCTGTGTCGCGTTGCGAAACTTATTTTAATCGTTTCTAGCCGTTCGCCTTCGGCTCTCGACTTTTTTCTTTTTTTACCATCCATGGCAGCCAATGCGTACCGTCCATGGAACGGCCATGAAAACGCAAGAGAGACACGGAGTCTGAGAAACTACCCAGACAGATATACACACATACTAAGTACATGGGAGCAAGAGTCAAATAAGCAAACAAAAGAAAACGTCACGAACTTTAAGTATGAACAAACTCAAAGTCGTGAGACGTTTTCTAAATTATAAAGACTTTGCAGATGTGATTCTTACGGAGAATTCCACAAAGACTCTTTATATCTCAATTACATATTTGCTCACTACCAAAAACTGTACGCCACCTTGAACGAGCAATGCATTTTCTAAAAACCCAATAGTTTTAGAAAATTTCAAATAAACAATAGTGTAAATATTATGCTAGATAATCACTTCACTATGGAGAAAACTGATGAGTATGACTAAACAATAATATATATGAAATTAGAATAAAACAATTAAAGATTGTACTTCATGAAAGATAATAATTTATTTTGCAAAAAAGAAAAATATTTCTACTTTGAGTAAGTCTTAAGAATTTTCAAGCCTAAACATGCGTAACTAAAAAAAAGAAAGCGTACAGATTTTGGCTCTGAATAAACTCAAGGCACACGGTACGCTTTCTAAGTCACTAAGACTTTGCAGATATAATTCTTACGGAGAATTCCACAAAGACTTTTTATTTACTTCAATTTCTTACCTATTTGTAAGTCTAAATACTTAAGCGGAGGGGTACTATAGTCAAAAATATCATCGATTTTTCCCATACTGATATTTTTTCTGTTCTGTGGGATTATCTGCAGACGAGCATGCACTGAATAAAACAAGCACAAGCACTATAAGCCCATAGCGCACAATAACGCTATTTTTATTTTCATAACTCATAAACAAACCTCCTAAAAAACTTTTATTAAAAATATTTTAATTTCTAACTACTAAAAATATAACATTTGTCATTATTCATGTCAATAATAATATACACGCAATCAATGTGTAATGTAATTAGAAAGCTAGAAAATTCCAAAAACAGCGCATGCATTACGTTGACATAACACAAATCGCGTGTCAATTGTGTGTGCAGTAAGATATAAAATATGCAACAAAAAAATCTTAAAAGTTAGCGTCATGGGGGCAAAAATAGCCAATACGCTATATTACTGGGGCGGGAGGATTCGAACCTCCGAATACCAGGACCAAAACCTGGCGACTTAGGCCACTTGTCAACGCCCCATTAGCATAGTCTTTTTAATAATAGTTTAAGATACCCAGCATGGTCAATAACATGCATAAAAATGTAAGTAAAAATCATCGTGGTATTTTCAGCAATCACTATAGATAACTCATACAACTAAGTGCTATATTCGAGAAGTTTGTACAAAACACATACGTACTATAGAATGCTTCAAGCAGCAATACAAAATACCATACCTTGCTTTTAAGACAACGGACAACTTCATATTTATAGGAAGCCATAGAAATAAAAGCACTACATTCGCATGACAATATAATACCGTTACTTTACTCACATGCAGTCGCGAGTACTTCCCCCTTGAATCCACCACGTTTTATAAAATGACATTGCCACAATTACACAAAAACAATATACTTATTAGTAAATAATACGATTAAACATGTGAAGGAGTCGATCATGACAGTACTGATATGGGTGATCCTTATTCTTCTTGGTGTAATTATTGGTTGGTTAAGCAGATGGACGTATGCAAAGTTTACGTTGACCTCAGTTGAGCAACGTGTTCGTCGCACTCTTGCAAATGTTGGAAGGGATGCTGAAACTTTAAAAAAAGATATACTCTATGAAACACGGGAACAATTACAGAAAGAAAAGTCTGATCAAGAACGGGGAATACGTGATAGATACAAAGAACTTAACCAAACTGAAACGCGTTTGCAGCGTAAAGAAGACTTGCTTGATAATAAGCTTGCTGATTTAGAAAAAGGACAAACGGCATTACAATCTCAAGAAGATAAGGTACGAAACAAAAATTTTGAATTGGAAAAACGAGAGGCTACTATTAATAGTCAATTGGAAACCATTTCTAAGTTAACGCGCGAAGAAGCAAAGCAGCTTATACTTACAAACGTTGAGGCGAGAGCCAAACAGGAAATACAAGATGCTACGCGCAGAATAGAACAAGAAGCTATTCAATCTGCCGAACGCAAAGGCAAGGAACTCATTGTAACAGCAGCGCAGCGTTTGGCGTCTGAAGTAAGTGCCGAAATTACGATGTCTTCGGTGCAGTTGCCTAACGACGAAATGAAGGGGCGCATCATTGGAAAAGACGGACGCAACATACGCACTATAGAAACGCTTACTGGGGCAGACATAATTATAGATGATACCCCCGATGCCGTTGTAGTTTCCTGCTTTAACCCCGTACGGCGTGCCATAGCCGTGCAAACAATATCAAGTTTGGTGCGAGACGGGCGCATACACCCCGGCAGAATAGAAGAAGAAGTAGTAAAGGCTACGCAAAACTTAAATAAGGCCGCATATGAAGAAGGTGAAAAAGCCTTTTTAGAGCTTGGTATACACGGAACCATGCACACAGATGGACTGCGCTCCATAGGGCGCTTGAAGTTTAGGACAAGCTACGGTCAGAACGTGCTAAACCACTCGAAAGAAGTAGCCACCCTTGCAGGAATTATTGCAAAAGAAATAGGGCATTCCGTGAATGTGGATATTACAAAACGCGGGGCACTACTTCACGACGTAGGAAAGGGCTTGGACTCAAACAGCTCACTCACACATGTGGAGCTAGGTGTAGAACTGGCAAAACGCATGGGCGAAGGACCAGAGGTCATAAACTGCATAGCGGCGCATCACGGAGACGTACCTTACAGCTGCTTAGAGTCCGTTATTGTTCAAACTGCAGACGCAATATCAGCAGCGCGCCCCGGAGCACGGAGAGAGACCTTGGAAAGCTACATAGAACGCCTTGAAAAACTTGAGACCATTGCAAACGAACTTGATGGAGTACACCATGCATACGCGGTGCATGCAGGGCGTGAGTTGCGCGTTATTATAAAAAGCAGCGAAGTCTCCGACAATAAAGTGCAAAGCATTGCGCAAACCATTTGTCGAAAGGTCGAAGATAACCTGAAGTACCCCGGTAGAGTGAAAGTAGTGGCAATACGCGAAACGCGCATAACAGAGTATGCCAGATAAAACACCACGCATATTGCACGTACAGCCTTGCGCCTGTAGCATGTGAAAACACCCAATGCCACAAGGCTTGTAGCAAAAGCACCAGCACCTTTGCTCAGCTTTCTACAAGCCTCCTTTCCTCATAAAACAAAAGACCAGCTCCTCTCGCTTGTGCTTTGCGGGTGTGTTTGCGTCAATGACGCCACAGTAAAGCGCCACACCCAAGGCATAAAACAAGGCGATGTTGTGCTTGTACACACAGACGCAAGGCACTACGCCTCACGCGGTGCCCACAAAATAGCGCCGGTACTTGATGCATGGAACGCGCCAATAGCGGGCAAAGTGTGGCTTGACGTGGGAAGCTCGACCGGCGGGTTTACCGACTGCTTGCTAGAACGCGGTGCGCATGTGGTACACGCCGTGGACGTAGGATACAACTTGCTCTCGTACCGCATACGCAACAACCCACGCGTACGCGTACACGAAAGAACCAACATCACCCAACTACACACGCTGGAGCCCCAACCCCACCGCGCAGTGGTGGACGTCTCATTTCGCTCACTCGCAAAAATACTTGCGCACACACTCAAGCTGTGCCAAGACAAATACCTTATAGCCCTGTGCAAACCCCAATTTGAATTTGCGCATTATAAAAAGTCAGCCCTGCAAACGCAACAAAACAAGGCCTTTTGCGGCGTTGTCTACAACAACGAACTACGCAAAAATATAGTGAAGCACACCATAGAAACACTGGAGAAAGAAGGTGTTTTTACACACCGCATATGCGCAGCGGGGCTGGCGGGCAGAAAAGGAAACCAAGAGTTTTTTTTAGAAATTACCGACACGGTGCCGCGTGCAAAACCAAACCTTGAAGCAGCACTAGCCTAAAGGCCTGCATTGGCGCGCACCTCTTGGCACTACTGCTTGTAAAGCGCTGAATTAAGGTCTTGCCGAGAAAGCGGGCGCCCTAAAAACGTACCGCCTTCCCCACTTAAATAAGCAACCTTTTGACCTTCAATTAAAACTTGCACCTTGTTAATGCTGGCAAATTCCGTACTTGTGTACACCAATTGATATATTTGCGCCTCAAGTGCGGCTTGTCCAAAGGGGTTAAACTGAAATGCTTCACTCATGTTTATATACGCCACGCCTTCTTTGACCGAAAGAGACTTTACAACACTGGAGGTGGGAATAAAGTGCACAAGCCCAGTCCGCTCTTCTTCTTCCGTAGTGCCCTGTAGCAACTGTTCCAGAGTTTTAGTCAAAACAGCCTGCGTTTTCTCTATGCTACGCGCACGCTTTACCAGGGAAAACGAACCATCATCGTGTATTCTCACAAAATAAATAGCAGCGGAAAGGCCTTGCGTAGTCTCTTCCTCCGCAACATCAGCATTTCTTTCATCAACAGGCGCCACTTCCTCCTCCGTTTTTGTCTCCTCATCCTTCACGTGCGCGCCATCGCGGGGTTGGGGCTCATCGCTTTTCGTAGCCTCAAGAGGCTCTTTGCTAGCCTGTTCTTGAGAAAGTTTGGTCACCGTACCCTTTATGGTTGTGAAATTTTGTACTGAATAAAACAAGATGATGATAATTACCGTAAGCCACAGCAGGGCGTTAAAAGATAAGCCCTTTTTCTTTTGCACTCTCCGTTTTCTAACTCGTCGCATCGCTTGTAATTATAACAGGTATTGTGTCTATGACAAAGCGCGCTATAAGCATGGGCAATAGTAAAAGAATTATGTCGACAAAGTACGAAAGAGTTGAGCAGGAGAGAAAAAGCCGAGACACAACTAAGAACGATTATTAATTACATGTTACACCTTATCGGAGTTCCTTTTGCTTTCCCTATCCCTCTGTCCACATAACTCTTTTACTATTGGCAAGATGCTCAAAAGCTGGTTGTGGTACTGTGGGCAAAGGTCATATAATGAAAGACATGGAAGCGCGCATAGAAGAATTGAAAGACAACGGACATGCTCCAACAAGTCAATATGACTTTCTCGCAGGAAAAGTACAAAATATGGAATTTGACAATTTCAAAATAACACTTACGCATGAGATAGAAAAGACACACGCACACATAGATGCAGTAGAGGGCAGACTCAATGCACGCATAGATGCGGTAGAGGACAGACTCAATGCACGCATAGATGCGGTAGAGGACAGACTCAATGCACGCATAGATGTTGTTGCAGAGCAAATCAAGAGTACTAACGCACGCATAGATAGCTTAGATACAAGCCTTAACGCACGCATAGATGCAACCAACACACGCATAGATGACATGAAAACAATAGTAGATAAAACAGACAAGCGCATTAGCAATATGTTTGCTGTAATGGGGATATCAATTGCGGTTATAGGGATTGCATTTGCGGGTCTTTTTGCTGTGCTTGGAGTTATACTCTCAAAGCTAGGGTGACAGTCACTTGTTCATGGGGTGGATTCACATTGCTGCGCGCAACAGAAAAATATTGGGAAGAAACACGAAAGTAAAGGTGCTTTAAGTCAAGGAAGGCAATCCGTGCATGTGCAAGAAGACTTGCAGTTGTTTTACAGAGCGCACGACTGGTATACCATGTATGGTTTCTATGTAGTTTTTTTTGCGGTGAAAAAGCACGGGGATGAGTCCAGCATTCTGCGCCCCTATTCCGTCATATGACAGACTATTTCCTACGTAGATGGTGTTTTCAGGGTTGCTACGTAATTGCTTACAAGAGAGTGTAAAAACCTCTGTTGCAGGCTTCAGTACCCCGTGGTCTTCGCAACAAATAATCGAAGAGAAATACGCTGCTATTTTCCACTGTTGTAGTTTTTTTTCTGCTTTAAAATCCGAGAGTATGCCTAGAGGCACCCCATTACGTTTTAATGTACCAAGCAAGGATCTAAACCCCGTTCGTAGTGGTAGCGTGCGTACGGCTTCTATCCACATAGCGTGAATGTGTTTTTTAAGCGCGGCTTCCGCAGCGCGTTTGTTCAGTTTCATAATGTCTGAAAATATATCTACGCTTTCCCTCCACAAGGCATCACCTGGTTCTTCTGTGTACGACAAATGCTCTTGCAAACGCTTGCGTAGCAACAGCCGCATGGTACTATAGCGCATGATCCACAAAGCAGAGCGCATATATGCAAAGGGGTTTTGTAGCAACATCATTGCATTGCTATAAAGTGTGCCGTCTATGTCGAAGATAACAGCTTCTGCGCGAGTCTTAGGGTCGTTGGAAAATGGAGACGTTTTCATAAAAATGTGCTTTATTGTTTATTATAGCTTCTATTGTTTGGGACGCGCAGAACATGCAAAAACACCACTCGTCTATACGCAGTACTTTGTGCAAAGTTCTCTGTGTTGCTTTGTTGTGATATGTCTTCAATGTTGCCAAAAAGTTCTGCATGACGATTTTGTGCATAAAAGTCAAATTCTCCTGAAGGAGTGAAATACGGCACTACTATTTGCACGGAGTCGTAAGCAATGGTCTGCTTTGACTTCTCTGCAGCTTGCGCATTTATGCCCGAAATGATGATGTAAAAACGCGCAGGGTTTGTAAGTGCATAGAGGTAGAGTCGCGTTAGCATGGTGTAAGTGGCTTTTATGCGAGTAGGTTTTTGTGGCAACTGCTGCGCATTGAATTCAGAAAATGTCTCTAAAAATGTAAAAGCATTATCAGCATATCGGCGTATGTAGGTCGGTTCTTTTAAGCCTAAGCGCATACCGTTACTATATGTGGGCAAAAACTGCGCGTCCTCCACGACATTCTGCCCTATGTAGCTAAGTATTCTAGTAAGTCCCTCAAAAAAATGCTGCTGTACGCGCGCTATTGTAAGAACCTCTTCGTTATGCTCACCAGCGTGCACGGGTAATACCGGCTGCTCTTCCTCGTCCGTCAGCCCGAGGTACATGGCAAGCTGTCGTGCGCGCTCATAGGCTTTGAAGTTTTTTTTCATAGGCAACATGTTCTGCCATGCTACATGCTTGTTTGTAGCCTGCAAAATGTCATCAAATTTCATGCGCAACAAGGATTGTAAGGCAATAGGCACACTCACATGCGCAAAATTGACTATACCGCCCATATGCACAGCAATGCTACTTATGCCCCGCAGCGCCGAAAATGCAATATTGTATGCGCCCCCATTTTGGAAGTAGTACACAATTTTTTGTAGCTCATAGTCCTTGTCAAGCATAATGTCCCATGAGCCATAACGTATGTCGGAACTCTCGGCTATGTCGGAATCATTGTGGGGAATAAGACGAATGCGCGCACGCATCTCTTCCTCCGCATGGTGGGTGTAATACACCAAAAAGCGTGCACCGTTTGATTGCTGAAAAAACTGCGGACTATTTTGTGCATGCTCGTTTATTGCCAATGCCAAGTCGTCTGTGCTTGCAAGTTGTTTTGCAATAAATTCGCGCATTTCCAACGAAGAAGGCGCGTAGTACACGGCTTGAGCAGCCGCGCTATATGCGGCACAACCCAGCATGAGTAGTACTACTATGGACAAGAGCGCGGAACGCGAAGTTTGTTTTTTCATACATTTGTTTTTTGTAAGGCTTTCAACTCCAAAAGAATGTGCTGTGCCTTGTGAAGTATGGTTCGTTGCGAGTCTATTTCTTTCAAAATGGGAAAACACTCACTACGTCTTTGAGCATAGCGCAGCTCTTGCAAAAGCTGAACAAGCGCAGACTCAGCCTGCTTTACGCTGTATTGCTTCTTATTCACAAAGTATTCAAACTGCATGAGCAAGAGTATATCTTTCCACTCATAAAGGCGCTTTCCATTTTCATCGCGCCACACAGCAAACAAACCACTGTGCGCCTCCCAATATCGTATTACATGCACCTTTACACCTATCATCTGCGAAACTTCTGTAATGGTGTATTTACGCATAGTTTTATAGTAGCCTAAGTTGATGCCTGTGTTATACGCTATCAATAAATAATACATGAAATGGAACTTCTGTAAACGAATACGTCTTGCGAAGTTTGTTTTTAATGTATAGCTGGTAAAACTCTGGAAATAATTTTTTGTTATTTACGCGCACCTTAAATGTAGGAGGCGTACTATCAACTTGGGAAATATACTTAATCTTTCCGCGCTTGCCTTTTATGAGTGGCGGCGTCTTTTCTTCCACCCATTGTTGCACATGCCTATTAAGGCGCGGAGTTTCTATTCTCATACAAAGTTGCTCATGCAAGCGCTTGGCGGTACGCATAATTTCATCCGTGCCAAACCCGGTGCGCGCGCTCACTGGCAGCACTGGAGCATAGTGTATGTGCGGAAACAAAAAACTCAAACGGTCTTTCTCTGCCTGCAACCTGTTTTTGGTGACCGCAATGATGTCCCACTTATTTAGCGCTACAATAAGCGCCCTTCCGCGCCGCACAACCAAGGACACAAGCTTTTTATCCTGCTCAGAAAACCCCTCCGTAACATCAACCAGCAACACGACTACGTCGCTCCTCCCTATGGTCTCTATAGCGCGGTGTATTGAATAATACTCAACGTCATTCTCTATTCTATTTTTGCGGCGTATACCCGCGCTGTCTATGAGCGTGTAATTCCTCCCCTCATGAACAAAGTCCTCCTGGGCAATGTCGCGCGTTGTACCCGCTATTTCTGACACCATGCACTGCGAACCCGTTATGCGGTTTACCAAACTCGACTTACCCGTGTTGGGCTTCCCCAATATCAAAAGCCGCGTGGCGTCCACACGCTCTGCATCCACTGCGCGCGCCTCTTCACCTCCCTGCGCTTCTAAGCCTTCTCCAGTGTTCACTTCCATGTGCGCGTGCAAATCGCTTATTCTGTCCAAAAGCTCACTGAGGTTTCTCTTGTGCAACGCCGAGACACACACAGCCTCTCCAAAACCAAGGCGGTGCATGTTTTGCGCCTCCCACGAGCGCTTTTCGTTGTCAACCTTGTTTACCACTAAAATAACAGGCGCATTTCTTTTACGCAGCACCGCCGCTATTTCCTCGTCCTCTGCGCTTAAACCCTCCACAGAAACAACAAAAACCACCACGCCTGCAGCTTCGACTGCGCTCATGCTCCGCTCTCTTATAAGCGCAGCAAAGGTCCCGTAGTCCGTTATGCCGCCCGTGTCCTTGAGCAAAAAGCGCTTGCCATTGTACTCAAACTCACTGGTCGCGCCCTCATGCGTTACGCCACGCACCTCATGCGTAATGGCAACGCGCCTATTCAAAAGTGCATTAAACAACGTAGACTTTCCCACATTTGGGCACCCCACCAGCGCGACATGCCGTAACTTTTCTTTCATCATATATACCTATAGCCTATTATTCATATGAGTATGCAATAAAACACATACCTATTTTAGCGCGGCGCAGTCTCGTGTAAAAATTCCTCAACCTGTTTTTGCACTGCATTGACAGACGTGCTCATAACCGCCTTTTCAAACAAGGTGCGTGCGTCTGAGACCTTAAGAGCGGTAGCATGGGCTATGACCTGCGAAAGCTGAAATGGCACTACGCTAAAATTGCGAAGCCCTGCGCCCAGAAGCAAGGCAATGGAATTCATGTCGCTTGCCATTTCGCCGCACATGGTAATAGGCATTGCAAGCGTAAAGGCCTTATGAAGAATATCCCGCAGCACACGCAAAAACGCAGGTTGAAAATACGAATACAAATAACTCACGCTTGCATTGTTCCTATCCGCGGCCATGGTGTACTGCAACAAATCATTTGTCCCTATAGACCAAAAGTCGCAGTGCGGCGCAATATCCTCAAGCATGTAGAGCAGCGAAGGCACTTCAAGCATAATGCCAAACTCTATGCGCGTGCTTCCTTCACCTAACTCTGACCGCATGGACTCATACGCCTTTTCGTACAACTCCTTGGTCTCTAAAAACTCCTCAAGCGTCGACACCATGGGTATTAAAATACGCAAGAGACCATGCGGCGAGGCCTTTATGAGCATTTGCAACTGCCTATAAAACAAGTTACGGTTTCCCAAGGCAAAGCGTATGCCTCTATACCCCAAAAGCGGGTTTTCCTCTTCAAACTGCTGCATAGAAGCGGGCACTTTATCACCGCCTATATCTATGGTGCGTATAGTAACAGGACGCCCATCCATATGCGAAAGTATTTGAGAATATACCTCGTATTGGTATTTGTGGCTATGGTGAATAGACACATCCGAGAGAAAAAACTCCGTTCTAAAAAGCCCTATGCCATCTGCAAATTGCAAAGCATTCGACTGCAACTCTTCCAAAACATCTATGTTTAACTCAAAAGAAAGCCGCTGTTCATCCACGCTCATATGCTTCATATGCCGCGCCTGTTCTTCTAAAACTTGCGTTTGATGCGCCTCATCCCTTGCAATCTCGTCATACTGCGTAATAACAGAGGCATTCGCCTGCAAAATAACCTGCCCCGAATGCGCATTAAGTACAATGGTTTGCCCCTCATGCACCAAATCCAAGACATCTGATGCGTTTACAACCATAGGAATGCCCAGCGCTCTGGCAACAATGGCAGTGTGAGAAGTTTTACCCCCTTGCTCTAACACAATACCCCTAATACACTCACGCGGATACTGAAGCAGCTGTGAAGCAAACAGCGTGTTTGTTACAATAATGCAGGGCTCTGTTATGCCCTTTACGTGTTTTGTAGGCTCATTTTTCAAGTAGGCTATAATGCGCAACATGATATCGTGAATATCCTTTGTACGCTCCCGTAACACCGCGTCATCTGAAGTACCTAGTTTTTTTGCATAAGACTTCATGGTCTGATGCACCGCCCATTCGGCATTGTGATTATGGCTTTCAATACTACGCGTTACCTTTGCATGAAACTCCGTATCATTGATTATGAGCAAATACGTCTCAAGTATTTCCTCTGTTATCTTATGCTCTTCCTTATCTTGTATTGCCCGCAAATCCGTGTCAACCTTTGGCAATGCATCGTGAAAACGCCGTTGCTCTTCTGCTACGCTGTGAGGCTGTATGAAATATTGCGGTATGTTCAAGCTAGAATTAGATACAACATGGGCCTTGCCCACAATAGTCCCCGGCGAAACGGGAATTGCATGTATTACTTCCATTACTTTATAGTATACCACGAATTTCACCCGCCGTTCTTCCCCGTGCCTGCAGTTGTGTGCGCATCTTATGCGGGCTTCGCTACGTGTCCCTTAAGTGATACGCTGCGTGTCGCATAAGGGGTTCGCTAGGATCCACTTATGTGGTTCGTACGTATCGCAAAAGCGGTACGCTGCGTCTCTCATGCGGGCTTCGCTGCGTGAATATGACGCTCTTGTGCGCTCCACGCAAACTATCGCAGTTTTGCTTATGAATACCTCTTGCTCTGTCCATCGGGCGGCTGTCATGCTTTCGCGTCCTCGACTTTTTTGCATCCATACAACCGTGCCATGGATGGTGCGGAAAGAATTTATACAACATCGCATCAGCAAAATTGCGTCTGGCGTGCCCTTGCGTAGAACTACGCATTTTGCGTCTGTTATCTTAGTCATTACTGCTTTAGCACACAGCATGTTTTTGCTATAAGCTCCATCTCTGTGTCGCACCGTCCATGGCGCCCCCTCAGCCCCGTCCATTGGGGCGGTCGTTTGCTCCGCTCCATTTAACGTTTCTAGCCGTTCACGCTTCGCATTCTCGACTCTTTTTTTGGTTTTTTTTTTCTCTTTTTGATGCAAGTTCCATGTTTGCACCGCACAGCGGTGCTTATGCAATAGTTGGCATCCCCTCGCTTCGCTCGTGAGCGTCCTCACAGCCGTCCCATGGACGGGACGCATTGGCTGCCAAGGATGGTAAAAAAGAAAAGAAAGAACGGCCATCCGAATAGATAGCGTATTTACAATAGCTGCTTGGCAACAAACAGCGTGAGCAACACATTGCGTGAGCCATGGCATAGCCCTCGCGCGCGTAAGCGCAACACCGCGTCTTACCCAAGGGGGGTGTGGGGGCAGCACCCCCACTACTACTTACCTAGTGCCCATAACGTACTTGACCAATTATATTCAACTGTAGTTTACTAATAACATGGCAGTACCAAAGTTTAGAGCATCAAAATCAAGAACATCGCGTAAGCATTCTATTAACAGCAAGCTTGCGCTTCCAAAACTCATAATGAGCGACTCAGGTGACCTTGTGTTGAGACACCGTCTCGACGAAGCCACGGGTATGTATAGAGATAAACAAATAATAGAAGATAAAGAATAATTATATTTTAGGAGGACTTAATGTCAGACACATTAGAAAAGGTCAAAGCAGTTATTGTAGACCGTCTTGAGGTTGATGCGGGTAAGGTTTCTTTAGACGCAAGTTTTATAGAAGACTTAGGAGCAGACAGCCTTGATACTTATGAACTTCTTCAAGGTTTGGAGCAAGAGTTCAGTATCAGTATTGCAGAAGATGAAGCGCAAAACTTTAAAACCGTTAAAGATGTTGTTCAATATATAGACAATCAAAAATGATGCGTCCGTTGCGTATCAGCATCTATCGATAATTAAAAGCATATGTCTTAGTGCATATGCTTTTTTTATGCATGGAGCCCGCCGTTCTTTGGTTAATCGAGCAATGTATGTATAGCAAGCGCGATACAGGTATTTCACCACAAACGAAAGAGTCATGTTGCCGTGAATAAGCGCCTACAAGTTCTAAAAAGCCATTGTAAGAAATACGTAATACCTCTACGTTTTTCACGACGTCACCTTGCGCTTTTAGACCTCGCCTGCACACACAAGTCCTACAACTGGCGGCAAGCACCTACAAAAGAACTGGGGCTCATGAGTCCCACCCATAGTGTGCAATCAGGCGTACAAAAAATACGCAGTGGTTTCTTCCATGCCTTGCGCTGCGCTTTTGTAAAACGCAAGGGGTATTACGCAAAACAAAGGCTCAGCATAACAGAAATACGCCTTATCACTACCGCACAAAACAATGAGCAATTAGAATTCTTAGGCGACTCAGTGCTCAGCATGATCATAACGCAATACCTCATGAGGCGTTTCCCCAATAAGTCGGAAGGCTTCCTCTCACGCGTCAAATCCTACGCAGTGTCTCGAAATGCGCTTTACTACGTGGCGTCACAGTTACAATTGCACCTCATATTTACATGCGATGCTTCAGTAGCTCAGTCATTACCCTTGGACGCCATGCAGGCACCTCCCGCGTTTGCCTCACTTGGCAGAAGTCCGGAATCTCAAATTCACGCGCCTTTGGCAAATGCCGTTGAAGCTGTAATAGGCGCGATATACATTTCACAAGGCATGAACAAAACCCACAAGTTCATCATCAAGCACTTTGCGCCCATTATCAATTCAGTTATAGAGGGTACACACCACAGAGATTATAAGTCGATGTTGCAACATTACACACAGTCGACCTACGGACTAAAACCGATATATAGCATTGTACGCGTAAGTGGACCTCAACATGAAAAAAAATACACGGTGACGGTGCGCATAGAGAATGGTGATAAAACCATTGCGCACAGCTTTAATAGCAACGAAGCGCACAACAAAAAACAAGCAGAACAGGACGCAGCAAAGGCTGCATGTAGCGCTTTGAAGGTGGAAGAAAACGAAGTTTTATTTTGAATAGACGGCATGGTTTATAAGGCGGAATTTGATGGCATGCAATAAAGCTTGAGTTCCTCATGCTGCTTATAACACTGCGTTACGGAATTTTCATGCTTGTAACGTATTCTAAAAGCATGCACGGGTCATTTTTTTCAGGGTGAACACTCACCCAACGCATAAGAGTTTTTTTAAGATCACCAAGCCATTTGCCCGGCTTTCTCTGCAAGTGTTGTGCTATAGTACTACCACTTATGCGTAACTCCGCTGGTGATTGCACCACCGACCCTGGCGCAGCAATGCATTCGCGTAGGTATTCACCACACAGGCCAAGCTGCTCCATGGACACAGTGCCCGACCATGCGCTCCTTTGCGCCATGTGAAAAACAAGCAGGTCATATGCATGTTCTAGGCCTATCAGGGTTATCAAAAGCCGCAGCCGCCTTTGAGAAAAGCCACTGTGCTTTTTATAGAGCATGATGTCGTTGCTACGCAACAGGAGCAGAATTCGGGATAGGTCTCTTTTGCGTAGCTTGAGTGTAGTATAGGCCTCATTCGCTCGCTCCGCAGCAGCTTTTGCTACTGCCTCGTTTTTTTCAAGGCGTTTGGGCAAAAAGAGCGCAGCATGCGCGAGCACTTCTCGCATTTTCTCATTGGGCATAAAAGGCACGTGATCTATGGCGCGCAAAAGCAAAGCGGTATCAGTGTAAGCGTAATCATGCGCATTACCCTCATGCGCTGCAGCAGCATTAGAAAATATAAAAGAATACAAATGCGTCTCTTGCAAAAGCACATAGCCTTTTTCAGCATGCAAAGAACGTAGTATTTTTTGAAGCTCTTGCGCAATGCGCTCTCGTGATATGTGCTGAATAAGATGCGCGCATTCGCGTATGGCATTGATGCTAGGCGCATCTATTTCAAAAGACAATGTTGTTGCAAAGCGCACGCAGCGCATCATGCGTAGTCCGTCTTCTGTAAAACGCGCACTTGGTGTGCCCACGCAACGTATGAGTTTGCGCGCCATGTCAGCCTGCCCCTCATAGGGGTCATGCAATGCTCCATTGTTTAAGTCTAAAGCCACGGCGTTTATGGTAAAGTCGCGGCGCGCAAGATCAGAGACCAAAGAGGTGGTGAAACTCACGCTATCGGGTTGCCTAAAGTTGCTGTAGCCTTGGTCTGTTCTGTACGTGGTAATTTCAAAACTCTCGCCATTCCATAAAACAGTTATGGTGCCATGCTGTAGCCCCGTCGCAATGGTGCGCTTACATATGCGCATTACATCCTCAGGTAAGGCATTAGTAGCAAAGTCTATGTCGTGTACTTCACGTCCAATAAGCGCGTCTCGCACAGCACCACCTACCGCGTAAAGTTCAAAGTCGTTATGCGCAAAATGTGCACTAATTTCATAAGCTGCCTTGGGAAAGGCTTGAGCAATTTTGGAGTACGCAAATTGTACAGACATGGCAATCTAAAAAAACTACAATGTAGTTTACAATATCTACGGTAGCTTACAACAATGAATCGTAGAGCGCAAGAAATCGTTTTGCAACTTCGCCACCATCAAAAGACGCGCTCATTGCCTTCACTGCTTTCTTACATGTCTCATATACCGCATCGTTTGTAAACATGGCATACATTGCATCGCTTAATGCAAGGGGATCATGTGGCTTTGCATATAACGCACCCTCTTGTGCAAGATCTGTCATAGAAGGATGATCAACGAGAACCTGTGGAACATAAGAACACATTGCCTCTATTACAGTCATTGATTGTACTTCGGTAACAGATGGCGTAGAAAAAAACCGTGCATGCTTTAGTATGCCGCTTTTTTTTATATCAGCACTCGGTATTTTTCCTAAGAAGCGCACCTTGTCAGCTATTCCCAAATTTTGCGCCAATGCGCGGTAAGTCTCAATGAAAGGGCCATCGCCTATTAAAAAAAACATACAGTCGGGAACACGGACTACTACATGAGCTACGGCTTTAAGAAGTACATCTATGGACTTTTCCTGCCCCATGCGCCCTATAAAAACACCGTAGCGTCCCTTTCGCGACAATGCTTCGGGCGCTATGCGTGATAAGAGTGCATCATCTTCTTGTTGCAGTGAAACCACATCAATGCCATTGGGAAGATGCATTGAAGTACTTTTAGGAAATCGTTTTTGTAAATCCTTAAAAATGTTATAACCTGGAGTTGTAACAATATCGCTTAACCCTATATATGGACTAATAACCGCCCATATGATACGCCGCAACACATGTATAACAAGCTTTCCTCCATAAGGCATGAGATAGCGCAGATATTTTTCATCACATAAATTTGTATGAAAGGTATGAACTCGTGGCAAGCCAAGCTTCTTAGCCATTTTCAACATAGCTTTGCAGGTAAGCCACGGGCCAGTAATGTGCACTATATCACAGCGCTGCTCTTGTAATAAAGATGCTATGGTTTTTGTTTGCGCAGACCCAATGGAACGAAGTCCGGGATAAATTTCAGGACCAAAGCCCCAAAGTTTCATAGGTTTACTCGGAATATAATGCACGGGAATGTTTTCGACAACTTCAAAGTCACCACAACCTTCATCAACGCGCGGAGTAATAATAAAAGGCTCATGCCCAAGTTCTTGTAGTGCATGAAGCAAGTTCATGGTAGTCGTAATAATACCATTTATCTCAGGATAAAAGATTTCTATGCCGACTGCTATTCGTAAGGGTTTTTTCATATTATTATTGTACCGCTATAGGTAACACTAGTGGATAGCATCAATTACAGAACGCACTAGATGTGCAAAATTCATCGAGAGCATTTTCAAACATATGCTACATAGAAGTCTCTAACACGAACTCACGCAAAACAGCGTGGAAAATGCATGAGAAGAAACTAGCTATAATAAAACTATATGGATGATATTCAGAAAGTCATTATCATAGGTGGTGGTCCTGCGGCTTGCACCGCCGCCTTGTATGCAGCGCGCGCGGAGCTTGCCCCTCTTATGTTTGAAGGCTTTATGGCAGGGGGCGTTGCGGCAGGGGGACAGCTTACCACTACGTCCCTTGTGGAAAATTTTCCCGGTTTTGAAGAAGGCATAGATGGACCTGATCTTATGGTGCGCATGCGTTCTCAAGCGCAACGCTTTGGCGCGCGCATAGTTACAGAGACCGTCGAGGCAATAGACGTTGAGCAACGCCCATTTCGCGTTACCACCTCAGCAAAGGAATACCACGCCCATACGGTAATAATAGCGACAGGAGCAACTGCGCAACGCCTTGGCGTGAAAGGTGAAGAGACGTTTTGGGACAAAGGTATATCGGCATGCGCAGTATGCGACGGTGCGTTACCGCTTTTTAGAGACAAGCCGCTGCTGGTTGTGGGTGGTGGAGACACCGCCTGCGAGGAAGCGCATTTTTTGACAAAGTTTGCAAGTAAGGTGTACATGGCCGTACGCCGTGATGTATTGCGCGCTTCAAAGCCAATGCAAAAACGCATACTTGAGCATCCTAAGATAGAGGTGCTGTGGAAAACGCAGGTAGAAGAAGCGCGCGGAGAGAACCTCTTGCAATCGCTTGTACTCTTTGAAAGCGACAATCCATCAAATAAAAGGACGCTGTCTGTTAGTGGTTTATTTTACGCCATAGGGCATGTTCCCAATACGGCATTTTTAAAAAATACGGGCATAACAATGAACGACGTTGGGTACATTATAACCAATGGGGCTACGAGCATTACCTCCATTGAGGGAATTTTTGCCTGTGGTGATGTACAAGACGCCATATATCGACAAGCAATAACAGCGGCAGGAAGCGGATGTATGGCAGCTCTCGATGCTGAGAAATATCTTGCAGCGCACGAAAATTAAAAAATACAAGGAATAAAGAAATATTATGAAATATACAGGATTATTAGTTATTGTAAGCTTACTCTTCGCCTCTTGCGCAAGTGTATATTATTACCGCGATGCAGGCATGGGTAAGACGGAGGGCGTGCGCGCATTTGTAGAGAAACACCCTAAGCTTATAGACAAGCCCAACCATTTTGGGAGTACCACCTTGATTATAGCAGTACAAAAAAAGAAATATGAAACGGCTCAAGCATTGATAACTTTAGGCGCAAATGTAGACTACGAGCACAAGAATTCACAAACACCTCTGCGCATTGCAATTGGTAATGAGGACATAGAAATGGTGAAGTTGCTTATAGACGCAGGCGCCAATGTGAACAAAGCAAACTCACATGGTTGGATGCCACTTATGTCAGCAGCAACAAGGGGATATCTGCCAATTGTAAAATTACTGGTGGCTTCGGGTGCTGACGTATACGCAAAGACAAAAAAAGAGTTTACGGCTTCTGCCTTGGCTTTACAAGAAAATCACACCAATGTGTATGAATATTTGTCATCTCTCATGGACAAGAAAGCCTCTGCCAACAAAGAAAATTTCCGAACAGCTACTGAGAATTAAAGTACAAAATTGCCTTTAAACTACTCACGTGCCACTACAGGTGGTAGCGTAAGTTTGCTCCCTTCAACAAGCTGGTAATTAGCAAAAGCGCCCTTGTTCACCTCTAGGGCGTACTGACACGGCGCGTCCGATGAAACAGGCTCTACGGAGAGTGGCTGCATGTCTGCAATTTTTACAACAATACCTTGCTTATTGATAAAGGCAATTGATAAGGGAATGAGCGTGTCCTTCATCCAAAAGGCACGCACCGCTTCGTCACGGAAGACAAATAACATGCCCCTGTGCCTCTGTAGGCTTTTTCTATACATGAGTCCCAAAGCTCGCTCTGCGACATCTTTGGCTATTTCTACATGAAGCACATTACCAGAGGGCATGGTAATAGTTTTTTGTGGATTTGTTTGAGAGCTCGCTGATGATGTGCAGAACATAATGAAAACACAGGCGCTACATAATAGCCCATAATAGGCTTGGCACTTGAGGAGACTTTTCTTAAAAAAGAGATAAAAATTCATTTCGCTCCTCTATGCGTGTTTGAACTTTTTGCTGACCAATGGGCTCGGCATCTTGCGGTTCTGCTGCATCTGCAGTGTATACGTATTTTATCTGTAATGGCTTTTCAAGAAGTATCATTACATCCTCTTCCTGCCACTGGGCAAGGACTGGTGATATTTTTTGTGCGCGTCCATATTTTTTTTCGTGTGTGCTGTAAATGCTAAAATAGTCCACGACCTTGGTATCGAGATACAAGGTTATTACTTGAAGTTGTAGTTTCGAATTAAATTGGAAGAGGGCTTTTTTTACAAAGCGCTTGCCAGTAACTTCAATAATTTGTTCCTTCGTAGCGGGCAAAAGCGTAAGATCGGGCTCATCGGGGCTAAAAAAGAGCGCATGATCACTGAGTTTTTCCAGCACGCTTTTGCGCGTGTCTTGTAGTGCTATTCCTGCAAAGGCTTTAGGGAGCACGACGCGCTCGCCTTGCGTATTATTCTGTTCATTATTGGCCGCCTTGGTTTCGGCAAGTTCTTGACCATAGGTTCTTGGTAGAGCAATGAAATACAGCAATACCAAGGCCTGTGTAATAGAGCGCACAGCCTTTGACGCGCAGAGACATTCTTCAAAAAGAGAAGCCAACATATAAGAATAATATAACATTTATTCCCAACATGAAAGCAAGAAAAATCCAAAACCATAGACATTTATTACGCGTAAGCGCCTCAGCAGAGCGCAAACCATTGCTTCCACTTTTATTGGTTATAATATCCTGAGAACCACATTTTGGACACCCTCTTCTAAATTCGGAAGTTTCCCCACTGTAATCACATTTGGAACAACGTACAAAAGCAAAGACAGATCCACAATGTGAACAACTTTTATCTTTTAAAGATATCAATGACCCACAATAATCACAAGCAAACTGCATAACACCTCATTATATTCATTTGATAGACTGACAATAAAACAATAGAAATGTTTTCAAGTTTATGCAACCTTATGATAGAAATTTTTTTGGGTTTATAAATTTATCTTTTTTAAAAACGGCAAAGTATAATACTGGCTTTTGAGCTAAGGGCATAATACCAACTTTTCCTAATACCTGACCTTTGGCTACAGATTGGCCTTGTTTTACCGCAATGTCTTGCTGACACCCATAAACAAATATTTCACCCGCCTTCGATTGAATAACCAAGATATTACGGAAGGTACCATGAGAAGGCACAATGTATAATACTCTACCGCTTTCAACAGCCTTGACAAGGCTGTTCACATCACTCTCTATGAAAACACCAGAATGTGTTGTAAGTACGTATGATGTTCCCTTGACAGGAAACTGCTTTGAGACAACGCCAAAGGGCTTAGCTCTGTCGAGTAAGAGCGTGGTAGCATTGTTCGCTAATGCAGGTTGTTCAATGGTGCTTTTCGCAACAGGCTTTTGTGGCTTTTCTAGCGTTGCTGTAGTAGAAAAGGCAGGTTTAGGATTATTATTTACTACTTTTGAAGAGGCTTGTACCTTGGAAGTCTGCGCTGTGCTCATGGCAGAATCATGAGGAGAGGGAATAACGATTTTATCATAAGAGTGCAAGCTGTCTTGTCGTAACGTGGCTGCAGTCGTACTGGACTTAGGAGCAATGCGCCGAGTATCTTTTTCAACACCTTCTGCGGTTGATACTATCAAAGTATGCCCAGGCTTGATAATATCTGTATTAGAAAGCTTATTTAAATTTTGCAAATACTGAATACTCGTCTTGTATTTTTCAGCAATAGCATAAAGCGTATCTCCTTTAGCAACAATATACGTTTCAGTTGCAGCACTAGCGTAAGCGTACGGTTTGTCTGCTGAATTTGTTTGTCTTGTATGAGCTTGCGCAGAAGACCCCATGTCTTCAGAAAATGGGGGCTGGCTTTCTATGGTCAATACAGTACCCGGGCTAATTATACTGGCATTAGAAAGTCCATTTAAATCTTCAAGCGTCTTAACGTCTGTGTTATACTGCTGCGCAATTGAATACAAAGTGTCGCCCTTAACTACCACATGTTGAACCGATTGCCTTACATTTTTTATGGGTACTTGCGGTTCTTCTGGTATGCGTATTTTCTTGCCAATGGGCAGATGATTGGGATCGCGTATACTGTTAGAATTAAGCAATATTTCAATCGGGATATTGTACTTCTGAGAGATTTGGTATATCGTTTCATTGCTCTCTAAGGTGTGTATTTCATCGGAATATGCAGTTGTAATAATCATTAAAAAGCTAAGGAGTACCATAAGACGTCCCTGAGAGAAGCGCATATTAAAAGAATAAAAATGCAAAAAATGAGAAACGCGAAAAGAGAACATCAATACAAGTTTCGGTACATTCTGCACCTACCTAAAGGCTTTTTGCAATATCTACGATGTCACAATGTGCTGACATGTTCTGAAGAGAAAATACACTGCGCATTAAACCACATTTTTTCTAGCTCATAAAAATTTCGAGTATCATCATTCATAAGGTGAATGACAATATCATATAAATCTATGAGCAACCACCCTTGTTCACTCTTTTGTGTTTTTGTTTTTACGGAGCATCGCTGTGCATAAGAATGTAGGAACTTCTGAGAAAAAAACTGAGCAAGTCTGTCAACAACCCCACGCTTGTGTACTTCAGAGCGTACCGTAGCTATAATGCAAAAATCAACATAGTCGTATATTTCTCCAACGTAGTACGCCTGTACATTTTCACATGAAATATCGCTTAAATTCTGCGCAACCTCACATATAAGACTGCGTTGCATAGTTTCATTTTCTAACTCGCTCACCATCAAAGTCCTCTCCTAGTATAAGTGTGATACTAGCACCGGCAGAATCTACTGTGCTTATATCAGTAATAATAGTACGCACATCTATAACCTTTGCTGCTAAATCGACAGCAACCTTATTTCCCACTCTATCGATAATAGAAGTCTGCTTAATATCATTACGTGAAGCATTCCCAATAGAAAGCACTTGAAAGCCTGCCGACTCGTATATCTCTTTAACCTTGCGTGCAAGCCCATTTATCACCGTACCATTGAGTATGGTAATGCTAGCTTTATTTGAAGATATAGCTACATCACTTGTTTGAATCTGTTTTTTGAAAAAACTGACAATTTGAGCTATGCTTCCAACTTCAGAATTAATAAATAAAATTGACCGCTCTACGTCATCTAAAACAACAGAACGTCTAATACCATTGATGCGCTGATAAAACAATTTGTCTACGACAGATGCGACTAACACCTCATTAAAAGCAAGCATATTATCATATGAAAGAGAAGTATGTACCTTTGAAAAAAAACGCTTCATAATTTTTTTGTTAGAAAACAAGGAAGCGTTTTCCTGTAATCCACGAAGTAATGAACTCATGAGATCTTTGCGTTTTGAAGCTATAAGAAGCAGCTCGTCGTTTTTTGTTTCTATGCTTTGGAGGTAGGCTGCAACGTCCGGTCCATCAAAACGCACATTACCTATTTGTGCGGCGTTTTGGACATCGCTTGTCTCCTCTATAATAAACAGCCGTATGCCTCCAATCAAGTCTACAAAATCTGAAAGCATCTCATCATTCATAAATATATATTCAAGGGTTTCAACCTTAATCGCATCTGCTAACGCCTTTTGATATCGCTCATATCCATCATCTCTGTAATAATCCGCAACAGGTATATACAGAGATCTTTTCGCATCATATATTCCAAGCTGTGCTGGAATTTCGAGTATTCCTATGGTGTTTTTTTCTGCATCCGCAATAAGCAAAAAGCTTACAATATGCACACCCGCATCATCGCGATATTCAAATGACCACAACAACAGCGCGCTTTCTTTTCTTGCAAGACTCGCATTAAAAACATCAACGTGAGTAGTATTAGCAAAAAATACAATTGCGCCGATTACTATCACAACAATCAAAAAAAGCAGAGACCAGCCGAGTACTTTATTTTTCTTCATAACGATACAAACATTCCTAGATACTATTTCCTATTGTAATCAATTATGCACAAGCGATTGTTTCATCGCATAGGTCACAGAATGCACCATGCCAAACACACGCTCCATATGCACAATAAGCAAGAAGAGCATTTCATCAATGCTTTTGCACCTTACCATGCTTTCTCTCGCTACATGCCCTTCAGCACTTGTCCACATACTACGCTGCTCATCAAGTGCATCACAAACATAGATAAGTTTTTGTAAACTATTCGCAGCTTCACAGCCCAAAGTATGAGTGGCTATAGCGGCATAGACATGCTGCGACATGGGATAATACTGCTGCAAGATTACAGGTGCTACCTTGCCATGGAGGAGTATGGGCTTTTCCAATTCGTAAGCATTTACATGCAAAGCAGCCTTATGCGCACAATGCAAAAGTTGTGCATCCGAATATTCCCTACAAATATCATGTGAAATACCAGCAAGAAATGCGTCTTCAAAATTCACGTTACACTTGTGAGCATGCTCAAGCGCAAGCCTTGTAACGCGCATACAATGAAAAACACGTCCAGATGAGAGAAAAGCATACATAAGCTGCACAAGCACGCTGTGTTTTTGCATAAAATATCTCATCAACTCATGTGGTTTGTTACACATGCTACATTATACATGTGTCGCTTCTTCAGAATAAAGCGCGTGTTTGCGTATATACGCTGCAACTGATGGAGGCAAGGCATGTGCTAACACGCGTCTTTCTTGGTACGCTGCGCGTATATCGGTCGATGATATATCGATACGCGGGGCGTCATGCATGTATAAACACCTAAAAGAACCGCAGCGCGTAAGATGCGTATCGAGTTCACTCTTATGAACGCGCGGATAAATAAGAAGCGTCACCAACTCGGCAAGCCTTTCTGCATCCTTCCATTGAGGCATACTTTGCACAAGATCGCTCCCTATAATAAAGTACATTTTTTCACTTACATCATAAACCTTGCGAAGTCGCGTCAGCATATCAACGGTGTACGAAACACAGCGCGCGCGTATTTCCCCTTCATCAATAAAAACGCGACTCATACCAGCAAAGGCGCGCTGTACCATAGCAAGCCTGTGTTCTGCACTCGCAGTACATGCATTTTCAATTTTATGCGGGTTTTGATATGCGCATGAAACTATGACCCTACTCTCTTTAATGTACGAAAGCACGTATTGCACCAAAGCCACATGTCCACAATGCACGGGGTCAAAACTACCCCCTAAAATAGCGTACAAACTCATGAACTAACTGCTTCAGTCTTAGCAAAAAGCAATTCTTTCAAAAGATCGAGGCCTCGCGCCATATGCGCACTTACGCAAACGACACATTTCTCGTCAATGCTGGAAATAGCAGCAAATGCTTCGCTATTCTGTGTACGAAGCTTTGAAAGCCCCGCCATAAATGTTTCAACACACTTCTCAGGCATATCAAAATACGAATTGCTATCCATTTTGCTTATAACGACGCATTGTGGTTTTTCAGCAAGCGCAATTACTTCAGATGTAGCGCTGAGAACCTCTCCATACTTTACCAGCTCACGCCACACCGTAGCATATTGTAGTGCCATGTCTATCTGCGCAGAGTCAGAGCCGTCAAGCACATACACAATAATGCTACTGCGCTTTATATGCTTGAGAAAATGCAGGCCAAGCCCACGCCCATCCGCCGCACCCTCGACTATGCCCGGTATGTCCGAGAGTACCAGTTCGCCATGGCGCATGACGAGCGTCCCCATGTTTGGAATAAGCGTTGTAAAGGGGTAATTGCCTATACGCGGATTCGCGTTTGTAAGCACCTTGAGCAAGGTTGATTTGCCAACGTTGGGCATGCCTATGAAACTTGCATCGGCAGACAATTCCAGCTCGAGTATAAAATCTCTTACAAGCCCCGCCTTACCCTTTTGGGCATACATAGGCGTCTGACGCACCGAACTCTTAAAGTGAACATTGCCACGCCCACCCATTCCACCGCGCAAGAGCACAACAGAATCGTCTGCAGCAAAAAGTTTTGCCACTATTCTCTTGTCAACAGCATCACGCACAACCGTGCCAATGGGTACTGACAACACCGCATCTTCGCCATTTTTACCGTGCTTTTTTTGAGCCATGCCAGCATGGCCATTTTTTGCGGGGTACAAAGACTGATAGCGCAAGCGCCGTAAGGTTCTTTCATGCGGCGAGGCTTTGACAATGACGCTACCACCATTGCCACCATCACCACCATCCGGGCCGCCCTTGGGTATGTATTTTTCTCTACGAAAGCTTACGAGTCCTGCGCCACCATTGCCTGATTGCGCAGTAATGCATACAACATCAACAAAACTTTGCGCCCTAGGCTCATGTGACATCGATGTTTTGAATACAAGGTTATGAAACTATGCAGCAACGGCGGGAAGAATAGAAACTATTTTTTTGTGCTGCTTATGCCCAAACTGAACCACCCCTTCGCGCTTTGCAAACAAGGTGTCATCCTTTCCACGTCCTACATTTTCTCCGGGGTGTATACGCGTACCTCGCTGTCTTACAAGTATTTCGCCACCACCTATGCGTTGACCTCCAAAGCGTTTCACGCCAAGTCGTTTCGACTGCGAATCGCGACCGTTTCTGGTACTACCACCACCTTTTTTATGTGCCATACTGTTCTCCTGTTACCTCAACAAGCCCTAAGGCGCTTTTACGCCATGAACTTCCTTGACTTTGAGTATTGTGAAATTCTCTCGAAATCCCCATGTTCGCCTATACTGCTTACGACGCTTGTAAACGCTTGCACGTTGTTTCTTCGTTCTATCGTGCGCAAAAACCGTTGCTGAGACGCGTGCCGAAGGCACATATGGCGAGCCCACAGAAACGACACCTTCCTTTTCAACAAAAAGCACTGTATCGTACTCAAGTGTTTTTCCAAGCTCTTCTCTCAATCTTGGCACTCGTACAAGGGCATCGGGAGAGACTTTAAATTGTTTTCCTGCAATTTTTACAATAGCAATCATGTGTTATTCCTTATGAATGTAATCCATCATGCATGAGACTGCATGACATGCTGTAAATATTTTCCTCAAAGACGCCTCATCTGTCAATGCAAACAAGACATTTTCTTTGCCTTTGTGGGGGCACGCCCCCACACCCCCCTTGGAGTATCACGTCTATCTGCGCTCCGCGCGTCTTTCTGTGTTGTAACTCACGCGGTATTGCGTGAACGCCTTTTGTTGCCAAGCAGCTATTCTAAATATGCTATCTATTCGGATGGCCGTACTTTCTTTTTTTGGTGCGAGTACTCCATTTCTGCTCCGCTGCGCTCTGCAATCTGAATGTCAGCACCCGTACCATCCTTGGCGCCCTATGCGTGCCGTCCATGGGACGGCTGTGATGACAGAAAAGTCGAGAGCGTAGCGAACTATAAGGGTACAAAAACTTAGCGGCTTTTATGCGAGTTAGCGAGCAAAGAAACTAAAAGAAAAAGCTTTGTATGTAGAAAATGGTCCGTGCACTGCTATTGAAGCACGATAATAGCCTCTCGATAATGTGATGTTTGGTAAGAGCAAATGCGCTTGTGAATCTTTAATAGCAACTACATCACTTCCTTTTTTTGCCTGTGTAAGCAAGGTTTCTTGTGTAAATGCAAAGCGGTGCGAGCCTATACGGACGATAATGTAAGCCGGTAAGAGAAATTTTTTGGAATAGACATCATGTATCGCTACCCTAACAATGGCGCGAAATGCCCCTGAAGGCATGGTGCGCTGTATAATGCGCCTCTCTTGTTTTTCTTCCTTTTCAGCAGCATACATAAATTCAAAATCCACAAGGCGCATTGTAATTCTTTTCTCTTCAAAAACCTGCGGAAAAATACGAATGGGGTCTATCCAAGCATTACTCACTTCATCGCGTATACGCATATACCAAGGAGTACCATCTTCACTTTTTCCTACCACCGTTGCTGCAGCAATGTTCTCACCAATAGAAACTGCCGGACGTATTCCAACATAGGTAATTCGCATGCCCTCAGAATTTAGAATTTCAACAATATTATCCGAAGCAAACACGACCCTACTCTTGGTCACCGCAAGTACATCTCCATAAGAACGTATGCCTACTTGTAATAGCGGCGCATTATATTGGTGAAAAATTTCCTTTACTGCATCAGAAGTTAGGACAGGAAAACGCACTTGCGAATAAGCAAAGTTCGGAGTCAATGCACAAAGAATGAGCAGTGTTATAAAGCAGCGCATCTTCATCGTATTGCTATTGTATAATTTTTGTTTCCATATGTATACGAAATCGCAGGTTGCTTTATATCATCGCGCAGTATTTCATCCTCATTAAAAAAACGCACGTTAGCACGCGTACTAAGCGCATGTGCAAGAGAAAACAAATTCAACTGCATACCATGCAAGCCTATACGCAATCTTTTGTTCATGAGATGAGCGGGTGTCTGTGAATAAGCAGAGGAAACATGTACAGCGGAAGAATAACTTTTACATGAAGAAGCATCCGCAGCATAAAGAGATGTTGTTATGAAAGAAAAACTCTGCTCTACTACTGAAGGTAATGAGCACACATTTTTTTCATATTCCTGCACTGCATTGTTAGTAAACAGATACACGGTATTTTCGGCATGCACAAATATTCCATAACTCGTCCCATGTAATGTTACCTGACCACGCACAAAAAACGGTGCCTCTAGGGTTTTGGCAATCTTCAAGTTATCTTCACGCTTGCTCTTCTTGATCATGTGGAAAAAGGCTTGTCCTTTATCATTTGCACTTACCACAACTATAAAGGAGCCATGCCATGTCGCAGCTATAGGTGTGTTAGTAAGCATGGTATGGTAACGCCTCAATACTTTTTGCTGCTTGTCACTTTTTGATACTGCTTCCATAACTATGGCGTATACCGCACCATGTGAAAAAGCAACTACGTATTCATCATAACTTTTGTGCTTTATAAAAATAGTAGTCAGTCCTGAGCCATCTTCAATGATTTCTTGCACTGTTTTTTTTACTTCTTCACTTGCCTGTATTTTCTCACGTCCTTCATCAAAGGTCAAAGTAGCCTTTTCATATGCTACATGTAAAGTACTCAAACTACTTTCAGATAAGATAAGTTGTGATACATCGCGTATGTCTACAGGAATGAAAACACCTAATACCGTTGCCACACATATAATGGCAACTACGTACACCAAAAACTTAAATTTCTTTTTCTTTACTTTATAGGAACCATATACCATAGTAAATAGTTATCACCGCGTCTTGTCCTACTCTAGGTAAGCAATACCATGAAAATACTTTACTTCACATAGTAATACACTAAGAAAAACATACAAGCCATCATCTTCGTTTACTTTCAGATTCCATACGCTTCTGCAATGCCTCTATACGCGCATCGACATCCGCAAGTCCATCTTCATTACGCAATATTTTAAGAAGCGAATGATAGCCATAAAGAAACTGAAGCGCCTTGCTGTACCATTGAAGATTAGTTCTGTCATAACTCTGCGTCTCTATACACACCTGCGCTGCAGCGCTATACAATTCAGATGTAAGCTCTATCGTCTGCTGCACAACATCAACTTCTAAATAGTGGCTTGAATCATTGAGCAAAAACATTTCTATATCATTCAAACTTTGTGCTGATATTGCAATATTGCAATACAAATTTGTAATTGGAATTCGCCACCGAGTATTATCAACAAACAACACTTTATAAAACATCGTAATAAGATAGTGCTCCTTAACAACAAAACCGTAGAGCAGTTTTCTATCTACTTCTTCCCAAAATGAAAAATTTTCTTTTCGTTCCGTATTCTGCAAGTCAATACTAGGGTGCTGTATAAGTTTCATTTGAAATGCAACAAGTTCCTCTAATCTTTTCACAATTTCGTCAAGATCACGAGAGAGTATGGTAACTTCTCTTTGTTTTAAAAAAAGGTATAAAGCAACTCGAGCAGAAATTTTATGCAAACTAAGCTGTATAAATTTTGCAGCATTAACAGCATCATCGTAAGAAACAATACGCGCTATTTTCGCATCAATACTTTGAATGAGTTCATCATTTTGCTTTTTATAGCTTTGAACAAATGAATCGAGTTTATTCATGAAATATCTCTATAGCATTAGAATTTGGCACGTCCATAACAGACAAATGAGCTCCAGCATAATCATGAAAAGATTGTAACAGACTCTGTGCTTGATTATGAGCAAGAACATCGTGTTCATTTCCTACCAACATACGCGCAATTTCTTGTAATCTTACATCTTCACCTATCGGTTCTACAAGAACACAAGTTCTACCTTTTTCTCCTTTCTTATAAACATAATAGTGCAATTTCGCTGCGGCGGCAATAACAGGCAGATGCGTAACGCAAATAATTTGCGTCTTGTGCGCAAGCTTTGCCAAGTAATGGGCAACTTGCACAGCAGTCTTGCCGCCTATGCCAGCATCTATTTCATCGAGTATAAGCGTTTGAATGCGCGCTTCGCTTTTGCCCACTACGCGAATGGCAAGCATAATGCGCGAAAGTTCTCCTCCCGAGGCACCCTTTGCAATGGGCATGTAGGGCTCTCCCGTATTGCTGCGTATGAGAAAAGAAACATCATCATAGCCCAAAGGATTAAGCGTGCGCCTTTCTTTTTCAAGATCTGGCACAGCGACACAAAAATCAGCGGTATTCATAGCAAGGATATGCAAAACCTCATTGACCTGCTGAGAAAACGCCTGTGCAGCTTCAACACGTGCCTCATGTAATGCATCAGCTTCTTGCATAAGCCTCACACTTTCCTCCCTTAATTCTTCAAACATGCCCTCTTTATTTTGATGTAAATGCTCTTCAGTGGTAAGCTTTGCACGCGCCTCATGCAGAAATGAAAACACACTTTCAAGTGAACCGCCGTATTTTTTCTTCAGTATCTCTATGGTAGCCAAACGCTCTTCTAGGGCAGGTATATCAAAGCGTTGCTCATCTGCCTTATTGCCATACAGTGCATTAATCTCATCCACAGCATCAGATATTTCCACCATGGCGGAATCAATACGCTTTATAGTGTCCGCGGTACGCGCATTATATTTTTGCAAATTTCTCAACGCCTCAACAAGCGTATTGTAAAGCGAGTACATGCTTGTTTCTTCTTCAGACTCTGTACGCACAGAACGCTGCGCTTGCGACAAAAGGCGCGCTATATCCTGCGCATTCGACTGTATTATGAGTTCTTCATTAACACGCACGTCTTCACCGTGGCTCATTTGTGCCTCTTCTATTTCATTGACGGCAAAACGCAAGTACTCCATTTCCTGCTTTGCCTGCTCCTCACTCTCACACAGTTTGCGCCATTGCTCTTTCTTCTTTCTGTAGGTAAGCAAGTCCTTAGAAAACTGCTCTTGCTTTGCGCTTATTCCCGCGTAAGCATCGAGTATTTTACACTGTTCACGCGACTTAAAAAGATTCTGGTGTTCATGCTGTGCGTGTATTTCACACAGTACATTCATACATTCGCCAAGTTGCACACTTGAAACCAAGGTGCCTTGTATAAAACATTGCTTTTTTTTTCCATGTTGCAAGACACAACGTAGCACCAGCACATCCTCACATTCCAGTGACTTTTCACCAAGCCATGCTTTCACATGCTGCATGTTCTCAATATTCCACTGTGCGCAAACTTCAGCGCGCGTTTCTCCATGGCGTATAGTGTGCGCACCCACCTTTGCGCCGAAAAGTATCAAGAGCGACGAAAGCAGCATAGACTTACCCGCGCCCGTCTCACCGGTAAATGCGGTAAGCGCACTACCAAAATCAATGTCGGCTTTTTCGACAAGCCCTATGTTCTGTATGGAAAGTTTCTCTAACATAGTGTTGCTCTACAATGTCCCCGCCCATTTTAGCTTATTTCGCAAAACTTCAAAATACGAGCGCTGGGGCGAACGCAGAATACGAGCGCTTATTCCTGCATGTTGCACGGTACAAGAAGAACCTGCAAGCATTCCCATAATAATTCTTCCATCCGAAAGCAAACAAGCTTCGGTGCGCTGCTGATGTTCTAATGCCACCGATATAGAGTACTCTATGGGCAAAATTAAAGGCCTGTGCGAAAGCGTAAATGGCGCTATAGGGTTTATCATGAGCACATCCATATCGGGCACTATGATGGGTCCTCCTACCGAAAGGGAATGCGCGGTAGAACCTATGGCCGTGGAAATGATAATTCCGTCTGAACGGTAGCGCGTTAAAAATTCTCCATTACAATGCACCTGCGCCTGTATGGTGCCATAAACTACCGATTGCAAAGTAACATCGTTAAGCGCATACCACTGTTCATCTTCAACTTCTACACGCAAAAGCGCATGGTCGCGATATGGTAAGGCATCATTCCTATACAATGCAAGGGCTTCTTGCCACTCATCATATTGTATTTCGCTAATGAACCCAAAATGCCCCACCTTAATTGGCAGTATAGGAATTTTTCTCTTCGCACAAATACGCGCTGCCTTGAGTACCGTGCCATCGCCACCTATGGCAAAGGCCAAGTCTATCTGTTCCTCTGGCAACTCTGGGTCTTTGACCATGCTATATCCACCATAGAGGTGTAAAACCTTGATTCCTTGCTTTTGGAGCATGAGGTCTATATCACATGCAAGCTGTATAACCTTAGGGAGCGTGCTTGCACGTATCAATACTACCGTGTTAATGTCCATAATACCTCCACATTAGGGGAGCGATGAGAGCACCTTTGCAAGATGCATTACTTCTTCATTGTCCAGCGAAGGGTACAAGGGAAAGCATAAAAAATGAGATAAAAACGACAAGGCATGCGGATACTGCTTATGGGAAGTATTCCGTAAAAAACTGCGTTCAGATTGCGCGTCTGCACTTTCACATAAATACGCAAGTATGGAATTTGAAAATGCATTTGTGCATTCAATACCTTGCTTATGCGCAAAAGTGAGAATTTCTTTTTTACGGGATTCTACGAACAGTGGCATAGTCTGCAACAGTGAGCGCTCATCAAAACACGCAGTCGGCACTGTATGCCGACTATGCTTAGTAGCCTCAAGCAAGTTTTTCATAAGCTTATGCGTTCTATCGACAAATATATCAAGCTGCTTCAATTGTGCAAGCGCTAGAGACGCGTTGATGTCTTGAAGCTGCGTTAAAAACTGCTTGCAATTCCGCAAGGCGCGGGCAAGCTTTTTTCCTCGCACGCATATAATGGCACCTCCACCACTTGTGAATATCGTATTAAGACCGCAATCGATAATGACAACATCAGCAGCTGCATGTGCTCTCTTCGCATTTGCGCTCACCGCATCATCAACATAAGGCGTAGTGCATATGTCTACCGTAATACTCTTATGAGCGTGGTCATTTGAAACCGTGAATTCTGCATACATACCAAAGTGCAAGGCGCGTACTAACAGCGACATGTTATAGGATTGCTTACTCTCGGCAATATTCTTTATATCTTCGCTGGATGGCTCTGTGCATAAGTCGGAATGTACATCGTATAGGCAAATATCTACGGAAGCATCATGTGCAAGAGCTTGATACAAACTCAGTGGTGCAAGCACGGGCAAAAATGCGGCACACGGAGCATCTGCATTAGCACCACTGAGGTAGCTTACAGCTCGCATCGCTTCAGAAAGCGAAGTCACCGCTACGGCGTAATCACAGTGCGTTCTTTCGGCACATTCCTTCGCAAGAATATCACCAACTCCACCGCTATGAAGAAAATCTTCCACCATGTAATTCAAGACGGAAGAAAGATCAAGTCGAGTTACAGTACTTCTATATGCTGGTATCATATACGCGTTACGCTATTCTCTAAAGGTCTCGGCTACTTGTCTGTGAGGTTTTCGCCTGATTTGTTTTTACGATTATGAGCGCATTTTCTATTGTAAATATAGGAAGCTCCGAGAAACACGAGAAACACAGGCCATCCCTTTCTCAAAAACTGCGAGACATCAAAAGACTGCAGAACCGAAACAAGAACCAAGAGTGAAAAAGCTAAAAACATGGAGCCTGCTACTACATAATTTTTGAGTTTATGTTTTTTAAAAACTACCCCGTAAAGAATAATGGCGAGACTAATAACTATCATGATGATAGGCCACACTGTTTTTGTATTGATATTCGAAGAACTTTCTATAACATGGCCAAGCCATAAGGCAACGGAGCAAACCCCAACAAAGAAATACATCTTTCGCATATAGCCTAACAATGAAAATAACAATACATATATTCCAGCAAAAAGCATACCCCAATATCGCACAAATTGTATAAGCGACATCGACGTATCCTTCGGAAAAAAATTCATGAGCAACATAACAACGCCCACGCCTATCCAAAATATCCCTGTAATCATCGGGCTTATACTTCGAGTGCGCGCATGAGTACTTTTCTGAGTTTCAGGGGAATGCTTGCTTGTCTGTGCAGATTGCGAGTTTTCAACTCTAAACTCTTTTTCTAAGCTATCATTATCTGAATCTGATGTATTATATTCACTCATATTTAACATGGTATACTAAAATAATATGTCTCACAACAAAGGAGCAAAATTCATTCCACGCCTTCTCATACGCTGCACCTTACCAGCGTTAAGCCTATTATGCCTCATCTTGCTTTTCCTTCTCACTTTTCTTTTTCTCAGAAATAATAACTCCGATACAAAGACGTACCAAAACAATCTCGCACTTTACACTTCCTACTATAAAAAGAATGCACATATTCCTGAAGTAGCATATGCAACCCTCCAAAGTCTATACGCATTAAAAGGCGCTACGAAAGAATATGCGGCATTTGAAATACGCGTACTAAAACACATACAAAAATATCCACGCGACCCGAACAACGGTTATTACTTCTTGATGCTTGGAAACATAGCCGAAAAAAGAAACGCAACAGGACAGGCACTTGTACGATACACAAGAGCATCACAATATCCGCCCTCCACAGCATACCGCTACTTCACAGATAAAAACAGCGCGCAAGAAAGCCTTACCCACATAGCGCGCATAGAATTAGAACCACGGCGTAGCCTCTATTACAACACGCTTCTATTGCAAGGCCAACAAGAGTCTGAAAAAAAATCGCAGGCTTACTACAAAATAGGAAAAACCTACGAAGCCCTAGGTTTATGGGACGCTGCTTATAAAGCATATAAAATATTTCTTCAGCATCAAAAAAACACAGCCCTTGAGAAAAAAGAAAACGATGAACAAATACAAGACATACACTTTCGACTCGCACGGCGCAGCGCAAACATGACGGGTCGTACATGGGAGAGTGCCGAAGCAGCTCGGAGGGCAGTGTCCTACACGCTGTTGCGCGGCTCTTCATTGCGGCTTAGCAATATGCGCAGTCCATCTTTTTTTATGGTTCAATGGGACGACGACATTCTTAAAACCAACATTTACATTCCAAAATTTAAGATACATGCCGTACTGAGAAGGTCGAACATATACATGGAACCCGTTTTTAGCACTCACTCTACCTATACAAAAAAATTTTGGCGCATTACAGGATGGGATCGTGTCCCCGAATGGTTTTTTGTGTTCCAAAAAATACATCAACCCGACATCCCATCAATAAACGGCTCATGGGAATGGGCGGGCATATACCTAGGAAGCAGAAATGCCAAACCTTATGAAGCCCTGTAAGCCACTTAAAAAAGCATACGCGCTTATGCAAAATGCACTCTTTCTCCTCCTTGGTACTCTTGTGCTCCCCTTCCTTATAGCCCAAAACAATGTCTCCCAAACACAGCACTACACTACAAATGTGGAAGCCCTTCAAGAAATAGAAACAATAGAATACGCAGTCGATTGGCAAACCTTGACGCTCAGCTTTACCATACAGAGCACCATAGCCGATGACATAGATGCTACAGAATCCTTGTATTCTAGGCAAAACAAGGCGTATCAAACAATACAAAAAAAACTCCCCACCATACTTTCAGCAATTGTCGAGACGCTACCGTTTTCATCACAACATTCACTCTCGCAATTCACAAAACAACACAAGATATACGAATCAGCATTAAGCGATATTTACACGCACAGTTCACGCATTCATCACACTCCACATAAGAATTTATTCGGAATCAGCGTAACCTATACCGCGCGACTTACGCCGTTTATAACACACATTATACTTCCGCAATTTTCAAACATAGAGGTACCAAGAGCAGCATCACTGCGTGGCATATTCCATGACGCGCGCTACCGAAACAACGCAGCATACACGCACCTCGTTTTTAGCGTAGAAGAACCATTGTCCGTACTTGGTGAAAATTCAAAGAAACAATTATTCACTCCCAACTTCATGCCACGCGTAGTTGCACAAGATGGGCGCATTGTCTACACCCCAGAATACTTTGAAAAGCTGCAAAAAGAAACAAAGACGCCTGATCTTGCATCAGTAAAGAATGCAGCACAACTACCCTTTCAATACATGGACGAAAAAACCGCACAAAAGGCCGCATTTCGCACATCTGCATTCACCATTATTCCGCTCGCCATCACCAATCAAGCACACCCCAATATTGTAATATCAAACAAAGACGCGCGCACAATATTAGGCTCTGAACTAATGCGAGAAAATATACGCAAAGGTGCAGTTGTGTTTATAATTCCCAATACCAGCAGCAATGTAATACGCATTGTTGTAGAAAAAAAAGAACAATAAATATACGGAGGGTAGTTTATGAATAAACGACAAAACCACAAGAGCATAAAAATTGTATTTCTTGGTTCAGGGAGTACCATATTTGCAAAAAACCTGATGGTAGACATTTGGCACTGTCCAGAATTACAAGACGCACACATTGTGCTCTACGACATAGACGCCGTGCGTCTGAGCACGTCAGAAATTGTGGGTAAAAAGATACTCTCGCAAATACACGAAGAAAAAAAAAACAATGCTCGCGTGGAAGCTACGCAAAACATAGAAGACGCCCTACGCGATGCCAAGTACGTCATAACCATGTTTCAGGTGGGGGGCTACAAGCCCTCAACAGTAATTGACTTTGAAATTCCACAAAAATATGGGCTACGCCAAACTATTGGAGACACACTTGGCATAGGCGGCATTATGCGCGCATTACGCACTGCCCCCGTGTTGGTGGAATACGCTCGCTTAATGGAGCGACTCTGTCCCAAAGCCTTTCTGCTCAATTACGTAAACCCCATGGCAATAAACTGCGCAGTTCTGCAAAGAATGACTTCCATAGAAAGCATAGGGCTTTGCCACAGCGTACCAAACACCCTGCATGAGCTTGCACACGACCTCTCAATGCCCCCAGAAGACATACAATATACCGTTGCGGGCATTAACCACATGGCGTTTTTTCTAAAACTTACGCATAAGGGGCAAGACCTGTATCCGCGTCTCCACTCATTTATACAAGATGCGCAGTCCGCGCCCATGCGAAACAATGGCGAAGGCTCACGCCCTATGGACGACTCAGTACGCTACGAAATTATGAAACACTTTGGTTATTTTGTAACAGAATCAAGCGAGCATTTAAGTGAGTATGTGCCGTGGTTTATAAAGCGCGGGCGCGAAGACATACTAGAAACATACGGCATTCCCCTCAATGAATACGTGAAACGCTGCGAAGAACAAATTGAACGTTGGCAGACCATGCAAAAAGAACTTGAGCGCTCTGACACGCGTTTAGACTTACACCCCAGCGTAGAATACGGCGCTAGCATTATAAACAGCCTAGAAGGTGGTGGAACACAACGCGTGTATGCAAACGTAAAAAACAACACAATCATACCCAATTTGCCACGTGATGCCATTGTAGAAGTGCCTTGCATGGTCGATGCATGTGGCTTTCGGCCTACGCACATTGGCGCGCTGCCTCCGCAGCTTGCCGCATTAATGCAAACAAATGTCAACGTGCAAAGCTTGTGTGCAGAAGCAATTGTCACGGGTAATAAAGAGCACGTGTACCACGCCGCCATGCTGGACCCGCACACAGCAGCAGAGCTTGATTTGTCGCAAATACGCGCCATGGTAGACGAACTGATTGCAGCGCACGGTGACTACATACCTTGCTTGTAAGCACTGCGTCCATGCTATACTTAATTTCATGAATACAACACTTGTCATACTCGCTGCGGGAATAGGAAGCCGTTATGGCGGCATAAAGCAATTGGAGCAAGTCGGTCCTGAGGGAGAGTCGCTCATAGACTACTCAATCTTCAACGCCCTCAAAGCAGGCTTCAAAAAAATTGTCTTCGTAATACGCAAAGACATAGAAGCGCAAATACGCGCCTTCTTTGCAAACAAGCTTCCGTCCGACATAGAAGTGCATTTTGTGCACCAAGAGTTGGACGACATACCCGCGCAGTTTTCAATTCCACAAGGGCGCACAAAACCGTGGGGTACGGGGCAAGCCGTACTTGTGTGCAAAAACGTACTAGGCAGCGACCCCTTTGTAATGATAAACGGCGATGACTATTACGCCTATGAGTCGCTTAAAACAGCCTACGACTTCCTTAAGCAAGCAGCGCTTGAAAAGCCACACTACGCCGTTGTGGGCTACAAACTCAAAGAAACCCTCTCGGACTTTGGCTCCGTCTCTCGTGGTGTATGTAAAGCAGATACAGACGGAAACCTCACCTATTTAGAGGAACACAAAACAATAACGAGAAACGAGCAAGGAATACTCAGCACGTACGACGATGGCAGAACACTCTCACTTACGGGAGACGAACCCGTCTCAATGAACTTGTTCGCATTCACACCCGTGTTTTTACAGCAACTAGAAAGAGGATTTGTCGAATTTTTGCAAACAAGTAGCACAGACCTCAAATCCGAGTTTTTTGTGCCCACATATTTGGGCGAACTCATATCAAAAGACCAAGCCTCAGCCCAAGTACTTGCAACTTCTGCGCAATGGTTTGGCATTACATACAAAGACGATGCCCCACTAGTACAAGCGCGCCTTGCGGCACTCACCACACAAGGCACATACCCCCGCCCCCTATTTTAAAAGTTCGCAGCAGAATATGCAGTGTTGCTTTGTGGGGGAAGTCCCCCCACACCCCCTTGGGTAAGACGCTGTATTTGCATAAGCGCTTTGTGGGGGTAGCCCCCACGCGCCCTCTTTGGGTAAGACGCTGTATTTGCATAAGCGCTTTGTGGGGGTAAGCCCCCCCACGCCCCCCTTTGGGTAAGACGCTGTATTTGCATAAGCGCTTTGTGGGGGTAAGCCCCCCCACGCCCCCTTTGGGTAAGACGCGGTACTGCGCTTACGCGCGAGAGGGCTATGCCATGGCTCACGCAATGTGTTGCTCACGCTATTGGTTGCCAAGCAGTGGTTTTAAATACGCTATCTATTCGGATGGCCGTACTTTCTTTTTTTTCTTTTTGTGCGACGCAAAAAGAAAAAAAGAAAGTACCAAAGAAAAAAAAGAAAAAGCCGCTGTGGGGGCACGCCCCCACACCCCCAAGTATTAAGTGAACGCTTCTTGTGCCGTCCGTGGGGCGGCTATGAGGACGCTCATGAGCGAAGCGAGGGGATGCAAACTATTGCATAAGCACCGCTGTGCGGTGCAAACATGGAGCTTGCATCAAAGAAAAACATCCTGTGGGGCTACGCCATAGGGACTAAGGCACTGGGTATAGGAAGCTACGCGGGTGAGGCTACGCCATAGGAAACAAGAGACGTGACTAAAAAACAAGCCACCTGTGCGGCAGCACCTACAGCCGTGCCATGGACGGGACACATTGGCTGACAGGGATGGTGAGCAGCGCACTCACACAAACTTGTTTCCATACAATCTTCATACTTGCGCACAGTATCTATGTCATTACTGCTTTAGCACACAGCATGCTTTTTTCTCTTTTCTTTGGTACTTTCTTTTCTCTTTTTTTCGTGCCAAAAAAAGAGAAAAGAAAGTACGGCCATCCGAAACATGATCATACCGCGTTAGCGTCTTGGCAACACACAGCGTGCACACACATTGCGCAAGCACACCACACACGGCGTTAGCCTACTCGCGCGTGGCGCGGGGCGATAGGCAGCGGGGGTGTGGGGGCGTGCCTCGACAAAGGCAAAACAGCGTGATACCCTACGTGGGGGTGTGGGGGCGCTGCCCCCACAAAGCAACAAGCTTGCGCACAATGCCACAAGCAGCCCTTGTCGACAAAACAATAAAGGCGTGTAAAAAGGGTATGGGGCTTAAAAACCATTGTAAGGCAGCGGTATAAACGCTCAAGCCATAGAAACGGGCATAGCTATAATACGTGGCAAAACTTATAAGGCCCATAAGAGCATAGGTTATGCTGTAACTACGCAGGTCTATAAACATGCCCTGTAGAACCAGCACATGTGCAGTAATAAAAAGTGCCACATACACCCAAGCACCTACCGTGCCATATTGTAAAGCAGCAAAAACGCCTAGTCTTTTAAGAGGCCTCGCTTCATCAGGCGTGTGTCTTTCATGTGTCCGAGGTCTTGCGCGACAAAACACGCTTACAAACCACTGCAAACACGCGCGCATAGAAGTTACGTGATAACTCGTTTTACAAGAAAACACATGCGCATGCGAGATATCAGATGAGTGGGACAACGAGAGCGACGCCACAGGTTCAGCGGAACGTTCCTGCGCAACAGTTGCATCGCGCGCATATTTGCTATGCCCCTTCTCTTGAAGGAAATACTTGTAGTAGTCGCCCGCGCGCATGATTGAAAACACGTCGTTCACACTGTGCGGCACATAGGCAAGGGATCTGCGCATACCAAAGGCAATGGAAAGCATTGCAGTATAGCTGAGCAAAAACTTGGACGAGGCGAGCACCTGTGGAATAACCGAAAGCATACCCACTTCACGTGCACGCAATGCCCGCATGGCTAAGGCAATGCCTTGAGGCGCAAGCCTTGTACCTTGGTCAAGAACGCAGAGGCATTCCCCCTGTGCCGCGCCCGCAAGCACATGCACATTGTGCGCCGCCCTCTTCCCTCCTGAAAAAACCATGAGCGGCACATGAGGAATGTATTCGCGATGCAAAGAAGTCAATGTGTCTTTTAAAAAACGCGCCTGCTGTGCCTGTGCGTGCGAAATTGCCACAAGAATTTCAATGTGTTTGTAGCTTTGCGCGCGCATGGCATGCAGGAGCGGCACTATGAAGTCCTCATGCGAAATGCTTACCAAAACGGATACAAGCTGTTCCTTCTCATGTGCTGCCTCCGCATCTTGTACATGTGCTTCATGCCTAAGTCCGCTTTTTTCTAAAAACGAAATCGCCGCGCGATTATACAAGTACAAGAATAGCCGCAGCGCATAGAGCAGTACCGAAAAAAGGCACACAAGCATTGAAAAAGCAAACGAAAACAACATAGGGTTTAGGTAAATTATAGCGCCTTTGTGGGGGGAATGTCCCCCCACGCCCCCTTTGGGTAAGACGCGGTACTGCGCTTGCGCGCGAGTAGGCTAACGCCTTGTGTGTTTTGCTTGCGCAATGTGTGTGCACGATGCATGTTGCCAAGCAGCTATTGTAAATACGCTATTCATTCGGATGGCCGTACTTTCTTTTTTTTCTTTTTGTGCGACGCAAAAAGAAAAAAAAGAAAGTACCAAAGAAAAAAAAGAAAAAGCCGCTGTGGGGGCACGCCCCCACACCCCCAAGCATTAAGCAAATGCTTCTTGTACCGTCCATTGGGCGGCTGTATGGATGCTCACGAGCGAAGCGAGGGGATGCAAACTATTGCATAAGCGCGCAGCAAAAAAGTCTCAATGGTTTGATGAAAAAGTCCCCATGAGTTGGAGAAAAACACTTGTGTTTTTTCAAAAAAGACTGGTGTTTTTTTAAAATTGTCTAGACTTGTTGGGCAAAAAGTCCCCATGAGTTGGAGAAAAACACTTGTGTTTTTTCAAAAAAGACTCGTGTTTTTTTTAAAATTGTCTAGACTTGTTGGGCAAAAAGTCTCCATGAGTTGAAGAAAAACACTTGTGTTTTTTCAAAAAAGACTTGTGTTTTTTTTAAAATTGTCTAGACTTGTTGGAGAAAAAGTCCCCATGAGACTGTCATGAGTGCTGGTCTTTGTGGGGCACGTCCCCAGACCCTCAAGTATCTTTAGTAGCGTATTTGAAAATCAGGGTATGACTGAAGGTCTGCGCTTTGCTCGTCTACGGCGCTTACTTTTGCAAAGGCGGGGCCTGTGTTCATGAGGCGTATAAAAGCACCGAGGCTTTGCGCCTCTCCTTCACAGTGTATTTCCACCGTGCCTTTGGGGGTGTTTTTCACCCAACCTTGCAGTCCTTGTTCACGGGCGCATTGGAGTGCGTAATAACGGAAGCCAACTCCTTGCACTCTGCCGTAGACGGTTATTTTCTTTGCAAGTTTCATAACACTATTGGGCGCTCATGCACATGCCAACGGCAAGGGTTACTGCGGTTTCACAGCGGAGCACGGTGTTGCACAACATATGCGAGACAAAACCTCCGTGCATTAACAGGGTCTCTTCGCGTTCGCTTAAGCCTCGTTCTGCGCCCAGTGCAAAGGCCCAGCGCTGCGCCTCGGGCTTGGGTTGAGAAACGAGCGTTGCATAGAAACTTTTTTTCGCTTCATGGGAGAAATAAACCTTACGCAAGGGCTTTGTTTCATCTTCTTCATGTTCTTGTTCTATGTGCGTAAGCGCATGCTTAAGCGCGTAATGCGTGCTAATGCGCGGTAGGGTGTTTAAGCCCCGAGCCTGCATTGCACCTTGTAAGGCAAGCCCTTCAGGATTATTCCACAACGAAGCCTTGAGGTAGCTTTTTTCTGACAAGGCGGATGCGTAAACGGCAATGCGTTTTACGCCGAAGGTACTCAAGTCGCGAATAAGTCGCGCCATAACGGGGGGGCGTGGGTGCGCAAGGAGTAGCGTAATATCGTAGGTACTTGCAAATGCGCCCGCATTTTCTGCGGTGTAGACGCATGAAAGCGCGCCTTCTTCCACAGTAAATACGCGCAGCGTACCCATGCTTGTTTCAATGACGCCCGCTTGTAACTGCACCGTGGGGTTGTCATTCACGGGGGCTTGGGTGCCACCTTGCAGTAGGACAGCGCGTATGTGTTTTGCCCGCTCATCGCACAGGGGGAGGCGTAAGGCGTAGGCGTGTTGTTCTTGCTCTGTAATACAAAAGCGCTCTATTTCGTGGGGAAAAAACAGTATTCTATTCATGGCTACGCTGAGTCCTAGCCCGGAGGCCAGTCCATAGTTCTGCCCGCGAGTATGTGCGCATGCAAGTACTCCACGGTTTGTTTTGCGTCTCTGCCGTTGTTCATTACAACGCGGTAGCCTCGGCTTTCTAAGTTCAAGGCGCGCGCTGTTTTTGCAATGCCATGCAAAAATCCGCCTGCTTCCTTGTCGCTTAAGGCGCTGTCAACTTCGGCAACACGCGCGAGTTTTTTCCGCGGAATGACCAAGACGTGCACGGGAGCTTGTGGGTTTACGTCCTTAAACGCGACTACAAACTCGTCTTCATACACCACTTCTGCGGGGATCATCCCCGATAAAATTTTGTCAAATATTGTCTGTTCACTCATTATTGCTTGCCTCTTAATTTGTATTGTAGACTATTGGAAGTGTATTATTTCAATGCAAAAATAGAGAGGCATGCGCGCGTGGCAGAGGGCTGGTATGTGTTGTCGTTTTGTATTCCCGCAAAGCAAGCTACGCCACAAGCGGGACAGTTTCTCTCACTTGGGCTTGAGGGCTGTGCATTCCGCAAGCCTTTTGCGGTAAGCGACTACGACAAAGAAGCGCGCCTGTGTTCCATACTCTATGAGGTACGCGGTGCAGGCACGCGTGCCATGAGCACTATGCGTACAGGAGACACCTTGAATGTCATGGGCTTTCATGGGAATGCTTTTGCATTACCGGGGGAACTCGCGCTGTTAGTTGGCGGCGGCATAGGCTTGGGTCCGCTTTTGTATTTTGAAAAGACGCTTGCTGAAAAGGGCGTGCCTACAAGGCTGTACGCGGGGTTTAGAACAGCCGCGCTTGTTCCACATGAGCTTATGCGTGCATGTAAAGATGCGCTAGTGTGTACGAACGATGGTAGCATGGGGTTGCACGGCACGGTACTAGCAGCGCTTTCACGTTTAGGCCCTACGGAGACAGCAAGCGCTACCTTGTACTTGTGTGGACCGCTGGGCATGCTGAAGGCGGGGGTACGCTACGCAAAGCAGCGTGGCATGCGCGCTATTGTTTCGCTTGAGGCTATGATGGCTTGCGCCACGGGCGCGTGCATGGGATGTGTGGTGCCCGTGCATCAGCAAGAGGATGCGACACAAGTACGCTACAAGCGCGTATGCGTGGAGGGACCTATTTTTAAGGCGGAGGATGTGAGATGGCAGAACATGCACAACATGGAATGAAGCCCTACATAGGGGGGAAATGCCTTTCTTCGCCCATTATGGTAGCCTCTGGCACCTACGGCTACGGCGAGGAATACCGCGCGCTTACTGACTACGCAAACTTGGGCGCGCTGGTGTGCAAGACCATAACCGCTCTGCCGCGTGAGGGGAACGAGCCGCCGCGCCTTAAGGAGCTGTCTGCAGGCTGTCTTAATAGCATTGGGCTTGCTAACGTTGGGCTTGCGGGGTTTATAGAAAACAAGCTGCCTTTGTTTGCTTCTTATGAATGCGCGGTTATTGTAAACGTGGCGGGGGCAGACGCGGCGGAGTATGCGCGTATTGTACAGAGGCTAGAACAAGAGGAAGGCGCTGCGCACATATGGGGGTGGGAGCTTAATGTAAGCTGTCCTAATGTGTCGGGGGGCACTAACATGGGCTACGACCCTAAGCGCGTTGAGGCGGTGGTCTCACATGTGCGCAGCAAAACGAGCAAACCTCTTTTGCTTAAGCTACCGCCATCCATAGAGAACATAGTGGCCTTGGGCAAGGCTGCAGAGGCGGGGGGAGCAAACGCAATTACCGCCATTAACACGCTGCCGGGCATGTGGTTTGATGAAGGAAGCCATAAAGCCTTTTTTGCACGTGGGAGTGCGGGGCTTGCTGGTGAGGCAGTGCTACCTCTTGCGCTCTACCTTGTGCATGCGCTGAGCGCAGCGCTCAGCATACCCGTGGTGGGCGTAGGTGGCATTAGCAAGCCTGAAGACGCGCTGCAGTTCTTCATGGCGGGGGCACGCGCTGTGCAAATAGGCTCGGCAAACTTCAAAGACCCCTTGCTTTTTCAAGCCTGTCATGACGCAGCAGCGCGCTTTTTTGCAAAAAAGTAGCGTGACTTACGCAGCCCCTCCGCGCAGAAGGAATGCTTGAGTATTCTGCTTATTCCTCAAAAAAGTCGGAATCAAATTTTTTAATCTCTATGGTCTTTTTTACTTGTACACCAACGCCATAGTCGTACATCAGTTTTACGAGTTCATCACCGTTTATGAGCTTTATTGTATGATGTGCGGCTCGCGCCTTTGCTTCTGCCTTCTCGTCAAAGTCGGAGGTGGTAACAAAAATGCCTTTGTTTGTGTCTCCGCTCATAGCGCCAATAAAGTTGCGTATTTCTTTTTCACGTACTTTCGTGTCGTTAAAGCGCTTTGCCTGAATGTATATCTTCTCTAACCCGAGTTTGTCTTCGTTAACTACGCCGTCAATACCGCCATCATGACTTTTGGGCGTGCGCACGGTTTCCCCATAGCCCATGGCATGAAGCAAATCTAAAATAACTTTTTCAAAATCGTAGGGGTTTATTTGTTTGAGTTTCTCAAGCAATTCAAGTTTCACAAATTCTTCTATTTCTTTCACAGCCGCATCAATGGAGTCAGAAGGCGTCTCATCTTCTGATGTAAGAGACTCCTTGCCATTATTTGTATCTTGACTTTTATTCAAAACCTTTTTGGTACGGCTTATGAATTCAGGCTGTTGCTTTAACTCACGAAGTGTCAAAGTACCTTTTTGTAGTACTTCTTTTCCTTCTCTCGTAATTTCATAATTCCCTCGCGATGGTCTGTAGGCATATCCCGCCAATACTAAGTACGATAAGCCCCACCCTATTCTATTCAATAATGTGTTTTCTCCTGTGGATATTTTTTGGGAATGTAGTTCTAATGGCAATTGTGAATAAAACTTATTTCTTACTTCAAGTGTTATTTCTTTTTTAGCAAGCGCGCGCTGTTGGTTTTCTAAGACAGAAAGAATAGGAATAAATGTTTCGTGAAATTTGGGTAGTTCTTGCATAAGTACTTATTATTGTAACGCACTTACCATAACGCAATAGTATATACATACAAATGTAATAATGCACAAACGCGCTTCCTGAAAATTAGCTACTGCGGGTACACGCGACTCCTTTGCATTTACAACGCAGGGCATACACCTCCCCTATAAGTCCATAGGCCTATAATTGCGCAAGGGAACGTGCATACGTACATATTGTATCGCTTCTTGCATGCTCCTATGCTCTCCTGCTGCAAAGCGCGCCAAAGCAAGATTACCGCGTAACTCGCATGCAACGGGGGAAAACGTACGTGTGGTTTTGCCAAGCATGTGGGCGTACAACTTCATAAGCATAGCATCGTTTGCATGCCAGCCACTTACAGCAAGCGTTGTGTTCTCGGCAGACATAGCGGCGTCAGTGGTTGCCTTCTCATAAGCAGACTGAACTTCAAGGAGTATGGCAAGCAATATTGCGCCTGTTCTACGGTATACGTTGGTTACTTCATGCTCCTGAAAAATGCCTCTTATAGCGTCTCTAGGGTTCTGAGCGTGTGCGCACGGCATGAGATGTTTTGTAACAAAAACGGGGTCTGCTTGTGCACAAAATTTTATCATGTCTGCAATCGTCCATCGCATATTTTGTACATGTTCTTGTAAAAGCATGTACAAGGTATTGTAGGCAGGCATGGCGTAGCCTATGTTCACTTTCTCAGCAAAAAAGTGTGGTGCAACAAAACGCTGCGCATCATGTGATGGAGCTAATTCATGTACTGCATGCGCATGCGCTATTGCATTGAGCACTACAGAAGTTCCTCCACGTTGTAGCACCACGTTTGATTCATTGCTTATGCCCGCGCCTATAAGCGCACTTAAATAATCAAGCCCTCCCGCTACTACATGCACCCGCGTGTAGTTTGAAAAAAGCTTGCGTGCAAAGGGCGTACTCACCTCCCCTATGAGGCTACCACTCATAACAGGACGAGGGAACAAAGCACGCGGTAATTCACAACGCGCTATGTCAGTGTCGCTAAACATGTAGGGAACATAGTCGCGGTGAGGGACACACACAACTGCTTCACCACACAATGTGTATATCAAGTATTCGGCGGGTGATAATATCCTCCTCACATCTGAAAACAAGGTAGGCATGTGTTTTTGTACGTATCGTATATAGGGCAAAAAATAGGAAGCGCTGCCCTCTAATGGGAGCCGTTTATTAGACTGCCAAGAACTGTAACATATGACCTCATCACTTTCGTTGAGATAGACACAGCTTGGACCTTGCCCCGATATAGTAATATACAACTCGGCGTTGTGATTACTAGAAAATATACGTTCTTGAGAAGCAACCTTACTGCTCTGCTCTTTTATAACTTCTACGCATGAAGCAAAACAGGAGAGCCACTCTTTATATGCAGGTACAGTTTTTGAAAATTGCAGGCTTGTACTATGCATGAGTGTAGCATGCATATCAAATAAGGCAATTTTCAAAGAGCTTGTTCCAATATCTACAGACAAAAAATACTTGTGCATATCTTAACATTAAATAATGATTTCTAACGCGAACGTAACCTGCTGCTGTGGCTATGCGTATGTTATTACTCTAATGCAAAGCAGTTTCCCTACACAATAATCAGTGTGCAACCTTCGTCCGCGGGGACAGCCCCCACACCCCGCGTCTTACTCACTATGGCGTAGCCCCACAAGGCCACTCACACAAACTTACTTCCATACAATTTTCATATTTACACATAGTATCAATGTCATTATTGCTTTAGCACACAGGATGTTTTGCTATAAGCTCCATCTCTGTGTCGCACCGTCCATGGCTCCCCCTCAGCCCCGTGATGTCGGCTCCATGTTAATTACACGGGACTCCATCCTGCTTCGCAGACATTGGGGCGGTCGTTTGCTCCGCTCCATTTAACGTTTCTAGCCGCTCGCGCTTTTCAGCGCTCCCGACTTTGATGTGAATACTCCATGTCTGCTACGGCTGTCGCCTTCGGCTCTCGACTCTTTTGAGGCAAGTTCCATGTTTGTGCCGCATCGCGGCACTTATGCAGTAGTTTGCACCCGTTCGCGCTCTTGACTTTTCTTTTGATGCAAGCTCCATATTTGCACCGCACAGCGGTGCTTATGCAATAGTTGGCATCCCCTCGCTTCGCTCGTGAGCGTCCTCACAGCCGCCCCACGGACGGCACAAGAAGCGTTCACTTAATACTTGGGGGTGTGGGGGCGTGCCCCCACAGCGGCTTTTGCTATAAGCTCCATCTTTGTGTCGCACCGTCCATGGCTCCCCCTCAGCCCCGTGATGTCGGCTCCATGTTAATTACACGGGACTCCATCCTGCTTCGCAGACATTGGGGCGGTCGTTTGCTCCGCTCCATTTAACGTTTCTAGCCGTTCACGCTTCGCGTTCTCGACTTTTTTTCTTTGGTACTTTCTTTTTTTCTTTTGATGCAAGCTCCATGTTTGCACCGCACAGCGGTGCTTATGCAATAGTTGGCATCCCCTCGCTTCGCTCGTGAGCGTCCTCACAGCCGTGCCATAGAGGGTGAGCAGCGCACTCACATAAACTTATTTCCATACAATTTTCATACTTCCACACAGTATCTATGTCATTACTGCCTTAGCACACAGGATGTTTTTTTTCTTTGATGCGAATACTCCATTTCTGCTACGCTACGCTCCGCAATCTGAATGTCAGCATCCTCTCGCTACGCTCGCGACTTTGGTTCTTTCTTTTCTTTTTTTGATGCAAGCTCCATGTTTGCACCGCACAGCGGTGCTTATGCAATAGTTGGCATCCCCTCGCTACGCTCGTGAGCGTCCTCAAAAAAAAGAAAAGAAAGAACGGCCATCCGAATAGATAGCGTATTTAAAACCACTGCTTGGCAACCAATAGCGTGAGCAACACATTGCGCAAGCAAAACACACAAGGCGTGCAGCCTCACGCGCGGAGCACAAATAGACGTGATACACCATGGGGGTATGGGGGCTTGCCCTTGCAAATGCAAAGTAGTTATGTCGACATACCTCCTTTACTATTGCGGCTTAAATACATCCTCTTTAACAAAAGACTCAAGTTTTGTAGTATATTAAATTGCATATAATCATGCAGCCTACTATGAAAAAAATATTTGCTGACTTTTTGCTTTTCATTACAGCAGTGCTATGGGGAAGCACTTTTATATTTCAAAGAATTGCTACCTTGCACATGGAGGCATTTTCCTTTAATGCCGCACGCTTTCTACTTGCCGCCATTACCATGTTCATAGCAGTGCTCATATGGGAAGGCAAAAACACACACGAAAAACCCGCGCAGAGTACTTACTTGCTACGCTTCTCAGGCGTGCTTGGTGGTGCCTTACTCGCGGTGGGGATTAATTTACAACAAATAGCGCTTGCCTTCACCACTGTTGGCAAAGCGGGGTTCTTAACGGGGCTGTACGTAATTCTTGTGCCCATTATAGGTTTTTTCATAAGTCATAAAATCACTACAACGCAGTGGATAAGTACTATTCTTGCAACCATTGGGTTGTACTTTATGAGCATTCAAAAGGGGTTTTCATTAGAAATAGGAGATGCACTGGTAATAATAAGCGCCTTTATTTGGGCGCTGTACATTCTCTACCTCAACAGCACTTCCAAGCATCGCCCCACCATGTCATTTGCAATGGAGCAATACTTCTACTGTGGTCTCATAAGCTTAATAGCGGGGCTTGTTTCTAGCATGTACAAAAGTTCAATGCAAAACAGCAGCATAGGGTTGCTAGACAGTGTCATGCAGTTTTTCACAAGCCTGTATCAACAATCAACCCTAGTGTGGCATTCCATAGCCTATGCCGCGCTACTCTCTACATGCGTGGGTTTTTCTCTACAAGTCTACGCACAGCGCTATACGCCCGCCACCCATGCCGCGCTCATCATAAGCTTAGAGGCTGTTTTTGCCGCGCTGTTTGGAGCGCTCCTCTTGCATGAGGTACTTTCACCCCGTGAAAGCTTGGGAGCCATACTCATATTCAGTGCTATGATATTAGCGCAAATAATAAAAACAGACAGCATAAAACGTAAAACCTTGCAGAAAAAGCAAACCCAAGCTTAAAGCGCACGTAAAGTTTTGCCCCTATAATGCCAAGCTTTTACAAACACAGCTGAGCTCCTACGTAATAAGAAAAAATCATACAGCAGCAAGCATGTATTTAATGCGTACCTCTGTGAACATGGTCACGACCTCTGCATAATGTTATATTCTTCAATGCGGCGCTATAATCTTGCAAAATATATATGTTTTAGATATTATTAGCAAAGATGGTGATGTAGCTCAGTTGGTTAGAGCAAACGGCTCATATCCGTTGTGTCGGGGGTTCAAATCCCTCCATCACTATTCTTAAATTATTGTTATACAATGATTTAATCAATAAATAATTTGTGTACATAACTGTGTATAAATAATTTGATGGCTGCTACATCTCAAGTAATTTAAACTTGCAAGCATAGGCATAAATGAAGCGGAACGCAAAAAGTGTAATAGTACGCTTCACAGCTGGAGGCATTTAATACATTCTGCCGGAGCGCGGGCTTCCCAAACTCCGCATCTTAGCTATACAAGATGTCTACTCAATACTCCGGGCTGTGGGAGCACCATGCTAGAGTAACTAAGCAATATCACATACAACGCAAAATAAGTCAATTCCATACGTGCTGCTACTCACCCACACGCAGGGCTCAACACGCATGAGCATCCCCAAAACCCGTCTCTTGCTCCCTATGGCGTAGCCCCCCACAGGAGGCTTTTTGCTATAAGCTCCATCTCTGTATCGCACCATCCATGGCGCCCCATCAGCCCCATCCGTGGGGCGGTCGTCCGCTAACGCTCCACCATCTAGTAGTGGCGCCCGCTCGCTATGCTCGCGTTATTTCGAAAAAAGAAAAAAAAGAACGGCCAACCGAAATGTTTGCATAGTGCTCTTTGCTTCGTGGCAACATGCAGCGTGCACACACATTGCGCAAGCAAAAAACACACCGCGTGAGCCGTGGAACAAACAGTCGCGCGCGTAAGCGCAGTACCGCGTCTTACCCAAAGGGGGTGGGGGCTGCCCCACAAAGCTAATGCTTGCAAGCTAGTTGTGGTATTGTGGGCAAAGGTCATATAATGAAAGACATGGAAGCGCGCATAGAAGAATTGAAAGACAACGGACATGCTCCAACAAGTCAATATGACTTTCTTGCAGGAAAAGTACAAAATATGGAATTCGACAATTTCAAAACAACACTTACGCATGAGATAGAAAAGACACACGCACACATAGATGCGGTAGAGGGCAGACTCAATGCGCGTATAGATGTTGTCACGGAGCAAATCAAGAGTACTAACGCACGCATAGATAGCTTAGATACAAGCCTTAACGCACGCATAGATAGCTTAGATACAAGCCTTAACGCACGCATAGATGATATGAAAACAATGATAGATAAGACAGACAAGCGCATTAGCAATATGCTTGTAATATTTGGCATTGCGTTTGCAGGTCTTTTTGCTGTGCTTGGGGTTATACTCTCAAAGCTAGGATGAAAATCACTTGTTCATGTCATACAAGCGTACCTATACAAACTAGAAACAAAGAAGTTGCGAACCTCATAGTAAAAAAGCATGGACTACATGGGGCTACGCGAAATTACACCCAACATGACAAACCACAGCAAACGTACTGAAGAAATGAGATAAACTCAAACACCGTTAGACTTAGACAAGTTCATTTTTCTTCTTAGTTACTTGAAAAAAAACACTCAGTACAATTGCTATGATAGAAACCAAAAGCGTAGACATTGCTGCTGCTGGACCAAAACGTCCGTATATAATTTCAGAATATGTTGCAACAGGCATGGTGCGGGTACCGCCCACATATAACATAATAGATACGCTCAATTCACTTGTAGTGCGAATCCATGCAAGCAGTCCCCCAGAAATGATTCCCGGCAACATCAGTATTGCAGTAGTTTTGAAAAAAGAGCGTAAAGGTGAGACTCCCAAACTAATGGATGCTTCCTCTACACTGGGTGATATTTGGTGCAAAATACTAGCACTGGATCGAATCACATTGGGGGCTCGTCGTATAACGTAGGCAATTATCAAAATAAACGCAGTACCAGTAATTACAATAGGGCCAGAATTAAATGTGGTAGCGTACATAATACCAATAACTGCACCCGGGATTATGTACGGAAGCATAGTAAGTGCGTCCAACAATCCACTACTAACATTTTTTCTTCGCACGGTAAGATAGGAGACAAACAAGGCTAACACAACCATTATTGCTAAGGCTACAAACGAATATAAAAATGTATTTATAATCTCGTTTGACAGTTTACTAAAGACTCGTTTATAAGAATCAAACGAATAGCCATCCAAAAATACCGAACCCTTCGTTTTTCTAAAAGAATAATACGCAATAGTTACTTGCGGAATGAAAGCAAATCCTACCAAGATATAACAATATAAATGAGCAAGAATGTTTTTAACTCCTTTTAATTGTGACTCTGCAACAGGGCGTAAGGAACTCATTTCAAATGACTTTTTATTTACTATGTACCTTTGTATCAAAAAAAGCGTGGTTGCCAATATTACAACTACTACACTAATGGCCGATGCAAAATAAGAGTTGCCTCCCAACTCACTGACAAACTCATCGTAAATTAACACGGGCAAGGTATTTATTCCCCGTCCCAACAATAAGGGAGTACCAAAATCTGCCAAAGCTGTCATAGACACTAATAGTGACCCAGACAACAAAGTAGGCATAATCAACGGAATAGTTATTTTGAAAATTCTAGCAATTCTGCTACTGCCTAATCCTTCTGCAGCTTCTCCTAAAGACGCATCAATACTTTGTAAGGCACCAGATGCATAAAGGTATATATAAGGGAATAGTTTTAGCATAAATACAAACAACAACCCCGCCATACTATAAATACTTGGTAATGGTATGCCAAATTTTTCAAAAAACAATCGTACACTGCCATTGTTTCCAAGAAGCAGAATCCATGAATACGCACCAATAAAAGGCGGAGACATAAGTGATACTAGAGTCAACACTTTCAGTAATTTCTTGCCTTGAATGACATACCTTGTCATGAGGTAAGCAAGAATCATACCAAAGAAAAGCATACTCACCGCTGTTACTGAAGTAATAACAAAACTATTTTTAAATGCCTCTCTATACGCTTTGGTAGTAAATAGCTTAATATAGTTTTCAAAACTAAAATCACCAGTATCTACACTGATGAAACTGCCGCGAAACAACGCGAATAGTGGATAAATCAAGAATATGGCAACAAAGACAAAGCACAAAACTTTAATCAAAAGCCACATATCAAAGTGAGAAAAAGATCGTGACATTTTTTTATTCATGATATTTTCATGCATCTTTTGAATTAATAAATAATGTTTCACCAGACTCATCAAATACATTTACTGCATGTATTTGTATCTGCATCGTTATAGTACTCCCTATTTCCATAAACGAATCTACTGTTGTAATATTTTGAGTAAGTTTTATTTCTTGTCCATCTTCAAGTTGGACTTGGTACTGTACAAACTGCCCTAGAAAGGTCACCAATTTTATTAGCCCTTTTATGCCTTCTTGATCTTGTTCTTGCACAACAAAATTTTCTGGACGAACTCCAATTTGCACCTTGCCATTATACGACATAAGATTATCTACAGAAAAAGAATAACCATTATCAAGCCTTATGGTAGTATCTTCTTTAACCCCCATCAAAACATTCGTGTGCCCAATAAAAGTAGCAACAAATATATTTTGGGGTCTTGTATATAAATTTAAAGGCTTATCTATTTGTTGAATAATTCCCTTGTCCATTACTGCAATGCGATCTGAAATTGCAAGCGCTTCTTCTTGATCATGAGTCACATAAATAGTAGTAATCCCTACTTCTCTTTGAATTTTCTTGATTGCAAGACGCATATCTATACGGAGCTTTGCATCTAAGTTAGAAAGCGGTTCATCCATAAGTAGCATGGTGGGCTCAATAATAATTGCACGCGCAAGCGCAACTCGTTGTTGTTGCCCACCCGACATATTTTTTGGAACCCTATCGCGCAAATGTTCAATTTGCATAGTTTGTAATGCCTTCGTTACTTTTTCTTCTATAATCTTCTTATCAAAATTCCGTGCCTTCAATCCGTAAGCAACATTGTTAAACACGCTCAAATGGGGAAAAATTGCATAGTTTTGGAACACCATTCCCATGTTTCGCTTGTGTGCAGGTGTAGCATTAATGGGTTTGTCAGCAATAAGAATTTCGCCACCTTCAATAGAGTTGAAGCCCGCAACCATGCGCAACAAGGTTGTCTTGCCACAGCCAGAAGGCCCTAAAAGAGTAAAAAACTCTCCTTTTTTGATTTGTAAATTAAGATTCTCAATAACTGCTGTGTTACCATATTTTTTTATGACATTATTAAAGTCAGCAGAAACACTCACCTACACAACCCTCTTCTTTACTTTTTTTATTCAAAAGTTTGTCCTAATAATAAGTAACAATGGCTAATATTCTAATTACCAAAAATTTCTGCATACTTCGCTAAAAACGCAGCCTTGTCGTTCAATTCGGTGTTATCTTCAATTACCCGAAAGGTATTCAGTGGCGCAAGTGGAGAACCAGAAAAATCCGCGTTTTTGATTATCGCTCTTCTGTATACAGACTTGATTACATTTTGTACCTTTTCACTTAATAAGTAATCCATGAATTCCTTTGCACCTTCTAAATTTTTTGCTCCTTTAATAATTGCAGCACCATCAGCTTTTACCACAGATCCTTCTTCTGGATATACCAATATGAGATCATCAGAATTATCTGCCGCCTCTGCCGCAGCCATTTCATAACTTAAACCCACAATAGTTTCACCTTGCACTACGTCGGTAATTACAGCACCAGAACCTGCTGAATGTTTTCCATCGTACACCTCAACTAATTGAGCAACATTGTCCCATGCAGCGCCTAAATAGGTGGAAGTAATATCTTCCATAACTGCTACTCTCCCCAAAGCTTGCTCTGCGTTAATGTAGGCAAAAGCCCAGACTTGATTAATGAGTTGCTCAAAGGACGACGATGATTTGGAAGGATTTGCATTTGAAACTCTACCCTTTAGGTCCGGGCAGGTTTTTACAAGATCTATAATTGACTGATAGCCAGTAATCTGTGCATCAGAACCACATGCCTTTGCAAGCTCTGTGGTGTTTACCACAATGGTTGATGGAATTGCACTAAAGCGGCTTACGGTACCTTCTACATTCTTGAATGCAGGCTCTACATTACTTTCATTTGGAGAGCGGTATTCTTCAAAAAGACTTGTTTCTGGAATCAGCGTGTTCATTGATCCTCCCCAAAACACGTCTGCATTTGGGTTACTAGCCTCTGTTTTTACTCGTGCAATGAGCTCTCCCGTGCCAGCGGTAATTACTTCAACTTTCTTGCCCGTATCACTCTGATACATATCAACCACAAGATCTACCAAAGTCTGTTTGTGAGGTGAATATACTACGAGTGTATCACTCGATTTTTTTGTGCATGTTACCAATGCTACACTCAGTAACAACATTACTATACTCGCCGAGAGTAATACTTTTAATTTACCATGATGATACATACTTACACCTCTTTTGTTGTATTGATTTATTTTTTATTAACATTGCATAAAAAATAAATCAATCGTGTCAATGGAATAAAGGATGTAATAATTTAAAATTAAAGAAATACGCTCAATTCACCTCTTGCCCATTAAAAAATTCTCAAACATTTAGCGCATTCTTGTAAAAATAAACCACAATTATTTCAGAGCATTCCAGTATGCGTTTGCAAATGCGCAAAGCCATGCGAGTAAAGTTTTTCACCGCCATGATGTACCCATGGCTTTTATGCGCATGTAGCAGATAGCATTGTGTTGTGTACGGTGTGCTTCTTAAGCTTAAGCATGAAACCACGGTAGCTCCTGAATCCACGGACTTTCTACAATGAAAGCATGCCCATGAATGGTGTATGATGAATGTGTGAAGTCATACTACCTCGCTTGTGACCTTGGTGGCACTAACATCAACATAGGGTTGTTACAAACCGACACCACGAGAAAACTGTATCTCATTGATTCACTAAAACACAAAGCGCAAGGCTATGTAAGCATTGGCGAGGCGCTCTCGCACATGCTTGAGCAGCTTAGCAACAAGCACAACTTACGCACCATGCCGCCTTTGTGCATGTGCGTAAGCGGACCAACGGACGGTGAGTTTTGTAAGCCCAGCAACTTGGGTGACGGTTTTGCTATAGAACGAAGCGTAATTGAAAAAAGTTTTAATACACGCGTTGCGCTTATTAACGACTTTAGCGCCGTAGGCTACAGCATTGCCGCAATAAACCTTGCAAAACAAGCGCAACACTTTATTGGTAGCCCCACACTCATGCAACAGAGTACTGGGCATGCGCACTACCTCATAGTGGGTGCAGGCACGGGACTTGGCACTTCACAAGCGCATGAATACCACTCAGAGCAGGGGCGCATGTTTTGTGTGCAACCCGGCGAGGGTGGCTGGGCAGACATGGCGCCTTCTGCAGACAGCATGTCACCCGCGTTGTATAATTTTTTATCGCAGGGTGGGAGTAAGGCAGTGTGTTGGGAAGACATTGTCTCTTCAAGCAAGGGCATTCCTACCTTACATGCCTTTTTGCGTGAAAACAACAAGAGTTATGAATACAGAAAGGCACAACAAGAAATAGAAGCGCATAGCCAGCATACGGGTGACATACGCGAATCGATCAGTATTCTAAGCCGCAGGGGCAACCTCGCAGCACAGGCCGTACTCGACTTGTGGATCTACCTGTATGGGCGCTGTTGTAGCAACTACGCACTGCTTACGCTTCCCAAGGCCTTGTTTTTAGCGGGCGGCGCTACTGAAAAAAACATAGCGCGCTTTATGAAATGCGAAGACTCAGCTTCACAAAAAGGGCGCTTTTTAGCGGCGTTTCAAAAGGGCTATAACAAACGCTTTGAAACACTGCTAGAAGATATTCCCGTGTACGCCTTTACAGACTACAACATATCGCTGTATGGAGCTGCGTGGTACATAGCCTACGCGCATTAACACAATGGGGCGGTGCGTACGCCCGCTAAAAATTCACTCGCCTTTCGTTATTCTATTTCGCCAAATGAAAAGAAACGCTTCATGGTGTTGCCTATGCTGTCGAAGAGTTTTTTAACCGTTGCAGGCTTATCATGAGAGCGCGCTGGAGAAACGGAAACGCTTTTGGGTTCTAATTCTGCTCCGCTCATGTAGTGTTGCGCTGCGACTACGCAAAGCCCCACACTGGTAGAAAAGCGCGGCATTCTGTAGTCAGAGACGGGGCCTCCCCAGTTCCACGGCTGAGCCATGCGCACTTTTGCACCAGTAAGTTTTTCTAGCATCTGCTTGCACCCAACAATGCGGCTCCCCCCACCCGTAAGCACCACGGGGTACGCGTGTGCAAGCTCTGTAATGTGCATGTGCTTGTACAAGAGTTTGAAAATTTCATACATGCGCGCATACGCCACTTTATACAAGTCATGCGTGGTAATGGTAAAGGTTTGGTCATAGGCGTCCTCATGCGCCGTGACTGTTTGCGCGGCTTGGGAAAAATACATTTCATCCACACAAGCATGACGTTGTTTCAACTTTTCAGCAAGGCTTTCAGGCACATGCATTACGCGAGATATGTCGCGGGTAACATCATTGCTGCCAAGCGGAAGTACAAAAAGCGTTTTAGGTACATTGCCATCAAAGAGTACCGCGCTTGTAGTTTGAGCACCTATATCTATGAACAAGGTGGTTTGTTCTTTTTCTAAGCGCGTCAAAACACCCTCTGCCGCTGCAACGGGTGCGGCGCACATGTAATTTACGGGCACCGCTGCTCTTTGAATGCACTGCTGATATTTGGCAACTTCCTGCTTACGCACGCTTACCAAAAACAATTCAGCTTCCAACGACAAACCCAGCTCTCCTTCAGGGTTGCGCTTTGGCAAGCGTTCGTCCACTCGGTAATTACGCGTCATAATGTGTAAGTAGTCTTTGCCGTTCTGCAATGGAAAATTGCTTGCCATTTCACGCGCTTTGTGCAAGTCCTCACTGGTAACTTGACGTGAATACTTGCTAAATGGATACCGCGCCTTATTTATATGAGAATGCACATGCGCGTCTTCTATGGACAAAGCCCCGTATACCGGAATGCTTTCATCAATGGGCGTGTTCTGCTGCAATTGCTCTATAAGGGTACGAATAATATTTGCAGCCTTCTCCATGTTTACCACTGACCCACGCTCCACAGCATGGTCTGTAGGCATCTCAGCGGTAGCGCATATTTCAAAGTCAAGCGTATCCCATGCTGTCACGGTTGAAAGTATCGCCTTACAGCTGTTACTACCTACATCAAGTCCCAAAAAATAAAGGGAATTACTATCTATTTTTTTCATATTGCACGCTTCTTTTTGGCTATAATGCTACCCTGCCTTACATCAAAGGATTCAAAGTCTTTGGCAAAGGCTTCCTTACTTATTCTGTCGGCAAAGCGCTGTAGCTTCTGAAGATGTTTTGCATCGATGTCTATTTCCGTTATGTATTTTTGCTTAAAATCCGCAAACCAAATTTCTAAAATTTTGTAACCCTTGCCGCTAGAATGTATTTTAAATTCAGAGACGGAATGAAACAATGCGCTTTGCTCTTTTTTTATTGTAGCAAGTGCCGCCACAAAGTCACGCGCCCATGAGGGAAGGTAGACACCAAGGTGTGGGTCGACAAGCGCAATGCCTGAGAGAATGGGTACATCAACTATGCCACCGCGAGTGCCCACTTGTACGCACTTGCCCCCTTTGTCAAAATACACGGGAGTAGCCACCCCACCAACCGTGGCAAGCACAGCAACAAGAGGCATGGAGCGCGTGAGAGCAAGCAAGAGTTTTCCATCAAATGTTTTTTTCACACGCGCAGAATATATAAGCGGATGCTCTTGCAGTCTTTTTGAGACTACTGCGGTGCTAAGGCTTAAGTAGTCCACGGGCATGTCAATGTTGATATAAGACTTTACTTCGCGTGCACTCAGGAGCACATCACCTTCAATGACAATGCTGGTAATTTCTACGCGCCTTACATAGGCAAGAAACAACAGAAAGCACACCAAGATTACGGGGATAAGCCAAAGCACCGTCCACATGCCCCGCCTCAAAAGCGTGCCTAGCGTAGAATGTGCGCACACCTTTTTCTCAAGCTTCACGAAGGTCCCCCCGCTTGTTCTTGCACAGCAAGATGAACTCCAGACTCTTTAGCATTTTTTTCCAGAAGGCCATAGTGCACGCGATGATGCACCGCAGAATTTTTTTTATCAGCAGCGAGCGCACCTTTGATAATAAAACCATATAACAAGAGCGTTGTTACAAGCGAAGAGCCACCCGTAGAGTAAAATGGCAAGTTCAGTCCGGCAGTGGGAACTATGCCAACAGTAACGGCAATGTGCAAAAACGCAGAAAACACGATAAAGGTAGTACTAGCAAAAACAACGTAAAAATAAAAGCGGTTTTTGTAATAAAGAATATGACAAACCTTGTAGGCGTAATAAAGCATGAGCATAAAAAGCCCGATGATACACAGCACGCCTACAAGACCCATTTCAGAGGCAATAACAGCAAAGACAAAATCATTGTAAAAATATGGAAGTGCTAACGCATCAAGCATGCTGCTCCCAACCCCTCGCCCAACAAGGCCACTGCGAGCTATAAGCTCATAAGACTGATTGAGCTGAAACCCCAAGTCAAAGACGTCTTCCGAAGGAGTGAAAAACATGAGTATGCGCTGCATTCTGTTGGGGTTGTTGATCACCACAAACATCAGCACGCTTATAACCAGCATAAACACGGCAAGCTTGGTAACCACACGAATGTCGGAAGAAAAAATTATGAGAAGCGCAATGACTGCAGTAAGCATAAGGGATGAATAATCCCTTTGTAAATATAATGAGCCCATGTATACAACAGCGCTTATTCCAGAGCGTATCATGAGCTTGTACTTGATCTGCGCCATGTCATCTACAGAAACATTGCGTAAGGTTAGCGTGTGAAACTGGGCAAAGATATGGCTCATGTAGACTATAAAGGCAATTCTCATAAAGTCGCCTGTTTGTATGGACATGCCCGCAATGCTCAGCCAGCGGCGTGCTCCGTTAATTGAGGTTCCAAAGAAAACCGTCAAAATCATGAAGGCAAGCCCCAAAACGCAGAGCATGAAACTCACTTTGCGAATAAAGTCGGTTTTCACTTTCAAAATAGCATAGAGGCCTAAGAGTCCCATGACGGTGGAAACAAGTTGTTTTACAAACAAGCGCAGCACCCCTGCATGGTGAAACACGCGTCCATCAAGCGCGCGACCGCTTTGCAGAGAAAAACTGTACGAGAGTGAAAACATCAGTGCGAGCCCTGTAATGATGAATATGCACAAGAGCATGAGAAATCGAGCCGTGTAAAAATGCGCTTGTTCATGTGATGTGCTCAAGGGTAGCTCCTCATCGTATTTTCAAGGTAGAAAGCGCAAATATGAGAAAGAATCCACCAGCTATCCAAAATCGTATGACAACTTTGTTTTCCTTCCAGCCACACATTTCAAAATGATGATGGATTGGCGCCATCTTGAAAACTCTTTTTTTAAATAGCTTAAACGAGGCAACTTGTATTATTACTGAAAGCGTTTCTATTACAAATACACCGCCCATAATAATGAGCAGTAGTTCATGCTTGGTAATAAGCGCAAGGGCACTAACCAGCGCCCCCAGTGTGAGGCTGCCAGAGTCTCCCATCATGATAGAGGCGGGGTTGCTGTTATACCACAAAAACCCTATGCACGCGCCCGCTATAGAAAAGCTTGCTATGGTAAGTTCACCCGCGTGGCGTACAAATGGTATTTGCAAATATTCTGCAAAGTCAACACGCCCCGTAACGTAAGAAAGAACCGTAAACCCAAGCGCAATGAGTAGCACCAGTCCCGAAGCAAGTCCGTCAAGTCCGTCGGTTAAATTAACCGCGTTAGTTGTGCTCACAATTACCAGTACCACAAAGACAATGTAGAACCAACCTAAATCTAGGTACGCATCCTTCACAAAGGGAAAATATATACGCGAAGTTTGCTCATCTCCTACAAGCATGAGTATTGTACCAGTAATAACGCCTATGCTAATTTGGCCGAGAAACTTTGTCATAGCACGCAAGCCCGTTCTCTCCTCTTGCGTAAGCTTGAGGTAGTCGTCTATAAACCCGAGTAGGCAAAAACTGAAAAGCAAAAACACGACCACCCACGTATACCACTGCTTTATGTCCATCCACAAAAATATGGATACAAAAATCGCAAGGGATATAATGATGCCCCCCATGGTTGGAGTGCCTTGTTTCACCTTATGCGCCTGCGGTCCATCGTCTCGTATTCGTTCGCCGAGTTGTCTTCGCAACTGCAGCTTGATGGCAAAGGGCATTAAAATAACTGAAAGTAGCAATGCCGTAATAGCGCCATAGGCCGCTCGAAAGGTAATATATTGAAATAAATTTAAATAAGAAAATTTCTCTATAAGTGGAATAAATAATTCTCGTAACATAGGTTCACCTTTAATTTACAGCACTGGTGTGCATAGTAGTGGTAATATCAGCATCAGCAAGCTCTTGTGTGAGATCAATAATGTAATCCGCCACGTGGTTTAACGCGTAGGCGTTGCTTCCTTTAAGCAGCACTGAAAAGTCACAGAGACTTACGCCGTACTCTGCCTGTTTTGCAACCATGCCTTTAATACATGCGCAGGCCTCACGCGTAGTGGCAGCCCGCATACACATGTGTTCATACGCCTGAGGTACAGCAACCTCATCGTATTCAGTACCAACAAGCACAACATTGACAGAGTCCGTCCCCTCACGCATGCGAGAAAGCACCGCGACAAGCGCATCGACAACACGCCGATGCTCCGCAGCACTTGAGGAACCGAGTTCCTTCATGCCGCCTAATACCAGCAGATAGGGAAGCTGCGCATTTTTGAAAAACCACAAGAGCGCTTCCACCATGGCGCTTGTATTGGCATTGTAGGAATCATCTACAATGAGCGGGCGCTCATGCACAAGCTCATAGCGTCGTGCAATGCTAGAACACTGCGCCAATGCCTCAAAACTCTCCTTACGGGGTATGGAAAAAAAATCAGCAAGCTCAAGCGCAGCAAGGGCATTTCGCGCATTGACCACGCCCGGCATGGGCAAAGCAATGACGCTGTCATTTTCAAATTCCAAAACACTACCCGCAAGCCCCTTGTCTACCACGTTTACAAAGCCCGCGCAACTTTTAAACCCATGCGTGCGTACCGTGCACTGCAAGGCCCCCGCCTTCTCTAACAGCACTGCATCATCTTCTGGCAGCCAGAGCGTATGTGCACTTGTCATGCATGAGGCTATGGCAAGCTTTTCTTCTTGCAGGCGCGCAAGAGAAGCAAAATGCCCAATGTGCGCCGTGCCAACATTGGTAATGACGGCACAATCAGGTTGTAAAATACGCGCGAGGCGCGGCATTTCGTTTTCGTAGGATATACCACATTCAAAAACAGCATAGGATGCCGCATGAGTTTTTGTCACATCAGTTTTTGCTTCATTGAAATTGTTTGTACATTCATGTTCTCTAACCCACTGCGAATTGAGAATGCTCATGCAAAGCCCCTGCACGGTGTTAAGGTTTCCCTCGCTCCCCGTTGCCCCTAAAATGGCGCGTAGCATTTCCTTTGTTATAGTTTTGCCTGCGCTGCCAGTAACGCCAATGACTCTTGTGTTCTTTCCCTCACGCATGCGTACGCTGTGAGCAAGTTTTTCAAAGCTAGCAAGCGCATCATCCACACATATGAGCGCAGCCTGATTTTTTTCAATGCACTGTATAAGTTCTGCGCGCGCGTAAGCATGTTCCACAAGTATTACCCGTGCACCACGTCTTAGCGCTTCATGCGCAAAGTCTCCACCATTACCCTTTTCCCCGGATAAGCCTACAAAAAAGGAATAGTCCTCACTATTACGCGAGTCTATAACGGCTTTATTCCACAACGCCGCATCACTTCCATACAAGGTGAAAGAAAGCGCCAAATGCTCCAAGTGTTCTACTATATAGCGCGCATTCTTACACAGGCCTACGGGCATTTTATTACTTGGCATATTCATGATTACCGCTTACTCCGCAGCTCGTTTTTAGGCACTATGGGTTCCGTTATGATGATGGTTTTTTTCGGACTGAGCTCTTGCATCTTGAGCATTTCCTTTCGAGAAAAAAGATAGTTTGCACTCCTGTAGTATTCCAATTCCGCAATATGGCGCTTATTTGTATCAATGTACTCACTCTGTTGCTCAAGTAACAAATCAGCACGTAGGGTGTAATCAAAATACGCGCCCGAGAGTACGTACTTCGCCATCAACAACATAAAACACACAATAGTAAGAATAAAGACTTTTTTCATAGCATCCTCATCACAGCCCAATCGTATGACGCTTAGAGTTTTTCTATAACTCGTAACTTTGCGCTTCTACTTTCAGGATATGCGCGTACTTCTTCTTCACAAGCTACAAGAGGTTTTTTTGTACAGCTACGCCCTGCATCCAAATTCATGGCGCGCCAGTTCTCTTCAGCCTCTTGCAGAAAAAAAGTACTACTCTTATGTATCGGCTGCTCATGCCCACTCTTAAGTGATACCATGCGAGAAAAACGCTTGACAATTCTGTCTTCGAGAGAATGAAAAGAAATTACAAGCAAGCGTCCGCCCGCTTTCAAGCTTTGCCATGCATGTGGCAAGGCACGACATATGCGTTTTAGCTCGTCATTTACTTCTATGCGCAAGGCTTGAAAAATACGCGTAATCGTTTTTCCGTCTGAAGGTTTTTTTCCTAGCTCCAAAGCAGCCATAATATCTGCCGTCGTTGCAAAAAGTTTACTTTCTCGCCACGCCACTATTTTTTTCGCCCACAGGCGCGCAGCCCGCTCCTCACCATAGGCAAACAAAAGCTGGGCGAGTTCTTCGCGTGAATACGTATTTAAAACCTGCGCTGCGGTCAGCAAACTGTGCGTGGCATTAAGGCGCATGTCCAGCGGCTCGTGCCCAAAACGCGAAAAGCCCCGCTGCGAAGCCTTAAAGTGATACATGCACAGCCCTAAATCCATAAGCACCGCATCATATTGAAAACGCGGCTGCTCCATAGCAGTGAGAAAAAAATCATCAAACCACATGTTATGAAAACTCAGCCTCTGCTCATACGGTGCAAGCCGCACTTTGGAATGGGCTATCATTGCAGCATCAGCATCTACCGCATGCAAAAAACAAGAACTACTACAAGAGAGAATGGCAGACGCATGCCCGCCCATTCCAACCGTTGCATCAACAACACAGGGAGTTTCGCTCCCCCTCCCGTTACACAATGGAGTAAGGTACTCCATCACTTCCGCAAGCAAAACGCTGTGATGTTGCAATGCAGCAGTTAGAATTTGACAAGCCCTCCCAGTTTGTTAGTCCGACTCTCTCTCATAGCCGTATCTTTTTCCAATTTTGCTTGAAACGCCTCGGGGTTCCACAGCTCAAAAAACTTGACCACCCCTACAATGAGACATTTCTCTTGTATGCCCGCAGTTGCAAGCAGTGTTTGAGGCACGGAAATACGCCGCGTTTTTTCCTCCACTTCTTGCTCAAAGGCATGCCCTACAAAGTAGCGCACCAATGCAAGCTCCTCTTCATGAAAGGGTGAAGCATTGCTGCTAATGCGCGCAACAAATTGTTGCCAGTACTCTTCAGTAACAAGCCACAAGCAATCATCACTCCCCCCTCGCGTAACATGCACCGTCTTCATGCCAGCGAGCTGATTATACAACTTTGTGGGCAGAGAAAAGCGTCCCTTCTCATCTACCGTAACGTGAAATGAACCACTAAAGTTTTTCTGCATATGTGCCGATAATTCCTCATGCGCTTACTATTTAAAGTTATACCACTTCGTACCACTTTAGTCAATAATTATTTTATAATTTTCCACTTCATTGCAAATTATTTCACACAAGGCACATAGCACCCCACTGACAAGGCGTATCTCCCCATAATATTACCAACGATGTACTATTATCTATATGATTTCAATTAGCATATACAATGGCTCACATTAGATTACAGATCACGCCCAAGGAACTGCATACTTACAAGCATCTATTCCTACTCATGGATATGCACTAATCAAGCATCTACCATATACCATACATGCAGGACCAAATAACGCCGATATCATATTCATAAACTATTCAGCAGCTGACCATATTCCATATATCACTTCCTTATTTGAAAATTATAAAAATGCCTTATTTATTGTGAATATAGGAGAAAATCTTCATCGAAGGCAGCCACTATTTGCAAAATATTTATCGAGAAAAGCAACACAAAACAAAAAATTCCTTCCACTTTTTAAGTACCTCTATTCAATGGCTGCATGCATCCCGTTTTTCTATTATTCAGATGATTTAGAACTTGTGAAAATATTCATTCATTATGCAAAAAATCGCTCTCTTTTTGTTTTATTAACCGAAAATACAAAAAAATCACAAAAAAAATCTACAAATAAAGCGAAGTTTGTGAATTTCCCTCTTTTTTCTCGTCTTTTATACACAAGTTGCTCTGGTGTTGCAAAAGACATACCCAAGCGAATTTCAAAGTATTCGCCTGCGCATACTCGAACAAAATTTTGCTGTACGGTTTTTTCAAACACTACGCCACAAAGAATAAAAATATGCAAATTACTCTCACAAATTAAGCATGTAGATGTATTTGGATCAAACCCTATCACTCAAGGCAAGCCCGAGAACACCAAAAATTTCTCATCGCTTCCAGAATTTTATTCCCAATATCGCTTCGTAATATGCTTTGAAAACTCTATACAAGAAGGCTATATAACCGAAAAACTCTACAATGTACTGATAAGTGGTGCAGTACCAATTTATTTTGGCGCAGGAGATGTTTGTAAATACGTACATAAAAATGCAATGCTTCATGTGGAAAAATCTATGATGAGCATAGTTCAAAGAGTGTCACAACTAGAAAAAGACACATGTGCATTAGCAGATTATGCACATGCACCACATTTCACTGATGCACAAAGGCAATATATAGAAAATCAATGGAAAGAGTACGATGCAATACAAAAAGTACTGCAAAAATATACCAAGACCGAAATTCCCATATAGTTTTAATTCCACTCTATTAGTAAGTTACCTAAATTTACATCTCTCCATACAGTAAAACGTAGTGAGATCGCTCACGTATAACAATTATTAAACAATCGCCCAAAGGAAATGTCTTAATTTCCGAACTCCTGCTCAGTGCTTTTCTGTTGCACGCAGCAATTTGAAGCCACCATGGTACGCAAAGAAAGCTAGTAAATATTGCATATGTGGTATATAGTGTAGTTATAAGGGTTCAGTTATGAATGCAATAGCGACATTTTTTTCCTTAATATCTATTTGGGCTGTACCTCCAATTACACTTGTCATTACCATAGTGTTGTTTGTGCTTGCGTATAGACTGGGGCAATGGAAAGCGAAAAGTGCCTATAAGCTTGAACAGTGGAATGCAAAACATGACGAATTAACGCGTTCGGTGAACAATGATATAAAGCCTCTCATAAAAAATATGGATGCGCGCTTGATTAGAGTTGAGGCAGTTTTAGATGTATTAGTAAATAAAAAAGATGTGCCTATACAATCTAAAAGCCCATTAGCAATTAGTGAAGCGGGCTATAAGATGATAGAGGAAATTTCAGCGCATGCCATCTTTGCGAGAATTGCTAAAGATTTAGACATCCTTGTTGATAAAGAAAACCTTACTACAGCTTATGATGTACAAGAAGCGTGTTTACTCATTATCACAAAAAATCTTGATAGCTTGATTACTGCCGATGAACTGAAGCGCATCAAAGACCTTGCTTATAATCACAGCCTTTCTATGCAAAGCATATACTCTATGTTCAGTCTTCTTTTGAGAGATCGCACTCTTAAAAGAAAAAGCATAGCAGTTCCCGAGAACAAGCAATAAACACACTATATAACTTTTAGGGTTTATTTACTTGACTCCATACTAAAAACATTGTATATTAAAGACATAAAGTAAAGGAAGTAAAAAATGTCAAAAAGTACAATATCAATAGTAGAGCTAACACTTAGATTTTCAACACAAGAAAAAGCAAGAGTGTATATAGAGGAAAAACGCTGGGGTAAAGATTTAGTCAACATTAAATGCCCGTGTTGTTCTTCAACAAAAATAACTAAACGTGGTGGAAAGCGTAAAGGGTATTTTGTTTGTTATTCTTGTAAAAAAGAGTTTACTGTTAGAACAGGTACTGTATTTGAGCGTTCAGGTATTCCATTAAATAAATGGTTGGTTGCTTTGTATTGTATAGTTACACACAGAAAAGGTATTTCATCTTTAGAATTATCAAAAACAGTAGGTATTACACAGAAATCGGCTTGGTTTATGTTAATGAAAGTACGTAAGGCGTGTGAAACTGGTGATGAGATGTTGAATGGTATTGTTGAAATTGATGATTGTAGTATAGGCGGTACAGAGAGAAACAAACACAAAAATAAAAAGACAAAAGGCACTCAAGGAAAAAGCACAAAAACAAAAACGCTAGTACTGGGTCTAAGAGAGCGTGAATCAGGTAGAGTAAAAGCTATGGTTATACAATCAGCGAATGCTGAAACTATGCAGAGAATCCTTGATGGCAATGTAAAAATAGGGTCAACAATCAGTACTGATGGAGCTACTTGTTTTAAGGGCATAGAGAACTATGATAGAATATCGGTTAATCATAGTGCTAAAGAGTTTGTTAAAGATATGGCTTCAACAAACGGTGTAGAGAGTATGTGGGCTTTGTTAAAGAGAAGTGTAAATGGAACGTATCACCACATAAACAAGAAGTATATAAATAGGTACATAAACGAGTTTACTTTTAGATTGAATGAGGGTAATGTACGTTATCATACAATGGTTAGAATAGACGCTTTACTGGATAATGCGTTTAAGTCTAAAGTGACTCATAAAGAGGTACTATTATAAAACAAGAAACAGAAAGTCGAAGATGGTTGAAAGTTTACAAAAAGCAAAAAGAAATAAAAAAGACGAATTTTACACACAATTAAGTGATATAGAAAATGAATTACGTCATTATAGCAAGCATTTTGAAGGTAAGACTATTTACTGCAACTGTGACGATCCAAGAGTAAGTAATTTTTTCCATTATTTTTCATATAATTTTGAAAAATTAAAATTGAAGAAACTTATAGCAACGTGCTATAAGAATCAGGATATGGATTTATTCTCAGGTAATGAAAGCGAAAAGGCTATTTATTTGGAGTACACGGGCGATAAAAATGGGAATAATATACCAGATAAGCACGAGATAGAGGTCAAGTATTTAGAGGGTGATGGCGATTTTAGAAGTGATGAAAGTGTATCATTATTAAAAACCGCGGATATTGTTGTGACTAATCCACCCTTTTCGCTTTTTAGAGAATATGTAGCACAACTAATAGAACACGATAAGAAATTCTTAATAGTGGGTCATCAAAACGCTATAACATATAAAGATATTTTCAAGTTAATAAAAGAAAACAAGTTATGGTTGGGGTATGGTTTCAAAGGTGGTGCAGGGCATTTTATCAATGATAGTTATGAAAACTATGCAACCGCAACAGATAAAAAAGAGGGAATGATTAGGGTTTCAGGGGTTCATTGGTTTACTAACTTAGAGATAGATAAAAGAAACGAAGAGCTGATTTTATACAAGCAATACAATGATACAGACTACCCAAAATATGATAATTATGATGGTATAAATGTGGATAAAACAAAAGATATTCCCGTAGATTATGATGGCGTTATGGGAGTTCCCATAACCTTTTTAGATAAATTTAATCCTAAGCAATTTGAGATAATTAAATTTAGAAAAGGTGATGATGATAAAGACTTATCCATAAATGGAAAATGCCCATATTTTAGAATACTAATAAGGAAAAGATAAATGAAAATAGAACTGCAAAAAATCACAATAAGCCAATTATGTAAAGGTTATAAAGACAATCAAGAAAATGGTGTTATTGGATATAATGGGAATTTGAATATAAGACCAGCATACCAAAGAGAATTTGTTTACAACGAATCCCAGCAAAAAGCAGTTATAAAAAGCATAATAAACAATTACCCTTTAAATGTGTTATATTGGGCGGTACAAGACAAAGATACCTTTGAGGTGATAGACGGACAACAAAGAACACTCTCTATATGTAAATATATAGAGGGTGATTTTTCATACGATGGTATGTATTTTCATAATCAGCCAAATGATATTCAGGAAAAAATCCTTAATTACGAATTGATGGTTTATTTTTGCAATGGAACTGATAGCGAAAAACTAGAATGGTTTAAGATTATCAATATAGCAGGAGAAAAATTAACAAATCAAGAATTAAGAAACGCTGTATATTCAGGCTCTTGGTTGTCGGATTGTAAAAGATACTTTAGCAGAAACGGTTGCCCTGCATATGATATAGCAAGTAAATATTTAAAAGGTTCGGCTAATCGCCAAGCATATTTAGAAACGGTTATAGATTGGATTAGCGATGGCTCTATAGAAGAGTATATGGCTAAAAATCAAAACGAAAAAAATGCGAACGAATTATGGGTGTATTTTACTGCTGTGATAACGTGGGTAAATCTATTATTCCCAAATTATAGAGGCGAAATGAAGGGCATAGATTGGGGAAAACTATACAATAAACACAAAGACACAAAATTTGATGCCGAAGAATTAGAGAAAAAAGTAAAAATGTTGATGGAAGATGAAAATGTTACGAGAAGAGCTGGCATATATTCTTATCTAATAACAGGTGAAGAAAAACATTTAAGCATTCGCTCTTTTACCGATAAAGACAAAAGAGCGGTATATGAAAAACAAAATGGTATATGTGTAAAATGCAATTTAGAATATGATATAAAAGAGATGGAGGCAGACCATATAACGCCTTGGTCTCAGGGTGGCGAAACCATAGTGAAAAATTGCCAAATGCTTTGTGTATCGTGCAATAGAAGAAAATCCAATAAATAAGTTTTATTATGGGATTTTAAAGTTGTTGCTTTAAAGGTGTTGCTTTAAAGGTGTGGAGTTAGGTATATAAACCCCTAACTTTTTTTCTTGGGTGCGCTTTTTGAGCGTTGTCGGCAATTTTTGCAACAGTCTTAGCCGTTTCGGTTTGAGCGGCTGTCTCTGTTTAGCAAGGCTTCGTAGCGTTTGCTGTAAGTATACTTGCGAAGTGGTTTCAAGGTCGTGCTACTCTTTTTTTACAAGTACCGCCACAAATTTGTTGCTTATAAGCCTTCATACATAATCGTCATAAGCCGTGCTTCGGCTTTTCCTCTCCCGTTCAACGCTTTCACTCTTTGTCGACATAACTCCTTGATTATCGCACTTTTTTTTATTATTGATATTGAATACATTGCAAAATAATGATACATTAATTACAAATTAGTAATAAAAAAAGGAGACGAATTGTGAAGAACAAACAGTTTTTATTTTATGTGTACGTCATTGTTGTGATGACAATGCTTATTTCTGCAGTAGCGTGTACTGAACTAGAAGATATAGCGTCCTCATCGAGTAAACAAGGTGATGGCAGCAAAAAAGGTGGCGATGACCAACAAGGTGGCGGTGACCAACAAGGTGGCGGTGACCAAACCAATATCACCTTTTCAAACATTGGCTCGCGTGCATTTCATGAGGTGGTTACACTTGGTAATGCACTCTACGTCATTGGGGGTTATGCAGGTTTAGACTCCTCAGGAAACCCGATATTCCGCTCGGATGTACTCAAGTCCACAAATGGCGAGACGTGGACAGAGGTAAAACAAGACGATACCTCAGCTTTTTCTAAGCGCGCCATGCATGCTGCAATTGCCTTTAACGGCAAGCTGTACGTCATTGGGGGCTATGATGGAGCTAATGCACTAAACGATGTATGGGAATCTACCAATGGGGAGACGTGGGCTAAAGTGACAATACCACCGGCGAATCAGTTTCAAGCGCGGCTTGGACACACGCTTGCCGTATCCAATGATGGAACCAATGATGTCATGCTCATGATTGGAGGCTATGACCCCAACATAATCCATACCTACAATCCCAAACAAAGAAAAGGGGTGTACTATGGTCCATACGACTATAACGGAACAAATGGTAAGGGAAGAAGAGGTATGTGGAAATCTACCAATGGCACAGATTGGAAACAACTTAATAAATTTAATGCTAATAGCCCGCCATACTTTGCTATGTCGGTTGAGGCACTTAGCAGAGCAAACAGAGACAAAGGCCGTGACTATATAGGCCGTATGTATAGACATAGCTCGCTCGTTCTAGGCAATGATATTTACACCTTTGGGGGCATTGTTTTGGGAACATGGGAAAATCAGGTGTATAAAATTACACTAAGCCCTTACAAGGACCCGCCTTACACCCATGATGATGGTAGATTTAAAGAAGAACAAATCACCACTATTACCGGTCGCCAAAGTCACGCGGCTGTGACTCTTAACGGTACTTCAATGCTCATTATAGGTGGCGTGGATGCCACGCAAGATATTAAAAACGATGTACAACAATTAACAAAAAGCGGTAGTTCATGGACGGCGTCAGCAGTAAAAGCGAATGACAACACTGGTTTTGGAAAACGCTTTGGGCACAAGGCAGTGGTTTTTAAGAACAAAATATACGTACTGGGTGGCATGGAGACCAAAGACCAGAAGTACCAAGGCATGGTGTTTGACTTTAGCTCCTCTAAAAACACGCCTAAACCCAAGGTAGTGTACAATGACGTGTGGGTTTCCGATACTGGTGCAAGCTGGGTGAGAAAGTAAGTAAAATTTTGTCTTAGAGTTTCTTCCATGTTTTTCCATTAATGTGGAAGACTCGCTATTTTTCAGAATATATAAAAAGTGTCTTAAAGGGTTGTAAGACACTTTTTATAACCACAGCGCACCTTTGATAAAAAAGTGCCGTCTATACGCAGTGCAAAACACGCATAAATTTGGTGCTGCACAACTGCCTTGAGTGCGCATAGGCTGCTTGCACGCAAGGGCTAATCACGCGCGGCTTTCTGCTCCCCTTGCTTGTGAAAAAAATAGCGCAGTTTATCGAAAAGCTGAATAATTTTTGGCTCGACTTTTTCGCTACTCACAAGGTCTAATTCTGCAATGGGGCAGGAATTTTCAGCATTTCTGTACTCGTACCTCACCTCACCCACGAGCACTTCTTTTTGCACCGGTGCCCACAAGTCTGCATGCAAAGCATGAGAGGAAGAGATCTGTGACGCCCAGCGAGCGGGAACTGCGTATAGCTTTTCACGCGAGTGAGCGGACAGCGTATCTACTTTCCCACCCCAGACGCGCAGTGGCGTTTTGTAACGAAGTGCAACTAGTGAAAAGGCACCATAGCCATAATCCAAAATTTGACGCGTCTCTTCATTACGTTTTTTGACACCTTCTTGCACGGTGTTGCCGGGCACTCCCAAAACTACCGCGAGCAAGCGTCTTTTTTTGTGCATCGCAGTAGCCACAAGATTAAACTGCGCTTCTTCTATATACCCCGTCTTAAGACCATCGACAATACCACTTTTATCAACGAGCAAATGAAAATTTGTACCCCTATACGAGACTCCCTTCCACATCATGGACGGGTTTTTAGTAATACTAATAATGTCAAAGTCCTTATAATTGAGAAGATACAGGGCAAGGCGCGCCACCTCTGAAGCGGTGCTTTTGTTGTTAGGCGACAAACCAGTGGGGTCCGCAAAAACAGTATTTGTAAGCCCGAGCTCCAACGCGCGCGCGTTCATTGTGGCAACAAAGTCACTTACCGCACCGCCGACATAATGTGCAAGAACTAGGGCAGCGTCATTGCCCGAACGTATAAAAAGACCCTTGAGCAGCTCAAGCCCTGTCGGCATGTCGCCCATCACAAAGCCTACTCGTGAAGCATCAAAAGGCAAGGAAACCACAGCGTCTCGCAAAACCCTATAGCGCTTTTCTAGCGAAAATTCTCCACGCGCAAGTGCTTCTAATGTTACAAGCGCGGTCATAAGCTTGGTAATGGACGCTACGGATCGTATGTTTTTTTCACCACGCTGCGCAATCACTTGCAAATTCAAAGCATCTACCAGCAAAACCGCCTTGGCAGAGAGGGGCGGCAGCTGAGGGTAACCCGAACACAATGCAAACGCGGGGTAGTGAAGCGTCGGCGCGCTCCGCTCATCTGCATATACATGCGGACTTACAATATACACAAACACGCATAGACACACTATGCTACGACAGATTTTGAATAAAACAGTTCTCACCATAATTAGAAACACTCCTCAATTTTCAAGTATTGTTATTTCAACACGTCTATTTTTTTGTTTGTTTTTTTCACTCGTATTTGGCACAAGCGGTTTCTCCGCACCCCAGCCACGAAAGAGCATATGACGTCCATCACCAACTTTCACTTCTAGAATGTTCTTGATGGTTTTTGCACGCTCTATGCTGAGTGTTTTTCTAGAAGACGCGCTGCCTGCAAGTGCCGTATGTCCCTCAATGAGCACACGACGCTTGGGGTATTTCTTAAGAACCTGTGAAATAATATCCAACTTTTCATCCTGATTATCCAAGAGTTCAGCCGAATCCGAGTGGAATCTAACATGAGGGAGCCGTATAGTAATACCTTTTTCATTAGAGCCTACTTCCACGTCAATGGCTTTTTTCTCTAATGCTTCTTGTATTGCCTTGACCTCATTTTCACGTTCTATTTCCACCACAGGCTCTACACGCGCAAATGAGGTGCCAGAAAACCTAAAAACACGAGCCGCATTTTCGTTTGTTATGCTCACCTCGTATTTCTCATGCGAAAAAACGGGTCTTCCATATTCTGCGTGCCACCATATAGTGATAAAAAAACTTCCATCTATACCCCACATATCTTTACGAACTTCATCCATAAAGCGATAATTTTCTATTTTGTAGCTCGCAGTAAACGTGGGGTATGCTTTACTAAAAGAAACGTATGTATCGTGATTTTCATACTGTGCGTTTTTTGTATTTATGGAAGTCATAAAACGCGTGTAGACAGACTTAGGAATGCTGCGCAGCCCCATATATCTATATGTTACGTCCACTGGAATTTTCCGCAAGACATCAATAATGGGAACTTGAATAGTGTCTATTCCCTGCGCATGCCAGCTCTCACCTACACGAATGCTGCGAGTCTGAAAACGCGGTATGCTACGCACCAGCGGCGTACTATATTGTGAGGGCACCGTGGTAATTCCACTAGGCGTTTGGTAATATTCGCCTTTTTCTTCATAACGCAGGTGTCCACTTTCAGTAAACTCCGTGGTTTGAATAATGTAAAATCCATCATTAAGCGCGCTTTGCACCTCAAGTGAAATATGATTCTTAAGCTCGGCGTCTTTGCTCAGCACAATACCATCATCAGTAACAGTTTGATAATTAACCGAATTCACGGTATATTTCTTACCATCAACGTACTTAAAAGCAAAGACGAGAGAACCATCATTGGTAGCTTGTGCAAAAAGCGCCGTCCACGAAGTAACGTAGCAAATTCCCGCTAAAAGTGGTAACACAAAAAATTTTTGTATTTTCATGAATATCTTTAGTATAATACTATGTAGTGCGCTACCCAATTACTGCGTATCGCGCATTTATATCACTAACATTATTAATAAAAAGGTTATTATCATTATCATGAAAAAATACAAACATATAAAAAATCACAAGCAATTATCACAAGAGCTTGCTACCATTGTCAAAAACATACATCATAACGAAGACCCTTTTGTACTCACAGAATATAAAAGATTATTCACAAGTTCGGTAGGAATATTTTCTCGCGCCAACGTAGCCGCGTACCTTATAAAGAAGTACCTTGACTCGCAAAATTCCCGTGAATTCCCTGCGCGGAATAAGCAAGCACAGCAACAAAGACAACAGCAACCAAAACAACCGCAACCGAAACAACAAGAAGTACCCAAGGCTACTGCTGATTCAACAAATCAAAGACGTCATGAAAACTATGAACTTACTATTACAAGGACAGAGACAAACTACAGCGAGTTTAAAAAGTTTCTAACATCTTTGCCAAATATTACGAGCGAAGACATTGTACACATCCGACTTGGTGAGAAGAACTCAACAGTGCGTGTACGGAGCGAGGCGGCAAAGTCTTTTGTAACCGTAATAAACGGCGCAAAGTTTAAGTCAGTTACTTTACAAGCCACGCATGTTGCATACAAAAGAAATAGAAGACGCCGATAATAGTTGCGCTCATAGCGCGTATTCTTTATAATATCAATGATGTCTAAAGAAGATACTATAGAGGCCGAAGGGGTTGTAAAAAAATCACTCCCTAACACTGTTTTTACAGTAGAGCTAAAAAACGGCCATCAAATCTCTGCTCACTTAAGTGGAAAAATGAGAAGCCACTATATCAGAATTGTGCCGGGTGATAATGTAAAAGTTGTCATGTCGCCGTACGACCTTACCAAGGGGCGTATTATTTACCGCGAAAAATAAACGCGCTTTTTTGTTTGCATTGAAATGTGCTAATACGGCGGAAGTTCACTATCCGCCTTTTCTCTTTCCAACATGTAGTATGAACTCCCTCTGTGTAGTTTCATAAGAGAGGGTACAGGTAAGAGTTTTTGCGCTTCTTCCCTTGCCGTAGCAACGCGTACACCCGCGTCTTTTCCACTCACGTTTGTGTAGTTACGGAAAAACAAGGCTATCTCGTAGTTGTACCGCACAGCATCATCGCGCTCATAATGTTTCAATACTTCCCAATATACCTTCACTGCAGTCTCGTAATCTGCTCTATAAAAATCTATGTAGCCCAGTAGCATGTACATGCTTTTATCTATGGCTTTCAATGCTGATGTATTGTACTCGGGAACAATCCCAGCAGCATCCTCATCTGGAATAAGTGTATCAAAGTAAAAGTACTCCCTTATGAGATTCTTACGTAATAAGAGCAAGTCTTGTTCACTTATATTTTCTCGCATAATTTTTGAAAGCACATGATAGTAAAGTCCCCAATGCTGATACAATGTACTGCGATGATGCGAAAGTTTTTTCGCCACCATTTCAGTGGTGACACTATCATCACGCATCACGGCATTCCATGCCCTTAATATGTTGACGTAGGGATGCACATACACAAGCCCCATAAGAATAGCAGCACTTGCTACGCATAATATAACAGAAGCGATGAAGCGAGAAAACACATACTTTGAAGTTTGTGAATGCCTATGATACATCTGTTTTATTGGTGTTCTATTCATAGCTTGCTATAATTTCTCTATGCTGATGTATACGCACATGCATAAAAACGCGATGATGTATCCGATAAAAGAAACATGACGCAATCTTGTTTGGGCACTTTGGTGTACAGCCGCTAAAAGCTGCTCAAGATTGTCAGAGTTTATGTTTATATAGGTAGAACGTGGATGCCAAGATAAACCTTGCATGAGAGAGTGATTTGCTTGTGATACAAAATTTTGAGCGTTTGGAACGGGAGCGCCCTCAATACTTCCCACAGATGCAATAGTAATACCATAGTTTTTTTCCACAAAAGTTTGAAACAAATATTTTGATGGCTTCGTATGAGACTCACCATCAGAGATAAACATAATGGCTCGGTTATTTGCAACTTCCATTCCAGAAAAAAACATATCATAATTTTTTTCTAAGGTTTCAAAAGTGCTTGTAAAATCTGACGTGCCATAGCCTCTCGGGGTATTAGAAAAAGAACGCAACACGTTTAATAAAAACGAAACATCATGAGTAAGCGGAGAAATCAACACCGGGGTATCCGTATAAACAATAAGACCATATAAATCATGCAATCCTTTGTTTATATATGAATACATAAATTCAAAAGCTTTTTTCATACGCGTTGCATTATCAACATCGCGCACATACATACTCGAAGATACATCGAGCATAATGTACATGGCACGATTCTTTGTTTCGACTTCCCTCTGCTGGGGTAATTGTTGTGGACTACGCAGAACAGGTTTTGACACAGCAAAAGCTATGCTTACAACCATAAGTACTGCAGCAATGGTTTGCAAAATCATAATAAAACGAACACGTAATTTTGCAATATAGAGTGCATCGTATAGACGAGTAAGCATTCTAAGCCTTGCTCTATGAAGTGAGACAAGCCCCCATGCAATTGGTAGCGCGAGTAAGGCGTAGTACAAGAGTGTAGGACGCAGGAATTCCACTACAAACTCCGAATTATGCCGTAGCGTAGCAACACAAACAAGGCACAGAAGACTACAAACAAAAGCAGAAAATATTCGGTAAGATCGACACGAATCGCTCTAGAAACTAGCGTACGTAAGTCCGTGTGTCTCACACTCATGCTTCCTACTATGGTAGGTATTGCGGCTATATTTTCCACCTGAGTATATGAAGCATGTATTTTTTGTGCAAGAGTTGAGAGAACAACGCTTTTGAAGGGTTTAATGTAACCCTGCACCACAGCCTTGGTCATGACGTCTTTATATTTAAAGTGTCCGTTATTATCGCCACCCATACGAATAAAAAACATAGAAGAATCAAAATGGTGCTGTTGTATGTCTGACAATGCAACATTGCCGCTATTTTGTACCCCGTCGCTTATAAAAACTAAGTCACGTTTTGTCGAGCCTTGCTGAAGAGCAGAGAGAACATTCTCGGAATACAGCAATGCATCACCAAGTGCAGAATCATCACCAAGTTCACCTATGCCCACGCGCGTCATAAGCTGCGCTATTGCGTTATAATCCTGTGAAAATGGAATAAGCATTCGTAGTGACTGTGCAAACACAAGCACCCCAACATACGCTCCATGATTACTAAACAAAAATTCCCGCACAATATCTTTTGCTACTGATAATCGATCTCTACCCCCAACATCGTATATCGCCATACTCGGTGAAACATCTATTGCAAACAATACATATCTATTTTCATCTTTAACATAGTTTTTCATAGTAAGCCTTGAAACACCCATAGACGCAAATAACAATACCAAGGCTGCTAGCATTAATACAAGTGATGAGGCGTTCCTCACAAAAGAATAAAGTTTTGACCTAGGAAGATTGAAATTATTGACATAAAACCTGTAGGGGTATTTTTTGTTCCCTCGTTTCTTCGTGAAGTACTTACTTAGAAAGAACACAGTGCAAACTATAAGCCCAAGGTACAAAGATATCCAATGTTCTACGAATAGTCTATTCATAATCACACTACTCTCTTTGTATCTGGGCTATTTCTAAAAACATTAAAAAGACGTGTTATATCGTGATCAGCGCTTATTTTTTGCCCTTTGAATATATATCTTGATATAAAGAATAAGCGCAACAATATCTGACAATGATTTATGCGCACAGACAACTCAGATAGTTTTTTTCCATATAAAACTTCACTAAGCGTACTGAAAAAATCGTGTAGCGTTTCTCTTGAAAGATGCTTTTGTTCGGGCACACGATATTGCTGAAAAACATCATCAATGTCTCGTAATAAAAACTTTTCCATTTCATCAGTCGTAAGCGTCTTAAAGGTAGGGCCATATAAAAAGCAAAAACGTATTTCTATCGCCTTGTATATTTGAGTATAGAAATAAGTGCTAGAAATTGTTTCACGCGCAAAAGTCGGCTTTTCCATATTGCGAGTATCGCGTAAAAGTTTTTTTACTACATAAGACGCAGTCATAATGTTAAAAACATTATGCATGTACTTTATAACCGCACGTCCCATAGGGCTTATCTCTCGCACTATTACTACAAATGATTGGGCAAACACCCCCAAAGCAACAATTGCTAGAAGCATGTACAGCACCTCGAAAATAGGAAACGGAGGGTAGGTGCGCATAACTGCTTGTGATGAGGCACTTGCATTGAGCTGTGAATTTATGGTACTCAAAACCGATATGGGAGATACCCCTATGGTATAAAGCGCGTTTTCAGTTATGGACGGAATATGAACTATACCGCTGTGTTTGGGGCGTAGCTTTAGTACAAGCATAACGTGCCCTTTTGCCATTCCTTGAAAGTCAACCGATTCAACAAGCACCTCATCACTGGTTTCATAGGCATAAAATCGCTCTTGTGTTCGCATATTAAAACTTGGATAGGTAAGCGTGAGCTCTACAACCTCCCCTACATGAGGAAATTGCGGACTCATTTTCACAAGTTCAGCATTTACTGTTTGTGACGTTACATGCATACATACACAAGTTATAAGTAGTAAAACAAATATTACAAAACGCATCAACAATTGCCCTAAGCTATTTCATACAAGCCCGTCTTCGACAAGTGCTTATTCTTCATATATGCGACTAATTCATATAACACCGAATCGGTAGTACGGAGGTCTACAGTCTTTGTTCTATGTTGCTTACAAAAAGACTGCCATCGCTTTGTACTAAGCTCATGTGAATGCTTATAGGCATTTCGTAAATCATTAAACGCATAAAAGGCATGCGCAGCACCTTCGGTATCTTGTACCTTCATACCACCATTCGTAGGAAGCATGGCATGCATATCATATAAAACGCGTATTAAAAGCACGTCATGAGCATCCGCAACAATGGCTATACTTTCCTCCAATTTTGGAGTGAGAAAATCCGAGAGTATAACAACCAAGGAACGCTGAGATAACACACACTTTGTATAAACCAAGGCGTCACACAAATTGCTCTTCTCATTATCTTTCCGTTCTTGCATGATGTACGAAACCATTTTTGGAATAACATCATCCGTTCTTCGTGCTCGTAATACCTCATGTATATCTTGTGAAAAAATCACCCCACCTGTTTTGTCATTATAAGCATGGGCAAGAAAGAGTAAGGTAGCGCCTATTTCCGCTGCAAGAGCTCGTAATGAACGCGGAGCACCTATCTCCATAGAAGATGAAACATCGCATACAAGCCAAAGCACACGTTCTCGGTTTTCTATAAAAGATTTCACATACGCATTTTGTAAACGCGCAGTAACATTCCAATCGATGTGTCTAATATCATCACCAAAAACATACGAGCGAGAATAGTTGTAATCTAAGCCACTGTTGGTAAAAAAGCTTTTGTAGTAACCCGCATGTAACGTAGAAACTATTTTTTGAGCATGCAATTGCGCACTCTTCAAAATGCGCGCATTCTTGTTTGCATGCTCAAGAGTCTTTGCAGAAGAACTTGACGTAAAATTACTGCGGAACCGAAACATATTCTAAAATATTTTTTATAACCCCATTGGTATCAATGCCATGTGCAATTGCATCAAATGACAATATAATTCGATGACGCAAAATATCAGACACTACCGTTTTTACATCCTCAGGAGTAACATAATCGCGCCCCATGCGTAGTGCTTGTATACGAGATGCGCGCAACATGGCCAAAGAAGCGCGCGGAGACGCCCCATATTCTATAAAAGAATCTATTGAGCGATAGAGAGGATCTGTCTTGCGCGTTGCTATTACAATATGAGCTATATATGTTTTAATCGCTTGCGTTACATGTACTTTCTGAGCTATGAGACCTATCTTTTGAAGATCGTCAAGAGAACATACGCTAGCAACACGGGGCGTATCCAGTGTATCAACGCGTGAGAGTATTGCTATTTCTTCTTCAATGCTTGGCGGTGATATAAGCAGTTTGAATAAAAACCTATCCTTCTGAGCTTCGGGCAATTCATACGTACCCTCTTGTTCTATGGGGTTTTGAGTAGCCATCACCATAAAGGGCTGAGGCAACTTGTATTCTTCCTTGCCTATCATAACACGCCTCTCTTCCATAGCCTGCAAAAGCGCCGAGTGTACCTTAGCGGGTGCACGGTTTATCTCATCAGCAATAACAAAATTAGAAAATATAGGTCCAGTATGCGCGGTGAAATTTCTACTATTTTGGTTATAAATCATTGTGCCCGTTATGTCAGCAGGCAAGAGGTCAGGCGTAAACTGTATGCGTGAAAATTCTGCACCCGTAGCTTGAGCAAACAAGTTCACAATAAGCGTTTTTGCCAGCCCCGGTAAACCCTCCACTAACACATGAGCTTGTAGCGCCACTGCCGTTATCAGCTTATCAATAAGACCCGCCTGCCCCACTATCACGGTGTTAATCTGTGCGTGAATTGCATCGCACACCTTAGCAACAAATGCTATATCATCGTTTGATATACTCATACTCATCCTTAACAATCATGCACGCCATATGCAAACGCCTCCTTAAATCACGGCAAACTACAAAATTTCAAGTTTACGCAATAAAAAAGAAGAGGCAACTTCAGCACACGCTCAAATTTACATGGTTACTTGTATTACCATAGTATCATAGCATGACAAATTTACTCCTTTCGCACAGCGCTGAGCTTACCCAATCATTGAAATCCGTTTTTCATCATTACAAAACAAAACGAGATTATGTTGTCTACAATGTCTTTGAATACGCATGGGAAGGCTGGAAGACGTATGTACACAAATGCGCTCAGCCATCCGCGCGTGCAATGCTCATTGGAATAAATCCAGGACCACACGGCATGCTACAAACAGGGGTGCCATTCGGCAGCATATCCGCAGTGCACAATTATCTCGGCGTCTCTCAGGCGCTCATTGAACAACCTATGGTACTGCACCCCAAGAGACCTATTCACGGCATGAGTTATACAAAAGAAGAGCAAAGCGGACTCTTATTGTGGAACACAATAGCCTCCTTATTTCCTCGTTCTCAAGACTTTTTCTCACGCTGCTTTGTAATCAATTACTGCCCCCTCGCTTTTTTTACCCATAAGGCAGAAAACATGACCCCTGACAAACTCACCCTCGAAGAGCGCAAAAGTGTAGAAAATGCGTGTTCTACACATCTCTTAGAATATCTGCGCATTTTCAAAACTTCTCTTATACTTGCGGTAGGGCGATACGCCTTTGAAAAAGTTAGCCTAATCTCTTCAGAACTGCGCAGCTCCCAACAAGTAAGCATTGAGTATATACCGCACCCTAGCCCACTCAATAGAAATAGAATGGAGTTTGCCCCCGCACTACAAAGTGCGCTTGCAAGTCATAAAGTTTCATGAGCCATTTTTGCAGCTCTCCGTACAATCAAAAGGAGCTGTAGAATTACTGTGTTTAAAAGCGCAGTATGTAAAAAAAGCGAGGGGGCAGCAATTTGCATTCACCGCCTCGCTACTCATACGCGCCGTAACTTGCCCGCACAAACGCACCTTTAGCGTAGACTCACATTTGCACACCAGCCTATTATCCATGCAAAGCCTTATAATACACACATGGACACTGCAACACACACGTTTATTACAACATTGCGCAATAACAAGGCTCAACGCGCAGGCGGCGTATGCTCCATTTGCTCGGCACACCCATGGGTGCTGGAAGCGGCCTTTGAGCATGCCAAAGCTCAGCAGTCACTGCTACTGATAGAAAGCACATGTAACCAAGTAAACCACCGCGGAGGGTACACGGGCATGCAGCCTCAAGCTTTTTATAAGCAGGTAATGGACCTAGCCCAAAAATGCGCATTCCCCACACAGCGCCTTATGTTGGGAGGCGACCACTTGGGACCTAACCCGTGGAGGCAGTTGAACGCACAAATGGCAATGCAAGAAGCGGATGCCATGGTACGCGCCTACGTGGCTGCGGGGTACAAAAAAATTCACCTTGATGCAAGCATGAGCTGCCAAGATGACGTGAGTCCTCTAAGTCCCGAAACCATTGCTGAGCGCAACGCCGTACTGTGCAAGGCAGCTGAAGAAACGCTTGCATTGATGGACAGCACTGAGCCTTGCGTGTACGTCATAGGGACAGAAGTACCCACTCCGGGCGGCATACGGGAAGCAGAAGAGATGCACATAACCAAAGCTGAAGACGCAGCCGCGGTGCTGGAAATGCACAAACAGGCTTTTATGCAAAAAGGGCTTGCGGATGCATGGCAGCGCGTGGTAGCGCTGGTGGTGCAACCGGGTGTGGAATTTGGAGATGACACGATTATTCGCTACGAGCCAGAGCACGCCACAACCTTGCGTGAGTACCTTCAAAGGCGTGTCGAAGACGCCATTGTTTATGAAGCGCATTCAACGGACTATCAAACAGCCTCAGCCTTACGCGAGTTGGTGCATGACCACTTTGCTATTTTGAAGGTGGGTCCACAACTGACCTTTGCCATGCGCGAGGCTCTCTTTGCCCTAGCGCATATTGAGGCTAGGCTTCACGCGCGTAAGGCGTTTCCAAAATACTCAAACTTTATAAATAGCGTGGTAAGCCACATACAAGCCAACCCTACACATTGGAAGGACTACTATAGCGGGGACGCCCCTGAAGTCAACTACGCCATTCAATTTAGCTTAAGCGATAGAATGCGCTATTATTGGAATGAGCCTGCCATACAAGAAGTAACTACACGACTTATAAATAACCTTGGCAGCGCGCATGTTCCACCAGCGCTTATTTCGCAGTACTTGCCCCACTACCCTCTTGAAAAACCTTTTGATGCAGCATATGCAATACAAGGCACAATTACGCGCGTATTATCAGACTACAACTACGCCGTTACACAATAAAGTCGCATTACTTAATACTCAAGTGCTTAAGCTCGATACGCGCCTTACAAAGTCAGCGTGAGTAGAATTGCCCCAGTTTTTTCCACGCCAAGGCGGGCAAAAACGATTGGCGAGTTTTTGCATCAGTCTCAACTCCTACTTTGTGACTGCAAGCCTTCTGTGGACTTAAACACCTTGAAGTGCGCATATACACGTGGTGGCAAGCTTAGCAATAAGAGCCCCGCCATGGTGTAGGCTAAGGCGCGGTACCACTGTGGAAATACGCAACAGAGTACGGAAAACACAATGGTTTCTGCTCCCTCAATAAGGTTTATAGAATAATACAAGGATTTGCTTGCAAAGTCCTGTGAACTCATGCCTAAGGTTGCGGCAGCCGAAGAAGCTGCCATAAAAATAACTCCCGAAAGCATGTAGAAAAACAGCACTGTAGTTGATGGGAGTGCAAAGGCTTGGGGGTTTGACAAGGCCATACCGAGAGGCACGCTGCCGTAAAAAACAAAGTCTATCACAATGTCTATGAAGCCCCCAGAGGCGCTTTGACGATGAGACTCACGTGCAATGGCTCCGTCTAATCCATCGCATAGCCTATTAACAAACACAAAGCATAACGCCAACGCATGCCATTGGAGCCACAACGAGACTAATACTACCAAAGATGTTAGCACGCCGATAAGAGTAACTGCGGTTTCTGAAATACCCAGTCGCAGACACACGCGGGCAATATGGCGCAGGGGATGCTGAACTAATGGTACAAGATATTTGTCAAACATCGTTACAAATATTGTAGCATCGCCGTGACTTAGAAAATAAAACGAATGCGTATCTATGCTTGAGCTTAGCAGTAAGATTCTTGAAAAATTTCAAAGTTGATTTATCATGAAAAACTTTCTTTTAAAATCGGTAAGCGTGCTTCCACCCATATTATTATTCACGGGTTCGCTTTTATACTTTTCAATTAAAGCGCTCAAAATTGCAACAGTTTCTACATCTATTTCGCCTGCAAAATTGCCGGGTCTAAAGTGCATTTGAAAGGCGCGAATTGCAGAACTTGTTTGTTCGTCTAAAACATTCGTAACTTCCACGCCGTAGCCATATTTACGCAATTGCATTTGCACAAAGGTCACATCCGTCACGCCTGATTTTTCGTACTGTATTGTGTAGCGTTTTTCGTGCGCTCATCATACCACGCGCCAATGCCACGCTCATACAAGCGCTGCCACGGAAAGTGTGGACCAGGATCATACGCGTGCTTAAACGCAATGTCGGAATGTCCTACCACACGCGTTGCAGTTATGCTGGGATACCGAGCAAGAATGTCTTTGCTTATTTCTATGACCATTTCAATTTGCTCGTCATTATACGGAGGAAATGTAAACATTTCGTGCGCATATGAAGAACGATTTACTAGCGCAAGTCCTATGGACTGATTATTAAGCATAGAGCTATGCTCCCAACGACTTTCACTTACATGAAGTGCGCTATCGCCTTCATCCACTAAATTGAATATTGAAACCTTGTTTTCGGTGTAAGTTTTGTCACTGGGATCCGGAATTAAATAATGAACACTTTTTTTAGTCGTTAGTGTTTCTAAAGATTCTTGAAATGCTGCGCCCGTATAGTGCAAAACTAACAGAGAAACTCGTTTATCATAAGTTTTAGCTCTGTGTTTGTACGCTATGTTATAAGCCATTGCATCCATCCCCGAAAAGTTATCAAAATAACAATTGTCTCTATTTATATACATAGCAAATTAACAAAAAAATTCAACAAAAAAACAGAAAATAATCATTACAAAATTGAAATATTACAAAAATATAACATGTATATGTACATCACATCACCACGAGTCGAATATATTATTTGTAAATTTACGCACTTACACACACACGTGTTATGCATTATTGATTAGCAGTTTTATATTTTTCACACAAGGCGCTGAGAATAGCTGCAGTTTCCACATCTATAACACCGTCGTACTTGCTGGGCCTAAAATGCATTTGGAAAGCACGCACAACGTAGCCTGTTTGCTCATCAGCTTCGCCCGTTGCAGTAATAGCATATCCATATTCACTAAGCTGCTCTTGTAAGTGCTCCATGCTAGGAAAAGACTGACTATATTGTTTTTCGTACTTTTGCTTTACCGCATCATCATACCATGCACCTACACCATGTTTATAAAGTTTCTTCCATGGAAACTTTGGACCAGGGTCTCTCTTCCTATCAGGCGCAATGTCAGAATGCCCAACAACACGCGTAGGCGTAATCATAGGGTAGCGCGCAAGAATGTTGCGAGCAAGCTGTATGACGGCATCAATTTGATCATCATTATAGGGCGGAAAAGTAAACTTTCCACTTGAATAAGAAGCAAGATTCACTATTTCAACGCCAATGGATTGGTCGTTAAGATTTTTCCTGTTTTCCCACGCGCTAAAGCCGGCATGCCACGCCCTGTTGTTCTCGTCCACAAGGTTAAATGACGCCAAATAGTCGTAGGGGTAGGTTCGCTCCGTAGGGTCCGGCACCAAATAATGCGAGCTTACATCTTTACACAACGCCGCTAATGATGCCTCAAAACCTTCGGCCGTGTAGTGCAAAACCAAAAATCGAACCCTCTGTCCATATGCGGGTGATCTGTATTTATAAGAAATTTTATACTGCATGGTTACTCCTTTACTATCATTCCATCTCTATCCATATGGTTAGTCATACAACTCAATTGCGTACAGAACTACGTAACTGCGTGTTAGTATACGCAACTACACAATACAGCATCAATACCGTTTATAACACTTTAACGATTATGTAATACAACAATCATTTCTTCTTCATGCTTTTTCGTGCGCGCACAATATTGCGAATATAACTCTCGCTCCATCCTACAGCGTTTGCTATATAGGCAACCGACTGTCCTGCATCATACATTTTATACACCGCCAGCTTGCGCTTTTGCATGGCTATTTTTTGTGGAAAGTACACGCGCGTTCCCTCAAAGGCCGCAATCACTTTCAATGCATTCTCCTCACCTACACACTGAACCAGCACATCCCATTCCCACCCAAACATGCCGTTGCCATCCACGTCTCGTTTAACCGCCCCGCGTGCTCGCTCATTCATAATTTCCGCCACAATGTCCTCCTTACAACCGCCATCCTATGTTTTCGGTCTAGTGTACCTCAGCTAATCGACGGCTTCTGCCCTTTATATTGCTCAAAATATTCTAAAACCATGGTGATAAACTCCCTCCACAGCGTCCTGTATTCAAAACTATTGTTTACAGGATTTAAAAATGGTCATGGACATAGCTTTCCCGTAACACCCCAATGCGTAGTAAGAACCGTGAGGTTTTTCAGGTCATCAAGGCTCAAACTTCCCGTAGAAGACCCCAATTTCTCAACAAAACCCTTCTCAAGGTGATAATATTTAAGCAGGTTTGCAACAAGCCAAGCCGTGGCTTCACGCGTTGTGTCAACAATTTCTCCGTTAGAATCCTGACACATTTCTATACCCACAGTTGTGTAATTGGGACTTCTATATCTGCCTTTTAAGCGAACGCCCAAACTCGTATATGTCGATGAACCGCAATGCCAGGCAACTTCGTCATGCGGAATAATCTCTATAATGTTAGCGTCCCCATCCACAGCGTAGTGAGCTGAAGCCTCTCTTTCACCCCTATCAAAAGCATTGCGTATATTTATAGCCGGAGCATTCCACGTAGCTGTATAATGTATTACTATTGCAAGGGTTTCAGTCCGCTTATCACCCGGTCGGGTAGATTTTTTGCGGGCGGATACAGCAGAGTCAACATCAATATGTTTTTTAGAAATTGTATAAGACTTTTCTGATAAGCGCACTGTATCTACATCCGCATCACTAGCATTCACAGGCCCCTTAGACTGTCCAGCAGCGGCTTCACCCTGAGTAGCATTCACAACACTATGTACGTCTACATTCACAGCATCATTAAGACGCGTGCCTCTAATGCTGAGCTCAGAACGCCCAGATGGATTAAACACATAGCACGCATTCTCAACCACATAGGCGCTCACTCCCCCGTCGGTTTTTACCACAACTGTGTCGTGGGGTGCAACCGCATGCGTAGGCAGCACTGTTACACCATGTACATGTTCCTTCTCCAGTTCATGCTTTGAAACATTCACGGTCTTTTTCGGCATACGCGCAACCTCTCCAATCTGTAAGATGTTTTTGGTATCCCACCGCCACTCCATAGGTCCGCTATTTGGCATAAGCACGCGTAGCGTGCGCAGCACTTGATCCAATGTCGTGCGCAACTTAGTATGAGCGCCAATACTAAAACGCTTGAGTTGCACTATGGGCAAACTCGCAAGGTTCACCACTACCCCCGCTGCATCTGCAATGTCTTGTACAACATTTGCCAGCATCGCATTGTACCAACTCATGGCATCAAGTGGCTCCCCAACCTTGTGCGCGTCCGTGTGTGCCTCAATTTCGTGCCTACCCCGTCCCAGTGAAGAACGCTTACGAATACTGCCCGTAAACAAGGTCTCCTCGCCCAACATCACCAACAAATCATTGCTCACAGGCGCTCCATGCACAACCACACTGCACCGTGGGCACGCACCTTGATCAAGTTGCACCCTACTCCAATTCAGCACCTTAGCGCCACTCATAACTCGCACCTTATCAGTACGTATTTTATTGTTTTCCATAACGACCCCTAAAATTGTTTTTTTGTATATTTTATATTATTCACAATACTTAAAAATTGTTAATAGAATCAATTAAAAAATTACAACTATTAAATTAATATACATAAGACAATTTTTACAAGAAACAAAAGAAGGAAAAGCCCCCTATTAGCCCAAATATTTACCATAACTACCATGCAAAACTACACCTAATGCCCCCCCCCACACACAGGACTCCCATTCCAAGAATGTCATCGAGCATGGAGCCTCAATGCTAACAAGCACCGCATAAACTCAAACCCATCAACATACACAACAACTACAAAAAAGACGACATGAAACGCAATCCACGCCCCACATCGCCTCGTAATACTCAAAAATGAAAAGTTACTTACCTCCTATAGTTCCGTCTCATTCCCACGTTTCATAAGCACAGCGCTTGCCTCCTTGTGGTTTGTCTCACAAAAAAACAAGTCTTGCTCCACACGCAGCGCATCCACCTTGCGTAGTTCCTCATCGCTCAGTCCACGCATAGCCTCACGATTGGGCGCCTCCTTCACAGCAATGTAACGCGACAAACCCTCTTTACGCATAAGTCTCAGCGTATTTTTCCGCACGTTTATCTTGATGCTTTTTTGGTAACCCACTACCCCCGCAGGCAGGCACAAGCTACGCTCCTTGTTAAAAAGATCCACCTTGTTACGCTCGCTAAACTGGCGCAATATACCAGAAAGTTCGGTTATACGCGTACGCAGCACCCGCCCCTTTTCGAGCGCCTGCGTCCTAATTGCCCTAATCGCTTCATGCACACGATTATTCAGCGCCTCTATCTCCATTTCTGCACGCGCCATTTCAATAAGCGCGTCGTTCACCTCATCGAGAGTATTTATTTTTTGTATATCTGCGCCCTGCGCTTTGTCATGTGTTGTTTTCATACTATCCTCCTACAGCTGTATGTTTTTTATTTGTTTTAAGTACTCTTCTATGACCGTGGCGTAGCCATATGCTTTGCGCATGTGCTCGTTTTTTTCTGCGCTGTTCATGCGACTATCATCCAGTCCTTCAAAAAGTGCGTGCTTTAATCTATCCAACGCTCGCTTCATTTCTTTAGCAGGTTGGGTACTTACATAGCCCGTTACCCTCATAGGGCCTCCCTGACCATCTGAGCCTCACTGTTTACGTCAGCTAAAACACCTTGCGCCTTCAGGTCTAGGTCACAAGAACTCACTTCTGTCATAAGATACGACGATGCCTCTCTCACACTTTGCACTGAAGGCGTACCTTCGTGGTTATTATGCGCAATTCTACTAGCAAGACGCATAAGCTTGACAATGCGCCCAACACTACCACGCCCCTCCGCATGGACAGTGTTTATCACGGCAGCCGAAGCATTACCCCACAATGCAGCAGCAAGCTTACAAGTATCAGCAACACTTACACGCCCTATACGCACAAAAACACCAACTCTATTCAGCAGCTGGTCGCACTCACCACGCGCAGCACGCAAAACACCCTCTAGCTTCTCTGACCCACAAAGCGCCACAGCACAGCCTCCCTTGTCGTACACCACACGCCGCATCCACTGCAGGCAAGCCTCTGAAAGATAGTCTGCCTCGTCAAAAATAAGCAGCATCGGCTTCTCTTTCAAGCAACTCACGAAGCTTTCATTGAAACCGCTCAGCGAACCAAGTGGCCTGACACGAAGAGCGCGAGCTATGCTGCGCATCAAAGACTGCACCGTAGTGCCAGAGTCCACCTCCAACAACAAGGCGCCCTCCTTGCGCACAACGTACTCACGGAGCGCCGTACTTTTTCCCGTACCTGCGCCCCCTACAATAACAGCCATTTCGCTCATGACCTGCGCAAATGAAAGCGCCCTATGCACCTCCACAAAAGAACGCAACTCCACACGCGGCGTAGGCGGCGCATCCATAAGCGTATCCTTCCGCAAAAGCAGCGCCCTAATTTTAACCTCCATTGCAGCTGAATTAGCTTGATAGGTTTTTGAGCGGTAGGCACTTACCGCTACAGGACTTATTCCCAGCCAACGCGCAACCTGCGCTTGGCTGACTTTGTGTGTGTCGATGAACGCACAAAACGCCGCATGCACGTTTTCATCGATTTTGCATGTATGTATACTCATACATAGCCTCCTTGAAATATAAATTTACGAATATTAAACGTCAAATAACCCCTAAGCATTTATGATTTTTTTTAATTTTTTTTAACTTTCCCCATACATTTTTAGAATGCGTTATCACAAAACCACACACACGCAGCCCTATATCAATATCAACAAACAATAATGGCATATTCTGAGTTATAACCTAACAAAATGGTAAATTTCCGCGCTTTATGGCTTTTCAAACTACCCCATCTCGTCACACGCAGATTCACGCCATCCAAAGCACGGCGGCACATTGCCCACTGATGCCACTGAATAATGCGACAAAACTTGCCCCTGAAAAAACTTACGACCATAGGACAGATAATTTCATCGCGGCAAACTTTTTCCCAAACTCATCCACACTTCCCCCGCAACCACTAAAGTCCAATCCCTCGCTTACCAGACTATACATCAAGCAATCTATAGAGACACCAAGCCGCTTAGCTTCTTCAGTCATAACCATGCACCACCGTAACAAAACTATTTTATGTTCCTGCGTTTAAACACACGTACACGCACAAAGCGCACAGCCGCGCATAGCTGCTTCCATATCCACGCAACGCATGTCGTAATTTTTTGTTTCATCCACAAAAAAAACGCTTCGCATTAAGACAAATGTCTATTTTTGCACCCTCCTTATTTTAATATTATTTGAATTTTGATTTATTTTGTCAAGTCAAATACACAAAAAATGGTAAAAAAATTCAATCACCTTATAGATGCCATACAGTACTCATTACAAAATCTCTATAAAATTACCAAAATACTCCTGCACCAATAGCACAAATACGCCTAACTACACGTATTTGTAGATTGATTCGCTGCACACGCAAACCACGATGATACTCAATCATTGCAAAGCAACTCGCATAATTACCAATATCTACTTCACATTCAGGCTAAAACATATCGCTTTTTTCAGACGCATGACGAATCTCTATACTAAGCACGCGCTTGTTGAGGCGCTCTAAGGCGCGCGCATGCTTTGTCTCTATCGTTTTGCTCTGCGCCTTCATATCCTCAAGTTCACGGCGAAATTCATCCTTCATGGACTCAAAGCTCCGTGCTATCGTTCGCTCATGCTCCTCAAAACGACTCCGTAGTCGCTCTTGATTCTTGCGTATTTCACGAACCACAATCCATATTCCTATAATGCCCACTCCCAACATCGAAATGCTATCAAGAGACGCTATCATGTGTGTTAATACTAAATCTATTACTACTTCCATATTTCACCGCGTCACATAATACATAGAAACTAGGCCGCCAACAAAGCCAAGCAGCGCGCCACCAAAACCACCTAAAAGGCCTGCTTCAATGCTGCGTCCTCGTGTCATTTTCTCGTAACTTTTGAACAATGGCTCTTGCTCTTTCAAGATCGTGCTTTGCATCTTTAATAATTTCTCCATCTCGTTCAAGCTGTTCTCGCTCTCCACCAACAAGCTCTCTAGCGTCTCTATGCGCTGCTTGCGCTTTGTTAAGCTCAACTCCAGCATCGCTATTCGCTCTTGCTGCTGCACGAGTATTTTCTCTAATTCGGCTAGCAACTGCGTTTTTTCTGCTTCCGCGTCCTGCGAATACGCGAAGGCAAAAGAACAACACAGCAACAAGGAAAGCGCCAATGGCCGCACCATAACTTGCAATTTTTTTCCACATAGCATGCCATCATCCCTTTTTCTGTGTTTTTTCTAAAACACCAATACCAAGCAAGCCACCCGAAGTCGCATACGGGTACATCAAAACACCCGCATCAAAATTAAACAAAACAACCAGCACCGTTAGCACCAATGCAAACAGCAAGGCTATGGCGCCAAATATGCGCTTACTGCTCAGTCGGCCATTCTCACCCGAGAACAGCTCTCTCATAAATCCGTGACTCATAATATACTCCTCGTAATTAAAAATTTTTGTAGGTTCGCCCCATGGCTAAAGCCCACCTAACTCAGAGAATAAAAATAATTTAATTTGTATTTTGCCAAAAATGAAGCATAACACTTTAAGCAAATGCAGGCTTGCCCTAAAAATTTATGCACCATGCGCGCGTGTTACGGTCTGTTGACTCAGTAGCCTCTATGTAGCTTTATGCGTAAAATTTCTTAAAAACAACAAGCGGCAATGCGCGTCCTCAATACGCACAAAACATACCACACGTTATAAGGCAACGTAATAGCGCTTTAGTTTTGCATAGTTTTTTTAATGACTGCATGCGCAAAGTGCATTCCTTGTGCAAAAAAGCGCAGCTGCCTTTACATTTACCTTGTATTTTTTTCACCTGCAAGACTTTTTGCATGCACCAACACGCACACGCCTTATATGTCCTGTTTTATTTTTGCCATACTTTCATGGAAAAAAGGTTTTTTGACGCGTGAAATTATACCAATAGGAAATGCAGTTTCCTAAAGGAGTTAGAAATGATTAACAGCATGAAAGAATACATGAAAACCATTATTGAGACTGAGGCGCGTGAAGTGGGCTCAGTTGTGTTTTCTAAAAAACAAGAAGCAGCGCTCATTAAAGCAGCAACACACGCAAAGGCGCCGTTTATCTCACTCATCAGCGGACAAAGTAGCTTTGATGAAAGCACCCAAACGTGGGAAAAGCTCTATGACAAAAAAACTAAAAGTTTTCAAAAGCGCTACTGTCGTGGAACTCGCACATTGGGGCTTAAAGTGAGCTTATACGCAAAGGATGAGAAAACAGCCGAGCGCATTATGAGCACCATCATGTCGTACATTCCACGCATGTGGATTTATAACGAACACCGCGGGGCTATACACATAGGCGAACAGACCTATTCAGATTCGGATGCAAATGCGAAAGACGCATACATCATTACGACACTCGTATCTTTTGAGGCAGTCGTAACTCAAAAGTGGGAAGCTATTCCCACCGTCACAAGCATAAAGGAGGAATACACCATATGAAAAAAAAATAACCAAACCAAGAAATTCGTATGGAATTTCAAAAACAAAAAACCACGCATTATGACAATGCAAAAAAGGAGAAAAAATATGTCATCATTACCAGGAGTAAAAATATCCATTCAAGACGGCGCATTGGGCCGTCTTGCGCAGGGTTCAACCAATGCTTTTGGACTCATCCGAGTTGCGGATAAACTCCCTAACCCAACAGATGAGACGAAAACAATTGATAACCCAAACCTTAACAAAATAACGACGGTTACAGATCCACAAACCATAGTAGAAAACTTTGGCGAGAATACTGTACTTGGCAAGGCCTTAATCCGCGCCTTTGATTTGGGGGCTACCAAGGTCTACGCATATGCGGTGAAAGACACGGCGCAACATGCTGCTGCGGTGGATGCCCTGCTTGCAGACACCAACCTCAAGGAGTTTATTGCGGTAGCCGATCCTACCGAGCATGCATTTTGGAGCACATTTGCTAGCAAATTGAATAAGGCCGCAGAAAAGCACAACTACACCTTTGGAGTTGTGCAGGCTCGGGCTCAAGACTCTAATAAGGACACTGATTTCAGTGATTACGTAAAAAACCTCATTGCAACTGACGTGAAGAAAAACTCTAAGGCAATTCGAGGCAGCCTATTAGACAAGCGTTTGCAAATTTGTGCGGGCAACCATAGCTACATAGACACAAGCGGCACAGAACAAACCGCGCCGTTTTTTTACAGCTACATAGGTGCGCTACAAAATCGTCTGCCACATGAGGGTCCCGATGCATTTAAGTACGGAGCGTTGCCGGGCGTTGTAAGCGTAAGTCCCGCGTTTAATGACCAACAAACACTTGACTTGCAAAACGCCGACTACACAGTTGCGCGCCAGTACTACGGTGTGCCCGGGGTCTACGTAAACCTTGCAAGAATTGCAGCGGGCAACAAGTCCGACTTCGACACTGTGGAGAAGATACGCATTATCAACAAGGTTTCTCGGCAGGTGCGCAGGCAGCAACTTACGTTTGTAAACGCCAACGTAGTGCTGGACGGTTCCACCGAAGGGCTTTTGCAATTTAAGCAGCATTCTGAATTGCCGCTTAAGGCGATGATAAACGCGGGTGAAGTTTCCGGCGCCGAGGTTATTATTCCCGAGGGACAGGACATTATAGGCACGCGCACAGTCAAAGTAATAATACGCGTCAAACCACTTGGTAAGCTTTCTACGATAGAAACAACATTAAGCTAGACCAAAGACGACTTAAAAAAATAGGAGGATAGGACTATGATTAACGGCGTTAACTACGACTACGAGTCTATTAAGGTACAACTACCATCAGGCAAAACTATTTTGCCGGATAACATTAGCTACAACGACTCAAAGGATGACAAGGTCATTCACAACAAACAGGGCATTCCCATTGGGGTAGGCCGTGGCAAGTACTCTGGCGGCGGAAGCCTTGAGCTGGGTTACTACGACTACACGGCGCTTAAAACTGCAATGATTTCCAGTGCTGGTGGCGGGTTTTACAACACGCATGCAGTACCAATAACCATTGCGTATGCAGACCCGGATGAGCCCATACATACTGTGGAGCTGACTGTCAAATTTAACAAGCGCGACTTTGCCAAACCCGAAGAAATGGCAACCGTAAAACTCGACTTCGAGTTGGTTGCACCAATCATCGAAGACGGCGTGAGCGCGTACGTACCATCATAAAAAACCGCCACAAGGGAATACAGACGGGAGTCTCCTCCCTTGTGGTTTTATTTCAACAAAAAAGGAACAACTATGGAACATATAACACCAGAAAAAATAGCAGAGCTAAAAAAACAATACGGAGCTATCTATCAAGTAGATATCTCATGGAAAGAGAAAAGTAACAAGGTGCATAAAGTAACTATCACTCACCGAGCACCAACTGCCATGGACATGGACAGAATGGCGCAAACCATGCAACGCTCTTCAATAGCTGCGGTAGAAGAACTTTTTACCAGCATTGTTTTGCACCCAAGCCCGGTAGATATTTTGCCTTCGTTGCGACAAAGCCCTAAGGTGCTGTTGCAATTTGCAAATGAATACTTAGACTCTTTTTTAGTCCAAGACGTAGAGATACAAAACACCCGCACACTCTAAACGAGTGGGCAAAACTCTGTCTCTACGTGAAACACTACACCGGCGTAGACATACGCCACATGAACATTCGCGACATAGAAGAACAAAGAATGCAAGCGGATTTTATTCGCTCCTTACGGGTCTCGGAAATTGCCGAGTCGCTTATTCTTTGTTTTGAAAACAGGTCGTAGAACAATGGAGCATACCATGAATAATTTTGCAACTATCACAGCAGGACTTCAAAAGACGTTCTCGCTGCAAACAACAAACATACAAAAAGCCTTTGAGGGATTAGGGACAAGCTTACTGAGTTTTAAGCGCAACACTGAAAGCGTGGCTTCACAAATGAAAGCCATGCACAGCTCGGCACAGCGCATGGTCGGCAACCTTGGCAATGCAGCAAAGGGTTTTGCAAACTCAAAACTAAACCAAGTACAAGGCATGCTCATGGGGCTGGGCTCAAAGCTACAAGGACAGGTCTCTAACGCGCTTGGCTTTTTGGGCGGCGGCGCCAATGATGCTCAAAACCTCTTTGGCACCATGCTCACGCAAGGGCAAGCCATACTGAATAATGCCTTTGCCAAGGTGCAGCAAGGCGCTGCAAGCGCTTTTAACCTTGTAGGTAATATTGCCAATGGCGCTAAAAACCTCTTTGGCACCATGCTCACGCAAGGGCAAGGCCTGCTCGGCAATGTCTTTGCCAAGGTGCAGCAAGGCGCCGCGGGCGCATTCAACCTTGTAGGCAATGTTGCCAATGGTGCTAAAAACTTTCTCGGCTCAAAGTTGGGGCAAGCAGGCGGAGTGCTTGAGGGCGCGCGAGGGCTTTTATCATCAGGATTAGGCAAGGCAGGAAGCGACGCTATGGGTGCGTTACAAAACCTACCCTTTGGAAAGAGTATTTCAGGGCTCTTTAACGCACAGCCACAAGCAACACCTTCAATACCTCAAGCCTTAATCACAGGCGCAGCGGGAGAACCCATGCAAGCACTCAACTCGGTTTTAAAGGGACGAATGCTAGAATCACCATTTTCAAAAGCTCAAGGTGTAATGCAAGAGAGTGCTAACGCAGCGGAATCCAAGGGTGGTGCAATACAAATAGAAAATCTTCAAATTGGGGCGCCCGAAGACCTAGAGCATTTTATATCAATTTTACAGCAATTTACACGGGAGGTAGAAGATGTCAGTGCTTAAAATTTCTAACGACGGCTACGTCAGCATAAACGGTGTGCGCATAGAGGGGGTAGTCGAAAGTCCACCTGTCATTAAAAACGCGGTCATTATTGACCGGCGCGCAACCAATGCAACCTCGGGTAAGTCCACGGCCTTCACTGGTTATGATGACGCACAAATGAACATTAGCATTTCAATGTACACGGACGACAAGTACCGTGCCTTGGAGCTCTTGGCGGGTGCGTTTAAAAAGCTGGAGAACAAGCAGCCTGTTATTTACACATTGGACTTTCCCCTTGCAAGGGCTTTGAACATTAAAAGCGCTTTGATAAAAAACTTATCGGTGCGCGACTCGCAAAACGGTAGCCCCATTGTGGCAACTATTACGCTTGTGGAGACCAACCCGCAGATAAACAATGTGCAGCAACAGCAAAACCCCTTTGCGGGTATTGTGGCACAGGTGCAAGCAGCGGTTGAAACGACAGAGTCCGTAATACTCAGCGTTGCGGAAAGAGCAAGAAGCATAACGGGGGGCTAGCATGAGTTTATACACCAATCTTACGCGCGCCATAACCGATGCGCTTGCCTTTCCGCAGCTTATGTGCATAGACATTGTGCGCATTTCTAAGGAGACGGGGGGCTACAACGCGGATGGCGAAATAGTGGTACCAAGCACCTTTGAGCGCACGGGCGAAATAATAAAGAATGCACCCATTTGCATACCCGGAGCTACGCAGAGCGGCGCGGGCATTTTTGCAACGGCGGACAAAGACCAGCTTGCGATTGTTCAGTACTTGGGCGGCAATAAGTCTCACCCCATCATTACGGGCTACTACACGGACGAGTACCAAGGCGCGTGTGATGATGAGGCAGCGATAAGCATACATGCGGGCAAAGGCAAGCTGAACATAGCCAGTGAGTCGGACGATGTAAGCATCAAATCTGGTACGGGCAAGCTGAATATAACGAGCGATGCAGACATGAGCATTAACTCAGGAAAAGGCAATCTTAGCATTAAATCGAGTTCGTCCAGCATCAGCATTGACTCAATCACAGGCAAAGTTAGCATAAAAAATCAAACCGAGAATCTTGGAAGCATACTCAACAGCGTATTAAGTATTTTGTCTCAGTTAAAGACAATGGGTGGACCGACGAATCAAAACATAAGTCCCGACACTATAGTGCTGTTAAAAATCGAACAAAACAAACTTAAAAGTTTATTGGAGTAACATATGGCAAACAATACTAGCAAAACACCAAAACAAGAAGGACGTGATGCAATAACGCAGCATATTAAGGGTAAATTACAAGCAATTGGCCCACCCGATCAAAAGAAAATTGAAGCGATTTCGCAAGAAAAGGACAAAACCAAAAAGGACGCTGAAATCGCAAAAATGAATGACGCGACCAATGAAAAAATGGCAGAGGCTATTGCATCGGCGTTTTTAAAATTTTTAGAAAACGTGGAAGTTACCATACCAGAAATAACAACAACAGACCTCGCTAATCTCACTGTTTCCAGTACGGGCGGCACGATTAGCGGAAAAATAAATCCACCAAAGGGGGCAATAACATGGAAGACTACGACATCTACGTAGACAAAGACGGCGACATGCGCTACGACGGCTCGGGCGCTGACGTTGAATTAGTAAAGGGAGCTAAGCTTGTGGAGCAAGACCTGCGCCGCGCGCTTGAGTTTCCACAAGGGGCATTACCTTGGAGTAAAGAAACAGGCTCGCAGCTGTACAACGCAATTAACGCGCCCGCAGACTACGCGCTTGTAGAAAACGAAATGCTTCGCATCGCGCGAGAAGACACTCGTATAGATCAAGCAAGCATACACATAACATATTCAAGCACGGGCAGCCCTACGCTGCACTTTAGCCTGCTTGGCAACACAACACAACAGGAGGTATCTCTATCATGAGTGCACAAACAACACAAAACAACAACACAAAGGCGGATGCAAAAACCAACAACAAGTCTTTTTTGGAAAAGACGCCAAAGCAAATACGCGAGGAAGTACGAAATATGGCGTACGAGGAACTAAAGTTGAAGAAAAATGAAATAAGACCTCAAGGCGTTTTAGCGGGCATAGTCGAAAGCATGGCACACCTTGCCTCATGGCTTTACAGCACCTTCATCTTCCCGCTACAAAAACAAATAAGCATAGACAGCGCCACGGGCTCTTTTCTCGATGCGTGGGGCAAGACCCTTGGCGTAACACGCTACAAAGGCGCAAAGACACGCGGTCACATACAAATGGAAATCACACGCGATGTCACAATTACCACAAAAACAGCCATAACAGTAAGTGGCTTAGGGCTTGTCTATTACCCCGTTGATAATGAAACCAATAATGGAAAAATCAAGTTTGACAGCAGCAAGGCAGTGAATGGCGTTTACACCGAGTCCATACTCGTAGAAGCTGAAAAACTGGGCAAGGAATACAACAAGCCTACAGCAGTCTCACAAGCTACGATAAACCCACTCATTACGGGCTTAAGCAAGCTTTCTTTTAAGAGCAACTGGATTGAAGATGCAAAGGAGAAAGGAAGAAGCGGCGCAGACCCCGAAGGCGACGAAAACTACCGCAAGCGTATTCAAGCGCAGTGGATGCGCGCAGCCGCAGGCAACGTGCCCATGCTTTATGAAGCAGAGGCGCAAAGCATCGAGAGTGTAGAAGAAGCAAAGGTGTTTCGTTCTATAACAAGCGGGAACAAGCCCAAGGACGCAAACAGCCCTCAGTCAGGCAGCCCAAGTAGCACAGGCAGCGCACCAAACAAAAACAAAGCCATCAACCCTGTAGGCAACCAAGCGGTGCAATACGGAGTTTTTAGAATAGTGCTGCGCGGCCCAAACGACATAACGCGAGAAAAAGTAAAAACAAGATTTGACGAAGTCGGTCTTATTGCGCATCAGCACTACATTGAGTCCGTGAAGCTAAAAAAGGATTTGAAGATAGATTGCAAATACAAAAGTTCAAGCACAACCTTAAGCGAACAAGAGGCAAAAGAAAGAATAAAAAATTACTTTTTAAACCTGAAGATTGGGCAGCGCTACACCATGCAAGACTTGTACAACCTTTTTGACGACATGCAGGACATACAGTTTACAACACCAACAGCCAGTGATGGAAGCTTGGGTGAAGACGAAATATACGCGCTAAACGACAACCAGATTAAGGCGCAAAGCGTAGCCAAAAGCTAGGGGGTAGCACATGGACACACAAGTAACAAAAACGCAAAAAGCGAACGACGATAAAGCGCTTGAGCAAACCGTGCAGACAGCCTTTGAGCAGCGCAGTGCAGAGTGGGACAGAAAAACCAACAAGCCTGCGAGAAACCTTACAAAGGATGATCAAGGCAAGCAGATACCCACAAATCTCGGGAGATTATACCAAACCATACGCCGCATGTTTCTTACCTTAAGCAAGGACGCGCGCAGCGTATTTCGCGGATTTTTCCCCGCCTTTGGCAACGAAGGCTTTATGAAGAGGCATGTCAACTCGCTTTTTTTACCAGAGATAAAAAACGAACTCGAAGAAGCCTTGCGCAAGCGCCTTACAAACGCCGCAGACGAAATGAAGTACCTAGGCACAAGACGCGCCCTTGATTTATTTATGCGCAACCAATTTCAAAAACAATGGACGCGCGTTATTGAAATGCCACACGACGCCTTTGTAGTGGGGAAAAGCGGCGCGCGCATTGACTACCAAGCGCCCTTTAACGCGCTGGAGAGCCACGGCGTAGTAAGCTTTCAAAACCAACTGTGGCTCATAGGCGGAAAAAACGACAAAGGCTTAAGCAACGAGGTGTACAGCAGTTTTGACGGCACAGCGTGGACAGCGTACCCGGGCACCGCAAACTTTAGCGCGCGCAGCGGCCACGCCATGACAGTGCTCACCAGCAAAAACGCGCAAGGCGTTGAGACACAAACCCTGTGGCTCACCGGCGGAAAAGACGCAAACGACCAAGCCTTAAACGACACGTGGAGTTTTGACGGCACAGCGTGGACAGAGCACAAGAAAAGCACCACAAGCTTTAGCGCACGCAGCGGCCACGCCATGGCAGTGCTGACAAACAAAAACGCGCAAGGCGTTGAGACACAAACCCTGTGGCTCACCGGCGGAAAAGACGCAAAGAACAAAGCCTTAAACGACACGTGGAGTTTTGATGGCACAACGTGGACAGAGCACAAGAAAAGCACCACAAGCTTTAGTGCGCGCAGCGGCCACGCCATGGCAGTGCTGACAACAAAAAAGGCACAAAAAGACAAAAAAACACCAAGCGCTGAAACACAAACCCTGTGGCTGAGCGGCGGGCAAGACGCAAACGACAAAGCTTTAAACGACACATGGAGTTTTGACGGCACAACGTGGAAGCAGCACAGCAGCAGCACAAGCTTTAGCGCGCGCAAAAACCACCGCCTTGCAGTCTACGAAAACAAGCTCATGCTCATAGGGGGAGAAGGCGACACAAAACGGGACAAGGACACAAAGTACAAAGACGTATGGAGTTTTGATGGCACAAAGTGGAGAGACTACCACATAGTACAAAACAGCTTTGGCACGCGCTTAGGCAGCAAAACCGCACGCATAAGCGCAGGTCCGGGACTCTACATATACGTTGAAAACTTTAACAAAGAAAGCATAAGCAAAATACAGTCCTACCTCGACTTCAACACGCCACCCTTTGTGGGCTATCGCCTATTCAATGTAAAAGCACACACAAAGCCATTAAGCATAGTCTTTAGCTACAACAAGGACGAAATAGACAAGCAGAGTGTAAAAAAACGCATAGAGGGTTACTTTCAACGCATAGAGATAGGATACGGCTACAAACACGAAGAGCTCAAACGCCTCTTTGCCACAAAAGAAAACGTGCAACTCTGGCTACTGAAGCAAAACGGCACTGGGACAACACCACTCAATGCCGACGACACCACGCTCAACAAGACGAAAGACCCCAAGGACACTGACGCTAAAGGCGTGTACTTCCCCCTCAATGTGCTAAGCAAAGCAGAAATAAAAAACAAAACATAAACGCCACGTACTAAGGCGTTAAGGAGTATTTATGAGTACAAAAATATATTTCGACATTGACAAAAACGGTCAAATAGTTGGTCAATTTGACAGCGCACCGCCGGCAAACGATGCGCTTAACATTGTGCACAGCGTGCCGCCCCCCGAAAGCATGCTCAAGCCGCGGTGGCTGGGAGACGCAAACAATGGGCAGTGGTTTGACGCAGCAACACGCACCGAACATGAGGCGCACATAGACGCAAAAACGGACGCCTCAATACAAACATGGTGCCGCGACAAGTGCAAAAACGAGGCCTACTACCTCAACCGCGGCATTGCGCACGGAAAAGGAGACCGGGAATACAAAGAATACCGCGCCTTTGTTGAAAAACAAAAGCAAATTGCAGCGATAGAGAAAAAGAAGATTACATAGTGTACCCACGGGGTTGTTTTGTGGGGGAGTTGCCCCCACACCCCCGCGGGGTAAGACGCGGTATTTGCATAAGCGCTTTGTGGGGGAGCGCCCCCCCCCACACCCCCCGAGTACTGAGTGAACACCTTTTGGCGCTATGCGCGTCTTTCTGTGTTGTAGCTAACGCTAGTCTTGTATGAATTCTTTCTGTTGCCACGGCGCGTGACGCTATACGATGATGCCTCGGATGGCCGTACTTTCTTTTTTCTTTTTTCAAAAAGAAAAAAGAAAGGTACCAAAGAAAAAAAGAAAAAGAAGTAGTTCAGCGCTGCGCGTTTTGAGTGCTACGCACAGGTGGTGCAGTTGTGGGGCTACGCTATAGGGACTAAGACGCGGGGTATAAAGATGGTGTCTGTGTCGAGATGAAGCTTATAGCAAGTACAGCTATTGGTGTATATGGCTTATTTGGAGCCCAGTGGTGGGCGGGGCTAACGCCATGCATAGTGGTGGGGGGAGTGTCCCCCCACGCCCCCTGAGTACTGAGTGAACGCCTTTTGGCGCTATGCGCGTGTAGGCTTCCGCAATTTTGCTGACGCTGTTTTTTATGAACGCTTTCTGTGACTAAGACGCCGGCGCGATATGCTAAGTCTTCGGATAGCTGTACTTTCTTTTCTCTTTTTTATGGATGTAAAAAAGAGAAAAGAAAGTACCAAAGAAAAGAGAAAAAAGCCTCCTGTGTGCTAAAGCAGTAATGACGTAGATACTGTGCGCAAGTATTAAAAGGTACCAAAAAGTCACGAGCGAAGCGAGAGGATGCAAACTACTGCATAAGTGCCGCGATGCGGCACAAGAAACGTTCGCTTAATACTCGGGGGTGTGGGGGCTTGCCCCCACAGCGGCTTTTTCTTTTCTTTCTTTGGTACTTTCTTTCTTTTCTTTTTGCGTCGCACAAAAAGAAAAGAAAGAAAGTACAGCCTTCTGAGGCGTCATCATATCGCGTCATGCGCCGTGGCAACAAAAGGTGTTCACGCAATGCTGCGTCAGCGAAATTGCGGAAGCCTACACGCGCGTAGCGCAAACACAAAGCGCTACTGCGCCTTAAAGGGATGGTGGGCGGGGCTAACGCCATAGAGAACAAGAAACAAGCGTAAGTATGGAGGTTGTATGGAGGTAAGTTTTTGTGGGAATAGTTTTGGTAAAAAAGCCGTGGTTACTTAAAAGGTGGCTGCGGATGAAATTTAAAAAATAACAGGAGAAATTATGAAGAAACATAATTTTTATGAGGGCATGATACCGGTGCCTGACGATTTTGAGGAGCTGCAGAGTAACGCTGAAGAGGCGCTGCGCGAGAGTAGCGCTGCGCTGGGTGGCGTGGGCGTGCTGGAGGGCTTGGAGCCGAGGCTGGACAGCGCGGCTAACAAGCTGATTGTGGAAGCGGGTAAGGGCTTACGCAAGGACGGGCAGTTACTAAAGCTGGAGGTGGCACAAGACTTAAGCCTGCCTAGCGACAGCAAGGCCTACGCGGTGGTGCTGCGCTACCGCAGCGCTGAGACGCAGGAGCGTACAACAACCCTGCAGGGTGAGGACACATGGACGGACAAGGAGGACGAGAGCTACGTAGTGCTTGTGGACGTGGCGGACAAACAGGCCGCGCAGGCGCAAGACCTTGTGCTGGGCACGCTGCAAGGCGGAGCGCTGGACTTGAGCAAACGTGAGGTTGCGCAGGGCTGGCAGGCTGTGCGGGCGCAAGCACAGGACTTGCAAGGCTTTAAACACAGCACGGCGCAAAACTTTGACAGGGCCGAGCACGCCTTAAAACAAAGCCGTGCGGCGCTGGGTGGCGTGGGCGTACTAGAGGGCTTGGAACTCAAACTAGACGGCACGGCTAAAAAGCTGACTGTGGAGCTTGGCAAGGCCCTACGAAAGGACGGGCAGCTGCTAACGCTAAAGGCAGCACAAGACTTAAGGCTGCCCAGCGACAGCGCAAACTACAGCGTGGTGCTACGCCACCAGGCGCACAACAACAGCGCAAAGGCGCAGCTGGAGCAAAACCCACAAGCAAGCGACGTGGTGCTGGGCACGCTGCAAGGCGGCGCGTTGGATTTGCGCAAACGCGAGGTTGCGCGGGGCTGGCCCAGCCTGACCAGCGCGCCCTTTGAGGTGAAGGACGCCTTTGTCACGCTCAACGCAGACGAGCAAGGCGTGGGCATTAGCCGTGGCACCCAGCACCTACGCACAAGTAGCAAGCTCATTAACTACCGCGGAGCCTTTAGCCCACGCCATGTCCACCAAGCCCTAGTCTACCAAAACAAGCTCTGGGTACTCGGCGGATACGATGGGAACAACCGCAATGACGTATGGAGTTTTGACGGCACTACGTGGACACAGCAGAGCAATGGTGGCTTCAGCCCACGCCATGAACACCAAGCCCTGGTCTACCAAAACAAGCTCTGGGTCATTGGCGGCAGCACAAACAGCGGCTGGAGCAATGACCTGTGGAGTTTCGACGGCTCTACGTGGACGCCACAGGGCAATGGCGGCTTCAGCCCACGCCGTGAGCACCAAGCCGTGGTCTACCAAAACAAGATCTGGGTGCTCGGCGGTTTCGATGGAAACTACTGCAATGATGTGTGGAGTTTTGACGGCAGCACATGGACGCCGCAGGGCAATGGCGGCTTCAGCCCACGCTATGAGCACCAAGCCGTCGTCTACCAAGGCAAGCTCTGGGTCATTGGCGGATACACAAGCAGCGGCAGGAGCAATAATGTGTGGAGCTTTGACGGCTCTACGTGGACGCCACGGGGCAATGGCGGCTTCAGCCCACGCGATGACCACCAAGCCGTGGTCTACCAAAACAAGCTCTGGGTACTCGGCGGGGCCACAAACAGCGGCCGCAGCAATGAGCTGTGGAGTTTTGACGGCTCTGCGTGGAAGGAGGAATCAACCCACGATGCAAGTACTACCACGCGCTTCAGCCCACGCTATGAGCACCAAGCCGCGGTCTACGACAACAAGCTGTGGGTCATTGGCGGCAACACAAACGGAGACTACAGCAATGAGGTGTGGTGCTTTGACGGCAGGGCATGGCGCGAGTTTGCAATAGAAGAGAGCGCACAGCGTGCTGAAAAACCCCTTGCGGGGCTACGCGTACGGCGGGGCAGCCGCGCAGAGAGTCTGCTTGCCTACAATGAGGAGGTGCAAGCATGGGAAATAGACGGGCAGGAGGTGCTACGCTTAAGCGGGGGCTTGCGCGCGCTTGTAGACTTTGTGCGCAGGCAAGCCCTCGACGCCATAGTGCCCCGCGGCTTCATCTACGCCCAGTACCCCGGCCAGCAGCACCCCCAAACCATATGGGGCAGCAGCACGCAGTGGGAGCGCCTTTCAAAAAGAGACTTAAGGGTGCAAATGACCGACAGCAGTGGTTCAACCAGCAACTACAGAGTGCAGCTTTATAGGCGCATTAAATAAAAAAAACTAAGGAGTTATATATGAGTGAAAAATTATATTATCAGTTAGACAAAGAGGGCGGCATAGCGTGGGAGTACGACCTAGAGCCACCCGCAGAAGCGGGCGTGCAAATTGTGCACACCACGCCGCCGCCTGTAGACATGCTGCAGCCGCGTTGGCTTGGCGGGCAGTGGGTGGACTTTGCGCCGCGCACTGAGCATGAAGCGCGCATTGACAGCGAGACGGACGAGGCAATTCAAGGCTGGGCACGCGAAAAGGGCAAAAACGAGGCCTACTACATTAACTGCGGCATACGCCTTGTGCTCAGCAAAAACATTGACAGCACCAGCACGGACTACCGCCACTACCATGAGTACGCGGCACAAGTAGAGCTGTGCAAAAAAGCGGGCAAGCTGAAAAAAGCCGCTCTGTAACAACACGCCTAAGGGGCTTTGTGGGGGAGCAAGCCCCCACGCCCCCCGTTGGGTATGACGCAGTATTTGCGCTATGCGCTTTGTGGGGGGTATCCCCCCACAGCCCCCCTTGAGGTAAGACGTCTATTTGCGCTGCGCGCGAGTGTCCGTGTTGTAGCTCACGCTAGTCTTGTATGAACTTTTTTGCGGTCAAGCTGCCGCGCCTGCTATCACATACGCTCGGATGACTGTTCTTTTTTTCTCTTTTTACCATCCTTGGCAGCCTATGCGTGCCGTCCATGGCACGGCTGTATGGATGTAAAAAAGAGAAAAAAGCCTCCTGTGTGCTAAAGCAGTAATGACATAGATACTATGCTCAAGTATTTAAAAGCACTAAAGAAAAGAATCAAAGAAAGTCATGAGCGTAGCGAGGGGATGCAAACTATTGCATAAGTGCTTTGTGGGGGAGTTGCCCCCACGCCCCCCGCGGGATATGACGCAGTATTTGCATAAGCGCTTTGTGGGGGGTATCCCCCCACAGCCCCCCCTTGAGGTAAGACGTCTATTTGCGCTGCGCGCGAGGCTGCACGCCGTGTGTGCGATGGCTTACGCTGTTGGTTGCCACGTAGCTAAACGCCACATGCAAAGGCCTCGGATGGCCGTTCTTTTTTTTCTTTTTTTATGCATGCAAAAAGAGTCGAGAGCCGAAGGCGAGCGGGTGCCAACTATTGCATAAGTGCCGCGATGCGGCACAAACATGGAACTTGCACCAAAAAAAGAACTAAAAAAAAGAAAAAAAGCCTGCTGTGTGCTAAAGCAGTAATAACATAGATACTGTGCGCAAGTATGAAGATTATATGGAAGTAAGTTTGTGTAAGTGTGCTGCTCACCATCTATGGGACGGCTGTGAGGACGCTCACAAGCGTAGCGAGGGGATGCAAACCACTGCATAAGGGCCTTTGTGGGGGCTGCCCCCACTCCTCCAAGTGTTGGGCGCTTATGGCTTACAGCAGTCATTCACCTCAAGGCTTATGTCTGTTGTGGACTGCGGGGTTTGGGATTAAGTGCTTGTTGCTTAGTCTCCCTTGCCCTTAAAAACTTAAGCATTTATGATATAATTCAATCATGGCTACGGTAGAAAAGGTTTTACCAACACAACATGGAATCAGAGAATCTCTTGCAAATAGTGCAGCAAAAGGGCTTAATTCTATGGGCGCTCTTGCTATCATCATTGGGCTTATAACCGCTTTGTTTTTGTTTAATGCAGGCAACATTGATAGTCTCTCTTCAGAGGTAAATGAACGCATTGATGCTGTCAACAAGCGTATTGACGCTGTCAACGAACGCATTGATACAGTGAACCAACGCATTGATAATTTTACTACCGAAATGAACCAACGCTTTGAAGTTATAGACAAACGCCTAGACAACATAGAAAAAGCAATACTTACGCTTACCCACGAAATAAAAAGCAGATACTAGTCTGCAGCACCCAACAACTTATTTTAATCATTTCTAGCCGCTTAACTTCAGTTCCCAACTGTCATGCAAGTTCTACCTTTGCACCGTCCATGGCGCTCTTATTTGCCCCCTGATGTCGGCTCCATGTTAATTACACGGGTCACCGTCCTTGGCGCTCAATGCGTCCCCTCTATGGGACGAGCGACCATCCGAGGCATCATCGTATAGCGTCACGCGCCGTGGCAACAGAAAGAATTCATACAATGCCGCGTGAGCTATAACACAGAAAGACGCGCATAGCGCCAAAAGGCGTGCACTCAGTACTCGGGGGTGTGGGGGGCGCTCCCCCACAAACAAAATAATAGGCGATACTGGATTTGAACCAGCGACCTCTTGCATGTCAAGCAAGCGCTCTAACCAACTGAGCTAATCACCTTATTGTTTTTTCAAGCTTGTATTGAATATTTTCTGAATTCTCAAACAAAATAAATACGTGAGCACGCTCTAACCTTAAGACAGCATACCTATGTACATAATACCACCATCATTGTTAGATGTACTGCCGCTTACACCCATTACGACAGAAACCTCATCAGAGGCAAAATAAGCGAGGCATTCACTGCGAGATATTTCTGTGGGTAAGTCGTTATAAATCAGGCTATCTCCAATGCAGTCTATGCTGTCTAAAAAAGAAAACATATATATTGCAGCAATGTTGTACCAAAAATTCATCAACAATGAGTCCTCTTTATCACCAAGAGAAAAAGTTTGACTACACAGAGTGGGCACACTTGGGCATTGCATTAATTGTAAGTCTTTAGTGTTACTAGAGACTATAAAAAGCATGCGGTGACTTATATTATTGCTCTTTACCGCTATGGTAAAGCGCAGGTAATTATGTAAGTTACTCTTAAGTTTTGTAGAATCTTTATCGTTACAAAAGATTTTAGGGGTTAAGCCGAAAACGGATGACAAAAGAAACGAGGTATTATCTATAAAAATACCGTGTTTTACTTCGTGCTCATCTATTTTACTCATGACTAAAAAAATTTAAGGAAGTGTGTAAAAACACTTCCTTAAAATTAACAATTACACATAGGGCTTGCAGAACTTTTTAAGCTGCAACAAAAAACTGTTACTACTGCCCTTGCCCATCTTGTTGGTCGGCAGCTGGAGCAGCTGGGGCTGCTGGGGCTGCTTGTCCACCACCCGCAGCACCGCTTGTTGGCTGTGCAGAATCTTCAGGGTAGTTGTACTTTTTGCGATTTTCAAGATATTCAAGAGACCGCTTGATCAAGTTCCGCTTATATAATACAGAGTCTCGTATGCCAATCCTCTGCCTCACTATTGCCCATACATCTTCGTTATCAATGTCTCTATTAATGAGGTCATCATCAACAGCCTTATCAAAAGTAATTTTGACATCCTTTACATAGGTTACAAAATCAGCACCGCCATAAATACTTCCTGAACGAATAATTTTTATAGCTTTCAGTCTTCTGTCTGAAGAAGATTGAGGGTAGAGCGGCAGGGATTCTATTTCACGAGAACGAACATCGCGCAAGTAATTTGGGTTAGTCCATTCCAAAGTCTTCCAGCCTATAAACTTTAAATCACCAAATGAGTATTCATACTCATGACCACTGACGTCTTCCGTAACAACATATAAGCGTTCGGGTTGATTGAGTCCATATACGGTAATGTATGCACTGCGCACAACACCGACATTACGAAGTATGCCTTTTCCATCAAAAACATCTGAGTCTGGATTTGCCCTAAAAGGAGGTATGATTTCTGCAATCATTTCAAAGGGATAGTCAGGGAACGCAATACGCGCACCGAGTATATTTTCACCCGCGTACTTAGTCGCGGTGTCCTTTACTTTTACGGCTTTTGCAAAACTGTTCTTAATAATTTCAGGAAACTGTATAGAACTCTTTGGACGAACCATCCATGAATTAAGTCCATAAGTAACCTTCATCTGATCCATTTCTTCAGGTGGAATAGTAAAAGAAATTGTAGTATTACTATAATCTACTTCCGTTGCTTCATCGTATTCAGGATCCAACTGAGCAAAATCTATAAGCATTTTAGCAAAACCCTCCCTATAAGTTTGGTCCTCATTGCGCTGCTTTTGCAAAACCGTTTGCGGTGCACTTTGTGCAAAAAGCATGCCCCCCATATAAGATAACCCTAGAATCAATAAAGTTAATTTTCTCATAATAAATTATTCCTCCTATGAATAAAAAATTCCTCTTGTGCCTTTATTAAGATGAAAAGCGTTTTACTTACATTATGTGATGTATAAACAATGTATGTCAAGTATTATGCACCCACTAATTGTGCTACTTTTATAACATACATAGGAAAATAAACATTCATATTGTATTGAAGCCAATGTTGAATTTTCTGAATATCATGGTTGGTCAAAGCATCTTTTTTCCCGCTCAATTGTATAAAAACCTTGCGCTTATTTTCACCATCCTTGACTCCAATGAGTATAGATTGTACGTATACTTCAAAAGGGATGAGGTTTTTCATGTAAATAGAGTGCGGGCCGAGCACTAGTTCTTTGAGGACTTTTTTAGCCATAAAATCCGTTTTTGTGCGGAAAAAACGTTGATACACAGTCATTTTAGGAATTATGCGAAACTCTGGAACATAAACGGTGGCATCAATGCTTTGTGAATATGCCAATGATGTAGAGCTGGGAAAATAAAGCGGCATACGTTCACTCGTATCACTGGATTGTATATAGAGATATAAGCCTACCAACAGTACACCAACTATGCAGGCTAGTACGAATTGCAAATAAAAAAAAGAAATCCCCTTTCTATGCGCCATGTATTTTTGCGTCCTTATTTAATTTTTGAAACATCAAATAACTCCATATAATTTTTTATACCTTGTACAATGCCTTTACTCAAGGTGTTTTGATAGCCATCTGTAGATAACAGAGAGCCTTCTTGGGGGTTGGTGATAAACCCCAATTCTATAAGTACTGCGGGCATTTTTGCATTGCGTACGACAGAAAACAGTTCTTGTTTCACTCCCCTATTGCGAGACTTGCTGCCTATGGCAGCAGCCATGCCGTTGATGATGGTTTTTGCAAGCTGGACGTTCTCCAGTGTTACTTCTTCTTCCCTAATGCTATTTAGTATAGAATAAATGTTTTTATTGCCCACAGAGTCTCTTTCCACTAGGTTTCTGCGGTGCTCAGGGGGTAAATACCATACCTCGTAGCCATTTGATTCTTGTTTCCAAAATGCATTTGCGTGTATAGAGACAAACAAAATGGCTTCCTCAGCCTTAAGCGCGGCAAGGTGCTTGTTGGCTATAATAGTGCGTTTTTCCAGTGAAATGAATGTGTCCGTGTCACGAGTCATCACAATTTTTAGTTTAGGAAATTCTTTTTGCAACAGCTTTTTCACTTTCAAAGCAACCTTCAATACTGTGGTTTTTTCCAAAACTCTATACGACTTTCCTTGGTGCGAAAAAGAGCCTATGGCGCCGGGGTCTTTGCCACCATGCCCCGGGTCTATGACAACAACGGAAATAGCATTGAAGGTAGCCTTATTACGCGCTATTAATGATGGAGGAGGTATAACAGCATTCTCCACGCGCTTTTCTTGCGCATCAGGCGCAGGCACTACCCTTGTTTGTGAAAAGGTTTTCTTCACAAAATCCGCAAATGCTCTTGTAAACTTCAAACCCTCGCGCGTACGAATTACGGGGTCAAGCTTTTGCACCGTAGTAAAATTTATCAACACTGCAGACTTCCCCGGACTAAAGCTGAGCACCACATCGCCATTGGTTATCATTCCCACATTATAGGTAGCATCCCAATAAAACTGCAGTTCGTTTTTGTTAACAAAGTCAAGCACGTCCACATACGCGCTCACAGGTTGAGAAGACGCATGCACGCCGTTTGAGATGGAAAAAACAATTAGTAGTGCAATGCCGATGCGCAAAGATTTTTCAGTGCATTTGTTGTACATGTCTGTATTAATTGTAGAGTATAATGTAGTCCTTGCCATCCTGCACGCAAAAAGGCAGGCAAAGCTAGTGCATTAATGCTTTTTTCCCGTGTTGAGACTAGGCGCAGGGGCATGTGCCTTTGCGCGCAAACAAGGGCAGCCCATGGCGTAAGGTGTGTCCATGCCCCACGTTCAGCACTAGCACGCAGCGGCTGTGGAACATACAGGCTTATGTAATGAGCGTGCCGACAATCAGCGCTATTGTGCATAAGTTCCTCCATGCCTTGCGCGCATGCTTGAGCGCAGTCTTCATGCGCGTTTTTATAGCAGTACCATGCGCAATAGCGCTGCACATGCTCTGCGGCGTTTGAGTACAAAAATGCGTTTGCCTCAGGGTTGGGTTCCACCTCAAAGTAAACATGCGAAAGCGCCTCTGCAGCAGCGGCGTTTGCCTCTTGGGGCGTGGCGCCAGTAGCTATAAGGCTGCCAAGCTTTTCGGCGTTGTTTTTGGGCAAGCGGCAGCGTGTGCCAGAGGGCGCGTTTATTATTACATTGCGCACAGGGGCGGGCGAGTGGTCTAAGGCAACTGCGCGTTTTTCTACATGCGGCAGCGCGGGCACATGCTGCAAGTGCTGGGGAATGCACACGCGCCGTAGCACACCCGGTAGCGCCAAGAGTGCGCGCTCGGCAACGGCACACGTGGCAGCCTCAAGACGCAAGGTTTTTTTTGCGCTTTCAGAAAGCCCGCCTTGCAAGGCGAGCATGAGCGCGTACTCCGCGGGGTCTATGCCATAGGCATAGGGTATGGTCCAGCCCGACATGTAGCCCCCCGAAAGGCGCGCGGCACATTCACCTATATGCGCCTTTTCACCATCAAAAATAATGTCTCCCTTGCAAACGCCCGTAGACATTCCTAGCGCGCGGGCTGCCTTGCGCAAAACATCATGCGCATCTTTTTGCAAGGCGCGCGGCATTTCAGAGGGCATGCTGTGCCCCGTTTCCACAAAGTAGGGCGCAAACACAATGTGCCTGTCGGCCGTACCAATGGGGTAGAGCCTTCCATCAAGTACAAAGGAGTCTAGGCTTAGCTCGGGGCCGCTGAGTTTTTTTTCAGCAATAAGCGTGCTAGAGCGACTGTGCGTGAGCGCTGCGTGGCAGGCATGAGAAAAATTTTGCGCATGCTCAACCAAGGACACGCCGCGCGCGCCCATGTTGTCTACGGGCTTGAGCACCAGCGGAAAGCCTACCGCGGCAGTAACGCGCTCTTCAAACTGCCTCAGCGCATGTGCGAGGTGCACCTCATGCGCGTCAGCTGCTGACCTACCATGAAAGACTTCATAACGTGGGGAGGGTACGCCATGCTGGGCAAAGCACGCGCGCATGTCGTTTTTAAAATTAGCGCGCCGCGCCACCGCTGGGGCAATGCCGCAGAGTCCACAAGCCTCGGCAATGAGACTTACTGCATATGAAAAATCAGTGGCGCACGTAAGCACCGCGTCTATGCGTTCAGCACGCGCGCGCCGTATAAGTTCCTTTGTGTCTTGCAAGTCCACGTGCCAAAACTCATGCGCGTGCGCCGCGCCCACCGCAGAGGCATTGGCGTCTGCTGTTATTACAAGGTGACCCATGCGCCGCGCGGCCTCTAGCGCCGGCACTTGCATAAGAGACGCACCCAGTATCAACACGCGTTTAGACTTCACGCTCTTTCTCCAAGTACAGCTCAAAGGTGTCGCCCAAGCGCAAAAGCTTGCTTAAGCCATGCACCGCGCGGCGCACCGGCGCAAACAACAAGCTCCACTGCAGGGCGTGTGGCAAAACGCACGAAGGGTGATGCCCCGTAACGCGCAAGAGGCGAAGCGCAAACCCGCGCTTTTTTAAAAAGGCAATTAAGGGCTTGGGTGAAAAAATGCTGAAGTGGTCTATGGGGTTAGCCTGCAAAAAACGCCGCGGGTAGCGCCGTGCAGAAATGCCGCTACCATTGGGCACTGCAAGCGCAAAAATGCCGCCGGGCACAAGCAGGCGCGAAACAGTCTGAAGCACGGACTCAAAATGCGGCGTATGCTCAAGTACATACCAGCAAGAAACCACGTCATAACGCAAGGGAACACCCTGCGGAGACTGAAAATACGCCGTGTGTTCTTGGGCAAACTGCGCATGCACTGCGCCAAAGTCAGCCTTAAAGACGCTGGCGCACAAAGAGGGAATAAAAAGCGTGTTTCGCACGTAGTCGCATGCGTCCTTATATATATCTACGCCACAACAAAGAAACCTACGAGACAAGGCGCGTTTGAGCATGACGCCGTAGGCGCAGCCAAGGTCAAGCAGGCGAGGCGCATTACCCACCCAGCGCCCGCGTCCTATGCGCTGTACAATGTTTAAGCGCTCGTCCATCTTTTGAGCAATTGCATCAAAGTCTTCGAGGTAGGTCTTGCCATACTGCGCCTTGTAGTCGCTAAAAAAGTAGGCGTCATTATAACTCACGGGGTCGGCAAAGGGCACTTGGAAGATGAGCTTAGTCTGTTTGCAGAGAAACACGCTTTTATCTTCCTCCCGCAACAAGGCGCGCGGCATGCGCCTCGCTGCACGATCAAAGGGGTTTATGGGACTACGCTCTGCATACCAGCTGCGTATTTTTTCAGCAGAAGTAAGCAGCCTGTCATACACACTCACGCCGCTGCGCCGCTGCCCCGCCGTGAACCTCGCAGCAAAAGAGGTAAAGACATGCGCCTTAGTTGCAAAGCGCGTAAGCTGTGTGGCAGCGCGTTTGTATGAGCGGTAACAATGCGTAAAGCCCGCCTTTTTGCTCAAGGCAGCGTGATATGCGCTGGGGTTTACCAGCAACACGGGCACGCGCGCGTGAGTAGCCTCAAAGGCACTGAGCCCAAAATGCGTTATCACAAGGTCGTATTCACACAGGGTGTGCGCAAAGTTGCACGTAAAGGGCGCAAAGCGCACGTCTTTTTCAAAGTCTTCTAGCTCTTGTGGCAGAATACCACCCTGCCCCACTGCGCCCACAAGCGTGCATTGCATGTTGTGCTCTACGCAGGTTTCGAGAATGCGGACGTACTCCTGTGCCGCCACATGCGGGGCGTACAGCAACACGCGCGTGCACTCATGCGGCGGCGCGCTACGCTCAGGCATGCTCGCATCCACAAAACCCGCGGGGTCGTAGACGTTGGGCTTGCTTAAAAAATTGGGCAGCGTATCAATGAGGTAGGGCATGCACTGCCGCGCCGCGCCACCTAGGTCTAGGCCTATGCAAAAGCCGAGTTTGTTATACACGCAAAAACGTTCGTAACTCATCTGCCTGCAGTCCACAAACACCGCGTCATAGCCTTGCTGCGCTTTGGAGGCTTTGGAAATAAGACGCAGCTTTGGGCTACGCAACAACTCAGCGTGCATTTCCACAAGCGCCTTGTACTCAGGCCTTGTGCTCACATCTTGGTCTGCACCCTCAGACGACTCAAAGACAATGTCCATGGCATGCCCCAAGGCGAGGCAGTGGCGCGCGCAGGCAAAGGCACGCATGGCATGACCAAAACCCGAACCCTTGGAAAAAAACGATACGTATAAATACTGTGAGCTAGGCATGGATACCTTATTGTAGCATTTGTGGGGGCACATGCCCGTCCACCGCCCCTCTTTGCGCCATGGCGCTTTGCCTTTGTGGGGGCAAGCCCCCACACCCCCCTTGGGTAAGATGTGGTACTACGCTTACGCGCGAGCGTCTGTGTTGTGGCTCACACTGTTCTTTATGAACGCCTCCTGTTGCCACGGCGTGAGGCGCACTATGATGATGACTCGGACGGCTGTACTTTCTTTTCTCTTTTTTGAGGACGCAAAAAAGAGAAAAGAAAGTACCAAAGTCGCGAGCGTAGCGAGGGGATGCTGACATTCAGATTGCGGAGCGCAGCGTAGCAGACATGGAGTATTCGCATCAAAGAGAAAAAACATCCTGTGTGCTAAAGCAGTAATAACATAGATACTGTGCGCAAATATGAAGATTGTATGGAAGTAAGTTTGTCTGAGTACTCGTACCAAAGTCGAAAACGCGAAGCGTGACAGCTGTAGCAAGGATGCTACGCATAGGCTGCCAAGGATGGTACGGATGCAAACTATTGCATAAGCACCGCTGTGCGGTGCAAACATGGAGCTTGCATCAAAAGAGTCGGGAGCCGTAGGCGACAGTCGTCCCATGGACGGGACGCATAGACTGCCATGGATGGTGCGGCTAGAAACGTTAAATGGAGCGGAGCAAACGACCGCCCCAATGTCTGCGAGTATCCATGTTACGCTCCGCGTTGCTCCGCTGGATGCAGTTGTCAGCAGTGACTGCGTATCTGCGAAGCAGGATGGTCGCTCGTCCCATGGATGGGACGCATTGAGCGCCATGGACGGTGACCCGTGTAATTAACATGGAGCCGACATCACGGGGCTAAGGGGGCGCCATGGACGGTGCGACACAGAGATGGAGCTTATAGCAAAAAGCCTCCTGTGTGCTAAAGCAGTAATGACGTAGATACTGTGCGCAAATATGAAAATTGTATGGAAGTAAGTTTGTATGAGCACGCTGCTCACCATCTATGGTAGCCTACGCAGGTGGGGCTAACACCGTAGAGAATATAGAGACATGAGCAAACAACAAAGTCACCTGTGCAGTAGCACTCAACACTCGGGGGTGTGGGGGCGTGCCCCCCACCACGACTACAGCGCGGTAGTGTTAAGACGCGATTTTTTCTTGTTGTAGTTCTGCTTCTTGCGTAGCTGCGCTGCAGTATTCGTGTATTTGCTGCGCTGCATTTCTGCCTTCATCAATTGCCCAGACTACCAGTGACTGTCCGCGGCGCGCGTCTCCTGCGCTAAAGACTTTTGCGCGCGAGGTTGCAAAACTGCCGTAGTCGGCTTTTATGTTGCTGCGTGCATCGCGCTCGAGGTTTACGCGTTCTAAAAGCTCTTGCTCAGGTCCCAAAAAGCCTAGCGCTAGCAAGACTAAATCCGCCTTCCATGTTTCTTCGGAGTTGGGTACTTCCACCATTTGTGGCGGCGCGTCCTTGCGCGGCTTTTCCCACTTCACGCGCACGGTCTTAAGGGCTGAAATCTTCTTTCCGTCATCGGACAAAAACTCCTTTGTGAGTATGGAGAACTCGCGCGGGTCCTTGCCGTACACGGCGCTTACTTCGCTGTGCCCGTAGTCGTTTTTCAAAACGCGTGGGTACAAGGGCCAGGGGTGTTCGCTGCTGCGCATGCTGTGTGGTTTGGGCAAAAGTTCAAAGTTAACAATGGAAGCCGCGCCGTGTCGTACGGACGTGCCTATGCAGTCGTTGCCCGTGTCTCCGCCACCTATGACTATGACGTGCTTGTCTTGTGCACTTATATAATTTGCGGCGTCCTCACCCTGCGAAAGCAGGTGCTTGGTGTTTGCTCTAAGAAAGTCCATTGCAAAGTGTATGCCGTGCAGGTTTCTGCCTTCAACGGGCAAGTCGCGTGGACGCGTGGATCCGAAAGCGAGCAAAAGCGCGTCATAGTTTTCAATAAGCTCTTCTGGGTCTACGTCTTGTCCCACAAAAACGCCGGTCTTAAATTCTATGCCTTCTTCGCGCATAATGTTTGTGCGTTTTTCCACAAGCTTTTTGTCAAGCTTCATGTTGGGTATGCCGTACATCAGGAGTCCGCCTATTCTGTCTTCGCGCTCTAGCACGGTGACGCTGTAGCCCTTTTGGTTGAGCTGGTCAGCCGCGGCAAGCCCAGACGGACCACTACCAACTATGCACACGCGCTTTCCATTACGGAGCGCGGGCTTGATTGGTTTCATCCAGCCCTCTTCGTAGGCTTTGTCTATAATCGCGCATTCGTTGTCTTTAATGGTTACGGGATCTTCGTTAATGCCGAGCACGCAGGCGCTTTGGCACGGCGCGGGGCATACACGCCCGGTGTACTCCGGAAAATTGTTTGTTTTCCGCAAGCGTTCATAGGCTTCTTGCCATTTCCCTTCGTAAATAAGATTGTTCCACTCGGGTATCAAATTATCTACTGGGCAGCCATATGAAGAATGACAAAAGGGAATGCCGCAATCCATGCACCGCGCGGCTTGTTCGCGCCGTTCCCCCTCGTCAAGTGGCTTGAGAAATTCGTCAAAATTCTTGATGCGCTGCTGGGCATCTTTGTAGTCTGTAAGATGCTGCGCATATTCCATAAAACCTGTTGCCTTTGCCATTATGCTATCTCCTTTATTACTTCGCCGCGTTGTATTTCCAAAATGCGTCTATATTCAGGCGCAATCACGCGCACAAATGTGCTCTTTGCGTCTTCCCAATTGGAAAGCAAATTTTGCGCCACAGAGGACTGCGTTCGCTTTGCGTGTTCTAAAACAAGCTCATGCACTTCTGCCTCGTCCGTTTCATTCAGGGCATCAATTTCAAGCTCCGCGTTTGCGTACTCGCGTACCGTGTTGCTCGCGTCCCACACGTAGGCAATGCCACCGCTCATGCCTGCGGCAAAGTTCATGCCAACGCCGCCTAAAATGACAACACGCCCGCCCGTCATGTACTCACAGCCATGCGCGCCAAGCCCCTCTACTACAACCTTGGCGCCGCTGTTGCGTATGCAAAAACGCTCGGCAGCCCTACCTCGGAAAAAAGCCTTGCCGAGTATGGCGCCGTACAAAACCACGTTTCCAACAATAATGGTTTGCTCGGGTACAAAGCGCGCATCCTGAGGTGGTGTTACAACCAGCACGCCACCAGAGAGCCCCTTGCCTACGTAGTCGTTTGCGTCCCCGCACAAATGCATGGTAATGCCGTGCGCAAGAAAGGCGCCAAAGCTCTGCCCCGCGTGTCCCTCACACATGAGGCGTATGGTGTCTTCGGGCAAGCCCCGCAGGCCGTAGCGTTGTGCCACGTGGTGACTGAGAATAGTACCCGTTGCGCGCTGCGTGTTCTCAAGCCTGTAGTGTTTCTCCATGCGTTTTGCACCATTTGCATTGTTCTCAAGCACGTCCCGCGCGTCCTCTACAAAACGCCTGTCTATCACGGCATCAAGGGCGTGGTTTTGCGCAACGCTGCAACATTGATTAAAGCGTTCGAGCCCATCTTCAGCATTGCCGAGCAGAGCCGAAAGGTCTAGGGTGCGTGACTTCCAGTGCAGCACGCTTTCATCACCCTCGAGCATGTCGCTTCTGCCCACCATTTCTTCAATGCGCTTAAAGCCCAAAGCGGCCATTTCTTTACGCAGGTCTTCTGCAAGAAAGAGCATGAAGCGTACGACATGCTCGGGTGTGCCAGTAAACTTGGCACGCAATTTTTCGTCTTGTGTCGCAATGCCGACGGGGCAGGTGTTTTTTTCACACTTGCGCATCATAATGCAGCCCATGGCAATGAGCGCAGAGGTTGCAAAGCCAAACTCTTCCGCACCCAGCATGGCAGCAATGGCAATGTCGCGTCCAGTTTTCAGCTGCCCGTCGGTTTGCAAAATGACGCGGTCGCGCAGGTTGTTTTTCACAAGCACTTGGTGCGTCTCGGCAATGCCCAGCTCCCACGGCAAGCCCGCGTGTTTTATGCTGGTAAGCGCAGAGGCGCCCGTGCCGCCGTCATGCCCGGAAATGAGTATGTGGTCAGCCTTGCCCTTGGTCACCCCCGCGGCAATGACGCCCACGCCCGCTTTTGAAACCAGCTTTACGCTAATGCGCGCTTGGGGGTTGGCGTTTTTCAGGTCGTAGATGAGCTGCGCTAAATCTTCTATGGAGTAAATGTCGTGATGCGGCGGCGGGCTTATGAGGCCTATGCCGGGCGTAGAGTGCCTTGTCTGCGCAATGGTGGTAAAGACCTTGTGTCCGGGCAGCTCACCGCCTTCACCGGGCTTGGCCCCTTGCGCCATTTTTATTTGAATTTCATCAGCATTGCTTAAGTACTCTATGGTAACGCCAAAGCGCCCAGAGGCCACTTGCTTAATGGCAGAGCGTTTTGAAGTACCGTCCGCCTGCCTTACATAGCGCTCAGCAAGCTCACCGCCCTCACCCGTGTTTGACTTGCCCCCTATGCGGTTCATGGCAATGGCAAGGGTTTCATGCGCCTCTTGTGAAAGCGAGCCAAAGCTCATGGCGCCCGTTACAAAGCGCGTTACAATGTCTGCAGCACTCTCTACTTTTTCTAAAGGTACGGGGCTGGAGGCACGGTACTTCAAAAGCCCACGTATGGTAGCTTGTTGTTTACTACGCTGATTTTGTCGTTCTACAAATGCGTTAAATTTTGACGCATCATTAGAGCGCACGGCGTGTTGCAAAAGTGCAATGGACTCGGGGTCCCACATGTGCTTATTTCCGTCTTTGCGCCATTGAAAATTGCCCAAGTTCAAAACGTTTTCTCCAATGAGAACATTCTCAGTGGTGTAGCCCTTGCTATGAAACACATGCATTTCACGGTGCAACTCGGCAAGCCCTATGCCCCCAATGCGAGAAACAGTGCCGGAGAAACAACGCTCTATAAGCACCTTCCCTATTCCGACAGCTTCAAAAATTTGCGCGCCGCGGTAGCTGTCTATGGTTGAAATTCCCATTTTGGCAAAGACCTTGCACATGCCGTAGTCCACTGCCTTTTTGTACTGCGCTACAATGCTCTCGTTTGATTGTGCGCTGTCTATGTCGCCCGCATCGCGCATGGCAAAGGCAGTCTCCAAGGCTAGGTATGGAAATATCGCATCAGCACCGTAGCCAACCAGCATGCAAAAATGATGCACTTCGCGCGCCTCGGCGGTTTCGAGAATAAGCGCGCTACGAGAACGAAGTGACTTTGCAACTAAGTGGTGGTGCGCCGCGCTTACGCCGAGCAGGGTACTCATGCTCATGCGACGTTCGTCCATAGCCCTATCGCTTAATATAAGACACTGAACACCTTCCGCCGCCGCAGCTTCCGCCTCAGCGCATATTCTCTCTATAGCCGCGTCAAGTCCCGACTCCCCAGCCTGCGCCTCATAGGTAATGTCTATAATTTTAGAGCGCCACGCTCGGTGGTCAATCTCGCGAATCAAGGCAAACTCTTGGTGAGAAAGTATGGGCGTGTCTATCCACAGCTTGTGGCATTGGCCCTGCTGCGGCTCTAGCACGTTTTGTTCAGGCCCTATAAACGAACCAAGGCTCATAATAACGCGCTCCCGTATGGAGTCTATGGGCGGGTTTGTTACCTGCGCAAACCACTGCTTAAAGTAGTCGTACAACAAGCGCGGCGTTTCAGAAAGGCAGGCCAAGGCTACATCATTACCCATGGAGCCAAGCGGGTCCTTGCCATTTTCAACCATGGGCTTTATGAGAAAAAACTTATCCTCCTCGCTGTAGCCGTAGGCAAGGCAGCGCCTCACGCGCTCTTCATGGGGCAAGTGCTCACAAGACGGCAATGCATCGGCGTTTTTACGCAAGGCATCAAAGTCCACCCGCTCTTCCTTCATCCACTGCTCATAGGGGTGCATGGACGCAAGTTCTGTCTTTATGTCTTCATCGGTAATAATGCGCTCACGCTGCGTGTCAATAAGAAATACGCGCCCCGGCTGCAGCCTGTCTTTTGTTACTATGGTTTTTGGATCCACATCCACAACGCCAAATTCGCTTGCAAGTATCACCCTGTCATCATTAGTAATGTAATAACGACTCGGGCGTAGTCCGTTTCTGTCTATAACCGCCCCCACATAGCGCCCGTCTGTAAAGGTGATACAGGCGGGGCCGTCCCATGGTTCCATAACGCAGCTGTAGGCTTGATACATGGCCTTTCTTGCGCTGTCCATGTGGTTGCTGTGCTGCCACGCCTCGGGTATCATCATGCATATAGCTTGGCTAAGAGAATAGCCCCCGTTGTAGAGAAACTCAAGGGTGTTGTCAAATGCCCCGCTGTCGGAAACGTCCTTTTCTATAATGGGGTACAAGGATTCTAAATCATCACCAAAGGCAGCGCCACGCATAACGCCCTCGCGCGCGTGCATTTTGTTCATGTTGCCATACCATGTGTTTATCTCGCCATTGTGGCTCATCATACGGAATGGCTGCGCGCGGTCCCAGCTGGGAAAGGTGTTGGTAGAAAAGCGAGAATGTATGAGCGCCATGTATGCCTCAAAATCCTCTTGAGCAAGATCTTCATAATAGCGCTCAAGTTGTTCAGTTGTCAGCATGCCCTTGTACACAATGGTCTGCGAAGACAAGGAACACAAGTAACACAAAGGCGCACCATCAGCGCTGGGCATATCCCCCTTTGCACACTCCGCAGTAAAGGACTTGCGCAGCACATAGCAGCGGTGCTCAAATTCACTTCTCTCCATTGCCTCGCTTGAGGTTATGAAGACTTGCTCAATAACAGGCTCACATGCACGCGCCCCCTTGCCTATGGTGCTGTTGTCGGTTGGCACAGCGCGCCACCACAAGAGTTGCAATTTCTGCTTTTTCAGTAGCGCTTCAAATTTTTGTTTATACAAAGCACAAAGGGCATCATCTTGTGGCAAAAACACATTGCCCGCAGCATAGCCTCCCGCGCTGGGCAAGTTCACACCATGCTCCTTTGCAAGGCGTGCAAAAAACTTATGCGGCATTGAAGTGAGAATACCAACGCCATCACCGGTATCTACATCTGCACCGCGCGCGCCTCTGTGGTCCATGCGGCACAGCATACACAGCGCATCTTCCACCGTGCTTCTGCTCGCTTGTCCCTTTACATTTACAATAAAACCAGTTCCGCAACTGTCGCTTTCAAACTGAGGGTCGTATAAGCCTTCAGCCTTAGGTCGCGTTACATACTGTGTATCGTGCTTCATAAAATCACCCCCAAATAATGGTACTGTAACTACAATTAATCTTGCATGTCCTTAAAAAAGATATGATAAAATTCCATTTATGTCAATATCAGGAATGCAAAAGAGATATTTATGACACAAATGTAAATTAGATAAAAAATAATACAAAAATGTCAATTTTCACGCACGGCACCTAAAAGACGCCGCGCCTCTTTTGACAAAAACACGGCATCTGACATAACCATGAGAAAGTCATAGCCCTGCGCAAATTTTTCTCGTATGAGCGCATCATCATGACACACGGTGCCTAAAAATTTTTTTGAAGCAATGGCCTTGCTTTCTATGCTGCGAATATACCTTTGCACCTCCTCCACACTGGGGTCACCTAAATATCCAAGCGACGATGCGAGGTCGACAGGACCTATAAAAACTGCGTCTAATCCATCAAGCGCTAAAATTTCATCTATGTTTTCACAACCCTCTTTTGTTTCAATAGCAACCGCAACAAAAATATCCTCATTAGCACGCGTAAAGTACTTCATGGGTTCATGACCAAAGCCCGCAGCCCTTGTGCTACCCGCAACACCGCGCATGCCTTGTGGGGGGTACTTGGTAGCGGCAACGGCATTGCGCGCCTGTGCCGCCGTGCCTATTTGCGGAATGAGTAGGCCATGCACGCCCGTGTCAAGTACACGCTTTATAAGACTGGGGCTGTCGTCCGCTATGCGCGCAAGCGGGGTTGCCTCACAACATGAAAGCGCCTGACAATGGTGCACCGTAGTCTCCAAAGAAAAAGGCCCATGCTCTAAGTCGATGATAACCCCATCAAAACCCGCGCGAGCAAAAATTTCTGAAGTATAACACGCACCCGTCTGATTCCACGCAACACAGGCTTTTTCACCGCGCTGCAGTTTTTCTTTTAATTTCATAGCACCTGCTATTATATAGCAAAATACACGCAACCTTATAATAAGGAGTACAAGCAGTTAAAAAATGATACATTATAAATAATACGAAACATTAAGGGAGACTATACATGGCAACACATCTTAAAAAAGCACAAGCGGCGGGTACCAATGCCCAAAATGAAAGAAAAATACAAGAGACCGTTCAATTGATATTAGAGGATATTGCGCAACGTGGTGATGCGGCGGTACGCGACTTGTCTCAAAAGTTTGATGGATACGCCCCCGAACGTTTTAGACTCAGTGATGAAGAAATAGAAGGTTGCATTGCACAAGTAAGCGATGAAGAAATGCGTGACATGAAGTTTGCCCATGCGCAAATTAAGAATTTTGCCGAGCACCAAAAAAGCGCGTTAAAGGACATAGAGATTGAAACGCTGCCCGGAGTTACGCTTGGGCATAAGAACATAGCCATAAACGCAGTTGGCTGCTACATACCGGGGGGCAAGTACCCCTTCATTGGTTCCTGCTTTATGAGCATACTCACGGCAAAGGTTGCCGGCGTGCGCCGCATTGTAGCCTGCGCGCCCCCGCAAAACGGCAAGCCACACCCCACTGTGGTAACGGCCATGCACCTCTCCGGCGCAGACGAAATATACGTGCTTGGCGGCGTGCAAGCCGTTGGAGCAATGGCGCTTGGCACTGAGGAAATAGCGCCCGTAGACATGCTTGTGGGTCCTGGAAACGCGTATGTTGCAGAGGCCAAGCGCCAACTCTTTGGCAAGGTTGGCATAGACTTGCTAGCGGGTCCCACTGAAACCTTGGTCATTGCGGATGAAACCGTGGACGCCCACATGTGTGCAACCGACCTGTTGGGGCAAGCTGAACACGGGACTACCTCGCCCGCGGTGCTCATTACAAATTCGAAAAAACTTGCAGAGGATACCATTGCAGAAGTGCAGCGAATTTTGGACATATTGCCGACAGCAGATGTGGCGCGCAATTCATGGGAAAACTACGGAGAGGTTATTGTATGCGAGAGCTATGAAGAAATGCTTGAACAGGCGGAAATAATTGCGTCTGAACACGTACAAGTAATGACGGACAGAGACGAGTGGTTTTTAGAAAACATGCGGAATTACGGCGCACTGTTTTTAGGACCACGCACCAACGTTGCGTACGGTGACAAAGTGATAGGCACAAACCACACCTTGCCCACACGCAAGGCGGGGCGTTACACGGGCGGACTGTGGGTTGGCAAATTTATTAAAACGCACAGTTATCAAAAAGTTACTACAGACGAGGCAAGCGCACAAATTGGGGAGTACTGCTCACGCATTTGCCACATGGAAGGCTTTGTGGGACACGCGGAACAGGCTAACTTGCGCGTGCGGCGCTACGGAGGCAAAGACGTGCCTTATGGTAAACCCGCGAGATAAGGAAATGAAATTATGCTACAGGACATTTTTAATCTACAAAATAAAAAAGTATTAATAACGGGCGCAAGCGGCGGCATAGGCTTGGCATGCGCAAAGGCAGTTGTGGCATTTGGTGCTGACGCCGTACTCATAGGAAGAAGCGAGAAAAAACTAGAAGGCATAAAACCCGCCATAGATGAAGTGAAATCGGGTTCATCACACGTAGTGTACAGCGCGCTTAATTTTGAAAGTCTTCAAGAAATGCGTAAATTTTTTGCAAGCCATGCCAATGCCGATGTACTTATAAATAGTGTCGGCACCAATATTCCCAAAAGTCTTCTAGACCTTAGTGAAGAAGACTACGACGCTATTATGAATGCAAATGTGAAAAGCGCATTTTTTCAGACGCAGTACTTTGTAGAAGCGAAGACAAAGGCAGCGCAAAGTTCAGCATCGATTATACATATTTCCTCACAGATGGGACATGTTGGCGGCAATAAGCGTAGCATATACTGCGCAAGCAAACACGCGCTTGAAGGCATCTGCAAAGCCGCCGCCCTTGAACTTGGCAAGTGGAACATTCGCATTAACACCATATGCCCCACATTTATAGAAACGCTTTTGAGCCGCACTACCTTAGACGACCCCGCCGCGCGCGAGGCCATTAGCAACTCCATTGTGTTTAAACGCTTAGGCAAACTTGAAGACTTATACGGCGCAGTAGTGTACTTGGCTTCAGACTCCTCCAGTCTTGTAACCGGCAGCGCGCTCAAGGTTGACGGGGGATGGACGGCGCGCTAAGTGCCGCGCTCAAACTCCCCTGCTGAAATTTGGGCTATTAATTGTGGAGCGCTGTATCCAGCGTTGCTTTACGCGCACCGCGCAGTCACACGCACCCGTTGGCTCTACCACAATTGTGATGGACAAATAATGAAATTCATACATTACTGAATTGGATCATGAACATCCACATCAGAAACAGAGACCCCATTTTTTTCTAAAATATGATTCCTCAGTAAAATGCCAAATATCATCATGACGTCCTCTACGAGAATCCCATTTTTATAGGCAATGTCCTTTATTAACACAAGCTCTTTTTCATTGAGCATCTTAGGAATTTCAACCTTTGCAACTTCGAGAGCCCACTGCTGAATATCATAGGCATTCATATCAAAACTATCTTTTGTACTAGAAAATTTATTTTCTAAACTAGCAACTATTCTATGAAATGTACTCTGTGCTTTTATACTATTCGAAATCCTCTCACCTATATCAGTTAAAAAAAGTGGGCTTGCATTTTTTACCGGAGAATTGGGATTTAAATTTCTATATAGAAGATCTACTTTAGTCTTTATTTCAATGATGGTGTCATATGAATTTTCAAGCTTTTCTATTTTATTGTGAGTATGTTTACGCTCTGCCTCGGCACTACCAATATGCTTTGCAAGCTTATATATAAATACGAAAAAAGTAATTAATATAACAAGCAAAGTAAAAAAGCTACTATTCAATTCCTTTGCTAAAAATAATAGTACATCTTTCATGTGATTCTCCAATACTTCAAACTTATTTTAGCACAAATAGCATTTGTGGGGCGAGTGTCCCCCACACCCCCACTGCTGGCGGCCCCGGGCTCCGCGCGTGCAGCTGCCGCAATTTTGCTAACGCAGTATATTGTATGAACTTCTTCCGCGGTCAAGCAGCCGCGCCTGCTATGACATGCGCTCGGATGACTGTACTTGCTATAAGCTCCATCTCTGTGTCGCGTTGCGACACTTATTTTAATCGTTTCTAGCCGCTCGCCTTCGGCTCACGACTTTCTTTTCCTTTTGTGCGATGAAAAAGTCGAGAGCGCTGAAAAGCGCGACGCCCGTGCCACGGACGGCACGCATAGGGCGCCAAGGATGGACAGCCGCCCCATGTCCGCGAAGCGGGATGGAGTCCCGTGTAATTAACATGGAGCCGACATCATGGGGCATTAAGGCTGCCAAGGACGGTGCAGAAATGGAGTACTCGCACCAAAGAAAGAAGAGTACCAAAGAAAGTCGAGAGCCGAAGGCGACAGCCGTAGCATGTCTGCGAAGCAGGATGGAGTCCTGTGTAATTCACATGGAGCCGACATCATGCTACGTATTGGCTGCCATGGATGGTACGGATGCAAACAGCTAATAGCGGAACGTAGTGAAGCAAAAATGGAACTTGCATCAAAGAAAAAGCCGCTGTGGGGGCAAGCCCCCACACCCCCAAGTATTCAGTGAACGTCTTTTGCGCATACGCGCGATTGCCTGCGCGATAGCTCACGCTCCATTGCATTTCGTCTCTTGCTCCCTATGGCGTAGCCACACACGCGTAGCTTCCTATACTCAGTTCCTTAGTCCCTATGGCGTAGCCACACAGGATGTTTTTCTTTGATGCAACCTATTACATAAGCACCGCACAGCGGTGCTTATGTAATAGGTTGCATCCCCTCGCTACGCTCGTGAGCGTCCTCACAGCCGTGCCATGGAGGGCACGCATAGGCTGACAGGGATGTTAAAAGAAAAGAAAAAGAACTGCCACCCGAAGTGTTTACATAGTGCGCCCACACCGTGGCAACACACAGCGTGAGCAATCAAGCTAAAGTAACCCGTGCTTTGCACCTACAGTAAACAAGCAAAGCCACCCGTGCTTTGCACCTACAGTAAACAAGCAAAGCCACCCGCGCGGAGCGCAGATAGACGTGATATCCCAAGGGGGGGTGTGGGGGCTTGCCCCCACAAAGTCAATATTAAAACTCTCCGCCTGAAACTTGCGCCACAAACAAAAGCATCTGCTTGGCAAGCTCCTCAGAGCGCAGCAAGGGGAGTGCGTGGCCTACGTTTTCACATTGATGTAAAACGCTCCTCGGTAGCTGGGTATGCATGGTTTTGTTTTGCTGCGGTGTGCAAAGCACGTCTGTTTCTCCACACACAAGCAAGACGGGTAGGTTTATGCTAGCTAAGTTTGCGTTTTGGTCTATGCGTGTCCTCAGGGTTTTAAGCTGGTTTCTCAATACCACTTCGCCTAAATTAACGCCGCTGCGTTTTATACGCTGCGCTTCCTCTTCGTGCTTGCTACGCGCAGCACCAAAATACGCAGGCAACAATATATCATCAAAAACAGCTTCCAAACCATGAGCATTCACATACTCAAGTTGCTTTTTCACCGCCGCTTCCTTTTCTTCCGTTTGTCCGTCTGCATTTGAGCAAACTAATACTAAGCCCGCAATCTTGCTCTGGTAATGGCGCGCAAGTTCCAAGGCAACAATGCCTCCAAGCGAGTAACCGAGCACCCATGTACGCACATTATGAGAAAGCATGTTTCCAAATTTACGCGCCATGCTTGCAATGGACTGACCACTTGTCATGTCGGGGTAGAGAAACGAATTTTTTGAAAAACAATTTCTTTCAGAAGACTGATTGGCAAGCACGCTGTCTTCAAAGTTTTTCCACAAGCGTGCATTGCACAGCGTGCCGTTTAAAATAATGCATCTATCGTGAGAAGAAATTTCGTTCATAAATTCGATTATTTAAATAGACGAAGCAAACGTATAAGCCCCGTGCTTATAAATGGGACGTAGGTAATAACCATGAGCGCGAGAAACATCACAAGTATCCACGGCACAATACTGCGCGAAAGTTCATCAAACTTTAGCTTGCCAACTTGCGCCGTCATAAACAAATTAGCACCCAAGGGCGGCGTAATAAAGCCTATGCATAAATTGACAATCATAATAATTCCAAAGTGCACGGGGTCCACGCCAACAGACTGCACTATGGGCAGCAAAATAGGCGTGAGAATGATGATGGCCGCGAGCGTCTCCATGAAGGTGCCCACAATGAGCAGCAGTATGTTGATGCACAGAAGTATGAGAACTTTGTTTGTGGTGATGCTGGTAATAAAGGTAGCAATGCTCACGGGCACGCGCTCTAGGGTGAGCACTCTACCAAAGCCTGAAGATGCCCCTATGATGACAAGCACGCATGAGACCAACAATGCCGACTCTAAAAAAATAGGGGGTAGGTCACGCAGGCGTATTTCCCTATATACAAAAAGACTTATGCCGGTGCCGTAGACAACAGCAACCGCAGCGGCCTCGGTGGGGGTGAATATTCCGCTGTAAATGCCACCTAAAATTATAAAAGGCACCGACAATGCCCACAGCGTGTCTAAGACTCCTCCTGAATTTTGGACGCTCTTTTCCATGCCATGCTCGGTGCGTTGCCCTCCGCGGTAGTGGTGTTTTTTAGAGTAGCCGTAACAGTAGGCCATGAGAAACAGCCCTACAACAACTCCCGGCATGACGCCCGCCAAAAACATGGATGTAACAGAAACCCCCGACGCAATGGCGTAAATAATCATTGAAACACTCGGAGGTATCATTGCCCCTATGGTACCCGCGCTGGCAACTAAAGAGCCCGCAAAGTTTTTTTCATAACCTTGCGCCACCATGGCGGGAATCATAATAGAGCCTATGGCGGCTACCGTTGCAGAACCCGTACCCGATATAGCAGCAAACATCATGCAAGCAACAATTGCGACCATGCCAAGCCCGCCCGTCATGCGCCCAAAGAACAAGTCCGCAAGGCGCAAGAGGCGCCGAGAAATGCCGCCACGCCCCATGATGTTGCCCGCAACCGTGAAAAACAGAACCGCAATGAGCGGGAATGAGTCTAGGCCTGTGATGAGCCCACGCACAAAAAAGTCTAAATTGAGCCCCGGCATGAGCCATATTGCCACAATGGTGGAAAAGCCGAGCGAGATTCCGATTGGCAAGCCTAAGAGCACCAGCACTCCAAAAATGAGAAAGAGCGCTAGGCCTATCATTCTACGCCCCTTTCTTTAAAAAGATAATTGCCCGCCTCTAAGCGTTCAAATTTTTCAAAAGGCGCATGCCAATTTTGTATTTTGTTGATGATATTTTGCACAAGGCGTACGGCACTTAAAAACGCGCCAACGACAATGGACATGTAGACAAAGACGTAGGAAATGCGTATTGCCGCAGCGTATTGTCCTAAGCGGTAGGTGTTTATATTAAGCCGAATGCCGTAAATTACGACAATGGCGCAATAACAGACAAACAACACATCTCCTAAAATAATAACGATGCGGCGCATGGTCTCGGGCATGCGTTTTAAGGCAAACATGACTCTCACATGCCTACGCGTGCGGCAGGAGTAACTAATGCCGAGGTAGATTATCCAAATAAACAAGTAGCGCGATAATTCCTCTGCCCACGGAAAGGCTGAGTTAAACACATAGCGCATGACAACCTGCGCAAAAACTATCACCGTCATGGACAGAGAAAACATCACAATAATAAGCGACTCGAAATTCATATCGAGCCATTTGAAAATACACCGCAACGAGTTACTCCCCTAGGTACAAAGGCTATCGCGCCTTATCTACCGCATCAATAACAAAGTCGTACAACTCGGCTCCCGTAAGCTCGCGCACTTGCGCTTGTGTTGGCCCGTTAAGCCTTTCAGAAAGGGCTTGTTTAAATTCATCACTGACCGTGTTGACTTCTATGCCGCCTTCGCTTTTCATGAGCTCGAGGTACTCAGCACTCAGCGCTGCGGCAAGCTCTCTTTGTTTTACTATGGTCTCCTTTGCAATGCCATCAAGTGCCGTTTGTTCCGCCGCGCTCAAGGAGTCCCAAAAAGGCTTATTCATAACCAGTAAGTAATTGGTGTAAATATGCTCCGTGAGACTAATGTACTTTTGCGCCTCAAAAAAGCGTTGCGTGTACATAGACCCAACGGCGCTCTCTTGACCATCAAGCAAACCTTGCTGCAAGGAGGTGAAAATTTCACCAAATGACATGGGGATGGGCGCTGCGCCCGCAGAGTCCCACGCGGCAATTTGCAAAGGGTTGGAGGCAGCGCGTATCTTAAGCCCCGCCAAATCATCAAGCGTAGTAATGGGCGCGCGCGAATTAGACATGCTGCGCATGCCAACTTCCATGTACCCAAAGCCATGCAGACCTAAGGGTTCTAAAACCTTGAGCAAGGCTTGCCCCGCCTCACCGTCATATGACCGGTACGCGTGCTCCGCTGAGTCGAACAAGTAAAACACGTCAAAAACATTGAATTCGGGTATGGAGGATGAAAGCAGCACTGTGGCGGGCGCCGTCATTTCCAAGTTGCCCTGCTGCACCGTGTCAAACAACTCCTTTGCGTTGCCCAGTTGCGCTGCGGGAAAAATTTGCACTTCTAAGTCTAAGTCCTCACTTTCTTGCACGCGCTCTTGCAAAAACAAAAACGCCTGATGCAAGGCCGAATTCTCTTGGCTGTCATGCCCTATGCGCAGTACTTTTTTCTCTTGTCCCTTTGTGCACGCCGCAAGCGCAAGCACGCACATAATAAAAATTCCCAATAGTGTATTTTTTTTCATAATCGTAAATCCTCTCATTATTACAAGACAGTCATATTATGCGTTGTACATTTTTTCCAGCATTTCCGCATTGAGTTGTTCAAAGTTATCGGGCTTTTTCATGCGCCCGTCATCATCAGATTCAAAGCCCATTTCGCGTGCCTTGCGAATAACAGACGGCGCCCAGTGTGGGTCCTTGCCCTCAAAAACCTCATGCGACTCCAAAACGGCAAAGCACCATGCAGGCTCAGAACCTATGTTTTCAAAACGGCGCCACAAGCCGGGCGGAAAGGAAATTAAATCCCATCTTCCTAAATCCACGTAATGTTCTGAATCGTTTTCTGGGTCATTGCCATACCAAAAACGCCAGCTACCCTCCAGCGGCATAAAAACCTCAATATAATCGTGCGTGTGATACGCGGGGCCATTTCCATTGGGCATGGCTTTAAACATGCCAATTTGAAAATCATGTGGCTGCGTTAATATGGGCTTGAAGTCGGGGTTTTCACTTGCCGTGTCCCCTACCACAGCGTAATTAAGCCTATGATGTCCGGGAAGCAGACTATCGATGAACATTAATGGAACTGCATTCTCTTTGTTCAAATCACCAAAGCGCACCACACGCTTGAGCATTTCTTCTTTAGAAACTTGTGGGTGTTTCATGATACCTCCGTATAATTTTTATTATTTCTAATAATTTTTATTATACCTATATACATGGTGATTTTGTTTTTGTGGGGGCAAGCCCCCACACCCCCAAGTATTAAGTGAACGCTTCTTATGCCGTCCATGGCACAGGCATCGCGCGTTTGAACTTTCGACTTTGATGCAAGCTCCATGCTTGCGTACAGTATCTCTGTTATTACTGCTTTAGCACACAGGATGTTTTGCTATAAGTTCCATGTCTGTGTCGCACCGTCCATGGCGCCCCCTTAGCCCCGTGATGTCGGCTCCATATTAATTACACGGGACTCCATCCTGCTTCGCAGATACGCAGTCACTGCTGACAACTGCATCCAGCGGAGCAACGCGGAGCGTAACATGGATACTCGCAGACATTGGGGCGGTCGTTTGCTCCGCTCCATTTAACGTTTCTAGCCGCACCGTCCTTGGCAGCCTTAATGCCCCATGATGTCGGCTCCATGTTAATTACACGGGACTCCATCCCGCTTCGCGGACATGGGGCGGCTGTCCATCCTTGGCGCCCAATCTGTGCCATCCGTGGCACGGGCGTCGCCCGTTCTTCGTGCTCACGACTTTGGTGCGAGTACTCCATTTTTGCTACGCTGCGCTCCGCTATCTAAATGTCAGTACCCCCTCGCTTCGCTCGTGACTTTTTGATTCTTTTTCATAATTGCACTTGTGCCTTGCTCCCTATGGCGTTAGCCTCACTCGCGTAGCTTCCTAGACTCCGTTCCTTAGTCCCTATGGCGTAGCCCCGCAACTGCACCACTTCTTTAGGTGCGAGTGCCCTATTTCTGCACCGTCCATGGCGCTCTTATTTGCCCCATCCATGGGGCGAGCGACCGCTGCGCTCCGCAATCTGAATGTCAGCACCCGTTCGCTACGCTCTCGACATTTTTTCTTTGGTACCTTTCTTGTTGTCGCTTGCTCTATTTCATGTTCCATCCTTGGCGCCCCTCAGCCCCATCCGTGGGGCGGTCGTCCACTAACGCTCCACCATCTAGCAGTGGCGCCCGCTCGCTCTGCTCGCGTTATTTCGAAAAAAGAAAAAAGTTGGGAGCCGTTAGGCGAGCGGCTAGAAACGATTAAAATAAGTGTCGCAACGCGACACAGAGATGGAACTTATAGCAAGTACGGCCATCCGAATAGATAGCGTATTTAGAATAGCTCCTTGGCAACAAAAGGCATTCATAAAAAACTGCGTAAGCCCTCGCGCGCGGAGCGCAGACAAGCGTGATATTTCGTGGGGGGTGTGGGGGAGACTCCCCCACAAAAAAACCATTTGTTACTTACACGCTATGGTCAAGCCTGTCTTTGTTTTTTTTACATAGAGAGATGCGTCTTTGACATGGAGTACATAGTCGGGTTCATGAGGGACTTGAGGCGGCGCTGGTGAAATTTTGCAAAGTTCCCTCATAAGGCTGATCTTACCGTTCGCTTCACCCGTCATTTTACCAAGTTCATGCCACTTTTCTCGCGTTGTTACGTAGGTCAGCACACCCGTTGTAAAGGCAATAATAAGGCAGCACATACTCGCCACGCCGAAAGTCACAAATATTTTTAGTTTCATGTAGACATTCTACATGCACTCTCGCTCATGCTTCAAAGCTTAGGCTCATGTACTACCACAGCTCGGCTAGTATTGCGTCAATTATTTTTAGAAAACAAATTAAGGGGCTTGCACATGCGCACTTAGGTACATGTCATATGTCGATGCTGTGCTGCCTAGTATATTACTTTTTATTTGTATTCCAACTTCCTAATCACATGTGCCGTGTAATCGACAACGTAGAGTAAGCTGTCATTCACTAGTGCTATTCCGTCTGGAAACCCAAATTCGACTACGCTTCCATTTTCATCTTTAAAACTTTTGACAACCGTGATAACTTTTTTTGTATCAAAATCAATTTTCTGAATACGCTTATTTTCAGAGTCGGTAACATAGAGCGACCCGTCTTGAGCTACGGCTATTTCATTTGGTCCCTTAAAAGTAGCTGTCTTTCCATCCTCGTCTTGGAAATCCTCGGCAATAGTCTCTACATTCTTCGTTGTAACATCAATTTTACGAATGCAATGATTACTATAATCAGCAACATAGAGTGCCCCATCCGCGGCTATTGCCATGCCGGCCGGGGCGTCAAATTGAGCTGCAGTTCCAACTGCATCATTGTAGCCTCTAGCTCCGCTACCTGCGATGGTCTCCACTTTGCTCGTTGTAAAATTTATTTTTAGAATACGATGACTATTCTGATCAGCAACATAGAGCGAACCATCGCTCGCTACCAGAACTGCATCTGGATGATTAAACGTAGCTATGTTGCCTGTATCGTCTTTGAAATTCGAAGCTACAGTTGTAACTGTATCATTTGCGATATCAATCTTACGAATGCGATTATTATAAGTATCAGCAACATAAAGTACATCATTAGAAGCTACCGCTATTCCAAATGGCTGACTAAATTGAGATTTGGCTAGCGTTGTATCCCCGGCTTCAGTCCCACCACCGGCTATGGTGCTCACAGCTCCTGTAGCGGGATTTATTTTTCGGATACGGTGATTCAGAGAATCGGTGACATAGAGTGATCCATCATCCGCCATGGCCATGCCAGACGGCTTATCAAATTGAGCATCCGCTCCTGTTGCGTCATTGTATCCTCTAGAACCTCCAGCTATGGTCGTAACATACCACACCTTCGGTTTTGATGGAGCAGGTATTTTCGGGGGGCTTGGCGTTTTCGGTGGCTCCGTTTTTGTTACACTTTGTGTAGACGTCCCCGTGCCCCCGCTGCCTGGACACGAAAGAACACCAATCCCTAATACAACCGATACTATTAACAATAGTTTTTTTGCTGTTACATTACCCATGTTATAATGCATAGGAAATAACAAAAGCAGAATCAAATTTTTTAATTAAAATTTCATTAAATGAAAGCTTTGTGTTCGCAGTCCCATGAATTACATACACGCCTGTATAGCAATGCTATAGTAGCACATACTCGCCACGCCGAAAGTCGTAAATATTTTTAGTTTCATGTAGACATTCTACATGCACTCTCGCTCATGCTTCAAAGCTTAGGCTCATGTACTACCACAGCTCGGCTAGTATTGCGTCAATTTTTTTTTGCATTGCCTGAGCAAGAGTTTTGCATTGTTCTACAGCTTGTTGCTCCGCATCAATTTCTGCGACTATGCGCTCTTGCACTTCTAGGGGTGGGAGGGGGATTTGTACAGATTTTACTAAATCCTTGTTTAGGTTTTTTACGGTTCCTCCTCTTGCTAATCTCAAATATTGCTCCTGTAAAAATTTTGTTCCTAAAATTTGATAAAGAAAATCTGTAGTTATTTGTTGCTTGTCTGTAATTCTAATTAATAACCAACCATCATGAATTGCACCATTAATTTTTACAATATAGGGTCTACCAAAACTCATCGAGTTAGAAAGTATAAAGTCTCCTTCTTTTACTAACCTTGTACTCGAAACACCTTCTCTTTTTATTTTCTGTTTTGTTTTAGTCACATATTTATCTTCTACTGCAACATCGCCTATCTTTATCCAATTTATTCCATTTTCATCTTTTGTAATATATTTTTCTATAGGCCTTGGAGACCCACCTCTTTGAATCTCACACACCTCCCCCAAGGCCACCAGCGGCCACTGCGCGTCAATGGTAAAGCGCGGCTTCCAGTGTTCAGTGACTTGCTTTGTTCCGTCTATGACGCTTTGGCACTGTGTAATTTCCTCGACTATATGTTCTTGCACCTCCAGCGGCGGCAGGGGGATTTTGAGATTTGAATATTCTGAAATCCAATAACGTTTATGTTGTGTAGGAATAAATTGTATTTTTTGCATCATGTAAAAAACAAATTTGACGTTTGCTTTTTCATTTGCTTTCAAAATTTTCATAGCCGATGATTTTACTTTAAAAGAAAAATTTACAAATTTTATTGCTGTAGTAAAATCATCAAAAATTATTACAGGTAATTTCTCATTAGGAAATATATTTTCTATTTCATTTGTATAACCTAATATAAAAGACTTTCCCGCTGTTAAAACAGGGATTTTATACTCATGCTTGTAGTCTGTAGAAGATACTATATAATTTGTTGGTTGCTCATATACCAAAACCTCCCCCAACGCCACTAGTGGCCACTTTGCATTGCGGTAGTCTGTCGTCTCACGGTAGCGTTCGGCGCTAAGGTTGTACTGGCCGTCTTCAGCTATGCGTGCTTTTTTCGCCGCAAAGGCGTGCGTGTTGTTTTCTTCCAACTCCTGCGTCTTTTGCCAACGCTGCAATGCGCGCAAGGCCTCGGGCAGGTCGTTTTTTTCCACGGGGCGTCTTTGGGCGCCCAAGTCGTAGCCGTCGTGTTCCACCTTCACAAACAAAACTTCGTCACGCCCTTGCTTGTGAATTGCGCGGTCAAGAAACAAAATGCTCGTCTTCACCCCGCTGTAGGGTTGAAACACGCCGCTGGGCAAACTCACCACCGCATAGAGCCCCCAATCTTCTATAAGTTTTTTACGCAAAGCCTTGTAGGCATGGGCAGTTTGAAACACAATGCCCTCGGGTACAATAATGCCCGCCCTGCCATTGGGACACAAATGCTCAGCAATGTAGTCCACAAAAAGCACTTCCGAACGCTTTGCATCAACGCTAAATTCTTTGTGCGGGGTTATTCCACCCTTGGGCGTCATAAAGGGCGGGTTTGCCAATATAATATCAAAATCGTCCTTCCAACGTATGTCGCTTGTAAGCGTGTCGTACTCATATATTTTAGGCTCCACAAATTTATGCAGGTACAAATTCACAAGAGCAAGTCTGACCATGTCAGGTGAAATGTCGTACCCCACAATACTTTTTCCAAGCTCGGTTTTTTCATTAGGAGTGAGCGTCAGGTCGGAGTTTTGCTCCACTATGTGCTTGTAGGCTGAAATCAAAAAGCCCGCCGTTCCGCATTCAGGGTCGAGAATGCTGTGGTCTTTTTGCGGGTTCACAGCTTCTACCACAAAGTCAATAATGTGGCGCGGCGTACGAAACTGCCCCGCATTTCCTTGACTACCCATAATAGAAAGCAAATACTCAAAAGCGTTTCCCAAGCTCTCGCTGTTATCATAAGTGAAGTTATTTATTTCGTTCAAAAAAAGCCTTAATGTCCGCGCATCGCGAAAAGGCAAAAATGCCCCCTTGAAAATGTCGCGGAAAAACTGTGGAATCTGGCTGTGTTTGGGCAGCATCTCAAGCGCCTCTCCATACAAGCTCAGTTTTTGCTCGGATGTACACGTGCCATGCATCAGTTTTCTCCACGAATACTGCGCGTACTTCTTCTCTTTCTTCTCCTCGTCCTCCTCGGTAGCATCTATATAATCTACAAAAAAAGTTGCCTTTCCCCCAAGTTTTTCGGACTCCCTATCAATGTCATCCATAAACTTGAAAATGAGCGCGATGGTAATTTGTTCCACCTGCGCCTTGGGGTCGGGCACCTTACCTACTAAGACGTCTCTCGCAGCGTCTATACTGCGTCTTGCCTCTTGGTCTAACACTATGGGTTACTCCTAAACTGATCGAGGTTCACATAATCTTGTATGTACTTTGGCACAGACTCTCTCCACGCCTCTCCTAACGCCTTAAACTCTGCCATAGTAAAACTACTATTCGCAGCCAGTGCTGCAAAGCGCTTTTCTTTTATAATCCTTTCAAACTCTTCATCGCTAATATATGCCTTTATAAAATTTTTAATAAGCATGACTTGTTCGCTCTCTGGTTTTTTAATAGCAATAAATTTTTGACATTCGTCTTCCAACAATTCTTGCTTGCTTTTGAAGCCATCTCTAAACCCAAAAATGCGCTCTAGCACTTCACGCCATGTAATCTGTCTATCGAGGTTTTCGCTCTCACGTATTGTTTCTAAGTTCAAAAAAAGCGTAGGGTGGTTTTCGTATTTTGCGCGTATTATGGAAACAGCCTCATCCCACCGCTCATTCTCTACCGCAGTTTTAATTTCCTCATCTGCTGAAATTTCTTTCTTTGCGTCTTCAAAAAACTTGCGGTCTATTTTCATTCCTTCAGACCCAATGGGGCGCTCGCGTAATGTTTTTATTGCGTCGGGGTCAGAAATTGTTACTTGCTCAATAACAGCATCAATGCTTGCAGCATCCCCTGCGCCTTCCCCATCACCGCGTTCTATGGGTGACAATTGCAAGACTTCGTCGTAGTTAAATTCTTCTTCAAAATACTCGCAATTCGCAAAAAAATCAAAGAGCTTGAAGTGGTGTTTTTCCTCTGAGCCTTTGCCTTGGTATTCAAAGGTGTGTCTCCTCGTTCCACGCCCCTTCATTTGAATAAAATCAGTGGGTGAAAAAACCGGACGCATAAGCACAAGGTTTAGTATATCTGGGCAGTCGTAACCCGTGGTCATCATACCAACGGTTACGCAGACGCGGGTTTTGCTGGTTTTGTAATCGTCCAAAAATTTTGTCTTGCCATTAAGGTCATTCTTGGCAAACTGTTTTGCAAAGTACGCCGCCTTTACAACATTAGAGGTAACCTGCACGGCAAAGTCTGAATTGTATTTCTCAGGCCACGCCTCAGTTGCAATTTTGTTCAGCGTCTGCGTTATTTTTGACGCGTGCTCTTGGGTCACACAAAAGACAATGCTTTTTCCAATCTCTCCACTCATTTGGTCTCTGAGTGCCTTTTCTAACAAGGCCTTGCAAAATACGTAGTTTGTTTTTTCTGAAACAAATCTTCTTTCAAAATCTTTCTTATAAAAAACCCTGTCTATATTTTCGCCCTCGTAAGTCTGCCCCACAACCGAATAACCCTCTTTTGAAAGAAGTTCAGTACTAATGTTCGTACGTGCGTCCACCGTTATCGAGTTTATCAAAAATCCTTCTTTCACCCCATTGGGCAAGCTGTATCTAAAAGTGGGCTCTGCGTCCTTGCACCCAAAGGTGACATACGTATCAAGCAATTGTCTTCGTTCCCATGCCCGCGGGTCTCTGCTTGCAAGTGTGTTGGGGTCTATATTTTTGAGGTAGTTCTTAGGCGTAGCAGTAAGCCCAAGCTTGTAACCAATAAAATACTCAAAAACCGCTCTTGAATTTCCACTAATGGCACGGTGCGATTCATCAGCAATAATCAAGTCAAAATCAGTAGGTGAAAACAGGGCTTTATATTTGTTTTGAAAGGTAAGACTTTGAACGGTAGAAATAACAATATCGGCCTTCTTCCAATCATCGCGATTTTGTTTATAAACAACACTTTCAAAATCCTTTTGAAGATAGGTATTAAAATTTTTATGTGCTTGATCTTCTAGCTCCAAACGGTCAACCAAAAACAAAATTCTTTTTGCATTAGCAGTTCGTAAAAACAATTTGATAACCGCAGCAGAAATAAGCGTTTTACCCGTGCCCGTTGCCATTTCAAAAAGAAAGCGGTCTTTTCCTTCAGCAGCTGCTTTTTGTAAGGAATGAATAGCTTGCACTTGATAGGGGCGTAATATTTGTATTCCATGCTTCGATATGTATTCCCCTCTTGTTTTTTCATTTCTATACTCTGGGTCATCTTGTAAATACGGGTTTTGACTCAGCGCTATATAATCATTTTCCACTACTTCCTCTGCAAGGCTTTTCTTGCTGGGCACAAAGTCACACCTATGCATGAGCGACTCTTGCGTTGGAAATTTTGTAATAATATAAGGATCGCCACTCTCGGTGTCCCAAAGATAATGAAGATTGCCGTTTGACAAAATAATAAAACGAGCTTTGTTGTTGCCAGCATAGATGCGCGCCTGTTCTTTTCCATCTAAGGGGTTCTTGTGTTCTCGTTTTGCTTCCAAAACCACAAGGGGAAAATTTTTATCATTAAGAAGCAAATAATCGACAAAGCCCTTGTGGGTTTTTTCAAAGTCATAGCCCAATGCTTCTCTCTCGCCGCGCGAAATTTTCACCTGTGATTCCAGTTGTATATTTGCCCTGCCTTCCTTCTCATCATCAAAAAATCTCCAACCCGCCTCTTTGAGCAAGGCATCAATTTTTAAGCGCGCCCTTGCCTCTCTTGCATAAGCCATGGTCAACCCCCTTTTAAAACATGCACTACTTTAATTTTAAATTATATGAGTAGAGCATGGTACACACACAAGTGTCAAAAAACTTATGTGACACCCATGAATCAAGGCATTACTTACGGCGCGCCCTTGCATACTGTGTCGCATGCTTGTACCACATACTACTACTTCATTTTCTACATCCGCTCTATGTACGGAATGTTCAAAAGATGCAAGGCATGCTTCAAAACCTGCAAGGTAGCTTTGGAAAGTAGCATGCGCGCTTTTTGTACCCGCGCGTCATCACACGTGGCAATGGGCGTGCTCTGGTAAAAAGAGGCAAAGAGGCAGGCGCATTCATAGGCATAACGAGCTACTATGGACGGGTCGTACTTAAGCGCTGCCTGCTGCACTGCGTACGAAAAGTGCGAAAGCTTGTAGGCAAGTTGCCATTGCATGTCAGAAGTGCTCTCGCCCCAATGCGCGGAAACCTCAGGCATGGAAAACTTGCGCAACATGCTGGTAATGCGCGCGCAGGTGTACTGCAAATAAGGCCCTGTATTCCCTTGAAAGGAAATGGAACTTTCAGGATTAAAGGTAAGGTCTTTTTTTACGTGCACGTTCAATAAAAAGTAATGCACCGCGCCTAAAGCCACTTTATAGGAGGTTGCCTCAAGGTCTTCAAGCTCCTCGTTTTTGCCACGCGCACAAATTTGCGCACGCACCAGCGAGGCTATATTTTCCAATAGCTCGTCTGCATCAACTACCGTACCCTCACGGGACTTCATGCGCCCATGAGGCAAATGCACCATGCCGTAGCCAATGTGATGCATGTTTTTTTTCTGCGCGGGCTCAAAGCCTAACTTTTCCAAAATGTGAAACAAGACCGTAAAATGGTAATTCTGCTCATGCGCCACTACGTACAGCGCCGTGTCACAAGGCCAATCGGCATGCCGCAAGTAGGCCGTGCCCAAGTCCTGCGTTATGTACACACTGGTACCATCGGCGCGTAAAACAACCTTGGTGTCTAAATTTATTTCAGCAAGGTCTATTACCACCGCCCCCGCTTCATTTTTGTGAAACACACCTCGTGCAAGCCCATCTTCTACCACCTGCTTGCCTAGCATGTAGGTTTCGCTCTCCTTGTAAACAGCGTCAAAGCATATGCCCGTTTTTTCATAGGTCTCGTCCAAGCCCTCCAGCGCCCACGCATTCATCGTGCTCCACAAGCCTCGCACGTCCTCATCGCCGTTTTCCCAACGCACAAGCATGCGCTGCGCCTCTTCCTCCGCGCGCTTCTCTACCTCCGCAAGCTTTGCAAATTGCACGTAGTAATCACCCACAAAGTGGTCGCCCTTTACCCCTTCACTCTGCGGGGTTTTGCCCTCACCAAATTTTTCATACGCAAGCATGGACTTACAAATGTGAATGCCGCGGTCATTTATGAGGTTGACCTTTCTCACCTCGGCGCCACAACAACCAAGCAAGCGACTTATGCTCTCACCCAAGACGTCGTTGCGCAAGTGCCCAATGTGAAGCGGCTTGTTGGTATTGGGCGCAGAAAACTCCATCATAATACGCGCGCCCTTTAATGCATCACTTGATGCACACGCCTCCCCAGCATGCATTATTTCTTCAACTATGGTTTGCATTGCAGCATCACGCTGCAAAAACACGTTTACGTAGGGGCCTACGCTGCGCAAATTACCCCGCGCCTCAAGGTCACTGCGCGCGCTATGGTGTTCTACAATTTTTTGCGCAAGCTCTACGGGGCTTATGTTTATGCCCCCAGTGCGTAAGTGCGCGCAAATAGGAAACATTGGGTAGGCAATGTCACCCTTGCTAAGGTCAGGCGGCGCATTGGCAAGCACGGCGTCTTTGGGTACCGCGTAGCCCAACTGCACTAAAAGCGCATGTACATACTCGTTCCAAAAAGGAGTAAGCGTGTTCATGCATTTCCCCTCATGCTGCGTTGTAACAAAACGGCAGCGTCTGCATCAAGTTTCTGTATTGCAATGTCCATGTGTGTATTATAAAGTTTCTTATATAAAAGAAAGTATCTCCAAGCTTTTTACTCATGCAATGGTAACGCAAGCACGCATAATTTGTACAAAACATACGGGGCTGTAAGCACAATACGTGCTATTATGCTCCTCAACCCCATGCTCAAAATAACTTTTTTAGTTATTTTAAATAATTTTTATTGACTTTTTTTGATTACTTGCTATAAGTTATATATGGGAATATGCGCAAAAAAAAACAAAAAAATTACTAACAATAACAGCATTACTACTAGCATTTATAATTTCTTCTTGTAAGAATGAACCTAGAACAAGGCCAACAATGGCAGAATCAAACAGAACAAACCCAACGGGCACAAAGAAAAAACCTTGGAAGGCTGAAGCTATAGCCGGGGGTTCTAAAGGTGATTGCAGTGATGGAAAAGGAAGCGCTGCTAAATTTAACCAGCCAGCAGACATAGTAATAGCCTCGGATGGTTCGCTCTATGTCGCTGACGAGTTCAATCACTGTATTCGCAAAATAAGCTTCGACAAAACAGCAAAACAATATACAGTATCAATCATTGCTGGCAGCTCCCAAGGTTTCAATGACAAAAAAGGAAGCGGTGCTCAGTTTTACCGCCCTACGGGATTGGCAATAGCTACGGATGGTTCGCTTTATGTTGCTGATTATCGCAATCACCTCATTCGAAAAATAGAATTCAACACAAAAAATAACGCAACCACAGTATCAACCTTTGCCGGGAAATTCACCGGTAATAGCAGCAACACAAATGGGGGGTACCGAGACGGTAGCACCACCGATGCTTTATTTAAGTTCCCCGTGAAATTGGCAATAGCTGTGGACGGTTCTCTCTATGTTGCTGATTATGGGAATCACCTCATTCGAAAGATAGAATTCAACACAAATAAAACAACCACAGTATCAACCTTTGCCGGAAATCCCAATGCAGGGTACCACTTTACAAAAGGTGGTTTCAAGAACGGAACAGGAAGCACAGCTGAATTTAACAACCCAACAGACATAGCAATAGCCTCGGATGGTTCACTCTATATCGCCGATAAAGGTAATCACCGTATTCGAAAAATAGAATTCAACACAAAAAATAACACAACCACGGTATCAACTCTAGCTGGAAGTTCCAAAGGTTCGACTGACGGAATAGGGACCGCTGCTCAATTTAACAGCCCCATGGGATTGGCAATAACTACGGATGATTCGCTCTATGTCGCTGATGCTGGAAATAACCGCATTCGAAAAATAAACCTCAAAACACAAGCGGTGTCAACGCTTGACGTGGGGTTCAATGACGGAAAGGGATTTAATGAACCAAGTGCCATTGCGATAGCATCTGATGGTTCGCTCTATGTTGCTGATCATAACAATCACCGCATTCTAAAAATTATTGATACTACCAAGTAGTAGTACCTAAAATAGGTACGTCTCAATGATTACTCTTGCATATTTTGCAAAGAGTGCGCGTGTAAGTACAAGATTTAACGAAAATTTGCTTGTTTACTTAAATATCTTGCTCACCGCTAATAAGGGGTTATTGTTACAATTTTATTAATTTAATTAAATTAATTGTTTATATTTCATTATTTACTATTCATTTAATATGAGTAAAATAATGCAAAAAACAAAAATATTATTATTAGCGTTACTGGTCTTTTCTTGTGCAAACACACCCAAGACAGAACCAGCAATAACAAAATCAAACATAAAAAATCCACCTGACACAACAAATCCACCTGACACAACAAATCCGCCAAGCACTAAGAAAAAAATTTGGCGAGTTGAAACCATCGCCGGGAGTTCCACAGGCTTTAATAACGGAACAGGAACCGCCGCTCAATTTGACAACCCTGCTGCAGTTGCAATAACCCCCGACAATAAAATACTCTATGTTGCCGACTTTCAAAATCACCGCATTCGGAAAATAGACCTCTCAACAAAAGAAGTTACGACCCTTGCTGGAAGTAGTACCCGTGGCAAGCAAAACGGAACAGGCGCCAATGCTCAATTTGACCTGCCGAATGGACTAGCAATAGCTAATGACGGATCACTCTATATTGCTGATTATGGAAATAATCGCATTCAGAAAATAGCCTTCACTACAAATGCAGGCACAACTATAACCACAGTATCAACCCTTGCTGGCAAGGAGCAAGGTTTCAATGACGCAACAGGTGAAGCCGCTAAATTTCACAAGCCATTAAGAGTAGCAATAGCTGCGGACAACAAGTCACTCTATGTTGCTGATACTGAGAATAATCTCATTAGGAAAATAGACCCAGACACAGGAGAAGTTACGACCTTTGCCGGAAATCCCAACGATCGTGACAGTGACGGTAATATTAAGGGTGGCTTCCTAAACGGAACAGGTACCAGTGCCCAATTTGATTATCCCGTTGGAATGGCGGTCACTGACACATCGCTCTATGTTGCTGATTATAAGAATCACCGCATTCGAGAAATAAACCTCACAACACAACAAGTTACGACCCTTGCTGGAAGTACCGCAGCAGGCCATAAAGACGGAATAAGCACCAAAGCTAAATTTAACACCCCAACGGAAATTGCGATAGGTATAGATGGTTCGCTGTATGTTACTGATTCTGGTAATAACCGTATTAGAAAAATAAACCCTATAACACAGGAGGTAACGACCCTCGCCGGAATATCCAAAGGAGAAAAGGACGAAACAAAAGTTGCTGAGTTTACATTGAAATATCCAGATGGAATAGCAATAGGTGCAGATGGTTCACTCTATGTGAGTGCTCATGATGATCTTATTAGAAAATTCACCTACGAATAATAAGCGTATAAAAAGCGAGGCGTCTTGGCTGATACAAGCAGGACGTCTCAATTATGCTGCTCTTGCATTTTTGCAAAGAGTGCGCGTGTGAGTACAAGATCTGACAAAAATTTGCTTGTTTACTTAAATATCTTGCTCCACGGCTTAGCAGCATTGAGCATTGCATAATGGCACAAGTGCTGTGTAGGACGCTATAATAACATTATGAATATTGGTGTTGTAGGAACGGGGTATGTGGGGCTTGTGACCTCCGTGTGTCTTGCGCATGTGGGGCATAACCTTACCGCCTTGGACAAGCGAAAGGAAGTAATTGCAAGGCTCTCAAAGGGAGAGCCGACTATTTACGAAGCGGAGCTCAGTGAACTTTTGGAAGCAGGCATTGCAAATAAACGACTGCATTTTACAAGCGACATAGCTGCACTAAAAGACTGCGATGTTATTTTTCTCGCAGTGGGTACGCCTGCGCTTCCTAATGGTAGTGCTGACTTGTCGCAACTCCATGACGCAATTATTTCGCTCATACCCGTAATTGGAGAAAACACGGTGCTTGCCGTGCGTTCAACCATACCCGTGGGGACCATGGCCTCGGTGAGAAACTTGCTCACTCAGTATGAAAAAAACAATCCTCTTGGGTTTTGTCCTGAATTCTTGCGCGAAGGAATTGCTATATCAGACTTTTTGCACCCACAGCGCGTAGTAATTGCAAGTGACAGCGCCGAGGGGCGCGCCGCCTTGCACGGAGTTTATGAGCCCTTGACACAAGGGCAAAACACACCATACATTACTTGCAGCGAGTTTGAAACTGCAGAAATTATTAAGTACGCTTCCAATGTGTTTTTGGCGATGAAGATTACCTTTACAAACCAAATTGCGCAGCTTGCACAAAGCGCTCATGCAAATGTGTACGACATAAGCAAAGCCATGGGCTTGGATGCGCGTATAGGGGCGCAGTTTTTGCAGCCGGGTCCTGGCTATGGGGGGAGTTGTTTTCCTAAGGATACCATGGCTTTGGTACAAACGGGGCTGAAGTACGGCGTTGACATGAGCCTTGTAGAAGAAGTGCATAAGGCAAACATTGCGCACCAAGAGTTTGTTTCTTCGTGGATTTTGCAGAGTCTGGGCAAAGCAGGGGTGTATGGGAGTAGCAATGGTAGCGGCAGCGCAAGGCCGCGCATAGCGGTGTGGGGGCTTGCCTTTAAGGCAAACACCGATGATGTGCGTGACTCGGCTGCGCTTGCTATTGTAAAAAGCTTTATAGAATCGGGTTTTGCCGTGCAAGGCTACGACCCCAAAGGCGGGCAAAACTTCATGAATACAATACTCAGTCCCCATATATCGGTACATGAGTCAGCACTAGAGGCTTTAGAAGGTTGCTGCGCCTTAGTGGTGCTCACCGAATGGGAAGAATTTGCTCACATTTGCGCGCATGAGGCCGTGCAAGCACAGCCGCTGCATGTCTTTGATACACGCAATATTTTAGATGCAGAGGACTATAGAAAAAACGGCGCCATCGTTTATAAACTCGGCACTGCTCAGAACAAGTCTTAATCATAAGACTACGAATTATGTGAGTATAAGTTATCGCCAGAAGCGCGGCGAAAAAATAATGAGCACTGCAAAAAGCTCTAGACGGCCGGTTATCATTATCAAACTCAAGAACGATTTAATCCATGGGGAAAAAAACGCATAGTTGTCAACCGCGCCAATACTTCCGAAACCAGGTCCTATGTTTCCAAGGGTTGCAAGGGCGGTGGTAAAACTAGTGAGAATGTCGTAGTTTTCTAAGGAGACTATAAAGGTTGTGAGGAGTATTAAAAAGGCATAAGAGCCTATAAACAGCAGCACTATTCGCACGTAGTCTTCACCTACTGGGCGCTTGTTAAGCGTAATGCGTTGCACCTTTAATGGCGTAAAAAAATACGTCAATTCTCTTGCAATGTACTTTATTGTCAAGAGTATGCGTATGACTTTTATGCCACCACCCGTAGAGCCCGCGCATCCGCCTATAAACATGAGGAGAAACAAAACAGTTTGTGAAAAGTTTGGCCACAGCTCAAAGTCTGCTGAGACAAAGCCGGTGGTTGTGATGATGGAGCTTACTTGAAACACTCCGTCTATCAGCGCTTCGCGTAGCGACAAATTCATGGCGCGCATAAGGTTTATAACAATAAATACCGTTGCACCAAGAATTATGATGAGATAGGCTTTTAGCTCTGAATCCTTGAGAATAGATTTGAAGGTGCCACTTATTAATAGGAAGTAGAGCGAAAAGTTTATGCCTGCAAGGGTCATGAAAATAGATACTACAATTTTCACGCTCGAAGACACACCTATAAGGCTTGTATTGTAGGTAGAAAAACCTCCGGTCGCCATGGTTGCAAAGGCGTGTGTAAGCGCATCAAACCAGCCTAGACCTACCAGCATAAGCAAGATGGTCTCAAGAACTGTCAAGGCGCAGTAGAGCAACCAAAATATTTTTGCCATTTGCGTAATGCGCGGTGTTATTTTTTCTAAGGAGGGGCCTGTAGCTTCGGCTGCCAAGAGTGTATTGCCCCCAATGCCAATAAGCGGAAACACCGCAACGGTTAAAACGACAATGCCCATGCCCCCAAGCCAGTGCGTGAGCGCTCTCCAAAACAGTATTGCTCTCGACAGCCCTTCTATTTCAATAAGCGTGGTAGCGCCTGTTGTGGTGAGCCCTGAGGTTGTTTCAAACACGGCGTCTATAAAAGACGGCATGGCCCCAGAGAGGACATAGGGTATGGCACCAACTATGGAGACAGAAACCCAACTTATAGGGACGGCTATAAGCCCTTGCTTAAGGTGCAATTCGCCCTTGAGCGAGCGCATGAAATACACAAACAAGCTGCCAATAAGTAAAATGATGAACGCAGGAATTGCAAAGGCAGAGATAATTTCATACTCTTTGTACAACAGCGCCATGAGTATTGGAAGCACAAAGAAAAGCGCATATAACATGAGCATGAAGATGACAACTCGAACTAGTAAAAAATGCTTCATAATAATTTTGCCAATGTCATTGCATGCGCCATAAGCTTAACCCTTGTATGTAGCACTATCTGCTAGCAGCAGCAATAGCACCCTGTCCAAACAGCGCTTGAACCTTCTCCCGTTCACTTGATGGGGCAAGACACAACACGGTATCATTAACTGCGACGGTAGTGTTTCCGGATGCAATAATGCTCCCCATTTGCCCACTGTTTACACATAGTATTATTGAATGCTTTGGTAACACTATGTCCATAACTTTTGTATAAGCAACCTTGCTGTCTTTTTCCACACTACAGCGAAAAATTTCATAGCTTTTCTCTCGAATAATAGAGTATAAAGACATCTGTCCACTAAGGTAGTTTCTAATAGACTCGGTTACTTCGTTCTTCACGCTCAATGAATAGCCTATGCCCAATTCAGCAGCTATTTTCAAATATACCTGCGACTCAACAAGCGCTATAGTCTGCTTAACACCAAGCTTATGGCTATGCGCACCAATGACAATGTTGCGCTCATGAGATTCGGTTGCCGCAATAACCATGTCAAAAGATTTTATCTCAATCTCTTCTAAGACATTCTCTTCACTCACATCTGCATGCAATACCGTAACATCATGAAATACATCGGCAAGCTCGTTGCAGCGCGCATGGTCACTTTCAACTATGGTTATGTCCCGCGTTGCAAAACGCTTTTTTCGTATTATGTGAGAGAGATTATTGCTCTGTGTATTAAGATAGCAATCCACCAATTGCGTACCAACTTCCCCGCCACCTATTATCATTATTTTTTTTATTGCCTTTGCTTCTTTAGAACGCTTTCCTAAATGCGTAAAAAGCACATCCAATACATCATGCTCACCTATAAAAAAAAGTTCGTCCCCTTCCTGACACTTCGTATCTCCAGAGGGAACAATGCTCTGTCCCTCCCTGTCTATAAGGGCAAGCAAGAATCGGCCTTCCAGAACTGCAGGCACCTGAGCCATGCTCATAATGTCTTTTATTGCCACATCCTTCATAACAGAACTCGAAGACACCATAATGTTACGCATGATGATGCGTCCAAAATCCTGAAAGGTATACACATCGCTCACGCCCCCACCGTATTCTATGCTACGTATAATGGCGTATGCCGCCTCACGTTCGGGGTTTACAATATGATCGACACAAAACAGTTCTTCCATTTCATCATAATTTTCAAAGTACTCTTTGCTTCTAATACGTGCTATGCATTTTATGTTTTGAGAAAACTTTTTCGCTATATTACAAGCAATAAGATTGACTTCATCAGAGTCTGTAGCCGCTACAAAATAATCAGCGCTTGCTATATCGGCTTCTTCAAAAACTTCTTTGCGCGTACCTTCATCTATAATCACCTTGCAGTCGATGCGAGTTTGCACCCTCATAGCCCGTGTACGCACGCGCTCAATGAAAACAACTTGATGGTTCTCACGAGAAAGCATTTGCGCAACTTGCACTCCAATTCTTCCAGCTCCTAGAACAACTATCTGCATATACAGACATTGTAGTTAAAATATATCATTGTTTGTTAAGAAACTAACGCATATAAGTAGGTTAAAATAGGTGTGCACAATCACTATGAATGCGAAAATATGTCGTGAACATACCCCGAAAGTAGGCAATTAGGGCATTCGCTTTCATCACCTTCTAACACAGACGCGCTTACGTACATGAGACGTCTTGCTTGGTCCATGGACTGCGGTGCGTCTCTTGTGCCTATGGTGTAGCGCTGTGAAGGCTCGCCACCACCTAAAAAAAGAGGCGCTATAAAGCAGCTGACTTTGTCGATAAGTCCTAAATTCAAAAAGGCATTGGTGAGTGTTGCCCCTGCTTCAAGCATGAGGGAATAGACACCTAATTCTATAAAATGACGCAGCGCTTCAACAAGTGGTACGCGTAGCATGTCTTTGTCTGTAGGCTTTAGGCACAAAATGTGCGCACCGGCACCTTCTAAGGCCTTACGCGCGGTTTTATTTTCATACCCCCTTTCAGTGGTACAAACAACAAGTCCGGGGGCTCTACGTTGCGTCTGAAAAAGACGCGCGCTTGGTGGTGTTTGCAAGGCGCTGTCAAATATTGCTAGCGCAGGGGAAGCACCTTGCACATGACGTACAGAATAATGTGGATCATCCTTGAGCACTGTACCAAGACCTGTGCATAAAATCTGCGTATCACGCCTCATGCGGTGCACTTCTTTTCGCGCTGCGTAGTTAGTAATCCACACAGAACTCCCGTCCTGTGCAGCAACCCGCGCGTCTAAGCTCTGTGCTATTTTTGCATGCACAAAGGGGCGTGCGTATGTTCGTGTTTCTCCTACAAGTTTTGCAGAGGCATAAAGCGCATGTACAGCCTCATTCATAGTGTTCTCCACCTGCGTGTATTTGGAAAGCTCCGCTACCATGACATTATGCTTACGAAGCAATGCAATACCACGACCACGCACCTTGGGATTGGGGTCAGTCGAGGCAATGTATACGCGCCTTATGCCATAATGCAATATTGCCTCCGTGCATGGGGGCTGCTTCTTGCCCTCCCACGTAGTACAACAAGGCTCAAGCGTGCAGTAAAGCGTTGCGCCCTTCGCTTCAGAATAACTCAATTTTTTAAGCGCATCACGCTCTGCATGCAAGGTCCCGCGTGCCTTGTGATAGCCTGTAGAAATAATACGTCCGTTTTTTACCACAACAGCACCAACGCGGGGGTTCGGTAGCGTATCACCCACATGCGCCTTCTGAGCAAGATCCAACGCAAGGTCCATGCATGCATCATGATCCAATTCTTGTGCTCTGCTGCTGTCTTCAGCGCTACAATGGAAAATCTTACTTGCAGAACTCATTACTTTATTGTAAGTAATTTTGTATAATATACGTATGAGTAATATAACAAATCCTTCGTATCTCCATGGCGATAACTCAGAAGTCACCAGACTGCTACAACGGTTCAATATACAAGGATCAAAAGAAGTAGAAATTTTTCAAAATTTAGTACAAACAGGAAAGAGCAAAATCCTATATCAAGATGCGCTTGAAGTGACTGGACTAAAAAATAACCCACAGCTTTTCATGAATGCCATGGAAAAATTTGAAGAATGCCAAATCGCCATTTTTAGGCATGATTCATATGCAAATAATTCTGAAGAAAAAGATTATATTCGTTTATGCGATGAAGGTTCTGTAGTATTTTACGCAGAATACATCACAGAAATAATAACCAATGTTAATAAAGGAACGAGCTCAGTCTTGCCCCTTATTTCAGAAATAGAAAAGAAAGGAGTAAAAATTCCTAAAGACTTCATAAAAGTATACGACGCAGATTTTATGAAATCGCTGCATGAGTCGACGGCAGATATGCGCGAAACCCTACTTATTATCAGCATACAAGTAAGAAATGACGTGTTTTTATTTACCCCGCCTACGCTTCCCTTTATATGCGAAATGTGCATTTGTAGAATTCAGTACATGGTGGAACAAGGCAATGTCATTCACACATTCGCACGCGTGTTTGATTTAACGCTTTCAGACATGCGGTTAAAGGTAGAATCGAATGACCTGCTTACATGGAAAACGCTTTCAGATACCTTATATGCTAAAATGGACTCCTTAAAAGGACAACAAGACTTTAAGACCTACCCCGAACTTCTTATACTCTTCGCGGTGCTACACTTTCTGCTAAAGATAAAGATTTTACAAATAGAAAGTGAGCATGAATTTAATGAAAGCTGTACAAATTTTTCAAACATCATTATTAAAAAGATGCTTGAAACGCCCGGCGGCATGGTAGAACAACAATTCCAGAGTACATTACAAGAAACTGCACAAGATCTTTCTCTGAGCGAGCCCGAGAAATACATTGAAAAATTTTCATCAGAATCCATAATACGCGCTAGTGAGTTTAATGGTGAAAATCTATTGCCCATTGTCGATATGGAGAAATTTTATATTCACAAAGATGATCTCAAACACGTAATATCAGAACGTTATTTTATATTAGAAAATAAACTAGCAGAGCATTACCGTAAACTATTAAGAAAGTACCTCTCGGGGGGACTCTCACCAAAAGAAATTGTCTTTTTCGATCAAGATGTGCTTGAAACATCGGTACATCAAAAAATTATGGAATTCGATGAGTTGTACTACAAAATACTCAAACAACCTGTAATACTTGCCTCAATTATTATTGAAAGCGGGAATAATAGCGAAGGTACCGCTGATACTGGTGCCACAGGCGACGATTTCTTAAAACGTTCTTCAAATTCCGGTCGCCTGAGCTTGTTTTTCAACGTTCAAACACAACGCTTACTAAAATGGTACATCATATTTAATTTGAACATTCCCAAACTAGGCGAACGCGCCTACCAACAACTAAGCATTTTTAGAAAATTATTGCTTCTCTTTACAGGGCGTTACCAAAGCGTACGCACGCGTTTACGCCGCATTAGTGGAACACAAGGTGGCACAGAGCCACATTACAGCAAGGCAGTAAGAAAATAAGACACCCATACCTAACGTTTTCTGCAAAACACTCTGTGTGAATACATACTATGAAATCTCTTGCAATAATTGGCGGGGGCATACACGGCTCCATGCTTTTTGTGAACCTCCCGAAAAATATACGAAGAAACACGGTAATTATAGACACGCACACAACTCCCCTAGCCCGCTTCATATCGCAATGCAAGGCTGTCGGAGTGCCGTACTTACGCTCGCCGGGAAGCCACTCTCTTCATAGGGATTTCCGCCACTTGTTTAAGTATGCGCGTGCCAACGGATTTGGTGCATCACATTTTTGGGGACCTTACGCTACGCCGTCACTACCGGTTTTTAGCGCGCATGCACACGCACTTTTAGAAGAATGCAAGGTACAAAACCACTGGCTACAAGCATGCGTTGTAGCCTTAAGGTACCAAGAAGATGCTTGGCACATAGAATGCAAGAACCCCAGCACGCACTTGCAACACACTGTTTCTGCGCGCCGTGTTATTTTAGCAATGGGACAGGACGATGCAAGTGTGCCCGCAGCCTTTGCAGCAGAGCTAGAACCACAAAACCACGTGCTGCACGAATCATTTGTAGCCCCCAAAAACAATACAAAGGTTTGCGTCATAGGCGGCGGCATGAGTGGCACGCAGTGCGCCCTGCGTTTAGTCAAAACAAAGAATCATGACGTTACCCTTATTTGCCCACAACCGCACACCGTAACAAACTTTGACAGCAACCCATGTTTCATAGGCCCGCGCTGTCAGCCTTCGTTTTTGCGCCTTAGCTCATATGAAGAGCGCGCTGCATTGCTCAAAAAACACCGCTATCCCGGAAGCATAAACCCCGCCCTGTTGAAAGAATGCGAAAATATTCAAAACAATCCCGCGCTTGCAAAACGCTTTTCCATTGTTTATGGACGCGTTGCTACAGTACGCATGCTCAGGCAACAAGCTTATAAAGGTACTGGCGCGTGTGAAAAAAAATATGAACTAACACTTTCTAACAATAAACAATTTCTCTACGATGCAGTCATATGCGCAAGCGGGCTTAACACGCGCGCGCCCGAAAACTCAAGTTCGGCAAATCTCACACGCATCATTGCACCGCACCAAGAAATAGTGCAAAGTCTCATACGCAATTACAAGCTACCGCACGCTATGGGAAACTTTCCTATAGTCTCCCCCAACCTTGAATGGCACACCAACCTTTTTGTAAGTGGCGCGCTTGCTGAACTGGAAGTGGGCATGGCAGCACGCAACATAATAGGAGCACACTTGACCTACAGACGACTGAAACATGTATGGAACACATGGAGCTAAGGTGTTACTGTTCTCCTCGGTGGTCTTAAATTACCGAGAGCATTACATAGAGCCTAGCCTTTTTTTCCCTCTAGCAATTGCAAAAAAGCTTCGCAGCTTATAAGAGACGTGCCATATTCTTGCGCCTTTTTGCTTTTTGTAGAACGTGCATTCACATCGTCGGTAACCAAATAGGTCAAGTCCTTTGTAACAGAGGTTTTCACGCTCCCGCCCGCACGGCTTACCATGCCCTCTGCCTCTTTGCGCGCTATGGTGCGTCCATTATGCGTTAAGGTGCCAGTAAAACAAAAGGACATGCCCACAAGCGCGCCTGCGTTTTTTTGTGAGTTTTCAGCAATGCGCACAAAATGCAATAAATCTTCAAGTTCGACACGCAAATTATGTACAGCATGTACTATTGCCTGCGCAATGGTGGGCCCTATTCCGTCTATATCAGAAAGTGCACCCTCTTCGGCACTGAGCAGTGCGTCCCAATTGTCTATGCCCGCAGCAACAAGTTTTCTGCCAGTGAGCGCTGCAACGTTTTCTATGCCAATGGAAGCAAGAAACCTTTCAAATGATACGCTTGTGTTTTTGTGGAGTGAAGTATGCAGTTTTTTTGCAAGCGGTGCAGCTATTCTATCAAGCGATGCAAGCGTATCTTCAGAAAGCCTATATAAGTCACCCATGGTATTTACAAGCTTTTCTTCCAAAACAAGCCTGTACAAAAGCGAGGTTCCCCAGTAGTCTATTTCGTGTACGGCTATCCAACGCTCTACGCGAAAAAGCAGGCGTCTTCTACAACTAAAGTTTGGGCAATAAAGCCGCGTGCCCTCGTTTACAACAGCAGTACCACAGGTGCTACAATGGCTTGGCAAAACTATCTGCTTTGCATCCTCAGGGGTATGAACAAGCCGCTCCACCTTTGGTATTATTTCGCCACGCTTTGCCACCATGACTTGTGAGCCAAGGCGTATTTGTAATTCTTCTATGTGTTGGGGGTGCACAAGATTTGCGCGCTTTACTACCGTGCCCGCAATGCGTACGGGCTCCAGTAGCGCAACAGGAGTATATAAATGCCCCGACTCGCTCCATATAATCTCGCGCAGTACGGTAACCGCATGCTCCAGTGGAAACTTAAAGGCTATGTGCCGCTTGGGGCGCGCAAGGAGCATGTCGTCTTTTTGGGCATAAGGTGCTTTTACCACAAGGCCGTCTATGTCGTAACCAAGCTTTTCGCGTGTTTTCATAACCGCGTTTCTATATTCACATACTGCAGCGGCGTCTTTGCATATGGCATGCGGCGCGGTAGCAAAACCACAAGCGCGTAAAAACTGCAGCTTTTCATCTTCAGAAAAGCCGCGCACTTCGTCAAAATTACGCACACGTTCAACCCTACTCTGCGCGCTGTTGTGTGCCGCTCCTCCATTTTCACGCAAAAACTCAAAAGCAGCACGCTGTTCCTGCGCTTGCTCAAACCACAAGTCATAGCACAAGACCTGCAAGTGTTTAACGCCAACGCCGTCTTTTTTCTTCATAAGCCCGTTTGCGGCGTTGCGACAATTTGCTTTATCACTAAAGTATTTTTTATGCACTTCATGCGTCATAATCACTTCACCGCGCAGCGCGCAGTTGAGAGAAAGTGGAAGTTGTTTTATAACGCCCTGCATGTTACGCGCGTTCACAAAAATATTATCACCCACTGCGCCGTCCCCACGCGTTACCGCCGCGCGCAAAACGCCATCCACATACTGTAGTTCCAAACTCGCCCCGTCAAGTTTGTGTTGCACTACATAGCACTCACTCCCCTGTTCCGCTGCCCACGCATAAAAGGCTTCCTCGTCCGCTGCTTTTTCAAGGCTACCCATGGGCATGATGTGCGCAGTCTTTGGAAAAAAACCTTCGTCTGCCCCTATGACGCGTAGCCTAGGGTGGTCGGGTTCCAAGGAGCGCAGTTTGTCCCACAAGGCGTCAAACTCACCGTCACTGATGGCGGGCGTTTTGTTGTAGTACAAATCTTGATGATGCGCTATTTCGCGTGCAAGTTGCTCGACAAGCTGCGCCCGCGCGTGTTTGTCAGTAGGTTCCTGTAAATGAGTTGTAGTCATATCTATAACATTAGAAAATACGCATCACGAAGCATAGAGCGGGTGAAGTTTTTTTCGCACTTCTTCGTAATCAAGCCCCGCATGATAACTAGAACGCACCAAGGGCGCGGCTTCGCAGTGTACAAACCCACGCGCAAGCGCTTGTTCTTTTAAGGCATTGAATTCTTCAGGGCTTAAGTAGCGCTTTACCGGTAGGTGTTGCCTCGTTGGTTGTAAGTACTGTCCCATGTTCACAATGCTTACGTTATGTTCACGCAAATCATCAAGGGTTTGCAAAATTTCCGCGCGCTCCTCACCAAGCCCAAGCATGATGCTGGACTTGACCGGTATCTGCGGCGCGTATTCATAAGACATTTTTAGCACATCCAAGGAGCGCACATAATCAGAACGTGAACGCACCAAGGGCGTAAGTCTGCGCACCGTTTCAATGTTGTGGCTCATGACCGCAGGCTCAGAATCAAGCACCGTATGTATGGCATGCTCATTCCCCATAAAATCGGACGTCAAAAGCTCCACGCTACAAGACGGTGCTTCCTTGCGTATGGCGTGTACAGTCGCGGCCACCATCTGCGCGCCGCCATCAGAAAGCTCATCCCTATTGACCATGGTAATAACCACATGCGAAAGTGCAAGTTGAGCAACAGAGTCCGCAACACGCTGTGGCTCCTTAAGGTCAAGCACCTTTGGCAGCCCCGTTTTCACGGAACAAAAACGGCAACGTCTTGTGCAAGTGTCACCTAATATCATGAAGGTAGCGGTTTTATGCTGAGCCCAACATTCGTGAATGTTAGGGCAGCGCGCCTCCTCACAAACCGTTGCAAGTCGATTTTCACGCACCAAAGATTTTATAAATTTAAAATTGTCGTTTGTATTATGCGCAATTTTAAGCCACGGCGGCTTGCGCATTGTTGCATGAGCGGGAGTGTTTTGTTCAGTGGTTTTTCTCGGACTTATAGGTTTTTGCATATGCTTAGAGTGCGTACAGCTATAATAGTAGCATACATGTCATACGAAACGCTAAAACTCAAAATAGAAAAAGAACTTGCACGCATGCCTGAAATAGAAAGGTCTATGGCAGACCCTGAATTGCCAAAACGGCACGCGGACTACAAGCACGTCATGCAAGAACACAGCAAGCTGAGTAAACTCGCAGAGAGTCAAAAGGCTTATGAGGATATGCTCACCTCCATTAGTGGAGCTGAGGAAATGACAAACTCTGGAGACGCTGAAATGGCGTCTCTTGCTGAAGAAGAAATAGCCGAGCTTACCCCAAAGCTGGAAGTACTTTTTACGCAATTACGAGAGCTCATTATTCCCACAGACAAACTTGATAGTAAAAACATTATCATGGAAATACGCGCAGGCACTGGCGGAGAAGAGGCCGCGCTTTTTGTTGCTGACCTCTTCCGCATGTACACGCGCTTTGCTGAAACGCAGGGCTGGGCTGTGCAAATATTGGACTCTAACCAAACGGGCATAGGCGGATACAAAGAAATCATCTGCTCAATAAGCGGCTCCTCATACGGCGTGCTCAAATACGAAAGTGGAACACATCGCGTACAGCGCATACCCACAACCGAAAGCGGCGGCAGAATACACACCTCTGCGGTTACCGTTGCAGTGCTTCCAGAGGCTGAGGAAACTGAAGTAGAAATTTCACCTGAGGAGATTAGAATAGATGTTTTCCGCTCTTCGGGTCCGGGCGGGCAAAGCGTAAACACCACAGACTCCGCGGTACGGGTAACTCACTTGCCGACGGGGCTTGTTGTTTCTTGTCAAGACGAAAAAAGCCAGCACAAAAACCGCGCCAAGGCGCTGCGTGTTTTGCGCGCTCGCCTTATAGCGCTGGAGGAAGAGCGCAAAAATGCTGAAATGTCTAAAACGAGAAAAACGCAAATAGGCAGCGGAGATAGAAGCGAGCGTATACGCACCTATAATTTTCCCCAAAACCGGGTGACAGACCACAGGGTAAATCTAACCTTGTATCAACTCGACAGAATTATGGAAGGCGATGTGGTACAGCTCATAAGCGCTGTGAGAATAGGCATGAGCGACTTAGAATAACGTTCCGCAATTGCTATATATGAAAAGTATTTTCTACATATGAACGTTTCTCAAAACAAAAAAAGCATTGAGGTGTTACTAAGAACATGCAACACCTTGCTGCGCCCGCATGTACAAACCCATGCTTTAGAGGCACGCGTGTTAATTGGGCATGTACTTGGCATGAGCGAGAAAGAGTTGATTATGCAGGGGCAGCAAGAAGTCTGCGAAAAAACACACGATAAAATTTTTCAACTCATAGAGCAGAGAATACAGGGCGTTCCACTTGCATATCTTACGGGAGAAAAAGAATTTTATGGAAGAAGTTTTTGTGTGAATGCTGACGTGCTTATACCGCGCGTTGAAAGCGAGCTTGTGGTGGAACAAGCCCTCTCATGCGCTAAAGCCACGCCGCAGACCATACTGGACGTTGGGACGGGCAGCGGTTGCATTGGCATTACGCTTGCCGCAGAACTTAGCAAAGGAGCAAGCTCATGCAAGGTGTTGCTGAGCGACAACAGCACGCGTGCCCTAAGGCTTGCTGAAACAAATGCTCAAAAAATTCTGGGGGCTGAAGGTGCAAAACATGTAGTGCGTCTGTATCACTGGGATGTGCGGGAGTCCTTAAAAACAATGCAGCCTTACATGCATGATGAAAAAACAACGCTCCATGATATAAAAATAATAGTTGCAAACCTACCCTATGTCGCGCCGCAGGAATATAAATATGCGCAAAATACGCTTATGCATGAGCCATACCAAGCACTTGTTGGTAGTAGCACGGAGAATGGAAGCGATGGTTTTTTTTTCATTCGCAAGCTTTTTGAGGCTACTGCAGAGCTGCAGCATAATCATGCGCTTGTTCTAGAGTGCGACCCCTTACAAATTGACAAGGTACTCGAAAAAGCAGGCCACAGCAACTACAAAACCGTGCGTATTGCGCATGACTTACGCGGGCTTCCGCGCGTCTGTGTACTCTCAAGCCTCATGTAGCTTAGAGCAGGTCAAAAAACACGCGCTTAAGCATTGACAGCGTCCATATAAGTGTCCTATAATTTTTGTATGGCAACCATTACATTTAAAGGAAACACAATTCACACTTCAGGAGAACTTCCAGCTGTTGGTAGTCTTGCTCCTGATTTTAACCTCGCCTCTGAATCTTTAGAGCGCGTTACGCTTAGCTCCTACGCGGGCAAGAAAAAACTTCTTAACATAGTACCAAGCTTTGATACTTCAACATGTGCGACAAGTGCAAAGTCTTTTGAAGGGCAAAGCAAGGACTCGTTTTTAGTCATTGGTATTAGTCGAGACACCCCTTTTGCACAAGCGCGCTTTTGCAAGGAAGGTGGCATTTCACACAGCATCATGCTTTCAGACATGGACCACGCATTTGGTACGGCGTATGGGCTCGAAATAGTCGACGGACCCTTGGCAAACGTGCTTGCACGCGCAGTGGTTGTTTTAGACGAAAACAATACCGTGCTCTACACCGAGCTTGTTTCTGAAATAGCAAACGAGCCCAACTACGAAGCGGCTCTACGCTTTTTGCAATAAACGCAAAAGTAGTTCCGTACCAAAAAGGCTTTACCTCGCGTAAAGCCTTTTTATTTGCAGTACCTTAAGACTCTTTTGATCAAGCTCCATGTTTGCGCTGCACTCACACAAACTTACTTCCATATAATCTTCATACTTGCGCACAGTATCTATGTTATTACTGCTTTAGCACACAGCATGCTTTTTGCTATAGGCTCCATTTCTGTGTCGCGTTGCGACACTTATTTTAATTGTTTCTAGCCGCTCGCCTTCGGCTCCCGACTCTTTTGATGCAAGTTCCATCTTTGCACTGCACTCACACAAACTTGCTTCGATACAATTTTAATACTTGCACACAGTATCTATGTCTATGTCATTACTGCTTTAGCTCACAGCAGGCTTTTTTTCTTTTTTTTGGTTCTTTTTTTTCTTTTTTTGCATGCATAAAAAAAGAAAAAAAAGAACGGCCATCCGAGAAATCGTCATATCGCGTTCCACGCCGTGGCAACAAAAGGCGTGTGCCTTAGCCCACAACATATCGTACTGCGTTAGCAATACCGCGTGAGCTATAACAACAAACACTCGCGCTTAAGCGCAGTACAGCGTCTTACCCCACGAGGGGCGTGGGGGTAGCTCCCCCACAAAGCGCTTGTGTCTTGCTCCCTATGGCGTAGCCTCACAGGATGTTTTTTCTCTTTGATGCGAATACTCCATGTCTGCTACGCTGCGCTCCGCAATCTGAATGTCAGCATCCTCTCGCTACGCTCGCGACTTTGGTTCTTTTTCTTTTCTTTTTTTCGTGCCACGCACATGCCATGGATGGCATGCATTGTGCGCCATGGATGGTAAAAAAGAGAAAAGAAAGTACAGCTATCGGCGCATATGGCTTATTTGGAGCCGAGTCTTAGCCGCCACAGTGTGAGCATGAAAACATGCTTCAATAAAATTAGTCGCGCTTAAGCGCAGTACCGCGTCTTACCCAAAGGGGGGCGTGGGGGACACTCCCCCACAAAGCGCTTATGTAATAGTTTGCATCCCCTCGCTACGCTCGTGAGCGTCCTCACAGCCGTGCCACGGACGGCACAAGAAGCGTTTATTTAATACGCGGGGGTGTGGGGGCGTGCCCCCACAGCGGCTTTTTCTTTGATGCAAGCTCCATATTTGCACCGCACAGCGGTGCTTATGCGATAGTTTGCACCCCTCGCTTCGCTCGTGAGCGTCCTAACAGCCGCCCCATGGACGGGGCATTAAGGCTGCCAAGGATGTTAAAAGAAAAGAAAAAGAACGGCCATCCGAATAGATAGCGTATTTAAAATAGCTGCTTGGCAACCAATGGCGTTCACGCAATGCTCCGCAAGCAAAACACACGCGGCGTGAAGCTTACACGCGCTTAAGCGCAGTACCGCGTCTTACCCAAAGGGGGGTGTGGGGGCATGCCCCCACAAAGAACACCCTTGCCTCTCGCGCGTGCAATATAATAGAAACTACATCATCTATTTTTAAAAAATAAGCACACGGAGTCATATGCTCGATATTAAATACATTGTAAATAATGCGTCTCGTTTCAGCGCGTCTGCTCAGCACAGAAATGTTGTGGACTGCGTACCAAAGCTTGTGGAGTTGTATACAAAGAACCTCACGGTACAACAAGAATTAGAAAGACTGCGCCAAGAGCGCACCAGCCTTGCAAAAGAAATTGCACATAAAAAAGACGAAGAACGCGTGCGCCTTGTAGAACGTGGAACGGAACTCAAGCAGCTTGTAGCCGAGCGCAGTACGCAACTGGAAGGCTTGCAGGCGGAGATTCAAGAGCTTGCCTTGCAAGTGCCAAACACGCATCACCCTGATGCACCCATTGGAAAAGAAGAAAAAGACAACCTTGTGATAAAAACCCATGGCACGCCACGCCAGTTTTCTTTTAGGCCTCAAGACCACATACAATTGTGCGATGAACTCGAGATTGTGGACTTTACTCATGCTACAAAGGTGTCGGGCTCAAAATTTTACTACTTAAAAAATGAAGCAGTCTTACTCGAGCTTGCGCTGGTGCGCTTTGGAATGGACATGCTGCGCGAACGCGGCTTTACGCTTTTTCAAACCCCTGACATTGCGCGTACGTCCATAGTGCAAAGCATAGGGTTTAACCCGCGCGGAAATGAGAGCAACATTTACAACATTGAAGATGAAGGCAAGTCTCTCATAGGCACGGCCGAAATAACCTTAGGTGGCTATTACGCTGACAGCATTGTCTCGCCAGAACTCTTGCCTATAAAAATGGCGGGGCTCTCACACTGCTTTCGTCGAGAGTCGGGAGCAGCCGGGCAGTACTCAAAAGGGCTCTATCGCGTGCATCAGTTTACTAAATTGGAAATGTTTACGTTTTGCCACCCCGACGAAAGTGAATCAATGCTCAATGAACTCTTGGCGATAGAGGAAGCGCTGTATCAAAAATTAGAAATTCCATACAGAATAGTGGATACGTGCACGGGCGACCTAGGCGCACCTGCTTATAGAAAGTTTGACATAGAGGCGTGGATGCCCGGACGCGGCGAGCGTGGTGATTATGGCGAAGTCACCAGCGCATCAAATTGCACCGATTATCAGTCGCGCAGGCTTGGTATACGCACGCAGATTGAGGATGCGCAGGGTAAAAAGCAGCGAATATTTCCGCACACGCTTAACGGTACGGCTCTTGCCATACCGCGCACCCTCGTTGCAATTGTGGAAAACTTCCAAAACAAAGATGGTAGCGTGCGCATACCCGATGCGCTTGTACCCTACTGTGGATTTTCAACAATGCAAAAAAAGCATTGATGCTATAGTAGGCCTTGAGTTTTATAAGTTGCATGCACGAATTTATAGCAGAAATAGGCACCTCCCACCTCGGCTCTTTTGACAAGGCACGGCGCATGATAGACGCAGCACGCGATGCTGGTGCTACAACTGCAAAGTTTCAATGGGTCATAGCCGACGAAATAGTCTCACAACACGCGGGCGTCATTTCACTCCCAAGCGGGGCTACCAACATTTACCAGTACTTTGTATCTGTGGAGCAAGAGCCCGAATTTTATGCCAAACTTAAGTCATACACAGAAGCCTGCGGCTTACGGTTTTTGTGTAGCGTTTTTGGCTTAAGGTCACTAGAGCTGCTGCTACAGCTTAAGTCTGAAAGAGTAAAAATAGCCTCACCAGAAGTAAACCACATTCAACTCTTGGAGGCACTTGCCCAACATCACGTTTCAGTCGTACTCTCAAGCGGCGTGTCAAGCTTCATCGACCTGTTGCGCGCAATTGACATTTTGCGTTTTGGCAAGGTGAAAGACATTGCAGTCTTACGCTGCGTAAGCCAATACCCCGCTTCGCCTTATTCGTACTCGCTGCAAGTCCTTGAAAAATACCAATCACTTTTTGGCTGCGTGTGCGGTGTATCTGACCACACGCAGGAGCCTGCAATGCTACCAGCCGTGGCCGCAGCATGCGGAAGCAGCATGGTAGAAAAACACCTCACCCTGCCCGCAGAGCATGCTGATGCGGCCATTTCTCCGGACGACCCCATTGCGCTATTGCCGCAGCAGTTTTTGGAAATGGTAGAAACCACTACTCACATAGCGAACATATACAAAAGCAAAGGAACTCATGCGGCGCAAGCTGCTGTAAAAAAACGCTATGGAGCAGAAAAGGTTGCAGCAATTATAGGTGCTACGCATGCAGGCAAAAACCACGAAAACAGCACTCATGCCACTAAGAACTGCGCGGTATTGTTGCCGCATTACTTTACCACACGCAGAAGCCTCTTTGCAGGCACTGACATAGCCGCAGGAACTGCCCTCACACAATACAACTGCGCCTTATTGCGTAGCGAGCACAATAGTGTGCCCGGAATACCTACAGAAGCGTATGAATTTATTATAAACAAGCACCTAAATTCAGCAGTGCAACAAGGCATGCCAATAGGCCTTGAGCATTTTTGCTAAATAATGCAGCTAGTGCAAGTATTCATATCGCTGAAACATTGATACGAAAGCCACGTATGTATGTATTTTCGTAACTATTGAAATGAAGCAAAAAAAGAGGAAAGATAAAATATCTTTCCTCAAATACAACACACTGCAAAGACAAAACGCTTTGCAAACTTTTATTACTTTCTCACATTAAGCACGGTCACACGATGACTTATACGAGCAGTAAATCCCTTATCATTATGCGGCTTTACTTCTTTCCATGTCTTTCCATCGACAGAAGACCATACATCGTTTTTATAACCACTGGGAGCACGATAATTAGAACCACCCGTATCACCCCCAATTAAAAACATTTTGTCTTGTAAGACAACTACTTGATGTGCATTACGAGCAGAAAATCCTTTATTATCATTAGGCTTTACTTCTTTCCATGTCTTTCCGTCTCCCGATGCCCAAACGTCATTTCTTCGCTTAGAATTAGAAATACCTCCAATGACAAAAAGCGTGTCTTGAAAGACAACTACTTGATAACTAGTACGAGCAGGAAAACTTCCATTGCCGCCATCGTTTACAATCTCCCAAGTCTTACCATTGCTAGATGACCACACATCGTTGTTTATTTTCAAAGTTTTTCTATTACCGTTCTTTCTCTCATAAAAATTTCCACCAATGAGAAAGATTTTATTTTTGAATACAACCACATGGTGACGATCGCGAGCCTTAAAACCCGTATCATCATTAGCCTTGATCCGAATCCAATTTTCAGCATCTATAGAAGACCACACATCGTTCAATTCTTCTTTACCATTAGTACCACCAATGACAAAAATAGAATCTTTAAACACAACTACCTCATGGTCATAGCGAGCCGCAGGTTCTTTTGTATTTGCTTTTACTTTGAGCCATCTTCCCCCATTGAGTGAAAGCCATACATCGTCTTTTACTTGAGGGCTAGAACCTGATTCATGGAATTGTCCTCCAACAATCACAAGAAAATTTTTAAATGGAACCACCTTATGACGGGACATACGGGCAAACAAACGCCCCTCTTTTTCGCTAATTTCCTTTGCCGCATTTCCCTTTGGCGTTAGTTCTTTCCACTCAGCACCGTCTATCGAAGACCATACATCGTGTTGGTGTCTACTACTCGAGTCAAAGCCGCCAACTAAGAAAATGGTAGGCGTACTCGGAATCACATCTTCTGCTATCTTATAGCATTCGTTTGACATAATTACAAAAGAACCCAAAATTAAAAAATAAACTCGCTTTAACTTACTCATGTCTAATGCATAGTAAATTAAACTAAAAAAACAACAGTATAATTTTTAATTAACCAAAAAAGATTGCATTGTGAAAATAATATGTGAGTTACCTATTTTTTTTTAATCCATCAAATTATAGAATGTGTCATATTTGACAAGTCTAAAATTCACAAAAGGCAATAATAAAAATAAAGGTTACTTCAATGAAATGCGCGTTTCCCACATACGCCCAGGCATGACAATTTTTTCTGTTTGTATGTCTTTTTTTATGTTACGTATTATGTCCCAAAACGCACCAAAACTTCTTGCTTGCTTTCGCCTTGTATTCACTTCTCGCATGACAAAAGCAAGTTTCTGCTTTTTCGTTCGTGGTACATACTGCCCCGTGTGTATTTCTTTGATTGGGTATGAAGGTAGTGTTTGACACGCAAAGAGCACATTAGCTTTGTTGCGCACCCCCAGTTCACTAAATAGAAAGTCACGCCCTTCATAGCCATAAGCCCTTCTCTGCTCTGATAGCATGACAGCATTCTCCGGCACAACATGAAGAAACACTGGAGTATTTTTTTCGGCTTCACTGAGATTTTCTTTTAGATAGCACAACAAGTTATTTTGATAGTACATACGAAATTCTGAAAACTGCGCTACTGGTGTGTAGCGCTCTCTATTTTGATAAAATATTTTTGCATTTATTCTTCGCGCATCTAAGAATAGAACAACATTTTTATCATTGACAATGATAGAATTTTGAGCGGGATATGTATGATACACACCTTCTTTTTTAGCAAGTTTATTTTCTAAATTCTCAAATGTTTCATCCGACATTTTTACAAAATTCAAATCAGTGAAATGCGTAAATATGTTATATTTTGACCAACCGGGCAGAACACCAGGAAGCCAACGCGAACCTGTCACAGCAAATCGCTTTTCTCCAACAATTTTGAATTTGAGTGGTGTTGTCTCACTTTTATAATTGGGATCTTGTCGGATACGAGATACTATTTGATTAGCTCGGATAATATCTGATTGTGTTTGTCTATGAACTGTATAAAAAAACACATTTGCATATAAAACATTAGTTGTTAAAATACAGCCAATAATAAACAAAACGCTATTTCTCAATACGCCGTATAAGGATTGTTGCTTCTCAAAAGCTTCATAAACAAATACAAAAAATCCCGCAATGAACCAGGAAACAGTAAAATATGCTCTTATAGCAGTATATTTTCCTAATAGGGCAGGTAGTTCTGCAATAAGCGGGATAAGCAAGACAAAGCCTATAAGCGTGAGTATTTTTATTTTTAAGGCTTTTCTTTCTTTTACAAACAAAACAAGCATAGTCCCAGTCGCTATAATTGTCATTAGCATATACAAAATGATGTACTGAATTTTGTACCGTATAATGTTTCCAAGATTCATAAATGATGCATAGCTACTTATAATGTTTTGCGCATATTTCTTTAAAGACTGCCACTCTAACAATGTTGCAGACTTTGTTTCCACATGCCATTCATTAAACTTGATAAATAATACATTGATATACGAAGATACAAAAAATGCAACACAAATAAAAACAATATAGAATAAAGCACGTAAGAACTCTTGCAAAATTTCTCGTTTTTCTTTTCCATAAATACGCTGCATGCTTTGTATTAGCACTATTGCAAGCAAAACCTGAATAATAGTTTGATATGCGCCAATTGAAAGCACAAGAAGTATAAAAAATACAGCACCACGTAACACAGTTTTTTTAGTACAAAATAAATAGAACCCAAGCACTCCCCATGCAGTAGTTATCCACGCTATAGTATTTGTATTAAAAAAGAAATTATGGGTCACATAAGGCGCTGTAGAACAAAGTAAGGTTACGACGGCTATGGGCAAGGGTCTTTTTTGTTTAAAAAGCAAGGCTGTTAAAAACCCGGCAAGGGTAAACGAAAAAACACCTACCACAGTGTTAAAATACGGCAGTATATGCAGCTCTTTTGTTAAAACATACTTTCCTACCCAACCATTAAACCACCTACCAACAGACACTTGTGTCCCAGCATCGCGCAAAAAGCGCATAAAGTCTTCCCACGCAAGCACGTTGCCAACAAGTCTCTGCCCATAAATAAGCAAGTTCAACACAAAAAGCACGCAGAACAACACAATGTACGTTTTGTTACGCAAAAAATAATTTTGCATACCCTGCTCCCACGGCGTACTTAAAAACTGCATGGGTTTGTTTAATGCCTTTCGTAGTTTCATAGCCTTTTCCTTGTGCCTAATACGCCTTTGCAAACACGGCGAGGTAGGCTGCCTTGTTTCCCGTGTATATGCACACATCGCTTTCTTGTGGCTCTTCCTCAAGCAGCACGCGAATGGTAGCCTTGGTTTGTTCCTTAATGGCAATTTCAGTTTGCGACGTGCCATCCCAAGGTGCAACGATGTAACCCGGAATGTCTTGCTGCATTTGTGTTGCAAACTCATCAAAGGTGGAAACTCGCCGCGTGTTTGCCTCAACAAAGCCTCGCGCCCTTTGCAACAAGTCGCTTTGCATAGCAGCAAGCACACCACCTATGTGCGCATGCGCGTTTTCAAGGGGCACAAAAACTTTTTCGCCAGTGTCGCGGCGCACCACAACACACTGGTTTTTCTCCAAATCTTTGGGGCCAATTTCAACGCGCACGCATGCGCCACGCAGCTCCCACTCGGCAAACTTCCAGCCCGGTGAGGTCGCATCCTCGCTGTCACAGCTTGTTCTGTAATCAGCAGCAAGTGTCTTTGCAAGCTCCCGTGCCTTCCTTTCTATAGCGTCCTTGTCCGCGCCTTTTTTATAAATGGGAATTACAACAACATGCGTTGGCGCAATTTTGGGAGGAACGACAAGCCCCTTATCATCAGAATGCGTCATAACAACCGCGCCTATAAGCCGCGTGGAGACGCCCCATGAAGTCGCCCACACGTAGTCAAGACTCTCATCGCGCGTTTGATACTGCACCTCAAAGGCCCTTGCAAACTTCTGTCCCAAAAAGTGAGAGGTGCCCGCCTGCAAGGACTTTCCATCTTGCATAAGGGCTTCTATAGCATAGGTATCGACCGCGCCTGCAAATTTTTCCTCCTCGGACTTTTTTCCACAAACAACTGGGAGCGCGAGCACCTCTTCAGCAAAGCATCGGTAAATTTCAAATATGCGCAAAGTCTCCTCGCGCGCCTCGGCCTCGCTCTCATGCGCCGTATGCCCCTCCTGCCACAAAAACTCCGTGGTACGCAAAAACGGGCGCGTGCGCTTTTCCCACCGCACCACGTTTGCCCATTGGTTTATCAAAATTGGCAAATCACGGTAGGACTGTATCCATTTTTTATACATGCTCCAAATAATGGTTTCAGACGTAGGGCGCACAACAAGCGGCTCTTCAAGTGCTTCACCTCCACCATGTGTTACAACCGCAAGTTCAGGCGCAAAGCCCTCCACATGCTCGCTCTCTTTCGCAATAAAACTCTGCGGTATAAAAAGCGGAAAGTACGCATTTACATGCCCCGTTTCCTTAAAACGCGCATCAAGCTGGTCTTTCAGCAACTCCCACATCACGTAGCCACGCGGTCGAATGACCATGCAACCCTTGACGGGGCTGTAGTCCGCAAGTTGTGCGCGCATTACAATATCCAAATACCATTGAGAATAATCTTCATCCCGAGAAGTAATTTTGTCTGCCATTTTTTTAGTATAGCAAAGCCGTGTATAAACTTACCGTACATGGCATAGACACCGCTTGAATCCACCCAGCACAAAGCGCAAATTACACAAGCGTAGTCTTAAAGTGTGGGTGAAGTTATAATATAAAAATACATGCTTGCTCATAGAATTTTTGTAGAAAAGCACGGGGTTCATGCTACTGAACGCGCGGCTTTATTGTGGGAAATACGAGAAATACTGAACATTAAAACACTTGAAAATATACGACATGTGTTGTATTACAACGTATTTGACATTGCCCTTGAAGGGCTTCAAAAGTCCATGCACACGGTGTTTGCCGAAGTGCCGCGCACATGGGTCTACACCTCTCTTGCAGAGTGCCTTTCAAACACACAAGAGCTACCAGAAGCCGTGGAGTATTTTGACTACATTGCTATGGAAAGCCTACCTGCGCAATATGATGCGCGTGCGGACGCCGCAGAGCAGGGCTTGCATCTGCTGGGCTATGACAACTGCAGCGTAACAACGGGACAAATTTTGCTCCTCTACCACAACGAGTCGGCAAAGGATGAAAATAAACTCAATGACCAAGCCATGCAAAAAATAGCCTCATACATCATTAACCCCGTAGAAATGCGCTTAAGCCACATTGAGCATGCACCCATAAGTCAGCCAATAAAGCCTACAAAAACAAAGACTACCATTCTGCACGACTTTGTGTTTTATACGGAAAAAGACATGGAGGTGCTCAAAGAAAAACTGGGGCTCTCATTAGATATTGCAGACTTACAACACATTCAGCACTATTACAAACATGAAGAGCAGCGCCCGCCTACGCTTAGCGAACTACGCGTGTTTGACACCTACTGGTCTGACCATTGTCGGCACACCACATTTTTCACGCGCATAGAAAAGGTAACATTTCCCAACATAGAAGACGAAGCCATACAAAATGCGTGGCATCGCTACATGCAGACGCGTGCGTACATAAAAAAACAAAATGGCGACAAGCTAGAGCCTACAACGCTTATGAACCTTGCCACGATTGCAACAAAGGCACTTAAGCTACGCGGCGTCATTGATGATGTAGAATTTAGCGAAGAAGTTAATGCCTGTTCCATGCATGTAAGCGTTACCATAAACGGTGAGACTCAGGCGTGGTTACTCATGTTCAAAAACGAAACGCACAACCATCCCACAGAAATTGAGCCTTACGGTGGCGCATCAACGTGCTTAGGCGGCGCAATACGCGACCCACTTTCAGGGCGCTCATACGTGTTTTCTGCTATGCGGATAAGTGGGAGTGCAGACCCGCGTGAAGAAATTGGAAAGACACGCAAGGGCAAGTTGCCGCAGCGCCTTATTACTAAAAAAGCAGCCCAAGGCTTTAGTGCCTATGGCAACCAAATAGGGCTTGCTTGCCCTTACGTACGCGAAATGTACCACCAAGGCTACAAAGCAAAACGCTTGGAAGCAGGCTTTGTCATGGGCGCCGCGCCCCTTGAAAATGTACGGCGCGCAAAGCCACAGGCGGGCGACATTATTCTTTTGGTAGGCGGAAGAACCGGACTAGACGGCATAGGCGGGGCAGTTGGTTCTTCTAAGAAGCACACCGCCAACTCCTTGGAAAGCGCGGCAGCGGAAGTACAAAAAGGCAACGCCATGGAAGAACGTAAGCTACAAAGGCTGTTCCACAATCCCGAGGCTGCGCGGCTTATAAAACGATGCAATGACTTTGGAGCGGGTGGCATTTGTGTAGCCGTGGGAGAACTTGCAGACGGCGTGTATATCAAACTGGATGCGGTGCCGCTAAAATATCAAGGACTTACCCCTACTGAAATTGCCTTGTCTGAATCGCAAGAGCGCATGGCAGTGCTTGTCTCACCGCAAGACTACAAGGCCTTTTGCCAACATGCAAAGCGCGAAAACATAGAAGTGCACCCCATTGCAAAAGTGACCAACACTGCCCGCGTCGTTATGACATACGAGAACAAAACAATCGTAAACATAGCGCGTTCATTTTTAGAAACCAAAGGCGCAAACAAAAAAGCTGATGCATCAATTCCTGAACCTAAGCACATGTACGCCATATCCGCGCCATGGCATAAGCCTCGCTCCATCACGGGAAAAGAATTTTGGAATGAAATAGAAGCGTCCTTCACATCCTTAGAAAATGCGTCACAAATAGCCTTACAAGACATGTTTGATTCAAGCGTTGGCGCGGGCACCGTGCTTATGCCCTACGGAGGCACTACACAAGCGGGGCAAGAAGAAGGTAGCGCGGTACTCTTCCCTATAACACACGCTTCACATAAAAAAGCAAACACACACAATCAAGAAGAAGATGTGCGCAATACAGACTGCTCCACAGTAGCGCTATCGACAGCATCCTGCCCCCTTGCGCTTTTAGAGCAAAGCCCCTTTCACGGTGCATCTTACGCAGTCATTGACTCATTAAACAAACTTGCGGCCATGGGTGCAAACCCAATAAAAGCGCGCTTGTCATTTCAAGAGTACTTCAAACGCATGGGAAAACCCCAAGACTGGGGACAGAGTCTCTCGGCAATGCTCGGAGCATTTGATGCGCAAATGCAATTGCAAATTCCTGCCATAGGCGGAAAGGACAGCATGAGCGGTAGCTTTGAAGAACTCCACGTACCACCAACCTTCATATCATTTGCCGTGAGCGCTGAAGAAATAGAACGCATACGCTCAACCCAAATAGAAAGCAAGGGCATGAACCTCTACCTCTTGTTGCACATTCCAAAATCAGATGGCTCACCAAATTACGCGTCTCTTACGACCATGTGGAAGTGGCTCTACGAAAATGCAACGCATATACCATATGCTGCTGTGCTAGGCGAAAGAAATTTGCTCCATACGGTAATCAACATGTGCGCGGGAAACACCATAGGCTGTGACTTAGAATTTTCGCAAACACTCTTAGAAAGCGCAGGCTACGGCTCTATGATAATAGCCTCGCATAGGCCCCTGAAGATGCAATCAAGCGATGCACAATGTATACTCATTGGCAAAACAAGGGCGCACGCATACATCAAATGCAAAACGGAACACGGAACGCGCATGTGGAAAATAGACACCCTTGTAGAAACAATGCAAAACGTCTTACGTGGCATATTTCCGTACCACACAGCAACGCGACCGACACAAGGCACGACATTACGAAAAAGCGCCCCCAATCCACCTCAAGAAAACATAAGCGCCCCCGCGCTCGCACAATCAACAAAAGCGCGCCCCCGCGTGTGTATACCCGTTTTTCCGGGCACCAACTGCGAGTACGACACCGTCCACGCCTTTGAATCTGCGGGAGCCATATGCACAATGCCCGTCTTTCGCAACAAAAGCAAAAAAGACATTTCTCATTCTCTACATGAACTTGCCAAGAGCATTGCTCACAGCAACATATTGGTGTGTGCAGGTGGCTTTTCTGCTGCAGACGAACCAGACGGAGCGGGAAAATTTATAGCGCTGGTACTGCAAAACGCGAGTATTAAAAATGCCATAATAAACTTGCTCTCACGAGATGGACTTGTAATGGGCATTTGCAACGGCTTTCAAGCCCTTATAAAATCAGGATGGCTGCCATTTAATACACCCAGTAGCAGCGCATACCGCGGGGTACAGACGCCTCACAATCTCCATGGTGGCGCAACGCTTACTACAAACATATCGGGCACACACATTTCACGCATTGTTAAAACGCAAGTAATGAACACTGCTACATCACCGTGGCTTTCGCTGTGTAAGGTAAAAGAACAATACTGGACACCAGTATCACATGGCGAGGGGCGCTTTGTCGCTGACGAGAAAACATTGCTGGAGCTACAAAATAATAATCAAATAGTCTCAGTATACGAAGATAACCCCAATGGGTCTATGCTCGATATAGAAGCCATCGTAAGCCAAGATGGGCGAATATTAGGACGCATGGGACACGCAGAGCGCGTGCGAAGGGGAGTATATAAAAACATACCTCAATTTGCGACACAACCTATAATAGAAGCAGGCGTTGCTTACTTTTTATAGTACAGTATAAAACTCAAAGCACTGAAGTGCCGCAAGGGTCAATGCCGTGCTATATGCACTTTATACGATATGCGCCCTCATCACGCAAAAGTGCTTCGTGTACTCCAAAACGGCGAATGAGTGTTGCAAACGTATCAACGCGCAAGGCTTCACACAGGAGTTTTTGTCCCTCGTCGATGTTGTTAGACACAAAGTCAAAAGCAGCTGCAGAGACTGCTTGAAATAACAAGCCTTCCTCAATGAGGGCTTGGACCTTCATCCTTTTTACTCGCCTCGCAAGTTTTGTATCGACCAAGGCGGTGTTTCCATAAAAGCCGACAATGGACATAAAATGTTCTTTTTTCATGCCAAGTTTTTCTGCCATGTGTGTACCTCATATATTATGATACTCCCTTAAGCGGAGCCAAGAATTAAAAAAGAGAAACTTAAAAAAATTAAGTTTCTCTTTTTACGTGTTTGTACAATTTCTACCGCATAACGCGCTTACATCATACCGCCCATTCCACCCATGCCTGGATCCGGCGCTGCAGGAGCAGGTTTTTCTTTTTCCGGTATGTCGGTTATTGCACACTCTGTAGTAAGCAAGAGCGAGGCTATAGACGCTGCATTTTGAAGCGCAGAGCGCGAAACCTTAGCGGGGTCAATAATACCCGTTGCGTACATGTCAACCCACTTATCAGCGGCTGCGTTGTAGCCAAAGTTTTTCTTTTCTGTCTTTGCTTGGTTTGCAATTACCGCGCCATCTAAGCCTGCATTAGTCGCTATTTGACGAATAGGCGCTTCTAAAGAGCGCGTAATAATTCTGTAGCCAACTTTTTCATCGTCGGTAAGGTCATTCTGAGCCTTTGCTAACAACTCCTTAATACACGCAACATAGACGGTTCCGCCACCGGGCACTATGCCTTCTTCAAGTGCGGCGCGCGTTGCAGAAAGCGCGTCTTCTACTCGGTGCTTTTTCTCTTTAAGCTCAACTTCAGTAGCAGCGCCTACATTTATAACCGCAACACCGCCGGAGAGTTTTGCAAGTCTCTCTTGCAATTTCTCTTTGTCGTAATCAGAAGTTGTATCTTCAATTTGCGCCTTTATTTGAGCAACGCGTTCTTTAATGCCAGAAGCCTTACCACCACCGTTAATAATGGTTGTGTTTTCCTTGTCGACCTTTACTGAATGCGCGGTGCCAAGTTGAGCAATGTCGGTGTTCTCAAGCTTGTAGCCAAGCTCTTCCGAAATAACTTCGCTGCCAGTAAGTATTGCAATATCTTCGAGCATCGCTTTTCTTCTGTCGCCAAAGCCGGGAGCCTTTACCGCGCAGCAATTGAGCGTGCCTCTCATGCTGTTTACAACAAGCGTTGCAAGCGCTTCGCCTTCAATGTCCTCTGCAATAATGAGCAGCGGCTTGTTTTGTTGCGCAACCTTCTCAAGCACAGGGAGTAAATCCTTCATGTTCGAGATTTTCTTATCGTGTATGAGAATGAGTGGGTTTTCCAAAGACGTTGTCATGTTGTCTTTTTTGTTTGAAAAATACGGCGAGACATAGCCTCTGTCAAATTGCATACCTTCTACAAAGTCGGTAGTAGTTTCAATAGTTCGCGATTCTTCTACCGTTATAACGCCGTCTTTGCCAACTTGCTCAAAAGCACCGGCAATTTCAGAACCAATGGTAGCATCGTTGTTTGCTGAGATAGACGCAACCTGCGCAGTCTCTTCACTAGTTTTGACAACCTTTGAGTACTTTCTAATTTCCTCAGTTGCAATAGATACAGCCCTATCTATACCGCGTTTTACTTCCATAGGGTTTGCACCAGCAGCAACAGCTTTGAGTCCTTCGCGTACTATGGAGTGCGCCAAAACCGTGGCTGTCGTTGTACCATCCCCCGCAACATCGTTTGTCTTTGTTGCAACTTCCTTTAGAAGCTGCGCCCCCATATTTTCATATGCATCCTCAAGCTCAATTTCTTTTGCAACAGACACACCGTCTTTTGTAACTGTGGAAGCACCAAATTTTTTATCAAGCAGAACGCTACGACCCTTAGGTCCCAACGTTATTTTTACCGCATTTGATAATTTATCGACCCCTCGAAGAAGTGCCCTTCGAGCATCTTCAGCGAATATAAGTTGTTTTGCCATATAATCTTCTCCTTTTATATATTTAGGCTTACTAGATATTTAGTTAAATAAATGTGATAACAAAAAGACATGGAACATGTCTGCTTATTATGATAAATAAAAACTATTTCACCTGCAAGTAGAATACAGAATTTTTTTTGCTTTCATGAATTACCTCCAAAAAACAAAACTTCATATGGTATTGTTACTCATCTACTACAGAGAGAACGCGTGATGTAAACATAGTCAAGGCATTTGCTGTATTCTGTGCTTTTATACTGTCGCAAATACGTTCTATTTCAGCTATGGCTTCAACGCTGTTAATAAACATAAGACACACAAAGTTCTTCTCCATCCAAACGGCATCTCCATTTGCCTTACCCTTTTGTCCCTTTGCGTGCAAGACAGGCAATACAGTATACCACTGCTTTGGCAGTCTTGCTTCTACGGTGTCTATAAAGTCTTGGAGCAATATTTGATTTCCTATAACTTCGACACGAACCATTTTTTGTATATTTCCCATTGCAACTCCTCAATACATTTACATATTAGTCTTTTAAATACATGCAAACACATAAGATAAAGATATCTTTATTTCTTCGATGGCGGTATTCCATCAATCGCAAATATTCGAGCCTTTACCTTATCCGCAAGAGCATTATGTCCTTCCACAACTACTACTTCATTTTCAAGCAGCCCATCTACAACCTCCACCAGTGTTTGATCAACACCTCCATCATTCGATTCTATTCCCAATTGTACAGGACGAAACAAAACATCCCCTGTGTCCTCCACAATATCATGTACAACAAACACGCCATACGCAAAAGCATCATCCACCAATCTCTGCACTATAATATTTTTTGGAATCGCCATTGCATTTTTCCGTTCTTCTAAGACAAGACTAAGTTCCCCTACCATGCCACTTTTGATGTGTGGCGCCAACTGAGCAAGTGCAACAGTAACATGCATGGTACTAGACTTGTCGGAAAAAACTTTATTAACCGCAAGAACGCGCACATCAAAACTATTTTCTAGTACGCTTTCATTCTCTTGGCTCATTGTAGAAAACCTTAGCTTACCACGACTATTTTTTGTAATAAAGGGTACGTCTGTTTCAGAAACCGAAATGCTGAGTTCTAACTTTTCATTATCTATAATTTCTATAATCTTTTTCCCAGCACCAACTTCGTTTCCTATCTCAGCAAGTATGTCCGAAACTTGCCCAGAAACTGGAGCGGTAAGCGGACTTGCAAGAAAGGTGCTCCCTGCCTTTGATGCATCAACAATTCCAAGCAACTGCCCTTTTCTCACGCTATCACCCTTACGCACTTTTAAGGCCCTAAGCCTACCGCTCATTTCAGACGTAACACCCGCTACAACAGAAGAATCAATCATGGCTGCCGCAAAAAGCTTGCGTTCTATATTTACCGGAGTAACCGTTTTACCGACAACCCCAAATGTCACCACCTCATCAGCACTGGAATCTTCTTTCTTTTGACATGAGTCTACAAGCACACACAAAAGCACAATAACAACAATACGTAGACACTTAACCCTCATTTCAATATACCCCATCTCTTGCATTAGCTAAAACCTTAATGTCGAGAATAGCCTTTATAACTTCTGCCTGTTGTGTGATATGTTTTATTTGCGTATTATGCAACTCTGCTTTTGTAGTAAGATATTCCTTCACCGTAATAAGCCCGTTTTTATAAGCCTCCTGCCCAAGTTCATATGCCCGCTGTGCAACAGCAACCTGTGTCTGATTATTTTCAAGCGTATTCATTAAAAGCTTCAATCTCGATTTGTTAGACTCAAGTTCGTTCTCATTAGTAAAACCCTGCTGTGCAATTTCCATTTTCTTTGCATGTATTGATTTATTGAGAGTACGCAAACTCTTCGAGGTGGAAGACCAAGGAAGATATTTCATGATGCTTATAGAAACGCTCATAGTAAGTTTTCCATTATCCGCATTCCAGTTATCTCCATTAAACCAATCAACTCTATCTGCATTTGCCAAACGTGTTCCTAAAGAATAATTCAATGACAATGAGGGCATGTAGTCAAAGGCCGTATTCCAACGTTGAAGTTCCAAGGACTGTAAAGAGGCGCGCAGCTTTGCGCTCTTAGCATTGTTTGCACTCGTAAGCGAAAGAATCGCTGTAATATCAAATTTTGATATATCGGGAACATCATCCGTCAGAACCACATCGCTGAACATAGCGCTGTGTCCTAAAACAACAAGCAAGAATCGACGTGCCTTCGCTTCTTTATCCACCTGTGCATCATAAGCCTGCTCTGCATTTAAAAAGGCAAGCTTGGTTTTGAGCATGGAATACCCATCTTGTAACCCCGCTCCATAAGCTCGCTCGGCTTCGCGCACATCCACTCTTGAAACGGCAAGCTGTTCTTGTAATACGCGAAGCGCCTTCCGCGCTATTAGGAGATCAAAATAAAGCTTTTGCGTTTGTACAGCCGTATTAAACGTAAGTTCATCAAAGCTTATTTTTTGAGCCTTGTAATCTTGAATTGACTGGAAAATGCCAATAACGCCTTTGGTCACTTGTGCTGCTGTTATGTTAATTGAAAAATCAAGGTTCGCAGAAAGCGATGTTTGCGAAGGATCGGGATTTTGTGGACTTGGCTCTGGTTTCTTATCCGTTCTAAGATACGAAAGAGAAAGATCAACCTTAGTAGGCAGAAGTGCAAACCACGATGAATTGCGAGCTATACGCACCTTCTGTAAAGCATACTGCCCAATATTCAATTGCAAGTTTTTTTTCAGCGCAGTTTGCACAGCCTCTTCAAGACTTATGCGCAGCGTATTTGTTTGCGCTTCAGAGAATACCGCAACAGAGAAAAAGCACACAAACAGAAAAATTGTAAATAGACTCATACGCTGCAAGCTGCGGGCACAAGGGAGAACTCTGCTTAATTTCTTCACATAGTAATTATACCCCAACAAGATAAAAAATATATGGGCTATTAAATACCTATTCCCTCCAATGCTAAATTTTCATGTTAGTCTTTGATTATGGAATTTTCAAACTGTGGAAGTTTCATAACACGGCTATTTCACTATACATATGTATTTACCAAGCCTTGCAAACTTCATAAAAATTTTCTATGCATCAATTATGAAATTTCAATATATAAAAACTGGAATGTATAAGTACATTTACATAATAACCATCGCCTTATTTTTGTCAGGATTCAACTGTGAAATTCCCAAAGAAAATACAAAGGTGACAAACTGTTTGGTTGAAAAATACATAGACGCTGATGGCGGAATTAGAGAACTTAAGAAAAGCAATAGGCGATATTGCGAACTTACAAATGCTACCGTGTTAACAATGCATGAGTACAAGCCAAGGTCAGAAACAGCTTTAAGTTGTATATGCATGGGATAAGTAGGCGGGATTAAATGGGATAACAGTGGTATTTGGTGGGATAGATGGGAGTATTTTTGCAACTGGGTTTTATATTTTGCAACTGAAACTGCGTATTTTTGCGTGCGGTTTTAACAAGAACAAACTTGGCAAATATGGCGCGACAAGGTAGTTAGTGTGCGGTGTGGCGTTTTTATTTTTTGAGAAACCAAAACAATAACACGGGTTATTTTGAGAAGGTAAGAGAAGCAGATATTGTGGTAAGCATGAGAAGATACGGTGAAGGAACGAATGCGAACGGAGCGTATCACACGCAGAGAAATAACAAGGTAGACCCGCAGGGTACGTGCAATGTAACGAGTTATGTGATGGCGTCAAAGCGAGCGGGTGCGATGTTTGAAGTACCGGTAGGCATGCAAGCAGAAGACTACTTTGCAGGATATCTCAAGCGTAAAGAAGCGATACGGGTGATGCGAGAAGCGGCGCCGTGGGCATTTTATGGGAATGGTTCTGTGAAAATAAAACCTTACGAAGTGCATACAATGTTGCGGTGGGGCTATAACAAAATAGCCAATGGTGTGGGAGTTGCGGAGTTTGGAATAGACAGGACGCTGCAAGAGCTTATATGGATGGTGCAAGTCGGTGCGGGAGTTGTGGTAAGCGGGGACTTTCCAAACTATCGGGGAAATAGACTAGCCCACATTGTGAGCATTGGCGATGTGGTGTATTCGGGAGACTGCCCCGAAAGTCCGAATCAAATAGAGCTTGATAGATTTGAGGCGTTTATTATAGACGATCCGTGGGGCGATTATAGGGTCGGATACAACCCGGATGTAACGGGGTATGAGAAAGGGAACAACGTCATTATGAGAAAAGCAGATGTGGTTGAGTACCTGAAGAACAGCGGAGAGAACGAAGGGTACTGGGCACATGTGATAGTGAGAAATTAAGGAGGAGTTATGAAAAAAGTCTTGAGAGAAATATTTAGCGATGAGAGTGGGGTTTTGAGTAGTAAGAGAATACTAGGGTCGATAACATTATTTTTTGCAATGGGGTTGACCACATATTCAGTGATAACAGGGGATTCTACAGAGCCATTTTTGGGATGGGCATATGGAGCGTCATCAACATTGTTGGGAGCTGGAATTATTGAAAAGTTTGCACGGAGGAGATATTGATGATATGTGGAATAGTATCAAGAAGTACGGCGTTCTTATTGGTGGTTTTATCACTGGTGCAATCATGCTGGCAACCCGTTTACTCGCAAACACGAGCGGAGAGAAAGGGCGCATTGCTGGAAGAATTAGAGCAAATAATAAGTCGGCAAGAGATGCGAATACAGGAGCTAGAGAAGGAGTTGCAGAAGCAAGAGAACTTGGAGAGGCAACGAGAGAGAGTATTAAGCGAAGTCAACGGCTTGTTAGAGAAGCAAAGCGAGAGACTGGGCGAGCAAGAGACATTGTTCAGGAGTTACGAGCGGGTGAGTGGTAAGCAAGCGATTGAAGCAGGTCTACTGGGCGGACTTACGGGGTTAGTCGTGGGTTTTGTCGGTGGAGTTGTGGGAATGTATTACTTGAAGTGAAGAGTTTCAAGGGAATGATAAGGAAGAAGCTATGGATGAGATAAGCGTGTGGATGCGAATAGCGATAGGAGCGGTATCGCTTATAAGCACGATGGTGGGGCTTGTTGTGTGGATGTGGAAGATGCTACAGAGGCAGGCGCAAAAGAATGCGGAAGCGATAGAGCGAGTAGCATCAGCAATGGGCAAGCGGTTTGACGAGAGTGAAAAAGAACTAGCGAGCGTGAAAGAAGCATTGGAAGAGGATGTAGCAAAGTTGCGACAAGACATATCACATCGAGCGACCAATAAAGAAATAGCAGAAATAAATGAGCGATTAAGTAGTATAGAAGCAAATCAGCGAGGTATGAATAACATATTGGGAGTTATACACCAGCACATTTTGAAGAAGGAACAATAAGGTATGAGTAACGCATTTGACGAGAATAAGCGGCGGATTATAGATCTTTTGGCGGTAGATGAGGGGTATAGCATTAACAGTCGGATACTGTGGAGCGTGCTTACGGACTGGGGACACAGTATACCGCTGGATGATGTACATAAGCAGCTTAAGTGGCTGGAGCACGTAGGGTGCGTGAGAACCGAGTGGATAGGCGATTTTGCGCAAGTGGCGACTTTGACCCAGAGGGGCTTGGATGCCTCTGAAGGAAGGATACAGATTCGAGGGATAGAACGAAAGTTGCCAGAGCTGGAGTGAAGCGATGGCACAAAAATCAAGTATAGAGCAGTTACCCGAAGAGTTGCAGAAGGCGTTGCATAAACTGTTACGGAAACCGAAAACTACGATAGACGAAGCAACTGCGTATATTAATAAACTTACACAAGGAAGTAGCACGAAGATAAGTCGTAGTGCGATGGCACGGTATAAGAAGCGTATCGATGTAGAAGGAGAACGGCTGAAGCAAGCACGAGTGGTTGCGCAAGCGATTGTGCAAGAACATGGGGAGGATACTGAAAATGCGGTAGGTCGACTGTTGCTTGAGAAGCTACGAGTGCTTGTATTTGACATGTTTGATTTGTTTGATGAAGGCAATGGCATGGGCGCAAGCGATCGGGTAAAAACGATAAAGACAATCAGCGAAACGTTGCATCATATTGAAGTTGCGGCGAGTGCGAGTGTGGAGCGGGAGAAAAAGATACGCAAGCTGGTGGTGGAGGAAGCGGAGAGAACCTTAAAGAAAAGTGGGCTTGGGAGAGGAGTACTGGAAAAGAGCTTGGAAGCAATAGGCAACACCTATGGGATACACAGCAAATGAAGAATGTAGTGCCATTATATGAGTATCAGAAGAGGTGGCTTAACGATGAGAGTCGGTTTAAGATAGGGATGTTTGCGAGGCAGAGGGGCAAGACATTTACGACGACGCTTGAGATAGTACTAGATTGTTTGGAAGCAGAGGCGCGGGGAGAGAAGCGCAGGTGGGTGATACTCTCACGAGGGGAGCGACAGGCGCGGGAAGCGATGAACGAAGGAGTGAAGCGGCATCTTGAGGCGATAAACATTGTACTAAAAAGCTACAACGAAGAGTACTTGGAAGATTTGAGGGTGTTAGCGCATGAAGCGGTGCTTTCGGGGGGTAGTAAAATAACGGCATTGCCAGCGAATGCGGACACGGCGCGGGGCTTTAGTGCGAATGTGTATTTGGATGAGTTTGCGTTTCATAAGGACAGTAGGCAGATATGGAAGGCGGTATTTCCTATTGTCAGTGCGGGGCATCGGTTACGAATTACGAGCACGCCGAATGGCAAGGGGAATATGTTTTATACGCTTTTTAGTGCTCATGAGAGTCCGTTTAGTAAGCATGTGTGTGATATCTATGAAGCGGTGAAACAGGGGCTCCCCAGAGATGTGGAAGCACTGAAAAGGACAATTGGCGATGCACAGGCGTGGGAACAAGAGTATGAGTTACGTTGGGTGGATGAAGCGAGTGCATGGTTATCGTATGACTTGATAGCAAGTGTAGAAGAGAGATGCGCAGGAAGCAGAGAGGGTTACGCAGGTGGTTTGTGTTATGTGGGAGAAGACATAGCGAGGCGGGGCGACTTGTGGGTGCTATGGGTGAGTGAGCTTGTGGGCGATGTGTTGTGGACGCGGGAAGTGATAGCGAGGCGAAATATTAGCTTTGCGGAGCAAGATGCAATACGGCATGAGGTGATGCAACGGTATCGGGTAGCGAGGATATGCATAGACCAAACGGGTATGGGTGAGAAGCCGGTGGAGGATGCGAAACGCAAATATGGAGAGTACGTAGTAGAGGGCGTATTATTCACAGGAGCGAATAAACAACATGTAGCGACTGTTGCGAAGCAACGGTTTGAAGATAAGCGGATACGCATACCGCAAGGAGATGAGGCATTGCGGAAGGACTTACACAGCTTGCAGAGGATAAGCACGCCAACAGGTGGAGTGCGGTTTGATGCAAGTCGTGATGAGGGAAGTCATGCGGATAGAGCGTGGGCGTGCTTTTTGAGCATGTATGCAGGGAGCAGGGAGCATCAACGCCCGCGGTATGAGAAAGTAGAAATGGGAGTTGGGAGCAGTGGCTTTGGACGAGGGCGAGCGTTATAAGGAGTGTATATGTCGATAGGATTTGAAGGAAAAGGCGCAAATAAAAAAGTATTACAAGAGGAGGTGGTAACACCACTAGTACGTAATGCATCGTGGCGGAGTGAAGCGGTAGCGCGGATACTCACGCCGACTCGGCTGGTCTCGTTGTTGCAAAATTCAATAGAGCGGTATAACACGGAGTATTTGACGCTTGCGGAGGAAATGGAAGAGAAAGACCCGCATTATGCGGGTGTGTTGGGAGTGAGAAAGCGAGCGGTGAGCAGGTTGCAAGCGGTGGTGGAGCCGGGCAAGGAAGAGAAGAACGCGCACGTGGAGTTGGTGAGAGAAGTAGTAGAGAGTCCTGAGTTTGAGAGTATGGTGTATGACTTGATGGACGCGATAGGGAAAGGGTACTCGGTGGTAGAGATACTGTGGCGGATGGAAAGTCATAGGTGGATACCGGATAGGTTTGCATGGCGAGATCCACGCTGGTTTATGTTTGATGAGGAGACGGGAGCGCGATTGTTGATACACGACCCGATGAATTATGAGGGGCGAGAGATGCCTGCCTATAAGTTTATCTCACATATACCACGACTTAAGAATGGGCTTGCGATACGTGGGGGCTTGGCACGGCTTGTGGCAACGAGTTATATGTGCAAGCAGTTTGTATTAAGCGATTGGATGAGTTTTATAGACATGTATGGGCTACCGATACGGATAGGTAAGTATGGAGCTAATGCGACAGAAGAGGATATAGTGACACTCAAACGAGCGGTGGCAAGCATTGGCGTGGATGGAGCTGCCGCGATACCGCGGACATGGACATTGTCTTTGAGAAACTTACGGACGGGCGAAGTAGTGCGAGTGAGTTTAAGGAAGCTGCGATGTGGATAGACAGTCAAGTGAGTAAGGCAGTGCTAGGGCAGACGATGACCACAGACAATGGGAGTAGTAAGGCACAGGCGAGTGTACACAATGATGTGAGACTTGACATATTGGAGGCGGATGCAAACGAGCTACAAAACACGATAAATGCACAGCTGGTGCGACCTGTGATTGACTTGAACTTTGGGGTACAGAAGTGTTATCCGAAGGTTGTAATACGTGTTCCGCGAGAAGAGAACATAGAGCTGTTGGTGAATGCGTTAAAAGAGTTGGTGCCGTTAGGCTTGCCGGTGGATGCGCATGGAATGCTTGAGAAGTTAGGGTTGCCAGTGCCAGATAAGAACGCGGTATTGTTGGGGCCGAAGGGGCACGCTGAAGAAGTGGAGGTAAACACGGTGGAGCTGAATAGTGCGGGTTCTTATAGCGATGATTGGGTTGAGGTTGGAAACGATGTGTATGATGAGGTTGAGAGAATAGCAAGCGAGTGTAATAGTTTGGAAGAGTTGCAAAAGAAATTGCAAAGCGTAGAGGGTGTTGAGGCAGGTAGGGCAGAGCGTTTGGCGTTGGACTTGCTGAAAGCGAGAGTGTGAGAAGTATGGAGAGACCACCAATACCCGAAGAAGCGGTTGAGTACCTTGAGCAAAAGAAACTTTTCACTGGCTACAGTTATGAGGATGTGTGGGCAGAAGAGCATGCGGTAGCGTTTACGGTAGCGAAGTGCATGCAGATGGATGTGCTGGGCGAGATACAGGGAAAGCTTGTAGATGCTTTGAAAACGGGAACGGGGTTGAAGCAGTTTACTCATGAACTAGAGCCGTACTTGAAGAGTAAGGGCTGGTGGGGTAAGAAGCAGATGCGAGACCCGAAGACTGGGCAAATAAGCGAAGTACAACTGGGAAGTAGCAAGCGACTTGCTATGATATGGCAGGTGAACATGCGAAGTGCGTACAACGCAGGGATATGGGAAAAAGCACAAGCGAGCAGTAGCCATCCGTACTTGATGTGGCAAGTGGGGCTTGTGAAAAACAAGCATCGAGATGAACACTTGCAATGGAACGGGACAGTGTTGCCGAAGGACGACCCGTGGTGGGAGAGTCACATACCACCGTGTGGGTATGGATGCAAGTGTAGGATTGTGCCTATAAGCAATACACGTCTCGCGCGACTAAAAAAAGAAGGAGTACCGAACCCGGTAGTAAGCGCAAAGGGAACGTATGTTGGAGGGCGGAGAAAGATACAACTACAGAGACCGAAGACTACCTACAAGACGTACAGAAACACACGGACAGGGGCAACGCGGAGCGTGCCTGCGGGGGTAACGCCAGGCTTTGAGTGGAACCAAGGTTCCTATGGACGCACGGTGCCATTAGCATTAGCGTTGATGGAAAAGGCTGAAAAAGTGAAGGGACGAGATGGGGTACACACAAGCATGAGGGAATATTTCTCACATCCTGTGATGAGAGCGTACTATAACTCCTTTGTGAAAGTGTCGCTTGAAAAAGAGAAGAGCGAAGGTAAGATGATGCCACTGGGGCTACTTGCAAATAAGTACCTAGCGTATGCAAAGAAAAAAGGAAAAAAGCCTGCAAGTGGAATGGTGGCAATAGAAGAGCGACAGCTTATACAAAAGCAGAGAAAGCATAAGTTATGGGGTGGTGGGGAATTATCACTGGAGCAGTGGCTTATGTTGCCCGATGTATTGCAACAACCCGATAGGGTATACTGGGACAACAAAGAAAACAACGATACGCTACTTTTTACTAAAGCGGTAGAGGGTGGTATTTTGTTTATGCCAGTGCGCTTTGGAAAGATGTTTGTTAGGACAGAAGTAGATATTATTGCATCGGCACTTATAAAGCCATTGGCGTATGCGAAGATGGACAAGCACAGTAGATATGAACGACTTGAATAAAAAATGTGCATATACAAGTGGGAAGGCATCAATCGCCCACCAGATTTGTATATGCACACTTAGATAGTACGCTAGGTGTAGGGGAATGTCAAGTGATAAAATTTTATAATCGAGTTTTTAGCCAATCACTTTCGGGTTTTACTATTAATCGTGCGTTACTGTATGCCATTTCCATTGTTAAACATGTACTGGCAGTATAACTATGCGCCTCCTCACCGATAGCTAAAGCTAAGTCGGGATTGGGTGATTTGGTAGTAAGATATAAAGGTAGTAACAACTGAATTGATCCCTTGTAATATTCAGGTACTGCTATCTTATAATTTACAATTACTCTATGACGCCACTTAAATAGTTTTTAATTTCTGTAAAATCTTTTGATTGTAAGTGATCGGGAAATCTTGTTAAGTTGTCTTCTATGATATGTTGATAATTAACTCGCAATTCTTTTTTTGTATTGTAGATTAACTGCGCTGGATCATCAAAAAAATCTGCTTTTTCAGGAAGCTTACTTCCACAATATTTTGATAAGTAATGAGTACTCTCAGAACATATTCCTTCACAAAACCACTCACTTTTATTCTTTTCTCGATTTTTCTTGAAGAGCATATAGATAAACTCATCATACTTTGTAAGTAGTCCAGTATTGAAAGAACAAAAATTATTTTGAGGTGCAAAGGCTATTTTATTTTCTTCTTGTAATCGAGAAAAAGTATGAAATAAATAACTTTTCAAGATAGAACATTTTTTATTTTTTTTCAAAATGCCAATCTTCTGGAGTTGCTAGCGTGCTAACTTCAGATAGTGTTTTATGAAAGTTTAAGAAAAAAGCAAAGTCAAATAATTTATGCATATACCACCAAATATCTGTAAGGAGAGATTGAAAAATCTCTCCTTACCACATAAAAATCAACAATATTCCATCTTTTTCAGGTGATGGCAACCATGCGTAAAAAGTCAACACTTTGAATGTCAGCGAGTGCTATAAGATAACACTCAAATGCATTATACATCTAAATTACTTATTTATGTCAAGCATTTTCTGTATGGTACATATATAGTATATTCGGAAGAACATGCAAGAAGTCAATGCATATGTTCGCTATATTCTATAACTCACTTTCGTCTCCATAGCTCCACAACTTTTATATACTCGCCAACAACGCTGTCACCGTGTTGCATAATTCTGTATTCACCGGTGCCATTACACCAATACATACGCCATTCGGTACCAGTTTGCTTGAGAAGTTTAAGCGTACAGCCATCGTGATTTTCGCGATAAACAAGCATGACAGTGTTGTGTTCGGGGGCAGTAGTCCATTTGATGAGCACGCGTTCGCCGTGTTTGATACCCATGTCAATCATGGAGTTGCCACGTATGCGGAAGATGCCATATTCTTTGGGATTAAAGGGCTGGGGCATTTGAGACATGGGCACAAGGTAGGTGTTGCCGAGTTCGGGTAGTGGGGTCATGGGTTCGCCTGCTGCGATGGTATCGCAGTCGGGAATGGCGAGTATTTCATTTTCTTGCAGATACCAGTCGTCATTGACTATAGGGGCATTTGCTTTTTCGGCACGGGCGAGGGACTGGAGCTTGAGGGCAATTTTTTCGGTGTCGCTTGCTTCGTGTGTATCATGCGTTTTTGCAGTGTTTTGCATCTCAGTAAGCGTGCTCATGTGCAAATGCTCGGCGACTTGTTTGAGTTTTTCTTGTTTGCTTGGTTTTGCTGTGGGCGTGGGGGTAGTCTCTGTGGGGTGTACACTCACTCCTACGGGGGTGGCAGGGAAGGCTGCATTTTGTGCTAGTTGTTTTAGTTCTTGGACTTGTTGGTTGACAAGTTCTACTTTTTCAAGCAATGTTTTGTTTTGTTGTAAATCGCTCAACGTTGAGCGATTTGATTTACTTTCGCCGAAAACAAGTATTTCAAGCGAAATATTTAGAAAATCTGCTATTTTTTGAGCATCTGTAACCTTAGGGATTACCTGTCTTTTTTTCTGCATGGCAAATGTATTCTCAGAAATACCTAGAACATTAGCTATTTCTTTTTGCCAGCCATGAGAAAGTTTGTTTTGTTTTGCAAGAATTGCCTCTACGTTATCCCAAAACATACCTTTTTTTATTATCGTGTGTACCTACAAAAAAAATACATATTTTTTGTATTTTCTTATTGACTAAATATCACATAATTTGTACTATGAATTACAAATAACACTTAATGTGTATTTTGGAGTTAAAAGACATGAAAGCGAATAAGAAAGAGTATCGATTGACGGCGTTATTGAGTGCGCAGGAAAAGGCTGTGGTAGATGCATGGAAGAAGCAGAACCCGCACATCAAGATACAGGGTGAGTTTGCGCGATTAATTATGGCGTATGTGCGCGGGAAGATACCGCGATGGCGTATGGAGCGAGAAGCAACGCCGGTAATACCGCATGAAAAATAAAAAAGCCATGAGAATGGCACCGAAGAGACGCAGAGGGCGATGCTTACGAGGTCCCCTCCCAGTTCCCGACATGGCACTCTGCGTTGCATTCGGTTTTTATAAATGAGGAGTGAAGATGTGATTTTAGAGTACAACGAACAAGTGATAAGGGAAATGGCGAAGCTCGTACTCGCATACATACGCGGGAAAATACCATTGGAATACATAAATAGAAACGTAAAATTTATAAATAAAAAATAAGGAGAGATATGGTGGGATATCAAGCAAATCAAACAGTACGGGACTTACCTGCAACGAGGTCAGTAAGTACTGAAAATCAAAAAGCATTAGGCAAAGATGTGAAGGCACGCAGCTTAGATGATTATATTAAATCTAATTGTGAGTGGAGGCGTGACTGTACGTTGGAGTTTGAGAGAATTGAACCTCTACCACTTGGTAGCTGTTGGGGTTGTAGCGAAAGTGCAACGCATAAAGTTGTGATACGAGAGAAAGGAGTGGTAACTTGTACAGAGCCTTGTTGTGAAGTGTGCGGATTTCATATTGAACTGTATTCTGATGAGGACTTCCGCAAGGAGTGCTTAGATACAAAAGGTATATAAGAATGCGGCGGATGTCAAAAAGTGTCCGCTGCTTTAAAAAAGAATAAATAAGAAAATTAAGGAGTAAAGATATGGTGGGATATCCAGAAAACGAAGAAATCAAGGCGGCATTGGAGAGATGCAAGGCTATCGAGGCGGAAGCGAAAGAAAAAATACGGGCAGAACATGAGAAGGTGCTGGGGCTTATCAATGTGGGTGTTATGGAATATGCGCGGATGCAAGATTTGGGTTACGGGGAGGAAAAAGACGAGTGGAGCGTTGTGGAAGCAGGCATGATGAGCATGTTTTCTATGTGCGACCTAACAATACGACATACGTACAATGGGAAGCGTTCCTCAAAAAAGCCATTTCATCTGAAAGATTGGGATGATGAGACCGTGGAGCGGTTGACAAAATGGCTCCATGATAATTTTCCGTTACGCGCGGGGTGCTGTGAGGTACTCTGCGCATTTGTACCTATGTACAAGGAGGCAGATGATGCACGAAGGGAGAGAACAAACACCGATAGCAATGGCATATCGACATGGCATGCAAGGCGTGAATGCGCGAGACTTGCATGGGCACTTAGGCGTGGGACGAGACTTCACAAGTTGGGTCAAGGGACGTATTGAGCAGTACGGATTTGTCGAATATGAAGATTATGAGGTTTTCACCAAATCGGGGGAAAACCCTCTGGGCGGCCGACCATTAGGGGAATACTTCATCAGCGTGGACATGGCAAAGGAGTTATGTTTGGTAGAGAACAACGAGAAAGGGCGTGCGTGTCGGCGCTATTTTATAGCGTGCGAACACACGGTGCGTGAAGCAAAAGCCTTGCTCGATTATTTCAAGACACGCGGGAGGTGGACATTTGGGGAGGTGCATAAGCTTATAGAATACGCGAACCGCACAACCCCGGCCTTAAGCATGGCAGAGATAGCCAAGCTATTGAAGAAAACGCGCAGCACCGTACGCCCCATAGTACGCATGATACGAGGGCGTTCGAGTACACGCGAGTACGCTATTGCTTATACAGAAGCCGCACCCCAACTTGTAGGAGGTGGTGCATGAAAGAAGAGCAAAAAAAGCACAACGCGCAAGTAGTGTTAGAGCACATTAAAAAGCAGAATCCTACGCTTGAAAAAATAACGATGCATACACAAGGAGAATTTAGGGTGATCCTTGAGCTCCGTCTTCCACAATCGGCAAGGGTGTCTGATGTATTACAAGGCGTTGAGTTTTGGAAATGAGTAATAAGGGAAGCTTAAGAATGATAAAGCGCATCAATGAAATAGTAAGGGACGTAAACAACTCGCAAGAAGAAGCGTTATTAAGCGCGTTTGAAGCAGCGGCACAACAAGCAAACGAAGGGGCATTGAATGAAGTAAGCGCATTACTTCAAGAGCATTGCGAGAGTGAGGACATATGCGTACGCGTATACGCGTATGACACCGACCGAGACGATTGCCTGTTTCACGTACTACACAAGGGGCGCGTAGTCATGGGCTTAGGCTTCCACATAATGGACGAGGAAATAGTGGAGCGCATAAAGGCGTTCGTAAAAAGTAGGCCATGAGAAATAGGAGAAAAGCATACATGAGTAAGAACATAGGGGCAATAAAGCACACGCTACGAAGAAAACTCAAAGCGTGTTATGAAGAAGCGTGTGATTACATGGAGCGCATGCGCAAAGAACCAAGTGTTATGAAAAAAGCTTATTGCTTATTTATGGCTAAAACACGCATGGTAGATGCGGGGCAAACACTAGTGAAACTTCATGCACTCACAATGCAAGAAAAGAAATTACAAGAATATCGGAGGCGTTATGACGTTAAAAGAGTTATTAGATAGCAAGATACCGGCGGGTATGAATGCAAAAAGTTTTTATGGCAAGCACGGCTTGTTTCCATCAGCGTATGTTGCGGCAAGTGGTAAGCGCATGGTGCAAGGAGATGTACTCATACGCCTTGCGGCCGTGCTTGATATAGATGTAGAAACCATCAAGAAGCTCCATGAGAAGGCGCGCAAAAGCCATGAGAAAAGTCAACGAAAAGCAGAGGGTTCTCTGCCTGCGTCTGCCAGTGAAGCAGAGGCTCCCAAGCCCGAAGTTATTTTGGAGGAAGGAGTACAAAACAAAGTGATTGATAGTGTCGTGCGCGCGGTTTATAGCGTGTGCGAAGCAATATCGGTTATTGCGGACGAGCAGAGCATTGAGGTGATACTCGATGGAAAAGACGTAGCAAAGGTATTACGAGCAACACGGGGATTAAAGGTTCATGCAATAAGCGTGAGTGATGCTGAAGGCACACAAAATGCAAAGGTACTTGATTTAGGGTACCGCAGATAAAAGAGAAAAGAAACGCCATGAATATGGCGTACCGAGGAGCCGCAGGGGGTGGCATGTGTCCCCTCCCACAACAGACGCATAGTTACGATGCACCCCTTGCGGGGATTCGGTTTTACAAAGGAGCAAAGATGATAGTGAGCTATAACAAACGCGTAAGAACAATGAACAAAAAGGAAATACTTGCAAAGATGGAGTGGTATGGGTTTATAGACAAGGAGGGGCATGTTTTGAGGTTGTGCAAAGAGTTTATAGAACTTGCAAACGCGTATATAGGGTTACGGGAAGGCAAGCAATGAGGGAGGGGTATACGAATAGTAGTCAGCAGCGCGTGTTGGCGGTACTTGGGGCGCTGGTGCAGGCGGGTTTACGAGGCATGAAGGCGGGCGATATAGCGGAGGCTGTGAAGATATCGAGAGACAAAGTAACGCGGGATGTAGCGAACTTGATGGAGGCGGGCTGGGTAGAAGCAGACACGGAACACGAAGGAGTATGGCGAGTAACGCCAAAGATAAGTCGGATGGCGTTTTCTGTGATGCGAGATTTGCAAGGAATGCGGGAGCGAATGGACGAGTTAGAAACGCGGTATACGCGGTAAGAAAAAACACTATGTATAAGGAGTAAAAAAACTATGGCAGTAATGAGAGGCGCTAGGCGCGTAGGGCGTTTGACGAAAGAGCAAGAACGCATAGACGAAGAGAAGTTGGCGAGAGACTGGGAGAGCGGAGGGCAGATAGCCCACCAGATGAGGCAGGTGGACGAAGCGTATGCAGACGGGATGGCGTATCACAAGGAACGGGTGGAGAGTGAAGCGAAGTTTTATATGGGGCAGAGTGCGCAGGCGATGTTTGAGCTAGGCAAGCGGTTGTTGTTGCTCAAGGAACATGAGCCACATGGAGAGTTTTTGAATTCTTTGCAAAGAGTAGGAATACCACAACAATCTGCACGAAGAATAATGCAAGCAACTACCAAAGTATCAAATCGCTCAACGTTGAGCGATTTGACACCATCGAAAATATATGAATTATCGATGCTGGATGACGAGGTGTTGGACGAGTTGGAGCAAGGTAGGAGTGTAGCGGGCTTGAGGCTTGATGAGGTGGATAGGATGACGACACGAGAATTGCGAGCGGAGGTGAGGAAGCTGAAAGAGAAGCAGAGAGAGGAGCGGGAGACGCATGAGCAGTTGTTGGCGGGCAAGGATAAGAAGATAAACGAGTATGAGCGGGACTTGAAGCAGATAACGAGGCCGGAGGGCTGGGCGAAGTGGGCGAATGAATTGAATGAGCACATCACGGAGGCATACAACCAAGCGCAGGAAGCGATAAGTCAGTTTTGGGCGGTGAGTGGAAAGATAGAGAAGATATATAGCGCGAAAGATTATGATGCGAGAGAAGGGGTAGCGAATGCGTTGCCGCTGTGTGGGATGCATCTACAGTGGGCAAGCGATACGATGCGCGCGAATATAGAGGTGTTCGTGGAGCGAATGAAACATCGGGTACCGGTACCGTGGCACCCTATCAACATGAGTCGAGAGGAGATTACGAAGGAGACGGACTGGGAAGCGATGCGTGAGCAGTTTCCGTACACGATGGCAGAGATGGTACATCCTGACTTACGCGAGTATCGGACTGGTGGAGAATTTGAAGTGATGATAAACGAAGAAGGAGGCGAGTAGTTAAGAGATGAGCGTGAGCATACCGGTACTGCGGAAGTGGGCAGAAGAGATAGAGAATGCGAAGGATAAGGGCGCGGTGCTCGCGGAGATGATGGGGAGGACTGACTGGGGACGTGGCAAGTGTTATCGAGAGCTGGGGCGCGTAGGGTATGTGAGCGGGCGGAAGAGGCGAAGTGATATACGGAGCACGAAGGCTGACGAGGAAATGTTACACCAAGTTTCTGCGTTGTTATTGGAGAGTGTTAAGAAAAACGGAGTACAGACGATGAGCGTTAAGACGGCACGGAGTATTGTGGAGAGCAATGGTATAGAAGTTGGAATAAGCGATGGGAGATTGCGAGAGTTGTTGAGGGCGCGGCACATGGACGGTGTGAGTTTGCAGAAGGAAGGTGCGTATAGACGCCTTCGAAGTTTGCATCCTAATCATGTACATGAAGTAGATCCGAGTTTGTGTGTATTGTATTACACGCCTGGTGGCGAGCAAGTGGTAATGCATGCGAGGGAGATGCATCGGAATAAGTTTGAAGGTACGGCAAAGCGGATGCGCGGTAAGAAGCTGTGGCGATATGTATTAACGGATCATTATAGCGGGAGTGTAGTGTGTCGGTATTACGAGGCGAGCGGAGAGACACAGAGTAACATGTGGGATTTTTTGTTGTACGCATGGAGTAAGAAGAGGATAGAGGGTTATGTGATGCATGGGGTGCCGAAGGTATTGCTGTGGGATGCGGGGAGTGCAAATACGAGCAGGGCGGTACAGCGAGCATTGAAAATGTTGGAGGTGGAGAGTAAGATGCACATGCCGGGTAACCCGAGGTCGAAGGGGCAGGTAGAGAATGCGAATAGGTTGGTGGAGCGACATTTTGAAAGTTTGCTACATCGGAGTCCCGCGAGGCATGTGGAAGAACTTAATGCGAGTGTGGAATGGTTTTGTAGTAGATGGAATAACAACACGCTCGATTATTTTGAGAGTGCGATGGTGAGAGGGGGACAAGAAGGGTCTTGTGAGGAGTGAGTTATGGTTGAGTATTCGTGGGGAGGAGTTGCGGCTATTACCTGATGAGGCGGTATGTCGAGGATTGCTTACGCATGAAGGGGTGAAGCGCAAAGTAGGGGGAGACTTGAGTATCAGTTATAAGCACCCGAGGCAGAAGGAGCGGAGGATATATTCATTACGGGAAGTACCGGGTGTGTATCGTGGTGGAAAGGTAGAAGTGATGCCGAAGATAATGGACGAGGAAGCGGTGCAGGTGGCAGTTATCCAGTTGAATGGGAGTGTGGTGAAAGCGGATTTAAAGCCGGTAGCGTTTGATGAAGCGGGATTTGAAGTAGCAGCGCCGGTGATAGGAGAAGCGTATAAGAGAGTGAGAACAAGCGATGCAGAGGAAGCGAGAAAATGCATTGAGGGAGTGGAATTGGAGGGGCTGAAGACGCGGGAGCTATTGGTAGGCGGAGCGTATGGAGGCTCGGCACGGGTAGAAGGATCGGTAATAGAAGTAGAAAATGAGGGCATAAATTTTGAAGAAGTGAGAAAGAGTGTGGTGGAGGTAGTGAGAGATTTTAAGAGGCGGTATCCGCAGTGGTGGCATGAGCGGGCATATGAGATGCTTAAAGTGAAGTATCCGAATGGTATGAATGAGGTGGAGGAGCAGTATGAAGAGCGTGTGATAACCCGGGATGAAGGAGCGGTATGAAGAGGGGATAGAGACGATGCAGAAGCTTGCGATGATAGGAGCGGCTGCGTTGGTGGGTGCGAGTGGTAAGGATAGGAGATAAAAATGCTGGCGATACGATATGCGATGAATAGGCTTGGGGTGCAGGTGTCAGAATTGGCAGAGGCGGTAGGAGTAGAGCGCAGTGCGATAAGTCGGTTATTGAACCACGGGCGAGTACCTGTGCGAGTGAATAAGGAAGAGGTTATAGAAAAAGGGAGAGTGTTGTTTAAGACGCTTGGGGAAGAGGAGTACCATGCGTTGTGGGAAGAGATACGGGAAGAGAATACAGAGGCTATAGAGAGTCGGTATAGAGAAAAAATAAAAGAGGA
>CBDAKK010000002.1:0-353308 GCA_965196605.1 Spirochaetia bacterium
GGGTAACTTGGTGAACAAGAAGAATGTGAAGCCACTTGATTTGAAACGTGATGCGTTGGTGAAGAAGCTGTATAAGAGAGCAGAAGCATTGCATGAGCAAAACCAAGCGTTTCGGCAGGAAGCGTTAGATGAGATTGCAAGGTTTATTGCAGAAAGTGGCGAGTTGCATGGAGTGAAACTAGGGGGTACAAAAGGAAATGTGGTGCTTACAAGTTTTGATGGAAGCATACGGGTACAACGAGCGATAGGTGAGCGGATGGCGTTTACGGAAGAGCTTGAAGTGGCGCGGACTTTGGTGTATGAATGCTTGAGGGAGTTTGCGAAAGGAGCGAATAAGAACTTACAGGCGTTGGTTGAGAGTGCGTTTGCGATGGATGAGAAAGGTAACGTGAGCGTACGTGAAGTTGTTAAGTTGAAGAATGTAAAGATAGTGGATGAGAAGTGGGAGAGGGCAATGCGTATTATTACAGGCAGCATACAAGTGGTAAGTAGTAAAGAGTACATGCGGTTTCATAAGCGAAATGAGCACGATGAATATGTTCATGTGAATATGAATTTTTCGGGGTAATTATGATGAGGTTGTATATGGCGGGGCCGATTACGGGAATAGTTGATTATAAAGAGCGGTTTGCGGAAGTGGAAGCGAAGCTACGGAGTGCGGGGTATGGGGTGATAAACCCGACTACACTTGAGCATAAGGATCACGGGGACTGGTTGGCGTGCATGCGGTTAGATATTGCGACTATGATGCGAGAAGCGGATGGAGTTGCGTTACTTGATGGGTGGCGCGAGAGCAGGGGAGCACGCATAGAGGAGCAGCTTGCGTATACGCTGGGGATGCAGGTAGAGACGGTAGAATGCTGGTATCGCACGGTACGGTTTTGGAGATGAGATGGAAGCATTGCAGATACGACAGTCGGTGGTTCGTGTTATGAAGGGAGATACGGAGATATCATGGAGCGAAGGACAGGTAGTATGCGGAGCGTTTGGGACGTGTAGTTTGAGAACGGTGGAAGAACATGAGGAGGCAGGAGAGAGTAAAGAAACGCGTGCTTTGAAAGCATCGAGGCGAGTGAATGTAGGAGACGTAGTGCGAGTGGAAGTTGGTGGGCAGGTGGTGTATGTGGGCGATGTTACGAATAAGGTGTTTAGCAAGTACGAGCAGGTGGGGTTGGTGCGGTTAAGCATGGGGGTGAGGGTATTGCGGGAAGTATATAAGAAGCGAGAAGTGTGGGATATTACGGTGTTGGAGATATTGCGGGAGATATGTAAGGAGCATGGAGTTCAGCTTAATGAAGAGAGCGTGATTGATGCGAAATTGAAGCGATGGCATTTTGCAGAAGATACGAGGGTAGGAGCAATATTTGATGTGTTGATAGATATGATTCGAGGAGAAGAAGACTTGGTGTGGTATTGGGATGTAGAGAATGTGTTGGAGTTTGGAGTGAAGCGGCGTGTAGGGAGACGGATAGCAATAAGCAATGAAGATGTTGTGAGTATAGATTGCGAGGGTGGAATGGAAGTTAGAGCGCGGTATGCGGTTACGCCGGGAGATGTAGTAGCGTTAGAAGATGGGCAGAAGCGCGGGATTGGAGATATGAAAGTTATGAGTGTCTCTTATGAGCTTGTGAGGAGCGGGCGAGAAATGATGCGAATATACGGGTTATATGGAGCGTAAGTGATGAATGGCATAGATTGTAGGGATATGAGGAAGGTACATAAAAACACGCGTGCTAGCGTGTGCTATGGCATAGTGTGAGGAGGGATGCAATGAGCAAACCGCAGTTGATAGAAGAATTGATGGAAGTGTTGCAAGGTTGTGGATATGAGGGGCCAGAGGCAGAGAAAATACTGGATGTGTTGTGTGGGTATTTGGGTGGACGGCAAGTATATTTTCCGAGAAGCGCGCATGGGAATGAAGCGTTTCATGAGGAGAGAGACAGGGAGCTGTGGGAATTTGTGGATAGTGGTGTTGAGGTCAGTGAGCTTGTGGTGAAGTTTGGGATGAGTGAGGGTGCAATATACAGGGCGGTGAAGAGGCATAAGGGGCGCAGACATGAAGCGTGTTTAGAGCCGGAGCCAGGGGGGTTGTTTTGAGCATAGAAAGAAAGCATGTTGCGGTGATACACATAGCGAAGAAGCAACTGTGCATGAACGATGATGAGTATCGGGTGTTGTTGTATGCATCAGCGGGAGTGTCGAGTGCGAGTGAGCTACGGAGACTCGCACAATTCAGATCGGTAATGAAAGCGTTTGAGAAACTGGGGTATAAGAGTCCGCAAGAACGCAAGTGTACTTCGGGGCAAGATGAGGTGGCATGGGGATGCACGATTAAGCAACGGCGTAAGATAGAGGTGTTGTGGAGGGCGCGAGCACGGAATACTTCTGATGATGCGCTGTATAAATTTATTGAGCGTGTAGCGCAGGTGAACCATCCGCGATGGCTTTCTAAGCAGCTGGCGAGTAACGTTATTCTTGCATTGAAAAAACTATAAGGAGCAATAATGTCGGGGCATACACCAAAAGGCATGCTACGGAAAGAAATGTATCGTGATGCATGCACAAGAACTGAACAGTTACTTGCGTATATGCAACGCAAGAGGTTAGGTAAGAAAGACAAGGTTCGCGAATACAGCAAGCGATACCGCGAAGCAAACAAAGACAAGATTTCTGAACGCGGCAAGCAATACCGCGAAGCAAACAAAGACAAGGTTTCTGAATGCAAAAAGCGATACTACGAAGCAAACAAAGACAAGATTTCTGAATACCAAAAGCGATACCGCGAAGTAAACAAAGACAAGGTCTTTGAATACCAAAAGCGATACCGCGAAGTAAACAAAGACAAGGTCTTTGAATGCAAAAAGCGATACTACGAAGCAAACAAAGACAAGATTTCTGAATACCAAAAGCGATACCGCGAAGTAAACAAAGACAAGGTTTCTGAATACCAAAAGCGATAGTACAACAGTAAAAAATTTAGAAGCGATAGGAACACAACTGAAATGTGAAAAGAAGCTCGGCATGTTTTTTAAAGCGTGTCGGGCTTTTTTATTTGTTGGGAAAATGAAAAAAAAGAGCAACAATAACTGGGGTTATTTTGAGCGTGAAGAAAAAGTGGCGCAGTATGGTGGTATGCCGAAAGAGCGAATAGAACGTAATAGCATAGAGGGTTTACCGGAGCGATTGTTGTTGGTGCCTGCAGGGAAGGTAGCAGGGCGCGATAAAAGAATGTTTTACAACAATAACCCACAAAAAGTATTGAGCGCATTTGAGAGAGATGGTCGAGACATTCCAATAGACATGGATCATCAAATGGAGCTAGAGGGGCGAGGGAAGGCGTACGGCTGGGTGAAAGCGTTAGAGGTAGAGAACGGAGCGATATACGGGTGCGTGGAATGGAACAGTGCAGGACGCGAAGAGATAGAGGGTAAGAACTATCGGTACATATCGCCTGCGTTTTTGTTAGAGGAAAACAGAGAAATAAAAAAAATAGAAAGTGTGGGATTAGTTAATAAGCCTAATTTATACATTAAATCATTAAATAGCGAAGGAGCGAAGGAGGCAGCAATGGCAGAAGAAAATAGTGCGGTGGCAAAAGAGTTGTGCGTACAGCTTGGGATGAGCGAGGGCTCAAGCGCATCAGAGATTGTAGCGAAAGTAGCGGATTTACAAAAAGAAGTTACTTCGCAAAAGAGGCAGAAGGGAACAAGCGGTGCAACGGAGGTAGTGCCGAAGGCGGACTATGATGTGGTGCTTAATCGAGCGGAGGTTGCGGAGCGTGCACTTTTGGAGCAGGCGGAGGACGCTTTGAGAAAAGAGGTGAGTAGCGCGATAGACGAAGCGGTAGAGGCGGGCAAGATAGCGCCTGCAAGCAAGGGGTACTACGTGGAGCTGTGCAGAACACAAGAAGGACTTGAGAAGTTCAAGGAGTTTGTGAAAGTGGCGCCGAAAGTGGTAGTGGATACTACTGGCACGGAAGGTAACGTTGAAACAAATAGAACAGTGCTTAGTGCAGATGAGATAGCGTTATGCCGTCAAATTGGCGTGAGCGAAGAGACATATTTGAAAGGGAAAGGAGCGTAAATAGAATGGCGTTAACAAAAGAGGCGAAATTGGAAGCATTGCGCGTAGGGATGCGCGGAGAGTTTTTGAAAGCACTTGAGAGTGCAGAAAAAGAGTGGGGCGAGTTGGCGCGGGTAATACCGAGTACGACGGGGGCGAATGCGTATGGGTGGTTAAGTGATTTTCCGCAGTTACGAGAATGGACAAGCGACCGCGTGATACGAAACATGAAGGAGTATGGGTTCACGGTGCCGAATAAGAAGTATGAATCGACACTGGGTATTAAGCGTACAGACCTTGAGGATGACAACTTGGGGATGTATGGGACGTTGGCTGCGAATTTGGGAAGCGAAGTAGTGCGGTTTCAAAACGTGGGTGTGTTTGATGTTTTGAAGAATGGTGAGAGCACGATTATATACGATGGGCAGAATTTGTTTGACACCGACCACCCGGTGTACCCGAAGACGGATGGAACAGGCACAGCAGTGAGTACCTCCAATGTGTTGGGTACTGCAGGAGCGGGTAAAACGCCGTGGTATTTGCTCGATACAAGCAAGGTAATAAGACCGCTTATCATCCAAGAGCGAACGCGAGCTGAGTTTGAGAACATCACGGATACAGAGCAGTCGCATGTGTTTATGAAGGATGAATACTTGGTGGGGATACGATATCGAGTGGCGTTTACCGCGGGGTTCTGGCAGTTATCGGTGAAGAGCCATGAGAAGCTCGATGCGGATGGGTTTAATAAGGCGTTTAAAACGATGAGCGAATTCACGGCGCATGGCGGGCGACCACTTGGCATAACACCGACTGTGTTGGTGGTGCCACCGAGTTTGCGAGCAGATGCCTTAAAAGTCATCAATGCACAGTACCTTGCAAATGGTGAGAGTAACACGAACTATAAAGCGGTAGAAGTGATTGTAAGTCCGTATCTGTAGGAGTGTTGCATGAGTGAAAAAAATAACAAGAAAGGACAGTGTGGTGGTGCAGGAGTGCCATCTGCACCGGATGTACTTACTACCGAAGAAGCATTGCAAGCTTTGGAGGAGGTGAGGAAATCTGAAGCAGCGAAACAACACGCGGTGGAGTTATTGGAAACTGAACTTAAAGCAGCGCAACAAGAGCGCGATGAACTAGCTAAAAAACTGGAGATAGTGGCAAGGGAGCTATCGGCATTGAAAGCAAACAACGCCACTCCACCTGTAAAAGATGAGGGAGAAAAAGTTGTGGTGCAGTGTAAGAGCAAGACGGGAGGCGAGTATCGGCGGTGTGGGATAGTATTTGGCACGCAGTTTACGAAATACGAAGTGGGGGCACATGTTGCTTCCCGACTTCGTTTAGATGCACACCTTGAAGTGAAGGCATAAGGCGATGGCTGGCTATTGCAGTGTAGATGACATTCTCAAACGAGCAGGGGAAGGCGTACTTCCCAAAACGAAAGACGCGTATGACAAAACGCAAGTTCAGAGTACTCGCATAGAAACCGCAATAGCTGATGCAAAGGACATCATACACCAGATACTTCCCTTTTTGGGGAAGGATGGATACAGCGCAAGCAAAGAAGAGCTTGCAGTATTGAAAGTGATAAGTATCGACATAGCGATGTATAGGATGGTTGATGATGTGCAAGGGAGCAAGGGAGCGGAGAAGCGGTATCAGAGTGCAATAACGCGGTTAGAGGAGATAGGGAAGCGCAATCAAAAAGGGCTCGGTGGTATGAGTATGCAGTGGTGTGAGAGAATCGATGTGAGCGCTGCAGAGAAAAATGTTCGCTTTAAGAAAGGGAGATTGTTATGAGTGCGAGTATATCTATTGCGGGATGGCAAGAGATAGACCAGCGACTTACGCAATTTGCGCAGCATGAGCGAGTGTCGTTATTAAAAGACATTGGTGTAGAAATGGAAGCACAAACGCGGGAGCGTATTGATGAAAGCAAAGCTCCTGATGGGAGTGCGTGGACGCCATGGGCAGAAGCTACGGAGAAATATGTGAGGCGATACGCACGAGGGTCTAGAATGCTTCGGCGAAGTGGAAGCGGGGGCGGACGGTTATATGAGCGAATTGCAAGCACGGTGCGTGGTGGGGATGCTGTGATTGTAGGGGTCGATGTACCGTATGGCGAGATACACCAAGAAGGTGGGAATGCAGGGCGAGGACTAAGAGTAAGAATACCCGCTCGCCCGTATTTAGGGACATCAAAAGAAAACGAGCAAGAGATACAGAGCTTGATACGAGAGTGGGTTCAGGAGCGGTTATGACGATAGAGGGAGTACGCAATGAGTGCGTGCGATATTTTATTGAGCATGAAGGTGTGAGTAAAAGGTTTGCGGTGATAGGGGCAAGTCGTGGCGTGTGGACATCGGCTGATGTAGAGAAGTATGCACATGGAAGTATTCCTGCGTTGTACGTAGCTACGCTTGGCGTGGAAGGTGTTAGGGAAGATAATGGGTCATTGCATGGGGATGTGAAGTTAGGACTTTACATACTAGCTCGAGCAAGTGAGGGAGATAGCGCGGAGAACGTGGCATTGTCTTTGGTGCATGCGATAGCAACAGTGTATCGCGGGGTATCACATCAAGATTTTGTGAATAGACCACGCTGGGACGATGGGAGTAATTTGTTTAGTGGAAGCATGCGAGAGATAGACCTCGCGTTGTGGGGAGTGAAGATAACGCAGAGAGCGTATTTGCACGTGAACACAATCCCGACGATTGGAGATATACAAACTACAACATAGTTGTAAAGAAAATGTAGGAGGCTATAAAAATGAAATTACCAGGAGTAGCAATAGTAGCAGGGGAAGGCGGACTTGCGAGGGTAGGTGGGAGCGTTGGGACTATCGCGGTGATAGGAACGGGGACAAAACTGAAAGGACAAGTGAATTCAGTTGTGAGCGTGAAGGACGCCGAGAAGTTTGGAGACGGGAGCGTACAGCGAGCGTGTAAGCGTATTTTTGAGATGAGTGGTGCGAGCGTGATAGCGTATGTACTTCCGAGCGCGGGGAGTGTAGCTACCTATAGTGCGGGCATCGATGCGGTCTTAGCGTGGAACACGGTGTTGGAGTGTATTGCGATAGTAGATAGCACGGCGAAAGATGTGTGGGAAGTGCTTGCTGATAAAGCCCAAAATGCGACAAAGAGCCATAGGTATGTGTATGGAGTAGCGCAGACGCGAGGGAAGGTTACAGGCAATAGTGATGCGAGCAAGAACGAGAAAGATGTACAGTTTGCAAGTAAGCTTGTAGAGCCTGCGGAGCGAGGGCAGAAGAAGAGCAATCGATTAGTGATATGTGCGGGCACGATTATGGTGCGTGGTTCGGATGGGGTTCCTTCGGGGCACCCGATTATCGATACGGTCTTAGGATCTATTGCGAGACGAGATGCACATGAAGGGATAGACGCAGTGAAATGGGGTTCTCTTGCTGGTGCGACTGATGTAGGCGAAGCGTGGGATGAGACCACGCTTGAGAATTTGCTTAATGCAGGGTACACGACAGTGCGGAGGTTTTACGGACGAGCGGGGGTGTACATTACGCTTGCGCGGTTAGCTACGGACGATACAAGCGATTACGACACGCTTGAAAAAATACGAGTAATGAATAGAGCGAGTAACGCGGTGCGTGGGGTACAGATAGAGTTTGTGAACGGGAACATCCCTGCGAATGCTGGGGGCGTTGCGTTTATCAAGAAGGAGAGCGAAGTGCCATTAGAGGTGATGAAGTCCAACGGTGAGATTACAGACTTTAGCGTGTCGGTAGACACGAGCAAACTGATAAGCGAGCGACTGGTTAAGACTGCGGTTGCAATAGTACCGCTGGGCAAGACGAGTCGGATTGAAACAGAAATTACATATAAAGCGGGAGTGTAGTCATGGTAAGCATTAATAGCAGGGTGTATGAGTTTGGGAGCATACAGGTATTGTTGCCGACAGGCATCGTGATGTTGTGTCAGGGCATCACGTACAAGGACAAGATAAGTGGAGAGGCTGTTACGGACATGCGAGGGTTACCGGTAGGGCATTCGCATGGAGAGTAGAGCGGGGACTGCGACTTGGAAGTCTCTAGGGTTGAGTACGCAAAAATAAGCATGTATTCAGCAAGTGGTGGCGGGTTTTATAACATGAAGCCGATGAGCATCACGGTAACAATGGCGGGACTTGAGAAGGTGCCGCAGGTGGATGTGTTTACGGTGAAATGGACGGAACGTGAGCTTGGTGGGAAGAAGGGCGATAACGAACTTAACGTGCCGCTTAAAGGGATTATCATAAGTCCTATTGTGAGCAATGGGATACCGGCGTATGTAGGTCCTTTATAGAGTTTTTTAGTAGAAAGAAAAATAATGCAATAAAAAATATTTTCATAAAAGGAGAGAACTATGAAAGGGTTACAAATTACGCAAGAACAAATTGAGGAAGCGAAGAAGGTGCATAAGAAGTTACGTCTTGCGACACTTCAGTGGGATGACGAAGAGCGTGTGTCTCACAGCGTAGAAGTGTTGTTTCGCGTGCCGACCGTTGCAGATGCAGAAGTATACGGCAAGACTGCGAGTTTAGAGCCAGTGGTAGCAAGTCGCAACTTGTTTGCGTCTTTGGTGGTGTCTCCGAAGAGCGAAGAAATACTGGAAATCGTGGGAGACAAGAGTGCGGTGTTGGGTGCGTTTGTCGAAAACGAGGTAGCCCCTTTTTTCGGGAAAAACGTGAAGACAACAAGCCGAGTAGTGTAGGCGAGCTTGTAGCGTATATACACCATTACACAGGCATTGATATTTCTGGTATGGAAATGGATGCGGCGTGGAAGCTGTACAGTCGAGCGAGGTATATACGGAAGCTTAAGGTAACGGAGATACAAGAGGCGTTGTCTCCGTTTTTTTCAAGTCGGTGAAAAAACATGAGTAATTTTACGGCAAGTGTAACGCTTAAGTTTATCGACTCGTTTTCTTCCTCAATGGCGAGAGCTGCGGGCAAAGCGAGGGCGGCACTTGGGAGCGTGAAGCGTTCGGTAAACGCATTTAAGAGCGAGAACTTGTTGCAAACATCGGCGAACTTATCGTTGGTCTCGGGACACGTAGCGGGCATGGCACGCAGTGTGGGTGCTGCGACAAATGCGATGAGCGGGGAAGCGAGCGAGTTCGAAAGCTCGCTCGCTGCGGTACGCTCGTCTCTTGCGATGAGTGTTGGCGCAGGCAAGGAGATGGACAGAGCGTACAACGAGCTTGCAAAATCAGCAAAGGCGTGGAGCAGCGGACACGCAGAGAGTGCAAGCGAATACGCGCAAACAAGTTATTTGATGTTATCCGCTGGGCTTGATACCAAGAGCGCGATAGAAGGGACGAACGCATCGTTGTTATTAGCAAAAGCAACAATGGGCAGTAGTGCGGAGGCGGGAAACCTGCTTGCAACAGCGTACAACAACATGAGCCGAGATGGCGAGAGTGCGCAAGGTGCTATGAGCCGACTTTCTGATGTTATAGCCAAGACGCAAGGAATGTTTCAAATAGCAAATTTAAACCAGTTAGGCGAAGGGCTTAAGTATGCGGTGGCTGCAGCGAAACCAGCGGGCATGCAAATGGAGCAGGTTGCTACGATTGTAGGAGCTTTGAATAGCGCGGGCTTGCAAGGCAGCCAGGCAGGCACAGCGTTTGCTGCAACGTTACGGAACATAGACAAGGCGGGCAAACAACTGGGTTTTGAGGTTGCGTATGACAAGTCAGGCGGACTTAATCTTATTGCGACACTAGAAAATATAAACAGAAAATTTGGGGATGTGGAAACACGCACCGTAGAACAACGCCAAGCGTTGCAGAGAACATTCGGAGACGAAGGGGTGAGGGCTATAAACTTACTCGGCGGGTCGTTAGATACTCTTAAAAACAGTTATAAAGAGATACAGAATGCCAGTGGCACCACGGGCATTATGGCAGGCGAAATGGCAGATACCTACGCCCAGAAGATGCAAGTTGCAACAAACAGAGTAAAAAATTTCCAAGCAAGTTTGGGAGTGGGAGCAAATGCGGTTCGGCTATTTGGTATGGAAATGCTTGGTGGCGTAGCCGGGTTTGCAGGCTGGGTAGCACAGGGAAGCGAAGCGGGGAACGTACTTATGAACATTGCGGGTGGTGCGATGCAGGTTACGGGTAGTTTGTTTTCTGTGGGCAGTAGTGCATTGTCGTCTCTTACGGGCTTAGCGAGTTTTATGATGATAGCCGATAAGTTTCCGATTGTGGGTATGTTGGGTTCTAAGATAGGTGGGCTTGCCAAGGGTGTATTGGGACTTGGGAAAAGCATCATAGGATTACTTCCGACACTTGGCACATGGATAGCAGGTGTGTGGTCGGCGGCGGTGGCACATATTATAGCCCTTGCTCCTATATACAAAATAATTGCTGTGGTTGCGTTAGTTGGTGCTGGTCTCGCATTATTGGCAAAACACTGGGACGTTGTTAGTTCATTCATGAAAAAAGTGGTAGTCGGTGCATTTGAGGGCGTGAAGAGTGCAGTGAACTGGGTATATACCACGTTCATGAAATTGCTTGATAATCCGTTTATAGTAGGGGCGAGCATGTTGTTTGCTCCGTTTATTACGATACCTGCATTGATAATAAAACACTGGGAGCCGATAAAAGCATTTTTTGCAAAGTTGCTTGGAGGAGTAGGCAAAGTATTTTCAGCAGTCGGGAAATTTTTTGGAGCCACCAAAGGTGAAAGCATTACTGGGAATACGAACATAGCGGGGATACAAAGTGGAGCAGGGACGCACATACCAATCGCAGGAGCGCGGGCGATGGGTGGACCTGTAAAGGCGGGGCTTATATATGAAGTTGGTGAGAATGGACGAGAATTCTTCACGCCTAATAGAGATGGATATATTGTGCCAAACCACGCAATAGGACGAGGCGGCACTCATGGCACTGCAATACAGGCAGGCAGAGAAAAACCCACGCAAAACGTGAATATCACCATTGCGAAAGTAGCGCTTGATGCACCGAAGAACATTGGACATTTTATGCAGCTTCTAGCTGAATTTGCAAGAGAGGTTGGGTATGCCAACGCTTAAAGTGAACGAGCGAGGCGTGCTTATTGTCGATGGTGTACAAATAAGTGGTGTCGTAGAGAGCTATGAAATAGGCGGAGCTATGCGTATGGAGCGAGAAGCAAGCGACAGCACATCGGGCAAGACTGCAGTATTTAATGGCTACGATGACATGAGTTTGACGCTTACCGTTACGCTTCATTCATCAGAGCGGTATGAGGCGGTGCGCGTACTCGGTGATGCGTTTAAGAAATTAGAAGGAGCGTTGCCTGCGGTGTACACACTAGATTTTGCGTTAGCAAAATCGATGAATTATAAGACGGCGATAGTGAAGAAAATAACTATGAGTCAAGCAAAAATGGGTGAAGTTATTAGTGCCACGGTGGTGCTTGAAGAGACAAACCCTGTGATAAAAGAAGTGCAAGCCCAGCGGGGACGAGAAGTGAACGAGAGAAAAACAAAAGAGGCGCAGATTGATAACGAGGTTGCACTTACGCAGGATGAGGACAGAAAGCTACTTGAGAAAGCGAGGAGCGTGTATGGGTATGTTTGAGCAGATACGAAGAAAAATACTTGCAAGCGTAGCGTTTGCCTCTCTTATGAGAATAGACGAAGTGCGTATAACACAAGGCGAAGGGAGGTATGTTGCAGATGGCGAGATACTCAAGCCGCTGACGCTCGAGAACACGGGAAGCGTGCTTGAAGACGTGCCGATATGTCTTCCGTTTGCACATAGTGGCGGTGGATTGTTTGGAATGAGTAAACGCAACGAGATTGCGGTGGTGCAGTACATAGAAGGGCATCGAGCGTTTCCGGTAGTAACGGGATTTTGGACACAGTTATACGCAGGTGCCTGCGATGACAAAGCGGTGGTAAGTCTGCATGCGGGAGATGGTAAACTACGAGTTGCAAACGCACAGGCGAGTTTGTATGGCATCTTGAAAAAAGTACTTCAGGCTTTGAAGGGCTTAAAGACACAAGGCGGACCGAGTAACCAAGTCATAAGTCCTGACACTATTGCACTATTAGAAACAGAACAACAAAAACTAGCGCAGTTATTTGTGGAATGACATTCATAGAGCAAAAGGAGGGAGATAAAAATGTTTGATAAACACAGCATTAAAACACTGGTTAAAAGTCGTTTGCAAAGTATTTCTACGGAAGTAGAAACGAAGTTCAAAGATGGCAAGCACACCACGAGCGATGAGATAGATGAAAAGATAGCCATCGCAATAGCAGATGCGTTTGAGCATTTTGTAAAGACAGTACAGGTACAAATGCCAACGCAAACATTGGTAGCACCGGGGCAGGTTACGCTTGCTAACGGTGGCGGGCCTGCCATTGGCACGGTTCTCGTGCCACAAAACACGGGGAACATTGTATGAGTAGCGATAAGGACATGCGAGTTGGAGGGGACGCAGATATTGTGTTTACCGATGGACTTCATGGCTCTGATGTAGAGATAGTCGAAGGTGCGTCACTTGTGGCACAGGATGTTACGCGGATGATACGCATGGTACGTGGGGGCGTGCCGTGGGATAACAACGCTGGCTCGCAGATTTTAGAGCGTGTGAATACACCTATGGACAGTGCGTTTATAGAAAGCGAGTTGTTTCGCATTGTAAGAGCAGATGCACGTATTGACCAGGAGAGTTTTTTCATTGAAACCAAAGAAAATAAAACAGTGTTGAAATTTAGAGTGTTGGGAGAGAGCAGGGAACAGGAGGTGATGGTGTGAGTAAAACAATAAAAACATTGTTAGATAAAAAAGACAGTCAGATAGAAGCGGAGGTTGTGAAGATAGCAGAGCAAGAACTCGGGGTTTCGAAGTTTCGCTCGCAAGGAGTATTGGCAGGGTTGGTCTATACATTCGCCCGGGTTATTGCGTGGGTGTATAAAACGTTCTTAACACCGCTTGCCACACAAGTCTCGCTTGATAGTGCAAGTGCAACATTTTTAGATACATGGGGCGTGATGCTTGGGGTGATACGCAAAGAACCGACCACAGCACGAGGCAGAGCGGTTGTGCGCGTGAACACCAGCATCACTATTCCAAAAGACAGTGTGCTGACGATTTCGGGAAATAACCTGCAATTTGTGGTTGTAGAGACATACGAAAATATAGATTCGAATAAAGACGTAGAGATAGTGATAGAGGCGACTGAAGCGGGCGCTGTTGGAAACGTGGAGAGCGTATCGGGTGCGAGACTTAATTTCGTATCGCGTACGATGTGGAAAAGTATTGAGCGTGTGAGTATTCCGAGGGGGTGGAACAGTGGGGAGCGTGGACGCATGGGTACCGACAGAGAAGGAGATGAGACCTACCGAGCGAGGATAAAAGCAAAGTGGCTCCGCTCTGCAACAGGCGATGTGCCACTACTTTACAAAGCAGAGTCACAGGGCATAGATGGCGTTAGAGAAGCAAAAGTGTTTCGTGCGCCCAGTGGGTTTGGGTCAGTGCGCGTGGTGCTACGCGGTGCAAACAATACGCAAGTCGGTACTGATATAGTGACAAAGGTGCGTGCTCGACTCGATACAGTGGGGCTTATAGGGCGAAATACGGTAGTCGATACCGTAGGATTCGCCCCTCTTACCGTCAGTTGTACCTATGCAGGTACACTTACGGAAACAGAAGCAAAAAAAAGAATAACCGACTATTTTTATTCGCTTGGCATTGGCACGCGCTATACCATGCAAGATTTATACAACTTGTTTGACGACCAAGATGCCATTCAGTTTACCACGCCAACGGCAAGCGATAAGACGCTTGGCAATGATGGTGTATACAAACTTACAAGCGTGAGGGCAACCAAGAAGGTGTAGTGTAATGGCGTTTGAAAAATTTGTAGAAAAACAGATAGAAAAAAGCTCGTATGAAGGAGACCGGAAGAAAATACAGCTCGGCCGGTTGTATTCGGTGATGCGAGTATTGTGTGCAGTTGTAGCAAGCGATACACGAGATGTGTTTCGAGCATTTTTCCCCGCGTTGGGTACTCGCACTTTTATGGACAGACACGCTAAAGCATTAGCGTTACCACACATTAAAAACGAAAGTGACAAAAGTTTGAGAGACCGCCTTACTGTTGCAACGCATACGATGACCTATCTCGGTACGCGCCAAGCATTCACTCAGTTTATGGAGAGTAATTTTAAGAGTAGGTGCCGCGTCATTGAAATGCCGAAGAATGCGTTTACTGTAGGACACCTACCCTATGGCACGCCCATTGGCACTGGCATAATTATGGCTGGCGAAGGACTCTATGTGTACGTGCAAAACATTACGGCAGAGGAACGCATTGAGCTTGAAAGTTACCTAGAGACCAACACCCCGCCCGATGTAGGCTTTGTTATTTTTAATGAAAACACGAAAAAATCACATACAAACACAGGAGATAGAAACTTATGAAAAAACATCATTTTTACGAAGGTATGACACCTACCCCCAACGACTTCGATATACTTCAGCAGAATACCGAGGATGCGCTACATGAGAGTACGCACGCTATCACAGGCACGGGTGTACTCTCGGGGCTAACCGTGAGCATGGATGGCGCGGGGAAGGTTGTCATTAGTGCGGGAGATGCTGTTGCCCCTAATGGACAACGGCTCGCGCTCACCGCCAAGACTACAATAGATAAAAAAGACGGACTCGTGGTACTGCGTCACTCGGTTGTAGATACTACCACAACGCACGATATTCAACAAAAGCAAACATGGAAAACACGCGGGGATAAGACTACCGTGCATGTCGTTTTGTCTACGGACAAACAAGCCAATGATGTTGTCCTCGCACAAGTGAAAAACAATACCATCGACCTTACACCCCGTGAATCTGCGCACGGATGGAATTCTCTTACCTCACTACGTCAGCAGTTAAAAAGTGAACTTATGGCTGAAATCACCAAAGCAAAAACCGAAGCACAAAACGCCATCACGCAAGCAAAGAAAGACGTACTAAATTCCGCCATTCCCATCGGCTTTATCTACACCCAGTTTCCAAACCAACCTACTCCACAACAACTCTGGGGCAACACCATGACATGGCAAAACATCAGTAGTCAATACGCAGATTGCTTCTTTCGTGCCGAGGGTAGGGACAACGACTATTATGGCGCAAAAAAATTTCAAACAGGAAAACAGACTGATGCTATTCGAGATTTTACATTTGCATTTAAGACAAATTTGGGATGGGGTTATGGCTCGCAACAAAACATGAGCATTGTAGATCAAGGAGACGACTGGGGTTGGTCAGATGGCTCATCTAGAAGACACAGTGATAGAGTAGGATATAGATTTTCCGTATCTACAGTAGTTACCACTGCAGCTGAAAATAGACCCGTAAATTACACCGTGCGTATTTGGAAACGCACTGCATAAAGGAGCACTAAAAATGAGCACAAAAACATATTACGAACTAGACAAAAATGGACACATCATAGGGCAGTTTGATAGCCCACCACCCAAAGACTTAAGTCTTACCATAGCACACACCACACCGCCGCCGCAGGCCATGCTCAAGCCCTCATGGGTCGGCGATACCACCACAGGCACATGGGTAGACGCCGCCACGCGTGCAGAGCAGGAAGACTGTATTGACGGAGAAACTGACGCTGCCATTCAAAACTGGGCACGCGAAAAAGGCAAAAACGAAGCCTACTACATAAACTGCGGCATACGCGTGTGCATAAACAAAATCACGGATACCACCAATATTGACTACCGCCACTACCACGAATACCGTGCATATGTAGACGCTCAAAAGAAACTTAGTAAAGCAAAAAAAGACGCGCTACCATAAACAAAAAAGTGGCAGCCTGCGGGTGTACCAGCACCCACTGGCGAGTATTGTAGAAGCATACTCACAGCCCCTATGTGGTGTTACAACACAACCCCACACACGGTAACACTGCTACCACCATACTGTTATATCGGTGTGAGGCAGGTTACTATGTACGGAGTATTTGAACTTTTTATGAAAACACCACTTACCTATTACGGAGGTAAACAGTCTATGACACGCACCATCGTGCCACGACTGCACCCTCACACGTGCTATGTCGAGCCCTTCTGTGGCGGCGCGGCCGTCTTTTTCGCAAAAGAACCCGCGCCCATTGAAACACTCAATGACACCAACGCTGAAATTACAAACTTCTTTTCAGTCGTGCAAACAAAAAAACAGGAACTTACATCTCTTGTTGTAAGCACATCTCATAGTCGCAGAGCTCACAGCGATGCTCGTGTTGTCTATCAGAACCCACACCTCTTTAACCCCGTAAAACGCGCATGGGCTGTGTGGGTCTTAGCGCATCAATCATTCGCACACGACTTCCATGGTGCCTTCAGGTTCTCTCGCTCCGTGCGTAGCACAACAAGTAACGCACTCGCGCGCAAACGAGATACCTTCGATGTCCACACACTCGCACAACGCATCAAGTATGTGCAGTTAGAATGTGACGATGCACTCACCATCATACAACGCTATCATACTCCGCACACGCTTTTCTACTGCGACCCACCATACTTTAATGCACATATGGGACACTACGGAGGATACACCGAACAAGACTTTTACGCACTCCTGAAAAGTCTTAGTGCTATACAGGGAACATTTCTCTTAAGTTCGTATCCCTCGGACACTCTGCAGAGTTTCACCTCAAAACACGGATGGTACACACAGTGTTCTCGGAGACGTATTGTTAATTCGCCTCAAGGTCATACTAAATCAAAGACCGAAGTACTTACCGCAAACTACAATACAGAGTTCATCGCACAAGAGTATGCACTCAAACCATGTGAGGTGGCTGCATGAAGACGCCAGTGAGCTATTACGGAGGTAAGCAAAATCTCGTCAAAGAAATCGTCCCACTCCTACACCCACACACCTGTTACGTAGAACCCTTCTGCGGCGGTGCCGCTATCTTCTTCGCAAAGAAACCTTCAGAAATGGAAACACTTAACGACACAAACGGTGAGCTTATGAATTTCTACCGCATAGTACAGCAAGACTTTGTCTCACTCGAAAAACAAATACAAATCACGCTTCACAGCCGTATGGCACACCACGATGCGCTTGTTACATACAACAACCCGCACCGCTTCTCGCCCCTTGAGCGTGCGTGGGCAGTGTGGGTTTTGTCTCAAGAATCGTTCTGCTCCATGCTTGATGGCTCTTTCGGATACGACATGAGCGGCACTACTGCCCGCAAAATAGCATGCAAACGCGATACATTCTCTTACCACTACGCACAGCGACTCCAGCATGTACAGCTCGAATGTACAGACGCGATTAAAATCATACGCACCTACGACAGTCCTCATACTCTCTTTTACTGCGACCCACCGTATTACAACAGCGACTGTGGACACTATGACGGATACACCATAGAAGACTACACCGCACTCCTCAAGGCACTTAGTGTCATTGAGGGAAAATTCCTGTTAAGTTCTTATCCATCACCCGTGCTGGAAGAGTGCATACAGAAACACCGCTGGGATACAAAGCGCATGAAATTCACGGTTTCTATAGGAACTGGTACTCGGGACAAGGAAAAAACCGAGGCGCTTACCGCAAATTACACACTGGAAAAACAATACGATTTAGTCGATTTGATGCAGTTCCGAGAAGAGTGACAAAATACACTCTATTACCCCCCCATTAAATCCCATCTAAAGACACGTTAAAACACATATAGACACTCTAAAATACGGTATTTTCTCAATTCAACTGCAACTTTTTCTCAAATCACTTGCCCCCTACAGCACAAAGAGTTGTAGTATATAAAACTCATTTGTATATGCTACAACTCTAATTGCTTGGTTTATCTCATTTTTTTAGCGGAATTTATCTCGCGCGGGTATATTAAGTCTCACGACAACTATAGATAAAACAAATAAAACAATCAGAACTGCCACAGGTAGTGAAACTGCTCATCAAGTAACCATTGACAAAGCAAAAAATACATGGGAAATTAGATATCACGACATCGATTATTTTGGCACAACCACGACCATGCTCATAAAACTCGACTTTGATATTTAACCTTGATATTTTACAAGGCACTCCATACGTCCACACTATGTGACGTAATCACACATACGAGTTCACCACAGCCTCTAAAAGTTCTTGATTACCAGAAGCGGGAAGGACGTTTTTATGCTGCTCGGCATGGGCTGCAAGTTCTGCCAAGCTTGTTTCTCCCCGCGTAATTTTTTCACCAATGCCCTGCGTGTAGCCTACGTATCGTTTTGTAATAGCAGCTTCTACAACACCGTCTTTAAGCATTTTTGCCGCAATGCACAAACCACGTGCAAAGCTGTCCATGCCAGCAATGTGAGCATAGACCATGTCCTCAAGTGTGTATGAGCCTCGGCGCAGCTTTGCATCAAAGTTAAGCCCCCCAGATGTCAGCCCCTTATTCTTCAGCACTTCGTACATCACAAAAACCGATGTGTAAAGATCCGTAGGAAACTGGTCGGTGTCCCAGCCTAAAAGTAGGTCACCTTGATTTGCATCAACGCTACCTAAAAGACCGTGGATGCGCGCAAGCTGTAATTCATGTTGCATGCTGTGTCCGCTAAGCGTGGCGTGGTTTGTCTCTATGTTCAACTTCACATGGTCAATGAGCTCATACTTGTGTAAAAAACCAATCACCGTGGCCACGTCAAAGTCATACTGATGCTTGGTCGGCTCCTTGGGTTTGGGCTCAACCAACAACTGACCCGCAAAGCCAATTTCGCGCGCGTAGTCCTTGGCCATGTGCATAAAGCGTGCAAGATTGTCGAGCTCCAACTGCATGTTGGTGTTCAATAGGGTTTCGTAGCCCTCGCGTCCGCCCCAAAACACATAGTTGCTTCCCTCTAGTTCTTGAGTAACTTCCAAGGCTTTTTTCACCTGCGCCGCGGCATGCGCAAAAACACGCGGGTCGGGTGAAGTAGCAGCGCCGTGCATGTAACGCGGGTGTGAAAACAAATTTGCCGTACCCCACAAAAGCCTCACGGGGCTGTCCTTCATTCTTTTTTTCACAATGCGCACCACCGCATCAAGGGCTTTGTTGCTTTCAGACAAGGTCTCCATCTCTGGGGCAATGTCTCTATCATGAAAACAAAAAAACGGAATAGAGAGCTTTTCGGCAAACTCAAACATGGCATGCACGCGCTTTTCAGCACGCTTCATGGGTTCTTGTTCCTCGTTCCACGGGCGCTGCCACGCGTTAAGACCAAAGGGGTCACTCCCACCAGAGACAAAACTATGCCAGTACGCAAGCGAAAAGCGCAAGTGTTCCTCCATGGTTTTTGAGCCCACTTTTTTCTGCGCATGGTAGTACTTAAACGCACAAGGGTTTTTTGATTTTGCCCCCTCATACGTTATTTTTGGTATGTGCGAAAAATAATGCGTCATCATGCCTCCTCGTGGCTGCCCATGCCTTAAAGCCCCTGCGGGTAAATCATAACCTTCATAAGCGCGTCATCGCTTTTGTTTTTCATGAGATGAACGCCCTTCTCAAACTCAGCAAGGCTTACGCGATGTGAGATGAGGTCATCAACGCGCAGCGCTTTAGACTGCAAAAGCGCCAAGGCCTGTAGTGAATTCCGCAGCGAAGTGAAGGACGATATCAGAGTTATTTCATTCTTGAAAAAATAAAAGGGCTCTATGGAAATTTTACCACTCTGCGGTGGAACGCCAAAAAGCAGCACGGTGCCCGCGGGTTTTACAAAATACGGCGTAGCTTCTTGCAAGGCCAATACGCCCGTAGCGTCTATTACCACGTCATAAGCTTGTTTTTGCACCTGCGCCATGTCGGCAAAAACGCCGTAGCCCTCACGCTGAGCAAAGGTGCGCCTGCCCTCATGCATTTCTACAACCTCAATGTTTGCCGCGCCGCGCGTGCGCAAAACGCGCAACAGCAACATGCCAATGGGACCCGCGCCCAACACCAAAACGCTGCTACCAAGGACAATGTTTGCAAGCTCTATGCCGTCGAGCACGCATGAGAGTGGCTCCATAAATGCGGCAACTTCAAAGTCCAGAGACTGCGTATTGAAAACCGCTTTTTCAGGCACAGCGACGTACTGCGCCATGCCACCAGCACGCGTTACCCCCACGCCCTGCCAATTAACGCACATGTGCTCCTTGCGTGAAAAACAAAATTCGCAATTTCCACATGAGAGGTTTGGCTCTACAGCAACGCGCTCGTTTTTTTTCACGCGTTTAACGGACGCGCCTGTTTCTACAACCACGCCTGAAAATTCGTGTCCCGGAATTATGGGGTAGCTCCCCATATAATCGCCATCAAAAATATGCACGTCCGTCCCACATATGCCGCTTGCTTCAACGCGTATAAGCACTTCGTCTTCTGCGCACACAGGAATGGCGGCTTCTTCATAGCGAATGTCCTGCTTTGTGTGTATGCACGCTATATGCACGTAAAGCCTCCGTCAATAATAAAGTCTGCACCCGTGGTGAAGGGCGCAGCATCACTTGCAAGATAGACGAGCATGGGCGCAAGGTCGGACGTAAGCCCTAGGCGCTTGGTCACAGACAGTGAGAGCCAACGCTCCTTCCACGCGGGAGGAAATGCCCCCGACTCGGTGAGCGATGTTTTGATGTAGCCGGGGCTTATGGAGTTAACGCGTACGCCGTGCTCTGCCCACTCTACGGCAAGCGACTTTGTCAGCTGAATGACACCCGCCTTGGACGCATTGTATGCTACTTGCGGTTGCGGGTGATTGACTATGTGTGCCGACATAGACGCCGTGTTAATAATAGAGCCACCCTTCTGCGCTATCATCACCTTGCCCGCAGCCTGCGAAGTAAGAAACACGCCTGTTAAGTTTATGTCTATAACCTTAGACCACGCATCATATGACATGCTTTCAGCGGGCTCGTTCATGCATATGCCTGCGTTGTTAAAGGCAATGTCGAGGCCTCCCCATGCCGTGACAATTTTCTCAACCATGTGAGACACCTCGTCGGGCTTTGTAACGTCACAGGCTACAGAAAGCGTTGTAACCCCGTACTCACGCGCTATGTCCACAGCAACCTGCTCCGCCTTGTCCGCGTTTACGTCAACAATAGCAACGTCAGCGCCAAAACACGCAAAGGCGCGTGCGGCTGCCTCACCTATGCCTTGCGCACCACCGGTCACATACGCACGCTTACCCTCCAAAGAAAATGCATCTTTTTTCATAAAAACCTCCAAAATATAATGTTATGTTTCATCCCTTTACTGCACCCATGGTAAGCCCCTTTACCAATGCTTTTTGCGAGAGCATGCCAAAAACAAGGGTTGGAATAAGCACCAAAACTGATATGGCAGAAAGCCGCGCCCAAAAAAAACCTTGCTGGGTTAAAAAGGTTGACATGTACACGGGCAAGGTGTTTGCCCGAGAGCCCGTAAGATTAACCGCAAAGAAAAATTCGTTCCATATAAATATAAAAGTCAAAAGCCCCGCAGATATGAGGCCAATTTTTGATATGGGCAAAATAATAGAAAAGAACACACGCAGGCGTGATGCCCCATCAATGCGTGCGGCTTCGAGGAGCTCACGTGGCACTTCCTTAAAAAACGAAGTCACCAACCACACGATAATTGGAATATGCGTGCCCGTGTACACAAGAATGAGCCCAAGGTGTGTGTCAAGTAATCCGAGAAAGCGCAAAATTACCAGTGCAGGAATGAGCACTGCAACGGGCGGCAAAATAAAGGTAGAGAGAAACCAAAAGTACAGGCTCTCGGGCTTTTTCATGCGCGTGAAAACCAAGCGATATGCAGCGGGTACCCCAAGCACAAGCGAACACAGCACGGAGAGGCCTGTAATTATCAGTGAGTTTTTAAAAAACATAATGATTTCTGGCGTGAGCACCTTGGCGTAATTTTGAAGCGTGAATTGCCTAATAAACAAGCTGGGCGGCACGACCGAGGCTTCCGTCTTAAAGCTGGTGATGAAAATGTAGAAAACCGGGAAGACCCACAGCAAGACTGCCGCAACCGTAACAAGCGTTATAAGATTCTTGCTGAATTTACTATGTATTGCCATGTCACCTCCTCCTATAAGCTTGCAAGACGCTTTTGAAAATATTTAAAAACCAAGGTCAATAAAACAAGCGTAATGAGCACTGTTACCACGGCGTAACTCGCGGCCTCCCCTACTTCCAACTTAAACTGATTGAGTTTGAACACATGGTAGGGCAGCGTTGTGGTGCTAAGCCCCGGACCGCCTGAGGTGGTTACATAAATGAGTCCAAAAACCTTGAGAATAAAGACAAGCCCCAGCAAAACCGCAACATGTATGTGGTGCAAAAGACTGGGAACGACAATGCGCAACAAGGTTGTAAACGCGCCTGCGCCGTCTATGTCCGCACTCTCCAGTAATTCTGGATTAAGTCCATGCAAGCCCGCAAGGAGTATGAGCACAAAAAAGGGAGTCCATTGCCACACAATGAGCAGAATAACCGAAGCAAAGGCGTAAGAACCCATAAAGTCCACTGGCGCCACATGAAGCAAGCTTGCGAGGTAGCCCGCAATACCAAAGGAAGGGTGAAGCATGAGCGTTTTAAAGACAATGCCGACCACCACGTCAGTTGTGAAAAACGGAATGAGTATGAGCGCACGCAGAACATGCACACCAAAGAACTCCCTATTGAGCAAAAGGGCAAATGCAAAACCAATACAAAAAGAGAAAACAAGCGAAACGCCACCTATGAGGAGCGTGTTTGCAATTATGGCGTAGGCCTCCTGTGCTTGAAACAACTTTAAAAAGTTTGCAAAGCCGAAAAACGTAATGCCCAAGTCGGGACGCACAAGGTTCCATTTCAAGAGACTCACCACAATGGTGCCGAGAAACAAACCTTGTGTAACAAGCGCAACGGTGACAACAGCGGGCAGGCTTAAGAGTCGACTATGCCTCCTATGCAACAAATGCACAGCCATAGTTTTATTCCTGCAAGTAGCCGCCGTCTTTTGCTACTTCAAGCGCAGCAGCTTGAGAAGTCTCCAAAGCATGGGCTAAGCTTTTATTGTCCGCAATATACGCCCCAAGCTCTTGCGCAACCTTCTCACCCAAGCCTTGAAACTCGGGTATTGAGACGTATTGAATACCGCGGTACGGCACGGGCTCTAGCGTAGGCTTGTCATAGTCTGCGTTTAAAATAGAGTCATAGGTAATTTGTGCAAAATCCGCAGCTTCCCGGTACTCATTGTTTTCATAGGTTGACTTGCGCGTTCCCGGCGGGACATTTTCCCAGCCAATGTTTTTTCCAACCATGCGTATGTATTCTTTGCTGGTAGCCCAAGTCAAAAACTGAAACGCGGCGTCCTTGTTTTTAGATGATGCTTCTATGGCAAGCGCCCAAGCCCAAAACCACGTCGTGTTTTTCTTTTTTGCAGTGGGTGCAAGCGCGTAGCCTATTTTGCCCTTAACCTGCGTGCCCTCAGAGCCCACAAGCGGGCCAGCACCAGAAGAAGCGTCGTACCACATGGCAGCCTTGCCCGAGGACATGAGCGCAAGAGCCTCGGTAAAACCTACGGACGTAGGACCTGGTTCGCCCGCATTCTGTATTATGTCCTTATAAAACTTCCACGCTTCTTGCATCTCCTGCGTAGTAAACTGTGGGCGCCACGCCTCATCAAACCAGCGCGCACCAAAGGCGTTTATAAGCGTACCAAAGGGCGCCATGTTCTGCCCCCAACCGGGTAGCCCGCGCAACACTATGCCGTAAAACCCATTGGCGGGGTCATGAAGCTGCTTTGCAAAATCGTATATTTGCTGCCACGTAGGCTCATACGGCATTTGCAAGCCCGCCTTTTCAAAGACGTTTTTGCGGTACATTATTATAGAACCCTCCGCATAAAAGGGAAGCGCATGGAGCGCGCCGCTTTGGGAACTGAGAGCGCTTTGCACCGCGGGGAATATATCGCCTCTATCAAAACGCGTCTTTGCATCCGCATCCATGCCTTCAAAGTAGGGCTCTAAAGATACTATCCATCCATTCTCTGCCCAAAACGGCGTGTCGTAAGTACCTATGGTAACCACGTCATAGGTGCCCGAACCAAGCGCAACGTCTTGAGTAACCTTTTGTCGTAGCTCATTTTCAGGCAGTACCACATACTGAACATCAATACCCGTCTCAGCAGTAAACCTATTTGTGTGGTCTTTCATAATAACCATGCCGGGGTTGTTCACAGTCGCTACAACCAGCTTAATAGGCTACGCCTCTTCTTGTACCTCTTCATTTGTACATGTGCTCACAAACAGCACAAAAAACACAAGTACCATACTTACAATTATTTTGTTCATGATAACCTCCACAATAATTTTCACTAAAGTAGTCGTATAACTTTATACGTTTTATTGTAATTCATTTATCTGAGTTGCAATACCTGCACTCTTTCTTGAATCGATAGTAAAAAAGCTATGCCGACATCATTTCTCTACCATTGTCCATGGTCCGCAGAAAAACACTGGTGTTTTTTTGAAAAAGACTTGTGTTTTTTTTACATTGTCTAGACTTGTTGATGAAAAAGTCTCCATGAGTTGGAGAAAAACACTGGTGTTTTTTTGAAAAAGACTTGTGTTTTTTTTACATTGTCTAGACTTGTTGATGAAAAAGTCTCCATGAGTTGGAGAAAAACACTGGTGTTTTTTTTGAAAAAGACTTGTGTTTTTTTTACATTGTCTAGACTTGTTGATGAAAAAGTCTCCATGAGTTGGAGAAAAACACTGGTGTTTTTTACACAGGCATTGCCACGGAACGTGGGTGTCCACACAGGTTTGTAAGGCATGACTTGGGGGGCTTGCCCACACAAAGGCAAAGGCGTCTCTGTCGACATTACTCCTTTACTATTGCCCATTACCCCTATACAGGTTGCTCATGTGCAACATGTAATTAATAATCGTCCTTAGTTATGTCGCGGCTTTTCCTTTCCTGCGCAACTCTTTGGCTCTTTGTCGACATAGCTTTTTTACTATTGCGAATAGTTAGGAAAAAACACACAGTTTTTTACACATTATAGTGAAACATAAAAATACGAAAAAAACTTCTTCGTTCCCAATATTTCCACAACTTAAAAGTCTATCATCACCTTTACGGTGTCGGCTCGGCCTTCTGCCGCAAAGTTGTAGGCTGCAATGGACTCTTCAAAGGCAAAGGTTTTGGTAATAAGACGCTCCAAGTCTACGGCGCCTGAAGCTATGAGGGAGAGGGCGCGCTCAAAGCAGTTTGTGTAGCGGAAAACGGTTTCTAGGCTCAGCCCCAAAACTTGCAGCAATGGCACGTTAAGTGGCGCTCTTTCGTTCATCATGCCAACCAACACGGCGCGCCCGCCACGCCTACAGCAGCGGAACATATCCTCATAGGCTGCTACGCTGCCACTTGCTTCAAACAAAACATCAACACCACGCCCGCGCGTGTGTTGCAAAACTTTTTCTTCAAGACTTTCTTTGCGCGCGTGTATTGCGACCACGCCCTTGTATGAAGCAGCTATTGCAAGCTTTTCCTCCACAATGTCGGAAATAAGCACTGTGCTACATCCAGAGCTTAAAGCGGCAAGGGCTATCATAATACCTATGGGCACTGCACCCACTACAAGCGCAACATCGCCCGGCTGTATGCGCGCCTTCTTGGCTGCTTCAATGCCTATGGCACAGGGTTCAACCATGGCGCCTTCGTGAAAGCTGACATTTTGCGGCAAGGCAAAGGTAAAGGATTCGGGGTGCACCACGCTCTCGCGCATAACCCCATGCACGGGTGGTGTCGCCCAAAAAACCACGTCCTTGTCGAGGTTGTAATTGCCCTCAAGGCTTTGGCGCGAGCTAAAGCGCGGAATACCGGGCTCCATACACACCCTGTCACCTACAGCCAGCGTTGTAACTGCAGCGCCAACTTCTACCACCACGCCTGCAGCCTCGTGCCCCAAGACCATGGGGGAGTCTACCACAAAGTCGCCTATGCGCCCTTCGGTAAAATAATGCACGTCGCTACCACATATGCCACAGGCGGCTATTTTAATTCGTACATCGCGTTCACCAAGCCTTTCATCAATGGTAATGTCACGCATGCTCAGTTCGTTCTTTTTTTCTAAAACCAGTGCCTTCATGGTTTTATTGTACTATACGAATACGCCACATAAATATTCGACAATAATTTCTCCATCATAAAAAAACCCTTAGTAAGAATTAAGCACATGAGGTTCTTCAAGCCTCGCAACGTACTTATACAAAACTCTGCCTGTACACAATACACTACTCTATGGCATTTATTTTACAAATGAGGGAGACTGAGGCATAAAGATTTTTTCTATTCCTATTGCAGCTTCTTTTTTGCATTTGCATGAACGCAATACTTCTACGTTTACAATACCTCTACGCTTGGTAACTTCTGAGTCAATAAAATATACATTTCTCAATTTTTCTTTTGTAATTGCACGCTCAGGTACGTTTATAGACTCTACGCAACCTTTGTCTAGTAACAATATTTTATGAGCATAGCGCGCAGCTAAGTTCAAGTCGTGCATGGCGATAAAACATGTAGATTGTAACAGCGAAACCGCTGATCTCAGTAATTCTAAAACTTCTAATTGATGGTGCATATCTAGGGCAGAAGTTGGCTCATCTAGTAACAAGACTTTTGGGCGACACACCAATGACTGAGCCAATGCAACAAGCTGTCTCTGTCCACCACTGAGTTGCGAAACATACCTGTGAGCAAGATGCGTAATGTGTAATACCTCTATTATCATGGACACTGTTTCTAAATCTTGTTCTGCAGATATTCTTTCAGAAGAGAATTTATGAGCCATGAGTATTACCTCAAAGACTGTAAGACATGCAGTAGAAGCTGTGTCTTGGGGCATATAACAAATATGGCGCGCGAGTTTCTCTCTCTTTAGTGTAGTTATATCCACACCTTCTAGAAACACCGTCTTTGAGGGCACTCTTAATATTCTCGATATGCACTTAAATAATGTGGTCTTGCCCGAGGCATTTGGACCAATAACACCCACAATATCTCCTGCATCTATACCATTAATAGATATATTGGACAAAATAGGCTTTTGGGCGTAACTAAATTCTAATTCTTTCACGCTTATCATAAACACTCCTTATACCCAGTTTTTATTTCTATGAGCCAAAATAAGACTTATAAAAAATGGAATACCAATTAAAGAAGTAATAATTCCAATCGGAAACACCACTCCCGGCACAAGGGTTTTACTCACAATTGATGTCAATGACATCAGCAATGCCCCAACGAGGGCAGACATAGGTAAAAAATATCGTTGATATTCTCCTACAAGCATACGCGAAATGTGAGGACCCACCAGACCCACAAAGCCTACAACACCAATAAATGCTACGGAAACTGATGCTAGTATGGATATACAAAATAACATTTGTAGACGCAATGTTTCTACATCAACACCCATTGCTTGCGCTTTTTCATTGCCAAGTCGCAAGGCTGTCATATGCCACACTTTGGTAGCAAAATATGGGCATAGCACAAATAATATGAGAGCACATAGTTGTATTTTGCCCCACGTTGCCTTGCCTAAGCTACCCATCATCCAAAATGTTAACTGAGTAAGTTCATTCTCCGTAGCACCGTATTGTAGCAATGACAATAAAGCCCCAAATGCAAAGAGTATAGCAATACCAGTCAGCACCATGGTTTCTGCAGTGACTCCTCTGAATTTTGTAAAAAAATACAAAAGCAAAGACGTAGCAAATGAAAATATAAATGCATTGATAGTCACTACATGCTGTACGGGAACATAGGGTATTCCTTTACCAAGAACAATACCTAATGCAGCCCCAAAACTTGCGGCAGATGAAATGCCGAGCGTGAAGGGATCGGCAAGTGGATTGTTCAAGATAGTTTGCATCTGAGCACCCGCAAGCGACAGCATAGTTCCCGTAACTACAGCCATGAGGGCAATGGGCAAGCGCAGATCCCATACAACAACCTCCATTTGAATAGAGGCTGCCCTTCTGTTAAATAATGTAGAAATAACTTCTAAAAACGAATAATTACCGGGGCCAGAAAACACGTCAAAAAATATAGAGATACCAAGCAGTAGTACAGCACCTGCTATGAAGACAAACTTTAGCTTCACTGACTTAGTATATTCATGGGTAATGGTAGCCGCACCTTTCATATCATTAGCAACACTCATATTTTTATATTCCTGTAATTGGGAGTTATTACATTGAGATAAGAAGCAACTACTCCAAGCTTGCCCAAAACATACCACTGTATTCAATAGGCAGAAACTTTTCGTGAAATTCTTTAAATGTCTTTTCAGGATCTAAATCAGCAAACTTGTCGGGATATAACCATTTGGCTATTTGCTGAATAGCTACAAAATGATACGGAGAATTATAAAACTGATGATATATACTATGGACTCGCTTATTTTTTACGGCTTGCAAGGTTTGCCAACCAGTGCGTGAGGCAATCTTTTTTAATCTTTTCTGAGAATCTTGCTTTGTGGCTTTATACCCTAATAAGACTGCTCCCGTAGAGGGCTTTGCCTTAGACCAATTCGCACCCGTTCCTATGATAACATCGGGATCTATAACGAAGAGTTGTTCAGCACTAATTTTTCCACGCCCTAACCCAAAGACCTCACTGCCATAGTTTTTACCACCTGCAACTTCTACAAAACGCCCCATATTGTTTGACCCCCAAGTGCCATACTCGCTTGATTTTCCCCAACCAGAATTTGCAGCACTTTCCATAAATACAAGTGGTTTTTTATCTTCATCAATTTTTGAAATAACAGCATACACCTTTTGCATTTCTTTAAGATAGAAATTTATGACTTTAAGCGCCTGTGCTTGTTTTTGAAAAATTTCCCCCAGCAGTACTATACTTGGCACGGTATGCTGCGTGGGACGCTGCCGAAAATCTACAAACACAGTTTTTATACCCGCCTTCTCTAATTTTTTAATTACACCTGTCTCTTCTGCCTTAGTAAAATTCTGCAAATTCATAATCACAATATCTGCCTTTAAACTTATTGCTTTCTCAATGCTAAAGTCTCCTTGATAAGGACTTCCTAATTGAGCAATATTGACTATCTCAGGAAATTTCTCTCTATACATTTCATAGGCATCGGGGTCATAATTCTCTAAATCGTTTTTCCAACCGACAATATGCCTAAACGGATTGCCATTTTTGCCAAATAGCGGAGCAACGCTGTAAATCATACGACTTTCACCGAGAATAATTTTCACCTCACCAGTTGGTACCATAACAGTACGCCCGGCAAGATCGACTATCTCTACTAATCCATTGTTATCTAATGCATCTGTAGATTTGTTTATATCACTGCCGCTTCCACGCGTAGAAGATGCCTCATTGTTTTTTTTAGTACAACTAATGCTTACAAACATGACAACAATAAGTAACAGAAAAACATGTATGCATTTTAAACTGTGTGTGTTTTTAGCATGTATCATAATGTACTCCTCCTCATTTTTATTAATACAAACTTATTCCAAGCTTTCCCAAAATACACCGCTGTATTCAATAGGCAGAAACTTTTCGTGAAATTCTTTAAATGTCTTTTCAGGATCTAAATCAGCAAACTTGTCGGGATATAACCATTTGGCTATTTGCTGAATAGCTACAAAATGATACGGAGAATTATAAAACTGATGATATATACTATGGACTCGCTTATTTTTTACGGCTTGCAAGGTTTGCCAACCAGTGCGTGAGGCAATCTTTTTTAATCTTTTCTGAGAATCTTGCTTTGTGGCTTTATACCCTAATAAGACTGCTCCCGTAGAGGGCTTTGCCTTAGACCAATTCGCACCCGTTCCTATGATAACATCGGGATCTATAACGAAGAGTTGTTCAGCACTAATTTTTCCACGCCCTAACCCAAAGACCTCACTGCCATAGTTTTTACCACCTGCAACTTCTACAAAACGCCCCATATTGTTTGACCCCCAAGTGCCATACTCGCTTGATTTTCCCCAACCAGAATTTGCAGCACTTTCCATAAATACAAGTGGTTTTTTATCTTCATCAATTTTTGAAATAACAGCATACACCTTTTGCATTTCTTTAAGATAGAAATTTATGACTTTAAGCGCCTGTGCTTGTTTTTGAAAAATTTCCCCCAGCAGTACTATACTTGGCACGGTATGCTGCGTGGGACGCTGCCGAAAATCTACAAACACAGTTTTTATACCCGCCTTCTCTAATTTTTTAATTACACCTGTCTCTTCTGCCTTAGTAAAATTCTGCAAATTCATAATCACAATATCTGCCTTTAAACTTATTGCTTTCTCAATGCTAAAGTCTCCTTGATAAGGACTTCCTAATTGAGCAATATTGACTATCTCAGGAAATTTCTCTCTATACATTTCATAGGCATCGGGGTCATAATTCTCTAAATCGTTTTTCCAACCGACAATATGCCTAAACGGATTGCCATTTTTGCCAAATAGCGGAGCAACGCTGTAAATCATACGACTTTCACCGAGAATAATTTTCACCTCACCAGTTGGTACCATAACAGTACGCCCGGCAAGATCGACTATCTCTACTAATCCATTGTTATCTAATGCATCTGTAGATTTGTTTATATCACTGCCGCTTCCACGCGTAGAAGATGCCTCATTGTTTTTTTTAGTACAACTAATGCTTACAAACATGACAACAATAAGTAACAGAAAAACATGTATGCATTTTAAACTGTGTGTGTTTTTAGCATGTATCATAATGTACTCCTCCTCATTTTTATTAATACAAACTTATTCCAAGCTTTCCCAAAATACACCGCTGTATTCAATAGGCAGAAACTTTTCGTGAAACTCTTTGAATATTTTCTCTGGATCAAGATTGACAAATTTTTCGGGATACAACCACTTTGCTATTTGTTGTACTGGCACAAAATACGCAGGATAATAACTAAATGCATGAAAAATAAGATGTACGTTTTTATTTTTTACTGCTCTTAAGGTCTGCCAGCCAACACGCGATACTACGGAATTTATTCCCTCTTGGATATTTTTTTTGTTTGCTTTATACCCGAGTGACACTGCTTTTGTATCAGATTTCAGTTTATGCCAATTACCACCCGTACCTATTATTACATCGGGATCTATAGCAAATAGTTGTTCCATGCTTATAGTCGCTGCCCATTTGTCTCCAAAAACTTCACTACCATAGTTTCTCCCACCTGCAATCTCCACAAGTCGACCTATCCAATGAGAGCCAAAGAGCATATACTCTCCAACTTTTGACCACCCCCCATTGGGGGCGGACTCCAAAAGAACTAAGGGCTTTGTATCTTCCTCAATTTTGTCAATTACCGAATACACTTTTTCCATTTCTATAAAAGAAAAGTTTATAAAATTAAGTGCTGCAGCCGTCTTTTGAAAAATTTGACCAATCAGCAACATACTCGGAATTACGTATCTTTGGGGGTATTTACCAAAATCCAAAAAGACTGTTTTAACCCCAATTTTTTCTAATTTTTCAACAAGCCCTATTTCTTTTGACGCTTTAAAATGATGTAAATTTATAAATACAATGTCTGCATTTAAGGATATTACTTTCTCAATACTAAAAGTTCCTTTATGTAATTGACCTAAATCAGGAATCTTAGAAATTTCTGGAAATTTTTCTAGATATTTTTCATAAGTGTCGGGGTCATACTCTATCGCATTATTCCATCCCACAATATGCTTAAAGGGGTTACCATTTTTACCAAACAATGGAGCAATGGCATACACCATCAAACTGTTTCCTAAAACAACCTTGACATCGCCTGTTGGAACAGTTACAGTACGTCCCGCAAGGTCAACTATTTCTACAACTTTTCCCTTTTCCAATTTGTTAGTAAACTTTCTAGCACTATAATTAGCGCTCCTTACATGCAATTCTCCATCCTCTTTTAAGCAACTTATTTCAAAAAATAAAATAATAGACGTACATAATAGAGCAAAAATATTTGTAAAATATACAAGATGTTTATCCATTTTCTTTCTCGTCTAGGTTCTTTATAGACACTCTTTACTGTACAAAAGTTTTGACAAGCTGTCAATTGTTTTATTAATAAAACAATTATTTTAATAATGAAACTTTCTCCTTGAAGTAAAAATTTATTGGGGATACATACGTAAGAACAAGGTAGCTTCCTTGAAAAGAATTGGACGGAAAAAGCTTATTAAAAACAGAAACACTAAAACAGTCGGTCGGCATTCTGTAATAGGGAATACCAACGAAAACATGCGCGCAAATCCTTTTACTGCTTGTCAAAATAGCTTCTCGACTATTTCGCTACGCGCACCACCCTATTGCATAAATCAATATATAGCTATATTATAATATATAAAAAATAACATTAAGGAGACTACCATGAAAAAATACATTCAAAGTACAGTGCTTATTTTCGCGCTTGCATTTTCTATGACCACTGCGCTCTTTGCAGAAAAAATTATTGTCGGAACTGAAGGGACTTACGCACCCTATACCTACCACAACAAAAGCGACACGCTTGTAGGCTTTGACGTGGAGGTTGCACAAGCCGTAGGAAAAGAAATTGGTGTGGAAATTGAATTTGTGGAAGCGCGCTGGGATGCCTTGCTTGCGGGACTGAAAACTGGAAGATGGGATGTGGTTGCAAACCAAGTATGGTGGAATGCAGAGCGGAACAAGGACTTTAGTTTAACCAAGCCATACATGGAGGCAGGCGCTGCCATATTAGTGCGTAAGGAAAGCACAGCACAAAAAGCAGCAGACCTTACGGGGAAAAAAGCCGCGGTAAGCCTTACCAGCGCCTACCGCCCCTTGGTTCAAAAGCTTACAAAAAAAACGGTAACACAAGATGATTTCATAGTTGCTGCGAGTTTGCTGCGTTCCAAGCGCATAGACTTTGTGGTAAACGACTTCGATACCATTGCACAATATTTGCACAATAACCCTACACTGCAGTTGCGCGCAATTGCGTGGAAGGAGGCGGGAACACACGATGTGGTATTTGCACTAAAAAAAGGGAATATCACCTTGCAAAAGCGCATAAACGAGGCCATAGCAACACTAGAAAAAAACGGCACAATAGAGAAAATATTTAAAAAATACATTTCAAAGTAGCGCAGCATCATGAATGAAATGATAGAGCTTATTTACAATTCCTTTTTCATATTACTGAAGGCGCTAATAGTATACACAATTCCCCTCTCTATCATTTCATTTTTGCTTGGTCTCTGCATTGCGTTTTTCATATCAACCTCACGACTGCTGTGTCCCCCGTGGGTTAACGCGTTTTTACAAATATACGTTATCATCATTCGGGGGACGCCGCTCATCGTGCAGTTGTTTGTAATATTCTACGCGCTCCCGTGGGTGGGAATAGTCATAGACCCCATTCCTTCGGCAGTTTTAGGACTCTCTGTGCATGTGGGCGCTTACGCCTCTGAAACCATGCGCGGCTCACTTGGCGCGGTACCAGAAAACTTACGAGAATCAGGCGTGTCAGTAGGCTTTACTCGCTTGCAAAATTTTTGGCATGTGCTCATGCCTCACGCAGCCTACAGCATGGTACCGCCGCTTTTTAATTCGTTTATAGACTTGGTAAAAGCAACTTCCCTTGTCTCGCTCATTCTTGTACCAGAGGTAATGCGTAAAGCGCAAGAAATTGCCGCAGTTACCAACAACTTCATTTTGATATATGTGGAAGCCGCCCTCATATATTTATTGTTTTGCCTCATACTCGAAAAAATACAAAGGCTTTTAGAAAATAAAGTACGCCTCTAAGCCACGCTACTTCACACACACCCATGCCCTCCATGGCACGGCTGCCACCTACGACTCCCGAATTTCCTTCTTTGGTTCTTTTTCATAATTGCACTTGTGCCTTGCTCCCTATGGCGTTAGCCTCACTCGCGTAGCTTCCTAGACTCCGTTCCTTAGTCCCTATGGCGTAGCCCCAAAACTGCACCACTTCTTTTTCTTTTTTTCTTTGGTACCTTTCTTTTTTCTTTTTGAAAAAAGAAAAAAGAAAGTACGGCCATCCGAATAGATAGCGTATTTAGAATAGTTGCTTGGCAACAGAAAGCGTGCATCACAGCGTCAGCAAAATTGCGATAGCTTCCACGCGCAGAGCGCTCGCTTGTGCCATGGATGGCACGCATAAAGCGCCAAGGATGGTGTACAGCATCTTACCCAATGGGGGTGTGGGGGCGCAAGCCCCCGCAACTACACCCGTATGCGCTTCTCATGCATGCGCACACGCAACAACGCCACTATGGCAAGCAGCAAAATAAGCACCATGCCCACACTTGCAAAGGGCATTCCAAGAAATCCACTTATTGCTGAAAGCAGCATGGTCCCCAAAAACCTGCTTAAGCCCGCAACGCGCGTAAGCGTACCAAAGACCTTGCCCTTGTGTTCGTCATAGCTTACGCGCCCCATTACTTCTTGCATTACAACCTCTACGCCGTCGCTTACCCCCAGCGCAATGGCGCACAGTACCACGTATGAAAAATAACCAAGCAGTGGGTATAAAAGCAAAGCGAGAACGCCGATGAGCGTGAGCACGGCAACACAAAGCGCGCTTGTAACAAAGCTGCTTTTGCTACTTGTAAAGGCAATGTGCGGAATGCCATAGGTGCTCAATAGCGCCCAAATACCCATAAGCCCAACGGAAACGCTTGAGAGCATTTTCACGTGTTGCGCGGGGGCGTATTTTAAAATTACCACAAGCGTCATGCTCATGGCGCTTACTCGCATGAGGTTAAGTATGCCGGAAACTACTATTGCACCAACAAGTACCGCGCGGTACTCAGGCGGGGCGCAGTGCAGCGTCTTTTTTTGCCTCCCTCGCCTTTCTCCACGTACGCGGCTTCTACGTTCTTTACTGATAGGCTCTTTTATAAAAAGATACGCGATGAGCCCCGAAAGCAAAATGATGAAAGAACCCATGCGCAAGGATGTTCGTAGCCCTATGGCCAATACGATAATTCCACCTACAGCGGGAATAAGTGTTGAAGCAAACAGGTTTGATATTGCAAGCATTCGTAGTGCTTTATTTTGGTACTCACGAGGAGTGCTTGCAGAGACTAGGGCAATGGAACTTGCAATAATGCCCGTAAGAAGCCCCTGCAAAACACGCAGGACTATGAACAAAGGAGCTGAGTTTACAATGCTGAACAAAAAAAACAACACGGTTGATAATACGAATGCTCGCATAATCATAATCTTGTGTCCAAAAATATCAGCCATGCGCCCCCAAAAGGGTGCAACAAGCCCTATAAAAAAACCCGGTACGGCAATTGCCAAGCCCGCTACAAAGTCAATACGTGAAGGCTCAACTCCCATTTCACGCATGAGCACGGGAATAAATGGTACTAAAAACTGAAAGGCAGCGCTTACCAGAAAGCGCGCAGACCAACAGGCGTACAGGTTACGCTTCCAAATTGCATGTTGGTACGATTCATATTTTGTTATGGTTACGATACAAACCCCCTATGTTTAATTTAGAATAGAGATAGTGTGTAGCGCTAGTAGCGCTAAGATTATACAAATAAAATTTAAGGAGCAAAATATGAGTATACACATAGAAGCAAAAAAAGAAGAAGTTGCAGACATTGTGTTGTTGCCGGGCGACCCCCTGCGCGCAAAATACATAGCAGAGAATTTTTTAGAAGGCGCGCAATGCTACAACAAAGTGCGCGGCATGTTTGGGTTTACTGGCACCTATAAGGGACGCCGTATATCAATTCAGGGTACGGGCATGGGGCAAGCTTCCGCCTCTATTTACATAAATGAACTTATTTCGTTTTACGGCGCTAAAACACTTATGCGCATAGGCTCATGCGGTTCTATACAAGAACGTGTGCGCATCCGCGACATTGTAGTTGCCATAGCAGCATCTCACGACTCTAACATGAACGCCTCCCGCTTTCCTACGTACACCTACGCACCCACAGTAAACAGCGAACTTCTTTTCAAGGCAAAGGCGTGGTCAGACGCTGAAAACGCAAATGTGCATTATGGCAATGTATTTTCTACAGACGCCTTTTATCACGATGATGAGAACTACTGGAAACAGTGGGCGGCCCATGAAATATTAGCCATTGAAATGGAAACTGCACAGCTTTACACGCTTGCAGCAAAATACGGCGTACGTGCGCTTGGCATGTTTACCGTGAGTGACCACCTTATATCAAAAGAAGAAACAAGTTCTGAAGAGCGAGAAAAAACCTTTGTAGAGATGATGCGTATGGCGCTTGATATAGCCTCTGAGTAAGGCGAAAACACAAGGCACTAAGCATGAAACACCCAATACAATGCGTGTGGATAAGCGGTGCCTCTAGTGGACTTGGCAGGGCCTTGGCCTTGCAGTATGCACAAGACAAAAAGTCGCTTATACTCTCTTCAAGAAACAAGGACGCGCTTGAGTCTGTTGCGCGGGCCTGCACTCTAGCAGGCGCGCCGCAGACGCAGGTAGCGCCACTTGACTATGCCAAAACAGCGGCATGTGAGGCAATGGCGTACAAGCATGCCGTAGCTTGTGATGCGGTGATACTCTGCGCCGGACTCAGCCAACGCGCAAAGGCCACAGAGACTCGTTCACAAACGCTCGAATACCTCATGCGCATTAATGCCATTACCCCCATGGTCATGGCTCAAGCCCTTTTTGCACAGTGGCGCAAGCGCACATATGGACAACTTGCTGTGGTGAGCAGCATAGCGTCCCATGCACCCGTGCCCTTGCGCTCTGCATACTGCGCGGCAAAAGCTGCCTTAGAGTTACACGGGGCTACCATGCACAACGAAATAGCCGCTGAAAAAAAGGACCTAGAATTTGTACGCATTATACCGGGGTTTATAAAGACAGATATTTCCCACAAGGCGCTAACGGGCGCAGGAGTGCCATGGGGCAAAGACGATGCTCAACAACAAGGAGGCATGGAATGCGAGAAAGCCGCGAGGCATATTGTAAAACTCTTAAGCAAAAAAGACGCGCCACCCAAAATATACATCGGCATGAATCTCACGCTCCACGCACTTAAGCTCCTCTCTAAACACATGCCGCGCCTTGCAAATTTTATACTGGCGCGTAGCAAAACTACTTAACAGCTTTTTTGTTATAAAAAGCCCTATTGAATTTTTGCGTGCAATTTTTTCAAGCGCCAACCTCCGGGGTATAGCGCGCGGGCTTTTTCAAATGAAACTAGGGCATTCTCTTTATCACGTTTTTTCAAAAATGCAAAAATTTGTGAGACGTAAAACTCAAAGACATGAGGCTTTTTCCACTCGGTCTGTACCTCCACATTTATAGCCTTAAAACCACGTTCTGCGTTTGCTCCTACAAGCCCAATGGCAAGTGAATCAAAATTGTTGAGCACTACGCGCGCCATGATGTTATTTTCGTTCAAAGCAAGTGCATCCACGGCATACTTAATGGCAAGTCTTCTCACATTCATAAACTTATTCAACCCCCACACGCCCGTATCTGCCATGAGCATCATGCTCACTGCCATAACGCGCCTCACGTCTGAAGCAGCCTTGTATTGCACCAAAACACCCTCACCAAATTCCCTTACTTGTTCCACCAAATCAAAAATAGCTTTGTTACGCTCTGACTTTGAAATAACCGAACTGTGGTACAAATACGAATAAGCCTCTAAATAATACAGGTGCATAAGACGTATATTTTTACGTACTTCTAATTCATCGCCTTTCTTTATTTTTTCACGCAGCCGCTGCAAGTACAAACGCGTTTGTTCCAAATTATTATTTGTTATAAGCACATACTCTGTAGCATCTATATTCGGCGCGGTGCTCAGTGTATCTTCAATATCTGCTTCATATGAAAAAACATTTTGCCCCCAAAAACACAGCGCAAACAATGCAAACCTACATATACGAATACACGTTTTAAAGTACGCAGAATAAAAGAGAGGTAAAATCATAGTATTGTACATAGTAGCGTAAATCTACGAAGCTATAAATTATAATAGTATTTACAAAGACACATCGGAGGTTCTATGAAGCATACATCAAATTCATCGCCGTGGATATTAGGCGTTTCGCTTTTTTTAGGTCTTGTAGCACTCGGCTCCTTGCTTGGAAATGCCATTATACAATTTAAGAAATACGAACGCACTGTCACCGTTAAAGGGCTTGCGGAACAAGAATACCCCGCCGACCTAGCCTCATGGCATATAACCTGTTCAGATGCCTATAACAACGTAAGTGCTCTTTACAAATCACTTGAAACCAAAGCAAAAAAAGTCGAAACATTCCTCATTGCGCAGGGTGTAGAGCATAGCGAAATTACCATTGCTGCCCCAGAGGTTTTTGATAAAGCGACAAGGCGATATGACGAATATGACCCCCAAAAGGAAAAGCGTTATACGGGCAATCAAACCATTACCGTGTACTCCCCGCGCATTGATGTTGTAAGAAAGGCAATAGCGGAAATTGGGCAATTTGTCGCGCGTGAAGACATTGTGGTAGACAGTTATGCTTCGTATTCTTTTACCCGACTGAATGAAGTAAAGCCACAGATGATAGAAGAAGCTACGAAGAATGCGCGCTCATCTGCAAGCAAATTTGCAGCGGATTCGCAAAGCAAGCTTGGAAAAATAAAAACCGCCTATCAAGGACAATTTAGCATTAACGCACGCGATGAAAACAGCCCGCACATTAAAAAAGTACGCGTAGTTTCAACGGTGGTGTATTATTTATTCGATTAGTTCGAGGTAATATTCCGCTGTTTTTTAATAGACTCCCACGCCTCTTGTATGCGCAAAAAACGCTTCTGTGCATCTTCCATAAGTTCTTGAGGGAGTCCCTTACTCCGTAGCACATCGGGGTGATACTCCTTCATACGCTGCCTATACATTGCGCGAATCTCTGCGGTATCAGCATCCTTTGAAACGCCGAGCACGTCATATGCCGAATCGCTTGAGGCACCCTCATTTGAACGAAAAATGTGGCCCAGTTCCTCTTCTCGTATACCAAAAATGGTGGCAACGTGGCGAATTATTTCCTCCTCTTCGGATGAGATGTGCCCATCTACGCTAGCCATGCCAACAAGTTGGTACATCATTTGACGCATAAGCTGCGGCTGACTTGCACACAGCTGAGCAAATTGTTGCGCCATTTCGGTTATAGAGGTTGCGGTATTTTTTGCCTCATTGAAATACGTAATAGCGCGCATGCGGGTCTCTCCATGCAAGTTCATGCTCTCCAGCATTTGCATTAAAAAATCGCCTTCGGCCTTGGTTATCGTTCCATCCGCCTTTGCCATTTTGCCAAGCATGGAGAAAAGCAAACGAAAGTACATTTCCTGCACACGCTCATACACCGTGTTAGCACCGCCACCCATGCCAAAAAAACTAAAAGAAGTCCTTCCACCAGAACGAGAACCTCGGCGTCTCGCATGCGCTGCATCTATAAAAAAATGCCCCGCTACTGCACCTACAATAATCCCAAGTATACTTCCTAAGAAAATAAATCCTAGAAATGCGCCTATAAGCTTACCCATATCAATTATTTCTTACCCGTGATAAATTCATCTCGTATATTCTTTAGCTTTTCAGAAATAGCCACGGGGTAAATGTGAGGATTAATCCTTCGCCTCACCGTTTTATCAAGTTTTTTAATTTCGTTCCTTGCATATTCTTGAATATTCTGTATTGTTGGAAACGTCATAGACACCTGTCCATTTTTCATAACACATGATAAAAGTTGCTCCTTTTTCAAAGAAGAATTTAGAACGCATTTTTTATACACATTATGCGGATGATAAGAAGTCATCTTATTATCTGACGGAAGCTGTTCATCCTCAAGCGCTACGACATCAGCGACATAGCAATCTGTATTCGGGTCGATATAGCGATATACCTGTTTTATTCCCGGCAACGAAACTTTTTCTAAATTTTCAGATATTTTCATAGTTGGAGTAAAACTATTACCCTCTCCTAAATCATCAAAGTCAACATTCTTACGCGCCGAAAGTTTATACACCCCGGAGAACGCCGCTCCTCCTCCTCCTGTCGTAAGATTAGCACCAACCCCCCACACATCCACGGGACAATTATTTGCAGTAAGCTCGGCTATGATAGTTTCATCAAGCTCATTTGAAACTCCAATAAACGTGTCAGTAAGATTTGCCTCATCAAGCCTTTTGCGAACTTCCTGACTAAGGTACTCTATGTCTCCACTATCAAGTCGCACCCCAAATTTCTTTCCACGTTCTTGAAGCTTCTTGCCAACTACTATTGCATTCTCAACACCGCTTTTTAAGGTATCATACGTGTCCAATAAAAACACAGCATTATCGGGATAAATGTTTGCATAAGCCTCAAAGGCCTCTCTTTCACTTTTAAAACTCATGACCCATGCATGAGACATAGTCCCCGAAACAGGAATACCAAACTCCTTGCCTGCTTGAACATTCGATGTAGCAATAGCTCCACCTATATATGCTGCCCTACTCGCAAAGAGCGCTCCATTAGGACCATGTGCCCTGCGCAAACCCATATCGGTGACTTTTTTATCACGCGCACTCAAGCATATTCTCGCACTCTTGGTAGCTATCAGCGTTTGGTAATTAACAGTATTAAGCACCAAACCCTCTATAAGCTGCGCCTCCATAATGGAAGTATGCACGCGAATAAGCGGCTCACCGGGAAAACATACCGAGCCTTCTCGCATTGCATAAATGGTGCCAGTAAACCGAAAATTTTTCAAATAATTGAGAAACTCATCTTTAAATAAACGTATCTCTCTGAGATATTCTATATCTTCTCTAGTAAAAGAAAACTTCTCCAGTCGCTGTAAGAGAGACTCCAAACCCGCAAAAATCGAAAAACCATTCTGAAATGGATTGTTACGAAAAAACATATCAAAAACCACAGGGAGATTCTTATGCGTGTAATAATAACCTTGTAGCATTGTGAGAGAATAAAAATCAGTAAATAAACCTGTATTGTAAAGCAACTTATTGGTGTAAGGCATGTATGCATTATAAAACAAGTGGAACACTCCGTACACGTTGCGTTCCACTTAATAAATAACGACAGTTTTCTGTACTTAGGCTATGAACCTATATCAGCAAGCAAGACATCTTTTGAAAGAAGAACATCAAGTGTGAGCATGATAATAAGCCCAAGTATAAGCCCCCATGTGGCAATACGCTCATGCTGCTGCTCTTTATGCGTTTCAGGCACTATCTCATCGCTTATGACGTAAATCATGGCACCCGCCGCAAAACCCATAGCATATGGCAACAAAGGCTCAGCAAAGGCAACAGCTATTGCCCCCAAAATGGCTATGGGAATTTCCACAAGCCCCGCCCGTATGCCGGTAAACACAGCATAAAAAGACCGACTCTTACCAAGTGCCAAAGCGGCAACAGCTACGGCAAAACCTTCAGGAATATTCTGTATACCAATACCAATCATCAGCGCCATGGCATTTCCTATCGCATCTATGTTTCCTATATGCCCCAATCCCACTCCAACAGCAAGCCCTTCAGGCATGTTGTGAAGCGTAATAGCAAATATCAAAAGCCACACTCGCTTAATGCGCACATCCTTCTTGTGCCCCAGCCCCTCTATGCCCTTAAACATGTGCAAATGCGGAAGCTTATTATCCGCAAAGTCCATCATAATAACACCTAGGAGCAAACCAATAACCACGGGAATAATACCCCAAGTTCCACCCGCCTCAATGCCCGGCAAAATAAGACTAGTAAAACTCGCAGCAAGCATGACACCCGCAGCAAAACCAAGCGAAGCATCTAAAAAACGCCTTGAAGGATTGCGCCAAATAAAAACCACCAAAGCCCCTATTGCGTTTAAGCCCGCAATAATAAGCCCACCAACAAGTCCCCGTACTACAGAATTCTGCAGCTGTATCCATTCAATAAATTGCTCTACCATGTATCCTCCATGTGCAAAAATTTAAAATAATTGTTGACATGCAATATATCATCATATAACAAAACAAAACCACATGTCTATAAACGGTCGCTGTAGCGAGTGGGGGGCACCCCCCACACCCCCATGGAGTATCACGCTCTATTTACGCATACGCGCGAGTAGGCTGCACGCCGTGTGTATTTTGCTTACGCTTTGTGTGTGCACACTTTCTGCGGCTAAGTCGCCAGCGCGACATCACATGCTGTGAGCTAAAGTTTTGCCTTTTGTTGCCAAGCAACGGTTTTAAATACGCTATCCATTCGGATGGCCGTTCTTTCTTTTCTTTTTTTGAGGACGCAAAAAAAGAAAAGAAAGAACCAAAGAAAAGAAAAAAACATCCTGTGTGCTAAAGCAGTAATGACATAGATACTGTGCGCAAGTATCAAGATTGTATCGAAATAAGTTTGTGTGAGTGCAGTGCAAACATGGAACTTGCATTAAAAGAGTCGAGAGCACGAACGGGTGACGCCCGTGCCACGGATGGCACGCGTAGGGCGCCAAGGATGGACAGCCGCCCCATGGACGGGGCGCATTGGCTACCATGGATGGTAAAAAAGAAAAGAAAAAGTACAGCCGTCCGAGGGTTCTGCATAGTGCGTGCCACGCGGTGGCAACAAGAGATATCAGCATTAGCCCACTGCAAGTGATACCGCGCTACGCCGCATGCGCAGTATCGCGCCATACTCGGCAGGGGGTGTGGGGGCTTGCCCCCACAGCGGCTTTTGCTATAAGCTCCATCTCTGTGTCGCGCTGCGACACTTATTTTAATCGTTTCTAGCCGCTCGCACTTTTCAGCGCTCCCGACTTTTTTTCTTTGGTACTTTCTTTTTTTTCTTTTTGCGTCGCACAAAAAGAAAAAAAAGAAAGTACGGCCATCCGAAACATCATCATACTGCGTTAGCGTCTTGGCCACCCACTGCGTGAGCAACACAAGCGCAAGCAGAACACACATGGCGTGCAGCCCTCGCGCGCGTAGCGCAGTACCGCGTCTTACCCAACGGGGGTGCGGGGGTAGCCCCCCGCAAAGCGCTTATGCAAATACAGCGTCTTACCCACGGGGGGTGTGGGGGCGCTCCCCCACAACACGCAAACCTACGCAGTTCCTTAAATTCACATAGAATAAATAGAAGATATGAAGAGTACCCACAACATAGGAATTATAGCGCACATAGATGCGGGAAAAACCACGACCACGGAACGCCTGTTATACATTACGGGACTTTCCCACAAACTGGGCGAAGTCGATAAAGGTACAGCCACCATGGACTGGATGGAACAAGAGCAAGAGCGCGGCATCACCATTTCATCTTCAGCAACCACCATTACGTGGAAAGAACACACCATAAATATAATAGACACGCCGGGGCATGTGGACTTTACCATTGAAGTGGAACGATCACTCAGGGTTCTCGATGGAGCCGTGGGAATTTTTTGTGCTGTAGGCGGCGTTGAACCGCAGTCTGAAACGGTGTGGAAGCAATCAAAACATTACAACGTTGGCAAAATAGCCTACGTAAACAAAATGGACAGAATGGGCGCAAATTTTGAAAAGACCATTGCAGACATAGCACACAAATTGGAAGTCACGCCCCTGCCCCTTACCCTACCCATAGGCGCAGAAAAAACCTTTGAAGGAATTATAGACCTGCTGAGCATGAAGGAACTGCATTGGGACATTGAACAAGACGGCCTCACTTTTACAGAAAAACCCATTCGCAGCGACATGCTCTTAGCAGCAGCAGAAGCACGCGCGCGCATACTGGACGCAGCCTCAGAGTACTCAGACAGCATTGCTGAAAAATACCTTGCCGATGAGCCCATTACTCATGAAGCCCTGCTCACCGCCATAAAACAAGGCGTACTCAATCACAGCATACTGCCAGTATTTTGCGGGGCAAGCTTGAAAAACATAGGCATACAACCGCTATTAGACGGCATTGTAAGCCTGCTGCCACGCCCCGAGGACATGCCCCCACTTGTGGTGCACGACTTTGAAGACACCGACACAACCATGCCTTGGAAGCACCCAGACAAGGCCTTAGGGCTCGTTTTTAAGTCCATGGTCGACAAGCACTTTGGACTCATGCACTTTGTACGCGTGTACAGTGGCAGCATAAAAAGCGCATCAACCATTTTCAACATAAGCACTGGAGAAAGGGAACGCATAAACAGGGTCTTGAAAATGCATGCCAACAAATCCACCCAAGTAGAAGCACTCCATGCAGGCGAAATAGGCGTACTCATAGGACCAAAAAACGTACGCACGGGACACACCATAGGGCAAGAACTCAAGCCTCGTGTGCTCTTAGAATACATACCCATACCAGAACCCGTCATTTCCGCAACAATGGAAGCGCACAACATTTCCGACAGAGACGCACTCCTAGAGGTGCTCTCAAAATTAAGCGTGGAAGACCCAAGCCTACGCTACGGTGAAGACGAAAGCACCGGGCAAGTCATTATATCCGGCATGGGCGAACTACACCTTGAAGTCATGGCAACACGCATACAATCCGACTACGGCATTGAGTCACGCCTTGGACACCCACAGGTAAAATACCGCGAGTCCGTAAGCACGACACACCGAGAAAGCTTTATGCTCTCTTCCATGCCGGGCGGCAAAAGCGACCATGCAGAACTACAAAAAGCACCCCTTACCATAACGCTAGAAGTTGCACCGGGAGCAGAAAACACGGGCGTAGTATTCCACTCACAAGTAGCGGCTACCACAAAAGAAACAGCCAAACGCCTTGCGCTTTCTTTTATAGAAAAAGGCGCAACAGAAGCAGCACAATCTGGCATTGTGGAGGGCTTCCCCTGTGTTGACATGGAGGTGCGCCTTATAGACCTTGATTACGACTTTAGCACTGCGCCCGTGCCAGACGAGCTTTTGTTTACCTACGCGACAGCGCGTGCCTTTCAACAAGCCGCGCAGGGTGCCACGCCCATAAAAATGGAACCAATGATGAAGCTTGTTATTACAAGCCCTCAAGAATGCGTAGGCGATGCGCTGAGCACCGTGACACAGCGCATGGGCATAGTGCACGAAGTAGTGGAAGAACAAACACAAAACGTCATTTACGCAGAAGCTGCCTTGCGCCAACTTTTTGGTTATGCAACAACCGTGCGGAGCGCAACACAAGGTAGGGCGTCCTTTAGTATGGAGTTTGCTTGTTACAAAGCCTTAAGCGCTTAATAAGTACCTATGCCGTTAGGCTAGACGTACACAAAGTATCAGCCTTGCGGATAATGATATACTAAATTATATGCTAGAAATGAAGCTAGAATGCGCGCATTGTAAAAAGCAATTACCACACACATCAACAGAAGCTATGATTTGTTCCTTTGAGTGTACGTATTGCGCGACTTGTGCTCTTGAAGTTTTTAAAAACGTATGCCCTAATTGTCAGGGTACATTTGAGAAACGCCCTACGCGCAAATGTTAAAATATAAACGTCAAATATTCGCTTTCACCAGAGTTGGACTTGTTTAGATACAAAGTTTTGCTTATTTATTAAATTTTGCGTATAACTCGATAATTTATCTATTGTAGAATTACAATTTAAAAGATTGAAAACGCCTCACTCAAGGGTTTCGCTAGGAGCCACTTGCGGGGTTCATGCGTGTAACTTACGGAGTTCGCTACGTGTCACTTGCGAGCTTCACTAGGAGCCACTTAGGTAGTTCTGTACGTGTCACTTGCGGAGTTCGCACGTGTCGCTCAAGGGAGTCGCTAGGAGTCGCTTACGGAGTTCGCTGCATGCCGCTTGCGGAGTTCGCTGTGTGTCACCTACGGGGTACGTATATATCTTTCAAGAGACATGCTAGGCGTCAATATTTTGTGGAAAGGGGACTATAGACATAGTAATACACATATATAATTCAACAAATCTTTACATAAATTTACTCTAATCTGAAAACAACACCCCTTCTATTGGAAGTATTCTTTTTGCAACTTCAAACTTTCTACCTTTTATTTGCTTCAAAAAAGAATTATACGTATCATCCTTAGCAATTATACAATCATCTAGTCCGGAAATATCCCCATTGCTTATTTTTTCCCTTATTTTATAGGCTTCATCAGAAAGCGTTATAAGATACGTTTGTGCTCGTCTGTATACTTGACGCAGTGCCATACCCTCTAGATCTGCTTGTTTGTATCTTTCTCTTAATGAAGTCTTCATTGTTAAGACGATTGGTTGGTTTCTATGATAGAGAATAATATCAAATTCAGCGTTAGGTACTCGTTCAAAAATAGCTTGATAGTAGAAATGGCTTATCCCTTCTTGAGCAAGCGTTTCGCATATAAGATATTCAAATATACGACCATTAATGCTTGGATTACTTTTATGTTCAAGTTTATATTTTGAATAAGCATTCTTTACAAATAAACTTGCTTGCTCATATTTTAAATCTTGCAACAACCGCTTGTATAAGTCGCCACTTTCTCCGTTTGTGATGCTTTCAATGTTACTTTGCATTCTTTTTCTATTCTCTTTACGCTTAAATCACAATATCTTTCTTCTAATTCTAACCCTATTGCCCTTCTTCCATTTTCTATAGCCTCTATTATAGTTGTTCCGCTACCGACAAATGGGTCTAAAACAGTATCTTCTAAAAATGAAAATAACTTTATACAACGTTTTGGCAGCTCTCTTGGGAATGGAGCCTCATGTCCTATGCGCTTTGCACTCTCCCCATTGAAATTCCACCTTCCTCCCACCCAATCCTTAAATTCATCACCAGTTATATCGTTTATACCTTGATTTTTCCTTTTCCATTCATTCTTATATAACACTATGATAGTTTCAATTGGTGCTATAATGTGTGGAGCACTTGCAGATTTCCAACTCCCCCAAGCAGTACGCTTAGATATATTACCCTCATTCCATATTATTGTTGCGTGGTATTGCCAACCACAAGCCATAGCTATCTGCGTTACATCAGACGATAGAGGTCTTTTCCCATATTTATTTTTGTCTAAGGACACATTTATGCATATTCTACCCGTATCACGTGTCCAATAGTAACAATTGCTAACCCACTTTTTTGTAAATTCCAAATAATCTTTATAATCAAGCGCATCTGATTCGGGAGTTCCATCATAAGTCTTGCCTAAATTATAAGGGGGAGATGTTATTATTAGGTCAACTGAATCTTTTTTCAATGAGGACTTATTACAAGCATCGGCATTTAATAATACACAATCAGACTTTTGTCTCAAAATAATATTATTTTCTTCTGTTGCTTGTGTTCCCATACACTCACATTATATAGCACATGCCTTGCTCTATATTTCCAGCATTGGCTACTGTGTATATCGTCTCTTGTGGAAAGACTTATAAATCCGTGAGGGGGTACAACATGCGCCGCCACACCGTAGTAGCAAGTTCCTTGCCCGCAAGGAGTTCAACCAATCTTTTAGCAAACAACGGCGCCGTTGCAACGCCTTGGCTGGTAATGATGTTAGCGTCTTCCACAAGCGCTTGGTCAATAAAAGTTGCGTCAACCACCTCGTTTTTTGCAGAAGGGTAACACGTAAACTTTTTGCCCCTTAAAATGCCTAAGGGGGCAAGTACCTTGGCGGGCGCGGCACAAATAGCTGCGAGTGTACGCTTATGCTCATGGTGTTGTACAAGCAAGGTTTGCAAGAGTACGCTTTGTGCAAGGTTTGCGGCGCCGGGCATGCCACCAGGCAGCACTATAATGCTGTGCTCTTCTTCTGCTATTGTTCCCGCAACATCAGATAAGGCACAATCAGCGTGCACCACTATGCCGTGCGCACCCTCGACCGCTAGGCCCTGCGAGTCTTCAACCGCGACAGTGCTAACGGCAACCTGTGCTCTGCGCAAAAAGTCGACTGGCATTAATGCCTCTATTTCTTCAAAGCCTCTGCTCAACATAACATAGGCCTGCCCTTGTGTTTTTATGTTCTCTTCCATGCCTTTCAGTATACTCGGCTTTAGGTACCATAGCACGTCAATTACAAGGAGGCATTTAGTGCCATGCGCTATAATACAGACAGGTTATGTGCGCGCATAAGGAGACCATGCATTTTTTAGGTTTAGACATTGGCACTACCACAATTGCTGCGTGCCTGTGCGATGAAAGCATGCATGTTGTTCACTGTGCACGGCAAGCGCATAATGCGACGCTTGTGGGGCAAGACTTTGAGGCGCTACAAGACACAAGTATACTATGGCGTGTTGTGTCTCAACTGCTTGAAGCATTGCCCACAAACATACGTATTGATGGCATTGGCATTGCAAACCAAATGCACGGCATAGTCTACGTTACAGAAGACGGGAGCGCTTTAAGTCCGCTTTACACGTGGCAAGATGCGCGCGGTGCGCAGGCGTATTGTGGAACAACGTATACACAACACGTAGCAGAGGTTTGCGGACACCACGTGCCCTCTGGTTACGGGCTTATGACGCACTACTATAACGTAGTCAATGGCAATGTGCCAAAAAACACGCAGCGCATACTCGACATAGGAAACTTTATAGCAAGCAAAATGTCGGGGGTCATTCCAGCAACCTTGCACCCCAGTCAAGCGCATGCCTTTGGTTTTTACCACGCCAGCACGCAGTCCTTTGACACACACGCGCTAGAAACACTGGGCATAGACAGCGCCTTGTTGCCCAAGGTAACAGAAACATGCACACCTCTTGGATATAGAAACACCATACCAATATACGAGCCCTTGGGAGATAATCAAGCGGGGTTTTTGGGTGCCACTGCGGGTGATGAAGAAGCGGTGCTGGTGAACATTGGCACCTCGGGACAGGTATCGTTTATAGAGCATGCTGTAGAAACACGCAGCAAAGACGCGGACAAAGAGACCTGCGCAGTGCTTCTCTCGGGTTGGGAACGCAGGCCTTTTGTAGGGGGAAAGCAGCTCTATGTAGCTAGTAGCTTGTGCGCGGGTAAGAGCATAGCCTTGTGGGTTGACTTTGTAGCAGAGTTAGTGCAGCGCTTTTGTGGCAAAGAAGGCAAGAGCAATGATGACGCACTGCGCACGCGTATTTACCATGCATTGAAGGCGCTTTCATATGAGGAGTGTGACTTGCAGTTTAATACGCAGTTTTACGGTTCACGCACCAAGCCTCATGCTAAGGCTTCATTGGAGAATATCTGTGAACACAACTTTTCTTTTAGGCACATAAGCATTGCGTTGATGCAAGGTATTGCAGACGAACTTTATGAGTTTTGGAAGGCTCTCTCAGAAGATGTGCGAAAAAAGAAGCGGCGTTTGTGCCTTACTGGGGGTGCTTTTGCCATACCCGCAGTGCAAGAAATCTTTACAAAACGCTTTGCGCTTGAGCGTACTTCGCTGCTTTCGCATGAAGCGCAAGGAGAGGATGCTTGTGTTGGTGCGGCGCGTTGGGCCTGTAGTGCGCAGGCTGCTGGTCATGAGCGCAGCAGGGCGTAATCATTTACCAAGGGGTAGTGTATTGCTTCGTCTTCCTCAATTTTTGGGAAGCGTGCCACAGCTTCTAAAAAGAAATTGTCGTTGTTGTCATCGCTCACGGTGCTTACTTCGCCAATGAGCACTGGTGCTTCCAAGGGGTAAAAGCTGTGGTAGCACTGCGGCTCAATGGTTATGCTTTGACCATTGTGTAAAACAATTTCCTCCTGCGCTTGTACCGTGCGCCGTATTCCGTCTATAAAAACATCAAGCTTGTCTTCTGAAAGTGTATGCGAAGATGTAGCTGTGGCAAAGCGGAATGCGAGTGCGCCTCCGCTGCGATTGATGATGTCTTCTACTTTGCGTTTGTGGAAATGATAGGGGCAGACTTGCCCGGGCTTCATGACAATGATCTTTTCACAGTAGGGGTGGAATGCATCGCCGACTATGCCATTTCTTATGGTAAATAAGGTCAAGCCTTGTGTAGCAAAATCTCCCCCGCTGTCGGTTACATCCCATCCAAGGCTCGCATCAAAAATGTACGCGCACTCTTGAGCCTGTTGCTTCCATGCGTCAAAGCTCCAGTATGCCCACTCGGGTAGTTTGAAGTGATGCACTTCTAAAAACTCTATGGTCTCCTTTATTACACTGTTACAAAAACTTCGTTTCATGCTACCTCCTATAAAAGCTTATGGAATACTTCACATGGTAGTGTTCTACAAAAAGCCATGTCAAGAATGCGCATGCCCCTTGAATCCACTCGGTATACGTTTAGATTATGCAGCGTGTATAGACGCTTATGTGAGGGTAATCCACTGCACCGTTTGAAAGCGCTTAAAGAAGGTGGTTTGCCGCTTTGCATAGTGCCGCGTGTTGCATAGTATGCGTGGGCGTAAGGTTTCTTGCCACAGCGTGTGTGGTAGTTCACTGGTGCCCGCGTCCCATAGTTTTGTAACTTCGCAGTTTTGCAAAAACTCTTGTACGCCTATGGTGCGCGCCGCATTGTGAGAAAGTCGTAGGCCTTGTTGATAGAGGGCGTAGACTTCGCTTGTGAGCCCGCGCGCGTACATGGCGTCTATGCGCTGCGCAATGCGTTCGTTGAGTGCTTGCCTTTCTCGCATAAGCCCCAATGCTACATAGGCCTTGTTTGTCATGTGCTTATTTGGTTTAAATTCTGCAAGTTTTTTGCCTGTTGTTTCAATTATTTCCAACGCGCGTACAATGCGTAGCTTGTCTGTCGCAGCAATGCTTTGCGCATATTCTGGATCAAGGGCGTATAAGCGCGCGTACAAGTTTGCAAGTCCTTGCGTATCAGCTTGTGCAAGTAAATCTGCACGGAGCGCGGCATGCGACGGCGGAGTTTGGGGCAAGCCACAGCAGAGGTGGTAGAGGTAATAGGCTGTTCCACCGCTTACAATGGGAATCTTTCCACGACTGCGAATCTCGGCAATGCAGTTGCGAGCAGCCTTTACAAAGGTGGCAACCGTATAGGGCTGGGCAAAATGCAGCATGTCTATGAGATGGTGGGGAATGCGCGCGCGCATGTGGACACTAGGATATGCGGTACTAATTTCAAAGCCGCGGTAGACTTGCCGAGAGTCGGCGGATACAAGTTCTATGGGTTGGTCATGAAGTGTTTCGAGTAGCGCGGTTTTGCCTACGGCAGTTGGACCAAAGAGCAAAACCGCCTCAACATGCGGCGCCCTAGCTGCTTGTAATAAGGCTTGCGCCGCGCATCGAAAAGCATTACGCATGCCTTATGTGGTTATGCTACGGTTTCGCGCGCCTTACGTACTAGGCACACGCGCACAGGTTATGAGCGCTCGTCAAATTGATACGCAACTTTATCCGAGAATATCTCTCGAAATGCTATAACCGATGCTTTTTCATCACCAAATTGGTCGTGCTTGGTTTGCACCTTGGTAACAGTACGATCTTCTAAGGTTGTTGGATGAAACGCGGCGCGAATATCTGTAATTTGTTGTGAGCGTTTCACTACAACTGCGACAAGGTCATAAACGTCGCCCTTATATCGAACTAAATCTTTTAACGGCATGGCCATAGGTTAGTACTCCTTAAATATAGTGGTTATAAATTATGGAATTTATATTTTCTCACATGCCTCAAACATTGTCAAGGATGCACATTTTTATGATGTGGGGGAGTTGCCCTCCACACCCCGCTTGGGGTAAGACGCGGTATTTGCATAAGCGCTTTGCGGGGGCTTGCCCCCGCACCCCCGTTGGGTAAGACGCGGTACTGCGCTTACGCGCGGGCATCTGTGTTGTAGCTGACGCTATTTGCTATGAACTTTTTTTGTGGTCAAGCAGCCACGCCTGCTATGACATACGCTCAGATGACTGTTCTTTTTCTTTTCTTTTTTTGGCACGAAAAAAAGAAAAGAAAAAGAACCAAAAAGAAAAGAAAAAAGCATGCTGTGTGCTAAAGCAGTAATAACATAGATACTATACACAAGTATGAAAATTGTATTGAAGCCTCCTGTGTGCTAAAGCAGTAATGATATAGATACTATGCGCAAATATCAAGATTGTATCGAAATAAGTTTGTGTAAGTGCGCTTTGCGGAGGCAAGCCCCCGCACCCCCGTTGGGTAAAACGCGCTATTTGCATGAGCGCTTTGTGGGGGCATGCCCCACAAAGGCAATCTTGCCCTATAATTTCTTTACTATTGCAGTATTAAATATAATCGATCTTGTAAAGTAGATTAAAAGAAAAAAAGTTTTGTTGCTATACTGAAAATAAACACAAAAATTAGCCCTAAAACCCAACGCATAGTTTTGAAATGAGCTAAAAATAATTCGCAATTATTGGCAATTTCAGCCTTTAAAGCATCACGATTATTGGCAATTTCAACCTTTAAAGCATCACGATTATTAGCAATTTCAGCCTTTAAAGTATCATGATTATTGGCAATTTCAGCTCTTAGCTCCGTTTTTAGAGTTTTTATCTCTTCGCGATTATTAGCAATTTCAGCCTTTAAGGCATCATGATTATTGGCAATTTCAGCCTTTAAAGCATCACGATTATTGGCAATTTCAGTCTTTAAAGCATCATGATTATTGGCAATTTCAGCTCTTAGCTCCGTTTTTAGAGTTTTTATCTCTTCGCGATTATTAGCAATTTCAGTCTTTAAAGCATCACGATTATTGGCAATTTCAGTCTTTAAAGCATCTGTGTTAAGTTCTGTTTCCTTTCTAAGAATGTCTATTTTGTTATTAAGAAGTTCGTATATGTATGTTTCTTTGACAGTAAAGGTATTGTCTATAGACTCTACTTTTTTTGTTCTTAGTGAGGGTTTCCTCGTTTTTGTAATAATAGAAGTAAGCGCCATGCTTTTAGTATATCATGGTTTTTCTATTAAAGCTTGTTACTATAATTTTTTAGACATGCTTCAAGAAAATTTGCAAACCTCTCCCCCTCTATCGCCATTGCTTCTTGAATCCACCCCGGTAATTCATTACTAGTTTGACCAAGTGTTTGAAAAGCTATACAATTATACGAAAGCAACGGCGAGCGTCGTATAATGGCTATTACCTCAGCCTTCCAAGCTGATGATGTGGGTTCGATTCCCATCGCTCGCTTAACGCAGTTTGTATTTTACAATAAGGAATTATGACATGGGCATGCGCGGTGAGTTGCATTCTGAAAAATTGTCTGTAGCAGATGGAAAAAGGATATACTTTTTCAATGTTAAGGAAAACCGTCATGGCGATAAGTTTATTGTTATTGCAGAAAACGTTTTTAAGTTTGACGATAGGGTCAACAGGCAACAAATAGTAATATATCAAGAGCACCTTGACGATTTTCGCTACGCCTTAAACAAGGCGGTATCAGCACTAGGAAGTAAAACAGGGCATGCATCGCATGTAAAGCGATCACAAGATTTTGCAAGACCTGCCAAAAAAAACGATGGACATAAGCGCTACCGCACGCAACCTACAGCTTCAAAGGTTACACACGACAAAGGCAAAAACCCTCAGCAGTCTTAAAGTACATCAATAGCTCTTCAAACCACGGGGTGCAAAATTGTACTTGCTTGCAATATCATTGGCCATTTGTTTGTTGTATGAGCGCGGCAATTTTTGTGTAACCCCACGCGTGCGCAAGAAATGCCGCGTTCTTCCCTCTGCCGTTTACTGCATTCACGTCCGCGCCCGCTGCTAACAGGAGTTCTACAACTTCTAGAAAGCCTCTATCAGCTGCTATCATAAGCGCGCTCCAATCCTTAAAATTACCAACGTTGGGGTTGGCTCCTGCCGCTAGAAGCATACCTACTATTTTCACGGAGTTTCTAAACGCGGCTTCCATAAGTGGTGTTTGTGTATACTTGTCTATGATGTTGGGGTTTGCCTTAGCCTGTAAAAGCAAGGCAACGCTTTCCTCGTCTTCTAGGTAGGCAGCGTGAGCAAGTGCGGTGCGTCCGCGCGCGTCTCGAATATTCACATCAGCGCCCGCCCCAATAAGCAAGGTAAGCATTTTGTGCCTGCCCATGTCAACCGCAACAATGAGAGCGCTTTGCTCCTTGTTGTTCCCCAGCGCGTTTACTTGCGCACCCGCTGCTAGTAGTACATGCGCGGACTTGGTGCTGCCCATTTCTGCTGCAACAATAAGCGGTGTTCTGTTAAAATTGTCGCGCTCATTTGGTGAAGTGCCGCTTTTTAACAAGGCCGCAACGGTCTTTGCATCATCAAAGTACACCGCGTCTATAAGCGCAAAGACGTCTGCGTAAAAACTAAAATCCTTTGCTTCCGTCACGGCAAATGTGTACAAGACAACAATTGCAATAGTAAAGGCTTTCTTGCACATGCTTCTTAAAGTAGACAACACATAAACTGATTATCGGCGTTTTTCTTCAAAGCATGAGGAGAATATATAATGATACAAGAAGCCATGTATGAAAATTACTTTGCAAATATAGGGCATTACCTGTCGCACTTGCAGCGACTAACAAATGTTTTTCAATGCTGGGGCTACAGCCCAACCATGATACCCATGCTTGATGAGTACGAAGCCTACTCTTCACTCGATGAGGCACTTGCAAAAGATGCCTTTCGCATAGTAGACCCTTCGGGCAATTTGCTTTTGCTACGTTCGGACACTACCTTGTTTTTAGCGCGTGCCATGAGTACGCATTTACGTGATGAAGCGCTGCCCTTGCGTTTGTATTATTCTAATAGCATTGTTTCACCATCGCGTGAGCTCCAAGAAATTGAACTTTTACAAACTGGCGTTGAGCTTATAGGCATAGAAAGTATCGCAGGTGATCTTGAAATCATATCGATATTAGCAACGGCGCTTGAGCAGTTGGAGGTGCCAGCGTTTCGTATTTGTATTGGCTCTCGAAAAATAATAGACGCTCTTGTAGAGCATCACACGCTTCAGCACTCTGAGCGTGAACGCAAAGGAATTGCGGCAAAAATCTACCATGCACTGGGGCAGCGCGAAAAAGGTGCACTGGTAGAATACGTGGGCGCGGCTTGTGCGTCTCTTTTGTTGCAAATAAACACGGCAACAGAAACCACTGATTATTTACAACAGCTCATGCAATACATTCCTCGAGAGAGGAGAAACACTATTGAAGAGTATCAAAGCCTCATTAGTGGACTTGCAAGCGCCTTGGGCGAAGATGCCATACGCGCCGACCTCTCGGAAGTTGGAAGGCATGAATACTATACGGGCACGGTTTTTAGCATTTATATGAGTGAACAACCTCGTGCCATTGCGCAAGGTGGGCGCTACGACAAGCTCCTGCAAAACTTTGGGGTGCAGGCATCTGCCATAGGTGGCACCATATTTCCGCACATGTTTTTTCAACACATCATACGCACTGCCACCGCTGACGGCGCAAAGTCACTTACATCCCTTAGGCAAAGTCCCTTGGCCAGCTTTGACAAAAACCACGCTCCTCCCATGGTAGAGCTTGTGCAGTCCTTGCAGAAAGCGCGGGAGAAAAATACCCAAAATTACCATAACGACGATAAAGAGCAAAGGTAATGCGCATCATGCGTGACATTGCTCATGAAGTTTTGCATGCTCCTTTATAATAATTAAAAGATACTGCCATGAAAGAGAACGCGCCTATTACCATAGCCATTCCTAAAGGTCGCTTGTCACAGCGGGTTTTTTCGTACTTTGCCGCGCAAGGCATACCCTTTAATTACAATAAGCGGGCGCTCATAGTTGAAAACAAGGAGCACAACATAAAAGTGCTGCTTGTAAAAAACATGGACTTAGCCGAATACGTACACGGCGGCATTGCACACATAGGCATTGTGGGTTCAGACGTGCTCTACGAAAGTGCACATTCTTTTTTTTCTTTGGGTACCTTTCCATTTGGCAGCACCAAAATATGCCTCATAACTACTGAACAAGCTACGCCCATAGACGCGCACACCAAAACCACGGTGGCCTCAAAGTACGTAAAGTACACGCACTCATTTTTGCTCGCGCGCGGCATACATGCGTCCATCATTCCCCTGCACGGCTCGGTAGAACTTGCGCCCATGCTTGGTTTAGCACCTTACATTGTAGACCTTGTGGAGACGGGACAAACTGTAAAAGAAAACGGGCTTGTTATTGCGGAAGAAATTGGTAGAACCAGCGTGCAGTGCATAGCAAACAAGGCATTATATAAATTAAACTATCAAGTAATTGACTCGCTCATTCGAATATTAAAACTATGAGCACCTCCACAAGCCCCGCGCCCATTTCGCGTAATAGGACCACAAAAGAGACTGATATTTCAATATGCTTACGCTGCGGCGTAGATGCCCTGAAAGCTGAAGATAAAAATATAGAGGTGACAACGCCGGTGCCGTTTTTCTCTCACATGCTCACCGCCATGCTTTTTCATGGCTCATTTTCTGGGAGCGTGCAAGCGCAGGGTGATGTAGACGTTGACGCGCATCACCTTGTAGAAGATGTAGGCATAGTCATTGGCGACATACTTGCTGAGTATGCATTTGCCAAGCAGCCCATACGGCGCTTTGGGCATGCGCTAACTCCCATGGATGACGCGCTTGGAGAATGCGCAGTGGACATGTGCAACAGGGCGTTTTTGCATTATGATGCGCAGTTTCCGCAAGCCTACGCAGGCACCTTTGACATGGCGCTTGGCAGGGAATTTTTTACTGCACTTGCACATAACGCGCGCATGAATTTGCACCTCATAGCACGGTACGGGCTTAACAGCCACCACATGCTTGAAGCCTTGTTCAAGTCCTGCGGGCGCGCGCTGCGCATAGCATTAGAAAGCACACAAGGCAATGACGTACAATCCACCAAAGGAGTATTATAATGGGCTTTCTTGACGCTTTGTTTTCTCGCAATAACGCTAAAACTACTGACAAAACGCGCAACAAGTCCAAGGGCAGCTTTGTCAAAACTGGCATTGCCAAGCCACAAGTGCGCAAATCATCTGCGCCCGGCGCCTTGCCTTTAAACGAAATGCAAAAGGCGCATTTGGTGAAAAAAGGCAATGCATTTTTAGAAGAAGGCAATACCACCATGGCGCATAAAATATTTGCAAGATTGAAAGTCTACGAGGGACTTATGCGCGTGAGCAAGGCCTACTACCAGCAGGGCAGAATGGCGGACGCACACGGCGCTGCACATGAAGCATGGGCGCATAGAGACCCGTCGCAAATGACAATATCCGTTTCGGGGGCACTACGTATGTGGCTACACCCCGATGAGCCAAACCCCGCGTACGCCCCACCAAGCGTGGAAGACAGACGCGCAATACTCAGAACCTATCAAAAACGCCTCTAGCCTATGCTGTGCGCATGCGCTTGTTGAAATAAATTATGCAACAAAAACGCTAAGTACACACGTACTCTGAAGTATAGAATTTCTTCTCTACAATATTGTCTAAACTATACAAAAAAAACTATACTAGTACATAGCTATTCAGTACTTCTGGGGAGGGGGACATGAAATTAAGTGGTATAGAAGATGTATCGCACAACCTATACATAGGTGAACATACAATAAACGGACAAAAAAAGAACATTATAGGGGCCGATACCATATCGGTAAACCCTACACGCATTGCCGTATTTGGCGTAGGCGGTGGCGGTGTAAACGCCATTAATCACATGGTGCAATCAGGGATGGAAGGCGTGTCTTTGTACGCAGCAAACACAGATGTACAGACACTGCAAACCTCGCTTGCACAAAACGTTGTGCCCTTGGGGCAGAAAACCTGCCGCGGCTTGGGCGTTGGTGGCGACCCTATTCGGGGCGCGGAGTCCGCAAAGGAAATGCAAGGCATTTTGGAAGAAGTAATTCGTGGCTACGACATGGTCTTTTTTGCTTCTGGTTTTGGGGGAGGCACGGGCACGGGCGCCACGCCCATCATCGCAGACATAGCGCGTAATTGTGGCGTCTTGAGCGTTGGCGTTATCACCATGCCCTTTACGCATGAGGGCGAACAACGCATGAAGAATGCACAACAAGGCCTAGAAGACCTCGAAAGCATTGTTGATGCGCTCCTCGTAATTCCTAACGATAATATTTTAAGTAACGACGTCGTGTCTCCCGACTTAAGCATTGACGAGAGTTTCACACTCATTAATAAAATACTCTCTAATGCGGTTTCTGCCATTACGGACATTATCACCATACCGGGGAAAATAAACATAGACTTTGCGGACATTGAGTCGTGCTTACGCGGTGCAGGCAGGGTGTCAATTGGCATAGGACATGCCGATGCTCACCAGGAAAGCGGCGGCAGTGCGCATCGCGCTACGGACATTGCCTTGAAAAACAAAATTATTGACAAAGAAAACAGCGCAACCTTGCAGACTGCCGAGAAAATTATTGTCAACGTTGTTGCGGGACAGGCCGTGCCCGTACCCGAATTGCTGGTTGTACCAAACCTCATCATCGATAGAGTCAAAGGCACACAACCCATGCTAAAGTTTGGGTACCGCATAGAACCGAGTTGGAACAACGAAGTGCAAGTTACCATTATTGCTTCTTCACCCAACGCAGGGACTGCTACAAAAGACGTGTTTGCCTCCATGCACAGCATAGGCGAGAAGGCTCATAATACACACAAGGGCTTTAAAGAACCACAGGTACAAGAGGATGTTGCAGAATCTTTTATCGATGCACATGCCTTTTCTCGACTCTCAGGCATGAAGGCATCCGACAACAACGACGAAGATGCGCTGTCACAAATGCTCAACACCGAAGAGTTAAACGACCCCGCACTAGAGCGATTGGTTGGTTTGAGCGCCGGCGGAGGCATGCACTCCAAGTTTTAAGGCTTGGCGCAATGCGGTGCCGCCCATAAGGCTGCAAAACACCATGAAAGACAGCGCGCTCTACAATCAATGTATTGATTACCTCGTTGTTGAAAAGCGCAGGTTACCCGAAACAGTCAAAACATATGCAGACGAGCTGCGCCGCTTTTTTCTCTTTTGTGAGTCTGCAAAGACTACGCCGCTTTTGTGCAGCGCCACTCATTTACAAAGCTACCTTGTGCACAGAAGCATGGAATTTGGTGAGCGAGGCACCGAGCGTGATGCAAGCAACGCAAGGACGCGCGCACTCAGCCCCACGCCTCACAGTCAAGACAAGGCACTGAGCGGCAATACACTACGCAGAATTCTCTCCACACTGAGCACCTTTTACCGCTTCTGCATGCTAGAAAACCTGCGCAGCGACAACCCCATGGAACACATGACCCCACCAAAACATGAGCGCGCTGAACCCAATGTTTTGGAAGCGCAACAAGTCACTGCGCTTTTAGAAAGCATAGACACCTCGACCGCGCACGGGTTTAGGGACAGAACGTTGTTTGAACTTATGTATGCGTGCGGGCTGAGAATAAGCGAAGCAGTCTCTTTGAAGCTGCCTAATGTGTTGTTAGATGAAAGCTTGATACGAGTGGTGGGCAAGGGGAATAAGGAACGCATCATCCCCATGGGTTCGCATGCCAAGCGATGGATGGGCGAGTACCTGGTGACGGCGCGCGTACACCTCATAAGACATGGAGTTGCGCATGATAACGCGGTCTTTCTCAGCATACGCGGTACCCAACTTTCACGCAAGAGCATATGGAAGAACTACAAAAAACTCCTTGCGGGCTTGTCACTACAGGCCAAGGTTCACACCCTGCGCCACTCCTTTGCAACGCATTTGCTCACTCAAGGCATGGACTTGCGCATGGTTCAAGAACTCCTAGGACATGCGGACTTGAGCACCACGCAAATATATACGCATCTTGCCGATGATACCCTCATGAAGGCTCATGCAAAACATCACCCGCGCAGTAATACATAAGTAGTAACACACATTGTGTTGCGTTATGTATGCACTTCGACAGTTCTCTTATGCTTGCCATGTTTTTATCTCGTATAAGCTTTTTAAAGCCTGCAGAGCGCTGCATGCTCATGCGGCGTGGCTATACGCTTTCAAAGCTGCAAGGCATGGACACCTGCGCTTTAGCACATGCACTAGGGCGCACCATACGGAGCACATGGTGGCAACCGCAAGTTATTATTGCGCAATTGTCGTGGCACATACATTGGCTTGAAAGCAGACAGGGGTGGGCTTGCCTCCTCAATGATGATGACTATCCACCCTTGCTTGCACAAATTGCCGACCCTCCAGTGGTACTCTACGGGCGCGGGAATAAAGATGCACTGCGTGCGCCCTGCATAGGCATTGTGGGAACACGCAAGCCCAACAAACTCGGCGTACAAGCTGCGCATGATCTTGGAGCCTTGTGTGCCCATGAAGGTTATTCGGTTGTTTCAGGGCTTGCATATGGAATAGACATTGCCGCTCACAAGGGCGTCTTTGCTGCGCAAAGTACGCAAATTAGCGCCAAGTCCAAACCAAAACCTTCCGATACTACAAGTAACATAGGCAGTCCCATAGCCGTGCTTGGCACAGGCATAGACGCAATTTACCCGCGCCCGCACATTGCGTACGCACGGGACATACTTGCAGCCCAAGGCGCAATAATAAGTGAAATGCCACCCGCATCGCATGCCTTGGTGCAAAAGCACAGTTTTATAGGGCGCAATAGAATTATAAGCGGCATGAGCGACGCACTCATAGTGGTGCAATGCCCCGAAAAGTCCGGAGCACTGGCCACCGCTGAATTTGCACTGGATCAAGGGCGCACGGTGTGGGTACACAGCGCAGGGCTTGATGAAGGCTTTGAAGGCACGCAGTATTTGTACGCTTGCGGTGCACAATGCATAGACAGGTACGCGTTTTAAACTATGAAACTGCGCGGATGTAGAAGGTAGCAGACCATGAAGAGTAAAGAACCCAATGCAGACTTAGAGCCACATGAACACGAAGAGTACCTGCGTGCCTTTGTGGAAATGCTGACCCATGTGCTCAAGGCAAGTCCATGTACCATTCGCGCATACGAAACAGACTTGCAGGCCTTCTTTGCATGGCTTCATGAAAATAATCTTTCCCTTGCACAAGTTACCCACCGCCACATACGCAGTTACGTACGCCACAGGTCGACGAGTGGACTTACCAATACAACGCTTAACCGAAACATCTCGGCAATCAAACAGTTTTTCACCATGCTGGTACGCAGAGGCATATGCACGCAAAACCCAGTGGCGCTACTCCCTTCGTTTAAAAAGAACACACACATGCCAAACACCCTGAGCCTTGAGTCCATTAACGAACTTTTGAGCTTTGAGGTACATTCCTTTTTAGACTTACGAGACAAATGCCTCTTTGAATTTCTCTATGTTACAGGATGTCGCATATCAGAAGCCTTGAGCTTGGACGCCGTGGAGGTAGTAGGAAAGAAAGAGCTTTCTATAGTTGGAAAGGGACGTAAGACACGCAAAGTGTTTTTTACGCCCTCGCTTAATGAGCTGGTAAAAAACTACTACGAGGCACGGGGACGCGCACTTATGCAAAAGGGCAAGGCGGAAGAAGCACTTTTTATTAATGAAAAGGGGGGGCGACTGAGCTACAGCGGCGCAACGTGGCTGTTAGAAAAACGCCTCAAAGCATGCACAGCCTTTTCGGGCATACCCTCCATGTCCTTGCATGGCTTCCGCCATTCCTTTGCAACCCACCTGTTGGACAATGGACTTGATGTGCGCGTGGTACAAGGCCTGCTTGGACACGCAAGCATTAACACAACACAAGTATACACGCATGTGAGCAGACAACAACTACTGGAAGCATACCAAAAAGCCCACCCGCGCGGGTAGACTTTTTTATACCACTTGTCACTTGACAACAAGCAGCTTGTTGCCTGTGCATTTATTACAATAACGATACAACAAAGAGGTACTTTATGAAAAAAGTTATTATATTATCAAGCATTGCTTTGCTACTATTTATCGCTTGGGAACAAGTTTTGTTAATATAAACGCTACATATGAAACCACTGATGGTATTTATAGCATGAAGCTTATGAGAGAAGCGGGCAACAAGGTTAAGGGAGAAGGCTTTGCCACACCTCCTGTTCAAAAAGTTTTCAGCGTATTGAAACTATAGACGCAACTATAGAAGACGTTTTTTGAGGTCATATTGCCCCTTCATAAGAATACTAATCTTATAACTAAAGTTACTACTCCTTACCCTTCAAATTTTGGATTTACCGTCCTCGATAACGGTAATACACTCCAAGGTAAGAAAACGCTTAGGAAAATACACTAAGCCACCAATCGCTAACAAGAGAGTGGTATGTGCATAGGCGCTTTGTGGGGGCACGCCCTCACGCCCCCCTTGGGGTAAGACGCCTCTTTACGCATGTACGCTTTGCGGGAGGCTAGCCCCCGCACCCCCTTTTTTGGGTATCACGCTGCACTGCGCTACACGCGTCTTTCTGTGTTAAAACTCACGCGGTGTGTGTTCACGCTGTGAGTTGCCAAGCAACTATTCTCAATACGCTATCCATTCGGGTGGCCGTTCTTGCTATAAGCTCCATTTCTGTGTTGCTACGCAACACTTATTTTAATCGTTTCTAGCCGCTCGCGCTTGTAGCGCTCCCGACTTTTCTTTTCTTTTACCATCCATGGCAGCCAATGCGCCCCGTCCATGGGGCGGCTGTGATGACGCTCATGAGCGAAGCGAGGGGATGCAAACTATTGCATAAGTGCCGCTGTGCAGTGCAAGAAACGTTTGCTTAATACTAGGGGGTGTGGGGGCCTGCCCTCACAAAAGTAAACTATACAGCTCCATAGCATCTTTAAGCTATACTTAAAAGTAAGTAGTATTACACTACTATATAATAAACACACTTATAATTAGGAGGTCATTATATGGCTTTTACATTACCAGAACTTAGCTATGCAAAAGATGCGCTTGAACCGCACATTGATGCTACAACTATGGAGATACACCATGGCAAACACCACGCGGGCTACGTTGCAAAACTCAACGCCGCGGTGGAGGGCAGCGACCTTACCTCAAAGCCCATAGAAGAAATACTACGCAATATTAACAGCGTGCCTGAATCAATACGCACGGCAGTACGCAACAACGGCGGTGGACACGCAAACCACAGCTTATTTTGGAGCATACTTGCAGGTTCAAAAGACGCAAGCACAACAAGCATTGCAGGCAAAAGCATAGAAGGTGCAATAAACACCGCCTTTGGTTCTTTTGCGCAATTCAAGGAAGCCTTTTCACAAGCAGCAGCAACGCGCTTTGGCAGCGGCTGGGCCTGGCTTGTAGTACAAAACGGAGCGCTTGCTGTCACCAGCACCCCCAACCAAGACTCACCCTACATGGACGGCGCTACCCCCATACTAGGCTTAGACGTGTGGGAACATGCCTATTATTTAAAGTATCAAAACCGCCGCCCCGAATACATAGAAGCCTTCTTTAATGTTGTCTCATGGGACGTAGTAGACTCGCGGTATCAACAAGCCTAAAAGCACACGCATTTTTACACACTACTTATGAGCACGGAGCATACAACACTAGAACACACAAGAGCCGATTTTCCGCTTTTGCGTACAGAGCATGCTCCGTGCTACTTTGACAGTGCAGCTACGGCATTAAAGCCCACGCCTGTCATAGATGCAATTACTGAATATTACGCCGAATATCCCTCAAACGTACACCGTGGCACCCACCCATTAAGCATGCGTGCCAGCAAGGCCTACGAAGACGCGCGAGAACAAGTGCGCTCTTTTCTCGAAGCCTCCGATGACTACGAAGTTATCTTTACCGCAGGCACCACAGATAGCATAAATCTCGTGTGCTCCATGTATGAAAACAACATGTTGCACCGCTGCAAAAATGCCGCGGTTGCGATAAGCCAACTAGACCATCACTCGGTGTTTGTACCATTGCAGCAACTGTGCAAACGCATGAACGGCAGTTTTAACATCATACCCATAACCGATGAAGGGGAACTAGACTACTATAAAGCGAGAGACGCGATACACAAGAGTACCATGCTGTGTATAACGGGCATGTCCAACGTAACAGGACACATGCCAAACATACACGCCCTACTCTCGGAATGCCGTAGCGCATCGTGCCGCATGGTACTAGACGCAGCACAACTCATGGCACACGGCGGCTTGTCCTTAAGGTACACCCCCGTCGATGCCGTAGCCTTTTCAGGACACAAGCTCTGTGGACCAACTGGCATAGGCGTTTTATGCATACGCAAAGACTGGCTTACAGATTTAAAGCCCGTGCGCGTAGGCGGCGGTACCATAAAAAGCGTGTCCCTCTACGACACAACATTTCACGAAGCACCCGAACTCTACGAAGCAGGCACCCCCCATATAGCAGGCGCCATAGGGCTAGCAGCGGCACTAAAATACCTCCAAGACATTGATATAAACGCCATACACGCGCATGAACAAAAACTCCAAGCCGCCTTACACGATGCCGTTTCAGACTTACCGGGCATACGATATATAGGCAACCCTAAAAAAAGCCACGCCTCAATAATAAGTTTTGTGAGCGACAGCATACATGCACAAGACATAGCCTTTGCGCTAGAACAGAAAAACATTTACATACGCGTAGGCCACCTCTGCGCAATGCCGCTGCTCAGTCACTTTAACTGCGAGTTTGTCGCACGAGTGTCTTGTTGGTTTTACAACACCCTTGAAGAAATAGCAGAACTCAAGAAAAACCTCCAGTCCCTCTCTCTCCTGTTTAGCTAAGCCCCATGCTTGATGAACAACTACGATTTTACGCGCGTAGAAGCACCTATGCACACAAAGCAATGCGCCCACCCCAAGACCTTGTATACTCCCACACCCAAAAAAACGAGCTATGCAAAGACCTACTCACCCTCTTTGTAGTACCCAATACGCAAGCAAGCAAACAATACACCGTGCTACACCACGGCTCCTACTGCGCCCTTGTACACCTCTCATGCGAACTACTATGCGAAATACTCTCACAAAGGCCTTACCAAGACTGGGACACAACACTACAAAGCCTCACCAACACGCAAGCTCCCGCGCAGCCTCACCCACAACACAGCGAGGCACAAGAAGTATTCCTCCAGCTATATGAAAAAACACTCTCAAAGCAACGCCGCGCATGCCTCATGCTCCCCCTACAAATAGTAAGTACAATAATACATACATTACACATAAACAACTAAGAGGATACGCATATGCACAAAGTAGTATTAGTCCGACACGGGGAAAGCGTGTGGAACAAAGAAAACCGATTTACAGGATGGACGGACGTCCCCTTAAGCGAGCAAGGGACTCGCGAGGCACGCGCAGCAGGAGTGCTCCTCAAGAAAGAAGGCTATGAATTTGACATTGCCTTTACCTCCGTACTCACGCGCGCCATTACAACACTAAACCTCATACTCGAAGAAATGGGGCAACTGTGGCTGCCCGTGGAAAAACACTGGCGACTGAACGAACGCCACTACGGCGCCCTACAAGGCCTCAACAAGGCAGAGACAGCGCAGCAACACGGCGAGGCACAGGTGAAAACATGGCGCCGCAGCTACGACATATGCCCCCCCCCACTTACTGAAGAAGACGAACGCCACCCCAACAAAGACATACGCTACAAAACCGTAGACAAAGCCGACCTGCCACACACCGAATGCCTCAAAGACACCGTAGGACGCTTTGTACCCTACTGGAAAGAACGCATAGCACCCATGGTACAAGCAGGCAAAAACGTAATTATTGCCGCGCATGGCAACAGCCTCCGAGCATTAGTCAAGTACCTTGATGAAATAAGCGATGAAGAGATAATAAGCCTCAACATACCCACGGGCGTGCCGCTTTTGTACGAACTAGACCAACAACTACGCCCCATAAGCCACCGTTACTTAGGTGATGCCGAAGCCGTGGCACAAGCAGCTCAAGCCGTAGCAAACCAAGGCAAGGCTTAAAGCACCACGCGTGGCACAGCAAACTGAAGTAGAATGCAAATACCGCATCAGCGCCCATGAGCTAGGCGCGTTGCAAAAGACCCTGCGCGCGCAGTGCGTGCAGTGCCAAAACGTCGAGAAACACGACACCTACTACACGCTTGCCATAAACGGAGTGGAAAAACTCCTGCGCCTACGGCGTACGGGCGAGGCATGCGTGCTAACCTACAAAGAAAAAAAGTGCAAAAAGGGCGTGGAAGAAAACCACGAATACGAAGTAGGCGTGGAAGATGAAGAGACCATGCACGCCATGCTACGCGCACTGGGCGCCACGCTGTACGCCACCAAGTACAAACGCGGGCAGGCATTTAGCCTACCACGCACACTCTACGGCCATGACGTAAGCCTAGAACTGGTAGAAGTGCCACCGCTCGGCTACTTTGCTGAAATTGAGTGCCTTGCAGAACCAAGGGAGCAAAAACTCCAAGGCCTTTACCACACCCTCACGCGCGTAGCACATGCCTATCAACTCTCAGACCACGCACAAGAACCACGCCTCTACATAGACATGCTTAAAGAACACAGCTAAACCCGCCACCTAAGCTACTAAGGCTGCATTATCAAAAAAAAACTCCTCATGCCTAGACACGAGGAGTTTGTAAGTACAGCAACAGTAAATGCTATTTCTTTCTGAATTTTTGTCCGTCTACATCTTCAAGCGCAGCGCCATTATCTAGTACTTTGAATGCGATGCGATTCAAACTCCGAACATGCTTATCAATAACATGCACAAAGGCCTCTTCAACGCTCATTTTCTGAATTGCTGCTAATCTATCCTCGAAACCTTTCTTGTCTCTAAACGTCGTAGCATCTTTAATTGCCGTATTGAATAATGATATTGTTTGCTTTTTTATTCTATCTGCAAGTAACTTTGCATCAGGAGATTTTGCTACAATACGCTCTACAGGCCGTGTATACCATAAAGCAAACTTTACAGACAAGGTAAGTATTGTCGAAACCCCATCAACCGATAGCTTACCCTCTAGGTCAGCAAGTTTAATAGTTTTCTCTACGGCAGGCAACTTCAATACCCATGTACCCGTAATAGTATTGTTGCTTCCACGTTTGAGTATGCACTGATATGGTAATTTTTCTTCACCATAAGGGGCAGACACATCATAGGTACCGTCTATGTTGACAAATCCAGCACATTGCATTGATAGAAGTAAAATTGCGCTCAACAAAGCGCCCATGGGTATTATAATATTCTTCATAAATACACCTCCATTGTTTAATATTTCTTCTATCATACTGAAAAATAAAACATGATGGTAGATACTATGCTGTATTTCCAGCCCGCTTCTCTCTTGCTACGGCGTAGCCCCCACCACCACCCTGTTGCACAAAGCTGCTACTTTATAAGACAAAATTGCCTTTGTAGGGAACCCCTCAGATACTCCCGTGGAGTATGACGCTGTTGAACGCTTAGATGCGTGAAGGCTTACGCAGTCATGTATATCTGTAGCAGCTAAGGCGCTAGTTCTCATCCGCAACACTTACGACACGACTAAAATTCTCAGTGAGTCCACTTCCCCCCGCATGAAAAGAAACGCTTTCCCACCCTAGGGGGAGAAGAACCCCTCCCCGCATCAGACTACGCGCTAAGCCGCATTAAGCTACGCGCACAAGCTACACAAAAATGAACAGAGCCCTTGCCATGGCGTAAGACATGCAGTGCACGACCTAGGAGGCAAGAACCATGGCTAGGAATAAAAAGGCCTGTCATTCGCAGATATTCTACTACCTTTGTACACCATGCGCTTGATATACAGCTCTAAGCTTAAGTAAAAAGCCTAGAGCGTGTTGTTACCTAGTAGAAGCGCCAACCACCCCTTCTATTACATCAGACCATTCACTGCCCGTTCCCCCATCATGCGATTGCACCTTTACCTGATATCGTACTCCCGGAGTAAGGCGTATTATCTCGTATCTACCATCGGGATTTCGAGAATCGAAAGATATACCATAATGTCTTTCTTCGCCACTCTGCATGTTCTTCCACACAATCTTGTACGCGAGCACTTCAACCTTTGTAGGCGTTATGCTCCAAGCAAGTTCCACTGAACTTTCCTTAAACCTATGAAAAGTTATGACTGGTTTGGGAAGCATAAAGTCAGCAAGATTCTTTATGGAGGTTTCCTTCGCATCTTGAGACACAGGGCTTATGTCTTTGCTTGTTGTAGCTGCATCTTTAGACACATCACGCTTCTCATACTCTGCTACGGAAGTATTGCCATTGTCTTTTATGGGGCCTTTTGATGGCTCACAACTTGCAAGCAACCCTAGCATTATTAAACAGAATGTTGCTATATACGCATTAGCTTTATACATTACTATCATAGTTATTCCTCTTTTTGTTACTTTTATGAACGTAATATTACGTCCATAGGTATGGATAGGCAACTTATGAGGCTAGATCAAGAGGTAATTCGGAAATATTATATAAAGCCCCATAACTTTCATACGTAGCAATACACAAAGGTAGCGCTAGCATCCGCCTAAAACTGAATCTACGTCTTCAAAGCGTGTATCATTGCGTACTGTCAAAGAGCCACACGCACATAATTACCTAAGCGTTTTAGGTACGCAGATGCTTGAGGGTTACAAGACTAGCTTAAGCTTATGCCGTACTAAGGTAAGAGGCAAAGCGTATTGAATAATAACTATCGACGACAACCCGCACCTGAGAAGCGTAAACGCGGAGCATTACAGGTTTTTATACCCCTTTTCGTTCGTTCTTTTCTGTCAATCAACACCAATGGCAGTTCTTCTACGCCCTTGTCGCTCGGTAGTGCAGGAAACAATGTTGCTGGAGTATTTTTGGGAATAGCACCCTTATCAGATACCTCCACATCTTTGCGAGGCAGTGGAGACAATAGCGTTTCTGGAGTATTGGAAGGGGTAGAACTCTTACCAGACGTCAACGCATCCTTGCGAGGTAGTGAGGGCAAGGGCTTAGAGGAAGCAGCTGTAGACGTGGTAGTTCCACCTGTGTTAGCATAAGTATCATTAACTGTTACTGAAACAGTGCTATCATCTTGCTTTGACTCTGGAGTTTTGGATGGTTCACAACTTGCAAAGAATGCCAATATAATCAAAGACAACGATAGTATGTGCTTGTAGGAAGTGTGTATTAGTGACATGGTAGTACCTCTCTTTTCTGTTAGATTTATTACAAATATCATACTTACTGGACATTATTAGACAATTCATGAATTATGTCAAGGCAATTGTAGTTAATTCTGCATAAATCCCCCATAAACTCTGATGAAAAGATACTAGATGCGATGGATGCAAATAGCTACGTATGCATGAGCTCACTGCAAGCAATATTACAGCGAGCGCCTTAGCAGCACCGGGCTTGCACGCAACACTCGGTGGTGTGGGAGTAGTACCCCCACCACTACGCATGGCGTAGCACCACAGAGCTGTCGTCTTTGTACATGCGCCAACGCGGTGCCACACTGTGCTGTGGTGGAGTGCCACACTACGCTGTGGTGGAGCGCCACACTGTGCTGTGGTGGAGTACCACACTATGCTGTAGTGGAGTACCACACTGTGCTGTGGTGGAGTGCCACACTACGCTGTGGTGGAGCGCCACACTGTGCTGTGGTGGAGTACCACACTGTGCTGTGGTGGAGTGCCACACTACGCTGTGGTGGAGTGCCACACTGTGCTGTGGTGGAGTACCACACTACGCTGTGGTGGAGTGCCACACTGTGCTGTGGTGGAGCGCCACACTGTGCTGTGGTTGAGTGCCACACTGTGCTGTGGTGGAGCGCCACACTACGCTGTGGTTGTGCAGCGTAGCATGTGCAACTGAGGCAAGGTTACCTTTGTGGGAGCAAGCATAGTTTTGATGTGGGGGGTGTCCCCCACGCCCCCTTGGGATAAGACGCTGTATTTGCATAAGTGCTTTGTGGGGGGCAAGCCCCCACACCCCCGTGGGGTAAGACGCGGTACTGCGCTCCGCGCGCGAGGGCTGCACGCCGTGTGTGTTCACACCTATAGTTACTAAGGCGCACGCCTTTTGTTGCCAAGCAGCCATTTTAAATACGCTATCCATTCGGATGGCCGTTCTTTTTTGATGAATGCAAAAAGAGTCGAGAGCGTAGCGAGCGGGTGCAAACTACTGCATAAGTGCCGCGATGCGGCACAAACATGGAACTTGCACCAAAGAAAGAACCAAAGAAAAGAAAAAAACATCCTGTGTGCTAAAGCAGTAATAACATAGATACTGTGTGCAAGTATTAAAAAGCACCAAAGAAAAGTCGGGAGCACGAAGAACGGGCGACGCCCGTGCCATGGACGGCACGCATAGGGCGCCAAGGATGGACAGCCGCCCCATGTCTGCGCAGCAGGATGGAGTCCCGTGTAATTAACATGGAGCCGACATCATGGGGCATTAAGGCTGCCAAGGACGGTGCGGCTAGAAACGTTAAATGGAGCGGAGCAAACGACCGCCCTAATGGACGGGGCTGAGGGGGCGCGATGGACGGTGCGACACAGAGATGGAGCTTATAGCAAAACCATGCTGTGTGCGAAAGCAGTAATAACCTAGATACTGTGCGCAAGTATGAAGATTATATGGAAGTAAGTTTGTATGAGTGTGGCACTAGGGGCCTACCCAAAACGTGCGCAAGTCTTTAAACGGTGCGGCGTGGTCTTGTGCCAAGGCTTCGCGTATTTCGCGCATCACCCGTACCATTTGCCCTATGTTGTGAATGCTGAGCAAGTACAGCCCCAGAAACTCACGCGCCTTGAATAAGTAGTGGATGTAGGCACGTGAGTATGTGGTGCAACAGGGCAAGGGGCAGCGTGGGTCTATGGGGAGGTCTTGCGTTTTGTGTTTGTGCGCGGTGAGGTTGAGTTTGCCCTTGGGTTCTAGGGCTGCGGGCACTATGGCTACGCCATGGCGGGCTATGCGCGTGGGGTGCACGCAGTCAAAGCTGTCTATGCCCAAACTCACGCCGTGAAATATGTCGGGGATGTCGCCTATGCCCAAGAGGTGTATGGGGCGCGCGGCATTTTGGAGGAGGGAGCAGCTGTGTGCAACCACCTCGTACATTTGGTTTTTGTCTGCGCCTAAGCTCCCGCCTATGGCGCTTGCAAAAAAGTTTTGCTGCTCCACTTGTTCCGCGCTTTCACGGCGTAGGTCTTCATACGTGCCGCCTTGTATTACGCCATACATGGCTTGGCGCGGCTGTTGCGCTTCTTCACGGGTTTTGTTCCATGCCTCAAGGCGCGCAATGCTACGGGTACCCCAGCGTAGTGAGCGTTGCATGGCTTGCTGCGTGTAGTGCTTGTCTACATGGTAGGGTGTGCATTCATCAAACTGCACTATGAGGTCGGCGCCAAGTTGGCATTGTGCGTCTATGGAGGTTTCGGGGCTTAAGCTTATTACGTCGCCGTTGACGTAGGACTTAAAGCGCACCTCATCCTCCCCTATTGCCATGAGGCTTTTGGGTATTGCCCTATTGGAACTCTTCTTTATTTCTTCTGAGACGCTGCCGTGCCCCATGGCAAAGACTTGGTAGCCGCCTGAGTCGGTGAACATGGGCTTGCGCCAGTTCATAAAGCGGTGGAGTCCACCCATGTTGGCAATGTGCGGGGCGCCGGGGCGCAGCATGAGGTGGTAGGTGTTTGCTAATATAATGTCGGCGCCTATTTTTTCTACTTGGTAGCTTGGCACGCACTTTATGCTTGCCTTGGTGGCACAGAATATAAAGGTGGGTGTTGGCACTACCCCGTGTGGGGTGTGTATTTGACCAAGGCGTGCCTTGCCATGCGCGCCTTTGGAGTGTGTAAAAGCAAATGGTTTGTGGGATGCCATGCTGTACGCGGGTGTGGTTGCGGACTTACTGGTTGTGCGCGTGACCTAGCGCTGTAAATGCGATAAGTCGCGTAATGGGTCAGGGACAACAAGCATCTTTTTTGCTACGTACATAAAGGGTGTGTCGAAGAGGGCGGCAAAGACTCTAAAGGCGTACGTGCCTAATATGTAAGTGAAGATGAGCGTAGATACTTGTACATACTCCGTGCCAAAGACAAAGCGCGGTAGCACAAAGAAGGCAAGGCTGCTAAAGACGGTGTTGTCGATGAGCGCTGATATGAGGGTGGAGAGGTTGTTTCTAAACCATAGGTGCTTGCCTGCCGTGCGCCGCCGTAACGCGCTGAATATAGAGACGTCGCTTAACTGACTTATGAGGTAGGCTACAAAGCTTGCAATGAGCAACATGGGCGCGGGGGTAAAAAGGCGCTCCATGCTTTGGTGCATCGCATCATTTGCCACAGGCTGAAAGGCCAAAGTAAGCAGCATAATAAGCGTCCACAGGAGCATGCTAAAAAAGCCAATGAGTACTGCCTTTTTGGCAGCCTTTGTGCCGTATACTTCGTTTAGTACATCAGTTGCAAGAAAGGTGGCGGCAAAGAGTTCTGTGCCTAAGGCCACCGGGTGAGCAAAGAAGGAGAACTGAGAAATTTTGAGCACTTGTATGTTGCCTGCAATGATGGCAATGACTATAAAGGTGTAGAGCCCGGCTTTTCCAAAGCATTTGGCAAAGACAATGACGGCGCTGTAGGCCACAAGAAAGCTAAGGAGGGAGAAAGCCACAGGGGGCATGTGGTGGGCGTATGCCAGAAGTTGACTAAAAGACGAATAAGAACTCATACTAATTGCTTATAAAACTAACAGCGCTGTGAATACAATGTTGCAGTGAGTGTGTGTACAATTGCAGGGGCAGGACTTGAACCTGCGACCTTTGGGTTATGAGCCCAACGAGCTGCCAACTGCTCTACCCTGCGGTGTATTTACCATGATACGGAAGCCTACATATTATGTCAAGCACGTAAGCATGCAACGCTTTTGGTGGGGGCACGCCCCCACACCCCCACTGCTGGTCGTTTTGCGCTACGCGCGTCAGGCTGCACGCCGTGTGTGTGATGGCTCACGCCTTCTGTACCGTCCATGGCGCACAATGCGTCCCATCCGTGGGACGTGCGTGCCAAGCGGCTATTCTAAATACGCTATCCATTCGGGTGGCAGTTCTTTCTTTTCTTTTTTACCATCCATGGCAGCCAATGCGCCCCATCCATGGGGCGGCTGTGATGACGGAAAAAGAGTCGAGAGCCGAAGGCGACAGCCGTAGCAGGGATGCTACGCATTGGCTGCCAAGGACGGTACGGGTGCAAACTACTGCATAAGTGCCGCGATGCGGCACACACATGGAACTTGCACCAAAGTCGGGAGCCGTTAGGCGAGCGGCTAGAAACAATTAAAATAAGTGTCGCAACGCGACACAGAGATGGAGCTTATAGCAAAAAGCCTCCTGTGTGCTAAAGCAGTAATAACATAGATACTGTTTGCAAGTATGAAGTTTGCATTAAAAGAAAAGAAAGAAGAGTACCAAAGAAAGTCGAGAGCCGAAGGCGAACGGATGCAAACAACTAATAGCGGACGCTCGCCCCACGGATGGGGCAAATAAGAGCGCCAAGGATGGAACGTAGTGAAGCAAAGATGGAACTTGCATCAAAGAAAAAGCCGCTGTGGGGGCACGCCCCCACCATAAAAAGTGTGGATTTAATGGAGTTGTTCTCTGAGTAGTTTCACGCGTCCTTTGTTGGTTTGGCTGAGCATCATTATTTGCTGTATGTCAATGAAATAATCTCCGACTTTGGCAACAAATACAACATTGTTTTGGTCAACTGCGGTGAGGAAAGAGTCTGCTATATGTGCGCTTCTAATGCTTGCAACTTGCTGAGGATAGGGTATGCTCGTATGCGATATTGCACGCATGGTGCGCATGTTTGCCACGCTGAGAAACATAGCGTTAGAATCAAGTCTGATGAGTTTTACAATATCGCCGGATGTTTGATAGACAAAGTCTCCTTGTCCACGTCCATGTCCACCGTACGCTTCTCGTGCAAGCACGACAATGCGTTTTTCTCCCGCATTTTCACCCATGGGGTAGTCTACAAGCAGCGTCTCTATGTATATGTCTCCGTGGACAATGAAGGGTACTCTCCGTACCAGTATAAAACGCCGCGAAACCTCCGAAGGCAGATTGCGTATGTAGAGAACGTCATCCATGGAGAAAGGGAACTGTAAGGCATAGGCTTGTTCAAAGCGTGTCTTTTGTTGCACATTTTCAGCCTCTTTTGTACTAGCTTGGTCTTGTAAAACGCGGTAGGCGTGTAAAAGGTGTGAGGCTGCCTTTTCATCAGTTTGTTGATGTAAGGCTGCGTTTGTAAAAAGTGTGGAGTTTGCATTAAAGTCAAATGCGCTTGAGGTATGGGGCATGAGAAACTCGCTACTCTTGTAAGGGGTAGTGGTAGGAGTTGTGGCAGTGTTAGTTTGGGATAAGGGGCTTGTGTCATAGGCGGGCGCAGCAGTGTTTTGTTTGTAAGGTGCATGGTGTATAAGTTGTGCCTTTGCAAGTTGTTGTGAATACGCAAACAAGTGTGCGCCGTGTGCTATTACTGTGCTGGGCACCAATGAAAGTTGTAATGGCGGCAAAAGGCGAAATGCTGCTTGCCCTTCTGCTGCGCTGAGTTTGAAAAGGAGCGGGGTCATTTGAGCACGTGATACAACGTAGGGCAAGGACTGCGCAGTAGTAGTTGAGGCAAAGATGGGGGATATGAGCATTTGGGGTATGAATTGCGGGACAAGTTGCTCGTCGCGCGTGTTGTCCATGAGCAATGAAAGTGGAATGCTGCGTATGCCGTCAACGTTTGCAAAGAAGAGCGTGTTCTGGGCTATGCGTACATCATAGTTTGCAATGGTCTTGTCAAATAGAACGGGGCTCAAGCGTTTGTCCTGCATGTCGTAGACTGAGACAGAGCCATCTTCAAAGCCAATGTGTAGCTTTTGTGCGCTGGCAAATACTGCGCTGACATGGGCATCATTTTCAATGGTAAGCGAGTCTTCTTCTACAAGTTGCCCGCTCTTTGAAAGGTCAAAGCCTTGTAGTATTTGCGAGCTGTCTGAAAAGCTGCCAAGGCTTATAACTTTGTTGGAGTCTTCCACACTAAATACTTGTCTGGGAGTGCTTGATATTACAATGGTGTCGACCATCTTTCCATTGACGAGGTCAACCACTGCGAGCGAGTTGCCCGGTATGCCTACGGCAAAACGCCTTGTGTCATTCATCCTCAGGTGCTTCAATGCGTCCAGCGTTGCAACGCGTTTTAGTACTTCACCACTGTAGAGGTTTTTATATACTATGGTTCCCTTTGCGTCATAGAGCATGATGTTTTTCTCGGTGTGGGAAATGGCAATGAAAGACGGGCTTAGCGCTATTGCGTGTTCCTGTTGTTGCTTCCATGTAGCCGTAGTAACAACCACAAGTCGACCCGAATTGTTCACATAAGAGAATAAACGCTGAGAGGGTGAGAAGGCATGGGCAGTGCCACGCTTATACGGCGCTGAAAAAACGATGTAGCGCTGCGCTATGTGGTAGACGTACACTATGTCGTAGTCAATGGTGCTTGCGGTAAATATAATGTAGGGGTATAGAAATTTTGCATCGTGTATGGCCGAGGGTCTGTGCAAAACCGTGTAGGAATGCGATGGTGTTTTTTCTGTTTGAGATGCATGTGTGTCCATGACCTTGGTAATGGTAAGAAGCCCTCCTTCATCGAGGGCGTACAAGAAATCATTATGCACGGCAAGCATGCGTATGGCCGACTCATGCGAAGGGATGAAAGAACGGGGGACGGGTTCTCTTGCAAAAAGAGCAAGAGTGCCGGAAAACAATGCTGTAAGGAAATATAAAGCAAGCGTAGCATATTTCATGCTAGGAGCTAGCTGAGTCTTGGTGTTCTTCCGTCTAAAAACCAAGAAGGGGTTATACAACATGCGTACTACCGAAATGTCTGCATGATGGCGGATATGTCCTTAAACATTATGAGTACAAAAAGAAAGAGCATGATGACAACGCCTATGCTTTGAAAGCGTACAAGGCTTTTGTACTTTGGGGCTTTTCTACGCAGCGCATGAAAGGTATAAAACGCGAGTTGTCCTCCATCGAGTACGGGTATGGGAATGAGGTTCATGAGGGCTATGGCAAAGCTTAAAACAGCGCTTATGTTGATAAACTGCCACAGGGCATAGCCGAGTCCCCGTGTCTGCGCAACAAGCAGGGTGTTTCCTCCCACCACGGATATTATGCGTATGGGGCCTGCTACGTCTTCAGTCTCATCGGTCTTTTGAAAGGTGAAAAGCGCAATGATAATCCTAAGCGTGGAAGTTGTCATGGTTATGGCTTGTTCAATAGAAGTGCTTATGAATTGCCCAAAGCTACTCCAGCGTTTGACGTACTCTGTAGGAAATGTTATGCCCCACGCGCGCATGGGGTCTGCATGCGAAACAAAGACGGGGAGCTTGATGGTTTCTTCACCGCGTTGTACTACAACGGTTACAGAACTACCGCGGTGTTTTTTTAATACACTGTATAGGTAGGCAGCGTTTTGTATTTCTACGTCACCTACGGCGCGTATAATGTCGTGTGGCTTAAAGACTTGCACAAATGATCCGCGCGACTCTCGCACGGGTGTAACTACAGGAGTTACAAAGGGGTAGACGCCAAGCACGGGTGCGGCGTCACCAAGCGCCATGTCTTGCGCATAGGGAGTACCTTCTCGTACATATTCTACGCGCACGGTTTTTCCCGCTCTCTTGCGCGCCGCCTCTGCAAGTTGACTAAAAGAATCTATTTCGACACCATCAAGGCGCGTGATAGTGTCGCCCGATTGTAGGCCCGCTTCATAAGCGGCTCTGTTTTCTACGGGGTCAATGCGCGGGGTAAGTACTTCAGTTTCATAGCCCGTTGCAAAAAGCAACAAAGACATGAGGACATACCATGCTACATTTGCTCCGGGGCCTGCAAGTAACACAACGGCTTTTTTGAATATGGGGAGCATGAAGAGCGTGCCTTCGGTTGGAGGAATAACGGCGTCCGCATGTGCTTTTTTGTAGTCAAAGCCCGCTTCGTGTTCTGACTTCATGCGACAAAACCCGCCCAGCGGCAAAAGGCGCAGACTGTACACCGTGCCGCCCCATGCACGTGATAAGAGTTTTGGTCCCATGCCAATTGCAAATTCCTCTACCTGCACTTTATAATACTTGGCAGCTAAAAAATGCCCAAGCTCATGAATGAAAACTATAATCGCAAGTCCTATAATACCTATCGCTATTTGCATAGCTTTATCTTACAGGGTTTTACGCTTTACATCTACGCTTTTTTAATAAAAAAGTGGGTATAAAATATAGTATGCGCTGCTTGCAAAAAGTAAGGAGTCGAGCGTGTCCAGCATGCCACCTCTGCCAAGCATGATGCTGCCGCTGTCCTTGCAATGTGCCGAGCGCTTAAGCGCGGATTCAAACAAATCACCGAGCATGCCTGCAGCATTAATGAGCAGAGCAAATATAATGGTTTTGAGTATGCTGCCGGGAAAATACGCGTGCTTCATTACATAGACAATGGCAAACAAAATGCCTCCACCTATGAGGCCTCCCAAAAACCCTATGAGGGTTTTGCTTTGGCTTGTGTATATAAGCGGTTGCGTGCCTTTTTTGCCAAAGAAACGCCCAAACAAATACGCGAAGCCATCGTTTGTGTACACAATGCCAGTGACAAGCAGCATGGGTACCACGCTGTTGGTCAGGTTTGGCAACATGATGTAATATGAGCCAATGAGTCCGGGGTACACTAGAAGGAATAGAACCCCGCTTATTTTTTCTACAATAGCATCGACAAAGTTGCTTGGAGTTCGCCTTACTATGAGTATGGAAGAGAGGAGTACTAAGAAGGAGAGAATAAAGACGCCTAGTTGGTACTGGTGGGGCGCAAAGGTAGGCACAAGCGCAGCAATAAAGGCAAGCGTGGGAAACAAAAAGCCTGTACAGAGCGCAATGACCATGGGGGGCTTCATGGCAGGCGGAAGTAGGCTTCGTGTTTCGCGTATCATGAACACCAAGAGGCAAAGAAATATTGCGCGCGGAAGGACGAATGCATGAAGCGGGTAAAGATATGCAAGAACTGTCAGGGGTATTCCTATGGATACCGTGGCAAGGCGCATCATGCCGTTCTTGTGCGCTTTTGCAAAATCCTTTGGGTTTTCTTTGCTCTTGCTTATGGTGTCTTGCATTGCTGTATCATGAGGCGTCTTAGGTGAACTGCCGTGCATCTATACCTCCAAAGTTTCTCTTCTGGGTTCTGTAAAACATAAGCGCATCCTCCATGGCCTTTTCATCCCAATCAGGCCATAGCAAATCCGAAAAGTACAATTCTGCATATGCGCTTTGCCACAGCAAAAAGTTGCTGAGTCGCTTTTGTTTGCCCGTGCGTATTATAAGGTCAGGAAAGGGAATAGCGGGTTGGTCTAAAAATTGTGCGAGCGTATCCTCAGTAAGCGGAAGCGGGCTTGTATTATGAGCACTACCATGCGCCACATAGCGCTGGAATGCGCGCACTATTTCATCGCGTCCGCCGTAATTAAAGGCAATGTTCAGCGTGAGGTTTGAATATTGCTGGGTGTCTTCTACCACATGGTGTAGCTCGCGTTGTAGCTTTTTTCCAAGCGTCTCTAGCGCACCAGAGTGAACTACGCGTATACCGTGCTCTTTGTAAAAGGGGTAGTGCTCACGGAGCTTGCCACCCACCATGTTCAATATAAACGAAACTTCCGAGCGAGGGCGCTTCCAGTTTTCAGTTGAAAAAACATATATGGTGACGTACTGCACCTGTTGCGCTACGAGATATCGGAGCATTCGCTTCACTGCCGTAAGCCCCGCCATGTGCCCTTCCCTTCGCGGAAGGCGGCGTTCCTTTGCCCAACGGCCATTGCCATCCATAATCACGCCAATATGCGCTGGCACATCTTGGTTATTGTGCGGTGTTTCGCTCGGCGCAACAGACTCCATATGTCGCAGATTATTACACTTCTCGTATTGCTTGTTCTTTCTTCACCAGCGCATCTTCAATATCGTGGACAACGGCGTCGGTCATGGTTTGAATGTCTTTCTCATGGTGCTTCATATCATCTTCGCTTATTTCGCCAGAAGTCTTCAGTTTTTTAAGTTTTTCATTGGCATCTCTGCGCACATTGCGTACTGAGACTTTTGCCTCTTCTGCAAGCTCACGGGTTTTTTTTATGCTTTCTTCACGCGTTTGGTCTGTAAGCGGTGGTATGGTAATGCGCAGCACCTTTCCGTCATTTTGAGGATTGACGGACATATTAGACTGCATGATAGCCTTTTCTATAGCGGGAAGGAGCGATGCGTCCCAAGGCTTAATGAGAATTTGCCGCGCTTCGGGTACGCTTACATTGCTTATTTGATGAAGCTGTTGCACGCTGCCGTAGCATTCTACTGCTATGTGTTCAAACTGCTGCGTGGACGCCTGCCCTGTACGCAAGGTTGACAATTTTTGCGTAAAGGATTCAAAGGACTTTTTCATCTTACTTTTTGCAACCGTTTGTAGTTCTTGCACTTCCATACCAAGCCTCCGTAGTTTTAGGTGTTACTAATCATCCCCTAATACAAACACATGGTATTCAGAAATACTTACTTGCGATTGTATATCTTGTGAAACTTGCTGGAGTTCCTTGCTTACCGTGGTTTTCTCGTCGTGTACCCAAGGCTGCAATAAGAAGCACACCTCGTCGAGGTGTTTTTTCCACTTGCCCTGCACAATGCCCGCAGCAATATTTTCGGGTTTTCCCATTTTGTCAACTTGCGTCTTAAAGAGTTCCATTTGTGCGTTTTTGTAGGCTTCGTCAACGCTTTCTGGTGAAAGGTACAGCGGCGTGCGTGCAACGGCATGCAAGGCTAATGCATGTGCAAAGTTACGAAATTTTTCATTGTTGACAAGCGATGCATCCTCTACTGCAACACGTACTATGGCACCAAGTCGTCCCGGCTTTCCGTGTACGTAGTGCGCTATAACCTCGTTTTTCTGCTTTGCAACTAAGGTAAAACGCTGTATTTCCATGTTTTCTTTTATCGTTGCAATCAAGTCGGTGACCTTAGCCTTCAGCTCATCGCTTACTTGCTCAAGCTCATTTTCCAAGATATCGCGTAAAACGCTGTGTCCTAAGGCTTGAAATTCTTCGTTGCGCGCAACAAAGTCAGTCTCACAACGCAGCTCCAAAATAGCTCCGTGCGTTTCACTTGTGTCTACAAAAATACTGCCCTCGCCTGTCTGCCTACCACCGCGTTTTGCTACTACGGCAAGCCCCATTTCCTTGAGTACCTTTTCAGCCTCTTCAAAGTTATTATTCGCCTTCTCTAGCGCTTTCTTACAGTCTGCAAATCCAGCACCTGTTTTATTTCGCAATTTTTTTACATCGCTCATGTTTACTGACATATCGTTCTCCTTAACATTATTTGCATAGCTCTACTGCTCGTAGAGTTTTTCTTCACCTATGCCTGACTTTCGCGCTACTTCTTCTTCATAGCTCTGCACTTCTGATATCTCTTTATCTTCGGTCTTAGCCTCATAATTAGAATAATCTTCCGTACCATAGGAAGAAAAAACTTCCTCGGACTCGCTGTCCTTGTCTTGAATAGGCATGTCTTTACTTTCAATTTGCTCTTTAAAGTCCGCCTCTGTGGTGATGATTTCGAGTCCCACTTCCTTATCAGCTTCCATAACCGCTTGCGATATGATGTCAGCGTACAAAGACAAGGCGCGTATCGCATCGTCATTGCCCGGTATGGGGTAGGTTATGTTTGTGGGGTCGCTGTTGGTATCAACCACCGCAACAACGGGAATGCCCAATTTTGTAGCTTCAGCAACGGCTATGGCTTCAACCCGCGTGTCTATTATGAAAACAAGCCCCGGTAATTCGCTCATGTTTTTAATTCCACCAAACTTACGAGTAAGCCGCGCCGTCTCTTTTTTTATAAGCGAGACTTCCTTTTTGGTGCGCCCTTCAAGCGTACCATCAGCCTGCATTTTCTCAAGCTGTTTGAGGCGAACTATCGTTTTTTTAATGGTATCAAAATTTGTGAGTATGCCACCCATCCAATGGTGATTGACGTAGTACATACCGCACTTTTCAGCTGCGTCCGCAATAATTTGCTGCGCTTGCTTTTTGGTGCCGACAAACAAAACATTTTTTTTGTTGAGCACCGTCTTGCGCACTGCTTCAAATGCTTCCTTGATGCAGACAACGGTTTTTTGCAAGTCGATGATGTGTATATCATGACGTGCTGCATAAATAAATTTTTTCATTTTAGGGTTCCAGCGTTTCACTTGATGCCCAAAATGCACACCTGACTCAAGCAGGCTTTTCATGGTCACTATAGCCATAGATCCTCCCTCACAAGGTTCTTCAAAATTCCTTCGCATATTTCTCAACATGGCATTGCACAAGGTACACGACCATGTCGGAAGATTGTAGGAAAATCCTACAGAATGTCTTTTATAATATCATAGAGCGGTCTTATAGGCAAGCCCATAACCGTAGAATCTAAACCCTCTATGCGCTCTACAAAACAAGCCGCCATGCCTTGTATGGCGTAGCCCCCAGCTACGTTGAACCATTCATTGCTTTCAAGGTATACTTCTATCTCCCGCAAGTTTAAACGAGCAAAGCTGACGCGCGCGCTGTCAAAGCATGTGTGCATCTCAAAGGGTGAATTTGTAGCATGATCGTAATCTTCAAGTACGGCTACGCTTATGCCACTGTACACCTCATGCGTCTTGCCAGAGAGTCTCATCAACATCATGCGGGCATGGCTTGTTGATGAAGGCTTGCCGTAAAACGTATTCTCATGCAACACTATGGTGTCAGCTCCAATAACAAGAGTTGGTTTTGTAGCCTTTGCGTAGCTTGGATCTTGTGTGTGCAGTTCAACGCCCCGCAGTGCCTTTTGCTCTGCAAGGTCGCACACAATATCATGCAGTTTAGACTTATCCGTAAGCTCTTCAATGTGCGTTGGCAAGACGCTATGGGTTATGCGCATTTGCGTAAGAATGGCAGAGCGTTGTTCAGATGCAGAGGCGAGTATTACATGAGCGTTTTGTTTGGTAGAAAAATAACACATGGTCACATACCTTAAAGACTGGGAGTAACTTTATTGTACAGTAATAGCATGGAAAATACAGCCCTGTCTCACAGCAAGCTTGAGGTTGAAAAGGTCTCACGCGCGCTTCTCGTCCCGCTCTTTGCTGCGGCGAGCTTGTACCTTTCATCCATAGAGTACCTACTGCCGCGTCCCGTGCCTTTTTTCCGTTTTGGATTGGCAAACATTGCCATACTTGTGGTGTTGCGCCATTTCACGCTCCGCGATTTATGCATACTCGTCATGCTCAAGGTGCTGGGGCTGGGCATACTCAATGGCACAATAGCATCATATGTATTTGTGTTTTCCCTGCTCGGGTCGCTCAGCGGGCTTATGTGCATGTACACCATGTCGCGCCTTAGCTCAAAGCACATTACGCTTGTGGGCATAAGCCTTGTGGGTGCCGTGGGGAGCAACGCCGTGCAAATACTGTGCGCAGTGTTCTACGTTTTTGGAAGCAATGCATGGATAATTGCGCCGTATTTGTTGATGCTTGGCATAGCATCGGGCTACGTTGTGGGGGGTATTGCGCAGCATTTCACAAATACTTCAGATCTCTTGCCAAGGCTTATGCAAAACTACAAACCTTCAGAGCCGCTCATGGAAGCGCGCGCGAAAAAGGCTACAAACAACAAAGGCAAGGTTCTATCAGCACCGAGCGCGCTCCTCATATGCGGCATAATAACAAGCATTGCCTACATTGCAAGCAGCAGTCTGCTAACGCGTTGCATACAAGTACTTTTTTTCTTTCTAGCCGCGCGCTCGGTAAAACGCATCAAGGTATTATATTTTTGTACGCTCATCATCTCGGTTACGTGCTTTGCCCTCCTCATTCCCAACGGTAAAGTCCTATTCTCCGTTGGCTCTTTTGCAATAACACAGGGTGCCTTACACAGCGGGCTCTTTCGCGCTCTTACGCTTTGTGGCTATGTGTTTCTCTCGCTCTGGTGCATAAGCCCGCAACTCAACTTGCCCGGCACGGTAGGTTCAATGCTTACAAAAACGCTGTCGTTTTTTTACCTTTTTTGGGAGCAAGTGACAACGCACCCACAGCACAGTGGCGCACAAACACAAACAAAACGCACCCTTACAAACTACGCAGAAACCATGACCAAGCGCGTAATGAGCGTCTACGCAGAGTCTCATACAACAGCCCGCATTAGGCAACAATGGCAAAAGACCAGCTCCTATGCACGAAACGTATCATGGTACTACGGCGTTTTAAGCCTCATTATTGCCTATGCTAGCCTTCTTGTTTTTGAATAGTACTTGCCTATCTTTTTATAAGTAGTGCGGTATATAAAATCAACAATATTCATTCTCATTATTTGTTTGCAGTCCATCTTCTCATGTGAGATACAGGCAGAAAAGGTTTCACACACATGCGCCCCTCTTATCGGCATGGGCAATAATGCGGGCACCATAGACAGAAATAATTTTAACCAAGAATGTATAAACCAACTGATCATACGAAACATAAACAAAGAAAGAAAAAAAGTAAATGTTGCGCCTTTGCAGTATGATGCAACACTGGTTAAGGCCGCAAAATTACAAACAGAGTATATGGGCACTCACGATATTATGACCCACTACCAAAAACAAAACCCTACATTGTATGGCCCTGGAAACAGAGTGGCGCATGTAGGCGGACGGTACAACGCTGTCGGAGAAAATGTTATTCAAAACTACATCTACAATAGGGTACTCTTAAGTAACACCAATAATGACGTACGATACATTACAACGTATGATGAACTTGCAGAGGTACTCACGCAACAATGGGTTGGCTCGCCGGGGCATTATAAAAACCTAATAAGTAAAAGTTTTAACCGCACGGGAGTTTCGGTAAACGTGTATCAAGATAATAAAAAAGTGTATGGAACACAAGTATTTGGGAGGCTCAGTAACTAGCCTCCCACCTACATTATTTTATGCTTATGTTAATACCTTTCGTCTTTCTTTTTGCCACTGCCACAGCATGAACATTGCGCGCAGGGAATGCAGCACTGTCTGTAAGACGTTTCCACGTAGCTCCATCTTCTGACTCCCATACGTCGTTGAGCTTTTTTTTGTCACTACCACTAAGTCCATTATCTCCACCAATGACGTATATTTTATTATTCATAACAACCGCTGCATGCTTACGACGAACAGGAAATAAACTCCCATTATTTACCGCTGCTTGTTTATCCACATCTTTTGGCGTCACTTCGTTCCAAGTCTCACCATTGGTGCTTTTCCACACATCGTTATTCGCTTTACCATTCCAACCACCAATGACGTATATTTCATTTTTGAGAACCACTGCTTGATGTTTAGAACGGTCAGAAAATTGTGCTGTCTTGGTTACCGACTTCCATGTAGCTCCATCACTAGACTTCCACACATCTCGTAGTCTTGTTCCATCATACCCACCAATGAGATACAGTTCACTGCCCTTGACAACAACCTGATGCACATTCCGAGCAGAAAACAAAGAACCTGCTGTAACAGCTGCTTGTTTATCTGCATCTTTGGGCGTCACTTCGCTCCACCTAGCCCCATCATTCGATTTCCACACATCGTTGAAACGCTTAGAGCCATCAAAGTCCGCTATGACATACAGCGAATTTCCCATTGCTACCACTTGGTGGTCTTGGCGCGCAGCAAATTGTGCTGTCTGTGTTACACGCTCCCATGTAGTTCCATCACTAGACTTCCACACATCATTCAGTCTCTGAGTTTTAGTTTTATCCAGTCCCCCAATAAGGTACAAGGTGTTATTCATCTCCGCAACGTGGTGTACTACGCGAGGAGAAAATCTTTCATTCTGTTTCTCCGTCACTTCTTTCCACGTTACCCCGTCATGTGAAAACCACACATCGTTTAATGCTAGGTCATTACCATCGCTTCCCCCAAGCACATACAGCGCTTGGACTTCCTTGCCACTATTAACAGCAATGGTAGCTTTAGGGCATGAAAATAAAACAAACGCAAAAACTAAAAATATTGTTAATGTAAATCTACTCATACTTAACGTATAGTAAATTTTTAAAAACAAACAATATTAACTTGTCTGAATTTGTATTAACAATAAGAAATTTCTGTATTAATAAAACACCAATTATACAGAGGATATAATTGATAGAAATTTTATAAGAGATAACTGCCACTAATGCATGAAATAGCCCAATGCAAATATGTACATACATTTTACATATTTGCATAGAGAATCAACTATAACAAAGAATCAAAATTATTCTTGAGATCTGAAAGATATATGATTATTGCATACATTCATGCAATAATCATAATATTTATAAAAAACAGTAACGCTAAAGTATTGTGATTTTTCTTCAACGCAATAAACATCAGTTTATTTATTTACAACACCTAAGTCTTGCAAATATTCAACCTTGTTCTTAGTAAGATTTTCTAGAAGTACTTTCTTTATCTGAAAATTTACAATATCAACGATGTAGACACTACCCTCACAATCTTTAACAGATATAAAATTACGAGTATTTTTCATTTTCATAACTCCTCCTCTTTGGATGAATAAGTCCCCAAATAATATAAATTCACTTTTTAAAGCAACATAGAATGTATAAGTCATTTTGTACAGTATTCAAGCCTAAAAAACAAAAAAACATATATGTAATAAAAAAAATAAAAAATGTAATTTTTAATTATAAAGATTCATTATAGAAGAAAATACTATAGACAAAAGTGCATTTTTTGTTACAATGAAGTTATATGATGTACAAAAAACTAGGTAATAGTGGCCTTCCTATCAGCGTTTTATCGTTTGGAGCATGGGTTACCTTCGGCCCACAAATTGACGTAGAAAAAGGCAAAAAATGCCTTTCGCTTGCCTATGATGCGGGTATTAACTTTTTTGACAATGCCGAAGTATACGAACATGGTGAAGCAGAGCGCATTATGGGTAAGGTGCTTGCAGAATTGGGGTGGCCACGAGATAGTTTTGCGATATCGAGCAAAGTATTCTTTGGCTCCACTCCTACACCCAAACCAACGCAATGTGGGCTACACAGAAAACACGTTGTAGAAGCCTGCCATGCAGCGCTAAGACGATTGCAGGTAGAGTACCTCGATATATTCTTTTGCCATAGGCCTGACCCAAGCACGCCCATGGAAGAAATAGTGGAAACCATGACCACGCTTATACGGCAGGGCAAAGTGCTATACTGGGGCACTTCCGAGTGGAGCGCTTCCCAAATTATGCAGGCCTATGGTGTCGCAGAAAAACGGAATCTCATAGCTCCCATTACCGAGCAACCGCAGTACAACCTGCTACACAGAGAGCGCGTAGAAAACGAGTATAAGATACTCTACGATGAGTGTAATTATGGAACTACAATTTGGTCGCCGCTTGCCTCCGGTTTGCTTACTGGCAAATACAATGACGGCATTCCCGAAGACTCGCGCATCAACTTGCCCGGCTACGAATGGCTTAAAAAACTGCTCATAGACAAATACGCGCCCTCACGTATGAAAGTAATTAAAAAATTGTCGCTGATAGCACAAAGCATAGGTATACCACTTGCGCGTCTTGCCATAGCATGGTGCCTTAAAAACCCTAAGGTTAGCACGGTTATTCTCGGCGCTTCTCGCCCTCAGCAGCTTGTGGAAAACCTCAAGGCCTTAGATGATGTAAAACTCATAGACGCAAACCTTATGAAAAAAATACAATCTGCGCTTTCGCGTATACCTAATACGCTATCACACGGGAATGAAGGCTAAGCTTTTTTGTTTTTGCGCTTTACAAATAACTTAAGCGCGTAAATAAGGGGGAGAAAAAACACGCGCAAAGTTTTTATGAGATATCTCCACAATGCTCCTCCGTACAATATTTTCTTCACACCCACAGCATAAACAAACGACTTCCAAAATGCATTGTAATGCACCATAAGTGAAGGGTTTATGTATATGCGTGTCGTATATTTTTTGCGAAGCGTCTCATACCATGAAACATGCTCGCAGCACTCAAAGCTACACGACTCCCCGCTTTTGTAGTACGACTCATTTGCAATAAGCAGGTACTTTTGCAAACTCAGCCCCCCACACGCAGCGTGTACGGGGTACAGCGGTTGCCTCTTGCCCAAAGGGGCGTACACGTATTGGTTATACACATGCGGAATAAAGCGCCCGGTGCGTTCAGTGTTATACGGAAGCAAGGCGTAGGTGTCAAAAAACAGATTGTAGGAGACATGATACCGACAGAACGTAAAATTTCTGCCATTGGCATGAAGCGCCTCCCATGCGTCATAGTGCGCAAAGCTGTGCATAATGCCCTGTATGTCAAACCAGTGCACATCAATGTCTAGTTGCACAAGCACGTCGGGAGAAAAGCTATCTTTTTTCACGGCGTATAAAAGCCCATCACGTAGCAATGCCATGCGCTTCATGCGGCTTTCCGTAAGCAATCTGTCGTTTGAGTGCATGAGCGCTTCAAAGTCAGCAAGCGCCCCGCCCACAAAGTGCGCATAGGCCTCTTTACATATGTCCGCATCGTACAATTGCAAAGGCAGCTGGGTACTATGCGCGTATTTTTGCAACACAGAACGCGTATTGTCGCTGCTGTCGTTTTCAATAACGTAAAGGCGTAAGTCGGCACAGTGTTTTTTTAGCTTTTGCAAACGCCTAAGATTAGCCGCTATGTTTTTCTCACAATTCCGAGCAAGGACACATACCGCAAGACGCTTATTTTGTAGCACTCCCCTGCCCTTTTGTAGATCTTGATAATAAGTAAGGGTATCTCCTATCTTCGTCATGTTATAAAGCTGCTTACATTTTTATTGTTTCTTTGAAAATACTTTTTTACACGCACGGTGAAACGCCTTTCCAAAAACGTGTTTTACAAAGCCTGAGACAAATGCCCGCATCATGCTATTGTAGTACAACAGCATAGCGGGGTTTATAAACACCTTGCAAAAACCCAAACTGCGCAAGCCTTTGTGAAACGACACGTGCTCACAAAATTGAAAGTCGTCCTCTTGCGCTGCGGCAAAGTAGCTGGTGTTTTTAAGTGCTGCGTATTTGTAAAGCCCCATTCCGCCAAAGGCGCTATGCACGGGAAAAGGCATGGAATGCTTTCTTAAAAGCGAAAGCTCTCTCCGAAACTCTATGTTCCTATTAAAGGGGCGCGCCTCCTCATATATGCGCTGCACAGCAAAGGTGTCGTAGTGTGCATCTCCTATGAATGGCAGAATATTCATATAAAAATAAAACGACCTCCCATTTGCAGTAAGCACGTCCCACGAAGGCAGATGGTCTGAAAAAGACGAGATAATGCCACGCACAGAGAGAGAGACAACATCGGCATCGAGCATGAGCACGTAGTCAAATTGTGTGGCTGAATTTTTTATTGCATGGAGGGCGCTGTCTCTCACCGCAGCAATGCGCATGGTGCGTCTACGCATGTGTGCATGCTCTAAACTTGCGTCATACTCTCTTGTAAATGCATCGTTTCCAGCATTGGAGTTGGTACTCTTAGAAGCAAAGGCTGTAGGCAAATGCTGCGCAACATAGGCGTGTACATTCACGCTGTGCCGCCTTGGCGTGTCATTGTTGCACCACTGAGTGAGAATGTTCGGCGTAGCGTCAGCGCTGTCGTTTTCAGCAATAAAAAACTCCACATGCGCAAAATACGCACTAAGGCGCTCAAGCGTGCGCAAAGTCTTAGGGAGGTACTTTTGGCAATCACGCGCCAAAAGACAAACGGCAAGCGTACTTACCTTCGCGTTTTTTTTACCAGTGCAAAAATGCTGTTTGTGCAAAAAAGCATTGCTCATGGGGTACTAGTATAGCGCATACACTACGTAGCTACTTGTTGCCTCTCTGCGCATGAGTCAAGGCATCATTACCAACCTCGGCGGCACCATAAAAAGCGCACAAGACACATGAAAAAACTGCGAGAGAAGGGACTTGAACCCTTACACCTTGCGGCACAAGATCCTAAATCTTGCGTGTCTACCAATTTCACCACTCTCGCATGGTTTTTGTGTTTAAGCTTGTAGTTCTCATGCGGAATAAGCGCAGAGAAGAGCCGAGTGGGGATCGAACCCACGACCCGCAGATTAAGAGTCTGCTGCTCTGCCAGCTGAGCTATCGGCCCACACACGCCCCCGACACGATTCGAACGTGTGACCTGCGGATTCGAAGTCCGACGCTCTATCCAGCTGAGCTACAGGGGCCTTATGGGAGACTGACGGGACTTGAACCCGCAACAACCAGAACCACAATCTGGCGCTCTACCAATTGAACTACAGTCTCCGTGTGTTTCATTATTGTAGCATATTTACACCTTGAGAGGGCAAGAACCCAAACTTGTAATGTGCCACCTAAGTGCAACACGCAACACTGCTTGCAGTATTGCACAAGCGCAATAAAAAACTCACACACACATTTATGTGGGAGTTTGCATACAAGCACTAGGCTCGGCGGCTATTTCTTTTTGTAAATATTACCTTTTTGATCTTCTAATTTTGCACCGTTGTCTAGTACTTTCACTGATTCTTTTCCCGTTACTTTCACACCACTAGAAGTACCTAACACTTTATAGGTATAGTCTAATATGATCATCCCTGATTTATCTTTTAATTCAGCATCTGTGAATTCAATAGTTTTTACAAAATCTTTTCCTGTTGCCTTCATCCAAACACCTCCCGAAACTTTGTTACCACTTTCACGCTTGAGTCTGTACTGAATAGTCGCTTGGCCAACAGTCTCCTCATACGTGCCATCTATATTTACAGATGCTGCTGTATCACAACTTTGCAGTGCGATGGAAATATCACACACAAAACTCACTTGCCATTTTCTTGTCAACTATTTTGCTGAAAAATAATTACGCTACGAAAGCTTGTGCGACATTAGAGATTACAGGTGCCCATTATTCTGCTTTTGATTCTTTTTGACCCAAGAAGGAATTCGTATATCATGTGACGGCATGGTATAAAAATACAAAGAACACACACCAGATGGCGTATCTTCGAGTATTGCGATATTGCGTTATACTATAACCTAACTTATACGCTAGAAGTAGGGAGTGATAATGCAAAACCTATATGAAACGCTATCATCGAGAGGCTATCTCTATCAATACACCGATGAAGAGGGTATTGTAGGACTCTTACAGAAAAAAGAACCCCTTACCTTTTACATGGGCATAGACCCCACTGCTGACAGCTTGCACATAGGGCATTTTTTTGCACTTATGATGTTTCGCTATTTGCAAGAAGCGGGACACAAGGGCATTCTCGTTATTGGGGGAGCGACCGCCTTGGTTGGTGACCCCACGGGCAAAAGCGATTTGCGCAGAATGCTTTCTTTTGAGGAGGTTGAACACAACCTCAATGAAGTAAAAAAACTGGCCTCACAGTTCATTGTAATGGATGGAGAGAACCCCGCGCTTATTCTAAACAATGGGGATTGGATTAACTCCTATAGCTACACAAACTTTTTGCGCGATGTTGGCACGCATTTTAACGTGAACACCATGCTCAACAGCGATGCGTACGCCAAGCGTTTGGAAGCGGGCGGGCTTACCTTTTTGGAAATGGGCTACATGCTGATGCAGGCCTATGACTTTGTCTACCTCAACAAAAAATATGGTTGTACCCTGCAAATTGGCGGCAGCGACCAGTGGGGTAACATTGTTGCCGGTGTGGCGCTACACCGTAAGCTTGAAAACACGGCGCGTGAACACACTATTTATGGGCTCACCTGCCCCTTGCTCACCACCAAGGACGGTGCAAAAATGGGTAAAACGGAGACGGGCACGCTGTGGGTGGCACGAGAAAAAACGACTGCCTTTGATTTTTATCAGTACTTTTACAACGTAGCTGACGAAAACGTAGAGAAACTGCTGCTCTTGTTTACGCGGATTTCGCAAGAGGAAGTACAAGACTTGATTGCAAGCGACATTGTGCAAGCAAAAAAGACTATGGCGTACGAAATAACAAAACTGGTGCATGGACAGGCTGAAGCAGAAAAAGTAACGCAAGCCTTGCGCGCGCTTTATACAAGCTCGGATGCGGTAGAAAATGCGCCTTCGGTTTCAATAGGTCGTGAGGCACTCACTCTCGGCATGGACATTATTTCATTCCTTGTGACAATCAAGCTCATTGCCTCCAAGTCGGAAGCACGGCGCCTTGTTACACAGGGTGGCATTTCCATAAACGGGACTCGAGTAACAGACGCTGAACATATGGTAGGCCTTGAAGACAGCAACGAGAATTGCATCATGGTCAAAAAAGGCAAGAAGCACTTTTTAAAAGTTACTATTAGCTAACGTTTTTTGCTTCACCATTATAATAGTACACAGGCTTTACTCACATGAGGCATAGCCACATACACACTCAAGGAGCGTAAGCATTATAGTGCACAAAAGCGTAGCAAAACACATTGCGGGAAAGAACATACTCATTAGCGGCGCAGGCACGGGGCTTGGCAGAGAAATTGCCACGCTCTTGTGTGCACAGGGCGCGCGCTTAGTGCTAGTAGGCAGAACGGAGCAAACGCTGCAAGAGAGCGTAGAACTGTGTCATAAGCATTCACAGCAAGCAGAGCAACCCAAAGGAGCATGCCACCACTACGTAGCAGACGTGAGCACATGGGAGGGCGCGCGGCAAGCTGTAGAATATGCAGAGACTACGTTGGACGGCGTAGACATAGTTGTTGCAAATGCGGGCAGAAGTATGCACGCGCCTATACAAGAGTGTATGCCCACGGCCTTTGAGGCAATGATGCAGAGCAACTACTACAGCGCAGTAAATCTCATTCAACATGCACTACCGCACATTATAAAACGCAGCGGCATTGTCTGCGCCGTTACTTCCATACAGGCGCTTATAGGCGTACCAAACCACGCGCCCTACGTTGCGGCAAAACACGCACTCTCCGGCTACCTTGAGACGCTTGAACTCGAGCATCCCGAAATTTCCGTGGTAGAAATAATACCGGGATGGATACACGGAACAGCCTTGCGTTCCAGTGCCATAGACGGAAGGGGGCGCATCATTGCAGGCAGGGACGAACACAAGCGACATTCGCGCAGCAGCGTGAGCGTGGAAGAATGCGCTACCGTTAGCATTGATGCTATTGCTCACAAAAAGCGCTACGTGTACCGCCCTAAGTTTTGGAAAAACATCCTCTTTGCAAAATTTTTCTTTCCCCGCACGCTCCAAAAAGTTATAATCAAGCGTCAAAAATACAGCGCTTCGTAAGAAGTTTCTAAAAATTTGAAAAAAATGTAATTTTTGCCTATTATTGAAGTGATGAGACTACCACATTTTTCACTAAGATTGTTTTTCATCAATGTTGTGGTACTATTTTTTCTCGGCCTCTCGTTGTTGTATGCCGAACCCTTGTTCATACTTCCCCTTGATACTGGGAATGTTACCCAAAAATCAAACGGAACTACACAGAGAACCTTTACGCTAACTGCCCAAGCAAGCAATGCAAACAAAGAAGCACGCTTTACCACACTGTACTACGAAACCCCAAATGCACAGAATACACGATATGTACTAGGCCCTGTGTTAAAAATAAACAGGGGCGACATTGTCCGCGCAACAATACGTAGTGCCCTTCCTGTAAAAACCTCCGTGCACTGGCACGGGATAAAGGATATGCCCTCTTCTGCAGACGGAGTTTTTTACCCTGTAGAAATAAAAGGTTCAACAAACATAGCGTTTACTGCGAATCAACCCGGCGGCTTATCGTGGTTTCACCCACACTTACATAAAACGACGGCAGAGCAGGTATACCGAGGACTTATAGGCGTTTCATTGGTGGAAGACCCACAAAACCCTATGGAAATGGCCTTACCACGCACATACGCAGTAGACGATTTTGTGCTTGTACTTACCGATAAAGAGGTTACAAAAAATGGAGCAGTAGAATATAAGCCAAGGGCAATGGATTATGTAATGCGCGGATACCGAGGAAACTACGTACTCACGAATTGGCAATTTTCGCCGAGGCTTAAAGTACCTCAAGGACTGGTTCGCTTTCGTTTCCTTAATGCGTCAACAAGTAAGGAAATCAGCGTAAGCACGAATAAAAATATTTCCATGTATCGAGTAGCAAGCGGCGGCGGTGTTTTAGATGCTCCGAGGAAAACACAATCGGTATTTTTAGTTGCGGGTAACCGAGCAGAAGTTCTTATCGATACGAAAAACTTCTCAGAAGAAACATTCTCGTTTGTAAGTTCGGGAGTATCTCGCAATAACTCAAAAAGGCAGCAGTCCATTCTTAACGTGAGTATAGAAACACGCAAGTCTCCTATTCAAAAATTACCAAAAAAGATATTAGAATCAAAAGATGCCTTTACGCCTCCAAAAAAGTTTGAAGCTAAAAGAAAATTTGTCTTTGCTGGCGCTAACATGATGAGTAGAAACAGTGCTCCCTTCACAATAAATGGTAGAGCCTTTTCTAAAGATCGCATAGACACCACAAGCAAAGCAGGCACATGGGAAGAATGGGCCATTACCAGCAAAAGGGGCATGCACGGCTTTGACCACAGCCTTCACGTTCACGGGGGGAGTTTCATCGTCACCTCTGTCAATGGTAAAAGCCCAAATGCTGATTATGCAGGTTGGCAGGACACCATATACATACGTCCCACAGATGTGGTAAAAATTGCAGTACCAATTACAAGCTCCAAAGGCTTGTACGTATATCATTGCCATATTTTAGAGCACGAAGATGTTGGCATGATGGGGACACTGTCGGTACAATAACAATCCTTTAAGATACCTGTCTTTTGCAGCGCTGCCGTTAGCATTGATGCCGTTACTCAAAAAAAGCGCTACGCGTACCGCCCCAAGTTTTGGAAAAACATCCTCTTTGCAAAATTTTTCTTTCGCCGCACGCTCCAAAAGGTTATAATCAAGCGTCAAAAATACAGCGCTTCATAGATACACGTCATCACAACAAACCACAAGCTCCCAAATGTTACAGGGCATTATAAATATAAAGAGCGCGTCATCATTACAAGCACCTCACGGCAAATACAAGAAATTCTTCGTCGTTATCTTGCATTTTTCAAATTTACTACCCCTAAACCACTATTTTCAGTTATTATTTAATATAATTAAGCATTAGCATACTAAACTACAAGAGGTGAATTATGAATTTTAGCATTAACACTTTGGACAAAAATGTCATTACTCTCATGAAAAGTAGTAATTGTTGGAATGAGAAAAGTCCATTGGAATTGAGTGAGCTTGTCATGTTAGAGCTAACGTATATCAAGTTTGACCAAAAAGTTTGCGATGATGGAGTGCTTATTAGTTCTGAGAGACTTGCAAAACGTGTATTAAATATATTTAAGTCTTTATTTGAAATCAGGTTTCCAATTGCTAATATCACACCTGCATATCATTTTAAGCATGCAAGTGATGAATTATCTATGCAACATAACAGTACTTCTTGCTTTAATGCTCGCACTATTGCTGGCACAAACCGACTTTCTTTACATGCTTACGGAGCAGCCATTGATATTAATCCGATACAAAATCCATATCTTCGTATTAATACTGATAGTTCATCAATCGTAGTGTCGCCCAAAGCAGGAATTTACCATGTAAATCGTAATTATGAATATATTGGAAAGGTTAATAGTGAGGTGATAAATATTTTTAAGCAAAATGATTTTTCAGTATGGGGAGGAAGCTGGAAAAATCGCTACGATGCAATTGATTATCAACATTTTCAAGTTTCAGATGAATTGCGTAAACAGATTGTAGGCTAAGCAACTGAATTCAAATTATTGTGGGAAACAGAGAAAAACTCTGCAAGATTAAATTTATGGGACTTTCGAAATTAATGGCATTCTCTGCTACATGCACTAGTGTACAGTGCGTGAATACTCGTATGCTACTGCGTCTTGTTCCCTATGGCCTAGTCCCACCCACCACCCTTTTTTTGCGCAGTGGCACTTTATATTTCACCACACAGCGGCGCTTATATAATAGCTTGCATCCCCTCGCTTCGCTCGTGAGCGTCATCACAGCCGTCCCATGGACGGGACGCATTGGCTGACAGGGATGTTAAAAAAAGAAAAGTCGGGAGCGCTGAAAAGCGCGAGCGGCTAGAAACAATTAAAATAAGTGTTGCGTAGCAACACAGAAATGGAGCTTATAGCAAGAACGGCCATCCGAGGCATCGTCATAGTGCAACTCGCTGCGTGGCAACAAAAGACGTTCATAGAAACAGCGTCAGCTACAATACAAACACCCGCACGTAGCGCACTCACACAAACTCACTTCCATACAATCTTCATACTTGCGTACAGTATCTATGTCATTACTGCTTTAGCTCACAGGATGTTTTTCTTTTCTTTTTGGTTCTTTTTCTTTTCTTTTCATGCAAGTTCCATCTTTGCTTCGCTTCGCTCCGCCATTTAATAGTTTGCATCCCCTCGCTTCGCTCGTGAGCGTCCTCACAGCCGTGCCATGGAGGGCACGCATTGGCTGCCAAGGATGGTAAAAGAAAAGAAAAAGAACGGCCATCCGAATGAATAGCGTATTTAAAACCGCTGCTTGGCAACAGAAAGCGTTCATACAATATCGCGTGAGCCATAACACAGAAAGACGCACGTAAGCGCAATACCGCATCTTACCCAACAGGGGGTGTGGGGGCTTGCCCCCACAGCGGCTTTTTCTTTGGTGCGAGTACTCCATTTCTGCTACGCTGCGCTCCGCAATCTGAATGTCAGCACCCCCTCGCTTCGCTCGCGACTTTCTTTGGTACTCTTCTTTCTTTTCTTTTTGCGTCGCACAAAAAGAAAAGAAAGAAAGTACGGTCAACCGAGGCGTCATCGTATTACATCACGCGCCGTGGCAACACGCAGCGTGCACACACAAGGCGCAAGCATGATACACACGGCGTGCAGCCTACTCGCGCGTAGCGCCAAAAGGCGTTCACTCAGTACTCGGGGGGGTGTGGGGGCAGCTCCCCCACAAAGGCAAACCTGCACAGCAACAAAAAGCATTGACATACATGTGATAGGAAGTTATAATTAATGTAAATATTATAATAAAATTTGCAAGCATACTACTTCTTATTATTTCTCCATGAGTAATGTGTAAGAAGGATTATGTAAAGAAAAGCCATCCTTCGTGGATGGCTTTTTTATTATGTTGGACTTAAGGAGGATACCATGAACGACATACGAATTTTTGATACTACCTTGCGCGATGGCGAACAGTCTCCGGGCGCATCCATGAGCATAGCACAAAAGCTGACGCTCGCTCATAGGCTTGCCGACATGGGTGTTGATGTTATTGAGGCGGGGTTTCCTATTTCATCTGCGGAGCAATTTCAAGCAACACAGCGCATTGCTCAAGAAGTGCGAACGAGCACGATTGCAGGGCTTGCGCGTGCGGTAGAAAAAGACATTGATGCTGTGTATGAAACTGTAAAGGATGCAGTGTTTCCACGCATTCATGTCTTTCTTGCGTCATCTCCCATTCATAGAGAATACAAGCTGAAAAAAAGCAAGGAAGAAGTACTAGCAATGACGGAAAAGGCCGTTTCCTATGCACGGAACAAATGCGCTGATGTGGAGTTTTCTCCCGAAGATGCAACGCGCACCGAACTTGATTTTTTGGCACAGGTTGTGGAGATTGCCATTAAGGCGGGTGCTACTACGGTGAACATTCCAGATACGGTTGGCTACACTACGCCCGGTGAAATGGCTAAAATAATACGCTTTTTGAAAGAGAATGTTGCCAACATAGACAAGGCTGTTATTTCTACGCATTGCCACAATGATTTGGGGCTTGGCGTTGCAAACAGCCTTGCTGCTGTAGAAGCGGGCGCGCGACAAATTGAGGCTACGATAAACGGCATAGGTGAGCGTGCAGGCAACGCTGCCTTAGAAGAAGTAGTCATGGCGCTTGAAGTACGCAAAGACGTGTGGAATGTTTCTCATAATATCAAGACGGAGCATTTGTATCCTGTGTCTAAACTTATGAGCACTATGATTGGATTTCCTATTCCTCGCAACAAGGCCATTGTGGGAGAAAACGCCTTTGCACATGAGGCGGGCGTGCATCAAGATGGGGTACTCAAGCACCGTGAAACCTATGAGATTATGAATGCTCAAATGATAGGACGTGAAACGAGTAGCATAGTTTTAGGGAGGCACTCGGGCTTGCATGGGCTCACAAGTCGTTTGCGCGCTTTGGGCTTGGAGTTAGAGTCAAAAAACATGGACGAGTTGTACAAGAAATTTTCGCAGCTTGCAGACAAGAAAAAAGAAGTGTACGATGAGGACTTGTACGCATTGGTTAATGACGTGCGTAACGATGAAAAGCAGTTGTACGAACTGGTGGATGTAAAGGTGTTTTTAAACGCAGATGCTGCACCTAAGGCCAATGTTACCATCAATGCTCCCGAGGGTAGCAAAACTTGTGAGGAAACTGGCGACGGTCCCGTAGATGCAATTTTTTCGGCAATTGCAAAGGCCTGTGGGCGTAAGGTAACCTTAAAGGAATTTCACATTAATGCGATAACACCGGGTACCGATGCGCTTGGAGAGACCATGGTAATAGTAAGCATTGACGGAAATGATTACACGGGGCGCTATTCTTCGACCGATATTTTGCATGCAAGCGCGCATGCCTATCTTTCGGCGATAAACAATTACGTGCTACGAACACAAAGCACGATGTAACCTTTATGCGGTTAAGTGAGGTATGTATGAAAAACGCTAAACAAGAAACAAAGGATGGGCTTACTAAGAAGCCTGTGCAAATATACGATACGTCTTTGCGCGATGGCATGCAGGGCATGTATATAAGCTACACCTTGCAAGATAAACTCGATATTGCGCAGGCCTTGGACGACATGCACGTAGATTACATTGAGGGTGGCTTTCCGCTTTCTAACGAAAAGGAAGCGGAATTTTTCACCCACAGCGCAAAGCGTAACTTTAAGCATGCAAAAATTGTCGCCTTTGGTTCTACTGCGCGCGATTATCGCAACGCAGAAAATGATGCACACATGCGCGCATTGTTGGACACTGAAACGAGCGTCGTAACGATTGTGGGTAAGTCCTCTATTGCGCACGTAGATGAAGTGCTGCGCGTGAGTCCCGATGAGAACTTGCACATGATAGAGGAGTCTGTGAAGATTTTGAAGAAACACGACAGGGAAGTCATTTTGGACTTGGAGCACTTTTTTGACGGCTACAAACTCGATGCTGAATACGCAAAGAAAATAGTACGCGTTGCGCACGATGTGGGCTGTGACATGTTGGTGTTGTGTGACACCAATGGTGGAGTATTGATGCATGAGGTTGTTGAAATTATGAGTTCTCTTACAACTATGCAGCATCCACCCATAGGTACGCACTTCCATAATGACTGCGGCTTGGGCGTTGCAAATTCGCTCATCTCGCTTGAACATGGTTCTGTACACCTGCAAGGTACTATAAACGGCTGGGGAGAACGTACGGGCAACGCAAACTTGTGTGAAATACTTCCCAACATCGCTATCAAGGATTCGCGCTACACGGCACCGTGTGCTGCGCACCTTACCAAGCTTACCAGTCTTTCGCGCTTTGTTGCAGAAAAAGCAAACATTGTACTAGACCCGCGCCAACCCTTTGTGGGCAGCGTTGCCTTTAGCCACAAGGCGGGGCAACACGCTGATGTGGTACTTAAAAATGCCCAGCTCATAGAGCATATTCCGGCAGAGTCTGTTGGAAACAAACGCCACATTCTGCTCTCTGAGCTTGCGGGCAAGTCTACTATAGTGGCGCGGCTACAAAAGTACGGCAACTTTTCCAAGTCTGATGCTGTGGTGCAGACCATAGTCGATGTGCTGAAAGAGAAGGAGAAGAAGGGCTATGAGTACGAGGCAGCGGAGGCTTCCTTTGAACTTGAAATGCTGAAGGTGCTTAAAAAATACACGGGCCTCATTGCACTAAAAAACTACAACGTCGAGGTGTTTAAAAGCTATGATACGAGCAGTAAGACGCTGTGCAAAATTTTTTTGTATTGGATGGGACATGAGGTCATGGGATCTGCTGTGGGAGTTGGCCCCGTTGAAGCGCTGGACAAGGCGATGCGAAACGCGCTTATTCAAAAGTGCGAGTTTCTAGACGTTGTAAGCCTCATCGATTATAGGGTGCGCGTGGTCAACCCAGAAGACAATACCTCTGCACGAGTGCGCGTCTTCATCACCAGCACGGATGGAAAAGAAGTGTGGAACACCGTTGGAGTGCATGAGAATATCATAGAGGCTTCATGGACGGCCTTGGTCGACAGCTACGAATACTACCACAATGCCGTTCTTAACAACGGAACATCAAGCGAATAAAGAACGATGAAGTTATATTGTAAGCGCGTGGGCTTTCACAAGCCTCTGCGCTTCAATAATTCCTGAGTAAAAGACAGCTTTAATTTTGACGCTTACTTGCTGGTGTAGGCTTTACAAGTAAGTCGTCACTTCAGCATGTAAAGGAATGTGGTACACAGAAATACTAAATATAATTTGTGGTGAGATAGGCATCTTTGTAGACGTCTATTTTTTTCACCCATTGTAAAAACTTATCCCCTTCGGACTTGTTGTAGTAGGGACCTATTCTCAAGCGATAGTACATTTGGTTATTGATTGTTTTGGTTACAACCACAGTTGTAATTCCGCGCTTTTCAAATTCACCTTTTATAGAATAAGCCTTGTTGCGGTTGCTTGTAGAAAACACCTGCACCCAGTACAGTTTTTGTGCATCACTTGCTACTGGAATGGGCTTTTTTGTTATAGGGGAGATATTGGGTTTTACAAAACCCTCAGTACTTTGCTTGGGTTTTGTAACCGTCGGTGGAGGGACTGATGCGCTTTTTTGTGCAACTGGCGCCTTGGGCGCAGCGGCCTGTAAGCTAGGAGATTTTTGTGCAGGCTTAGGCCGTGCCTCTGTTCTTGTAGTTTGAGGCGTGGCGCTTTGTGCATGAGAACTACTGCGCACTACAGCAGAATCCGAAGACCTAGCGGCTTGTGTCGTTACTGCTTCTGTAACTCCATCAGAGAAATTCTCGTTTACATCCTCATCTACATTTTGGTATTCATCAATATTTTCATCACCGCCATAAATGATAACCACTTCACCATTATCCACACTCTCTTCTTCCTCAAGCGTTTTTTCAGCTGTCTGCGCTTCTGTACTTGCCTTGCTAGCCACGCCATTTTGCGTAGGGTAAAAGAGCGTCATACCAACTCCAACAAGCACGCTTACAATTACAACGCCCGCAATAAGCGCAAAAATAATAAAGCGCTCGTTGTTATTTTTTTGAGGCTTCTCATAGTCCCCGGCAAGCGTAGCGCTTCCATCCACATTCTGTGTATCCTCACTCTGTGCATTCACTTCATGCTGCGTTTGCTCCTGTGAGAATTCCTTTTGTGCCTCAATGTCTTCTTGTTCTTTGTACATACAACTCCTAACTTTATACAAGACGCCGCATAGGTGTACTTGCACGCACGCCTTGCTATGGCATGGTTAAATACCGCTGCAATTTTTCTTTGTACTCATTTGTAGAGTACACGCCCTTTATAGTTTGTACTTCGGCGGTTTTTCCCGACCTGTTAAGTGTTTTTCGTGTGGGAATATGCGCTTGTGAACTGAAGCGCCGCATCATGCTTACCAGCGAAAGACCGTCTCTCTTCATCGCACGCAAGGCGCGTATAATGACATGCGTTTCCACAAGCACCACCACATCACACAGAACATCGAGCTTCATTTTATGCAGCAGCGCAGCGGAAATAACATAAGCTTTGGAACTCTGAACATCCTCCGTATTCAGCAACGCAGCTACTTTTTGCACCATCCATGGATGCACAATTTCTTCCAGAATTTTACGTTTTTTCCTATCACGAAATACAATGCGCCCAAGTGCCTTTCTATTTATGCGCCCCGCTGCCCCATCAAGTATTTCATCACCAAAAGCAGCGCGTAGTTCTTCGCGCTTTGCCTCAAGCGCCTCATGCCCCACAAGGTCAACGTCAATGTGTTCAAAACCACATGAGACAAAGAGGCGCGCCAAAACGCTTTTGCCACTACAGTACTTGCCCGTTATTCCGAGAACCATTACTTCAGTTCGCCCCAGGTCTTGCCCGAATGCACAAAAACCGAGAGCGGCACGGAAAGATCATAGGCATTTTTCATTGTCTCTTCCAAAACTTTTACCGCATCCTCTTGTTCTGAAAGCGGGCATTCTAAAACCAGCTCATCGTGTATTTGCAACAAAAGTTCAGTTTGCATGTTCTTCTCACGCAAAACTTTATCAAGCGCAAGCATGGCGCATTTTACAATGTCTGCAGCAGAACCTTGAATCACGGTGTTAACCGCCATGCGCTTTGCGGCGTTTTGCAGGTTTTTGTTTCTGCTGGTAATAGTCGGAATAACTCTACGTCTGCCGAGTATGGTTTGGGCATAACCGCGCTCCATAGTCTCCTCCTCGGTTTTGTTAATAAAAGCAGCAACACCGTGAAACTCGGCAAAGTACTCGTCTATAAAATTGCGCGCATCCTTGTGGGCTATGCGTAGCTGATGCGCTAAACGAAAGGCGGACATACCGTAGATGATGCCGAAGTTAATACTCTTTGCAATGCGACGCTCTTCATCGCTTACCTCGCTTTCTTCTTTTTTCATGAGTATGGCGGCGGTGCGCTTGTGAATGTCCACCTGCTCATGAAAAGCCTGCATAAGGTTTTTATCTTGGGAGAGGTGCGCAAGAACAATGAGTTCAATTTGTGAATAGTCCGCGCTTACAAAGCTACAGCCTTCGGACGCCACAAAGGCGCGCCGTATTTTCTGACCCAAGGCGTCCTTCACGGGAATGTTTTGCAAGTTTGGTCCCATGCTGGAAATGCGCCCCGTCTCAGTGCCATGCTGCTGAAACGAGGTGTGAATGCGCCCCGTGTGCGCTTGCAACTGCAAGGGCAGCGAGTCCACATAAGTGTTCTGGAGCTTTACCACATGGCGGTACTCCACTATTTTTTGCGGAACAGGGTGCACATACGCAAGGTCGGCGAGCACCGCCGCATCAGTGCTAAAGCCCGTGGCGTTTTTTTTCAACGCAGGTAGTTTCAAATCCTCAAACAAGACCTGCTGCAACTGCTTGGTAGAGTTTATATTAAACTCCTTCCCGCACATGTCGTATATTTCTTTTTTCAGCCCTTCTTGCATGCTCGCAAACTCTTCTGAAAGGGTAGACAAATACCCTGCGTCTATTTCAATACCGCGCTCTTCCATGCGCATGAGAACATGAGCCACGGGCATTTCCACCGAGTAAAATAAATCTTCCATAGCACTTTGACGCAAGAGTTTTGCTAGTAGTTTATACAAACGCAGCGTAACGTCAGCATCTTCTGCCGCATAGTCAACGGCTTGAGCAAGTGGCACATCGGCAAAATTGCTGAGCGCCTTCTCCTTTTTGCCCTGCGCCTCGGCAGGGGCGTCATAGGCGCGTAAGGCGCTAAAGGGTATTGGCTCATAGTTTAGAAAATGCCGCGCAAGGTTGTCCATGGTGTAATTGCGTAGGGTTACGTCACAAAGCCAACCCGCTAAAAGTGTGTCAAAAAAGGGCTTGCGCGCCTTGGCGTGTTTCACCAAGCCCCAGCGTGCAAGTATTGGAATGTCAAACTTAGCGTTGTGAAAAACAAGCATGCAATGCTCACTTTCAAACAGGGGCTTGAGCGCTGCCCGCACGTCTTTTTCATGCAGCAGCGTTCCTTCGCGCTCTGCTTCAGAAAAGTCTGGTGGAGCCATGACAAGGGGAATATAATAGCCCTCGCCCTCTTTGACGCTTAGTGATATGCCCACAATCTCGGCGCTAAAAACGCATAAGCTATTTGTCTCGACATCGAGGCTTAGGTAATTTTGCGCAAGCGCTTGCTCCACCACGCCTTCTATTTCCACTATGGAACGCACGCGGTGGTACAACCCGCGCTCTTGCGTAGCCGTTTTTGAAGATATCTCTTGCAGGGAAGAAGCTGTACTTGTGGATGCATCAGCGGAAGTGGAAACCATAGGAGCGCTTTTGCCGCTCGCCTTTGTAAACGAAAATATTTCCTGCTCTGCAAATAACTCAAGCGCATGTTCCCACATAACATGTTCATACGCAAAAGACATTTCCGGCAAGGGTACATCTTCTTTAAGCGTGACCAACTCATAACTAAGCATGGCGTTTTGCTTGCTCGCGCTCAGTTTTTTTGCCCACGCAGGTTTTACCTCTTCTATGCGGCGGTATATTTCAGAAAGTGAGCCGTACTCCTGCAAAAGCGCAAGCGCGGTTTTTTCGCCCACTCCCGCTACTCCGGGTACATTATCGCTTGCATCCCCAACAAGCGCAAGGTAATCTCGCACTTGAGCTGGCGTGAGCGCAAGTTCGTTTTTAAGCCACTGTGGCGTAACGTGCACCCATTGCGTCTGTTTAGAGCTGGGGCGAAAAATAGACGTGTAGTCGCTTACCGTTTGAAAAATATCCTTGTCGCTCGTTACAATGGCGGTCGATAAGCCTTGACTGCTACGCGTTGCAGCAAGCGTAGCGAGTACGTCATCCGCCTCAACATTGGGTATAATGAACGTAGGAATTTGCAAGGCCTCTGCTATGCGAAAAATAATGGGAATTTGACTTATCAAGTCTTCGGGTGCTTTTTGGCGGTTTGCCTTGTATTCGGGGTATATGCCCTTTCTAAAAGACGGTTCACTATGGTCAAAAACAATGCAAAATTCTTTTGGTTGATATACATCGAATATTTTTTTTACAATTTGAAAGAAGCCAAAAATAGCGGAGGTATTTTCGTTTTTTGAGTTTCGCAAAGGTTGCCGTATATGCGCATAGTACGAACGGAATATTGCGCCGTGCCCATCGAGTAAAAAAAAATTGCTATTGTTTTCCATAAATAATAAACTACTATTATAATATAACGCATCATGATGAAAAAAAAGAAAAAAGACAATCGAGCCTTTAACGCTAAGTCGTCGCCTTATAAAAATGCAATATTAAATGAACCAGCGCAAGATATCACGAGAAAAACAGAAATAGAAAAAACATTGCGAAATTTTAGCAAGAGTAGAGAATCCGAAAAGTCGCGCCCCATTACCAAACCAGACCTCAATAGCGTAAAAGTATCGGAACATGTAGAGGATATATTGACTGCCTTACGAGAAATGGATTCGAATGAAATTGTCAGCTTTGACGTAGCTTTGGAGAAACTTAAAAAAATTGAAGTACTTCAAGAAGACGAAACTATTGCATACATTGGCGCAGGTTGTTTTGGAGTAGTCGCTTATGTGTCGACAAGCAACAACAAGCGTGAGAAAAAAGTTATGGAAATACGGCGCAAAATAGAATTTGAAGACCCGTACAATCACCTTGAGTGGCGCGCGAAACTCTGTTACGACTTATCGCTTACACATACGCTTGACCCCGCCCCGCTCTCTGAGCTTTATACTGAACAAGAACTACTTGCCTTTCCCCAATTTTCTTAAAAAGTGTACTGTAATTCTCATTTGATGTGGTGTAATGTTTGATGCTAAATACGCCGATACCACTTTACATAAGGAAGTAGGTAGAAAATAATATGGATGTATTTAACGCTGCAAAGGTATATAAAGAAACCTCTATAAAAACTGCGGACAAGAAAACAATAGTTATTATGCTGTACGAAAAAACGCTACAACATTTAGACGAGGCTTTGGTGCTTTTAGAAAACCACGGGTTTCAAAAATATGACAAAGTCAATACGCACATTACCAAGGCACAGGAAATTATTCTCGAACTGAGCGCCTCACTTGATAAGGAAGTATTCCCCGAACTATGTGATAATCTCTTGAATTTGTATTTGTACTTCAACAAGGAATTGCGTGAAGCAAATCTTGAAAAAAATGCAGCACGAATACGCCCTATACACGACATGATTTCAACCTTACTTGAGAGTTGGAAAGAGTCACTACAAGTAGCGGACACCACAAAAAAAGAACCTGTGGTGGAAACAAAACTTAATATTCAAGGATGACGACTTAATAAAAATCATGGAGCATAGCTATGAAACAAAGCATTCTTACTTTATTTGAAACATGGCTTATATCGCAAGAAAATACAATTTATTGCGCAAAAGAACGCATATGCACATGCTTGAAGCACTGCCAAAATGACGCTACTACAATAAACGCACACCGTGTGGAAAAATACATAGACGACATATGCCGCAAGCTCCAACAAATTAGACAATATCAAAAATGCATAGAGTCCTTTATCGATGCAAGTGCAAAGCAGTTAGAACCCCACCATATAGAAAAACACAATGCAATTTGTAAAGCAATTTCCCATGTGGAGAAAGAAACCATATTGCTCTTTGCGCTATTACAACACAAAACCCACACATTGCAAACAAAACTCCACTACACTGCAATATTTCAATCGCAATTGCACCAATGATGCACAGACAGTGCGTTTGTGCAAGCACCTTGCCTACCTTGCACGTTTTATAACATACAGAGCCACTTCTGAAACTTTACAAAAAGTGAGACCTCCGAGTCTTTGAAAAAGGTGTGTTTCTACAATTGGGAGTATTATAAACTCACATACCCCGCCGTGCTCCGTGTGTTCATAGTCAACAAGTATTGCCTCAGCATTAATACAGCAAGTTTCTTAAATTCTGTACAATTAAGAAATGAGTACAGCATCGTGTAACAATTCCCCCGCATACAATTTTGACACACTCGTAGACAGAAAAAACACTTATTCATGCAAGTGGGACTTTTTTGCAAAGCACCTTGGAGATGGAAGTTCGCACATACCCGATGATCTTATTCCCATGTGGATAGCCGACATGGACTTGATGGTAGCGCCACCCATTGTAGAAGCACTGAGGCGTACTGTAGAACACGGTATATACGGCTATTCGGATGCCCCACCAGAGGTAGCAACAACCGTTGCCACATGGCTACAAAAAGAACATGCGTGGGCTGTAGAACCCCGCTCCGTTGTCTATACAACGGCTGCCATGACAGCTTTACATTTTATATTGCGTAGCCTTACAAAAAAAGGTGATACAGTTATAGCCTATGAACCAAGCTACCCGCCCATATTCAGCTATATACAAGAAAGCGGGCGACGACTGGTGAAACAAAGCCTAAAAAAAGAGCGCGATGACTCTGGGAAAGAACGCTATGCCATGGATTTTGAAGCATTGGATGAAGCCCTGAAAGAAGCAAAAGTTTTGGTACTCTGCAATCCGCATAACCCAACGGGTAGCGTTTGGACACACGAAGAGCTTGTAACGCTGGTGCAGCTGTGTCAAAAACACGAGGTTATTATTTGCAGCGACGACGTGCACGCGGATATTGTATACACCCCACATGCTTACAAACCAATAGAAGCCATAGCACGAGAGGTAGCGCCTGAATTTGTGAGCAAGATTATAACCCTGCTTTCACCAAACAAAATTTTCAACACTGGTGGCATTAAAATTGCCATGATGATAATTCCAGATGAAGAAAAGCGCATGCGTATAGCGCAGAAGCAGAAAGCATGCCTCGGCTCTTCACTGGACATATTTGGAATAACCAGCCTGCACGCCGCATACGCTCATGGCGCAGATTGGAAAGCAGCGCTTATAGAGCACCTCACAGCTAATAGGGATTTTCTCACGCGCTATATAGAGGAACACTGTGAAGGCCTTGCAGTCGTCCCCGCCCAAGCTACCTACTTGGCATGGCTGGACTTTAGCGCGTATATGGAAAACCACTCCATGAGCTATGCCGACTTACAAAAACTGCTGATACAAGAGGCGCGCGTGGGCTTAAGCGCGGGCAATGTCTTTGGAGCAAGTGGAATAAACCACATGCGCCTTAATTTTGGCTGCCCCCGCACCACGCTGGAAGAAGGATTAGCGCGTATATCGCATGCGCTCTTCCCAAGCAACAAACGAGAAGCACGCGGGACATCCATATGAAGCAACTGCAAGGCATAAGCATACTCGAAGCCATAGGCGGCTTTTTGTCATTCTCGCTCCTAGACTCAAGCGTAAAGTTTGCCTCTCAATGGTATTCAGCATTGGTGATAAGCGTATATTTACGCATCTACGGCACCATTATCATTGTGCTGGTACTCCTCTTAAAGTCATTGAAACGCCGATCTCTGCAACCCTTTGCCATGCACCACCCGCATTCGCACATTATACGCGGACTCCTGTTAGTCATCATGTCCTTTTGTTTTTCTTACGGCTTTACACAACTGCCCCTCTCTACAGGCTACTCCATAATATTTCTACTTCCCATTTTCACCGCTCTGTTTGGCGCCATGTTTTTAAAAGAACACATCTCAAAGACAAGCCTTCTCGCAATACTCGGCGGCTTCATTGGCATACTCATTGTGTTACGCCCCGGCGTGGTCCCATTCTCGTGGGGCTATGTAGCATTTTTTGTAGCCGTTATGACCGAATCGCCATTCTTCATCATGGCGCGCCACTACCATAAGGGAGAAGATCCATTAAGCGTAATTGTCTATGTATCCCTTATATCCATGGTCATTCTCATCATCATAGCCATAAGCACGGGAGTGTCGCTGACGCTGGTAAGCTCATGGCATGTCTTTATCTTTATCGTAGGAAGCATCTTTTACATATTGGCACAAGGCCTCATTATATTTTCGCTCTCCCACATTTCGGCTCACACTTCCATAGCCATGCAATACACACAAATAGTTTGGGGCACCGTGCTGGGCTTTCTGCTCTTTCAAGAGACCGAGGCCTTTAACACACTCTTCATACTCGGCGTAATTATTATAATCTTCAGCAGCTACGTAGTAGCAGCCGGGTCAGTACCCTTTCTAAAAAAGAAGGCTACAAAAGAAAAGCTGGCTTAAGGCTGCAAGCGAATAATACTCCACGTGCCATGAGGAGCATCAGCACAAGTATAGACAATTCTATCGTGGAGCCTATCCTCACGCCCCTGCCAAAACTCAAAGCGCGCGGGCTTCAGCACATAGCCCGTCCAGTCCTCTGCTACCGGGATAGGCTCATTCTCATACGCCACCTCTGCGTTTTTATACGCACGCTCTAAAGCAGCACGAGACTCTATTACGCTACTTTGCCGAGAAACATAGGCGCTTATTTGGCTTTTTCTCGGACGCGAGCGCGCGTACTTCTCCGCCTCTTCGGCCGAAGTAGTACTCACACTACCGCGCACGCGCACCTGCCGCTGCAACTCTTTTACATACCACAAAAGTTCAACATGCGGAACCTCAGAAAGTTGCTTGCCCTTCTCGCTACACGCCTTACTGTACCAGCAAAAACCAAGCGCCTCGTCATAGTACTTGAGTAACACCATGCGCACCGTGGGCTGCAAGTGCTGCACCTCACCCGCTACACTACCACAGGTACTTATTGCAACCTCATTGGTGTGCTGCACAACCGCGCGCGCCTCGCTTTGCCATGCATCCCACAAAAGCCATGGAGATGCAGGAAGCTCCCCATCGTCAAGCTCATACTTGGTATACTGCGGATGCTCGCCTTCCCAACTTTTTCGCATGCTCGTTTCACTCATACTCTTAAAGTATACTACTAGCAGCACTCACATTCCTGTTGTCCGAGGAATGGAAAAGGTAAATGTAGTGCCCCTATCTACCTCACTCTTAAAGAAGACCCTACCACCGTGGAGTTCAAGCACCTTTTTGGTAATGGCAAGCCCCAGCCCTGTGCCTCCGCGCGCGCGTGACTTGCCCACATTGCCCCGGTAAAACCTATCAAAGACTTTCTCCCTATCGGCTGCGGGTATTCCAGAGCCCCTGTCGCTCACGCGCACCACTACATGAGGTGCATGAACAACGGTATTCACGTTCGTCTCTATGCTCACAACATCCCCGCGCGCGCTATGCTCAATGGCATTTTCCAATACGTTTTTAAACGCGGTCACCAAGAGTGTAGCATTACCCACAACACGCAACGCCTCACTTGTGCAAGACGCATACTCCATGCCTATGCGCTTCGACTGCGCCACATCCTCAAGCTGCTCCATTGCCTGCCTTATGCAATCATCTATACACACATGAGCAAAGCTTTCCTCGCAGCCGCGCCCCGTAAGAAAGACCATGGTTTCCACAATGCTAAAGAGCCTCTTACTCTGCCGCTGTATCCTTTCTACCAGTTTTGCGTTCTGTGCATCCTCATGTAAAAGTTCTGCAAAGCCTATAATCGAAGTAAGCGGGTTTTTGATTTCGTGCGCCACATTCTGTAAAAACTCCTCCTCCATCTCATCCGAGCTTTCACGCTCATCTTTTGTGGTGGGCATGCACGCAACAATGGCAAAAGCCTCCTCCTTGTGCGCATGGTTTTCCAATGCCCATTTGCCACCATGCAGCCATGGAATCACATGCACATCCCAATGCTGCTCAAGAAATGGCACATTCCACAAGTACTCGGGTTTTCCCTCACGCAAGGCAGCGGCAATGCAATTTTCTACCGCAGTGTTGCGAAAAAGCTGCAAGGCATAGCTTGAAGAAGCAAGCGCGGCATGACGAGCAAAGTCCCCATGCTTCAGTACAATTTTTTTATGCGCATCCACAATACACCAAAGCATTCCAAAGGGGCTATGGTGCAACAAGGCTTCCTTTAGGCATTCAATCACAGAGGGTTTTTCCTCTTCGTCTTTTCTTGCAACGCGGGGCAAAAGATTATCAGAAGACTCAAGACGACGAAGACGCTTTGAGAAAAACAAAAAGCACAAGAGCGCGCCACCTGCGCAGCCCATGCAAAAAACAACCAGAAGCGCTACAAGCATCATCACGTTCATGCATTCTTACGAGTAAGCTTATAGCCCATGCTGCGCACTGTCTCTATGCCCACCTCGGCGCTCCTCTCCAGCTTTTTACGCAAGGCGTAAATTTGCACATCGACAGAACGCAAAGTAACCGGGTGGTGCTTCCCCTGCACCGCGCTTATAATCTCCACACGTGAAAACACGCGTTCAGGATGCCCTATCAACAACTTCAGCATGCTCCATTCTATGAAGGACAAAAACTGTCTGTGCGCCTCTATGTGCAAGGTCTTCATTTCTTCATTCAGCATCACGTCTCCATAACGCAGCCCAACCTTATCAACAGCAAGCTCCCGCTCCTTTACAGCACCAACAGCAACTTTTGAATGAGAGCGGAGGCGAAGAGCCCTTGCAATAATAGACTGTATTTTTGCACCAAACACCCTAGGACTAAAGGGCTTGGTAATAAAATCATCCACACCAAGGTCATACCCTAGTATCATGTCCTTCTCAGTATCGCGCGCCGTGAGTATCACAATAGACGTGGAAGTCTTTAATTCCTCGTCTCGTTTTTTTATGCGCGAACAAATAGAAAGCCCATCGAGGTCTGGTAATTGCAAGTCGAGAATAATGAGAATAGGCTTTTGCTTTTTATGAATGAGGAGCGCCTCCTCACCCGAAGCCGTACACGTACAAACAATATCAAAACTGCTTTGCAAAGGTGAGAGCGATTCTACAATGAGTTCCGCTATATCCTCTTCATCCTCTACAACGAGTATTAGATGCTTCTCTTCACAAATAGTTACACCTACAAGCCATGGCCTTGTATTACCTCTTCAAATGCAAAAGCTAATTAAGATCTACGTGTTCTCCCACGGCAACGTAAATCGTATGCTCACAAATATTGGCAACCATATCTCCAATGCGCTCAAGGGCGCGTATAACATTTATCAGCGCTATGGAAGACTCGGTGCTTCCCTTCTCATCCTCAAGCATGGTTACAATTTCACGATAGAGTTTCATGTGAATGGCATCGATGGTCTTGTCTATCTCTGCAATATCCTTAGCGAGATTCTCATCTCTCGATATAAATGCATCTATTGAACCCTTGATCATGCGCGAGCACGTTTGCCCCATCTCCTGAATAACGTTAATGTACTTCTTCAAACACGAAGAAGAAACCGCATCTATGTTTTGACATATGTGGCGCGCATAATCACCCATGCGCTCTAAGGCCGCAGCCACCTTAATAGAAGCTATAATATAGCGCAAATGTGTTGCAACGGGCTGCTCTGTGGCAATAGTTTGCGCGCAGTAATCCTCTATTTCCTTTTGCGTCACATCGATCTTTTTATCGTCATCTATTATCTGCTGCGCCAAACTCAGATCCTTGGTAACACAAACCGTTAAGGCGCGCAAAAGCGTCTCGTCTATTACAGAAGACAAGCGTAAAATCTTTTGTTCTATCTCCTCTATTGCAGCTTGCAAGTGTTTTCGTACCTGTATCATATTTTCCTCCATCATACGTCAGTTCACATTTCACTACCCAAATTTACCCGATATATAATCCTCAGTACGCTCATCACGTGGATTATAAAATATCTTGTTTGTGGCCCCAAACTCTATAACTTCTCCGTGTAAGAAAAACGTCGTATTATCGGCAATCCTCCCCGCCTGTTGCATGTTATGAGTGACTATTATTATAGTGTAGTCCTTCTTCAAACTCTCAAGCAAGTTTTCAATGCGCGTTGTAGAAATAGGATCTAAGGCACTGGTCGGCTCATCCATGAGAATAATCTCCGGATTTATGGCGATGGCGCGCGCAATGCACAAGCGCTGCTGCTGCCCTCCCGACAAAGAAAGCGCACTCTTCTTCAACTTGTCTTTCACCTCATCCCACAAGCCCGTCTCGCGCAAACTACGCTCAACAAGCTCATCATAACTCTTATGCACTATGCCGTTAATACGCGCGCCCCACACAATGTTTTCGTAAATACTCTTAGGAAAGGGATTAGGCTTTTGAAAAACCATGCCAACCTTACGCCGTATTTCTACAGGGTCTATTTTTTCACCATAAATATTCACACCATGCACACTCACAATGCCCTCAACTCGCGTATCGGCTATTAAGTCATTCATCCTATTAAGGCAGCGCAAAAAGGTGCTTTTGCCACAGCCTGAGGGACCAATGAGCGCTGTAACCTCCTTATGAAAAAAAGACAGGCTCACATTCTTAAGCGCCCTATCCTCCCCATAATAAAAGTTCAAATCCTTTGTAAATACAATAGCGTCTCTTGCTTCCATTTATAATTTATCCTGTTTAGAAAGATGATTCCGCACTATAAAAAGCGTTATGTTCAACATCAATATAAGCACTATCAAGACAACCACCGCCGCAGCCGCAGTATGCTGATATATTTGTTGTGGCCGCGAAGCCCACTGATACACCTGTATGGGCAGTGCCGTAAAGCGCGAAAAAATACCCGTGGGGTCCACACTAATAAACGTAGCAGCACCCACCACTACAAGCGGCGCAGTCTCACCCACTGCACGCGATATGGCGAGAATTACACCCGTGAGTATGCGCTCAGCAGAATAAGGCAAAACATGATACCACACCGTCTGCCACCTCGTAGCACCCAGCCCATAACTTGAATAACGCAGCGAATTAGGCACTGCGCGAATTGCCTCTTGGCTGTTGATGATGATGATAGGCAAGCACATAAGCCCCAGCGTAAGCCCCGCCGAAAGTATGGTACGCCCCTGCGTCAGCGGCCCCAACATGCGCACAAACACCACAAGCCCCAAGAGCCCATACACAATTGAAGGAATACCCGCCAAATTGTATATGTTCACTTGTATAAGCGTGTTCACACGAGTGCGCGCTGCGTACTCCTCCAAGTACAAGGCAGTCGCAACCCCCACCGGCACAGAAAACAATATGGCGATAATAATGAGCAGCAAGGAACCCAGCAAGGCAGTACGTATACCAGATATATCAGCCTCGGAAGACTGCGGACTCAGCAAAAACCGAAGCCCCACCCAGCTCCTAAAGCGCAGACCAAGGCCCTTCTCCTGAGCAAGGGCTCGTATCTCCCCCTGCTTAAATAGCGACTCGCTTAAGCTCCACGCAATTGCAACGCGTTCCTTAATTACGTACTTACGAAAAAGATCTTGCAAGTCCTCAAGTCCACGCTCCTCCACGGCCTTTTCAGCATTCAACCTACGGTATAATCCCGAACTTACCTCTTCCTTCAAAGCAGCGCGCAACTGCAGGGCAGTCGCTTTTTCTAAAGGATCGCCCAAGACTGCTTCGGCGCGCCTTTGCACCTTGATCGCCACAAACCCAAAGGAGTCATTCACAATGCGCAGCATAAGCGTCACCAACATCAAAATTGACACACACATGGCAGCATAAAAGGCCATCATCCAACACAAAGAAGCAAGGCGCTTTCTCCGTCCATGCAAGGACAGGTGCGCAGTAGAGGACATCATTCATAGACCTCGTTAAACTTTCGCGCAATAACGTTACTCAGTGAATTTAATGCAAGGGTAATACACAACAACATAAAGCCGAGCGCAAAAATGCTGTTGTAATCTATAGTGTTATAACTCACATCCCCGCCACTAATGCGCACCATGTAGCCCGTAATAGTCTCCGCCGCCTTGAGTGGGTTAAGCGTAAAATTAGGCCCCGCCCCCGCCGCAAGCGCGACTATCATGGTCTCGCCCACCGCGCGCGAAAGCCCAACAATAATTGCAGAAGCTATGCCCGAAAGCGAGGCAGGCACTACCACCTGTATGGCCGTTTCCACCTTGCTGGCACCCAAGGCAAGTGCCGCAAAGCGCAGCGACTTTGGCACCGCGTGCAGCGCATCCTCCACCATGGAGGTAACAAGCGGCACTATCAAAATGCCAATGCCAATGCCCGCCGAAAGATTATTGTAAATTTCAACAACATGCTCCCCAATAACAAGCTTGAGCAGCGGCGTTACAAAGGTCACTGCAAAAAAACCGTAGACCACAGAAGGAATGCTGGCCAAGACTTCCAACACGGGCTTAAGCACACCGCGCACCCTCTTGCTAGAAAACTCACTTAAATAAATGGCCACCAGCATGCTTACAGGCGTGGCAACCACCAAGGCAATAACACTCGTCATGAGCGTAGCCGTTACCAGTGGGAGCACCCCAATCTTGCCTATGGACGGCTGCCACTCCGTGGAACTCAGAAACTCCCACAAAGACACCTCATCGTTTAAAAAAAACAAGAGCGCGTCCTTCCCCAAAAGGAGGACAAAGCTTATGGTCATAACAACCGAGAAATAGCAACACAGCTGCAAGGCCACTTCAACAAACTTTTCCAGCGGCCGCTTCTTTCCTTCAAAAGAAACCATGCGCTCACTTTGTCTCAAGATGCTCCTCCAATTAAGGGTAAGAAACAGCCTTTGCAAGAGACCCGCAGCCCCTTGCAAAAGCCTTGTACATTACCAACGCAAACGCTACGCTACTGCTGAAAGTTCACAGCAGAAAGCCAATGCTGCGCGGCATTATCAATGACACTTTCACTTGACGGAAAGTACCCTACTTCCATTATAACAGAATTCACCGTGTTAAGCACATAGGCAAGAAAGGCCGCAACCTGTGGCTTCTCTTGCATTACAGACGCCGCGCTGTACATAAACAAGGGCCGCGCAAGTACATAGGTTCCATCATCAACAGACTCACCACTTGCCTTAACTCCGTTTATGTTCAAAATTCCAAGGTTTTCCGCCTGCTCATTATAATACGCATATCCAAAATACCCAATGGCATATTTGTTGCCCTGAACCCCACGGCTTAAAATGTTATCATCCTCTGACAGCTGAATATTGGGTGCATTTAAGATAGGCTCCTTCTCTTCATCAAACACTGCCTCTACAAAGTAATCAAAAGTCCCGCTGTCCGTGCCCGGAGAAAACTTGAGAATATCCTCTTCAGGCCACGAAGGGTTTACATCGCTCCACTTCTGCGCCGTGAAAATTTCTGCAAGCTCTTTCAAGCTCACGTCCTGCGCCCACGTATTCTCTTTGTTCACCACAACAGCCAAGGCATCCGTGCCTATACGAAACTCTAAAGGCTCCCTTCCGTTCTCTTTGGCGGCTCTAAATTCCTTCGGTTTTATAGGACGACTTGCGTTGGAAATATCAGTCTCTCCCTGCACCGCCCAGCGCTCAAACCCCGCGCCGCTACCTATGCTGGAAATCTCTATAATGCCCGGATAGCCCTCTTCCTTAAACAAATCCGCAAGACGCTCAGCCAAAGGATACACCGTTGAACTCCCCGCTATGACAATATCACCACGCACCTTAAGTGCATTAACCTCTGGCAGTCCCCCACCCTCACGTGGGAGATACCAGCCCTGCCCATCTTCAGACTCATCCGCCTTGTTGCATGATCCCAATAGAACCACAAAAAATACGAGCAGACAGGACAAAACGCCGCTCACTCGCCGTATGTATATATTATTCATAAAAGCCTCCGAATATTTATAAGCCCCTGCATTACGAGGAACTATGCTATACCGCCATTGTACCAACAAAATATGAGAAGCATATAATTGTATTATTAATTAATTTAACAATATGTATCCCCCGCCCCCCGCCCTTTTTTTGCGCTGAAGCGCTTTGTGTTTGCGCTACGCGCGTGAGGCTACACGCCATGTGTGATATGGCTCACGCGGTATTGCGCTCCGCACGGGTGTCTGTATTGTAGCTGACGCTGTTTTTGTGAACGCCTTTTGTTGCCAAGACGCAACACCCAATAAGCAATATACTCGGATGGCCGTTCTTTTTCTTTTCTTTTAACATCCCTGTCAGCCCATGCGTCCCATCCATGGGACGGCTGTGAGGACGCTCACGAGCGAAGCGAGGGGATGCAAACTATTAAATGGCGGAGCGAAGCGAAGCAAAGATGGAACTTGCATCAAAAGAAAAGAAAAAGAACCAAAAAGAAAAGAAAAACATCCTGTGTGCTAAAGCAATAATGACATAGATACTGTGTGCAAGTATGAAGGTTGTATGGAAGTAAGTTTGTGTGAGTGCACTGCTCACCATCCATGGCAGCCAATGCGTCCCATGATGTCAGCTCCATGTTAATTATACGGGACTCCATCCTGCTGCGCAGATACGAAATCACTGCTGACACCTGCATCTAGCGCAGCAACGCGGAGCGTAACATGGATACTCGCAGACATGGGGCGGCTGTGAGGACGCTCACGAGCGAAGCGAGGGGATGCTGACATTCAGATTGCGCAGCGCAGCGTAGCAGAAATGGAGTATTCGCATCAAAGAGAAAAAACATCCTGTGAGCTAAAGCAATAATGACATAGATACTCTGCGCAAATATTAAAAAGCACCAAAGAAAAGAACCAAAGTCACAAGCGAAGGGATGCAAACTATTGCATGAGTGCCGCTGTGCGGTGCAAAGATGGGGCTTGCATCAAAATCTAGAGTCGTGTCATAGACGAGACAAGAGGCGTTCGCTTAATACTTGGGGATGTGGGGGCTTGCCCCCACAGCGGCTTTTTCTTTTCTTTCTTTGGTACTCTTCTTTCTTTTCTTTTTGCGTCGCACAAAAAGAAAAGAAAGAAAGTACAGCCGTCCGAGTCATCATCGTATCACGCCCTGCGCCGTGGCAACGGGAGGCATCAGTCTTAGCCCACTGCAAGTGATACCGCGGTGCACTGCATATGCAAATAGACGTGATACCTTGTGGGGGGTGTGGGGGAGCATCCCCCACAAAGGCAACTTTGCCCGCGTATGCTACCATGCAAGGTATATCAAAAGGTATATCAATAAGGAGACTTTATGGAAAACAACGCAAAAGTATACCAATGCCTCATATGCAAAAACACCAGCTACGAGCAAGACGAAATACGCGTAAGTGGTGCGCTTTCTCGCTTTTTTAATGTGCAGAACAAGCGTTTTACCGCCATAAGCTGTAGTAAGTGCGGACACACGCAGTTCTTCAAGCAAACCAGCAGCATGGGTGGCAACATTCTCGACTTTTTTCTCGGCGGCTAAGGCAGAGCCCGCGGCGGGCTACAAGGCCTGCAAGGCCTGCGCTAAGGCAGTACTGCTAGCCTCAATGCTGGTAGCTCGCTTCTCCTTTTTCAAAAACACGGCAAGACGCGGCGGCATGGGTGGCGCACTCCCACATATGGGTCGCACAACCTCAGCAAACTTGCCCGCGTGCGCAGTAGCAAGCACGACCGCGCGTTTATACGCACAGCCCGCTTGCCCAAGCACTGCCTGCGCCCCGTGTATGCCCGCCGCCGTGTGTGGGCACACATAGACGCCGTGCTGCTCATGCACATTCCGCATGGTCTGCGCTATTTCCGCATCATCGGCCTGCGCGCCGTACAACACGCTGTGCATGGGCTGAGCCAACAATGCAAACATGGTCTGCATGCGCTCAAAGTTGCTCGGCGCGCCCACGTCCATGGCATTAGCCAGAGTCTTAACAGAGGCTTGCGGCTCATAAACACCGCTGTGCAAATAATGCGGGACGGTGGCATTAGCATTAGTAGCAGCAACAAAGTGCGAAACCCCCATGCCCCAGCGCCACGCCAAAAGCCCCGCAGTGAGGTTGCCAAAGTTGCCGCTGGGCACGCAAAAAAGAGGCGTGGCGTCTTCACCGTACATGCGGCGCAGCTGCTGCCACGCAAAAAGGTAATAAAACGATTGGGGGATGAGTCTCCCTATGTTAATGCTGTTTGCCGATGTAAGAAGCAAACCCTCACGCAAGGCAGCGTCAGCAAAGGCCTCCTTGACCATGCGCTGGCAGTCATCAAAACTACCACGCACCTCCAAAGCATGCACATTGTGCCCAAGCGTGGTAAGTTGCTTTTCTTGCAAGGGACTCACCCGCCCCGAGGGGTACAAAATAACAACGTGCACCTTCTCTTTTTTAAAAAAAGCCTGCGCCACCGCGCTGCCCGTGTCGCCACTGGTGGCAGTAAGCACGGTTATAGGCTTGCTCATGCAAAGCGCCCGCTGCTCCATAAGCGCGGCAAGGTAGGCTGCGCCAAAGTCCTTAAAGGCACAAGAAGGACCATGGAACAACTCAAGCAAGCTTATTGCATCATTCAAGGGGGCAACTCGCGGCGCAAAGCTAAAGGCACTTTGGCACAGTTGCATTGCCTCTTCATACGCAAACTCATCACCAAAAAGCGCGAAAGTACACTCCCCCGCAAATTGTGCAAAGTCTTCCAATTCGCGCGTCTTCTCCAACACTGCGGACAAGTCCGCCTCGCGCGTGGGGTAGTACAAGCCACCATCGGGGGCAAGCCCTCAAACACCGCGTCCATAAAAGACTTCTCTTCACCAGCGTGGGCAACCCCATCACTTGTGGCAAGACGACGCGTACTCATAAAACGCAAACTAGCTGAACTCTGCAAAGACTGTGGCATGTACTCTATTATAACGCCTCTTTACACCTAAGGTTGCCCTTGCCCTTGTGGGGCTCAAGCTTGCCTTTGTGGGGGAGCTGCCCCCACACCCCCTTGCGGAGTATCATGCGAGTTCTGCGCTCCGCGCGGGTAGCTATCGCAGTTTTGCTTACGCAGTCTTGTATGAACGCTTCTTGTACCGTCCTTAGCGCACAATGCGTCCCGTCCGTGGGACGTGCGTGCCAAGAAGCTATTTTAAATACGCTATTCATTCGGTTGGCTGTTCTTTTTTTCTCTTTTTTACCATCCATGGCAGCCAATGCGCCCCATCCATGGGGCGGCTGTGAGGACGCAAAAAAGAGAAAAAAAGAACCAAAAAAAGAGTCGAGAACGCGAAGCGTGAACGGCTAGAAACAATTGAAATAAGTGTTGCGCAGCAACACAGAAATGGAGCTTATAGCAAAAAGCCTCCTGTGTGCTAAAGCAATAATGACATAGATACTATGCGCAAGTATTAAAAAGAACCAAAGTCACAAGCGAAGCGAGGGATGCAAACTATTGCATAAGCACCGCTGTGCGGTGCAAGAAGTGTTTGCTTAACACTCGGGGGTGTGGGGGTATCCCCCACAGCGAGTTTTCTTTTCTTTCTTTGGTACTTTCTTTCTTTTCTTTTTCGTCGCAAAAAAAGAAAAGAAAGAAAGTACAGCCGTCCGAGACGTCATCGTGTCGCATCATGCGCCGTGGCAGCACGCAGCGTGCACACATACTGCGAAGCAGAACACACACCGCGTGAGCCACAACACAAACACCCGCGCGCGGAGCGCAGTACCGCGTCTCACTCAAAGGGGGGCGTGGGGGGACACTCCCCCCACAACAACAATACAGCTATCGGTGTATATGCCTTGCTTGGGGCATAGCCTTAGCCCACACCCCCACGGCAATAGCCCGTCTTATTTAAACTTCGGCCACTTGCTTTTATCCTTTTGCATCTTTGTCGCATTCCTGAAAACATTACCCCAATTAGTCATCTTACTGACCTTCCAGCCGCTCAGGTCTTGGTTGAAAGCTGCAGCCTCCCTAAACATGTCCCACATATTCGTGACCTTGGTCGTGTCCCAGTTAGTAATGCCTTGATTAAAAGATACAGCTTCTTTAAACATGCCACTCATATCCAAGACTTCAGACGTGTCCCATGTCTTAGTATTAGTATTAATATTGGTTTTCGTGTTAATGTCTTGGTTGAAGGCTGTAGCCCCAGAAAACATGTACATCATATCCGTGACATTGGACGTGTCCCAACTACCAATGGGTTGGTCGAAGGCTGCAGCCTCCCTAAACATGTCCCACATATCCGTGACATTGGACGTGTCCCACTTACCAATGTCTTGGTCGAAAACGCTAGCCCCAAAAAACATGCTACTCATATTCGTGACATTGGACGTGTCCCAGCAGCTTATATCACCATTGAATGTAGATTTGTTTTTAAATAAATAACTCATGTCGGTGATAGCCGATGTGTCAATGTAGTTGAGATTGGGGCTAGGAGTTGTTGGCGTTATAGCTTTGTTAAGCAGTGCTTGTAATTCTCGCTTGTTTTGTGGGTACTGAATAAGTTGAACCATACATGTATTGCTCAGTAATTTTTTAGGCCACTTGCTTTTATCTTTGTTCATTGCTGTCGCACCGCTAAAAATACCATTCCACGTAGTTAGACTATCTACAGTCCAGCCGCTCAAGTCTTGGTCGAAAGCTGTAGCCCCAGTAAACATGCGGCTCATATCCGCAACCTTTGACGTATCCCAGCTACCAATGTATTGGTTGAAGGCTCTAGCTCCCTCAAACATGCCAGCCATATTCGTGACCCTGGGCGTTTTCCATTTATCAATGTCGTGGTTGAAGGCTGTCGCCCCTGCAAACATGCGGCTCATGTCCCTAACCTTGGACGTGTCCCAGTGCAGAATAGGTGGATTGAACCCTGTAGCCCCTGCAAACATCTCTGACATATTCGTGACCTTGGTCGTGTCCCAGTTAGTAATGCCTTGGTTAAAAGCTAGAGCTTCCTTAAACATGCTACTCATATCCGAGACTTGAGACGTGTCCCAAGCATTAATGTCTTGGTCAAAGGCTGCAGCACCAGCAAACATATATGACATATCCCTGACTTGAGACGTGATCCATGCCTTAGTACGAATATTCGTGTTAATGTTTTGGTTGAAAGCTTTAGCGTTCCGAAACATGTATGACATATTCGTAACCTTAGCGGTGTTCCATCTACCAATGTCTTGGTTAAAGACTGTAGCTGCGTCAAACATCAATGTCATATTCGTGACCTCGGAGGTGTTCCATCTACCAATGTCTTGGTTGAAGGCTGCAGCCCAAGCAAACATGTATGACATATCTGTGACCTTGGAGGTGACCCAGTCACTAATGTCTTGGTTGAAAACCGTAGCCCCCTCAAACATGTTTGACATATTGGTGACCTCGGAGGTGATCCAGTGACCAATGGGTTGGTTGAAGGCAATAGCTCCCTCAAACATGAATGACATATCCTTGACTTGAGACGTGTTCCAGCAGCTTATATCACCATTGAATGTAGCCCTCCCTTGAAACAAATAACTCATGTCGGTAATAGCCGATGTGTCAATGTAGTTGAGATTGGGGTTAGGAGTCGTTGGGGTAATAGCTTTGTTAAGCAGTGCTTGTAATTCTTGCTTGTTTCTTGGGTGCTGCGTAGGCTGAGCAGTACATGTATCGCGCAAAGCCCCTGCACCTCCTGTAGCGCTGGTGAGTTTATTAATGCCCATGCTGTTTTGGGCCAGATCATCGCCTAATTGCTCGCAACCGCCAAGGGTCAAAGCCATGAAGGCAAGAGCTACTACAAGGTGTGCTACACAAAGTGTTTTTGTGTGTTTGTGACTATTATGTTTCATAAAGTCCTCCTAAAAAAAGTGTTTTGTTTCATGCTTGCAAGCATAATGAAATTATTAAGAAATGTAAACCCCTAGATGAGACTTTGCCCTTGTGGGGCTCAAGCTTGCCTTTGTGGGGGAGCTGCCCCCACACCCCCCTTGGAGTAAGACGCGGTACTGCGCTAACGCGCGGGTGTTTGTGTTGTGGCTGACGCTAATTTTGTATGAACTTTTCTGCGGCTAAGACGCCAGTTGTTATATGCTGATGTCTATAGTAGCCGTACTTGCTATAAGTTCCATCTCTGTGTCGCGTTGCGACACTTATTTTAATCGTTTCTAGCCGCTCGCCTAACGGCTCACGACTTTCTTTTCTTTTTGTGCGATGGGGAAAAGTCGAGAACCGCTAGGCGACAGCCGTAGCAGGGACGCTACGCATTGGCTGCAAAGGATGGTACGGGTGCTGACATTCAGATTGCGGAGCGCAGCGTAGCAGAAATGGAGTACTCGCACCAAAGAAAGTCGAGAGCCGAAGGCGAACGGATGCAAACAGCTAATGGCGGACGCTCGCCCCATGGATGGGGCAAATAAGAGCGCCAAGGAAGGTACGTAGTGAAGCAAACATGGAGCTTGCATCAAAGAAAAAGCCGCTGTGGGGGCACGCCCCCACACCCCCGAGCATTCAGTGAACATCTTTTGCGCTTACGCGCGACTATATGTATCTGTATGCGTAAGTGCCTTGAGGTGCTACGCACGGGTGGCGCAGGCTTGCTTCAAGCACTCCGCAATCTGAATGTCAGCATCCTCTCGCTTCGCTCGTGAGCGCACTCACACAAACTTACTTCCATACAATCTTCATGCTTGCGCACAGTATCTATGACATTACTGCTTTAGCTCACAGGATGTTTTTTTCTTTGATGCAAGCTCCATGTTTGCAACGGATTCACACAAACTTACTTCCATACAATCTTCATGCTTGCGCAGCGTATCTATGGCATTACTGCTTTAGCACACAGGATGTTTTTTTCTTTGATGCAAGTTCCATGTTTGCACCGCACAGCGGTGCTTATGCAGTAGTTTGCATCCCCTCGCTTCGCTCGTGACTTTGGTACTTGCTATAAGCTCCATTTCTGTGTTGCTGCGCAACACTTATTTTAATCGTTTCTAGCCGCTCGCCTTCGGCTCTCGACTCTTTTGATGCAAGTTCCATCTTTGCTTCGCTTCGCTCCGCCATTTAATAGTTTGCATCCCCTCGCTTCGCTCGTGAGCGTCATCACAGCCGTGCCATAGATGGTGGGCAGCGCACTCACACAAACTTACTTTCATACAATTTTCATGCTTGCGTACAGTATCTATGTTATTACTGCTTTAGCACACAGCATGCTTTTTGCTATAAGCTCCATTTCTGTGTTGCTGCGCAACACTTATTTCAATTGTTTCTAGCCGTTCACGCTTCGCGTTCTCGACTCTTTTCTTTGGTACTTTCTTTTCTCTTTTTTTCGTGCTAAAAAAAGAGAAAAGAAAGTACAGCCGTCCGAATAGATAGCGTATTTAAAACCGATGCTTGGCAACAAGAAGTGTGCACACACAAAGCGTAAGCAAAATACACACGGCGTGCAGCCTCACGCGCGTAAGCGCAAAATAGCGTTTTACCCCAAGGGGGGCGTGGGGGGATACCCCCCACAAAGGCTCACCTTACACCACAGCACTACTTAAATTTTGCAGGCCACTTGCTTTTGTTTTTGTTCATTTCTGTCGCATTTTTGAAAATACCATTCCACTCAGTCACATTATCTACATTCCAGCGGCTCAGGTCTTGGTTGAAGGCTGTAGCACTATCAAACATATAGCGCATATCCGTGACATTGGAGGTGTCCCAGCTACCAATGTCTTGGTTGAAGGCTACAGCCCCCAAAAACATGTGGTTCATATTCGTGACCTTGGATGTGCTCCAATTACCAATGGGTTTATTGAAAGCTGTAGCACGATAAAACATGTAGCCCATATTTGTGACCTTGGAGGTGTCCCAGCTACCAATGTCTTGATTGAAATCTTTAGCACGAAAAAACATGCTGTCCATATGCTCGACATTGGAGGTGTCCCAGCAGCGTATATCGCCATTGAATGTAGATTTATTGATAAATAAATAACTCATGTCGGTGATAGCCGATGTGTCGATGTGGTTGAGATTGGGGCTAGGGGTTGTTGAAGTAATAGCTTTGTTAAGCAGTGCTTGTAATTCTTGTTTGCTTTGTGGCTTCTCAGTATATTGGGCAGTACATATATCGGGCAGTAATTTTTTAGGCCACTTGCTTTTGTCTTTGTTCATTTCTGTCGCATTGTTGAAAATACCACTCCACTCAGTCACATTATCTACATTCCAGCGGCTCAGGTCTTGGTTGAAGGCAGTAGCCCCCTGAAACATCCATGATATATTCTTGACCTTAGAGGTGTTCCAACCACCAATGGGTTTATTAAACGCCGCAGCTTTTAAAAACGTGTAGCGCATATATATAACCTCAGACGTGTCCCAGCCTCCTATGTCTTGGTTAAAGGCAGCAGCCTCGCTAAACATGTATGAAATATACTTGACCTTGGAGGTGTCCCAGCTGCCTATGTCTTGGTTGAAGGCGCTTGCCTGAGCAAACATGAGTTGCATATTCGTCACTTCAGACGTATCCCAGCAGCTTATATCACCATTGAACGTAGATTTGTCTTGAAATAAACTACTCATGTCGGTGATAGCCGATGTATCAATGTAGTTGAGATTGGGGCTAGGGGTTGTTGAAGTAATAGCTTTGTTAATAAGTGCTTGTAATTCTTGCGTGCTTTGTGGCTTCTCAGTATATTGGGCAGTACATATATTGCGCAGTAATTTTTTAGGCCACTTGCTTTTGTTTTTGTTCATTTCTGTCGCATTTCTGAAAATATAATCCTGCTTAGTTACATTATCTACATTCCAGCGGCTCAGGTCTTGGTTGAAAGCATGAGCCTCAAAAAACATGCCATACATATCCGTGACCTTGGAGGTCTTCCAGTTACCAATGTCTTGATTGAAGGCAGTAGCCCTGAAAAACATGGCCCTCATATTCGTGACCTTGGAGGTGTCCCAGTTACCAATGTCTTGGTTGAATTTCATAGCCCCCCAAAACATGTTCTCCATATTCGTGACATTGGAGGTGTCCCAACAGCGTATATCACCATTGAATGTAGATTTGTTTTTAAATAAATTACTCATATCCGTGATGGCCCATGTGTCAATGTAGTTGAGATTGGGGCTAGGAGTCGTTGGGGTAATAGCTTTGTTAAGCAGTGCTTGTAATTCTTGCTTGTTTTTTGGGTGCTGCGTAGGCTGAGCAGTACATGTATCGCGCAAAGCCCCTGCACCTCCTGTAGCGCTGGTGAGTTTATTAATGCCCATGCTGTTTTGGGCCAGATCATCGCCTAATTGCTCGCAACCGCCAAGGGTCAAAGCCATGAAGGCAAGAGCTACTACAAGGTGTGCTACACAAAGTGTTTTTGTGTGTTTGTGACTATTATGTTTCATAAAGTCCTCCTAAAAAAAGTCTTTTGTTTCATATTTGCAAGCATAATGAAATTATTAAGAAATGTAAACCCCTAGATGAGACTTTGCCCTTGTGGGGCTCAAGCTTTGCCTTTGTGGGGGAGCTGCCCCCACACCCCCTTGCGGAGTATCATGCGAGTTCTGCGCTCCGCGCGAGTGTTTGTGTTGTGGCTGACGCTAATTTTGTATGAACTTTTCTGCGGCTAAGACGCTAGCGCGATATGCTAAGTCTTCGGATAGCTGTACTTGCTATAAGTTCCATCTCTGTGTCGCGTTGCGACACTTATTTTAATCGTTTCTAGCCGCTCGCCTAACGGCTCACGACTTTCTTTTCTTTTTGTGCGATGGGAAAAGTCGAAAACCGTTAGGCGACAGCCGTAGCAGGGACGCTACGCATTGGCTGCCAAGGATGGTACGGGTGCTGACATTCAGATTGCGGAGCGCAGCGTAGCAGAAATGGAGTACTCGCACCAAAGAAAGAAAAGAACCAAAGAAAGAAAAGAAAACATCCTGTGTGCTAAAGCAGTAATGACATAGATACTCTGCGCAAGTATGAAGATTGTATGGAAGTAAGTTTGTGTGAATAACCTTGAGGTGCTAGGCCAAGGCCTGTAAGCAAAAAACAAAATCACCCGTACGATAGCACCTACAACCGTACCATGGCGGGTACAAGAAGCGTTTGCTTAATACTTGGGGGGCGTGCTGCCCCCACAAAGGCAAGGGTGCTTCAGCGCAAAAAAGGGCGGCGTGGGGGGAGGGCTTACGAGAAGAACTCGCGGTGGAGTACGCGTATGGCGTGTTCTTCGTGTTCTCGGAGAATGACAAAGGATATGTTTATTTCGTTGGAGCCTTGTGCTATTGCAATGACATTGATGTTTGCACTGCCTATGGCGCTAAAGATGCGTCCTGATAGTCCCTTGACTCCGCGCATTTTTACGCCAATGACGGAGATGATGGAGACGTGGGGCATGGTGGATATGTTTTGTATGCGCCGCTGCATGAGTTCGGTGTGAAACTCTTGCTTAAATAGTTCCACAACTCGCGCGCTTTCGCTGTCTTGTAGCACAAAGCAGATGCTGTGCTCACTAGAAGATTGGGATATCATAAGGGGCTTGATGTGGTGGTGCGCAAAGACGCGGAATATGCGCGGGAGGAAGTAAAAATTGCCTGAGAGGCCTACGCCTTCTATCATGAGCATGGTGGCATGGGTTGTGGAGGCTATGCCGGTAATTTCGCTTCCTACTTCGTAGTTTTCTTGCCCTATCACCGTGCCAGTAGCGTTGGGGTTCAGGGTGTTTTTAATGACTATGGGTATGTTCTTTTCTAAGGTGGGCACTACGGTTTGAGGGTGTATGACCTGCGCTCCAAAGTATGAGAGTTCCATGGCTTCGGTGTAGCTTATGCGTGGAATGACAAAGACGTCTTCTACTACGCGCGGGTCGGCGCTCAATACGCCATCCACGTCTGTCCAAATTTGTACGCGCTGTGCGTGTAATGCTGCACCCACAAGTGAAGCGGTGTAGTCGCTGCCGTTGCGCCCTAGGGTGGTTGTTACGCCGTCTTCGTTTGCTCCTATAAATCCCGTTACAATGCTTATGTCGCAGGGCGCAAGGGCCTTGCGTATGCGCGCGTAGCTTGTTTCAAACTTTACGCTTGCTTCTCCGTGGGTGTCGTTGGTCACAATGCAGCTGCGCGCGTCCACGTACTGTACGGAGGGTGGTGCTTGTTCAGCTTCAAATGCATAGTGGTTTTGGAGGTAGTGCGTCATCATCATGCACACAAGGCGCTCTCCAAAACTTACCATGAGGTCGTTGGTGCGCGGTGTGCATTCCTTGACAAAGGCAATGCCGTGTATGAGTTCTTCTAAGTCGTGAAATGCTGTTGCTATGTCCGAGGGGAACGGCGCGCCCTTGCTTAAGCTCTTCCACGCTTCTTGGTGGCGAGCAAGGCATGCATCGTATTCTTGTTTGTAGGGCAAGGGCTGCTCGGCGGAGACTGGGGCTTGCGTACCATGCGACTGGGCAAGCTTTGCCATGCCTAGGAGTTGTTCGGTCACGCCCTTCATGGCGGAAAGGACTACCGCAATGCGCAGACGCGGCGGGGCACTGTTTGTGTTTGCAGCCTTGCAGAGGCCTTTGGTGCGCTCCGCCGCTATGAGTGAGGCAACGTGTGCAAGGCGGCTGGCGTCTTGCACGGAGGTTCCCCCAAACTTCATTACTACGGCATGTCCATCGCTCGCATTCTTATCGCAATTGCGCATAGTCTATAGGGCGGCAGTGCTTAGGCATCGAAGAGTTCCTTCTCTTCTTCTTGCGCAGTCTGTCGTATGCTTTCCTTTTCTTGTTCTCGCTCTTCCAGTATTTTTTGCACCTTCTCATCGAGGTTTTGCGCATCTTCTCCGTAGAGCTTGATAGACTCAGAGTTTCGTATTCCAGTGCCTGCGGGTATGAGTTGTCCAAGAATGAGGTTTTCCTTGAGGCCTGTGAGGTTGTCAACCGCGCCTTCAATTGCCTTGTTGGTAAGTACCTTGGTTGTCTCTTGAAATGAGGCTGCAGATAGAAAGGAGTCGACATTGACACTCGCTTTTTTAACGCCCAAAAGACAGGGGTGCGCTATGGCAGGCTCGCCGCCTTGATCAATTACTTTTTGGTTTTCTTCCTTAAACTTAAAGCGTCCCACAAGTTGCCCTTGAATAAAAGAGGTGTCGCCGGGGCTCATCACTTCGAGGTTGCGCATCATCTGCCGAATAATAATTCCTATATGCTTGTCGTTAATGGTAACGCCTTGGAGTCTATAGACTTCTTGTATTTCGTTTATCAAGAAGGAGTGCAAGGCGTGCTCACCGAGTATTTCGAGTATATCGTGCGGATTTATCTCGCCATCACAGAGCGCTTCGCCGGCGCGTACCGTGTCGCCATCGCGTACAAAGAGGTGTCGCCCCAGCGGTACGGTGTGCTTAAACTCCTTTTCAAATTGGTCTTCTATAATAACTTGCCTGTTGCGTTCGTTGGCAACAGAGGACTTTACAACTCCGTTTACTTTGGCAAGTACGGCTGCCGTAGTCTTGGGGTTGTAGGCTTCAAAGAGCTTGCTGATGCGTGGGAGTCCTCCGGTAATGTCGCGTGTCTTAACGCTACCTTGCGGAATTTTGGCAAGCACTTGCCCTACTGCAACCTTGGCGTTGTTTTCTACATTCAAGTAGGAGTCAAAGGGGAGCGCATAGGTAAATATGGTGTTGCCATCATCATCAACTATTTTCACGCTGGGGTTTAGGCTTGCGGTGTTGGACTGCACAATCTTCTTTTCTACTTTTCCCGTATCTTCATTTATCTCTTCGCGTACCGTGTTACCAGAGAGTATGTCTTCATAACGAGCGGTGCCGTCAAATTCACAGATAATGGGTTCGGTGAAAATATCAAAGGTTACTATTTTCTTTTCAGCAGCTACTATCTCGTTTTCACGTACGTGGAGTTCTGCACCGTTGCGCAATTCTATTTCCTGCTCTACGTTTACCAAAAGAAGCGTGTCTTTTACAGACGTGCTGGCAATGCATGGTTTCTCTGCTTTTACCTTTGTGCCATCCTTGAGTATGCCAATTTCCACGTCTTTTGCCACACGTTGATTGTCGCTTACGGTAATTTTTTTGAAGTCTGAAAGCGCGTATTGCGCAAATATACGTGAGACCTTGAGGTAACCCTTGCGCGTCATGACCATGGTGCCCGACTGTAGTGAAACTATATTACCGAGTACCTTGCCTATGAGTACGGGGTATTTAAACGCAATAAAGTTGTCTTCCGTGTCTCTTGTTGCAACTCCCCCAATGTGGAAGGTACGCATGGTAAGCTGCGTACCGGGTTGCCCAATGGACTGCGCAGCAATAACGCCAACCGCTTCTCCTTTGTTGACGGGTCTGTTGGTCGCCAAATTGTAGCCATAGCATTTTTGGCATACGCCGTTTTCCGCCTCGCATGAGAGTACCGAGCGTATCATAACTTTGTCTATGCCCACTTCTTCTATGTAGAGCGCCTTCCGCTCGTCTATGGCGTCGTTGACATCGACGATGATTTCCCTAGTAATAGGGTGTATAACCCGCTCAAGTGCGTAGCGGCCTTTTATTCTATCGGATAGTTGTTCCACAATTTCTTCGCCTTCTTTGAGGGCTTGTATTTCTATTCCGTTTATAGTGTTGCAGTCTTCGGTTACTACCACGACGTTTTGTGAAATGTCGACAAGGCGTCTGGTAAGGTATCCCGCATCGGCAGTTTTAAGCGCGGTGTCTGCAAGCCCCTTACGCGCACCATTGGTGGAAATGAAAAACTCTAAAACGTTCAGGCCTTCTTTAAAGTTTGAACGAATGGGTAGCTCGATAATGTCCCCTGAGGGTTTGGCCATAAGTCCGCGCATGCCTGCGAGCTGGCGAATTTGGTTTTTGCTTCCTCGGGCGCCCGAATGGGCCATGAGGTATATGGGGTTAAAGCCGTTGTTGTCTTGCTTCAGCTCCTCCATAAGTTCTTCTGTGAGCTTGTCGTTGGTTCTACTCCATAATTCAACCACGCGGTTGTAGCGTTCTTCATTAGTCATGACGCCGCTTCTATACTGCTGTTGAATTTGATTGACCTCAGTGTCTGCCTGACTAATGAGTGTTTCCTTATTTTTGGGAATCAACACATCGCTCACACCAATGGTCGCGCCAAAGGCAGTGGCGTACTTAAAGCCCAGTTCCTTCAGCACGTCAAGCATTTCTACTAAGACGTCCGCGCCATAGAAAATGAGCACGTCGCTTATGAGTTGTTGTAATGCTCGCTCACCAAAGGTCTTGTTCTGAAAGCCTATTTTTTTAGGAATGGCGCGCGAGAATATAATGCGTCCGGGCGTTGTTTCCAGCATCTGTCCATCAATAGCGACTCGTATCAGGGTTTGGTATTCTATGTAGCCATTTTCAAGGGCAAAAAAGACCTCGCGCTCGCTGGAAAAGCGGCGCCCTTCACCTATTGAGCCTTTTTTCACCGCAGTCAAGTAATAGTTGCCGAGAACCATGTCTTGCGAAGGGAATATAATAGGTTCACCATTGGCGGGGTTGAGCAGGTTGCGCGAAGCAAGCATGAGTCCCCAGCATTCCACTTGCGCCGCTTGAGAAAGCGGTACATGTATGGCCATTTGGTCGCCGTCAAAGTCTGCGTTATAGGCGTGGCAAACCAAGGGGTGAAGCCGTATGGCCTTGCCTTCTACGAGTACGGGTTCAAAGGCTTGAAAGCCTAGTCGGTGCAAGGTGGGCGCGCGGTTGAGCAACACGGGGTGTTCCTTTATCACCTCGTCCAGTACTTCAAATACTTGTTCGCCTTCTTGCTCAATGATGGAGCGCGCGCGCTTAATGTTCAAGATAACGCCTTTTTCTATGAGCTTGCGTTCGATAAAGGGCTTAAAAAGCTCCATGGCCATTTTGACGGGTACGCCACATTGATGCAGCTTCAAGTCCGGGCCAACGACGATGACAGAGCGCCCTGAGTAGTCCACGCGTTTTCCAAGGAGGTTTTGACGAAAGCGTCCTTGTTTTCCACGCAACATGTCTGAAAGGCACTTTACCGGCTTGCCGACTACGCGCGTGTCCTTGGTGTTGTCAAACAATGAGTCAACCGACTGCTGCAACAGTCGTTTCTCACTTTCTATCATAATTTCAGGCGCGCGTATGGATATCATCTTTTGAACGCGACCATTGATGCGTATAACGCGGCGGTATAAATCATTCAAGTCTGATGAGGCAAATCTTCCGCCGTCAAGCTGCACCATAGGGCGCAAGTCGGGAGGCAACACCGGCAATGCGTCCAAAATCATCCACGCGGGGTGGCTGTCAGACTTTTTAAAGTGCTCAACTATTTCTAAACGGCGGAGCAAGGTTGGACTCACCTTTGTCGACTTTTCTTGTATTTCCTTGCGCAAACTTTGTATGAGTTCTTCCAAATTAATACTGAGCAATATTTGCTTAATGGTTTCTGCGCCTTTGCCGGCAGAAAAACTCAGCCCACGTTCTTGAAGCGCCTCATGTTCTCTCTTGCTTATCACATCGCATTTCTGCAACTCAGTCTCGCCGGGGTCAGTGACAATGTACTTATCGTAGGTTATAACAGCCTTTACGTCTGCGCCAGAAACGCCGAGAAAAGCAGCAAGTTTTGATGGGATTGATTTATAAAACCACACATGCGCTACGGGTGCAACGAGTTCAATGCTTCCCATACGTTCGCGGCGCACTTTTGAATGCGTCACTTCAACGCCGCATCTATCACAAATTACGCCTTGGTATCTGTTAGAACGAAACTTGCCGCATTGGCACTCCCAATCCTTGGTAGTTCCAAATATGCGCTCGCAAAACAAGCCGTCTTTTTCCGGCTTGAGGGTTCTGTAGTTTATAGTCTCCTGTGTCTTTACTTCCCCATAGCTCCATTGCCGAATTTGCTCAGGCGAAGCCAAATGTATCATAACACTCGCAATATCTAATTGCGCTGATGTTGTATTTACCATATAGTACTCCTTACACTTAAGGAACTGCAGCATGCAAGCACTGCAATCTTATTATGCTTTAATCTAAGATTGAAACGCATCTTAAAAGGCTTCCTCACGTTTTTTTATAATCTCTTTGTCTCGTTCAGTAAGCGGAAGCTTCTTCCCCTTTTTGTCGTACACGGTCACGTCAATACCAAGCCCGCGCATTTCGTGCATGAGCACCCTAAAGGACTCGGGCACTCCCGTGCTGGTATAGTTTCGCCCCTTTACAATGGACTCATATATTTTAAGGCGACCTTGCAAGTCATCGGACTTGACGGTAATAAATTCATTGAGCGTGTGCGCAGCTCCGTAGGCTTCCAATGCCCACACTTCCATTTCGCCCAAGCGTTGTCCACCAAATTGAGCCTTTCCTCCCAAGGGTTGTTGCGTTACCAGTGAATAAGAGCCCGTGCATCGCGCGTGCATCTTTTCATCCACAAGGTGATTCAACTTAAGCATGTACATGTAGCCAACCATTACTGGGTTGAGCAGCTTTTCTCCCGTCTTTCCGTCATACAAGGTTACTTTGGAATTTTCAGGCAAGGAGGCTTCCTTCAAAAGCTTGCGTATTTCATCACTGGGCACCGACTGAAAGACCGGCGTGGAAAACCATTTATCCAGTTTTTTTGCAACCCAGCCGAGTTCCGTCTCCAAAAGCTGCCCTATATTCATACGCGAAGGTATGCCGAGTGGGCTCAAGCAGATATCAAGACGCGTTCCGTCAGCCATAAAAGGCATGTCTTCTTCGGGTACCACTCGAGCAATAACGCCCTTGTTTCCGTGTCGCCCCGCCATTTTGTCACCTTCTTTCAGCCTTCGTTTTGCGGCAATAAGCACCTTTACTTCTTCCTCGACACCAACGGCAAAGCTACTACCGTCCTTACGAGTGGTGCGCCGTACATCTATGACCGTACCTTCTACCCCGTTCGGAAGCCGCAGTGAGGTATCGCGCACTTCCTGTCCCTTTTCGCCAAATATTTGGGTTATAAGACGCCTCTCGGGCTCTATTTCAGAGTCCATCTTTGGGGTAATTTTACCCACCAAAATGTCATTGGCTTGCACCTTAGAACCTATGCGCACTATACCGTTTTCATCGAGTTTAGAAAGCATGCGTTCAGGTGCGTTAGGTATGTCGTTGGTAATAACCTCTATACCTTGTCGTGTCTCATGAACCTCAATCTTAAATTCCTTGATGTGTATAGAAGTAAAGACGTCTTCTTTTATGAGCTTTTCAGATACGATAATCGCATCCTCAAAGTTATAGCCATTCCACGGCAAGAGTCCCACAAGCACATTGCGTCCCAGCGCGAGCTCGCCGCCTCTTGTAGCTTGCCCATCAGCAATAACTTCACCCGCCTGTATGTGCTGCCCCAGTTCCACGCGTGCCTTTTGTATAAAACACGTATCGTGGTTTGTGCGCTTATATTTTACAAGCGAGTATACATCCTTATCATCAGCATTCTGCGCATTGCTTGGCGTAATTTCTATAGACTCAGCGCTTAAGGCCGTAATAGTACCTTCGCGCTTGGCTATAACCATGACGCCTGAATCGTAGGCTGCCTTCAGCTCCATGCCAGTTCCAACACGCGGCGGCTCAGGGTACAAAAGCGGCACTGCCTGCCTCTGCATGTTTGAGCCCATGAGCGCCCGGTTTGCATCGTCGTGTTCCAAAAAGGGTATAAGCGAGGTAGAGACTGAGACAATTTGTTTGGGAGACGCGTCCATGTATTGAACTTCATCAATAGCGCAGGTTATATAATCCCCTTTCTTCCGAACGGGAATGTACTGCTGCGTAAAACTTCCATCGACATTCAAGGGCACATCCGACTGCGCAATGTAATAATAATCTTCCTCCATGGCAGTAAGGTACTCTACTTCATGAGTAACTTTACCATTTACAACCTTACGGTATGGTGCTTCTAAAAACCCATAGGCATTTACGCGCGAATAATTTGTAAGAGACATAATAAGCCCAATGTTTGGTCCTTCAGGAGACTCAATGGGACACACACGCCCATAGTGCGAATAATGCACGTCACGCACGTCAAAACCCGCACGCTCTCGTGACAAGCCACCCGGACCAAGGGCGTTAATGCGTCGCTTGTGCGTAAGCACCGCGAGTGGGTTCACCTGATCCATAAATTGGCAGAGTTGCGAAGAACCAAAAAAGTCCTTTACCGCACTTAAGATTGGCTTAATGGTAAACAAGTCTTGAAGGCGTATGTCGCTGCGACGTTCTTTAAGCGCAAGCTTATCTCGTGCATTTTTTGCCATGCGCGACATGGCTTTTTTAAACTCAAGCGCTACAAGCTCACCTACAGCGCGCACGCGTCTGTTGCCCAAGTGGTCTATGTCATCCACACGCTCTTCGCCCTTGTAGAGCTTCATGAGAAAAGTAAGCGCGTTTATAAAATCATCGGGCAACAAGGTCATTGCCGAAACGTCTTCTTGATAATTGAATTTTTTGTTTAATTTAAAACGCCCTACGCGTCCGAGGTCGTAGCGCTTGGGGTTGAAAAACATGTTGTTTATCTCCTGCTGCACTCGCTCTTCTTCATATCTGTCGCTCATTTTCAAGGCTTCGCTAATAACAGAACAAATGGTTGTCATGCTGGGTTCTGTTTCACCCTCATTTTGATACTTCACGCTCTCCTGCTCAAAACACGATATGAGCAATCTATCAGCAGGAACGGACATGTTGATACCCGATATCACAGTAATGGTATCAATACCATAGGTAATAAAGTCATCAATGTCAGCGAGAAATAATTTCTCACCGGCGCTTTTTCTATAACTGCCGCCTTCTCCGTCTACTACTACATCATCCGCAAGTACACGCCCTTCAAAATCACCTTTGTTTTCATGCGTTATTGCAACCGTCTCGGTATCAGGATAAAAGGCCTCCAGTATTTTCTTACGAGTATCAAAACCTAGAATGCGCAAAAAGAGAGTTGCAAGTATTCGCGTGTTCTTGTCTATTTTCACCCAAATAACATTTTTACGGTTATCAACCTCAAACTCCAACCATGAACCGCGGTATGGAATGAGCCTTGCAATGAGAAATTCCTTGCCTCTACTGCCCACGCCTTCTTCAAAGACAATGCCCGGGCTTCTGTGAATTTGGCTTACAACAACGCGCTCGGCTCCGTTTATAATAAAGGTGCCTCGCTCAGTCATAAGCGGAACATCGCCTAAATACAACTCACGTTCTCGAAATTCGCCTGTTTCTTTATGATACAGGCTTACCTTTATTTTCAAGGGGACTGCATACGAAATGCCGAGTTCTATGCATTCCCGCTCGCTATGCTTCATGGAAGAAAACTCTAATTGGTATGAATGATAATCCAATACAAAGTTTCCCCTACTGCTTTCTATGGGGAATACCTCACGAAATACTTCCTCTAAGCCTATTTTTTCAAGCGGCTCACCTCTCTTAAGTTTCTCTATTTGTAGAAATTGCTCATATGAATTGAGCTGTATTTCCACAAGATCTGGCATAGCAACATCTACACCAGTACTATATTTTTCAAGAACCTCTCGAAAAACGGCATTTTTAGGGGCTACCATAATGATTTCTCCATTTACAAAAGTTGCCCGCATAGCTTGCGCTATGGTAAGGGCGTTGTACAAACATACTTGTACAATAGCTAGTAAATAATAATAAACGGAATTGGGCTGTGCACTGCATTACAAGCATGCCCAATACCGTTGTAAAAATAACATTGTACTCACGTACCGTAAGAAGCTGTTATTAAGCAATTTCTACAACTGCTCCCGCTTCTTCAATTTTTTGCTTCAGCTCTTCAGCTTCAGCCTTTGAAACACCTTCTTTTACTGCCTTGCCTCCAGCAGAAACCAATTCACTTGCTTCTTTCAGGCCAAGTCCAGTAATAGTTTTCACTATCTTAATAACAGGTATTTTATTTTGTACCGACTTAATAACGACATCAAAACTCGTCTTTTCATCGGCACCACCACCGCCACCATCTCCAGCCGCGGGTGCTGCAACCGCCACAGGCGCTGCTGCGCTCACTCCAAATTTTTCTTCCATCGCCTTTACCAGCTCTGAAATTTCTAAAACACTCATGTTAGCAATAGCTTCCAACAATTCGTCTTTATTTAAAGCCATATTATCTTCCTCCTTATACGTAAATTATTATTTCATCGACGATAGCAGGCTTTACGATTTCACGAAGACTAACGCCGATTTTTTTTATTTTTTGCTATCACCTACCGCATTGAGCACGCGCACAAACTTGACAATGACGTCGTTCAATGCAAGCGCAAAATTCTGCACAGGAGCGTTCAAAGTCCCCAACAAGCTAGCAAGCAACTCCTCTCTTGTGGCAAGCTTAGAAAGTTTTTCAGCATCGGTAGCATTAAGTACTGTATTGTCCACATATGCACCGCGCACAACAAGGGGGTATTCATCCTTAATAAACTGAAAAAGCACCTTCAATACTGGAGATGCATCTCCCTGTATGTACGTAATAGCGGTGGGACCTTGTAAATACTCCTCAACTCCCGCGTCGTATTTTTTAGCACGAACCACATGTTTTACCAAACGGTTTTTGTGCACATGCATTTTTGCGCCTTTTTCTCTTAAGGCCTTGCGAACGCTGCTTATTTGGGATACCGTCAAACCTCTATAGTCGTTAAAGACCAGTGAATCCGCAGCATCAAATTTTTCAACTATCGCATTTACTTTTTGTTTTCTTAGTTCTTGTCCTGCTTTTATGTGTGCTTCCATAATATACTCCATTATTTTAGGGGCGCGGCAATGCGTATGCCTGGGCCCATTGTCGAAGAGGTTGCTATAGAAAGAATAAAATCACCCTTGGTGTCGCTAGGCTTTCTCACAGCAATTTCATGTATAACGGCGTTTGCGTTTGAAGCGAGCTCTTCTGAACCCATGGACGCCTTACCAATAGGCACATGAACTACACCCGTTTTGTCGGCACGTATTTCTACGCGTCCTTTTTTTAGCTCATTGACCGTGTTCGCAATATCAGTCGTAATAGTCTTTGTCTTTGGTGTTGGCATAAGCCCTCGTCTACCAAGCACGGGGCCTAACTTGCCTATGTCCTTCATCATGTCAGGCGTTGCTATTACAACGTCAAAATCAAACCAGCCGCCCTTCACCTTTTCTATGTACTCGGTATCACCAACATATGTCGCGCCAACCTTTTCGGCCTCCGCAGCTTTTTCACCACGCGCAAAAACCAGAATTCGTTTCTCACCACCAAATTGATGTGGCAAGACCATGGTGTCACGAAAACTCTGCCCCTTCTTCATTTTAAGTTTCACTGCAAGCTCGACAGTCTCGTCAAACTTTGCCGTTGCTGTCTTCTTTACCAAGCCCATGGCATCATCTACCACATATTCCTTGGTCTTATCAAAAACTTCCAAAGCTTGCTTATATCTCTTTTTCGTCATGTTAGCCCTCCACCGTAATGCCCATGCTCCGTGCTGTGCCCGCAATAATTTTTATCGCAGCCTCCACATCATTAGCATTTAAGTCTTGCATTTTCGCATCTGCAATTTTCTGTAGCTGCGCCTTGGTAATAGTTGCCACCTTGTCGCTGTGCGGAGTAGCTGAACCTTTTTCAAGAGACAGCTCCTTTTTAATAAGCACGGGGGCGGGCGGTGACTTGACAACAAATGTATACGACCTATCTTCATAAACCGTAACAATAACAGGCACCGTCATGCCCGCTTCCATATTTTTTGTTTGGTCGTTGAACTGCTGGCAAAATTGGGGAGCCGAAACCCCCAAAGGACCAAGCGCAGTACCTACTGGTGGTGCAGGGGTTGCCTTCCCCGCTGGGACTTGAAACTTCACTTCCCGAAATACTTTTTTAGCCATAAAGCCTCCTGTGGTGTAAGCGCCCGCACGTACAAAAAGGACAGACTAGTGCTGTCCTGTGTATGTCAGAGCTCCCACATAATTTTAATTGTATGGTTTTTAGTCAATGGTAGCAATTTACTTAAACTTTTTCAACCTCGTCGTATTTCAGTTCTATAGAAAGACTACGATTAAAAATCCCCACCACAACCTTCAAGGTAGCCTTATCAGCATCTACCTCTTCTACGGTGCCTTCACAAAAGTTAAACAAGCCGCTCTTAATTTTAACTGTTTCACCCTTACTAAAGCGCTGGTGAGAACGCGCTACAGGGCTGACAGTTCCTTCCTTGCCATAGCTGAGCATCATACGAGTTTCCTCTTCAGTAAGCGGTTGCGGCTTGTCCCCCGCACTGGTAACGCTCGCAAAACCTATAACGCCACCTATGGTACGCATGCTCGTTACAATATCACGCCAGCCCTGCGCAGGCATGTCTATTTCTAATAAAACATACCCCGGTATTACGCGTTGCTTTTGCGTATACTGCTTTCCACCACGCGTTCGAGATGACTCGTACATGGGAATATAGGTTTCCCCTATATGATGAGACAACTCCTCATGCTCGACCATAACGCGAATGAGTTGGCTTATTTTATTTTCCTGTCCTGAAACGACCCGAAGGGCGTACCATCTTTTTGCCATAACTGCCTCTAATTTTATACCGAGATGAAAAGCTTACCTTACAAAACAAGATTTACAAGATAAAACAAGGCATAATCTAAAAAACCCAATATAATTGATATAATGATCACCGATACAACCACCGCCTTGGTGGAAACCACCACGTCGTCTTTCGTGGGCCAGTTGACCTTTTTAAGTTCCCCTACACATTTCTTAAAAAATCCTATAATCTTTCTCATAATTCCTCTTAAATTCTTTTAATATTTCACTGTGCAGTAGTAATTTTTCTCACAGAAATATTATTAAAAGTACAATATAAATGCAGGTCAGGTAGGACTCGAACCTACAACATTCGGTTTTGGAGACCGACGCTCTACCATTGGAGCTACTGACCTCTGCCAAGCCTTCGATCGGGCTTGAACCGATGACCTCATCCTTACCATGGATGCGCTCTACCAGCTGAGCTACAAAGGCATAGCCATTCTTGTATGATAAAATGAATACTTTACCGCGTCAAGAGACTAAAAGCTAGTTGTGATATTGTAGGAAAGGTCATATAATAAAGGGCATGGAAGCACGCATGGAAGAACTCAGAGACAATGGACATGCTCCAACTAGTCAATATGACTTTCTTGCAGGAAAAGTGCAAAATATGGAATTCGACAATTTCAAAACAACACTTACCCATGAGATAGCAAAGACACATACACATATAGATGCGGTAGAGGGCAGACTCAATGCACGCATAGATGTTGTCACGGAGCAAATCAAGAGTACAAACACGCGCATAGATGCGCTGGATGAAAAACTCACTGAACAAATCAAGAGTACTAACACACGCATAGATAGCTTAGATACAAGTCTGAACGCACGCATAGATAGCTTAGATACAAATCTGAACGCACGCATAGATAGCTTAGATACAAGTCTGAACGCACGCATAGATGATATGAAAACAATGGTAGACAAGACAGACAAGCGCATTAGCAATATGCTTATAATATTTGGCATTGCGTTTGCAGGTCTTTTTGCTGTGCTTGGAGTTATACTTTCAAAACTAGGTTGATAACTTCTTTTTGTGGGAGAGCTGCCCCCACAGCGGCTTTTGCTATAAGCTCCATATCTGTGTTGCGCTGCGACACTTATTTTAATCGTTTCTAGCCGCTCGCGCTTTTCAGCGCTCCCGACTTTTCTTTTTTACATCCATACAGCCGTGCCATGAATGGTGAGCGGCGCGCTCACACAAACTTACTTCCATACAATCTTCATACTTGCGCACAGTATCTATGTCATTACTGCTTTAGCACACAGCATGCTTTTTTCTTTGATGCAAGCTCCATGTTTGCACCGCACAGCGGTGCTTATGCAATAGTTTGCATCCCCTCGCTACGCTCGTGACTTTTTGGTTCTTTTCTCTGGTGCTTTTTTCATACTTGCACACAGTATCTATGTCATTATTGCTTTAGCACACAGCATGCTTTTTTCTCTTTGATGCAAGCTCCATGTTTGCACCGCGCAGCGGTGCTTATGCAGTAGTTTGCATCCCCTCGCTTCGCTCGTGACTTTGGTACTTTCTTTTCTCTTTTTTTCGTGCCACGCATGTGCCATGGATGGTAAAAAAGAAAAGAAAAAGTACAGCCGTCCGAGGCATCATCGTATCACGTCACGCGCCGTGGCAACAGAAAGAATTCATAGAATGCCGCGTGAGCTACAACACAGAAAGACGCGCGTAGCGCTCGCTTGTGCCATGGATGGCACGCATAAAGCGCCAAGGATGGTGTACAGCGTCTTACTCCAAGGGGGGTGTGGGGGGCGTGCCCCCACAAATCTTAACACCATGCTACTTCACGTAATACCGTTGCTTCTCACAAAGGATAAATTGTTCTTGGGTAAGTGCTTCTATATTCTTGTAGATGCGCTCATCTTGTTCTGCCACACTCGCAAGGGTTTCTCTTACCGTACTCACAATGTCATTCATGCGCATTCCTCCCTTTTGTACAACTGCACGCAAAATTGCTGCGCGCACTTGTCGGTTTGAACCCTCAAACCCTGACTGCTTTGTGTACACCGCGCTTTTACGATTGGGGTTTTGTACTTTATAAGCGAGTGAGGCTCCATAGTCCATAAGCGCCCAATACCACAGGCGAGGCTTCTTTTCATCCACGGTGAGCCTCACATATTCGCGCACGTCTTTTTCTAAAACGCGTGGTTCATTTGCAAAAAAATGGTGTATGATGGCGCGGCGCACATTGGTTTCAACAAGCACGGTGGGAATGTTGTAGGCAAAGGCGAGTATGGCAGCGCTGGTGTAGTCACCTATGCCGGGCAGCGTGAGCAAGGTTTGCTTGTCCTTTGGAACCACGCCTCCGTGGTCTGCACAAATGACCTGCGCAGAGGCATGGAGATATTTCGCGCGCCTGTAATAGCCAAGCCCCATCCATGCTTTGAGCACGTCGCTTAAGGGCGCAGCGGCAAGGTCACAAAGCTGCGGCCATTGTACGGTGAATTTGTTAAAGTAGCTTGCCACGCGCGCTATTTGCGTTTGCTGAAGCATGAGCTCTGAAAGTAGCACGTAATAAGGCGTGTGAGTCTCTCTCCATGGCATGGCAATGCGAGTGTTCTTACGGTACGTAGCCCACACTAGGTTTTGAAATTGCGTTACTCGTCCTTGAATGTGCGCAGACGGTGTTTGTTCGATGGGCATAGTACGCGTAAGCCTCATTGCGCTTTAAGAATTTTTTTTATGACGCTTTTCCACTTTTCTGCGCACGCGATTCCACACGCCGCTCAGCCCCATTGCCTTTCGCACCATCACAATGGTTTCTTGAGCCACCTGCCTCATGCGCATAGTCCCCTCATAGAGTACCTCATCAACATAGCCGCTTTCTTGCTCCAAGTGGTTTTTCTTTTCGCGTATGGGGTTCAAAAAATTATTCAAGGCTTTTGCTAGCTTTTGCTTCACTTCCACATCCCCTACTCCGCCTTCGCGGTAGCGTCTCTTCAAATCGTCAACCTCAGCCTTGTTCTCATTAAAGGCGTCATGGTAAATAAAGACGGGGTTATTCTCAACGCTTCCCGGCACATCCGCACTCACGCGTTTGGGATCAGTGTACATGCCCATGACTTTTTTTTCGACCGTCTTTGCATCATCAAACAAGTGTATGGCGTTATTCAAGGACTTGCTCATTTTTGCTTTGCCGTCTGTACCAACAAGGGTGTTGGCGCTTCCAAGCAGGGCTTTAGGTTCGGGAAACACGCTACCGTATAAATAATTAAAACGCCTCACAAGCTCGCGCGTAAGTTCTATATGTGCTTCGTTGTCTTTGCCTATGGGTACTATGTGTGCGCACGGCAGCAGTATGTCGGCAGACTGCAGCACGGGGTAGCTTAAAAGCCCTAAGGGCATTTCACTCAAACTTGCACTGCGCGCCATGTCTTTAAGGCTGGGCAGTCGTTGAAGGCGCGGCACGCTTATCATCATGGAAAGGAGCAAGGTAAGTTCGGCAACTTCGCTAACCTGTGATTGCAAATAAAAGGTAACTTTCGCGGGGTCTAATCCAACAGACAAATAGGCATGCATTAAATCGCGTGCGTGCGTGTCGGTTTTTTCTATGTCTTCCTTGCTCTGCTTTGTGGTGAGCATGTGGTAGTCGGCTATGAGTATGAAGGACTCATATTCATCTTGTAGCTTTACTCGTTGTGCTAATGAACCCACGTAGTGCCCTAAGTGCAAAGAACCCGTCGGCCTGTCGCCAGTAAGCAAGCGCGCTTTGTGAGTGCTTGTTGATGCTGCCATGTACTACCTCACATTTGTGTATGTTCGTTATCTGGTTTTTCTATTGAAGAACTGTTGTGCATAATCGCATCTTCTGTATTTTTATTAAAAGCTTTTTCAACGTGAGTAGATTTTGTATGTCCGCCTGTTTTTTGCCGCTTGAAGATAACACGCCCATGCGCAAGTGAAACGTTTAAGCTATGAAACCCAAGCGCTTCAGAGATTACTTGAATTATCACCGCTATGGGTACGGCAAGCAATGCGCCAAGAATGCCCCAAACCCAGCCCCAATAAAGCAAGGAGCAAAATATTACCAGCGGACTTACATTCAGTCTATCCCCTGTTACCAGCGGGTCTATAACATTACCTATTATCATTTGCGTTGCAAGGGTCAAGGCTGCAACTGCAATAATTGGAGTCCACTGTGGGTAGAATTGCAAAACGGAAAAGACAATGCTTACTGCGGTTATGAGTATTGAGCCTACTGAAGGAATGAAATTAAACCCAAGCGTAAGAATACCCCAAAGCAAGGGGAAGTCCACCCCTATCACGCTAAAACCAATGTACACTACTCCACCCGTAATAGCGCTCATCAACAATTTCAAGACGAGGAACTTGCTCACTTGTGTGTCCATGCTTTCGACAGCTTGAAATATTTTCTTGCCCCTTCGAGAACGCGGAAACATTTCTAGGAGTTTAAAATACAAAAAGTTTCTTTCAAGCAACACAAATATCATGACAAACAAGGCGACAACAAAGCCAGTAGAAAAGCCTACCGCGCCTTTTGAAACTGAAACAACACTTGTGGTGAAAAACGCAAAAATTTTATTTTGTATTTCCACCAGTATATTGCCTTGCACAAGGGGAATGGCATCAGCAAGTGCCGTCAAGAGCGCAGTTCCGCGTTCTTGATAAAAAGCAAATTTATCTACAAATGAATTGATGGTACTAAAAAATATGACTATGACGAGCACGCTTATGAGAACGAAAAATATCACCGTAATGGGAATGGTGAGAACGGTTGGGACGCGTTTTTTCTTAAGCAATGAAACCATTGAAGAAAATACAAAACCCAGCAAGGCACCAAGGGCTGCGGGCGCTGCAACGGATGCAATGAGTTTGAGAAAATAGCTCATAACCACTAAGGCTATAACAAAAATACAAAGTTTAGAAAATCGCTCACTCACTAACAATACAATATTCCTCCACGACTAATCCATGAAACAACAAGGCTAAATATGTATAGCCCAGCCTTCCGCAGCCCGCGCGGCTTCCATGGCTCCTTCTGAAATAGTAGGATGCGAGTGAATCATGGTTGCAATGTCAAAGGGCAAAAGCTCGCCCACGCGCGCTACCAAGAGTTCATGAACTATTTCAGTTGCATTGTACCCCACTGCGTGTACTCCCAGTATTTCGCTAGTTTTAGCGCAGGTGAGTATTTTCACAAAGCCGTCACTGTTGCCTATGGCAACGGCCTTACCAACACCCACAAGCGGAAAAGTAGAGACTTTGTATTCCTTGCCGGCGCGTTTTGCCGCTTCTTCGCTCAGGCCAAAACTGCCAACTTGCGGGTTGCAATAAACCGCCGAAGGAATGCTTAGCAAATCCACGCCGCTGGAGTGTGCCTTGCCCGCAATGTGCTCTACTGCAATTTCACCTTCCTTGCTTGCAACATGCGCTAGCAAGGGCGTACCTCCAACTACATCACCTATTGCGTAAATACCCGAAACGGCTGTTTGTCCATAGTCCTTTACGGGGACAAACCCACGTTCAAGCGTAAGGCCAAGTGCCTCTAGTCCAAGCCCTGCGGTGTTTGGTGCTCTTCCCACAGCAACAAGTAATTTTTCAGCACTGAGGGTTTCGCTTTTACCACCTTCGCGCTCTATGGCAATGTCAATGGAATTTTTGTTTTTAATAAGTTTACTAGCCTTTGTAGTGGTGAGCAGTTTAACCCCAGAAGCCGTGAACGACTTTGCAACTACGGCAGAGACATCGGCGTCTTCTAAAGGCAAAACTTGATTAAGCATTTCCACAACAGTAACCTCTACCCCAAAGGCATTCATTACATACGCAAACTCCATGCCTATGGCACCCGCGCCCAAAATAACAAGGCTTTTTGGCAGCTTTGTCATAGCCAGTATGCCTGTTGAAGAAAGCACGTCTTTTTCATCAAACTCAAAGCCCGGTATTTCTTTAGGAGATGAGCCCGTTGCCACAATTATGTTTGTAACCGATAGGGACTTGTCGCCCACTTGTATTTCTTTAGGCGTTGTAATGCGCGCTTCACCTGAGACATAGCTTATTTTGTTTTTCTTGATAAGCCCTTGCACTCCACGAGTAAGCTTTGAGGCAGCATCGCGAGATTGTTTTTGCACCTCTTCGTAACGAAGCGCGGTAGCATCAATTTTGACGCCTATGGTTTGTAAGTACTCAATTTTGCTTACAATTTCAGACTGGTGTATGAGCGACTTTGAGGGAATGCAACCCCAATTAAGGCACACACCGCCGACGGCGTCTTTTTCTACTAACACCACCTTAAGTCCTAATTGACTCGCACGAATTGCGGCAACGTAGCCCCCAGGGCCTGCGCCTATAATACCAACATCATATTGTTCTGCCATACCTATCTCCTACAGTAGCGCCGTCGCGGGGTCTTCGCATATGGTTTTCAAACTCGTAATAAAGCGCGCCGCCATGGAGCCGTCTATAACCCTGTGGTCGCAACTCAAACTGAGCGTCATGAGAGAACCAACTTCCAATGCGCCTTGCTCGTTTACAACTGGCACGCGCCTATTTTGCCCTATGGCGAGAATTGCTGCGCCAGGCGGGTTGATGATTGCAGTAAACTCGTCTACGCCAAAGGAGCCTAAGTTACTTATGGTAAAAGTAGCGCCCGTGTATTCTTGCGCGCTTATGCTTCCATTGCGCACCTTTTCTATGAGCGCTTGCAGCTCGGCGTCTATTGCCTCAATGCCTTTGTACGCGCAGTTGCGCACAATGGGTGTGAGCAAGCCATTTCCTAAGTCAACGGCAAGTCCTACATCAATGCTGCCAAACTGAACAATCTTGCTACCCTGCCAAGAGCTATTGACCTGTGGGTTGCGCTTTAATGCTTCAGCGACAAATTTTATAAAAAATGCATTCATAGAAAGCTTGTTTTTCTTTTGCTTTTGCAGCGCCTCATTAAGAGTACTACGCAAGGCTACAATGCCCTCGGTTCTCACAGAGGTTTTGACGTAAAAATGCGGCGCGCTAAATTTAGACTCCGACAGGCGCCTTGCTATCACTTCCCTTACGCCACTTACTGGTATTTCAACATCCTCTCCGCCCTGCGGCGCAGCGGCAAAGCTTGTGCTGGTAGCCGAAAGACCTTCCACATCTCGCTTGACAATACGGCCGCCTGGGCCACTGCCAGCAATGCTCTGTATATCCAGCGCTTTTTCTTCGGCAATTTTTCTAGCCAAGGGCGATATGCGTATGCGTTGCCCCTCAGTATGTTGGACTTTATGACTAGGACTTGGTGTTGCTGCGCTCCCTGCCTCTTCCTTCGGTTTTGAGGCTGCAGAAGCAGCGCCTGTGCCCTCGGAAGGCTTATTTGAAAGTTCAGCAAGCATGTCGGAAATATCCTCGCCCGCTTCGCCGACTATGGCTATGACATCTCCCACCTTTGCGCTCTCACCTTCCGCGGTGAGAATTTTCAATATGGTTCCTTCGTTAATCGACTCGTATTCCATGCTCGACTTGTCGGTTTCGACCTCGCATATTGTATCTCCAATCTTTATAGCATCCGATTCTTTCTTTATCCACTTGGCAATCTTGCCATCCTCCATAGTGGGAGTAAGTGCTATCATGAACATTTTTTCCATGTATGTCTCCTTAAAATGCGCAGGTAATTTTACAAAATAAACCTACGCGTAACAAGCTTTTTTGGCAGCGGCCACTATTTTTTGAACAGAGGGTTGTATCGCCAATTCCAGCGTGTGGTTGTACGGCATGGGCACATCTTCTGAAGCTACAAATTCGACCGGAGCATCTAGGCTGTCAAAGCATTGCGTGGATATAAGATGGCTTACGTAACTTCCGTAGCTACACATAGGCCATGATTCGTCTACCACTACAGCGCGATTTGTTTTTGCAACAGAGGCATATATTGCATCTTCATCGAGTGGCCGCAAACTTCGCAAATCCAACACCTCAGCGTTTATGCCTTCCTCTGCTAATATTTTAGCAGCATCTAACGCATAGTACACGGGCTTGCTGTGCACAATTATGGAAACATCGCTTCCTTCGCGCTTCACATCGGCCTTGCCTATTTCAATGGTAAATTCACCCTCAGCCACTTCGCCTTTCCAGTTGTAGGCAAGCTCAGACTCCAAAAAAACAACGGGGTTGTCATCGCGTATGGCGCTTTTCAAAAGCCCCTTGGCGTCATGCGCAGTAGCGGGTGCAAGCACCTTGAGGCCGGGGACGTGGGCGTAAAAACTCTGCAAGGCTTGAGAGTGCTGAGAAGCCAAATATTCCGCAGGGCCATTAGGCGCACGAAAGACTATGGGGCACGCAAGTTGTCCTCCAGACATGTGGCGCATCTTCGCCGCATTGTTTATCACTTGATCTATGGCAAGTAGCGAAAAATTAAGCGTCATCCACTCAACTACAGGGCGCAAACCAGCGAGGGCTGCTCCAACCCCAAGCCCGGTAAAGCCGAGTTCGGATATAGGCGTGTCTATAACCCGCTGCGCCCCATACTTGTCTAAAAGGCCTTTTGAAATTTTATAAGCGCCATTATATTCGGCCACTTCCTCACCAATGAGAAAGACCGCATCATCGCGCGCCATTTCCTCATCGAGTGCTTGATTTAATGCATCACGTACCGTTAGTTCTGCCATTATTCCTCCACGAATAAATTTATGCAAGTATATCTTCGTATATAGTTTCCATGCCCGGTTCAGGGCTGTCTTCTGCAAATTTTTGTGAGTCTTTGACCACAGCATCAACATGTTTTTCTATATCCGCAATCTCCTCGTCTGTTATCATGCCATTTTCACGTAGTTCTTGTTTCATTTGTTCTATGGGGTCTTGCTTCTTAAACTCGTTTAGCTCTTCCTTCGTCCTGTACTTTGCGGGGTCACTCATGGAGTGCCCATAATAGCGGTAGGTTTGACACTCTATTAAAAAAGGTTCGTTGGTATTACGTGCAGTCTCTACGGCTTTGGCAAAGGCCTCATAGGTTGAAAAAAAGTTCATCGCATCAACAGCAATGCCCTCAACGCCATAAGGCGTGCCTGCCTTTGCTAAGTCAGAAAACGCTGAGGCGCGGTCTATTGCCGTGCCCATGCCGTATTTATTGTTTTCTATGACGTAGATGCACGGCAGTTTCCACAGTTTCGCAAGGTTTATGGACTCATGAAAAGCGCCTTGACTTACCGCGCCGTCTCCAAAAAAACAGAGTGTAACGCCCTTGTCCTTTTTGTATTTTTGAGCAAAGGCCGTGCCAGTCGCAACGGGTATTTGTCCACCGACTATGCCATTACCGCCTAAAAAGCCTTTTTCAGCATTAAACAAGTGCATAGACCCACCTTTGCCACGAGAACATCCACTCCCCTTACCATAGAGTTCAGCCATAATATTTTTAGGCTCTATCCCGGAGGAAATAGCGTGTCCGTGGTCGCGATATGAGGTAAGTACATAATCTTTGGAAGGATCTATTGCTGCATAGATTGCGGGATATATCGCTTCTTGTCCAGTACAAAGATGACAAAATCCACCTATTTTGCGCAATCTATAATCAAAGCCCGCTTTATCTTCAAAAACTCGAATAAGAATCATTTCTTGCAATAATTCGTACAAGCGTTTTTTAGAAAATCCTCTGTAGCTTTTTTCCGTGGGCATATAAAACCTCTGCTCTAGTTATTTACATTGGGTTGAGAATAAAAAAAAACAATGTATGACTACCATGTTATCACAATAATTTAGTTGGCACAATTGCAAATTTATACAAATTTCCCCACACAAAACAATAGCAATAAAGTTTCTTAAAATTACATTATTGACATCATTGACATCATTGATTTTTTTAACCAAATATCCTATCTTTTTTAAAGTAGGATGCAACTTTTAAATTTTATGATATCTCCAACTCGACCACTCATAGCAGTCACATTATTGCTTGCCTTTGCTATATCGTGCATACCCCAACCGTATGTTTCCTACGATACTAAGCAAAATATACGCCTATCAGAAATACAAGAAACCAAAACAACACTTGCAGACTTTAGCAACACATGCACGCCATCAACTTCACAGTGTCAATACACCGTATATAAGCTACCGTATGTCCCTACGACGGACTATGCATCTACCATAGAGTTATCTGTAACCATAGACGATATTGACTCAAATTCTCTAAAAAACAGAGGGTACTTTGCAGTAATAGTGAATGCTAGCAATGAAGAGCGAAACATCTACAGCTATGTACAAAATTACACTACCAGCAATTCGGGACTTGCACTACATGAACCATTTACGGTGAAAAAAAAGCGCACTCCCTCGCGTCTACTGGCACAACAAAAATCGCTTACACCTGAAAAACAGTATGATTCATACTGCGATGAGGATAAGAGTAAAAGCCGATGCATACAAAACAAGCGCACATTCTTTTTTGGACACGGCACACAAGACCCAAACGACCCACCCGCAAAGCCCGTTACAACCACACTACGAAAGAAAATAACATTCACCGTAGATGGCAAACCCTTATACTTTGCCTTTTGGGTTGAGGACGGAAAAGAATTTGAAGATTTTTTTAAAACCAACCTTGAAGAGAATTTGAAAGAACTCTATGAGATACTCTACAAAATGAATGGCAACAAGCATATGTGGGGAGATCATGATTTTAAAGAATACCTTGTAGGTGATTCCGTTATCCACATTGCCCTTGGAAATATAGGTAAACAAAAAAACAAGAATGGAATTACCGCTGCCTTTGTAGACTCGAGAACCACGTATTACAACATTAGAGCGGCTAGCAACTATCAACGCGAAGACATAACCGCTCCAACAATTTATGTAAACATCAATCCGTATTTTAAAGACAGAGGCTTACTCATTTTTTATAGTACGCTTGCTCATGAATTCCAGCATGTATTCATAAATTATCAAAAAACAATATTAAATAGCCATTCCCCACAAGCAACCGTACATCATGTGGATACGTGGATACACGAAACACTCGCCGTTGCAGCACAGTATTACACAGAATACAAAATTCTAGAACAACTCACAAAGGCAGGAGCGCAGCACCATGCTATTAAGGAAGCATATTTTACAAACGGACCAACATATTCAGCCAAAGACTACCCCGAATACATTTATAAAGAATGGTACCATAGTGCTCAAACAATACTACGCACAACCTCGCTTACAACCAACAAAAATTTCACGCCCGATTCATACAAGCTTGCGTACCTCTTTGTTTCCTATTTAGTACAGAATTATGGGTCAGAAGTTATGCGTAATGCATTAACCAACTCGCACAGGAACAGCTACGCACTAGTAACAGCGGTGCAAAATACTTTAAACTATTCAAAATTACCAGCAGCACTCCAACCAAAGACTATGGAAGACATACTCGTCCAATTTTTCACCGCTATATTTACCTCTAACATTGAATACAAGCTAAACAATACATCACATAATTATAAGTTTCTCACATATGCCCCCAATTACAATACAGAAAAATTTGGATGTAAGACTACTAAAAACGTATGTACAAAAAACTCCTTTGATCAACGAAAACAAATAAATGTAATAGCAGCTCCTCAGCTTTTCATAAGCAGCGCAAATCTCGCACCTGAACATAATATTTCCTCCAATAATGTGATTTTTGACGCTAAGGCGAACAATATACAAAATCCAAACTATACATTGATAAGCGGGAAATATGCCGTCGGCTACCTCGGCGGTCGTTTTGGGAACAATACACAGCAAGGTGTTTTCAAAACTAATAAAGAAGGGGTACCGTATTTTACCATTACGCTTAATAAAGGATCTGCTGTCAACTTAGTAGTGATAGAATATTTATAAATCCTTAAGTCTATAACACCGTAGTCAAAGCTATTTCAAAGTCGTGTATTATATCCTCAATGTTTTCTATGCCAACAGAAACGCGTATTCCTTCAGGAAGTACTCCGCTTTTCTCTAGTTCGTGCTTGCTTAAATTTTCGTGGGTGGTGCTTGCCGGGTGTATGGCGAGTGTTTTTGCGTCCCCCACATTGGCAAGGTGACTTACAAGTTCAAAAGCTTCTATGGTTTTTCTGCCCGCCTCTATGCCGCCAACAACTCCAAAAGCGAGCATGCTTCCAAAAAGCCCGTTTCTAAAATATTTTTGCGCCATTTCAAAATAAGGACTACTCTTAAGTCCGGGGTACCATACCCACTGCACCTTGGGATGTGCCTCTAACCATTGGGCAAGCTTCCGTGCATTGTCACAATGCCGCTCAACACGCAGCGAAAGCGTTTCAAGACCTTGTAGAAGCAAAAAAGCATTAAAGGGACTTAAGGAAGGCCCAAAGTGCTTGAGTAGCTCCGTGCGTATAAATGCCGAAAGCGCCTTCTGTTCATAAAGATCTGCAAAAACAAGCCCGTGACACATGGGGGCGGGACAAGTCAAATTGGGGAAGTTTCCACGCTTCCAATCAAAGGTTCCTCCGTCTATAACCACTCCTCCAAGAGAGGTGCCATGTCCCCCTATCCATTTGGTAGCGGAATGCGTTATAATGTCTGCCCCATGACGTAATGGAGCGCACAGATACCCTCCCGCACCAAAGGTATTATCTACTATTAGGGGAATATTATGCTCATGCGCGACGTCGGCTATCTTCCGTATATCGAGCACGCTCATTTTTGGATTCGCTATAGTCTCTATAAAAATGGCCTTTGTCTTCTCGTTAATCTTTGCAGCGTACGCATCCGCATTTTCAGATTCTACAAACTCCGTGTGTATGCCAAGTCGTGCAAGCGAATATTTCAGCTGTACAGTTGTACCACCGTAGAGGCAGCTATTTGCAATTAAAGAATCTCCGCTAGAAGCAAGCGCATTTATCGCTAAAAACTGCGCCGCCATACCAGAGGCGCAAGCCACGGCATCCACGCCACCTTCCAGCGCCGCCATGCGTTCCTCAAAAACCCTCATGGTGGGGTTTTTATGCCGTGAGTAGGTAAAGCCCGGTATTTTTTGACTAAACATTTGCGCGGCAGTCTCTGTATCTTCAAAAACATAGGATGCCGTTTGATAAATAGGAACGGCACGCGCACCATGTTCCGCAGTTGGCTTCTGCCCTGCATGGAGTTGCAGAGTCTCAAATTTATAATTTCGCGACATAAAAACCTCGTAATTTTCAGTTTGATATATCATTATATTATTATATGTTTATGAATTATTCAATACACCACACGACGGATGGGTGGATTCAAATCGCTGTGCGCACGTTGAGATTAAGAAAAAATGTGCATTCAAAATACGCAAGCTTACTTACTGCTAAATCATAGAAAGATTTTCATGCAAAATTACTCTTCACGCGTGCCTTGAGGTACATGCTGATGTTACCAAATTGCAAAGACAGAATTTCACAAATAATAAGCCATTTGTATATTGCATTTTTCAAAACCTGAGCATGCGTAAAAATGCTCTAAATTCTCTTTACAATCAAGTATGACTTTATAACACTTGCGCTTTTTTGCCTCACAAAGTGCATGCTCTACAAGAGTGGTTCCAAGTCCGTGGTGCCTATAGTCCGCATCTATTATAACATCCTCAATATGTCCCGCGTATCTTCCCGAACGATAGAATTTCCGTTCTAGAAAAAGCGAAACCGTCCCAACAATGCGCCCAACATCCTCTACAACCCATGTAAAAATCCCCTGCAATTTCCGCTCATGCACAATTGCAGAAAAAGTCTCTTCACTGATACCCTCAACCGAAGAAAGCTGTGCAGTCAAGGCAAGGTAGTGTTTATGATAATCTGATTCATCTAAAAGACGTATTGGAAAATGAATATTCATTATATGCTTTACTATAGAACAAAATGATACCAACCATAATACATCAAGTTTTTTTTACCCGCCATTTAAAAAAAAACAACGCATATACCATTCCCAAAACATGGAAAAAATACCGTCAAACATTTAAAAAACTACATCCTCATTGGCAACATATGCTTTGGAGCTATGATAATGCTCTGCCGTTTATACAGGCGCATTACCCAAAATGGCTAGAGTTTTTCCGCGACATTCCCTTACTTGTAGCACAAGCCGATATTATACGCTACATGCTCCTCTGGAAATTTGGAGGCTGGTATTTTGACCTCGACTGCGAGGCCTTGCAAGCCATCGATTCATTTGCTAACCATGAAGTATTACTGCCTCTTGAGTTTAGCCTTGCGTTTGGAGATACTCACGACCAAATAGGCAATGCAATACTCGCTTCAAGACCACAGCATCCCTTGTGGGAAAAATTACTCACGCGCATATGGCACCATAGGCATGAAATACAAGTTCTTACAGAAAGCAATAAAGAGCGGGTCATAGCACTCACTGGGCCTACAATGGTACACCACACTTTTCATGAACTTGATAAAACAATAAAGGCACATTGTACTGTGCTAAAACGAGAACACTTTCACATGCCTTTTAAACATCCGCTAACGCATACTGAATACAAAAAATTGCGAAAAAATTCGGAGATATTTGCCCTACACCATAGTTATAGCACATGGCGAAGCACAAACATAAAGTCTTTGTTCCGCAGGAAAGCAATTGCGCGCAACCGACTTCTCCATGCACTGTCAAAGCTATGGGTGTTTATAAAAAGTAAAAAAAAACGTAGATAGTAATGAGCGTATTTTTGACTATTTGTTCTTGAGTCGACCGTTTTCCAAAACCCTATAAAAACAACTACGCTTACCCGTATGACAGGCTTTTCCATCGCCCTCTACATCTACAACCAGTTGTACGCAGTCTTGATCACAATCCACATATAACTCACGCACAACAAGCGTATTTCCACTAGTCTCACCTTTTTTCCAAAGTTGCTGACGCTTTCTACTAAAAAAATGGGCAACTCCGCTTTCAAGCGTCTTGGCCAAAGCCTGCGCATTCATAAAGGCAACCATCAACACTTCGTGAGAAAGCCTATCAACTACCACAGCAGTAAGCAATCCACGGTCATCAAAAACAGGAGCAAACAACTCCTCTTGTTCATATTCCACTACACAAGCTCTGCTTCTTCCTGTGCATTAAGAAAGGCTCCTGCATCTTTCATTCCGTCTTTCCAAAAGCGCATGGCAAATTGCGGACGTCCCGATGCTATGGTGTAAAATTTATAACGCGTTGCGTAGTTTTTATAATAGCTTTGGTGATAATGTTCAGCCTTGTAAAAATTTCTAAAAGGTAGCACCTCTGTCATAATGTCTTTGGCAAAAACTTTTGCATCAATAAGCTCTTGCTTAGTCTCTTCTGCCATTGTCTTTTCATCATCATTGTTATAAAAAACAGCAGTGGTATATTGCTCCCCTCTATCAACAAACTGTCCACCACCATCTGTCGGATCTATATTACGCCAAAAAATATACAAAAGCGTTTTGTAGTCTATAGCATCGGGGTTATAGTGCACCTCTATGGTTTCACGATGTCCCGTAAGCCCTGCAACCACTTCTTTATAAGTTGGATGTTGCTCATTTCCACCGGAATATCCCGACACAGCATCAACGACACCCTTGTGAGCTTCAAATGCATGCTCCATGCACCAAAAACACCCACCTGAAAAATAAGCCCTCTTCACATTACCGCGTGAAAATATCATACACTCCTCCCTTCAGATACTATTCTTTTTTTATTATACTGAAACTTCATTACCCTTGCAGTATAGTAAAAAATAGCATGTATACAAGTCATATAAATAAAGATTCTTTCATTTTGTTTGGAAGTGGAAATAAGGGCAAATATTCGGAATGCAAGGCTATTTTGCGCGACATTCCACTTATTTCATTAGAATTATGCAACATAGAAGCAAACGCAGAAGAACGTGGAAGCACATTCTTTGAAAACGCATTCTCAAAAGCATTGCATTACTACAAAGCATTACAGAATGTGCAAAATAAGCGCATCAAAGCTGTGCTCGTTGAAGATTCGGGTATATGCGTGCATGCCCTTGGAAATAAGCCCGGAATACACTCTGCCCGCTACGGCGCCGCCAAAGATTCGACAAGCTCCCAAAAGCAACATGAGCATTCACAATGCATATGTCTACAAAAAGAAATGCAAGGCATGACAGAACGTGGTGCACACTTTACATGCTGCGCAGTGCTTTTACAAAGCCCTGACGAATTTATAAGCGTACAGACAACATGGCACGGGAGCATTATTACAACAGAACCAATAGGGAAATGTGGCTTTGGCTACGATCCTATATTTTTTGTAGACAGTCGAGGTTGCACCTCCGCAGAATTGGAAGAAAGCGAAAAAAACGCACTCTCTCACCGAGGCAAAGCGCTCCGTGCACTGCTACCGCACATAAAAGTCATATTAGAAACTTAAACTATACTAAGGTCATGAGTACAAAACAACACAGCATTGTAGCAAAAATTCTTAAGAGAAGTGAGCAAAGGGAAACAGATACATGGGATCTTACAAAGTTATTCTCTAACAGCGACGCATGGACAGAAGCATTGTCAAGTACTGTGGCGAGGTTTCAAAAATTTTCTGCATACGAGGGTAGCATTACTCCCGATGCAACTACGCTCTTGCCGGTATTTGAAGAATATTACCAACTGAATGAGAGCCTAGCCCGGCTTGGGGCATACGCGAGCTTGCTACATCACAGCGACATTACAAATACCACGCATCAAGAGGTATATGCAACATTTGTAAATCAATCGGTATTATGTCACAAAGCAAGCGTGTTTTTTGAACAAGAACTACTAAGCCTCGCGGAGAGTTTTCTTACCTCGCTTATTTCTGATGTCCGCTTTGAAAGCTTTGCACAAAAAATCCGTGAAATTATTCAACGCATTCCACACAGGCTTTCAAAAAACGAAGAAAAACTTCTCGCTCTACAATCAGGGTATGCCCATGGGTTCTCACAAAGTTTTGATGCGCTTGTAGACGCGGATATGAAATTTGGTACGGTTGTAACTCCAGACAAAAAAGAAGTGCCAATTTCTCACGGCAATTTTCGCGCGCTCATGCAACATGAAGTGCGTGAAGTACGCAAAGCAGTATATGAAAAGTACTTTACAACCTTTGCAGAACACTTACAAGTTCTCAGTACTTTGTACACTTCGAGTATTAAACAAGATAATGCACTCGCAGAAATACGAAAGTACAATAGCGCGTTAGAAGCAGCCTTAACAGGAGATAGAATTCCCACATCATTATACCACTTGCTCATTAGCACGGTACGAGAGAATTTACCGCAGCTGCACAGGTATTACGAAGTATTGCATTCGCTTTCACAGCTTTCTGATTTTGCAATATACGATAGATTTTACTGCCCCATTCCTGCACCTAATAAAACTACCACATATGAAAGTGCAGTGGAAATATTACGTAACGCCTTACAACCCTTAGGAGAGGATTATGTGAACACGCTTTGTACTGGGCTTTTAAGCGGTCGCTGGGTAGATCGCTACGAAAATGTGGGCAAAAGCAGCGGCGCGTTCAGCTACCCTATATACCAAGCTCCGCCATACATACTTATGAATTACCAAGAAGAGAGTCTACGCGATGTATTCACGCTTGCCCACGAAAGCGGACACAGCATGCACTCTCAGCTTTCTTCTCAGCAAAATGCCTTTCCTAATTTTCACTACAGCATTTTTTGTGCTGAAATAGCATCGACAATCAACGAATATCTTTTGTATCAACATTTAATAGATAACGCCAAATCAGATGAAGAGAAGAAATTTTACCTGTGGCATAAGACCTCCGACTTTGTCAGTACCTTTTTTAGGCAAACCATGTTTGCAGAGTTTGAACACAACGCACATACAAAAGATGCTCAAGGTGTACCGCTTACCGCGCAGTTTTTTCTTTCACAATACAGAGAACTTTGTTCAGCGTATTACGGAAAGCACATTATAATACCCGAGAACAACGCAATTGAAGGACTGCGCATTCCTCATTTTTACCGCAACTACTATGTGTATCAATACGCTACGGGCATAGCAACGGCTTTCGCATTGGGAAAGCGTATTTATAAAGAATACCAGAATGCAAGTACGATAGAATCACAAACAGCTAAGAAGTACCGCGCTTTTTTAGAGTGCGGGGGAGCAGATTTTCCACTCTCAGCGCTTGCACGCGCAGATATACACTTTGACACTAGTGCGGTATTACAAAGTGCCATAGACGACTTTTCACAAGACGTAGAAATGCTTAATTCTTTATAGGAGGAAACACTATGCTATATGCACAAAAATTTCAAATATTTGGTAGTAAGCTCGACATCGTTTTCGACAAATCGCAGCGCCTCGTCGCATTGCTTTTTGTAACTTCTCCAACGCATGCACGCTTTACCAAGGCTCATGTACTGCAGTCCATTCCGCAAGACGACAGCGCGCTGTGCCGTAACTACAAAGCAATAACCCAAAGCATACAAGAGTATGCTGAAGGTAAAAAGCGTAACGTGCTTCCCGCGCGTGAAATAAACGCGTGCATTGCCAATAGCAATGCAACGAGCTTTGAAAAAAATGTATGGCGCGCGGTTCTAAAAATACCCTACGGCACCGTTACAAACTATGGGCAGATAGCCCATGCATTGTCCATGCCTCATGCTGCGCGTGCTGTGGGAAATGCGCTTGCCAAAAACCCCTTGCCCCTTGTAGTACCCTGTCACCGCGTAGTACTACAAAACCACTACAATGCAAAAACCAGCAAGGCACGCGCGGTAAAAAACTATTCAGGTGGCGTAGCAGTAAAAGAAAGCTTGCTGCGCCTTGAAGGTGCAATGATTGACTAAAATGTTGCGTCCAAGAAAAAAGTATTCAAGGGTGGCATATGCGCCCTTGCACTTGCCTCTGGTAGTTCGGCAATTTTCATCACTGCTATTTCACTGGCACAAGCGGGGGATCATATTGTTTCGTTTCGGTCTTTGTACGGTGGAACTTACACACAATTTGATGTAAGTTTGCGTAGACTCGGGATTGAAGTTGACTTTATAGATTTTGAATATCATGAAGCGATACGGGGAGCTATATAAAGACACTACCAAATTCCTCTTTGCCGAAACCATACGGAATCCGCAATGCGACGTCTTGGATGTGAAAGCAATTTCGGAGATTGCACATGAGAGTGAGATTTCACTGGTAGTTGACAATCAAGTACACACATGAGCCTTAAGGCGAACTATCGCTTTAGCCTAAAGCTGCGCCGCGGAATACAGACTGTGCGCCAGCGCAGACTGCTTATACTTACAAAGTAACCTTACGCACTAAACCTAACTTGCGCTCACAAAGTCACTTCACGCGCTTAAGCCGCGCACGGAATACAGACTGTGTGCGTCAGCGCAGACTGCCTACAAATGCAAAGTAACCCTTACGCGTTTAAGCAACGCCACACACGCAAGGCACCTTTGCGCGCCAAGCCGCGGCGCGGAGTACACACTGCGCGCCAGCGCAGACTGCTTATACTCACAAAGTAACCTTACGCACTAAACCTAACTTGCGCTCACAAAGTTACTTCACGCGCTTAAGCCGCGCCGCGGAATACAGACTGTGCGCCAGCGCAGACTGCTTATACTCACAAAGTAATCTTACGCACTAAACCTAACTTGCGCTCACAAAGTCACTTCACGCGCTTAAGCAATGCCGCGCATATAAAACAACTGAGCGCGCCTTAGCCGCGCCGCGGAATACAGACTATGCGCCAGCGCAGACTGCCTACAAATGCAAAGTAACCCTTACGCGTTTAAGCAACGCCACACACACAAGGCACCTTTGCGCGCCAAGCCGCGGCGCGGAATACACACTGCGCGTCAGCGCAGACTGCCTACAAATGCAAAGTAACCCTTACGCGTTTAAGCAACGCCACACACGCAAGGCACCTTTGCGCGCCAAGCCGCGGCGCGGAGTACACACTGCGCGCCAGCGCAGGCTGCTTATACTCACAAAGTAACCTTACGCACTAAACCTAACTTGCGTTCACAAAGTCACTTCACGCGCTTAAGCCGCGCACGGAATACACACTGTGCGTCAGCGCAGGCTGCTTATACTCACAAAGTAATCTTACGCACTAAACCTAACTTGCGCTCACAAAGTCACTTCACGCGCTTAAGCCGCGCACGGAATACACACTGTGCGTCAGCGCAGGCTGCTTATACTCACAAAGTAATCTTACGCACTAAACCTAACTTGCGCTCACAAAGTCACTTCACGCGCTTAAGCAATGCCGCGCATATAAAACAACTCAGCGCGCCTTAGCCGCGCCGCGGAATACAGACTGTGCGTCAGCGCAGACTGCTTATACTCACAAAGTAACCTTACGCACTAAACCTAACTTGCGTTCACAAAGTCACTTCACGCGCCTTAGCCGCGCACGGAATGACTGCGCGTCAGCGCAGGCTGCTTATACTCACAAAGTAACCTTACGCACTAAACCTAACTTGCGCTCACAAAGTCACTTCACGCGCCTTAGCCGCGCACTGAATACACACTGCGCGCCAGCGCAGGCTGCTTATACTCACAAAGTAATCTTACTCACTAAACCTAACTTGCGCTCACAAAGTCACTTCACGCGCTTAAGCCGCGCACGGAATACACACTGCGCGTCAGCGCAGACTGCCTACAAATGCAAAATAACCCTTACGCGTTTAAGCAACGCCACACACGCAAGACACCTTTGCGCGCCAAGCCGCGCCGCGGAGTACACACTGCGCGCCAGCGCAGACTGCCTACAAATGCAAAGTAACCCTTACGCGTTTAAGCAACGCCACACACGCAAGGCACCTTTGCGCGCCAAGCCGCGGCGCGGAGTACACACTGCGCGTCAGCGCAGACTGCCTACAAATGCAAAGTAACCCTTACGCGTTTAAGCAACGCCACACACGCAAGGCACCTTTGCGCGCCAAGCTGCGGCGCCAAAACACACGGCGCGTAAGCGCAAGCTGCTTATACTCACAAAGTAATCTTACGCACTAAACCTAACTTGCGCTCACAAAGTCACTTCACGCGCTTAAGCAATGCCGCGCATATAAAACAACTGAGCGCGCCTTAGCCGCGCCGCGGAATACAGACTGTGCGTCAGCGCAGACTGCCTACAAATGCAAAGTAACCCTTACGCGTTTAAGCAACGCCACACACGCAAGGCACCTTTGCGCGCCAAGCCGCGGCGCGGAGTACACACTGCGCGCCAGCGCAGGCTGCTTATACTCACAAAGTAATCTTACGCACTAAACCTAACTTGCGTTCACAAAGTCACTTCACGCGCCTTAGCCACGCACGGAATACAGACTGCGCGTCAGCGCAGACTGCCTACAAATGCAAAGTAACCCTTACGCGTTTAAGCAACGCCACACACGCAAGGCACCTTTGCGCGCCAAGCCGCGGCGCGGAGTACACACTGCGCGCCAGCGCAGGCTGCTTATACTCACAAAGTAACCTTACGCACTAAACCTAACTTGCGCTCATAAAGTCACTTCACGCGCCTTAACCGCGCCGCGGAATACAGACTGCGCGTCAGCGCAGACTGCCTACAAATGCAAAATAACCCTTACGCGTTTAAGCAACGCCACACACGCAAGGCACCTTTGCGCGCCAAGCCGCGGCGCGGAGTACACACTGCGCGCCAGCGCAGGCTGCTTATACTCACAAAGTAATCTTACGCACTAAACCTAACTTGCGTTCACAAAGTCACTTCACGCGCCTTAGCCGCGCACGGAATACAGACTGCGCGTCAGCGCAGACTGCTTATACTTACAAAGTAACCCTTACGCGTTTAAGCAACGCCACACACGCAAGGCACCTTTGCGCGCCAAGCCGCGGCGCGGAGTACACACTGCGCGCCAGCGCAGGCTGCTTATACTCACAAAGTAACCTTACGCACTAAACCTAACTTGCGCTCATAAAGTCACTTCACGCGCCTTAGCCGCGCACGGAATACACACTGCGCGTCAGCGCAGACTGCTTATACTCACAAAGTAACTTTACGCACTGCAGCAATCTTTCGCTCGCTGCCGCCAAGTACACACATGAGCCTTAAGGCGAAATATCGCTTTAGCCTAAAGCTGCGCCGCGGAATACAGACTGTGCGTCAGCGCAGACTGCCTACAAATGCAAAGTAACCCTTACGCGTTTAAGCAACGCCACACACGCAAGGCACCTTTGCGCGCCAAGCCGCGGCGCGGAGTACACACTGCGCGCCAGCGCAGACTGCTTATACTCACAAAGTAATCTTACGCACTAAACCTAACTTGCGCTCACAAAGTTACTTCACGCGCTTAAGCCGCGCCGCGGAATACAGACTGTGCGCCAGCGCAGACTGCTTATACTCACAAAGTAATCTTACGCACTAAACCTAACTTGCGCTCACAAAGTCACTTCACGCGCTTAAGCAATGCCGCGCATATAAAACAACTGAGCGCGCCTTAGCCGCGCCGCGGAATACAGACTGTGCGTCAGCGCAGACTGCTTATACTCACAAAGTAACCTTACGCACTAAACCTAACTTGCGCTCACAAAGTCACTTCACGCGCCTTAGCCGCGCACGGAATACAGACTGCGCGCCAGCGCAGGCTGCCTACAAATGCAAAGTAACCCTTACGCGTTTAAGCAACGCCACACACGCAAGGCACCTTTGCGCGCCAAGCCGCGGCGCGGAGTACACACTGCGCGCCAGCGCAGGCTGCTTATACTCACAAAATAACCTTATGCGCCCCCGCTCAATATAAGCATTACTCATAAGCCCACGGTGTAAAGTGTGTTTCCTACTCCAAATACCCCAAGTGGTCTTTTTGATACTCTATCATGAGATCGACTAGCTCGGGGAGGGCTTTGCACACGCTGACCACGGGGTCCACAAGCAGGGCTTGCACCGCGGCGTTTTTTGACTTTTTAAGTACGGCTTCCGCACACATGTCGTGTACGCCAATTTGATTTGTCAAAAGCCCAGCAAATGCCCTTGGCAAAGGGGGGAGCGCTTGCCCTTCAATGCTTGATCCAACGCTGGCTGGTACTTCCACGCACAGCCATGCGGGTAGCTCTGCAATGTAGGGCTTTCCATGAGAGTCGGCGTTGGGTATGTTTACCGCAGCCTCCGTGTAGGTTTTTTTGCTCACCATGGCCTCCATCAACACGGCGACACGCTCTTTGACTTTGAGTTCAATTTTGTGTTCCGTCTCTGTCGCAAGCTGCTTGCGGTAGTAGCGGTAAAAGTCTACAATGCCACGGTGGTCTACCGCATCATAAGCCCAGCTCAAGTATTCACCAAAGTGGCTGTCTGTGGTAATGGGCAACAAGTCAAAAGTATTCAATATGTACTGAAAGAGCCCGCGCTCAGCCCACGCACGGCTTGCCACAATGCTTTGTTCAAAGGTGGTTGAGCCTTCGGTGTCTATAAAAACACCATGCTTTTGTTGATGCTCAAAAAAGTCCCCATAGGACGGAACGCTTTTGAAAAACTCCAGCGCTTTCTTACGTATTTCAGGGTAGAGGTCATTGCCATTTTTGTCCTGTGCTTTGAGCAAGACGCTAAAGTGGTTTAAGCCACCCGCCACAAGCTGGAGCTCTGCAAAGTCCACGTTCAGCATGCTGGGCAAGTAGCGCTCCAACGAGGCTATTTCGTGGCAAAGCCCAATAAATTGAAGCTCGGGGAATGCCCTATGCACAGTTGTGCAAATGCGGCTCATGGGGTTGCTGTAGTTAAAGACAACTGCCTCGGGGCATAGGTCCCGCACGTCCTTGCAAATGTCCAAAATGGGCGGAATGATGCGCAAGCTGTGAAACAAGCCGCCCGGCCCGCCGTTTTCGCCGTAGACTTGGCGTATGCCGTATTGTTGCGCAATGGTTCTGTCCATGTCCCAAAGTGCAAAGCGGTCTCCAACCTCTATGGATATTATGACAAAGTCCGCACCTTGAAGCGCCTCTTGCCTGTTGGTTGTTGCGCATATTGTAAAGCCCCATGAGCCAGAGGGGTCGTGTTGTTTTAAAAAGGCCTCCGCCTGCTGGTGCACCGCCTTAAGCGCAGCCGCGTCAATGTCAAGCAAGGTAATGCTGCTGCCGCGCAAAGCCTGCATGCAAAAAATGTCGCCCAGTGTCCCCAAACCAAATTGTTTACTTCCCGCTCCTATGAGTACTATGTGTGCCATGTGTTCTCCTTACTATATGTGTTATTTATTATATGTGTTATTTTATTGCGCCTTCAGTCATGCCCTTGATGATGTACTTTTGTCCAAACAAAAACAAAACCACGACGGGTATCATCGACATGAGTAAGGCGGTGAGTATTAAATCCCATTGTTTTACAAAAGACCCCACAAAGCGCGAAACCGCCAATGGGATGGTTTGTATGTCGTTGCCCGTGCCGAGTACCAGCGCAGGCAGCAAAAAGTCATTCCATATCCATATGCCATTGAGTATGATGAGGGTGATGTACACGGGTTTTAAGAGTGGAAAGACGACGTAGAAAAAGGTTTGGAATTTATTGCAGCCGTCTATGCGCGCGGCTTCTTCGAGTTCAAGCGGAATGGATTTTATAAAGCCATGGAAGAGGAAAATAGCAAAGGGCGCGCCAAAGCCCATGTAGGCAAACCACATGCCGAAGTAAGAACGCAGCAGCTTAATACCCATGACCTCCCCCATCATTTTGAACACCGATATGAGTGGCAGCATGATGACTTGAAAGGGCACGACCATGGCGGCAACAAAGATGAAAAACAAGACCAAGGACAGTTTAGTTTTTTTGCGTACCAAGACCCACGCTGCCATGGAGGCGGACGAGGTAATGAGGGTTAACGCGCCTATGAGAATTATGAGCGATGAGAAGAAGGAACTTGCATAGCGTATGTTTTCACTGGTGAGGATTACTTTCATGTTGTGCAGTAGTTGCAGCCACTGCTTGGGCAGCGCCAAAGGCTGGTCGGTTATGCTAAAGCTGTCCTTGGCCGCATTGATGATGACCAGTGCAAGCGGAATGAAAAAAAGCACGAAGAGCGTTGCCGTTATGCCTTCTAAAAGCCGCCTTTGTGTTGTGCTACGCATTAGAGTTCTAGCTCCCGTTTTTTGTTTATGTACACCTGCAACAACGAAAACAGAACCAGTGCCAGAAAGAAAACCAAGGACTTCGTTTGTGCAAGCTCCATGTTGCCGCCCGTAAGCGCGTCATTGTAAATGTTCATGGCAATGAACTCCGTGCCGTTTATGGCCTTGCCCCCAAAAAGCACCGCAGGCCCGCCGCCGGTCAGCGAGTAGTTAACGTCAAATTGCTTAAAGGAATTCATGAGCGTGAGAAAGGTTGTGATGGTAAAGGCGGGCGTTAGAAAGGGAAGTATAATATGCCACATGCGTTTGAAGGCCGTTGCCCCGTCAATTGCTGCAGCCTCCAGTACCGAACGCGGTATGTTGCCAATGGCGGTTACGTAAATCATCATGAGGTAGCCCGCGCCCTGCCACGTGCCCGTTATGACTATGGCAAGCAAGGCAGTGTTGCGCGTACTCAGCATGAGAAAGTTTTCATCAAACACGGCGGGCACCACCTTGTTAAAAATAAACTGCCACACATAGCCGAGAATGAGCCCGCCTATCAAATTAGGCAAAAAGAAACCCATGCGGTAGAGGTGTTGTAGCCGTAGTTTTTGCGTTACTAAGAGTGCAAGGGCAAGGGCAACGCAATTGAGCGCCAGTATGTTTGCAACACTGTATATACAAGTTATGATGATGGAATATAAAAAGCGCGGGTCTTGCGCAAAGAGTTTCTTGAAGTTGTCAAACCCAACAAAGGCACTTACGCGTATGCCGTCCCAGTCGGTAAAGCTGTAATAAGCACCGAGGAAAAAGGGAACGACTATGACAAAGAAAAACGCCACGAGGGCAGGCAAGAGAAACACCCAAAATGAAATGTCGCGTCTTTGCATCTTGTTCACAATAAGTGCGCTTACTGCAACATGCTGGGTAACTCAAAAAACTCCGCCCTCGAGAGCTCTATAAACTGCTCAAGGTCTATTGCACCCTGCGCCAGCTGGTTGTAAATGGCGCCCATATGCGCTCTGAATTTCTCGGGCAGCCGCGGAAAGTGCCACGCGTAGGTTTTACCTGCGTTGCTCCACTGCACAATGTCAGCCGAGAGTGGGGCACTGGGTGTAATGCTCACAGACTTAAAGGCGGGCACCGCCAAAATTTTGTTGACTATGTAGTCGTGCCCCGCCTCAGAACTTGCGTAATACTGCAAAAACTTCTTGGCTCCTTCTACATTACCATCCTTGTTCACCGCGTAGTAGGACGGGGCAGCGGCAAATATGCCGTCCGTGTTCTCTGCACTCGAACCATGCGGCGCAAAACCGCGCGTAAAACCTGCCCCTGCAGCTTGCAAATTTGGTTCCACCCAGTTGCCTTGGTGGAGAAAGACCGCCTTCTCGCGTATAAATGCCCCAATTTGTTCGTCGTAGCTGCCCGTCACAAGCGTCTTTTGTTCCGCGTACTTAAAGAGCAAGGCAACCCACTGCGCGTACTCCTCAAAGCGCTTTTCATCAAGCTCACCCCGTAGCGCCATGTCAATTACAGCAGTGTCGTCTCGTGCAAGGCCGTTGGCAAGGTAGGCATTGAGATTATGGTTATTTACCACCCAAGCCATGGTACCGCTTATCGCCATTGAAACTACCGAATCAATGCCCAGCTCATCTTTCATGGCTTCCAGCTTTTCAAAGGCACTTTTATACGCGTCGTAGTTTGTAAGCCTGCGTGGGTCTATGCCCGCCTTGTCCAGCAAGTCCTTGTTGTACGCCAAGCCCCAGCCCTCAATGGAAATTGGAAAGCCATAGGTTTTGCCATCAACTACAAAGGCCACATCCGTATCGGCATTCCACGGCTCCGTAGACAAGTCCACCATGTAGTCCTTCCAATCTTCATAGTGCACCATGCCTTCAATAACAAAAATATCCGGCGCGTCCCCCGCAGTAAAGTCTGCTCTCAGCTGCTGATAAAAACCACATGCATCGCCTCCGCAAGTCTTTACGTTCACCGCAATGTCCGTCTCTTCTTCAAAGCTACGAGCAAACTCCTTCAACTGCGCGTCTATTTCCACCTTGTTTTGCATAATGGTAATAGAACCCTCATCATTACCACCTGCACAAGCTACACTGCTCAACACAAGACTCATGCACAGCACAACCTTAATAAGCTTTTGTTTCATAACACCTCCAACCCTATCAAATTATCTATTTATAAGTATAACGCTTCCCGCATGTTTGTAATGCACACCACCGCCCCCTTTGTGGAGGCACGCCCCCACACCCCCGCTGCTGGTCATTCTGCGCTACGCGCGTGCTGACTTGTGCAGTTTTGCTGACGCTAGTCTTGTATGAGTTTTTCTGCGATCAAGCAGCCGCGCCTGCTATGCCATATGCTCGGATGACTCTTCTTTTTCTTTTCTTTTAACATCCCTGTCAGCCAATGCGTGCCCTCCATGGCACGGCTGTGAGGACGCAAAAAAAAGAAAAGTCGAGAGCGTAGCGAACGGCTAGAAACAATTGAAATAAGTGTTGCGTAGCAACACAGAAATGGAGCTTGTAGCAAAAGAACCAAAAAGTCGAGAACGCGAAGCGTGAACGGGTGCAAACTACTGCATAAGTGCCGCGATGCGGCACAAACATGGAGCTTGCATCAAAGAAAAACATCCTGTGGGGCTACGCCATAGGGACTAAGAAACGAGTATAGGAAGCTACGCGAGTGTGGCTACGCCATAGGGATTAAGACACGGGTATAGAGAAGCTACGCAAACGAGGCTAACGCCGTGGGGGAACAAGACGAGGAATGCAATACCGCTGGCAGCATACCATCGCACTTGACGCAACCCTGCGCCACCCGTGCGAAGCACCTCAATGTACTTACGCCTATAGATAGGCACGGTCGCGCGTAAGCGCATTACCCGTGTCATATCTCATAAGGCTAGCGAGTTTTCTTTTTTTCTTTGGTACTTTCTTTTTTCTTTTTCGTCGCAAAAAAAGAAAAAAAGAAAGTACAGCTGTCCGAAGTGTTTGCATAGTGCGCCCACGCCATGGCACGCCCGTGTCATGGATGACACGCATAGGGCGCCATGGATGGTACAAAAAGCGTGAGCAACACACTGTGTGAGCCATGGCATAGCCTGCATGCGCGCACGCGCAAGTAAAGCGTCTTACTCCACACGGGGGGCGTGGGGGGACACCCCCCACAAAGCGCTTATGCAAATACCGCGTCTTACCCTATGGGGTGTGGGGGCAGCTCCCCCACAATATAAATATGATACACTGTTTATACAACAATACATTACCACAATGAAAAAAACACACTTCGTTTCACAATGCATATACATATTTTGTATTCTTATGCTTGTTGGTGCTTGCACAAAACAAGAGCAAGCACCAGCAAAGCAAGCTAAATCAAAGCAAGTTCCGCAACAACAAAAAGGCAAGAGCCCCGCTAAGCCCACAAACCAAGGCTCAAAAGACTATATCCATGTTCAGGCAAAAACCCTAAAGCCATCGCGCATACATCAAAAAACAAGCCTGGGCGCTCGCCTTAAATCGTCAAGCATTATAGCAATACCTACGCAGACTGCAGGACGCATAACGCGCATACGAGTTCAAGAAGGCGCAGTGGTAAAAAAAGGCACCGTACTCCTCTATGTTGACGCCTCGCGTTCTGGCAAGAACTACCGCCCAAGCCCCATTGTCTCTCCCATACCTGGCATTGTCTCAAATTTACCCATCAAGGTGGGCAACAAGGTTGCGAGCGGCGCGACGGTGGCAAGCGTTGTAGGCACCAGCGCTTACAAGGTAGAAGCGGCGGTACCCCTAAACTATGCGCACGTCTTAGGTGTCGGCACGCGCGGCATCTTAAAGCTGCTTTCCTTTCCTGAAAACAGCATACCCCTCGTTGTGCACGAAATAAGCCCAAAAGTAAACACCTCCACAAGCAGTGTGGATATAAGCCTTGTTCTTGACGGCGACGTAGACACAAGCGCCTTTATAAGCGGCATGTACGGCAAGCTGGAGCTGATGCTCAAGACCTACGAAGACCAAATAGTCATAGAAAGACGCGCTATGGTTTTAAAGCGCGACGACAAGGGCAAGACCGTTGAAGGCGTTTTTCGCATTGATGAACCGGACAAGCAAAAGTCGAAAGTATCCTTTGTGCCCATAAAAAGGGGAGTTGAAGAGCTAGACAGACTACAAGTCATAGATGGACTTGCGCAAGGCGACGTTATTGTTATCATTGGACAAACCCACTTGCACCATGAAGATACTGTCATTGTGTTAGAACGAGACGGACTGAGGCAAACTATAGCCCCAGCTGTCTTTGAAGAATAGAAATGAATATATCACAAGGAGCCCCTTTATGGCTTTAGTCTCCACGCTGGTACGAAGACCAGTAACCGTATTTATTATCTTCATCATCCTCATGGGCTTTGGCATTTTTGTCTCCTTAAGCCTTAATGTTGAACTCATGCCTAACGTAGAAGTTCCATTTGTGTATATAAGCACAAGCTATGACAATGCAGGACCACAAGAAATAGAAGACGCCATTACCAAACCAATAGAGAGCGCTATTCTCGGTGTGAAGAACATTAAAGAAATGTCATCTACCTCTCGTGAAGGACGCAGCGAAATTCGGGTTGAGTTTAACTACGGCACCTCACTTGAGGAAAACGTCAACAACATCCGCGATAAACTCAATGGAATTTCTTCAGCCTTACCCAAGGATGCAAAGAAGCCACAACTCTTTCAATACAACCCCGATGACATTCCCGTCGTTGAACTTGCCGTCTCTGGAAATAGGTCTTCTGATGAAGTACGGCAAGTCTTAGAAGATGGCTTGAAAACAGTCTTTGAAGACGTGGACGGCGTTGCTTCGGTTTCCCTTGGCGGTGGGCAAGTAAGCAAGGTATTTGTAGATGTAAGTTTGTATAAGTTAAAAGAGTTTGGCATAAGCCTCTCCGATGTAAAAGGCGCAATAGCCACGCGGAGCATTAAAAGATCCCTTGGCTCCATAAACGGTGACCTACAGAAAATAGAGTTGTTCCTCAACGCCAAGTACAAAAACGTGGAAGAACTCCGCAGCACCATTGTTGCCAAAATTACAGAAGCGGACAAAAGCATTTCGCACATACGCCTCCAAGACGTCGCGCAAGTATACAAGGGATACGACAAGGAAACTTCACAATACCGATTCTTAGGCGACAAGCAAGTAGTCATGGTAGAATTTCAGAAAAGAAGCGGAGAGAACATCGTCAAGGTTTCCGACAACATCATCAACTCCATAGAAAACTTTAAGAGGAATGCCCCCCCCGACTTTGAATTTACTATTGTAGAAGACAACTCCGAGTACATACGCCAAAACCTCCGCAATATCTCAACAGCAATTATGAGCGGGGGCATCCTCGCAATCATAGTACTCATCATATTCCTGCGCAACCTCGCTTCCGTCTTCGTCATTGCCATAGCCATTCCATCCGCAGTCATAATAACGCTTATGATTATGTACTTCCTCAACACCTCGCTTAACATCATGACACTCGCGGGACTTGCCCTCGGCATAGGCATGCTCGTTGACAATGCAATAGTCGTCATTGAAAACATCTACACCAAACGCATGAGTGGTGTACGCCTCCTTGCCGCCTCTGAGTTTGGAGCAGTGGAAATGACACGCTCCATCTTTGCCTCCACGCTTACCACCATCATGGTCTTTCTTCCCATCATTCTCTTCAAAAGCCAACTTGGCTACATCGTTGCATTCTTCCTCAACTTCTCACTCGTCGTGGTAACATCGCTCATAGCCTCCTTTGTCATAGCAGCCTTCCTCGTCCCCGTAATGACCAGCAACTACATACCCATACACCCCTTGCACCACAAAGGCTTAATGAAAAAGTTTGACCAACTCTTTGAGGGAATTATTGGCAGCATAAGCCGCGTATACATTCGCATGATGAAATACATGATGCCACGAAGAAAGCGCTTCATAGCACTCATTTTCTCCTTAAGCCTTATCATACCCGTGCTCTTTGGACGCGGCCTAGGCTTTGAAATGTTCCCATCCTTCAAGCAAAAAAACTTTCGTGTACACTTAAAATTCCCATCAGGCACCAAGGCAGACGCAGTACTTGCAACCTTAAGAGACGCACATGCAAAAATGCAACCACGCATACCCGACTTGAACTTCTTCCTCATAACAGCCAACGAAGGCTCAGGGAACATATCATACACCCTCAACAAGGCCATTGATATAACAGACATTGACGCTATAAAAGCAAACCTTACGCCCCTCATACGTGGCTACATGGGTGTTAAAACCTCCATACGTTCTCGCGAAGGCGGGGGTAGCGGTGGCGGCACTAGCGCGGGCGTAAAGGCAAGTGTCTCTTTGGAACTCAAGGCAAACAATTACCAAGCCCTCCTCGACACTGCGGAGCTATTTAAACGCACCTTAGAAAACTCCCCAAGCTTTGACTACGTTACAAGCGATGCAAACGTTTCCGACAATGTGCAATACAACCTACAAATAGACACAGGCAAGGCAGAATTTTACGGCGTGAGCATAGCAAGCATTTCACAAGCAGTCTCAAACGCCATGCGCGGGAGCGTTGCAGCCAAGTTTGAAGACGGCGCAAGAGAACGTGACATATTCCTACGACTGAGAAAAGAAGACAGGAAGCAACTAGACATACTCAATCAACTGGACATCAAGAACGCCAAAGGCGCGGTACCCATAAGCAACTTCATCACCATAATCCCCTCAAAGTCAGTCTCGCTCATTCGCAGAAAAGACGGGAAGCGCGCCATAACCATAACCGCGACCATACCCGCTAAAGTAAGCATAGGCGAGGGCGTAGCCCAAGCAGAGGCCCTACTACGCAGCGTCCCCAAAAACGCAGGCGTAACCTACGCATTCTCAGGTGCATATAAAGAACAACAAAAAAACATACGCACCATGCTCAGCATCATCATCATAGCCATAGTCTTTGTGTTTGGAGTCATGGCAAGCCAGTTTGAATCCTTCCTCGACCCCTTCATCATCATGTTTACCATACCCCTCACGCTTTCAGGCATGTTTGTCCTCTACAAAATCATAGGACTCACTTTAAGCTCATTCAGCCTTGTGGGCATAGTGGTGCTCATTGGCGTAGCAGTCAACCACGGCATAGTCATGGTGGACTACATGAACCTCTTGCGCAAACGCGAGGTCCCGCTTATTGATGCGGTGCTACAAGGCGCCTCTAGCAGACTCCTCCCCATTCTCATGACAAGCTGTACCACCATACTCGGCCTCTTCCCTACAGCCTTCTTCAACTTTGCAGGCTCCGAACTCATTCGCCCCATAGCAGCCACCGTAGTAGGCGGATTAAGCACCTCCGTCTTTCTCTCGCTCCTACTCGTCCCCCTGCTCTATTACTCCTTCTCGCGCATAGAAGAAAAACGCGCCCAAAAGAAAGCCCGCAAAAAAGCCCAAAAACAAGCAATGCAGCAACACGCCCAAGGCTTAAGCACACACGGCACAGTAGCCGTACCCACAGACTACCTCAAGCGTTAAAGCTACTGCCCGCCCGCCGCCCTTTGTAGGGGCAAGCCCCCACGCCCCCCTTTGAGTAAGACGCCTATCTGCGCTATGCGCGAGTAGGCTGCACGCCATGTGTGTTTTGCTTGGGCAGTCTTGTATGTATGCCTGTGGCGGCTAAGGCACTAGCGCAGCGTGCAAAATCTTCGGATAGCTGTACTTTCTTTCTTTTCTTTTTGTGCGACGCAAAAAGAAAAGAAAGAAGAGTACCAAAGAAAGTCGAGAGCCGAAGGCGAACGGATGCAAACAGCTAATAGCGGAACGTAGTGAAGCAAAGATGTTACTTGCATCAAAGAAAAAGCCGCTGTGGGGGCACGCCCCCACACCCCCAAGTATTAAGTTAACCCTTCTTGTACCGTCTGTGGCACGGGCATCGTTGATTCTCACTTTCAACTCTGATGCAAGTTTCATACTTGGGCACAGTATCTATGTTATTACTGCTTTAGCTCACAGGATGTTTTTCTTTGATGCAAGCTCCATGTTTGCACCGCACAGCGGTGCTTATGCAATAGTTTACATCCCCTCGCTTCGCTCGTGAGCGTCGCAAAAAAGTCGAGAGCGCTGAAAAGCGCGACGCCCGTGCCACGGACGGCACGCATAGGGCGCCAAGGATGGTACGGGTGCTGACATTCAGATTGCGGAGCGCAGCGGTCGCTCGCCCCATGGACGGGGCAAATAAGAGCGCCATGGACGGTGCAGAAATGGAGTACTCGCACCAAAGAAAGAAAGTACGGCTACTATAGGCATGAGCATATAACAACTGGCGTCTTAGCCGCACAAGGCGTTCACAAAAACCAGCGTCAGCTACAACACAGAAAGACGCGCGGAGTGTAAATAGACGTGATATCTCAAGGGGGGTGTGGGGGCAGCTCCCCCACAAAAGCAAAGCGCACACAGCACAATAGCCACACCCACAAACTAGCGTAAGCCTTAAAATAAAAAGTGTAACCCTGCGCTTTTTTTGACAAACCCATTGCACCATCAAACTACTGTCGTTGTGTTAAAACCAGACAGACTGAGGCAAGCCATAGCCGCGTCTGTCTTTGAAGAATAGAAATGATATATCACAAGGAGCCCCTTTATGGCCTTAGTTTCCACGCTAGTAAAAAGACCAGTAACCGTATTTATTATCTTCATCATCCTCATGGGCTTTGGCATTTTTGTCTCCTTAAGCCTTAATGTTGAACTCCTACCTAACGTAGAAATTCCATTTGTATATGTAAGCACAAGCTATGGCAGTGCAGGACCACAAGAAATAGAAGACGTCATTACCAAACCAGTAGAGGGCGCCATTCTCCGCACAAAGAACATTAAAAAAATGTCATCTATCTCAAGTGAAGGACACAGCGGTATTGAGATTGAGTTTAACTACGGCACCTCACTTAAGGAAAACGTCAACAACATCCGCGATAAACTCCATGGAATTGCTTCCATCCTACCCAAGGGCGCAACAACACCGCAAATCTATCAATACAAGCCCAGCTCCATTCCCGTTGTTGAGCTTGCCGTCTCTGGCAATAGGTCTTCTGATGAAGTACGGCAAGTCTTAGAAGATGGCTTAAAAACTGTCTTTGAAGACGTAGACGGCGTTGCTGCCGTTTCGTTTTATGGTGGGCAAGTAAGCAAGGTATTTGTAGATGTAAGTTTGTATAAGTTAAAAGAGTTTGGCATAAGCCTCTCCGATGTAGAAGGCGCAATAGCCACGCGAAGCATTAAAAGATCCCTTGGTTCCATAAACGGCGACCTACAGAAAATAGAGCTGTTCCTCAACGCCAAGTACAAAAACGTGGAAGAACTCCGCAGCACCATTGTTGCCAAAATTACAGAAGCGGACAAAAGCATTTCGCACATACGCCTCCAAGACGTCGCGCAAGTATACAAGGGATACGACAAGGAAACTTCACAATACCGCTTCTTAGGCGACAAGCAAGTAGTCATGGTAATCTTTCAAAAAAGAAGCGGAGAGAACATCGTCAAGGTTTCCGACAACATCATCAATTCCATAGAACACTTTAAGAGAAACGCTCCCCCCGACTTTGAATTTACTGTTGTAAGAGACAACTCCCAGTACGTACGCCAAAACCTCCGCAATATCTCAACAGCAATTATAAGCGGGGGCATCCTCGCAATCATAGTGCTCATCATATTCCTCCGCAACCTCGCTTCCGTCTTCGTCATTGCCATTGCCATTCCATCCGCAGTCGTAATAACGCTTATGATCATGTACTTCCTCAACACCTCGCTTAACATCATGACACTCGCGGGACTTGCCCTCGGCATAGGCATGCTCGTTGACAACGCAATAGTCGTCCTTGAAAACATCTACACCAAACGAATGAATGGAGTACGCCTCCTTGCCGCCTCTGAGTTTGGAGCAGTGGAAATGACACGCTCCATCCTTGCCTCCACACTTACCACCATCATGGTCTTTCTCCCCATGATTCTCTTCAAAAGCCAACTTGGCTACATCGTTGCATTCTTCCTCAACCTCTCGCTCGTCGTGGTAACATCGCTCATAGCCTCCTTCGTCATAGCAGCCTTCCTCGTCCCCGTAATGACCAGCAACTACATACCCATACACCCCTTGCACCACAAAGGCTTAATGAAAAAGTTTGACCAACTCTTTGAGGGAATTATTGGCAGCATAAGCCGCGTATACATTCGCATGATGAAATACATGATGCCACGAAGAAAGCGCTTCATAGCACTCATTTTCTCCTTAAGCCTCATCATACCCATATTCTTTGGACGCGGCTTAGACTTTCAGATAATGCCCTACTTCAAGCAAAGAAACTTTGATATATACTTTGATTTTCCATCAGGCACCAAGGCAGACGCAGTACTTGCAACCTTAAGAGACGCACATGCAAAAATGCAACCACGCATACCCGACTTGAACTTCTTCCTCATAACAGCAAGCGCAGGCTCAGGGAACATATCGTACACCCTCAACAAGGCCATTGATGCAAAAGACATCTACGCTATAAAAAAAGACCTTGCGCCCCTCATACGCGGCTACACGGGTGTAGAAACCTCCATACGTCCACGCCAAGGTGGCGGTGGCGGCGGCGGTGGCGGCACTAGCATGGGCATGGGACCACGCGTCTCTTTGGAACTCAAGGCAAGCAATTACCAAGCCCTCCTCGACACTGCAGAGCTATTTAAGCGCACCTTAGAAAACTCCCCAAACTTTGACGAGGTTACAAGCAATGCAAACCTTTCCGACAATGTGCAATACAGCTTACAAATAGACACAGGCAAGGCAGAACTTTACGGCGTGAGCATAGCAAGCATTTCACAAGCAGTCTCAAACGCCATGTACGGAAGTAGCGCAGCCAAGTTTGAAGACGGCGCAAAGGAACGCGACATATCCCTAGGGCTGAGAAAAGAAGACAGGGAGCAACTAGACATACTCAATCAACTAGACGTCAAAAACGCCAAAGGCGCACTGGTACCCATAAGCAACTTCATCACCTTAATCCCCTCAAAGTCAGTCTCTAGCATCCACAGAAAAGACGGAAAGCGCGCCATAAGCCTAACCGCCACCATGCCCATTACCATGAACTTAAGTGACGGCGTAGCCAAAGCAGAGGCTCTACTACGCAGTGTCCCCAAAAACGCAGGCGTAACCTACGCACTCTCAGGCCAATATAAAGAACAACAAAAAAACATACGCACCATGCTCAGCATCATCATCATAGCCATAGTCTTTGTGTTTGGAGTCATGGCAAGCCAGTTTGAATCCCTCCTCGACCCCTTCATCATCATGTTTACCATACCCCTCACGCTTTCAGGCGTATTTACCCTCCACAAAATCATAGAACTAGCCTTAAGCGCATTCAGCCTTGTGGGCATAGTGGTACTCATTGGCGTAGCAGTCAACCACGGCATAGTCATGGTGGACTACATGAACCTCCTGCGCAAACGCGACATCCCGCTTTTTGATGCGGTAGTACAAGGCGCCTCCAGCAGACTCCTCCCCATTCTCATGACAAGCTGCACCACCATATTCGGCCTCTTCCCCACAGCCTTTTTCAACTTTGCAGGCTCCGAACTCATTCGCCCCATAGCAACCACCATAGTAGGCGGCTTAAGCAGCTCCGTCCTGCTCTCACTCCTGCTCGTCCCCCTGCTCTATTACTCCTTCTCGCGCATAGAAGAAAAACGCGCCCAAAAGAAAGCCCAAAAAAAAGCCGCTGTGGGGGATACCCCCACCCCCCCGCGTATTCAGTGAACGTCTTTTGCGCATATGCGCGATTGTCCGTGCCATAGTTCACGCGGTATTGTGCTTTGTGTCTTGTTTTCTACGGCGTAGCCACACCCGCGTAGCTTCCTATGCCCGTTTCTTAGTCCCTATGGCGTAGCCACACCCGCGTAGCTTCCTATACCCGTGTCTTAGTCCCTATGGCGTAGCCACACAGGATGTTTTTCTTTTCTTTTTGCGTCCTCACAGCCGTGCCATGGAGGGCACGCATTGGCTGACAGGGATGTTAAAAGAAAAGAAAAAGAACGGCCGTCTGAGGCATCATCGTATTGCGTCACGCGTCTTGGCAACCCACAGCGTGCACACACACCGCGTGAGCTACAAAACAGACGCTCGCGCGGAGCGCAAAACGAAGAGCAGTGGGGGGGTGGGGGCTTGCCCTCACAAAAGCAACGCTTTGTGCCGTTCCACTATGGCGCGGCTCCGCTCAACCGCGCAACCCGTGTAGTGCGCAGGCTCTCGCAAAAACTCAGCAGCAGCGGGCAAGCGCAACCTTGCAAGCCGCGCCTCCAAGGCATGCCACACTCCCTCTTGCTCTTGCAGCACCTCTAGCAAACGCTTGCCCTGCTCCTCCGCGCGCAACACCGAGCTACGCACAATCTCGTGCCCATTGTTCTCACCCTCCAGCGCCAACAAGACATACACAGCCTCGGCAAACAAACTCTCACCCGCATGCGCTATATTACGCCGCAAGTTTTCCTCGTCCACCCTCAAGCCCGCCAGCACCTTGCGTGTACGCTCCGCCGCCGCCGCAAAGCCCGCAATGTACTCCACCACAAAACGCAAAGACGCAGAGTTGGTAAGGTCGCGCTGATGCTCCGATATCTGGTCGAGATAAAAGGTCATGACGCGCGGCGCATAGGCCTTGTACAAACTCTTGATATGCTCACTATTCCACGGGTTACGCTTCTGCGGCATGGTCGAAGAACCAACCTGATGCGCATCAAAATACTCGTACACCTCACCTATCTCCGAACGCTGCAAGTTGCGCAAGTCATCACTCAAATTAGCCAGCACCCCAAAGGCAGTGTTAAACTCCAGCAACAAACGCAACTGCGCCTCAGGCGCCGCAATCTGACTAGAATACTCCGCGGGAATGAGACCCAAACGCTCCAAGTGCCGCCTCTCAAGCTCCAGCGCATTGGGCGCAATGAGACTCAAGGCATTATAAGCACCCACCGCCCCCGACAACTTGCCCGTAAGCGCACCTATACGCGTGCGTATCTCCCCTATACACGCACCCAACCTACTCACGTACTCCGCAAAGGTGTGCCCCAGCGTTATAGGCACGGCATACTGCCCATGCGTCCTCCCCACCTGTGGCGTCTCCATGTGCGCCTCCGCAAGGCGTATCAGCTCACGCTGCACACCCACCAAGGTAGGCAACACCACGTGCAAACTCACGTCACGCAGGCGCATAGCCCACGCAGTATCCGTTATATCAAAAGACGTAGCCCCCAAGTGAATATACGGCGCAACAGAGGCAGGCACATAACGCTTCAGCACATTCACAACCGCGCGTATATTATGCTTCGTCTTCTCCTCCTCCGCGTACACCTCAGCAGCCACCATACGCCGCGCACCCTCGCGCGCCGCCGCAACATCAGCCGCCGCAACACCAAAACACTCCGCCAAAGTCTCAAGCAAACCCAGCTCCACCTCCACACAATACCGCACATTCGCATCCTCGCTCAAGTACCCCTCCAAGCGCTCAAACAACTCCCTGTTCGCAAAATAATAGCGATGATCCAAAGGCGACAATAACCCAAACCTATAATTATCATTCATGGCTTTTATTGTAGCCTAAGGGGGGCACACATGCCCGTCCGCCGCCCTTTGTGGGGGCAGCACGCCCCCACACCCCCCGTTTAGTAAGACGCCTCTTTGCGCTTACGCGCGGGCATCTGTTTTGTAGCTCACGCTAATCTTGTATGAACTTTTCTGCGGCTAAGACGCTAGCGCGGTATGCTAAGTCTTCGGATAGCTGTACTTTCTTTTCTCTTTTTTATGGATGTAAAAAAGAGAAAAGAAAGTACCAAAGAAAAGAGAAAAAAGCCTCCTGTGTGCTAAAGCAGTAATAACCTAGATACTGTGCGCAATTATTGCAAAGCATCAAAACACAAGCATAGCGATAACCATGCCACGCACGGCGCAAGAAGCTTTTGCTTAATACTTGGGGGTGTGGGGGCGTGCCCCCACAAAAGTCACCTCAGGCGCTCCCACACTTTCACGGTGTAATTCACGGGGCGGAATTCATTTTTGGTATGCGGCGAACCCCAATTGCGGGAGGCATTAATGTCTATAGTTCTCCAAAGATAACCTGCTTTGGCATAGTTTGTTCCATTGGAACCGCCAATAGTTTGAACAGCGTGTTTGCCATGATCGGAAAATGCCCCAAAAGAACCATACACATTCCTCCCCGCGTCTAGTTGGGGGTTACTTTGGCTTTTGAAGTTTTGTGCAGTGTCTGCTTGGTAACCTTTACCCTCCGCGCGGAAAAAGCAGCCGGCGTAGTTGTTGCTTACGTTTTTCCACTGCATGGTGTTGGCGGGGAGGGTGTTGTCAGGGGCGCTTACTTCCTTGCCGCCCCATATTTGTTGTGGGCTTTTGTGTTTGGGGAATTGTACGTAGATGAAGCCCACGGGTACGGCGGCGTTGAGGGCGTCTTGTTTGGCTTGTTGTACCCCTTGGGCAGCTTCTGTCTTGGCCTTGTTTATTTCCCCCAGTAGCTGCGCGCGCAGGGCGTCTAGCTTGGCTTTGTTCAGGCTTAAAGCGTCTTGCACCTCCGCCTCGTTGGTGGCTATGCCGCGTCCGTCTATTTCCCACTGCCCGCTCTCTTCAGCGTAGGCAAGCACGCTCTGCCCCGCGCTGCCGCGCTCCACGCGCAGGCCCGCCACGCGCTTCTCCTTTGTAACGCGCTCCTCCTTCAGCGCGTAGTTGTGCCAGTCCACGCCGTCCGTGCTGCTCCACACATCCGCCACATGACCATTGTCAGTGTCGCCCCCTATGACCCACATTTTGTTGTTAAAAACCACCGCTTGGTGACTACTGCGTGGGCTAAAGGCCGCCGCCCACGCCTCACGTTGCCAGTTTATTCCGTCCCGCGTAGACCACACGTCGCCTGTTTTACCATTCTTAGTGTTGCCCCCTATGACCCACATTTTGTTGTCGTAGACTAGGGCTTGATGGATTTGGCGTGGGCTGAAGGCTGCGGTGTAGGGCTTGCTCCAGTTTATCCCGTCCTCGCTCCAGTACACATCATTGTTGTAGCTACTATTATTAGCGTAGCCCCCTATGAGCCAGAGCTTGCCCCCAAAGGCAAGCACTTGATGTGTGTGACGAGCAGTGAAGTTGCGATTGCCGTGATTGACCCAGCTGTTGCCATCAAAGCTCCATACGTCATTATTCACACCACTAGTATTTGTATTACCACCAATGACCCACAGCTTTTCGGCACTGTCGCCCTGAGCTTTAAAGACCACACATTGATGGACATGACGGGCACTAAAGCGGTAGCTTGCACTGTGCTGAGTCCAGTCCTTGCCATTATCACTGTACCACACCTCGTCTGAAAAGCCATTGTGTGCAAAACCACCCAGCACCCAGAGCTTGTTTTGAAATACCACTACTTGGTGTGCGTAGCGGGGGCTGAAGCGCACCCCTTGACCCTTGTGTTCCTGCCACGTTATTCCGTCTGCCGTAGACCACACGTCGTTTTGGGAACCGAGGCCTTCACCTCCTATAACCCACAGCCGTGGCGCACTGCCCGCGGGGGCAAAGACTGCGCATCGGTGGTGGTAACGGGCGCTAAAGGGCGCGGTGTAGGGCGTCTTGGTTCGCTTTATGTGCGGCACATTGGCTGTTGGCGTGCTTATGCTGCTGCTGCTTTCTCCTGCGTTGAGGGTGAGCAGGGGGCTCTTGACCCCAAAGGGCGCGCTGGTCAGGCTGGGCCAACCTCGCGCCACCTCGCGCTTAGCTAGGTCCAACACATGCTTAGCTGCGTCTTGGGGGTCGCGTAGCAGCTGCCCCAGCACAAGGTCGTCTGCTTGCGGGCTCTGCTCCAGCTGTGCCTTTGTGCTGCCACTTTGCGCCTCGTGGCGTAGCACCACGCGGTAGCCCCTGCTGTCGCTGGGCAGCTTTAAGTCTTGCGCCGCGCCCAGTTGCAGCAGCTGCCCGTCCGCGCGCAGCGCCTTACCCGCTTGCACGGTCAGCTTGTTAGCCGTGGCGTCCAGCTTCAGCTCCAAGCCCTCAAGCACGCCCTTTCCGCCCAGCGCCGCGGTGTTCTCTTTCAAGGCCTGCGCCTGCGTCTTCACAGCCTGCCAGCCCTGTGCCACTTCGCGCTTACCCAAGTCAAGCACGCCGTTTTGCAGCGTGCCGAGCACAAGGTCGTCTGCCTGTCGGTGTTGCTTGTCCTTACTTTGTGTCCATTCCACCACCAGCGCGCTCGTCTCGTCTTGTTTTTCCGTCCACGTGTCCTAACCCTGTAGAGTTGTGGCGCGCTCCTGCGTCTCGGCACTCTGGTAGCGCAACACCACGGCGTAGGCCTTGCCGTCACTGGGCGGCAGGCTTAAGTCTTGCGCCGCGCTCAGCTGTAGCAACTGCCCGTCCGAGCGCAAGCCCTTACCCGCTGTCACATTCAGCTTGTGAGCCGCACCGTCCAGCCTCAGCTCCAAGCCCTCCAGCACACCCGCACCACTCAGCGCAACGCTGCTCTCACGCACTGCCGCCTCCGCGTTGTCCTGCAAAGCCGTAAAATCCTCAGGCATGGGAATCATACCCTCATAAAAGTTGTGTTTTCTCATAGATTCTCCTTATTCATTTGTGCACCAAATAACCCAAGCAACCCCATAGAGGCACTTGCTTATTTAGCGTTTTGTATTTTTAACCCCTTAAGTATAACTCATAGTAGTAATTTAATGCAAGTGCTCTTTTGTTATTGTTTTTATAATAGGTTAAACAGTCTCTTTTGTGGGGACAGCACGCCCCCACACCCCCACTGCTGCCCCCTCTGCGCTACGCGCGTGCAGTTTACCCGCCCACCGCCCTTTTTTGCGCAACGGCGCCCCTGTTTGCGCTTACGCGCGTGAGAGCTGCACGCCGTGTGTGTGATGGCTCACGCCTTCTGTTGCCAAGCAGCCATTCTCAATACGCTATCCACTCGGGTGGCCGTTCTTTCTTTCTTTTCTTTAACATCCCTGTCAGCCTTAATACCCCATCCATGGGGCGGCTGTCATGACGGAAAAGTCGAGAGCCGAAGGCGAACGGATGCAATCCTTTAGATTGCGGAGCGCAGCGTAGCAAAGATGTTACTTGCATCAAAGAAAGAAAAGAACCAAAGAAAGAAAAGAAAACATCCTGTGAGCTAAAGCAGTAATGACAGAGATACTGTGCGCAAGTATTGCAAAGCATCAAAACACAAGCGTAGCGACAACCACGCCATGGATGGTACAAAAAGCGTGAGCAGTCAAGCTAAAGCAACCCGTACTTTGCACCTACAGTAAACAAGCGAAGTCACCTGTGCGCAGCACTCAAAACGCGCAGCGCCAAACCACTTCTTTTTCTTTTTTTCTTTGGTACCTTTCTTGTTGTCGCTTGCTCTATTTCATGTTTCGCTAACGCTCCACTATCTAGCAGTGGCGCCCGCTCGCTCTGCTCGCGTTATTTTGAAAAAAGAAAAAAGTCGTGAGCACGAAGAACGGGCGACGCCCGTGCCACGGATGGCACGCATAGGGCGCCAAGGATGGACAGCCGCCCCATGGATGGGGCATTAAGGCTGCCAAGGACGGTGCGGCTAGAAACAATTGAAATAAGTGTCGCAACGCGACACAGAGATGGAGCTTATAGCAAAAAGCATACTGTGTGCTAAAGCAGTAATAACCTAGATACTGTGCGCAAGCATGGAGCTTGCATCCAAAGAAAAGACGAGAGCATAGCGACAACCACGCCACGGACGGCACAAGAAGCGTTTGTTTAATACGCGGGGGTGTGGGGGCGTGCCCCCACAGCGCGTTTTTCTTTTCTTTCTTTGGTACTCTTCTTTCTTTTCTTTTTGCGTCGCACAAAAAGAAAAGAAAGAAAGTACGGCTATCCGAAGACTTTGCACGCCGCGCTAGCGTCTTAGCCGCAGAAACGTTCACAAAAACCAGCGTCAGCTACAACACAGAAAGACGCGCGGAGCGCAAATAGGCGTCTTACCCAAGGGGGGGTGTGGGGGGACACCCCCCCCACAAAGGCAAAAATACATAAGTCTAATTATATTTACCAATACCCCCTTGCAATAGTTATTACAACTCATTATACTACTAGCATAATGCATCATGTGTACTACAGTAGATGCAAACATTTTTTATTAGGAAGACATAATGAGTCTTAAATATTCACTGAGTGAGGCGCTTCTTACGTCATCACCCAACGACTACCAAGCGCGCGCAGAGGACGTGAAAAGCCACGACCTTGCCAGCATTACCGAACGTATGGTGCAAAAGGGCACCACGGTGACACGCACCGACACCATTGCGGTGCTCAACGCCTTTTTTGAGGTGCTTACTGAAATAACCAAGAATGGCGAAGCCATCAACTTGGAGCTTTTCAAGACGCACTTTTCCATACAAGGCTTGTTTCACGGAGCAACCGACTCCTTTGACCCCAAGCGCCACCACATCAAGATAAACATGCACGCGGGCGCGCGCCTCAAAAAGGTATTGGAGAACCTTCCGCTCACCAAAACCGCCCCCACAGAGACGCTGCCCCACATTCTTGAGGTACGAAACATCACGGACGGCAGCATCAATGGCCGCATTACCACCAAGGGCGTGGTTGAAATTATCGGCAACCTACTCAAGGTGGACGGGCCAAACAAGCAAAACGGCGTCTACTTTGTGGCTGCGGACAAAAGCGAACACAAGGTGCAAACCATCATAGAAAAGAAACCCGCTCGCCTCATCGCCATGGTACCCGACATGCCCAAGGGACCCTACACCCTTGAAGTACGCACTCAGTGCACTACCGGCAATTCCCTCATAAAAAACACCCGCGCAGGTGTTTTTACACACACCCTACAAGCAAGCTAATGCTTCTTCTAGCTTTGAGGTGTTTCATAAAACACCAGTGTGAACCCTCATTCACACTGGCGGAAACACCTCCCCGCACATGCGGGCACACGCACAGCCTGCACTAGGCTACGCAATCATGCCGCACTAGGCTACGCCCTAGCCTGCACTAGACTACGCGCTAGCCTGCACTAGACTACACGCTAGCCTGCACTAGACTACACACTCCCTCAGCCCTAAGGGAACACCTCCCCCGCCCCTGAGGGAACACTCCCCTTTGTGGGGGCAGCACACACGCGTATGCCCGCCCGCCATCCCTTTGTGGGGGGTGACCCCACGCCCCTCCCTTTGAGTAAGACGCCTATTTGCGCTTACGCGCGTGAGGCTACACGCCATGTGTGTTTTGCTTACGCTTTGTCCGTGCACGCTTTCTGTGGTCAAGCAGCCACGCCTGCTATGATATACGCTCGGATGACTGTTCTTTTTCTTTTCTTTTTGAGGACGCAAAAAGAAAAGAAAAAGAACCAAAAAGAAAAGAAAAACATCCTGTGTGGCTACGCCATAGGGACTAAGAAACGGGTATAGGAAGCTACGCGAGCGGGGCTACGCCATGGTAACAAAGGCACTGAGTTTTAGAGAGGCTACGCCATAGGAAACAAGAGACGTGAACAAGCAACAAAGTCACCTGTGCGCAGCACTCAAGACGCGCAGCGCCGAACCACTTCTTTTTCTTTTTTTCTTTGGTACCTTTCTTTTTTCTTTTTGAAAAAAGAAAAAAGAAAGTACGGCCACCCGAAGTGTTTGCATAGTGCGTGCTAGCCGTGGCAACAAGAGGCGTTCATACAACACCGCGTTAGCAAAACTGCGATAGCTGCACGCGCGGAGCGCAAAACGACCAACAGGGGGGTGCGGGGGCGTGCCCCCGTCAGGCTTGTGCACACGCATGTGCTAAACTTTGTTGCACAAGCTGGTGCAAGGTGTGGGCGCAGTTGTGCATGCGTTTGTACAGCTTGTGCGCGCTTGCTCCGGTAGTGTTTTGTGGGGCTGTGTCGTGTGGGGCAGCGCCCCCTCCATGGGTTAGTATGTTCTGGATGTCCTTTTGTAGAAAAAAGCCGACAAGCTCTGCTGCGCTGGGGCGCTGCGTCTGCACTTGGCTATGTACTTGGCTATGTACTTGCTTGTGCGCGTGGTCGTCTTGCAGCAGCTGGCGCTCTATGCGCTGCAGGCTTTGTAGTTGGTGCGCGCTGCTTGTGCCTTGCATGAGCTTGTGGGCAAGCTGCTGCGCGCGCGCGCACAGCCTTGCAAAGGCCTCCAGTGTTTTGCACAGGTGCTGCGCGTTTTGGCGCATGGTTTGCGGTGCTTGTGGCGCCCCATGTGGCAGTGCCCCATGTTGTGATAATGCACGCTGCTGGGCAAGGCGCGCGGCTAGGTCTTGGCGTGCGTTCTTTGCAGTGCCGCGTCGCATTTCTTGCAGCACGGCGTCTACTTCGCAGTGTTGCACTGCGGGTATGCGCGCGGCCTCCTTACAAAAGGTGTAGGTGCGCATGTGGGGAAACCTTTTGTGTATGGTGGCAAACCACTGGTGGTAGACCATCAAGCGCGCGTCAGTCAAGACGGGCTTGTTGTTGTATGCCGGCACGGCGCGCAAGGGGGCTGCGTTAAAGCTGCGGTACAAGGCGTTTTCTGCGCATGCCGTGCGCGTGCTGCGCTGGTGTACGGCGTTTTCAAAGCTGCAGCCCCTGCTGTGGCTTGCGTGCAGGGGGTAGGACAGGTCTAGCCCCACGCTGTATATGCGCGTTATGCCCATGTAGCGCAGGGCGTCCCATGCAAAGGTGGCAACCGAGCCCCCGGAGTGTATTTCTGCGTCAAAGTCCATGCCGTGGCAGAGTGCCTGCGCAAGGGGCATGGTGGGCTTGCTTACAAAAAAGCTACTCTCGCGCGGCGCAAGTTGAAAGAGGCGCGGGGATGCGGCAAGGTCTATGAGGTAGTGCGGCGCGCCCGCGCTGTGCCAGTGCAAGTGTTGTGTGTTGATGTATTGCGGGTCTACTGAGCATATAAAGTCGGGGATTATGCCGTGTTGCAACAAGGGGGCTACGGCGGTGTCGACGGCCACCACAAGCATGTGCGGGGCAAGGGCTTGTATGTGGGGAATGCCGCCGTAGAGGCTGGGTCCTGCGCAGCAGAGCAGTGCGGCGTGGTTGCTGCATGCGTGCTGTAGCGCTGAAAGCGAGGTGAGGCGCGGGGCGTACCATGTGCAATTGCGCACGGTGTTGCTTTGCCACAGGCGCGAGAATTGCTCAAGCGTGTTGTCGTTGACTTGCACGCGCGTTTGGTAGCTGTCCAGTTCTGCGCAGAGCGCGGCCATGTGCTGGGGCTCAAAAAAGCGCTTTGCTATGTGGCTTTGCACAACGCGCGGCTTGCGCAGGCCTCGCTCGCGCAAGTACTCGCTTATGTCCGTAGGCTGTGGCATAACAAAAAAGGTGTGCGTGCCGTGCGCCTCGGGGCGCGGGTAGCGCCACTGGTGGAGTAGGCTTGCAAAGAGCGCCGCGTCATATTCCACACACAGCAGTGGTGTGTCGCGGTAGCGCTGGGTGAGCTGCGTGAGCGCGTAGCCAAGCCCCGCGCCTATGAGTACGATGCTGTCGAAGGTGTCCTTCTCTACAGCTTTAACTGTATTAAGGGCTTCTTGGTGGGGGTCGTAGGCGCTGTGGAGGGCAAGGTTTTTGTAGCGTGCGGTGGCGGCGCGCGTCTTTTTTGCCGTCAATATTTGGAGCTGCGTCTCTGTGGGTGGCGCTAGTGTTGTGGTGCTGTATATGGTGCAGGTGCTGAGGTTGTGGGTCAAGGCGTCTGCGTGCGGGGTGGGGTTTTGCATGTGTGGGGCTACGTTTGCACGGGGGAGGAGTGGGCGCGTGTTATTCAAAATAAAGCGTGAGTTGGGGCTGTGTGCCAATGGGGCTGCCTGCGGCGGGTTCTTGCGCTACCACGTGTCCGCTGCCTTTGAGCCTTAGTTTTACGCTGCTTTGGGCAAAAAGCGTCCATATTTGCCGTTTACTGAGGCCTCGGTAGCTTTGGTAGGTGCTGCTTTTTATGCGCATGGGCTTCACGCGCTGTGTTGTGGGTGCGGTGGCGCTGTGTTGAAAGGTGACTGTTTGTCCGGCTATGCCCATGTAGGGGAGTATGAAGCTGAGCATTTTGCGTAGCATGGGGGCGGCGGTTCGTCCTCCGTATGTCTCGCCCGAGGTTGGTTTGTGTATTGCTGCGTATATGATGATGCGTGGCTTTTCTGTTGGTACTATGGCGAGTGCTGATGCGATGAAGGCTTCTTCAGAATACTGCTTTTGCTGTATATCGTAGACTTGTGCGGTGCCTGTTTTGGCGGATATGGATATGCCGTCTATGCGCATGCGGTGTGCCGTGCCGCCGGGTTCGGTGCTGGTTTTCATCATGCGTAATATGGTGGTGGCGGTGCGTTCGCTTATGGCTCTGCGTACGGAGGTGGGGGTGGCGCTGTAGAGTGTTGTGCCCTCATGGGAGACTATTTTTTTTATCAGCTGAGGTTGTAGGACTACGCCGCCGTTGGTAATTGCGGTGGCGGCGCGCACCATTTGCATGGCGGTTGTCGCTATTTCTTGCCCAAAGCCTATGGTGTGCTTGGAGCGCGCCGACCAGCGCTCGGGGCTGTGGAGTATTCCCGAGTGTTCTCCGGGTAGGGGCACGCCTGTTTTTTCGCCAAAGCCAAAGCGCTTGAGGTACTCAAAGAATTGCTGCGCGTCCATGCGCGACATGGCGTGTGATATGCCTACGTTGCTGGAGTACTTGATGATTTGGGAGGTGGTGATGCGTCCGGGTGGGTACCATACGTCAGTAATGGTAAAGCCGTATTTGGCAGAGGTGAAGGGTACGGAGGCGTTGAAGGTGGAGGTGGGGCTTATGATGCCGGAGTCTAAAAAGCTTGCTACGGTAAAGACTTTAAAGACGCTGCCGGGTTCGTAGTTGTACTGAATAATTTTGTTGGAGAGGCGTTCTTGTGGGTAGCGGTAGTACTGGTTGTTGTCAAAGCTTGGAATGCTTACGTAGGAGAGAATTTCGCCCGTGGTGGCGTCCATGAGTATGGTGTCTATGTAGGCTGCTTGCGCTTCTTTTTGGGTTTCTTTTATTATTTCTTCTATGCTTTTTTGTAGTATGGAGTCTATGGTGAGGTGTACGGAGGCGCCTACTGCGTTTTGTGCTGGTTGGAGGTAGGCGTCATAGGTGTATTCTATGCCGTCAAGGCCTTTTTGGGTGCTGCCGTAGTAGCCTATGGCCCCTGCTATGGAGTCTTTGCCGGGGTATTCCCTCCACGAAACGGGGTGGAGTTGTACGCCCTTGAGTTTGCCTTCTGCTTGGAGCGCCTTTATTACATCGTGTTCTGCCTTTGAGATGCGGCGTTTTATTTGTACGTACTTTACGGGGTCTTGTAGCTGCTGGGTGAGTCGTGCTTGGGGTATGGAGAGGGTCTGGGAGAGTTGGGTTATGACTTCTTGGGGCTTGTGGGTGTCTATGAGGCGTAGTCCGACGTTCCAGCGTTTTATTTGCATGGCGAGGATGTTGTCGTTTCTGTCAAAGATGGCGCCACGTTCTGTGTAGTGGTTTTTGTTTTGCGTGCTGCGGTAGGGCTCTTGCGCACTTGCACGCGTGCGCATGCTGCCGCCTTGCAATGAAATTACTTTCCCAATGGTTAAGAGCGAGAATGCGCTCATGATGGCAAAGAGGCTGAGCCACACGGTCTTGGTCATAAATAATTAGTCCTCTGCTTTCTAGTTTTTGGCGTTGTTTTGCCTATACTATTAATAGGTATCGTCATTCGCTGGCATAACTATACATCTTTAGGTACTGTGACGCCTTGTTTCATGGGTGGGGTGGGAGTTTTTAGGAGTTTCCGCTTTATTTATGGAGTAAATGTGACGATATCTACAATACTATGAATAGTTTTTCCTCACGTGAATATAATGATTCACCATTTGGCTACGGTGTGTCGTGGAGTACTGCTAACGCCGTCACGACAGGCGATGGGGATGCTATGAAAGGGAGTGTTCACATGGGCAGTGCTGCTATGAATTCAAGGGATGGAGTACTCGATACGCCAATTGCGTATAGTAATTTTACCTTCGATAAGTATTCCAAGGTAGAGCAGAAGTTTCGTAATTATCATAAGTTTGTGGCGCAAACCTCCATGGCGCAGAAGAAGCCGAAGCAGTTTGCCAACTACGGTGCTGCGGTGCATGCTGGGGTTGCGAGCAAGGCTTCTGGACAGGCGGTGGCGGTGCTTCCTGCTGCCTTCAGGGTCTTTGTCGCACCCTGTGTTCGTGGCATTGATGGTGTTTTAAGTTTTCTTGCAAGAATAAAGCTTGCCTACTTGGCGCTTGTGGTGAGTGTCATTTTGGGCTATGTGCTGGATATGTATTATTGGAATACGTCCTCAAATAGTTTCTTGTATCCCACGAGAAGGCATCTTTTGCAGAGAATCAATGACACCTATACATCCGCGGGGCATGTGGTGCGCCCCAACATGCAAAAGCTTAAGAACATAGACATGACGCAGTTTACTGCGGTTGAGAAAAAGCAGTATACGCTCCAGAGTGGGGATACCTTGTTGGCCATTGCTATTGCAAACGATATAAGTATAGATACGCTTATCAGTTGGAACAAGATATCGGATGCCTTGCGTATTAGGGAGGGTAAGGAGCTTATCATTCCTAATAAGGATGGGCTTATTCATGTTGTCAAGAGTGGGGAGAGTATTGCTTCTATTGCACAGCGTTATAACATAAGCGAGAACAAGATACTCGACATGAATGATATGCAGAGTTTGGTGCTCAGCCCGGGCATGGATTTGTTTATTCCGGGGGTCAAGCTTGATTCCTTTGACAGGGGGCTGGTGCTTGGCACGGTTTTTCAAACGCCTTTGGCGGGTTGGCGCGCGCTTAGCTCGGGGTACGGCTATAGGATAAGTCCCATTACCAAGAAGCGCTCGTTTCACAATGGTATAGATATAACGAGTGCGCATGGAAGCGCTATATATGCTGCAAGTGGTGGGGTTGTTACCTATGTGAGTAGCAGTAACCCGGTGTTTGGCAAGGTTGTTATTGTGCGTCATGCGCGGGGGTTTCAGACGCTGTACGGGCATATGAGTACCATTGGGGTAACGCAGGGGCAACGCGTCAGCAGGGGCGAAGTAATTGGTAGGGTTGGCAGTACGGGGTGGAGTACCGGTCCGCACTTGCATTTTTCCATCATACAAAATGGGGTGTCTGTTAATCCGCTTAAGTACGTGCGTTTGTAGTCTTGCTGCGGGCATGCCTTGTGCACAGGTACTCCGCGCCTTGCGGGTCTTGGTGTGCCTTGCGGGTGCGGGGGTGCCTAGGCTATGAAGCCAATGGATGCACGCGCTGCCATGGAGCATGTTTTGGAAGGGCTTGAGAGCCTGTTTCCGCATGCTGATTGTGAGTTGCAGTTTAGTTCTACCTTGGAGTTGCTTATAGCTGTGATGCTGAGCGCTCAGACTACGGATGTTTCGGTTAATAAGGTAACGCCTCGTTTGTTTGCTGCCTATAAGTCTGCTGCTGATTATGCGGGGGCTTCGGTGCAAGACTTGCAAGGGCTCATACAGAGTATAGGGTTGTATAAAACCAAGGCAAAGAATGTGAAGGCTATGGCGCAATTGTTGCTTGAGCAGCATGGTGGTGAGGTGCCTTGTTCTCGTGAGGACTTGGAGGCCTTGCCCGGTGTTGGGAGAAAGACGGCGAATGTGGTGCTTTCTGTTGGGTGTGGGATCCCTGCCTTTGCGGTTGACACGCATGTGGCGCGCATTGCCTATAGGTTGGGCTTTGTGCCTGAGGGTAGTTCTGCTCGGCAGGTTGAAGAGGCGCTTACTGCGCATATTGATGTCTCGCAGTGGGTTGTCTCTCATCATAGGATGATCTTTTTTGGGCGCTACCATTGTAAGGCGCGTACGCCGCAGTGTAGCACCTGCCCCTTTGCGCACACGGTGTGTCGCGTTTCTCAACAGTTTTTGTCTTCTTAGACAGTAACGTGGTCGTGAGCCGCAAGGCTTGCGTCTGTATTGGGCGGCGGCGCGCAAAGTTGCCTACCGCGCATAGGTTACTTTGGAAGTGCTAAGCGGTCTGCGCTAGCGCGCAGTGTGTATTCCGCGGCGCGGCTTGGGGACGGAAGCAGTCATGAGCCTACGGCTCATGTGTGTACTGGGCGGTGGCGCTTTAGCGCGTGAGGTTACTTTGTGAGTGCAAGCAGCCTGCGCTGACGCACAGTGTGTACTCCGCGCCGCGGCTTGAGTGCGTAAGTGATCGCGCGCCTTACGGCTCACGTCTGTATTGGGGCGGTGGCGATTGAAACGCGGAGATAGCTTTGGGGAGTAAGCAGTCTGCGCTAGCGCGCAGTCTGTACTTCGCGGCGCGGCTTGGGACATAAGGTAGCTTTAAGCGCATAAGGTTACTTGAACGTGTGTAAGTTGCTTTGTGAGTGTAAGCGGTCTGTGCTGGTGCACAGTCTGTACTCCGCGCCGCGGCTTGGGGACGGAAGCAGTCATGAGCCTACGGCTCATGTGTGTACTGGGCGGTGGCGCTTTAGCGCGTGAAGTAACTTTATAAACGTAAGTTAGCTTTAGTGCGTGTAAGTTGCTTTATGAGTGTAAGCAGTCTGCGCTAGCGCGCAGTCTGTACTCCGCGGCGGCCTTGGGGCGTGCAATGCAGCTTAACAGCGTATAAGTTACTTTGTAGTCATAAGCTGCCTGCGCTAGCGCGCAGTCTGTACTCCGCGGCGGCCTTGGGCGTGCTAAAGCAGCCATGAGCCTACGGCTCATGTGTGTACGGGCGGCGGGGCTTTAGCACGTGAAGTAACTTTATAAACGTAAGTTAGCTTTAGTGCGTGTAAGTTGCTTTATGAGTGTAAGCTGTCTGTGCTACGCACAGTGTGTACTCCACGCCGCGGCTTGGGACGTAAGGTTACTTGAACATGTGTAAGTTGCTTTGTGAGTATAATCAGCCTGCGCTGGCGCGCAGTGTGTACTCCGCGCCGCGGCTTGAGCGCGTGAAGTAACTTTATAAACGTAAGTTAGCTTTAGCGCGTGTAAGTTGCTTTGTGAGTATAAGCAGCCTGCCCTAGCGCGCAGTGTATACTCTGCGCCGCGGCTTGGGGCGTAAGGTAGCTTTGTATGCGTAAGTTGTCTGCGCTGCCGCGCAGTCTGTACTCCGCGGCGGCCTTGGGGCGTGCAATGTAGCTTAACAGCGTATAAGTTACTTTGTAGTCATAAGCTGCCTGCGTCCCGCAGTCTGTACTCCGCGCCGCGGCTTGGGGCGTGCTAAAGCAGTCATGCGCCTACGGCTCATGTGTGTACTGGACGGTGGCGCTTTAGCGCGTAAAGTTACTTTGTAGTCATAAGCAGTCTGTGCTACGCACAGTTTGTATTCCGCGGCGCGGCTTGAGTGCGTAAGTGATCGCGCGCCTTAAGGCTTGCGTCTGTATTGGGGCAATGGCGCTTGAGCGCGGAGATAGCTTTGGGGAGTAAGCAGTCTGCGCTAGCGCGCAGTCTGTATTCCGCAGCCGCGGCTTTGAGCGCGCTAAAGCAGTCATGAGCCTACGGCTCATGTGTATACTCCGCGCCGCGGCTTAAGCGCGTGAAGTAACTTTGTGAGTGCAAGCAGCCTGCGCTGGCGCACAGTCTGTACTCCGCGCCGCGGCCTTGGGGCGTACAATGCAGCTTAACAGCGTATAAGTTACTTTGTAGTCATAAGCAGTCTGCGTCCCGCAGTCTGTACTCCGCGGCGGCGCGTAAGGTTACTTTGTATGTGTAAGCAGCCTGCCGTGTGCTGGGTAGCTTTACCGCGGTGTAGCCTTAGGGCACGGTAGCGTATACTAAGAGTATGGAAAAACTTTATGGCAGTATAGAGGCGGGTGGGACAAAGTGTATATGCGCGGTGGGTTCTAGCCCGAGTACCTTGCGTGATATTGTGACAATTCCTACCACGGTGCCTGAAGAGACGCTGCAAAGGATAGGTGATTATTTTGTGGCCATGATGGAGCGTAGTCCCATTGAGAGCATTGGCATATCGTGTTTTGGCCCCATAGACATGGACAAGCGTTCTGCGACCTATGGGTATATTACCACTACGCCTAAGCCGCATTGGAGTAACACCGACGTGGTGGGGACGCTTTCGAAGCGCATAGGAGTGCCCTTATATTTTGAGACGGACGTGAATGGCGCGGCGCTTGCCGAGGGCATGTGGGGGAGCGCGGTGGGCTTGGATACCTTTATCTACATTACGGTGGGGACGGGGGTTGGCTTGGGCATTGTGGCCAATGGCAGGCCTGTGCATGGGCTGGTGCATCCTGAGGGCGGGCATATAGTGCTGCCCCTACATCCCGACGATCCCATTGAGGGGGTGTGCCCCTACCACCGCGGCTGCCTTGAGGGCTTGACGTGCGGGACTGCAATAGAAAAGCGTTGTAACAAAAGGGGTGCCGCCATTGATGACGCGGACGCGGTCTGGGACTTGGTTGCGCACTACCTTGGCGTGGCGCTGGCTAATTTTATTTGTACGCTTTCCCCGCAGAAAATAATACTGGGGGGCGGTATTATGAAGCGGGAGTTTCTATTCCCGCGTATACGGCGCAAGGTGCTCGAAAGCCTTAATGGCTATGTTGCTTCTGAGCTTGTTAAAAACCACATAGAGGATTACATTGTGCCACCTGCACTTACCCACTGTGGCGTGCTGGGGGGCATATGTCTTGCCCTTGTGGGGGCAAGCCCCCACACCCCCACTGGGTAAGACGCTACTTTGCGCATGCGGCGCGGCGCGACACCACTTGCAGTGGGTTCAGGTGTAAGTTTTTGCTACTAAGCAGCTATTCTAAATACGCTATCTACTCGGATAGCAGTACTTGCTATAAGCTCCATCTCTGTGTTGCTGCGCAACACTTATTTTAATCGTTTCTAGCCGATCGCGCTTTTCAGCGCTCTCGACTTTCTTTGGTGCGAGTACTCACACAAATTTACTTCCATACAATCTTCATACTTGCGCACAGTATCTATGCCATTACTGCTTTAGCTCACAGGATGTTTTCTTTGATGCAAGCTCCATGTTTGCACCGCACAGCGGTGCTTATGCAATAGTTTGCATCCGTTCACGCTTCGCGTTCTCGACTTTTTGGTTCTTTTGCTATAAGCTCCATCTTTGTGTCGCTTCGCGACACTTATTTTAATCGTTTCTAGCCGTTCGCCTTCGGCTCTCGACTTTTCTTCTCTTGCGTCCTCACAGCCGTGCCATGGAGGGCACGCATAGGCTGCCAAGGATGGTAAAAGAAAAGAAAAAGAACTGCCAACCGAATGGATAGCGTATTGAGAATGGCTGCTTGGCAACAGAAGGCGTGAGCCATCACACACACGGCGTGCAGCCCTCACGCGCGTAGCGCAAAGACGACCAGCAGTGGGGGTGTGGGGGCGTGCTGCCCCCACAAAGGCAAACGTCTTATAAGCCCACCATTCGCGCCGTAGAATTTTTTGCCAAGCCTGCGCACGCTTCCTAAATAGGTTGCTACCTTCATGAGGTACGGGGGGACTTCGCTTAAAAGTTCTGCTTTTACTTCGGGTATGCTATAGTAAGTTTCAAGCGCATTATAAACTGACGTATCTACATGCCTAAGCTTAAAATCAATAATATGGTGAATAATATTAAATCTTCCAGCAAAGGACTTCGCGGGTCCTGTGCCCCAGCCACGGGCAGTGTCTATAGTTGCTTGCTGTCGCATATGGTTCTTTGCTTCTAGCATGACTTGTTTGTTGTATTCCGCGCGTGAGTGGTAGTATTGGTATGCGGGAATAAGCACGGGATAGATGATGATTGCTGCCCACAGCACGACAAAGCCGTGGGATATTCGTGTTGCTATAAAGGACATGCGTTCTTTGAGGGTGGTCTTTTGTTCTTTGCAGGTTTTGATGACGCTTTTATATAGGAGCATGGGGCTTATTAAAAACAAGACAGATGAGCCGAAGAAGGAGCGCGCGGGGTACCCTGTCCTCATGGATAGATATACTGCTATGGACATGAAGCCTGCGCAGAAGTACATGAGGGATGGGACTATGTATGTTGTGCCCTTGCCTTGTTTCCACGCTTTCATGGTGAGCACTAGCAGGAGCGCAAGGCTTGCGAAGATAAATTCTGACATGAGATTCCACATGGTAGTTTGTATGAAGAGTGTTTTCCAGTGAGCGGGCACAAAAACGTTAGACAAACTTGGTTGTCCAAAGCCCATCAGTTCTGCTCGCATGCTGGGTCCCGGTGCTGCAATGAGGGCTATGGTGCCGAGTATGAAGCCTAGGCACGCCCAGTATATCCACGGGTGGGTGTTTTGTTGTGCGTGTTTTTTGGTGCGTATGTAGTGGAAGAGCGTCAGTAGGCTTAACGCTGGGGCTATGCCCGCCGACATGTTCTCATTGCCCATGCCGGCTATTATGCCGAGTGCAAACATGAGTATGCCGTAGGCTATGTTTTTGGTATGGGAAGAGGGTTTGGGTGGACTGGTGTTTTGTGAGAGGGTACAGCGTATGGGTAGCAAGAACCACAGGGTAATGCTAAACATCCACAGGTAATTTACTGCGCCCGTTCTCCAAAACAGCGTCTCTCCGGGGTAGGCAAGGAGTACGAAGAGTGAAGCGCATAAAAATGCAAAGGTGCCGACGTCTCGTAGCTTATGAGGCGAGGGTAGGCGCATGTGGACGTGTGCAAAGATGCCACAAATGAGCGAGAGGGCTGCTGCAGTGTTGAGTATGCACCAAGCCCATGGTGCATGCCAGAGGATGTAAAGCACGAAGAAAGTCATGAATTCACCAAAGCGGGCGTTCCATTCGGAATATGACCAGACTATGTGTTGTAGGACATTACCGAGAGTTGGGGCTGAATCGTAGCGTGCACCAATACGGGTTGCATGTATATAGTCGTCAGCAAAAAATGGATACAGGTAGGAGAGGTATCCAAATGTTAGCGAAAACACAAGTAGGAGTGTCCAAAATAAAATGCGTGCTTTATTGTTGTGAGAAGATGTGAGTCCCATAGTGACAATTGTACACTATGCTACGAGCGAGTTTGTTTGCTTATAAAGGCAGATAGCGTTCACTGTGGGGGGAAGAAAACTTTATGGTGAAAACTGTTCCTTGTCCTTTATGCGAGTTTACGTCTATGGTTCCACCGTATGCTACGACAATGCTTTTTACAATGCTTAAGCCAAAGCCTGAGTTGTTTTTTGCATTTTTGTCTGTGGCGCCCTTCTTCCAAAACATGTCCCAGATATGTGGAATGTCTTCTTCTGCTATGCCTTGCCCTTCGTCAGCAACTTGTATTTGTATGGTGTTGTCTATGTTTTGTGCAGAGAGTACAATTTGCTTGCCCGCACTGGTGAATTTGCACGCATTGTCCAAAAGGTTGCCAACAAGTTGACAAAACCGCAATTTGTGAACGTAAACATATAGCTCGGGCTCAATGTCGTATTTAAAAATTATATCTTTTGAATCTGCAATGTATTCATACATTTCTATAACATCTTCTAAAATGATGAGAATGTTTTCAGGTTTCTCTGGTATCTGAACAATCCCCGACTCTATTTCTGCTCGGTCGAGTATTTGCGTGGTAAACTTTTGTAGTGAGTCGAGAGAATGTAAGCATATTTCGAGGTGCGAATGTACCTGTTTGTTTTTTGATTCATCGTATATCATTTCAAGCCTATTTCTTATATGCGTGAGCGGCGTTCTAATGTCGTGGCTGAGATTCACATTTGCTTGTCTTAAGCTATTTACAAGGCGTTCTATGGTATTAAGCATTTCATTGATGCTTTTATCGAGACCCATGAGTTGGCTGTTTTTCCTTTCAGGTAGTCGTTCTGTAATTGCTTGTTGTTGTATTATTTGCTGTGCTAGCGTGTTGATGTGATATATGGGATTCAAGACTATCTTAAAAACGGTATAGGAGATGACACAAACAAGTAAGAGTATCATAAAAAGATTTCTCCAAACTATATTTTTCATAGTTTTCAAAGCTGTGTGTCTTTCCTCTGTAGAGATGAGTACTTGGATAATGTATGTATTATTTAGCGCAAGCGAATACGCAACAATATGAGAGCGTATTTGCTTATTATTACTATTCATGGGAATAGCGATTCCCTTCCTGTACTTTTCTGTACTTTGCTCTATAGGAGGGAATAGAAGCTGATTGTTGTTGATATCTGTCCATGCACGTGGATACAAATACATAAGAGTTTGATTATTGAGTGTGTTTACAACTCTTACGCCATAGGGCATTTCAGCTGTAATGATGTCGTCACCATATGCACTATGAAGTTTGCGTAGTGCGAAACTATTGTGTTCGAGTGATTGTTTACCTATCCAATAATAATAAAAGAGTTTATCACGGGCAAACTCTTTTTCAGAGTTATAGTAGCGGTACCATGTGGAAAAAATCATGAAAAAGATTATCAATAGTGTTCCACACACAATGATAAAAGTTACGCGAAGTAAGGGAGTTTGTCTAATTTGAGCAAGCTTGATAAAAAGTGAGTCTCTATGCCTTGCGAAGGACATAGCCAACACCCCTTATTGTATGAATAAGTTCTGTGGCAAATCCCTTATCAACTTTTGCTCGCAATCGGGATACTAAAACATCCACGACGTTTGTTTGAGGGTCAAAGTCATACCCCCATATTCGTTCGAGCATCATAGTTTTACCGAGAACTTGTTCGGGGTTTTCCATAAGTAATTGCAATAGCATAAATTCTCTGCGCCGTAGTTCTATAAAAGTTTCTCCCCGGTACACTTGCCGCTTAAGCATATCTAGGGTTATATCGGCATAAGTGAGCTTTGTGGTATTAGGTCGCTGCATTGCACGGCGCAATATACTTTCAACACGAGCCTTAAGTTCTGTAAAGGAAAATGGCTTACTGAGATAATCATCTGCTCCAACACCAAAGCCAGTAAGCTTATCTTCAACACTGCCACGCGCGCTTAGGAAGATGACGGGTATGTTTACATCCTTATTACGCCAATCCTTGATTATTTGTATGCCATCTGCTTCGCCCGCTAGCATTATGTCGACTATCGCAATGTCGAATGTTACGCTGTTCACCAGTGTGTTTGCAGCTACAATATTGGTTGCGTGCTCTACAGAATATCCGGATTGCCTGAACCCGTCTAAAATAAACTGTGCTATTTTTTCATCGTCTTCGATTACAAGTATATATGCCATGAATAATACCTTCACGTTTAATTATATAAAAACATAGAATTTTACTGTTTATGCTAGAAATAAAACACCGGCCCAAAGCTGATAAAATATTCTAACATTGATGTTGTCCTTATTGAATAAGCGCCAACAAGATTGTTGATGCTAAAAAGTGCTATAGGATAATAGGCAAGTCTCGTTCCAAAAGAGATACCAAAAAGCTTTGAAAAACTAAATTGATAATCTACATCAAGCATAAAGCCGAGCATCGACGAGGTTCTATTTTGCTTATCTTTTCCATATAAATCTTCTGTAAACGTGACCCATGAAAGTCCCAACCCTATATTTCCTAAGTGAGCATTGCTTTCAAAAATATAGTTTGCTGCTACAACGCTCGTAACCCCAATTCCCTTGAGTACATCTAAGGTAGGAATATTCTTGAGCAAGTAAACGCCATTTTTTATAACTTGAACCTTAGCGTCGGTTTCGCTTTGGGTAAGATATACGCTTTCTTCAATAGAGAAAGGAAAATATATATTAACGCTTGCGAGCAGCCCCCATGGACGCAGCATCCTAAATTTTGTATTAAATACCATACCATGATATTGCGATGCCTGATGTATGACTTCCAGATATCCCGTGCGAAATCTGCGAACGATATCGTAATTCCAAAGAAAATATTGGTAGCCAAATCCAAAAGAAAAATATTTATTGTACGCCTTTGTTTCTGAAGCTTGAGAAAATGCCACAGGCGTAAGAGTTACACAGAGAAAAATCGCGATACATATGTATTTAGAAAATGCATTGCGTTGCATACTAATAAATATAACCGCTATGGTGGTTAAAAAACAATATGTATTTATATTTTTTTTAGAGTGTCCACCTTGCGAGTTGTGGTAGAGCATTAATGCATGAAAATATTGCATAACTTTAACAAAGTATAAGGTTATTGGGAATGACTTGCTTATTATGTGTTTCATAAATAATCGTTTTGAAATTTAGATTTTGTGGGGAGTGTCCCCCCACGCCCCCAAGTATTAAGCTAACGCTTCTTGTATCGTCCATGAGACGGCTGTAGGTGCTATCGTACAAGTGGTTTTGTTTTTTGCTTACAGCCTTTTAGTCCCCATGGCGTAACACCTTAAGGTTACTCACACAAACCTACTTCCATACCATCTTCATACTTGCGCACAGTACCTATGTCATTACTGCTTTAGCACACAGGATGTTTTTTTCTTTGATGCGAATACTCCATGTCTGCTACGCTGCGCTCCGCAATCTGAATGTCAGCATCCCCTCGCTACGCTCATGACTTTTTGGTACTTTCTTCATAGTTGCGCTTGTGTCTTGCTCCCTATGGCGTAGCCCCACAGGATGTTTTTTCTCTTTTCTTTGGTACTTTTCTTTTCTCTTTTTTGCGTCCTCAAAAAAGAGAAAAGAAAGTACAGCCGTCCGAGGTATTGTCATATCGGAACTCGTTACTTGGCAACAAGAAGCGTACACACAAAGCGTCAGCAAAACTGCGATAGCCTACTCTCGCGCATAGCGCAAATACCACGTCCTACCCAAGGGGGGTGTGGGGGCGTGCCCCCACAAAGCAAAACTGCGTTGCGGTGCAAAAAAGGGGCGGCGGGCGGCGGGGCTAGGTCTACACCACGGACAGTAGGCATTCTTTCATAAATTTAAATAGAAAAAAGCACATATGATAGACTAACTACATGGGTATTGTATATAAAAATTTAGATACAGCTGACGCGTTTGAGACACTAAAAAACATTCCTCATTATGCGTACAGTGCTTTTTTGGGTAGAGTTTCTCGATACGACATTGCATGCGCGAATTATCGCTATAACTTTGCGGCAAAGGCAGTTGATGATTCTATTCTTGAGGCCTTATACGCGCTTGGGAATGAGCAACAAATAATAGAGAAATACCGCGCGCTCCTTGAAGGCGAAATTATGAATACAGGTGAAGCGCGCATGGTGCTCCACCACGCATTGCGCGGCACGGTGCTAGAGCCTGTGGTCAAAGATGGACGTAACTATCATCAGTTTTACAAAGATGAGCGCGAGAAAATACGAGAGTTTGCAACTGGTGTGAGAAATAAAACCATAGTGAGCAGCACAGGCGCGCCCTTTACCAACTTTGTGCAAATTGGCATAGGGGGTTCAGACTTAGGCCCGCGCGCGCTTCACATTGCCCTGTCTGAGTACGTACACACGCGTGAGCCATTGAACAAGCAGTATAAATCATATTTTATAAGCAACGTAGACCCCGACGACGCCGCAGGGGTGCTAGAGCATTGTTCGCCCGAGAACACGCTTTTTATTGTTGTTTCTAAAAGCGGCACCACGCAGGAGACGCTTACAAACGAGTCATTTGCCACTACATGGCTTACAGAACGCGGAAACATAACAAATGCAAAAAAACACATTGTCGCGGTAACTTCTGAAACCAGCCCCATGGCTCAGTCGAGTGAGTATTTGCGTTCGTTTTTTATAGACGACTTTATAGGTGGGCGCTACTCCGGGACAAGCGCAGTTGGGTTGTGCATGCTCGATTTGTCTTTTGGCTCTGAGGTTACCGATGAACTCTTGAGCGGCGCGCATGAATGCGATGTTGCAAGCTTAGAAGCGGATTTGCGCAAAAACGCCGCGGCAACAGATGCACTCATAGGCGTGTATGAACGCAACGTTTTGGGCTTTCCGTACACGGCGGTTTTGCCTTACAGTCAAGCACTTTCGCGCTTTCCCGCGCATTTGCAACAGCTTGACATGGAGAGCAACGGCAAGCAAGTCAACAGAAACGGTACGGAAATAGGCTACTCGACGGGCCCTGTGTTATTTGGCGAACCGGGAACTAACGGACAGCATAGCTTTTATCAACTGCTCCATCAAGGCACTGACATAGTTCCGCTGCAGTTTTTAGGCTTTACGCATTCGCAAAAAAACACGGACATTGCCTTTGAAAATTCTACAAGCCAACAAAAGCTGCTTGCAAATCTTGCCGCGCAAATTATTGCATTTGCCTTGGGCAAAGAATCTGATAATCCGCATAAGGCATTTAAGGGAAAGCGCCCGTCGAGTTTGCTTTACGCGCCGCAGCTTACCCCCAAAACCTTGGGCGCCCTGCTTTCGCATTTTGAAAACAAGGTGATGTTTCAAGGCTTTTTGTGGAATATTAACTCTTTTGATCAAGAAGGCGTACAGCTGGGCAAGGTGCTCACCACCTCGGTTTTGAAAAAACAAATGTCGGAAGAGCTTGCCTCTTACGCTGATTTACTTGAAATTTTCTAGCTTGAAAGTATAGCAATACCTTAGAATAATGACGGAGAACTCATGACTTATAATTTTTCTGCGGGACCTGCGCTTGTATTTACGCCTGTCTTAGAGCGCATGCAAGGTGAACTTGTCAACTACCAAGGCGCAGGCTACTCACTACTGGAAGAAAGCCACCGAAGCGCGCGCTACGCGGCTGTGCATGAAAATGCCATAGCGCTCTTACGAGAATTGCTGATATTACCCGAAGGCGAGTTTGACGTGCTGCTTTTGGGCGGGGGCGCAACCTTGCAATTTTCTATGCTGCCTTGTAATTTTTTGCAAACTTCTCACGTAGCGCGCTATGTTATTAGCGGCGCGTGGGGTAAAAAGGCCTTTGCAGATGCACAGGCACTTGCAGCACGCTGTGGAAATGCGCAGGACGGCGTAAGCGTATTGTACCAACCCGCTGAGGAGAATTACACGGCTATTCCACAACTAAGCGAGATTCCTGCATTTGACGCCGCTGCTACGTCTTATGTACACATAACGACTAATGAAACCATAGACGGCGTGCAGTGGAAGCATGAGCCTGATTTTGGTGGCGCGCCATTAGTCGCGGATATGTCCAGCGACATTGCGAGCCGCCCCATGAACACAAGTGCGTATTCGTGCTTTTATGCGGGCGCGCAAAAAAACATAGGCGTTGCAGGCGTTACCATTGTTGTGCTGCGCAAGTCTTTTTTAGAGCATGCTGCAGATGGTTTGCCCTCCTATTTGTCGTATAAAACCCATGCAAAGCAAAACTCCTTGCACAACACGCCGCCCGTCTTTGCCATATGGGCGCTTGCACTGGTATTGGAGCACATAAAAGCCCTCGGTGGGCTTGAGGCTATGGGTGACATGAACCAAAAAAAGGCAGACATACTTTATGGAACTATAGAAAACTCAGGTGGATTTTTCCGCTGCCCAGTCGCGAAGCCCTATAGGTCGACCGTGAATGTTGTATTTCGCCTTCCAACTCCAGAGCTTGAAGACTTGTTTCTTAAAGAAGCGGCGGAGCAAAAATTGTTGGGACTCAAGGGGCATCGCAGTGTCGGTGGCATTCGAGCGTCAATATATAACGCCATGCCTCAAGCGGGAGTTGAAACGCTGGCCTTGTTTATGCAGCAGTTTTGTAAGAAACACGGCTGATAAAGCCCTGCACGCCGCAGCTTTTATTTAAGCTGTGGCTTCCCTTCGTGCTCGTTTTTTACCCAACTGAACAAACCAACCATTCTGCTTTCAAAGCTGTTGGCTATTACGCCACTAAAAAGTACGGCAAGCCCTTTTATGCGTACAGCACCTATGCCATATATCAACACACCCTCGTCTGTGCGGAGTATGCGAGCGGCACTGAGCATGTTGTATGGATCAACCGCTTTGATGCCCTTATAACCTATAGGAGTCATGTTACCACTCGTAAAAGACATGCGCGCCTGGTCGTAGCTGTAATCATAATATGAAATAACATCCCCAAAGGGCGGCATGTCCTGCAAAACCGTTATTATTTGCTCCACCGCTTTGTTGATGCTACGATAGCCAAGCGCCGACACGGGCTCTAAGGTATGTATGGAACTTGTGTCGTTTTCAGAAACAATTTGTTGTGAAGAGAGGAACAAGGGGTATATGTGGCCTTTTTTTATATTTCTGTAGCGTATGGTTACGAAATTCGGCAGATCTCGGAAATAATTAAAAACACGCACCATGGCAGAAGACTGCGCTTCGTAATTTTCTATGGGGATGAAATAGAGCGTTTCGTATAGAATAGTCGGCTTTTGCGTGCGCACAAATTCTTGGATGCCTGTGAAATGTTCAAGTGGCGGTATATACTGTAAGCGCTTTTTATCGCGTGAGCGACTTGTGTACGAAAGTGCCTCTTTGGTACGCAATGTATCTATTTCATTTTCTGAAAGATGCTGCGTTACTTGAGAAAACAAAACGTACGCTGGAGTTGCTGCAGCATTCTGCGAATAGGCAAGCATGCTTGAGATGTGGATGAGAATAAGGAGCAAAATTGCAATCTTTTGTTTTTGCATGTATTTCAATATACTATAAAAAAGTTATAGGAGTAAGCCTGCGAATTATATGAGAAGATTGCTTCAAGTCCTTACAGTCTGTGTCGATTATCTATTGCTTATTTTTGCAATTTCTGCGGTATTGTGGAGCAGAACCCCAAAAGAACTTGCTCCGTCTTTAATATATTTGCACCTTCTGGTTTTTGCGCCCTTATTTCTCGGTTGGATATTGGTATTTTTTCTCTTTAACCTCTACACCTTTGATTTCCCCTTGCGTATGACGAGGCTATTTATTGCAATAGCGACTAATGTTTTATGGTCGTCTTTGGCCTTCTATACATTCCCTATTTTCAGCCTAGCCCCTAAAACAAACCTTGTGCTTTTAGCCGCACTCGCCGTCATTCTCATTTTCCTATGGCATAGAATAGTCGACCACATTTTCATAATCGTATTGCACAGCCACGAAATAATGATAGCCGTATCGGACGACGACTCTTTGAACTTATTGCGTATGCTACAAAAGAACTCGCGCTACAAATACACCGTCATTGGCGTTTTAACAAATGCATCGTATTACAAATCCGTGGAGGCGGTATTCCCCTCCGATAAAATTTTCACGGATATTCAGTCATTTGAAGAAGAAATTCAAAAGACTTCGGTGCAAACTATCATCTGTGCAGACTGGTGGTTTACGCAACTCTATACCTCGCTATATCAAATGCTCCCTCGCAGAATACGCATGTTTCATGCCATAGGTTTTTACGAAAAAGTCTTTGGCTACATCCCCGTACATTCAACAAACGAATATTGGATTATGTCCAACATCGACGTTATTTCGCGCCGTAGTTATGATATCGTCAAGCGTATATTGGACTTATTGTTTGCCTTTGTCATGCTCCCCATTGTAGTACCCCTCTGCACTTGTATTGCAATAGTAATACGACTTTTTGGAGGAAAGGGCCCGGTCTTTTTTACTCAAGAGCGGGTGGGACAAAACAACATTTTGTTTACGCTTATAAAATTTAGAACCATGGGCATTGATGCGGAGAAAGACGGAGCGCAATGGGCAAAGAAAAACGACCCGCGCGTTACCAAACTAGGGCATTTCCTACGCATAACGCGCTTAGATGAACTCCCGCAAATCATCAACGTCATTAAAGGCGAAATGAGTTTCATAGGCCCGCGCCCTGAACGCATGGTTTTTGTCGAACAGCTTACTAAGAAAATACCGCATTATCAAATTAGACACATAATAAAACCGGGGCTTTCGGGATGGGCGCAAATTAATTATAAATATACCAGCTCTGTAGAAGACACCGTGAAAAAAGTCTCTTACGATATTTTTTACGTAAAGCGCATGAGCATTATTTTAGACTTATACATATTTTTTAGAACAATTATTATTGTGTTGACTGCGCGTGGACAATAGAACCCGCGCTACGTCTTTAATGCATAAGCATGAATTTCCACGCCTCACAATTGGCTACATATGGCTCACCAATAAAAGCCCTAGGTTAAGGCTTAGCAAATATAAAGAAAATAGCCACAGTTTTTTTTTCTGCGCCAAAACCACAATGCATGCAAGTCCCAATAAGCCTGCAAAAAAGGCGCTTACCATGCTTACAAGCGTGAAGCCTAGAGGAAAACTTGGTGCAGTAGCAAGCGATGCTTCCAATACACTTGAAATAAACGAAAGCACTATTGTTGGAATTGCAAGCATAAAGGAAAAATACGTTGCATGCGCAAAAGAAAGCCCGAGTAAGACACCCGCTATTATGGTGCTCCCTGAGCGTGAAATGCCCGGCAAGACTGCGCAACCCTGTATAAGCCCTATGAAAACGGCTTGATGAAGCGAGACTCGTATGTCCGTGTTAGACTGCGTGCTTGTCGGTGACGCTATGGTTTTTTGACGCGGCAGAAGTAAGGGAACACACAACAAGATTGCTGTTATCAAAAAGCCCGTCATAACGAGACCTAGTGAGGCATTGACAACCGTGCTTTTTAGGAGCAGCCCTATGGGCAAGGTTGCCACTGTGGAAACACCGACCATGCAACTAAGGCGCACATAGGCTAAGGTTTCTTTTTGATGGGTCTTTTTCAACACCGTATTTATACCATATTGAACACAAGCACCAATGCTTCTCTTAATAAGAGCGCGCGTGAAAAGGAGCACCGCGCACAGCGTTGCAACATGCAGCAAGACTACATACAACAAGGGCATATGCTCACTATTAAAGGGCATAAAATGCTGTGCACTTACAAATTTGTTACTAAGATATTGCGCAACAAACAAATGCCCTGAACTCGAAATAGGCAAAAACTCGGTAAGCCCCTGAATAATTCCTAAAACACTTCCGTATAGATACATGAAAAAATCTCCATATTATTACATACGCTTAGCGCGCATTTTGAAATAGATACTCTATCATCACATCCGAGGGCACATCATAATACAAAAGCCCATATATAAGCGCAGAACTTACAAGCTTGCGCATATAATTACGCGTTTCTCGAAATGGCAAACTATCTGCAAAGACTATAGAATCTGAAGTATCAAAAGCATCTGTCCATTTGCGCAAATTGCCAAAACCACCATTGTAGGCGACAAAGACGTATACGGGCTTTTTAAAAACCCTCAAGAGATATTTATAATACTTATAACCCAAGGTGATATTATCCTTGGGCGTTTTTAAATTGAAATCCCCATATGATGGGCGGCGCGAAGCTATATCCGCCGCAGTTTCTGGCAAGAGCTGCATCAGCCCTATTGCCCCCGCCCCTGAAACAACAGAGGGCCTAAAGTCACTTTCTTCACGCATGAGGGCATACAACACCGCGAGTTCTTTGGGCTCTTGCGTCAAGGGACGAATGTACTGTGAAAACATGGCGTTGGGGTATAAAAAAAGGAAGTCCTCCTCAGTCTGCGGAAAAAGCAAGGACTCAGAAGCAAACCTTTTAGTGAGTACAAGCGCACGCGAATAATTTTTAGTTTGATACAAATAGCGCGCCATTTTTCTTACAATATTTGCGCTTACACGCGCGCTATTTTTAAAAATAATGTCGTACGCATAATCATACAAGCCATAAGTAAAGTAGCCCTCAAGCAAAGTCTCTGAAATGGCTATACGTTTCGTCTCATCAATAATATGACTTGCCGTTGCGCTTTCTTCCGAAATAGTCCAAGAACCGAGAAATTGATTCTTTGTAAGATCATTCGTATACAGAAAGTACTCAAAAGGCGAGTCGCTTGTATATGACCATTTTCTATGAAACACGCCACTTGCATCTACGGCGCTACTCTGTAATACGCCATCATCTGATGCAGCATGTATGCGCTTCAATATAAAGTACCACCTATTCAGCTCTGCGCTCATATAATTCTTAGAATACTTTTTTGAAAGATACTCAAAATCTTCTTGCAAACGCGCGTACTCTTTATTCTGTAGTAGCACGGAAAGATACTCTTCAAGCACATTGACAAAATACTTTGGATTCTTCGTATACCCCATCACTTCGTCAAAGGTTGTTATAAAAACTTTCCTATGCGTTTGAATACTTCCCGAAAGCATGCGCCATAAAGCAGTGTTTTGCGTCATAAGTGGAAGTTCCCTATAGGCATCTTTCTGAGCAAAAGCATTCTTATAAAGCCCGTAGCTATTCTTATAGTATCTTTTCTCGTAATACAAATGCCCCAGCACCACGTCAATATGCGCTTTTTGCACATCGGTGGTCGCCCTTTTTCGCGCCTTTGAAAGCAAGCTCATTATATTCCACATTTGCCTTCTGTTTTTAGCAGCAATACTAAGCAAATCCTCTATCATGCCAGAATGCACAAGGGAGCCGAGATCTAATGATAAAAAAGCCTTTTCAGCACTAGCCTGTTTAAGCTGTAAGGCACGCTTGGCTTCTAATACCGTGCGTATATGATTTGGCATGGGGACATCGGCTTCCGAATATATACGCTTTATAAACGTATCAGTTGAGTCTAGCATGTCTTCTGTTTTGTGGGACAACAAGGCATGATATAACGCGCCGCTGTCTTTGATATTTGTACGCATGGTAAGCAAGGCACTCCATAAGTCGTAGCCAAATGATGCATGACGCTGCGCTATGCGCTGACGTAAGGTAACACTCCACTGTGGTTTGGGCAGCGGCCGCTCATCTTCACCGCGCAAAAAGAGTGCAAGCGCTTCGTACTCTCGTGTGAGAAATAGTGCAAATGCGTGATAATAGAATAGCTCAAGATCTTGACGAATCTCGTCATGAGTCAAGAGTTCTTCCAAAAAGGGCTTAACGTGATTATAGCGCGCACTTCGTATCATAAAGTACACCACAAGACGCGTAGCTTCGCGCGCCCACGCAGTGCCCTTGGTGCGCGCAACACGGCGCAAGGCTATTTCGGCCTTTTCTTGCTCTCCGTTAAAATAAAGCAGCAAGCCACCATAATACAAAGTACCCTTTTTATCATCCCGTGCGCCTTGAAGCACATCGACAGTAAGCGCCTTAAGCGCTGAAAAATTACCTTGTTGAAACTGCGCTTGATGTTTTGTGAGTATCTTAACGGCACTCTCTGAAGCGTAGCACGACGTTGTTTGAATAAACAACAGCAAGGCTATTAGCACCACTTGAAGAACTTTAAGAATCTTATTCATGATATACGGTATTCTTTCACTATACTATATAGTAATGTTGCGTAGCACTCCCGACACTACAGAAGAATTTTGGCAAAAAGTTGAGAGCGCGCTTCAATGCAAAGTACAAGCCTACGCACTTACTCAATATAGTACATCCATAACTAAACGGGGAAATAAAAACGCCCTATGGGGTCTTTTATACATCAGTGAGCGCGGCGTCCACTTTTATCGTTTTGCTCAACAAAGCTGGATGGGCGCAGTCATGAACCGCGCGCCAACGGAAGAATTTTCCTTTACCATACACTTTGAAGACCTGCAAACATGGCAAGCACCCCCAAAACTAGCATTCTTCAAATCGCTGTTTAGCGCTAAAAATTCACATCTTGTAGTACAAGGCAAAAGCGTGCACCTACCATTGTTTGACTTGCAAGAACGCGCGGCGCCCAAACCACAAGAAGAAACCATGACGCATTACTTTGCACTTGATGTACGAAAACATGAGATTGTAGAAGCCCTTACCTTATACGCAGGAGAAAAACGCAGCATACAAGACGCTCCGTAGCAGTGAAAACAATAATTGAAAGCAGCAGCAGCATGAGATTGAGGTATAATAATAACAATGGATTTATTCCAACACAAAAACATAGACAATGCTAATACCCTTGTGAAAACGCTCACCCAATTCCGAGAAGCATTACTTGGCAACCTCATAGCCCTTGCAGAAATACCCGCGCCTACAGGCAACACCCAAGACAGAGCCCATGCAATAGCAGCGCGCTTAAGCGAATACAACATACTCGATGTTTCTATCGATAAAATTGGAAATATTATTGCCAAAATTGGCACTTCAGAAACGCAAAGTAAAAACACCATAGCCCTGCTTGCGCATATGGACACCTTTCACCACGGCTCCAACGACCACACCGTGCACGTTAGTACGGACTCAATAACAGGAGTTGGCCTTACCGACAACAGTCTCGGCGCTGCAGTACTGGTAACACTACCGCACATTATGCAAACCCTCAGGTACACCTTTGACAGTGATATCATTCTATGTTTTGCTGTCGACAGCCTCGGAGAAGGAGACTTGCTCGGCACACGCTTTTTTCTTGATAACACCATACAGCCCATACAATATGGCGTATGTGTTGAAGGATACCCCTTGGGACGTACAAGCTATTCTTCCATAGGAATGCTGCGAGGCGAAATACACCACCGCGCCACGGAAGAATTTGACTGGACACGATTTGGCACGAGCAATGCAATAGTAAACACCAACCACATCATAAATCGAATTTTAGAAATACCGCTTCCAAACAGGCCGCGCACCTCCATCATTTTTAACAAAATACGAAGCGGCACTTCGTTTAACATAACACCCACAGAATCCGCCTTGCTTTTTGAAGTACGCAGTCACTCTAACAGCATAGTTGATGAAATTCAACAACAAATACAAGGCATAGTTTCAGAATCCGCCTCGGAGTTTGGAGCAGAGGTTGCGCTCAAAGAAGTAGCGCGCCGCAGCATAGGTGGACTCTCTTACAGTCACCCCTTGGTACGCAAACACTCCGAAATACTGAATTTTCTCTCCATAGGCGCGCGCATCACGCCCAGCTTTTCGGACATTTCCGCATTCATTGACAGAGGCATTCCTGCACTTGCGCTCGGCATTACGCACTGTGAACGATACAACCAAAGTGATGAGCAAATGTACATAGAGCCCTGCTTTACCGGCATTGCACAGGTACTACTTTTGCTTTCGGCGCTCGACTCGGGGGCTTTAGCATGAATACGCTTACACAATGGCTCAAAGAACGCACCTTCCACCATTCGCAATTTCAAGACATAAAGCGACTTGTCGCCCTCAAAAAGGAAAAAAAGCTCACCATATCACTTTGCATTCCTACGCTTAACGAAGAAAAAACCATAGGCAAAGAAATCATTATCTTCAATTCAGAATTACGCCAACACTATCCATTACTCGATGAAATTGCAGTCATAGATTCGGGCTCTGAGGATAAAACCCTAGAAGTTGCCAAGTCTTATGGAGCAGACACCTACCTTGCCGATGACATCTTGCCATCTCTCGAAAAGAAGAAAGGCAAAGGGGAAAACCTATGGAAAGCCATACATCAACTTAAGGGCGACATAATTGTATATATTGATGCCGATATTAAGAACATTCATGCGCGCTTTGTCTACGCCCTTGTAGCGCCGCTGCTCCTCTACGACGAGGTAAACTACGTCAAGGCTTTTTACGACAGGCCGCTTGCGCTCTCTAATGACGTGCGACCTACGGGCGGGGGACGCGTCACGGAAATACTCATACGTCCCCTCTTCTCCTTGTTTTACCCCGACCTTACGGGCATTATTCAGCCCTTAAGCGGTGAGTATGCAGCGCGACGCAGCGTCTTAGAACAAATTCCCTTCCCCATTGGTTACGGCGTAGAAACCTCGCACATCATGGACATATATGCACTTACTTCACAACAAACAGGTGCGGCGGGACTTTCCGCCTTTGCTCAGGTAGACCTAGACATGCGCATACACAGAAACCAAACCACGCTCAGTCTCGGTAAAATGGCCTTTGGCATTCTGCAAACCTTTTTAAACCGCGCCTCTAAGACTAAGGCGCTGGAACTTGTACGCGAATACTCGAACATACTGAGGCAATTTCAAGCAAGTGGGCAGCAATACGAGGCTGTCGAACGCCGTATTGTAGAAGATGAAAGACCTCCCATGCAAACTATAAAAGAATACCAAAACAAGCACGGCAGCTAATAGTTATATAATCACTTTTACAAGTAAAGAGAACCGCTTTGACGCGTTGCGTATTTCGCCACGGCGCTTTCCTAGAGTTGCCCTGGCGCTTTGCGCAAGGCACTTTTCCGTTCTGTTGGTTTCACTTTGACGCGTTACTTACCTTACCTCGGCGCCGTGCGCAAGGCACTTTTCCGCTCTGTTGGCTTCACCTCTGCGCGTTGCGTATTTCGCCGCGGCGCTTCCCTAGAGTTGCTTTGGCGCTTTGCGTACTTTGCCGCGGCGCTTCCCTAGAGTTGCTTTGACGCTTTGCGTACTTTGCCACGGCGCTTCCCTAGAGTTGCTTTGACGCTTTGCGTACTTTGCCACGGCGCTTCCCTAGAGTTGCTTTGACGCTTTGCGTACTTTGCCACGGCGCTTCCCTAGAGTTGCTTTGACGCTTTCCGTACTTTGCCGCGGCGCTTCCCTAGAGTTGTCTTGGCGCTTTGCGTATTTCGCCGCGGGCTTTCCTAGAGTTGCCTTGGCGCTTTGCGCAAGGCACTTTTCCGCTCTGTTGGTTTCACTTTGACGCATTGCTTACCTTACCTCGGCGCCGTGCATAAGGCACTCTCCCACTCTGTTGGTTTCACTTTGACGCATTGCTTACCTTACCTCGGCGCCGTGCGCAAGGCACTCTCCCACTCTGTTGGCTTCACCTTGGCGTGTTGCGTATTTCGCCACGGCGCTTCCCTAGAGTTGCTTTGGCGCTTTGCGTACTTTGCCGCGGCGCTTTCCTAGAGTTGCCTTGGCACTTTGCGTACTTTGCCACGGCGCTTTCTAAGAGTTGCCTTAGCGCTTTGCGCAAGGCACTCTCCCGCTCTGCTGGTTTCACCTCAGCTCGTTGCGTATTTCGCCACAGCGCTTTCCTAGAGTTGCCTTGGCGCTTTGCGTATTTCGCCACGGGCTTTCCTAGAGTTGCCTTGGCGCTTTGCGTACTTTGCTGCGGCGCTTCCCTAGAGTTGTCTTGGCGCTTTGCGTACTTTGCCACGGGCTTTCCTAGAGTTGCCTTGGCGCTTTGCGTACTTTGCCGCGGCGCTTCCCTAGAGTTGTCTTGGCGCTTTGCGTACTTTGCCGCGGCGCTTCCCTAGAGTTGTCTTGGCGCTTTGCGTACTTTGCCGCGGCGCTTCCCTAGAGTTGCTTTGGCGCTTTGGACAAGGCACTCTCCCGCTCTGCTGGTTTCGCCACGGCGCTTCCCTAGAGTTGCTTTGGCGCTTTGCGTACTTTGCCGCGGCGCTTCCCTAGAGTTGCTTTGGCGCTTTGGACAAGGCACTCTCCCGCTCTGCTGGTTTCGCCACGGCGCTTCCCTAGAGTTGCTTTGGCGCTTTGCGTACTTTGCCGCGGCGCTTTCCTAGAGTTGCCTTGGCACTTTGCGTACTTTGCCACGGCGCTTTCTAAGAGTTGCCTTAGCGCTTTGCGCAAGGCACTCTCCCGCTCTGCTGGTTTCGCCACGGCGCTTCCCTAGAGTTGCTTTGGCGCTTTGCGTACTTTGCCATGGCGCTTCCCTAGAGTTGTCTTGGCGCTTTGCGTACTTTGCCGCGGCGCTTCCCTAGAGTTGCTTTGGCGCTTTGCGTACTTTGCCATGGCGCTTCCCTAGAGTTGTCTTGGCGCTTTGCGTACTTTGCCGCGGCGCTTCCCTAGAGTTGTCTTGGCGCTTTGCGCAAGGCACTTTTCCGTTCTGTTGGTTTCACTTTGACGCGTTGCTTACCTTACCTCGGCGCCGTGCACAAGGCACTCTCCCGCTCTACTGGTTTCACCTCAGCTCGTTGCGTATTTCGCCACAGCGCTTTCTAAGAGTTGCCTTAGCGCTTTGCGCAAGGCACTCTCCCGCTCTGCTGGTTTCGCCACGGCGCTTCCCTAGAGTTGCTTTGGCACTTTGCTAGAGTTGCCTTGGCGCTTTGCGTACTTTGCCGCGGCGCTTTCTAAGAGTTGTCTTAGCGCTTTGCGCAAGGCACTCTCCCGCTCTGTTGGTTTCACTTTGACGCGTTGCTTAACCCTACCTCGGCGCCGTGACAAAGCACTCTCCCGCTCTGCTGGTTTCGCCTCCGCGCGGTGCGTATTTCGCCACGGGCTTTCCTAGAGTTGCCTTGGCGCTTTGCGTACTTTGCTGCGGCGCTTTCCTAGAGTTGTCTTGGCGCTTTGCGCAATGAATGATTCTTCCATGCAAGCTATAAGAAACACTGAATAAAGTAACTTCAAATTAAAAAAAAAAACTAATTCATTTCTTTATATGTTCAAAAATGATTATTCCATATAAAAAATATTTTTTATAGTTGCTTTTTATATTAATAATACTACTGTAATAGTGTAGCTTGTTTTTAACATTGAATTATTCAGGTAAAAAATAGTCAGCTATATATAAGGAGTTTATATTTATGGTACGTATTATAAGTTTTATTGGTTCACTTGGACTTTGTTTTGTACTTTTCATAAGTTGTCCGCCACCTTCTGAAAATAATGGACATGCGGGTAATAATGTGCATGATGATGGAACAACGAAAGGAGGCAGAGTTGAGCACGAGGGTTCTTACTCACAGCCCATTGCTAGTAATAACCCCACGATATCTGTGACGGATAAGGTTCCCAAAATACCCGTTTTAATACCATCATGAGAGAAGTCTGATGACTATGTATTAGGAAGTAGTGGCGTTATTATGGGCAGCACACTTACGCTGAACGAAGGGATCACTGTTGTTTATGAAAATGAGTATACCAATAAAAGTCTTACTGCAGTTGATTTTTCAAAAGCATCAATTATTGCTATATGTGACCATGCTTTTCAAAACAACAATATTCAAGAGCTCATTATTCCCAATTCTGTCATTCAAATTGGCACACATGCCTTCATGAGTAACGCTAACCTCACATCACTTACTCTTGGTAATAGGGTACAAATTATTAAAGACCATGCATTTAACGGCGCTAAGCTCAACGCTATTACCATTCCGTCGTCAGTTAGAAGTATTGCATGGGGAGCCTTTCTCAGAAATCCACTTGACACCATTGCATTTGAAGGCGATGTACACTGGTTAGGTGATACGTCATTTACCAAAACTAAAAGTCATGATTCTGATGTAAAAACAGTTATTCTACCAAAGAGTTTGTATACGCGTCTTTCACTTTTACCTAGCAATGCAGCAGAGCCTAACTTAGCCAGAGTGTTTGGAATTAATGGCGTTAGAACCAAAGCAGACGGTAGTAGGCGCCCCCTCATAATATATAAAGACTTAGCAGGCGTCCAATTAAATTAATACTACGATCAATTGTATATGGATGCGCATATTGTACATCCATATACATTCAATAAATTTAAATTCTATTGTAGTACTTAAAGATAGGGGTAGTTATTTGAATTTATGAGACTAACGATATTGCATTCTAGAAAATCGAATATAACCGATGATTATGCAAATTATGCCGCCTATAATCAATACATTTTCATGATATGGTAGCTTCGTTGAGTATTCAAGAAAATGGGGACTGTTTTTACCATATATTTTTGAAAGTTCCACTATCTCAACAACAAATGTTATTATTGTTTGTAACACATACAAACCCCAAATTATAAGCACTGCTTTTATAAATTGGTTCTTCTTAAAAAGAACAGCGGATAGAAAAAAGTAGCAGAATGCAATGCTAGTTGCGCCAATAAATTTTGTGGTACTACGAATAATATCCAACATAGAATTTGTGTTTTGTACTCCAATTATTGGAAGATTGCTGTTGACCCATGAGCCAAAGTCATGTTGTGATCCTAAAACGAACTCTGCTGATAAACAGACTAATACTTTTGCTAGAGCCATTATGATACCAACTATCAGTACATGAGTACAAAAATGGAACAGTAATAGCGCGCAATATTTTTCAAATGATGATGCAGGAATCGTCATAATGAGTGATGATGTTTTTCGGTTATGAAAAGGCCGAAAACTCCTACTCACACTTAGTAAAAGGGTAAGCCCGTATATGGTGGTTAGTAAGAATGGAATAAAAAATGGAGGGTGCGCAAATAAGGACGCTTTTATTGCAAGTGCCCATAATAAGCTACTTATAACAAAAATTGCCGCTATAACGATGTATTGAATAATATCTATTGCAAACCGCTGTAGATATAGTGCCCGTATGTAAAGCGCTATTCGTGTTATGCTTATGCGCCTGCTCATATGTTACCGCCTGCTTCAAAGTCTTTGCTATAAGGTTGCAATATTTCGCGTACACTTTGTGTATTTTCAATTGCTGCAAGAAAGAAGAGTTCTAGATCTACGGCAGTTGGTTCATCTTCACTTGTGCGTTTTATGAGGGACATGTATCCATCAAGGTAGGGTATGTGGTATATTACTTGCTCACGCATTGCCTCTTTTGTTTTTGCTGCCATAAATGCTTTGTTTATAGTATCAATGCGGCTATGCAACAAGTAGTTTCCCCTATCTATTACAATCACGCTGTCTATAATGTCTTTTATATCTTTAATTTGATGTGTCGATATAAGTATGCGTTGCTCTTTTGTTGTGTGCTTGTGAATAATTTGTTTGAACAATATTTTTCCTGAGATGTCGCGGCTGTTGGTTGGTTCATCAAATATGAGTAATTTTGCTTGCGTGGCAATAGCAAATGCGAAGAGAAATTTCTTTTTTTGTCCCATGGAAAAATTTTCTAAGAGTTTGTTTTGTGGACAGCCAAGTACTTCTTGTAGGTGTGCAAAAAGCTTGTTATCAAAGCGAGGATAGAACTTTGACCAGCATCTTTCATATGTCTTAGGCGTTATAGGGGGTACTTCGTATTCTTCTGGGATTATGGCAATCTCACGCAACATGTGAGGATTGCGCCTCTTGCTTTCAAAATTGTGTACTTTTACCGTACCTTTTTGAGGCATAAGTACTCCGGTAAGCAGCCTAATAAGTGTTGTTTTGCCTGAGCCATTCTTTCCTAAAAGGCCATATACTCTTCCATCATCCTCAGTACAGACATCAATAGAAAAATCTAAGAGGCCTTCATGAGATCCATGATAGGAATAAGCAACGTTTTTGCAATAAATCATAACATTTAAAGTTCGTAAAGTCTAATTTTTATTTATTATAGCACGAAAGCTTATGGTAAATTAACGTGTGCTGCATTTACAGAAATGATATACTACGACAAATGGGAAGTCATGTATTATTCGTGCTTATACAGCGTTGTACACTTGAAAAACGCCTACATTATTAAAGATTACTGTAATGAATAAACGGTTTACATGAAAAGAAGAACGTTACCATGAATAGTACGCTTTTGATAGTGGTTGGAATACACCTTATGGCTCTTGTAAGCCCAGGACCTGATTTTTTTCTTGTGCTGCGTTACGCGATGCGCTATGATATGCACAAGTCACTCTTGTGTATTTGTGGCATCATCTGTGGCATAGTAACGCACATAAGTTTAATCTACTTTGGAATAGCCTTTTTCATTCAACGTTCTCCATTAGCATATAACATCGTTGTCGTTTTAGGTATTCTTTGGCTTGTGCGAATAGCCTTTGCTATGATTTTTGCAAAAGCAGCCCCAAAGACGGCTTCCATATCAACAGACGCTCCAGTCTCAAAAGCCCCTTTTGTGCACGGCTATTTGACAAATTTGCTCAACCCCAAAGTTTTTATATATTTCACGAGTATTGTAACTCCATTTCTGAGTTCGGCAGATGTTAACTTTATACTCTTACTTGCAGTTTTTACCACCACGTCATTTGTGTGGTTCACTGCAGTATCTTTGCTGCTTTTCATTCCAATTATCAAAAAGCGTATAACCGCCTACACATTCATTCTCGAAAGAGTATTTGGCGTAGTGCTTTTGCTCATGGCACTTCTGCTCTTTAAACTTGTGGTACTATAATTACCTATACATCATTCATACTGATAAAAAAACTTACTAACAGGAGCGTCATATATGGCAACTGCAAACCGCATTATAATTTCTGAAACCAAAACATGCTTACAAGGCATGTTTAAGTCCACCTTTCTCGTCTCATGGATAGCCTTATCATATTTTGTATTGTCTGTTGTTGTGACGTCACAATACCCCGACCCCGAAAAGTCATACGATAACATATTTGTAGCGTACTTTATGTACTTCGTTCCAAGCTCAATTTTTGAATTACTATGGACGGTGGTGTCTGCCGTATTTGAATCACTTTTTTATTTTGGATTATCATTGTTTTTCTTAAACCTTGCACGAAAACAACATGTGAGATTTACGGATATATTTGCGGGGTTTAAAAAATTTTGGAAAATTCTAGGCATGACGCTGCTTGCTACTTTGCTCGTCATTATAGGCATGGTGTTCTTCATCATACCGGGCATTGTTGCGTATTACGCGTATGCTCAGAGCTTTTTTGTGTTAATAGATGAACCGAATATTGGAGCAGTGGAGGCACTGAAAAAAAGCGCGGGTCTTATGCGCGGGCATAAATGGAAACTCTTCAAGCTTCAACTACGATTTATACTTCCATTCATACTTGGTATACTCACGCTTGGCATAGCGTTTTTGTGGATAATACCGCGTTGGTGGGTTGCTCACGCTAAGTTTTACGAAGACATACAGCATGCTCAAAACGTGGGCACAAGCGCACCTGCCGGCTCACCCGCGACACTGAGCTAGATGCGCGTATGGTAACCTTGTGCACATTGCAGCATGACGGCTGCGGTTTAGCGTAGGTGAGTGTCCGTTTTTTTCTAAGCTTAAGGCGACTTGCGCATGTGCGCTGCTATGGGCATTATGCGTCCACGGCCAAAGGCGCGTTCAGAAATTTTAATAATAGGGGCAGCTTGGTAGCGCTTATGCTCCGCAGCACAGAGGAGGTGCCACACTCGTTCTACGGTTTTGTGTTCAGCACTAAAGCGCGGGTCGCGGCACACATGCTCTGGAGTGCGGCGGTTTTCAATAAATTCGTAGAGTATGGCGTCCAGTATGGGATACGCTGGTAAGCTATCGCTGTCTTTTTGATTTGCTCGCAGTTCTGCCGTTGGTGCTTTTTGCATAATAGAGCGTGGTATTATTTCTATACCTTCGTTTTTGTTTATCGCCTCGGCTACTGTGTACACTTCGGTTTTGTACAAGTCGCCTATGAGATTGAGCGCACCGCACATGTCGCCGTAAAGCGTGCAGTAGCCCACCGCTACTTCTGACTTGTTGCCCGTGGTTAAAAGCATGGACGCGCATTTATTTGCGTATGCCATGAGGAGTAAGCCTCGTATGCGCGCTTGCATGTTTTCTTCCGTGAGGTCAAAGACGTTTTCATGCAGTATTGTGGAAAATTCGCGGTGCGTGCTTTGGAATATTGCTTCTATTTTTAAAGTGTGCGTCCGAATTTTCAATGCTTCTGCAAGTGCCTGCGCGTCTTCTATGCTTTGATTGCTTGTATACTGTGAGGGTAAGAGTATTGCAGTAACTGCCTGAGCACCTAATGCACGTACTGCAATTGCAGCGGTCAATGCAGAGTCTATGCCTCCGCTAAGCCCAAGGTGTACGCGCATAGGCATGCGGGTTTTGAGTAAGTAGTCTTTGAGTCCTCGCTCCAGCACCGCGCATATTTCTTCTGCCCTTTCTATGGAAAGCTGCGGCAATGCTGTTTTTTCTGTATATGGGCTAGACTGTGGCACAAGAGGCGTAATAGTATGGCTTGCGTGTGTTGTTGCAAACTCAAGGTGTTGCACTGCGCCTGTGGCAGTCAACTCAAAACTTTGCGCATCTTCCTCACAAAACGCGCAAGTGTGTACAACATTGCCTTCTTTGCTCATGGCAAAGGACCGCCCATCAAAAACAATTTCGTCATTTGCGCCAACTGCGTTTACCATAAAAAGCGGCGCATTTGTAGCAGCTACAGCTTGATGGGCTAGAAAGAGACGCTGCGCGTGTTTATGCTTAGTGTATGGAGACGCGGACATCCACACAATCGAGTCTACGGATTCTTGTGCGGCTTTCAATACGTGTTCTTTGTGCCATAAGTCGTAGCAAATGAATAGAGCAATGCTTACCCCTTGTACCTTGTGTATTGTCGGGCCTGCACTGGGTTCAAAGTAGCGTGTTTCAAAAAACACATCGTCTGTAGGCAAGGCAAATTTTTTGTGCACTTCTTGTATTTCGTGTGCTGAAACAATAAACGCACAGTTTGAATGTGCGGCTTTCCTCTGCGTACTACCAACGCCTCCTACAATGGCAATTTGTGAAGGTGCAAGTGATTCGGCTATGCGTCCTAAATATTTGCGTTGATTATCGACTATACTTTCATATTCCATGTAGTCGTAAAGCATGTATCCTGAAATTGCAAGCTCAGGAAATACGAAAACATCAGTGTTTGCATGTCTTTCTATGACTTTGGTAATACGCGACGTATTCACATCAAAGTCTCCAATGGTGGGGTTTGTTTGTGCAAGGCTAATCTGCATATGCCAATAGGTATATCTATGAATTAAACTTTTAGACGCTTCATGGTAAGAAAACACATACTTGTTTTGTTAGTATGTAAAGGTTGCTCCCAGCTGTATGGCAACGAGAAACCAAGATTCTATGCCGTATTTTACTGCGCCATCAGAGCTATTAAAGTGCAAAGGGTAATATGCACCATGAATTATAAAGGGTATCGCTATAAGCTGCGTTATAGGGAAGTGAAATTCCATATCGAGAGATACGCCAACACCAATGGAATTTTCAAACCGAGTGTCTGCCTCAGAAAAATTGTAAAATAAAAAATTTACTGACGGACCTACTCCTATGTTGGTGGTGAGTATGGGTGCTTTTGAGTAAAAATTTATTCCAAAATTTATGTTTTGCGAAATGGTTTTTATAGTTCCTTGTTCTCCATATACAAGCACTAGTGCTGAACTCAGTGTTGAAGTGCCAACGTTTGTTGTTTGCGCAGAGTCTGACTTTTTTGCATAGGCTGATAATAAGAATCCTAAAATAGTGTTTCCACTTACGTAATAGCCTACCCCTGTATTTAAAGGTGAACTTTGATAAAAATGCTCTATTGCTTTTAGCCCAATACTAACACCGAGGTCACTTATCGAGCCTTCTGCTTTAGTATTGCTTACATCGCTTTTATGCGTCAAAGAGAGCAGTCCGAATCCCGCAGCAATGCTTTTGACGCTTTTGTTTTCGGGTGTGGAAGAATTAGTCGCTTCATCCAATGCTTGTGCAGAAATCTGCGTAAACGTATGAAGCGCAAGTAATAGTATCGTTAAAAAAATTGCATATATTTTCATATAACACCTATATAAAAGATTTAAAACACACCACTATATCTCAACAAGAATACTCGCTAATAACTGAGTACAAGCATTCCTACTTGTATAGATCCTAAAACCACTGTTGTCGAAGTATACGTAATACGTTCATGTAAAGAATCCATAAGTAAAGGGTACCAGGTAAACTGAACTGCAACCGAAACACCGAAGAGGTAACTAAAGCGGAATAGAAATTCCAAATCAATAGCAGGGCCTACTCCTATAGTGAGGTAGAATTTATTTTCTTCGTAGAATAAATGATGAAAGAGAAATCCTGCACTTATTCCAAGTCCAAGCTGGGTGGTAATGTAATCATTGGGAATGCTTATGTGAGGACCTATGGTGAAATTCGGTGCAATTTGTTTTATAGCTTCGTCTTCCTTAAAAAACTCAGACTTGAGACCAAAGTCCTCATTGTTATTTATCGCAGAGGCGGCAAAACTCATAAGAAGATTCACAGAATAATACATGCCAATTTCAATGGGAATCTTGGAATTATAAAAATTATCTATATCCTTAAAGCCCACTGATATTCCATGAGAGGTTACTACTGACTCTGTAGAATCATTTCCCTGTGGCACTTCTGCCTTAAACGCCCAAAGAATGAGACCATAACCTCCCACAAAAGATTTAAATTTATTGCTAGGAAAACTACTGAGTTGGAGTTCGTGTGGTGGCGTATCCTTAAATATTGGATACTGTTTTTTGCTTGGAGGAGTTTCTTCCTCCACTTCTTGTCCATAGCCTTTTGGCAGTGCGACAAAAACAAACAGAGCCAAAATGAACGTGCAATGTACGACTATAATCTTCATAAAACACTATACCTCATATGTACTATGTCGTATTATACGATGTAATGGAGTCTCTCATACAACATAAGCTTGCACCATCACAATACTACAAAGTTCCTACTATAAAGTATAGGCAGAAAAATGGTATATAATAATCTTAAATTTAAAAAACTTTATTATGGTTACGAAACATAGATTATGGACTAAGGCGCAATACGCTTTATTTACCGCTTTTATTATATCTCTTATCATCATTGGTTGTAGAACGCATAAACCCTTTACCACTGATCTCAGTGTAGGTGGACTGCAAAATAGAACACTTGGTGTAGCGCGCGCCTATAATGGGTCAATTAGAGCAGTGCAAGAAGCTATTCTTGATACCTTTACACATTTTGGTAACAGAGTTAACGTGGAAGGCGCGCTTGTTGATGACGCGTACTTTGAGCGTTTTTCCTATCTTCTTGCTCAAGGCGTACGCACGCAGGTGCAACTCTACAAAATTGATATGGAAAAACCAATGGTTTTTCGAGCAACATATCCTACGCATCAAGTGGTTATCTTGAATAAAACAATTGTTAAGGAAAACATACATCGCGTATATTTTTGGGTTGAGGCGCTTTCTGAACCTGCGCCCAAGGCAGCGTCTCATAGAAACACCGTAGCAAAAACGCGCGTTCGCATGCTCATAGACGAAGAGCCACCACACAAGGAGTACCAAATTTCACCTCGTTGGCCAAAATACACGGAAGCACAGTTCCTCGATTACATGGAAACTCTTATTCCAAAGTCTCGTTAATTCAACTAATACGTACTCTCGTCCATTGACGCAAACTTTGCCATAACCTCATCAATGCGTGTAAGTTCACGTTCTATTATTTTTCCGTAATCCAGCGTTTTGTTCATAAGGTGCACGGACTTGTACTCCAGCGCTTCCGCGCGCACGCCGTACCCACGTTCACACCGCACAATTCTGTAATAGTCGTCTTCCCAGTGTTGTATTTTTTGCAAGCTGAAAAAAGACAGGTTCATGGCTCTAATCTTCTCCACATACTGAAGCGTTTCATTCCAGTACACCTTGGCGTACTCAACCAGCGTTTTTGCCTTCTTCATACTCCGTATTGTCATGTCGCGAAAAGGCGCATTGTAAAAATAGGCATTGAACTTCATGTAGCCCCGCGCAAAACCGAGGTACTGCTTAATGAGCAAAAGGTTCACATGCATGAGAAACATGTTCCTATACCACTTCCAGTCTCGCTTGTCTTTTATGTCCGCAAGTGCGTTCAGCGGGTTGGCAAAGTCTGCGCGCAACACCTGCTCAAGCCACAGTATGTTCTCTGCAAAATTTTCGGGGTACATGTACAAACGCTTTTGGTATAACTCATACAGCTGTTCTTTGTACAACAACTTGTAGCCCGGAAACCCGCTAGCAGCCTGCGGTACTAGGGACAACGCTACCACTGCGCAAGAAAGTAAGGCCATTTTTACAAAACACTTCACGTCTCTACCTCTTGTCGGCAGAAGCGCTTGTGTTTTCAAATGAAATTACACAGTGTTGTGCCTTTGTGGGGGCAAGCCCCCACAGCCCCCCTTTGGGTAAGACGCGGTACTGCGCTGCGCGCGAGGGCTGCACGCCGTGTGTGTTTACGTTGTGTGTTGCTCACGCTGTGGGTTGCCAAGATGTATCATGAACTATGATAATGCCTCGGACGGCTGTACTTTCTTTTTTCTTTTTTCAAAAAGAAAAAAGAAAGGTACCAAAGAAAAAAAGAAAAAGAAGTGGTGCAGTTGCGGGGCTACGCCATAGGGAACAAGATACAAGAGCAATTATGAAGAAAGTACCAAAGTCACGAGCATAGCGAGAGGATGCAAACTATTGCATGAGCACTTTGTGGGGGCAGCCCTCCACACCCCCATGGAGCACCACGCTAGAGTAACTACGCAATATCACATACAACACAAAACAACTCAATTTCATATTTGCTGCTACTCACCCGCGCGCAGCGCTCAACACGCATCAGCATCTCCAAACTCAGTTCCTTAGTCCCTATGGCGTTAGCCTCACAGGATGTTTTTCTTTTCTTTTTGGTTCTTTTGCTATAAGTTCCATCTTTGTGTCGCTCTGCGACACTTATTTTAATCGTTTCTAGCCGTTCGCCTTCGGCTCTCGACTTTTCTTCTCTTGCGTCCTCACAGCCGCCCCATGGACGGGGCGCATTGGCTGCCATGGATGGTAAAAAAGAAAAGAAAGAACGGCCATCCGAATGGATAGCGTATTTAGAATAGCGTCTTGGCAACAAGAGGCGTTCACGCAATGCTGCGCAAGCAAAACACACACGGCTTGCAGCTTACACGCGCGTAGCGCAGAGCAGCGTCTTACTGCAGGGGGGTGTGGGGGGATATTCCCCCCGCAAAGACAACTTTGTTGCCCATGAATAGAGCGAGTCGTGTATGCCTTGCATAACGTTTTGTACGTGTGTGCTTTGTACGGCAAAGCTGAAACTCAATTCGGCATTTCCAAGCGACAGGGTTTCTATTGCGACGTCGGGAGGAATGCAAGAAAGCGCTGAGGCTATTTTTTGAGGTGAGTTCCACACGCTGCTAGAAATAAGGCTTATAAGCGAATAATTGTCAGCGTAGCGCACATCACCGAGCATGCGCAAGTCAGCTAAAAATGCCTTGGTGCAGAAACGAGTAAAAAAGCTGATAGTGACGGATATTTCAGAAGTGCTAATGGTTTCTACCGAGACATGGTGTTGCGAGCATATACGAAAGAGTTTTTCAAGATACCCGTGGCGATGAAACATGTCAGTGGAAGAAATGGTGCATATGCTGCACGAATTTTGGTTGGTAATGACCACCTCGGGAATATGCGCATTCTCTTGTGTCAGCGCTATGGAGGTAGTGTACGCAGCTGGGTTTGCCGTGGAATAAATGGCGAGGGGTATTTCGTCTTTCATAAGCATTTGCAAGGCAAGCGGGTGAAATACCTTACCTCCCAGCATGGCTATTTCCAAGGCCATTTCGTAGCTCAGCGTACGCACCGCCCGCGCATTTTCAACGTATGCAGTGTTGGCCGTCATAACCCCATGCGTGTGCGTCCAAATGTCTACAACGCGCGCCCCTGCTTTTTTTGCATACGCGGCTGCAAGCGCGTCCGCTGAATTATGCATTGCCACCTCGCCCTGCTGTGTGCGCTCGCCATTGCGTGCAAGCACTACATACACCTGCGCTGTTTCAAATTTTTCAGGCACTGCCTCAAGCGCTTGCACAATGCGCACGCAGCTATTTGTCTTCAACTGCAGGTATAATGCGACCGTGTACGCGGCAAGTGCCGAACTCATGTCCATGAGCAAGGCAGAGGTTTTAGGACTGAGCTCCTTGAGACGCGTAACACCTACAAGCAAGAGGCGCATGTTTTCATGCGTAGTTTGCATGCAAGTCTGCATTATTTTTGTAGCGCTACTTTTTATTTCTTGAGTCTTCGTAATAAGAGGCTCAATTTCTTTTCTGTGCGCCTCATAGAGCTCATCAAAAATAGCAAGCGCTTTTTTCCCTTCACCCCTTGCCGCCCAGTGCCCCGCCTCTAAAATGTGCTGGCGTGCATTGCAGTAGGCTTCACACATGAGCAACACGGGCACGTTTTCTTGCGTGTAGCGCGCAGTTGCGCCCAGCATGAGTTCAAGTGATTGCGCGGTGTTTGAGACACCCTCATCAAAAAAAACAAAGGCGGGGCTGCTCTGAGCGTATGCATTGGTGCGCATGGTTTACAAATAACGCTCAAGGAGGTTCATGGCAAGCGCTGCCTCGGCATTGAGCACCGCTGCACCCGCAGCTCCGCGTATGGTGTTGTGTCCCAGCACGACAAACTTGTACTCAAGTATGGGGCAGCGCCGTAGTCTGCCAATGGTGGTTGTCATGCCCTTGCCAGTCCAAAGGTCAAGGCGCGGTTGCGGGCGCTCTTGGCCTTCTACAAACAGCAGGGGCGCTTGCGGTGCAGAGTGCAGGCCATGCTCTTGCGGAAAGGCCGAAAAGTCATTCCATGTCGTTATGAGTTCTTCCATAGTTTTTGGTTGCTTCTCAAGGCTCAGCGAGACGCACTCAGTGTGTCCATCTACCACGGCAACGCGGTTACAATGCGCGCTTATTTCAATACGCGCTTCCACAAAGCCCTGTGCTGTGTCGTAGCCCCCCAGTATTTTTCTCGGTTCACTTTCAAGCTTTTCTTCTTCACCCGAAATAAAGGGAACCACATTTCCCAGAATGTCAAGGGACGCCACACCGGGGTAGCCCGCGCCGCTTATGGCCTGCATGGTTTGAACCATGACCTGTTTTATGCCAAAGGCCCTGTGTAGCGGCGCAAGGGCAAGCGCCAACTGCATGACGCAGCAATTTGGGTTGGTAATAATAGCACCCTTGTAGTCTTGTGCCTCAATGGCGCGCAAATGCTCATGGTTTATCTCAGGTATTACCAGCGGCACCCGCGCTTCCATTCTGTGGTTTTTTGCATTGCTGATGACCACATGCCCGCGCTCCGCGTAGTTTTTTTCTACCTCGTATGCAACGCTACTGTCCAAGCCCGAAAACAAAATGGGCGAGGAAAGCTCATCCTCCGTAGAGAGCACCATGGTTTCTGCCAGCTCCGCAGGGAGCGGCACGCTCTGTTGCCACGAGACCGCGTCTTTGTACCATGACCCCGCAGACCTTTGAGAAGCCACAAGTTCTTGAATACGAAACTGCGGGTGGTTTTGCAATAGCGTTATAAATTTTTGGCCAACGGTTCCCGTTGCTCCGAGTATTGCTACAGGTATCATAGTTTTATTATACACCGCTATGCCTACTCATGCGCCTCATGTGAGCACTCTAGTGCAAGGCTCACAAGGCTACGCTGTCTTATGAATGATCATAGTGCCACCGCTGCAAAGTTTGCACATACACCCCAATAACACGGTCATCCACTTCAAGAGCTTGCTGTTTACCTGAGCCATTACGCCATTGTATGTACCAGCGCGCATCTTGTTGTACCAACAATTTTAACGTGCACCCGTCATCATGCTTTCTGTACACCAGTGATATGCGTCCGTCTTGTGGCTTGTTGTTCAAACAAATGAGCACGCGCGCGCCCTCGCTTATTTTTTCATCCACCATGGAATGGCCACGCACATGAAACACCCCGTGTGTTTGAGTGCTCACCTCATCCCCCACGTCTTCCTTGGGCACGAGGTAGCCGTATGCATGTTCCGCATGAGCTGGTGCAAATTTGTTCAATGGCATTTCATCGCAATCTTGGAGCGTAATGTAAAATCTCTCATGCGTATTATTGGCGCCATGATGATAGCGATAGGAAGTCGCGCTTTCTGCATGTACTTCTTCCTCCGCGTTGTGCCCTACGCCTTCCTCCACGGTAGTTACTGCTGCGTCCGAATTTCCGGCATAGTAGTGCGGCGCCTGCTGTGCGGCTGTGTGCACATATTCGTCAGCGCTATGCGGGGCATGCAAAAGAGCTTGAGGGCTTATAGCATTGTTGCTAACGCTTTCTAACTCGGCCAAGAGTCCTTATATATTTTTGTATAATCTCTTTCAATTTGTTAACTGCGGTAGTATGAGCTTGAAGACGCCCATTGCTTTTTGCGGCGGGCAATAAGCCGTCAGAGAGCAATGCTTCTATCGTGGTATCCAATGCAGCGGCAATTCGAGAAGCGTCATGAACATTGACATTTGTGTTCTTCCTTATTTTGTTGCCCAATTCAACCTCATGTATGCCGCATTTTTCGGCGAGTTTCCTAATCCACCCGCGTTCTTTGCCTGCTTGCTGAATTCCGGCTTTTTTAACGTTTTCCCAAAACATCATTGTTTTTATTATTACAAAAAAATTAAAAAAAATGCTTGACTAAAAACATTTATAAATGTATTATCTAAATAATAAAAAGCAATAACTGTATTAAAGGAGCATGTTATGAAAAAAGCTTTAGCGGATTATCATCTAGCGCTTTCGCTCACAATAGAAGAGAGAGAAGAAATAAAACAGTGGAGGGAACTCAATCCACACATCAAGCTCAACGGGGAAATGGCACGAGTAATTCTTGCCTATGTGCGCGGTCACATACCCGAGCATTTAATAGGGCGAGAAGTGAGAAGCTTGCAAAAAGCGTGATGTACACGGGTCACTGATGCATAAGCGCACTGTTTTGTGTCAGCACTTGTAGTGGTGGCGCGTTATGCCGATGCAAGATTGCGCGGCCTAGTCGCTGACAACATGAAGCTGGTTTTCCTCCACGTAGCGGCGTGTGTCTTTGAGTGTTATGCTTACAACGCTGCCGCGCGGAGGTGGTGCGCTTTCGCATTGTACGGTAATGGGCACATGCGCAAAACGCCTATTGGTGCTTATGCACTTGACTTCGTAGTAGCCCCCGTAGTACAAAACCTCCTGTACGCGCACAACGCCACGCTTTTTGGGTGCGTTGTAGCCGCGAGAAGACTTACAGGGTATGAGTGTATCTTCGTCAACGCGCTGCGTAAAGCACAACTCATGCGGCCTTACGCATAGCTGCAAGTGCTGCGCCATGTTCTCGGTGGTCAAGGGCACGCTATGCATGTGGTGCGTAGTAATGCTGTGTGGGGCAAAACTTCCCAAGGGGCTTTCAAACATTGCGCTAGCGGTCTCAAAATGCATGGGCATAATATTGGCGGTGTCAAAATATTTTGCAACGTATGAATTTAAGGGACTCTCATATAAGTACTGCGCCGTGCCTTGTTGCAAGAGCTTTCCGTCCCGTATTATTGCGAGGCTGTCAGAAACCGTAAAGGCTTCGTTTTTTTCATGGGTTATGTACAGTACATTCATGTCGTACATGTCCACCACTTGTTTTACATGCGGCACCATGCGCTCTCGTAATTCTATGTCAATGTTGCTAAAGGGCTCGTCTAATATTAACACGCGCGGGCGCGCAGCAAGTGAGCGGGCAAGCGCTATGCGCTGCATTTGTCCTCCAGAGAGTTCGTGGGGGTAACGCTGGGCAATATTAAAACGGTCGAGGTCGCACACCTCTAGCAGGGTGTGCAGTATGCTATTACGTTCTTGTTTTGACTTTTTTTTGGACACGCCAAATAAAATGTTTTCTTCAACGGTGAGGTGCGGGAACAGGGCGTAGTCTTGAAACAAGACGCCGACCTCTCGGTCTTCTGGCGCGACCCATGTGTTTTTTGAGGCGACCTCTCGCCCGTCTACATACACCGCACCCGCACACGGGCGCATGAAGCCCGCTAAAATGCGCAAAACCGTAGTCTTGCCCGAGCCACTTTCTCCTACTAAGGCGGTTATGCCACAAGACGAAATATCAAACGACAAACTGTGCAAACAGCGCTTGTGGTGAGGAGGATAACATACGTCTATAGTTGCAAGTCCAGTGTTCATGTGTGTAATATCACGCGCGTGAGTTTCGCACATTCCACTCGCTTATGTGAAAACAAGCAATGCAGATGAGTCCTATTGCCACGGTGAGCAGCATAGGCAGCGATGATTGAATGATCATCTCATCGCGCGCAAGAAGGTATGTTTTTATTGATAGTGTATCAAAATTAAAGGGACGCAACATAAGCGTCATGGGTATTTCCTTAAGAATTTCCACAATGAAAAGCAAGACGCCGTTTACAATGAAGGGAATGTTGAGCGGAAAAGAAACTTTGAAAAAGGTTTCTTGTATGGAGACGCCAAGGCTGCGTGCCGCGTTTTCGTAACGCGCGCCATAGTGATGAAACCCCGTGTAAATAGGGTTTGCTATAACAAAGAAAAAGCGCACTATGCTTGCAAAGACCAGCGCGATGATGGTTTTGCCTAAGAAGAAATGCGCAATATTTTGACGTGGAAAGACGTTAGTCACCCAATTATTGAGAAGGTAGAAAAAGCTTAAAACGGCAATTGCTATGATGGAACCCGGCACGGCGTAGCCCAAGGTAATGCTGGTGTAGCTTATGGAGCGCGCGCGCGTGTTTTTTATGTGGCACGCAAAACTGACCGCAATGGCAAGGGCTGCGGCAAAGGGTACGGAGGCGCATATGAGCAGCAGGGTGTTTTTGACTAGTGGCAGCATGTTGTAGCTAATGCCACTGCGTATTGCAAAGGTTGCCCAGTATATAAATTGAAACACGGGCACGGCAAAGCCGAGTAGCACGGGCATGCTGCAATAGCATAAGGCTGCAAGTGCACTATAGCGCCTCAGTGGCATACGCGTGAGCGGGGCGTAGCGCTGTATGTCGTACTGCATTGACGCACTCTTGCGCCGCATGGCCCACACCACAAACAGCACCAGTACCAGCACCAGCAAGGCAAGCACCTTTGCCGCGCCCAAATCACCGTAGGAAAACCACGTTCTATAAATGCCGCTGCTTATGGTTGGAAATCCAAAATAGGCTACTGCGGCGTATTCATTAAGCACGTCCATAAACACAATGGCCACCGCGCCTATAAGCGCCGTGCGCGCAATGGGAATGCCTATGCTAAAAAACAAGCTGCGCCGTTGCGTGTTGAGAATGCGTGCGGACTCAACAATGCTACGCGAGCTGCGCAAGTAGGCTGCGCTTACCAAAAAGTATACGTAGGGATATAAGGAGAAAATAAGCGTTGCAATCAAAAACGGGACGTTAAACCACGTAATAAAAAACGGCGCAATGCTCGGAGCTAGGCTTCGTATAAAAGGAATAACAGAAAATGAAAGCGTATCGGCGTATTCAGAAAATACAATGGCGCGCATGTAGGGGGATATGACCACCGAGATAGGCAGCAGAATTTTCACCAAGCGGCGCAGTGGAAACTCGTAATAGCTGGTAATCCACGCCGTACTCGCACCTATGGCTACGGCGCCCGCTATCACAAAAACTGATAGGAAAATTGTGTTGAGGAGGTAAGAACTAAAAACCGATGAGAAGACTGTCTGTAGCACCGCAAAATTAGCAGACCACAGACCCGAAAGAAGCGAGGCAAAGGGAGCGAGAAAAAGCGCCGTAAGTGCCGCTAATGCTACTGAAGTCCCAATGCCCCTGTGTTTATGTACGTGCATGCAGCGCTAACGCGTTATTTCCAACCCTCTTCGTCTGCTATTTTTGCTGCAAGTGGTACGAGTACCCCTATTTTGTTCAAATCAGAAGTTGCGTCTTCTTTAAAAGAGCCCCAAGACTGAACCTCTTCATGCGCAGAAACGGAAGTAACCGCAGGGTACTCAAAATTTTCTTGCGCTATTTTTTCTTGCGCGTAGTCTGATAAAAGAAACTCTATGAGCTTGATTGCATTTTTTTTGTTTTTGGAATATTTGGAAAGTCCAACGCCCGCTACGTTTACGTGCGTACCGCGCCCGTCTTGGTTGGGGAATATAATTCCAAGCGCATCACCCACTTTTTTTTCGTCTGCGCTCGATGAACGCCGCATAAGCCCTACATAATAGGTGTTCATAACCCCGTAGTTTGCTATGCCCGCCGCAACTGCCTTTGCCTGCGCTCTGTCGTTGCCCTGTGGCGGGCGCGCCATGTGCGCTACAAGGTCGCGTACCCACTGCCGAGCCGCAGTTTCACCATTGTGGTAAATAATAGAAGCCAGAAGCATGCGGTTATAAGAATTGCTCGAAGAACGTATGGCGATATTGTGTGCGCCTTTCACTAAATCTTCATATGAAGTAACCGCGGGCGTAGCGGTTTTTGTTTTGTCGTACACAATGACCCGCGCACGCTTTGAAATTGCAACCCACGTTTTGTTGGGGTCTCGCAAGGCCTTTGGAACGCGTCCAAGCGCCGAAGAAGCAATGGCTTGCAGCGACTTGTTCTTTTTAAGTTGTGCTAGTATATCTGCACCCGTTACAAAAAACACGTCTGCTTGCGTGTTTTCTCCCTCCGTTGCTGCGCGCTCTACAATTTCTCCTGCGCCCCCGGATATAACGTTCACTTGTATTCCCGTGCGTTTTGTGAATTCCTTGTAGAGTTCTGCATCCACGTCGTAGTGACGGTGAGAATAGACATTGACGTCTTTTGAATCTGACTCAGACGAGCCACCAGCGTAGACAAGCACCGTGCTCATCATCAATAAAAGCAAGCAGACAAGTCCCTGCTTCCACTTCCAATAGTTCATAAGAACCTCCATAATTTTTTTGAATACTTATTATTGTAGCTTCGACTAACAATTGTGTCAATGGGGAAATTTATAAAAATGGAAGGCTTTTATTATAGCCTAAGGGGGGATGCGATGCCCGCCCGCTGCTCTTTTGTGGGGAATGCCCCCCACCCCCACTGCTTGTAACCCCCGCGCTTACGCGCGCGTAAGCGCGTTACCCGCATCATATTTCATAAGGCTAGCGAGTTTTTCTTTTTTCTTTGGTACTTTTCTTTGATGCAAGCTCCATGTTTGTGCCACACCGTCCATGGCGACTTCTCAGTCTCGTTGAAAAAATAGCAACATAATTCAATTTTTTTCTTGAAAAACTTGACAAAAATAAGCATTTGTGTGACAATTTTATTGTCGGCAAGTTGCGTGCATGCAATAAAAAATTCTGTACATAGGAGGTGGATATAAAGAAATATAGTTTCATGTATTATTCTTATTTGGTTTATTGTTTGGAAATTTGATAAAGATTTGATTATTGTTATGAAAATGAGGAGATTGGTATGAAACGAAAAACAGTAGTGGTTTTTTTAGGTGTTTTGCTTGCATCATTATTTATTATGAGTGCTTCTTTGTATCCTAACACGGAAACTGTACGAACGTGGCACGAAAAACCGTGGTAAGGACAGTTCATGTTTATTTAAAAAACAACTTATTTGTTGAGACCATACGCCATGGTCTTTGAAAAAAGAGAGTTTGTTGCAACGCAGTGGACTCTCTTTTCTTTTTTGCACTCAATATTGCGTAGCACTTTTTGTATGTGAGTGTAAGCGTGCGGAGATCGCTTGGTATAGTCTCTGTAATTATCTATAATAGAGGTACATTATATTTTGTTAATTTTTAAGGAGTCTTAGTAATGCCTACGTATGATTATGTATGCGATTCGTGTGAACACGCGCTGGAACTTTTTCAATCTTTTAAAGAGGCACCGAAGAAAAAATGCCCGCAGTGTGGTAAGCTTGCTTTGCGCCGCGTTATTTCTGGAGGTGTTGGGCTTGTTTTTAAGGGTAGTGGCTTTTATGTAACTGATAACCGTGGTGCTTCTGCAAGTGCTACTTCTACAAGCAACGCTAGTACTACTACTGCTGCAAAAACTTCTGAAGCTGCGAGCAGCACTACTTCTGAGAAGAAAACTTCATCATCAAAGGAAGCCTCGGCTCCTGCGAGCACCACAAAGTCTGAAAAGGCTGCGTAAGTTACGGCTTTTAGTAGTCTTAGTATCTTGTAACTGCCGTGCAAAAAACACTGAGTATTCCCGCGTTTGCCACAGAAAAAAATGAGTGCTTTGCTCATTTGAACGTGGCGTACACTACGCACGGTGCGCTCAATGAGGCACGGGACAATGCCGTGTTTGTGGTACATCCTTTTACTGCACATGCGGACCCCTTTGTGTGGTGGGCTGCTCTTTTTGGAAGCGGCAAGGTTTTTGACCCCGCGCGGTATTTTATAATATGCGCAAACATCCCCGGCTCCCCCTACGGCTCAACCCATCCGCTTGATGTAAACCCGCATACGGGTGAGAAGTATTACTACGACTTTCCGCTGCTTAGTCCTAGGGATGTTGTTAAAGCCTTTGAGGCGCTATTACAGAGTCTTGAAATAAGGAGCCTCCGTTTGCTCATAGGCGCCTCTATGGGGGGGCAAATTGCCTTTCAGTGGCTTGTCTCGGGTGCGGTGAATATACAGCGCGCTATTATAATTGCAGCAAATGAAAAGACGACGCCGTGGATGTTGGCGTCTCACCATGTACAGTGCAATGCCTTGTATGCTGACCCTTCATGGGGAGCGTTACGTGATGATGCAGGCTCTGGGGGCATGAAGGTAGCGCGGCAAATAGCCTTTTTGAGCTATAGGTCTCCTGTTATTTTTTCCTTGTTTCACACGCTTAATGTCAAGTCTAACTCTGCGGATGAAAGCGGGTTTGCACTACAAAAACAGGATGGAGGTAAGGAACACCACGTGCATGCTTTGAAGTCCTATGTGGAGTACCAAGGGGACAAGTTTTTGCAGCGCTTTAATGCGTTTTCATACCATGTGCTTTTAAAGCTCATGGATGCCCATGATGTGGGAATAGGCTTGTCTTCGACTGACGATGCTTTGCGCATGGTAGAGTCCAATGTACTCCTTGTTGGCGTGGATTCGGATATTTTGTTTCCGCCTTATGAGCTACGTGCTATTGCACGCACTATGAAATACGCGCGCTATAGGGAGATAAGTTCGGTGTATGGACATGATGCGTTTTTAATAGAGTATAAGCAGCTTGAAGATATTATTATCGATTATTTGTGCCAAATTGATGAAGTGTATAGTCCTAGCTATGTGCGACAGCAGGAGGGTGTGTGAATAACGGAGAGCATTATTATTCAAAGAATTTTTTCAGATACTGCTGTCTGTGTTTTCTAAAGAAAGTCTTATGCAAAAGATAATTTCGTTTTCTTTGTGGGGAGATGTCCCCAAGTATACGGTGGGGGCCGTGAGAAATGCAGAACTGGCAAAAACTATATATCCTGAGTGGCTCTGTAGGTTTTACATAGGTAAGAGTGTTCCAGAAGACATTGTATTGCAATTACGGTCTTTTGATAATACAGAAATTGTAGAGATGGATGAGGATGGAGACTGGACAGCGATGTTTTGGCGTTTTTTAGCAGCGGATGCTACTAACGTGATTGTGATATCACGTGATACTGATAGTCGTTTGAACATGAGAGAAAGAATAGCAGTGGATGCCTGGCTTGCCAGTGATAAGGATTTTCATATTATGAGGGATCACCCAAATCATGTGGATAAAATTCTTGGTGGAATGTGGGGTGCAAGAAATGGAATATTGAAGGGTATTGGTCAGATGATACAAGAGTATGAGCAAAATAATTCTTATGGAGTTGACCAAAATTTTTTGGCGGAAAAAATTTATCCTTTCGTGAAAGTTGCGGCTTTGGTACATGATCCTTATTTTGAAAAGAAACCATTTCCTAAAAAATATAAAGGATGGCATTTTGTAGGAGAACCATTTGATGAGTTTGACAATAGACTGTATTTTGCTTTTGTTTCGATACGAGACTACGGGAAAAGCGAGATAAGAATAAAAATAGAAAATGGGATTAGACGCCGATGGAATTATCAAATAGCACGGCTTCAAAGGGTGGTGAGATTATTCAAAAAGATACTATCATTATTAAAATAATTTGCGATGATGAGATGGGCATCATTGCTACTATAGCCAAGATTTTGCATGAGGCGCGCTGCAATATTGTAACTTTGCAGGAGCATGTGGAGCCTGCGTACAATAAGGTGGCTGAGCGTTTTTTTGCGCGCATAGAGTGTACGGGTGAGAGTGATTGTGATTCTATTAAGGCATTGCTTGCAAGCGCGCTTTCAAAAAACGCAGAAATATATGTGCATAGAAGGTACAAAAAAAACATTGTGCTTTTTGCTACCAGTGAATACCACTGTGTGGGTGACATACTATTGCGCGCCATGCATGAGGATGTGAACGCGCGGGTAAGTGCGGTTATTGCAAACAAGCAGAATACGCAGCAGCTGTGTCAATCGCTTGGTGTTGCGTTCCACTATATTCCGTGTGAAGAGGGCATGACCCGCGAAGAGCATGAGCAGGCATTGCTTTCCATATGCGCGCAGTATCAGCCTGAGTATATTGTCATGGCGCGGTATATGCGCATACTAAGCGCGCAGTTTATTAATGCATATAAGAACCGCATAATTAATATTCACCATTCGTTTTTGCCTGCCTTTATAGGTGCAAACCCCTACCGTCAAGCCTATGAGCGGGGTGTGAAAATAATAGGGGCAACTGCGCACTTTGCGACGGAAGATCTTGATGAGGGACCTATTATTGCTCAACAGGTTGTGCCTGTAGATCATTCATACAACGCACAAGGAATGAAAAAGATAGGACGTGATGTAGAAAAAGTAACGCTTGCTAAGGCGCTTAATTATGTGTGTGAGGACAAGGTTTTTGTGAGTGGAAATAAAACCATTATTTTGTAAATCTGCATAATTTGCAAGCTTGGTAAAGTCACGGTGATAGATTCAAGGTGCCATAGAAAACGCCATTGGTTTAATGCGCCAGTACTTCCGCAATAAATTACATTAGGAGGCACAGCCGTTCATACAGTAAAACGCAGTGAGATTGCTCACGTACAACATTGATCAAACAATCGCCCGAGGAAATGTCTCGATTCCTGAACTCCTACTCAGTGCTTCTCTCTTGCACTTGCCACTTGAGGCCAACAACGAAAACAAGCGTACTAGAGAAATACACAGTATTGTTTGATATACTAAAAACATGGCGCTTGCTCAAAAACAAGAAGATGACTTGCATACTCCCGTAACGCATTATGAAATACTCACGGAACGTCTCAAAGACGCACGCATTGATAGACTTGAAGAAGTAATCACTGAAAAATTTAATGCTGTTAATGAAAAATTCAATATGATTCATGAGCGGATAAAATCCACGAATGAGCGTATAGAGGGTGTCAAAAAAGAATTACTGACAGAAATAAAAAGCACCAAATTTATTCTTGTACTTGTTTTTATGGGTGTGGGTTTTTCTGCGTTGTTTGCCTTTATGGGTTTTTCGCTATAGAACGCCAATGAAGTAACAAGGCACATGTGGTGTCTTTCAAAGACGCCATTATTCAACGTGTAAATTATTTTTACTAGTTCAAAATTACCCCGTAGAAAAGCCCCCGCATTTATTCTGTAATTTGGGTACGTTAACTATTATGATGTTTATAGGCGTATTTATTACATTGCTGGAAATATTTCGTAAATGATTTTTGCTTATATTAAAATTTTTCGTTATAATTTTTTAGATACTCTTCAAAAGAATTTGAAATACTCTCTATTTTTTTTGATAAATATTGTTCTTGCTTTTTTATATCTGAAAGCTTACCCGAATAAGACACAAAATAAAATGCAAAAGTAGAAAGAGAGACATTCCCCGTATACCAATTTGTGGATTTATATGAAACCCCTCTCGGTTTAAGAATTAGTCTTATTTTCTTATCTTTAATAGTAATATTGTAGTTAATTTTTATGTCATAAGATAGTGTCTCTATGATTATATCACCGATAATTTTTCCATCATCCTTGTCAGAAAATTCTATACTTGAACGGGCATCGTTTATGGTTTCTGTAAGCCACTCATTGACTATGACAAATGACTTATCGTTTTTATGTGATGTCTCAACTATGATTGTTTTCGTAAATTCATCTGATAATGGTTTTGTTAGCGAAGCACATCCTGCAACTAATACTACAGGCAACAATATAAATAATATCTTTTTCATAAGAACCTCCTGCGTTGAAAACAATAAATGAATGTTCTATTGCGCATATGCAATAATTATAGAAGTTTTATGAAATATATGGAAGAAGGAAGCCCTCTAGTCAGGCACAAACGAATGCGCTGCGTCGCTACTATGGAACAACAAGGAGATAGCCTTTATACTAAAGCTACGGTAAAGTGTAAGTTTTGCACCTGCCGCTATTTTTTAAAGCTTCATTATTATGAATTCTACAAGCATTAGCATACATACCCCCGATGATTTTCATGTGCACTTTCGGCGAGGAGAGCACATGAATTCTTATGTGCACCGTAGCGCCCAGTGGGCTGAACGCGCGCTTGTTATGCCCAACACCGTGCCCGCAATACGCACAGCAGCTGATGCGCTGCGCTACAAAGAAGAAATACTGCGCGCTGCTAAAACGAAAGACGGACGTAAAAATTTTACGCCGCTTATGACGTGCAAGCTTTACCCCGACCACAGCGCCGCTGAAATACGCGCAATGAAAGACGCAGGCATTGTCGCGTGCAAGCTATACCCCCAAGGTGTCACCACGCATGCAGAAGATGGAGTGCACGACGCCCTCGCCCTTGCCGAGGTGTACCGCGAAATGCAAGAGCAAGAAATGGTTTTATGCATACACGGTGAATGCCCCGACTCTTTTGTATTGGAGCGCGAAAAGAATTTTTTAAAAACCCTTGCGGGCATACAAACCATAGCGCCGCGCTTGCGCATTGTGCTTGAACATGTGAGCAGCGCAGAAGCAGTTGACTACGTGCGAAGCGACACTTCTGGAATGCTTGCAGCCACGGTAACCGTACACCACGCGCTTTTTAACTTGCAAGAAATGCTGGGCGGTTTTTTAAACCCGCATTTGTTTTGTAAGCCCCTGCTCAAATGCCCGCAAGATACGCGCGCAATTCAAGGCGCATTGCTGGAAGAAAACGAAAAGTTTTTTTTGGGCACGGACTCCGCACCGCATCAGCGTGAAGACAAGGAATGCGCCTCAGGCTGTGCAGGTGTCTACTCTGCGCCGGTTGCCCTGCCGCTTATGACGCAATTTTTTTACAACGCACGCGCGCATTTTGCTAAAACAGACGGCTGGGTACATGCCTTGGAAAAGTTTACTTCACTCTACGGCACGCGCTTTTATCAACTGCCACGCAACACCACAAAACTGCGCCTTGTGAAAGAGCCGTGGACGGTACCAAACCTCATGGATGGTGTTGTCCCCCTGTGCGCAGGCCAAACCTTGGAATGGAAGGTGGAGTAAGTTTTGTGAATACGCAGGCATTCGGAGTACATTCTGAATACGGCAAATTACACCGCGTCATAGTGTGCGCCCCCGCCTTAGCTCATGAACGCTTGAGTCCTCAAAACTACCCCGACTTGCTTTTTGATGACGTGCTATGGGTGGAAGAAGCACAGCGGAAGCATGGCGAATTTGTAACTACAATGCGCGGGCGCGGCGTTGAGGTTTTGGAAATGCATGAATTCTTAGCGGAACTTGCGACAATTCCCGAAGCGCTTGAGTGGATAAGCGACCAGCGGCTTGCGTCATGCCAAGTGGATGATGCGTTTATGAAAGAACTCGGCGCATGGCTAAAGGCTAAGCCGCCGCGGGAGTTTGCGCAACACCTCATTGGCGGCATATCAATAAGCGATGTTTCTCACGACCTTGGGTTGAAAGCCGACTACTTGACGTTCATTGAAAAGTCTGAAGAAAAACACGGCTTTATTGTCTCACCGCTTCCCAACATGCTTTTTACGCGCGACAGCTCCGCATGGGTTTACGATGGGTTGGTAATAAGCTCCATGAATTTTTCGGTGCGCTCGCAGGAGGCGCGGCTCATGAACGCCATTTATAAATTTCATCCATACTTTGCCCAACAAACCATTCCCATGTGGTGGCATGGCCTAGAAGGAGACTGCGGTATTTCAAGCATGGAAGGCGGTGATGTAATGCCCGTTGGGAAGGGCGTGGTACTGCTCGGCATGAGCCAACGCACGTCAGCAAAAGCCATATGCAAGCTTGCCTCTCGGCTCTTTGCTGCGGGTGTAGCGCAACACGTTATTGTTGCAGCCCTGCCAAACAAACGCTTGGCAATGCACCTTGATAGCGTTTTTACGTTTTGCGACAGAGATCTTGTTACGGTATTCCCGCATGTTGTGGATACTATGGAGAGTTTTAGTTTACGCCCCGACAAGAGCGCCCGAGGGTTTTCCATAGAAGCAGAAAAAAAACCTTTTGTAGAAGTTGTAGCGCGCGCCATTGGTTGTAAAAAATTACGTGTGGTTGAAACGGGGGGCAGTACTTATGGAGATGCACGCGAGCAATGGAATAATGCGAACAACCTTTTTGCCTTAGAGCCGAGCGTCGTAATTGCCTATGACAGAAACACCGCAACCAATGCCGCGCTCCGAGCTCAAGGCGTAGAAGTCATTACAATACGCGCTTCAGAATTAAGCCGAGGGCATGGAGGCACGCATTGCATGACATGCCCCATAGCGCGTGATGCCGTAGCGTTATAAACGCCATAGCGCGTAAGTAGCTATACATGCTTATGCCACAGCGTGAGTTCGTTATGTGAGTACTCCTTATGCAGCAAGACTATACTAGATAAGTAAAGGAACACAAATTATGAACCACACCCTTTATAAAAGACATGTGCTCAGTTTATGCGATTACAGCGAGAGTGAAATTATGACCCTGCTCACGCGCGCGCAAGATTTAAAACAAGCAAAGCGCGCAGGCTCTGAGCAACAAGAACTACAAGGCAAAACTATTGCGCTTGTTTTTGAAAAAACCTCTACGCGCACGCGTTGTGCCTTTGAAGTGGCGGCATACGACCAAGGCGCGCACGTTACATACATTGACTCGCAGTCTTCGCAAATGGGGCATAAAGAAAGCATTGCTGACACTGCGCGCGTGCTTGGGCGTATGTTTGACGCCATTGTGTATCGCGGCTTTGAGCAATCGGTTGTTGAAACCTTGGCTCGTTACGCAGGGGTACCCGTACTCAATGCGCTTACGGATGCCTTTCATCCAACGCAAATGCTGGCGGACATTTTGACCATGCAGGAGCACAGCAAAAAAGCGCTAGCAGACGTAAACTACGCGTACCTTGGAGACGGCAGAAACAATGTGGCAAGGTCATTGTTGCTTGTGGGGTCAAAACTTGGTATGGACGTGCGCATTGCCGCCCCTAAAACACTGTGGGCTGATAAAGCATTTGTGGAGGAGTGTCAGCACAATGCCACAAAAACTGGTGCGCGCTTGCTCATTACCGAGGACAGTGCACTTGCAGTACAAGATGTGGATTTTATATACACAGACGTCTGGGTTTCACTTGGTGAGCCACGCGCAAAGTGGGCAGAGCGCATCGACCTTTTACTGCCCTATCAAGTGAACATGCAACTTATAAAGCAAGCGCAGAATGCGCACGTAAAATTCATGCATTGCCTACCCGCCCTTCACAATGACAAAACGAACACTGGTAAGGAAATAGCGCAACAATACCCGCAGCTTAAAGAGGGCGTGGAGGTCACCGAAGCCGTGTTTGAATCCGACTATAGCATTGTGTTTGAGCAAGCAGAGAATAGACTGCACACCATTAAGGCACTTTTAGTCTCAGTGCTTGTCGAGCCTTAAAGCCTTAAAGGCAATAAAAAATTCATGCCATACATGACTTAAGCCTACACCATGCTTTCACGGCTTAATGTATTCAAATTTTGAAAATAGATGAGTAGTCACCAACTACATTGCGCATCATAAAAATTTTCTTTAGCCCTCAACAGTTTAACCACTATCCCACATGCCGGCGGGTAGTAATGTATCTTGGTTAAAAAAAATAATCTTGTTTTGACATTACTCTCACAATGGTTTTTTATGCTTGAGGTATCAGAATCATTTTAGGAGATACATTATGAAAAAATTTGTATTATTACTTGGCAGCGTAGCACTCTGCGCATTGGCTATATCACCAGCGTATTCGCTTAAAAACAGCGCTTTGAAACAAAGTCAAAACCCATGGTACCGTCAGGGACAAACGACTTTGCAAAAAAAGTTACAAATAAAACCAAATAAGCGCCGAGCAAAAAACATCATTTTGTTTATAGCAGATGGGAATGGCATTACGTCTAACTACGTCAACCGCCTTTTTGCCGGGCAGCGTTTGGGCGAGATTGGCGAAAAGCATGTGCAAGCGCATGAAGGCTTTCCATACGTGGGGCTTGTAAAAACCTACAACACAAACGGACAGACACCAGACTCCGCGGGTACGGGCACAGCCTTGCACACAGGGGTAAAAACACGGGTCGGCGTGATTGGGGTTGATGAGCGCGTTGCACGAGGCGCCTGTAGCAAAACCGCCTCAGGAGAGGTTGCTGTGCCTTCGGAAATTTTTAGCACCATGCGCAAGTCTGTGGGCGTTGTTTCCACGGCGCGCATCACGCATGCAACACCAGCCACTGCTTACGCACATGCAGCAGACCGCGCCTACGAGGATAATTCACAACAACCAAAGGATTGCACATATCCCGACATTGCCCAGCAGCTCATTGAAAACCTTGCCAAGGGAAATGTGGATATTGCGCTTGGTGGCGGAGCGCGACACTTTGTACCCATGAGCCTTGAGGTACACGGAGCTCTTGGCAAGCGCAGTGACAACAAGCATTTAATTAACAAAGCACAGGCGCGCGGCGTTACCTATGTTTCTACGGCACAAGAACTACGCGATGCGGTAAACGCCGTGACAGATTCCCCGCTTTTAGGGTTTTTTTCAAGTTCACACATGGCTTATGAAGAAGACCGCACAAACGAAGAGCCCTCACTCGCAGATATGAGTGAAGCCGCCCTTGCAATACTACAAAAAAACAAGCAGGGCTATTTTTTAACTATTGAAGCGGGGCGCATTGATCACGCACACCATGCAAACAATTTGCATCGCGCAGCGAAGGACGGGGAAGCCTTTGCTCATGCAATAGAGCGTGTGATGCAAAAAGTAAACGTGAAGGACACGTTGGTTATTGTTACCACTGACCACAGCCATGGTTTAGCGCTTGCTGGTTACTGCGGGCTTAACTCGCCTATTACGGGTCTCTGTTATGGCATAGACGCTGCGGGCAGCACGCACAACGCGCAACCCAACATGGCAAAAGACAACAAGCCTTATACTACCGCAGGGTACATAACGGGTTCTGAAACAGCCTCCATTGTAGGCAAGTCCGACGGTCGTCCAAGGGTTACTAATGAGCAGGCCATGCGCCCCGATTATCTTCAGCAAGCCCTAGTGCCTTTGAAATCTGAGACACATGGTGGCGAAGACGTGGCAGTCTATGCCACAGGGCCCTGGGCGCATTTGCTCACTGGCACCATTGAACAAAATTTTATTTTCACCGTTATCATGCACGCAGTAGGCAAATAGTGGACAAATAAGTGTAAGTCGCATGTGAATAAAAAATGCATCACCAGAAGTTGTGCTTAGGTATTTTTATAACACATGCGCGTACCTCTTTTCGTGGTAAAATAAAGCAATGTAACTTTTTATTAAAGGAGGCTATATGGCTCGTTTTACACACACAGAATTTTCTGCAGAAGACACTATTTCTGTACAAGGCACACACCACGCTTTGGACTTTGCTGCGTATCAAAAAGAATACGCGCGATCTATACAAGACCCTGAGGGCTTTTGGCGCGAAATGGCAGAGCGCATAACGTGGGTGCAAAAACCAAGGCGTATTAAGAACACCAGCTTTGTGAATAAACAAGTCTCCATAAAATGGTACGAAGACGGCGTTCTCAACGCCTGTTATAACTGCGTAGACCGCCACGCACAAAACAAACCAGAGGCGCTAGCCATTACGTGGATAGCAGACGACCCATGCGCGCCGTGCAAGCGCTACTGCGAGAAGTCTCAAAATTTGCAAATGTTTTAAAAAAACTAGGCGTACAAAAAGGAGACGTGGTTACTATTTACTTGCCCATGATACCCGAAGCGCTTTTTGCCATGCTTGCATGTGCGAGAATAGGCGCAGTACACAGCGTGGTTTTTGGTGGCTTTAGTGCCGAAAGTTTGGCTGCGCGCATTGAAAACTGCAACTCACGCTATGTCATTACCGCCAACGAAGGCGTGCGTGGAGGCAAAACAATACCACTCAAGGCAAACGTTGACGCAGCTTTGGAGCGCTGTCAAGACGTACAACACACGCTGGTTGTGAAAGCAACAAAAACCAATACGCCCCTTCTTGAAGGCAGAGACATTGACTATCACACGCTGTACAACGCAGCTGATGAGACATGCCCCTGTGAACCCATGGGCGCGGAAGACCCTCTCTTCATTCTCTACACCTCGGGTTCTACAGGCACGACTAAGGGGCTGGTGCACACCACAGGCGGCTACATGGTGTACACAAACCTTACCTTTGAAATTGCCTTCGATTATAGAAACGAAGAACTCTACTGGTGTTCTGCAGACGTAGGCTGGATTACGGGACACTCTTACATAGTCTATGGGCCTTTGAGCTTTGGGGCGCATAACCTTGTCTTTGAAGGCTCCCCACTTTATCCCGATGCCTCACGATTTTGGCGCATTATAGAAGCGCATAGAGTTGCTAGCTTCTACACGGCTCCAACAGCCATTCGCTCTTTACTTTCGCGTGGGCAGCATTTTGTGGATGACCGCGACCTCTCATCCTTACGTATTCTCGGCACTGTAGGTGAGCCAATAAACGTAAAAGCGTGGGACTGGTATTATAAAGTTATTGGCAAGAAACGCTGCCCCATAATTGACACATGGTGGCAAACCGAAACCGGCGGACACATGGTGCTGCCCCTACCTTATTTGTGGGACTTAAAACCGAGCAAGGCTTCATTCCCCATGTTTGGCATACAACCCGTGCTACTGGACGAAAACAAAAAGGAAATTCACGGTGCGGGGAGAGGCAGCTTTTGCATAAAAGACTCATGGCCTGCGCAAGCGCGCTCCATTTACGGCAACCATGAAAACTTTGTAAAAACCTACTTCAGCGAATTTCCAAATTATTATTTCACTGGAGACGGTGCGGATCGAGATGAACAAAACTACATACGCATTACGGGGCGCATGGACGATGTGTTAAATGTTTCGGGACACCGCATGGGCACAGCAGAAATAGAAGACGCCTTTAACAAACATGCGTATGTGGCAGAAACTGCAGTTGTGGGCTACCCACATGAAATTAAAGGACAGGGCATTTACGCATTTTGCTTGCTCAAGGAAGAACACCGCGCAGCAGACCACCATGTATTGCGCGAAGAACTCAGGCGTTGGGTACGCGAAAAAATAGGCCCCATTGCAAGCCCGGACTTCATTCAGTTTAGCGAGGGACTACCTCGAACACGTTCGGGCAAAATTATGCGCCGCATTCTACGCAAAATTGCACACAATGACTACGAAGAGCTAGGTGACACCACAACGCTCACCGACCCCAGTGTGGTAACGCAGCTTATTGAAAACAGGCAAAATACCACATAGTGTGAGTGGAGTTATCTTTGTTCATTTTTGCTGTTAATAAGCGAAATAATGGTTTCTTGCACCCCTTGGGGGTAATGCTCACGTATTTCATCGTCACTTAAACCGTCTAGCTCATGGCTTAAATAGTGTATCCATGCATCGTCTTCGCGTTTCTTTATGTTTATTTTTCTACTGTAGTAATCAGGCACAAAGGCATGCTCTGTCTTTTCAAAGCTGCGTATTTTGTAGTCGTGCACTATTATTTTTAAGTTTTCCCTTGGCACGCCATGCGCCAGTATTTCGCGCGCTAACACGTTAATTGTTTTGCCTGAATCAAAAATATCATCAATGAGCATGACCGAGTCGGACGCGCGTATGGCGCTAGGCGGAAAAGTCCAGCCGTCTATGTGTACCGCGCCGCTGTCAAAAGTGCCATATGAATGCGCGACCACGGCAGCGTATAATGGCTTGTGCCGTCCGTGTGAAGCAAGCTTGAAATACTCGCTTATCGCATTACCAAACGTCGCCCCGCCACGCAAGCTAACGTACATAATAGTGGGAACAAACCCGGTCGTATGTATTTTTTTAGCAAGCAACAAGGCATTGTCGCGTATATGCTCAGGCGATAAAAATTCTTTCTTCATTGCTTTATGGTACTCGTTCTTTGCATACCCGTGTCTTTTCTCCCCCACCCACCGCCCCTTTTTTGCGCAGATGCGCTTGTGTTTGCGCTACGCGCGTCTTTCTGTGTTATAGCTCACGCTGTTTCTGTGAACTCTTTCTGTTGCCATGGAGCTAAACGCACTACGATGATGCCTCGGACGGCTGTACTTTCTTTTCTCTTTTTACCATCCTTGGCAGCCAATGCGTGCCGTCCATGGCACGGCTGTATGGATGTAAAAAAGAAAAGTCGGGAGCGCTGAAAAGCGCGAGCGGCTAGAAACAATTGAATAAGTGTTGCGCAGCAACACAGACATGGAGCTTATAGCAAGTACCAAAGAAAAGAGTCGGGAGCCGTTAGGCGAGCGGCTAGAAACAATTAAAATAAGTGTCGCAACGCGACACAGAGATGGAGCTTATAGCAAAAAGCCTCCTGTGTGCTAAAGCAGTAATGACATAGATACTGTGCACAAGTATGAAGATTGTATGGAAATAAGTTTGCGCGAGTGTACTGCTCACCACCCATGACACGGCTATGAGGACGCTCACGAGCGAAGCAAGGGGATGCAAACTATTGCTATGCAACTTAAATAGTTGCATAGCAATAACTTATTCAATTTATTATTTTTTTAAAAAAAAGATTAAAATTTTCTTCAAAAAATGATATCATATACATGCATATAATATTAATTTTGCGCAATATTAATGCAATTAATTTTTAAGTAATTGCATGGATGTATAAAACGATACAGGAGGTCTTCTCATGAAGCAAATTATTTCACAATTTTTGGTTGTGTTACTCACAATTTTGGTAGCATCATGCAATGTGCTTAGTCCGGTACCAAAAAAGCAAATAACAAAAAATGCTTTTAGTGCTAAAAAGAACACGGGTAACACTAAGAAAAGTACAGATAGTACTAAAAAACAAAGTGGTATAAGTATTACGACATCTGCCGGTACACTAGAATTAGGGGTAACAAAGGGAGCATCTCCTAGCTCACAGTCACGAAAATACAACATACTGCTCAATAAAAAAACTGTGTTAAAATTTAACGGTCGGCTTATTAATCCAACAAGTGAAGACATTGCAAGTTTACAGACAGTAGAAAGCGTAGAAATTTCAAATACCGTAACAAAATTCCCAGATGCTGATGGTTATCAGAAACTTAAAAAAATAATTTTTGAAACAGGCTCTAAACTAGATTACATATCAGCTGATATGCGTAAATATCCTAATCTTGAATCTGTTGTATTACCAGCATCAATAGCAGTGATTAAGATTGAATCTCTTTCTAAAAATCCAAAGCTGCATTCCATTGAATTTGAGCCTCAATCTCAGTTACAAGAAATTGACGATTCTTTCTCTGATAATCCTAAACTCACATCTATTATTATTCCAAAATCTGTGCAACTTATTAATAAAAGTTTTATTAATAATAAAAATTTAACAAGCGTTACATTCGAGACAGGCTCCATGTTAAAACGTCTTTTGGGAAATTCTTTCAAAAATTCTCCCATTACCACGGTATACATGGAACAAAGTTTGTATGATAAATTTCAGGAAAGATTTAAACTAGTGTTCCCTAATGCTTCATATCCTAATATACAAACAAACAATCGTCCAAAGCCAAAACCAAAACTTAGAATCTCTCATGAAAAACTATATAATGGAGTTGTTATAGTACATCGCATCGGCTGGCGTACTCAAAAATTAAAACTTGTCTTAAACGATAATGTCACTCATATTAAAAAGGGCGAATATGACTATTATTCGGGCGGAAGCAGAAAATATTTCACTGATATTGATTTAAGAAATGTAAAAATCATTGATGACGATGTATTCGCAGGCCATGAACTTCAAGGAAAATTAATTATTCCAGACTCAGTGGTAAGAATTGGTGCACGCGCCTTTTCTAAAGAGATTTACGAAATATTTATATCCGGCAGTGGATGGGTGGACTCAGAGAATAGAAATCACATAAAGTTTCTTGTTCTTGGGAAAAATGTAGAAACCATAGAAGAAAAAGCATTTAATGGAAACAAGCTTACAGAAGTTGTCATTCCCAATTCGGTGCAAAAAATCGGCGATGGAGCATTTACAGATAATCCACTCAGAACAGTAACTTTATCAAAAAAATTGTACAACGAACTCAAAAACGCCCAAAGACTCGAATCTGTTTTTGGAGATTCCGTGACTCAATACATCAAACTCTAAATGGAAAATTTTTTTAAAGCATACAACAAAGAAAAAGTTATATTTTATGGGGGCGCAAGTAATCGCCCTCATAAATTTAACTGCGCTTCTTTCTCAATACAACACAAATCAGCATTTCACACTTTTTTGTTCTATTTGGGGGTACTTTTTCCCTTTGCTTTTCAGCTGAACAGAAGCCTATTTGTTGACAAAAATTTCTAAACCTACGATAATAAATATTCCTATGGCACGATTAATGAAAGCAAAAGGCAAATTGGTACGACGATTTGGCATTAATATATTTGGCAACGCAAAATACGATAGGCTTTTAAAGCGTAAGCCAAGCCCTCCGGGTGAAATTCGGCAGCGTAGACCGAAGCAAACGAGTTTCTCAAGGCAGCTTATAGAAAAGCAAAAGCTCAAGTTTTCTTATGGAGTGAGTGAAAAGCAATTGCGTAGAGTATTTGCTCGCGCTAAAACGCAGCCCGGTGTTACGGGGCACAACATGCTTTTTTTGCTTGAACGTAGACTAGACAATGTTGTCTATAAACTTGGTATGGCCAGCAGCAGATCGCAAGCGCGACAGCTTGTTACCCACGGTCATTTTTATTTCAATGGTCGTCGTGTAGATGTACCCTCTATTCAAGTACGTGTTGGAGACAAAATAGAAACTCGTTCGCATCAAAATTCCGTTGGGCTTTTACGCAGGCTCGTTTCTGAAAATGGCTCGCGCGCCGTACCCGAATGGCTCAAGCGTGACGACATATCAGGCGAAGTTACCATGCTTCCTACAAGAGACATGGTTGCAACTGTTGCTGAAGAACAACAAATTGTAGAATTTTTCTCACGCTAATAGCACAGCAGTCTTTACGCGCAAGGTTTCTTAATCTTTGCGCATTCTGCAATTTTGTACATTCATACAAAGTTTTTTTTATATTCCGTTGCTGTATTTTTTCGGTAGTGATGCGCCATGGTGTGAATGCGCTTCATAAGCGAAGGCCTAAAATGCCCGTTCCCAGAGGCGCAAGAATATCACCAAATACGTATAAATTCTTCACGCGGACTTTACGCCCCTTGGGAATAAGCTTTTAGGCCACCTACTGAACCAGTTGCTCTATAAAATACGTAGCCTCAGCAACATCCCATGTCAAAGACGCTTTGTGCGTATTTTGAGAGTCAGCATTAGCGAGACTGTAGAAGTACGAAATATCAAGCGCATTCGCAAGCGAAAAATAGCAGTTGTTGTGCGCATCTCCTCTACGACGAATTTCAGCAACCTTTGCACCAGGATGCATCCACAGCATGTTAGTAAGCCCCGCCCCATGCACAGACAACAGCAAATCAGCGGATCTACACAATGCAATTTGTTCAAAAATGCTCATATGTGAAGTAGTCACAATGGTAAAACCATGCTTTTCAAGTATGGGTAGAAGCAAACTTTCATTTTGCACACAACGATACGCTGCATCGCTACGGCTTATGTACACTCGCTTTTTCTCTCCGTGTTTCAAAGGGGTAGCTTGATACGAATAGTTGTCTTCAGCAACATAGCGATGCGCCATGGTGCGAATGCGCTTCATAAGCGAAGGCCTAAAATTGCCCGTTCCCAGAGGCGCAAGAATATCACCAAATACGTATAAATTCTTCACGCGGACTTTACGCCCCTTTGGAATAAGAAAAATACGATTTTCTGAAATTCCCAAAATACGCAATGTATCTACACAATAAGGCTTTGCATATGCATGAGGCAAGAGTATTGGTATATGAGAGAATTCTTCACCAAAAAAATCTTGCATCAGCACTATTTTAGGCAACACGTCTCCAACCCAATGAAAATATCCGGATGAAATGTAATCCGTCACCAATACCGCAGCATCAAGTGCATGGCGCATTGGCCTGTAAAGCGCGCTCCGCACATGCATTTTTGCCCGAATGGAAAAACCCATATGCATAGCATGTACGCTTTCAGAAATACTCGCTATTCCCTGTGTAGCACTACCTTTAGAAACAACAAGCGCATCTTCATATACTGCACAATAGCTTTTATTAAAAACTCTGCGGTATTCTGAAGCAAACAAACATTCTTCTTCACACCTGACATTGCTCGGCTTATTTCGAACAACTGTCTCTTCTCCAATAAGCTCAATGCTACGCTTTGGTTTTGCTATAGGAAATAAAGTTGCCATAACACCTTAAGGATTAATTTTCATAGCCCTACAAAGCCCTTTATACCTGCCTTTAAAAGAAATAACACCCTCGTCTATTTTGTAGACACGATCGCAAGATGCAAGCGTATTTATTCTGTGTGCGACAATCACAATGGTTTTACTACTAGGCAAATTGTCTATAGCGCGCTGTACCTCTCGCTCGGTTTTCACGTCAAGATGCGAGGTTGCTTCATCGAAAAACAAGACCGTGGGGTCTCGATACAGCGCACGCGCAATGCCCAGCCGCTGTCGCTGTCCACCGCTTAAGCGCTTGCCATGCTCCCCTATCGCCGTGTCCATGCCCTGCGGCATGGCGCGCACCATGTTCCACAAATTTGCAGTTTTCAATACTTTCTTGACTTTCTCTCTATCTATGTCTTTCTCGGCAATACCAAAGGCTATGTTGTTTACAACGCTGTCCTCCATGAGCAAGGTCTCCTGCGGTACATAGCCTATGTTCTTTTGCCAACGCCGCATGTTCTCAGCTACATTCAATCCGTCCACGCTTACCGCACCCTCTGTGGGGTTGAGAAACGCCATAAGAATGTGGAGCATCGTTGTTTTACCCCCGCCCGAGCCTCCGACAATGCCGATTTTTTGCCCCTTAGGTATAGAAAAAGAAATGTCGCGCAAGACCAACGCAGAGTTTTTATAAGAATAGTTGCGTCCATTGTCGCTAAACACGGGGTAGGAAAAATATATGTTTTGTATCTCTATTGCCTTTTCAAATGGCAAGGGTTCTATGTCTTCCTCGGCATCTTCAACCTTGTGCTGCAGTGCTGTTTGATACTCTTCGTAGAATTCATTGACCGCCACTTGGTCAGTTGCAAAGGTTCCCAAATACCCGGTAATGCGCAAAGCCGCAGGCATAATTTTAAACACGGCGGCAGCAAATACCGCAGCAGTGGTCAATATTTCACTCGCCCTCTCGGGGGTATAAATAATAATTACCACGGCATAGCCTATAAAGGCAAAAACCACACATAATTCAAGCACAACTCGTGGCAAGGAGGAAATAAGGCTTTTGTATGCACCGAGCGGTATTGTTCTGTTATAAAACAAGTGAAAAATGCGCAAGAAAAAGGGCTCTGCACTAAAAAGGCGGCTAAAGGTAAAATTATGCACACCTTGATACAGTGCTACGCTTTGTTTTTTAGAGAGTATGAGCTCTAGTTGCGAAATGCGCCGCAACTCCTTATGCACAAGCTTATATGTGATAAACGAAATTGCTGCAAGCATGCCCCCCATCAGCAAGGCTCCCGGAGAAACCAGCGTTATTCCTAAGCCAAGAACCGCGACAAAAAGCAAGTCATTTATGAGGCTTAAAAGCCCTATGATGATGCCAAAAGATCTGCCCGAAAGGCTCATTGAAAACAAGGTTTGTGCAGCCGAACGCCCTAAATAATAATTGTACGACATGTACAAAATAACCGTGTATATTCTCTCGGAAAGGTTTTTTGTAGCATGCGCCGTATAGAGGTTGGTTATGTATAGAACTATGAGGCTCGTAACGCTACGAAGGACAAACATGCTTAAAAACGCAATTGCAAAAAAAACAACGAGTTGCGCTGAAGAACTGAAGTTGAAAAGCTCAAAAATATAGCGTGCCATTTTCACCGTCAATTGCACCACTAACCCGGCGTTTTCAACATTAGAGTGAATGGCGTCAGCATTTTGCAAAAACACCACAAATGGAATAACAAGTCCAACGCCCAAAAGCCCCAAGAGGGAACTTATAACCATGCAAGCAAACAGCCACGGGAGTTTTTTGCGCGAGCCTGAAAGCAAATACCACACTTGTTTCAACGTGGTGCTAAATTTCACAGCTTGCACCGACTGTTGCAAAGTCTCTTGTTCTTTGACCAGCGCAGCCTCTTCCTCGTCTGTCATGGTGACATTAAGTTTTTTAGACTTTTTGCGTAAGTTGCGGCGTATTTTTTCGCGCAATTTTTCTACGTCTTTGGTGTTCACTGCCATAATGTTTTTAATTACTACGCCTTGGCCTTATACGCATGGCGTACAAACCACTCATAAGAGTTTCGTATCCCCTCATCTAAGACGGTACGCGCTCTCCATCCCAAAGCATCCATTTTTGAAAGGTCCATGCATTTTTTGAGCGTACCATTAGGCTTTGAAGTATCCCACGCAATAGCACCCTCAAATCCAACTATGCCCTGTATGAGCTCTGCCAAATCTCGTATGCTAATATCCACCCCCGTGCCAACGTTTACATGTTCGCCCACATCCTTCACAGAACAATGCTTCATCAAAAAAACCAGCGCATGTGCGAGGTCGGCAGAATACAAAAATTCGCGCTCGGCACTCCCGTCTCCCCAAAGCACAACTTCACCTAATTGTTCCTCTTTTGCATGGTGAAACTTGTGAATAAGCGCGGGCAACACATGCGAAGTCTCCAAATCAAAATTGTCTCTAGGTCCGTATATATTGCTGGGCATGGCGCTTATAAAAGATGTGCCATACTGCTCGTTGTAATAACGACAGAGTTTTATTGCCGCAATTTTTGCAATGGCGTAGGGCTCGTTTGTGGGTTCAAGGGGACCGCTCAGCAAACTTGTTTCAACAATGGGCTGTGGCGCACGCTTGGGGTAAATGCAACTTGAGCCTAAGTTTATGAGCTTTGTTACCCCCGCGCGGTAGGCAGCATGAATAACGTTTGAGGCTATGCTCATGTTTTCGTAGATAAATTGCGCCTTGTAGGTATTGTTTGCCATTATGCCGCCAACCTTTGCCGCGCACAAAAACACGTACTGCGGCTTTTCAAAAAGAAAAAAATCTTCCGTTTCTTGTTGGCGAGTTAAGTCGAGCTCGGCATGTGTTTTGCAAACCACATTGCTATAACCGCGCTCAAGGAGCAAATTCTGTACGGCAGAACCAACCAGTCCGCCATGCCCCGCTACATATATTTTTGCATCTTTTTCCATACTTGTAACTCTATTTTATAACGCTTCCTAATTCTGTAATTTTTTTGCTTCCGCCAAATCTGCTTCAACCATAATGTCAACAAGAGAAGAAAAAGAAACTTTTGGCTGCCAGCCGAGGGCTTCCTTTATTTTTGTAGCATCGCCTATGAGCAAGTCGACCTCCGCAGGTCTATAATAGCGCGGGTCTATGCGTATGACCGTTTTGCCACTTTTAACATCAACAGCAGTCTCATGCTCCCCCTCACCGCTCCAAGTAAGCAGCATATTCAGCCGAGCAAAGGTTTCTGTTGCAAATTCGCGTACCGAGTGTACCTCGCCCGTTGCAACCACATAGTCATCAGGCTGGTCACTTTGCAGCATGAGCCACATAGCCTCGACGTAGTCTTTTGCGTACCCCCAGTCGCGCTTTGCGTTTGGGTTGCCAATATATAAGCACTCCTGCAAGCCCAAAGAAATTTTGGCGGCGGCCTGCGTTATTTTTCTGGTAACAAAGGTTTCTCCCCGCAAGGGGCTTTCGTGGTTAAACAATATGCCGTTACACGCAAAAAGCTTGTAGCTCTCCCTATAATTCACGGTAATCCAATACCCATAAAGCTTTGCAACGCCGTAGGGACTCCGAGGATAGAAGGGCGTCTTTTCACTCTGCGGTATTTCTTGCACAAGCCCATACAGCTCACTTGTAGAAGCTTGATAAAACCTTGTTTTCTCCAGCATTCCCAAAATACGCAAGGCTTCCAGTATGCGCAAGACTCCCACCGCATCGGAATTTGCCGTATATTCGGGCGTTTCAAAACTCACATGCACGTGACTTTGTGCACCAAGATTGTATATTTCATCAGGCTGTATTTCTTGAATAACGCGTATCAAGTTTGTGCTGTCAGTAAGGTCTCCATAGTGAAGAAAAAAATTACCCCGATGCTCATGAATGTCGCTGTATAAATGGTCAATACGCGAGGTGTTAAAAGAGCTAGCACGGCGTTTTATGCCATGTACGACATAGCCCTTTTCTAAAAGAAACTCGGCAAGATATGCCCCGTCCTGTCCGGTGATTCCGGTAATAAGCGCTACCTTTGCGCCCCCTGTAGTTTTTGCCATGTTTTACAACTCCTTGAATTTTTTTTATGCCGTAACAGTACCAGCATAAGCAGTAGAAAACCATTCCACGGTCTTCTGTATGCCTTCTTCTAAGCTCACCTGTGGCTCCCAGCCCAGCACCCTTTGCGCTCGCCTTATATCAGGCTTGCGTTGCTTGGGGTCGTCTTGTGGCAAGGGCTTATGCTCAACGGCAAGGTCAGGGTAATGCTTTTGTACATATGAAATAAGCTCATGTATGGTAATTTCATGCGGGTTACCGAGATTAATTGGACCGTGCACATGGGCTTCTATGGTTTTAGTGCCGCTACAGGGCAAAAGCAAAAACGCCGCAATGCCGCGCACCAAATCATCCACAAAGCAAAAACTCCGCGTCTGAGCACCATCGCCGTAAACAGTCAGCGGCTTTTGAGACAATGCTTGCATAATAAAATTGCTCACAACGCGTCCATCATCCGCTGCCATGTAAGGCCCATAGGTGTTAAAAATACGTATAAGCTTTACACGCGTGCCGTACATTCGCACAAAATCAAAGCACAAACTTTCCGCAGCACGCTTCCCCTCGTCATAGCAAGAGCGAGGACCTATTGAGTTTACGTGCCCCCAGTACTCCTCATTTTGAGGATGCTGAAGTGGGTCACCGTAAACCTCACTGGTTGAAGCTTGGAGTATGGGAATGTCTTGTCTTGTAGCGTACTCTAACATAGTGAGCATGCCTACAAAACTTGTTTTCATGGTGTACAAGGGGTCTTTTAAGTACTGTTTGGGGCTTGCTGGACACGCGAGGTTGCAAATTGCATCAAACTTGCCTAGCTTATTAGAAAGCGGCTGCGTAATATCATGCTCTACAAACTCAAAGTTTTCGTAAGAATACAAAGTCTTTACATGTGCACGTGCGCTACAATAAAAGTTATCGAGGCCTACAACAGAATGCCCCTCGTCGAGCAATGTTTTACAAAGGTTGATGCCAATAAACCCTGCCGCGCCTGTTATGAGGATATGCATAGAGTTTTATTATAATAAACTTGCTACAATGGAACAACGTTGAAAAAATTACCGCATTACATACTTCATATAGCATTACTCATGACGTTCATCGTATCTCCTATGAACACCTTTGCAGATGAAGTAGCAGAAAAAAGTCCTACAAACACTCAAAGCCCTTCCTCTACAAAAAAGAAGCCTCACGTTATTACTGGGGTGCTATACGAAATCAAGAGAACCATTCTAGAAGCCGCACTCGAAGAAAAACTTAATCTTAAAAATGGACCGCGAAATTTTAATTCTGAAGAAGACTTTCTCGCCTATGTCAAAAACAAAAAAGAGGCTCTTATTAACATACGCGCTATTGAGGCGTCCTCAAGCATTGACATTGTCAAAACATATAATAAAGAAAAAGCGCAACACGAAGCTATACTTACAGTACAAGCTCATGCAGGCTTTAACATATTAGTACTACCATACCCTAAATACTCCAGCAATTCTGGACTTCTTCTCAGCGCACGCGGGCGAGACTACAATTTTTTGGGTTCGCTACAACGGCTTATCGTAGATGTAGATTACACCTATGATAGAGAAGGTCGGAGTGGAGGTGCAATAAATTCAAGCTTTCAATACCCCTTACAATTTGGAAAGAATTTATTCACCTTGTCTTTGGGTGAAAAAATAAGCTATAGAAGCGACAATAAGTTCTACAATAAGACTTCGTTTTCTACAAAGCATTCTTACAGCATTCATTCCATAATTTCTTGGAGCTCATCGCTCTCACAAGACTTCATTTCAGAAACAGATTTAAAAACAAAAGCACAGCAGATATTCTCTTCTGGTAAAAGTACGCTTACAAGCGGGCCATCTATTCTCCTTACCCCCACACCGCTACCCTTTATTGCAAACATAACATATAACCCAAGTTTCACCACAAGTTTTGAATACAGCCTCACCCCCCAAGACCCCACGCCTGAAAAAAGATACAACATCAGCCCTGCTATAAACCAGTCTATAAATTTTGGGCAAGTAAACGAAGTGCAGAACTTCCGTAAAGGCATGAGTTTTAACATAAGCAATGGCAATTCGTATTCGGTAAAAACTGAAACTTGGCACAATTCTATTTCGCTAGAAACAAAACTACACGCAACGGTTGGCAATGTATTTGGTGTTGACGCTCGCATATACGGAGTACAGAATTTTTACACCTACCTCAATGCTTCAAAGAAAGATACAAAAGATGCGGGGAGCGGCGTGGGCGACAGGCTGCGCGGGGTTTTAGACGACAATTTTAAAAACGCAGCAAACGCGCTTACCATCAACATGAGCCTTTTGCTTAAAATGTTTTCCTTCACGCCATTTGCAGAGTTTCACCTTGGCCTGTTTTCAGACTTTGGTGTAAGAACGCGTATTGGCAAAGACGTACCCTTTGAGCTGGAAAAAGACCTCAAGGCAACTGTAGGTGTAGAAGTACTTGCCTTTGCGCTTTTTGCACGCTCCATAATTCTGCGCATCTCCTACGGCATAGACCTTACACGAGCAATACGAGAAAACAAGCTTGACTTTTCAAACCGCGAAATTTTCATAGGCCTCTCACGATATTTCTAGCACAGAAGTTTTTAGTGTTGCGTATGCTTTTTTATAATATTAGAAAAGGGCGCAAGGGCATTAAAGACATAGAAATGCACTAAAAGCTCTTTGCTGTCCACAAAATTTTGAACTTGATACGCAAGCCATTCTTCGCCAATTTTTTGGCATGCGTCATCGCTTTCTGCTTGGTACATGCTGCGTAAGAGTTGTGACGGAATAACGTAGCCTAGTGCGAGCGATGATATTCTATCAATATGCCGCTTTGATTTTACACAGGTGATACCCGGTATTATTGGCACATGAATATCAAAAAGTCTGCATCGATCTACAAAGTCTGAAAACTCATCATTTTGAAAAAACAACTGGGTGATAATGTAATCAGCTCCTGCATCGACCTTGTGTTTTAGATTGCGTATGTCTTGCAAAAAATCAGGTTGTTCATAATGCCCCGAGGGGTAACCCGCAACGCCAACGCACAAGGTGGAGTCTATACGCTTCACTTCATGCACAAGATCAAATGCATGCGGAAAATCCATTTTGGGCGCATCTGCGGAGGACGCCATTCCTTCTGCAATATCACCGCGTACGGCAAATATATTTGTTATGCCCATGTCGACATATTGATGCACTATCTTTGCACATGCTGCTTTGGATAAATTGTAGCCAACAAGATGTGGTATTAATACAGCATTCGGCAGATGGCTTTTAATAAAGCGAACCAACTCTAATGTCTCAGAATTCTTATTCATCTTCCCAATTACATTGATGTGTAAGACACCCAATTCACAATATTGCTTTAAAAAATACGGCAGGTTTTTATACGCTTCCTCTGTTCGAGGAGGGTAAATTTCTATGCTAGAATGCGTGGTTTGCTTGGTACCAGTTTCACAAGCATTTTTAGCAAGCCGCGCTATCATGGTACTCAAGCGCTCATCAGTATTTTTTTTCATAGAGGAACAATTCTGCATACAAAGATTACTCTTTTAAAACGCGGACTTGAGCGCCTTTACTTTGTTTGTTTTTTCCCATGTAAAGGCCTCACCGGTGCGCCCAAAATGGCCGTAAACCGAGGTTTGGCTAAAAATAGGGCGCTGGAGCTTAAGCGTTTTTATAATGCCCGAGGGGGTTAAATCAAATTCCTTGCGAATAATTTTTATGAGTGAAGATTCCGGTACCGCGTTTGTATCAAAAGTAAAAACGGAAACACTCACGGGCTCTTCAATGCCTATGGCGTAGGAAAGTTGAATTTCGCACTTACTTGCAAGCCCTGCAGCAACTATATTTTTAGCAATGTAGCGCGCCATATACGCGGCTGACCTGTCAACCTTGCTAGCGTCTTTACCACTAAACGCGCCACCGCCATGCCTACCAACTCCGCCATAGGTGTCTGAAATAATCTTGCGTCCCGTAAGCCCTGCATCACCATGCGGCCCGCCTATTACAAACCTTCCTGTTGGGTTTATGTGATAGATGGTGTCTTTTTTCAAGAGTCCCGTAGGCTCTAACACCGGCTTAATAATATTTTCGCGTATTTGCTTTTCTATCCAGCTATGCGAAATTGGCTTTCCATTCCATGTTTCATCATGCTGATGACTCACAACGACCGTGTGTATTTTCACAATGGCCTTGTGGTCGTACTCAAGAGTTATTTGACACTTTGAGTCCGGACGCAACCACGCAAAATCAGAATTGTTTTTGCGCACCTCCGCAGCATAGCGTAGCACGTCATGAGCCCACTGTAACGAGGCGGGCATGTACTGCGGTGTTTCATTACAAGCAAAGCCAAACATAAGGCCTTGGTCGCCCGCACAAATGCGCGTGCCTCTATCAACCCCCTGCGATATGTCTGTACTTTGGCTGTGCACTGCGTTCAAAACCGCCATAGACTCACAATCAAAGCCCGCACCAAGCTGGGTGTAGCCTATGTTTCTCACAACCTCGCGTGCAAGGGTGTCAAAGTTAACATAGCCCTTCGTGGTAATCTCACCACCTATAAAAACGCATCCCGTCGTTGTAAAAACCTCACACGCAACACGGCTGTTTTTATCTTGCCTGAGGCATTCATCGAGTACCGCATCCGATATTTGGTCGGCTACCTTATCCGGGTGACCCTCGCCTACAGACTCGGAAGTAAAAAGATGTTTCATAGTATGCTCCTATTTGTATACTTACACTAATATCGATAATTTTCAGCCTTGTATGGCCCTGCTTGTGAAACAGCAATGTAGCGCGCTTGACTCTCGCTAAGCTGCGTAAGCTGAACGCCCAAATGTGGCAAGTGGAGTCGTGCAACTTGCTCATCAAGTTTTTTGGGCAACATGTACACGCGCTTCTCAAGGCTTGCTTGCTGCTGCCACAACATGAGTTGAGCGAGCACTTGGTTCGTAAAACTCATGCTCATAACAAAACTCGAATGTCCTGTGGCACAGCCAAGGTTTACAAGCCGCCCTTCAGCAAGCAAATAAATACTGTTGCCCGAGGGCATGGTGTATTTCTCCACCTGCGGCTTTACATCTTCTCTGCTTATTCCGCCTTTGAGAACGCGCTTATTAAGCTCATCCACCTGTATTTCGTTGTTAAAATGCCCTATATTGCACACAATAGCTTGATCTTTCATAGCAAGCATGTGCTCAAGGGTAATGACGTCCTTGTTACCCGTTGCACTCACAAAAATGTCTGCCGAATCAAGCGCATCTTCCAAGCTTGTAATGGCGTAGCCTTCCATCGGCGCCTGCAAAGCACAAATGGGGTCTATCTCCGTTACAATAACGCGCGCACCGCAATTTTTAAGCGCAGAGGCGCATCCCTTGCCAACGTCGCCGTACCCGCAAACCACCGCGACTTTCCCGGCTATCATACGGTCGGTAGCGCGCTTAATACCATCCATCAAGCTTTCACGGCAACCATAGAGGTTATCAAACTTGCTCTTGGTTACTGAATCGTTTACATTGATTGCGGGAACAAGAAGCGTTTTCTGCTCTTGCATTTGGTAAAGCCGCAACACACCAGTGGTAGTCTCTTCACTTACCCCCTTCCAGCGCACAAGCGACCTTGTCCAAAACTGCGGGTCTTCTTCATAACGCTGCAGCAACACGCGCTTTATAATAGCCTCTTCTGCATCCTCAGACGCTTCACGCGCCCACGCGCCGCCCTGTTCAAGTTCCACCCCCTTGTGAAACAAGAGCGTTGCATCGCCCCTGTCGTCTACTATGAGTTCTGGACCTATGAGCACCCCCGCGTCATCGCTAAAGGTAAGCGCCTTGAGTGTTTGGTCCCAGTACTCCTCCAAGCTTTCACCCTTCCATGCAAAAACACTCACCCCGCGCGGTTCGTTCTGCGTCCCGCCACGCTCCTTTGGTCCAACCACCACTGCGGCGGCGGACTCATCCTGCGTAGAAAATATATTACAACTCGCCCAACGCAACTGTGCTCCCAAAACGTCAAGTGTTTCTATGAGTACTGCCGTTTGCACCGTCATGTGCAGGCTTCCGCTAATGCGCACACCACGCAGCGGTAAACTCGCGCCATGCTCTTCTCGTAGCTGCATGAGTCCTGGCATCTCTTTTTCTGCTGAGGCTATTTCATTCCGCCCCCACTCGGCATATTCTATATTCGCTATGGAATAATCCAACACCATATTTTGTACTTTGCTCATTTTTTAATATATACCTTTCCCAATATGTTTATATATTTATTCTGCTTTAGATTAGCATAATTCACGCCAACTCTCAAGCCCCGTCTTAAACTTTAGGCAATAACAAAGAAACAAGGTGTGTAAGGCCTTCAAAAACACGCATACATGCAAAAATTAATGCATACCATAAATGCAGAAAACTTTGTGCCTCAAAATAGCTGCTACACAAATCTTTGTATAACAATCATTTACTTAATGACATGATATTTTTAAAAAAAGTTAAACTTTTTCTTGAAAATATGATATCATGTAGATGCGCCATTTAATTACTATAATGCAACAAAAATGCAATTAAATGGATTACATGAATTGATAAGCAAAACAAGAGGTTTTCTTATGAAACAACGCCTTTCACAATTCTTAATTGTTATATTCACCCTCGCGGTATTATCCTGCGACATGTTAGGTCCTCTTCTAACACAAAAACCCAAGAAACCAAACGTGCCTAACCTTGTGGAAGGCATGCAAAAAATTGCTCAAGCCATGTTTAAAGGGCTACTTAAAGATCGTAAAAGTTTTACAATACCAAGTACAATCACAGAAATTGGCAAAGAAGCCCTTGCCGACAATAAACTAGAAAGCATTACCATTCCCGATGCAGTCAAAAAACTTGGCGAAGCTTCCTTGGCAAATAATAAGCTTAAGTCTATTACATTTGGCAAGGGACTTGAAGAAATTGGTAAAGACGCCTTAAAAAATAACCAGCTTACCGATATTACTATTCCCCATGGAGTGAAAAAACTCGACCCAAGTAGCTTCACGGGAAATCCATTACAAAACGTAACATTACCCGAAGATCTGTACCAGAAAATTACAAACCCCGCTAGCAGCACTACGCAAAATACTGCAAACAATACAACCCCACCCACAAATACTGCAAACACCAAAAACCCACCCACAAATACTGCAGCAAAACAAAACGCCACAATGAACCCTGAAACCCTACAAAAGCTACAGAAATTTTTCCCCAATGCACAGCACTACCGACGCGCTAAAAAAATAAACGGGGGCATTCTTTACACCTCACAAAATTACAGTGAAAACAAAGTAACCAAGGAACTTAGCATACAAGATAATGCTTCTATCATTACACAAGACATGTACAAAGACAATGACCTTAACAAGGTCACTATTCCTCATACCACTACCAAAATTGAAAAAAATGCCTTTGCTAACAACAAGCTTGCTGAAGTTACCATTCCTAATAGCGTCACCGACATTGAAGATGGTGCCTTTACGGGCAACCCACTCACACAAGTAAGGCTGTCAGACACACTATACTTTAAACTCCATCAAGCAGGAAGACTCGGCAAAGTCTTTGGAAACTCTGTAAAATACCTCAATCCCAAAACGGATCTAGCACATTCAATACACCCAATACTCAACAAGCTTCAAACCATACAAATTCCAAAATCTATTACCAATATAGCTCCGGGCGATTATTCAAACTTATCAAACGCTGAATCTATTAGCTTTGAGACCCCTTCACAAATAACAATAATTCCTAACGGTAGTTTTTCAAATAATGCAAAACTAAAACAAGTTGAGATTCCTCCATCTGTAAAAGTTATACAAGCAAACGCATTCTCAAATAATGCAGAATTAAAAAGGGTTTCGTTTCTCCAAGGCTCTCAATTAAAAAGCATAGCTACAGGTGCCTTCAGTGGTTCACCCGTTGATTCCGTATATTTGGAAGAAGCTTTATATAATAATAATAAGTTGACAAATAGCTTCACAAGCATTTTCCCCAGCGCAACATTCTACAACATAAACAATACACAACAGAAGATTAAAGTAACAACGCAAAAACCAGATGGTACTATTACCGAAACTCTACGCAAAAACAAGAAGCATAGAAAATTCGTCATAAAAGATGACATTGATAAATTGACTGCTACATACAGCTCTGAAAAACTCGATGAAGTAGAGCTGGGAACAAAGCTAACAACAATACCTGTGTCTGCCTTTGCTAACAACAAGCTCACTGAAGTTACCATTCCGGATAGCGTGAATGACATTGGAGACAATGCCTTTACGGGCAACCCACTCACACAAGTAAGGCTGTCAGACACACTATACTTTAAACTCCATCAAGCAAGAAGACTCGGCAAAGTCTTTGGAAACTCTGTAAAACACCTCAATCCCAAAACGGATCTAGCACATTCAATACAACTAATACTCAGCAAGCTTAAAACCATACAAATTTCAAAATCTATTACCAATATAACTCCGCGCGATTATTCAAACTTATCAAACGCTGAATCTATTAGCTTTGAGACCCCTTCACAAATAACAATAATTCCTAGCGATAGCTTTTCAAACAATGCAAAACTAAAACAAGTTGAGATTCCTGTATCTGTAAAGATTATACAAGCAAACGCATTTTCAAATAACATAGAATTAAAAAGCGTTTCGTTTCTCCAAGGCTCTCAATTAACAAACATAGCTACAGGTGCCTTCAGCGATTCACCCATTGCTACCGTGTATTTAGAACAAGCTTTATATGCTAGGTTGGCGAATATCACAAGCATTTTCCCCAAGGCAAAATTCTACGACATCACTATAAAAAATAAAAAACAAGAAATAAAAAATCAAAAAGGCACACAAACTTTAACCACAACATCGAAAACTACTAATGATGGCGTTATTATCACAACGAAAGAAAATGGCATAACAAAGCATAGAAAATTCGTGATGAACGATACCAGTGATCAAATAGCGGATGATTATTCTAGTAAAAATCTCAACGAAATAGAACTAAAACAAGGACTAAAAAAAATACCTGCATCCGTTTTTAAGGAAAACAATCTCACTCAAGTTACCATTCCTACTTCCGTTACCGAAATTGGAGATGAGGCCTTTTCGTATAACAAACTCACATCAGTAGTAATACCAAACTCTGTTATTACTATTGGAATATATGCTTTTGATGACAACAAGCTTACTGAGGTTACCATTCCTAAGAGCGTGAGTGACATTGGAGACGGTGCCTTTACGAATAACCCGCTGCTCACAAAAGTAACGCTGTCAGACACACTGTACAACAAACTTAAAACAGCAAAAAGACTTACAGTAGTTTTTGGTACCTCAAAAGCAATAAAGTACTTTAATGCGTCAAGAGGAAAACAATTTTAGACAACTGCGCCACAAAAACCAGAAAACCCTAGCATGATGTCAGAAGGATGCAGTAGAACAAGAGGCAATTGCATACCCAAAAAACCCAGCGCATGCGTGATAATGTAATGAAAGCAACTGTGCGTGTGCGTACATGTAAGTAGCCTTGGTATTAGCTTAGGTTTTCAAAGTACTCCTGTACACGTTGCGTGAATGCTTGTGCTTGTGCGCGCAGGGCTTGCGTAGCTTCTACGGGGGTTACATGCGCTACCAGCGCATGGGCAAGTTCATTTGCATTGAGGGAGGGCGTGTGTGCCTTTGCTGCGCACACCGCTGCGCCCATGCCCGCCCCAACAGAGCCTACATACATAACGGGGCAATTCCAGAAGGCACTGACACGCTTGCATACTTCGTGCGAGGAAGCGAGACCTCCGCTGAGGTTTATGCATTGATACTGCCCCTGCTGCATGCGCCTAGTAGCGTATGCCATGAGGCCGAGCGTGGTATCAACAAGGCAGGCATAGTCTCGGTAAAAACCTTGAGTAAGGACGCCCTGCACGCTTTGCGTAGGAGTCCACGGCATGGGCGCAGAAGCGGGAAAAGACTCGGCTAAGGGCTGCCACAACATGGGTTCTGGGTGCATTCCAAGGCTTATTTGGCGCAGGGCATCCTCTCCATCAGCTATGCTTGCAGCATAGATTGTGCGTGCCTTGTCCCACACAAGCGCGCCATTGGTTCTACACGCAAACAAAAATGGGCGCGCAAGTGCATCGTACATCGCGTTAGCGTGCGGATGAAAGACCACAGACTCTGCGCCCTGAGAGGACTCGCTCATCATTACAAAGCTGCTGCCTAAGCTTAAAAGCGGCTGGGGCGAAAGCGCCTTTGTCTGAGGGTTATCTCCGCTTCCAACTGCAACCGCACAGTTGGGAGAAAACCCGTATTTATGCACAAAATACGCCGCAATGTGTCCACACAGGGCACAGGGGCTGTCTATGCTGGGCAGTTTAGCGCGCAAGGCTGCGCTCCCACCTGCGCAGTCCAAAGCACACGCGGTGAGCAATGCTTCATCCCATGTCCTCTCTGAATAATGCATAAGGCTTGTGCCCGCGCCGTTGCCATAGTCTATTGGAGCATGGGGCTGAGCGCTCAGCACGGAAGAGAGAAAACTACTCAATAAGTGTATGCGCTGCGTGGCCTTGTAGTCGTTGGGGTAGTCGGTTGCAATTTTGCGTATAACGGCGCCAGTAAAACGCAGGGGGCTGTCTGAGCCCGTGCGTTCTAAAATGTCCACAACCTGTGTTTTAAAATGCTGCGCCTCAGTGCCTGTGTTGCTTGTCATCCATATGGGTGCATATGGGTGTGCATAGCAAGGCATAAAATGTTCTTCCAAGGTTTTAGTGTGTGCCATGCTGTGGCTTAAGCCTTGACAAGCCTCGGCGTAGGCGCCGTTAAGGTAGACATGTCCATGCTGCTGGGCAGAGACAGAGACGGCCGCAACCTCGGCAAAATTGAAGCCTTGGGTTTTCATGGTCTGTAAAACCGCATCGAGGGCATATAAAAACATGCTTGGCGGCTGGGCATGCCTGCCTTTTTCGCTGAAGGCAAGGGTTTTTGTGGTCGCGCTTATGCCATATTTTTCCACACACGCGGAATCGCCAAAGGCAAAACTCCAAGTACCAAGCGTGGAAGTAAGACCACAATCTACTGCAACAATGGTACAACTTTGTGTACTGAGGTCTATGCCGAGCGTAATCATAGGTTATTTACTCGCGCCTGAAAAGCCTAGACTCATAGAAAAGTCTCGTTGCTCCTGCGCCGCAAAATTACCGAGGGGCACAATAACCAGCAAGGACGTGTACTGATACGGCGAATTGGTAGCGGCATAGTCTCCACCGTAGACAGACGCGAGGTGTACGTCGACAGGCATGGAAAAGTCGAAACTAATATACTCTCTCTGCGGAATGTGATGAAACCGCATGGACTGTGTTCCTGATATTTGTGCATGTTCTGTAGAAGCGTCAGTGCCGCTAGGGGTTTTGAGAGTCAAGACGTCCGAAATATCGTGCGAAAACGCAAGGTTTATTTCAACAGCAAGCGCAATGTTCTGCACAAAGTCGCTTATGTTTGCAATATCATATCGCACCGCCACGGCATTGTTTTGAAACTCGTAGTCTTTGACAAGAGACAGGGAGCGCGTACTTTGTGGGTCACTCTCAGTAGCGTGAAGCATCGTTGTATCGCATTCTGTCGAAAAGCGAAGAAGCCCTTCGATGTTTTTGGAAACGGTTTTAGAAAACACAACAGGGGTGTAAACGTACTTGTTTTCCAACATGTTCATGTGTAGCGACTCTTGATCTATTTCAGCAGGCACTAGGGATTCTCGAAAAGACCACGGAGAGTACTGCGCATTGTACCACGGTGAATAACACGCGCTATAATTCCACGACTTGGAGCGCCCAATTCGCTGCAATAAGCACAGCGCCCCGTGTTCAGTCTCGACAGCACTCATGAGAGATGATGAAGAAAACACAAATTCTTTGCGCCCATCGAGATTTACATCGACATCCGATAAGGTGTTTTTCTTGCTTTTTGTCGTCTCAAGTTCTTGAAGCGTCTTGAGTATCGAAACAAAGAGCTTATAAAGCGCCTGTCGCATTGCCATGTCTTGAATGCCCCACGGTCTATTAAACGACCAAAACGAAAAATGATTCTGCGCTTCCATAAGAATGAGTTTTGCGGATTGCTTGCGTGTTTTGTCTTTTTTGTACTTTGCCACCTTTTGTGCACAATGGTGCAACATTCCATAGAGCAACCTGCTCTCATTTCTGTATATAATTTGTTTTACAAATGTTTCGTTTTCTTCATCCCCATAAGCAGTGGTGCGAATTCTACAAAACGTAAATTGCTCCTTACAGAGCTTCCGTTCATCGCTGGGTAAGCGGCATGAGGAGCTAATTTCCTTATCCTCAAGCATGGTTTGTAAGGCTTCTAGTGTTTTGAAGTACGACTTGAAATCTAAAACGTCATGATATTCCGCAAGAAATGTGTGTACGCTATCAGAGTTTTCTTTTAAAGCATTGGTCATTTCTTCCATATATTGATGCGCTGTATGCAGAGCTTGAATTTTTTGCGTAACAACTTTGTCATAGACAAACAGGGGTAGGGTTTCGCCCTTTTCCTCCGCAAGCCCCATGCGCGATTGTTGGTGCACTAATTCCACATATGCGCGCTGTACAAAGAGGTACTGTGCGCCTGTTTTTTTTAAAATAGGAATGGTGGTATTGTCAAAGGTACCGGGCGTAATCCACAAGCCCTTATGCAAAACTTTATAATGCTTTTTTATGTAATAGCTCAGTTTCTCTATTTGGTCTCTTTGGTCTTTCGCTGCCTGTAGCAAGGGCGCACTATCGTAATACAAGCCCCCCAAGAGTTCTACTTGCCCCCTTGTCACAAGTTCTTGTAATACCAGCATGCATTCTTTATAAGATTTTTCAAAACCTTCAAATACAATGCCTGATATATAAAAGAAAAAGGGAATTGTCGGGTGATTATATGCTATGGACAAATACGGCTTTATCCACAACTCATAATACGCATTGTATTCTTTGCGCGAGATGTTGCGAGGAAAACTAAAGACAGCTCCCTGTAACAACGAAGGCTTACATACTGATTTCATATATGCATATCAATACGGTTCATCGTATTTATGAGTGTGATATCTGCTAATTGAATGCTTACTTAAAAGCGCATACATTGCAGAAAAACTTTTATCTGTGAGCATGAACACATGTGAGAAGTGCTTTGAAACAGGCGTTGTAAAATCAAATAGGATTTCGCGATGAATAAAAGTTTCCATAAAAAAATGCTCAACCTGTCCAGAAATATATTGAGATAACTGCATGATGAGGTAACATAGGGGCATGCCAATAGGCACCTTTATAACAAGGGAGTCCTTAGCACTAAAAATAACCTGAACGTATTTTTCTATATAAGGTTTCTTACAAAAGACTGCTTCATATATAGCAAGCAGGGTTGACGGCCGAATTACCAGCGTATTCGATAAATTAGCTTGAGTTTCAAGCTTACCTTTTCCCGTTTCTGTTTCAAAAAGCTTTTTAAAAACAAACATGTGATTTTTTGTTATCAAGGACTCATCATCTACAGCAAGGGAAACTGCTTTTGTGCTAAGCGCATCTTTTGTGCCCATGTACTGCATGGCTAGTTTTTTTATTTGGCGAGCATTGGCACTTTGATTAGAGCATACAATAGTCTGTATACCACTCTTGGTATCTGAAGCATCTTTTCCATCGCCTAAAATACGCAACAAAGTCATAAGCGCCTTGATAATTTCCACGCCATGGAGCTGAAGAATTTTTTCCTCCAAAAGTAAAAACGGCGAACACTCTAAGGCATTTACCACTATTTTCGTAATACCACGGGTTCGTAGATCAACGAGCAGGGATTCTATGGGCCCGAGGTCTAAGTCAAAAATACCCGCATATGCAATACGAGAAATAATAGTATCTATCTTAAGCGATTCCACACTTGCATTAGGCAATTCCTTAAACGTGCTGAAATGCCCACCAAAAGAAACCTCAACTGCTTTGGTGTAATCGTAGTTGCCCGAATAACGAAATCTTCGTACGCTTTTGACAACCCCACCTACCGCTGAGTGCAGGTTTTGTGACCCCCGCTTCTTTGATCTCGCAAGTATTTCACCAGAACTCAAGGCCTGATTTATTTTTACATCGAGCGTAGAATCTTTTTTACACCCTTGCATGAGCGGGTAAAAAAACGTTGACGGATAATCAACATGTGTTACCAATGAGACCTCATGTAACTTACTACGTGGAAAAACATTATTGTTAAACATATCTTTTTAAAATAAATATACGCATATGCTGACAAAAAAACCGAGCAATACTCCAACAAAAACCTCAGATGTTGAATGCCCCTCTACAACTTCCACCATTTCTACGACTTCGTGTCCTTCCATAGCATTGTGCTTTTGTGCCAGCTCATTAAATTTTTTGCCCAGTATTCCAATAGTACGTCTCACGCCTACCGCATCGCGAATAACAATTGTCGCGAAAAAAAATGCTATAAGAAATGATGGAGAATTTACACCTTCTTCTATGCCTATAGCGGTGCCAAGTGCCGTTATCATGCTTGAATGACTTGAAGGCATGCCCCCCGTCCTCCAAAACAAGCTAGAGAGTACATCGTGAAATACACTCGCATCTTTTGGCAATTGAGCCTTATACTCATCTCGCCGTTCTCGAAATACTACAAAGCTTATCACAGTTTTTATAAACTGCGCCATAAGCCATCCGAGTACCGCCGCATAAAATATTTGGTTTGTAAAGAGTTCGTAAAGCAATTCCTGCATATATAATCATGTTTTATTATAGATTATGTAGTCCATAAGATGTGTAAATATTGGCAATAGTAAAGAAGCTATGTCGACATAACTTCTCTACCATTGCCGATGGGCAACGAAAAACACTGGTGTTTTTTGAAAATGTTTAGACTTGTTGATGAAAAAGTCTCCATGGGTTGGAGAAAAACACTGGTGTTTTTTTGAAAAAGACTTGTGTTTTTTCTAAAATGTTTAGACTTGTTGATGAAAAAGTCCCCATGGGTTGGAGAAAAACACTGGTGTTTTTTGAAAAAAGACTGGTGTTTTTTTGAAAATGTTTAGACTTGTTGATGAAAAAGTCCGCATGGGTTGGAGAAAAACACTGGTGTTTTTTGAAAAAAGACTGGTGTTTTTTTGAAAATGTTTAGACTTGTTGATGAAAAAGTCCGCATGGGTTGGAGAAAAACACTGGTGTTTTTTGAAAAAAGACTTGTGTTTTTTCAAAAATGTTTAGACTTGTTGATGAAAAAGTCCCCATGGGTTGGAGAAAAACACTGGTGTTTTTTGCACAGGCATTGCCACAGGGTGTGGGTGCCCACGCAGTTATTCGACAAATACCTTCTCAACTCTGCAGTTGTTTCCTACAGAACACAAAAGTTCATAAGATATGGTATTCGCACGCAAGGCTTGTTCATCAACGCAAAGCCCCGTATCACCCCAAAACACTACCTCATCATTGGGGACTATACCGTCCGCATGAAAGCCAAGATCTACCATCAACATGTCCATGCACACCCTCCCAACTATGGGGTAGTTTTTTCCTTTTATGCGTACTTGAGCACGGTTACTAAAGCCTATTGGTATACCATCACCATACCCTGCGTTAACAACTGCAATATGAGTTTCCCTCTCTGTAACATAGGTTGATAAATATGAAATGCCGTGATTTTTTGGTACTTTTTTAACAGCAGCAACACGCGAGCTAACTTTCATTACCGGACATAAAGAAACCATTGGAGGTAGCTCTCTCATAGGTTGAGGGTGAGCGCCGTATAAAATAATGCCCGGCCTCACCATGGAGTGGTGTGTTTCTTCAGCCCACAGCGCGCTGCCACTATTTGCTCCATGTATCAAAAGGGAGTTCTTTTCCTCGCCCAGTTGCTCCAATACTGTGGAAAATATATTCGACTGATTGCGTACGGTTTCATCATCCGTAGCACTAAAATGTCCACATACCCCTACTACTACTACATCCTTCATGGCATGTGCAGCGTGGTAGAGCTGCATAAATTGCTCTGGCATTACCCCAAGCCTCCCCATACCTAGATCGCATTTAAGGTGTATGCGTAACTTATATTCGCTATTGAACCTACGCGCAAGAGCAACAATTTCGTGCAAATAGCGCTCACTGCCTACAAAAAACTCCACGCCTTTGCGTACGGAAGCTACGCCATGTAAGTCATGAGGTAATTGCGTTGAAAACAATGTCGTAAGCTCTGCACTTGTTGCGTGACTGTAGAGCACAACCTTGTCTAATAACCCTGCATGGCGTAACTCCAGTATTTCGGAAACCCGCGCAAGCCCTACCCCATAGAGGCGCTTTTTATCACCATGCGCAAGGGAGGATAAGGCGCTCACACATTCTTTGAGTCCATGCCCATATGCATTTGCCTTTAGCGAGGGCAAAAAAGACACTTCTTGCTTACAACGCGCAATAAGATGCGAAAAATTGTTACGAAAGTTTTGTAAAGAGATAGATACTTGAACGCTCACAGATATTTATTATTATACAATATCATTTTTAGACCAAAGTCGTGATATTCAGCATTAATTAAGTGTTAAAAAATGCATGCTGTGGCATTATTTCAAGAAAAGCACTTGAAAATATAAAAAAATTTCTTATGCATACAGCATATTTAGAACTATAAAAATATCATGAAATCTTTTTTGAAATTTATAATAATCGTTGCGCTTATAATATTAGCCGTGTCCTGTGATGATACCGATAATGTTGTCGCTGCCACATTTGGTGGATTTATAAAAGATCCTAACGCCTCATCAAAGAAAAAGTTTCCTAAGGCATCACCCACACCTGCACCAACAACTCCCGCGCCTGCGCCTGCGCCAGCACCCTTGCCACCAACACCTGCACCCGCGCCTGCGCCAGCACCTGCACCCGCGCCTGCGCCAGCACCCGCGCCAACAACACCTGCACCCTTACCAACAACTCCAGCACCAGATACTTTACTCGAAGAAGAAGTGAGAAGACAGGCCGAAGAAGAAGCGAGAAGACAAGCCGAAAACGATATAACAGAAGCAAGTTCTGATATATTTGAACCTCTCCGAAAATCGGGCACAGCACTTCAAAACGCACGAAGCGGAATCTCTGGTAGTGAAGCACTTGTCCAACAAGCGGCACAAGAAGCAGCAAATATTCTTAAACGAGCTGAAGACGCCGCAAGGGTACTAGGACTTCCTGACTCAGATTCTAGAATCAAAAAAATAAAAAGGTATCATAGGAGAGTTCAAAGAAGAGTAGCTGCAGAAAGACGCGCTAGGCTAGAACGACAAGAAAATGAAAGACGGTGGGCAAGAGAACTAGCAGCCAAAGTTACCACACTCTCTGAAAACCACTCTGAAATAATAAGGGAAGTAGAAAATATAAAAGAATTGTATCCTGAAGTTTCAACAGCTCAGCTAGAAGCCATGAAGCAAACACTTAAAGAAGCTCTAGTAAGATATATAAACCACGAAAGCACTGACACGCTTCGTCGAAGAGGCATAACCCCTCAAAGCCTCTATCAAAAAGTACTACAAGATATAAAGGCCAATCCACCCAACGTAGATGAATTTAAAAAAGAAGTAAACTGGGAAGCGAGAATGGCTTATACAGGAGCTACGTTAAATTAACAAATATAAAAAAGCGCTGACACATATGTCGGCGCTTTTTTTAATCGAGTACCGCTAGCTAGAAAGCAGCTTTTTTCAAAAAAAGCTTAAAAACATTTGCTTACTTGCCCACACAAAATTCACTAAACATTATTTCCAAAACATCCTCTGTAGTAACTTCGCCTGTAATTGCCCCGAGTTCCTTAAGCGCTACATCAACATCGAGGCTTATTCATATCAAGCGGCACATGAACGTCTATAATTTCATGTTGCATCAAAATTCAACTAATAATGAGAAAAACAAAAATAATAACAATTCATAAAATGAAATTAAAAAATATATAAGTTTAGGGAATTTATAAGATAAAAAACTTGCAAAAAACTGAAAATATACTATTCATACTTTAGAGATTATAATTATTTAGTTAAAGATTTTATGACTGCAAAAACATATATAAAAATTATGATGGCAAGCTTATTCATCATAAGTGTTCTATCATGTGGAGATTTTCAAAACTTACCTGAAAACCAGAACAATGCAAATACCCCCCGTATAGCAATACCGCTATTCACTCTAATGCCTACAATGGTAAGGGACTTACAAGCTACACTTTTCCTCCAGACGTAACTTTTATTGCAAAATATGCCTTTGCCAATAATAAGCTTACCCATATTAATTTACCCCCGACAGTGATAAATATTCAAAAAGAAGCATTTGTGAATAATCCACTAGAGACAGTTACTTTATCAGAAGACCTCTATGAAAAACTTTCTAATCCAATGGTTCAAACCGGCATTACCCAAGAACAAAGAATAAAAAATCTCGCTAAATTTTTTGGCAATCATGTAAAGCAGTATTTATTCCATACCAGTAGCGATGAAAAAACACTTATTATTCCTGAAGGAACTACTGATACTTACGATTCCCAATACAAATATCAACAAATTACCTCTGTTGTCATGCCTGACTCACTAAAGACAATTGACTTTCAAACGTTTTCAATGAATAGAATTCGCAATGCTAACTTTGGAAGATCGGTTACAAAAATTGGCCAAAAAGCATTCAGCTTCAATCAACTACACGAGATTACATTTCCAGATTCTCTAAAATTTATTGGACATGGAGCATTCTACAAAAATAAATTGACTTCTGTTACCATACCAAAATCCGTAGAAGATATTGGCGGGTCAGCATTTCATGATAATCCACTTACAGATGTTATACTGTCCAAAGAATTATACAAACGCATTTCTAAAATTAGAGTACTAGGTTTTAATAGCGGAACTCATTCTGGCGTTTCCTTAGATTATTGGATGAATATTGGAATTGAAAACTATCATCAGAGTCCTATTGAAGACAGAGAATTTTATATATCTAGTACAGATAAAAGAAAACCAATTTCTGATGTTTCAGGATTAGAAAATATCTTTGGCTTTAATGTAAGATATTGGAATATTGATAATCCATCAGAACAGCTGAATGGAATGATTGAAGATGAAACAACACTAGAGACACAAGAGGAAATTAAACAGCAAACTGACGCAACTGAAAATGCTGATGGAAATGAGATTAATACTCAAGATTTTAACACGAACGCTAACAGCGTAGAAGAAATAAACAACCAATTATTTGAAGCTGAAAAGAAAGTTCAACAAGACGCTATCAGAAAAGCCAAAGCTGAAGCCGAAAAGAAGGCTCAACAAGACGCTATCAGAAAAGCCAAAGCTGAAGCCGAAAAGAGGGCTAAACAAGAAGCTATTAGAAAAGCCAAAGCTGAAGCCGAAAAGAGGGCTAAACAAGAAGCTATTAGAAAAGCCAAGGCTGAAGCCGAAAAGAAGGCTCAACAAGAAGCTATCAGAAAAGCCAAGGCTGAAGAGGCTATAAAAGAAGCAAGAACTGCTATATTTAAACCTCTCCGAAAAGCGAATAAAGCACTTGAGGACGCACGAAGCGGAATTTCCGGTAGTGAAGCGCTTGTACAACAAGCCGCGCAAGAAGCAGCAAATATTCTTAAACGAGCTGAAGAGGCCGCAAAAATACTAGAACTTCCTGACTCAGATTCTAGAATCAAAAGAATAAAGGTATATCATAGGAGGATTCAAAAAAGAATAGATTCAGAAAAACGCGCTAGGCTAGAACGACAAGAAAATGAAAGACGGTGGGCAAGAGAGCTAGCAGCAAAAGTTACCAAACTCTCTGAAATATACCCTGAAATAATAGCGGAAATAGAAAATATAAAAGAATTGTATCCTGAAGTTTCAACAGCTAAGCTAGAAGCAATGAAGCAAGCACTTAAAGAAGCTTTAGTAAGATATATAAACCCCGAAAGCACTGACACGCTTCGTCGAAGAGGCATAACCCCTCAAAGTCTCTACCGAGAAGCACTACAAGCTATAAAGGATGATCTACCGAGCGTAGATAAATTTGAAGAAAAAGCAAACTGGGAAGCGAGAATGGCTTATACAGGAGCTACGTTAAATTAACAAATGTAAAAAAGCGCTGACGCATATGTCAGCGCTTTTTTAATCGGACACTGCTACCATAAAAGCAGTTTTTCACAAAAGGCTTAAAAACATTTGCTTACTTACCCACACAAAATTCGCTAAACATTATGTCCAAAACATCCTCTGTAGTAACTTCGCCTGTAATTGCCCCAAGTTCCTTAAGCGCTACATCCACATCGAGGCTTATCATATCAAGCGGCACATGAGCATCAGCAAGCGCATTCCGCACATGTCCAAGTGCGTCAGCACAAGCTTCCACATGCTGTTTTTGACGCGCGGAGCTTACAAGCACTTCACTATCTTCTGGCACTGCAACAGCACGTGTCACAAGCTCAAAAAGCAAGGTTTGTAACGCATGTACATTAATGTATTGCGTAGCGCTCACCGCAATGCTTTGCACACGCGAGTTAATATCGCGAGGCAAACTTCCTTCATACGCGCCAATGTCTTTGCTGTCTATCTTGTTCCACACAAGTATAAAAGGCATAGACTCATCCATGCCATCACTACGCTTAACTATAGTTTCAAATACCCGCGTATCCTCGGCTGTCCAACCATGTGTTGCGTCAACAACATAGAGCACGGCATCTGCAGATTTAAGTAAGTCCTCACTTTTTTCCATGCCAATTTTTTCTATTGAGTCAGCGCCCTCGCGTAACCCCGCAGTATCAAAAAATTGAATGGGAACTCCGTGTAGTTCCAACTGGCATTCGAGATAGTCGCGTGTCGTGCCGTGCGTTTCACTAACAATAGCGCGCTCCTCTTTTACCAAGGCATTGAACAATGAACTTTTCCCCGCATTGGTTTTTCCACCCAAAACAACCCGCGCGCCCTTACGCTGTAGGGTGCTAAATGCATAGCTTGCAATAAGCGTCTTGAGTGAGCGAATAATTTCATCAACTTCATCGACTGAAATGACCGTGCTTTCTTGTATTTCATCCTCGGGGTAGTCAAGGCTTATGGCGCAGCGCGCGGCAAGGTGCGCTATGGTTTTTTTAAGTGTGTTTATTTTTTGCGACAGCGCGCCGGAAAGCTGGTGTACTGCGCGCTTATGCTCTTGTGAACTGCGCGAATGTATAATGGCATGCACGGCTTCTGCCTGCGTTAGGTCAAGTTTGCCGTGTAAAAATGCGCGCTTGGTAAATTCGCCGCGCTCGGCATCAACAAAACCTAGCGTGCGCAAACAAGCACATACGCGCTCTATGCCCGCTACGCTCCCGTGTATGGACAATTCGGCAGCATCCTCCCCCGTGTAGCTGTGCGGCGCCTTAAAAGTCGTCACAACACCTTCGTCTATAAGATCACCCGTTCTTGTATCCAACAGTTTACAATACGTAGCATAGCGCACAGGCAACGCATTCAGCGTATGCAAAGAAAGCATGGGTTGCAACAACTCAAGGCAATTTTTACCGCTGAGGCGAATTACTGCTAAGGCGCTTTTTGCATAAGGCGTAGCCAAAGCAAAAATGGGATGGTCGGGTATTGTGCTATGCATGAAAGCCGTACAAACTACGCGAGCTATACACTACAATTATCAAGCGCAATGCCACAAAGGCCTAGAGCTTTTCAACCATGAGAGAGCATTTTCCAGAGGGTATAGGAATTGTTTTTGCAAGATTCATCTCGTGTATTTTTATGCTGAAGTAGTAGAGCTTTTCGGTGTTTTGAAATATAGACCAATCGCCGCGCTCGGTTTTACGAATGAGTATGGAGATGTTGTTTTTGTTGAGTTTCAAGGATTCTATGCCCATTGCCTCTAGGGCACTGATAACCCACACCACTATTTTGCGCGGCGTGCATAAGTCAATGCCTATAACGTTTTCTATCATAAGCGCAATAACAGAAACCGCGGCTGTAGTAACGTAATTTTCTCGTATGGGATTAGCCTTACTCGAAGGCTGCGCATGAGCCTTTCCGTCAGCTTGGTATGCTTCAAAAAACACACCCATGCCATCATTCTTCTTTGAGCTTGCAAGCCATGTGTCAAATATGGCGTAAATGTGTTTCAATGCTGCCTCACGCGCAAATTCATGCTTCTCGTATAATTCCAAACCCTTTATCACCATGTAGGTAAACATGGGGTATACGCCCCCTCTAAAGCCCATGCCCTGCGGAGAATAGAGGCTCTCGTTCATAGCCAATGTAGGAAAGGGGTTTTCAGAACAAAAATAATCTGTGTCTTTCAAATAGGCTATCATTCCATTTGCCTGCACGTTATTAGATATTTTTGCAAGCAAAGTCCAATAAGACGCCAAGGTTTTCACTCGTACAAATTCGCAATTTTCATCTAAGTCGTAGTACATTTTATCTTCTGCATGCCAAAAATGTTTATTGATAAGCGACTTGAGGTTGTAATACGCCTTTGCATACTTGAAATTGAGATTGCGATTATTTAGATAGGTTGCAAGCACATTCATGTAATTATAGGCCAATGCCATTTGAGCATTAAAGTCTATGGGATAACAGACGTCTTTTCGAGGCGTGTTTTGCATATGCGTGGCAACAATTGGTACAGAAAACAAGCCGTTTTCTTGCAAGGCCACTTCCTGTATCCACGTTAAATACGCATCAAGACGTGGCAATATGAACTTCAGTCTCCGCTTGTTGTCGGTTCTGTTAAAATAATTGTGTTCCGCCCATACCAATACGGGAGGAGCGAGCCCTTCGGGGTTTCCTCGTGGGTAGACGGGCTCAGCGGTTTTTGAATTATAAGAGCAGCGTATTGCGCCATTGTTCTCCTGTGCTTCATAAAATACATTGAGCATTTCAGAAACACTGAGTTCTTCATCATTAGAATAGACAAGCGCAAACGAAGAAAACACCGTATCAACAAGAGATACTATTTCAGCATCTTCGTGAGCAAGAGACGAGAGCGGAAAGGCATCGCCTTCTTTGGGTGTTTGCCACTGGGCATGCATGACTTTCCATACATCTTCGTATAACGATATAATATCCTGATCAAAATAATGTATTGCAGGATAATTGTTACTTAGTAAATTATTCATAGTACGTGGATTATACTATAAGTATATCAAAAAATTATAATGTACCAAGCCATATATGAAAAGAAAAAAAGCAGCATCATGCGTGCCATGTTTTTTCTTACATTACTATACAGTTTTTCCCTTTTCTCATGTACGCAAAAGCCCATAGTTCGCTCTAGCTTTGCCTTAGGTGCCCCCATAACAATACAAGTTTTCAAAGGCGGGAGTGCAAAAGCAATAGACAAGGCATTTGAACAAGCGGTGCGCATAGAAACAATGATGAGCACCTCTAAGAAGGACTACGACACAACCGAATTGCTTGCAATTAACGCACAATCGCAAGACCATGCGCAAGCACAGGGGCAGAACAACAAGGGCATACGCAAAACATATAGCGCATCGACGGAAATAGTGGATGTTATTAAAACAAGCCTCACGGTTTCTCAAGAAACAAACGGCGCATTTGATGTAACAATAGCACCACTTATAAGGTTGTGGGGCTTTGGTGAACAGCAGCAAAGCGTCCCATCCGCAAAAGACATTATCGCGTCCCGAAAAAAAGTCAATTGGAAAACACTGGAAGTAATTTCTGAAAACACGATTGCGCTGCAAGCAGGTCAGTCGATAGACGTAGGAGGCATAGCAAAGGGCTACGCCGCAGACCTAGCCGCCGCAACACTTAAGAAACTTGGCGTGAGCCACGCGCTCATAGACTTTGGGGGCAACATACGCACCGTAGGAACAAGAAAACCCAATGGAGACATGTGGCGCATAGGCATACAAGCGCCCTTTGAAAACATAGGCAGCATCATTGGTTCAGTGTTAGTTGAGGAAACCTCGGTTGTCTCAAGCGGCGTCTACGAACGTTTTTTTGAACAAGACGGCAAGAAGTACTTTCACATTATAGACAGCGCCACAGGTTACCCCGCAAACAACGGGTTATTAAGCGTTACCATTATCACCAACAACGGAATGCGCGCGGATGGACTCTCAACCGGAGTCTTTGTTTTGGGCTTAGAGCGAGGTATGGCGCTTATTGAGAGTACCAAAAATACAGAAGCAATTTTTATTGATGATGCAAAAAGCGTCTACATTACAACCGGGCTTGTCGATACATTTCAACTCAGTTCTGAAAACTATCGCATGGGCAGTGCACTTTACAAGTAGGCTTGCTCCAAGGGCTGTAGCGCCGCATCTATCGCCGCCTGTGGCTCGGTGCGTGCATGCATATGCGTACTTATCGCCTGCCTCCACAACTTTGCGCCGCGCATTCCCGCAAACAAATTCATGCTGTGCCGCAACGCCAAAGAATGCATTCTGCTCATGCGCTGGTACGCAGGCCCACTTTGCGGCACGGCTACGCGCTGTAGTGAATGCTGCAAATAATCCCCATAACCACGCGCTATGGAAGCGCGTTTTTCAAACTCAGCCTGCGCAGCCGCGCCCTCGCGCTTACCAAAAGCCTCTCCTTCTAAAGTCGTTTTATCTGCTGAGAGTGAGACATGCTCATCAATAAGCGCATCCGCATCAAAAAACATACACGGGTCATCGACCGCAGCCCTGCCTATCATGACCGCATCCAAGTGTTGTAAATGCTCTCGTGTAGATTCAAGCGTTGTAATGCCACCGTTTATCTCAATAAAACAGGCTACCAAGTCCTGTTTCAAACGCCGTACGTAGTCGTACTTGAGCGGCGGTATTTCTCTGTTTTGCCTTGGTGAAAGTCCTCCAAGTACCGCAATACGCGCATGCACCGCAAGCCGCGTTGCCCCGACACTGTGCATGCATGTAGCAAAACGCAATAAGTGCTCGTACTCCTCATACGCAGGCAGCCCTATGCGCGTGCCGTCTATGCCTATGCGGCACTTAACCGTAACTGGCACGTTTGACACAGCGCGCATGGCCTCCACAATTTTTTGCGTTTCCTCTACACGCGCCATAAGTGATGCGCCAAAACCACCGCAATGCACGCGCTCACTGGGGCAACCTACATTGAGGTTTATCTCATCATAGTTGTATTCGTTTGCAATTTTCACGCTTTTTGCAAGCTCATGCGCATCACTCCCACCCAGTTGCAAGACCACAGGCTTTTCCACCTCGTCAAAAGCCAAATGCCCATCCGCATCACCGTGCACAAGCGCACCCGCGCTTATCATTTCCGTATACAACCACGTCTTTTTGGTCAACAGGCGCATGAACACACGAAAAAACCTATCCGTGTGCTCCATCATGGGGGCAATGCTTACAACATATGGGGGGATATCACGCATAGGTATATTATGCAAGATGCGCATCGCTTACGCGCGCACATCCAAGGCAGCGTGTTCCATCATAAAACACAACAAATTGTCCCGCGGCAATTCCCGCATCACCCTGCTCTAACCTAACCTGCCCACAATTGTTTGTAGCATTGTATTCAAAGGATGCGTGAACTTTTTGCGGACCATGGCGCAATTTTACGGACAGGTTTTGACAATGCCCAAAAGTCTCGGCGCTCCCTTCTAAGGCGTGACATTCATCTACATGCACAAGCTGTGTTTCTTGCGCTTCACTTACATGGCGTACAAAAACGCGGTTCTCTGAAAAACTTTTGCCCGCAACATACCATGGCCCATTTCCTAACCCCAGCCCGCGCCGCTGCCCTATGGTATAAAACCATGAGCCTTCATGCTCACCGAGTATTTTTTCAGTAGAGGCATGTACAATAACACCCTTTTTTTCACCGAGGTAGTGTTTGACAAAATCGCGGTAGCGTATCTTACCCAAAAAGCAAATGCCTTGGCTGTCCTTTCTGTTTTGTGGTGGAATGGCATGCGCACGGGCAAAAGAGCGCACCTCATGTTTTTGCATGCCGTATAGGGGGAAGTGTAACATAGCAAGTTGCGTAGCGCAGAGGTGTGAAAGAAAATACGTTTGGTCTTTTACAGGGTCAGTCGCCATGTACAAAGTAACAGGGGCATTATGCGCATGACGTACTTCAGCATAGTGTCCACTTACTATGTGCGTAGCATCAACATTGTTTAAAAAAGCACCAAACTTTATGCGTTCATTGCAAAATATATCCGGGCTTGGCGTGCGTCCGCATTTCAATTCATCAACGGTGTACGACACCACCGTATCGTAATATTCACGCTGCAAAGAAATAATACGAAAGGGCACGTCCAGCATGCGCGCGGTTTGTTCAGCATAAAAAATATCTTCTTCCCAAGGGCACGATCCCAAAAACGACAATTCATCCTCAAGCCAAATTTTCAAATAATAGGCGCATAGGTTTTTTTTGTACTGCGGGTTCTCTTGTACATAGCGCGCAAGGGCAACTGCACTATCTACGCCGCCAGAAAGCAGAGCTGCAATGTGCATGAGGACTTACCATGAAAATAAATTTTTTATAATGGCGGTGGTGAAAACCGCAGAAACAACAGCAACAATCGCAGTAACAACGAGTATCCACTTTTGCTTGCGCGTAAGTTTATTTCGAGAATTCATAGCTTCATTGTATAAAATGCGTCTACAAAGCTAAAGTAACAGCAAAGCTAAAAACTAGCCAAGAAAGTCTTTTAAAAGCTTTTTTGCAACGGCTTGTAGGGTTTCGCTTGAAGGGAACTTATAAGAAGAAGGGTTTTTCATAAGAGCCTCTACCTTCTCTGCGCGCACATCCGGCGCATTCATGATAGCATTCATAGCCTTGCTGTACGCTACCTTATCGGCACGGTTATTCTGTGCATGCACATCTACAACGTCATGCTTAATCACGCCATTAATAGCCTTTGAGTCTTGAACATGCTTTACTTTTTTTGCATCAGAAACACCTTGCGTTACGCGAGGCGGTGTGAGCTTATCGATTGCCATTATATAAACATCCTCTCACAATAATATCGACATATTTTAACTTTTATTGTAGACTTTTTTTGCAGGGTATACAAGCACGGTACATTCCCCTTTTGCCGTAGTTTTATCATTCCATATACTAAGCACTTCATTTACAGCACCTCGAAGGCATTGCTCAAATTTTTTCGTAAGTTCTCTTGCAAGTAATACATGTCGTGTACTATCTATATCGGCAATTTCTGCAAGCAACTTCGCAATTCTATAGGGAGATTCAAAAATAATAAAAGCCTCATCCCGAGTCATAAGCTCCACAAGCCTTGTACGCCGGGCCGATGCTCTGCGTTGCAAAAAACCTTCAAAATGAAAGCCCTTGCCATGAAGCCCCGCAACGCACACAATGGACATAACCGCACTTGCTCCGGGAATAGGGCATACATCGATGTTCTGCTCATGAGCACGCTCCACAAGTAATGCGCCCGGGTCACTTACACAAGGCGTGCCCGCATCACTCACAAGCGCAATGTCTTCGCCATTGAGTAAGCGCGGAAGTAAATTTGCATCCCACACCCGCTCACCAGAATGCGCATCGCATCGCACACACGCAGTAGTAATACCATATCGCGTAAGCAATTTTTTTGTCTGCCGCGTGTCCTCGCAGGCTATAAGCGACGCATTTTTAAGCACCTCAAGCGCGCGCGCACTCACATCACCCAAATTACCTATGGGAGTTGCAACTACATACAACATGTTTTACACATTAGCTTCTGCTTCTGTCGCATGCGAAGGAAGCAAACAAAACATGCAACGCATTTCGTTGTGCTTGCAATCAGCGTGCTTATGCGGAGTGTCTCGCATATGCAGGCTTAAAAACAACTTCATTTTTTCCATAACAATGGGACTCAACGCCTTCTTCATTTTGTGCGCCGCCACATCCGCATTCGCCGCATCTATGCCTAAAACAAAATGCAGAAACTCATATGAAAGACGGTGCTTCTCCAATACCATGCTCGCGTACTCACTACCCTTTGCAGTAAGCAAGAGGCTTTTATACTTGCTGTAATCTATAAAGCCCTCTTCAGAAAGGCATTGCAAGGCGCGCGTAACCGAAGACATCTTCACGCCCAAGTATGTGGCAATATCCGAAACGCGCGCTGAGACCTTGCGCCTGCAAATGTAAGAAATAATCTCTATATAATCTTCAAGACTATCTGTTAATTTATACTGCGAAGCATCAGACATAGCTTTATTATAATGCATGAGGCACAAGTTCCGCCTTCAAACTCCCTAAACAGCGACAAAAAAGAAAAGGGGGCAAATCGAGAACCCAGGCTCACGCATCATAGACATACGACTCCTAGGGCACAAACGGCATCCGAAAAAATGAAGAGTATTACCCTAACTTTGCAAGCATTACACTGAGGAGCGTAAAAAGCCCCGCAAATGCAATACCAAATATCACCAGCATATGTCCAATGCGCTTATCAGTTTTATCTACTATCATTGATTGTTTGTTATTTTTTATGTATCAATCGCACAGGGTATCCTGTTTTATTTTCGCTTATTTTACTTCCTATCTGTTGCATGCAGTAATCTGAATCCACAAACTCCGCGCTTATACAAGCCATGGCGCCTTTCACGTATTGCTCAATAAATGAAAAATTTACGGCGCTTGCCGAGTTGGAGCTATGACAATTTCACGCACGCATACACCCTGAGGCTGCTGATACGCGTAGCTCACGGCATTAGCAATATCAACTGAATGTATAACGCCGCCCATGTCTTTCTTCCAATCAATGTAGCCTTGCTTAATTTCTTCACTGGTAGTGTGACTTAATAACTCAGTCTCTACTGCACCGGGGGCAATAGTAATTACGCGCACATTATCACCAGAAACTTCTTCTCGAATTCCCTCACTCATGGCGTGAACAGCAAACTTAGTACCACAATATACAGCATGATTCGGAAATGTCTTGCGCCCCGCAACAGAACTTACGTTTATAATAGTTCCACTTTGACGTTTTTTCATATCAGCAAGTACAATATGTATGCCATTAAGCAAACCGAGAATATTAACATCTATCATCTTTTTCCACTCCGCTGTATTCTGTGTAGCAACCTGCCCTAAAAGCATGACACCCGCATTATTAATAAGACAATCCACCTTTCCATACAAGGACTGGGCTTCATCCACAGCCTTTCTAAATGCATCCGCGTCTGTCACATCGACCTCACGGCACAGCGCATTTGGCAAATTCATTTGCTCCAACAAATGTATGCGCCGCGCCAATAACAACAAGGGAAAACCTTCATGAGAAAGCACGCGGGCAGTCTCCTTCCCAATTCCTGAGCTTGCACCCGTAATTACAACAAGTGGCTTTTGCATAATAACACTCCTGATATATAAATTTTATTTTTTTAGTATAACCCTTCATTTTAGTAATGTCAAAAAAATCATTATCATTCATGAATGCTGCGTAGACGTGACGTTGCGCATTATTTTATGAACTATGCTGAGCAGTGGCATCATTAGAATTTTATGAATTTATATTTTTTATCTAGCACTTGTAAAGATGATATTTTCTTACTATGCATGGTAAAGAAATACTAGACATGGGAGATTTTGTGATTATAAAACGACATTTGAAAATAGGAATAGCAAGTTTTTTGGTAATAAGTGCGATAGGGTGCAATGACTTTGAGAAACTCCTTCAAGAGCAAAATCATGTTGATACTGCAGTACGTCCCCAAAAACCACACAGCGGCAGAGTCTTACAAAGCTACACTTTTCCACCAGATACAACTGTTATTAAAGCTAATGCCCTTGAAGATCAGCAGCTCACCGCTATTGATTTGCCACCTCAACTCATTTCTATCGATAAGAATGCTTTTTTAAACAATAAATTATCACGCATAAACATACCTGAATCGGTGGCAGATGTTCGTGAAGGAGCTTTTGTTGGCAATCCATTACAAACAGTATTCTTCTCAGAAAAGCTTTATGAAAAATTGTCCAATCCCCAAAGTGACGCAGACATTACTCATAGAGAAAGAATACAAAATCTTGCGAAGGTTTTCGGCAATGGAAATGGCAATACACAATACATTATCAAAGATCGCAAAGACAACAATATTATATACCCACAAGCACAAATAATCACCGCTCATGGAAAAAGAACCCTTGTTATAAACAATGGCGTAAAATCTATTGGGCAGCTTGCGTATATGAATTACACACAAATAGTAAAAACGCTACATGCAAGAAAAAATGGAGATTGGCCTACCGCACCAAATGATAAATCAAATGATAAATCATACTGCGAAATTGTTAGAAATAGCGACTATTTAAGATGTAGCGGCAAAGGCTACGCTCCAAACATAGAAGAGATTACCCTACCAGATGGACTAACCCATATTAGCGCATCGGCTTTTGGTTCTAACAAACTGACCAAGCTTACTATACCAAATTCTGTAAAAAGTATTGAAAGTTTTGCTTTTAGCGGCAACCCACTTACAGAAGTTACCATGTCCAAAAAGTTATACCAAAAACTTTACAGCGAGAAAGCGCAAGCCCCCGCAGGAAATCCAAACGGTGAAAGCATTGCGTGGTGGCATAAGTCGTCTTGACATTCAGCATTCGATTTGACTCAAGGCCATGTCTATGGTGATTATATTAAAGGCTCCGACAAAACATTTAACCTCAAGGAAGGGGATGCAATTACAGAAAAGGTTCTTTTTATGAGACGCGCCCATGCTATTGGCGCACAAGAATATGCAAACAGAGGCTTAACTGCTGTGGTCATACCAGTCTCTGTAAATAACATTGATAAGCCAAAGATTGATAAAAACACACCTAATAATGTAATAAACCCAACAGGGTTTATTAGTGGCAGCTTACTTGATGATGGTGCTAACATGATTGGTAATATGAACGCGCTTGATGATATAAACGCAAACATAGTAGAAGCAATGCCACCTAAAGGTAATTCACTTAATACTCCACATGTAAACGCACATGCAGTAGACGAAACCGCCTTTGAGGGCAACCCACTTACAAAGGTTACATTATCTAAAAGATTATATGCAGAACTCTTTAGTCAAGGAAGGCTTGGTGCAATCTTTGGTTCTCATGTAAAGTACTGGGATATTCAAAATCCGTCGCAAGAACTTAATGAAAAAACTACTCGTGAATATAGGGCAAAACTAGAACAAAATAAGCTAGAAGAACAGCGTAGAGAAGCTGCACGCAAGGCTGCCATAAAAGCTTACAAAGAAGCCGTGGGCGTTGCTAAAGCAAAAGCGCAAAAACATATTGCGCAAGCTGAAAAAGATGGAAGCTTACCATTGTTGGGCATAGCTCTTAATTCTGCAAAACACCCAATGAAAGTGAGCAAAGGTATTCGGTTTCTAAATGTCCCAAAATTTAGAAGTAGAGGTATAAGATATATTACAAAAGCAGTGGTGGCAATAGCCGGGAAAGAAGGATTGTTAAACGGTAAAGAGCTTTCCAAAGTAAATATTATCCAAATAATTTATAAAAGCGGACAAAAAGTACTTGAGAGACGCAAGTACTTACAACACCATTACCATATAACTAAGAACGCTGGTAGCGGAACATACACTGTTATGTTTGAGTACGAAGGACATAGGCCTACGTCTATAGATATGACGTTTACGGTAGTAGAGTAATGTAAATATATATATATACGCTTGAGCGCGTATACTTGTCTTTAACAACATATGAAAAAGCATTGGCACTACGTCAATGCTTTTTTTACATACCATATCCGTTCCTTGATCTCACAAGAAGCGCATGAAGCCTTCTCAGCCAAAAGCACTACGAAACATGCCCGCTGGACTACCTCGTCAACACTTTAAAACCTTGCATTTTTTCAAAATAGAGGCGCCTTTTCACATAAAAAACAGATGACGTGAGCAACACATCTCGTGAGCCATAAAACAAACACGCGCGCGTAAGCGCAGTACCGCGTCTTACTCCAAGGGGGTGTGGGGGGCAACTCCCCGACAAAGGCATGTGCATAACCCTACAAGCGAACGGGTATGGTGTGTTTGTGCGCGTGTTGTTTTATTTCACTCGGATTATCATTAAAATATGTCTATGCATTTGCTATGAATTTCTCAGTCCAAAATCGTCTTTATGCCTCTACTAGAAATAGAAGGAGTTCTCTCTAGATAGATAATTTGACATATATCACTAAGAGTATCAAATTTGCCCTTCCAATCATCACCCATAATGAAAACATCCACTTGATACTCAAGTATGTCCTTCCTTTTCTGCTCCCAGGCATCTTCTCGTATCACTTTATCCACAAAGCAAATACTATCAACTATTGCTTTCCTTTGCTCATAGTTATGATACGCTTTCTTGTTCTTCTCAAGGTTGAACTCATCAGATGAGACCCCAACTATTAACTTATCCCCATATTCAGAAGCACGCTTTAATATATTCCAATGACCAAAATGAAATGTATCAAATGTTAAGACTATTTTTTTTTCATAAGCAATTCCTCAAATATATCATAAGTCTACAAAATAGAATCTACAAAAGTTCTTATCCTCTCTCCTGCTTTTCCATCACAATTTCCCACCCACTTATTTCTAAATTTTTGATATTTATCACTGGTATTACTTGCTGTTCTAATAGCTATTAAAAATTCATCTTCAGTACAACGCTCTATCAAATTAGGAACTTCTTGTTTATAGTCAAATGAGAAACCTCTCTCTTGTGAATACACTTCAATATCTTCAGCAAAAAAAACCGCTGGCTTATTTATTGCTATTCCATCCAATATAGACGCAGAATAGTCTGATATCAAACAGTTAGAAACAGCTATAAGTTCAGTTAATCCAAAGTCTGTAACATCAAAAACAGATTTACAGTTTACAGGCAATAAATTTGTTACTTCAGATATAGTATCGTGATAGTATTTTAAGCCTGGGTGTAGCTTTATAAGTAAAACCTCATCAGGCTTTAGTTTCTTATCTATTTCATGCAGTTCTAATCCGGTAAACAAATAAGGCTTAACATTCCGCTCTCCTCTAAACGTAGGGATCCAGACATATACTTTTTTAGAATTTATTGCTCTGCCATATAATCGTTCAAATTCCCTATAAAAATCGGCCTTTATTTTATTTACAGCTTTATCATCAAAGAAAACATCTGTTCTTATTGACCCATACGGTAATACTTTATTTAAAGATGTTCCAAATGCGCTTGCGTACATCTCATTAAGATGTTCTGATGAAGAAACGACATAATCTAAGTTACAATGTATTCCATCAATTTGATTGACAGCTTTTTTAAGCAATCCACTAGAATGCCATATCTCTATAGATATTTGATTTTCATACTTTTTTCTAATTGCTCCTTCACTTACAATCACTTTAGCCGTATCTAGCGCACGTTCTACAGCTTTGGAATCAAAGAAACAGTCAATAATCTCATAATCCATATCTTTAAAATGATGTATTAAATGCTTCGAAGAATCTTTTATATAAGAAACTTCCATAAATGCAACTTTACGTTCTAGTTTTTTGTTTATTTTTAATTTTCTTATGAAATTTGTTTTAAAAAAAGAAGCATATAAATGTTTAAGAAAATATTTTAACTTACTTGGCAAGACTTTTTTAATAGTTACAACAATCAGCTTTCTCATTTATTTTATTATTTCATAATCTTAATAAACATATTTACCTTAATTGGATCGAAGTGCTGCACTGCACGCGTAACCCTACAAGCGAACGGGTATCGTGTGTTTGTACGCGTGTTGTTTTATGTCCATGACGCTGTAGGTGCCGTAATGTACCATGGAGGCAACAAGCGCGGCGTGAGCATGCCCTTCGGTGAGTACTTCGCGCACGTGCTCAGGCGTGCCCGCGCCACCAGAAGCAACCACGGGTATGCTAAGGGCATCAGCAATCATGCGCGTTAGCGTGCATTCATAGCCTTGCTTCGTTCCATCAGCGTCTATGCTGTTGAGCACAACCTCTCCCGCGCCGCGCCCCTCTGCTTCTTTAACCCACTCAAGTACGTCTTTCTCCGTGTGCTCGCGACCGCCGCGTATTACCACGCGGTAGCCCGAAGGCATGCTTGCATCAGCAAGCGCGTCCACACCAAGCACTATGCATTGCGCGCCAAAACGCCGCGCGCCTTCGTCAATTATGCTCGGCTCTAAAACCGCAAGGCTGTTCACGCTCACCTTTTCGGCGCCGTTATGCAAAAGCGCGCTCATATCATCTACCGAACGCACACCACCGCCCACAGAAAAGGGAATGAATATATGCTTGGCAACGCTTTGAACCACTTCTAGCATAATGCCGCGCCTTTCAGAGGAAGCAGTAATGTCGTAAAAAACCAGCTCATCAACACCATCACGGTAGTACTGCTGCGCGAGTTGCACCGGGTCCCCTATGTCAACGTTGTTTTGAAACTTCACTCCCTTCGTAACTCTGCCGTCTCTCACGTCAAGGCAAACAATGATGCGCTTTTTCAACATTACAAGACTCCCGCAATATGGGTAAGAAAATTCCGCAAGAGCGCCATGCCTTGTTCGCCCGACTTTTCAGGGTGAAACTGAACGCCGAGCACCTTGCCCCTGCCTATGACCGAGGCAAAGAATATGCCGTAGTCGGTGTGTGCAAGAGCGCAGTTTTTTTCAGGCGTGTGCAAGTAATATGAATTTACAAAGTAAAAGGATGTATGGTGTGCCACGCCGCGAAAAAGCGGATGCGCGGCATGCTCCGCGCTGGGGACAACATCGTTCCAGCCCATGTGCGGTATTTTATATGCATGAGCATTGTTTTCTTGAAAGGCGGCATCAGCAACAAAGGCGCGGCACTCCCCGCGTATAATGTCAAGGCACGGGGCATTTCCCTCATGCGTCATTGACAAAAGCACTTGCGCGCCAACGCATATGCCCAAAAGGGGCTTGTCTTCCTCTGCCCACTGCTTGAGCATGCTCACAAAGTTGCGCCTTTCAAGCTCACGCATCATGTACGCACCATTGCCCACGCCGGGCAAAATAAGCGCTTGCACAGCATTGCCTTCATTTTGTAAATCATCAGCATGCGATGCAACAAAGGCCTCACAACCAAGGTGCGAAAGCGCAGCAATAACAGAGGCGAGGTTTCCCGCTCCGTAGTCAATAATTGCAAGCTTATTCATAGTGCTCCTTAAGTATATCACGCATGCAGCGCTATTATGGCTTTGCGTTTGCTCCCTCGCTTGTTATGGTGCGTGCCAAGGAGCGCACCGCATGCACGGGAAGGTTTACTCCGCGTATCATGATCATGTTGTTGGAAAAAGAAATGTCAGGCAGTGAAGCGAGTATGTTTGCACCAATGCTTTTAAACAAAAAGGGGAGCATAAGCTTGAGCGTGGCAAAGTCTGAGCGTACTCCATCATAAGGGAATGCAAAATCGGTCGAGACATCCTCTCGCACATTGTAGGTAGGAATAGCAAGCGCAGCATGGCCATCGCGTATTTTCTGCGCGGCAAAGGTGTTTTTAAAAACTTCCACAGAGGCCCAAAGCCACAGGGCGTAATCATCGCGTACTTCGAGCATGCGCAACGCTGTGGGCAAGACGCTTAAAAATTCCACGTTCTGAAAGGTTTGAACATCGGCTACATCGCTGAGTAAGAGCGCCTCAGCATAGGCAAGGTTTACCATGTACGCCTTACCTGCGCCCTCAATGCGCCAGTATAATTCATCCTCGCCCAAGGGCAGTGCCTTTGCGCGCTTCATAAGGCGCACGCGTTTAGAAAAAGTCGCAATGTTTATTTTTGGCTTGGTTTTCACAAACACAAAAAACCCACGCTCCGTAAAACTCACGGCGAGTGAGGCTATGTTGTCCACAAGCAAGGGGTTGTTAATTCCATAGCGCGCCATAATTTGAGAAATCATTTCGCCGTGCGTAGCGTAAAAGTAGGCCTTAGCCCCAGCAACATAGGGCACTTGCGGCAGTGGTCTGCCCTGTTTCTCGGCTTTCTCGGGCTGCGAAGCACAGCCCATGTATAGGAGCACTACAAACATGAGGCACAAAAGCCTCATGTAGGTTTGCGTACACCTACTATCTTGTTTGACACAAAATGAAAAACCTCGTTTTGTGTTTTGTGTACCTTCTTGTTTTTTATCAAAATTTTCCATACACACACCCTCCTTATGTAGTTGTATCCAGCTTTGTAATGACAACGGATATTGTCTGCGCGCCTACGCTCATGCTGCGCGCATCTTCTGTAACGTGATCTTGGTAATGTACGGTGGTAGCCAAAGTCTCACCACTCACATAAGATTCAAAACGCTCAATGGCGGCGCGCAGTGAATCCGAAAGCTCACAAAAGTGTATTGAGATCCTGTCGGTTACTTCGAGCCCTATGTCCTTGCGCATGTTTTGCAAAGCGCGCACTACGTCGCGCACCTGCCCTTCTTGCTCCAGCTCCTGCGTCAAGTCCGTGTCAAGCGCAACGGTAAGAGAATTTTCGTTTAACACCTTTAGGTTGTTGCGCGCCGTACGTTCTACCAAAACATTTTCCGTAGTAAGCGTAAGCGCCTTGTCCTCTGCCGCAGCTTCTCCATCAGCAGCTTCTATAGTTATAGATATTTCAGAGCCTTCGAGCAAGGCCTTAATCTGCTCCGATGATAATTCCTCTATAGCCTTAGCGGCTTGTTTCATAGCCTTGCCAAGCTGCTTGCCCAGCACGCGATACTGCGGCTTTGCCGAATACGAGAGTAAGTCTTCTTCGTTCTGTCGAAAAATAACCTCTTTGACGTTCAACTCTTCCTTGATAATTTCTTCCATTTCCCGTAGTGCGTTGCGTTCCTTTTCCACACGAGTGAAAAAATAAACCGCACTCAATGGCTGCCTGTTTTTAATTTCGTACAAACTGCGTATGCCACGCCCAAGCGTAACGGCGTTTCGTACCGTGCGCATCTTGTATTCCAACTCAAGGTTGCGTGCAATATCTCCACCTTCCTCATACCTTGGAAAGTCACACAAGTGTACGGACTCGGGGCTGTCTTTTACTCGTAGGTTTTTGTAAATGCTCTCCGAAATAAAAGGCGTTATAGGCGCCGTAAGTTTTATGAAGACGCACAGCACGGTGTAAAGCGTTTGATAGCCTTGTTGTTTATCAATGTCATTAGAGCTTTTCCAAAAACGCCTACGCGACCTGCGTATGTACCAATTGTTGAGCAGGTCTAAAAACTCCTGCAGCGCGCCTAAGGCGTGGAAAATATCATACGCGTCAAAACACTGCGTAGTCTTCTCAATAAGCGCCATCAATTCAGACAAAATCCACTGGTCAAGCGGGTTGTTGGGCTTCACTTCATTATTCTCAGACGGGTGTATTCCATCAATGTTAGCGTAGGTCACAAAAAAACTATAGGCACTCCACAAGGGCAGTATGTAGTTTTTCATTTCCTCGCGCACGTGTTCGTCACTGTACTTTAAGTCCTCCGCCTTGAGCACCGAAGAATTAATAAGAAACAAGCGCAAGGCATCCGCACCAAACTTGTGCATAACTTCCATGGGGTCGGTAAAGTTGCGCTCAGACTTGCTCATTTTGCGCCCGTCTTCCGCAAGCACAAGCCCATTGACTATAACGTTTTTAAACGCGGGGGAGTCAAACAAAGCAGCGCCAAGCACGCTTAAGGTGTAAAACCACCCACGCGTCTGGTCAAGCCCTTCGGTAATAAAATCTGCAGGAAAGCTCTCTTCAAACCCTTCCTTGTTTTGAAACGGGTAGTAATTTTGTGCATAAGGCATTGCCCCCGACTCAAACCAGCAATCCAAAACCTGCGGTATGCGCTTCATACGCTGCTTACCATCCGGCGCCGTCCATGTAATCTCATCTATAAAATGCTTGTGAATGTCCTCAAGCTTTGTGCCGCTTTTTTCCTCAAGTTCTGCCACAGAGCCTATAACCTCCACATGTTTCCCATCCTCACTCATCCACACGGGTATGGGGTTACCCCAAAACCTATTGCGAGATATCGCCCAGTCGCGCGCATTTTCAAGCCAATGCCCAAAACGCCCCTCTTGCAAATGACTTGGCAACCAATTAATGCGCTTGTTTGCCGCTATGAGGCGCTCTTTTATTTTGCCAAGGTTCACAAACCACGACTGGACGGCGCGGTAAATAAGCGGCGTTTTACTACGGTAGCAGAAGGGGTAATTATGCAAATACTGTTCGCGCCGTACAAGCTTACCCTCACTCTTAAGGCGCGCAATAATGGGTTTGTCGGCGTCTTTAACAAACATGCCGCGGTAGTCGGGCACTTCATCCGTAAACTTACACTCGTCATCTATGGGGCAAATAACGGGCAAGCCCTGTTTTTTACACACCACGTTGTAGTCGTCCTCTCCAAAACCGCCTGCCAAATGCACAATGCCCGTGCCCTCGTCCGCGCTCACAAAGTCGGCGCTATGCACGGTAAACCCACCCTGCTCTGCAATGCTCTCAAAGTATGGGAAAAGCGGCTCATAGCGCATGCCCGCAAGTTCATCCCCCGTCAGTTTCTTTTCAATGCTGTACTCACTTGCATCCTTGTAGTAATGCGAAAGGCGCTCTTCAGCAAGTATGTAGCTGTCTCCCGAGGCCTTGTCCAAAACGCGCACATACGCAATGCCCGCGTTAACCCCTAACCCCATGTTGGAAGGCAGCGTCCACGGCGTGGTGGTCCATGCAAGAAAGTAGGTCTTTGCCTCAGCGCGCAGCGCAAAACGCACGGTTATAGCGGAGTCATGCACTTCTTTGTAGCCGCCCAAGTTTACCTCAAAATTTGAGAGTGGAGTCGCAAGCGCCGCGCTGTAGGGCAAAATATAGTAGCCTTGATAAATCAGCCCCTTCTTCCACAGTTCGGAAAACACCCACCATATACTCTGCATGTAATCCATGTCCATGGTTTTATAATCATTGTCAAAGTCAACCCAGCGTCCCAAGCGCTCTATAACCAATCGCCACTGTTCGGTGTAACGCATTACAATAGACCGACAATATTCATTAAAGGCTGCAACACCATAGCGTTCTATTTCGTGCGCTCCCGAAATGCCGAGTTCGCGCTCAGCCTCATACTCCACAGGCAAGCCATGGCAGTCCCAACCAAAACGCCTTTTTACAAAGTAGCCCTGCATGGTCTTGTAACGCGGAATGATGTCCTTGACCGTACTCGGCACAAAATGCCCAAAGTGCGGCATGCCCGTAGCAAAAGGCGGGCCATCATAAAACACAAATTCGCTCTTGTCTTTATTCTTCTCCAAAGACTTTTGAAAAACACCGCGCTCCTTCCAATACGCAAGTACTGCTTCTTCCAAACGTGAAAAATTCGCCTTAGGGTCAACGGGGCTATACATCTTTACTACTCCTTAACGCTCACAAATAACCAATGCTTGCATAGTACTTTTGTTGTACGCATCATTCAGATACGGTATATCTCCACAAAGTTTCGCCATTACCCGTGGCCTCGTACATGGTGCCGGGCACAAGAAAATACGGAATACTAATAACCCCGCCGCGCGTCAACAATGACAGCACCTCGCTTGCCTCATCTGCAGCTCCCTGTCGTTTGCTAAGCACAAGCCTAATTGGCTCATTATATGAAGGTACATTTATTTTTAAGAGCCCTACCACAGCAGACGGCGTGTCATCCGAAGCAGCGGCTTTGCTTGCGTCTTTTGCGCGTATGCCAATGCGAAAGCGCGGCACAGAAGAAGTAATTGCCTGCCCCGCGGGAGGGTCCTGTCCAATTACAACACCCGCCTTGCGGCTCACAGCGCTTTCAGTTACAAGCGTCACATCCCTTTCAGAGAGATAAAAATCAAAACGCGCGTCTACAGCTTGCATCATGTTGTACAACTCATAAAAGTACAAGCCTTCTAAATCAGGCATAAGAGCCTCAAAAGAAGGAGTACCACGGCTCACCACAAAAGATATGGCAGTATTCTTACCCGTAATTTTTGTGCCAGGCGCGGGCTTTTGCGCTAAAATCACCTGTGCCGCCGCATCTTGAAAAACCTTCTGAACGCTCACAATTTCAAGCAAAGCATCCACACCAGAAGAGCGCCCCGTAATACTGCCCGCCACTTCGCCGTAAAGCAAGCTTCGGTAATCGGGCACTTCAGCAATAGACGTACCTTGACTCACCGTAAGCCCCACGACGCGCTTAGCACGCACCGCAGTACCAGCAGCTACGTCCTGCTTAATAACCACACCCTTATCAAGCGGGTCATCCGTATACTCAAGAACAAGAAGGGGATGCAAGTTTTTCTCTTGCAACAAAAGCACGGCATCAACAAGGCTTTTGCCCACCATGCTGGGCACGCTCACCACCGGTGCAGACTTAAAAAATATTAAAAACACCACCAATGCTGAAAGTGCAACTGAGGACATGACCACGCATGTATGAATAGAAAGTCGAAAAAACCGCTGAAACACGCTTGAACCCTTGCCTTCGGTTTTATTGTGTTGAGTAAATGCCATAAGCACGCCTTGTGTAATAAAAGTATTTGTCTCGAAAAAGACACATAAAGTATGCCTATTATTTTAGCACAAGCGAGAGCGTATTATATGCGGCTCACCTTGCACAAAGTCCTTCCAGAAAAGCTTTTTGCGGTTTGGCAACTGTAGCTCCGTGCAACCCACCACGCCACGCGCCGCCTGTATCAACACACCATGTTGCTCATCACAACCCACAACGGTACCCGCCGCCGCAATCTTTGCAGTTTTGTCCACAAGGTGCACCCGCCACAACTTCAGCGCCTGTGGTTCCACGTCTGCCTCAGCCTCATAATACGCGCGCGCGCCCCAATAAGGCTTAGAAAAAGCACGCGCTATACGCACAACATCCTCCGCGCGCTCCATCCAACAAACACGCCCATAGGCCGGCGAAAGCTTGGTGCAATACACCGCCGCTTCATTATTCTGTGGCACAGCCTTTTCATAGAGTTCATCACTATTCTCAATAAAGCGCTCCACATCCTCAGCGCCCTCCTCTGCCAAGCTTGCAAGCAAAAACTCGCTGTCATCGCGCTCTCCAACATCGCGTTGTGTTTGCAAAAGCACATCGCCCTCATCCATGGCAAGCGACATGCGCTGCAGCGTAACACCAGTGCGCGCGTCCCCCGCCAAAATGCTCGCAGGCACGGGCGCAGGGCCGCGAAAGCGCGGCAAAAGAGACGGGTGCACGTTAACCGCGCCGCGTTCAAACAAGCCCAAAAAGCGCTGTCCAAATATCTTTCCATACGCGGCACACACCATAAGCTGCGGCGCAAAGCGCGCCACGGCCTCCCGCGCCTCACTACGCAAAGACTCAGGCTGAAGTAATGGCACGCCATGCGCCTGCGCAAAGGCAGCCACGCAGTTTGGGCGCACAAGACGCCCGCGCCCCGCAGGCCTGTCGGGGCTGGTCAACACAGCGCACAGCACACCCTTTTCATGCAGCATGCGCAAAGTAGGCATGGAAAAATCCGCAGACCCCGCAAACAAGACGCGCCGTATGTTCTCTTTCATATTGTCTAAAGCCCTTCTGGTTTTTGGTAGACCTTCAGCGCCATGCGCCGCGCCGTGCGAGAAATAATATCAATAAACAAAACACCCTCCAAGTGGTCGTATTCATGCTGAATAATACGCGCAAGAAAACCCTCCACATCCATGGAAAAAGCCCTACCTTTTGCATCATACGCATCTATGTGCAAAGCCGCGGGGCGCGTAACGTCCGCGTAGACACCCGGAATGCTCAGGCAACCCTCCTCATGCACCGAACGCTCAGAAGAAAAACTCGTAATACGGGGGTTAACAAAGGTATAGATGCGCTCTTGAAACTTAGCGTGAAAACAACGCAGTGAAACACCCACTTGCGGCGCCGCTATTCCCACACCCTGCTTTGTGTTCATGACCGCGCGCATGTCTTTGAGCAAGCCTTTAAGCGTGCCATCAAAAACATCCACTGCTTCAGCGCGTTTAGAAAGTGTCTCATGCGGATGATATATAAGCTGATGATGCATGGTTTTATTATAACAACACGCCTTACCCACATTTTGCTGGGACCCAAGGTTGTTCTTTTGTGGGGGAGTTGCCCCCACACCCCCCTTGGATAAGACGCGGTACTGCGCTATGCGCGTGGAAGCTATCGCAGTTTTGCTGACGCTGTTTTTTATGAACTTTTTCTGCGGCTAAGACGCCAGTTGTCATATGCTAATGCCTATAGTAGCCGTACTTTCTTTCTTTTCTTTTTTTGCGACGCTCACGAGCGAAGCGAGGGGATGCAAACTATTGCATAAGCACCGCTGTGCGGTGCAAACATGGAGCTTGCATCAAAAGAAAAGAAAGAAAAGCACCAAAGAAAGAAAAGAAAACTCGCTGTGGGGGCACGCCCCCGACCCCCAAGCATTAAGCGAACACCTCTTATGTCGTTCATGACACGGCTGTGAGGACGCTCACGAGCGTAGCGAGGGGATGCAAACTATTGCATAAGCACCGCTGTGCGGTGCAAACATGGAGCTTGCATCAAAGAAAAGAACCAAAGAAAAAAAAGCTTGTGGAGCTACGTCATAAAGGAATAAATGCTTATGACTCAGATTGCGTTTTTTGTCCATAGTAGGCATGTGCGCCATGCTTTCTGTAGTAGTGTTTGTCGAGGAGGGTACGGTTCACGGGTTGGGGTTGCGGGTTCGCAAGCAGAGTTACTGCATTCATGTGCGCTATTATTTCCAAAGTTGCCGCGTTCTCCACTGCCTTGCGCGCGCTTTGCGCCCATGTAAAAGGCCCGTGGTGTTTTACCAAGACTCCGGGCACTGCGAGCGGGTCTAGCGCGCGCGTTTCAAAGGTTTCTACTATCACGCGTCCCGTTTCGCGTTCGTATTCACCCTGTATTTCTGTGTCTTCTAAGGCGCGCGTACAAGGCACGCTACCATAAAAGCAATCGGCGTGCGTAGTACCCAAGCATGGCAGGTCTTTGCCCGCCTGCGCCCACCCGCAAGCCCACGCTGAATGGGTGTGCACTACGGCGCGTACGTCTGCAAAATTTTTGTACAGCTCAATGTGCGTGAGCAAGTCTGACGAGGGCTGTAAATCACCCTCAATAACTTCGCCACTCATGCCCACAACCACAATGTCTTCGGGTTTTAACACTTCGTAAGCAACGCCGCTGGGTTTAATTGCAAGGGCATTGTCTTCCGTACTGTACACACTCACATTGCCCCAGGTAAAGTAGACAATCTTGTACTTGGGCAACAACATGTTTGCTTCGTATGCTTCTTGCTTTAGTTTGTCAAATGTACTCATTATTTACTCCGCATCATCTTTTCTATAAGCCACGTCTTGGCTTTTGCAACATCATTTCGCGCTTGCGCAAGGCTGCCGCGTGCCCACATTTCTATAACAAAGGGGCCTTGGTAGCGCGCCGTTGCTAGCGTGAAAAACAGCGCATCAAAATTGACGCAGCCCGCGCCAAAGGGCACGTCTCGAAACTGCCCCGCGCGCTTCGCGCTGGGCTTGCGCGTGTCTTTGAGGTGCACGGCGAGTGTGTGAGGCAGGCCTGCAATGAGTTCATGCGCGGGGTGTGCATTCCACGCGCTTAGGTTTCCTAAGTCGGGGTAGAGTCCAAGCCATGGAGCGTTTATTCTTGTTTTCAGCGACAAAAATTTTGAGACGCTGTTCATAAACTCCGTGTCCATTATTTCCATACCCAGCATGACCTGTGCCTGCGCTGCGTAGTCCAAGGCCTTGCTCAGGACTTCTACAAAATATTCAAGCGACTTTTCATGCGCTGCTTCGTAGTACACGTCGTAGCCTGCAAGCTGAATGACGCGCACGCCTAAGGCGTCTGCCAAGTCTATGGCTTGCTTCATGCTTGTAAGTGCTCGCGCGCGTAGCGTTTTGTCGGCACTGCCAAAGGGGGTGGCGCGGTGGCAGCTTAAGCATATGCTGGGTATGCGCATGCCCACCGTACGGCGCGCGTCAATAAGCGCGGTTATTTCGCGCTTGCCCCATTTCAGCCGTGAACGGCGCATTTCAGACTCGTCTATGGACATTTCTACAAAGGAGAAGCCGAGCCCTTTTGCTTCTTGTAACAGCTCATGCCAGCTGTCAAATGGCGGTAGCGCTTTTTCGTAGAGCCCAAGGGGGAGCTGATGAAGTTTTTTACTCATGCGTTATGGACATGCGCCATGCCTTAAAGTTGCGTACTTGGGCTTAGTCCTTCCAGTACGCGTCTATTTCCGCGCGCAAGGCCTGTGCTGCCTGCAAGGGTTCTGTGGATGCGGTGAGGCTTCTACCTGCAATAAAGGCTTTTATCGCAAGCCCTTGAAACAAAGGCACATCCGCTACTTCTATGCCACCGGTAACAGAGACTTCAAAGCCCATGTCACAGAGCTTTTTTATTTTAGAAAGGTCGGCCTCACCCCATGTTTGCCCTGCAGCTTGCGCGTCTCTGCCGCGGTGGTAGACAACTTGTTTTATCCCCAAAGTTTTCCACGCCGCTGCTTCTTCCCAGCTCCAATTGCCGTAGAGCTCAATTTGTACGTCCCCTTTTTGGCCACGCAAGTCTTGCATGGTTTGCAAGGCTTTTTCAATGGTCGCAAGTTGCGCACAACAAATGACGGTGACCCAGTCCGCACCAGCTTGCGCGCACATTTTTGCAAGGGTTGCGCCAGCATCTGCCATTTTGATGTCCGCCAAAATTATTTGTTGCGGAAAGGCGGCGCGCAACTTTGCAACAGCGGCAACGCCTTCCGCAATGCACAAAATGGTCCCTGCTTCCACCACGTCAATGGAAGGAATTATTTTTTTTGTTATGCTTACCGCTTCATCTGCGTTTTGCACATCAAGCGCAACTTGTAGTAGTGGGCTATTCATAGAACTCCTTTACTTATAAAAGTCTTTGTTATACCTTACATTATTACAAGACGGGCGGAGTATAGTACAACTCAAACCCGTTTCTTAGCTCCTCCACGGTTTTTGCCTCTTGTATAGCTTGAATAAGCGCTGGGGTGTCGAATATTTCAACAACTTGCACAATGCTTTGTTCATTATGCTCTTTGGTGTCTACAGAGGCAAGCGTGAGAATAATGTCTATAGGGTCGTTGTCTTCATTACCAAAAGCAACCGCCGTGTTCAAGGTCACAAGAGACCAACACGTTTTTATGACGCCCTTGTCGGGGTTAGTGTGGGGCATGGCTATGCCGGGCGCAATGACATAGTAGGGTCAAATTTCCTCATGTTGTTTTACAATGTCGTGGTAGTACGAAGGCTGCAAAAATCCCTTTTTTTCCAAAAGGTCTGTGCCAATTTTTACAGCCGCCTTCCAATCACGCGCCTCTGCCTTGAGCGCAAGCGTGCCTTCCGCAAAAATAAATTCATGCACCAGCATGGCGTTTTTTTATATTCTCAGCGGCTTCTAAAATCATTGGGCCGTATTCATTTGCGTCCATGAGGTTTTTAATGAGCAATACCACTTGTTTTTCCTCATTCACCTTGCCTTGCAAAGCTTCTGCTAAATACTTTTGGCACAGCACAATGTCCGCACTTTGCAAGCTGGTACCCAGCGAACTCATTGAGCCGCTTTCTACCGTAGCTTCTATGTCGTTTTGTTTCAAAAACTGCGAGACCTTGCTTTTAATAACAAAACTCGTCCCCATGCCACTTCCGCACACGCACACAATTGTCATACATTGCTCCTTTTATTAAACCTTTTTACTATATTCGCATTGTGGAAACACATTACCCGCCAAGCCCCAAGAGGCTTGCAATAAGTTTGAAAATGCCCATTACGCCTACCCACAAGGTGTCGAGGTCAAAGTTGCCTCCCCAGCCGCCGTACTCCGCAAGCCCTGACCACGAAGCGGCAACAGCGCCGCCGAGCACTTGCAAAACACCAGAGCAAAAGCACAAAATAACCGTTGCGCGCCAACCGCCAAATTTGTTTGCAAAAACGCCAATGGTTGCATTGTCAAAAAACAAGGGGACAAAGCCGGGAATTATGAGTATGGGTGAAGAAAAAACCAACAAGGCTACAACGCCCAAAATTTGCCCCAACGCGCCAAAGACAAAGCCGAACAAAATGGCTTCAGAAGCAAAGCCGTAGGTTGCCGCGCAGTCAATAGCAATGGCCGAGCCCGGAATGAGTTTTTCGCGTATGCCTTCAAAAGATGTAGTAAGCTCGGCGACAAACATTTTAACACCTACTTGCAAAATGGCAATATTCACGGGAAAGGCGAGACAAGTGTAGACAAGCGTTATAATCCAGTTTTGCTTGGGGTTTATGGCTTTTATTCCCTCAGGTCCGAGTAAAAGCATGAGCGGCCCAAAAAAGATGGTCATGATAACCGCCGATGCTGCGACGTTGTCTTTAAAAAAGTGAAGGAACTTTGGAAGCTTAATATTGTCAACCGTATCTTCTGGGTTGCCCAAATATTTTGAAAACTTGCCCGCAATCCACACACCGAGCATTTGCTGATGGCCTACGGCAAAGCCTGCGTTGTTGGTGAGTTTTTCCGTGTATTTAAAGGTTGCGTTTGACATAAATGCCCAGTAACAGCCTATGAAGAGCGTTGCAACTAAAATGGTTGGCAAGACGCTAGGAAACCTAAAAATGTAATACGTAAACCAGACAGCCATGGCAGATTGCTGCACCATGATGTGCCCCGTTAAGAAGACCGTCCGCACCCCCGTTATTTTTCTAAACATAACGAATAGAATGTTCAGGAGCAAGCCTAAAATCATTACGTAGCCTATCCACGCAACGGCATCATAGGTTTGCCCTTGAATGCTGACGCCTTCGCTTAAGGCGGTTTGCGCAGCAGGCCAGCCCGCATAGGGATCTATTATGACGCCCTGTATGCCAAAGCGTTCGCTAATTTGAAAGAGGATGGGGCGAAAGGTGCCGACCAAATTTCCTGCACCAACTTGCAAAATCCTAAACCCTACCGCGGTTTTTATAGCGCCAGTAATCACGTCCGAAAACGAGCGCTTCATGGCAATATAGCCTACTGCGGTCACCAATGCCAAAACAAGCGGGGCTTGGCGTAAAAAATCGTTAATGAGAAAATCCAATAATGGTTTCATCACATCCTCCTAAAAATTTATTTATAAGTTTTCATATGCTTTACAACATGGAGGGGAAGGGAAGGTCAGGCTCTATTGCAAAAGCATCTTCAAAGCCCCGCCTGTATTGAAACTCCACGACGTCTTTATCACGCGGGTAGATGAACTTTCCACCCACTTGCCAAATAAAGGGATTAAAGGTGTAACCGAGCCTTCGTCGCTTTAATTCCCATAACATGATAATTTCCCTTGTGTCGGCTTGAAAGTTTGTCCAAATATCATGGTGCAACGGAATGACCACCTTGGTGTTCAAGGACTCTGCCATGCGTAAAATGTCTACAGAAGTAAGCTTGTCCGTCATGCCGCGGGGGTTCTCCCCATAGGCACCCACCGCAACGTCTATGCTGTGGTCGTTTCCATGCTTGGCAAAATAATTTGAATAATGAGAATCACCCGCGTGGTAAAAACTGCCGCCAGAAGTTTTTATAAGGTAGTTTACAGCCTTGCGATTCATGTCCATTGGCATGGTGTTTTTAAGCGGCTCAGGTGAGTTGCTGGTTACAAGCTCCGTCCTGTCAAAGGACTCCAGTACAACAATTTCCACGTCTCGTATTGTAACCGTGTCGCCGGGCGCGACAGTACGGCAACGAGATTCGCTCACACCCCATTTTTTCCACAAAGCGGTGCAGGACTCTGGCCCAATAAAGGGGACATCCGCAGCGCAATTTTTTACAACTGCCGCGGCAACATTGGGGTCTATGTGGTCACTGTGGTCATGCGTTGCAAGTAAGGCATGGAGGCTTTTAATAGCAAAGGGGTCTATGACGCAGGGGGAATTTCGCAAATTGGGCTGCAGGTTTACGCAGCCTATCATGCGTTGGTGCTGGTGCTGCTTTTTCATGAATTTTTCTTTTTGAGTTTGCTTGCCCGTTTTGCACCATAAGTCCATACACAAATGCGTGCCTTCATGCGTTTTAAGCCACAGTCCCATGCAGCCAAGCCACCACAAGGCAAAGGTATTCGGCGCAACTTGTTCGGCTTCTATTTCTTCGTTAAGCCACGTACCCCACTCAGGAAAGGTACTCAAGAGCCATGATTCGCGTGTAATTTCATTAACTAAACTACTTGCCGCCATTAACAACATGATAGTTTATTGCAAGATTCGTTGCAAGCTCCATTGAAAAAGAAGAAAACCATAACGAGTTCACACGCGCATTACACGGTTCTCGCACATGAGGACTGTATTATTGCTTGATGCAATACACTTACGACTCAAGGAAAACGTAAGTCGTAAGTACGCCACCCACATGCGCATTTTTACTTAGACCTTAGCGCACATGCTCCAATTTCATGGTGAGCTTTTTAGCTCGCGTAAAAGTACTCACTACCAAGTTACCGTGCGCGTCTAAGTGCATGTTTTTCAATCCACGTCCAGAAGTAATTCGATGTACATTTTTCTGAGCATCTATCATATGTATAGCATTCATATGTATAGCATTATCTCGATTAAACTCACCAAGCACATAGAGGTTTCTTTTTTTATCTACTGCTATCCCTTTTACGTTTCCAAAAAAATTAAATGGTAAACCATCACTCTGTTTCAACATATCACTTGTTCCATCAGGCTGTACTACGCGTGCATATGCAAAACCCGATCCTACAGCATATATCACACCAGTGTCATCTACAGCAAGAAAGTTATCCGTAGTAGTTGGTGTTGCCCCTACACGAGGAAATTGTGCCATTACTGTCATACCAGAAAATGCTTTGAACTCCATTTTAATAATACGATTTGAAGTGCTACAAAGATCAAAGAAATACAAATTATCTTGTGCATCAACAACTGGATTGTGGGGCCTAGAAATTGTAGAACAACCGCCAGCACCTGATACTTGAGGAAAACTTGCGTGCAATTCACCAACGTTACCACTGCTATCTATTGTTTTGATTCTATCATCATCGGTGACTGCAACATAAATTCTACCCTGACTATCCACAGCAATACCGTTGGAATTATTAAAAAATGATGCATTTTCAACCCCACCACTCAAAGTGCTGCGTTCATTGCCATTAATCGAATTGTTAAACACGATGCGCTTAGGCTGCAAATTGGTGATTTTTTGTAATTCTACATTCTCATATAAAGCATACAGCGCATTATCAAAATCAAAAGCCATTCCTACTATGGACGCGCTAGGTGTCTTACTTGGAGAGTAGATACCTTCACCAAAAGACCCGCTAGGCTCATTAAGGAACGTATCCTCAATACTTACCGCAACAACGGCAGATGTAGCATTACTCGACAAAGTATTACTCTTAACTACAAGCTCAAACTCATACTCTTTGGTTGGGGCAAAAACATCTTCTATACCATAGCGCACTTCCCCCGTACTCCGAGCTCGTCTTTTTATTTTTTTTGTAGCAACAGGACGAGCTGTATCCCAATAATGTAGTTCATACTCAAGGTCTTCAAAGTCATCATTATAAGGATTTTTCTCCCATGCTACGTCTAAAAACCAATGAGAACTACCCTTTGTAACGGTAAAATTACTTGGCGGATTTGGCTTGCCGGTAATACCCATTTTTTTATATGAAGGCACGCTTTCAAAATCTACGTAAACAGCACTTACTGTAACAAAATATTCTACTCCAGATTTCAGCCCATCTATGGTATAGCCAACATCTTGCGCACTTTCTCCAACAATTAGTGTTTTAGCACTATTATCATTATCCTCAAATCCATAGGTAACTTTATAGGCCATAATCTCTTCCGATATCTTTTTAGTATTCCATCGAAAAAACAAGGACTTCTTCTTAAATTGAATGTCTGTTATCTCAGGGCGTGGAACCACTTCCTCAGGAAAAACAATATCTGAGAAATCACACCCCAAAATCAAAAAATAGCATAAAGCACCAACATAGAAAAACTTCATATTGAAATGAATAAGAAATTTTGAAGTTAAATACTAGCGCAAAAATGAAATTATTTATAATTAAAGCATAAATGATATAAATACATTAACAATAAAGCTAATTATTAACATAAAATTAAACAAAAAGGTGTTCTACTTCACCTGTATCATAACTTCACGCACAATTTTTATAAGCTCGTCATACCCCGCGGCAAACTGCAGTAAGGTACGCGCAGTAGCGCCGTAAGTATCAAACTGTTGTGGACTCAAGCCCTTTGGCTCATAGGCTTTTTTAAAATCTGTAAAATACCGATTAAGCCCCTTGACTATTGCAGAGTCCACCGCAACATGCATGCGCTCTTGTACAGCTACGTCGCTTTTGTTAAAGCGCACCTGCCATTTATATGGAATAGTTTCTATAACATTTCCACCTATAAACTCAGACCAGTGGTAGTGGTTACGATATGCCGCAGCAAGCAAGGTTGTACGGTACTGCTTTTCCTGATATATCTCATATGCACGCTTCATGCACGCAACGCCCGCCCATTCCAAAATTTCTGGGTCTACAATAACGCCATCGCGCTCGGCAATTGCTTTCAACCAGTCGTCCAAACGACCGACCATAATGGTACACACGGGGTGTATTTCGCCTACGCTCTTGCCTTCTGCCTCACGCCGTGCAAGCCCCCGCTCCACCGCTTCAGCTACCGCTATGTCCTGTGGCACGGTGAAACACACGGTGGCATTAACGCTGACCCCCTCGTAGGTTACCTTTTCAATAGCTTCAATACCCGCTTTGGTAGCAGGTAGTTTTACTTGCATATTGGCGCCAAGCGTTGCAAAATGTAGTGCTTGTTGCACAAGTTCTTGAGCATTTTGATAGTACTTTGTATTCGTCTGTATGGAAATTCTCCCCACAGCCTTTGTGGGCGAAAATTGTTTTTTAAGTACCTTTGCGCCTTCCTTCGCCGCATACTCTATCATGTACCACGCAATGTCATCTTCGGTTGCATGTGGATTATCTTTTATTGCCTTTTTCAAGGTTTTCTCATAAGACGAAAATTCCTTTTCAAGCACGGTTTTCACAATGACGGGGTTTGTCGTTGCCCCAGTCGCACCACGCGCCACCGCATACTGCAGCTCACCAATAGAACAAGAGTCGTTCCAATAGCGCGTTGGCGTAGTTGCTGCCATCTCATGCAGTGTATCCTTATATGTTTTTTTAGATGCTTGCTTCTTTGTTGTAGCTGCCATAATAACTCCTTAAATATTGTATGTGTAACTTACTTATTTAACTCATCCAGTCTCGTTTGTCTTCAGGGTTCCACTTTGTGGTAATTTTTATAGTGTCAGTAAAAAACTCCACATTAGGCCAACCAGTAATGCCACCTTGCCCAAAACGAGAATGCTTTATTCCCCCAAAGGAAAATGGCTCACGTGGCACGGGAATGCCGATGTTGACGCCAACCATGCCCGCCTGCAAGGCTTTTACCGCTTCTTGAGCAACGCGCCCGTTTTGCGTAAAAACAGCGGTGCCATTGCCGTAGGGGGAGGCGTTTTGTAAACGCAGGGCTTCTTCTAAAGTGCGCGCACTTAAAACTTCAAGCGTGGGACCAAATATTTCCTCCAAGGGCATTGCGCCTTCATGCCCCCGCCAGTCTATAATAGACGGGCCTATATGGTAGCCACCAGCCATGCCCGCGACCTCCGCTGCGCGCCCATCCACAAGCAACCTTGCACCCGCATGCTTTGCAGCGTCCAAGTAGTTCTTAATCTTCTCCACCGCATCTTGCGTAACAAGCGGCGGTATATCAAGCCCCGCCTTCATTGTTTTTACGCGCGCAACAATGGCATTGAGTATTTTGTCACTATTGCCCACCGTTATTAAGACAGAAGCCGCCATGCAACGCTGCCCCGCCATGCCGCAAAACGCAGCAATAATGTCGTCAGCCGTGTGCTCATGCGCGTCTTCGGTAACAAGCATGTAGTTTTTTGCGCCGCCGTACGTCATTGCGCGCTTCAGTGCATGCGTTGCGCGTCTATAGACCGCCTTTGCAACAGGAGTAGAGCCCACAAAGGTAAGCGCGGCAATGCCTTCATTGTCACATATGCTTTCGACTGTTTCCTTACCGCCAATGACCACGCTCAAAAGCCCCTCGGGCAAGCCCGCCTGCTTCCACAACTCTGCGCTTTTTATTGCACACAGTGGCGTCACTTCAGACGGTTTCAAGACCACGGCGTTGCCGACCGCAAGGGCATTAGGCACTGTCCAGTGTGGAACCATAATGGGGAAGTTAAAGGGCGTTATGCTTGCAACAACGCCAAGTGGCACGCGCATGGTTTTACATTCCACGCCACGGCTCACCTCTTGCACACCGCCAGAAATAAGCTGAGGCAAGGACGCGGCGTATTCAGTAAGCTCAATTGCCTTATCGACACCCGCGTATGCCTCTGCCATGCTTTTGCCATTTTCAAGATGACACAATTCTGCAAGTTCGTCCCTATGCTTTATAAGCAAGTTCCTATATTCATAGTGCACCTGCACGCGCATTTTTGCCGTGCACGCCGCCCATGCCTTTTGAGCAGGCTCAGCCGCTTCAACAGCGCGCTGCACATCTTCAGCAGTAGACTCGCGGTAAGACCCAAGCACACTGCCATCCAGCGGTGAAAAGACTTTCTTTTCCACACCAGATCCTAGACACCGCGTGCCACCTATAACATTATGTATGGCGCCGTATTTCATTCTTCACACAACCTCTTCTAAAACTTCCTCGCTTTACCTCTATGTTCTTCCATAACCGCGTGAGCATCAGTTACCGCACTCTTAGAAGAAACCGAGGGCGTGCCCGCATTCCACCATGTATCATAGCCATGCGTCATAGACTTTGCGCTACTCTTCGCATCTATAAGCGCAGGCACACGCGCGCGCAATGCCTTTCGATAGGCCTTTCTCAATTCGTGTTCTGTAGTGGCAGTACGCGCTATGCAACCATAACTGCGTGCATTTGCAGCAAAATCTATTGGAACGTAGTCTCCATCTAGTTTACCTGTTTTTTCATTTCTAAATTTACGCTCACAAGCAAACTGCGTAATACCCTGACTGGTTTGCAAATTATCTATGCACTGCCACCCTCCGTTGTCTACAACCAAGACATTTATTTTTATGCCCTCGGCACGCGCAGTCACTATTTCTTGGTGCATCATAAGATAACTACCATCACCAACCAAAACCCATACTTCGCGCCGCGGCTCGGCAATTTTCACCCCAATTGCAGCAGCAACCTCATAGCCCATACACGAATAGGCATATTCCAAATGGTATGAACCTTCTGTTCTCACGCGCCACAAGCGCTCCACATCAGAGGGCAAACTACCCGAAGAACATACAATAACCGCGCTTTTGGGGAGCAACTCCTCGTTCATCATGCCGAGTATGCGCGTTTGACTCAGCTTGCCCTCTTCAGAAGACTGGGCGCTATAAAGCCTTGCAACTTCAGCATCCCACTCTTTCCTTACCGTGTTGATGTACCCCGCTTCATAGCCTGAAGTGTAGCGCCTTCTTTTTAATTCCTTGCCCAGTTCTTTGAGCGAAATTTTTGCATCACCAAGAAAAGGGTGTGCATTCATTTTGTATGCATCCATTGCATTTACATTGATGCTTATAATATCGAGCTCGGGGTTTTGATACTGCCACTTTGACGCAGTGTGAAAGTCGTTAAGCCTTGTACCCACCGCAATGATGCAATCCGCTTCCTTGGCAATGCGGTTAGCGGCGGCCGTGCCCGTAGTGCCTATGCCACCTAAATTAAGCGAGTCAACAGAACGCAAGGCGCCCTTCCCGGCCTGCGTTTGGGCATATGGTATGCCAAAGGCATGCGCAAATTTTTGACAGCGAACTGCCGCGTGTGAATACTTTACCCCACCGCCCAGTATCAGGAGTGGCTTTTTTTTCTGCACAAGAATGTCAGCAATTCTCTCAACAGCGCCGAGACTTAAAGGCCTCCTCTGTATAACGTGTACGCGTTTTTGAAAAAATTCCTCAGGGTAGTCATAGGACTCTGCAATGGCATCTTGCGGTAGCGAAAGCGTGACCGCACCTGTGGCGGCGGGGTCGGTGAGCACGCGCATTGCATTAATGGCAGCGCTCATAAGCTGCTCGGGTCGAGATATTCTGTCCCAATATTTACTTACCGCCTTAAACGCGTCGTTTGAGCTAATGGTGTAATCGTGCTCATGCTCCACCTGCTGCAACACGGGGTCGGGCTGCCTATTCGCGAATATATCGCCGGGAAGAAACAACACGGGTATGCGGTTTGCTGTTGCCGTTGCCGCAGCGGTTACCATGTTCATGGCACCCGGTCCTACGGAACTTGATACCGCCATTATTTGTAGTCGGTTTTTCTGCTTCGCAAACCCCATGGCCATATGCCCCGCACCTTGCTCATTTTGGGTGCGGTAAAATTTCAAAGACGTCTCCATTTCGGCAAGCGCCTCTCCAATGCCGAGCACGTTACCATGTCCAAAAATGCCCGTAATACCATGTACAAACTTCGTTTGCACACCATCCAATTCTATGTACTGGTTATCTAAAAAACGGACAAGCGCTTGCCCAGTCGTATATTTCATATACTTACCTCCAAAGTAAAAAGTATAATTTTTTATTTATGCTGCAAAAAAAAGGGCAATGCACCCGACAGCATTCTGAGATGCTGCTATTTTTGCGTTTTCAGTTTTCGTTTCTGAACATCAACTATAACTGCAATGACGATAATAGCTCCGCGTACTATTTGTTGCCAATAGGGACTCACAAACATGAGGTCAAGCCCGTTTTTAATACTACCTATAATCAGCGTTCCAACTATTACACCTGGAATAGTGCCAACCCCTCCATACAAACTTGTTCCACCTATAACCGATGACGCTATGGCATCGAGTTCGTAGAGCATACCACTTGTTGGTTGCCCACTTGCAACTATTCCCGTCACAATAATACCCGCCAAACCTGACAGAATTCCGGCATACGTATACACAAGCACAAGCGCCTTATCGGTCTTTATTCCCGAGGCTCTCGCAGCTTGAATATTTCCACCTATCGCAAGAGCATAACGCCCAAAGCGCGTCTTTTCTAACAGAAGGTGAGAAATAATTATAAAAAGAATCAGAATCCAAATTGGCATTGGAATACCAAGCACCTTGCCTTGCCCTAAAAAAACCAGAGCAGGGTTTAAGTCGCCTATGGTAGCACCCTTTGTAGGCAGAAGCGCAAGCCCTCGCCCAGCAGTCATCATGCCGAGCGTCGCAATAAACGGCGGAATGTCCATCTTAGTTATTATAACACCATTTATAAATCCTGCAAGCGCACCAGCAAACAAACCAACAAATAAAGGCACAATAAGCGGCAATTCGGGCAGCCACGAAATAAATTTTAGCTTTGCGCTCGCAGTTTGTGCAAAAAGCGCCGTAACAACAGCCGAGAAAGCCACCACCGAACCCGAGGATAAATCTATGCCGGTGGTAATAATAACAATGGTAACCCCCATGGCAATAAGCGCTATGGGCGTCATGTTCAGCATAACATTTAAAATGTTCGTAATTCGCAAAGTCGTGCCGCCAGTAAGCAAGGCAAAAAACAAAACAATCAAGCCGAGCACAAAGACAATGCCCCAATCATAAAAAACATCGTGAATATTTTTCTTTCCCATATCTATACTTCGCTTAATTTATAGCGCCCCTCATCAAAAGTCTCCAGCGATTCACCCGTTGCCAAATGCAGTATTTTTTCCTGCGTTGCTTCTGCGCGTAAAAGCTCGCCAGACTTTTGTCCACCGTGCATCACAATAATGCGGTCTGACATGCCGAGCACTTCCGGTAGTTCAGACGATATCATAACAATGCTCTTTCCTTGGTTGGCAAGCCCCACCATTATTTTGTGTATTTCAGATTTTGCACCCACATCTATGCCACGCGTAGGCTCATCTAATATGAGAATGTCGGGGTCCATGAGCAGCCACCGTGCCACCAGTACCTTTTGCTGATTACCTTCGCTGAGCTTAGAAACCAGCTGCTGTAAATGCGGCGTCTTAATATTAAGCAGTTCACGCTGTTTACGCGAAATTGTCTTTATGTCGCGTTTTTTAAGCACAAGGCCTGCGCGCAGAAAATGCTGTATATCCGCCATGATGATGTTGTCCGAAACACTCAAAGACAAATACAACCCGGTACTTTTTCTATCTTCAGTTAACAACGCCATTCTATGGCGTATAGCATCCCGAGGATTATCAATAGTTATGCGCTCATTGCGCAAAAACACCTCACCGCCCGTTTTGCAACTAACCCCAAAGAGACACTCCAAAACTTCCGTGCGCCCTGAACCAACCAGCCCCGCAAAACCGAGTATTTCACCTTTACGCAAGTCAAAACTCACGTTTTCAAAAATGCCTTTGCGGCTTAAATTTTTCACAGACAAAACCACGTCCCCAATAGGCACGTCCTGCTTAGGAAACAGGTGCTTCACTTCGCGACCAACCATCATGGTCACCAGCGCTTCTCTCGAAATGTCTTTCGTTTTTCCGCAGCCCACGTAAGAGCCGTCTCTATACACGGTAATTTCATCGGTTATTTTGTACACCTCATCGAGCTTGTGCGTTATAAAAATAACCGACACGCCTTTAGCAACTAAGCCGCGTATCATGGTAAATAAATGCTCAACCTCTGACTCGGTTATAGTACTCGTTGGTTCATCCATGATAATAAGGTCTGCATTGTACGAAATTGCCTTTGCAATTTCCACCATCTGCGTTTGCGCCACACTTAAATCTATCATTTTCAGGCTAGGGTCTATGGGTATTTCGAGTTCCTTGAGGAGCTTCTTAGCGTTTTCATTCATGGCGCGCTTATCCACAAAGCTGCCCATGCGTAAGGGTTCGCGTCCAAGGTATATATTTTCCGCAACGCTCATATGAGGCACTGGAGAAAGCTCTTGATGTATCATCGATATGCCTGCTTTGAGAGCATCCTCGGTGGTCTGAAAAATTACGCGCTTACCCCGCAAAAAAAGATCTTCCTCGTCGGGGTGGTATATGCCTATTAAAATTTTCATGAGCGTGGATTTGCCTGCGCCGTTCTCCCCCATAAGCGCGTGAACCACGCCCTTGCGCACTTGCAAATTTACTGTGCTCAAGGCCTTAACGCCGGGAAACGACTTTGAAATATTTTTTGCTTCTAGTATGTAATTACAGTCTTCACTCATGAGGTTTTTACGTTTATGAACGCACCTTGTACTTTTGTTGGTCAACGATAACCGCAGCCACAATGACAATACCCAGCACTATTTGTTGCAAATACGCAGATATGTTCAATATGTCCATGCCGTTTTTTATGACGCCTATCATGATGGTCCCCATGACGGTACCCCAAATGGTACCGCGTCCACCGCTAAAACTGGTTCCACCTATAACGGCAGAAGCTATGGCAAAAAGTTCATAACTCATGCCTAAGCCCGCCTGCCCTGAACCTATGCGAGCAGTGAGCACCAGCGAAGCAACCCCAACCAGAAAGCCCGCGTAGGTGTACACAAAAATAAGGTATTTGCCCGTATTAATGCCCGAAACATATGCCGCGCGACTGTTAGAACCTATGGCATATATGTACGAGCCTATATGCGTGTTGCTCAATATAAAGTGAGTTATAAACGCAAAAATGGCAAATGTCCACACAGGATTTGGAATGAGCAAAAAGAATCCATCTCCAAACATTGTGTTAAAGTTTTGATTTAAAGCGCTTAATGGCCTGCCGTTAGAGTATATAAACGCGGCTCCACGCGCTATGGTCATCATGCCCAAAGTGATGATAAAAGGCGGAATTTTTGCCTTTACTACCACCGTGCCGTTTATGCACCCCACTGCTGCGCCAAGAGCAAGACCCACAAACACCGGAACAAGGATGGGCAAAACAGGCAAATTGGGGTACTTAATAAATATGCCAGTATCCTTTTGCGTTTGCAACAAACTAGCGCTCACCACCGAGACAAACGCCAGCAAGGAGCCAGACGAGAGATCTATTCCCGTTCTAATGATGATGAGCGTGACGCCAAAGGCTATAATGCCAATAATGCTACTTTGGCGCACAATGCCCAATATATTGCTGAGAGTGAGAAAAGCACCGTTTGAAGCAATGGTCAAAAACAGCACCAAGAAAAACAATATGACAAATATGCTGTATTTATGAAAAAAAGCTCTCATATTCATTTGCAAACACTCACTCTATGCTACGACCACTTTATTCAAACTACCAAGCATGACAAGCGCAGCCGTATAAATGGCAACACAACGTGGTTGCCATTTATTTTTAGTTTTTGTATTTTGATGCGTTTTCCTTTGTAACTTTTTCAAAGGGAATTTGTACATCTTGTTTAAAAGACTCTCCATTTACCATTTTCAGTGCAACTTGTATGGAACCCGCTCCCTGAGCTTTGCCATTTTGAAACACAGTAAGATCTATATCTCCGGCTTCAAGCGCCGCAATACCATCAGCAGATGCATCGACCCCTGTTAGCAACACCTTGCTTTTCACGCCCTTTTCGAGCAAGGCCTTTGCTGCACCTATGGCCATTTCGTCGTTGTTAGCGAGTATTGCATCAAGGTTACTCCCAGAAGCAAGCCAGTTTTCAACTACGCTTAAAGCTTCAGGCCTCTGCCAATTTGCTGTTTGTTCTTTCACAATTTTTATGTCTTTGTACTTCTTCAAGTAGTCTTTGACGCCTTTTGTCCGCCCAATTTGTGGGCCAGAGCCTATGCCTCCAAGCAAAATAGCAATGCGTCCCTTACCACCCAGTTTTTTTGCAATAAATTCGGCTTGCATGGCACCTGCTTTCTCTTCTGGAGAAGCAACCGCAGCCACTTTTTTGCCCGCGGGTATGTCTTCATCATTGGGTCTTCTGTTGAGATAGACAAGTGGAGTACCCGCCTCAACCGCTTTTTTCGTAATGGTGCGAGCAATGTCTTGATTGATAGGATGCACAATAATAGCATCAACGCCACTTGTAATAAAGTTGTCGACTATTTTTAACTGTTCCACAGTATCTGACTTTGCATCAGCAACAACAACCTTTACCCCCTGGTTTTTCGCCTCTTGTTTTACGGCATCAAGCACAGTCTGCATAAAGACATCGTCAAAAGACTGAATTGTAACCCCAAACGTAACCTTGCCCCCTTGCCCACTTGCAAACGCGCCAAAGGCTACAAAAGTTATAAAAAATAACACAAATAGTTTCTTCATAGAAACACCTCCAGATGATTTTATTACATTTATGATACCAATTTATTACAATAAACAGCAATAGATTATATAAAAACAATTCATTTTTATAATAAAGCATCAGATGCTAAAAAAGAATGAAAATTCATATCGTGATTATATCGTGATATTTTATCTTAAAATTAACTATTTTTCATCGAAATATAAATTATTTACTAATTTTTATGGAAAAAAACAAAATCACAAAAGCGATATAAAACAATAAAAACGAAATATAACAAACTTCAAAAACAACAAAAACTTTTAAACAGCTTACAAAATTATATTTTTATGAAATCCACATTTATTTTATCTTTTGTCTCAAAAAATTTGAAAAATCCTCTTTTTCAACATTGCGTAAATACCCATGTATGTTTTTATATCGCGTGTTAGTATTTGTATTACAAAACCGCGTGGTTTCTTTTTTTAACTCCCTCACAAAAAAAGAGGTTACGTACACTGTGATTTCTTGTGCCTGACTTTATTCTAAAAACACGCAGGACTTCTACTTTCCCTGTCACTTACCCGAAACATTGTCTTTTTAAATATTCAATGAGTTAGCTATATTGGGTACTGAGTACTTGAAATCTGCGCATACCCGAAGCGCATTTGTATGATGAAGTATAGTGATGGTCTTTTTAGCTTTCGCTATACGCTGAAATTTTTTCCGCTTCTTTGTCTATAAACAGCAAAGCATTGAAATTGTTTATGCTAATGAACGCAATACATTTACAAGTGCGTGAGTAGGCGCAGGCCGTGTGTGGCATGACTCATGTGGTATTGTGTGAACAGTTTTTTGGGGCTTGTCCTCACAAAGACAAAGAATCTTTGTCGCCATAGCTTATTTACTATTGTGCTTGTTTAAACATGAGTTTGTTGCAGCTTAATCTTTTTTGTACTATTATGGGTTTAATTACACAAATGAGCACTGCGTTATTAGAAGTAAAAAATATCGATAAGTCATTCCCCGGAGTCAAGTCCTTATCGGATGTTTGCTTTACCTTGTTGCCCGGGGAAATTCATGTGGTACTTGGAGAAAATGGAGCGGGTAAGTCTACGCTCATGAAAGTTCTCACGGGCGTGTATCAAAAGGACTCGGGAACCATGCTCCTTGAGGGACACGAAGTAGAACCGCAAAATCCGCGCGCGGCAAGCGACCTTGGCATCAATATTATTTATCAAGAATTCAATTTGCTGCCCGATTTGAGCGTTTCTGAAAATATTTTCATTGGCAGGGAATTTAAAAACGCCCTTGGAATTGTTGACGAAAAAAAGACGTATAAGGAAACGCAATGTCTCTTGAAAAAGCTGAATCTTGAGGTTGACCCCAACGCAAAGGTGGCTTCCTTAAGCGTTGGGCAGCGGCAAATGGTGGAAATAGCAAAGGCAATTTCCTGTAAGTCCAAGGTGCTGATTATGGATGAGCCCACTGCTGCTTTAACGGAAAAGGAAATAGAAAAGCTTTTCGCGGTTATTCTCGACCTCAAAAAACAGGGTGTGGGTATTATTTATATTTCTCACCGTCTCGAAGAATTTGAAGCCATAGCTGATCGTGTGACTGTTTTGCGCGATGGAAGATATATAGACACGCTTGTGTTTGCTGAGACGACCTTGGAGGAACTCATAAAGCTTATGGTTGGGCGTAGCCTTGAGGATAAGTTTCCTAAGAGAAACTCGCGCATAGGTGATGTTGTGTTTTCTGTGGAAAATCTCAATCAGGGTCAAACGCTGCAAGGGATAAGTTTTAACGTGCGCTCTGGAGAAGTGCTGGGCATATCAGGCATTGTGGGCGCAGGCAGGACGGAGCTTGCACGCGCGCTTTTTGGTGCAGATGCCATTGATTCGGGAAGGGTTGTTTTGCACGACAAAGTGCTCCATGTGCGCTCTCCTCGAGATGCAATACAATCGGGTATTGCCTATCTTACTGAAGACAGAAAGAAAGACGGACTTATGCTGAGTCAGTCGGTTGAAGATAATATCATGATTGCAAATCAAGTGCTTTATTCTCAATTGGGGGTGTGCAATTTTGCAGTCTCAAAGAGAATTTGCACGGACTATGTAAAAATTTTAGCTATAAAAACACCGAGCATTGCGCAGATGGTGCAAAACCTAAGCGGCGGGAATCAGCAAAAGGTTATTCTTGCAAAGTGGCTGTGCCAACAAAAACAAGTGTTTATTATGGACGAGCCCACGCGAGGCATAGACGTTGGCGCAAAACGCGAAGTGTATCAGTTTATAAACAAGCTTACAGACGAGGGGGCAGCGGTCATTATTATTTCTTCTGAATTACCGGAAGTCCTCGGTATGTCTGACAGAGTTATGGTCATGTGCAAGGGTAGGGTCGCTGCCCTACTTGATAAGAGTGAAGCGACGCAAGAAAAAATAATATATCACGCTACAGGTGGAATGTAACAATTATTAGGAGTACTATGGAAGGCAAAACTATTCAATTAGCAAAATCACAATATTTCGCAAGTGCAAAACAACAGTTTGCGGCGCTGAGCAGTTTGCTGTTAATGGTGCTTTTTTTCTCGCTCACTTCGCGGTATTTTTTTACGCTTGATAATTTACTTACCATAGGTTTGCAAACGGCTGTCATTGGAATAATAGCAGTTGGCATGACCTACGTCATAATTACGGGCGGCATAGATTTGTCGGTTGGTTCTATTTTGGCGTTTTCGGGTATGATAACAGGCCTCACAATGCAAAAGGGAATGCCCATGGTGCCCGCTATTGTGTGTGGGCTCGCAGCCGGCACGGCCTGCGGATTAGCTAATGGCTTGTTTATATCAAAGGCCCACATTCCGCCGTTTATTTCAACGCTAGGGCTCATGATGACTTTGCGCGGCTTGTCGCTTACCCTCACCAATGGTCAGCCTATATTCATAGACGTTGCTGCGTATGAGGCAATTTCTGGTGGTAGAATTTTGGGTGTCCCAAACCCTGTGTGGTATTTTTTTGCAATAAGCATTCTCTTTGGTTTTGTTTTGAAAAGAACCGTGATTGGAAAAACCATATACGCCATTGGTAGCAATGAAGAAGCCGCCCGTTTGTCGGGAGTGAATGTTATAAAAACAAAATTGTTTGTCTATGGCTTTTCTGGTTTTTTGTGTGCGGTCTCGGGTATTATACTCTCTTCTCGTCTCATTTCTGCGCAGCCGACGGAGGGCGGTGGCTATGAGCTTGAGGCAATTGCCGCGGTGGTCATAGGCGGAGCAAGTCTTTCAGGGGGCAGCGGCACCATCATTGGCACGGTCATAGGCGCTTTTATTATGAGCACTTTGAGAAATGGCCTCAACATGCTCAACGTCTCGGGGTTTTGGCAACAAGTTACCATAGGGCTTGTGGTGCTCTTGGCGGTTTTTATAGACCAAAGAAGAAAGAAGGGAAAGAAAAAATAAAAACTTTATTATTGTGATTTTTCTGAATTAAGAAAAGTCACTACAAAAAATTAGGAGGGTGTATGAAACACTACAACATTATATTATTTATTACTATATTTTTCCTTAATTGCGTATTTTTGTATTCGCAGGGTTCTGCAGAGCCAACCATTGATAGGAACGTAGCATTAGTTCAATATTATCGATGGCTTCAATTGTATGAACGCCCTATGAATGAACAAAGAATACAAGACCAATTGGAAATTTTGACAGATGACGTAGAATTACAATCAAGCACGGGTACGATGAAGGGGAAGAAAGAGTATCCGCAAAGAGTTGCGATATACAAGGGTTGGAAAAATGCACATCATGTAGAAACTGTAAGGGTGAATACAAACAATGATGGTACTTTGTCATTACAGGCGGTTATACGATATATGAATATACAACCATCAGGAGAGAAAGCCTCATATAAAATGAAATACGATACGACGCTTGAGAAAAGCAGAGACTTACTTCCGCGTTTTTCATCTATTGTAATAACACCGCAAAAGGCTTTGAATGAGTCATACAAAGATACTTATCCAGAAAATAGGGTTCGTTCGCTTATGCATTATTGGCTGGCCTTGTTTGAACAATTGAAAGACAACTCAAAAGACTTTGAGGAAATACTTGACCCTAATTTTGTTTTGAATTTTTCTTCTGTTCCGTTTCCCGTGGACTCACTTGAAAAATTTTAGCAAACGCAGGAAACAGCTTGAAACAGAGTAACCACTATCCAAAGAATATTAGTATAAATACAAGGGGAGAAAACGAATACGAACTCCACGTTGATTTTGATTGGTTTGGAATTACGAAGGATAATAAAAAACGAGAAGCCCAAACACGGCATAAATGGCATATTGTTGATAATGTCGATGAACGTTTTGCAAGAGTAAAACAAGTAGATGTGCAAGTACTCGAGGGTGCCTTACGTTGATTATACGTTTTCTTATGTAACACAAAGGCAAGAATAAGTGATGATGCAGCTGATGGTAAGCTGCATATTGGTTTATTACCAGAATTATCAAAGTAGCTGGTGAAGAGCAAGCTGGTATGGGATGCACTGTGCTCAATAAGGGGAGAACGTGACACGAATTCTGTGAATTTAGAAACGCGATAATGAGTTTTGGTTCACTTGCCCGCCCTACCGGGTGAAATTTGTTCAAGTTTTGGAAAGCACCATAACTGCTTTGATAATTTATAATTCAACTACCAGACAATAAATACTGTAGAATTTGAGCAGGTCTACGGTGACATTCATTCTCGGGCATACCTCCTATTTTGATAATCCTGTAGCGGTTTTTTAGGTGAAATTTTCTTTGTTTCTCCAAGTGCTCTTCTTAAGGGGTACCGACGCTGCTCATTTTTATTTGGAGCACGTCCTTTTCAGTCTTATACTTCAATAACTGCTCACAGCTCATCAAGTAATTTTTAGAATTATTGCAATTTTATTTCTTTTTATTAATTATTGTTTTTTGAATAATTTCAGTCATATTGTGAATATATATTCTGCTATTTTTCTAAATTATGCAAAATACGCAGAAAAAAATCAATAATACCTTATGCGACGGAGGAAGAAGATGAAAAAAAGAATGATGTGGAAAGTTGGTGTGGTGTGTGTAATAAGTGTGCTGGTGTTGCTCAGTGCTTGTAAGGACGCAAAGTTGGAAGCAGGCGAGAGGCAGCTGGTGAAGGCGAGCCTCGGCGGAGGTGAAGTGCGTAGCGGGCGCAGTAGGCGTGCCGTAGCGAGTGGGAACGCGAGTGCGCAGAACGCGTATTATCAGAGTAAGTTTCGAGTGAAGTTGAAGGGAAGCAGTGGAGTAGGACAGTACTTGACCTTGAATAGTGAAGGTACGTTAGAACTAGCAGCGGGTACAGAAGGGTACGATGCGAGCCAGATATGGTACTTTGACTACGATGGGTATATTTTTTCACTCTCTGGAGGGAAAAAATCATGTCTGTATCAAAGCAAGGTCATTGATGACTCGTATGCTACGGGGTATTTACATTATGAAGTATTGGTAGCAAAACCTGTGATGTGTAATCAGTCGTACTATAAGGTGAACGAAGAATTGTTCAAAGTGAAGTTAGAGCGTGCCGAGGAAGATGAGTTGTATTTTACGACAACGAGGCATTACGATGAGCGAGGCGAAGCCTTAGATCAAAACGACCTTATGAGGAGCAAAGAAGCGAATAAAGCATACCTAGGGTCTCAACATGGCGGAAAATTGGTATTTGATAAGGAGAGGCGACATGCATTTTCAGTGGAGCTGGAAGTGATGGAAGATGAAGAGGTGTCCCCAGCATATAAAAACTTTACAGGGTATTATGTGAATTTTGTAGAGAGCGAAGAGAAACAGCTGCCGTTTTTCACAAACAAGAAGAGTGGTAAGCATGCGTACATAGGGAAAGAGGTACTAATACACGATTTGTATAGATACAAGGTAGCGTATTACAAGGAGAGCGTAAGCGCGCCATCAGAGGTATTTAGTAAGAATAAAATAGTGCCGAAGCCTCGCTATAGATTTGATTTTAGAGGAGCACCAAGAGTTGTTCCTCAAATTGATAGACCCAAGAAGAAGCAAGAAGAGCCGCTAGTATTAGGCGCAAAGTCTCGGGTTTTGTTAAGTGAAAAAGTGATAGCTCTAGGAACAAAGCTAGAGGATTTAGCAGCGCCTAAGGTTGGAGCACATGAAGCGCTGATTATATGTATGTATAATGCGGAAGGACAACTTGTAGATGGGCAGTGTACAGGATCAAGTAAGAAGCTAGTTGGAAATTATGAGCACGCAATTAGCGCGAAGCCTAGAGGATATTATTATGAAGGGTTAGATGCGAGCAAGATAGCGATAGCGAATGAGGAGTACAAGATTAAGGATGATTTGTATAGGCTGTATAGCGATGGGGGAGCGCAGGTATATATCAACCCGAATAAGTTTTGGCATGCCTTGAACGTAGTGATACCCAAGGGAGTGAAGTGGGAGATGGAGACGAGTTATTTACCGAAGCGTGCGTTGGCTGAGAGTGAACAGCGAAATAACGTGAAGCTGTTGCTGCCCTTGTATGTGGATAATATCGGGATGATAGGAGGATACATCACGGGAGCGCAGACGCTGTATGAGATGAAGATAGGGAGCGCGGAAGAAGAAGGAGCGCTCGGTGTAGTGAAGGTGGTGTACACGGATAAGGGCACATGGGATGGTCGGAATTATACGCCGCCGGAGGCTGAGACGGCGGAGTTTCGCTATGAGTTTAAGGGGAAGGTAGTAGCGGAGCGGAGCGTGCCTATAGTGAAGGGCAAGTTACAAGCGTTGCCGGTCTTGGCAGTGTTTGTGGATTTGGAAGCGAAGAAGTTGCTAGCGCAAATAGGTGAGTCGTCGTGGGACTGGGGTAGTGGCCCGAGAATAAGCCTTGATGAGAGAGCAGGTGGTGTAGTGAGTTTGTCGAGTTTGAGTGAAGCGAGTGTGAAGGGTTTATCTGGTGGCATGAAGTTTACTGGAGGAGAGTCGAAGCATGGAATACAGTTTTTCATGCCTGAGCTGGAGCGGAATGTAGGGTATAGTTTGCAGGATGTAGGCTTGGGTAAGAGTCGGCAAAGGCGCTGGGCGTTTTTAGCGAAGTTGTTTGGCTTTGGAGCGCGAGGAGCTAGCATGAGGTATTTTGGAGGAAGAGCGTATGCGCGATTGGGCTATGTGGCACGTGGAGCAATGAGGCTGAGTAAGATGGCGAGGCTCAGACGCGTGTTGTCGCTGAATAGGTTCAAGATTTTAGGAGCTGGGATTGGAGGAGGAACCGCAATAGGGTTTATAGCAGCGGGAGCTGGTGGAGCGTTTACACCAAGCCATGGGAAGGCAGAGGATAAGAAGCAGCTACACCCTAGTTTGTCGAAAGATGCAAAGGCGGTGTTGTTGAGACGGAATGCTGCAGGAAGTTATAGGTCAGATGGGAAGCAGCAGGTGAAGAGTAAGGCGGCATGGGATGAGTTGTGCGCCATAGGAGCGGGAAACGACACGAGTTGTGTGAACGCAGAAGTGGGAGTGAGCGGCAGCTATGAGGGGAAGTCGTTGAATTACAAGGTGGTGTACACGCGGAAGCGGGATAACACGAAGGAGAAGCGTGTAGAGGGAAACGTGAGTTTAGCGTGTTTTCACACGAATGAGAAGCTAAGCGGACAAGTGTACAATTACCTGTGTGTGACAGAGGAGACGCCGACGAGGGTGTATACGACGGTCAAGCCCGGAGACAAGAGAACAAAGCAGAAGATTAGGGGCAATGCAATATACTTGTTTATTGATAAAAAGAACAGCCTGAAAGATGTGAAGCTACACGCGCAGAGTATGAAGAAGATAGAGCATAAGGGTGGCATAGGGACTGATGAGCACTTGCTTATTGCAAAGTTGCCGAGCATACTCGCTGCTGCCAATGAGCCTGAAATGACAATTATAGATACTGGTACTTCAGGCAATAACACTGCGATTATTCGCAGAGTAGGTGCAAACATGATATTCTTCAACCCACCTTCTGCGCAAGAGACATATCAGGAAATGCTGAGCATTGAGAATGGAAATCTGGTATATGCAGAAAAAAATGATGAAAAAGTTTCTTTTATCTGCCCTCGAGCTGTACCAGGAGGGGGTATCTATCGGTGTGAGGCTTCCAAAGCAGGGCAATATCGTGTGAGTAATAACAATAGAATATTACGAAATGCAGCGACATCGGATGGCATTACAAACGAGACTGCGCAGCTGCATCCAGAAAACGCTGATTTTGGCCCCGGAACTGCGTACTGGGGAGGCAGTGGCAGTCACGATTATATAGAAACACGACCGACTCCTAAAAACTATATTGATGTATGGTTTGCAGACGAGGCAAAAATTTCTATGATAGCATTTAAAACTAAAACTAAAAGTGGAAGAGAGCTAGTAATTAAGCATCCTGTGGGAATTGTGAACTTCACACTTCATACTCTTGATATTGAGATGGCATCACCAGTAGCTACACACGATGTGGAGAATTTTTTGTCGATACAAACAAGTAATTTGAACAAATTTTTTGTAATCGATCCTAAGTTTCTTAATACTATGTATGTGCCAGCATCTACGACTAATGTTAGGTTGAATAGCCCTGAGGGCGATACTATATCATCAAAGCTGATGCGAGTGGGTTTTGTACAAGTAGTCGACCGACTTAAATATGAATTAGACTTGTATAGTGATACAAATAAAAAAATGTATTCGATTAGCATTGATCCGCTTTTAGGCACTGAGAATAGGAGAACATTTAAGCAATATGGTACTTCGCAAAGAATATATCCATACGTACATTTTCCTGTCAAGACGCCGCTTAGAAATTCAATGGGATTATTTTTTCTTAATGAAGTTGGGGAATCCTTTTCATTTTTTTTAGGAAATTATCAACAGGGATCGCAAGGAAAAATATCGTATCTTCAACCTAATGGCACATCGATTGATGCTCAGTACTTCAAAAATAAAGTGGGGCATCTAACTATAATAGACAAGCATCTTATAGACCCTGTTTCTCATTGGATAAAAAGTATAGACGCAAATGTTAGTGGGGCAAGACCCTATCGCTATAGAGCAATATTTGAAATTACCATATTTTTAACAGTTGGAGTTTCTGATGAAGATATTAGCGATATTGCTCAGAATGTTCATCTTGTACCAAATGGAATATATAATAAGCTAGGAGAAATAAAGTTGAAGATTATTCAAGAGGTCGGATATTCTCGTGTAGAAGACATAGGTGATACCTCAAAAGCTACAGTCAATTATTCCTATTACATCAAGGGTGCTCCTGAGCAAGACTCTAAAGTCTGGATGAGGGATTTTGTGAAGGCAACTCATGGTAATGAATATTATTTCCGGACTGTTGAAAAAAACGGACAACGAGTTTTGTACTATAACAAATCTATTCAGGAAGCAAAAAAAGACAAAGACATTGTCCCTGTTTTGAAAACCAATGAATATATAAGAACTCACTGGAAGGAAGTGTCCACCTCAGAATAGCGATGCATTGAAGTAGTCTTCTACTTTTGTACTAAACCAACAGAAGAGTCCACCCACACGGTGGGCTTTTTTGTATGCATGTGAGAAGACGGAGTTTTGTGAATTTAATTGTGCTGCAACCCCGTGCTCGTTGACGGAGGGTTAGTGAACGTCTAGTAGCCATTACTACTTTTCAAACACCGAGAACTGAAACTAATACTCATGAACGCGTGCCCGTGCTCAGGCGACAAAGCCTCTAGTGAGATGTGACACACTCCCTTCATAGCCACAAAACACTGTAGTTCTCAAGTACCGCGCGCACCACAAAGTACGTAGTATTATAAACACTGAAAAACACGGAAAAGAGGTTTTGTTATGAAGCGCGCATTGTTGTATTATGTACCACGCTTTTTCTTGGCATTACGCACCTACATGCACAACAACCCACTGTAGATGCTGCACGCGTTGATCCTAATACGCCTGCAATTTTTGATGATGCGCTTGTAGAAGTAGCAGCGATACACATACGCGTAGACGGCGAAAGCCCAGTAGAAACTCCAAAGCGCGGCACTACAACACCCCGTTTGTCATTATTTATGCAGCGCATTTCCTTTCGCGAAGCAGACGTATTGCGTTTTAAAAACCTGCGGCGCAAAATGTACTTTTCACTTTTGCGCTTACGAGAGCTACCTTATGTTAATGCAAACCACAAAAGCAGTGAAGTAAGCTACGAAGTACATGAGGAACAACCAGATATCGACAAAAAGCGCATAAGTGTACACTTTACCCTACAAAGTAGAAAAAGCCTTCTCTTTGGTTTTGGTAACGCATATGGAGTTCTCGGAATCTACCGCCCAAGCGGGCTCGGCATTGTGGTGTACGCGGGTGTTAACAGGCAAGAGATTGACCTTCAGTACCAGTCGCTAGCATTGAGTTTGCGTAAGGGACGCTACGGCAGAAGCTTTTTCACAATGGGAGCAAACCTTTACAATTATTGGCTACTCCCCACGCTCAGCACTGCAGAGCTTTCAGTACAGTCTGTGCTCTACGGCGCCAATACTTCAGCAAGCTTTGTGTTACATCCCACTGTAGCGTATAAACTAGGACTAGGCTTTGCAGGGCAGTCCACCATAAAAAAACAAAAACCTTCCGTTCCCAATTCTGACATTCAACAAAGCGCCTTGCCCGCTGTGGGAGAAACGGCACTCACCATTGACGTACGCAACAGTATAAACTACTCATTAAGCTTTGGAAATACCGGTGTATACAAAAGCCTTTTGCGCATCAGCATTCCATACATTGTAGACTTTGGTAATTTGCGCGTAAACGACACCTTACGGCTCTACGACATACTGGGTGTTGACCTTACCTTACAAGGCGCGTTTGTTAGCGCGCCCGTGCACCACGCCTTGTGGCTGCGCCTTGGCTTTGTAAGCAGTTTTATGCGCACCGCACCGCGCCCTTTTTATGCAAAGGCAAAGGTGCTAGAGGGCTTTTACAACACAACAGCACGCGCGCTTGTTTTGCAACGCCGCGGCATTTACCCACTTCACACCAGCATAGGCGACATGGCCTATGCGCTGTCACTGGAATACCGCATAGGGGGACTAAGCAATGCCGCAGTAGCATTCAGCGGCTTTGTCTTTTACGACCTCGGCGCAGCAGCCAATGCTTATGAAGACTTACGCACAAACACCCGTCACACCGTTGGCCCCGGCATACTCTTTCATTTCCTCGACCCACTTAACATTGATTGTAAATTTAGCCTTGGCTTTGGCGGACATTTTCTCGGCAACCCCGATGGAAGAGCCCTTTCCTTCAGCTTTTCCGTAGCTGCTCACTAAGCATTGTGTACAATGCTCCGCTGATGTAGCTGTCAGCAATGCCCCCTATCTGCGAGCACCCATATTACACTCCGCGCTCTCGACCTTGATACAATGTTTGCATCCCCTCGCTTTGTTTGTGTTTTGTCGCTTATTGTATTTTTTGCTTCACTGCGTTTCGCTATCTAGCAGTGGCGCTTCTACCGTCCGTGGCACAAATACTCACGCGTAGCGGTTAACACGCATAAGTGCTCTTTAGATTTGGCGTGTTTGTTGCCATGACGCAGCCCCACCCGCGTAGCTTCCCAAATTCCGTTCCTTAGTTCCTACGCGTTAGCCCCACACCGCAGCGCTTATGCAATAGTTTGCATCCCCTCGCTACGCTTGTGACTTTTTGGTTCTTTTTCTCATACTTGCGCATAGTATCTATGTCATTACTGCTTTAGCACACAGAAGGCTTCCATACAATCTTCATACTTGCCCGCAGTATCTATGTCATCGCTGCTTTAGCACACAGGATGTTTTTGCTATAAGCTCCATCTCTGTGTCGCTCTGCGACACTTATTTTAATTGTTTCTAGCCGCTCGCCTTCGGCTCCCGACTCTTTTGATGCAAACTCCATCTTTGTATCGCTACGCAACACTTATTTTAATCGTTTCTAGCCGCTCGCCTAACGGCTCCCGACTTTTCTCTGGTGCTTTTTAATACTTGCGCACAATATCTATGTCATTACTGCTTTAGCTCACAGGATGTTTTTTTCTTTTCTTTGGTTCTTTCTTTTCTTTTTTTGCGTCCTCACAGCCGCCCCATGGATGGGGCATTAAGGCTGCTATGGATGGTAAAAAAGAAAAGAAAGAACAGCCATCCGAATGGATAGCGTATTTACAATAGCTGCTTGGCAACAAGAGGCATTCATGCAATACCGCGTGAGCTATGACACAAAAAGACGCGCGGAACGCAGTACCGCGTCTTACTCCACGGGGGGTGTGGGGGCACCCCCACAAAAGCTACTGCAACACCCTACGCACCAACACGTTTTCAAAACCCAACATAGAAAGCGTGCCTTGTGCACTACTGAGTTGCGCAGCATTCTGTAAGTCTGCAATGACCACCCTATAAAATTCATGAGACGTCTCTAACCGAGCATTGAGCCCATGTGCACTCAAATACTGCACAACTTCCTCTGCACGTTGTCGCTTAGAGTAGCTTGCAACCTGAATGCTGCTCGCTCCATTAGAACGCGGGTCGTTGCTTCTCCCCTTACCTACCTGCAAAACCCTTAAGCGTACCGGTGCCGTTCCACTATTTATCATGCCTACCACAGAGGCTGCATATTTTGATAAATCTATAACGCGGTTTTTAACAAAAGGCCCGCGGTCATTTATGCGCACTCTGACGCTTTTGTTATTTGTTTGGTTTGTTACTTCCACCACTGTGCCAAAAGGCAGGGTGCGGTGTGCCGCAGTGAGCGCGTTCATGTCAAAAACTTCACCATTTGCCGTACGCTTATTATGAAACTTTTTTCCATAATAAGAAGCTGTACCATGTAGCTGATGTGTGGAGAGCAAGTGGTTAAAAGACTGCTGCGTTTGTTGCAATTGGTGTGCCTGTTGTGTTGCTGGTGGAGTTACATTAGGCAAGCGCTCGGCTTGCCCCACACAAGTAACAAGTGCAAGAAGTGCCATTATGTTCAGAGTACGTACAATAGTTTTCACACTTAGTAATGTCGGCACTTTGTATAAAAACTTAAACCCTTGTAGTATACGCAAACGCTATTTATTGTTTTTTATTTCTTGTATTATTTGCCCTATTTTCTTATTCGTCGCTTCCATTCTGGGCTTTAACAATCCTGCTAATATTTCTCTGAATATTTTTATTTTTTCCTCTCCCGTAACATCGTTTCCTTTTGCATCTTTTAACCCTGTTCTTTTTGTAAAAGCCTTATTCAATTCTTGTTTCATTTTTTTAGTCTTTTCAGCTAATTCTTTTATTTTTTGTATTGCTTGTAATTGTTTTTCGGGAGACAAATTCTTGATTGCATCAACGCTGCCTAAAGCAGGAGAAGGGAGTTCTTGGAATATATTTTCAAATTCACTTTTTAAATTTGATATATCTTTTGCAGCTTTTTTAGCTTGAATTTCTTTAGGCGCGGGAGCCGGCGTAGATGACGGGCTAGGCGCTGTAGGCGCGGGAGCCGGCGTAGGTGACGGGCTAGGCGCTGTAGGCGCGGGAGCCGGCGTAGGTGACGGGCTAGGCGCTGTAGGCGCGGGAGCCGGCGTAGGTGACGGGCTAGGCGCTGTAGGCGCGGGAGCCGGCGTAGGTGACGGGCTAGGCGCTGTAGGCGCGGGAGCCGGCGTAGGTAACGGGCTAGGCACTGTAGGTGTGGGAGCCGGCGTAGATGACGGGCTAGGCGCTGTAGGCGCGGGAGCCGGCGTAGGTGACGGGCTAGGCGCTGTAGGCGCGGGAGCCGGCGTAGGTGACGGGCTAGGCGCTGTAGGCGCGGGAGCCCGGCGTAGGTGACGGGCTAGGCGCTGTAGACGCGGGAGCCGGCGTAGATGCAGGAAAAGATTGAGTGCCTTCAGGATTTGCTATAAACCCACTTAATGTGGCAGTGATAATATTATCAGTAGTAGTATCGCAGGATATCATGAATGCAATTAACGCAAGAATAACAACCACCATATATTTCGGAAAAAAATTTATTTTACTCTTTTCAACGTCAAGATTCATAACATGTATCTTAAAGTATGATAGGAATATATTTTCATTTTTTCAAGTATTTTTTGCAAAAAATAGGTAGATTCAAAGTACTGTATAGAACAGAAAACCCTATAATTTCTGAGCTTAAATTTATAAAATGCCGTAGTTACAACAAACATGCATTATGGCAGAAACACTCGCGCGCTAGCCCTACAGCGTGTCCCTCCAGGTGCTTGGTGTTTGTAGCACAGTGCGCTCTATGGCGTGAAACTGGCGTGTATAAAGACCATGCATGTGGACAAAGTCAGCAAGCAAGCGCATAATGCGGCGCGGGCAGGCGGGGTCGTCCTCTCCGTTTAGTCGGTCTCCCGCATCACCCAAGCCGGGCACTATGTAGGCCTGTTCATTAAGCACGGGGTCCAACCACAGCGTGTGGCACATGCAGTTTTCCATGGTGCGTACGGTGCGTAGCGCGCCTTCTAATGAAGATATTATGCTTAAGACGGTGGTTTGTGCGGGCGTAACCCCAAGCTTTGCAAGCATGTTTGCAATGGCAAGCAGGCTGCCCGCGGTTGCGTTCATGGGGTCAGCAAAAACAAGGTGTTTGCCGTCCAGCTCCGTGGGGTCAAAATAGCTTTGTTGCGGGCTTATGATGTACCGCATGGTTTCCTTTGTTTCCTTCTCGTCGCGTTTTACCTTAAACAAAGCAAAGGGGGTAAGGTAATGCTTGGATGAAAATTCTTCAATCTCCTTGCTTACAATGACGGAGGGTAGCAGCGCCCCGCGTAGGAGTACGCACATAACGGTGTTTTCTACGGCCTTGTCTACGTTTGGAATGCGGTGTACCGCGTAGGCTTGCGCAGGGCTTTGCACGGGCGTTTTGACCACAATGTGCGTGCGCTGCTTTTGCGTGCTTGTAAAGGCAAGTGAGAACAAGAGCTCAAAGGCGCGTTGTGTGTAGTACAGAAACTCGGACTGTTTAGTGTGGGGGTTGCGTAGCTTGGCCACTATGCGCGAGACTTCGCCGTGGTTGGCGTTGGGGTAATTGAATGAGTAAACCGACAGGCGTGGAGTTGCTTGGACTATTGCTTTGAGTTCATCCCCTATGTCTTCGTAGAGGGCTATGAGTCTTTGAGTAAATGTTGAGGCGTCATACTCTTGGCGTTGCGTGCAAAGTGCGGTAACGCTTTCATAGCGCTTGGCTACTGAGTCTATGAGCGCCCTGTCACTTTGAGAGAGCGTGTCGGCAATGTCAGAAGCGGTAAATACGCGCACAGGCTACGGCGTAGGTTTTACAAGCGCGCTTGTATCAGGTCTTTGAGTTTCCGCAAGTCGCTTGCAAAGCGGCGTATGCCGTCGGCTAACAGAAAGGAAGCAGCAGCGTCCTCGTTGTGCGCCCAGCGAAAGGCGCCTTGGTCTATGCTGCTTACAAAGTCTACTTCGTAGTTTTGGGCGTCTGCTGCCAACAAGCTAGGGACTATGCTGCTTTCGTCTTTCTGCAAGTCAGCTAGTAGGCTGGGCGAGATGGTGAGGTAGTCGCAGCCTGTTAGTGCCTTAATTTGCTCGGCGCTTCTAAAACTTGCCCCCATGACTATGGTGTTGTAGTTGAACTTTTTGTAGTAGTTGTAAATGTGCTTCACAGAAAGTACGCCGGGGTCTTGCGTAGGGGCAAAGGAGTCCTTGCCTTGGTCTTTTTTGTGCCAGTCGGTTATGCGCCCTACAAAGGGTGAAATAAGCGTGACGCCTGCAAGCACACAGGCTATGGCTTGTGCTTCACTAAAAAGCAGGGTGAGGTTGCAGTGTATGCCTTCGCGCTCTAGCTCTTCGGCTGCGCGTATGCCTTCCCATGTGGAGGCTATTTTTATCAAAATACGTTCGCGGTCTATGCCCTCTGCCTTGTACAAGGCTATGAGGCTGCGCGCCTTTTCTATAGTTTGCTCCTTGTCAAAGGAGAGGTGGGCGTCTACTTCTGTGGACACGCGCCCCGGCACTATGTCCAGAATTCTACAACCAAAGGCAACAGAAAGTATGTCAATGGTGGCATCCACATCACCCTTGCCGCGCGCCAGTGCGTCTTCTACCACTTGTTGATATTCACCACTCTGCGCCGCTTGAAACAGCAGCGAGGGGTTGGTGGTTGCGTCCTGCGGCGCAAAGGTTTTTATGTCCTCAAACTTGCCGGTGTCGGCAACAACGGTGGTGTGTTTTTTTAGTTGGTCGAGTACACTCATAGTTCCTCCTCTATTATGTTGTTAAAACTTACATTACTATGTGCATGCACATGCTGTTTAATAATATACACGGTACGCGCTAATATTTCTAGCGAAGTCAGGTTGTTGCCTTTGTGGGGGGGATGCCCCACGCCCCCTTGGGGTAAGACGCGCTACTGCGCTTAAGCGCGAGTAGGCTGCACGCCGTGTGTATTTTTGTGGGGGGGGATGCCCCACGCCCCCCTTGGGATAAGACGTGCTATTTGCATAAGCGCTTTGTGGGGGAGTGTCCCCCACACCCCCCTTGGGGTAAGACGTGCTACTGCGCTCCGCGCGAGCGTCTGTTTTTGTAGCTCATGCTGCGTGTTGCTCACGACTTTTCTCTTTTAGGTGCTACGCACAGGGAGCTTCGCTTGTTTATTGTAGGTGCAAAGCACGGGTTGCTTTAGCTTGATTGCTCACGCTGTTTGTTGCCAAGACGCAACACCAAATAAGCAATATACTCGGATGGCCGTTCTTTTTCTTTTCTTTTTCTTGCGAGGGAAAAAGAAAAGAAAAACGCGCTGTGGGGGCAAGCCCCCACACCCCCGCGTATTAAGCAAACGCTTCTTGTGCCGTCCATGGCACGGCTGTGAGGACGCTCACGAGCGAAGCGAGAGGATGCTGACATTCAGATTGCGGAGCGCAGCGTAGCAGACATGGAGTATTCGCATCAAAGAAAAAAACATCCTGTGAGCTAAAGCAGTAATGACATAGATATTGTGCGCAAGTATTAAAAAGCACCAGAGAAAAGTCGGGAGCCGTTAGGCGAGCGGCTAGAAACGATTAAAATAAGTGTTGCGTAGCGATACAAAGATGGAGCTTGCATCAAAAAAAGAACCAAAAAAAGAGTCGGAAGCACGAAGAACGGGCGACGCCCGTGCCATGGAGGGCACGCATAGGGCGCCAAGGATGGTACGGATGCAAACTATTGCATAAGCGCCGCGTGCAAAAAAGAGAGGCGAGAGGCTACGCCATAGCAACAAAGACGCAAAATCTAAAGAGTACTCATACGTGTTGAACGCACGCCCGGAATTTGCTGTGCCATGACACCCAATAGTAAAAAAACTATGTCGACATAACTTTTCTACCATTGCCCATGTGCCGCAGAAAAACACTGGTGTTTTTTTAAAAATGTCTAGACTTGTTGGGATAAAAGTACCCATGAGTTGGAGAAAAACACTGGTGTTTTTTGCACAGGCGCTGCCACAGGGTTTTTGCGCGCGGGCAGGCTTGTAAGGCATGACTTGGGGGCACACAAAGTCAAAGTGGCTCTATCGACATAGCTTTTTTACTATTGCCACCGTACATGAGCACTGACACTTACAAAGCAAAGGCGTAAGGTACAATAAATAGTGTGTACCCCAATAGTCACACCACAAGCACAGAGCCTTTTCCGTTTACGCGTGCCAACCCCATACATTGCTCAATAGCGCCGTATACGCACTCAAAAACAAACAACCAATATCTCATAACGGTGTATGGCATCGACATCTACGGCATTTTGTCACACATAGTCGGGACCATGAGCCTACAACAACTAGACATTCGCAGCGCTTCTTCTGAAAGTAATGTGCACAAAGATACGGCGACATTTCGTAACCAGTTTATAGTAAATGCTAAAAATGTCTACAATGATGCGTGGCAAGAAAACATTCAAGAATTCATACTTGAGCAAGGCATGCTGCTCTACGCACAAAAACGCGATGAAGCGTTAAAGCGTATTCTTGAGCGCATAGCCGCGGACTATGAAAAAAGCGTTTCTGCAGTGGGGCATCCGCCTATTATAGACATTCGCATCAGCCCCTTGAAGACAGCGCACGGCGAAAACACATTTGAAGTACACGTAGAAGGCAGGGACTCTCGCTATTTGCTGTACATGCTCACCATGGCATTTGAGCAACAGAGGCTCACTATTCACTCATGCTCTGTAAAAACTCACAAGTCGCATGTGGAAGATATTTTTGTGGTGCAAGCCATTGATGAGAATAATGCAATAGACGAAAGTGAACTCAGGATGAAGCTTGTCTTGACCATTCAGTTTGCCTATTATTTGCGTTTTGCTGCTAACCCTTACAAGGCAATGATGCGTTTTCAGGAAATAATAACAAATTCAATTTCGCACAGCGCGGATGATCCACGCAAATTTATGGTGCGCCATAGCGAAATAGCGTCTTTGTTTGCGCAAATTTTGGGTTCTGGAGATTACCTCTGGGAGGATTTTATACGCGCAAATTCCGAAGAGACTATTAAAACATTGACGCACGTATCAGATGAAAAGCTAAAAAAAGACATAGGACTTCGCCCCGCACAATACGAGGCAGAATTGATAGCGCAATGTAGCAAGGCTAGTTCCTTTGAGGAAAAAATACGCATACTCAACGCATTCAAGGATTCGCAGAGCCACTTTATAGATTTGGATGTCTTGTTACGCTACAAAAAAAACTTTCGAGAGCTGAGTCACCGTTTATCAGAATTAGCGCGCGTAGTAATGCGCCAAGCCTCGTACCTTGTGTATGAACGCCTGTGTGAATTTCACGGTGAGCCAACCACCGCAGCAGGGGTAGCCGCAAGCTGGTTGCTGTGCGGTCTAGGAAAATTTGGCGGCTCGGCCTTGGGTTATGCTTCGGATATAGAGATAATGCTTTTGTATGACGACGCAGGAAGTACCAACGGGAAGGAAGCATTATCAAACAAAAACTTTTTTGAAAAAATGGTTCGGTGCTTGTGCGAAAATATCTATTCGAAACGAAATGGAATTTTTCAAATAGATACGCGGATTCGCCCTTATGGCGAAGATGGACCCTTGGCAGTTCGGCTGGATAATTTTATAGAGTACTACAGCGAAAATGGAAACGCGCACAGCGTAGAACGCTTAGCGCTTTCGAGAATGCGCCCCGTCTCGGGCACGCCAAACATGGCGGAGCGCGTGCTCACAATACGAGATACGCTTTTATACAAAGTGAACTCCATAAACCGGCAAGAAATATTTGCCATGCGCGAAAGTCAACGCAAATCAAGAGTAAAACCCAAAACGCGCAACGCAAAGTTTAGCCTCGGGGCGCTGGTTGATGTGGAGTACAACATACAAATGTTGCAAATAGAACACGGCATTGCCCACCCCAAGTTGCGTCAACCCTCTGTGCATAATGCCCTCATGTGCCTGCAAGAAATAGGAGAAATATCCGAGGAAGAATGCAACACCATGCTGCTTTCATACCAATTTTTCCGTTCGCTTATAAACGCCTTGCGGCTACGGCGCGGCAATGCCCTAGACCTGACGGTGCCCAAAGAAGAGACATGGGAGCTTGAACACTTGAGCCGACGCATGGGCTACAAGGCCACGGAAATATCTGCGAGTCGCCAACTCCTTGCGGACTTTGACATGCACAGCATGCAAACGCATCAGTTTGTAAAAAAACACCTAGGGGACGCCGCCATGCCTGCTTTAGAGACAAGTCCGGCCTCACTCCCCTTTGCGCGTTCAGTCAATGAGGCACGCTCAAGCTTGAGAATTTTCAAGGATGCGGAGAAAGCCTTTGAGGCAATACGCACATGCGCACATGGAGGCGAGGCTTTTACCCAAGGGACAAGCCTTGTGCAAGAAGCAAAAAGCGATGATGCGGTTATTTCTGAAGAAGTAACGCGCATGTTTTCTCGCATACTCTTACTCTCATGGAAAGCACTTGATCACAGCGGAGACTCCGACAGAGTTATTCGCGACTTTGCGCGCATTGTTACCAGCATAAACCAAGAAGGGCAAGCGCAAACAAAAGAACGCGCAGTGCATACATTTTACGCCATGTTGCTCCGCCAACCTACGCGTCTCGACATGCTCTTGCAAATACTCTCGGGGAGTAGATATATTGCGGAAGAACTCATTAAAAGCCCCCAAATTATTTTCACCGTTTTAGAAAAAAACGTGCTGCAAAGGCAAAAAAAATATGAACATTACCGGAGCGAAATTTTTTTGCAGCTACAAAAAACCAGTGGAAACACGACACAGGATGTTTTGCGCACACTGCGCGTTTATAAAAAACAAGAGACGCTCCGCATAATATGCCGAGACATATGCTTGAGCGCTCCCTTTGAAAATGTAGTAGCGGAAATAAGCGACCTTGCCCGCGCCATTGTGCACGCAGCCTTTATAGCGTCTGTCTATGATAATGCAGCAGCATTGGAACAACACGCAGGCTTAAGCATTGATAAGGAAAGGCGCTTTGATACAAACAACATAACAGCAATAGAAGAAAGCATTCCCATGAGCATACTGGCATTTGGCAAGTGCGGAGCACGCGAACTCAATTATAGCTCGGATTTGGATTTACTCTGCGTATACAAAAAAGGTTCGTCCATGCCCGAAGAAGCCTGCGTGAAAATAATGCAACGAACCATGTGGTACCTCACGCATCACACACACGATGGGTGGCTCTATCGCATAGACATGCGGCTTCGCCCTTACGGCGAGGCAAGTTCCATAGCAAGCAGCACGGCGTTTGTAGAACAATATTATAAGACCGATGCGCGCTTTTGGGAACTCCAAGCTGCTTTGAAACTCGGCGCATTGGCTGGGAATGTAGCGCTTGCGCAGCAGTGCATTGAAGGCATACACGCCATTGTTGCGCAGCGCATGGCACAAGAGGAGACTGCGCGCAGCATTGCACGCAAGGTGCACGAAATGCGCGTGCAAGCAGTAGCAGAGCATATAAAAAATATTGACGAAGGCCTTGAGGTTAAAAACAGCTGGGGCGGCATACGAGATATAGAATTTACCACACAGTTACTCCAGTGCACGCTCATGGTTTCACGCCCTTCAAAAATGAGAAAAATATTTTCCGACACCATAAGCACGATTTGGCTTTTGCATAAAAACAACTTTATGAGTTACAAAGAGGCACAGCGCATTGTGAAAGACTATTGCTTTTTGCGGCGCGTAGAGCATTTTTTACAAGTCTACGACGATAAGCAGCTTCACGCCATTCCGCAGAACGACAAAACATGCATAAGCCGCATAACATGGCTCACCATGAACGAGCAAGACGAAGATAGCTTTATGAATCAATTGGCTCATATCAAAAGGCGTTCTCACGCATGGTACAAAACCCACGTTGCAAGCCACGCATCATACTAAGCCTAAGACGCAGAACACCATATGTAATATAATTGATTGCATGCATGATATAGTACTTATTCCTGGGGATGGCGTAGGGCCAGAATTAACACGCGCGGTGCTTCGATGTATTGAGGCAAGTGGAGTGCGTTGCAATTGGATAGAAAAGCAAGCGGGGACTACCGCGTATGAGCGTGATGGTGACGTATTGCCCGACCATGTTATTGCCGCAATTGCGGATGTCGGGTATGCGTTTAAGGGGCCAATAATAACACCCCTTGGCGGCGGTTTTCGTAGCGTGAATGTAGCGCTACGTCAAGAACTTGAGCTCTACGCCTGCGTGCGCCCGTGTAAAACACTGCCTAATGTGCAAGCGGTACATGAGCATGTTGACATTGTCATAATTCGTGAAAACACTGAGGACGTATACGCAGGCATTGAATTTGAAGCGCAGAAAAGCGAAACCAAGGCGCTCATAGAGTTTATAAACACCACATCAAATAGTAAGAAAAAAATACACGACGAGGCGGGAATATCGATAAAGCCCATTACAGAAAGCGCGAGTAGGCGCATTGTAGAATACGCCTTTGAATACGCGAAGCAACACGGCAGAAAAAAGGTCACCGCAGTAACCAAGTCCAACATTATGAAGTTTTCAGACGGCATATTCATGCGCGTGGCAGAAGACGTGGCGCAGAAATACCCGAACATAGAATATGAACATGTGCTCATAGATGCCTTGTGCATGAAGCTGGTTCAAGGTTTTGAGTTTGACGTACTCGCGCTGCCAAACTTGTACGGCGACATAGTTTCCGACTTGGGTGCGGGGCTCATAGGCGGACTTGGCTTAGCGCCCGGAGCCAACATTGGCAACAAAGCCACGGTGTATGAAGCGACCCATGGAGCTGCGCCTGAATTTGCGGGCAAGGACAAACTCAACCCCGCCGCCATGCTCTTGAGTGCAACCATGATGCTGCGCGACTTACAGGAGACTGATGCAGCGCAACGCATAGAAAAGGCCCTATGCGACGTAATGCAAGAAGGCACGCGCGTTACCTTTGACCTCTTGCCAAAAGAAAAACAAGGCGCAGCAGTAAGCACCACCGAAATGACAAACGCAATAATAGAAAAATTGTAAGAATACAAAAATTGAGGACACACACCATGAATGAACTTAAAAACCTTTTTTACACAGAGATACAAGGGCTTCAAAAAGATATAAAAAAAATGCTAGAAGAAAAGGGCGACACAGAGCTCGGCCGTGTTTCTATAATGCATTTATTTCGAGGACTACGAGGGCTGCCCCTTGCCTATACGCCTACCTCATTTGTAAACCCACAACAAGGCGTCTTTTATCGAGGTAAACCTATTATGGAAGTGCACAAGTTGCTACCACCATGTAAAAACAGTACACAGCCATCTGTGGAAGCCTTGTTTTCATATTTACTCACGGGCAAAGTCCCCACAAGCGAAGAAGTGGAAACGCTACGTACCTCACTGCATGCCGTTGCGCATGTTCCACACCATGCCTTTAATGTAATAGACGCACTTCCAAAACGAAGTCGTCCCATGACTCGCTTTTGCATAGGAGTACTCGCGTGTACCCCTTCGGCAATATTTCAAGACCAGTACGATAGCGGCATTCCAAAATCCGATCATTGGCAATACGCATTTGTAGACGCCATCAATCTGCTTGCAAAGCTGCCCTTTATCGCTTCGTACGTATATACAAAATACTGTAAAGGCGTAGATTATAGAGACCCCGACCACACCCTCGATTGGGGTGGCAACCTTGCGCACATGATGGGTTACGATGAACCCGATACTCATGACCTTATTCGCTTGTATTTGTTTACGCACGCAGAACACGGAGCTACTAATGTATCAGCCCACACGGCTCGACTGGTAAGCTCTTCTTTAGCAAACGTTTTTTACACCTACACCGCAAGCATGCTGGGACTCTCGGGACCACTGCACGGACACGCAAACGAGCAAACCGTCAAGTGGCTCTTAACGCTTATAGACAAAGCCCATGCGAGCGACACAGACGCAACAAATCCTGAATTTTTGGAAAACTACGTAGTACAATGCCTTGACAATAATCAAGTAATTCCGGGCTACGGGCACGCAGCGCTCCGCGTTCAAGACCCGTGTTTTACTATGTTCTATCAACTTGTCGAGCAACAAGGCATTTCTTCCGAAATAGTCGAAGTAGTGAGAAGGCTGCACAAGGTAGTCCCCAAAGTACTACAAGCACGCGGAAAGGCCGCAAACATCAACCCTAACATAGACGCAATTACCGGCTCAGTGCTCAGAACCAAGGGCATAGTGGAACACAATTTTTACACGGTGTTTTTTGGCATATCTCGCCTCATTGGTGTTGCTGCGCAGTACATAATAGACCGAGCACTGCAAATGCCGCTTGAGCGCCCTGCTACACTCAGCGAAGACATTTTCACTATGTAGCAGTTTATTGTACGCACGCGCTTGCTAGCTTATGAAGCTTTACATTGACGGAGATGGCTGTAATGCGCGCGCGCGCAGCGTAGCGCTACGCCTGAGTAAGCGCGGGGTTTGTGTAGTGTTGGTTTCAAACCTTAGCATAGACATAGCGAATGACGCAGTTGACCCCGCGCATTACCACGCCGTTGTGGTTGAGCGCGCAGAAGGTGCTGTAGACGCGTACGTACTTAAACACATAAGCAAGGGAGACGCGCTTATTACGCGCGACTTACACTTTGCAAAACAAGCACTTGAAAAAGGCGCATGGGTGGTAAGCGACTACGGCGAACGCTACGACATAACAAACATAGACGCACGCATTATAAGCGCACAAACCCGCATGGACATGCGCAAGCTAGCCAGTGAAACAAGGCATGAAGCACCACGCGTGCTTAAAACAAAAAAGACACGGCAGCTCCACATCAGGCTTGAGCAACTCGCACAGTTTTTCGATGCATGGCTGCGCCACTACCAGTAGTAGCCCACCCACCGCCCTTTTTTTGCGCAGGGCACGCGGGCCTTTGTGTGGGGGCAAGCCCCCGCCCTTTTTTTTGGGTAAGACGCGGTATGTGCATAAGCGCTTTGTGGAGGCATTGCCCCCACACCCCCACTGCTTAGCCGTTGAGCGCTTACGCGCGCGCAAGCTACCGCAGTTTTGCTAACGCAGTATTGCGTGAACGCCTCTTGTTGCCAAGCAGCCATTCTCAATACGCTATCCATTCGGGTGGCCGTTCTTTCTTTTCTTTTTTACCCTCCATGGCAGCCTTAATGCCCCGTCCATGGGGCGGCTGTGATGACGCTCACGAGCGAAGCGAGGGGATGCAAACTATTATATAAGCACCGCTGTGCGGTGCTTATATAATAGTTTGCATCAAAAGAGTCGAGAGCGTAGCGACAGCCGTAGCATGTCTGCGAGTATCCATGTTACGCTCCGCGTTGCTGCGCTAGATGCAGCTGTCAGCAGTGACTTCGTATCTGCGAAGCAGGATGGAGTCCCGTGTAATCAACATGGAGCCGACATCATGGGGCAAATAAGAGCGCCATGGACGGTGCGACACAGAGATGGAGCTTATAGCAAAAGCCGCTGTGGGGGCTAGCCCCCACACCGCACAAAACACACATGAGCCCTAGGCTCATGACCTCTGTAACCCTAAAAGAGTGACCTCACAACCAGCATGGAGCGCTAGCAAACAACTCCTTACGCCAATCAGCACCTTGTCATATCAAGACGCCGCAGACAAAGCATGCGTAACACGCGCAAGGTCAAGCAGTGGGGGTGAAAGCGCACCACCGCCAGCCCCCCACATAGCTCACACATTATGGTCGTGGTTATCTAAATCTTGCAGGCCATTTACTTTTGTTTACCATACCTGAGTTACGGAAAATACCCCACCGGCGCTGTACATTATCTACCTTCCAGCTACTAAGGTCTTGGTTGAAAGCGGAAGCGCTACAAAACATGCACTCCATATTCTCCACCTGAGACGTTTTCCACTTGCCAATGTCTTGGTCGAAAACCGTAGCATAATAAAACATATATGACATATTTGTTACTTGAGACGTGTTCCAACACCCTACTTGACCATTGAATGTAGTTTTTTGATCAAATAAACCATTCATGTCAGTGATAGCTGAGGTGTCAATGTGGTTGAGATTGGGGGAATTCGTTTTTGTGATAGCCTTGTCAACGAGTTCTTTGAGTGTTTTCCTGTCTTTCGGGTGCACAGTCTCTACAATGCCATTAACACCACATGAGTTCTTCCATACTACCGATAGGCTTATGTCAGAAGTAATTGCTGTGTTCTCATCATGCTTTTGCTTGTTATATTCGAAGCGTTCTAGCGTACGGGTTACTCCATTGATCGAGGGGTACGTAAGTTTTTGACGTATCCCAATATCATTCAAGCTTTGTCCCTTTTGCACCATAAGCGTAGTATTTTTTGGATCTCCATTTAAGATACCTCCATGCAATGCAAAGGTTATGCTTATGTCGCCTATGGTAAGCGTATACTGCGCACTTTGTTCTTTGTATTTATTTGTTTCCGCTTTTGTCGCAGTAATGGTCACATCTCCACCCTTCTTAAAAGTAACCGTTCCGTTTCCATCTACCGTTGCTATAGCATCATCACTCGACTTATAGCTTACTGCGCCCGCATCCCCTTGCACCGTAGTCATGTTTGTTGCCTTTTGCTGGTAACTTCCATCTTTATACTTAGCATTAACTTGAGTTTGGTTAAACTTCAGCGTGGTGCCTTCTTGCAAGCCAAAGCTTATTTCATTGCTCAAGGCTTCTTTCCCATCACCCCGCGTTGCTTTAATTTGTACTGTCACTCTTCCTTCAGCATGTACCTTATTATCTTTTATGCGTGGTTTTGGTGTTTGACTATGACTCTTATTCTTTACTACTTCAATACTGTACGTATACCCCCTTGGTTCTGCTTTAAACTCAACGGGCGTACCCCATTGCAAGTTAGCGGGAATTTTCAATAATTGCGGTGCTTCTGCAGCTAAGCTACCTACGTTTATTGTTAGCGTATACCTTGCGCTTTGTGCCTTGTACTTATGCTGCGTGCCCACTTTTTCCACAGTAATGGTAACCTGTCCATTTTTCTTAAAGCTTACCTCCCCAGTGTTCTTATCCACCGTCGCTATATCTTTGTCACTCGATTTATAGCTTATTACCCCTGTATCTTCCTTGACTGGTGTTTTTATAAGCGGGTTTGTGTATGCATAGTCTGTGAATTCCACACTCGGCTTGTCGTTCTTAAACTTCAGCGTCGTACCTTCATCAAGGTTAAAGATTATTGCTTGGCTTGACACCCATTTCGATTCCTTTTCCGTAGCTGTTTCTTTCTTTCGTATACGTATCTTTCCACTGGTTGCTTGCTTCGCTTTCACCTCACCATTGTCTATGCTTATTGCTCCACTCTCTACTTCATATTTATACGTCACAGCATCATAGTCTTTTATAGTCCGTGCTACTCTCCACGAGCCCGGTGTTCCTTCAATTATTGGCGCTTTTGGATCCTGTACAGTTGATTTCTTAATCTCAAGCGTATACTGCGCGCTGTGTGCCTGGTACTTATTCGGTGTTTCCGCCTTTGTCGCAGTAATGATAACTTTCCCAACTGTCGTAAAACTTACTTCTCCATTTTGATTCACCGTTGCTATATTCGGGTCATCCAACTTATAGCTTATTGGTCCCGTATCTCCTTGCACCGTAGTCATGTTTGTTGCCTTTTGCTGGTAGCTTCCATCTTTATACTCAACACCGACTTGCTTCTTGTCAAACTTCAGCGTCGTACCTTCTTGCAAGCCAAAGCTGATTTGGTCGCTCAAGATTGTGTCTGTACCAAGTCTTGCCCTCACCTGCACTATCATTGCTCCTTCAGCGTGTACTTTGTTACCATTTATGGCCACACCTAAGTTACCCTTATTCTCTATTTCTTTAATACTGTACGTATGTCCCGTCTCTTTTACAAACTCAACGGGCGTACCCCATTGCAAGTTAGCGGGAATTGTCAATTGCGGCTTTATTACTGACGCTGTTACGGTAAGCGTATACGTCGCGCTGTGATCCTCGTACTTATTTGTTGCCGCTTTTGTCGCGGTAATGGTAACATCTCCACTCTGAGTAAAGGTTAGCTGCACCTTTCCAGTCTTCTTATCTACCGTTGCTATAGCATCATCACTCGACTTATAGCTTACTTTGCCCGTATCCCCTTACACCGTAGTCATGTTTGTTGCCTTTTGCTGGTAGCTTCCATCTTTATACTGAACATTAACTTGCTTCTTGTCAAACTTCAGCGTGGTGCCTTTAGCTAGCTCAAAGCTTATAAGGTCGCTTTCCACCCACTGCGACGCCTTCTCGGTATCGGCCTCTTTCTTTCGTATACTTATAGTCCCGCTTGTCTTTTCAATCGCTTCCACCTTACCATTGACTATGCTTATGTTACCTGTGTTTGATTTATACTCATACGTCGCATCATCATAGTCTTTTATAGCCCTTGCGACTTTCCACGAACCCTTCGCTCCTTCAATTATTGGCTTTTGAGGATCTGTCGCGTTTAATTTTTTAATGGTAAGCGTATATTGCGCGCTGTGCTTCTCGTACTTATTTGTTGCCGCTTTTGTCGCAGTAATGGTCACATCTCCACCCTTCTTAAAAGTAACCGTTCCGTTTCCATCTACCGTTGCTATATCAGTTTTATTCGACTCATAGCGTATCTGCCCGGTATCTCCTTGCACCGTTGTCTTGTTTTGTACCTTTTGCGTGTGGCTTCCTCCAACTTTATACTTAACATTAACTTGAGTTTGGTTAAACTTCAGCGTGGTACCTTTTTGCAAACCAAAACTTACTTGTTTGCTTACTACCACACTCCCATCCGTGGTTCGCGTTGCAAGCACTGCTACTCTTGCTGCTCCCACTGCTACTATTTCAGACTTACCTTTTTGAGTACTATCTTGTATCTCCACAAGGTTTGTCTCTGGCACTATGCGGTATGTATAGTCTGAGTCTCTTGTAAAAGTAACAGGCGTACCCCATTGTAAATTAGGGGGAATTGTGAATGTCGGTGCATTGACGGGGTTTTTAACTTTAACATTACTATCCTGTATTGCAAGTGCATACGATACACTGTGTGCCTTATACGCTGCTGTCGCCGCCTTTGTTGCCGTAATAATCGTAAATCCAGGCTTCTTGAAGCTTACCTTTCCACTCGTCTCATTTACCGTTGCTACTTCAGGGTTACTCGACTCATAGCGTATTTCGCCCGTATCTCCTTGCACCGTAGTCTTTTTTGTTGCCTTTTGCGTGTGGCTTCCATCTTTTACATAAGCGACATTTTCTGCAACTGTGCTAAACGTCAGGGTTGTGCCGTCCTGCAGTGGCGCACTTATTGTTTTGCCGGCGTCACCTCGCCCTCCCTCGTCATTGGGGGGGGCTTAGGGGCTAGCGTTTGCGCTCCCTCATCCACTAATTCACTGCATCCAAAAAACACAAAGGGCATCAAAGCAAAAACTGACACCAGACCTGCTTTGAGCAATACACTCATTGCTTTATAATTACCACGTTTCATAATAATCTCCTTAAGGGATATAGAATATTTCGCATTTGTAATTATAAAGAAACTAAAAAGAAATGTAAACTGCTAATTTGCCACATGAGGAGGGCTCGCCAGCAGGCTGCTTGCACTCACAAAGTCACCTTACGCGTTTAAGCAGCGCTACCTAGGCAAGGCACCTTTGCGCACCTTAGCCGCCGCGCCAAAACACACGGCGCGCCAGCAGACTACTTGCACTCACAAAGCAACTTTACGCGTTTAAGCAGCGCCACCTACGCAAAGCACCTTTGCGCGCCTAAGTCGCACCGCGGAGTACAGACTGCACGCCAGTGCAGACAGCTTACACATGCAAAGTAACCTATACGCTGTTAAGCTACTTTGCGCGCCAAGCCGCGCCGCGGAATATAGACTGTGCGTAGCACAGACCGCTTATACTTACAAAGTAAGCTCTGCCCCACTGCTGCCCAATACAGACGTGAGCCTAGGGCTCACGACCACTTACGCGCTCCAAGCCGTGCCGCGGAGTACAGACTGCACGCCAGTGCAGACAGCTTACACTTACAAAGTCACTTCACGCGTTTAAGCAACACTACCTACGCAAGGCAACTTTGCGCGCCAGCAGGCTGCTTGCACTCACAAAGTCACTTCACGCGTTTAAGCAACACCACCTACACAAAGCTACTTTGGCGCTCCAAGCCGCGGCGCGGAGTACAAGTTGCACGCCAGTGCAGACAGCTTACACATGCAAAGTAACCTATACGCTGTTAAGCTACTTTGCGCGCCTTAGCCACGCCGCCCAGTACACACATGAGCCCTAGGCTCATGACTGCTTTAACTCCCAAGCCGCGGCGCCAAAACACACGGCGCGGAATACAGACTGCACGCCAGTGCAGACAGCTTACACATGCAAAGTCACTTCACGCGTTTAAGCAACACCACCTACACAAAGCTACTTTGCGCGCTCCAAGCCGCGGCGCGGAGTACAAACTGCACGCCAGTGCAGACAGCTTACACTTACAAAGTCACTTCACGCGTTTAAGCAACACCACCTACACAAAGCTACTTTGCGCGCCCAAGCCACGCCGCCCAGTACACACATGAGCCCTAGGCTCATGACTGCTTTAGCCCAAAACACACGGCGCGCCAGCAGGCTGCTTGCACTCACAAAGTCACTTCACGCGTTTAAGCAGCGCCACCTACACAAAGCTACTTTGCGCGCCAAGCCGCGGCGCGGAGTACAGACTGCACGCCGGTGCAAACAGCTTACACATGCAAAGTAACCTATACGCTGTAAGCTACTTTGCGCGCCCAAGCCGCGGCGCGGAGTACAGACTGCACGCCAGTGCAGACAGCTTACACATGCAAAGTAACCTATACGCTGTTAAGCTACTTTGCGCGCCTTAGCGGCGGCGCGGAATACAGACTGCGGGACGCAAGCAACTTATACCTACAAAGTAACTTTATGCACTAAAGGCAAACCTAGCGCGCCAAGCCGCGCCGCCCAGCACACACATGAGCCCTAGGCTCATGACTGCTTTAGCCCAAAACACACGGCGCGCCAGCAGACTGCTTACATTCACAAAGCAACCCTTACGCATTTAAGCAACGCCACCTAGGCAAGGCACCTTTGCGCGCCTTAGCCACGCCGCCCAGTACACACATGAGTCCTAGGCTCACGGCTACTTAAACTCCAAAGTCCCGCCGCCAAAACACACGGCGCGCTAGCACAGGCTGCTTGTACTCACAAAGCAACCTCACGCGCTAAAGCCACGGCGCGCCAGCACAGGCCGCTTGCATAATGTATTTCCCACTTAAGCGTTTGTGGCGTCTTCTTCCGCTACGTTTTTGACCAGCTGCCCGGAGCCTTTTTTCATTACAAGCACACGACCGTTTTGTGCAACCACCACAATGTCAGAGAGTCCGCACACTCCCACGGGCAGGTCTGAAAACACGCTTACGTTTTCACTGTTTGCAAGGTACACCGCGTTTTCTACTGGCTGTTCTAGTTCACACGCTTCATCCCAACTCCCAATGTCGTTCCACGAAAATGAAGCGGGAATTGCAATGACGTTTTCAGCACCTTCCATAACCGCATAGTCTATGGACTGCTTTTCAAGCTTTGCATAATCTATGTTTTGGGGTATTATTTGCTGCATGTTTCCGCAACCCTTCACGTTCCACGCTAGGCTTGTTTTGAAAAGTTTCTCGGCAATTAAGGGTGCTTGCCGCATGAGCTCGGCGCGCATTTTTGGTACGGAAAAGCAGAACATGCCGCTGTTCCACATAAAATTGCCCTGCGCTATGTAGTGTTGCGCCCGTTTTTCATCGGGTTTTTCATGGAAGGCGCGCACCTCGTACCCGACTTGCTCCTTTGAATTTTTTATGCACTCTATATAACCGTAGCCCGTCTCTGCTCGCGTGGGCACAATGCCAAAGGTAACAATGTGTTTTTTTTCTGCATAAATTTTTGCATTACGCACATCTTGTACAAATGCTTCTAGGGGTTCTATGAGATGGTCTGCGGTCACAACAAGCAGGGTCGCGTCTTTAGCGTAGGTCTCTTCTACATAGCGCAACGCAAGCGCAATGGCAGGCGCGGTGTTTCTCGCGGCAGTCTCGCCTATAAGGCGTATGCGCGCGGCGTCCTCTGAGGAGAGTGAGAGCTTTTGTTCAAATAAGTCTAAATAGCCTTGATTCGTTACGACCAACACATCTTTATCAGCAACAGCAAGCGCACGCTCTAGTGCACGCTGCATGAGTGAAGCTCCACCAATGGCAAGAAACTGCTTAGGGATGTTAGGAAGTGAGGCAGGCCACAAGCGTGTGCCTTGACCGCCCGCAAGTATAACGGGAATAAGTATGCTCATAACCCTATTGTAGAGCATGGGGACAAAAGTAACTTTGCCTTTGTGGGGGAGATGCCCCCACACCCCCCTGTAGGGTAAGACGCGGTGTTGCGCTTACGCGCGCGCAGGCTGCACGCCGTGTGTATTCTGCTTCGCAGCGTTGCGTGACACGTCTTGTTGCCAAGAAACTATTCTAAATATGCTATCCACTCGGATGGCCGTTCTTTCTTTTCTTTTTTTACCATCCTTGGCAGCCAATACGTCCCATCCATGGGACGGCTGTGAGGACGCTCACGAGCGTAGCGAGGGGATGCCAACTATTGCATAAGCACCGCTGTGCGGTGCAAACATGGAGCTTGCATCAAAAAAAGAAAAGAAAAGAACCAAAGAAAAGAAAAAAAACATCCTGTGTGCTAAAGCAGTAATAACATAGATACTTTATGCAAGTATGAAGATTGTATCGAAGTACGTTTGTGTGAGTGCGCTGCTCACCCTCCATGGGGCATTAAGGCTGCCAAGGACGGTGCGGCTAGAAACGTTAAATGGAGCGGAGCAAACGACCGCCCCAATGTCTGCGAAGCAGGATGGAGTCCCGTATAATTAACATGGAGCCGACATCACGGGGCTGAGGGGGCGCCATGGACGGTGCGACACAGAGATGGAGCTTATAGCAAAAAGCCTCCTGTGTGCTCAAGCAGTAATGACATAGATACTGTGCGCAAGTATGAAGATTGTATGAAAGTAAGTTTGTATGAGTGCTTGCACCAAAGAAAGTACTGTTATCGGAAGATTCGACATATCGCGTTAACGCCTTACCCGCGCGTAGCATTTCTACGCCTCAGGCGTTTTTGTTGCACTAATTGCTGATGAAGTTTTGCCGTGCTTGTGCCGATATTAATAAATAATCAAACTATTATGTCGTTTCACTTCATTGCGCTTTTACATTCTAGTGCACGCTATATTTCGCATGCTTGTGCCGATGGTTCTTCAGCATGGCATCACACGCTTGCTTGTGCTCAGGCACTGAAAGACGCGGGTGTTATAGATGGCTGCACACGTATATGCGTAGGAACCCATGGACTAGGGGATGAGCCGCAGGATGTGAGAGAAGCATTACAAGATGAAGGCGGGGTTTTTGAACATACGCGTAACATTGCAAATTCCATGCAAGCGCTCGTTGAACAGCTGTGCGACATTGCAGGTGCTGAAACTCATGTGTGCCTCATGTTTGCCGATGCGATGATTTCGTATGAGCCATTGTATAAAACCATGATAGAGACCCACCTCAAATATGTGGCGCATTATACGCGCGGCGAAGGTTACCCCGAATCGGTAAGCCCTGAAATACTTTCACCCATGGCATGTAAAATACTTGAGCGCACGCTTGCAGAACTTGCAAGCACAGGAGAACATACTGCTTCGCTCCCCGTAGAAAAGGGCGCACTTTTCTCGCTTGTGGAAAAACGAATAAACGACTACGACATAGAGGCGGTGTTAGCACCTGAAGACATGCGCATGCTTCGCGTGTCGCTTGCGGCAGACACGCGCGCAAATTTTACCATAGCTAAGCAGCTCTGGGACTACGGGTTAAGAAACCCCGACACGCTCATGAGCCTTTACCATGAAAAGCCGCAGCTTCTGCGCGGTATTCCACGCTATGTATATGTGCAACTCACAGACGCGCTACAACCCACGGTGTATGACCCACACTACGCAATAATGCAAAAGAACGGCGCAGGTATTTGCGATGCAGCGCAGCGTAAACAATGCACAAGCATGCATGGTGATGTGTGGCGTGCGCTTCTTTCCAAGCTTCCCCAATATGCTGAGGACGCCACGTTGGCTTTGGGCTTTGGCGGCGAGGTTGCACTGCACCCCAATATTTTTTCTTTTATAAATGAAGCCTCTGCTGCTTTTTCCGCTGTGTACATTGAGACAAACGGATACGAGTGGGACACGTCCGCTTCGTGGTGGAATTCCGTGCCGAGTAATGTTTCGTGGATTGTGTATCTTGATGCATACAGCGATGAGCTGTATAGCAATGTGCGCGAGAGCGCAGCGTGTGGCGGACTTACGGCACAAGAAGCCAAGGCGCGGGCGCATGCATTTGTGGAAATGCTCATTGTGCAAACGAAGCCTCGCAATGTTTTTGTACAAGCTACGCGCATGGTAGAAAACGAAAACGAGCTCGATGCATTTTGCAAGTACTGGGATGAAAAGGGGGTGAGCCCCATCATAGAAAAATACAATGATATTTGCGGCATGCTGCCGAATAAAAAAACCGTTGATCTCGCGCCCCTGCAGCGCTTTGCGTGTCGTCATCTTGAGCGCGATATGTTTGTAGATATAGATGGTAATGTGCGTATGTGCTTTCAAGATTTAAGGCGAAACCACATACAAGGTAGCATAGTTGATGATGCTATTGAAACACTTTGGCAAAAAAACGAGCGCCTTTTTGTGCAGCAGGCACAGGGGCACTACACCGATATATGTAGGAGTTGTGATGAGTACTACACCTGTAATGCATAAGGCTTCGTCTGTAAGTGATGTTTCTTCTTTTGAAGACCTCGCCTACGTCATAAGTGGAAAGCACACCGAGCTTTCTTCGAGCTATGCTAGTGTTGGGATTATACTTTTGCACGATGCTAGTAAAAAAAACGTGTCTATTAAAAATGCTTTGGAAAATTATACTGCATTGTATTCCGATAAGATTTTCTTTGCGTGTTCTAATGGCGCAGTAGTTTCCGAAAATATACGGAGCATGTTTCCCTCTGTCTGCTTTTTAAGCATGCCACATGGGCAGCAAAAACCTGTCTCCGTCGGGGCTCTTTTGAACACACTTTTTTTTGAAATACAAACCGATTTGGTGTTTGTTTCATGGACACATATAGAGCCTTATGGCATATCAACCCGCATGCTTTTACACGCAGTCGAAGACATGCCCTTGTGTATCGCTCCCTTGTGCGAGGATTTTGAGGGAAATCCCATCCCCGTATCGTACAAGCCAAAAATCAACATGTGGGGTATTTCCATGGATTTGGATGTAGATACCTCGTTTTTTTCATACACTTTTTTTCCTCATGACTTTGTTGGAATGTTTAATCGTAAAAAAGTATCTTCCTTACGTGGCTTTGACCCTAGCATCTTAAATTCTTTTTGGCAACTATGCGACTTCGCAATTCGCGCATACGCAAGCGGTCACTACATTAGGGTTAGCCCTTGTTTGAGAGTAAAACGACTTGTCACTTTTAAGCGTAGCAAAAGCGACAAGAAAGATTATATATATCATTGCATGTGCCTTAAATATGCCGTGGGACTGCGCCTATTCCACATAGTCCAGTGCGTTCTTTCACTAATTTCGGGCAATCCCGTTGCTAAACTCTACAAAAGGTACGGTGCTATTTTTAGAAACTCTAAGTCTTTGCATCCATTTGGTAGCGTCCTAAAAAAGAAAATAGCCGAGTATTGGTAACCTGTGCCCCAAGCACGCGGCTTATGTAATAGTCTGCATCCCCCCGCTACGCTCGCGACTTTGGTTCTTTCTTTTCTTTTTTTGCGTCCTCACAGCCGCCCCATGGACGGGGCATTAAGGCTGCCATGGAGGGTAAAAAAGAAAAGAAAGAACGGCCATCCGAATAGATAGCGTATTTAGAATAGTTGCTTGGCAACAAACAGCGTGCACACATACAGCGCCAGCTACAACACACACGGCGTGCAGCTTGCGCGCGCATAGCGCAGAGGAGCGTCTTACCCAAGGGGGGTGTGGGGGCAGCTCCCCCACAAGTACCTTATGCATCCTCCACGCTATTTTTTTGCTGTTTATACATGGTGTTTGCTATTTGCACTGAATTCCACAAAGACGGTAGGAGTATTAAAGAAACAGGCATTGCAGTAATGACAATGAAGGATTGCAAGGCTGATATGCTACCCGAACCTATGGAAATAAGCGCCAATGCCATGAGTCCCATAAAAATGCCCCAGAAGACGCGGACAAAGGGCTTAGGGTTTAAGTCTCCTGACATGCACATTGAAATGCTCAAGGTCATTGAGTCACCCGTGGTTGCCACAAACAAAAAGGTGAGAATAATAAACACATAGGATAAGAGCGTACCCAAAGGTAGTTGACTTACTATTGCCAAGAGCGTAGCGGGTAGGTTAAAGCCTTCAAATGGTACAGAGATAGAGCCGGGGCTTTCTAACTCAAAGAATATGCCGCTGCCGCCTACAATGGTAAACCAAAACGTAGTAACAACGGGCGCGAGAATCGAAAGCGTAAGAATAACGTCGCGTAAGCTTCTTCCTCGCGATATGTGAGAGAGGAAGATTGCCATAAGCGGCCCGTAGCCCAAAAACCAGCCCCAGAAAAAGACCGTCCACCAGCTCAGCCACCCTTCATCAGCCCTAAAAAGAGCCATGGAAAGAAACTCATTCACGTACAAAGCAAAGGACTGCATGTAAGAATTCACAATAAAAGAAGTCTTGCCAAACACGAAAATAAATAGCATAACACCCACTGCAATAATGACGTTAAGGCGACTTAAAAACTGTATACCCTTAGAAACCCCCGATACCGCAGAAGTTACATATATACAGACAAGCAAGACTACAATGACCATTTGCGTAACAAAGGTATCAGGAATGTTTAAAAGCTTATTCACCCCATAGCTTACCTGCAAGCCTAAAAAGCCAATTGGACCCACCGTGCCCGCTACAACTGCAATAATACAAGATGCATCCGCAAAAACAGCGATAGGCCCCTTGAGGGCTTTTTCTTTAAAAACGGGGTACAAAAGCACGCGCGGCTTAAAAGGCATGTCCTTTTCATAGCAGTAGTACATAAACACAATGGTCGCCAAACTCCCGAGTATTGCCCATGCCAAAAAGCCCCAATGCATAAAGCTTTGCGACAAGGCGGGGTATACCGCTTGCGGTGTTTTGCTTTCAACCCCAAAAAGCGGCGGCGAACTCAAAAAGTGCGCAATGGGCTCAGCAGCAGCCCAAAACACGCCGCCCCCTGCAAGCAAGGTACACATAATAATAGCCGTCCACCTAAAGCGCCCCATCTCTGGCGTGCTTTTATTGCCAAGCTTAATGCCTCCGTACTTTGTAAGGGCAAGAAAAAGCCCTATAAAAAAAGTAAGCAAGAGCAATATCTGCCAATACGCACCAAAGTACTTTATGGCAAATGCAAACGAACTATTGACCATGCCCTTAGTAAGTTCTGGCGCAAGCACGGAGAACAAGACAAACAATACGGCGAACCCACCGCTAATAATAAATACTGGAAGATCAATTTTTTTTGAATCCATTATTTACCTCCTAATTTTATATTTTTTTTAAACAACAAATCTTCCGAGTCAACAACATGCGCCGTTTCTCCCGCGCCACTTCGGGACATGTCGTTGCTTGGCACCAGCACGCCTTTTTCAAAGCTTTGAATAACACGCCACTGCTCTTGAGAGACAAACAAACCCCCAACCAAACTTTGTTCAAAACGCTGCGCACAGGTTTGCGTCTCAGCATGAGGACACATGCTTGCATACGCGTGCTTTGTAGATAGCGCATCCTCTACCGAAGCGTACGAAGTCAATGTGGCGCACATTTCCTTCTCCACGTTTTTCGTAATACTAGAAAAAAATTCAGGATACTCGCTCTTAGGAGACATGAAGCCAATGTTATATTTGTTCTTTCTTTTGTCATGCCACTGAATGCTCAAGGGCACGGGAGAAAACTTTTGCAAGTAGGGGAGCAAAAACACATAGTCATAGGAATTACGAAACAAAACCTTAAGCTGCGGATTCATAGTAAGGCGTGAAACAACATATTCCACTAAGGGCTGCATAAAATGAATGCACGATATATTGCGACAATCGCACAAATACGTAGCTATTGCATCATCACTATGCTTGGTTATTGCAAGCTGTGTCTCGGGATGCCCTATGTCTTGACAAGACAACAAAAACGCAGCAAAGCGCCAAACACCTTGCAAGCCCACCGCCTCCAAAAACGTCAAATCCTTAGAAAGCGCTTCACAAAACCCCTCATCGTATTTTAGGCTTTCCAAGGCCTTGTAGCTCACATTCTCCAATTCGTTCAAGGATATATGCACAGTATTCATAAGGCACCCTCATAGCGATACAAAAACCAATCGTCCTTATTTTCCACAGAGCCCGTGCTGTCTAAAAGCGGCGCGCCCTGAAACAAGGTTACGCGCAACCAGCGGTCAGATTTTGGGTCAAACTTTACCGCCCCAAAAAAGGCAAGCTTCAACCTCAAAATATCAATGGCATACAATTGCTGCGTGAGAATATTTTCGCGAATCTCCCCATACGGGTAGCGCGCATAACCCACCACGCGCCGTATTTCTCCGCTCCACTGTGGATGCTCCAACAAAAAGTCAGCCACCATGGCATCCTCATGCCCATGAAGAAAAGCCTGCAAAGCAGCATGCATATGGCATATGCGCCGCCCCACATCTATTTTCATTTCCTTATCAGCGCCATCTTCCACAGAGCGCTCTCCAAGCCGAGGTTCGGCCTTCTCTTCAGACCTATACCAAAAAAAGTGAGTGGCCTCCTCATGCTCATAATTCACCCGTAAGGCCCAATCAAAATCTTGTTCCACAATGCGCCGTACCTCACGCAGTGGCAAGGGGCCAGTAGCAGGAAAGGGCTCAGAAATATATGCAAAGTTTTCGTATTTTTGAGCAATGCTCGGGTACACCTCCATGAGAACGTTTAAAAACAACTCTCGTAACTCAGCGCTGTATTTTGCACGCACGTCATTGCTATGCTCCCACACTTCACGCCACAAAGTCTGAGAAAGCGCGGTGTTCCCACGCAAATGCGCCAAAAGCCTTCTAAGATCCTGCACGAGCAACTCATTCTTGTTCTGCTGAATCACATCAGGCACCTTCCACTCGCTAAAGTAGGCAATGCCCCGCGCCACATACTCCATGCAAGCATGCTTCGCCTCTTGAGTCACAGGCGCAGCGTGTATAATTTCATGCAATGCCTGTTCACGCTGCGCAACCCAGCTATGCACCACATGCGGATGCTTAATGAGATATGGCACCATGCCCAAACCCGTGGAATTACCTATGCCCAGAAACTGCGCTATATCGCGCGCGAGCACTGTAGCCTTCTGCGGATTCTTAGCGCGCGCCATATGGTTCACCCAATCAATAGTAAACTGACGCACCACGTACACCACAAACATTTGCGCCCTAAACTATACCCGCGCGAGATAAATTCCGCTAAAAAAATGAGATAAACCAAGCAATTAGAGTTGTAGCATATACAAATGAGTTTTATATACTACAACTCTTTGTGCTGTAGGGGGCAAGTGATTTGAGAAAAAGTTGCAGTTGAATTGAGAAAATACCGTATTTTAGAGTGTCTATATGTGTTTTAACGTGTCTTTAGATGGGATTTAATGGGGGGGGTAATAGAGTGTATTTTGTCACTCTTCTCGGAACTGCATCAAATCGACTAAATCGTATTGTTTTTCCAGTGTGTAATTTGCGGTAAGCGCCTCGGTTTTTTCCTTGTCCCGAGTACCAGTTCCTATAGAAACCGTGAATTTCATGCGCTTTGTATCCCAGCGGTGTTTCTGTATGCACTCTTCCAGCACGGGTGATGGATAAGAACTTAACAGGAATTTTCCCTCAATGACACTAAGTGCCTTGAGGAGTGCGGTGTAGTCTTCTATGGTGTATCCGTCATAGTGTCCACAGTCGCTGTTGTAATACGGTGGGTCGCAGTAAAAGAGAGTATGAGGACTGTCGTAGGTGCGTATGATTTTAATCGCGTCTGTACATTCGAGCTGTACATGCTGGAGTCGCTGTGCGTAGTGGTAAGAGAATGTATCGCGTTTGCGTGCTATTTTGCGGGCAGTAGTGCCGCTCATGTCGTATCCGAAAGAGCCATCAAGCATGGAGCAGAACGATTCTTGAGACAAAACCCACACTGCCCACGCACGCTCAAGGGGCGAGAAGCGGTGCGGGTTGTTGTATGTAACAAGCGCATCGTGGTGTGCCATACGGCTGTGAAGCGTGATTTGTATTTGTTTTTCGAGTGAGACAAAGTCTTGCTGTACTATGCGGTAGAAATTCATAAGCTCACCGTTTGTGTCGTTAAGTGTTTCCATTTCTGAAGGTTTCTTTGCGAAGAAGATAGCGGCACCGCCGCAGAAGGGTTCTACGTAACAGGTGTGTGGGTGTAGGAGTGGGACGATTTCTTTGACGAGATTTTGCTTACCTCCGTAATAGCTCACTGGCGTCTTCATGCAGCCACCTCACATGGTTTGAGTGCATACTCTTGTGCGATGAACTCTGTATTGTAGTTTGCGGTAAGTACTTCGGTCTTTGATTTAGTATGACCTTGAGGCGAATTAACAATACGTCTCCGAGAACACTGTGTGTACCATCCGTGTTTTGAGGTGAAACTCTGCAGAGTGTCCGAGGGATACGAACTTAAGAGAAATGTTCCCTGTATAGCACTAAGACTTTTCAGGAGTGCGTAAAAGTCTTGTTCGGTGTATCCTCCGTAGTGTCCCATATGTGCATTAAAGTATGGTGGGTCGCAGTAGAAAAGCGTGTGCGGAGTATCATAGCGTTGTATGATGGTGAGTGCATCGTCACATTCTAACTGCACATACTTGATGCGTTGTGCGAGTGTGTGGACATCGAAGGTATCTCGTTTGCGCGCGAGTGCGTTACTTGTTGTGCTACGCACGGAGCGAGAGAACCTGAAGGCACCATGGAAGTCGTGTGCGAATGATTGATGCGCTAAGACCCACACAGCCCATGCGCGTTTTACGGGGTTAAAGAGGTGTGGGTTCTGATAGACAACACGAGCATCGCTGTGAGCTCTGCGACTATGAGATGTGCTTACAACAAGAGATGTAAGTTCCTGTTTTTTTGTTTGCACGACTGAAAAGAAGTTTGTAATTTCAGCGTTGGTGTCATTGAGTGTTTCAATGGGCGCGGGTTCTTTTGCGAAAAAGACGGCCGCGCCGCCACAGAAGGGCTCGACATAGCACGTGTGAGGGTGCAGTCGTGGCACGATGGTGCGTGTCATAGACTGTTTACCTCCGTAATAGGTAAGTGGTGTTTTCATAAAAAGTTCAAATACTCCGTACATAGTAACCTGCCTCACACCGATATAACAGTATGGTGGTAGCAGTGTTACCGTGTGTGGGGTTGTGTTGTAACACCACATAGGGGCTGTGAGTATGCTTCTACAATACTCGCCAGTGGGTGCTGGTACACCCGCAGGCTGCCACTTTTTTGTTTATGGTAGCGCGTCTTTTTTTGCTTTACTAAGTTTCTTTTGAGCGTCTACATATGCACGGTATTCGTGGTAGTGGCGGTAGTCAATATTGGTGGTATCCGTGATTTTGTTTATGCACACGCGTATGCCGCAGTTTATGTAGTAGGCTTCGTTTTTGCCTTTTTCGCGTGCCCAGTTTTGAATGGCAGCGTCAGTTTCTCCGTCAATACAGTCTTCCTGCTCTGCACGCGTGGCGGCGTCTACCCATGTGCCTGTGGTGGTATCGCCGACCCATGAGGGCTTGAGCATGGCCTGCGGCGGCGGTGTGGTGTGTGCTATGGTAAGACTTAAGTCTTTGGGTGGTGGGCTATCAAACTGCCCTATGATGTGTCCATTTTTGTCTAGTTCGTAATATGTTTTTGTGCTCATTTTTAGTGCTCCTTTATGCAGTGCGTTTCCAAATACGCACGGTGTAATTTACGGGTCTATTTTCAGCTGCAGTGGTAACTACTGTAGATACGGAAAATCTATATCCTACTCTATCACTGTGTCTTCTAGATGAGCCATCTGACCAACCCCAGTCGTCTCCTTGATCTACAATGCTCATGTTTTGTTGCGAGCCATAACCCCATCCCAAATTTGTCTTAAATGCAAATGTAAAATCTCGAATAGCATCAGTCTGTTTTCCTGTTTGAAATTTTTTTGCGCCATAATAGTCGTTGTCCCTACCCTCGGCACGAAAGAAGCAATCTGCGTATTGACTACTGATGTTTTGCCATGTCATGGTGTTGCCCCAGAGTTGTTGTGGAGTAGGTTGGTTTGGAAACTGGGTGTAGATAAAGCCGATGGGAATGGCGGAATTTAGTACGTCTTTCTTTGCTTGCGTGATGGCGTTTTGTGCTTCGGTTTTTGCTTTGGTGATTTCAGCCATAAGTTCACTTTTTAACTGCTGACGTAGTGAGGTAAGAGAATTCCATCCGTGCGCAGATTCACGGGGTGTAAGGTCGATGGTATTGTTTTTCACTTGTGCGAGGACAACATCATTGGCTTGTTTGTCCGTAGACAAAACGACATGCACGGTAGTCTTATCCCCGCGTGTTTTCCATGTTTGCTTTTGTTGAATATCGTGCGTTGTGGTAGTATCTACAACCGAGTGACGCAGTACCACGAGTCCGTCTTTTTTATCTATTGTAGTCTTGGCGGTGAGCGCGAGCCGTTGTCCATTAGGGGCAACAGCATCTCCCGCACTAATGACAACCTTCCCCGCGCCATCCATGCTCACGGTTAGCCCCGAGAGTACACCCGTGCCTGTGATAGCGTGCGTACTCTCATGTAGCGCATCCTCGGTATTCTGCTGAAGTATATCGAAGTCGTTGGGGGTAGGTGTCATACCTTCGTAAAAATGATGTTTTTTCATAAGTTTCTATCTCCTGTGTTTGTATGTGATTTTTTCGTGTTTTCATTAAAAATAACAAAGCCTACATCGGGCGGGGTGTTGGTCTCTAGGTAACTTTCAAGCTCAATGCGTTCCTCTGCCGTAATGTTTTGCACGTACACATAGAGTCCTTCGCCAGCCATAATTATGCCAGTGCCAATGGGCGTGCCATAGGGTAGGTGTCCTACAGTAAACGCATTCTTCGGCATTTCAATGACGCGGCACCTACTCTTAAAATTACTCTCCATAAACTGAGTGAATGCTTGGCGCGTACCGAGATAGGTCATCGTATGCGTTGCAACAGTAAGGCGGTCTCTCAAACTTTTGTCACTTTCGTTTTTAATGTGTGGTAACGCTAATGCTTTAGCGTGTCTGTCCATAAAAGTGCGAGTACCCAACGCGGGGAAAAATGCTCGAAACACATCTCGTGTATCGCTTGCTACAACTGCACACAATACTCGCATCACCGAATACAACCGGCCGAGCTGTATTTTCTTCCGGTCTCCTTCATACGAGCTTTTTTCTATCTGTTTTTCTACAAATTTTTCAAACGCCATTACACTACACCTTCTTGGTTGCCCTCACGCTTGTAAGTTTGTATACACCATCATTGCCAAGCGTCTTATCGCTTGCCGTTGGCGTGGTAAACTGAATGGCATCTTGGTCGTCAAACAAGTTGTATAAATCTTGCATGGTATAGCGCGTGCCAATGCCAAGCGAATAAAAATAGTCGGTTATTCTTTTTTTTGCTTCTGTTTCCGTAAGTGTACCTGCATAGGTACAACTGACGGTAAGAGGGGCGAATCCTACGGTATCGACTACCGTATTTCGCCCTATAAGCCCCACTGTATCGAGTCGAGCACGCACCTTTGTCACTATATCAGTACCGACTTGCGTATTGTTTGCACCGCGTAGCACCACGCGCACTGACCCAAACCCACTGGGCGCACGAAACACTTTTGCTTCTCTAACGCCATCTATGCCCTGTGACTCTGCTTTGTAAAGTAGTGGCACATCGCCTGTTGCAGAGCGGAGCCACTTTGCTTT
>CBDAKK010000003.1:0-209485 GCA_965196605.1 Spirochaetia bacterium
CCACATGCATGAAAACGGTGTTTTCCTCATAGTGCGCGCGCGCCCATAAAAACGTACCCGCCTTACATTGTCCACCAATGGTAGAGCCACCTTTGGGAAAGTACATTGCGGGTTGCCTATATCCAATGGCACCCTTTATGCCGCCGGTAATATGCTCAAAGGGCACAGCCCCAGATATCTCAAAATCCCAATAGAACGTACCTTTGTATACGCTACCCCAGCGCACATCGTGCAAGGTAGTTTCAGCAGGCAAACCCAAACTATCGAGTAACCTAAAAAGCATGGTCTGCGGAATACCAGAACCCATGTCCACTTCATTAATACACGGAATGGGCTTCCCCTTTCTAATAACTTTTCCATCTTCATCCGGGATAGCAAAGCGCTCAGTAGAGCCAATTGCTCCTTCCATAAAATCAGATGCCGCGCAGACGTCTTTTAAGCCCTGCTGGTATTGCACCCCCACAGAGCTTAAACCAAAGCGCTCTACAAAGCGCGCAACGGCTATGAGCATAGCACATTGTTCTTTAACCTGATCTCGCGTAAGTTCTGTAGTGGAGTCTATTCCATACTGAAATTGCATGCCTTTCTCTTCATAAAACTTCAAGCACTTTTCCCGCAGCGCATCATCAACTAAAGACATTTCGTGTACAAGCGCGCTTTGAGAAAGTCCCTCCAGAGTAATGCCAATGTCGGCAAGTGCTTTTTGCGGAAACAAGCCATTTATCATGCCCATGCACATAAGATCAAAGAGCCCCATAATCTCTTTGTTTTTTAAAATGTGCTTTCCGACTTTCTGCCCTATTTGTCCCGCTTCGCTTTCAAAAAGACGCGTGTCCTTGCACACCTCGCGTACGTGCGAAGTATCATGACTTACAACACCAAGATTAAGCCATTCTCCTAGTTTTTCATAAAAAAAGGGGTCATTAAATTTTTCAGACCACAAGCGCGATGCGTTGCGTCCCAGCGCCTTAAGCGAACCTGCAAGATTGAGCATGCCTACCAAGCCCGGCCATGTGCCGTCAAAATTTGCAAGCAACAATATGGGACACTTATGTTGCGCAAGCGCATATGCCACATGATGCGAATATTGCCATGCAGTAATGAGCATGATTACTGGAGCGCGTTCATCAATTTTTGAAAAGACTTGAGAACCCTCACGTTGACTTGAAATAAAACCATGCTTTTTATTTTGTGCATAGAGATGTGCTCGCACAATTTGTTTGTCAAACTTTTTCGTAAGCACTTTACTCAAAAGGAGTTCAAATTTTTCTTGAACCTCCCAGCATGCTTGATTTGCGCTTTCCCGCAAATCCCCATTTGCTACAACGCAAACTTCATTTTCTTTTAGCACAAGTGTGCGTGCTGTTTTTGGTAGTGATAATTGCAATGACATAGCTCCCCCGCATTTTTAAATTACAAACAATAGCCCTACGGCGCTGAGCCACACAGGCGTAATACAATAATAAACAAAAAGCTGTCTAATGTATAGACAGCTTTGAAGCAAATAAGCGTATTCCAAGAGGTAAGTATTATTTTTTACCAAGTGGATATATAAGCTTTTGTATTTTCGGTTCTTCTAAATTTTTTGCAGATACGTATGTAGCACCAGTATCAATTCTTGGTGAAACTTTTTTCCCCGCAAGAATATCGACAACAGCTTTAATGCTCAAATATCCCATGTTAAAGGGGTCTTGTACAACCGAGCCCTTTATGATGCCATTTTTTATATAGCGTACTTGATTGTCTGAAGCATCATAGCCAACGAGGGCAATTTTGTCTTGCACTTTTTTCTCTTCTATGGCACGAGCAACACCAAGAGCGGTGCCTTCATTGGTAGCAAAAATACCTACGAGGTCAGGGTTTGCCGCTATTACATCTTGTGTAATTGCCAAAGCCTTTGCTAGATCGCCATCGGAATATTGCGTATTGAGGAGTTTTATGTTGGGGTATTTTTTCAAAATTTCTACAGCTCCTTTTTCTCTATCAATAGCTGTTGATGTTCCCGCATTGTGTGCTATGACAATTACTTTGCCCTTTTTACCAATGAGTTTCACCAATTCTCTTGCACCTATTCGGCCGCCTTCAACATTGTCAGTCGCAATAAAACTTTGAGAATAATTACCACCTATGCCTGAGTCAAAGGTTACAAGGGGTATGCCAGCATCCACAGCTTTTTTAGATACTGGAATCAATGCCTTAGTATCAAGCGCAGCCAAAGCAATGGCATCAACCTTTTTAGTTATGGCATTTTCAACCATGGATATCTGTTTGCTAATTTCAGTCTCTTTTTCAGGACCTATAAAATAGGTGGCAACACCAAACTCTTTGGCAGCAGCCTTGACCCCAGAGGCTACGGTACGCCAAAAATCATGCTGATAGCCCTTGCTAATAACACCAATACGCACTTTGCCGTCAGCCGCATCACCACTTGCAAAGGCAAAGGCAATACTTGTAATCAACAACACGAAAACAAAAATAATTTTTTTCATAATTACTCCTTAAGATTAATATGCTTCTATTATGGATGGTTTCTCATTTTTGACACAAGGCTAGGAGGTGTTTAAGAATGCTTGCGTGATTAGTCTGTGTACTGGACGCAGGGCGTTTCTTGTTTTTTGCTACGAAAGTCTTTATGACGGTTTAAGTACACCATGAGTACGACAAGGTCAGACTGGCGCACCCCCGAAATACGAGAGGCGTGGTGCAAGGTAGTGGGCTTGTGCTGAATAAGCTTAGCTCTAGCCTCACTTGAAAGCCCTAGCACGGCGCCGTAGTCGTAGTTGCGCGGAATGCTAAGCAACTCCAGCTTTTTAAGCCTTGCAATTTCGCGTTCTTGACGTTCAATATAGCCCTCGTATTTCACCTCTATTTCCGTTTGCCGTAAGCAGTCGGCGCTGCTGTCCTCGTCCATAAGGGACGCATCAAAGCGCATTATGTCCTTTAGTGAAATGCGCGGGCTTTTTAAGATGTGCAAAAAACTTTTCCCGCTAAAGGGCTCTAGTTCGGGAAAGGCTTCTACGTCTTCTTTTTTTACATAGCGGGTACTTAAGGATTTTTTGTTGCTTTCTATACTCTTTTGTTTTTGTACTAAAACCTGCACTCGGCTTTGTTGTATAAGTCCTATGCTGTGTCCTAGTTCCGTCAAGCGCATGTCGCAGGAGTCATGCCGCAAGTTCATTCTGTGCTCAGCGCGCGAGGTAAACATGCGGTACGGCTCCTGTGTGCCAAGTGTTACAAGGTCGTCTATAAGCACGCCTATGTAGGCTTCGCTGCGGCTTAAAATTATGGGCTCCTCATGTTGCAAATAGCGGGAGGCATTTATGCCCGCCATGAGCCCTTGCGCCGCAGCCTCTTCGTAACCTGAAGTGCCGTTTATCTGACCCGCTAAAAACAGGCCGCTGAGCATTTTGCATTCTAAGGAGGGGTAGAGTTGCGAAGGGTCGCAATAGTCGTACTCCACCGCGTAGCCGGGGCGTAGTATTTCTGCATGCTCTAAGCCCGCTATGCTACGAATAAATTCTTTTTGAACTTGTTCGGGCAACGAGGTTGAAAGCCCATTAAGGTACATTTCGTCCGTGGAGAGCCCTTCGGGTTCTATAAAAATTTGATGCCTGTCGCGGTCGGGAAATTTTTGTACCTTGTCCTCAATGGAGGGGCAGTAGCGCGGGCCGTTGCCGACTATTTTTCCAGAATACAGCGGCGAACTGTGCATGTTTTGTTTTATTACTTGGTGTGTTGCCGCGCCCGTGTAGGTAACGTAGCAGGCCACTTGTTCTTTACTCAGGGTTTCTCGCGAAAATGAAAAAGGCACAATTTCATCATCACCAAACTGCGCTTCGAGTTTAGAAAAGTCCAGTGAGCGGCGGTGTACCCGCGCGGGCGTGCCTGTTTTTAGCCTGCCCATGGAAAAACCTATGCGGCGCAAAGTGCCATCTAAATGCAGGGCAGCGGGTTCTGCAAGCCTCCCTGCTTGGGCGTTGTAAGCACCAATAAAAACTGTGCCGTTGAGAAACGTACCCGTAGTAAGCACCACGACTTTGGTGCTGTAGCGCGTGCCACGCTCGGTTACCAGACCTGTTATGCGTTTGCCCTCTTTTACAAAATCCACAACGGTGTCTTGTATGAGAAAAAGGTTTTTTTCACATTCAAGTGTTTTTTTTGCCTCTATTTGGTAGGCAAGCTTGTCGGCTTGCGCGCGCGGTGCCTGCACCGAGGGTCCGCGACTTCGGTTGAGTATGCGAAACTGTATCATGGTTTTGTCTATAAGCTTGCCCATTTCGCCGCCGAGGGCGTCTATTTCGCGCACCATGTTGCCCTTTGCCAAGCCACCTACCGCGGGGTTGCATGAGAGTTTGCCTATGGTGTCGAGGTTTTGTGTAATAAGCGCAGTAGAAAAACCAAGTCGCGCGAGCGCAAGGCAGGCCTCTATGCCCGCGTGCCCGCCGCCTATGACAATTGCATCAAAGTCCATGCTCTTATGATAGCGTTTTTATAGGCTCAGTGCTCTTGCGTTGCACTTGGCCTTTGAATCCATCATACTTATAAACACAAAGACACACCTAGACATCCTCATGGAGAATAATTGCAACTATGAAAAAATACCACATATATGCATGTCTAATGCTTGCGCTTTTTTCTGTGCTTAATTCATGCTATTACACAACACAAGCGTACTATTTATTTAAGTACACTTACGATGATGCGCAAAATGTAGAGAATCTGCTCGCTAGTCCTAAGACGCCACAAGATACAAAAGCATTCTTAAAAAATGTGAAGACTATCAAGGCATTTTTGCAAGATTACGCGCACCTGAACATCAGCAAAACCTACAATTCATACACAGAGCTAGAGCGCGATTACCTTGTTTCAGTAGTGCAGGCGGCACCGGAATTTGGCTTAAGCCCGTACATGTGGGGCTACCCCTTTGTTGGCAAACTACCCTACCGCGGGTACTACAACATACAAGACGCACAAAAAGAAGCAAGAAAGCTGATGAAGCAAAACTACGATGTGCTTATTCGGCGCGTGCGAGCATTTAGCACTTTGAATATGCTGCCCGACCCTTTGTACTCATTTATGAAGCAATACAAAGAATGGGAGCTAGTGGAGCTCATAGCCCATGAGCAAACTCACGCCACCATTTGGGTTTCAAAGCACAGCGCCTTTAACGAACAGCTTGCAAATTTTGTAGGGCGTCAAAGCGCCTTAGATTACACAAAACAAAAATACGGCGTGCAGTCTTCGCAGTATGAAGAAGTGCGTAACAGCGAAAAAAATGCACATGCCTTTGCCGCGTTTATGTACAGCACGCGCACAAAGTTAGAAGGTGTATACAAAGACGAGGCGCTTACAGAGGATGAAAAGCGAGAGAAAAAGAAACTTATATTGAAAAAGGCACAGGAAGACTTTGTGAAAAATTACAAGCAGCACTTTACAAACGACAGCTATGCTAACGTCGACATTAGTGCGTACAACAACGCTTTTTTTGCAACCATTTCCTTATATGAAGAAAACAACGGCATGTTTGAAAAAGCGTATGAGGCATGTGGGAACAGCATGTCGAAGTTTATTGACACGCTGCAAAAAGTCAAAAAACGCCCGTATAAAAAAAAGCCTTTCGCCTTCTTGGAAACCATGTGCAAAAATAATGAATAAGCGTGGACGTATGCATTGTTGCTTTTGGTGCATTTGAACTAGCATAGTATCATGCAGGAATTCAGTTGGCTAAGCTTCATAGTCTTTACCATTGTTATGCTCGGGGTACCGGGTCCATCTGTCATAGCAGTATTATATAGTGGCATAAACTACGGATTCAGGCGATCGTTTCCATATATCCTAGGGGTGATATCGGGATATTCATGGAACTTGCTTATTGCCGCCTGCGGTGTTGGAGCAATCCTCGAACACAAAATACTCTACCGCGTTTTACAGTATGCAATGTTTGCCTACATCTTCAGCATTGCGTACAAAATAGCAACTTCCGCACCACTTGAGCAAGGCACAAAAAGCAAGCCGCTTAATTTTTTTCAAGGCCTCTTAATCAATCCGCTAAACCCCAAAGCCTACATAGCCGCACTCCTTGCCATATCGCAATTCTCCATGCCAAATTCGTATTGGTCTTCGGCGCTGGTAATTGTTGGAGGCAATCTCATCATAGCATTGAGCGTGCAAAGTTGCTGGGCATTGCTTGGGCAATACATTGCAAAGCTTTTTGCCCACCCCACATGGTACAAGCCCGTAAACTACCTTTTGGCAATATCCTTAATACTCTCCGTTGTTCTGGCATATTTCAGTAAATAAGCAACGCATTGTAATTCAACCCAAGAAGAGAAAAATAAGCCTAGGTTTTTTTTGCGCCTAAGCAGACGCACCTGAGGCTATTTGCGCACAAAAACACCTTTGCCTTCTTACAAAGCATGTCTAAGAAGTAGCACATCCGCAGTCTACAATAGCGTGCGGCATTATAATAATATTATGGTAGAGTTTGCTTGGCTAAATTTTATTGTCTTTACCATTGTTATTGTCGGCACACCCGGTCCCGCTACCATATCGGTATTACATAGCGGAATAAACTATGGCTTTAAGAAATCATTCCCCTATCTTGTAGGAGTAGTAATGGGTTTCTCATGGAATTTAAGCATGGCTGCCTTTGGTGTTACAATCCTCGAACACCAAATACTCTATCGCGTCTTACAATACACAATGCTTGCCTACATTTTCAGCATTGCGTACAAAATAGCAACTTCAGCGCCACTTGAACAAGGCAGCCAAAGCAAGCCGCTTAATTTTTTTCAAGGCCTCTTGCTTAATTCGCTAAACCCCAAGGCCTACATAGCTGCATTCCTTGGCATATCGCAATTCTCCATACCAAGTTCATATTGGGCTTCGGCACTGGTAATTGTTGGAGGTAATCTCATCATAGCATTGAGTGTGCAAAACTGCTGGGCATTGCTTGGGCAGTACATTGCAAAGCTTTTTGCTCACCCCACATGGTACAAACCCGTAAATTACCTTTTGGCAATATCCCTAGTACTCTCCGTTATTCTGCCATACCTCAGTAAATAAAACAACACATGTAATGCAACGCAAAAAGGGGAATAACCCTAGGTGTTTTTGCGCCAGAGCAGCGGTGCTACAAAAGGTTTAAGCAAGCGCTTTGCTTGTATGAGGGCATTTACACCGTAGTTTTTTATGCGCGTTTTAGGTGGACAAACAAAGCGCGTGTAAGCACGGCGCGCCAAGACGCTTTCAATTATTTGCACGTCCTGCGGTACTTCAAAGCTCTTGTAGGCTAAGGCGGCGTTGGGGTTTGTTGTAGTAGGAAGATGGGTGCTCAGTCCATCGGCACGCCAACCCGTGTTGTTTGTAAGCGTTTCAGGGGGGTACAAACACAACTGGTCATTTAAAAAAAACGAGACGCCCGTTTGCACGTCCCATGTGTTGAGAAAACCGCTGTGCTGCGCGTCTAGTATGCCACTCACCCACCGTGCATTGCCAAAGTCAAGCTCTTTTTTGCGCTTTGTGTGTGCAAGTGTTTTTACAAGCTGTGCGGTGTCCCAGCACACGCCGTCCCATGAACGGCGCCACGTTGCCCAGCCCCAGCAGGCAAAGTGCCGCAAAAAATACGGCGCGTGCGGGTTAAAAAGTTTCCGCGCATAAGGGTAGCAATGCCCACAAATTGCGGCAACTTCTTGCGCGTCCTTAAAACGCTGCAGTGCCTGTGCAACAAATTCGTAGAAATACGGGCTTGTTACAATATCATCTTCTACAATTACGGCAGCTTCGTAGTCCGACAAGGTCGTGTCAATAGCATAGCGAACATTGCGCAAAAGTCCCTTGTTGCTAGACGCGGCGTGCATCACCTTTTTCCCCTTCCAAGGAAAATTTTTGCACACGCGCCGCACTTCTTCAACCTGCGCATGCTCTTGTGCATTTGCTTCTTTGTCCCCACGCGGCCCGTCTATAAACACGTACAAGGGTACGTCTGTCGCGCCATAGTTGTTTGCAAGCGCCTTCAGCGTGTCTTGTATGTGGCGCGGTCTTCTAAAGCCAATAAGCGTAAACGCATGTGAAATCACCCTGAGCCTTCCCGCTGCTTACAAATTGTGTTCCGCAATAATGCGGATGCCATTTAAGGTGTGATAGCTGTCTATTACATCAAATATGCCACATGCGGGCGCGATATATTTTACAAAGCCTCCCGTCGCAAAAAATTTGGCGTCCTCGCCAAGCTCTTCTTGCATTTGCAGAGCAATGCCGCGCGTCAGGTGTTTGTAGCCCAGCATCAACCCTGCATTAATGGAAGCCTCCGTAGTAGTGCCCAGCGCGTGCTGCGGCATGGCCAAGGATATTGCGGTAAGCTGCGCGGCGTTTTGAACCAGTGCCTGTAATGCAGTGCTTAACCCGGGGCTTATGCTCACCCCCGCAACCTCGCCGTTCTTTCTTACTGCGGTCAAGGTAAGCGCGGTGCCAAAGTCCGCCGTTACGCTTGCCTGAGAAGGGCTAGCAACAAAGGAGGCTACGGCGTTTGCAAGCAAGTCATGCCCCAACTGCTGCTGCGGGTTAAGTATGGGGACACGCAGGCCTGCGTGGACGGCAAGCACGGTTTGACGCGTTATTATGTGTAATGCCTCAAAAAACAGGGCATTGAGAGAGGGGACTACAGAAGCAACCGCAACGGCTTCGCAGCTTGCAAGGGACGCAGCGGGTAATATAGTGTTCAATATGGTTCTATATTCGTCAGAAGTGTGCGTGTCTCTTGAGGAGATGCGGTACAAGTCGCTCCATGCGCCATTAATAAAAAACGCCATGGTGATGTTGGTGTTGCCTATGTTACATACGAGCATTACTTTGCATGATACCACACTTAATGACTTATACGTACACAATGGCGCTCAAACTACTCATGAGCAAAGACAAGGCACTTATCAAATAACTAGGCGTATAGCTGCCATGTGAGACGGCGAGTCTTCACGTACCCTAGGGGCTTGAGCCATACGGGGCTTACGTGCCTTGTTTCTTCTGAAAGTGTGGGCATATCATGCCAGTTGCGTGAAACACCACATGTGAGGGCATGTCTCTACTCTTAAAGTTAAAGTGCACACATTGGCGGGGCTTTGCTGCGTCCCAGCTTACTTTGAAAAAAACGCATTTGAGACAATTTGGTAACGTAGGAGACCTTGCGCCCTTGTATTCTTGCATAGTCTGTCTTTCATTGTAGCTGACGCAGGGTTGCATGAGCGCGCTCTGCGGTCAAGCCCCCGCTATGACATAAGCTCGGATGACTGTTCTTTTTCTTTTGATGCAAGCTCCATGTTTGCACCGCACAGCGGTGTTTATGCAGTAGTTTGCATCCCCTCGCTTCGTTCGTGAGCGTCCTCACAGCCGTGCCATGGAGGGCACGGATTGGCTGACAGGGATGTTAAAAAAAGAAAAGTCGTGAGCGCTGAAAAGCGCGAGCGGCTAGAAACGTTAAATGGAGCGGAGCAAACGACCGCCCCAATGGAGGGGGCTGAGGGGGCGCCATGGACGGTGCGACACAGAAATGGAGCTTATAGCAAGTACGGCCAACCGAAATATTTGCATAGTGCGTCACGCGCAGTGGCACGCCCGTGTCATGGATGACACGTATAGGGCGCCATGGATGGTACAAAAAGCGTGAGCAATCAAGCTAAAGCAACCCGTACTTTGCACCTACAGCCATGCCACGGGTGGCGTGCAGCTCTCGCACGCGCAAGCGCAATACCGCATCTTACCCAATGGGGGTGCGGGGGCAAGCCCCCGCAAAGCACTTATGCACATACAGCGTCTTACCCAAAGGGGGGTGGGGGGGACACTCCCCCACAAAAGACAACCTTATTGCCATAATACATCTTTCACATCGCCCAAACTTTACCTATAATAATACATGTGAGGTTTCTTACTAAAAAGCATATTTTGGTTTTCATACTCCTCTTGCAAGCCTTGCCTTCGTTTGCTCAAGTTGACCCCGCATTTAAGCGCTACAATGGCGCTATTATAAGCACGCTGTCTATAGGGCTCGCCATGCAGACAGCAGGCATTGGCTTACTCGCATACTCCAACAATTACTTTTTAAAAGAAGTCGCTCCCTTACAAGCTGAATAAAGTCTATCGGGGGCCACAGCAAATGTAAACAACCAGCTAAAAGAAAAACAGGGCATATATGATGGCTATTTTATAAGTTCACTTACCTTGTTTTCAGTAGGAACGGTGAGCACCATTGTAGGGCTTAGTCTTGTGCTTGTACAAGCAATTAATGATTGGAAACAAGAAGAAAATCCTGTGGTCAATAATACCTATAGAAAACTATCGAAGATATCTACAGTACGTTTTTCTCCTAAAGTCAAGGTATCGATGTATTCCCTCTATCCCGCTATATTCGCGGTTTCGATAAAATAAATAATATTCAATCTTTTGCTTAAGGATAGACACAACATGAACAACGAAACAATACTTCAAGATCTCAACGCGGTGTTATCAAACCATGTAGCAGATCGTTTACTTTCATCACGGGGCAAGCGCATGATGTTTCCACAGGGAATAGTGGCACAAACAGAAGAGTCGGCGCATGCAACAATAAAAGCAACTGCTGGTATAGCAATAGCCCATGGGCAGCCCGTAACCCTTGGGTGCATTTCTTCATTGTTGCCGCATTTTACTACCAGAGAATCGGTTGCCTATGCGCCTGTTGCTGGCATGAACACGCTACGCGATGCTTGGCAAACTCACATAGTAAAACGTAATCCCTCGCTTATAAAAGAAGCCATTACCAAGCCCATAGTAACCAGCGGCATAACACACGGAATACGCTTAGTGCTGGAGCTTATGCTTGGAGAAGGTGAAGAGCTTATAAGCCCCGACATGTTTTGGGAAAACTACGAGCACATTGCAAGCACAACCTTTGGTGGTAGCGTGAGAACATTTAGCACCTTTGCGCAATTTGAGCATGGTGAGGGGCTTAATATAGCAGGCTTAGAGGATGCGATGCACCAGAGCGCAAAAAAACAGGGCAAAATAATTTTGCTGCTCAATTTCCCCAATAACCCCACGGGCTACAGCCTTACAAAAACAGACATTGCACGCCTCAAGGACTTAATTCACTCTTTTGCAGAAAAAGACGTGCCCGTACTCATTATGTGTGATGATGCGTATTTCGGGCTTTTTTATGAGGATGACATTTTTTGTGAATCTTCGTTTTCTGTTTTCTCCACATTGCACGAAAATGTTGTGGCGGTAAAGCTCGACGGCGCTACTAAAGAATTATTTTCGTGGGGCTTGCGCGTCGGGTTCATCACCCTTGGCAACAAAAACATGAGTGAGTCCGTTAAAAAAGCCTTGGAGACAAAAGTAAAAGGCGCATTGCGCGCAAGTACTACAAGCGCCTCGCAGCTTTCACAAAGCATAGTCTTGCGCACCATAGAGCACGCTGATCTTGACGCACAAATGGATGAGCAATTTTCTGACATACAAAACCGCTACCGCATTACAAAGCAAGAAATAGCGCGCGCTTCTTCTCAGTACCCTCAGAGTTCGCTGGTTCCCTACCCCTGTAACTCAGGTTATTTCATATCGTTTCATTCCGCGAGCGTGCCAGCAGAAACCATACGTAAACACTTGCTCGGCTTAGAGGGCGAAAGCATCGCGCTCATCTCTTTAGGAGAGACCTTGCGGTTTACCTTTGCAGCCGTGGATGCCGAGCAAATACCCAAAATTATAGAGACGCTTTACAAAGAAACGCAAACTTTAGCGCACAATTCACGCAATGCCTAAAACGCAAGGGGGGCATTTGTGCAAGCTGTGCTTCACAGCAGGAGTGTTTTTTCTGTGTCTTAGCGTTTTCTCGTTTTTCTCATGCACGCCACAATCTCTTGTCATTGCAAGTGATGTAGAGTCAGCGCATTATATGAGCGGAACTTACAACGCAAAGCATGAAGTGCCCTTGCTTCGCGTGCTTAGTTATGACAACGTATATAAAAACGTTACGCAGTCTCGTGCCAATGTTTTTGTAAGTCGTTTCCAAGCACCGCAGAGCATTGAAAAAGAGCTTCTCGAAATTGACACACCGAAAAATCTTCAAAATATCGTGCACATAGCAAATAAAAAAACTGCTCTGCTCGCGTTTTCATTGCCACTCATCGCTGTGCTCACATCATCTCGTTTCTCGTTGCCTAATGATGGGACAGTAAGTCTTTCAGAGCTGCGTGCAAAAATACAGGAAGTACCCACGAATGGAGCAAAAAACATATGGGCGTTTCCGCTAGAACCCCACGAAAGTTTTAAGGATGTTTTCGCAAACGACCAAGAATATGAAGCGTGGATACAAAGCATAGATGAAAATTTCACTTCTAATACGGACTTGTTTTCAAAGCGGTACAGCAGCATTCCATACCTTGCAGTGCTACGAGATGTCGCAATTACCTATAAATTTATTCCATCGCATGTGTTTTTTAATCAGCCATACGCATTTCGCAATTTATTTTCTATTGCCCTTCTCAGCGATGATGAAAGCAAGGTACCCATAGTTTCTCCAATTTTTATAAGCGCGCGGCGAAGTACCGTTCAGAATGAAACCCGCGGCACAAAAAAGCTTTTGCGTTGGCTTATGAAAAGCGGCACTCATGATGAAATACTTGCCTTTGACCAAGAGCTTTTCAAGGATGTACCCAGCCGTACGCAATTTTTCAAGAGAAGTTACTCAAATAACAAAGAGGTTACATCGACAAAGATTCTGCCGCGCAATTCTTGGCTTGCGAATTACGGCCCGCGGTATTCGTCATTGTATTTTGCGCGCAGTCAATAAAGCCATACCCTACTACATCACAAAGTACGACTTCAAGAATTATCTACTTCTATAGCTTAATCTCTATCAAAAAATGTCATGGGGACATTCAAGGTATCCCGCGCAAAATAGGTTATTCTCCAGTGATTTTTGATAACCTGCAAGCTGTGCCACCAATGCTGTGGCTTTTTACACTGTGCCAAGCCAACGTGACGCAGCCCCAAAAGCCAATACGGGGCTTGCACCACAAGATCTATGGGGTAGTACATGCGCTTTATGGCGAGGGCGGCTTGGCAGTAGCGCGTAAAGTGTGCGTTGCCAATGGGCGGACTGCCGTAGGTAGTAACAAACAAAGGCTTATTGGGGTAGGCCTCACGGAGTAATGCCGCAAGAATTACGCCAACCGCTCCGCCTTGCGACAAACCAAAAATGTGTAAGGGCTCGCACGCATCAACCAGTTTCTTCATGTGCTTTATACAGTTAAATAGCATAAAGGCATAAAGCATAAAGCCATAGTGTACGCGCGCCTTTCGCAAGACTTTGTTTTCGTGCGTGGTAAACAAGGCTAGTGTGAAAAAACTAAAATTTATCAGCCAGTCTAAAAGATTGAATGCTGTCTTTTCAATGAACATTTCGTAGCCACAGGGCTTTCCATGTTCATAGTGCCTTCTCAAATGAAACTTCGTTCCCCGCTTCCCCGGAAGTACGCCATACTTAATCCACGGCTCATTCATGCATACTCCTAACGTACCGCTAAAACTACACGCAAAACGCGTCCTCACCCGTGCAAGCGCAACACATAATTAAAGATGAAGCCATCTATCTATGGTGTTCTTATGTTTTTGCACATAAAACATCACTGCTGCAAGCGGAATGATAGAACCCGCGCTAATAAGAGACCAACTTATAGAAAGCGTTTTTCGTATCTCGTAACTTATTACAAGGTCTGTGCCAAGCAGTGCAATGGCAATAAGAAACAAGACTATACCGACAATACTAAATCCACGCATTGATGGTTTTGTAATCCACATAAAGGCTATGTAAGCAAGCGTAACCCACAACACGGTAATTGGCAAGGCTATAGAGCTAAACCAATGCGTATTCATGCTTATATTAAGCGTAAATAAAAACGCAAGTGTAGTAACAATAAGCGACATGCATAAAAGTAGCTTATGCTTATAAAGCGCAGTAAGACAGCAAAAATAGCCATAGGTGAAAATTATTATCACCACCACCAAAGGTGACCACGTAAACGCGCGAGAATATATATAATCGCTTGTTAAAACAAGCATGGAAGGAATGAACAACACGATGAACACAATAACTAACAGCGCCCTTTTCCAGTGGCCACTCGCAGGCATGGCATGAAGTGCTCCGCGCTCTGCAGGGCTACCATCTGCTTTTTTATTGCATATAGGACACGCCAAAGAGCTTTCTCTATAACGCACTTTACAATGCGGGCATTGTACAATCTTCATACATCATCCAAGGTATAGCAAATCGATATTTTGGGAAAGCAGTATTTTTGCCATTTCGCGTTCGACATTATTGGATTGTATGTAGCGCCCCGTCGTGAGGGTAATTTCATTGCCATGCCCAATGATAGAAATGTTTCTTCCCATATAGCGAGAGGGCGGTGGCGTGAAAAAAACACGCTTTATTTTTGCGCTCACCGCTTCTGGTAAATCTAACTTGCCAATATTGGAAATGCTACCTATCATCTTTGTTTCGCCCGAAAGAAATTGCATGGTTCTCATAACGGGAGTTTTGACAAACCATGGCACAATTCTATTAAATATATTTTCTTCCATGCCGACATAGTAAGAAAAACGCCGCCGTATTTCACGCGGGTCAACTAAGTTGTACATCTGCGCTTGTACTTTGTTGACTATTTCGTCAAAGTCATAATGCCCAAACGAAAAATCAATGCCAACCATAACAAACAAATAAAAATTACGCAGCGTCTGTGACTTGAAAAAAGGGCGCAAATTCACCAAGAGGAGGTCACGAACCGTGCCGTTTCTTTTCATAAAGCGCGTGCCGTAGAGCTGCTGCACGGCGTATAAATGTACAGAGGCTAAAAACCCTGCAACATTTGTGTTCATGCTTTTTGCAGCACGCTTTACATGCTCGGCATTCATGACCATATGCGTTACCACATAGTCAGTCCCTCTTTTATCGGGGTATCGAAACGACTGTGCGCTTTCTACATAATTTCTAGCGCGGCCTCTACGGTGCTTTTTATAGCTCATTTCCATTTCAGCTTCTTCTGCAGCACCCTCAAAATGTCGCACAGTTTCCCAATCGCTTAAGGGTTCATGCGCGCATTCGTAGTAACGACAAAGCAGGGTTTTAAAAAACTCTAAAGCACCTATGCCATCAGTGAGAATATGAGAAACCTCAAGGGCAAGTCGCGCATCTCCTGCAAATACGCGCCACAGCGGATTATGCGTAGACTTCAAGCCTTCGTAGCGACAGGGTTCGACATTGTCGATGGGGTCAATACGAATTTCGTGGTGGTACTCTTCTAAAAAATACCAAAAAAGCCCGCGCCGAAGCCGCGTTTGAAACAAGGGGTACCTGCGCAGCGTGTCACCTAAGGCTTCTTGTAGAGCCTCAGCATAGACGCTTTCATCAAGGTGTACTTCAAATCTAAAAAATGTAGAGTAGTTTTTTCTTATAATTGCGGCATAAAGTTTTGCTGCATTGTCTAACTTTATCCACTGTTTGTGGACTTTAGCAGCACCAGCCATAATCACACTTATGAAAAAACAACCATTACTTAAGGAAAATATTATTCTGTATGCCCATTATATTGCTCGGGTCAAGCGCGTCTTTTATGGACTGCAGCCCGTAACGTGTAGACGGGGTGAGTAGTTTTTTGGTAAAAGGCGCACGAAGCTTGCCAATGCCATGGTGATGGCTTATGGATCCACCATGTTCAATAATGACTTCTCGAATTTTACGCTCCATTTTGGCAAACTTCTTTTCAGGACTGCTGACGCCCTTATAGTTCAAACCATGCGTAAAATAAATACAAACGCCCGTTTGATATATTTGCGTTATACGAGCAGAAACATAGGACTTGCCAACAAAGCCTTGCTCGGCATGCTGCTCTTCAGCAACACGCTGAGCAGCTTCGCACACTGCGTGTATTTTATTCCACGGCACTGTGGTTTCATAGGTTTCACCTATAACATAATAGTCCGCCATAAAGTCTCGAATGTAGGCAATGGCATAAGTAAGAGCATAGCCACGTTTTCCATTTGCCGCTCCACCAAACATGCCACCGTGCTTTTTTACCAAACGCGCAATTGTTTTTTTCTGAGCTGCAACTTCTTCCTTAGTTCCCTCAAACACAATTGTTGCGGCCACAAGCTTTTCTATATCAAACTTTTTATAATGCAAGACAGCTTTTTCAAGCTTGTGCTTAATTTTTTTTAAGCCCTGTGCCTTTCCCTTGAGCGCTTGACCAAAACGAAATTGCAAATTATCCACAAGGCGTATGCTCGCAGGCAAGTTTTTCATAATACGTAAGTCTTTCAAGAATTCAACACCCTCTTCAAAGGTATGGAATAACAAGGACTCGTATTTTTTCACCTTTGGTTGCTTGCAGACTTTCAAAACAGCCTCGGTAATTATGCCTACATTTCCTTCATTGCCAAACAAAAGCTTGTGCATTTGCATGCCCGCAGAAAGCCTTGGGTGCGTCTCAAGCGAGGTCATTTCTCCCTTCGGCGTTACAATGGTAAAATTTTCTACTATGTCTTCTATGTTCCCGTAGCTGTTTTTTTTCATGCCGCTTGCATTTGTCGCTATCCAGCCACCTACCGTGGAAAACTCTATGCTATCAGGCTCATGCCCTAAAGTAAGTCCTCGTTTGTTTAGCGCCTCTTCAAGATTGAGCCCCGTTATGCCTGCCTCAACCGTGACGCGCATGTTTTCTTCATCCACACTTACAACGTGTGAAAGTCCCCTGGTATCCACAACAAGAATGGGACGCTTTTCTTTTTTAGGCAATGCAAGCGCACAAGAAACACTCGTCCCGCCACCATAGGGGACAAGAACCCATTTATGCAGGGCAGCCAGCTTCATGATTTTACTTACATCCAATTTTTTCTTACAATACAACACGCCATCCGCGTATCTTTCAAGTGTCACCCCATAAAGCACTTTCATTATTTCATCAGCAGTTGTCTGCCCATGACTATGAATACGCCTATCTTTTTCCTCCTGAGAAAAAGCCTCGCCAAAATTCTTCGTAAGTATACCAATGTGTTCTTTGCTAAATTTAGATTTTGGAAGCGCAGCAAATTTTTCAACCCGTTTTTCCTTGCTCAAAGTGGAAGCAGTCACTTCTTCGACAAAAGGCACAAAATTTGGCATGTCATAACCGCTTATAGGATATCGATGCCCCGTAACCGATACGCTGCTGTCTTCAGAATTCAAAACAAACTTTGTATCCAAAAACCCCCATCGGTGATCATGCAGAGCATCGCTCAAAGTAAAACTTGTACCATTATCGTTTTTCATGTTTTTAGGTCCTTCCAAATTTTTGATGAGACTCTGCAAATGTGTTAGAAATAATCGCAGATAAGAGTGAAAGCTCCAAGCAAAGTGCAGCACCGCCTATAATTTCAGCAAGTTTCTTTGCAGAATTTTCACCTTCAACACAGCCTAATAATTCCAAATTTCGCTTTTGAGATGGCAAGCGGGTTCCGCCTCCCACAGTCCCAACTGTCAAAGACGGAAGGGTAAGAAAAATAGTTATGCTGTCATCATCGTTTTTTTTGTAATCTAAATTCCCTACGGAATTTTCTGCAACGCAGCCCATGTCTTGTCCCGTCGCCAAATATATTGATGCAATGGCATTGGCAATATGCAAATTAGAGCCCAAGAGGCCTGTAAATTGACCTACCGCAATTGCCGAATGGACAAATGTTATAAGCTGCTCCACGTCTATGCCGAGGAGCATTTTAAGTGTTTTTTTCGATATACGAGACTCTGCAATAATAGAATGTCCCCGTCCCTCCACAAGGGTGCGGCGACTCGCTTTTTTGTCACAATTAAATCCGGATTCCAGATAATAATTTCTCATAGAAAAGTGCTTCTGAATATATTCACACGCAGCCTTTGATGCTATGGTCACCATGTTTTGCCCCGCGGCATTGCCGGTAGAAAAAACCATGTCAAGCACCACCGAGGTATGAATAGGAAGTTTTTTTATTTCAAGTAATTTTCCATGGCGAGTAGTTGATTCTGCAGCAGCTTTTATACCTTCGTAATGTGCATCGACAAAATCAAAAAAGCTTTTTATGTCCGACACCTTGTGTAACATAAACATGGGCGCTCTACTCACGCGCTGCCCCATGTGGCGCACCGTTATTCCATGTTCAGCAGTAGCCATCATGCCACGAGTGAGGGAATACACCAAAGTGCCTTCGACCGTACAAACAGGAACAATAAAAGCACCCTGCGCATACTCTCCATGAAGCACCAGTGGTGAAGCCACAGCCGTAGGTAATGCTTGATAACTAACGTATTGCTCAATAATGCCCTTAAGGTTTTCAGGCTTTTCAGTCAATGCAGGAGCGTAATCTATAGCTTTGTGCTTTTTAATAAAATCTATTCTCTTCTGCGTATCACTATTTGTCCACCCTCGAGGAGGAGCACTCATCCGCGCATTTTGCATGCTTTTCATTATATAACAAAGTCCACCAGCATTCATGTGCTGTAGCAATATTTCATTTATGATAAGGAGCTATAAAACTGCGTCAGTACCGTGCGTAATTCCGCTGGCCTTTCAAGATGTAGCACATGTCCCGCATCAATCTCTTCTAGCTCCCACGATGGGAAAAAGTGCTCTATAGCCGCAAAATATTCGGGAAGCATATATTCAGAGCCTAAGGCACGCACAAACAAGGTTGGCCCACCAAAGTGTTTACCCTTTAGCTGATCCTCAGGGAAAGCACGCAATGCGTCGTAGTAGTTTTGCAAGGGTCGAGTTTGCACGCATAAGGAAAACTTCCCCGCTTCATTGGCAACAACATTTTTCATCAAAAACCCCACGACAAGCGGGTCGGAAATTTCTTGTTGAATAAGAGCACGCGCTTCTTCCCGTGAAGTCAACGTAGGCATGGCCTCAGAAAGGCGTACTAATGCATGAAGCTCTTTTGCATGAAATGGCGGGTATTCCACCGGAGCTATGTCGAGAACCACTAAGGACGCTATAGTGTTGGGGTACAGCATGGCATAAACCCCTGCTAATTTTCCGCCCAGAGAATGCCCAAGAATGTGTACGCTATCCACAGTTCCCAACACATCTCGCTCAAGGCTCGCGTGAAGCATGCGTGCCATAGCAATGAACGTGCATTCCTCTAACAGGGGAGACCTTCCGTGATTTGGCAAGTCGTACGATATGGTGCTGAGACCATTTATAGCGAGCATTGCCTCTACAGACTTAAGATTATCAGAGGACCCAAAAAGTCCATGCAACAAGACGCAACAGGAGCGCCTCTCCACATGGCGGAAATGCCCGTCAGCAAGGCGCTGAGAGGTGTACAAAAACTCCATGTACTATTATTTAGTGTGCTTGCGCTTTTTCTTACTAAGAATTTGTTGACGAATTTTTTCAGCCTTGGTAGTTACCAGTGACTGAGCAGATGCTACAGCGGCATCACTATTCTGTGTGCCAGATTCTGTGTCAATGCTCTGTGTTACTTCACCTTGTTGAAGACCTGCTTGTTCTGTGACCTGAGCAAGCTTTTCTCCACCAAATACATACAACATGGGAGTAGCAATAAAAACGGATGACCACACGCCTTCTATCAAGCCAACAAGCAAGGTGAGTGCAAAAATTTGCACGTTGCCCGTTGCAAAAACATAGAGAGCAAGCACTGCAAGCACCGTAGTCAATGATGTAATAACCGTACGCGATAGGGTGCTTGTAATACTGGTGTCGGTTATGGTTCGCAAATGCGCGCCCTTCATTAAGGAAATATTCTCACGTATTCTGTCAAATATAACAATGGTGTCATTAAGCGAGTACCCCACAATGGTAAGCACCGCTGCAACGGTAGAAACACTTACTTCTATTTGAAAGGCACCAATAAAGCCCAATACAAACAAGGTGTCATGTAACAAGGCAGCAATAGCCGCAAGCGCAAAGCGAAATTTGAAGCGCAGGCCTAGATATACCAAAATGAGCAACATTGCCACAGAAGTAAGAAACAACGAGGAGCGAAGTAAGTTGCTGGAAATTGTCCCCGCAATAAAGGAAGAACTCAAAATTTCTACTGTCGTGAAGCGCTTTACAAGCATGTCCTGCAAACTCGTAAATTGCTGCTGCTGTTCGTTTTCTTTTGACGCCACCTTTATGTTGAAAGTCTTATCAGTAGCGTTGTTCACACGCGTTACCAAAACCTTGGGAAATGCCGCTACAAGCGCTTGCGTCACTTCTGCAGGAGAGTCTGCGCTGGGAATAGAAGCGACAACATTTTGCCCTGAACGAAAATCTATACCTAAATTAAAACCACCTTTGAAAACAGTGATGCCCACAAGGACACTGGTAACAATTATGGATAAAACAAGGGCTAGGGTGTTATACTTTGAAAATACAATTGCTTTCTTCATTATCGTATTTTCCTCCACGTGATTGAGAGCGTTTTCTTACGAAATACATCCGTTGCAATATCAAAGAAAAACCGAGAGACAAAGAGTGCGGAAATAAGCGTGGTGACAATGCCTGCAGAAAGCGTTACCGCAAAGCCCTGCACAGGCCCTGAGGCAATTTGCGAGACAAAAAAGGCTGCAATAAACGTTGTAATATTTGCATCAATAATAGTCAAAAATGCCTTTTGAAATCCATTTTCTATGGCAGCACGACGCGCCTTGCCCGCCAAGAGTTCTTCTTTAATGCGCTCGTACACAAGCACATTGGCGTCAACCGCCATACCAATGGTAAGAATAATACCTGCTATGCCAGTAAGTGTAACCGTAAAATTAAAAGACGCTAAAATTGCCAAGAGAAAGAGCAAGTTAAAGGCTAAAGACAAAACAGAAATAATGCCCGCACCGCGATAATACGCAATCATAAAAAATACGACAAGCACCAGCGCAACTATCATGGCGCGCAAGCCTGCATCTATTACTGCACGTCCCAAGGTCGGTCCCACTACCTGCTGGTTTACAATAAGCAATTTCACCGGCAAAATAGCGGTTTTCAAAATCGTCGCAATGTCTTGCGCCTTTTCCCTAGTAAAACCGGTAATAATCGCGCGCCCATCATTAATTGGGGTAGCTGGCAGCACGGCAGCCGTTCGCACCTTGTCATCAAGCACTATTGCCATAGACTTATTGCGATATTCACCGCTAAGCTTAGAAAAACGCTCCGCGCCTTCACTGTTTAGCTCAAACGCAACCACCGGTCTATTGCTCAGCGGGTCGCTTGTAACCTGCGCCTGATCTAGGTATTCACCCTTTATTCCATAAGTATCCACGTCCTTGTAGACTGCAATCCATCGTTGAAATTTATCGAGTCCAAATTCATCTCTTGTCACGTATTCAATAACTTCAGCTCCTGCAGAAACAAATTCCGGCGGGTTTTCTGGGTCATAAACCCATGAGGGGTTTGTCGATTGTATGTTGATGAGTTCTTGCGTAGCTTCCTCATGCACAATTCTAAAAGACATAGAGCCCTTGCCTTGAATAAAGCTATTCACGCGCTCCCTATCATTGTCCCCCGGAATTTCCACAAGTATTCCATCATCATTTTGGCGGCGTATTTTCGGCTCGCTCACACCAAAACGGTCTATGCGGCTTTGCAAAACAACAATTGCGCGATTTATCGCATCGATAATATCGCTTTGTTTTGGCGCATACCCAAGACGCTTTTCTAAGTCTGCCTTATCAACCTGTAGCGTGACGCTCATGCCCCCTGAAAGGTCGAGCCCTAAATTGATGATTCGCGCCTTTTGTTCTTTAAGCTTTATAACGGCACTTCGGTAAAAACTCACAAGATTGTCAAAAACATCTCGTTTTTCATCAAAAACAGAAAAGACTTCTTGAGCAGTAGCATCTTTTTTAAGTGGCTTTTTTACTTCCTTGGCACGCTCATACGCATTGTCTACCAGGGCTTCAATACCAAGGCTATTATACGGCTCCTCCGTAATAACCTCGCTCATTACCACATTTTCCTTTTCGCGCAACATAGCCTCTAAAATGTCAGAGTCTTTTTGCGCTTGCTTCAGTGCGTAATTACGCACCTCCTCACGAGGACTTGCCGCACGCTGCTTTTGAGCAAGAGGCAAGAGAAAGTACCAACGCATGGTAGGATACAAAGAGGCCGCGCACAAAACGACCATAAAGACTATTAGTGCAAATCGAAAGCGTTTACTCATAATTTACCGTACAGACGCGCTACAGACAAAAATTTACACGCGTAACCTTACGCCTTAGTTGCGCTTGTTTTTTTACGCGTTGTACTAGTTTTGCTCGTTTTAGCAGTTGTGCTTGTCTTTTTCTTTGGCGCAGGCTTTGCTGCAGCCTTACTTTCAACAATCTGCTTCTGCTCATCAGCAGCAGGCTTTGCTGCCTCTTTTTGTTTTGCTTGCCCCGCATCCGAATTATTAGACTTTGGAAAAACCGTACCAATGGCTTCCTTGCTAAACTTAATTTTAGCGTTGTCGTCTACCTTAACTATGACATACGTCTGTTCAACGTGTGCAACCGTGCCGTGTATACCACCTATGGTCGCTATTTTGTCTCCCGGATTAAGCATTTCCAGTTGCTGCCTATGCTGCTTTTTGCGCCGCGACTGCGGACGAATGAGCACCGTATACATAACAAGAAATAACAAGCCAAATGTAACCAAGCTCACAACGGAAGAACCTCCCGATGCACCTCCAGCTCCCGAGGGTGGAGCTGCTAATAATAATGTAAAGTCATGAACATTCATAGTACCGTTCCTTTGAATTATCGAAATATTGTAGGCAAACATAGCCTACAACACCACATCTACCATACCGCCTAAAACTATGTAGGCTTAAGCAAATACAACACATGACCTAGGGTCATCATTGTATCTACCTTTATAAGCAATGGAGGTAATCGGATTCGAACCGATGACCCCTAGAATGCAAATCTAGTGCTCTAGCCAACTGAGCTATACCCCCAATCCTTTTGAATTTTTATAATACTAAATGCTTTCTCAAATGTCAACACAATATGTGATATTGAGGCAAGGTTGCTTTTGTGGAGAGAGTGCCTCACACCCTCAAGCATTGAGTGAACGCCATAGAAAAGAGAAAAAAACCTCCTATGAAGCTAACGCCATAGAGACAAGACACAAGCGCAACTATGAAGGAAGTACCAAAACACAAGCGAAGGGATGCAAACTATTACATAAGCGCCGCGGTGTGGCGCAAACATGGAGATTGCGTCAAAGACTTCCCCGTAATAAGACGATGCTTACAATTTATGTGTGCAGTCGAAAAGGTGCGTTAACGTAGCAAAAAGCAAACCGAGTATCAAGTACAGTTACTACTAAACAATCGCTAGATAAGCGACTTGACTTTTGCTCTCCTTTCAACGTTTTTCTGTTGCGCGCAGCTACTTACATCCATTTTTTTGTAAAAAAAACAAAAATGACTATACATAATATACCATGATTTATCAAAAGAAAATTTTTAGGAATATATCCCAAATATCATTCATAAGCGCATTTACGCTTATATCGTTTATTATTACTAGTTGTGATTTTGATAAGCCTATACCCTCAAATAATGGCAGTGATAAAAAAGCCGTTTATGATAATAATAAACTCTACGCTGCCATAGGATTTAATCCTAACACCTCCCACCTTACAGGAAAAAATGTTCAAATTGCAATATTGGAAGGCGACGCTCGCTATATTATTGATGATGACGTAACTTATATGCAATTCAAAAATAGGTCATTAGGTGTTTTTGAAGGCAAGCTTTACCTGCTCAAAGAAGCGCGAGAGAGATTTTTCCATGCAACAGCAGTCGCCTCAGTTTTGGCAAGTAAAAACATAGGAATAGCTCGTGGAATAACCTTCTATCCAATGAGTACGGCAGCGCACACTATTGCTGATGTTTACTCCACAATAAAAGGCTATAATATCCTTGCTATTAATAACAGTTGGGGCAGCCATGCAAAATGGTCACATGCTATTACATTCATAAAAAATGACACGCAATATTGGGATAAAGAATGGATAGATTCTGTAGGCAGAAAACTTAACTGGCCTCGTAGCGAAAAAAAGAGAAAATTAGATGCATTTGCCAACGATATGGAAAACAACAAGGACAGAGCACCCCTGTGGGTTTGGGCAGCTGGAAATGTAACTTATGGTCGTCCTTGGGGAAGGCTAGATGATGTAAGATATTCTGCTGGATTACCTTACTATATTAAAAGTCTAGAAAAATATTGGATTGCCGTGGCGGGAGTCAGATTTAATGGCTCGTATTCTTCGCTATTTCCTTGTTCAAGAATGAAAACATGGTGTTTGGCTGCTCCAGCAATAAACGTAAATATACAATCAGGAGGAAAAAAGGATGTTAAAACCGGTACGTCGTTTGCTGCTCCTCAAGTAACAGCAGCATTGGCATTGTTGCAAGAAAAATGTCCTAGTTCCTCACAATTTGAAATACGAGACATACTTTTACGAACTGCCCGTCATGAGACTGCAAATGGTTACCGTCTGAAGGCTAAAGACGGCAGCGTTGTAAAAACAACGCAAATAGCGGTTACAACTGCAAACGGCACACAAGAAGAAAGAGCGTTATCTTACGAATATGGGCATGGCATTCTGCGCTTAGATTTGGCACTGAAGCAACCTTGTCGCTAAAAGCTTCAATTCCATTGAGCGTATACGTAGCATCTTGTTACTGTATCAATGTTGTAGCACGCACTAAAACTAACACACCGTGTAAAAATGCAAGCTTGAGCTGCCGACAGCTCTGGTGTCTGCTTTGCGCAGTTCGCCATAAGAGTCATGCAGTTTTTCAGGCGTAGGAGTGTGTATTACCACAATGCTTGTAGGCTTAAGCAACGCGCTCTGCGCTATTTTGCGTAGCAAGTCACCCTTGTGGGCGTACGCAAAGGGCGGGTCACAATAAACAATGTCATGCGTTTTTTTGTGCTTCACGATAAAGCGTTCAGCTTTGTCTTTGTACAGAAACACCCTTTTTGGGCGCGCTTGACCCGTACCACAAAGTAAGTTTATGTTTTTAAGCAGCGTAGGCCACTTGCGCGCGTCGCTTTCTACCGCAACAGCATGCGCAGCGCCGCGTGAAATAAACTCCAAGGCCATAAGCGCCGAACCCGAAAACATGTCAACAATGGAGCATCCCTCAAAGGCCGTGTGCGCATTTGTGCTTTCTGCATGAGCTTGTACCCCGCCGGTGCGCGCAAGCATGTTAGCAAGCACTTGAAAAAGCACCTCGCGCATCACAGACACTGCAGGGCGTATTTCACCCGGCGGGCAGGCAATGCGCGTGCCTTTATGCGCGCCTCCAGAAATAATAAGAGAACCCTTCATAATAGCGCTACACCAGCGCATGCCCACGCGCTAGCACATGAGCGCGCATGAGCGCATGTTTTTCATCACTTAAGTGCGGGTCAGCCATGAGCATGTGGCGCGCGTATTTGTGCGCATTGTCTATAATGCTTGCATCTTCCGCCATGTCAAAAAACTCAAACAAAGCCGAACCCGACTGGCGTATTCCCAACTGGTTTATGTCGCCCGGACCTCGAAGCAATAAGTCACGTTCGGCTATAACAAAGCCATCTCGTTCTTCGTACAGCACCTTCAAGCGCTGTGTCGCGAGCTCCGAAATAGGCTTTCTGTACACAAAAATAGCCTCACTCATCAAGCTACCCCGACCGACCCGCCCGCGAAGCTGATGCAGGGTTGCAAGCCCAAATCTATCAGCGTCAAAGACGCACATGGTCGTTGCTTGTGGGACGTCTATGCCAATTTCAATAATGGTGGTGCTCACAAGCGCAGAAATTTTTCCACGCGCAAAGTCGCGCACTATGCGCTCGCGCTCTTTGGCTGCAACCTTAGAATGCAACAAGGCAACGCTATAGGGCTTTAGCGCCTCCTCTATGAGTGGATGCATGGCGCTGGCGCTTGCAATGCCCGCACTGTGTCCAGCGTCTTCAAAAACGCCGCGTTCGCCTTCCTCGGCTTCTTCTCTCTCCGCATCTTCTATGGCAGGAAAGACAAAAAAAGCTTGTTCACCCTGCGCGAGTTTTTGTTTTACGCGTGAGTACACTTGCGTACTTTTTTCATGCAAAACAAGGCGTGTGCGCACCCCCGCTCTGCCCGAAGGGAGCTCAGTAAGCGTGCTTATGTCTAAGTTGCTGTAAAGCGTTAAAGCGAGTGTGCGCGGTATGGGGGTTGCCGACATAAACAGCGCATGTACATTTTCACCCTTTGCAAGCAAAGTAGCGCGTTGCTCAATGCCAAAGCGGTGCTGTTCGTCTATTACGGCAAGGCGCAAGTCTTTATACTGCAGCGCAGGCGAGTACAGCGCGTGCGTACCCACCACCAATTGTGCAGACCCGTCTGCTATTTGCTCGTAGGCTTTTTTACGCGCAGCGCTACCCATGCTGCCCGTTACAAGCACGGGTTGTATTTTCACAGACTCACAAAGTTGCGCAATGGTGCTAAAGTGCTGCAATGCCAAGGCTTCAGAGGGTACGGCAAAGCAAACTTGCCCTCCGCGCCCTAGGCTAAAAAGCGCCACACACAAGGCAACAACGGTTTTTCCTGCGCCTACATCCCCTTGTAGCATTCTACGCATGGACGTACCCTCATGCATACTTTGGTGCATGTCGTAGCTTATTTCATTTATGCTCTGTATTTGCCCTGCGTTAAGCGCAAAGGGCAGCGCGCTAACAAAGGCGTGCAGCAAAGGGCTTTGCATTGCTTCATGGGGTTGTGTCGTGTCTTTGCTTTTTTGCTGATGCGTAGTAGTTTTTTTTGCGCGCCCATACTGCATGGAAAGCTGAAACAAGAGTAATTCATCAAAGGCAAAGTAGCGCCGCGCCTCCTCTGCTTCGTCTAGGCTATGTGGAAGGTGCATCATGCGACAGGCCTCTTGTCGACTTATGGAAGCGCCGTCACGCAAATTTGCTATGCGCGTGTTTTCAAGCGCCGTTTTTACGCACAACAAAAACATGCCTTGACTAATGCCCGTACCGTGTAATTTGTAGCGCGGCACTACCGCGCCTTTTCTGCTTGCCTCACGTACTACTTCAAAGTCGCTTGAAACAAGCCTGCCATAAAGGCGCGTAAACTTACCCCAAATGTCAATTTCACTTCCAAGGGGTAACACGCGTTGCAAAAATTCTCGCCCATAGCAGTGGAGTTCCGCGCATCCGCTTTCATCACGTAGCAGCACCTTCAAAAGCCTCCCGCGCCTTTTAAGCCTTACAAAATCGTGCCTCTCAATGCGCACGCGTACTAGCATTTTTTCATCAGCTGAGGCTTGGGCAAGTGGCGTTGTGTGCGTGCGGTTTTCGTACGCAACAGGAACATGCGCAATGAGTTGCCCCGCGGTACCTATGCCCATTTTCTTAAGCTTCTCAATAAGCGTAGTTTTATAGCGCGCGTGTACGGCGCTCTTTTGCACAAGCGACGTTATATCATCCGTAATATCTGAAAACAAGGACATACATTCACGCTACCACGTTACTCATGGGTTCGTGCAAATTTTTCTTGTTGATGCGACACGTCTCATAAAGATATCTTTATTATACTTAAGCCGAAAGCAACACAATATAAGACGCTTACATGAATACACATACCTATTCCCTACAGGATCAAATTTTACCAAAAAATAACTCAAATTTTTCATAAATTGACTTTTTTAGGATTTTTTTGTAATATATAAACACATAATAAATAATTCTTACGGAGGAATACATTATGAAAAAACAAAATAGTTTCGGCGTATTTTTAGTCGCTCTTTTCTTAGTGGGTGTAGTGAGCCTTACATTCTCACCCTTGACACAAGCGCAAAGCGTTGTAAACAGTGGGACAAAGCGTGAAGCCTCAAAAAGCAAGCAGGCTTATGCCATGAAAATGTTAGAAGCCGATAACTTATTTTCTCGTTGTTTCTCTAGTATTGACAATGATAGTCGCTATTTTGCACAAGAAATGATTGTATGCTTTCAAGCAAAGGACATAGCACAAAAGCATGCGCGATTGAAATTGAGAGTTGTGGAAGACCATTAGTGTACAATGCCTACTCGGGTTCAAGCTTTGCTATGCTTGAACCTGCCATTTTTTTACACGCACCATACCAGTAATGGGCAAGCTGTGAGTAATAGCATTGCTTAATTATTTACGCCCTGTCCTTGACTTTATTTTTATACTACATGCAATAGTAAAGAAATTATGTCGACATAGCTTCCTTACTATTGCAAATGTATATTTTGAAAGAATTAGAATCTCGATATAATTATAAAAAAGAGAATATATTTGAATTTTTGCTTTCTTTGTTGAGAGTATCAATTTCATATTATTAGCAAATGCCCAAAAATAATACAAATTTTTCAAGGAGGCAGCATGAAAAGTAAATTTCAAGATAAGGTGCAGGTTTTTTCCGGAGCCATGATGATACCCATCATCTTAATTGTCGCAGCAGGACTGTCTATTGGGCTAGGCTCGGCCTTTACCAACCTCGACAATGTAAAACTGCTTCGCTTAAGTTGGCTTATAAAAGAGGGGAATATCTTTTACATGTTTTTTCACCTCATCTCCTCCGCCGGCTTTATGGTCATGCGTTACCTGCCTACCTTTTTTGCCATTGGAGTTAGCATGGGCTTGGCAAAGCGCGAAAAGGGCTGGGCTGCTCTTGCGGGTTTTGTAATGTACTTGGGTACAAACTACACGCTTAATGCTGTGTTGGCACTACAAAATCTTAACGAGGCAACTACCTCTGTAGAACACCTTGTTTCGCAAGGGTTGACAACCATTGCTGCACAAAAAGAAAACGCTTTGTACGGTAACGTGCTTGGAATATTTACTTACAACACCAGCATTTTTGGAGCGCTGCTCTGTGCCTTTGCTGCAAGTTTTATTCACAATGCATTGTGGGACAAGGAGCTTCCACCCGCACTTTCGTTTTTTTCTGGCGTACGTTTAGTGCAGCTTACCATTGTGGCTGCATCCATACCCATGGGTATTGCGCTGTATTTTATGTGGCCTTTTCTTGGTAGCGGCATTCAAGGGCTGGGTGAAATTATTACAAAATCAGGGCTTTTTGGTTCGTTTTTGTTTGGCGCGCTGGACAGGGGACTCTTACCCTTTGGCTTGCACCATCTCATAGCCTTCCCTATAGAATACACGCCCTTAAGCGGAACCATGACTGTTGATGGCATAGACTACTTTGGGGTGCGCAACATTATGACGGCGCAGCTGGGCGACCCTGAGGCGGTAGGTTACATTACCAGAAATTTTACCACAGGGCGTATTTTGTTTCACTACGCAGGGTTGCCCGGCGCCGCCTTCGCCATGTACCGCTGCGCGCGCCCAGAAAACAAAAAGAAACTGCTGAGTCTGTTGGTGCCCATAGTGCTCACGGTCATACTCATTGGTGTAACCGAGCCATTGGAGTTTGCGTTTGTCTACACTGCCCCGCTCTTGTACTACCTCATTCACGTCCCGCTTGCCGGCCTTGCCTATGTGTTAACAGAAATCTTAAACGTTTCAATATACGGCTTTGCAGTTTGGAACATGTGGCCAAATTTGTTACAGCCACAAAAAGTACACGCCATTGCGCTCTTGTTTCTCTTGCCTTTGTACTTCGCTGCATACTATATTGGCTTTTCTGTGCTCATAAAAAAGCTAGGGCTGCAGGTGCCCGGGCAAGAAACAGCAGAGACTACGCAGTCTCAAAGCACGCGGGAAGTAGCCTCTAACAGCGAGACGACACAGCAAGGCATCATCCTCGGCATCATTGAAGCATTGGGCGGAGCAGATAATATTATCAATATAACCAACTGCGCAACACGCTTACGCGTGGAACTTACATCTGTTGAAAAAGTTGCAGATAAAGCACACTGGGAAGGCAAACTAGAGGCACGGGGATTGATTGTCAAAGGCAATGCAATACAAATAATTTACGGTACGCATGTGCAGGGAATTGCCAGAGATATAAAAACAAGACTAAGCATAGAATAGGAAGTATGATGAGAAAAATAAAAATAGCAGCGGGCTTTGCCCATGTGGACTACGGGCACATTGCCGATTTGGTCAAAAAAGTTGATGAGTCGGGATGCGACTACATACACTCGGATGCCGCGGATATGCACGACTTGAAAAATATGCAGTTAATGGGCGGACACCAAATTATAGAAGGCATGAGGCCTCACACAGACAAGCCCATAGAATGTCACTTTTACACACGCACCTGCGACAAGCTTTTTGTAGACAAAATTGCTAAGGCGGGAGCTAACAGTCTCATTGTGCCCGCAGAACATTTTATTGGAGCTCCGCTGGCCTACCTCATTCACTACTGTCGTAGCTACAACATGGGCATAGGGCTTGCTATAGGGTGTTACACGCCGCTGTCCTTTGTAGAAGAAGCTATTTACGACATAGACCGCTTGCACATTGTAACACACGGCGTGGACAAGACAGACGGAAACGAAAACTGGTCGTGGCGCCCTTCAGTTTTGAATTTGATTGAACGCGCGCGGCGGCTTATAGACGAGAAGAACCCGCGTTGTGAACTCGCGCTTGATGGTGGCATGCGCCTTGATGACATGGCTCCGCTTATTAAAACTCAACCCGATGTGTTAATACTTTCCTCCTTGCTGTTCAAACACCCTGAAGGCATAGCCTCGGGGGTTGCGGCGGTAAAAGCACTCATAGAACGTGAGCAAGGCCAATAACTTGAGTGACAATGCCTGAAAATTACACGTAATGAAAAATAAAAGACGGCTTAGTTTTTCAGCATTTTACGTGACAAGGGGCGCCATGCATCAGCAATGAAGCAATAAATAAACATCAATTTTTACTCTTGAATATTTGTATCTATTGCCTATAGTACTAGTGCAGTAAAAACATAAGGAGATGAAATGTATGAAAAATATACTTACTTGTTTTTCTTTAATTTTAGTGCTTTTCGTAAGCGCATGTGATCCATCATTAGGAGAAAAAAAACAGAATAACAACACGGATAAGACGGATAAGTCAGCCGAAGTATCGAATGCTGAAGCTATTAGCAATGGAGGAAAGCCTCATGCCCTTGTTACTCCTGCCCGCCCTAATATTCAAATTAATGCTCCCGCTCCTGGTGTTGCTCCCGTGAGTATTACAAATACTGACGAAAACCTTGAATACAGAATACATCCTCCCGTAGCGGGCATAACACTGATAGGGGACGTCATCGATGCAGACCGTTCTGCTTCAAACGTTATTTTGCAAGTACGTACAAAAGAAACAGCTACACATCAAGCATCAACTTGGGTAAGTAGCGCTGCCTTTGACATCACTATCTCTCCCTAATAACACAGCAAGCGCATGGCTCTAAAATTGGGATGTAACTTACTCAAAGACGCTCAAGCCTTTTGAATGTTACAAAAAAGTTCAGACTGCGCCTGTGCCTGTGCTACAAACATTTCTTCGCCAGAAATTGTGGCGCAGCCAGCATTTTGAGCCTCTTGTAAAAATTTAGTGCATGGAGGCGTGTACACAATGTCGTAGGCAATTTCCTTTCCGCTAAATTCATAATTGGGGAGCGGCGTTTGCTGTGGCGCATTCATGCCCACGCTTGTAGTTTGCACAATAAGCTCACTGTGCATTTTGATGGCGGCGTAGTCTGTAATGGGCGCGTGTGCCACGGCAGCACCATAGCGCTTATGTAAAAACAGCGCCAGTTCTTCTGCGTTTTTCAAGGTTCTATTAACAAGCAGCACACGCGCGCCTTCACCCAAGAGCGCATGAGAAACCGCGCGCGCCGTGCCGCCGCTGCCTACAACCGTGCACGCCATGCCTTGTAGCTCTTTGTTGGCACTTGCAAGCCGCGTGCGCAAGGGCTGCAAAAAACCCACAATGTCGGTGTTGTACCCGCGCGTTTTTTGTACGCCACTTATGCTTTCTACCACAAGCGTGTTGCAAGACCCGCAGCGCAGCACGGCTTCATCCACTTCATCCAACAAAGGTATAATCGCGCTTTTATGTGGTATGGTGACGGAAAGCCCACGCAGGTTCATGTGCTCCATGAGGGGCGACAGTGCGGCGACATCATCTACGCTTAGGTGGACGTACACGGCATCAAGCTCTTGTTTTTTAAAAACCGCATTGTGAAACTCCGGCGACTTTGAGTGCATGACGGGGTTACCCACAACGGCAAAGACGCGCGTCTTGTCATGTAACTTTTTGTATGAATACGTTTCACACAGTGCCTTAGGGTCAAAATGCCCTGCGGCGGCTTGGCGCGTCCCCTGCGCTGAGGCGTAGGTCCACAGCGACCCGCTGCGTGCGGTGAGTATGCGCGCGGGTCTGCCAAAGTCACCCATGGGTGCAAGCACGTAGCGACCCCGCATGCTCTTAAGCTGCTGTGCACCTACAAACAATGCTTCGAGCTGCCACGCACTCATGCACATAAGGGCTTGTTTTATAAGCGCCTGCGGGTACAATTCCGCAAGTCCTTTCATTTCTTGGAGCCACGGCATGCGCGCATAATCAATGCGCCCCTTTGCACCTTCGCCGTTTTCATAAAAGGCGCGCTTGTCATCAAACCAGTGTCTCGAAACTATAAGCCTACTTGTTGCCGCATTTTGCGTTTTCACATACATGTGCTTGCAAAAACTCTCATGCTCTGCTTCTACGTCTATGTAATCAAAAGCACCTGAGGCCATAACCTGTTCCAACACTGCGCGCCGTTCGCTTTCATGCGCAGCTTCGCACAGTCCGCCATCCGTCTTGGTGCGCAGCGTAAAAATAAACTGTATCGCGCGCTGTTTTTTTTCACCCCGCGCCCACGCAATGCAAGCTTGAGCAAATTCACGCGCCTTTGCGGCTCCGCTTTCAAGAGCGCTCGCACAGTCAAGCAAGTCAGCTCGCAACTCCACAAGGTCTATGTACCCTGCATAATGCTCTATGTCGCTACTCATGTGTGCAAATGTGGGCGCGGTAAGTGAAAGGCAAATCATAATTTCATTGTACGCAAAAACTCGTCAAAGGCGCAGCGCGTGTGTGTGCACAAAACCCTATACAATAAAACCATGCAAGAGAGAATTTTAACTCAGAATATAGCCAATCATATAGACTCACGCATTGTACTTTGGAGGGTTGCTGTTCTGTTTGTATTGGTAAATAGTTGCACTCTAATTACTAACGCAATACATTAGTAATGTGTAAGAAATACCACAAAGGGTATACAAATGCAAACATGATATCGGTGCATAAAGCAAAAAGGAGCAACAATAGCTATTGTTTTCATCGTATTATTTACTAGATATAATTATATAGCCACAAAACAATCAAAACATAAATATGATTAAAAGTATTCAGCCTCTAAAAATTATAGTCTTTTTTTTGTTTATAATATTGTTTCTTCTTGCTTGTCCTACTTTCTTGGAATTAGGTGTTGAACATGTTAAAGAAGCAAGCGATGGTCAACTCTCTGAGTCTTTAGTTGCAGGAGCTGTTGGTGAGAAAGGATATAAAGATGGATATCTTCTTGAGGCGCGCTTTGATACTCCACATGCGTTTTCTGCAGACTCAAAAGGTAATGTGTATGTTGCCGATACAGGAAACAATGTTATACGAAAAATAAGCTCTACAGGTATAGTAACAACATGGGCAGGCAACAAAGATACAAGAGGTTTTCGAGATGGACATCGTCTTACTAAAGCATTGTTTGATAAACCGACAAGTATAGTAATAAATAAAAATATAATTTATATTGCGGATAGTAATAATCATCGGATACGAAAAATAGTGGGTGATATTGTGAGTACAGTAGCCGGGGGCGATGCGGGATATCAAGATAATCTAAATGGAGTAGCAGGTGTAAAATTTGAGAATCCTGGCAAACTCCAATTAATAAAAATCAATGAATCTGATAGATATTCATCTCCTGAAAATGGAGATTGGGCTGCAGCAGCATTTAACGAATTCAAGACAGTTAATTACTATAACCATGGATATCATGAAAAATACGGAAATGATCATATAGATATTTCCTTGCTAGATGGTCCGAATGCAAATAGATGGAGAGTAATAGCTATAAAGGATGATACTGTAAAAGAAGTTAGCACAATAGATAGTGATATATATGATACTGTATCAGAAGTTAGCAAAAATAAAGATATTGTCTGTATGAGAGATATTAAAGGGGAGTATAACGATACAAGATGTTTAAGTAGAGCTGTTCTTCTCATGCCAAGAAAAGATAAAGATCCTGTCATAACGATAGTTGGTGAGAAAAATGTTTTTGATTCTTTCCATATTATTCTTGTGCCAACAAAACACGTTATTATTAGTTATGATAAATTAAAACATGGTATATTGAAGTTAAGGCACGGTGATAATTTTAATCCTGAATCTTTTCCTCGGCCATGAATAGCGGCACTAAGAGAAAAATTATGGTATGAGCAAATTCACGCGCCTTTGCGGCTCCGCTTTCAAGAGCGCTCGCACAGTCAAGCAAGTCAGCCCGCAACTCCACAAGGTCTATGTACCCTGCATAATGCTCTATGTCGCTACTCATGTGTGCAAATGTGGGCGCGGTAAGTGAAAGGCAAATCATAATTTCATTGTACGCAAAAACTCGTCAAAGGCGCAGCGCGTGTGTGTGCACAAAACCCTATACAATAAAACCATGCAAGAGAGAATTTTAACTCAGAATATAGCCAATCATATAGACTCACGTATTGTACTTTGCGGATGGGTGCACCGCATACGAGAGTTAGGGGGCATTGCCTTTGTGTTAATACGCGACAGAAGTGGCATTGCACAAGTGGTGTGCGAAACGACTTCAGAAGCCTACAAAACGCTGAGCCTTGAATGCGTGGTTTCACTTGCTGGTACGGTGTGCAAAAACGACAAAGCACCCTATGGCGCAGAAATGCATGAACCCGAAATTACCGTGCTCTCCAAGCCGCAAGGCGACCTTCCGCTTGCTGTACACGCACCCATAGACAAAGTGAGCATAGACGTACTCTTGAATCACCGCATTGCCTCTCTGCGTATACCAAAAGTACGCGCAATTTTTGAAGTGCAATCCGCAATACTCCAATGCTTTGCCGCGTACATGCGCGAGAAGGACTTTACAGAAACAAAAACCAGCAAGCTCATTGGCAGTGGCACCGAAGGCGGGACGGGGCTTTTTGAAGTTCAGTATTTTGACGGCTCGGTTTTTTTGGCGCAGTCTCCGCAGTTTTACAAGCAAGCAGGCATTGCAAGCGGACTAGAGCGCGTCTTTGAAATTGGGCACGTCTACCGCGCTGAAAAACATGAGACCAACAGGCACATCAACGAATACGTTTCACTTGATGTAGAAATGGCCTTTGTCTATGAGGTAGAGGAACTTATAGAGCTGCAGCGTGGGTTTTTACAGCGTTTAAGCGAATTGCTGCTCTCAAACTACAGCGCGCAGCTGAGCATGTGGGACGCAGATGTGCCACAGCCCGAAGCGCTTACAAAAATTCCATTGCTCAGCTATGATGAAGGAAAACAAATAGCCGCTCAAAACAGCGGAGAGCGCATTTTGGACATAGACCCCAAGGCAGAGCGCGTGCTTTGCGAATGGGCGGAAAAACAATACGGCGTGAACGCGGCATTTGTTGCGGGGTTTCCGCGCCGCAAGCGCCCCTTTTACACCATGCCCGACGGCCAAAAAACCAAGGGCTTTGACCTTTTGTTTGGAGGCGTGGAAATTTCCACGGGGGGCTTGCGCATTCACGACTACACCGAGCTGTGCGAAAGCGCCAAAAAATTTGGGCTTGCCACTCAAGGTTTAGAAGACTACTTGTCTATTTTTGCCTATGGCTGCCCGCCACACGGAGGCTGGGCTATAGGCTTAGAACGCCTCACGCAAAAAATACTCGGCCTTTCAAGCGTCAAACTCGCCGCCATGTTTCCACGCGACAGAAACAGAGTTCGCCCATAAGTGCTTTGTGGGGGGAGTGTCCCCCCACGCCCCCCCCGTGGGTAAGACGCGATACTGCGCTTACGCGCGGGTATTTGTGCCATGATTCACACGGTGTTATATGAATTCTTTCTGTTGCCAAGCAGCAGTTTTAAATACGCTATCTATTCGGATGGCCGTTCTTTTTCTTTTCTTTTTTACCATCCATAGCGCTCGCTTGTGCCATCCATGGCACAAGCGAGCGCTATGCGCGAGTAGGCTGCACGCCGTGTGTGGTATGGCTCACGCGGTATTGTATGAACTTTTTCTGCGGTCAAGCAGCCGCACCTGCTATGACATACGCTCGGATGACTGTACTTTCTTTCTTTTCTTTTTGTGCGACGCAAAAAGAAAAGAAAGAAGAATACCAAAGAAAGAAAAGAAAAAGCCGCTGTGGGGGCAAGCCCCCACACCCCCGCGTATTAAGCAAACGCTTCTTGTATCATCCCTGTCAGCCTATGCGTGCCGTCCATGGCACGGCTGTGATGACGCTCACGAGCGTAGCGAGGGGATGCAAACTATTGCATAAGTGCTTTGTGGGGGGAATGTCCCCCCACGCCCCCCGTGAGTAAGACGCGGTACTGCGCTTACGCGCGGGTATTTGTGCCATGATTCACACGGTGTTATATGAATTCTTTCTGTTGCCAAGCAGCAGTTTTAAATACGCTATCCATTCGGATGGCCGTACTTTCTTTCTTTTCTTTAACATCCCTGTCAGCCTTAATGCCCCGTCCATGGGGCGGCTGTGAGGACGCAAAATGTGTAATCCTACGCAAAAGCATGTGGTAGTTTACACGCGGTTAAGCAAGCATGAAGCTTGTAACAAATAAATCTACACTAGGCAAACGCCGCCACAGCGGTGTTCCAACTACGCAGCTCGCGTTTGGTGAAAAAGGGGGGCAGCGTCATGAGGCGGCGCGGCCTTGCGGGCACAAAGAAGCCGTTGCTCCACAGCACCTCGAGCATGCGTGAGTAGTCCTCCTCGCTTTGAGGCGGCAGCATCACGTATGCGCCGCGTTGCTCCCAGCCGCGGGGTAGTTCTAACTGCGTAGCGCGCGCCCTTATTCCCTTAAGTTCGCTTTGCGCATTTGTTATGGCGTAAATATTGGTTTTGTTTTTGTGCTCTTGAGGAAAGGGTCTGCTAGCGTATGAGGGCATGTCATCAAGCTGCGCGGTGTCTTGCGCGCTTGTAAGCAAAGTGCCGAGGCTGAGGCAAAGCGCCGCGCAGAGCACGGGAGAAACACTTGTGAGCATAAGCAATGTCTTCATGCAACTCAGTTCATCTTCTACCCATAATGCAGGCGTAAAACCAGTAGGCTGCTCTTGCCCTAAAGGAGCTAGGAGTGCATATAAAGGCGGGTCCCACGCAAGAGGTAGGGGAACACACAAAGTTTTTTTTGAGCGCAAACACTCGTCGCTCCAGCTGCCTGCAAAGGCACGCCACATGCTGCCCCGTGCATTGCTTTGCGTCAGGCTTGCATCTTCCGCCTCCATGCGCGTGTACAAACCCGCGTATGTATAATGAGGGAAAACCAGAGAAAGGCTTTTTGCAAAGCGACTCTGCCACATGCTCGGTATGTCGTGCAGTATGCCCTTATCTAGATTTTGCTTAATGCGCGCGCCTATACCCGAGGCCTTGTAGCCCAAGACAGCCCTGCCCTCTGCCATGTCGAGGTCTATAAAGCGCGTTCCATCGTGGGTGTACAAATAAAAATCGCGCGCGCGCTTGAACACCGCCTCATGCAGCGGGTGTCGCACCTCGCGTTCTAAAAATTGCCCATTCATTGCTTTGCGTCTGCGCGGCGTAGGTAAGAATCAAATTTGGGCATAAAATCTTTTTCGTCCTCATTGTCAAACTCAACGCGAACGACCGCATGTGAACCCTGTACCTTAACGGCGCGCACAAAGCCGTAGCCGTAGTCCTTGTGGTGCACGCGCTCGCCCTCTTGCCACGTCTCCTCTTGTGTACGTGGCGTTTTGTAAGACCTCGTTGCTGCGGCATGCTGTCGGTAAGAACCCCCGTGAGGCTTCTTTGCAATAGCCTCCACCCTGTGTATGTTGATTAAATTCTCACAGCCCGCCAAAAATAATGAGGGGAAGGATTCGCGCATTTTTCCATATTTCAACCTCATGGTACACGTAGTCAAATACAACGCTTCTTTTGCCCGCGTTATGCCAACGTAAAACAAGCGCCGTTCTTCCTCTAAGGCCTCTTGCAATTTTTCACTTCCATCGCGCATCTCATATGAGCTTATCATGGGTATGCTTTCCTCTTCCACCGCGCAAATAATCACGGTGTCAAATTCCAGCCCCTTGGAGCGGTGCAGGGTCATAAGCTGCACCCTTACGCTTTCTTCATGCGGCGCGTTTTCCGCAAGCGAGACTTGCTCCAAAAAATTAACCCAGCCTTCAGGCGTGTTGTCAAACTGATGCGCGTAATTTATAAATTCTTCTATATTGCTGAGTCGCTCTATATTTTTTTCGCGTTCTTCTTTCGCGTACCACGCTTTAAGTCCGCTTTTTTCTACAAGAAACGCGCACATGCCTCCTATGCTGCTGTGCCCCGCTAATGCCTCTTGGTCAAAAAGCTCCTCAAGTGCTTGACAGCCCCTTTTTGCGTTTGATGAAATATCGCACCCCTTGTAGGCTTCCATCCACGTTACACCCTTTCGCATTTCAGCAGCAATGTCGCTTAAGCTTTTCTCCCCTATGCCGCGCGCAGGCTTGTTTGCAATGCGCAAAAAACTTATCAAGTCCTTGGGGTTAGTCACAAGGCGCGCAAAGGCTATGCTGTCTTTTACTTCTGCGCGCATAAAAAAGCTTGTTGCTCCCACCAGCGTGTAGGCTATGCGCGCAGAGCGGAGCGCGGTTTCGTAGAGGCGCGACTGCGCGTTGGTTCTAAAAAAAAGCGCGCAGGTTTTTTCTTCTTGCAGAGTTTCTCGCACAACCTTTATTATGAAATCGCACTCTGCATATTCAGAGCCTAATTTTACAAGCGTGGGTTTTTGTTTGTCGCGCAGCGTGCTAAAAATGTGCTTGCCGTGCCGCGCGCTGTTGGGTGCAATGACGGCGTTTGCAAGTTCCAAAATTGAAGGAGTAGAACGGTAATTTTGCTCCAGCTTTATCACCTGTGCATTGGGAATGTGCTCGTGAAACGTCAAAATGTTTTCCACCATAGCTCCGCGAAACTTATAAATGGATTGGTCATCGTCGCCTACTACACAAATGTTTTGCGTATGCTCACATAATTCCTTGAGCAGTAAAAACTGTATGCGGTTTGTGTCTTGGTACTCGTCTATGAGAAACCACTGCCACCAACGTTGCACCGCGGCTTTGACGTGCTCATGTTCTTGTAAAAGCCTGTGTGGCTTTATGAGCAAGTCTCCAAAATCGACATTACCCGTGTTGTTTTTCACCTGTTCATATTCTCGGTAGAGATCGGGGTCAACCATAAATTCTTTCAGGGCTTCGTCGCTTGCATCTGCCCACAGCCCAAAGTCCTTTGCGCGTGATATTCCCGAGAGCATGCCGCGCAGCGTTGCGCTATCCGTACATCCAGTAATTTGTTTCAATAAGGAAATTGAATCGTCTGCGTCATATATTTGAAAGTCGGAGGCAACGCGCGCATCACTTGAAAACCTGCGCAACATGTACGCACCAAATGAGTGAAAGGTGCTTATGTAAGGCCTTCGTTCTACAAGCCCCACTGCGTTTTCTACGCGCATGAGCATTTCACGCGCCGCCTGGTTTGTAAACGTCATTGCCAATATTGACGAGGGGCGCGTGCCACGCTCATGAATAAGCCATGCTATTTTTGTGCTAATGACCGTGGTTTTGCCTGAGCCGGGGCCTGCCAAAATAATCAAGGGCGAATCTACATGCGTGACCGCTTGTGCCTGTACGGCGTTGAGGGATGAGAGCATGTCTGCCATATAATACCCTTAGGGGAGTGGAACTATGAGCAGCCTATTTTCAGTTGGGCGCACTGCCCGCCAACCTATGCGAAACACCATGGGGAGGCTTTTCTGAGGCACGGGAATTGCCACTTCGTTTATTTGCAGTGTAATCGCGGCAGCATTTGACACGGAGAGGTCTATGTACTGCGTTTCTGGCACAGTTTTGAGAATGGGCGTATTTATAAAACCTTGAAGCAACTCTTCAGAGTTTTCATATTGATAGTAAACCGCATCCGCAATTTTGGTGCCTAAGCGTAGTTGTATAGGCCGCATAACGGGTGATGAGAGCACTTGAAACACTTCTCCGTCCGCGTCTTCCAACACTTCTTCTACGGCATTATTGAGCTCTGCTATGGCTACGTTTTCTTGGGTTTGCGGCACCCGTGGGTTGCTTGTACGCGGGTCAAAGCGCAAAAGCAAACTGCGCCGCGCAAGGTTAATTTCACGGAGTATCACAATGTACTCCACATTTTCAGAAAGCAAAATGGGCGTAGGGGTATTTTCCTCAAGTGTGTATTTTGTTTCTCCAATGCTAATAATGGGTGGAGATATCGATGTTACAACTGCGGTAGCTTCCGACTCACCCTTAACAAGCAGTATGGTTTCCTTAAGATCAAAAGTGTTTTCGTAAATGCTTGTAACCGTGGTTATGTCCACGCTTTCTTCGCCTTGCTGCTTTGCCCTTTCTGCAATAAAGGAACGCACCTTAGGATAGGTCCACCAGAGCCCTACGCCACATAAGACGACAAGCACTGACACTATAAACAAGACGGGTGAACGTTTGCGCTTTTGTTTGGCATTTTGTTTTTTTTTCGATATATTGATAACGTCAAACTGTATGGGCGTTTCCGATACCGCGGTAGATTTAAACAAGGCTAAGGCCTTCTCTTCATCTCCTCCAAGGTATTTAGCGTACAACTTAATAAAGCCCACAAGATGCATTTCAGAAGCCATTTTTTCCTTGTTCATGTTTTCAAGCGCTTCAATGACATCTGTTACAATTTTTGTATCTTCGGAAACCTGCTCAATACTAAGCCCGCGTGCTTCTCTGAGTTCCTTTAAATATTCTCCATATTGTTTCATATTGTGCAGCCAATCCTTAAAATAAAAAGTCTTCCATAACATTTGCCGTTGGCGGCGGGTCGTAGTTAAAACGCACGTCGGGAATTCCCGTGTTGACTTGTATGTTTGAAAAATCAAATTGTACGGTTTCTCTATTATAAGTAAGAGCCTCAACTCTATAAATAAGAAAATCCCTTCCTATTGAAATAAGCAATTCACGAAAGTTTTGTGAGGGCGACTTCCATTTCATGCGTATTTTCATAACGTACTCGCGAGGCGTTCTATTTTCTAGTGGAACAAATGTAGGCTTATCGACATATGAAGCTATATAACGCTTGAGTAATTGATCTAAGCCCGTGCGACTTGTAAAAGTGCCCGTGGATGTGTTTGCGTTTTTTGACTGTTTCAAGACTATGTTCTGCTGCGGAATGTAAATGAAAAAACTTTTCCCGTCGCTTACCATGACCTGATCTTTAGGGCTAGAAAAATTGATGCGAAGCTTATTAGGCACTTTAGAAAACAGGAGTCCTTGGTTCACTTTTCTATTTTGTGTTATGATAACATTTGCTTGAAAGTCCTCAAAGCTTGCGTATTTTTCAGCAACTTGTTGCATAAAGTCATCTGCCGTTTCTAATGATGCTTGTTGTGCTTGTAGCCCATGCTCCGCAGCAAAAAATAGCAAGAAAGCCAAAAAGTACCGCATATGCTTAGCACTACTACGGTGTTGCGTAGCTTGTATTGTTTTTTTTCTTTCCATGTGTAACGTTATTTCCTTACTGTATTGTCTACGTTGGAGTTGGGGCGTGCGCACAAAGGCGCAAATTCCACAGTACTTTATACTTTATTTTTATTATGAAGTATTACACGCTTTTATAGCAATAAAAGGGCGTGGTTTCCACTTGCAATAGTACAGGATTTATGTCTGCTGACGCAGTGTTGCTTTTGGGGGCAAACTCCCACGCCCGTCTTGGGTAAGACACGGTACTTGCGCATGAGCGCTTTGTGGGGGAGTGTCCCCACGCCCCCTTGTAATAAGACGCAGTACTGCGCTTGCGCGCGCGGGGGCTGTCCGCCACCCATGGCACGGCTGTAGGTGCAAGCACAAGTTGCTTTAGCTTGATTGCTCACGCTTTTTGTACCATCCATGGCGCCCTATGCGTGTCATCCATGACACGGGCGTGCCACTGCGCGGGACGCACTATGCAAATATTTCGGACGGCTGTTCTTTTTTTCTTTTTTTACCATCCATGGCATGTGCGTGCGACGGAAAAAGTCGAGAGCACGAAGGCACGACAGCCGTGCAACGAGCAGTATACAATATAATTATTGATATACAAAATGCAATTTTCTTTATATCAACATTAATGTTTGTTATTTTTTACATCTTGTTTTATGACATGAGAGGAGGGTCTTATGGTGTCAATGGAATCAATTATTGACATGCATGTTCATTCCGCGCCGGATATTCGTCAAAGGGCGTATACAGATTTTCAGTTATTGGAGGCGGGTGTGAGCGTGGGAGCAAGGGCAATTGTCATTAAATCTCACCATGGGACGACCATGAATAGAGCATTTCTCGCGAATGAATATAACAAAAAAGTTCACCAAGACAGCAACGATTTTGTTATGTATGGAAGCGTAACCTTGAATGATGCAATTGGTGGACTCAACTCCATTGCCGTAGAAACTGGATTGAAAATGGGCGCGAAAGTCATTTGGCTGCCGACCACAGGGGCAGCAAATCATAAAAGGGCTTACAGAAAATCCGGCGGCATTGTGTGTGCAGAAAATAACAAAGCAGTGCCAGCGGTTCTTGAAATTTTGAAGATGATTAAAGACTACGATGTGGTTTTAGGTACAGGGCATGTTTCTGCGCAAGAAACATTTATTGTAGTCGAGGAAGCGAAAAAAATGGGAATTGACAAAATTGTTGTGACGCACCCCGAGTTTTGGGTTACGCCAATGTCCTATGAAGACCAAATCAAAATTGTAAAGGACTACGACGTCTACCTTGAGCGATGTTATGCTCAACCCATGGGTGGGGGAATGTACAAAAGCAACCTTGAAGATAATTATGAAATATTCAAAAAAGTCGGTGCAAACAATTATCTATTATCTACCGATGGTGGACAAGTCGAGAATCCACATTGGGAATTGGCATATGCTGAGTATATGCAATATTTCTTGGACAAGGGCGTGAGCGAAAAAGACTTGCATATAATTACAAAAGAAAATGCAAGAAAACTATTGTCCATATAAATAACAGGATTCAATCATGCTAAGTGTAATCGTTATCCTTGCAATTGTAGTATCTATTGGCTTGGGCTATAAAACAAAAATAAACACCGGCTTATTTGCCATTGTGTTTGCGTACCTTATTGGTTCTTTTATTTTACAATTATCTCCAAATCAAATAATCAAAATGTGGCCCCTAAAAATCTTTTTTATTATTCTTTCCGTTTGCGTGTTTTATAATTTTGCCACCACAAATGGAACATTGGAAAAATTATCTCAGCATCTGTTATACCGCACCAGAAAAATTCCCCTCTTATTACCCTTTGCTATTTTTTTTACCGCAACATTAATTGCAGGATTAGGGGCGGGCTATTTTACCGTGCTGGCATTTTTTGCGCCCATCACATTGATTGTGTGTGAAAAAGCAGGGCTGCATAAATTAATTGGCGCGCTCGCAGCGAATTACGGCGCACTGGCCGGCGCCAACTTTATGACAAGCGGCAGTGGAATTATATTCAAAGGGCTGATAGAAAATAGCGGATACACTACTGAGAGCTATCAATACACTTCGACAATATTTGTAACAACACTCATTCTGCCAATAATAGTGCTTGCTATTCTTATCGTATTGAATAAAAAAATTAATCATGTTCCCGCAGTGTTGCATATATCCCCGCCAGAAAAATTTGATAAGAAGCAAAAAACCACCGTAACGCTCATGATTGTCATGGTGCTGCTTGTGCTCTTATTCCCCGTTTTACATTCTATTTTCCCCAATAATGCGGGTATCAAGTTTATGAATTCTAAAATCAACATTGCATTTGTTGCGATGATTTTTTCATTGATTGCCTTATTTTTGCGACTGGGAAACGAGAAAGAGGTTATTGCAAAAGTCCCTTGGCAAACATTAATCATGATTTGTGGTGTGGGCATGCTGATTGCTGTGGCAATAAAAGCGGGCACGGTTGATTTATTGTCCCATTGGGTTGGCACGACAATTCCTCCTCAATTGGTGCCAATAACCTTATCGCTAGTTGGCGGCTTCATGTCATTTTTTAGCAGCACGTTAGGAGTTGTGACGCCAACCTTGTTTCCCATTGTTCCTGTTATTGCCCAAGGTACAAGCTTGAACCCAGCAGTGTTATTTTCTGCTATTATTTTGGGCGCGCAGGCAAGTTCTATTTCTCCGTTTTCTTCCGGGGGGAGTTTGATACTAGGCGCTACAAAAGAAGAGGAAAAAAACAAATTTTACAACCAGTTGATTATAGCAGCCCCGGTAAGTTTGGTTGCTGCAATAATTTTTAGTTTTATTCTGAGCTATATTGTTTAAAAACCCGTATAAATTCTTACTACCACTCGGCAATAGCGCCGTCTTTATAGTGCCATATTGGGTTGCGCCATTGGTGTGGTGTTTTTGCACGTTCTGCTACAACTTCTTCATCAATTTCTACACCCAGTCCCGCGCGAGAGGGTAACGCTATAAAGCCCTTTGTTATGCCTAGCGCGTCTTTGTTTTGCACGTAATCAAGCACTTCAGCGCCACCTTGCGCGTTGTAATGAATGCCCATGCTCTGCTCTTGTATAAGCGCGTTATACGCAAGGGCGTTGACGTGCAAAGCGGAGGCAAGCGCAATGGGGCCAAGGGGGCAGTGCAGTGCTACTTGCACGTCGTAGCTTTCAGCCAAATGCGCAATGCGCAAACATTCGCTTATTCCGCCTGCGTGGGAAATGTCCGGCTGCACTACGTTTACCCCGCCGCGTTCAAGCAAGGTTTTAAATTCATAGCGCGTGAACATGCGCTCGCCCGTGGCTATGGGTATGCTGCTTAACCCTGCAACTTCCGCTAAGGCGTGCGTGTGCTCAGGCAGCAAGGGCTCTTCTACAAAAAAAATGCCGTAGGGCTCCAGTGCGCGCAGCAGACGCTTGGCCATTGCCTTGTGCACGCGCCCGTGAAAGTCAAGCGCAATGTCAAAGTCTGCCCCCACCGCTTCGCGTACCGCAGCAACGCGCTGTATAATTTTTTCCACCGCTGCGGGCGTGTCTATAAACGCGAGAGTCCCGCTTGCATTCATCTTGATAGCGCTAAAGCCGCGTTTCTGCGCCTCTCGCGCTTCGCGCGCGGTCTCTTCGGCGCTGTGTGGCATGTCGCCACCTATCCACGTGTACATTCTCACTTTTTCGCGCACAGGCCCGCCTAACAGCGCGTACACGGGCGCATTGTAGTACTTGCCTTTTATGTCCCACAAGGCTTGGTCAATGCCTGCAATGGCGCTCATGAGCACGGCACCGCCGCGGTAAAAACCGCCACGGTACATGGTCTGCCACAAGCGCTCTATGTGTAGCGGGTTTTGACCAAGCAGCACATGCTCAAGTTCTCCCACCGCGCAGCTCACCGTCTGCGCCTTGCCTTCTATAACGGGCTCGCCCCACCCCACCAAGCCTTCATCGGTTTCAATTTTTATAAAACACCAGCGCGGCGGCACAAGGTATTTTTTTATTGCTGTGATTTTCATGGTTACCCCTTAAGCGTGGCTGGCAGCACCAGCGCAATGTTTGGAAACAAAATAAGCAAGAGCAACAACAAGGCTTGCATTATGATGTATGGCACTACAGCGCGGAAAATGTCAAAAAGCGAAATGTCTTTGGGGGCAACGCTATGCAAATAAAAAACGCCGGGGCCAAAGGGCGGTGACAAAAATGATATTTGCATGTTTACGCAAAAAAGAATTCCAAACCACACGGGGTCGTAGCCGAGCTTTGTGATGATAGGGACAAAAATAGGCACGGTGAGCATTGCTATGCCAATCCAGTCCATAAACATGCCAAGCAGCATGAGAATGAGCATCATAAAAAGCACAATGGCAACTGGCGGCCAATCTAGCCCCAGTATCATATTTTCTATAAATACGTTTCCACCTACGAGGTTGTAGGCGCCAACTAAAATATACGCCCCTATGCCTATCCACATAATCATGCCGCAGGTTTGCATGGTGGTCTGCAGCGCGTCTTTTACAAGCTTGAGGCTAAACTCGCGCCTGTACAGCGCTATGAGCACAACCGCAACGACGCCCACGCTTGCAGCCTCTGTAACAGAGGCTATGCCTAAGTAAATGCTGCCGAGCAAGCTGAAGGCAATGCAGGAAGGGAGCAGAATGTCTCGTATGGCGCGGAGCGCTTGCGCCTTGGTGATGGGCTGCGCTTTTAGCTCTGCCTTAGAGAGACTTGGTACTTGCTCTGGGCGCAGCATGCCGTAGAGCACTATGTAGAGCATGTACATGCCCGCCAAAATAAACGCGGGGATGAACGCGGCGCTGAACAAGTCACCTATGGAGACCGAGGCGGTCAAGCCGTAGATGATGAGCACAATGCTCGGCGGTACCATGGTGCCCAGCGCGCCGCTTGAGACGCACGTGCCTATGGCAAGGTTTTTGTTGTAACCAAGGCGCAGCATTTGGGGCAACGCGAGTATGCCTAAGAGTACAGTTTCTCCCCCTATTATGCCCGACATGGCGGCTAAAAACACCCCTATGATAACGGTTTGTATTGCTACGCCACCCTTGAGCCCGCGCGTGAACAACCACATGGCGTTGTACAAGTCGCGCGCAATGCCCGTTTTGTCGAGCAGCGCGGCCATCAGCACAAACATGGGCACTGCCAAAAGGGAGTACGAACTCATAAAGCCGTAGACTCGGTTTGCAATGAGCGGTAGCGTTTGCGCAGAAAACCAGCCCACGACCAAGACAATGGAGATAACGCCCGTGAGAAAGGCGAGGGGCACGCGCGAGGCGAGCAGTATCAGCATGGCCGCGAAAATTAAAATGGTGATGGGCGCTACGCCCAAAGTGCTTAAGCCGAGCATGCTAGTTTTTGTGTTGCCCTCTGCGGAGCGCTGCTATTTTTGCGTATGCGTGCACTGCAGCAAGCGCCACAAACAGCACAAGGGTTGCGCTCATGCTCAGTTTGACCACGGCGGGGAATATGGAATTCCACGAAGAACCCGTGCGCTCTAAGCGTATGCTGCCGTCAGGGGCAAAGAGCGCCAGCTTTGTCATGGCAAAGACCGAGAGGCTTAAAAGCACGAGATATAGGAGTGCAACAATGTCGGCAAAAAGCGCAAAAAAGGCCTGTGCCTTTTTGGGGAGTAGATCCACAATGACGGAAACCGCTATGTGTTTGTTTTTTGCAAATGCGTAAAGTCCACCGTATATCATGGCTATGCCCGCAAGCGCGAGGGCACTTTCATGCACCCACACCGTGGGCTTGTTAAATGCGTAGCGCATGAGTACTTCGTAGAAGGAAATTACCACAATGCAGGCGTAGAGCCACGAAATCTTTTCGCCTATTGCAATGACCACGCCGTTAGCGCGCGAAAGAACATTGTGAGAATTGCGCTTCATCACTCTATCATTCCTTGTTTCTTCAAGTAGCTTAAAGCGCTTTCGTAATACTTTTGTGCCATGGGTGACTTTTTCGCTATGTCCACCCACAAGGTTGCTGCGGTTTCTCGCACCGTCTTTATATCAGCGGAGTTCCATGAAACTATTTCCGCGCCCTTATCAAGCGCATCTTTTACCGCAACTTGATCTATATCTTGATGGTTCATAAGAAAAAATTCGCTGTAATACGCAGCTGACGCTTCTAGTATTGCTTGCAAATCGCTCGGGAGTTCATCGTATATTTTTTTATTGATGCTCAGTTGCACGGTTGGCATGGAGTGCCAGCCCGGATATATGGGGTACTTTCCGACATCGTTCATTCCCTGCGCTTGGTTGCGCGCAAAAATGCTGTAATCCGCAGCATCTATGACGCCTTTTTCAAGTGAGGTGTAGACTTCGGAGCCGGGCAAGTTTACGGGAGACGCGCCCAATGCCTTGAACAAATCTTGTACCAAGCCTTCGGGCGCGCGCAACTTTACGCCTTGTAGGTCCGCTATGCCTCTAATGGGCTTTTTGGAAACAAAGGCTTCAATGCCTACGGTGCTCACCCCCAAAAGTTGAACTCCATATGAATTGAGGAGTTCATTTGCAATTTCAAAGCCGCCGCCGTAGTAAATAAAGCGCAGAAAATCCCACGGTGACTCCCACGCGCCAATGAGGTTTCCAAACAGTGAAAACGCGGCATCTTTTCCGCTAAAATACGAGGGATCGGTTATGTCGCCCTGAATAATGTTGTTGCCCACCGCATCCAGCGTTTGGTTGTGTTCAACCACTGAGCCCGCAGCTGCAATGCTTATGCGTATGCGCCCATTGGACGCGCGAAAGACGAGGTCTGCCCACTGCTTTTCAATTTCAAAGGCAATTTCGCCGGGTTGGTCAGAGGACTGAAAGACCCATTCGTATTGAGCCGTCTTGTTTTTGGTTGTGCCTGCTTCTGCGGCTTTCTCAGCTTTGCCACAAGAGACCATGCCCATGGCCAAAATTGACAGTAATAAGAACGCTATTTTTTTCATAAAATCCTCCGTGTTTTGTTTCTGCTGGCAATGCATTGGTAGCGCGCACCTTGCAAGTTGCATTGTCATGAAATTATTTTTTTACTGTACTCCTAAATTCCAAAAATGTCAAATTATTCAAAAAGAGAATTGCTTTTTCTTATGTGAACAATGTTGCATGGAGTATAGGGCATGCATTTTCGACATTTTTTTGACACAGTGCTGAGTGCAGACCAATTTTTCCAAAAAACACATGTGTGCAGCTTTGCGACACTTGCTATGAGCTCCATTTCTGTGTCGCACCATCCATGGCGCCCCTTCAGCCCCCTCCATGGGGCGGTCGTCCGCTCCGTTCTATTTAATGTTTCTAGCCATACCCTCGATGGCGCACAATGCGTGCCATCCGAATGAATAACGTATTTAAAATAGCTGCTTGGCAACGGAAAGAATTCATACAACACTGCGTTAGCAAAATTGCGATAGCTTCCGCGCGCGTAGCGCTCAACACGCATGAGTAATCTCTATACCTCGCACATTAGTCCCTATGGCGTAGCCCCACAAGATGTTTTTTTCTTTGATGCGAATACTCCATGTCTGCTACGCTGCGCTCCGCAATCTGAATGTCAGCATCCCCTCGCTACGCTCGTGAGCGTCATCACAGCCGTGCCATGGACGACATAAGAAGCGTTTGCTTAATACGCGGGGGCGTGGGGGCGTGCCCCCACAGCGAGTTTTCTTTTTTTCTTTGGTACTTTCTTTTTTTCTTTTGATGCAAGTTCCATGTTTGCACCGCACAGCGGTGCTTATGCAGTAGTTTGCATCCCCTCGCTTCACTCGTGAGCGTCGCACAAAAAGAAAAAAAGAAAGTACGGCCATTCGAGTATATTGCTTATTTGGTGTTGCGTCTTGGCGACAAGAGGCGTTCACACACACCGCGTGAGCTATAACACAGAAAGACGCGCATAGCGCAGAATCCGCGTCTTACCCAAAGGGGGTGTGGGGGTAGCTCCCCCACAAAGCACTTATGCAATAGTTTGCATCCCCTCGCTTCGCTCGTGAACGTCATCACAGCCGTGCGATGGACGACACAAGAAGCGTTTACTTAATACTTGGGGGCGTAGGGGCGTGCCCCCACAGCGAGTTTTCTTTTTTTCTTTGGTACTTTCTTTTCTTCTTTTTCGTCGCAAAAAAAGAAAAAAAGAAAGTACAGCCGTCCGAAATGTTTGCATAGTGCGCTCACGTCGTGGCAACAGAAAGAATTCATACAATACCGCGTGAGCTATAACACAGAAAGACGCGCATAGCGCAGCACCGCGTCTTACCCAAAGGGGGTGTGGGGGTAGCTCCCCCACAAAGCACTTATGCACATCCGGCGTCTTACCCAACAGGGGGGTGGGGATACCCGCCCCCACAAAGACAACGTGTGCAACACAGGTGCATTACAAACGGAAGCTAAGCCCTATGGAAACTTGGTTACTCAGCATACCGAAAAAGCGCGGTAAACTTGATATGAGCAGGGTGCTTTGATACTTGGTGTTGAGTTGCAAAAGTTTTGTAATCTCCCATTCGTGTTTAAATTCAAAGCTTAGTCGAAACCATTCGTGTACTGAGGTTACATGAGGGTTGCTATATAGCGGGAGCATTATCTCTTTGTCTGCTTGTCTTTCCATTTGTGGTGTTGCAAAGTTCCACGCGGGGCGTTTTACAAGTGAGAAAACAGGCATGGCAAGCGCAAAGCGTAAATTGTGTTTTTGTGCGGGCTGCCATGCTACAAGAATTGAATGACCGAAATCCCACGTTGTAAAAAACGAGAGTACTGGCATGCTTGAGAAAACGTAGCTGCGTGCTTCTAATGTAGTGGCGACCATGCCGCCTAATGCCAAGTACCACTGTTGCATGCGCACTACCGGAATGAGAAGCCTGTATTCAACAGTACCTTGTACTGCAATACGTAAGGAACTTTTGTATGTACCGTTGCCCGGCACCACATGCATGTTGGGACGCGTAAGTTCACCTGCCATTGCTTGAAATATTATTCGATGCTCATGTCGCGGCGCGCGGTACTCGTAGCCGAATGTAAGTCCGCCTTGTAGCGCGTGGTAAAGCAATGGAGAGATGAGTTTGTCTCGCACTATTGCATAATCAAACAGTGCGTTGATCATAATATGATGTGGACGATTACTCTGAAAAGCCTTTGAAGGCGGGGCAGGCTTTGTGTTGTCGAGTTCAGCAGAAAAAGCAGTACATGGCAAGACAAAACTTGCGAACATGAGTGCAGCTATTGTACAAGCGTGCAATGCACGCGTACTCATGGTAATTTCTTGAGCAAAATACTAATTGCTCTATCAAGCATAGGGTCAACTTGTCCTTTATATTCTTGATAATCGGCAGTAGTGATAACCTCTTTGTAGCTCATGGAAACATGTGGTGGGATACCATCTTGCTCGTAGTTCTTTTTCTTATTTTCAGCAGTAATGCCTTCAGAATACCCCGTGGTGTACGAAAGCCCCCCAACCGTTTGGCATTTGCGCTACCATCATGTAGCCGGTAATACCCTTAGTAGCTTGCCCAACATGGGTTACGTAGTCAAAACGCCGCAGGGCAAGCGTCATATACTCACCATTGCTGCCTGTGCCACCATCAGTAATAAGCACAATTGGTTTTGTATATTGTCGCGGCCCCTGTGGCTCAGCGTGCCATGCATACGGTGCTGCAAAGTCGTTTCTACCCGGGCCATTTTTCATATACATGTCCATAAAGTGTTTTCTTTCTTTCACAAAACGACCAACTATATGCAGCATATTTCCGGGGTATCCTCCGGGATTTTGCCGAATATCGAGAATAAGTCCATCCGTATATGCAAGCCTTGACACAATGGCATCTATGTCGTGCGCCCATTTTTGAACGGTTGTCAACTTCAAATCTTTATTGTCTGCAAAAGTTCTGATATACACATACCCAAGGTTTTTGCCCTGCGCCTTGTCATCAACTATAGCACCGTACATCATCACTTTGTTGGTGCCGTAGTCTCGTAGTGTTGACTGTAAGTAATATTGATATACCCTATCGGGCGCATTTTTCGTAAACCCCGATGTTCTTCTATATGAACGATTTGCAATATAAGGATGAAATAACTTGTGTCCATATTGTATATTTGTGCCATGTCCCAATGAAAAAGATATGTGGGCATCTTTCAAACGCGCTAATACGTCTTTTAAAACATCCATCAATTCATGGCTTGACATATCACTGCTAATACGAGAACGCGCAGAGCGCATTACTTTATTCCAGCTAAAGTCGTTTTTCGCTTCCTTCCACGCCAACGATGCGTATGAATCTGAAATTCTGTCGCGCACGTAATCAAAATTAACAAAGCCATCCATGCGCTTTTCATCAATTCCCATAAAAAGTTCGCATGTACTAAGCGTTGCTATACATACACATAAAATTATAAATCGTGTCATATGCTTCCATATAAAGGAATAGCAACTTATGAATTTGAAACAAGGAAATTGATAAAAATGTTAATGAAAAGTAACAATGCCACGCGGTTAGGAGCATTGTTTTTATAATTTCATACCTATTGTTTGAGAGATTTGTGAAAGTAACTGGATTGTAATATGCAACACGACACTATAATTTAAGAAGCACATTATTGCGAATTGCTATCTTTTTTGTGTTGTAGAAATATGATGTGCAAAAAATTGACACCTCCCTTGTACGCATGAAAGTTTTGCAAGAAGCCGAGCATGCAAACGACCGTACCATTACTAACAAAGAAGTGTTTGTAGAATCAAACGCAATCTGAAATTATTTCGTCAAACTGCGCCTTATTAAAAATTTATTTGTTCTTTTAACTACCAAATTTCACCATGACATGTTTCGTAGGAATAAGAATATAAAATACCGCACCTTTTTTTCCCTTGGCTATCATTACGTACGAATTTTTTCCTACTAATATAGGCAGAGACATATTCTTATCTATGGTTATCACTTCCTTGACAATACCATCTTTTAAGGTTATCTCTCTCCACCTTTGTCCATTCGGTCCGTCTCGCAACGAAATATCCATGTGGTCTCCATGTTTTTTATGAGCTATATCGTGACTATTATTCCCTTCATAGGATTCCAGATGCGCTTTTCCTAAGTGTTTATGCCCTTTATGATGAGCTGCCTTAGTGAGAAACATGTCTTTATCTTTAAAATACTTTATTTGGAGCTTGAAGGGACTTTGAAATTTTACGCCACTTTTTCCATGTTGGTTATCCTCATACCCGAGATCACCACCTACCAAGGTGCTAACAACATCACCAACTATTTTTCGTATACGATGATTGCCACTATCAGAAATGTACATTCTATCTGCGGTATCTATTACTATGCTGGTAGGCTTATTAAAAAGCGCTTCATTAAGCCTATGTCCGTTTTGAAAACCACCGGCACCTTTTTTTCCCGCAAAGGTTGTTACTTCACCTTCAGGACTTATTTTTCGTATTACGTTGTTTCCCGTATCAGCGACATACAAAGTCCCTTTTGAGTCCCTTGAAAACATATGGGGACTGTCAAACCTCGCATCAACACCAACTCCATCTTGATAACCCTTTTCATTAACTGCGCCCGCGAATACATATTTAGCAAGCTCTTCATCGCTCATTCCTTCTGCTTTTTTAAGTGCTGCCTTTTTCGTAAGCGCAAGACCTTCATCAACATTTGCATCATCACACGCAAACAACAAAAGTGCAAACAACACCACAAACATACATTTATACAACTGAATATTTTTAATCACAAGATATTCTCCCTTATTAAAATAGCTAGATATTACTAATATTATGTATAGGATATAATTGTATTTTTTCAAAAAAGAATTTGGGAAAATAAAAATTATAAGTAAAAATAAAATTAAATAAAAATTTATAAACGATACAATTTAAGAATAGTTTATAATTTTTTGATAGAGGACACATGAACGATATTTTACAAGGCATAGAAAAAAAGGCGGCTATATATTTTGTGAGGCACGCGGAGTCTGAACACAATGCAGCGCGACTTATGGCGGGGCGCTTAGAAACACCCCTTACCCAAAAGGGGGTTGCGCAAGCAGAGAGTACCGCTAAGTACCTTGTGGAGCATGCGCCCACAAGTAGCGCTATTGTGCACTCACCCATAGGGCGTGCTAAACACACCGCACGCATTATTTACAATGCGTATCAAAGCGTGCGCGCCCCGGAGGCTCAGCTACACCTTAAAGAGTCCGCAGAACTTGTGGAACTAGACGTCGGTATTTTTGAAGACAAAAGCATTATTCACATACAGGAGCAACACCCAGAGCATTACGCGCGTTTTGTGCAAAAAAGCTGGGAAGCGGTACCCCAAGCAGAACGTATTTTGTCACTTATTGCGCGTGCGCGTAAGGTGTGGAAAATGATAGCAAGCCTTATTGATGCGGGACACACCACGCTCATACTGGTTTCGCACGGCGGGTTTATGCAGTGGCTCTTCAAAACCTCCTTTGGCTTTTCAGGCGAGCATGTGGACAAATGGGCGCCCATAGTCAAAATATCAAACTGCGGTGTCTTTTGCTTAAACATAGAGCCACTGCTACACAGCGAAAACTGCGCCCAAAGCGGACACGCGCAATGGACGCTCACAAACTACACCGCGTACGTAGCTTGACATGCATGGCGGTGATAAACATGCAGAGCCCTTTATCGCAAGCAAGACACCGCGAACAAAACGCAGACTTACCTTATAAACAAAGACCACGCTTACAACACTTAAAAGTAAAAAAGCGCACAATCAATGACAACTAACAGCCCCCATATTAATGGGTATTGAACTAAAAAAAGAGGAGTGAGCAAAATGTGACACTGCTCACTCCCCTCCTTACCTTTAAAAAGCACTACAAATGTCTAAGGCATGCTTGGGCATACTTTGCTCGTACAAGCTTGAAACCCTATTCTTGTGAATGTAGACCATTGTGATGCTTCGTTATAATTCGTCTCTTTAACACGCTGTTGCACACCAACTATTGAAGAGTTATGAACACCTATTCCCGTAATCTTTATTTTTCCCTCACTAGTAATGCTAGGTGTACCCGGATACTGCTTCCCATTATCCTTCAGTCTGATTACCCGGTATTCATACATTGTAGGATTATACTCGAATATTGCTTCTGATTCTGCAGTATTCGTAGTATAACCTACACGAATTATTGGCATCTGAATTATTGCTGACCACAAGAATGGAGCACTTGGAGCATCTGGCTTATATTTTTGAATAGTAAATTTAAAACTTACTGCTTTTTTATTATATTTTTGATGATATAGGAAACCACTAACAATGATTTCGAGAACAGCACCATCTCTATTACATATCCCAACAAACTCAGCCCAAGTCCCAAGCCGCCCATCTGCAGAATACGGGTTAAGCAATATGTAAGGTCGTGGAGAAACAGAAATGTTGGGGTTTAGTAATAGCTTTGTACCTGCAGGCGCGTCTTTAATAATATCTGATTCTATGTCGCTAACCTTAAATCCCCTGGACGTGTCATTATAAAAACCCTTACACGCATTCTTTCCAAATGTGTAATCGACTGCCCTCGCATTAGTACTCATAACTCCGCGCTCAACAGTATATTCAACCCTAACTTTTTTATTCTCATAATTAGGGGCAGCAAGTTCAAATTCTATAGTACTCTTACCTAAATCTCCAGTTTCCTGCAGAGAGAAAACACCATTGTTTTCAATTTTTCTTACAGACTTCCCACTAATAGAAATGCCTACAATGTCTGTTATTGGTGATACTGGACGGTTGAGAAGTATATTAGCATCCATTTCTTGTTGACCAGGTTCACCGTCAATAAAATCCTTGAGTATTTCTTTTTCATCATACTTTTTCAAATTTTCTGTATGTTTGACTACTTTGTTTTTTCCTGTCACATTAGCTGAAAATTTCGCTTTAGTAAACTCAACCTTCACAGCATCTGACCACACCGATTTACTGTGAGTATTTGTACTCTTAGACTGCCGCTTTATAATTCCCACATATGGCGCCGTTGCGCTTATTACTCCATGATTAATAGCAATCTTGTTACTATCCGGTTTTATTTCATACTTATACTTATTTGCATCATAACCGCTTATGTTTATAGCAGTCCCCCACGCTACCTTAGACTGCGATAATGTCACTGGACCCGGCTTCTTCTGTGTTGCGGGACTTATTATAAAATCTATCGCTACGGGTTTACTGTTATAATTCGGATTCTGTAATGTTACCTCCACCGTACTTGTACCTGCCTGGACGTGACTCACGGTCTTGCTTCGCGCGTTAACACTCACACTCGTTCCACTGGTCAACCTAATAGACGCTATGCTGGTTCCCGTTGGCTCATCGTCTATAAGTCCTAACAACGCTGTTGCGTCATACGTCTCCCCTGCCTTGTACGCTACCCTTTCTGTTCTCCCTTGCACATTACTTCGAAAATTCGCTCTATCAAACGTTACTGTTACACTCTTCGACTCCTTCGCGTTATACTTATCATCTCCCTGCTTGGTAGCTTTCACTACTACATTTCCGGGACCACTCGCCGTAACCACGCCAGCACTTGTTACTCCCGCTCCTAATGCTGTTGTGCGACTTGAAACTTTCTCATACGTCAAATTACCACTGCCAATACCTTCCTTGCCTGACACAAGATTCAGCTGTACGCCACCACTATTCCACGGCTTACTCTGTGCTGGCACCGCTATCTCTAACGCGCCCTGCTCTTGCTTCGTAAAAGTAATTGTCACACCATCCGACAAACCTGATGCACTATGCGTCTTCGTTGCCTTTAAGCTTCGCTGTATCGTCGCTGTGCCGGGCCCACCATTTGCGCTTATTGTTTCACCATTACGCGTGACTACTTGTCCACTCGTTGACTGTAACACATACTCATATTTACCAGCATTGTAATCATTTATTCTTACATCTGTTCTCCACGCTACCGAAGACTGCGATAATCTCACTGGACCCGGCTTATTCTGTGTTGCGAGACTTATTATAAACTGTATCTCTACGGGTTTACTGTTATACTTCGGATTCTGTAATGTTACCTCCACCGTACTTGTACCTGCCTGGACGTGACTCACGGTCTTGCTTCGCGCGTTAACACTCACACTTTTTCCATTTTTAAGCTTTATAGACGCTATGCTGGTTCCCGTTGGCTCACCGTCTATAAGTCCTAACAACGCTGTTTCGTTATACGTCTCCCCTGCCTTGTACGCTACCCTTTCTGTTCTCCCTTGCACACTATCTAGAAAATCCGCTCTATCAAACCTTACCGTTACACTATTCGACTCCTTCGCGTTATACTTATCATTTCCCTGCTTGGTAGCTTTCACCACTACGTATCCAGGACCACTCGCCGTAACCACGCCAACACTTGTTACTCCCGCTCCTAATGCTGTTGTGCCACTTGAAACTTTCTCATACACAAGGACTCCGTTGCCACGGCCTTTTTTACCTGCTGCAAGGCTAAGGTGTACGTCTTGACCCCACGGCGTACCCTGTACTGGCACCGCTATCTCTAACGCGCCCTGCTCTTGCTTCGTAAAAGTAACTGTCACCCTATCCGACCACAGCGATTTACTGTGAGTACTCGTTACCCTTAAACGTCGCCGTATCGTCGCTGTGCCGGGCCCACCTTTCGCGCTTATTGTTTGACCATTACGCTTCACTCCTCCACTCGTTGATTGTAACTCATATTCATATTTACTAGCCTCGTAATCATTTATTCTTACATCTGTTCCCCACGCTACCGAAGACTACGATAATCTCACTGGACCCGGCTTATTCTGTGTTGCGGGACTTATTATAAACTGTATCTCTACGGGTTTACTGTTATACTTCGGATTCTGTAATGTTACCTCCACCGTACTTGTACCTGCCTGGACGTGACTCACGGTCTTGCTTCGCGTGTTAACACTCACACTTTTTCCATTTTTAAGCTTTATAGACGCTATGCTGGTTCCCGTTGGCTCACCGTCTATAAGTCCTAACAACGCTGTTTCGTTATACGTCTCCCCTGCCTTGTACGCTACCCTTTCTGTTCTCCCTTGCACACTATCTAGAAAATTCGCTCTATCAAACGTTACTGTTACACTATTCGACTCCTTCGCGTTATACTTATCATCTCCCCGCTTGGTAGCTTTCACTACTACATTTCCGGGACCACTCGCCGTAACCACGCCAGCACTTGTTACTCCCGCTCCTAATGCTGTTGTGCCACTTGAAACTTTCTCATACGTCAAATTACCACTGCCAATACCTTCCTTGCCTAGCACAAGATTCAGCTGTACGCCACCACTATTCCACGGCTGATTCTGTGCTGGCGCCGCTATCTCTAACGCGCCCTGCTCTTGCTTCGTAAAAGTAATTGTCACATCATCCGACCACAGCGATTTACTGTGAGTATTTGTACTCTTAGACTGCCGCTTTATAATTCCCACATATGGCGCCGTTGCGTTTATTACTCCATGAGCATTAATCCTAACGTTTGTAGTAGGTGGCACTAACCTATACTCATTATTTGCATCGTAATTCCTTATACTTATCCCAGTCCCCCACGCTACCGAAGACTGCGATAATCTCACTGGACCCGGCTTATTCTGTGTCGCGGGACTTATTATAAACTCTATCGCTACGGTTTTACTGTTATAATTCGGATTCTGTAATGTTACCTCCACCGTACTTGTACCTACACCGGCATGACTCACGGTCTTGCTTTGCCTGTTAACACTCACACTCATGCCACTGCTACGACTTATAGACGCTATGCTGGTTCCCGTTGGCTCATCGTCTATAAGTCCTAACAACGCTGTTTCGTTATACATCTCCCCTGCCTTGTACGCTACCCTTTCTGTTCTCCCTTGCACACTATCTAGAAAATTCGCTCTATCAAACCTTACTGTTACACTATTCGACTCCTTCGCGTTATACTTATCATCTCCCTGCTTGGTAGCTTTCACTACTACATTTCCGGGACCACTCGCCGTAAACACGCCAGCACTTGTTACTACCGCTCCTAATGCTGTTGTGCGACTTGAAACTTTCTCATACGTCAAATTACCACTGCCAATACCTTCCTTGCCTCGCACAAGACTCAGCGCTACTCCACCTCCATTCCACGGTTTAATCTGTGCTGGCGCCGCTATCTCTAACGCGCCCTGCTCTTGCTTTGTAAAAATAACTGTCACATCATCCGACCACAGCGATTTACTGTGAGTATTTGTACTCTTAGACTGCCGCTTTATAATTCCCACATATGGCGCCGTTGCGTTTATTACTCCATGAGCATTAATCCTAACGTTTGTAGTAGGTGGCACTAACCTATACTCATTATTTGCATCGTAATTCCTTATACTTATCCCAGTCCCCCACGCTACCGAAGACTGCGATAATCTCACTGGACCCGGCTTATTCTGTGTCGCGGGACTTATTATAAACTCTATCGCTACGGTTTTACTGTTATACTTCGGATTCTGTAATGTTACCTCCACCGTACTTGTACCTACACCGGCATGACTCACGGTCTTGCTTTGCGTGTTAACACTCACACTTTTTCCATTTTTAAGCTTTATAGACGCTATGCTGGTTCCCGTTGGCTCATGGTCTATAAATCCCAATAACGCGTTTTCATCATACGTCGCCCCTTTCGTGTACGCTACATTTATTTTCTTACCTTGCACACTATCTGGAAAATTCGCTCTATCAAACCTTACCGTTACACTCTTCGATTCCTTCGCGTTATACTTATCATTTCCCTGCTTGGTAGCTTTCACTACTACATTTCCGGGACCACTCGCCGTAACCAATCCGTCACTTGTTACTTTCGCTCCTAATGCTTTTGTGCCACTTAAAACTTTCTCATACACAGGATTCCCCGTCGTGCTACTGCCAGCTTTACCTGATACAAGGCGAAGCTGTACGTTTTGATCCCACGGTTTAATCTGTGCTGGCACCGCTATCTCTAACGCGCCCTGCTCTTGCTTTGTAAAAGTAACTGTCACACTATCCGAAAACATCGATGCACTATGAGTACTCGTTGCTCTTAAACGTCGCTGTGCCGGGCCCACCTTTCGCGCTTATTGTTTTACCATTACGCTTCACTCCTCCAGTGCTGTTTAACTGATACTCATACTTGTTTGTATCGTAATCCCTATCCGTTATTCTTACATCTGTTCCCCACGTCACCTTAGACTGCGATAATCTCACTGGATCTGGCTTCTTCTGTGCTAACCCCTGTATTTCAAACGTTATAGTTACTACTTTCGCACTATACTTTGGATTCTGTAACTCTACTTCTACCGCAGTCTTGCCTACACCGGCATGGCTCACCGTCTTGTTTTGCGTGTCAACCTTCACACTCCTTCTGCTACCACTAACCCTAATAGACGCTATGCTCGTTCCCGGTGGCTCATGGTCTACAAATCCTAACAACGCTGTTTCGTCATACGTCTCCCCTGCCTTGTACGCTACCCTTTCTGTTCTCCCTTGCACAGTACTAGAAAACGCTCCTACAGCAAACTTTACCGTTACACTCTTCGACTCCTTCGCGTTATACCTAGCATCTCCATGCTTCGTAGCTTTCACCACTACGTCTCCGGGACCACTCGCCGTAACCACGCCAGCACTTGTTACTCCCGCTCCTAATGCTGTTGTGTCACTTAAAACTTTCTCATACTGCACAGTACCGTTGCCTGTACCCTTCTTGCCTCGCACAAGACTCAGCTGTACGCCACCACTATTCCACGGCTTACTCTGTCCTGGAACCGCTATTTCCAGTTCACCTTGCTCTTGCTTTGTAAACTCAACATTCACCGTATCCGACCAACCTGATGCACCATGTGTCTGCGTTTTCTTTATTCGGCGCCATATCACTCCCTCATATGGCGTTGTTGCCTCTATTACTCCACGCTTATTAATTCTAACTTCCGTCTTATCTGGTATTAATCCATACTCATACTTACTTGCATTGTAATTCTTTATATCTATCCCAGTCCCCCACACCTCGCTGTGCGATGACAACTCTACTTTCGAGGCCTGATTCCCCTTCCCCGAAAGAATGTTAAAATATATCTCTACCTCTCTATTCTCATAATTCCTATGCTCAAGATCTACTTTAACCTTCGCACTTCCTGCTCTCTTGTGTGTAACGCTCTTATTTCCCGCTCCTACAATTGCTACGCTATTACCACTCCCCATCATCAACTTATTAATACTCGCACCAGCTGGCTCTCCCTCTATCATCCCCAATAAATCACCTTCATGGTACGTCTCTCCATCTGCATAAACCGCTGTATATACCTTCCCAACTACCTTATCACTCATCACTCCTTTGGTAACCTTAAAATCAATCTGGATATCCTTGTCTTTGTAGTTTGGCGCACCAAACGTAATCGTATACCTCGCTTGCCCAGCATTTCTTATTTCTAATTCTTTACTTCCCAAATTCCAATTCAACACCTGCCCTGCTTGCCCACGTATCTCTATCTCTTGGGCATCTACTACCCTAAAACCAGCTCGTCCAGCAAATACTCCTGTCACAGCACTCCTTATTTCAGCCTCTGTAAAAACCGCTCCATCCGCTGCATATTGCTTGTTAATAGTTGTTTGACTAGCTTGCAGATCTCCTCCTTCTCCCGGCGTAACCCTAAACTCAACCAATGCATTGTGCGTTTCTGCATTGTCCTTCTCTAGCGTTACCGCATACCACGTACCCCCCCACGCTATTAATATCAAATTCCTTAGTGCTCTCATTCCAAAGTACTGCTACCTTCCCTGCTGGATTTTTGATATTCCTAAGGTTATATCCGCTAAAATCTTTTCCTAACTTCCTCCCTATTTCTCCAATTACTTCTTGCTTATCAAAACTTTTAGATGTCTCGCTATATTCCTTACTCACTCTTACAATCGCTGGAGCTTTATCACTCGAATTTATCCCAATAACTAGCAAATACGATGCTCTCTGCTCCTTGTACTTCCCTTGCGTCCCTGCTTTATTCACTATAATCTTGAAAATCCCGGGCATCAAACCAAAAAGCTGTAGCCTCTTTCCTTGTTTATATTCTGCTTCTTTTGCCTTATCATCACCTATCGTTAGGTCAGGGGTATTTCCTGAAGATACATTTGCAACCTTCACAGAAACTCGAAGCGGCGCTTTGTCATCAGCATCAACCGTTACCTTAAGATCCTGCACAAATATATTGTTTATTTCCGATAATCCCTTCACCACTGTTTCTTCTTCAAACTTAAATGTCGTCCCTTCGGAAACAGCTTTTGTATTTGCGGGTACGTCATCTGGGTTCTTTGGTTGCTTTTGGAGGGCTTGCAATGGTGGACATCCCAATAAAAACAAAACTACGCTACTTATTAAAAATATTTTTACTTTTATATAACTTGAAACTTTTATACTTGTTATCCCTAAGATTATATGTTACTCAAGTAATTCCAGACAATTACCTATTTGTAATATACTACCGCTGCAACAGTTCGTCAAGCGTTTTTTGTTTCTTATTATTTACAATAATGCTTATAAATAATTACAAAAAAAAGAATTGTAGCAAAAAAAATACGAAATAGATTTTTTTTGAAAAACCCACGCCATGTATTAAAAAATAACGCGGGTTTAATGGCGCCGAATGATTTTTAATGACGGAATGGCGCGGAGCCTACGCACTGGTACGTAGGTAGCGCATACGGAAAGTGCTATGGCAAATACACCAATTGGGAGCAGGTCCCACCAATATATGTGAAAGGGTATGCTTGTAAGGTAGTACTCGGTATTAAGCAAATGCACGGGTTCATTGTGGCCTAAGACTGCGCGCGCCGCATTTATTAGCGAGTCTGCCCATGCAATAAGCGTGTTGGCAGCGGCGTTAAGCCCTACCCCACCCGCTATGCCTAAACATGCACTCACTATTCCGTTTGTAAGCGCCTGTAAAAAGAGTTGCTGTTCCAGCTTTTTAGGCTGCGCGCCCAGAGCCTTGAGTATTGCAATGTCAGTCTCAAGGTCTACCACGCGCATGCCCATGGTTGATGAAAGCGTTATTGCGGCAAGCAGCACTGCTACAACCATCACCGCGTTTAGTAGTTGTTTTGTTTCAATAAACAAGGCATAGCGCCGTACATCCTGTTGGTACCACGAGGAAATTATGCCGTAATTTTTTAAGGCACTTGCCAGTTCTGCAAGGAGCGCCGCGCCCTTATTGCTTTTTTGTGCAGCGCGTTTTACCAGCGCGTTTGGTAGACTAAAGGGGTCTGCAATTTTCATTTTTACAAATGCGCGTTGGTCTGCTCCCGTAAAAGAAGCAGCGGCGCGCGTAAATGGCACAAATGCCCAGGCCCTGTCTAATTCTTCGTAGCCCACGCTAACAATGCCAGAGACAACAAAGCGCATTATTTTTGGCAAAGCCGATGGCGCATCCGACTGAACCGTGAGCAACAAAAGCGAGTCACCTACATGCGCAGAAAGTTTTTCTGCCACGGCTGTTCCAAGTACAATGCTTTTTTCGTTTTCAAAGGCCAAGCGCCCTGCTTCAAGTTGCACATATTTTACAAAGCCGCGTTCTTTAAAGAGTGCGGGTTCCACACCCCTTATAGTAATGCCGCTACGCTTCATGCCCTTGCGTAATATGCCCCCGCCAGTAATTTCTGCAAACGCACTTTGTATTTCCGGAAATTCTTCCACTACTTTTTTTACGCTTTGAATGCGCTTTGCTTGTTCTTCAGACTGAAGCATGGAGAGTACAATGTGCGCACTGCTGGTTTCTATAATGCGATTGGAGATTTCTTCCACCATGCTTTTGGTTGCTTGCTGCACCAAGACCAGCGGAATAAGCGATATGGTTACAAGGCTTATTTGTAAAACTACAAACGAGCGTTTGCTCCGCCATAGCTGCGAAAAAAAAGAGTAGCGCATTTTGAGGCTCACCCTATGCTTTTGTGAAACGCAAGGCTTCCATCTTCAAGGTGTATGTGCGAGTGCGCTATGGAGAGAAAGGTATTGTCATGCGTCGCAACCACCAGTGTGGCCTTGGCTTCGCTTACTAATTCCGAAAGCATGGTGCGAATGTATTCTGAGTTTCGGGCATCGAGCGCGCCCGTCGGTTCATCCGCAAGTATGAGGGACGGGCTGTGCACAATGGCGCGCGCAACGGCAACGCGTTGGCATTCTCCACCTGAAAGCTGCTTTGCAGTATGGGTCGTTCGCTTCTCCAGCCCAACACGCACAAGCACATTGCGCGCTTTTTCTCGCGCCTCTCGTTTTTTTTCACCGTTCATGAGCAGGGGCAACATGACGTTGCCAAGCGCGCTAAAATCTTGCAACAAATAATGGTGCTGAAATACAAAGCCAATGGTAGCAAGCCTAAAGCGCGCGCGTGCCTGTTCCGTAAGTCCAGATACTTCCACGCCATCAACGCATATGCTGCCGCTGTCGCTAGCGTCGAGTCCTGAGATCATGCTCAACAAGGTTGTCTTGCCACTGCCGCTTTCACCCGTTATGACGGTGTGCGTCTGCCTGCAAACTTCAAACGAAATGTTTTTTAGCACCTCTATGGGCTCTGCGTATTTTTTGGTGTAGCACTTGCACAAGGAAGCTACGTTAATAATAGGAGATTCTTGTTTATTCATATTGTAGTACTTGCATGGGTGTTATTTTTGTAACGCGGCGCACTGCAAAATACGTGCTTGTCATAATAATTGCCGCCGTGCACATTATAATCATAGCAACTTCGCTGACTCGCAAAAAACCGAGGCGCATGTTTTGAAGTGGCACGTTCAGGTTTGCCTCACCTTGCAACAAGAGCAAGACCCGCGGGTAGAGCGCAAAAATGCCCAAGCCCGCAGCAAGTCCCACGGCTATTCCAAGGGCACCAAGGCAGGCGCTTTCACCAAAAAACCACATGCGTATGTTTTGCGGGGTTGCGCCCATGGCGCGTAAAGAAACAATGTCGTCTCGTTTTCCGTTTATGCGCCTGAGCATTGCAAAGCGAAAATGTAAGGCAATGACGGCAAAAATGATGGCGGCGAGCAATGCCAAAAGCGTTTTTTCAGTTTTGAGCGCAAAGTAAAAGGAGCGGTTGTTTTCTTGCCATGAACGTACATTGTGCAAGAGCCCTTGAAGCGCCTGCATGGTGGTTTGGTTGTTTTTCATGCGCAAACCAAAGCGCACTCCCGTGAGTTTTGGCGCTGGTGTTTTTGTAAATGCCTTGTGAGTCTCAGCACTGTTCTCTTTTCGCTTTTTTGTGTAATTCATGCTTTGCGCGTAATCAACAAGCGAAATAAACGCCCACGTGCTGTCGTAGCTGCTTGCGCTATAAAAAATATCCGAGACGAGTAATGTTTGTACGCTTGGTTGAAACCCTGCCCCCGCGCCCGGCAAGGTTATTTTTACCACGTCACCGCGATACACGCCTAGCCGCACGGCAAGCGCCCAGCCGAGGCTTATGCTGCCTGTTTCTATAAAACCGCCCGTGCTTGTAGGGCGTTGAACACCGCCGCGTATGGCAGCAACAAAGGCCTCGTCCTGTTGCGCCGCCTCACTTTTAACAGCGCGTACATGGGCGACCAAGGAGGTTTTTTCACTGCTTATAAGCGCAAACTCGTCCACAAAGGGCACGACCACATTCACGCCCGCTATGGCCTCAATGTTTTGCATTCGTTTTTCAACTTCTAAAAGCGAAAGAGGCTCAGGCGCTACTCCATTGTATTCGTACGCTTCTATGCTTATTAAGTTTTTTATAAGCACATCTTGTAGTCCATTCATAACACCAACAACCACGGTAAGGCTCAAAACACCCGCAGCAATGCTTGCCATGGAGAAAAAAAGCGAGAGGTTTTTTTTGCGCCGTGCGCAGAGGCTTTGTAATATGAGTTGACGCATCCACATGTTATTTCAATATTTCCACGCGCTCTTTTCGCGCCCCTACGTAGTGTATTCGCAAAACGGGCTTGTCCTTAAAAAATTGTGTTTCAATTCTCACATCCTCATCTGCGTATTCTATTTCCTTTGTGAGTGCAAAGTCCACATATTCGCGCTTTTTTACCAGCGTGCCTTCTTTGTTAAAAAAAGACTCGCTGCTTTTCTCATGGAGAAATTTCTCATTTTTGTCTGAAGAACTATTTGTGTTACTCTTGTAGTCGTAGCGCACCCTTGAAACAACGCTTTCTTTCTCAGTGCCATCTTCGGCCTTGCTTTTTTCGTAACGCAGCGTCTCATATTTTTTTCCGTCTCGATATTCTGTGCGCGCGCGCCATGTTACCCCCATTTCTTCTTCGGACTCTATGCTGCCGTCTTTTGCAAAGCTATAGGTTATTTTGTACTGCAGCGCGCCCTCGCTGTCGTAGCGTGCTGATTCTTTAAGCTGTCCAGTTTGCGTGTATTTTTTGTAATAGACAGATTTATCTGCATTTTGGTGAAATTCCTCTTCAAGGCCGCCGCCCGTAAAGTAATACACAAAGCGAACAAGCGACGTATCGCTATATTTTCGGTTAAGCGTACGCAGGGCACCCTTGCTGGTGTACTGGTAGGTCTCTGAGAACAACAGCTCTTGTCCTCCATAGCGCACCAGCAAATCCACTAAACCGTCGCTGCGAAGTTTTTGTATTTCCACAAACAGTGATCTCCCGGTATGCCGCTCCTCATAGCTTGGCACTCGAGTTGGCACTTCCTCTTGGGGCTCTTCCTCTTGACGCTCTTCCACCTCCGCATCTTTTTTTACTGCTTCTTGGTTTGTCTTTGTCTCTGTTTTTTCGTCCTGCCTTGTTGCATCATCTTCGGCTGCGGAATTAGGCTGCTCAGTAGGGGGTTCACTCGTATCTTCTTTTTTTACCAATGTGGTTTTTGCTTCCGCTTTTTGTGCAGTTTTACTTGCTTCGCGTACGACTGCCACCTCACTCAGTTTTTTTGTCTCTTCCAATGCTGTCTCTTCCAAGGGCGCGTCTTGCGCATCTTTTGCAAGCTTTTCAACATTTTCCGTCTCTTCTTCAGCTTTTTGCGCAGTTTTACTTGCTTCGCCTACCGTTGCCACCTCACTCAGTTCTTTTGTCTCTTCCAATGCTGTCTTTTCCAAGGGCGCGTCTTGCACATCTTTTGCAGGCTTTTCAACATTTTCCAGCGGAATATAGGGCACAAATATAACGTCATATATGCGATACAAAAGACCTCGGGTTTCTTTTAAAAAAATGCGCCCTTTCTTCTTGTCAAGCGTTTTTTCCAAATAAGGCGAGTCATCTTCAAAGCGTCTTACGTAGACCTCTATTTCACCAAGCGGTATGCTCGAAGCTATTTTTTGCGGGTGGGCGTACCATGTGACACTGGTAGCGGCATCCTTGGGAGCTTCTTTATAACGCCCGGCGTACTCGTTTGGTATGAGTGGCTCGCGCTCTGCTTCTGTTGTGTCAGCTTCACTCTGTACTCCCTCTGTCCCTTCAGGCTCATTGGGTACGCCCGCAGTGTTAGGCGGAATGTGTATTTGCGCATGCGCTGCAAAGACTACAAAAACACAAAAGCTCAGCAAGGCCAAAAAAGGCTTTGCGGCGCTGCTGAGGGTAGTTTTGCGTGCGCATTGTGGCTGTCTTTTATTCTGATAAAAACTCACGAAGAAAAGACTCCTTTTCAAAGCTGCGCAGATCACTGTAACTCTCGCCAGTGCCTACAAATGCACAAGGCAAGGCGCATTCTTGCGCTATGCTGATGATAACGCCGCCTCGTGTACTGCCGTCATATTTTGAAAGAATGAGCGCATCCACAGGCACGGCTTCCGCAAAGTCCTTAACCTGATTTACCGTGTTAAGCCCGCTGTTGCCGTCTATGACAATAAATGCGATGATGTTTTTTGCATCAACCTGCTTTTGTACAATGCGGTGTATTTTTTCCAACTGTGCGATGAGGTCTTTTCGCGTGTTCATGCGCCCTGCCGTGTCTACAAGCACATATTGCTGAGAGGTGCTTTTGGCATGTGATATTGCATCGTAAACCACGGCGGCGGGGTCAGCACCATCTTGTTGCCGCACGCAGGTAAGCCCCAAGGCCTGTGCGTGTTTTTCAAGTTGTAGTGCCGCTGCAGCCCGAAAGGTGTCCCCTGCTGCAAGGGTGATAGCCTGTTGCGCTACCCCCTGTTCATGCATAAGCTGGTGAGCAAACTTTGCTATGCTGGTGGTTTTGCCAACGCCGTTTACTCCCACAAACATGCACACCGTCGGTAGCTGTGCATTGTGAGGCGCATCAAACCTCGGGCTGTCTAAAATTAAAGGACGCAATATATCAGTAAGCGTGGAGACAATTTTCACGCTGTTGCTTGAAATGCCTAGTCGTTCTTCCAAAGTTGCAATGGCTTTAAAACACAGTTTGGGAGCAAGCCCCGACTGTAAAAGCACGTCTTCAAGCTCGGCTATGCTGATAGAAGCTTCCTTGCTTCTAAAAAGCCTGCCTATGGTACGTAATAACCCCATTCTTCCTCCATTTCATCTGCACTTACGATTTTAAGTAATACTACTATTGTAGTTCACTTTTCCTTAAAGCTTATCTATCGTGATATTCGCTTGCCGTGCGCAAGTAAAAAATGAGTTCTACAAAGGCGTAAATGCTCATGCCTGCGGAAAGGACGGCAGTCCCTATGTAAGAATAATAATATGCTTGGCGCCGTTCATCAGACTCTATAAGAGATTGGCGAGATACTTGCTTGTTTTTGTTAGCTGCAAGGAGAGCAGCGTTTTCACCTGTGTAAAGACTGTTTAAGACAATGGGCGGAATAAGCGATGCGCCAAAGACGGCAAAGGCGGTGTAAAAGCGATTACGCCGTTGTTTCAAACGATCTTTAAGCGGCACGGCATAAATAGGCTTTAGCGTTGCTGACATAGTCGCGGGTGCAACGCTGTTAATAGTAAGCCGCGTGTCTTCATGCTCGGCTAGTCTCAATTCAACTTGGTCTGCAAGATCACCCACGGGACGAGAAAGTACCATAGGTGTATTGCCCATCCATTGTGAATTAACATACACACGTGCGCCCGCGGGTTCTGATAAAAGCGTAACGGTGTTTTCCGCGTCCGCGTTAAACAAGACACGGCGCAGGGCTTCATCGCCTTCCTTAAGCTCAACCAAGAGGGTGCGCTGCTGCCCTTGAAAAGACACCATTACCGCGTGGCTTCCCACCTCTATAACACGCAAGTCTACAGAGCCAAAGCCAACGACGTTGCCATCCACCAATATTGGCGCATCTTCAACACGACTACGCCATGTGCTTTCTTCTGAATCTATTGCTACCTCAATGCGCAAAGCAGCTGCGGGCGCGCCGAGTATGTGCGTGTTAATTGCTTTTTGTAAGCCATCTTGTATCAAGGCTACTTTTTCCTCATGCATGATGGTTTGCATAACTTGCTGTTTTTCTTCTGCAATTGCATTGTAGTCATAAAGGGTTATAATAATGTACCCGTCTTCAAGTTCATTGAGTGTAAAATACAAGAGCGCGTCCGCAGACAATTCATCCGCAATAGCCTGTAAGTCTTGCGTGCGCTTTGCCCACATGTACGTGGACTGCTCAATAAACTTTACGGGCAATGTAGATTCCAAGGGAATGTCCGCAACTTTTAGAGCTTCTATTTTCTTTATTTTCTTTTTCAGTTCGTCGAGTGTTTTTTTCTCCTTTGCGCGCGTAGCCCATGCCGACTTGTTATTGTCTGAGAGTACTGCGCTTTCGTGTTTTGTAATAGCCTCACTTAATTGCTTTTGCAATGAGGCAAGCGCCTTAACACGCAGTCGCTCTTTTGCTTTTACGTGCTCCTCGGGGTTCATCTTGTGAGTTGGTACCGACTTTACGGCATCGTCTAAAAGAGAATTAAGAAAGAGGGCAGTCTTGCGCACGGCACTGCTCATGGCATCAAAGTTATCAGTGCGCACACCAAGTACCGCAACGTCCCATGAGGACATGAAGGCATTTTTTCCACGTTGTTGTGTATTTTCCCCTTGCGAAAATGCAACGAGGTTTATAAAAGCACAGGTAACACACAACAAAAATTTACGCACATTACGAAGATGCATTTTATGCATAGGCTTGCTCCTGCAAATACGCGCTTATAAACGCGTCTATTTCGCCGTTCATAACCGCTTGGACGTTGCCCGTCTCGGTGTTGGTTCTGTGGTCTTTGACCAAGCAGTAGGGGTGAAACACATATGAACGAATTTGATTGCCCCATGCAATGTCTTTTTTCTGATGCATGCTTTTTTCACGCTCTGCTTGTTTTTCTTGCTGCTGTTGTTCATGCAAGCGGCTTTTTAAAATTTTAAGCGCCGTACTCTTGTTTTTGTGCTGTGAGCGCTCGTTTTGGCACTGCACTACAATGCCCGTAGGCATGTGCGTAATGCGCACCGCCGAGTCGGTTTTGTTTACATGCTGCCCACCCGCGCCGCTTGCACGGTAGGTGTCTATGCGTATCTCTTCCGCGTTTATTTCCACTTCCAAGGCGTCCTCAATAACTGGTGAGGCGTGCACAGACGCAAAGGTTGTGTGTCTACGTCCGCTGCTGTCAAAGGGTGAAATGCGCACAAGCCTGTGAATGCCCGTTTCGGCGTGTAAGTAACCATAAGCATATGAACCACGCACCTCAATAACAGCGGACTTAATTCCACCTTCGGCATATTGCATATCCAAGGTGCTGGTTTTAAAGCCCTTGTCTTCACACCAACGCATGTAGAGCCGCGTAAGCATTTGCACCCAGTCGCAAGACTCCGTGCCGCCTGCCCCAGTGTGAATAGTCAAAAACGCATTCCCTGCATCGTGAGGACCACTGAGCAAGGACTGTGTTTTCAGTGCCTCAAAGGCGTTGTGCGTCTGCTGGTAATCCAAAAGCAGTTGCGCACGCGTTGTCTTTTGCTCTTCTTCGTCTGCTTCTTTTAACAATTCGTACAACACCAGCATGTCTTCTGTAGACTCTTTGAGTTCTTGCCAAGCTTGTAAAAACTTCTTTTTTTCATTTAATGCGCCAAAGGTACGCTCTGCCTCTTGGCGGTCGTCCCAAAAGTGCTCTTCTTGTGTTTGTGCTTCCAGCGTCTCTATTTCTCGGTTCAGTTTTTCCGAGTCAAAGACGCCTCCAGTTTTCCATAACATCCTTTTCAAGTGATGCTAAAAGCTCAGGAATTTCCATTACATCCATAGTTACAAAGTATATCATGCTATGCTTTTTTCATATTTTACATGGATGCGCACATGCAAAAACATAGCGTTACAAAGTTCAATTCATGCGCCACGCTCCAAATATCATACCCTTTACAAAATCGCTAAAATACACATGTTATTATCATATTTGCAATGTAAAAGTAATATTTTTGATATGTAATCGCAACACACATAATGTTATAATCACACTATATTCACATATGAACGATTAAGGAGTTTGTAATGGAAAAAAAGATGATTGCCGAACTACACGCAGAAGTACGAAAAACAAACCCACTGATACACAACATTACTAACTACGTGGTCATGAACACGACTGCAAATGCGCTGCTAGCGGCGGGGGCATCTCCTGTCATGGCGCATGCCAAAGAAGAAGTCGCAGACATTGTAGCAATTGCCTCGGCGTTGGTCATAAACATAGGTACGCTGAGCGAACATTGGGTAGAGAGTATGCTTCTCGCTGCTGAAAAAGCACAGGCATGCGACACGCCATGTGTGCTAGACCCCGTGGGCTCGGGTGCGTCTTTATACAGGACGCAAACTTGTAACGCGCTTGTCAAGCGTGGACGGCCGCGCGTCATACGAGGCAACGCCTCAGAAATTATGAGCCTGAGCGCATGTGAGGTTGCAACCAAGGGTGTGGACAGCACGGTGGAAAGCAAGAACGCGGTTGATGCTGCTAAGGCATTAGCGGAGCAAACGGGGGCGACCGTAGTGGTAAGCGGCGAGGTTGATTATGTGGTTTCTCCAAACAAAATAAGTGAGCTTAAAAATGGCAATGTACTTATGTCGCGCGTTACTGGCATGGGTTGTACTGCAAGCGCGCTCATTGGTGCTTTTGTGGCAGTGGAAAACGATGCACACGCAGCAGCGCTTGGGGCAATGGCACTTATGGGCGTTGCTGGAGACATGGCTGCTGAAAAAGCACAGGCGCCCGCAAGTTTTCAAATGGCTTTCATCGACACTTTGTATGAGCTACGCACAGAGGATGTGGCAACGCGGCTTGTGATCAATACCTATGACTATTGATTACTCACTTATGTTTGTTACCGATGAGCGCATTGTCGATGATGAGCGTTTTTTTGAAATTCTGCACGCTGCGTTGGAAGGTGGTGTGTCTATGGTGCAGTTGCGCGAGAAAAAGGCAAGCACGCGCTTTGTTTATAAACGCGCTCTTACAGTCAAGGCATTGTGCAAAAAACACCGCGTGCCCTTTGTGGTAAACGACCGGGTTGATGTTGCACTTGCGGTGGATGCAGACGGGGTACATGTGGGACAAGACGACATGCCCATAAATGTTGCGCGCAAGCTTTTAGGGAGCAATAAAATACTGGGGCTTTCAGTGAGCTGTGAGCGTGAGGTGCTGCAAGCAGCGCATGAAGAAGTCGACTATTTGGGGGCATCCCCAATTTTTGCAACAAACACAAAGCGTGAAAATTTGGCAGAGCCCCTAGGGCTTGTGGGGCTTGCCGCCATGAGCAAGTTGAGCAACAAGCCCATAGTCGCTATTGGTGGCATAACCACGGCTAACGCCAAAGCGGTCATGCAACACGGCGCGCAAGGAGTTGCCGTGGTTTCGGAAATTTCACAAACAGAAAATTCACAAGAGAACACTAAAATATTACGGAGGATCATATGCAAAACTGGCATGAAAGTGTAAGGGAGAAAACTGATTATATTTTAAAGGCTATTTTCAAGCACAAGTTTATAGAAGCCTTACTTACAGGCAAATTGAACCCTAAAATCTTTACTTTTTATGTGCAACAAGATGTTTTATATCTTTCAGAATATCGGCGTGTAGTGGCCTTACTCGCATCTCGACTTGATGACACAGAGCATTCGCAATTTTTTATGGATTCTGCTACAAAAATAATTTCCGTTGAAGGTGAGGTGCACAACACATTTTTAAAAGGGAATAATGATATGCCTGCGCATTCTCCAACGTGTCAATTGTACATAAGCTACCTGAGTAGAATAGTCAACACGCAGGTTGTGGAAATTGGCATGGCTGCTATTTTGCCATGTTTTACGATTTACCGAGAGGTGGGGGAATATATTTTGAAAAACCAAAGGGCTCAGAAAAACCCGTACCAAGACTGGATAGACACCTATGGTAGCGAAGACTTTGCTAAGACGACCGATACTGTGATAGAAATTTGCAATTACTATGCTCAAATTACAAACAATGTCACAAAATTGGCTATGGAAAAGGCTTTCATCATGTCTTCAAAATTGGAATGGATGTTTTGGGACAGCGCATATAATATGGAACAATGGAAAATATGACGCAAAAATTCCACGATGTTGTCTTGGCAATTGCAGGTAGTGACTCAGGTGGTTGCGCAGGTATTCAGGCTGACATAAAGAGCATTAGCGCAAATGGCGCATTTGCAAGCAGCGCTATAACTGCTATTACAGCGCAAAACACCCTCGGCGTACAACATATTTTTCCTCTTCCGCTTAGCACAATTGTAGCGCAAATTCGTTCAGTCTTAAGCGACATAGAGGTACAGTCCATTAAAATAGGAATGCTCCATTCAGTAGAAGTTATTGAAGCCGTGCAAGATGTTCTTAGTGAGTATGAAACCATACCCATGGTCATAGACCCCGTCATGGTCGCTGCTTCTGGAGACAGGCTCATAAATGATGACGCGGTACATGCCTTACAAGCCTTTTTGCCCAAAGCTATGCTTGTTACGCCTAATATTCCAGAGGCTCAAATATTGTTAGAGGGTGCGACCATTAACAAAGAAACCATGAGCAAAGACGCGAGGCAACTTGGTAAGATGTACCGCACATCGGTGTTGTTGAAAGGAGGGCATTTACAAACAAAGAGCGCTATGTGTGATGTTTTGTATTTGTACTCAGAAGATAGACACATAGTTTTTAAAAGCGAGTATGTAAATACGAAAAACACACACGGCACCGGTTGCACGCTTTCTTCTGCCATTGCTGCGCATATAGCGCAAGGCAAAAATTTAGAGCACGCGTGTGGCGCTGCGCATGAGTATTTGGCCTCTGCCATAAAGGCGGGCGCACACATACAGCTTGGCAAGGGAGCGGGTCCCGTGCATCACTTTCATTAGGTAAGCCTAGGAGAGAAGTAAGCGCTCTGTTGGAGTTGGGTTAGTCACATACGGACAAAACAATTTTACCCCGTGCTCTGTTGGTTTGACTTAACGTGTGTGCGTCCTTGGCTTGTTCAAGCGGGAACACTGTTTCCAAGTAGGTTTTAATGTTTCCTTCATCGACTAAGTCGCCAATTTCTTTAAGTTGCGCTGTGTTGGGTTGAACAAATACAAAGTCGCTTTTTATATTCTTTGTTTCCGTTGCATCAACCACAGACTTTTCAACAATGGAAACCAAATGCCCGCCGTCTTTGAGCACTTTCAAAGAACGATGAAAGGTATCTCCTGCAATAGCATTGAGAACAACGTCTACATTCGTAACTACATCTTCAAATGCAACCTTGGTATAATCAACCATTTCATCAACCCCAAGTTCATGTAAAAAGTCGTAGTTGCGATTAGAGGCGGTGCCGATAACATACGCACCCCGTGCCTTTGCTAGTTGTACCGCAAAAATACCAACGCCACCTGCCGCAGCGTGAATTAAAACTCGCTGCCCTGCGCGAAGCTGGGCGGTTTCAAAAAGGGCTTGCCATGCGGTTAATGCAGCAAGCGGAATTGATGCGGCGTGTATGTGGTCAAGCGACTGAGGCTTGGGTGCAATCTCGCTGGCTTTGACGGCAATGTATTCGGCGTAGGCTCCGTTTCTAAAAATATCGGGGCGCGAATAAACAGCGTCACCCTTTTTGAAATTGCCTACCTCGCTTCCCACAGCTTCAACAAGTCCTGAAAGGTCCCAGCCTAAAATGAGCGGCATTTTATAAGGGACTCGTTCTCGTAAATAGCCTTGGCGTATTTTCCAATCTACGGGGTTCACGGCTGCGGCGCATACTTTAATCAGTACTTCATCATTCTTAATGGTAGGGATAGGGGCATCCTCATATCGTAAAACACCTTCGTCACCATACTCGTGTATTCTTATAGCTTTCATGCTACCTCCTTAAAAATAACAATTGTGTATTAGTATACAAAATATCACGCGGCACTTTCAGGGTGTTTTCTTGGCTTCGTTTTTCTCATTTGTAAGGCGCCTGCTTATCAGACATGGGTTATATGTTTTAAAATAGTGGTATATTCAAAGTAATATTTTAGAGGAGCGTCTAAGCATGAAGTATGGCATTTATTATTCGTACTGGACAAAAACATGGGGCGATGATTTTTTCCCCTACATTGCAAAGTCCCGCGAATTGGGTTTTGATGCAATAGAGATAAATGGTGGATACCTTACAAGCCTTTCAAGGGCAGAACTGGATGCTATAAGTGAGGAACTAGCGCGCCATGCATTGGCGACTTCGTATTGTTATGGACTCCCTCCGGATTTAGACATAGCATCGGAATCAAAAGAGATGCAAAAAAAGGGCATGGACAAACTGAAACAAGTAATAGACGCCGTAGCACACCTGAAAGGCAGCTTGCTTGTTGGGCTTATGCACGCGGCGTGGAATGCCTCTATAAGCGAAATTTCAGAAAAGGAAAAGGCGCGCGAAATAAGCTTGCAAAATTTTTCTGTGATTGCAGATTATGCGCAAGGTGCGGGTATTACGCTAGGCGTTGAAATTGTAAACAGGTTTGAGCAGTTCATTCTCAACACCGCCGCGGAGGGTGTTGCTTACTTACAGGATTTGAACAAAGAAAACGTCAAGCTACACCTCGACACCTTTCACATGAACATAGAAGAAAAATCGCTTGAGGAGGGTTTTTATACCGCAGGAGCGCAGCTTGCTCATGTGCACATTGGCGAGAACAACCGCACGCCTCCGGGTGGTGGTCATTTAAATTGGGTGAACATATTGTCGACTTTGCACAGAATGAATTACCAAGGGCTTATTGTGATGGAGCCCTTTATAAGCCCCAACACACCCATAGCGCGCGATGTTGCTTTGTGGCGCGACATGTTCCGCGGCAAGGAAGACAAAGACGCCTTGCTGAAAAATTCGCTTGATTATATGCGCCACCTTGATACACTGTGCGAACTTGCAAAGTAAGGAAACTTTGAAACAAGTTTCCACCTCACAGCTTGTGTAGCAATAAACTTTGGTAATTCACCAATAGAGTGGAATAGTATATTGATAGCAATTACAATACGTGATTCAGATGTAAAAAGGCATTTACAAAAACCGCCCATGAAGAAAAGGAAACAGATGTTGCTCTCGGTGTTCAAGTAATTTCTGATTTACATCAATACTCACCCGATACAATTATCATTGTAAGTAATGATACTGATTTTAAACCTGTTGTAGAGAATGTCTTAGAACACACTGATACAAAGCTTATTTTACTGTATCCTCAGGAGTACAAAGAAAGCATCGCTTTAATTATTCCAACCTTGTAAAAACATACCCCGACAAATTAAAAATGATAATTATATACATTTTTACACAAATAACTTGATTTGTGTAAATAGATTTCATACCATATAGGTATGATAAATAAAAATTTTCATTCTATATTAGAACTATTAGAAGCATTCCCCAATGAAGAAATATGCATACAACATTTAGAAGCAATTAGATGGAATGAAAAAGTCATAAGTCCTTTTGATAATAACTCACCAGTATATAAATGTAAAAACAATAGATATAGATGTAGATGTAAAAATACAGGCAAATACTTCAATGTCAAAACAGGGACGATGTTTGACAATACAAAAATAAGTCTTCAAAAATGGTTTGTGGCTATATGGCTTGTTACTGCTCATAAAAAAGGGATATCATCACGACAACTAGCAAAAGATATACATATAACGCAGAAAACAGCGTGGTTTGTTTTGCAAAGAGTACGAGTATGTTTTGCAATAGAAAATGATCACAAACTAGAAAATGAAGTTGAAGTAGATGAAACTTATATCGGTGGGAAGAATAAAAACAAGCACACACCAATACTATAGAAGGTTTTTGGTCCTTATTAAAGCGCGGAATTGTAGGAATATATCACCATTGGAGTAACCAGCATTTACAAAAATATATTGATGAGTTTGTATTTCGATACAATACAAGAAATTCTCATGAAGAAACACGATTTAATGCAGTATTATCTAACCTAGAAAACAGAACAACATACAAGGTGTTAGTACATGGGTAATATGGTACAGCAACAAGATTTTATATTTTATACGACTAATAGCGGCGATATAAACATACGGGCTATTGTAGAAGATGATACTATTTGGCTCACACAAAAGCAGTTAGCGATGTTGTTTCGAGTGGAAGCAAATACAATTACTTATCATATACAAGAAATATTTAACAGTAATGAATTGGAGCAAAGTTCAACTACTCGAAAAATTCGAGTAGTTCAGACAGAGGGTAGTAGAAATATACATCGAGAAATACTGCATTATAATCTCGACATGATTATAGCAGTTGGGTATCGTGTTAATTCATATAGAGCAACACAATTTAGAATATGGGCAACAAAGATGCTCAAGGAATATCTTATAAAAGGATTTGTACTTGATGATGATAGATTGAAACAAGGCGAGACTTTATTTGGTAAAGATTATTTTGATGAGCTACTAGAGCGTATTCAAGAAATACGAGCATCAGAGCGGAGATTTTACCAAAAAATCACAGATATATACAAAGAATGTAGTGCTGATTATGATAAAAATTCACCTATTACAAAAGATTTTTATGCACATGCACAAAATAAGCTAGAGTATGCAATCATCAATATGACCTCTGCTGAAATAATAAAAGAAAGAGCAAACCACAATTTACCAAACATGGGACTTACTACATGGAAAAAACAAAAGGAAAAAGGGAAAATATACACTTATGATGTTACTGTCGCAAAAAATTATCTCAATGAAGATGAAATAAGTAATCTTAATAGGTTGGTTTCTCAATTTTTAGATTTTGCAGAAGGATTTGCAAAGCGTGGTAAAGTCATGTACATGCAAGATTGGGCAGATAAACTCAATAATTTTTTGAAATTGAATGAATATGCAGTATTACAAAATTATGGATCTGTCTCAAAATCAATAGCTGATAATTTTGCAAAAAAAGAATATAAAAAATATAAACCAGCACAAGATAAATTACATAAGTCTGATTTTGACAAAGTTGTAGAAGAAATAAATCAAACTAAGAAGTTACCGAAGCACAGAAAAGAAGTACTGAGTTCTTTTAATCAAAATCTCAAAAAAGCTATAAATTGGAAACAAGAGTAACTATGTATAGTTTGTGTAAAAATGTATATAATTACCTTAAAAATTCAAGAAATAAAACCTATTCACATGGAAAAAAGCATTATGCCCGATATCATTACTATAAACGGAAAGCAGTATAAAAACCCATATCCATACATCCCCAAGCAATCTTCACGCTTTTCATAGCCCAAACCTAACCTTAGGAACAGTTCGTAGGCTACTTGCAAAGTTAAAAAAAAACTTTGACACAAAAATAACTGAAACGTGGTTACGCCACCTCTCCCCTAAGGCACGCTGCGTAGTCTTTGTTGCCCAAAAGCTTTGACACGTTTTCCGCGCAAGCCGCTAGCGTTTTTAAGACCAAGTCCTTGTAATCATCAAAAAAGCGCACCGTGGGGCAACTCACGCTTATGGACGCCATGACGTGATTGTATTCATCAAATACTGGCATGGCAAGGCAGTGAATGTGCGGCTCATGCTCCTCGGTATCCTCTGCATAGTGCTGCGTGCGCACGGTTTGAAGGTGTGTGTGCAAGGCTTTTTTCTGCGTTATGGTGTTATCCGTATGGCGGGCAAGTTGCAAGCTTTCAATAAGCGCCTGTTGTGCAGGTTCGCTCATCCATGCCAAAAGGGCTTTTCCCACACCCGTACAGTGAATGGGCGCTTCGTTGCCAATGCGAGAATGCATGCGTAAAGAATGGTCTGAATCTATTTTGTCTATGTAGAGAACCTTGGTTCCGGAAAGCACAGCCAAGTGCACGGTTTCTTTTGTTTTGAAAAACAGCTTTTGCAAATGCGCACGCGCCACGCTTATAAGCGGGGCGTAGGCTTGCATGTAGGCCTTGGCAATGTGAAAAAACTTTTGCGTAAGTCGGTAATGCTTTTCAGGGCTGAGTTCCACATATTTTTTTGTAAGACAGGTTTGCAAAATTCTATACGCGGTTGTGTATGGAATGTGCGTATGTTTAGTAATATGCTCTATGGTCGCATTGTTATTTTTTCCAAGATATTCCAATATTTGCAAAACCCGCAGGGTTGATGAATGAAGATTCATGCTTCTATTGTAACAATATTTAAAAATTCAAATAAGGAAGTTGTAATTCTTTTTTGGAAAACTTGACATGTAAAAGGACGCAATTGTATCATAATGTATATGCTAAAAACATCAGCTTATAAAAGCCGTAAAACAAAATTCTCAGGAGGTCTTATGCAAAAAAAAGCATGCTTGTGTCTTTGTCTTGTAGCGTTGGTGGGGTTGTTTGCCTGCGCAAAAAAACAAGAAGAAATAAAAATAGGGTTTGTTGTAAAAAATGCGCAATCTTCATGGTTTCAAGATGAGTGGCGTTTTGCAGAAGAGGCGGCTGAAGAAAAGGGGTTCACCGTTGTAAAAATTGAAGCGGTTGATGGAGACAGCTTGCTGACCGCCATTGACAACCTAGGCGCGCAAGAGGCACAAGGCATGATAGTGTGCGTGCCCGACGTTAAGCTGGGGCCTGCAGTGGTGGCGCGCGCAAAGGCAAACAAACTCAAGCTTATGACGGTTGACGACAGACTTTTGGGGAGCGATGGCGCGCCCTTAGAAGACGTGCCGCACATGGGCATTTCAGCCTTTAACATTGGCAAGCTTGTTGGCAAGGCCATAAGCAATGAAATAAGTAAACGCAATTGGAATGTAAACGAAGTCTACGCATTACGCTTAAGCATTAATGAGTTGCCAACGGCAAAGGCGCGCACGGACGGTGCAACTGAAGCCTTGCTTGAAGGTGGTTTTAGTGCTGAGCATGTCGTGGACGCACCTCAAAAAATGCAGGGCTCTGAATCTTCTGAAGAGTCTTTTAACGCTTCAAGCATTGCCATTGCCAAAACGCCGTCTGCTAAAAAATGGGTTCTCTATGCCCTCAATGACGAGTCAGTACTCGGGGGCGTGCGCGCCTTGGAGGGCAACGGCTTTTTAGCGAATGACGTAATAGGCGTGGGCATTGGTGGCTCGGACGCGGCAATAAGCGAGTTGGAGAAACAAGAGACGACTGGTTTTTTTGGCACCGTGGTCATTAGCCCCAAAAGGCACGGCTACGAAACGGCGCTCAACATGTACGAGTGGATTGTGAACGACACCGAGCCCCAAAAGCTTATTCTCACCGCGGGCAAGTTAGCCAATAGAGAAAATTACCGAGAGGTGCGCAAGGAGCTGGGGCTGGAATAAGGCCATGGCCTTTCTTGAATTTCATAAGCTGCATAAACGCTTTGCGGGCGTTCATGCCTTACAAGGTTTGAGTTTTGGCATTGAGAAAGGAAGCGTCCACGGGCTTGTAGGTGAAAATGGCGCGGGGAAATCAACGCTTGTGAAAATTTTGTCGGGGGTGCATGCGCCCGACTCGGGCTCTATTAGCATAAACGGTGAGACCCAGCATTTTGCAACGCCCTTTGACGCGCTCCATGCCGGGGTGAGTTTTATTCACCAAGAGTTGCAGCTCACGCCACACCAAACGGTTGCAGAAAATATATTGCTTGGCTCCTACGCGGCGCAACGCGGCATTGTGCGTTGGCAGCGCATGTACAACACCGTGCAGCGTTTTTTTGACAAGGTAGGCGTTGCGCTTGATGCAAAAGCTAAAGTTGCAAGCCTGACCATAGGCCAACAGCAAATGGTTGAAATACTAAAATCAATTTACCGCAATGCGCGCGTGCTTGCTTTAGACGAACCTACCAGTAGTTTGTCAAAGCTTGAAGCCGACATATTGTTTGGCATTATCAAAAATTTGCGCCAACAAGGTGTGGTTGTTATTTACATTTCGCACAGACTCGCGGAAGTTTTTGAACTATGCGATGCGTGCACGGTATTAAAAGACGGGATGCACATAGCGACCTACAAGGCACAGGATGCGCGCATGAACCGCGAAGGGCTTATTGCAGACATGACGGGACAAAAAATAGGCAACATGTACAGCTACCGTGCGCGCACTGTTGGGACAGAGCTGCTAAAGGTGCAGGGTGTTTTGGGACACGGCTTGCAAGAACCCGTTGATATGCATGTGCGCGCAAAAGAAATTGTGGGACTTTTTGGCTTGGTTGGCGCAGGGCGTAGTGAGCTTGCGCGCCTTGTCTACGGGCAGCAGCCCATGAAGCAAGGCAGGCTTATTCTCAACAAACAAGAGGTACGGAGGCATAATCCGCGCGCGTCAATTAAGGCGGGCATAATGTTTTTGTCAGAAGACCGCAAGAAGGACGGAATAATTCACGGGCGTAGCGTTTTGGAAAACATAAGCATAAGCAGTAGGCGCAACCTTGCGCGCGCTTCTTTTTTTGTGCAGTGGCATAAAGAGCGCAGCATGGCACAACGCTATGTTGAGAGCCTGTCCATTAAAACGCCGCATCTTTTTCAAGACATTGTCAAGCTCTCAGGTGGCAATCAGCAAAAGGTAATTTTGGCGCGCTGGCTTTCTGAAGAGGGCTTGCAGGTTCTCATTGTTGATGAACCGACACGCGGTATAGACGTTGGTGCAAAGAAGGAAATATATTCCATACTCTATGAACTTGCCGAGAGTGGCGTAGGCATAGTGGTAATTTCAAGCGAACTGCCCGAGATTATGGGCATATGCGACCGGGCATACGTGATGCGCGAAGGGCGCATTTCTTATGAAGTGAGAAGAGATGATTTTGATGAAGAGCTCATGCTCGAACATGCATTTCCACGGGAGGATGATAGTGATGCACAACATATTTAAAAACGTTTATAGGGAATCCATGATGGCGCTGGTTTTTCTCATAGTTTTTGTGCTTTGCGCAGTGAGCGTGCCCTATTTTTTTTCAGCGCGCAACCTTGTGGGGCTGCTGTTGTCTGTTTCGCAAATAGGCATGGTTGCGCCCACCATGATGCTCTGCCTTGCCTCACGTGACTTTGATTTGTCCGTAGGTTCGCAAATAGCCTTTTTTTCTGTAGTAAGCGTTTTAATTGTAAATGCTACTTCGAGCATTGCGCTTTCACTGCTAGGCGTGTGCTTAAGCGGGGCGCTGGTGGGCGCGGCAAATGGCGTGTTTGTCTCCAAGCTTAAAATAAACGCCCTCATTGCTACCCTTGCAAGCATGCAAATTGTGCGCGGGCTGGCCTTTATTTTTTCCGGCGGGCAGTCTTTAAGCGCCGAGCACAGCGCCTTTTTTGTCATTGGTACTACAACGCTTTTTGGGCTGCCCTTGCCTGTGTTTATAACCGCACTTGCCTTTGTGGCCTTTGGTTTTGTGCTCAACTACACGGTTTTTGGGCGCAACGTGTTGGCGGTTGGCGGCAATGCCGAAGCTACCTACCTTGCGGGGGTACACGTAGACCGGGTGCGCACGCTTAATTTTACCTTGCAAGGAATAATGTGCGCGCTTGCAGGTTTTATTTTGGCTTCACGCCTTACGAGCGCGCAGCCTACTGTGGCACAGGGCTTTGAGCTCAGCGTTATTTCCGCATGCGTTTTGGGCGGCGTGTCGCTGTACGGTGGCAAAGCTACCATGCTGGGTGTCATTGCGGGCGTGCTCATTATGGGCACGGTGCAAAACGTCATGAACCTGCTCAACATTCCCGTGTTTTACCAGTACGTGGTGAGCGGCACTATTTTATTACTTGCCGTAAGTGTAGACAAAATTAAAGAGCTGGGTAGCACCTAGCACATGGAGGCATAGTTATATGAAAAGTAAAAAGCTTGTTTTGAACAAACCATACGGTACTTTTGAGCTTGTCACGCAAGAGCTGAGCACGGAGTTACAGATGCGCAGCATACTGCTAAAAACCGAGCTTGTCGGCATATGTGCCACCGATACGCACATTTATAAAGGGGCTCTTGAGAGTATTACATACCCCGTGGTCTTGGGCCATGAGTTTGTCGGCACAATACACAAAAAGGGCGCTGGTATTACACACGATAGCGCGGGAGTCCCAGTCGAGACGGGCGACAGAATTATTCCCATGCCAGCAACGCCCTGCTATGCTTGCTCACAGTGTTTTCTGGCTGATGGGCCGCTCATTGCCTGCGAAAACTACGACGTCACCGGTTTTTCTCAAGACCAAGAAGGGTCTTTTAAAGGTGGTTTTTCTGAATATATAGAGTTGCATAATCCGAACACACGTTTTTTTAAGAGCGAGTTGGCGCCGCATATTGCCGTGCTTGCCGAGCCATTTTGCACGCCCATACATGGGGTACAGCGCATTGGAATTACCTTAAGCGATAGCGTGCTTATTCAAGGTTCTGGAGCGGTGGGCATACTTGCAATTGCCGCTGTGCGCGCCGCAGGGGCAAAGCATGTAATTGTTATTGGTGGCCCTCCTAAGCGACTAGAGCTTTGTAAAAAATTTGGAGCACAGCATGTTATTGACATTTCAGAGATTGAGGATTCTCACAAAAGAGTGCAAGAAGTGCTGCGCATTACGCGCGGGCGTGGTGTAGATGTTGCCATAGAGGCGGCGGGGGTTGCCTCAGCATTGCCCGAAGGTATTGCCTGCTTAAGAAATGGAGGCAGGTACTTAGAGCTTGGATGTTTTGCAGATGTGGGAGAAGTATCGCTCAATCCTCACAAAATGTTGCTTGCAAATAACATTACCCTCAAGGGTTCTTCGGGATATGGAGCAAGCCATTTTTTGCAAGCAATAAAAATACTTGAAATGGGGCATTTCCCCTTTGAGGAGTTGGTGTCTCATAGATTGCCGCTTAAAGATGCAGAGCAGGGTATTAAGGCACTGCTCCCTGAAAATAAATGGTCTATAGATGGGGTTGAGGCTTTCAAAATTACCATCGACCCATCACAATAAATATTTTTTATAAAGGAGTATGACATGAATAAATTACTATGCGTACTAAGTATTTTGGTAGTAGTAGTATTTGCTTGCGCAAAAGGCAAAGATAATGAAGGCGCGCTACACGCTAGCAAATCGACAATAGGGCGAGACTTGTCTATAGCGTATTCTTCATACACGCAGCGCGGCCCGTATTTTAGCGCTATCAACAAAGCGATAGAAGCAATTACCACAAGCAAGGGCTGGAGTTTTGTTGCAACTGACGCAGAAAACAAGGCAGAAAAACAAATGGCGGATGTGGAGGATCTTTTAATAAAAGGGATAGACTACCTCATACTCAACCCCAAGGATGCTGATGCTGGTGTACGTATTGTGAGGGCGGCACAGAAAAAAGAGATTCCCGTTATTACCATAGACAGCGACATAAGTCCCGAGGCAGCAGTGGTCACAAGGGTTTTGTCTCCCAACTTTGCTTCTAATGCTGAAATAGGGCGCTATGTTGCCGAGCATTTTGGTGCAACAAAAATTTCAATTGGCATGATAGATGGAGAAAAAGGAAATGTGGTAACAACCCAAAGACGCAATGGATTTATTCAAGGGCTTGTGAATTGGCAGTTAGACAACAGGGGGGGAACCAACCTTGCAATACGCGCACTACTCTACACGGCGTGGGATGCCGAAGGGGGTGTGCGCGGCACGGAGGATTTACTCAGCGGTTTTGATGACTTGAATGTGATATACGTAACTACTGATGATATGGCTCGGGGGGCTATTCGCACTTTGGAGGCTTCTGAAAAACAAAACGACATACAAGTAGTTGGCTTTGATGGGAGCAACGAAGGAATAAAATTGGTGCGCGATGGCAGCTATTTTGCAACGGCGCTTAATAACCCCACGCTTATGGTAGAACAAGTCTTTGAAGTAATAGAAGCCTATGAAGGAGGGCAGCGAGCATTTCCCTCGGTAATAAGTTATGAGCCAGTCATTATAACGCAAGATACCGCGGATGCCTACGTGGGCAAGGGTTTTTAACGCGCTCAAGCCACCTGCGCGTGTGAGTAGCAAAAGCATGATAACAATTACCAAGCTGTCTAAAAACTACGGAGGTATACATGCCCTTACAAATGTCTCGTTGCATGTTGCAAAGGGTAAAGTGCATAGTATTTGTGGAGAAAATGGCGCGGGGAAATCCACACTCATAAAAATACTTGCAGGAGCAACACCGAAAAGCTCCGGGGTTTTAGAAATTGACAAGCAGGTGGTACATAGGCTTTCTCCAAAGCGGAGCATGCAACTTGGCATAGCGGTTGTCTATCAAGAATTTTCGCTTATTGAAGATCTTTCCATAGCGGAAAATATATATTTAAGCGATATACATGCATATTCTCGGAATATGTTTGTCAATGATACACGGATGCTCATTGACTGCACAGCGCTGTTGCAGCGTTTGCATATGCACTTTAACCCAAAGCTGCGCGTCTCTAGGCTTTCTACTGCGGAAAAGCAGCTTATTGAAATTGCAAAGGCCTTATCCAAGAACGCGAAAATTCTTATTTTAGATGAACCTACAGCAGTGCTGTCTGTCTCTGAAACAAAAACCTTATTTGAACTCCTGCTTGAATTAAAAAGCAAGGGCGTCACAATTCTCTATGTTTCTCATAGGCTACAAGAAGTACTGCATTTATCAGACAGCATTTCGGTTTTTAGAAATGGCATGTGCGTTGCTAGTGGTGCTAAAAAGACTTTTTCAGAAGAAACAATTATTAAACACATGCTGGACAAAAAGCGCACAAAAGACCACAAGCACAAAGCAGCCCTACCAAGCAAAAAAACAGAGGTGCTTATGCGCGGTGAGAACATACGCTCACGCACGGGTGTAAAGGGTGCTAACTTTGTGGTACACAAGGGCGAAGTAGTCGGCATTGCTGGCATTGTTGGCTCAGGCAGAACCGAGCTAAGCCGCGTTTTGTTTGGCATTGATGCAATGACGGGCGGAAGATTGGAGTACAAGGGCGCGCACTTACGCATTAAAAATGCGCGCCATGCAATGCAATTAGGCATTGCCCTTGTGCCTGAGAGCAGAAAAGATCATGGGTGCATCATCGACATGAGCGTAAGGGCTAATATAGTGCTGCCACAACAAGGTTCGTTTTTACGTGCTTCATTCTTTGTGGATGAGAAAAAAGAAATAGCATATACACAGAGCAGTATTAAAAAATTTCAGATAAAAAGCACGCACGGCGATGCTGTAAAAAACGCGAGTGGGGGAAATCAGCAAAAGGTGGTGCTCGCCAAATGGATGAGCATGAATCCAACCTTGCTTATTCTGGATGAACCCACACGAGGTATTGATGTAGGTGCAAAAGATGAAGTCTATGCTTTTATTCGCGATTACAGCGCAGGCGGGGGAAGCGTGATTCTTATTTCCTCGGAATTATTTGAACTGAGATTATTAAGCGACAGAATATATGTGATGAACAAGGGTGTTTTGTCACCTCAATTGGAAGGCGACGAAATAGATGAAGTTACTATTATGAAGTACGCACTAGGGGTACTATGAAACAAAACGCAAACAGCGCAATAAAACACGCAAAATTAGTTGTTGGCCTGATGCAAGAAAACGTGATTATAATTTCATTTTTCAGCATAGCCATTGTGGGCGGAATTTTTGCCGAGAATTTTTTCTCACTTCAAAATATCAACAACGTACTAAAACAAAGCGTCCCCACGGTTATGGTTTCCATGGCCATGCTGATGATAATTGTAACGGGTGGCATAGACCTTTCCGTGGGCTCGGTGCTGGCCCTGCTGTCCGTAATTATTGCCAAGGCTTCTCTCTCCCACGGCTTGGGAATAGGGGTGTTCGTTGGGCTCATGTGTGCTTTGCTCATAGGCATGCTCAATGGCGCGCTCATTACCTATGGGAAAATGGCACCCTTTATAGCAACCCTTGTCACCATGTCGGCCGCTAGAGGCTTGGCCCTCATTATTTCTGATGGAACAACCCTGTATTTACAAGACAGTGCAGTTCTCGATTTTTTTTCTGAAGCAACAATGCTAGGCATTCCCATACTCGCCTATGGTGCCCTCTTAGTTGTTGTTTGTTTTTTCCTGATAAAGAACAAGACCTATCTCGGCAGGTTTTGGGTTGCAATTGGCTCAAACAAAAATGCTGCCTACTTTGCGGGCATTAACGTAAAAAAATATGAATTGATACCCTACGTATTATGTGCAATAGCATCTACCTGTGCTGCGTTTGCATATATGGCGAGAACTGCAACCGCCTCGCCTATTATGGCGCAGGGCTTTGAACTAGACGTAATTGCTGCAGTAGTCATTGGTGGAGCAAGAATGTCGGGAGGGCGAGGCAGCGTTTTAAACACCCTTATCGGCGCGCTCATTTTAGGGCTCATTTCCAACTTAATGAACTTGCTCGGCATCCCGGGGTATCATCAACAAATAATAAAAGGCATTTTAATTGCTATTGCCGTATTGAGCGAAAACTTAAAAACAAGTACCTAAATGTAGGCACAAACCACATAATATGAGGAGTGATGTATGAAAATAACTGATGTGAAAGTATGGCTGGTAGAAGGAGCAAAGTACAACTGGACGCTGCTTAAAATTTACACCGATGAGGGCTACACAGGCGTGGGTGAAGCGACCAACTGGCCCGGGAGCCCCGTTATTGAAGCAGCTGCGCAGCACATTGGCGAGCGCATTATAGGGCTGAACCCGCTGCAAATAGACTTTATTTGGACCAAGCTTTACCGCGACCTCAACTGGATAGGCCCCTTTGGCGCAAGCATGTGCGCAATAAGCGGCATAGACATGGCCTTGCTTGACTTAAAGGCAAAGTTGCTGGGCGTACCCTGTTATGAACTGCTGGGTGGCGCCTTTAGAACCAGCATTCCCTTGTATGCAAATTATTGGTTTACGCAGGGGCAGCACACAGAACAAGACTACGCACGGCAAGCCACACGCGTTGTTGAAGATGGCTTTGAAGCCTTAAAGTTTGACCCCTTTGCACACACCAACTACTTGTACGGCGAAGACCTGAGTACAAACTTGTCGCTTACTAAGGCGCAACAAGAGAGGGCATATGCCATAACAAAGGCCGTGCGGGACGCCGTAGGCCCCAATGTACAAATGATGATTGAAACCCACGCCATGCTTAATTATCAAAACGCCATTGTAATGGCGGAGCGGCTCAAGTCGCTTGACATTACGTGGTACGAAGAGCCCGCTGGCCCAGAGAACGTGGAAACACTCAAAGCGTTGAGAAAGCGCATAGACCCCGCGGTTTCCATTTGTGTTGGTGAGCGCCACTATACACGCTACAACTTTAAGCCGCTTTTAGAAAACTACGTCTGCGACATTATTATGCCGGACATAACGCGTTGCGGCGGCCCCTCAGAAATGAAGCGCATTGCAAGCATGGCAGAAATTTACAACGTGCTCATAGCCCCGCACAACCCCAATGGCCCCTTAAGCACGCTTGCAAGCGCCCATGTGTGCGCGGCCATTCCCAACTTTTTTAGGCTGGAGTTTATAAAAAACGACGTGCCGTGGCGAGATAGCATCATCACCGCACCATTGCCCGTAAAAGACGGCGCGCTGCATCTCTCACAAGAGGCGGGCTTGGGCGTAGACTTGGTAGAAGAAGCAATGCTTGAACACCCCGGCGTGCGCGAAATGCGGAGTAAGGAAAACTTTTATGTCTAGTGAAACAAGCCTCATGCGTGAAGAAGCGTGGCGGGGCATACTCCCCATAGTCTCCGTGCCCTTTCACGCTGATGAAGCAGTAGACTACGGCGGCTTTGTAGACACGCTGCGCTACATTGACAAAACACGCTGCACTGCCATGGTGCTTTTTGGCATTGCAAGTGAATTTTACAAGCTCTGCGATGAGGAAAAAACCACGCTTGTCGAGGCATTTGTCACTCACCAAACAAGCAAGCAAAGGGTAATTTCCATTACAGACCACGCGAGCCACCTAGCGGTGAAAAAAGCCGTGCAGTACCAAAGCATGGGTTGTGACGCGCTCATGCTGCTGCCGCCTTTTTTTCTTAAGCCTTCAAAAAAAGAAATTATGCGCCACATACGCGCAGTGCTTGAGGCCGTGTCTCTGCCCGTCATTGTGCAAATTGCGCCCAATGAAACAGGCACAACATATGAAGTGCATGAAATTATCAGCCTTTGCAAAGAGTTTCCACATTGCATGTTGAAGATAGAGGGCTCACCAATACCCGATGCCTTTATTAAGGCCTTGCGAAATGCGGAAAAGCGCTTGCGCATTTTCAACGGATACGCGGGTATATACATGCCTCAAATGCTCGCAATGGGCTGCGCGGGCATTATGCCGGGCTGCTCGTTTATTGAGTTGTACACCACCATATATGAGCTTTACGAGCGCGGTGACATTGATGCAGCACAAGGGCTTCACGCAAAGTTTGTACCTTATGGAAAAACGTGGATGAGTTCTTGTGAGTACATCATCAAGGTTGAAAAATACATTTTGATGAAGCGCGGCGTTATACAAAGCGACACATGCCGCAGCCCCTCATATGATTTGGCAGCCCATGATTATGAAGACGTGGAAGTATTTTTAAAAACATGCGAGCTGCTGTAGCACGGCATAATGCGAGGTTAAAACATGCGTTTGAAACACAAAGTAGCTATTGTAACGGGAGGGGCGCAAGGCATAGGGGCCGCCATTGTCCGTGCCTTTGTAGAAGAAGGCGCGCGTGTACTCATATGCGACATGCTCATTGAAAAGGCAGAAGAGACACGGCGTGAAATTATGGCGGCAGTCCCCTCCCATGCGCAGCTTGCATGCCACCAATGCGACATAACGCGCGTAAGCGAGGTAGAAGCCATGGTTGCCGCATGTGTAGAAGCACTGGGACAGCCTCAGGTGCTAGTAAACAACGCGGGGAGAAATTTTTTCAATGAGCCGCTTGAGACCACAGAGGACGAGTGGCGGCGCTGCATTGACAACGACTTAAGCGGCGCGTGGAACTGCGCGCGGGCAGTGCTGCCCCACATGGTGAAAAACAAGGACGGCTCAATTATAAACATGTGCTCCGTGCACGGGCATAAAATTATTCCTTCTTGTTTCCCCTACCCTGTTGCAAAACACGGACTCATTGGGCTCACAAAAGCCTTAGGCGTAGAGTACGCGCAGCACAATGTACGCGTTAATTCCATTTCGCCCGGCTTAATAGAAACGCCCTTGGCGCTGCGCTGGTATGAGGAGTCAGTCGCGCAGGGGCTTGCAGAGGATGTGGAGAGTTTTCGCAAACAACAAGCCGAGGTGTTACCCTGCAAGCGCGTGGGTAGCCCGCGCGAAGTAGCAATGCTCACCGTGTTTCTCGCCTCAGACGAAGCACCCTTCATCAACGCCACCGACATAGTCATGGACGGAGGGCGCAGCGCGCTGTATCACGAGTGAAGTTTAAAAGTAGCAAAATGGCTTACGTTTGATTCGTGGTTATTTTTCATATTGCAGTTCCTTGTTCTCCCCCACTCCCTTGTCGATATTACTTATTTACTATTGTCGCTCAAGCAAAAATCACCAAAAGTGGTATTATACAAATATGGAGAGACTTAGCAAAAAAGACATATCCTTAGAACAGATGGCTACACATGTTGATATTCTATCGACAAATTTTGATATTCTATCGACAAAGTTTGATATCTTATCGACAAAAGTCGACAATACATTTGATGTCCTTTCGACAAAAATTGATAATACCAATGAAAGAATTACCAATCTTGAGCAACGACTTGTTTCTAAGATAAATACCATGCAGTGGATAGGTGGACTCTTGACGGTGGGAATTTTTTTACCCATTGTTTTTGCATTATGGCAAAACATATTTAAGTGATCTCATAACTTGAATAGTGCCTGTACACGGCTATCATCAAATTCACTAATTAATACTCTGTGTTCTGAAGTAGTTGCTTTTAGAAAGCAGCGCTTTTCATATAGTAAAGAAGCACAAAATAACTACGAGACACACGCCACAAGTTTTGCATGTGCCGCCAAAATAACATGTCAAGCATTCACTGTGAATAAAGCCACACGATAGCTTCATGCATACAACTCATCTTTGGTGAATAAAGTTTTGGCACATGCATCGATATGCCTCTTAAACGGCGGATAGGTAATGCGACTATAGTTTGCTATATCAACATTATAAGGCAACATACTTTCCAAAAAGCACGTATAGAGACGGTCTTTTTCTTGTTCTGTAATATCGCCATAAATAACCAAATCAATATCTGAATTAGGTCTATAATGACCAGTTGCTCGCGATCCAAATAAAGCAACAGAGCTAATATTGTTACAGTTGCTTTTGAGTGTTTTTCTTATGACGTCTAAATAAGAAATTCTTAATCCATGATTCATTATAAATTGCTCATTATTTTTGCCGATAGTGTCTCATATAACTCACTAAAGCACTTCATATATTGTTTTGATACGCGTTCAATAACCTCGTTAAATTTTTTAAAATCATAGCTATGACTCATTTTATTTCTATCATCTAAAGCACTAAGCCAGTCCTCCCCATGGGTTATAAGATTAGCAGCATATGCTTCTTTAATAACAATGCTCGGTAAAATGCTGCTAAACACAAAGTTTTCATACTCCATATAATCCTTAATCGTTTTCCAAGAAAGCTCCATGCAAAATTCAAAACGCTGTATCATACCTTCCTTTGCAATTTGCTCTAACTCTTCCTTATTATATCTATCACAAATTTCTTGCAATAAAATATACGCTCTTTTAAAGTTATCAAATCTATACTGCCATCTTGGTTTATCACTCATATCTATGTACTCTATTAGTGTATAAACTTATCTTAATATCTTCTACGCCGTGTATTCCCGCGGAGTTGCAATGCTCGCCGTGTTTCTCGCCTCGCGGACGAAGCGCCCTTCATCAACGCTACGGACATACTCATGAACGGAGGGCGCAGCGCGCTGTATAACCAGTGGTTTTTACGTTAATTTTTTCCGTCTATGATGGCTTGTACTTTATTGCTCACTCACACTTTATACAGTACTAGTAATATTTGAAAACCTCCAAAGTATATAATGTAATTGTTATCAAAAAACTAGCAACATCGATTTAGGAGTAGATTTATGGACGCAGAACAAGAGAGCAACAATACGCTTGAAGAGATTCCAGCAAATCGAAAATTAGTTGAAGAACTTTATCTGCATGGAAAGATTACGAGAGAAACAAGGAAGTATGCTTTGAATATCCTCTATCCACATAATACATGGGGATTCTGGACATCGCGCTTGCTACTGATTATTGGAGCAACCTTGATACTTGCAGGCGTCATCTACTTCTTTGCCTTCAACTGGAGAAAAATACCACCATTGTTAAAGTTATCTGCAATACAAATAGGCATTCTCGGCTCTATCCTTGGGGCGCGTTTTTACTCCTTACGGCGCATGAGTGGGCAAGTACTGCTACTCTGCGCTAGTGTACTCATTGGTGTATTTATGGCAGTCTTTGGACAAATTTACCAGACGGGAGCCGATGCCTACCAGCTTTTTATGATGTGGTCATTACTAACACTTGGCTGGACTTTGATATCCACATGTGCCGCACAGTGGCTCTTTTGGCTTATAATTACTAACGCCTTCCTTATTTTGTGGTGGAAACAAGCTGCATTGCCTACAGAAGAAATGGAACTCATGATATTTACTTATATGAGCCTGTTCAACGGCGGGGTATTAGTGTTGCGTGAATACTTTGCCGAATGGAAAGCTTGTGAATGGCTTAAAGCAGGCTGGGCACGATTTATTCTTACCCTTGCCTGCGTATCTATTATGGTTATTCCTATTATAATTTGTATTTACGATATAGAGAGACTCACGATATCCATGGGGCTCAGCGGTGCTATTGGTATTATAGGGCATGGTGCTTTGTATTTCTGCTACCGCTATATATTACCCGATATGCGCTCCTTGGCAATTACGATACTCTCCGTCTGCATTATCGCAGAAACCGTGTTTATAAAGCTATTATTAGAAAATTCATCAAGCGCTGGGAGTTTTTTATTTTTAGGGCTGATAACACTCGGCATATTTATGTATGGCATCATCTACCTGCAGAAAATGGAAAAAATAATGGAGGCAAAGCATGTCTAAGTATATGAGTGAATACAATGCAGCGAGTTTTATAGAACACCTTAGCAACAAAGGTCTTGTAAGCAAGCAGGGGCTTACAGACTTCATCATCGCCCAACAGCATAAAAAAGAATTACCACTTTATGTACGAATTGTAGTTGGCGTTGGCGCATTCATAACCTCTATTTGTTTCATCGTTTTTTTAGTCTTTAGCGAATTAATTGATAGTGATATAAGTTTCATTGTTTGGGGATTGCTATTCATAGCGGGGGCTATAGGATTACAAAAGCTTACTGGCAACAATAATACCATCAAGCACAAGCACAGTTTTGTGATGCAGTCTTCATTTGCGTTTATAACTACGGGTAAAATTCTCTTTATCATAGGCATGAATGATATATTGGATTCTGATTGGGGAATTAGCCTCGCATTGTTTATTGTTACCCTTGCTACTTATAACATTTATCGCATGTCTATAGACCGCTTTCTTTCTTCGTTTGCGCTCCTCTTTTCCATTTTGGCGAACATTTGGGACGGAGACATTCTCGGCTCAAGGGAATTGTGGCTCAATGGGTTTTTCTTATTCCAGTTTGTTGGCGCTGCTATCTTGCTCACCCATAATAAAATTCCACGTGACTATACCCCACTTTCTTACGCCCTTGTGTTCTCCCTGTGTGCCAGCGTTCTATTTTTAGCTGCGCATGCAAAATTTGAATATTTAAGACACGCAAAACTCATCAATCCAATCTTTATCACCATAGTATTGGTCGCTGGACTTATAGCCTTATTCGTTTGGGCGGCAGGCACAGCAGAGTACCTAAAAACTCAGCCGTTCATATTAGCTTCTATAGGCGCAGTCCTTTTAGGGCTTATTTCAGCTCCGGGCGTATTACTTACCATTGCATTGATGATTCTAGGATATGCTAAACACGAAAAACCATTTATTATCATAGGCTTGCTACTCATTCCTGTTTTCCTATTTCTGTACTACTACAATCTCGATGTTTCTTTGTTAAAAAAATCTGGAATTCTTGTTGGAAGCGGCATAGCGCTTTTGGTAGGGAGATTTTATGTACGCTACAAAGGTTGGGACACAAGAGGTGCTTCATGCGTAGAAAAATAATGATAGCCTTGTTGGTGCTTATTCTCATTGTGTTGAACTATGGCATTTACGAAAAAGAACAAATTAAGAAACACGGAGAAACCTTGCTGCTTGAGCTTGCTCCAGTCGACCCGCGCTCTCTTATGCAAGGAGACTATATGCGCCTCCGTTATGCCATAGAACGTCAGGCGCCTGTGCAATTGTTGGCATCCCACCAAAAGCGTGGATATATGGTTGTTCGTGCAAATGCAAATAACGTGGCGCAATTCGTACGCTTCTATCAAAAAGAAGACTTAGCTGAAGGTGATAAACTCCTACGTTTCCATAAAAATTACGAGGACATACGAATAATTCCCGACTCTTTCTTTTTTCAAGAAGGCCATGCTAAATATTACGAAAACACCAAATATGGCGTATTCAAATTCAACAATTCCGGTAAGCATATACTTGTTGGATTAGCCGATGAAAATAGAAAAACAGTAACGACTCCATAAATTACGCATAGAACCTATTACAAATTACAAAGAATAAATTTTTTTGAAAAAATATATTGACACGCTAAAAAGCGATACAACTAGAAACAATTAATACGCGAAGCAATACATGAAACTCGCACCAAAACCCACCGCTAGGCCAAAGTAGTAGATGTAAGTAGCTATGCGCAAGCATGAAAGCTGTAAGTAAATAAAGTTTGTACTCATGCTGGTTGTGGCCACAAATTTGGACGTCTTATGAGATGAGCGTGGAGGCTGTGCTTGTTCTTTAATGCCCGGTTTGCTTTTTATATTATTCCTTGTCTAGTAATGGTTACATTGAATTTGAATATTGAATTGACAACAGTTTTTTTGCGCTATATAATTCAAGTATTGAAATAACTTTGTTGGAGGTTATTATGAAAAAAATAATAGTGGCATTTTGCATTATGGCCTTGTCGCCCGCCATTGTATGTGCCTTAGGTTCTAAGGAAGGCGATAATTCAAATTTTGTTACATTGAAAATTATCATTCCATGGGTAAACGAAGAGCTAGAGAATTTTTTGCCCGTGCTTGAACAGTTTGAATTAGAAAACCCTACCATAAAAGTTGAGTATCAAACGGCCAAACCCGAGGATATAGCTACAATATTGTCCGTGCAATTTGCGTCTAAGAAAACCCCTGCGGATGTTATAGATATTGCATGGGCATGGTATATTCGAGAACAGGGTAAGCGTGGGCATGTGCTTTCGCTTGCGGACGTCATTCGTAAAGGCGACTTTGTAAAGGGTGCTTTTAGTGAAGTGTCCGTAGGTTCCGCGATGTACGGAGTGCCGGGAGTAGGAGGCATTACGGTGCCTGAGTACCGCAAGAGCTTTTTTGCAAAACACAAGATTAAGGGTTCTCAGTCCTTTAAAAGCACGCAGGCCTTTTTTGATGAAATACGCGCAAAGACGAATAATAAGGCAATTATTGCAAGTGGGGGCGGTGTAGGATGGACCTTTACCAGTATTGTTGAAACGTGGATTTTGACCTTTGGCGGGAGGGACATGCACACCAAACTTCGTACGGGGAAATTGGCGTGGACGGATGCGTCGGTACGAAATATTTTTTCAAAAGAACTGCTTCCGCTTATTAGAAATGGTTATTTCGGTGAGCCGGACGAGTATGAAGCCCAACTTAAGGCAATGTGGAATGGAAAGCACGCAATTTTTGTAGGAGACAGCACTGATGCACAAATTGTAAAGCCCGCTACAGACAGAGGGGTGTTTTTACTCCCTAATCAAGATACGGTCATGTTGTGGAATGATTTTTGGTTTGTTCCTAAGTATACAAAGCACCCTAAGGAAGCGAAAAAACTTATTGCTTTTCTTGCAACGAAGGGGCAGGAGATTCAAGTTTCACGCGGTGGACGCATAGGAACTTATCTTGGCATAGATAGTTCTGTGTACCCACAAAGTGAAAAAGATATTTTTTCTCTTTTAAATACGGTACATGTTGTTCCCGACTTAGACGATTCCATTGGAGGGAAGTTTCAGTCGACTATGTGGGATCAGCTTGCCTTGCTTTGGGCAAAGCCAAACGAAACTACGCTGGATGTAGTGCTTGAGAAGTTGCAAAGTGCTTCTGAAGAAACACGCGCGAAAAAACAATGAGAGGGTAGAGAGACCATATCGGTGTTCCAATAAGGTGTGATTTGTAACTACTCATTATTATGCGTCTGAATATTCATAAGCCATCGTTTTTAGAAATTGTTTTTATAGCACCTACGCTTATTCTCATAGCTGTTTTTATACTGCTCCCCTTGTTGCAAAGCCTTCTAACAAGCTTTTATCATGAGGGAGCCTTTGTTGGCATTCAGAATTATAAGGAGTTATTTTCCGATCCTAATTTTTTTAACCTTAAGGGTTTTTTCTCTAGCAATGAAGGAATAGGGGCCTTAGGAAATAATATCATCTGGGTTCTCATTCATATGCCGACATCTATTATACTGGGCGCCGTTTTTGCCTTGTTATTGAATCGCAAGGTCTATGGCAGAGGTGTGATACGCACCTTTATATTCATAGGGGTTACGGTTCCCATGGTCATAGGTGACATTCTCGCGAGGTTTTTGTTTGCTCAAGGCGGTGGCATTGTGCCAGCGTTTTTTAACGCAATTGGGGTAAAGACACTCTATGTAAACTGGCTTGCTAAGCCTTCTCTTGCATTATACGCCCTCATATTAGTTTCCATATGGTTGTGGACGGGGTATTGCATGATACTCTACATGTCGGCCTTGACAACCTTGGACGAAAGCGTGGTACAAGCCGCCGAAATGGACGGAGCTAATTCCATGCAGGTGCTCTTGTATGTCATTATTCCTCACATAAAGCCGGTAACCTATGTAATTATTGCAATGTCGCTCATATGGGAGTTGAAACTCTTTGACATTGTGTACGCGTCTACTGGTGGTGGCCCGGGTGGTGCTACCAATGTTTTGAGTCTCGAAATGTATAGAACTACGTTTAAATATTTAGAAGAAGGAAAGGGTGCGTCCATAGCGGTTTTCATGATGCTGCTATGCATTATCCCCATTGGGTTTTTAATAAGAAATCATGTGCGCGAAACATTGTAATATGAGCATGCAGGCTAACACAGTGCCGCTTGCAAGGCTTGTAAAAACCGCATGTATGTGGGGAATAGGAATTATATGGATGATACCAATAGTCGGCATTTTTTTTGCCTCCGTGCGTCCTTCGGAAGAACTCGTGCATGGTTGGTGGAACCTCGCTCCTCTCTCGATGAGCCTCGATAATTATATAAAAGTTCTCTTCACTTCTACTATTCCGCTCATAAGGCCTCTTAAGAATTCCTTGTTCTTATCCCTCATGGGCACCTTCATTGCCATGTTTCTTGGAAGCTTAGCAGGCTATGGGTTAGCGCGTTACAAAATTCCATTGAAGACGCAACTTGTCGTAGTCTTAATTAGCACCATGTCAGTGCCCTTTCAAATGCTCGCAATTCCCGTGTTCAAAATTATGAATTTTCTATCGCTCCTTAATTCACTCTACAGCGTTATGATTATGCATGTGGTAACAGCATTGCCGTGGATTACTTTTTTCATAATGAACTTCATGCAGACGCAAAACAGCAGCATTGAAGAGTGTGCGAAAATAGATGGGTGTTCGCAGTTCGGGGTTTTCTTTCGCATTGTTTTGCCTAACCTCTATCCCGCGCTCTTAGCCGTATTTGCCCTGCAATTTGTCTGGAGTTGGATAGATTTTTTCTTCCCCTTATTGTTTCTGTATACTCCCGACACCTATACCGCGATACAGGTTATTCCGCTTTTACGAGGGCATTTTGTCGCTAACTGGGGCGAATTATCGGCAGCGTCTGTAGTAGTTATATTTTTTCCCTTTGTTATATTCTTTCTTTTACAGAAGTATTACATAATTTCAGCAGCTGGTTGGCAAGGGAATAAATAAGGCGAGGGGTGAATGTGAAAAAATACCATGTGGGATTAATAGGGCTTGGAGAAGTTGCGCAGGCTGCGCACCTCCCTGCGCTACAGAAATTGGGGCATAAGTTTTCGATATGCGCAGTATGTGATGTATCTAAAAGCACCATGCGCCACGTTGAGCATAGGTACAGTGTGCCACAGTTATTTTCAAGCGCAGAGGCTCTCATTGAAAGCGAAGATGTGGATATTGTCTTTGTTCTCTCTCCCGACCAGTATCATTACGCCCACGTAGAGCACTGCCTCGCTGCGCGCAAGCATGTCTTTGTAGAAAAGCCCTTGTGTTTATTACGCGAGCATGTTGAAAAGCTCGTTCAGCAGTCTGCGCGTCTGCCGTCCTTATGCGCCATGGTGGGGTACATGCGACGCTTTGCTCCGCCATTTTTGGAGCTCAAAAAACACATTGAAAAAGAAAAAATAGAATACGTGAACATGCGCGATGTAATTTGCGAAGGTGGGTTTTTCATGAAGCAGAGCAACCGCCTCCATTACCCACGCGATATTGCTGCAGATGCTGCTCAGCAGGGTAGGGACTTGCTGGCTACGCAGCTGAAGCAGGCCTGTGGTACTACTGACAAGGTCGCGCAGAGGGCATATCAGGTACTTACTGGGCTGAGCTCGCATAGCCTGTCTGCCATGCGAGAGTTGTTTGGCGTACCCCGCGCGGTTCTCAGTGCGCATGTGCATAAAAATGGCGAAATGATCATCATCGTTTTTGATTACGGCAGTTTTTATCTAAGCTATGAAGTACTTATTCACAATGTAGTGCATTTTGACGCATCAATAGAGGTACTCACAAATGCAAGCTCATACACTCTGCGCTATAACACGCCCTACATCCCCAACCTGCCTTTAAGCTTGGTTGTAACGCGCTCCAATGCGCGCCATACCAGCACAACAGAATATGGACCCTATTACATAGACCCCTTTATGGCCGAGTTAGAACATCTGCACATGTGCTTGCAAACCAATGCCACACCCAAAACAAGATTTGCAGATGCGCTTGAAGATTTTATGCTCTTTGAGAAAATAATGGGGAAACTTACAGGCTAGCATGACATCGTATAATGTTACCATTGCAACCGCTCCATGTGCATGGGGTGTGTGGTATGCCGAGCATGAGAAGCAACCACGCGCAGAGCAGTACCTGCAAGAAGTTTCACAACTTGGCATACAATGGACAGAACTTGGGCCATGGGGATTTTTAGGCACAAGTGCCGAGGAGGTGCAATCGAAAATATCGCAATACAAGCTTAAAATGTGCGGGGCAAGCCTTGCGTATCCTTTTGCTCTTTTTATGCAAGGTGCCCATGATTTTTTTACACAGGCCTTGCATGTAGCGCATAGTCTCGTGGCCTCTTCTGCACGCTACTTAATAGTCATGGACGACTCGGGCTACTATACGCCAAAGAGCTTGATGCAATGGAAGAGAGACAGTGGGAATTATATCTACTCTGTTTTATTGGAGCTACAAGCTCGTATGTGCGACATGGGATGCACGGTATTATTTCACCCGCATGCCGCGACTTGCATAGAACGCGAAGAGGAAATACTGAAGTTTCTCGAGAACACGCATGGACGCATTCCCCTGTGCTTTGACATAGGCCATCACGCCTACTGTGGCGGAGAGCCCGGTTCTTTTTTGCAAAAACATGCAGATGTAATTCCCTACATTCACATGAAAAACATAGATACAAACTTACAAAAGACTCTTGAACAAAAAGGCATGTCAGCAGAAGAAATATTTTCAAAGGGAGTAATGGTAGATTTAGAAAGCGGCTGCGTTGATATACCAGCGCTGAAAGGCGTACTGAAAAAAATAGACTACAATGGATTCCTCGTGTTTGAGCAAGATACATTTGGCATGCCCCTTGCTTCTATGATGAAACTGGCACAGCAAAACATAGACTATTGGGAAGGCATATAAATGTTTTTAGATATAGAATCGACTTCGGATATTCACCTTCGCAACATATTGCGGATTATTATCTTTGCGATGGAACGAAAGCAAACTACGCGCAAAGAGATAGCGCGCAGTCTTGATTTAAGCGCAGGCACCGTCTCGTCTATTTGCAACAAATTGTTGCTTTGGAATATTGCGCGTGAATATAAACAAGCGTCTCAGTCCATGGGACCTAGAGTAAAGGTTTTTCTTATAAGCGAAGATGTATACTACCTTGGCGTATTAGACTTGCACAGGCGCAAGACTGCGCGGCTGTATATTGTGCAACTGAACACTGCCGTGCTTGCGCAGTATGACTTTGCAATCCCTCCCTCCTTGCCCCAATTTTTCTTAGCGCTCGAAAAGGTGTATTTCAAGACTGTTCCAGAAGTTGTGAGAAAAAAAATAATAGGCATGGCCGTACCCATAGCAGCCACCATGTGCGAAAAAAGTCGGCGCATAGTATCGGCGACCGTCCCCATTTTTGAAGGTGTCGCACTTGAAGGTAGCTTGAAAAACTTGCTGCATGTGCCCGTTTTTGTCGAAAACGAATCGGTTGTTTGCGTACACTCCAGTGTTGTGCGGAGTGAGAAAAACGCAACACGGAGCGTCTATATATTTATTGAAGAAGGCCTCGGCATAGGGGTAATGATTAAAAACAGCATAATCTCCGGCGACAATGGCCTCGGTTCTGACGTATGCAATATAATCTCTCCGTATTCAAAAACCAATGCAACGGTGGAACAAGTCTTATGTGAGCAATCGCAACACAGCATGAATATTAAGGCACAGACACTTGGCTATTTAGTTGGAATACTGGTAAACCTATTCGATATAAACATATTCTACATTGGCGGGTATCTTGCACAACACATGCATCATGTACATGATGAAGTAGAAAAGACACTTGAGGAGGTTGTACTTCATAAAGAGTTACGGGCTATCACACTCATTCCCGATATTCAATACTCACAAACAATAATACACGGTTCTGCAATAGCCCTTATAAAGCAGCATGTTTCTTCTTTAAAAAGTAGGTCACAATGAGTTCCGTACTAGTGTGTGTAGATCTCGGGGGTAGTTTTCTTCGCATTGCCGCAGTTGACAGTCTGGGGAATATTCTTAAGGTAGAAAAAGAAGACATTCGGCCTTATAAAAAGGACGAAAGCCATCTTGAAGCTTTTATATATGAGGCTGTTCAAAGACACATTGCCCATGCACAAGGGCTTGTGCAAGCGGTGTGTTTTTCCGTGCCTTGGGTTGTCTCTAACACGCAGTCTTCCTCTTATGCCACAAATTTTTCTTCCACATTTTCGCTCAACGCCATTATCAACAAAATACAAAATTACCAGTTGCCCGTGTTTCAGATAAACGACGTAAATGCAGCGACCTTGGGCGAGCAATGGAAGGGCTCTCTACAAGCCGTCCAAAATGGAGTGTATCTCAATATTGGCACGGGTGTAAGCTTGGGCATTGTAATACAAGGCGCAGTCTACAGCGGCGCGCATGGCCTAGCGGGCGAAATTGCCTTTTGTATGAGCTCGGTACAAGAAATGCGCACAGCCACGGTAGGGCAAGCGTGTTTAGAAAAAATCATTGGAGGTGAGAGTCTGCAAAAACACATTGACACCCCACATCAGCACAGTGACTTGCGCGCAGCCTTTGAAACCTTGGCCATGCATATTATTAACGTGTCTTACATACTCAATCCAAGCATTCTTGTTTTAGGCGGGGGCGTAATACGCCACCACGCCACGCATGTCGAAGAACTAGCGGCAATGCTGAAGCAAAAAATGCCACGCGACATATGCCCGCGCCTAGTACAAAGCCGCGTGCCACACGTAGAACTCGTAGGGTGTGCACGACATGCCCTGCGCCATAAGACCACGACAAACTTGCAGGAGTGAAAACAGTTATGAAGGTAAACCTTAGGTATAAAATTACCAAAGACTATACTCAGTTAAGCGACTGTGCCTCGGATATACTGCTACAAGCCGCGCTCAATGAGAGAGAGGCTACCTTTGTGACAGCGGCGGGCAGTACCCCCAAGCGTACGTACGAAATGTTTTGTCAAAAATATAAGGCGGAAGGCCTAGCGCCAGATCGAATTCGCATTGTTCTCCTCGATGAGTGGTGTGGTTTGCCATTTGGGCACCCCTCGTCGTGTTATGCCTTTATAAAAGATACGCTTATAAAGCCCTTGAATATTCCACATGATAATTTCATATATTTCAACAGTGCCTGCAAAGACACCGAGGCCGAATGTGCACGAATGCAAAAAATTCTCGAGGGTTTGAAAATAAGCGTGTGTGTCTTGGGCACGGGATTAAACGGGCACATTGGGTTCAACGAACCCTCAAGGGTGTTTTACGCCAATGTTCATTACACACACTTATCCGCAACCTCACTCGCGCATCCCATGGCACAAGGCAATGCCCCGCTCATTACAGGCGGCATTACCCTCGGCATACGCAACATACTTGCGGCTGACACCGTGCTCATGCTTGCCAATGGCGTTAAAAAACGCAAGCATATACAACTGCTGGTAAACACCAATACCATTTCGCCCCAGCACCCCCTTACATGCCTTAAGCTACACAAAAATGCCATATGCATTGTAGACCAAAGCTGTGCATAAGCGCTTTGTGGGGGCACGCCCCCACGCCCCCCTTGGGGTAAGACGCTATTTTGCGCTTACGCGCGTGAGGCTGCACGCCGTGTGTGTTCTGCTTCGCAGTATGTATGCACGCGTGCGTGCTGCCATGGCGTGGGGCGCATTATGATAATGCCTCGGACGGCTGTACTTTCTTTCTTTTCTTTTTGTGCGACGCAAAAAGAAAAGAAAGAAGAGTACCAAAGAAAGAAAAGAAAAAACCGCTGTGGGGGATGCTCCCCAACACCCCCGAGCATTCAGTGAACATCTTTTGCGCTTACGCGCGTGAGGCTACACGCTGTGTGTGTTCTGCTTCGCAGTATGTGTGCACGCTGCGTGCTGCCATGGCGTGGGGCGCATTATGATAATGCCTCGGACGGCTGTACTTTCTTTCTTTGGTGCGAGTACTCCATTTCTGCACCGTCCATGGCGCTCTTATTTGCCCCATCCATGGGGCGAGCGACCGCTGCGCTCCGCTATCTGAATGTCAGCACCCGCTCGCTACGCTTGTGAGCGCGCTCACACAAACTTACTTCCATACGATCTTCATGCTTGCGCGCAGTATCTATGGCATTACTGCTTTAGCACACAGGATGTTTTTGCTATAAGCTCCATCTCTGTGTCGCGTTGCGACACTTATTTTAATCGTTTCTAGCCGCTCGCCTAACGGCTCCCGACTCTTTTTTTGGTTCTTTTTTTCTCTTTTTGATGCAAGCTCCATGTTTGCACCGCACAGCGGTGCTTATGCAATAGTTGGCATCCCCTCGCTACGCTCGTGAGCGTCCTCACAGCCGTGCCATGGATGGAGCGCATTGGCTGCCATGGAGGGTAAAAAAGAAAAGAAAGAACGGCCACCCGAATGGATAGCGTATTGAGAATAGCTGCTTGGCACGCACGTCCCACGGACGGGACGCATTGTGCGCCAAGGACGGTACAAGAAGCGTTCATACAAGACTGCGTAAGCAAAACTGCGATAGCTACCCGCGCGTTAGCGCAGAACTCGCATGATACTCCGCAAGGGGGTGTGGGGGCAGCTCCCCCACAAAGGCAAGCTTGAGCCCCACAAGGGCAAAGTCTCATCTAGGGGTTTACATTTCCTAATAATTTCATTATGCTTGCAAATATGAAACAAAACACTTTTTTTAGGAGGACTTTATGAAAAATAATAGTCATAAACACACAAAAACACTTTGTGTAGCACACCTTGTAGTAGCTCTTGCCTTCATGGCTTTGACCCTTGGCGGTTGCGAGCAATTAGGCGATGATCTGGCCCAAAACAGCATGGGCATTAATAAACTCACCAGCGCTACAGGAGGTGCAGGGGCTTTGCGCGATACATGTACTGCTCAGCCTACGCAGCACCCAAGAAACAAGCAAGCATTACAAGCACTGCTTAACAAAGCTATTACCCCAACGACTCCTAGCCCCAATCTCAACTACATTGACACATGGGCCATCACGGATATGAGTAATTTATTTAAAAACAAATCTACATTCAATGGTGATATACGCTGTTGGGACACCTCCAATGTCACGAATATGGAGAACATGTTTTGGGGGGCTATGAAATTCAACCAAGACATTGGTAACTGGGACACCTCCAAGGTCACGAATATGAGCAACATGTTTAGGGACGCTAGAGCCTTCAACCAAGACATTGGTAACTGGGACACCTCCAAGGTCACGAATATGGAGAGCATGTTTCTTGGTGCTGAAGTTTTCAATCAAGACATTGGTAACTGGGACACCTCCAAGGTCACAGATATGAACCACATGTTTGCTGATGCTAAAGTTTTCAATCAAGACATTGGTAACTGGAAGACCTCCAAGGTCACGGATATGAGCTACATGTTTCAGGGGGCTACAGCCTTCAACCAAGACCTGAGCCGCTGGAATGTAGATAATGTAACTAAGCAGGATCATGTTTTCAACAATGCGACAGAAATGAACAAAAACAAAAGCAAGTGGCCTAAAAAATTACTGCGCAATATATGTACTGCCCAATATACTGAGAAGCCACAAAGCACGCAAGAATTACAAGTGCTTATTAACAAAGCTATTACTTCAACAACCCCTAGCCCCAATCTCAACTACATCGACACATCGGCTATCACCGACATGAGTCGTTTATTTAAAGACAAATATACATTCAATGGCGATATACGCTGCTGGGACACCTCCAATGTCACGAATATGACACACATGTTTTGGGGTGCTACAGCCTTCAACCAAGACATAGGTAGCTGGGACACCTCCAAGGTCGAGCATATGGGCCACATGTTTAGGGAGGCTACAGCCTTCAACCAAGACATTGGTAGCTGGGACACCTCCAAGGTCGAGTATATGTGGGGCATGTTTGAGGGTGCTACAACCTTTAATCAAGACATAGGTAGTTGGAAGACCTCCAAGGTCGAGTATATGCAGAGCATGTTTGATGGGGCTAGCGCCTTCAACCAAGACATTAACACGAATACTAAGAAGAAGACGTGGATCACGTCTGCAGTCACGGATATGCATAGCATGTTTTCTGCTGCTACAGCCTTCAACCAAGACATAGGTAACTGGGACACCTCCAAGGTCAAGAATATGAAATACATGTTTTCCTGGGCTACAGCCTTCAACCAAGACATTGGTAGGTGGGACACCTCCAAGGTCACGACTATGGAGGACATGTTTTGGGACGCTAGAGCCTTCAACCAAGACCTGAGCCGCTGGAAGGTAGGGAGTGTGACTAAGTGGAGTCGTATTTTCAAAAATGCGACAGAAATGAACAAAGACAAAAGCAAGTGGCCTGCAAAATTTAAGTAGTTCTGTAATGTAAGGTGAGCCTTTGTGGAGGCTAAGGTTATGTCTCTAATAAGGCATATACACCGATAGCTGTATTGTTGTTGTGGGGGGAGTGTCCCCCCACGCCCCCCTTGGGGTAAGACGCGCTATTGGCGCTATGCGCGAGCAGCGCGGTATCACTTGCAGTGGGCTAAGACTGATGCCTTTTGTTGCCACGGCGTCAGCGCACTATGCAAACATTTCGGATGGCCGTTCTTTCTTTTCTTTTTTACCCTCCATGGCAGCCAATGCGCCCCATCCATGGGGCGGCTGTGATGACGCAAAAAGAGTCGAGAGCGTAGCGAACGGGTGCAAACTACTGCATAAGTGCCGCGATGCGGCACAAACATGGAACTTGCACCAAAGAAAGTACCAAAGAAAAGAAAAAAACATCCTGTGTGCTAAAGCAGTAATGACATAGATACGCTGCGCAAGTATTAAACAGCACCAAAACATGAGCGAAGGGATGCAAACTATTGCATATTGCCTTGTGGAGGGAGTGTCCCCCCACGCCCCCCACGGGGTAAGACGCGGTATTTGCATATGCAGTGCAGCGCGGTGTCACTTGCAGTGGGCTAAGACTGATGCCTTTTGTTGCCACGGCGTCAGCGCACTATTGTACCGTTGCAAGTGATTTGAGAAAAAGTTGCAGTTGAATTGAGAAAATACCGTGTTTTAGCGTGTCTATGTGTGTTTTAACGTGTCTTTACATGGGATTTAATGAGGATAGAGATGTGGTAGTAGAGTGTGTCTTGTCACTCCTCTTGGAACTGCATTAAGTCAACCAAGTCATACTGTTTTTCCAGTGTATAATTTGCGGTGAGCACCTCGGTTTTTTCCTTCTCTCGCGTACCGGTTCCTATAGAGACCGTGAATTTCATGCGCTTTGTATCCCAGCGGTGTTTCTGTATGTACTCTTCCAGCACGGGTGAGGGGTAGGAGCTCAGAAGAAACTTGCCCTCAATGGCACTAAGTGCTGTGAGGAGCGCAGTGTAGTCTTCTATGGTGTACCCGTCATAGTGACCACAGTCGCTGTTGTAGTATGGTGGGTCGCAATAGAAGAGGGTGTGAGGGCTGTCGTAGGTACGTATGATTTTAATGGCGTCTGTACACTCAAGTTGTACGTGTTGTAAACGCTGTGCGTAGTGGTAAGAGAATGTATCGCGTTTGCGTGCTATTTTGCGGGCAGTAGTGCCGCTCATGTCGTATCCGAAAGAGCCATCAAGCATGGAGCAGAACGATTCTTGAGACAAAACCCACACTGCCCACGCGCGCTCTAAGGGTGAGAAGCGGTGCGGGTTATTGTATGTAACAAGCGCGTCATGGTGTGCCATGCGGCTGTGGAGCGTGATTTGTATTTGTTTCTCAAGTGAGACAAAGTCCTGCTGTACGATGCGGTAGAAGTTCATAAGCTCACCGTTGGTATCATTGAGTGTCTCCATCTCTGAGGGTTTCTTTGCAAAGAAGATAGCGGCACCACCACAAAATGGCTCAACGTAGCATGTGTGTGGATGGAGGAGAGGGACGATTTCTTTGACGAGGTTTTGCTTGCCTCCGTAATAGCTCACTGGCGTCTTCATGCAGCCACCTCACATGGTTTGAGTGCATACTCTTGTGCGATGAGCTCTATATCGTAGTTTGCGGTGAGTACTTCGGTTTTTGATTTGGTATGACCTTGAGATGAATTAGCAATACGTCTCTTAGAACACTGTGTGTGCCAGCCGTATTCCGATATGAAACTCTGCAGAGTGTCCGAGGGATACGAACTTAAGAGAAACATTCCCTGTATAGCACTAAGGCTTGTTAGGAGTGCGTGAAAGTCATGCTCGGAGTATCCGCCGTAGTGTCCCATATGTGCATTAAAGTATGGTGGGTCGCAATAGAAGAGCGTGTGTGGAGTATCATAGCGTTGTATGATAGTGAGCGCATCGTCCGAATCGAGTTGCACATGCTTGAGGCGTTGCGCGAGTGTGTGAACATCAAAGGCATCTCGTTTGCGCGCGAGTGCGTTACTTGTTGTGCTACGCACGGAGCGAGAGAAACTGAAGGCGCCGTGGAAGTCGTGTGCGAATGATTGATGCGCTAAGACCCACACAGCCCATGCGCGTTTTACGGGGCTAAAGAGGTGTGGGTTCTGATAGACAACACGTGCATCGCTGTGAGCTCTGCGACTATGGGGTGTGCTAATAATAAGAGATGTAAGTTCTTGGTTCTGTGTTTGCACGACTGAAAAGAAGTTAGTAATTTCAGCGTTGGTGTCATTGAGTGTTTCAATGGGCGCGGGTTCTTTTGCGAAAAAGACGGCCGCGCCGCCACAAAATGGCTCGACATAGCATGTGTGAGGATGCAGTCGTGGCACGATGGTGCTGGTCATAGACTGCTTACCTCCATAATAGGTAAGTGGTGTTTTCATAAGAAGTTCAAATACTCGGTACATAGTAGCTTGCTACACACCGATATAAAGATATGGTGGTAGCAGTGTTACCGTGTGTGGGGTTGTTTGTTAACACCACATAGGGGCTGTGAGTATTCTTTTACAATACTCGCCAGTGGGTGCTGGTACACCCGCAGGCTGCCACTTTTTTGTTTATGGTAGCGCGTCTTTTTTTGCTTTACTAAGTTTCTTTTGAGCGTCTACATATGCACGGTATTCGTGGTAGTGGCGGTAGTCAATATTGGTGGTATCCGTGATTTTGTTTATGCACACGCGTATGCCGCAGTTTATGTAGTAGGCTTCGTTTTTGCCTTTTTCGCGTGCCCAGTTTTGAATGGCAGCGTCAGTTTCTCCGTCAATACAGTCTTCCTGCTCTGCACGCGTGGCGGCGTCTACCCATGTGCCTGTGGTGGTATCGCCGACCCATGAGGGCTTGAGCATGGCCTGCGGCGGCGGTGTGGTGTGTGCTATGGTAAGACTTAAGTCTTTGGGTGGTGGGCTATCAAACTGCCCTATGATGTGTCCATTTTTGTCTAGTTCGTAATATGTTTTTGTGCTCATTTTTAGTGCTCCTTTATGCAGTGCGTTTCCAAATACGCACGGTGTAATTTACGGGTCTATTTTCAGCTGCAGTGGTAACTACTGTAGATACGGAAAATCTATATCCTACTCTATCACTGTGTCTTCTAGATGAGCCATCTGACCAACCCCAGTCGTCTCCTTGATCTACAATGCTCATGTTTTGTTGCGAGCCATAACCCCATCCCAAATTTGTCTTAAATGCAAATGTAAAATCTCGAATAGCATCAGTCTGTTTTCCTGTTTGAAATTTTTTTGCGCCATAATAGTCGTTGTCCCTACCCTCGGCACGAAAGAAGCAATCTGCGTATTGACTACTGATGTTTTGCCATGTCATGGTGTTGCCCCAGAGTTGTTGTGGAGTAGGTTGGTTTGGAAACTGGGTGTAGATAAAGCCGATGGGAATGGCGGAATTTAGTACGTCTTTCTTTGCTTGCGTGATGGCGTTTTGTGCTTCGGTTTTTGCTTTGGTGATTTCAGCCATAAGTTCACTTTTTAACTGCTGACGTAGTGAGGTAAGAGAATTCCATCCGTGCGCAGATTCACGGGGTGTAAGGTCGATGGTATTGTTTTTCACTTGTGCGAGGACAACATCATTGGCTTGTTTGTCCGTAGACAAAACGACATGCACGGTAGTCTTATCCCCGCGTGTTTTCCATGTTTGCTTTTGTTGAATATCGTGCGTTGTGGTAGTATCTACAACCGAGTGACGCAGTACCACGAGTCCGTCTTTTTTATCTATTGTAGTCTTGGCGGTGAGCGCGAGCCGTTGTCCATTAGGGGCAACAGCATCTCCCGCACTAATGACAACCTTCCCCGCGCCATCCATGCTCACGGTTAGCCCCGAGAGTACACCCGTGCCTGTGATAGCGTGCGTACTCTCATGTAGCGCATCCTCGGTATTCTGCTGAAGTATATCGAAGTCGTTGGGGGTAGGTGTCATACCTTCGTAAAAATGATGTTTTTTCATAAGTTTCTATCTCCTGTGTTTGTATGTGATTTTTTCGTGTTTTCATTAAAAATAACAAAGCCTACATCGGGTGGGGTGTTGGTCTCTAGGTAACTTGCTAACTCTGTACGTTTTTCTCTCGTACTGTTTTGTATAGAGAGATAGAGCCCCTCACCGTTCATGATGATGCCTGTTTTGATGGGTGTGCCGTATGGTGCATGTCCTACGGTGAACGCATCCTTAGGCATTTCTATGATGCGGTATCGGTCTTTAAAATTGCTGTTCATGAATTCCGTGAGAGCCTTTCTGGTACCGAGGTACTTCATGGTACGCGATGCTAAGGCTAGACGTTCACGCATACTGGTCTCGCTTTCATTCCCAACTTCTGGAAGCGCTAATGCGTTCGCATGCATGTTCATGTAGTGTCTATTACCCAAAGAGGGGAAGAACCCGCGAAAGAGAGAACGCGTATCGTATATTAGGATACCGAGCAGTATGTGGAGTACTACATAAAGTTTTCCGAGTTTGGGGCGAGTTCTGTCTTTTTCAAACGAGTGTTGTGCAACTAAAAGCAAAGTGGCTCCGCTCTGCAACAGGCGATGTGCCACTACTTTACAAAGCAGAGTCACAGGGCATAGATGGCGTTAGAGAAGCAAAAGTGTTTCGTGCGCCCAGTGGGTTTGGGTCAGTGCGCGTGGTGCTACGCGGTGCAAACAATACGCAAGTCGGTACTGATATAGTGACAAAGGTGCGTGCTCGACTCGATACAGTGGGGCTTATAGGGCGAAATACGGTAGTCGATACCGTAGGATTCGCCCCTCTTACCGTCAGTTGTACCTATGCAGGTACACTTACGGAAACAGAAGCAAAAAAAAGAATAACCGACTATTTTTATTCGCTTGGCATTGGCACGCGCTATACCATGCAAGATTTATACAACTTGTTTGACGACCAAGATGCCATTCAGTTTACCACGCCAACGGCAAGCGATAAGACGCTTGGCAATGATGGTGTATACAAACTTACAAGCGTGAGGGCAACCAAGAAGGTGTAGTGTAATGGCGTTTGAAAAATTTGTAGAAAAACAGATAGAAAAAAGCTCGTATGAAGGAGACCGGAAGAAAATACAGCTCGGCCGGTTGTATTCGGTGATGCGAGTATTGTGTGCAGTTGTAGCAAGCGATACACGAGATGTGTTTCGAGCATTTTTCCCCGCGTTGGGTACTCGCACTTTTATGGACAGACACGCTAAAGCATTAGCGTTACCACACATTAAAAACGAAAGTGACAAAAGTTTGAGAGACCGCCTTACTGTTGCAACGCATACGATGACCTATCTCGGTACGCGCCAAGCATTCACTCAGTTTATGGAGAGTAATTTTAAGAGTAGGTGCCGCGTCATTGAAATGCCGAAGAATGCGTTTACTGTAGGACACCTACCCTATGGCACGCCCATTGGCACTGGCATAATTATGGCTGGCGAAGGACTCTATGTGTACGTGCAAAACATTACGGCAGAGGAACGCATTGAGCTTGAAAGTTACCTAGAGACCAACACCCCGCCCGATGTAGGCTTTGTTATTTTTAATGAAAACACGAAAAAATCACATACAAACACAGGAGATAGAAACTTATGAAAAAACATCATTTTTACGAAGGTATGACACCTACCCCCAACGACTTCGATATACTTCAGCAGAATACCGAGGATGCGCTACATGAGAGTACGCACGCTATCACAGGCACGGGTGTACTCTCGGGGCTAACCGTGAGCATGGATGGCGCGGGGAAGGTTGTCATTAGTGCGGGAGATGCTGTTGCCCCTAATGGACAACGGCTCGCGCTCACCGCCAAGACTACAATAGATAAAAAAGACGGACTCGTGGTACTGCGTCACTCGGTTGTAGATACTACCACAACGCACGATATTCAACAAAAGCAAACATGGAAAACACGCGGGGATAAGACTACCGTGCATGTCGTTTTGTCTACGGACAAACAAGCCAATGATGTTGTCCTCGCACAAGTGAAAAACAATACCATCGACCTTACACCCCGTGAATCTGCGCACGGATGGAATTCTCTTACCTCACTACGTCAGCAGTTAAAAAGTGAACTTATGGCTGAAATCACCAAAGCAAAAACCGAAGCACAAAACGCCATCACGCAAGCAAAGAAAGACGTACTAAATTCCGCCATTCCCATCGGCTTTATCTACACCCAGTTTCCAAACCAACCTACTCCACAACAACTCTGGGGCAACACCATGACATGGCAAAACATCAGTAGTCAATACGCAGATTGCTTCTTTCGTGCCGAGGGTAGGGACAACGACTATTATGGCGCAAAAAAATTTCAAACAGGAAAACAGACTGATGCTATTCGAGATTTTACATTTGCATTTAAGACAAATTTGGGATGGGGTTATGGCTCGCAACAAAACATGAGCATTGTAGATCAAGGAGACGACTGGGGTTGGTCAGATGGCTCATCTAGAAGACACAGTGATAGAGTAGGATATAGATTTTCCGTATCTACAGTAGTTACCACTGCAGCTGAAAATAGACCCGTAAATTACACCGTGCGTATTTGGAAACGCACTGCATAAAGGAGCACTAAAAATGAGCACAAAAACATATTACGAACTAGACAAAAATGGACACATCATAGGGCAGTTTGATAGCCCACCACCCAAAGACTTAAGTCTTACCATAGCACACACCACACCGCCGCCGCAGGCCATGCTCAAGCCCTCATGGGTCGGCGATACCACCACAGGCACATGGGTAGACGCCGCCACGCGTGCAGAGCAGGAAGACTGTATTGACGGAGAAACTGACGCTGCCATTCAAAACTGGGCACGCGAAAAAGGCAAAAACGAAGCCTACTACATAAACTGCGGCATACGCGTGTGCATAAACAAAATCACGGATACCACCAATATTGACTACCGCCACTACCACGAATACCGTGCATATGTAGACGCTCAAAAGAAACTTAGTAAAGCAAAAAAAGACGCGCTACCATAAACAAAAAAGTGGCAGCCTGCGGGTGTACCAGCACCCACTGGCGAGTATTGTAGAAGCATACTCACAGCCCCTATGTGGTGTTACAACACAACCCCACACACGGTAACACTGCTACCACCATACTGTTATATCGGTGTGAGGCAGGTTACTATGTACGGAGTATTTGAACTTTTTATGAAAACACCACTTACCTATTACGGAGGTAAACAGTCTATGACACGCACCATCGTGCCACGACTGCACCCTCACACGTGCTATGTCGAGCCCTTCTGTGGCGGCGCGGCCGTCTTTTTCGCAAAAGAACCCGCGCCCATTGAAACACTCAATGACACCAACGCTGAAATTACAAACTTCTTTTCAGTCGTGCAAACAAAAAAACAGGAACTTACATCTCTTGTTGTAAGCACATCTCATAGTCGCAGAGCTCACAGCGATGCTCGTGTTGTCTATCAGAACCCACACCTCTTTAACCCCGTAAAACGCGCATGGGCTGTGTGGGTCTTAGCGCATCAATCATTCGCACACGACTTCCATGGTGCCTTCAGGTTCTCTCGCTCCGTGCGTAGCACAACAAGTAACGCACTCGCGCGCAAACGAGATACCTTCGATGTCCACACACTCGCACAACGCATCAAGTATGTGCAGTTAGAATGTGACGATGCACTCACCATCATACAACGCTATGATACTCCGCACACGCTTTTCTACTGCGACCCACCATACTTTAATGCACATATGGGACACTACGGAGGATACACCGAACAAGACTTTTACGCACTCCTGAAAAGTCTTAGTGCTATACAGGGAACATTTCTCTTAAGTTCGTATCCCTCGGACACTCTGCAGAGTTTCACCTCAAAACACGGATGGTACACACAGTGTTCTCGGAGACGTATTGTTAATTCGCCTCAAGGTCATACTAAATCAAAGACCGAAGTACTTACCGCAAACTACAATACAGAGTTCATCGCACAAGAGTATGCACTCAAACCATGTGAGGTGGCTGCATGAAGACGCCAGTGAGCTATTACGGAGGTAAGCAAAATCTCGTCAAAGAAATCGTCCCACTCCTACACCCACACACCTGTTACGTAGAACCCTTCTGCGGCGGTGCCGCTATCTTCTTCGCAAAGAAACCTTCAGAAATGGAAACACTTAACGACACAAACGGTGAGCTTATGAATTTCTACCGCATAGTACAGCAAGACTTTGTCTCACTCGAAAAACAAATACAAATCACGCTTCACAGCCGTATGGCACACCACGATGCGCTTGTTACATACAACAACCCGCACCGCTTCTCGCCCCTTGAGCGTGCGTGGGCAGTGTGGGTTTTGTCTCAAGAATCGTTCTGCTCCATGCTTGATGGCTCTTTCGGATACGACATGAGCGGCACTACTGCCCGCAAAATAGCACGCAAACGCGATACATTCTCTTACCACTACGCACAGCGACTCCAGCATGTACAGCTCGAATGTACAGACGCGATTAAAATCATACGCACCTACGACAGTCCTCATACTCTCTTTTACTGCGACCCACCGTATTACAACAGCGACTGTGGACACTATGACGGATACACCATAGAAGACTACACCGCACTCCTCAAGGCACTTAGTGTCATTGAGGGAAAATTCCTGTTAAGTTCTTATCCATCACCCGTGCTGGAAGAGTGCATACAGAAACACCGCTGGGATACAAAGCGCATGAAATTCACGGTTTCTATAGGAACTGGTACTCGGGACAAGGAAAAAACCGAGGCGCTTACCGCAAATTACACACTGGAAAAACAATACGATTTAGTCGATTTGATGCAGTTCCGAGAAGAGTGACAAAATACACTCTATTACCCCCCCATTAAATCCCATCTAAAGACACGTTAAAACACATATAGACACTCTAAAATACGGTATTTTCTCAATTCAACTGCAACTTTTTCTCAAATCACTTGCCCCCTACAGCACAAAGAGTTGTAGTATATAAAACTCATTTGTATATGCTACAACTCTAATTGCTTGGTTTATCTCATTTTTTTAGCGGAATTTATCTCGCGCGGGTATACATAATTTAACTCCTGTAAAATATTAATTTTTATGTATGTACAGTATAACATAATTACAAATTAATTAAATTAATATTTCATTTGTGAAATTTATGTGAGAATAAATTATGAGACTGCCAGCATAGCTTCGCCAGCAATGATGACGCACAAATAACTTGCAGCCTGCAGGTTTGGGTGGCGTTGTCGTTTCTAGGCTGTAAAGCAACTCACTTCAGCGCCTACGAGCCCTTATAACCCCACACCGCCGCGTCTGCGCCCTTGTCCAAAAGCCACGTGTGCGGCTCCACAAACTGGCGGCTGTCGGGGCCAAACTTTGCCTCAGGCAAGTGTGGTATCATCCATATATAATACATGGCGTAGCCCGGCGCCGCGGTTTGCGGATGCACCACCCAGGGCTCTATCATAAGCGTGGACTTGTCTTTGAGCTTGTACACCTTGTCCCCCACCTCCCCAAAGCCAAAGCCGTGAGAAGGAAAAAACCTATAGTGGTAGACCTCGGGCTGCGGGTGATTGTGTGGCGGGTAGCTCGACCACCTACCGGGAAAGTTGACCACCTCACCGAGCACCATGTTGGAATACGGCGCACTTGCTGCGTCAAAAACCGTGCGCACCACGCGCGTTGAGGTGCCCTGCAACACCCCGTCCCCAAACTTGGCAGTTTGCACCTCACTGGGCGCGTAAAACACCGGCGCAAAGTCGCGCGCATTCTCTGTTTGCTGCAAGGCAAGCTCCGCCTCACCGTGCGCCTCAATTTCAACCGCGCAGCCCGCGCTCACATGCAGCACATGCGGCGCCTCGTCCAAGAGCGAACCACGCGAAACGCGCTGCGTGCCCCCATTCCAACTCAGCGTAAGCGAGCCGTTTAAAACTAACAGCGCGCTCTCACAACGCTCACTTACTACGCGGTAGCGCTGCCCCTGTTGCAAGTTTATAAGCCCAAAGTTCATGAGCATGGCGCTGTGCTTGCCATCACGTTCGGTTATGGGCGTGTACACCCCCTCACCCTGCGAGTAGTACTCTATCATAGCCTCTCCTTCTTCTTAATCTACAACCATGGCAACCTAAATATATATAGAAAGCCTCTGTCCTATATATTCTGTCCTACTATATATAGCCATTGTATAGCCTGCCTATATCTCCGAAACGCGCACAATGCGCTTCTCTTTAAACGAAACCGTGAAGGCCTCCGCCACTTGGTTGGCGTACACCCCGTCATCCACGCTTATGGGTGAAGCCTTGCCCTCCACAATGCATGAGAAAAACTGCTCAGCCTCAGTACGAAAGGCATCCTCAAACCTGTCGAAGAAGGTGTACACGCATTCCTGCCGCTTACCATGCTTGTCCAAAATTTCCACGTCCGTCCACGCAGGCGTAAAGCCTATGCGCAGCATACCCTTTGTGCCATATATCTCCGCCTGTGTAGCATGCCCATGATGCGCGGTGCGACTTGCCGATATAATAGCTATCTTGCCATCAGCGCACTGCCCCGTGGCCACCGTGTTGTCCGCATCCCCCATGTCGCCAAACTCAGGAAAGGCGCGGCTCGTCCCCACAGCGTGCACGCTCTCTACGTCGCTTTGCAAAAACCAGCGCGCAAGGTCTATGTCATGCACGTTAAAGTCGTAGAATATGCCACCCGAGGTCTTGGTAAAACCAAGCTGGAAGGGCGCAAAGTCGCTGTGGTCTACGGTTTGCGACTTTATTAAAAACGGCTCTCCAATGAGCCCCTCCTCTATGTTTTGCTTTGCGCGCATGTACGCCTTATCAAAGCGCCGCACAAAGCCCAGCATAAAAACTCGGCTCGGCTTTTGGTGCACGGCAAGCTCCCCTTGCACCGCGCGGCACTCCTCCATGCTCACGCCCAAGGGCTTTTTACAAAACACATGCTTGCCCGCCTTTACACCCTTGGTAATGTGCGCCGCATGCTCCGAAGTACTCGTTGCCATAAACAGCGCCTCTACATCACTACGCGCTAGCAAGTCGTCAAAGTCCTCATACAACTCCACATCACCCAAATGCTCACGCGCCCACGCAAGCTCCTCAGGCACAATGCTACACACAGCACGCACCCTACACTCGGGTATACGCTGCAAGTTTTTCGCATGGCTCTTGCCAATGCGACCCAGTCCAATAAGCGCAGTCTTTATCATGTCCTTACTGTAATGAGCGCGAAACACCCCTGTCTACGCACCACCCCCAATAGCAAACAACACTAAAAAAGGACAACACGTATTCCTAATACTGTGTTGCTGCACTTCACAAGCTCAGCGCTTCATTGGCATTGCCCATGCGAGAGTGTACGACCCTTTACACAATAGGTTTCCCTTATCCCAATACCACTCAGAAAGTCCCTGTCGTGGGATATCACCATCATCGCAGCGGGGTAATGAGAGAGAATCTGGCTCACATGCTGCTTCGTCTCAATGTCGAGGTTATTCGTAACCTCATCTAACAACAACAATTGCGGCGTAGAAGCTGCAATGAGCGCAAGAGACAAACGCGCCTTTTCTCCCCCCGAAAGCCTCCTCACCAATGCATCCAGCTCCTCATTGTTACGAAACAAAAAATTGTGTAAGTGCGCACGCATCTGTGCTTCGCTCCATGCAGGCACGCGCTCATGCAAGGACTCTATAACCGAACTCTCGAGATTTAAAAAGGCATAATGCTGATCAAGATACCCAATGGCGGCTGCCCTTGGCATATGCCAGTCGCCCGTTGTAATGACCTCAGGACTATTCAGAATAGCCTTGAATATTGTAGACTTGCCACTGCCATTATCTCCGCTTATAGCAACTCGTGCTTGCGAAGAGACACAAATATTGATGTTCCTCACAAGCGAAGGCCTCGCTTCATAGCCCACCGCTCCCTCATTAATGGACAGCAGTGTAGCACCCCTTACAACACCAGAGGGTAAGGAAAACCTTGGAGCACCAAGCTCCCCCAAGGGCATGTCAGACAAGGCTTGCAAAACACGCCGCTTTGTGTGGGCAATGGCTTTATTGTTTTTATTCTGCGTCATTTGCCCCCGCCCCTGCGCCGCCTTTAAGGCAAGCGTATCTCCCGAGTACTTTTTCTCACCATACGCTTTTCTCTTCTTAGCCCTCCGTTGTTCTTTCATAAGCGCCTCATGCGTCTGCTTCTTCTCTTCCTTCAGACGCATCAGTTGCACTTCCATAGACTTCCTTTTGGCATGCCTCTCGTTCATATAATCAGCGTAGCGCCCAGAAAAGACATGCACCGCTCCATGCTCAATGTGCCATAAGGTGCTCGTTACGGTGTTCAAAAGCTCAGCATCATGCGAGGCAATAATTACAGTCCCATAATATGAGGCAAGCATTTTCATAATGCGCCTTCTATTCTTACCGTCCAAGTGATTAGTCGGTTCGTCTAACAATAAAAGCGCAGGCTCCATCATCAACTCATTGGTCAAAGCCGTAATAAAACGCTGCCCACCACTCACAGCATGAGAGGCTTCAATAACCTGTGGAACGTACCCACAACGCACGTCACTTGGCAGTGTTATAGCACCATGCGCAGGCTCCAACTCCCCCCGCAGCGCCTTGAGCAAGACTGATTTTCCCGAGCCATTCCTACCAATAACGCCAATGCGGCTGTGAGGAAAAACCCGAGTACTAAAGTTTTCAAAACACACCTTGTGGGAGAAGGCAAGGCACAGGTTCTGTATTACCATTGGTTTATGCATGAGCAGACTTCCTTACAGTATAGCTATATGTACCATTTACTAAACAACACTAAAAAAGGACGCATCTATGTTAGCTTGAAAGTAAAGAATAATGCAACACCTTTGCATATAATAAGTAACAATTATGGCACCTACTGCTTTTAAAGAACAAGCCCCCATTGACTGCATAACACTGGGGCGTGCAAACGTAGACCTATACCCACCCGTGGGGCAGCGCCTTAATGCAGCGCGCACCTACGAGGTATTTGTGGGAGGCTCGCCCGCCAACATTGCCGTAGGCATTGCAAAACACGGCCTCAAGACGGGCATTATAACGCGCGTGGCAGACGACGCACACGGGCGCTTTGTGGTAGACTACCTCACCGCCTGTGGAATTGACACCACACAAGTACAGTACGACACCAGTGGCAAAAAAACCTCCCTTGCCTTTGCCGAACGCTGCAGGGAAGACGCCACAACCATTATGTACCGCGAAGCCGCCACAGACATTGCCCTCGATGCACGCGAACTCTCACAAGCATACATAGAGTCAGCAAAGGCGCTGTTTATATCCGGCACCGCCTTGGTGCAAGAACCCTCACGCAGTGCTGTACATGAAGCAATACGCATGGCCAATGCGACGGACGTCTTCCTTGCCATGGACATAGACTACCGCCCCTACGGGTGGAGCTCTGAAAAAGAAACCAAAAGCGTCTTGTCAGAAGCTGCGCGCAAATGCCACCTCCTCATAGGCACACGCGACGAGTTTGAAGTGCTGGGCTGCGATCCAAGCATGAGCGACGAAGCATGCGCAGAAGGCTTTTTACGAGAGCGCGCAGAACTGGTGGTAATAAAATACGGCAAAAAAGGCGCACACGCCTTTAGCAAGAGTGGCGCAACGCACCGCGGCATGATACTGCCCGCGCGCCTTGTAAAACCATGGGGCGCAGGAGACGCCTTTGCAAGCTCCTTACTCGCCACCCTCATGCAAGGCGAAAACCTTGAACAGTCGCTTACCTACGGCGCAGCAGCAGCCGCCTTGGTAATTTCGGGCAACTCATGCACCGAAGCCATGCCCAACCGCGAAGAACTCGACCATTTTATATATCAATGGCGGACCAAGAATTTGGACGCAACGTGGCAAGACTAATGCACCATGAAGCATTAAGAAATGCGCAACACAATAATTAAGGAATGCACAATTTAAGGAGGAAGCATGCCCGCACACATACAACCCTACAACAACGCCAACGTCCCCATAGTAGGGCAAGAGCACAACATGCTACAGCGCACCTTCTTTAATAAGGTAGTTCTCACAAAAGGTGAAAGTTTTTCATACACACTGCAAGACTACGAAAGCTGCTGCGTAGTAAGCAGTGGCACATGCACAATAGGCGTGGGCGAAGAACGCTATGAACACGTAGGCAAACGCCACCACTTGTTTGAAGGCAAGCCCGACTCCGTGTACGTGCCACGCGCCAAGCAAACCACCATAAAAGCGCAGTCCGAAACACTGGAGGTATACATTGCAGGCGGCAAAGCAGACAAGGACTTACCAGCATTTAGAATATCGCCTGAAGACGTAGAGGTGGTACAATATGGAAGCGACGAAACCAAGACGCACCGCAAGATATACCACATACTGGGCAAGGCATTCGAAGGGCGCGTAGACAAACTGCTGGTAAGCGAACTCTTCACCGTAGGCGCGGGCGGCTGGTCGGGCTTTCCCCCACACAAACACCACGTAGAGCGAGTCCCGCACGAAACAGACCACGAAGAAGTCTACCACTTCAAATTTAACCCCGCACACGGCTTTGGCGCACAATTTGCCTATGTAGAAGACGACGACTTTGGCCCCGTCTACCACATAAAAGACGCCTCCACCATCATACTAGACAAGTCCTACCACCCCGCAGTAGCCGCCCCCGGCTACGAAATGTATTACTTCACCATACTGGTAGGCAAGTCACAACGCCCGCTTATACAGCACTTTCACCCCACACACGAGTACCAATGCCACACCATACCGGGAATCATGGACATGGTAAGCGCCTTTAAATAGCAATACACCAATACATGTATAGCCTTGCACTACAATATAAAGTATGCAACGCAAAATAAAACAACAGCAAATCATAACGGAACTCTTTGGATTCATCACGCAGCAGATGATACAGAACAACACCGCCAACCCCCTAGACGTGCGCATATCACTCAACGAGTTTGAAACCCACCTCAACGCGAGACTCGGCACACAGCTGAGGTCTACGCAGCACATCTACCAACAAATACGCGCCTATGAACGCGCACGCTTTGTCAAGCTGTACAAACGCCTCCCCAACAACGTGGGCGACATCGTGCTCTCCATAAATGACGCAACCACCTATCAAGCAAAGTCCTTCTTGCATGTGGGACTCAAACTTGCACTTGCACATGGACTCTACGACCGCATATCCCACCTGTACGAAAAAGAGCAGCGTAAGCACGCGCTCAACATCTACTTTAGCGCAGGCACGGAGTCACTGTACTTGGCTCGGCGCCTGCTTGAAAACTACCAACACCCCCTCAACATTTACACGCACAACCTCGGCATTATACAAGCATATCTACAAGACTGCATACACCTCAAACACATACACGTCTACACGCGCTTTGGTGCCATTAACCAAGAGACTTACACCATTTTGGAAGGCACAGAAGACCTCTATGCCAAAACCAGCTTTGACGTCATAATTGGCTCCACCGCCTACATTGACAAAAACGGCCTGTTCATAGAGTCGGAAGAAGAAAACCACTACAAGCGCGAAGCCTACAGCATAATGCAAGGCTTACGCATACTCGTTTTGACCCTCTTTGAGTTTGCCGCCGACCCCAACGTGGTACAGCACAAGTACGCTAATGTCGAGGACTTTGACTACATCATAGTCCCCTCTAAAAAGCTCATTGACAAGTTTCGTACGCAGCTGGATGCGCTGCCCTTTGAAACCATTATTAGCTACTACACCTACGAGGTACTCGAGCAAAAAGGGCGCAACACCCAATAAACCACACCCTACAGGAGACACACCCTCACGCTGGCACAAGGGAAGTGTTCCCTCTAGAGCAGGGGAAGTGTTCCCTTAGGGCTGAGGGAGGTGTTCCCTCTAGGGCTGAGGGAGTGCCTAGCCTCAGGCTGGCTAGTGCGTAGCCTAGTGCGGGCTGAGCGCTTTGTGGGGGCGCGCTGCCCCACAAAGACAAACTATCTATACTCCATTTTGCGTATGGTGTTGTTGCCTGTGTCGCTCACATATATTGTTTTGCCGTCTTGGGCTACGGCTATGCCCTGTGGGGCATTAAAGCGTGCATGAGCGTCATTGCCGTCCTTGTTGCCAGTAAAATATCTTGACGAAAGCCACTTACTTGTATCCCTGCCTGCAAGAGTGGTAATGGTATATGGCGCTGTAGTGCTTATGGCTCGTATGCGATCCTTATACGTATCGGGAACATATAAGGTAGCGCCATCGGGGCTGAGTGCTACATCCTTGGGGCTATTAAATTCTCTGGGGGTATTGGTTCCGCCACCAGTAATTAATGTAGTCGTGGGAGTGCTGGCGTTAATTCCACTGAGCATTGCTACCGCATGTTCGTATGGAGCAACAAAGTATAGGCTGGTGTTGTTTTGTCCCACTACCATACCGTGCATGCCCCAAAAATCAAATGTAACAGTACGCTCAACAACCTGAAACGAAGAGTTAAGCACCTCAACTTTACCCGTAACACTAGCAACTGGAATAGTGCTCACGGCATAGGGGCTTGTAGTGTTCAGCTTGCGCAGGCCAACACGGTCAGAAAAGTACACGGCAGCACCATCGGGGGACACGGATATACCATATGGATAGGGTATTTTTGCGGCTTCTCCGTTGCCGTTTAGGTTAGCTGCATTGTTATCCTTACTGCCGTCTCCCGCAATGGTTTTTACTTCATAGGGTGCTGTGGTGCTTATGGTGCGTATGCGATGGTTGTCCCCATCAACGAGGTACATGATGTCCCCGTGTCGTGTTATGTCTATAGGGTTGCTGAACTTTGCCTTTGTGCCCGCCGCATCGTCGGCATAGCCCGCTGTGCCATCTCCCGCAATGGTGGTAACGGTGTGCGGTGATGCGGTGCTTATGGCGCGCACGCTGTTGTTACCGCTGTCGACAACGTACAGAGTAGCTCCGTCTGAACTTAAGTCCATGCCCCGTGGTTCGTTAAATTGAGCCTGTGTCCCCGCTACGCTTGTGCTCAGCCCTGCGCTGCCCCCTCCTGCAATGGTGGTAACCACCCATGTTTTGGTAAAGGTGAGGGGCTCACTGTCTACGCTGCTCGCCTTGTACTTCTCGTCTGCCTTGCGCGTTGCTACTACTACTACGTCTTGCGCAGGGCCTGTGGTGGCGCTCACCTTGCCGTTTCCTTCATCAATGGTTACGCCAGCAGGTATTGGTTCTTTGAGGGCGTAGCTGTGTTCCGCATCTGGGGTAAACTCCATGTCCGTGCCCCACGGCCCCGTTGTGGACTTAAAACTCGGCTTTGTTGCTGCCTTGCCAGGTTGTTTGTCAAAGGTGAGGGGCTCGCTTTCTACGCTCGCTTCTTCATACTTCTCATCCGCCTTGCGTGTTGCCACTACTACTACGTTTTGCGCAGGGCCTGTGGTGGCGCTCACCTTGCCAGTAGTTGTATTAATGGTTACGCCAGTAGGCTTTGGTTCTTTGAGGGCGTAGCTGTGTCCCGCCTCTGGGGTAAACGCTATGTCCGTGCCCCACGGTGCCGCTGTGACCTTAAACTTTGGCGGGTTCGCCGTTCCTTTTTGCCTTACAAATGCAACAGCATCGCTTTCCTGTGTTTGTGTACTCTTGTCTTCTGCGGTAAAGGTTGCTACCACCACCACGTCGTCCACCTTTTTTTGGGCGGTAATAATTCCTTCCTTGTCACTGGTAGTGGTGTCCACGCTCGCCCCGGTCGTGGCATCCTTTAATGCATAGCTGTGGTTGGGCATTTTCAAAAAGCGTATTTCTGTACCCCACGCTGTGTTGCTTGCCGTAAAGACGGGCTTTACAAGCTTGGGGTCGCTTACAATAAGGGTGTAGCTTGCCTTGGACTCCTTGTAGTCTTGGTTTGCCTTTTTTGTTGCGTGTACGGTGAGCGTGCCATTCTCGCTCACGCTTACTTCTCCGCTTGCTTTGTCTATGCTAGCGCCCGTACCGCTTACGCTGTATTCAATGGCTCGCGTATCTTCAGCATTGCTTTTTTCTTCCGCTGCCGCCTGAGTGAACCTTTGTTGCGTCTTAAACACTGTTGCCTTGTTGTAGGCAAAGTTCAGTGCATTGCCGTCTTTAAGCGCTGTTCCACCACCGCCACCACCAGTGTCTCGTATCTTCGGCTTTATGGGGTTGCTTCGTACTTCCGTTCCGGGACAAGAAGCGATAAAAAACATTACTATGCTCAGTAAAACAAAAGTCCTCATGAGAGACACCTCCTCTGATGCTATTCTTAAGGTTACTTGTATTAATAAAATAGTAATAATTAAATTAATATCAAGTGCATTTATGTTATTTTTGGCTTTTTATGCAGGGGGCAAATTTGCCTTTGTGGAGGGCGGCAACGCTTAGTTACAGCAGTTGCTCGCTGTCGCTCACGCTGGTTAATGAAGACGCACTATTAAGAGCTAAAGCAGTCATGAGCCTAGGGCTCATGTGTGTACTGGGCGGCGGTGCGTGGGGCGGCACGGTAGCTTTAGGCGCGTGAGGGTGCTTTGCAAGTGTTAAGCAGTCTGCACTGGCGCACAGTGTTTCTTCCGCGGCGCCCCACCTTTGGAGTGACAGCAGTCATTCGCCTACGGCTCATGTGTGTACTGGGCGGCGGCGCTTGGGGCGGCACGGTAGCTTTAGGCGCGTGAGGGTGCTTTGCAAGTGTTAAGCAGTCTGCACTGGCGCACAGTGTTTCTTCCGCGGCGCCCCACCTTTGGAGTGACAGCAGTCATTCGCCTACGGCTCATGTGTGTACTGGGCGGCGGTGCGTGGGGCGGCACGGTAGCTTTAGGCGCGTGAGGGTGCTTTGCAAGTGTTAAGCAGTCTGCACTGGCGCACAGTGTTTCTTCCGCGGCGCCCCACCTTTGGAGTGACAGCAGTCATTCGCCTACGGCTCATGTGTGTACTGGGCGGCGGTGCGTGGGGCGGCACGGTAGCTTTAGGCGCGTGAGGGTGCTTTGCAAGTGTTAAGCAGTCTGCACTGGCGCACAGTGTTTCTTCCGCGGCGCGGCTAAGGCGCGCAAAGGTGCCTTGCCTAGGTAGCGCTGCTTAAACGCGTAAGGGTGACTTTGTGAGTGCAAGCAGTCTGCTGGCGCACCGTGTGTTTTGGGCGCCGCGGCTTGGACGCGAGGTTTGCTTTAACGCGTGTAAGTTACTTTGCATGTATAAGCTGCCTGCGTCCCGCAGTCTGTATTCCGCGCTGCGGCTAAAGCCGCAAAGTAGCTTTGCGTAGGTGGCGCTGCTTAAACGCGTAAGGGTGCTTTGTGAGTGCAAGCAGTCTGCTGGCGCACCGTGTGTTTTGGGCGCCGCGGCTAAAGCGCGCAAAGCTGCCTTGCCTAGGTGGCGTTGCTTAAGCGCGTAAGAGTTGCTTTGCGAGTGTAAGCAGCCTGCGCTGACGCGCCGTGTGTTTTGGGCGCCGCGACTTAGGCGCGAGGTTTGCTTTAACGCGTGTAAGTTACTTTGCATGTATAAGCTGCCTGCGTCCCGCAGTCTGTATTCCGCGGCGGTGCGTGGGGCGGCACGGTAGCTTTAGGCGCGTGAGGGTGCTTTAGGAATAAACGGTGAGCGTACCATTTTCGCTCACGCTTACTTCTCCGCTTGCTTTGTCTATGCTAGCGCCCGTACCGCTTACGCTGTATTCAATGGCTCGCGTATCTTCAGCATTGCTTTTTTCTTCCGCTGCCGTCTGAGTGAACCTTTGTTGCGTCTTAGTCACAGAAAGCGTGCATACAATACCGCTATAGCAAATTGCATGCTGCGCTAGCGCTTTAGCCACACAAGACGTTCATCTAACACAGGGAGTTGTGGCGACACTCCCCACACACAAAGAGCAATAGCCCCCTTAGTGTTATTTGAATTTCGGCCATTTACTTTTATCTTTGTTCATTTTTGTCACACTGTTAAAAATATTATCCCACCTCGTCACACTATCTACCTTCCAGCCGCTAAGGTCTTGGTTGAACGCTGTAGCACGAGCAAACATCCATGCCATATTCGTGACTTTGGACGTGTCCCAGCTACCAATGCCTTGGTTGAAAGATGTAGCACTATAAAACATGTCTTCCATATTCTTTACCTGAGACGTGTCCCAGTTACTAATGTCTTCGTTAAAAGCTATAGCCTTAGAAAACATATATGACATATCCCTGACCTGAGAGGTGTTCCACTGACCAATGTCTTGGTTGAAAGATGTAGCACTATAAAACATGTCTTCCATATTCTTTACCTGAGACGTGTCCCAGTTACTAATGTCTTCGTTAAAAGCTATAGCCTTAGAAAACATATATGACATATCCCTGACCTGAGAGGTGTTCCACTGACCAATGTCTTGAGTGAAAACCCCAGCCCCCCAAAACATGCCTACCATATCCGTGACCTGAGACGTGTTCCAGCACTTTATATCACCATTGAATTTAGATTCCCCTTGAAATAAACGATTCATATTAGTAATAGCTGATGTATCGATGTGATTGAGATTAGGACTAGGAGTCGCTGAGGTAATAGCCTTGTTAAGCAATGCTTGTAATGCTACCTTGTTTTGTGGATGCTGAGTCTCTGTTGCACCACATGAATTCTTCCAGATTACCGACAAGCTTATATCAGAAGTAATTGCTGTGTTCTCATCATGCTTTTGCTTGTTATGTTCGAAGCGTTCTAGCGTACGGGTTATTCCATTGACCACACTATACGTAAGTTTGCTCGTTATACCAACATCTTTTAAGCTTTGACCAGCTTTGAGGATAAGGGTATTGTCTGTAGACCCTCCCGTTAAGGTACCTCCATGTAATGCAAAGGTTACGGTAAATGAGCTGGTGGCTAATTTATTCATGCCAATGGTGTTTAAGGGGCTTGAAACTAAGTTTTGAGCTGCATCATCTAATAATTGATCGCATCCCCCAAAGGTAAAAGTTATTAAAGCAAAGGTTGTTACAACGATTACTGCGCGAAATGCTTGTATGTATTTATGATTACTGTGTTTCATAAAATCCTCCTAAAAAATATATTATTTCATATTTGTAATTATATAATAACTATTATGATATGCAAAGAGACGCAGGATTGTCTTGGCGGGGGTTCGGCCCCACGCCCCCATGATGTATGACGTTCTTATGCGCTCCGCGCGTGAGGGTACTTTGTAAGTGCTAGCAGCCTACTCAGCCCGTGAGTTTGCCTTTGTAGGGGCAAGCACCCATACCCCTGAGCATGAGTAAACACCTTTTGTGCTGACGCGCGGTGTTGCTTGGCATGTGAGAGGTAGCTTAATAGCGTATCTGCGAATACCTATGTTACGCTTCGCGTTGCTGCGCTAGATCCAGTTGTCAGCAGTGACTTCGTATCTGCGCAGCAGGATGGTCGCTCGTCCCATGGACGGGGCAAATAGAGCGCCATGGACGGTGCAGAAATGGAGTACTCGCACCAAAGAAAGAAAGTACAGTTATCTGAAGACTTAGCATACCGCGCTAGCGCCTTAGCCGCACAAGGCGTCCACGCAATGCCGCGCAAGCAAAACACACACAGCGTCAGCTACAATACAGAGACCCGCGCGGAGCGCAGATAGGCTTGCCCCCACAAAGCCCACAATGTGTCTCTAATTTAGCATTTCAATCTTGAGAAGTAAGGCTTGCTGATGAGTGTATGTGCCTGAGGTGCGTGCTAGTCCTATGGTACAATTTGTTATTAATAACAGCGTGTTTACGCACAGGAGGTATGTATGAAGAAACAGTTTGCACTTTTTGGCACGGGGCGTATTGGGGCTGTGCATGCGCGGAACATTGCCTTGCATGCGCAGGCAGAGCTTGCCTATGTATATGATGTATTTGAAGAGTCGGCGCGGGCGTGTGCGCAGCAGTACGGGGCACGCTGCGCTGCATCACCTGAGGAGATATGGAACTCGGACGTAGATGCGGTGGTCATTGCGTCTTCGACAAACACGCATGCAGGCTTGTTGAGCGCGGCGCTTAAAGCGGGTAAGGCTGTGTACTGCGAAAAGCCCATTGACCTCGATATAGGCAAAGTACGGGGGGTGGTAGCGGAGGCTAGGGACTCGGAGCTGCCGGTTTTTATAGGCTTTAGCCGACGTTTTGATGGAAACCACCGCGGGGTTTACCGCGCCATACGCGAGGGGAGCATAGGGGATATTGAGCTTATGCACATAACCTCACGCGACTTGAGCCCGCCGTCTCTTGAGTACATACAGGTTTCGGGCGGGCAGTTTAGAGACCAAACCATACATTGCTTTGACCTTGTGCGCTGGCTTACGGGTGCAGAGCCTGTGGAGGTATATGCATGCGCGTCCGTGCTGGTGGACAAGGCCATTGGGGAGGCGGGTGATGTTGACACTGCTATGCTAACCCTGAAAATGCCGAGCGGGGCATTGTGCCATATAAATAATAGTCGGCGCTCTGCCTACGGCTACGATGAATATATTGAAGTCTTTGGTTCAAAGGGCATGGTGCAGTCACGGCGTAAGCCTACGGCGGAGGTTTCGTTGTACAGCGGAGCTAGCGTGGTTTCGAGTGGTTTGCATTCGGGTTGGTTTGAGCGCATGGAGCACACCTTTGAAATTGCGCTTGACACCTTTGTGCGCACGCTTTTGGGGGAAGGGCTTGAGTACCCCAACGCGAGTGACGGGCTGAGGGCGCAGCTTATAGCGGAGGCTGCCGTGGCTTCATTAAAGGCAAACAAGCCGGTGTCAATAGAATAAGCGCATGGTACGTGCGCATGTAATGAGGAGTTTGAAAGGATGATACGAGTTGGAAATGCCCCGTGTTCGTGGGGCGTGATAGAGAATGTTGCGGGTGAGCGCGGGGCTTATGCGCGCGTTTTGGACGAAATGCATGAGACGGGCTACCGCGGGACGGAGCTTGGCGATTGGGGCTTTATGCCCACAGACCCGCGCGTGCTGCGCGATGAACTGAGTCGGCGTTCTTTAGAGCTTACGGGTTCGTGGGTAACCGTGTATTTGCAGGATGCGGCGCGGCGCGCACAAAGTGAGGCGGACGCCGTGAGGACGGCGCGGCTTTTGGCCGAAGTGGGCGGACAAGAGGGCGTGATAGTGCTGGGCAACGACCCCTATGGTGATGCGGTGCGCATGCAGAACGCGGGGCGTATACAGAGTGAACACGGCATGAGCGCGGAGCAGTGGCGCGCCTTTGTAGAGGGCGCACAGCGCGTGGCGTCTGCGGTAAAACGCGAGAGTGGCTTGCGTACCGTGTTGCATCATCACATTGGCACGTGGGTGGAGACGCCTACGGAGGTGGAAACCTTTTTGGAGCGCACCGACCCGGAGCTTATAGGCATTGTTTTTGACACGGGGCACTACAGCTTTGGTGGTGGTAATGCCCTTGAGGGCTTGCAAAAACATGCGCAGCGCGTGTGGTACGTGCACTTTAAAGACCATGACCCGCATGCTGCTGCGCGCGCTAGAGCGCATGAGTGTGATGCAGTGCAGGCTGTGGAGCAGGGGGTGTTTTGTGAGCTTGGCAAGGGTGACGTCGACTTTGAGGCGGTGCTTGCCTCCTTAGAGGGCATGGGCTACCAGGGCTGGGTTGTTGTGGAGCAGGACGTGCTGCCGGGCATGGGCAGCCCCAAAGAAAGTGCGGCGCGCAACAGGGCGTACTTGCAGAGCTTGGGGCTGTAGGCTTAGTGGGGTACATGACGCCATGAACAGGGTCACGCTTATTACTTTGGCGGTTGACAACTTAGCCGAGGCGCAGAGTTTTTATGCGCGTTTAGGCTGGGAGCTTACAGAAGCAGTACCTGATATGATAGCTTTTTATGACTTGCAGGGGCTCATGCTCGGGCTTTACAACGCGGCCAAGCATGCTGAAGACATGGGGTGTGATGCGGCCTCTCTTGGCACGGGTAAGTCTGCGCTGGCGGTGAATTTTGCTACTGAGGCGGAAGTGGACGCGGCCTATGAGCGCGCAATTTCAGCAGGCGCACGGGTAATTCATGCGCCCAAAAAGGTGTTTTGGGGTGGTTATTCTTCCCTGTGGCGTGACCCCTATGGGCATGTGTGGGAATACGCCATGAATCCATTTTGGACACTGGACGAGAACGGACGCTTAGTGGACACGGGAGCGCAAAGCACTGACCAGTAGGCTGGTGTATGAGCGCCCTTTAGTAAGACACTGCTAAGGCACGACTAAAACACATGCTAGGTCGCAGCAAAACAAGGGCACGTGTACTATACTTGTATGTACAATGCCCATTGCAGAACTACATGCATTATTCACAAGCCCAGTTTCGTATGCATTGTTAGCGCTTTCGGCGCTACTTATTGGCATGTCGAAAATGGGCTTTCCGGGCATTAACATTATTTCTACGCCTATTGTCATTTACCTTGTGCAGGATGTGCGGGTGTCCATAGCCTTGGCGCTGCTACTGCTCTACCCCGGCGACATTGTGGCTGTGCTGCATTTCAGAAAGTCTTGTAATAAGAAGGTATTTTTCATGTTCACGCCCTACGCAATTGTGGGCGTTCTTGCTGCGGGGTTCATCGGGGTGTTTTTGTCGCGGACAACGCTACTCGCCCTCATAGTCTTTCTCATACTCGCTTTCGCGCTTATTATGATAATACAAGAGATACACTACCTAGTGCGGCGCAGGAAAAATGCTGCGCGTATTCATGGAGAAGAAGCGCACCGTGCCCCAAAGCCTCAGTCATTGGGCAGAAGCATGATTTTGGGGTTGCTCGTCTTTTCAAGCGGTGCTTCCTCTACGCTTGCAAGTGCCTCGGGTCCCATTACCTCTTTGTATTTGCTAACCCTGCGCATGGACAAAAAAAGCTTTATAGGCACCGGCGCGGTACTGTACATTACGTACAACACCGTCAAGTTGTTCATTTTCACGCTTATGTGGAAGGTCATAAGCGTGCCCTTGCTTTTGTACAGCCTCACGGTTACTCCGTGGGCAATAGCGGGCGCGTACCTCTCACGCAGCATATCAAAAAACATTCCTGAGCATGTTTACCGCTGGGTAATAATTGCGCTTGTGTGTGCCGCGGGTTTTTCGCTTATGCGCTTATTATAATACGCCTACTATAATAAATAGTACTTATGCGTTGTCCCCAATGCCAAACCGATGAAGACAAGGTTCTTGAAACGCGCGTGCTTGCACATGGGCAGGTTATTCGTAGAAGGCGCAGTTGCCTGCATTGCGACTTTCGCTTTACGTCCTATGAGCGAGTGGAGGAGCGCCCCCTCACCGTGGTAAAAAAGAACAACACGCGTGAGCTTTTTAGCAGGGAGAAGTTGCGCAATGGCATTGCAACTGCGGTGCGCAAGCGTCCCGTGTCGCAGGACGTTATAGAAAACATGCTTGATGAAATTGAGGAAGACGCGCATATACGCTCGGGCACCACGCATGAAATTTCGTCTTCTACACTCGGTGACATGATCATAGCCCGCTTGCAAGGCGTAGATACCGTTGCGTATTTGCGCTTTGTGTCGGTCTATCGCAATTTTGAAAATGTGGACGGATTTATTCGCGAAATACAGTTGTTATCGCAAGATAAATAGTTATAATAAGCATTATGAGTTCCAACAAAATTCACGAACAAGAAGAAGCACTTTCACAAGAGGTTCACTCTTTCCAAGACGAACAAGAGCGCGTTCGTTCTATCATTGGCGCCATAGGTGGCTCTCACAAAAAAATGTACACGCGCATTATCAATATTGGCTTTATCATCTCCCTGTTGGTGTTGTTTTTTTTAGAGTTTTTCACAGATTTACTCGACAAACTGCTGGCAGTTGAAATTGGTGTATTGCTTGTCTCCATAAAAATTTTGTGGATGATGTACGAGCAGTCGCGTGTAGAGCACTTTATGTTTTGGATTCTAAGCTCCATTGAGTTTCAAGTAGCAAGCATAGACAAAAAAATTGATGCTATGAACAAGACGAAAAACAAAGATTCCTCCTCCTCTAAAAAGTAGCCTTACATGTTTTAAGCCTACTGGTAGCAGCGCGGCGCGTTGGTTTTGCGCAGAATGGTGTGTGCCCATGCAGGGTTCACGGCATGGGGAGAATAACGCGTGGTACGTGAGCGCAAAATAATTGTTGCTGCCAAAACTGCGGGAGACTTCGCCGCGCTGTAGGCATGCTCATGCGTAAAAACAGGCACAGTACAAACCACAGCACAAGCTTAAGAATACACACCACACCTTAGCGCCGCTAGAGTATTTAAGACACTAGCATTACTCACAGTCATGCATGCATAAACTTTAATTTTTTAAAAAGACTCTGAGCCGCACAATTGCTTTAGGCATGCCCTAAAATGCTTATTCATATAAGGAAATAATTTTTTTTATTTGAAAAAAATTATTGACGGAGTTTAACAAAAGAAATACACTAAAAACAAAAATAACATTAGGGGGTACTTATGTTTAAAAAAGCATTGTGTGTTTTGTTTTTAATTTTTGTGTGCAATAGTTTTATAATGGCTGCAGAAATTAAGATTGGATTAGCGTATTTAGACGTGCAAGGGTTTTATGCGGGAGTGCGGCAGGGCGTACTGGATGCAAGCACAAGTCATGCAAAAAATACATTTTCATTTATAGAAAGTAATTCTTCAGGGGACGTGTCTAAAGAACTACAGTTTGTAAACAATGCTATTACAGCGCGGGTAAGTGTTCTCATTATGTCTGCGGTTTCTACCAATGGTTCTCGAAAAGCCTTTAAGAATGCGAAGAAGGCGGGAATACCAATAATATGCTACAACACGTGCCTCGAAGATTTGGATGCATATGTCTACACCTACGCCTTGGGTGACCCAAAAAGGTTTGGTTTTTTGTCAGGAGAGAGACTGGTAAACATTAAGAAGGAAGAAAACATAAAAAAGCTTGCCGTGGGTATTGTGAACTGCGAAATGTACGAAGTGTGCGTGCAAAGAAAAGAGGGCTTTGAATGCGCGCTGCAAAAAACCAAAACCGCTTATGATATAGTGGCAAATCAAGAAGGCACAGAGCTCGATAAAGCTATAGATGTTGCAATACAAATGGTAAACGCAAACCCAAGTATCAACATACTCTACGGGGAGTCGGGGGGAGCAACCTTGGGCGCTGTACGAGCAGTAAGAAAACTGAATAAGGTGGGAAAAATATTTGTAGTGGGCAGCGACATGACCACGGACATAGCACAAGAATTGAAAAAGAACGACGTACTAAAGGGCATAACCGATATATCAGGTAAGGCCATGGGGGAACTTGCCTTTAGGCTTGCACTGAAGGCGGTTAACAAACAAAGGCTCAATGACAAAATAGTCCCCGCGGAAATAAAGGTGTACCGTTCATCATTAGATGCGCAAGAATGGCTGGAGACTCACAAGGACGGCTTGCCCTAGGGCCTTAATGTTGGTTGCGGACAAGGCATGCAAGACGCACTACTACACGCAGAAAATATTAGCAAAAAGTTTGGGAATACCATAGCGCTTGACAGGGTGTCTCTGCGTATTCCTGAAGCAAGGGTGTATGCGCTTTTAGGAAAAAACGGCGCGGGGAAATCAACCTTAATCAACACTCTCACGGGGGCACTTGTGCCCGACAGTGGAGAAGTCTACATACGCGATACAGCGTTAGAGGGAATGGGCGCAAAAAGAATAACGCATGCTCAATCTTTAGGGGTAAGCGTGGTGTATCAAGAGCTTACGGTTATAGATTATCTATCCGTGATGGACAATGTATTTCTCGGCACATGGTATAGCAGGCATGGAGTCATAGATACAAAAAAAGCCACGTTAGAATTACAAAGCATTTTTGATGAGCTACAACTCAACATAGATGCACATGCCTTGCTTATCAAGCTCTCTCCCTCGCAAAGACAACTGGTGGAAATTTCTAGGGCACTTATACAAAAGCCGCAATTGTTAATATTAGATGAACCCACAAGTTCCTTGGGGCTTCATGAGGTAGCAATACTTTTTAGGATGATACGCAAGCTACAAGAAAACAAATCATCGATTATATATGTAAGTCACCGCATGTCGGAAATACATGAGATAGCCGACACCATAGGGATAATGAGGGACGGGAAACTTATATCCGAAATAGAACAAAAAGACTCTAGCGTTGAAAAGGTGGTGCGCCTCATGTTGGGAGAAGCGTATAGTCCCACACAAGGCAAGACAGCGCGTAAGGGCCCTGCGCGCGCAAAAGAGCCTTGCTTGAAAGTTGTAAACATAAGCCTAAAGCCAAAAATTAAGGACTTGTCCTTCACGCTTTATAAAGGAGAAATACTCGGAATAGCGGGACTGCTGGGCTCGGGCAGAAGCGAAATTTTGGAAGCACTCGCAGGTTTGCGAAAAATAGATGAGGGCTCTGTTCAATTAATGACAGACAAGCGCTTTTTAGACATTACGGCGCATGGTTTTTTAAAAACAAAAATGCATGGAGTAGGCTTTGTATCTGAAGACAGAAAAAAATGCGGAATACTCCCCAACCTTTCCGTTGAAGAAAATGTGGTGCTAACAAACATGGCGCGCGTAAGCAGGTGTTCTGTCATCAACAGCCGTAAAGTAAAAAAAGACACGGCGCGCATTGTCCGCGAAATGGACATCAAGCTTGAGAGTACAAAAACGAATATTCTCTCATTATCCGGAGGCAACCAACAAAAGGTGGTTATAGGCAAATGGTTTTACACCAACTGCAAGGTACTGCTCCTCGACGAACCCACTCGTGGAGTTGATATAAAATCTAAAACGCAAATTTATGAACTGGTACAAAATTGGGTAAAAAAAACCAACAGCAGCGCGCTGGTGGTTTCCAGCGAAATAGAGGAGCTGCCCTTGCTCTGCGACAGGATAGTAATTTTGAACAAGGGGCGCATGATAAACCCTACTGCAGGGCACGCGGATGCGGACGCTCTTTTGACTCAAATTTTAAAAGAAGGATGAAATGCGACAGAGTAAAAAAACAGCACTATCGTTTTTTATAAAGAACGCCAATGAGATGATATTGATAGTCATACTAAGCTTTTTATACATGGTATTTTCCTATTTCACAGAATACTTTAACACATGGCAAACGCAAAAGTACGTCTTAATACAGTGTGCAAAAATAGGGCTCCCAGCGCTCACCATGACCTTTGTCATCATATGCGGTGAAATAGACGTAAGCACCGGCCCCATGGTTGCATTTTTGTCGGTTGTTTTTGCATATTTGCTACAGTTTGAATACAATTTTTTTCTAGCTTTTGCCTGCATAGCGCTCTTGGGTGCCTGCTTTGGCGCTTTTGTGGGCATGATGAGAACCTACTTTTTGGTGCCAAGTTTTGTAGGTACCTTGTCATTGTGGCTAGCGCTGAGAGGCAGCGCCGTTTACATAACAAACGCGAGTTCCGTAGCAATACCCAATACAGACACGCTCTCTTTTTTTGATTCCTCAATTTTCGCCATACCCGTAAGCGTCTTAATGCTGCTTTTAGGGATTGCGCTGTTTTACTTTATGTCTGTAAAAACCGTGTACGGAAGGTCGGTGTATGCCATTGGTGGTAATGCACGCTCTGCGCTTTTAAGCGGAATACCTGTGCATAAAATACGAATAGCAACATTCGTTTTTTCTGGAATTATGGCTGCAATAACGGCGCTCATTTTTACCGCTGAGTCTGAGGTAGGAAGTCCCACAACGGCAAATGGTTTGGAGTTTAACGTAATATCCGCGGTTGTCATTGGCGGTTCAGCCTTGTCAGGAGGGCGCGGGTCGGTTTTGGGCTCAATGTTAGGCGTGCTTGTCATTAGCACCATTAACACGGGGCTTGTACAAATTGGGGTAAATTCAAATTTACAAAAAGTTATGAGCGCAGTCATTATTCTCATAGCGGTTTTAATAAATAATCTCATTATGAAAAAAAAGGAGTAAGATTATGTCTACAAAAATGGTAGCGTGCTATTTGCCCGGAAACTCAAGCACGCAGCTACAACGCGTGAACATACCCGCGCCGCGCCACGGATAAGTGCTTATAAAAATGCAGGCCTCTGGCATATGTGGCTCGGACATAAAGTACATTTATCACAAGCACCTTGGTACGGAAGGCACGGCATATAAAGGCGTCATAGCAGGCCATGAACCTTGTGGCATAATTGTAGAAACAAGCGCAGAAAGCACGTACTTCAAGCTTGATGATAGGGTTATTGTCTACCATATTTCAGGCTGCGGGTTTTGTAGAAACTGCAGAAATGGATATCAGATATCATGCGCTAGCACACAAAGAGCCGCCTATGGATGGCAAAGGGACGGGGGGCACAGCGAGTACATGGTGGCGGAAGAAAAAGACTTGATAAAACTACCCCAAAGCTTGAGCTATGACGACGGCGCTTTTATTTCTTGTGGAGCGGGCACGGCCTATGAGGCTGCCCTACGAGCGGGAGTAAGTGGCTCGGACATAGCATTAATAGTAGGCCTCGGGCCTGTGGGACAAGCCTTAGCAATGATATGCAAGGGACGCGGCTCCCCAAGGGTCATTGGGGTGGATGTAGTACAATCACGTGTTGATGCAGCAGTGGAAAAAGGACTCATAGATACGGGGTTCATCTTTGACGAAGCCATAAAAGATGAAATTATAGAGCTGAGCAAGGGCGGGGCTCATTGCTCGTTTGACTGCACGGGCAACGCGGATGCGCGCCTACTAGCTTTGCAAGCCTCAAGGGAATGGGGCAGAACCGTATACATAGGGGAGCAGGGGCATGTGCAATTTCAAGTAAGCGCAGACCTCATGTACAAGCAAAGAAGCCTCTATGGCTCTTGGGTTACAAGCCTTGGCAACATGGAACGCTGCTGTGAAGACTTTGACATGTGGGGCAAACACCCCGCAAAAATTATAAGCAACCGCTTCAGTTTACACGAGATTGAAGAGGCATATAAACTTGTTGCGAAGGGACACAGCGGCAAAGTTATCATAACATTCTAAGATGGACTTCTACACTATTGCAAACAAGCATTTTACTATAACCATTGCGCGACAAGGTGGCGCTGTAGTAAAGGCACAATACAAGGGCGAAGACATTTTAAGAGAACACGTGAATTACACCAATGACTTTAGCATTTTACGCACGGGCTGCTTCCCCCTCGTCCCCTTTGGCAACAGAATAGAAAATAACACATTCAGTTTTGAGAGCACGCACTATGAGGTTTTCAAAAACATAGGCTTTGACCCCTTGCATGTGCACGGGGACGCGTGGCTTGAAGACTGGGAGCTGCATTCTCATGAAGAAGAAGGCATGAGCATAAAAGTTAGCATTGCATCTACCAAAAACCCCTACCATTATGAGGCATACCAGCATTTCAAAATTACGGAAGACGACTTTACTATCACGCTGAAAGTTATCAACAAGGGCAAGCGCCTACCCTTCGGCCTAGGCTTCCATCCCTTTTTTCCGCTTACAAAAGACACCATGCTCTTTGCAAAAGCGAGCTGCTATTGGACGGAGAAGGAGCACTTTTTGCCAGACGAAAAAAAACCACTGGAGCCCGAACTAGACTTTAATGCCCCCAATCTTGTTCCACACACATGGTGCAACAATTGCTTTGAAGGATGGGATGGAAGCGCGATTATACGCTACCCGCACAATACATTGAACATTCATGTCAAAGCGCCCTTGAGCAATTATTACTTTTTGTTTGTCTCAAGCCGCGAATTTGAAAAAAACTACCATGATGATTATTTTTGCTTTGAGCCCATGACGCATTGTGCAAATGCGCACAACCAGAGTAGCTTAGGCGGATTGCAAGTGCTTAACAAGGGAGCATGCCTATCGCTGAGTATGTCGTTATCACCGTACTTTTCACAAAGCACCATGTAAGAAGATGTACGGTATATTTTTGAGAGCGCAATAGTAAAGAAGCTCTGTCGATATAGCCTCTCTACCATTGCCCATGAGCCCGAGAAAAACACTGGTGTTTTTTGCACAGGCACTGCCACGGGGTTTTGTGTGCCCGCACAGGCTTGTAAGGCATGACTGAGGAGGGTTGCCCACACCAAAGGCAAAGGTGACTCTGTTAACATAGCTTCACTATTGGAAAACTACAATGCGCTAGATATATCAGAGTTTCATATTGTATAATTTGTTTAAGGAGGATTGTTAGCCAATTTTTAGCGTAGGTGGCACATCCCAATATGTATGAAAGCAAACGAAGCAAGTTTATTAACCATCATTCAAAAACGTGCCCAATTTATTATTCCCATATATCAGCGGACTTATAGTTGGCAATATAAACAATGCAAAAAATTATTTGAAGATATTCTAAAAGCATCGGAATCTCAAGGACACTTTGTAGGTTCAATCGTTTACTTTGAGCCCGATATTCATACCGCAACAGAAATACAAAAGTATTTAGTAATTGATGGACAACAAAGAGTAACTACCGTCACTTTATTAATTGCAGGCTTGGTTCGATTTATTGAAGAGAATCCAGACTGCCAAATAGATACCACATCAGAAAAGTTAAGGAATTATTATTTATGTAATCCTGCAGAAAAGGACACGAATTTATACCTCAAATTACTATTGACGAAAAAAGATAAAGAAACCTTAGAAAATCTTGTAACCAATAAGCCTTTACCTCACGAACGATCTAATAAGATAGTTGAAAATTATGACTATTTCTACAAACAAATCAATAACAATAACATCAAGAAAATATACCAAGGATTGCAAAAATTACTAGTAATTGATGTTGCACTAGAAAAGGGAAAAGATAATCCGCAGTTAATCTTCGAGAGTTTGAACTCCACAGGTTTAGACTTATCACAAGCAGACCTTATTAGAAACTATATTTTAATGAGACAAGAGAATACATTTCAAAAATATCTCTATGAAAAATACTGGTATCCTATGGAACAAAGCTTTGGAGAGGAGATAGATAAATTACCTTGGTTTATGCGTGATTATTTAACTATGAAGTTACATAACATTCCAAAAACAGAAGAGGTTTATGACAAGTTTAAAGCTTATTTCCATAGCAAGAAGGATGCAGGAATAGAAACTATAGTACGTAATCTTTATGAATATTCTCAATATTATATTGCCATTGTTTTAGGGAAAGAAAAAGATACAACGCTACAATCTCTATTTAGGGAAATTACTACATTAAGGATGGAGACATCCTATCCTTTTTTATTGGCAGTTTATAAAGATTATGAAGATAAGGTTATAACATTACATGAGTTTATAGAAATAGCACACTTAGCTAAAAACTATGTATTTAGACGTGCTATTTGCGGCATTCCCACGAATAGTTTAAACAAAACATTTGCCATATTCTATAAAAGCATTAAAAAAGACACCTATTTAGAATCGGTAAAAGCAACATTTTTACTCATGGAGGGGTATAAAAGATTTCCTAATGATGCAGAGTTTACAAGAGAATTTCAGGTAAAGGATATATATAACTTTAGGTCAAGAAACTATCTATTAAAATCCTTAGAAAACTTTAAGCGCAAAGAATTAGTAAATGCTGAAAACTATACCATTGAGCATATAATTCCACAAAACAAAGAAATCTCTCAAGCATGGCAACAAGAATTAGGCGAAAACTGGAAAATAGTAAGGGAAAAATATTTGCACACATTAGGTAATATAACACTCACTGCGTATAATTCCGAATTGTCAGATAGACCATTTATCGATAAAAAAAATATAAAAGGAGGCTTTAACGAGAGTCCTTTATTTCTCAATAAATCCGTTCGTAAAGCTGAAGTTTGGAATGAAAAAGCAATTAACAACAGAGCAGAAGAATTATCTCAAAGAGCATTACAAGTATGGCCGTGACCAGATTTAGATGAGAATATTTTACGCATCTATAGGCCATCTGAAATAATAAAAGACACTATTGAATATTCAATACAGCAGTATGAATATTTACAAAACGATATGTTGGACTTGTATCGCTCATTTGAAAAAAAAGTACTAAATATTGATGCCACGATAAAAGTTGAGTTTACAAAAAAATATATAGCCTTTAAGGCACAAACAAACTTTGTTAACGTTATTCCTCAAAAAGCAAGACTACGTTTAAACTTAAATATAAATTTCGATAAAATCCAAGACCCAAAAAAACTTTGTACAGATATAAGCAATACCGGAAACTGGGGTAATGGTAATGCAGCCGTATATGTATCTCATGCATCAGAACTAGATGATATAATTGAACTCACAAAACAAGCCTTTGAAGAGCAAATGAATGATTAGAAATGTAAAGCTTGGAACTGCCACAGTCGCCTTTTTCTAACCTTGTGTTTCTCTAACCCTTTGGGTTTAGGTTGACGGTAGGTACTGGCACTTGCGCTTATCAAGCACCGTCAATACATAAAGCGTATGTTGTGTACAATGAGCGTAAAGCATGTGCGCATTAGTAGCAAATAAAGAGACTTATGACTTTTTGCACCGCGGGTGTACGCGCGTGGTGCGTGACCCCCTATGGACTGCCATAGGCTACGACGAGGCCTGCTCTGCCTTGCTAGAGAGCCCCACGCTCATGAAGCTGCACAACATTCGTCAGTTGGGCCCCACGGCGCTTGTGTACCCCGGCGCCACTCACACGCGCTACAGCCACAGCCTTGGCGTCATGCACCTTGCGCGCCTTGTGCTTTTAGAACTCATGAAGCGCAAACACTGCCCGCGCATAAGCGTAGCAGAGGCCAAGGCATTTTTGGCGGCGGCGCTCCTCCACGACGTGGGGCACTTCCCCTACACGCATAGCCTCAAAGAACTACCGCTACCACCCCATGAGGAAATAAGCGCGGCGCTTATAAGCGGAAACGGGGACGTATTAGAAGAGAGTCTTGAAGAGGGCGCAGCGGCGCGGCTTAAGACTCACGTAGAAAAAAGTCCGCTCCCTGCCCTCCTTACACAGTGGGGAGTAGCGCCTCCATACGCCGCCGCAATAGTCTCCAACAAACTACACGCAGCGCATGAAGATGAACGCGCACTCTTAACCATGTTCCGCACCATTCTTTCAGGCGCACTGGACCCCGACAAGCTTGACTACCTGTGTCGCGATGCGTTTTTTTGCGGCGTGCCCTACGGCATACAAGACGTAGACTTTGCCATACGTTCCATAGACATAGATGAGAACATGCGCATATGCTTGAAGTCTTACATGCCCACAGAACACATTTTGTTTTCAAAGTACCTTATGTATAAAAGCGTTTATTGGCACAGCAAGGTGCGCGCCGCCACAGCCATGGTGAAACACGCGCTCTTTCACGCAATTACAAAAACGGTAATTATGCCGCATGAACTTTTGTTTTTAACGGATGAGGAATTTCACACCCTGTGTAGAGCGCGCGTTAAAAACTGTGAAAAACTTGCGCTTGTAGATGCCGTGCGCTGCGGTAGTTTGCACGCATGCCTAGCTTCATGTGACGTAACACAAGAGATGCACGCCTTGGAAAGCTTGCCCCTACGCAGCGCTTGTGAGGCTGCACTCTCACAGCATTTGGGAATACCACATGTTATAATAGACTTACCGGAGCGCATAGCCTTTGAAAGCCCTTATGACTCTCCGCCAGTGCCCATTGAAATTGCAAGCGCCCAAGCGCATCACACTGAAAAACATGAAAACCACAACGCTACTGTTTTTGACCAGCACACCGCCGCTCACTTTAGCACGGTGCTACGAAGACTGCGCGTGTTTGTTCCGCAAAGCCCTAAAGCAGAAGGCCTCATGCACAATGTACACATAGGGCACATAGTACAAAACGAGATACAAGAAGCGCTTGGAGGAGCGTAAGGCCATGTCAAACACACCAACAATACGCATACTCGGTGAATACACGGCAAAGCAAATTGCCGCAGGTGAGGTTATAGAGCGCCCGTCCTGTGTGGTGCGCGAGCTTATAGACAACAGCATTGACGCGGGTTCTCACAACATTGAAGTACAACTAAAAAACGGCGGGCTTGATAGCATATGCGTCTCCGACGACGGGCGCGGCATGAGCGCTGAAGACCTTGCGCTCTGCTGCTATTCACACGCAACTTCCAAAATACAAAGCGCTGAAGACCTGCTTGCACTGAGCAGCATGGGCTTTAGGGGTGAGGCGTTGGCAAGCATAAGCGCTATAAGCAAGACCATCATTACGAGTTTTGATTCCTTAAGCAAACGCGCGCACGAAATTACGGTTGAGGGTGACAAGTCCTCAGAAGTGCATGAGGCTGTTCACAACAAGGGCACGCGCATATGCATTCAACAACTTTTTGGTGCCATACCCGTACGCAAAAAATTTCTCGCCTCAATTTCCGCAGAGCGCATGCGGGTGAAAAACATCATGGTAGAAAAGGCAGCCGCATTCCCCAACATTGCCTTTACGCTTAAAGAAGGTGTTAAAACCATTGTGCGCATACCGCGCGAAGACGCCTTTACTCGTGCGGTGCGTGTCAGTAACCAAGAAGACTCACGCATGTTTGTGTGGTATGAAGACGCGCAAGAAGGGCATGCACCTTTTGCAAAAGAAGAACCCCACACAAGCCACGGAGCACCGCGCATGCAAGCCGCGCTTGGGCTTACCGAAATTGCTACAAGAACGAGAAAGCACATTCACTTGTACGTCAACCAGCGACCCGTGCGTTCTTTTCAACTGGCGCAGGCGGTAGAATACGCATACAAAGACATTATTCACACGGGTGCGTTTCCACAAGCGGTAGTTTTTTTAAGCATAGCGCCGTCTGAGGTTGACGTAAACGTACACCCAAGCAAGCAAGAGGTGCGCATAAAACCCATGGCGCAGGTGCGCTCGCTTATAATACGCAGCGTTGCCTCAGCCTTAGAAAGCCAAGCGCGCGCGCTACCGCAGTACAAAGTAGTTAGCAATGATGCTCCAGCGTCTACCAAAATTCAAGACATATTCAAAGGCGAAGAAAAACCCGCTCTGCATTTTGCAAAAACGGCGCACACAAGCCTACCAAAAAAACACAGCGCTTCTGCGCACAGGCACATTGCCCCTCGTTCCTTTAGCACCACACGCAACAGCGCGCACGCAGTAAACGCAGCATCCATATCGGCGTTGAGTGAGCGCGCTGCGCCATACAAAACCGAAGCACCAGTGAGAGAAGAAGACGCATTTTTTATAGGCTGCGCATTTGCAAGCTACGCCGTTTTTGAAGTGAAGACAGAACTACTTTTTTTGGACTTTCATGCAACTCATGAGCGGCAGCTTTTCGATGCTCTTTTAGAAAAACCACAACCACAGCCGCTGGTTGTGCCGGTGCCGCTTGTTTTGGACATGGCTGAGGAAACACGGACATTAGCACAAGAAGCCTACAAGCACATAGGCATTGTTATAGAAGAGCAGAAAAAAGATGAAGAACCACACTACGCACTTTCACAAGTGCCACAAGCCCTGTATACGCGCGCTACTAGCATTGCCGAGTTGATAGACAGTACGGACTACGCGGCAGAGGGCGTGAACCTAGAGCTTTTTGCCCGCAAGGCCTGCAAGGGCGCGGTAAAGGCGGGAGACCACATAGACGCACAAAATGCCTACGCGCTACTTTCTTACGCACAAAAACTTGAGCGACCACGCTGCCCTCACGGCAGACCCTTGTGGGCCAGCATAGCAAAATCAGCCCTTGACAGCATGGTAGGCAGAACAGCGTAAAAACACACGAGTATTTTTGCACCTTTGTGGGAGACGCACCCCACAAAGGTAAACTTGCGTCAGCTACAACACACACGGCGTAGCCTACTCGTACGTAAGCGCTGAAATGCGTATATACACTTGGTAATGTTGATATACTACCCATATTGAGATTCCTCGATTGTTTGTTTTTTATTTTCTCTGTCTTACTCACTCTGTTTGCACGCAGCAATTTGAATCCACCTCGCTTTTATATGTAGTTTTTTCATTGAAAAATATTTCTGATATAATACACATATGGCGCTTGCTACTGTCACCACAAGACAAAAAACTGCTCCTCTCGGAAGTCCCAAGAATACAAAAATAAAGGCTCCCAAAGCTCAAGCAAAATCAGTAGTAAGCAGTCTGCTAGCCCCAACAGTAAGCCCGTATGACTTTCTTTCTGAACGTATTACGGGGATTGATATAAAAATAGACGCAACAAAAAATGAACTTTCTGAGCGCATTACAAGCGTTGACAAAAAAATAGACTTAGTAGAAAAAAACTTGAATACTCGCATTGATGCACTTGACGAGAAATTAACTACCCGTATTGATGGGTTAGAAAAAAACATGAATACCCGCATTGATGCAACGAATATCCGCATTGATGGGTTAGAAAACAGCATGAATACGCGTATTGATAGCCTTGAAAAAAGCATGAGTAGATCATTTACGATGTTGACTATTGTCATGGCTTTTGTGGGAATTGGGCTTGCGCTACTTCAAATATTTGGCAACTAATAATTAATAATTTGTTGTATAACAAAATCTGCACCAACCCTTCCGTAACACCTCAAGGTACTTGCGCCTATAGGCAAATATAGTCGCGCATAAGCGCAAGAAACGCTCGCTTAAGTACTTGGGGGTGTGGGGGACACTCCCCCACAAAGGCAAATGTGCATTTGATGATTCGTATATTGACTATAAGAAAGCATTCATTTATTATGAGAATTAAGCGTGGCATCTGCCATTGCATAATTTCAGTAATTTATAATATTTAACTTTTCTAGGAGGATTCATATGAAAGTTACTCCCATTGGAGACCGTGTATTATTAAAAATAGCGGCAGAAGAAAGCAAGACAAAGAGCGGCATTATTATTCCCGACACGGCACAAGAAAAAACGCAAACGGGTACCGTCATTGCTGTAGGAAGCGGTGAAGAGATACAAGAGGCGAAGATTAAGACCGGACAAAAGGTTTTGTACGATAAGTACGCGGGTTCTCAAATTGAAATAGACAAGGTTGAACACCTCGTTTTGCCAGTAAAAGACATTCTTGCGACTATTGAATAGTTGTACGCCTACGTTTTTTCATAAAGCACTGCAATACGCAGTGCTTTTTTTTTGCGCTTAGAGGCTTTGGGTGATGTTAGGCATTACTAATGCGTGCGCCAAGTTGCTCCAAGCAGTGGTAGAAAGACGGGAAGGTAATTGCTGCCACATCGGCATGCGCTATGCTTATGCTCTGCCGTGCCGCAAGGGCGCCAATGGCAAAGGCCATTGCTACGCGGTGGTCGTGGTGAGAATGTACCTGCCCGCCTTCTAAGCCATGACTTGATTGTATTACCAGTGCATCGTCATATTCCTTAAGGCGTGCGCCAAGGCGTGTGAGTTCTGCGTGCATGACGGCAATGCGGTTGGTTTCTTTTGCGCGGGCATGCGCTACGTTGTACAGGCGCACTTCCTCTTTTGCAAAACAGCTCAGCACTGCCAAAATGGGCAGGGCGTCTGGTAGTGCTGATAAGTCAAACTCACCACCACGCAAGGTGCCACTGCGGCTTAGGGTAACCACGTCCTGCCCTGCTTCCTCACTCCAAGTGTAGGTGCAGCCCATGGCGCGCAGAATTTCTAGCACCTGTTTGTCTGCTTGTGTGTCTTGTTTGTTAAGCCCGTGCACGGCAATGCGCATGCCCGTTATGGCTGCAGCGCAGAAAAAAAACGAAGCAGAGGAATAGTCTCCACTTACGTACTGCGGGCTTAGGCTTGCGGCATTGGGAAAGCCTATGCCTGTGTGTACAACAATGCTGCGGTAATCATTGTTTTCTATTTTTGCGCCGTAGAGACGCAGCCAGTGCAGGGTCATGTCGACATAGGGGTGTTCTCCAGCAAGCAGCGGCCGAAGCGTGCTTGTGCCTTGCACGCATGAAAGCGCGTATAAAAGCGCGGAGGCGTATTGACTTGTTGGGCAGTCTACGCTCACGTCTCCCGCGTTTATAGTGCCGCGCACGGTGTAGGGAACACAAGAGTTTGCGTCACTCTCCACATGCGCGCCCAGCGTTTTGAGCGCGCTGAGCAGGGGTTCTGCCGAGCGCGTGCGTAACGAGGCATCTCCATCAAAAGTAAGTGGCTTATCTACAAGCGCTGCGAGCGCACTTGCAAAAAAAAGCGTGGTGCCACTGTTGCCTACATACACGCTCTCGCGCTGGGGAATGAGCAATTCGTCGAGCGCGCTGGTGTCTACTTCTAAAAAGTCGTCATGCACTGTGCAGCGCGCACCCCAGTTTTGCGCAACGGCAAGGGCGCTGTGCGTGTCTTCAGAGTACAGGGGGTTTAGAATGCGCGTTTTTCCGCGTGTAAGCGTACTTAATAACAGCGCGCGTATGGTGTGGCTTTTTGAGCCCGGAATACGCACCTCAGCCTGAGACTGTGATAATGCGCTTGATGAAAGCGGAAAAATAACGCGCGAAGCACTCATGAAACCTACCGTGTTTAGAGCATGCTTTGTGGATTGAGCACTTTGTCTACTTCAGCCTTTGAGAGTACTTTTTCTTCTAGCAATACTTCGCGTATGGTTTTTTTATCATGATAGGCCTTGTGCGCAAGTGCTGCGGCTTTGTCATAACCAATTGTCTTGGCAAGGGGTGTTACCAAGGCGAGTGAATATTCAATCCAGTAGGCCGCGCGTTTTTCATCAGCCTCTATGCCGCTTACGCATTTGGTGAGGAAAACATCACAGGTGTTTGCAGCAAGCTCTATGGCCGTGAGTACTTCATGCGAGAGTATGGGGTACATCATGATGAGTTGCAGGGGCGCGTTTTGTGCAGCGACCTTTATGGCTTCTGCCTTGCCCATGAGGTGTGCCGCGGACTGTATGACCATTTCAGGAATGACGGGGTTGACCTTGCCCGGCATAATGGAGGAACCGGGTTGCAAGGATGGCAGAATAATTTCGCCCAAGGCGCCTCGGGGGCCGCTTGACAAGAGGCGCAAGTCGTTTGATATTTTCATGAGTGCCACAGCAAGCACGTTGAGCGCGCCGGCAAAAGCAACAAAGGGCTCGGCGGCGGCCATGCGTGCAAAGGGGCTCTTCATGGACCTAAATGGCACGCCGCTCTCTTTAGCCAGACTCTGCGCAAAACCTGTGGCAAAACCCTTGGCGCTGTTAAGCCCCGTGCCAACCGCAGTTCCACCCTGCGGCAAGGCTTCAAAGTCGCCTACAAGGCGCGTTACTTGCTCATGTGCATATTCAATTTGCTGCGCAAACGCTCCAAACTCCTGCCCCAGAGTCATGGGCACGGCGTCTTGCAAATGCGTTCTGCCAAGTTTTATGACCGCGGCAAATTCTTTTTCCTTTTTTTTGAAGCCCGCCGCGAGTGCAGACACTTTTTTTACAAGCTGTGGCAATGTCATTCGGGTGGCAATGTACAATGCTGAAGGAATAGTGTCGTTGGAAGATTGTCCTTTGTTTACGTGGTCGTTGGGATGCACGGGCTTTTTATCACCCTTACTGCCACCCAATAATTCGTTGGCCCTGTTTGAGAGCACTTCGTTCATGTTCATGTTCCACGAGGTTCCGCTGCCCGTTTGAAACACGTCTATGGGGAAGTGGTCGGCGATGCTCTCGCCCTTGCGCGTGTTGGTAACGCCGTCGATGAGCTCCTCCGCTGCGCTTACAATTGCCTTTGCAAGTGGTGCTTCCAAAGCCTTTTTTTGCTTATTGACCAGTGCAGCGTGCTTTTTCACTCGCGCGAGTGCAGTCAAAAAGTCTGCGTGTATGCGCAGCGGTGAAATAGAAAAGTTTTCCACAGCGCGCTGCGTTTGCGCGCCCCAATAGGCACTTTCGTGTACCTGCACTTCTCCCATTGAGTCCAGTTCTGTTCTGTAATTTTTTGCTTGTTTTGGTTCTTTTTTTTGCGTTGCCATAGCGCCTCCAAGAGTGTAAAGTACTCAAAATTATAGAGCATTTACACGGACGTGACAACTAAATGCGCCTACAAGCACGGTGTGCACGCAAGGCGTAGGCATTGTTGGCAAGTACAGTAGCACAAAGCCCTAAAAAGGCGCGCGATTTTTGAAGCAAGGTTCTTTATATTATGCAAACGAGAGGTTATGCACATAAGGTTTGGTTTTTGTACGCCGTGTACAAATTCACCGTTTTCGTGCAACCACTATGCAGCGGAATGGAGCGTCATAGCCCTCCACGGTTTTATCAATATGTAGTACGCATGAGTAAATCAACTTGACCATTTGTATCACATTATGCCGGATGAACATAGGCTTTGCTGCGATTGCCTATTATTTACTTGATTAGAACACGATATAATCATGGATGAAACTTAAAATGAGATTTTTTCGGGAAATATGGATTAGAATTACCACTTTGTCCTGGAAGAATTTTTTGATATAAATTTTGAGATATGATAACGATTGGAGTTGCCGTACTCTGCGATTGTTTAGAAAGAGGATGATCTATAAATGCATACGTTCCAAGAAAGGTTACAGACTTTGGCACTTCGATTCTAGTAAGCCGATATCCCGTGGACATCATAAAAGCTTGTGATCCAATGCTCTTTAGTGTTGAAGGAAGTTTAAGCGTAGCAATGGGATTTCCTGCAAAAACACCAAAGCCTATATCGGTGATACCTTCGTTAATAATAAGCTCAGCAATCTTATTACCTGCAAATGCTATCTTTCCTATAAAAGCCACATTTCCCGGGATTGTGAGTTTTTCTATATGATTAAATCCAAAAGCACGCCTTTCAATATGCTTTACCCTATCAGAAATTACCAGTTTCTGTATCTTATTAGCTCCAAAAGCGCTGTCCCCAATATGCATTACATTAGAGTTTGTAAGATCCAAAACTTCTAATTTATTAGCAAAAAATGCTTTATTACCAATGTAAGTCACCGTCTGGATGTGAAGAGTCTTAATGTCATTAAACATAAAGGCACCTTCAGAAATTCTTGTTATGCTCTTGGGAATAGTAAGACTTGTAAAATAATTACCTCCAAAAGCTTCTTTGCTGATGGCTGTCACAGTCTCGGGAATTATGATAGCCTCTATTCCAGCTTTTCTGAATGCGAATTCACCAATAGAAGTTAAACTTTTTGGAATACGCACAGGAGCAACTGAAGTTTTTTGTACACAGATTTCGCTAGATGAACAACCAAACGCTTGCCTGCCTATGAATTTCAGAGAATCTGGAAGGTTCAACTCATTAAGTTGTCTATTGTCTACAAAAGCTGTATCATCTATAGCTATCAGTCCTTGAGGTCGCGTAAGTGTTTTAATATCATTGTTCGCAAAAGCACCCTCACATATTACTTGAAGTTTAGAAGCAGCACTAAAAACAATTTTGGTAAAAGACTGTAATCTATTTCCCGCATACTCATGAGGATAAATAACAACAGTATTCGGATCAATAACAATATCTTTTCCTGAAATAGTATTAACATTTCTAAGTTGGTATCTCTTAGGTGGTGTACATACCTTTGCTATATTCTTCGCAATTTGTGCTGCAGTGGTCCCAATACCGTTAGCTGGGTCTTGACCTGCTGATGATGTACTCTTCTTTTTTAATGTTAAATCCTCTTCGCATGCAAAAAACAGCACAAAAATAGTTAAAAATATAAACTTTAATACGCTCACACAATACCTCAAAATATACAAAAAAGTAAAATAATATAATTTTTTTCTATTGACTTTATGTCATGTAATTACATTATAATTAAAGCAATTAAATGTTTTTTGTTCAATATGAAATCGCTATGAAGAAAATTTTTTTTATTATTTGTAAGTCTATGGTTTTGGCGGTGTTGGCATTACTTACAACGTGTGAGGAAAAAATCGTCGTTATTACCAAACCTACAGTACCTAAGAAGACTCAGGAGACTACGGTTAGTCGTAAGGTAGCTAGAATTCCAGCGAATATGGATAGCATTCCCGCTGGGGGATACGCAGACCAAGGTTTTACAGAAATTAACTGGGGAAATTCTAAAATTAAAAAAATAGGCACAGGGGCTTTTAAGGGTAATAACATTACAGAACTCGCGCTACCTGATTCAGTGATAATTATAGAAGCTGATGCTTTTAAAGACAACAAGATTACTTCGCTTTCCTTTGGTAAAAACGTGGAAATCATAGGAAAAAACACCTTTGAAGGCAACAGTATCGCAGAAGTGGTGCTTGCTCATGCGACTACTCATGTAAAAGTAGGCGCGTTTAGGGGGAATCCACTTACAAAGCTCACCTTGGGCATAAATCTGCAAGCCCTAGAAGCCGGAGCTTTTAATACAAGCGTTCAAAAACTCGATGTGGTATTGTGGAGCCCTATTTTTCAACTAAACGATAAGCTAGCGCTTGCTAATGTATTTGGAAAAAACGTTACCTTAAACTTTGCGATTGATCCATTAGTAAACAATAAAAGATTTATTGCGAAAATAAGCAAACGGACAGCACATTTAAACGCCGTAGCAAAAGACATGTCGAGCTTATTGTCGGTTATTTTGATGAGTGAAGATGAGGTTTTTACAACGGTATACGCCGATGCTACCAATAAAACTATTTCTAAACCGCTACAACCTAAAAGGGTGGGATATATTTTTCAACACTGGTATAAAGACAAGAAGCAAAAGGAGAATGTGTTCAAAAATAATCAAGAACTTTCAGTGAAGGACGGCGATATACTGTATGCACAATGGAAACAAGCAAAATACAAGGTTATATTCCGTGGCAATGGCGGTTTTTTAAACGAGAAGCAAACTATTAAATATGGTGAGTATGCACAAAAGCCCTTGCCAGAAGTTGGTAAAAAAGACAGCGTGCTTCATAAGCGCAACCACATACTTGAAGGTTGGCGTGAAAAAGATAAGCTTGGAATGTTTGATTTCAGAAATACCCCTATTACGGCTGATGTTACTTTGTATGCAAAATGGAAGCGTATAAGCTACCCCGTTAGGTTTGATATGACTGGGGCAGATGATACGTCTACAATAGATGAACAATATATTGACATTGGCGAAAACGCTAAAAAACCTGATGAAAAGAAAATAACACGAAGGGGATACACCTTTGTGGATTGGTTTGAGAAAGATGCTAAAGGTAACTTAAAATCCAAGGCATTTAAGTTTGCAACAACCCCCATTATAGCTGATATTACTTTGTATGCGAAGTGGAAGATTATAAGTTACACAGTTACCTTTGATACTAATGGAGATGATGTGTCCACAAAGATAGATTCGCAAAGCATTGACTACAGAAACAATGCTCAGAAGCCAACAATAAAGCTTACGAAAACGGGATACACCTTTGTGGACTGGTTTGAGAAAGATGCCAGTGGTAAGTTTAAATCCGAAGCATTTAAGTTTGCAACAACTCCCATTAGGGCTGATATTGCTTTGTATGCAAAGTGGAAGATTATAAGTTATACAGTTACCTTTGATACTAATGGAGCTGATGCGTCCACAAAGATAGATTCGCAAAGCATTGGCTACGGAGGACATCAGGCTAAGAAGCCAACAATAAAGCTTACGAAAACGGGATACACCTTTGTGGACTGGTTTGAGAAAGACGCTAAAGGTAACTTTAAGTCCGAGGCATTTAAATTTAGCAAAACTCCCATTATAGCTGATATTACTTTGTATGCAAAGTGGAAGATTATAAGTTACACAGTTACCTTTGATACTAATGGAGATGATGCGTCCACAAAGATAGATTCGCAAAGCATTGACTACAGAAACAATGCTCAGAAGCCAACAATAAAGCTTACGAAAACGGGATACACCTTTGTCGATTGGTTTGAGAAAGATGTCAATGGTAAGTTTAAATCCGAGGCGTTTAAATTTAGCACAACTCCCATTACTGGGGACACTACTTTGTATGCGCTCTGGGGTTGTAAGCTTACATTTGATACAAATGGAGATAATAAGAATACAAAGATAAGTGAGCAAATTGTTGTAGACGGAAGAAATGCTAAAAAACCTCATGAAAAACTTACTAAAACAGGCAACAACTTTATGGGCTGGTTTGAGAAAGATCTCAGCGGCAACTTCAAATATAAGGCCTTTAAATTTAGCACAAATCCCATTAGGGCTGATATTACTTTGTATGCAAAGTGGGAGTTAAAAGAATATACAGTTACATTTATTAGAACCGATATCCGAAGCTGGAGGAGAGTTGAAACTGTTAAATTTGAAAAACTCACTCCAAAGGTTAGCCCTGAAAAAAAACCGGGATACCTTTTTAAGGGGTGGTATTATTACAACCCGCATGACCAGGGTATTACTAGTGATATGCTTAGCTCTAAGAATAAATTTGATTTTAATACAAAAATTGTTAAGAATCATATTTTGTATGCACATTGGGAAAAAGCCGACGGGGACACAATTAAAAGTATAGAAATGAATGGTGGTCCAAAAAGGAACCAAACCTATGGTAAAGGTGAAAAAATTGTCGTCAAGGTGAATTTTTCCAACAAATTCCTTAATGGTTTGTCTCTTAAAATTAAAAATAGTCAGAGTCCACAAATAACTATCCAGATAGGTTCTAAAAAAAGAAAAGCTACCCAGTTCTATCGCTATGGGGTTGTATTTCTTTCCAACTATATGTTCTTTAAATATGAAGTACAACCCGATGATAAAGATAGTGACGGCATTGAAGTTATTGCAAATTCGTTTGACTTGCGTGGTGGAACTCTTAAAAATGTAGAAGACAAAGATGTTATACTCACTCATTCAGAACTTAAGGCTGGACAAAATCACAAGGTAGATGGAACAAAATAAAGTTTTAGTAATATAGCAACTTGGGGCTGTCGTGTTTGGGCTTAATGTAGCAAGGCATAAAATGATGTTGAAAATCTTTGCATATAGTTTGAAAATGAATACCTACAATGTATTGTTATCTCGTTTCATAGATATAATCTACTAAAGATATATGGAGTAAAGGCATTAATATACAATTCACCGTTTTCGTGCAACCACTATGCAGCGGAATGGAGCGTCATAGCCTTCTACGGTTTTATCAGCGTTGTCCGTGCTTAAAAAATTTTCAAGCGTGTGGGTGGTGAGCCAGTCGCTGCTGCCTTGCTCCTCCGCGCTTGTGCGTACGGGTTCATCATAAGCCAGCACTTCAAAGTTGCAACGCGTAAGCCAGTGTCTTACTACGGAGGCAGAGGGAATGAACCAATACCCTGATGAGTTTTGGTAGGTCTTTTGCGGAAACAGGCATAGGTCTTGATGCGTGTTAAGGCAGATGGTCTCAATGACTATGAGGCCATTTTTTTTTAAAGCGCGGTGTAGGGACTGCAGGCACTGTAGGGGGTTGCGCTGGTGGTATAAAATGCCCATGCAAAAGACGCTGTCAAACATGTGGTCAAAGCACGCATTGAGCGGCGCGCCGAGCATTTCAAAGTAGAGCGGGAGGCTTGGGAGCGCCATGGAGAAAAACTGGTGGTAGTATGCGTACTTTGGCATGGGGTCTACGGCAAGCGCAAAACGTGCGCCGGCGCTGAGCATGCGGAATGTGTAGTACAAGTTGTTTGCGCCTATGTCGAGTACTGCTTTATTTTTACAGAGCAGGTCAATGTCAAAGATGCGCGCGAGACGCTGCCATTTAAGGTTGCTACGCCACTCTGCGTTTATGGTGGTGTTAAAAATAGCAAAGGGTCCCTTGCGCCACGGGATGAGGTTTCGTAGTACCTGTGTAGTCTTTTCAGCAAAAGCGCGCTGCACTTCATCATTCTCACAAGCTTCAAGTACATCGTTGCTTATGCAGACGAGGCCATCTTTATCGCGCACAAGGCTTTCATGCCCTCCCGTTGTCTCTTCATAGGTGCGCTTCCACGCATCAAGCGCATCACGTAAGCTGCCAAAATGCGCGCGGTTTTTTTCGGTGTGCTCCTTTTCGCGCACCTGCGCTATGTAAGAGTGTAGCGCGCGGGCATCTGCAAACTCCGCAAGCCATGCATCCCGCTCTTTCACGGCAGCGCCGAGCCCTTGTGCACCGCGTAGGCGTGAAATGCCCCCCACGCAAAAAATGCATCCACGCTGCTGTGAGGCAACCCCTCCAAGAGCGAAGTAAACGCTCGCTCAGGCATGGGGCGCAAAACCCCTACAAGTGCTTTACGCTTGCCCTCTATTTCTCTTTCGCTATACCCCATGCCTCGCTTGAAGCTTGTATACATTGCATCCCATACTTGCTGAGACGCTTCGTCGTTGGCGCACAGCTTTTCCCCAATGACAAGCACGCTTTTTTCTTCCATTGCATTCCAGACTTGGTGCAAAATTTGCTCACGCAGGTGCGGCGGCGTAAACTGCAACACAAAGTGTACTACAACCACGCGCAAATTCACGTCGCTGTTTTCGTATTTTTTCAAGAGTGCCCCGCGCTGCGTTGCGTCGGCAATGTCCACGCATTCGTACGTAATGCTGTGCCACAATTTTTCACGTTGATATAAATTATGTTGCGCGCCGCGCAGCATGTGGGGGCTGTTGTCGCATGCAATGGCGCTACAGTGCTTGAGCGAAAAATTTTGAGCATCCGCGTAGTTGCTTATGTTCATTAAGGTAGTGCCAAGGCTTGCCCCTATGTCGAGTATTCCACAAAGCGCAGTTGTGTCAGCTTGCGCAGCGCGCAAGTACTGCGCGGCGTAGTAGGCGGTAAAGTTTTGAATGTCAAAATAGCCCGGTATGCTGCGCTGCGCCATGTCAGAAAAAACGCGCGCTACGTTTTCATTAAATGTAAAAGAGCCTTCCTCCACAGCGTCCTGGGCATAGAGTGCATCGCGAGCGTGGTTTTCATATGCTTTTTTTCCTTCTGTAAGAATGTGTTGTTTCTCAGAAGCTTGGCTTTGGTTTTTATTATTATTCACGGAGTACCTTCTTATAACGTGGCCGCTAGACCTAAGACTACTACGCGGCGCTATTGCCTTGCGCAGCTTCTACAAGCGGCCTTGAGTTTCTTATAAAGAGTATAGACAATGAAAGGACAACAACAACTGCGCCCATGATGAGAAATACTTCATCAAGTTTTTGCATGGAGGCAAAGAAGCCATACATGGAGTTTATGCCTATGCTTGCAAACTGCGAGAGTAACGAAATGAGCGCTACCATGAGGCCTTGCAGTGGCCCCGGAAAGTACTTTCCTACGCACACAAAAAAGGCGGGGAAAAAACCACTGACGACAAAGGTCTGCAAAAAGATAACTGAAAATATTGCAAAGCCGTCTAAGAGCCCTATGAGTATGGTAAGTACACCTGCAAGGCACCCTGTAACAAGGGCAACATACATTGCGGGCATGCGCGAAACTATCATGCCTGAGAAGAATATCATGACCAAGCCCGATATTCGAGAAATGGATTGTAAGAGCGTAACGGTTTGATATTCAAAGCCTTTGAAAGTGACGAGGTAATGTACCATAGAGGTGTAGACTGCTATGTTGGCGGCTGCCATGATAGCAAATGCGCTACCGAGTATCCAAAATGGCGGGTATATGGAAAGCTTTTTTACATTCCGAAGGCTCAAGGCGCTTCCGCGAAAATAGCCTTCGGGGCAACCTATGATGACGAGAACGAGGATGCCTGCACTCATAAAGGCAAAGAGCAGGAAAACCATGTTCCAGCTTGCGACAAGGAGCACCAAAGAAGAAAACAAGGGCACAAAGACAAATGCGCCTATGGGTCCCGTTTCGTGTATTGCCATGACGTTGCCCCGTATGGACTCAGAGGACATGCGATTTGCTATGGGGATGCCTGAACCGGGGTAGAGCCCCGCGCCGAGCCCTATGGTAAGAAGCCCAATTTTGAACACCAAAAGCGAAGGTGCGAAAGCCGCAAAGACGAGCCCGAGTATGAGCAGAACCAAGGCGAGAATTAGGGCGCGTTTGTGCATTAATGCGTAGGCTACGTGGCCTGAGAAAATAAGCGAGATAATATTTCCAATGGATATGAACGAGGAGAGCGTGACGACTTCATAGCCTTTTATGGAAAAAGTAGTGGCAATGGTTTGGGTTAAGGGGCCTAAGACCGTGCGCGTATTTATGGTGATGAAAACCGTGCCCCATAGCAGCAGCAGAGTTGGGAGTGCCGATGCTATGCTTGTATGATATTTATGTTCCATTCTTCACGACCAACTTTTTTCTTCGAGAAATGGCGAAAAACAACAAGGCGAGGGCTAGAAATGCTGCTGCAAAAAGCGTGCAAAAAAACACGATGCTCTGTGTATGCAAGGCATATGGAAAGAAATATGTGGTGCCAAGCATGGTTACAAGATTGCCCACAAGTGCCATGCAGACTATGGATGTGGGCAGGACTGAAAAAGGCGTGAACTTTGCCATGCTTTTTATAAGCGAGGGAAACACCACAGAGAGTGAGGAGGAGAGTACAAAAAGCACTATGAGCTTTGTCTGCTCATCGCGTGCTACTGAAACCATGAGGGCGGAAATAACTATTGCAAGAGCACTGAGTACAAGCATGCGTCTCGGCGCTATGCGTATGAGCGTAAGTTCAGCAAAGACTATCATGGCAATACGCACCATGAGCATAATAAGTAGCACTAAGGCTGTGGTATTCTTCACATCATGTGGTGCGTAGGCTTGAACCACATGCGGGACGTAGTAAAGCACAAAGACGTCTATGAGTGACACCAAGACGAGCATGAAAATAACGAGGGAAGACATGCCGTTTGCAAGCGTGCCAGTAAGGCTTTCTTTAAGCGTAGGCGCGCTTGTAAAAAAGCCAAAGCGCCGTGTTTTGAGGAGCAAGAAGAGTATTGAGAGGCATACAAGACACACAATGAGCAATAGGGCTACGGGGTGCTTTACGCTAATGGAAAGGGTTGCAATTACAGGAATGAGTATGTACATGCCCACAGGGCGCACGGGCTGTAGGCTTACAAGATTTTTTTGTTGCCGAGCGCTGGGAGACACGCCCAGCTTTTCAACCACTGAGCACACCGCAGGCGCGGGAATGAGTCCAAGGGCTATGCCGAAAAGAACGGCACTGAGAAAGGAAGGCATGGAAAAAACCAGCACAGTGCCGAGAATGAACAAAAAAATAAGCGCAAGGGCAAGTACGTGTACATGAGACACCACACGAACGAGGAAAAGAGAAAGAAGCAAGCTAGCCGTGTAGGCGTATACAAAAGGCATAAATAAAGCCTCGTAGTCAGCCCCACTTTCAAAGTTGAAAAACTGCGCTATGTCGTGGGTAAAATACAGGCGCGCGGGCTGCATAATGAGCAAGGAGGCGCAGAGCCAAAAAGTAAGCGTGAGCGTACTCTCTACAAACGTAGTGTACCCAGTAGTGGCATTGCTCGTTTTTTTTTCTACCTCCGCGCCTGCTTCATGCGCTGCCTGCGCCACATGATTCTCCATTATTTTTGCGCAGCAAGTATGCCCGCAATGTTTTGTGCAATTGCCTCTGCGCCCAGTCCGTAGAACTCCTTTACGTCTTTTGCTGGACCGCACGCGCCAAAGCCCGGTATGCCAACGTGCCCCACGGGTCGCAAGCTGTCCCAGCCCATGGGTGTTGCCGCTTCCACAATGACAACGCGCGCGTTTTTGGGAATAATAGTTTCCTTCCACGCAGCGGCTTGTGCATCAAAGTACTCTTTACAAAACATGGAGACAACGCGCACCTTGTGTTTTTTACTCAAAATTTCAGCCGCTGCTATGGTGGGTTCAACTTCACTCCCCGTAGCAACGAGTACCAGTTCATCACGACTCCCCATGCTTGAAACTACATACGCGCCCTTTTTAGCGTCGCTTTTCCAACTTTTTGGCTTTGCAAACACAGTGCAGTTTTGTCTTGTAAAAAGCAGGGCGCTGGGGTCACGTTTTTCGGCAAGCACCGTCTGCCATGCAAACACCGACTCTTCGGCATCAGCAGGACGAAAGACGCGCAAGTTAGGAATGAGGCGTAGAGACGGCGCATGTTCTACCGGCTGGTGAGTAGGCCCGTCTTCACCTACAAACACCGAGTCGTGCGTAAAAATAAACAAAGAAGGAATGCGCATGATGGAAGCAAGGCGTATGGCGGGGCGCATGTAGTCAGAAAACACAAGGAAGGTTGCGCCAAAAGCCTTGAGCCCACCGTAGAGCGTCATGCCGTTTACAAGGCCCCCCATGGCATGTTCACGCACGCCGTAGTGTAGCATGCGCCCTTCGGGGCTTTGCGCAAAAAAGCTTCCGCGCTCCGGCATTTTTGTGTTGTTAGACGGCTCAAGGTCGGCAGAGCCACCAGTAAACCACTCGGCTGCTTTTGAGATTGCTTGTATACATGCGCCGTTTGCTTTACGCGTTGCAACGCTGTCTCCAACTTTGTAGCGCGGCCACGCAATGCCCGAGGCCTTCTGCTTATAGTGTGCATTCCATTCATCAGCATTCTTTTTGTTTTTGCTCCATGCCTCAAAGCTTTTTTGCCATGCCTTGTATTGCGTGCTTAAGTCCTCTTGTTTCTTTTTGAAAAACGCCGCAGCATCGGGGTCAACGTAGAAAAATTCTTTTTCATCGACTTTTAATTTTTTCTTCATGGCGGCAATTTCATCTACGGGTAGCGGCGCGCCGTGCGTTGCGGCTGTGCCTTGCAGGGTGGGCGCGCCCTTGCCTATGGTCGACTTGCAAATAATCACAGTCGGCTTTGCACTCTCTTTTTGTGCTGCAGCTATGGCAGTCCGCAGGCTGTCAAAGTTGTGCGCGTTTGTCTTGAGCACTTGCCAGTTGTACGCCGCAAAACGCTTGCCCACATCTTCGGTAAACGCCAAGTCGGTTGAACCTTCTATGCTTATTTTGTTGGAGTCGTAAAAGACTATGAGTTTGCCAAGCCCTAAGTGCCCTGCAAGTGAGGCGGATTCTGAGGTAATGCCTTCCATCATGCAGCCATCTCCAGAAACGACATAGGTGTAGTTGTTTATAATTGAGGCACCGAATTTTTTATTCAACATGCGTTCGGCAATTGCCATGCCTACGGCGTTTGAAAACCCCGCACCTAAGGGACCCGTGGTTGTTTCCACGCCCGGCGTGTGACCGTACTCGGGGTGTCCGGGCGTTTTGGAATGGAGCTGTCGAAACTTTTTCAGCTCTTTGAGGGGCAACTTATAACCGCTCATGTGGAGCAGGCTATACAGCCACATAGAGCCGTGTCCCGCTGATAATACCAAACGGTCACGCGCTGCCCACGCCGTGTCCGCGGGATTATGTCGCAGCACTTCTGCAAAAAGCAAAGCCCCTAGTTCTGCCAAGCCAAGTGGCAAGCCGGGGTGTCCCGAGTTCGCCTCTCGCGTTGCATCCGCACTCAGCGTGCGCACGGAAAGCGCTATTTTTTCTAATGTTGTGGTATCAATTTTTTTCATACAATCCTCCAGTAATTATTATTATTTTCATTATACTGCGTAGGGCTCGGTGCATGCGCGTAAAAACTCAAGCAATTTTCTGTACAAAATATCATCATGCGCGCCATGACACCATGCCTGCCGTATTATGAAAACTGTATTATAAAAAACGCAGCATGGATTAAACCACCCCGCTGGGGCACGCATATACTTAGACGCGTAAACAAGTACGTGAAGTCTAAAATCCACGTGACTAACACAACCTAATGCCAGTTAAACTTTTGTAGGTGACTTTGTATGTGCAAGGCCATGTCTTGAGTTTCTGCTACGGCGTAGGCGCATTGTGGCAGCTGTGAGAGCAGCGTGTTTCCATAGCCCTTGCTTATCATTCGCTTGTCGGTAATCAGCACCGTGCCTCCATCGCTTGAGCCGCGCATAAGGCGTCCAAAGCCCTGTCTCAATTTTATTTCGGCAAGTGGCAGAGCGAGCTGTGCAAACCAGTTTTTCCCTTCACGCTCCACATAGCGCTTTTCTTCTTTAAAGAGCAAGTCTTCTGGTGAGGCAAAGGGAATGCGCGTTATGACGAGCAGGCGCAACAAATCATCGGGGGCGTCAAAGCCTTCCCAAAAGGTGGCAGTTGCAACCAGTACTGCGTTTTGTGTTTCGCGAAAAGTGCTAAAGAGTGCTGCGGCGCTTACTACGCCGTCTTGTGCGCAGAGCTGCCACGGCGAGGCATGCTCTTCTGCGTGGCTCCGCAAGGCCTGTGAGAGTTCGGCTACCATGGCCTTGCTTGTGCATAAAACAAGCGCGCGCCCACGCGAGGTGTCAAAGAGCGGCGGCAGCGCATGGGCAAGGTACTGCGTGTAGGCGCGATCGTTTGGCTCGGGCGCGTCCTTGGGGACGAGCAGCTGCACGCGGCTTGCGTAATCAAAGGGTGAGGCTACAAGCATGGTTTTGCCCTCACGCGGAAAGCCAACCTGCCGCGCCCAAAAATGAAATTGCTTTTGCGCAGTAAGCGTAGCGCTCAATGCCACCACGGCGTGCGCATCTTCAAAAAGCGTGCGTGATAAGAAGCCGCGCACGGAAAGCGGAATACTGGAATAGCTGCATTCTTTTTTGGTTTGTGAGTATGAAACAAATTTTACAATGTTTTCCACATTTTCCGCAGCGCTAAAAGCGTTACAGAGCTGCGCACGTTCAGAGCACCATGCAGCGCTTTTCCCAAGGTGCATGCTAAGCGCGCCCTTCTCATTGCAGAGTTCTGCTAGTTCTTGCAACGTAAGTGCTATGCGTTCTAGGTCTTTTGAAAGCGCAAAAAACAAGTCGAGCAAGGCGTCGTTGGCGCAGTCTTCATAGCGTATGCTCCCCGCTTGCAAGCCTTGGTTGCGCGTCGCTTCATGCGCGCTTAAGGCTTCTTCTGCGCTACTCACATGCGCCGAAAAAACAGGCTGCATTACTTCGTCTATGCGCGTAAGATTTACCATGACTTCTTGCATGCTTTTTTGGCAGCCTTCTAGTTTTGTTTCAAATGCAGGAGAAAAGGCCTTGCCTGCGGCGCGCTCTGCCAGCACGCTACCGCCTCGCCCAAAAAGTACATCGTACATATTTTGCATGGTGCTTTTAGAAAACGAGAGTGCCATGCTGTCTCTCAAAATAGTTTTGATGCGGTGCGCCTCGTCGAGCACAAAAATTGCAGCGCTGGGCAACAGCCCTTCCCCCTTCGGCGTTTCATCATCTCCCATGCGCCCTCCCTCGGACGAGGCGGCTTCTTGGGTCTGGAGCATGTGCAGCAAATGATAGGAGAGTACGTTGTAGTTTGTTACAATTATGCCCGCTTGAAACACGCGCCTACGAGCAGACTGAAAGAAACAGCCGCGAAAGCCCTTAACCGCACAAGAAACGCCACCACAGGCAAATTCGTGCGTGCACATGTGTTGCCACAAGGACTGCGGCATGTAAACGCGCTCTTGTGTTTCACCAGCCATTTCATCGGCAAAACACTCACGGTCACCGCTTTGTGTCACAGACGCCCACTTGAGGACGTGCTCTCGAAGTCTCTGCAAATCATCGCTTTCATCAAAGAGCAAGGACTCTTGTCCCTGCAAAAACGCCCGCAGTCTACTGCTACACAAGTAGTTGCTTTTACCCTTGAGCACGGTGACGGGCAGGTCTAGTCCCAGTACCTTTTGCAAATACGGAATGTCGTTATCGGCAAGTTGATGCTGCAGGGCTATGCTTGCAGTAACCACCACCACCTGCTGCCCCTGCGCTGCCTGCAACAAGGCGGGCACCAAGTACGCAAAAGACTTGCCCGTGCCCGTGCCTGCTTCAGCTGCAAAGACTTCACCCTTCTGCATGGCGTGGTCTATTGCGTGGCTCAGCTGCTGTTGCCCCTCGCGCACTTCAAACTGTGCATTGTGACGCGGCAGCACGCGGGTAAAAATTTCTTCAAGGCTGTGTTGCATGTATTCATAATATGCTATATCGCTCACTGCAAACTTGACAGCCTTGAAAAAAGTCTGCTTATTTAGGTATTCATACCGTGAGGCGCATGCTCCATATGTCTTTATGTATGATTATCATGAAGCTGCGCGAAAGACGAGCGCGTGCATCCACAAAAAACAAATACGAAAAACGTTCTGTAAAAGCACAAGAGGCGTAATTCACTACACATGCCGCTGCAAAAATTCAAGGCTTACTTATTTCAGTGTCACCGCCATGATGCTAAATGCATTGCGGCTTTTGCCTGCAAACAATTCCCCAAGCGCTGCGTTTAGTACATAAAAGCTGTTTTTGCCAGCGCGGCTCACGGTTGTAGGAAAATTCAAGGCTGCATCCAAGCGCACATCAAGTACAATGCTTTTGTTTAATTGCATAGTTGCCATGCCGTTTTCAAAGTCCACCGCCCCTATGGTTTCTGCATTCACAACACGCCTCATGTCAGGGCTTAACTCTGCAAGGCTTATACCATCGTTCTCGGCATTGTGCACAATCAGCGCATACTTCTTTTTATAGAGCACAAGCCCATCAGCACCTTTCATGTTTACGCCCTGTGGCAAGGTTATTTCACTTATGGTTTTTTCTGCCACGTTTATGTTAAACAGCTGCCCCGTGTTGTACTTGAGTGCAATCAAGGTTTCTCCTGCGCCCTTTCCGTGTACTGCAATGCCATTAAGGTTAAAGCCTTCGCCGCTCCACAATGCCTTGTTTTCTACAAAAACCTCCGCCTTTGAAAGGTCAGATGAGAGTTTGTAAATAACCGGGCTGAAGCTGTCGCTTACATAGGCGCTGCCATCTTCTGCAAGATCAATCTCGTTTGCAAAGTGTTTGCCTTCATATAACTCATGTAAGGGAAAAAACGCTACACGTTTCTTTGAATCTATGTCGTACACGGCAACAGCAGTAAATGCAAGTTCCTGTCCTTTCCTCGTTTTAATTCCAACGCCCGGGTCCACAATTGCTATAAAAAGCCTGCGCCGCTTCGCATCTACAGTAATGCCGCTGGTAGAAATAAAATCTTCAGATTGTATAAACGGACTATAGACATTGTTTTGTGAAACCGTACCAACAGTGCCGTACTTCATAGAAGAAACAAAAACGCGCTGGGTTTTCTCGTCATAGGCAATGCCTTCGGGAAATACATCCAAAGCTTCAAATAGTCGAGCGCGCGGTGTGGTGTGTTGCGTTGAAGCACACGTTATTAACACCATGAACAAGACCGATAAAAAAATACTATTCCTCATAATAGGAACCTCCATCAATTTAGTTAACTAAATAACTTTTTGTTTTTAGTCTAACAAAACTGCTACACTGGAGCAAGGGTTTATGGAAGATATTTTTACATACTTTCGCAACAAAAGCACGGGTTGGCATCTTACCAAAACGGCGCGGCTTGTTACAAGGCTTTACAACGAAGGGCTTGCGGCTTATGATATTTCTGCTTCGCAATCTGGAATTTTGATAATATTGCACGAAGCAGCGGAAAGGAACGCTGAGCTTACTCAGCAAGACCTAAGCGAGATTTTATTTTTAAATAAGGTAAACACACACAACCTACTCAAGCGCCTTTTCCAAAAACACTTAATAATAAAGCGTCAGAGTTCTCTTGACCAGCGCTGTAAGTTTATAGAACTAAGCAATGAAGGACGCGCACTCATTGCATCCATACGAGCCGTAGACAAACGCATATCACAAATACTAACTAAACAACTTAAAAACGCGTCAGCCCCTATACGGCTTACGCATTTTGATGACCTGCTTTTACAGCTTTTAAAAACGCCGCAAAGCTTACCTTAAAGCTACAGCATAGAAAAATTTTTCCGCATTATCTTAAATAAATAACCATCATCTACAACCCAATACAAGTACAAAATCACATTGATAAATCAGTTTCACAAAAAAACAATATATGTGTATATTGATTTAATAACGCTTATAAAATTCAGTTTTTGTAGAAATAATGACTTTTTTTCACAAAAACTATTGTTAATCAAAAAATATATACTACATATAGTGTATATGCTATTTATTGCAATTGTTTTTATTGTAATTAGTGTTGCTGCCATATCATGGTTTACTCTATTTTTTATAAAACGAGGTGTGCTTATGAAAAATGATACCAATAATAATCAAAAATTCTGTGGAGTTCAAGAATGCTTAGATGCCTGTTGGGGGGAACATGAGAAGAAAAATACAGACTTTATAGCTAGTTCTGACAAAGGTGAAATTATAAACTATATAATCAAACAAGGTATAAAGAAAGAAAGTGACCTACTTGATTTAGTGCATTCAACTATCAAGGCATTTGATGTCCCCGAGACAACTCCTTCATTTTAAGATTTAATCACAAATCCTGCAGCAAATTATAGTAGAAACAAACTCAATGAGCCTCTAGAAAAAAATATTCAAACCTTCATGCCACTTGATGCCTTGATGGAGGAATATAAAAAAATTAGCAAATATGGAATGGAAGATGGAGATAAAGCCATAGCGCAAGTAAGTAATACCGATTGGTACTTACAAAATGCAGCGCGATCAAAGTTTCATCAAGACAAAAAGCTACCAGGCATAGAGCTAAAATTAGTGAATATTGATGGAAGAGAAGCCGTCTATAACAGTAAAACTTGTTTGCTGATAACGCAGGATGATATTATGGGAACGTATAATTACTTTAATGGTAGTGGAGTACCCTCATGGATAGACCGCCCTAATAAGGGAAATGATTTATTACATGGCATGTATGACGTGCTTCCGTATATTTTATGGGGCACTACCCCTAAAGACGCACAAGATTCTACCATGCTAGAAAGATTATTAAAAATTTTATGATTTCTTCAAACTGCAGCTTATTTCATAAGGTGTTGCGTGTAACCATGCGCGCACAAAGCCTCATAGCTTTCTAAGACTTTTTGAGGAATTTCTTGTGCTATTTGGTAGCCGTATTGAGGGTACATCATTATTCTTTGTAAATCCCCCACCATTTCATGCACCAAGGGGGTAAGCTCAGCAGCCTTTAACTGCCGAATGTCTTTTTGTGGACTCGCAAGCGTAACGTGGACATGCGGCAAATTTTTTTTACACGTTGCATATGCCCTGCGTTCCATGTTGGGTTTTGTTACGAGAATGATTTTTTTTACATCAAGAGCGTGCTTGGCAAGCAGGGCTTGTGAAAAAATAATATTCTCACCTGTGTTGGTCGCTTGCTCTTCAAGCAGCAACGCGCTTGTAGGCACGCCTTGTGCGACGGCTCTTTCAGCAAAACTGCGCGCTTCACTAATGGGGTAGAGGCTTTTAGTCCAGTTGCCATGTTTGCCCGTAAAAAGCACAAGAGGCGCCATGCCCCGCAAATACAAGGGGGCACATTCATCAGCAACGCGCAAATCATAACTACCTAGTCCAAGAATACAATCGGCGCTTTCACGCACTGCATGGTGCATGCGGTGATAGTCCCACAAAACAAGTGCGTGTTTTTGTAGCACCTCATGAGGGAGCGGCATATAAATTGTATGGCAAGCTAATGCTTTTTGAGAACAAAGGCGTCAGAAAAACCCTTGCGGTTAAGGCTCAGTAATTGAACACCGATGTCGTCTTTTTTGAAAGGCCCTGCAACCAACTTGTAATATTGAGATGCGGGAATTTTATAGACAAAGAGATTATCTAAAGCAGTGGTGCGCTTTGAAGAGCTTGCAGCATTGGTTGCATCGTCTTGTTTTTTATAGCTCGCAAGTTGTATAAACGCGCCGCGCGCCAAGGTATTTTTTACGTTCACCTCTTGTTGTGGCACCTCGGCTGCTACAGTTTCAGGCTCAACAGAAATAGGCTCTTCTAGTACGGGTTCTTCTCTCTCTTCTTTCGGAGGGTGTTTGTCTTCCACTGCGGCTATTGACCACTCGGTACGCACTTCTGTCTCTTCTACGCTAGGTTTTTCTTCTTTGGGCACTTCTTCAGTCGGGAGTACTTCGGGCTCGCTTTCTTCAGATCTTGTTAAAAACGTAGGGTCAGTAAAAGGCGCATCTTCGGGACTCTGCTCTTCGTACACCGCCTTAGGTGGTGTACGCTGCGGGGGTATGCCTTCCTCTGGCTGCGCTTCTTCATACACAAGCTTGGGTGGCGTTTGCTGTGGCGGTATGCCTTCTTCTGGTTTCTGTTCGACCCGGTACTCAGGGCGTACAAGCTCACGGCGCGCATAAGCCTCTTTGGGAATGGGAATGGCACTGGGTAATGACTCCACAGGTGGCACATCTGCTTCATAATTCGACCTTGAGCGCACCTCTGTAGAGTCAGGTGCTACTTCTCGGTAGGCAACGCGACGAGGGCGTGGTTGTGGAGGAGGTGGCGGTGGTGGCGGTGCTTGCACCTTGAGGTTTTGTATAGGACTGGGAGAGACTTCGGGTATTTTTTCCTGACGCACAGGCGCTATAGGTGGTTGAGGCTGAGGCTTTGTTGGGTTGGGAGTTATGCTTGGGTTGGGAGTGCGAATGCGCGAAACTTGCGGGGGGGCGGCAACCTGTATTGGTTGTTGAATTTGTACTGGGCTTTGTCGCTGAGGTGCAGGAGCAACTTCCGGCGTGGAAATGCGCGGCGTCTGAGTAGGAGTTTGTACTCTTGTTCTATAATTTTGCGCATTTTGCACGCGTAAGGGCTGACGCACTCGCAATGTTTGCCTCTGATTGTCCCCTGCAAAACGAGTAGTGCTTTGCGCAAATGTGTATACAACAAGCATGCTAGCAATAAGTAACGACAGCAGTATTCTAAAAAAAGAAGCAAAGCTCATACAAGGCTTATCGTCACATGTAAGGTGCTTCATAAGTAATTTTTAGCAATTGAGCATAATTCTCAAGCCATGTCACGTAGAGTTGTGCATAATTCCAATGATACCGTAGCATTGCATTATGCTCACACATGTATAATTGGCAATGCTAAATAAGCTCTGTAGACATTGCTCTTTTACTATTACCTATTTCGTGTCTTTTTAATTGCATAATAATTACTTTTATGTAATAATAAAAGGAGTATTTTTCATAAAATTTAATACGTGAAGGATAGTCTCGTAAGCTTTCATTCACACTAATCCTCTTTATGAAAAATACAAGAGACATATATAAGGAGTAAGATATGAAGTACAGTCTAAAATTTGGCTGCCTCTTGGGCATGCTAAGCACCTTGGTGCTAGCAATAACAACGTGTAAGGATGCACGCAATGCGTTTGAGTATCAACAGAAGCGCATTGTCAAGGCAAGCCTCGGTCCCGGAGGTAGAAGCAAGCGTAGTGTGTCGGACAATACCAATCCAACATCAGCCTATTATCAAAGCAAGTTTAAAATGACATTGAACCCGAAAAACTCTTCAAAACGATGCCTCACCTATGATCCAGAGAATCTCCAGAGAGGGGCATATTTTACAGATTGTGTAGACGGCGATACAAGGCAAATATGGTATCAAGACTACAACGCGAACGTGTTTTCCTTGTATAAGGGGAAGAAATATTGTACGGCTGTTACCGTACACGAGCTGCATGAAATACCATCGAGTATGCAATTACCACCAGTACCGGCTCTCGGCGTAACGGATACGCAATGTGAAGACAATTCTCCAAACTATAAAAAAATGTGGCGTGTAAGCAAATTGAATAAGGTAGAACTGGGCAAGCTCAATCTTAGCGATGACAGTGAAAACTTATATAAATTAGAATTCTATATTCCGGGTAAAGAGTATGGGCTTGTGTATACAAATTGGCATAAAGATCATGGAACACAAGATGACGTGGTACATACTAGAACACCATACATAACGTATGGAATTACCATGGATGCCATAAGTTTTCCACCGTCATTGAGGTGGAATGCAATATTTAACTCGAAGTTTGAACCGTTGAGATTGGAGTTTTTAAAAAAAGCGAAGGACGCGGGGCTTTCTGCAGATGAGTATTACGCAACGTTTGTGAAGCCTGAGAAGGGTTTGTCAAATACGAAGAAGGCCTTGCCATTTTTTATCAACAAGAAGACGGGACAACATTTGTATATAGGGAAGGATATACCTTTAAGCGATTTAGTTGGATATCGCTTTGTAGCAGAGCAGGTAGACTGGAATTCCGACGATACCCAAGTGAGTGGAATTTATCATGATGTAATAGATACAAACACGAAATTGGATGATTTGGCGTTTGGAAAAGATGGATCAAAGGAGTATGTAGTTTGTGTGTACGACAGGAATGGAAAAACACTAGGGGGAGGCTGTACGGGTATCGGTGCATCGTATCTTCCCTTGAATAAAAAGCCAAAAGACTATGCCTATGGAGGTGCGGCTCCTACTCATGCGTATATACGAGAAGCGAGTGTGGCACCATCATATTATGAGTCAAAGACAGCGGGGTATGTAGATGCAAATAAATTTTGGTTGGCTAATAATGTGTTGCTCACTGGGGATGCAAATGAGCATGGGTGGAGTGTGTCTACCTCGTATGTGCAGCGCGGCAAAGTACGCAGTGTACAGCTTACCTTGCCATTTTTCACGACTGATGAAATTAAAAAAGGTACGAATTATAAAATATCATTTTCAGCAGAAGGCCCACACACAGGATTACGGAGTACTTCGGTTGCTACACATGAAGGCGCGGCTCTGTTTGGATATCTTGAACTGCGACGAGGGACTGACGTTAATGGACAGCCACAGGCAGAGGTGAGTTTTTATATACGAAAAAAACAGACATATGAGCCTGTGAATAGCATTACAATACCGGTTCTCTCGAAAACACAACAGCTGACTGAGATGCCGGTGTTTACGTTGATGGTGGATATAGATGCCAAGAAGGCAATAGTAGCGTTGGGTATCAATAATTGGAATGAATATGGACAGACAAACTTCAATAAAGATGCAATAAAATTACTGGATTTAACGAAATATGAAATACACTTAGATGGATTAAGTTCGTCATTCCGTATGAGTAGTAGCAAATCCAATACAAAGCTGAATATGAAGTTTTATACACCGCGAGTGTTCGCTGGGCTAAACATGAGTTTGAAAGATGCGTCTATGAATCGAAGTACCCAATCAAGACAGAAGAGATCTTACAGCGCTATGTGTAAGGAGGCGGTTGACTTTGGACCTCCATACGATCAGGCTCCGGGCCCAATTGTGTTTCTTTTTAAAGCGGCGGAAAGTTTTCTAGGTGTTTTCAGTGGCTCATGCATAGCATATGCGGTCGAGGTAAATAATGAAGAAAAAAGAAAAGAAATGATTGAAATGATTAAAAAAGTGAATGAAAACCTTCGAAAAAACATAACGGACGTCCAATCTAAGTATCTGTTGTCAAAGGATAAAGTGGCATTTTTTCATACAGAGCAAGTAGAACCTGATAATTTTAAAGTTATATGTGAGTTAAATGGCACTAAGGATGTCTGTGGAGGACGACTAGGGAGCGCAGCATACAACAATTACACAATTACATTTTTGAAGGATGAAAGTCCTGGGCTCATCCGGGGGCTTCAGCTTACCTGTTTTAAAATGTATTACGTTGAGCATAACCAGCCGTATGACCATTTATGTGTTATAAATCAGCAAAATATAGAAAATATGCAGGTTCGTGTAGAAAGATTTGTTAGTCAAGACAAGGACGGTCTAAAGCAGGTAGACAGACTAAAAAGCATTGTAAAGGGAAACACAATACGATTCTTGGTACCTAGAAACTACCCCCAGTACGCGAAGGATGTAGTGTTGTATCTAAACTTTAAGGCAGGCAATAACGAACCTAGCACGCGTGACAAAAAAGAGAATGCGTTCACAGCAGTAAGACTTTCTTCCATACTCATTCCTAACGAAGAGGCATCTCTGTACGAAATGCTATGGAATAAAAAGAAATTCACTGAAGTTCAGAAAAAGTTGCGTGAAAATGCACATCATTCGGGCAAAGCTTCTGATCAAGCAGCAATTTTCAATATACGTAAACTAGGAACGGAGGATTGGATAAAGCTATGTGACTTAGAAAACAATACGGTCTTGTGTGAACGGTCGTTCATAGCAGAAGGAAATTACAATAATAGCATAATTACATTTTACTCGAATTTTTCCTATAAAAGGATGAAAATTGCCCTTACCTGCACGCTAGAAAAGCAATCTATTCATAAATATCACGACGATGATTATTTGTGTATTCTGGATCAGAGTAATGTAAAGATTAAAGATATAGAGCTGTACCAGATTGGCAGCAGCAGAAGCAAAAAACAGAAAATTACCTTCAAGGGAAATACAATACGACTACAGTTGCCAAAACCAATGTCAGTTACGAAAAAATCTGATGGCACCTATCATTACACATTTAAGGATACATATAAGTTGCATGTAACCTTTATGGTCTCCGACAAGACACCTCCACCTCCACACTACAATCCATATGAGTATCAAGTAGAAATAAAGCTCCCTGCCATACTCATCCCTGCCCATGAGCCTATCTTACTCATTGAAGACTCTACTAGGCTCGCTACTCTAGCAAGAAAAATTGGATTGAAGAAGGTTAAAGTGTTCCCGGACTTTAGAAATAAAGGTGACATAACAGTAAACAAGAAAGGCTTACTTGCGTATCATCCAAAAGGAAAGTCTGATGAAAACGAGACAGTATCCTTTACTTGTCCAGGTGCAGTGCCTGGTGGAACTATTTATCGTTGTACGGCATTTGGAAGTGAAAAAGTGAGGCAAGTAGAATTTGGAGTCTTAGGGGGTGATAGAATATTGAAATCTCCGGCAACCTCAGACGGTATCACGAATGCAAATGCTCAGCTTCATGGCGAGGCGTATTTTGGACCAGGAACGAGACATTGGAATGGTAGTGGCAACAATGCCTTTATAGAAACCAGAGCAACTCCTCGTGATTATGTCGATGTGTTCTTCGAAGATACGCCCCATGTATCGACTGTACAAGCTAGGTTTAGGGATGGGAAGAAGACAATTACCATTAAACAGCCCGTTGGTGTAGTGAAAGTTAATCTCGATATTCCCCCCATAGTGAAATTGGAAAAAAATATAAAAGATCTCTGTGATCCAAGGAATCGACAGGAACTGCGGGTTGTTAATAACAAGCGCTATTTTCAATGTCTCCGTCCTATAATGTCTCTGCTGGCTGATGATATCGTAATGAATGCTCATGATGTTACGCTTATTCCTCCTACAACGTATCCTGAGGCTGTAAATTTCATAATCGTAGGGTTTGTGCAAGTAGTAAAAAATGAAGAATTGAGTGTAGATTTTTATGAACCCAAGAGTAAAAAAATGCGTCGTTTCTCATTTAACACAGTGTCTCCCACCAAGTCAGCAAGGAGTTTTAAACAATATGACGGAAGCGTAAGAGTCTATCCATATGTAGATTCACTTACCTACCAAGAAGTAGGAGTATGGATGCGGTCGGGATCACGTGTGCCCCCCCCCAGCAGGCCAGTTTATTATGGGGACACAACATCCCAAACAAGCAAGAGCCTTATAAGATAACTATTGGAGTCGATAACTTTAGCTGGACAAGTTCTTTATTCTATGATGTAGGATCTGCCAGCAAGATTTTAACCATGTTCGACGCGCCTTCTGTTCATACAAACGCGTTTATAACAGACATTGATGCTAATATCGATGGCTTCCAACCGTATCGATATAGAAGATTAATAAACTTTGACACGTATCTTGCGGCAGCTGTTAAGGATGTTTCTGCATCCAATAAAAAGGAAATAGACCCACTGTTTGTTAGCTTTGAGTTAAAGGATATGATAGTTGACGGTATATATAGTAAGCTTGCAGAAGTACAGTGGCGGTCAATAGCAGAAGCGGGGTATGAGCAAGCAGAAGACATAGGGAGTCCCGAAAAAGCTAAGATGGTCGAGTATTATTATGAACTCAACAAGAGATTTCCCACTAATCGTGATCGCTCGGACTATGTGAACGGGGAAACTGATTTTTATAAATTAGGAAAATATTTAGCCTGCTTTGATACTGTCAAAGACACTGGTGAACGAGTGCTGTATTATAATAAAAGTATCCAACAGGCAAATGCTGATAAAGAAACCGACACTCGCCGTATATTTAGTGACGCTGAAATAAAACAAGGCTGGAAAGAAATATCTACAACTAGTACGCATGATGAGCTCAAGCGAAAAAAACGCGACGGAGTGTTTTCTTTCGATAAGAGTAAGTCCGAATGTCAGAATACATCTCAAGGCGTTAAGTCCAAAATCTTACGTTATGAGCCCAAGCAAAAAAAAGCAACACCTCAAGGCACGCCTGTAGACCGCAGGACCAAAACCTGGGGTGATAATAGTGCTCTGTATTCTCTTGCTCAGTCTTCACAAAAGGGGGGTATCATTAATCTCTCACATGATGAGGTTGCCATACTTTTCAAGGGAATGAATGGCACTGACGCTGACTACGAAAGTGCTCAGAAATTCTTTTATAAAAAACTTAAAGAAAAAGAGCAGCAGCAAAAAAAAGAAAAAGATGCTGAATTCCGCAAAAAACTTGATAAAATTGTTAAAGATGGGGTTACGAAATCCTTAAAAAAAATTTTTCACAAAAATAAGGATGGCAGGATTTTTTTAGGCCCTCGAAGGGGAAAGTAACATGTGCTCTTGAAGAGATACGTGAAATAAAAGGCTATCCTTCTTGGATAGTCTTTTTTGCATTGGCTTGAAAAAGCATTAAGTACGCATGCGTATAGGTTAGCGTATTTCACTGGTGTGTTTTGGCGTATGTGGGTATTCCTTCTGTGTGGGAGGTGGGTTGCTCCTAATCGCTGTAAATTTAATTCTCATGTTCTAATACCCCGTGTTGTTACATGACTCGTTTTAAGGCAAATCACAATGCTAAATAAGCTCTGTCGATATTGTTTTTTTACTATTGCGTACATCGCATCAATATTGCCATTAAGAGGTACACATACTATTATTTGATTATATGGCTACAAAGAAACTAGAAAAAAGTGCACAAAGCGCAACGGAATCTAAACCGTCTTTCATGAAGAAAGAATTGAACATGAAAGACCTCTTGTCTCGTGACATAATAGAGCTACCAAATAAGCAGGCATTGTCTTATTTACAAAACAAGCGGATATTAATAACGGGCGCGGGCGGCAGCATAGGAAGTGAACTTGCAACGCAGTTGTTGTACGCGGGTGTTTCGCGTATGTACTTGCTGGGACACGGCGAGTACAGCATTTACAAAATCACACAAAAGTTGCAAGACTTGCAAGACCGTGGCATTGGAGAGCAAACGCATTTTATACCCGTGCCCTGTGAGCTTACGGATGAGCATTCGGTTCATCACATGCTCAAAAAGCTCAAGGCCGATGTTATATTTCACACTGCAGCATACAAGCACATAGACTTGGTCGAGAAAAACCCCGTAGTAAGTACGGCGACTAATATATTTGGAACAAAGTTTCTCATAGATGCTGCAAAGGAGCATGGAGCACAACGTTTTATATTGATATCAACCGATAAGGCAGCAAACCCAAGTTCAGTATACGGCGCAAACAAGCTGGTGTCCGAGCAGCTTACCCTCAATGCAGGGACTCCAGAAATGAGAACCTCGGTCATGCGTTTTGGCAATGTGCTTGGCTCACGCGGAAGCGTCATTCCTCTCTTTCAAAAACAAATAGCCGCAGGCGGTCCTATTACCATTACATCACCAGAATGTCGACGCTATTTTATGACGCTTTCCGAGGCATGCTCGCTTATACTCTACGCATTGCAACTGAATAAAGAAACACCCCATTCTTTGTACGCACTAGAAATGGGAAAACAAATATCCATTATGGACATTGCGCAGCGCATGCTTGACTTCTACGGTTTAAAAAAAGACAAGGATATTTCCTTTACCATTACCGGGCTACGCCTCGCAGAGAAAATAAGCGAAAGCTTGTTGTCCCCACATGAGGAGCGCTACGAGTCTCCTATAAAGCATGTTTATTACGTTATAAACAACAGCAAAACCCCCATCATAAAATCCATAGACACCATGCTTAAGAAACTCTACGCGGTGTGTTTTTACGCGCCATCAAAGGCAGAGCGTTACAAAGATAGACAAGAGGTCGTGCGCATTTTAGAGGAACACATCCCCTTATTTACTCCCATAGCGCGCCCTTATGGAAAGTCGTAGTACACAAAATGTTGAAGAATTCAGCGCATAGTATTCGCATTCCATTTGCAAAGCCCTGCATAGGAGAGGCGGAATATGAAGCGGTAAAGCGCGTACTGCAAAGTGGTTGGATAACCACGGGAAAAGAGAACACGCTTTTTGAACAGGAGTTTGCGCAGTTTATAGCAGAACATTCGGGGAGTACCCATGAGCCAATTTATACGCAAGCGGTGCAAAGCGCAACCGCGGGTTTACATTTGTCGCTATGCGCATTAGACGTAGGGAAGGGTGATGTCGTAATTACAACACCACTTACCTTTGTAGCCACGGCTTCGGCAATACTGTACACGGGCGCAACACCCCTGCTCATTGACTGCAAAAAAGACTCCCTGTATGCCGATGAGGATGAGCTTGAACGCGCAGTGCAAAATAAAAACGCCAAGGTGTTTTTGCCCGTGCATATTTCAGGTTGCGCAGGACACAATCTTTCTACTCTTCTGGAAATAGCAAAACAAAACAAGCTACGCATAGTAGAAGATGCAGCACATACCTTTCCTGCGCTGCATGGAGACAAAGAAGCAAATGCGCCCGCGCAATTTTTAGGCACCCTCGGCGATGTGGGGGTCTATTCATTCTATGCAAACAAAACCATGACCACCGCAGAGGGTGGCATGATAGCCTTTAAAGACAAAGCGCTGCTGCAAAAAATAAGCATGCTGCGCAATCATGGAATAGACCGCACGGTGTGGAACAGATTTAGCACGTCTCCTTTACAGCATGAGTACGACATACAAGCCTTGGGCTACAAATACAACTTACCCGACGTACTTGCTGCCATAGGGCGTGAGCAACTTAAAAAAGTAAAACACTTCCAAGCGTGCAGAAGACGCGCAGCCATGTATTACATAAAACACCTTTGTGACCGCGACTACTTGCACATGCCATATGTACCTCAAGATGAACGCGCTCATTCGTGGCATTTGTTCATAATACGCATAACCCACCCAAGGCTTTCGCGAAATGACTTTGTGCGAAAACTAGCAGAACACGGCATAGGCACGTCGGTACACTACAAGCCACTTTCGCTCATGTCGTACTACAAGCAAAAATTTGGCTATGACGCGAGCATGTTTCCAAATACACGCGCAGTCTACGAGCAAAGCATCAGCCTCCCCCTCTTTCCCGAAATTTCAGAAGAACAACTGCACGAAGTATGTCAGACAATAATTAAAATAGGAGATGGAGTTATTTAATAATGCATTATTGCCTTACTCCATTGAATAAAGATACGGTACTATACAGCGTCATTCCCCTCCCCTTAGAAGCAACACAGAAAAAAAAGCACCTCAAGGCTATTACTTCAGATGGGGCGGACATACAGTTGCTGGAACAAGACGACCTCCCTAATACGGACTTTACTTTTTTTGGCAGAAGCATTGCAGCCTTAAGCGCGCCCTCATCACGTGGCAAACAAAAAAAAACCGCCAGTACTTCGCCGCCCTTCACTGCTTTACTGGTAGGCCCTGCATGTTCATGCCACATAACATTGCAGTCATATGCTTCATGGGCGTATGTGGATAGGCGCATGTTTTCTGTACCACACAAAAAACACATTAACAAGTCAGAACCAAAGCGCAAGGCACATAGTGCTCCGTTGTTGTGGAAAGAATACTCGCTTCCCAAAGTATGGGCGCGCGCCACATTCTCAACAGTTGAAGTGCCCTGCCATTACCCACAAACACTTCAAACAGAACTGCAAAATTTTTTTAGCGCCCCCATAAGTGTTAAGGGTCACGCTCCATGCACAAGCTACGAACACGGCGAAGCCATGGCGTGGCTCTATGCCCTCTACGCCATGGGCGCCGCCCGATTAATAGGCAGAACCATCCTGTGCCATTACCGAAGCATTAACGCGCAGTACAAACTATGGCATGCAAGCACACACAGCGTAGAAAAAACATTTCCCAAGGCTTGGACACTAGCATTGGGAAAAACTGCGACAGGGCGCTACGATAATGCGCAGGAGCATAGCCCGACCAACGCGACCTCTGCTTGCGTACGCGAAGTTATGGAAGCCAGCGATTTTAGCACCAAAAAGCTTTTATACAACAAAACAAAAATACATCACAGCGCAATAGGCTTGGCGCACGTACGCATGCCAATTTTAATGCATGCTAACACTGAGGCACAGGGCGCACACGCTTACAAACTACGCTTGAGAAGAACCAAAAACAACGTGTCAATACACATACCATTTGTGCCCAGTAGACGAGCATTGGAAGCAATGAAGCACATGGTGCACAAAACATTAAAAACGCACATTAACACTATACACATACAAGCGAGTGAATCAAAACCTCTCACTCCAAACATGCACAGCTCATATGCTATTGTAGGAAATTTACTATTGGAAGGCTTACGCAAAATAAAGCACACCAATACCACAATAAGCGTTACTATGCCCACAGCACGATATAAAACCACCACAGAAGCGGCATGTGTAGTAGAGTACAATCTGTCCATGTACAGCAAGGCACTATCACCACAGAGAATATACATTTGTATGGACGCAGGTCACCTTGCGCGCAAAGAGTTTGTAATGGGCAATGTAGAACACATAGTGCAAGATGCGCTTAAAGCCCTGTTTGGCATAAACACAAGCATGAGAGACATACCCGAATTACGCACTACATTCATGCATGAAAACACGCTGCTTTATACGGCTTCTATAAGAGACGCGCTATACCGCGCCGTCATAGAAGCAAGCCATGATGCGCTTCAATCCCGCGCACACCACACCAAGGCTTTTCCCATGGCCTCTGCACCTTCGCTTATAAATTGAGGAACCTTGATGACTCACACTATGTACATAAATGGGGACAAGCATCGACTTACCATAAGGCATGCCACGCCACTTAATGTCATACTCTCACGCTACGCCGCCTATATAACCAGCATTCCCCATATTCATCATGAAGACTCCATGCTGTGGGTATTATTGGATGAAGAAAACCCCGTCAATGCCTTTGCTCACATAGTGGGGGTTCAGATGCCGCATTCAATAATGAGCATAGAGCATGCCATGACATACCCGTATTTTCAAAGATGCGCAGAAATACTGCAGACCAATGGCATGCACATATGCGATGAAAACATAGGCTTACTGGTGTTCACCTTATTTAGTTGGCTTAAACAACACAGCGCAGGGCTACCCCATGACGCGGCATACAGCTACCGCAATGCCCTAACAATAATGCGTCACTACCCCGAGTATTTTAGCCAACCCAAAATATTTACCAAAACGTATTACGAAATTATAAAACGCGCGGAAGAAGAGCCTATGCTCAACATAGACACCGCGCTTGCAATACAATAATAGCACCATGCCCCAAAACAAGGTCATTAGTGCAGAAGTAGAACTTACTCCTAAGCATGTATTTCAAATAGTGAAGGCCTTAAGACAATACAATCGTGTTGACGTACAAGGCAATTACCTCCCATACAGGTACCACACATCACACTCAAACAAAAAAAAACCTGCGCAAAAAAGCATTCACATTCACATGCAAAAAATACAAGAGTACACGCAGATATACCGCACCCTGCATTCACTGCACATGGGGCTGGGAAACAGCCTTGAACGGCTCTACGAAATGGAAGAAGGAGCAATTCCACCGCTCATAAAAGCATGCCTTGACATGGTGTGTTACCACAACACCATGCAAAACATTCCCATGCATGAGTGCTTTGCAAAACAGCGCGCGGAACACTGGGCTATAGTACGCTTGGCATTCGCCTTATGCGGATGTAGTATACAAGCCGTACGCACACAGGGGCTACGGTGGTCTAGGCTTCGTCCCACCAAAAATGCAGCTTTATACACAGAGAAGCAAGGCGAAGAAATTCCTATATCAATACGAATTCCTACACACAAAGCTACCCACCACGTATGTACTTCATATTCGTGTTCAGGCTTAGAAAACATAGCCATGGGGTTTGTTGAAGTTGGGACAACAAACATAATAGAAAAAATGACATTCGCCTACTATTCACACCAAAGGCTCTACGTTCTTCCCATCATTGAGTCACATTTTTTTATTGGCAAGCCCCATCCCGTGCCTCAACAAACCTTAGAGGCATTTACAAAACACATGCTTTACCAATTTGAAGTAATAGAAAACACCATGAACATCATCCACATAAACTACGTTACAGAAGCGCTCATAAGTTTATTAAGTCCTCCGCGTAAGGTCATAACCCCATAGTAGGCTCGCAAACTTCACGCCTAAACGCAGCACAAGGCACGCCAAGCAAAAAGACTAGCTATACTAAAAGCATGAGCACGGACACACAAGAAACCTTTCACGCCCTAGCGCATGAGGATAAACTATACCGAATACGACACAGTTTTGCCCACGTTATGGCAGAGGCTGTGCGCCGCCTTTTTGATGACGTCAAAATAGCAATAGGCCCGCCCATAGAACACGGCTTTTATTATGACTTTGACATGCCGCACAGCCTAAACCAAGACGACTTACCGCGCATAGAAGAAAAAATGCAAGAGATACTGCAAGAGCGCCATGAGCTCGCCAAAGCCGTGCTAAGCCGAGAAGAAGCCTTGCGCATGTTTGAACATGAACCATACAAAGTAGAACTCATAGAAGCCTTGCCCGAGGGTGAAGAAATAAGCACCTACACGGTGGCATCCTTCACCGACCTTTGCCGCGGCCCCCACGTGCCCGATACGTCTTTTTTAAACCCCAAGGCTTGCAAGCTGCTCTCGGTTGCTGGGGCCTATTGGCGTGGTGATGAAAAACGCGCCATGCTACAACGCATATACGCAACGGCGTGGGACAACCCCAAGGCCTTGCGCGCGCACCTCAGTTTTTTAGAAGAAGCGAAAAAGCGCGACCACCGCCTCATTGGCAAGGAACTTGACCTTTTTAGCTTGCACGACGAAGCGGGGGCGGGGCTAGTCTACTGGCACCCCAAGGGCGCACGCATACGCTTGGAAATAGAAAACTACTGGCGCGAGATGCACAAGAAAAGCGGCTACGAACTTTTGTACACCCCACACGTGGGCAAAAGCTGGCTGTGGAACACCAGCGGTCACCTCGACTTTTACCGCGAAGGCATGTACTCACCCATGGAAGTTGATGCAAACGACTACTACATAAAACCCATGAATTGCCCTTTTCACATTATGATTTACCAAAACACGCAGCGCTCTTACAAAGAACTGCCACTACGCTGGGCAGAGCTTGGCACGGTCTACCGTTACGAGCGCAGTGGCGTTTTACACGGGCTGCTGCGCGTGCGCGGCTTTACGCAAGATGACGCGCATTTGTTTTGCACGCCACAACAAATGCAGGAAGAAATAAAAGAGGTGCTGCGCTTTTCTCTGCAAGTGTGGAAGGACTTTGGCTTTAGTGAAATAAAAGCATACCTCGCAACGCGCCCTGAAAAAGCCGTAGGAGACGCGCAGCACTGGGACGATGCGATAGCCGCGCTCAAACAAGCCGCGGATGAAGAGAACATAGCAACCGAAATAGACGAAGGTGGCGGCGCCTTTTATGGGCCTAAAATAGACCTCAAGGTAAAAGACGCACTCTCTCGTGAATGGCAAATGTCCACCATACAGTTTGACTTCAATTTACCAGAACGCTTTGACATGTGGTTTATTGACAAAGACGGCGAGAAAAAACGCCCCTACATGATACACCGCGCGCTCCTAGGCTCCTTAGAACGCTTTTTTGCCGTACTGGTGGAACACTACAAGGGCGCCTTTCCCGTGTGGCTTGCCCCCGTACAAGTAGCCGTGCTCCCAGTAAGTGAGGTGTACGCCCAGCATGCGCAGCGCTACGCCGAAGTGCTGAAAGAGGCAAACTTACGCGTGCAGCTTGACACCGACAACGAGCGCCTTGGCGCACGCATACGAAAACACCAACTACAAAAAGTGCCCTACATGCTGGTAATTGGCGAAAAAGAAGCGCAGAACAACCTTGCCTCATGTAGGCTGCGCACGGGTGAAACCCTAGAAGCCATGACAGCAGAGGCCTTTACAAAGTACATGCAGGAGAAAATACATGAAAAAGCTCTTATATGAAAACGGCGTAGCGCCCCAGCTTGCAAAGGCAGCCGAGGAACTTTTGGAGCTTGACAAAAAAAGCGCCTTGCTCAGCATGCTTGAGGAGTTTTTGGGCTGGGACACCCAAACCTACATGCCAAGCGCAGCAGCGGCAAGCCGCGCCGAACAACGCGCCTTTATCAGTGAGCTTATGCACTCATACAACACCGAGCCGCGCATTGCCGAGTTGCTCCACATGCTGGGAGTGAATGACGAAAACACCACGGGCGACGCCACGCTACCAAGCCCCGTAGGACTCTGGCTGCGCAAAAAATACCTACAGTGGAAAAAAGCAGTGAGCGTACCCCCTGCGCTGGTGCGCGAAATTGCCCACGCGGCAACCCTAGGACACGCGGCGTGGGCTCAGGCACGCGAGGAGAATGACCTAAGTCTTTTTGCCCCGCACTTACAAAAACTCATAGAGCTTTCCAAAAACTACGCCATGTGCATAGGCTACAAACACGTCCCCTATGACGCCCTGCTGGATGAGTACGAAATGGGCTGCACGACCGAGTACGTGCGCAGCCTTTTTGACACGCTGCTAGTGGAACTCAAACCCTTGTACGCACAGCTTGTGGAAGCGCACAAAAGCAAACAAGCACCCTTTGCAATGCCGCGCGTAGAGACAAAAGCACAACAAGCCTTTTGCCACCACATGGCGCACACACTGGGCTACACTAACTGGGGCAGAATAGACACCGCCATACACCCCTTTTGCGCAACAACGGGCTGGCAAGACGTGCGCATTACTACGCACTACAAAGAGCATGACCCAACAAGCGCGGTGTTTTCCACGCTGCACGAAATGGGGCACGCCTTTTACGAAAAAAACATATCGCCCATATACCAAAACACCGCGTGTGCTACCGGCGCCTCCTTTGGCGTGCATGAGTCGCAGTCGCACTTTGTAGAAAGCATGCTCGGCAAAAGCAGCGCCTTTTGGAAACACTGGTATCCCGAACTCCAGCGCTTCATGCCTCAGTTTGCCGAGATATCACGTGATGCATTCATGAGCCACAGCCGCAGCGTGGCGCCCAACCCCATACGCATAGAGTCAGACGAAGTGGGCTACAACTTGCACATAGCGCTGCGCTTTGAAATGGAACAACTGCTCTTTGAAAACGAAAGCACAAGCACGCGCGACATAGCGGAACTTGCTCAGCTATGGAAGGAGAAAAGCAAAGACTTGCTTGGCATAGAACCCAAAAACGAGCGCGAAGGCTTGCTACAAGACGTACACTGGTCTGAAGGCGCCTTTGGCTACTTTCCCTCCTACGCGCTGGGCACCATGTACGCTGCCCAGCTCAAAGCTGAACTTGCCGCGGACATGCCAAAATATGAAGAACACCTAGAGCGCGGCACGCTCGCAGAAATAATGCAGTGGCTTCAAAAGCGCATTCACACACACGGTGCGTCAAAAACCCCTGCGGAGCTGTACCCAAGCTGTACGCCCCGCGCCTTTATTGCGCACCTACAACAACGCTACAATAATTAAAAAAAGGATTACAAGATGCTAAAGCACATACCAAACATACTCAGTTTCTCACGCGTCCTGTGGGCGCTGGTATTTTATGCGCTCATTATGAACGTGCCACTCATAAACATAGCCCCGCTGCTTGGGTTGTTTATTCTCATTGAGGCAAGCGACCTGCTGGACGGCATGGTGGCGCGCATGTTCAAAAGCACCAGCGACGTGGGAAAACTCCTAGACCCCGTGTGCGACGTTAGCGCGCACTTTATTTGCCTGTTTGCCTTGTACACGCTGTACATGGTGCCACCACTGGTGGTAGTTGTGTTTATTATGCGCGAAGTATGGGTCACCTTTTTGCGCGCCCTACTCTTGCGACAAAACATAGTCCTAGCAGCCGGCTGGGCGGGCAAACTCAAAACATGGGTCTACGCCATAGCAATACTCATGAGCATATTACTCCTACCCCAAAGCCGCATAGCACACCTTGCACCCACGCTCAGCAAAAACCTGATCATAGTCTACCTCCCCATGCTCTACTACCTCGGCGCTGCACTCTCCGTGTTTTCAGCGCTCACCTACGTGGTGACAGCCTTACAAATGCGCAAGCCCCGCACCTAAAGCAACCCTACACCACTCATGCGTAGCCTCCTTAAACCCAGTTCCTTAGTCCCTATGTATGCCGTAACCCCGCCCACCGCCCCTTTTTTGCGCAGTGGCGCTTATGCAACAGTCTGCACCCCCTCGCTTCGCTCGTGACTTTTTGGTTCTTTTGCTATAAGCTCCATCTTTGTGTCGCTTCGCGACACTTATTTTAATCGTTTCTAGCCGCTCGCGCTTGTAGCGCTCCCGACTTTTCTTTTTTTGCGTCCTCACAGCCGCCCCATGAATGGGGCGCATTGGCTGCCAAGGATGTTAAAAGAAAAGAAAAAGAACGGCCATCCATGGCATGGGAGTCGTACATTCGCACTCTCGACTTTTTTGGCACTTTCTTCATAGTTGCGCACAGTATCTATGTCATTACTGCTTTAGCTCACAGGAGGCTTTTTTCTCTTTTCTTTGGTACTTTCTTTTCTCTTTTTTACATCCATAAAAAAGAGAAAAGAAAGTACAGCTATCCGAAGACTTGACATATCGCGCTAGCGCCTTAGCCACACAAGGCGTTCACAAAAAACAGCGTGCACATGGCGTGTAGCCTACTCGCGCGGAGCGCAGGACGACCAGCAGTGGGGGTGTGGGGGCGTGCTGCCCCCATAAAACTAACGCTAGAGAAAGAACCCTTATAATAAAAAGTGTCATGTCCACCCCCACACACAGTTCACCGTTTTATGTAGAGTCCGCGTATAAACCTGCGGGCGACCAAGGTAAGGCCATAGACGCACTTGTTGCAGGCTTGCAGCAGGGTGAGCGTTTTCAAGCGCTCAAGGGGGTAACGGGCTCTGGCAAAACCTTTAGCATGGCAAAGGTAATAGAGGCGCTGGGGCGCCCAACCTTAGTACTTTCGCACAACAAGACGCTTGCCGCGCAGCTGTACCGCGAGTTTACAGAGCTTATGCCCAACAACGCCGTGGAGTACTTTGTCTCATATTACGACTACTACCAGCCCGAAGCCTATGTACCGGGCAGAGACCTTTTTATAGAAAAGGACGCTTCTATCAACGAAGAAATAGAGCGACTGCGCCTAGCGGCAACAAGCAGCTTGTACTCGCGTAGAGACGTGGTAATAGTTGCCACCGTCTCATGCATTTACGGGCTGGGCAACCCGCAAGACTACTCGGACATGTCGTTGTTTGTGGAAGTAGGGCAAACGCTGGACGTGTTTGATGCGCGCCGCAAGCTCATAAGCCTGCAATACAAGCGCAACGACAACGTGCTAGAGCGCGGGGCATTCCGCATACAAGAGTCAACCTTTGATATTTACCCCGCGTATGAAGAGTGCATATACCGCATTATCACGGATTGGGATGTCATACAGTCCATAGAGCAGTTGCACCCCGTAACGCTGGAAGTACAACAGCGGCAAGACAAGCTGTGGATATTCCCCGCAAGCCACTTTGTAACGCCCGAGGCCACGGTAAAGCGCGCCATTGTGGACATAGAAGCAGAGCTTGCCGCGCGCTACGAAGCGTTGTTGGACGCTGACAAGCTGGTGGAAGCCGAGAGGCTGAAGTCCCGCACCGAGTACGACCTAGAGATGCTGCGCGAACTCAACTTTTGCACGGGCATAGAAAACTACTCCATGCACCTCTCGGGCAGACAGCCCGGCGACAGACCCTCGGTGTTGTTGGACTACTTTCCCAAGGACTACCTCATGTTTATAGACGAGTCCCACGTAACGCTGCCGCAGCTCGGCGCAATGTACAACGGGGACCGCGCGCGCAAAATCAACCTTGTGGAATACGGCTTCCGCCTACCCTCCGCGCGCGACAACCGCCCCTTACAGTTTGAGGAGTTTGAAGGCATGGTGAACCAATGCGTCTTTGTCTCAGCCACCCCCGGCGCTTATGAGCTAGAGCACGCTACAAAAACCGTGGAGCAAATAATACGCCCTACGGGACTCCTAGACCCCGAGATAAGCCTGCACCCTACGGCGGGGCAAATAGAGCACTTGCTGGGGCACATAAAAACGCGCACGGCGCAAAACCAACGCGTGCTTATTACCACGCTTACCAAGCGCATGGCGGAGCACCTCACGGACTACTTGTGTGAGCTGGGCATAAAAGTGGCCTACCTGCACTCGGACATAGACACCGTGGAGCGCGTTGAAATTCTTATTAAGCTGAGAACAGGCGAAATAGACGTGGTGGTGGGCATAAACCTGCTGCGCGAAGGGCTCGACCTCCCCGAAGTCTCACTGGTCGCTATTTTGGACGCGGACAAAATAGGCTTTCTGCGCTCCACCACCTCGCTCATACAAACCATAGGGCGCGCGGCGCGCAATGTGCACGGCCACGTCATTATGTACGCGGACACTACCACAGAGGCAATGAAGCTAGCCATGGAAGAAACCGAGCGCCGCCGAGAGATACAACATCAATATAATGTAGAACATGGCATAACACCGCAAAGCATACAAAAGGCGGTCAAGGACATTTTGGTACGCACGGCGCAAGTAAAACAAAGCGCAGCCAAGCAGTCTCTTGAGGTCATAAAGTCGCGGCACAACGTACTAGTGCCAAAGGAGAAAAAGAAACTGATACAAGAACTGCGCAAGCGCATGAACGAGCATGCGGAGAACCTAGAGTTTGAGGAGGCTGCGGTACTGCGCGACGAGATAGCCGAACTACAAAGGGTGGGGAAGCAAGCATGAACAAAATCACACCCACGCACAGGGTAGGCCACTTAGGCACAAGAGCACAAGTAGGTACGGTACTGCGTGTACTGTGCATGCTCGGCCTCCTTGCAGCAAGCGCAAGCTGTGACCGCCTGTTGCCAAGCAAGTCACAGCGCATTACACAAAGCATACGAGTTCCATACAATCACATATTAGCGTGGTACCCGCGCTACCTTGTTTCAAACGACGACTACAGCAGAGTGCTAGAGACAAAAGACCTGCGCGCACAAGTCAAAGCCATTATTAGAAGGGGCGACATACTACAACTCATGCGCATAGGCGGGGCGCACACGGAGGACTTTATTTGGTACAAGGTGCGCCGTCTTGCTCCCAAAGACACAGAGGTAGAGCAACAAGAAGGCTGGGTCTTACTGCGCGGTGCCGTGAGAACCTACGCGTTAGAAAAAGCACAGCATATTTCGCACAAGCTACGGCGCGAGGCAGCAGCACGCAACGCGAAAGAATAACCCGCTGCCCTTTCTTTGCGCAATCAGCCCTAAGGGAACACTTCCCCTGCACTAGAAGGAACACCTCCCTCAGCCCTAAGGGAACGCTTCCCCTGCACTAGAAGGAACACCACCACCGCACTAGACTACGTCACACTTACGCCGCACAGCCGCGCTTATGCAATAGTTTGCATCCCTTTGTTTCGCTTGTGACTTTTTGGTACTTTCTTCATACTTACGCTTGTGTCTTTCTGCCTATGGCGTAGCCCCACCCGCGTAGCTTCCTATATTCAGTTCCTTAGTCCCTATGGCGTAGCCACACAGGATGTTTTCTTTGATGCAAGCTCCATATTTGCACCGCACAGCGGTGCTTATGCAATAGTTTGCATCCCCTCGCTACGCTCGTGAGCGTCCTCACAGCCGTGCCATGGACGGCGCAAGAAGCGTTTGCTTAATACGCGGGGGTGTGGGGGCTTGCCCCCACAGCGCGTTTTTCTTTTCTTTTTGGTTCTTTTGCTATAAGCTCCATCTTTGTGTCGCTTCGCGACACTTATTTTAATCGTTTCTAGCCGTTCGCTACGCTCTCGACTTTTCTTCTTTTGCGTCCTCACAGCCGCCCCATGGATGGGGCGCATTGGCTGCCAAGGATGTTAAAAGAAAAGAAAAAGAACAGCCATCCGAGGCCTTTGCATGTGGCGTTTAGCTGCTTGGCAACAGAAGGCGTGAGCAACACACCGCGTGAGCCTACTCGCGCGTAAGCGCAGTAGCACGTCTTACCCCAAGGGGGGCGTGGGGGCATCCCCCCCACAAAAGCAAGCGTGCCTCTAGCGCAGCACCGCCTTTATGCGGCGCACTCCTTGAGACGAGGATTGTTCCTTGACAATTTTAAACGCGCCAAGCTCTTGCGTGTTTTGCACATGTGGACCACCGCAGACTTCCTTTGAAAACGTGCCCATAGAGTACACGCTCACCACTTCGTCATACTTTTCACCAAAAAAAGCCAAAGCGCCCTTGCCGCGCGCCTCGTCCAGACTCATGGTTTCAAGCTCAACGGGCACCGCAAGGCGTATCTGCTCATTCACCAGTTCTTCCACGCGCGCCACTTCTTCGCTCGTCATTTTCTGAGGGTGCGAAAAGTCGAAGCGCAGCCTGTCCTTGGTAATGTTGCTGCCCTTTTGGCTTACGTGCGTACCCAAGACGCGCCGCAGGGCCTCATGCAACAAGTGCGTAGCCGTGTGCAACTTGGTGGTCTCCATGCCGTGGTCGGCAAGCCCACCCTTAAAGGTTTGGTTGCTGTCATCCCGCGAAGTCTCTTGATGCACTGCAAAGGCCTTGTCAAAACCCGCGTCATCCACGCTCAGCCCCTGCTCCCTTGCAAGCTCGTCCGTCATTTCTCGTGGAAAGCCATAGGTGTCGTAGAGATGAAAGGCGTCCTCGCCCGCAATTTCACGTGCGCCCGCAGCCTTAAGCCTCTGCGAGATTTTCTCAAACTCCTTTTCGCCGCGGCGCAGGGTGTTGGCAAAACGCTCCTCCTCCACGCTCAGCTCCTTTAATATAAAGTCCCTTGTTTTTTTAAGCAGCGGGTAGACGGAGGAATACACGTCAATAATCGCCTCGGCGGGCGCGCACAAAAATTCTGCAGCGGCGCCAAGCTGCCGTCCAAAGCGCATTGCACGCCTAATAAGGCGCCGCAGTATGTAGCCCTGCCCCACGTTTGAAGGCGTAATGGCCTTTTCATCGCCCAGCAAAAAGACTGCCGTGCGCACATGGTCAGACACAATGCGCAGCGCCCTGTTTGTTTCAGCACATTCCGCAGTCTCCACAAGGCAATAGCGGTGCTCTTGCACACTCTCTAGCGCTGCAAAAACGGGCGCAAACAACTCCGTCTCAAAGACGCTTGCCTTGCCTTGCAAAATTGCGGCCGTGCGCTCAAGCCCCATGCCCGTGTCAACACATCGGCGTTCCAGCTTTTCATACCTACCTTCAGCAGTCTTGCGGTACTGCATAAACACGTCATTCCAAATTTCTAAGTGTCGCCCTTCCTCAAGCGTGCTGCTAGCCGCTCGCTGCGGCGCGGTGTCAAAAAACATTTCGGTGTCAGGTCCACAAGGTCCCGTCTGCCCCGGAGGCCCCCACCAGTTGTTGCTCCTGTCCAAAAAGTGTATGCGCGAACGTGGTATTCCTAAGTCCTCCCACAGTCGCGCGGACTCCTCATCCGCGGGTATAGCTTCATCACCTTCGTACACGCTCACCGACAAGCGCTCCACGGGTATTCCCAAATACTCCCCATCGGTAAGAAACTCAAAGCTCATGCGTATAGCTTCTTCTTTAAAGTAGTCCCCTAGTGACCAGTTGCCCAGCATCTCAAAAAAGGTCAAGTGCGAATGGTCGCCCACGCTCTCTATGTCGCCCGTGCGCATGCAGCGCTGGCAGTTGACCAAACGTTTTCCCGCGGGGTGCGCCTCACCCATAATGTAAGGCACCAGTGGGTGCATGCCCGCTGTGGTAAAAAGCACCGTAGGATCATTTTCGGGGATAAGAGACGCCCCCCGTATGCGCGCGTGCCCGTGCTTCTCAAAAAAGCGCAGGTACTTCTCTCGTAAATCAAATGCTTTCATGCTAGTCTCTTTTTTACTCCGCTCATAGTCTTTTATATTATTGTAGTGGCTTGCTCATGCAGAGGCAAAGTTGCCCTTGTGGGGCGCCCACACACGCGCGGCAAGGGTAATAATTCGCACGCGGGCCGCAATGCCCTATAGCTACATCATTTTTCACGCGTTCGTTCTTAATTAACTTTTACGTTGAAAAAGGAGAGTTTTATTTTACAAATATTTTAACAAAGCTCTAGTCGGATTGTGGAACTATTACTATACATACAATGTATTATGAATTATTTAAAGTATAGTGTAGTGCTCTTAATAAGTATTTTTATATATGCGTGTCCTCCTCCTGACACTAAGAGTGCTGATGGCAATGTTGAAAAGAAACAGTCCGAAGAAAAAGTTCAGGCGCAGGGTCTTACTGCTGCTGACCTCGTTGGACTAGTTGAGTACGAAACAAGGTCTCCCGATGGAAACTATAGAATTGGTGATCTCGGTAAAGTAGTGGTTTCAGACTCAAGCACAAAACGGCAGTTGACCATAGTAAAAGACATTGCCCGTATTCCCGACAAGGCCTTTCGTAATAAAAAACTTACTTCGGTGAGCATTCCCAATGCGGTAAAAAGTCTTGGGCTTGCAGTGTTTGTAGGCAATACTGATCTTGCTACGGTTACCTTGCCCAAAGAATTGTTTGACAAGCTTTCAGAAAAAGAATTAGAAGAAAAATTTGGTACGCACGTTACCAGCTACCAAGACCTTGCGGGTAATTCCTTGACAAAGTAAGGAACATCTGTGAAATGCTTAGATTTCTCGGTAGTGTGCTCACAGAGTGAGATTGAGATTTTCAGCAAAAAAGTTAAGAATTCCAATATATCCTTTCGCACGGCTGCCATTTCATGGCGGCTTACGCGCGTGCAAACTGCCACAAAGCACGAAAATGCTCACGCTATATGCGCCAATGCGCTAAGACAGTGTGCTACTTTCAAGAATTAGAGCGCGGAAATATTCAATAAACGAGGTGTGTTTGCAGCCTTTGCATTATTGTAAGCCAGTGTTCAATCTTATTCACATAGCTGAAAAACGAACCCTTACAGTACATGCGTTAACAATAATTCAAATTTCATTTATCTAAAATTTCATAAAATTAATTTTACTGAAACTAAATATTAATTTTAGTATAATTAAAATTAATCTCTAAAAAACAATCGTCAATGTTTTTTGGGATAATTTTTAATTATATTAAGGAGGGTTAGTATGAAGTTATTAACTAAAAAGGTGGCACTTCATGTGTCATGGGCAATGGGTATTATCACACTTTTAGTTGCGTGTAATATTCAAGGGAATAGTGACGACACACTTGATGAAAGTGTGAATGTGGGAGTCTCGCGCGTTATGGTTGGGGGTAGAAGCAAAAAAGTGTTGTTGGTAGGGATAGATGGGCTACAGTATGAAAAGGCAACTCCAACAATAGCACCTACTTTGAATAAACTTAATGTACGAAAAGGCTACACGGGCGGATTTCAGAGAAATACACAATATCAGGGCAACGATACAAACGAAGACACAAGCAGTGGTTCAGGATGGACGACTGTACTCACAGGAGTATGGGTAGATGAACATGGAGTAAATGGGAATTCTGATAAGCAATCTGAGGCTCCGAGTCTTTTTAGATATATTCATGACCAATATCCTCATGCATACATAGTGAGTCTTGCAAAATGGGAACGTATAAATGATTTTTATTTTCAAAAAGATATGAGTTATGTTGATTACTATAATCGCTGTCGCAAGTATGAAAAGAATGACAAGACAAAAGGTTGTGAAGCTGAGCAGGATAATGCGGGACTCAATTTTACAAATGTTACTGCTAAAGCCGTAGAACAAATTACAAATAAAGCACCAGATTTTATATTTGTTCATCTTGGGATACCAGATGGTGTAGGGCATGACCATGGGTTTGGCAATCGGTATAATAATGCAATCAGAAAGGCAGACGATCAATTAGGAATATTAATCGAGGCGGTGAAAGATAGGGAAAAAAATAATCCGACAGAGGATTGGCTCATTGTTGTTACTACTGATCATGGACGCGAACCCCGGGTTGGAAAAGGTCATGGTCACCAAACGAAAAGTGAAAAAACGATATTTATTGGCTTAAATAAAACATGGGATGCAAAATATGCTGTTAAATCTAACCCTATTAGAGCATATCCTACGAACAATGGCGAATATACATATCTAGGCTTTGATGGCTTGTACGCAGGGGTAAGTCAAACAGCTGTTGCTGCAATTGTTTTAAAACACCTCGGTATAGATATAAGAGATACCATACTTCCGCCATCTCCTCCTACGGTTAAGACTGAAAACAACACATACACTGGTGGATCTACTAGGGATATCCTTTATGGTTCAAATGTAGAAATTATACCCGAAGAAGGGTATGTCTATGACGTAAGTAGATGGGGAAGCAATTGGGAAGATATTTTGGCTAACAAAGACTCTAATCCTATCACAATCAAAATGACTACTAATAATTATGCAGCGGCATGGGTTACAAGAAAAGAAATAAGAAGCACTTCTTCTTACACAGGAAAGCATGCAAAAAAGGGCGAGTCTGCAAAATCTGACCCAACAGTCATAGTTTTTACACCTCAGTAGTGTTTTGCATGTACATAAGCAATAAAGCCCCGTATAGGGGCTTTATTTTTACTCACTGTTGTAGAATAGCTTAAATAAATGTTGTAAACTTTAATTAAGGGTTGGTTAGTTTATTGTTAAGACAACTAACAAGGTAAGCCCAATCATAAATCACGTGGAGGTGTATTATATGCATGGTATTAATAATACGTTTAGCTCGTTTCAAAAGCTAGGGAAGTCATTGATGCTGCCTATTGCAGTGTTGCCCATTGCTGCGCTTTTGCTGCGCTTTGGCGTTTTGCTAAAGCTGGACTTTGTTACGGCAGCCGGTGGCGCAGTTTTTGACAATTTGGCGTTGATATTTGGCATTGGAGTTGCTATTGGGCTTGCCTTTGATGGAAATGGTGCCGCGGGGCTTGCGGGCGCGGTGGCGCACTTTGTTATTGTAAAGGGCGCGCAAGCAATTAACCCCGACATAAACATGGGAGTGCTTTCAGGAATTATAGGCGGTGTAGTTGCTGCTGCTTGTTACAACAAGTTTTATAACGTGAGTCTGCCAAGCTGGTTGGGCTTTTTTGCGGGCAGGCGCTTTGTTCCCATCATAACGGGGCTTGTCTGTATTCTCATTGCCTTTGCCTTTGGTACTTCTGGATATACATTCAAAATGCGCTTTCCAGCACTACGGAAGGCTTGGCTTCTTTGGGCGCTGTAGGCTTGTTTATTTATGGCACGCTCAATAGGCTGTTGATACCCCTAGGCTTACACCACGTGTTGAATACCTACTTTTGGTTTCAGTTTGGGGAGTACGAGGGTGCTGAAGGCGCTGTGAATGGAGATTTGACGCGCTTTTTTGCAGGTGATGCCACGGCGGGAGACTACATGACGGGCTTTTTCCCCATTATGATGTTTGCTTTGCCCGCTGCCGCATTGGCAATGTACGTTCTAGCGAAAAAAGAGCGAAAATCAGCCGCCGCGGGTATATTGTTTTCTGTGGCCTTTACGTCCTTTCTCACCGGCATCACTGAGCCTATTGAATTTGCATTTATGTTTTTAGCTCCCGTACTCTACGTGCTCCATTCACTCTTAACGGGACTTGCGCTTGCCATTACATATGCATTGGGAATAAAGCTCGGCTTTGGTTTTTCAGCGGGGCTTATAGACTACATTGTCAACTGGAACCTAGCAAGTAAACCCGCGTTAATGATACCCGTGGGAGTAGTCTTTGGAGTTTTGTACTTTGTTATTTTTATTTTTGCAATACGCGCCTTTGACCTTAAAACAATAGGTCGTGAAGACGAGGCGCAAACCACAGAAAAGAAGCACGCACCTGTGGGCGAAGAAGCACGCGCATTTGTCGAGGCGCTGGGCGGGCTTGTCAATATATCCAACATTTCTTCATGCGTAACGCGACTACGTGCGGAAGTAGTCGATGGAGCAAAGGTAGACAAGAACAAAATTAAGGCGCTGGGCTCAAGTGGCATTATCACACCTTCAAAAAACGCGGTACAAATAGTACTCGGGCAAAAGGCAGAACGCCTTGCTGATGCTATTAACGCCTTAAAACAAGCGTAGGTCTCATGGGTATATTTGACTTTTTGAAAAAAAAATCCAAAGAAGTAGTCGTGCTTTCACCCTTTAAGGGCACGGTAGTTTTGTTGGATAATGTACCGGACGAAGCCTTTGCACAGCGCATGATAGGTGATGGAGTTGCAATACTGCCGAGTTCAGACATTGTGAAAAATGCAATTGCTGAATCGCTTGACATATTTAAAACAAATCATGCTATTGCTTACGAGGTTGGAGAATTTGAATTAATAGTCCACATAGGCATAGAAACGGTTTCACTCAAGGGCGAAGGATTCACGCCGCTTGTAGAGAGTGGACGGAGTTATTCTACAGAGACGGACATAATAAAAGTTGATAGAGCTTTTATAGAAAAAAAAGGCTTGTCTATGATATCTCCAATTGTAAGCCCTACCATGCACTTAGTCTCATCAATGGAATTGGCTGTGCAAGATGGCCAAGAAGTGGGTTATGGCACGCCCTTGCTGAAATACACCCTGCAATAGTTTGCTCGTATGCCACAAGTCATGTACGGCTTGTGGCTTTTTTTTTGAAAAAAAAAGCAAGGGGGCAAACAAAGACTTGTGCCTTGTATATAAAAGTAGTTTGTACACTCATGCTCCAGTGGTTTCATGAAAAGCCCCCAATAAGCAGTGCAACTACTGATACGCCCCACCCTTGAAAATGAAACAATATCGTCAGTCTTCTCAAGAGCCGAAGATACACAGTTTACGTATATCTTATGCATTGATATTTGATACCCTATGGTATAATTTTTTTATAGAACAATTCAAATTATTTTAGGTATAGGAGTATTTTATGAAAAAGTATTGTGCGATCTTTTCTACACTATGTATGATTTTTGTGGTTATGGGATGCACTAAGGATAAGAAGGCAGAATATCCCAACAAACCCATAGAGTTTATTGCGCCTGCGGGTGCTGGAGGGGGATGGGATTTAACTATGCGTACGGTGGATAAGGTTATTCATGAGGCAGACCTTGTTTCATTTCCTACTCCCGTGGTAAACAAGCCGGGTGGTGGCGGCGGCGTTGCACTGTCATATTTACAAAAAACACGAAATCCCGATAGCGTTATTTCAGTATATTCTCCGCCCTTGCTTCTCATTCAATTGAATGGAAGTTCTCAGTACGGCTATCAAGACTTGACACCACTTGCAAGACTCATATCAGAATATGCGGCATTTGTTGTCCTTAAAGATTCGCCCTATCAAACAATTAATGACTTGTTAGACGAAATTAAGAAAAATATAAAAAATGTAAAAGTAGGTGGCGTTTCATCTATAGGAAGCATGGATCACTTAAAATTTCTCATGCTTGCCCAAGCCGCAAAAATCCCAAATTTGAAAGAGATTAATTACATTAGTTTTCAAGATGCGGGGGTTTTATCTCAGCTCCTTGGAGGGCATATCGATGTCTATGCAGGTGATATGAGCGATGTTATTGGACTTTTAGAAAGTGGAGATGTGCGCATATTGGGCATTTCATCGCCGAAACGCTTGGAAGAATTTCCCGATGTCCCAACGGTAAAGGAACAAGGAATTGATATGGAATTTGTAAATTGGCGTGGTCTTTTTGGCCCTAAAAAAATGTCGCCAGAAGTTGTGGAATATTGGAGGGGTATTTTTAAGACTATGGTTGAGACCCCCGAATGGAAGGCGGCAAGTAAGGCGAACGGGTGGCAAATGACCTACCTAGACGCTGAGGAATTTTCAGAATATCTCGATGCGGTGAATGAAGAATACAAAACAGTGTTGCGAAGTATTGATTTGCTTGCCACGGAATAGAAAATTATGAAGCGGGTGAAACAAGACTTATTTGCCAGTATACTTTTTTTAATCATAACTGTCTTTTACACAATTTTCACCTTGCGTATTCGTAGTGCCCCAATAGGAAACCCCAACGCTCCCAAAATATTTCCGTATATTCTTGTGATATTGGCACTTGTTTTCTCACTTTACTTGTTTGGAAAAAGTATATTTCGTATGAGAGCGCGTACTACGCAAGCAGACACACAGGTGTCTTTACATAATAAGAAATTACTTATGCTTGCGGGTATTTCAAGTCTCATTGGCATTGGATACACAATGTTGTTTGAGTTTTTGGGCTATCCGCTTTCTACAACACTTTTTCTGTTGGCGTATATGTTTTTTATTAATGGAAAAAATCATTGGCGTATAAATATTGTCGTACCTATTGCTTTTAGCATTTGTTCACATTTTGTGTTTGCACAATTACTTTCTGTGCCATTGCCATTACTCCCCCAGTGGCAGGAGCTATGTATGGGTGTCCTTGAAAATTTACTCACCGGTTTTTCCGTTGCGCTCCTTCCAGCAAACATTATGTATGTAACATTGGGAGGAGTGCTCGGTACCATCATAGGCATGATGCCCGGACTAGGTCCTGCTACGGGGGTTGCCCTATTGCTTCCGCTTTCTTATTTTATGGGGCCAACCGCAGCACTTATTACCATGACAGGGGTGTACTACGGTGCCATGTATGGGGGCTCGCGCGCTTCTATTTTGCTTAATACGCCGGGTGATGGCGCTGCTGTCGCTGCTACCTTTGATGGATACCCATTAACTCAGAAGGGACGCGCTGAAGCAGCGCTGGCAATGTCTGCCATAGCATCTTTTATTGGTGGATTAATAGCTACCATACTCTTTACTATTTTTGCTTTGCCAATGATAAAACTTGCCATTAAGTTTGATCCCGCCGAGTATTTTATGTTGACTGTTTTTGCACTTGTCGCTACTGCGTCTCTTACAAAAGGAAATGTTCTCAAAGGATTTCTGTCTATTATTATTGGACTTATGATAGCAACCATAGGCATTGATGCTCAATCAGGAATGCAACGCTTCACCTTTGGTATATTGGAACTTTCTACCGGTATAGATTTTCTTATTGTGATTATAGGAATCTTTGCTTTGGGAGAGGTGTATCAAGCAAGCATGCGAGTTATACAAAAAACACATAAGGTTCAAAAAAAGTTTGGGAAAATTTGGGTTACAAAAAGAGATTGGAAAGAGTCTTGGAAGCCTATTTTGCGTAGTACGCCACTCGGTTTTTTTATTGGAGCATTGCCGGGAGCAGGTGGAACCATGGCCTCGCTGATGGCATATAACAATGAAAAACAATTTTCAAAACGCCCAGAAGAATTTGGGAAAGGCGCCATGGCAGGGCTTGCCGCGCCCGAAGCGGCAAACAACGCAGCGTCTGTTGGTGCACTTATCCCCATGCTTACCTTGGGTATTCCCGGCTCTGCTACCACCGCAATAATGCTTGGAGTTTTGGTATTGTTGGGACTACAACCTGGCCCCTTGCTTTTTGAAAAAGAACCACACCTTGTATGGGGACTTATTGCAAGTATGTATATTGGCAATAGTATTCTTGCTGTTGTAAACATACCCTTAGCTAAAATTCTCGTGCGTGTGTTAGCAGTCCCAGGAAAAATATTGTACCCCATGGTCCTAGGACTTGCCTTTGTCGGCGTATTTGCCATTAGTAGCAGTGTCTTTGACTTTTATATATTGATACTCTTTGGATTCTTGGGCATTGTCTTTGTAATTCTCAATATACCAACGGCTCCTATGATATTAGGTGCCATTATAGGAAACATGATGGAACAGTCCTTTCGTCAAGCCCTCGTATTGTCGGACGGAAGTATGAAAATATTTGTTGCGTCACCAATTACGAAATTGTTACTCGTTGCGATACTTCTATTTTTATGCATGCCCTTACTACAAGGCTTAAAAAAATCAAAATGATTGACGAAGACCGCTCGCACGCTGTTTCATGGTGCTACAAGCTTAAGCCCATGCCTCATACGTCTGCGTAACACGCTAAGGTTCATATACCCGAGTTTTGCTATTGTGCGGTGCGAGCATTGTCACAGCAACAATGACGTGGCGTATTACAAACACAATGCCCACCCTACTAAAGTTGGCACGCTAACACGCAGCAGCACAAAATGCCGTAGGTACTTGCACACCACAAGCGGCACAAAACAGGGTGAGCTTGTCTAACAATGCAGGGTCTAACCACAGCCTTGCCGTGCGCATGTCTTGCACCTTGCGCGCCTTGCTTAACACAAACAGCTTTTGTAAGTCCGCTATAAGCGTGGACAAATACGCAACAAGAGCGTCCACACTCTGCGCATGCTGCAAGACAGGCAGCGCCAAACCCACAGCCTCAGCCCCTAAGGCAAGGCTTACCGCAATGTCATGCGCACTGCGTATGCCGCCTGAAGCTATGACGTTTTGCGTGCCATAAAGCGCAAGCAGCAACAGCGCCGAAGGGTTGCCCCACCGCGAAAAAGTCTCTCTCGATGTACGCGTAGCTGCGTGCTCTTTTTCGCGCAGCAGCTCCACAAGCGCCCAGTTGGTGCCACCACTGCCCGCAATGTCTACGTAGCGCGCCCCTATGCCCAAAAGTGCCTGTGCCTCCTGCGGGTGTATGCCACAGCCCGTCTCTTTTACAATAATTGGCACCGCGCTATAAGCAATGTATGCTCGCAATGCTTCAAAAATGCCAGCAAAAGAACGCTCACCCTGCGCTTGGCACAGCTCTTGCGCGGGGTTTAAGTGCACGGCAAGCGCATCAGCCTGCAAGGCGGACACAAGATCAGCTAATGCATTAAAGGGCGTAGTACGCAGCTGCGCAGCCCCAATGTTGGCAATAAGCGGCACGGAAGGAGCAATGCGCTTGAGTTGGAACTCTGTAAGCATTTCTTCGTGCTCCAAAAGCACGCGTATGGAACCAAGCCCCACGGGAATAGAAAGACGCTCCGCAGCCTCTGCAAAACGCTTGTTGTAATCATAGGCATTGCTACTTCCACCCGTCATGCACGATATGAACAAGGGCGCGGATATTCGATGCCCCAAAAACGACATGGAAGTATCTACGTCACATACATCTATTTCAGGCAAGGCATGATGCACAAGATGGACAGCATCCAATTCAGTAGCGCCGCACTCCACATCCTCGTTCAAACAAATATCGAGATGCGCTTGTTTACGCTGTGAAATGCTCATTGAAGTAATGCGCTATTGAATAACATCGTATACGCGGTATTCGTCTTCGCGCAAGCCACGCAGGTACACGGAAGGCTTAAGCTCTTGTGGCATGGACTGTGTTTCTGCGTTGATACTCTCGGCCTCACCCATGACTTGTGTTAGAGTGTTTGCATTATATTTTTCTTGCCCCTGCGGCGCTTCAGAGTTCAAATTTTCCCCGTTGCCATTTGAAACCCAATGTTCATAAGCATCTGCACCATGATTTTGTGCATACCCTATGCGTTTCCACAAGTTCCATGTTTCTACAAGCTTGCTAGCACGCGCTGTGGTATTACCGCGCAACACAATACTCGTGTTTCCCGACCCGTAAGAAACCATGAGCATACTTTTGTTGTTTATATCCTTGCCCTCACTCAGGTGTTTTTCTAACAAGCCCCCAAGCGCAAAAAAGGTTGACGCCGTGTAGGTATTACCTATATGTGAAATTATTTCGCTCGTTTCCTTAATATGCTTCCTCTGTATGAATCCTTCATATTCCTCTTGTGTATAGCCCAGTTTTTTTCTCAATATAAAGCGCAATGCGGTAAGCGGCATGGAGCAAAAGGGAATATGAAACACAATGTAGTCACTTTCTTCCAAAAGCGCTTTAAGCGACATTTTGTACTGCCGAGCTAAATCTTCTAAAGCTGAATACACAGCAGTGTTGTAACAACTCATGGAAAACTGACCCTTGACGCGCGCCTCACTACGGTGCGGCGGTCTAAAAAAGTCATCCACATCCGATGAAAAAAAACCACTATTTTCAATGTCTAGTTCAATGAGCTGTGGATTCTTTGATATATGAAGCGCAACAGCCCCGCTCCCTTGCGTTATTTCCGCGGTAGTATTCTTAGAATAGCGCGCTATATCAGACGTAGTAATAATTGCAGACGTATCGTCTTTTAAGGAGCGTATCATCGCCATCGCCTGCAATATACTAATAGCGCCCGCCGCACACGCGTGTTGCGTTTGATAACTTATTAAATTTTGTGGAATTTGCAAGCCCGACTTCTCCAATATTCCGATTATAAAAGACGCTAAAGGCTTTGAAGCATCAACCGAAGTTTCGGTTGCCGAAATAAGAAACTTGAGCGTATCGAAGGAAATGCTCTTTGCCATATTGAGCACCGACTCGGCAGCAAGTGTAACGGAATCTTGCCACTTTTTTGTAAAACGAATGAAGCGTTGACCGGTGGTTTTAACCGCATTTTGAAGGCGCTCTGCCAACTCAGAATTTTCACATGCACGCTTCTTTACAATGTCCATGACACTCATGCACAAAGGAGGCACGTAAAAGCCCATAGTGTTAATACCAATTGTAGACATGCATCTATTATATACCAGCCTTAGCTTTTACTACACCTACATTACATAGCGTACCAATAGTATTTGTTGTGGGGGGGATGCCCCCACGCCCCCCTTGGGGTAAGACGCGGTGCCGCGCTACGCGCGAGCGTCTGTTTTTGTAGCTCACGCCAATCTTGTATGAACTTTTTTGCGGCTAAGACGCCAGTTGTTATATACTCATGCCTATAGTAGCAGTACTTTCTTTCTTTTCTTTTTGTGCGACGTAAAAAGAAAAGAAAGAAGAGTACCAAAGAAAGAAAAGAAAAAGCCGCTGTGGGGGCATGCCCCCACACCCCCGCGTATTAAGCAAACGCTTCTTGTGCCGTCCATGGCACATGCGTAGCACGAAAAAAAGAGAAAAAAAGAACCAAAAAAAGAGTCGGGAGCCGTTAGGCGAACGGCTAGAAACAATTGAAATAAGTGTCGCAACGTGACACAAAGATGGAGCTTATAGCAAAAAACATCCTGTGTGCTAAAGCAGTAATGACATAGATACTGTGCGCAAGTATGAAGATTGTATGGAAGTAAGTTTGTGTGAGTGCGCTTTGTGGGGGGGATGCCCCCACGCCCCCCTTGGGTAAGACGCGCTACTGCGCTCCGCGCGTGAAGCTGCGCGCCGTCCGTAGCACGGCTTTAGGTGCAAAGCACGGGTTGCTTTAGCTTGATTGCTCACGCTTTTTGTTGCCATGGCGCAGGGCGTAATACGATGGTGACTCGGGCGGCTGTACTTTCTTTTTTCTTTTTTTGCGACGAAAAAAGAAAAACTCGCTAGTCTTATGAGATATGATACGAGTAACGCGCTAACGCACGACTATATTTGCCTATAGGCGCAAGTACCTTGAGGTGCTACGCACAGGTGGTTCAAGTTTGCTTAAGGTGTGGGGCTACGCCATAGGGACTAAGGAACTGAGTATAGGAAGCTACGCGGGTGGGGCTAACGCCATAGGCAGAAAGACACAAGCGCAAGTATTAAAAAGTACCAAAAAGTCATGAGCGTAGCGAGGGGATGCCAACTATTGCATAAGCACCGCTGTGCGGTGCAAACATGGAGCTTGCATCAAAAGAAAAGAAAGAAGAGTACCAAAGTCATAAGCGAAGCTAGGCGCACTATGATGATGTTTCGGACGGCTGTATTTTTTCTTTTCTTTTAGCATCCATGGCGCACAATGGAGGGTGAAGCTAGCGCCTTAGCAACTTCTTTATATGCTATTGTCTAAAATGCTTTATGCCTACGTATAATTCACCGAACATGCTAATATGCATGTAAAAACTACCTTCTTCCTTCTTGCACACTTCATGGTGTTTTTTTGTTTTGTTGCGACACAAGGTCATGCACAAGCGAGCAACTGGCGAGCCATGGGGTTTAAGTACCTCAACGCAGGGCAACCAAAAAAAGCAATTTCGTTTTTTCGCCTTGCAGTAAGCGCTGACCCAAGTCAAGGGCGCTACCGTGAAGAACTTGCATATGCACTTCAAGAAAGCGGCATGTATGACGAAGCACTCAACGAGTACACTGCTGCGATAGGGCTTTTAGGTGCATCAATTGAAAACATCAAATACAATATAGCGCTTATTTACGCAGCAAAAAAAGATTATACCAAGGCAGACCAATACATTTCAGAGGTTATTTCCATGGCACCTGAAGTGAGCAGCGCCTACCTCAATAGGGCAAATTTTCGAGTACAACGAAAAAACTATGTCGGCGCAGAGGCGGACTATAAAAAGTACCTAGCAATGGAACAAGAAACGCAGCAGCGTGAAAACATACAACGCATGCTAGAAATACTTGCAGGGCTGAGTAAATTTCCTGCAAACGACTTAGAAAAAGAAGCCTATAACCGAAAGAAACAACTCGAAGACGACCTCAACCAACAACGCAAAAAAATTGATGACTCACTCAACAACAAGTTTTTAGGTACGCCATAAAGCTGAAATTTTTACTATAGCCTTTTATATATAGCTTTTTCATTGGGGTTTATATACAACTTGACACAATGAATTATGTGAATAAAAGTAATTCTGCATTGACGGTACGGCAGGTAGCGTGAAGAAGGGCTCTCAGCGCTGTTATAATATGCTTATGAGCAACTATTATACTGTGGGGTTAGATTTTGGCTCTGACTCCGTGAGAGCCTTGGTGGTGGATGTACGCACAGGTGTGGAAATTGCAACACAAGTATGCGAGTACCCACGGTGGAAGCGAGGCGAGTACTGCGATGCCGCGAGAGATCAATTCCGCCAGCATCCTCAAGACCACATAGAAGCTATGACAGAGGCCATGCGTGGGGCTTTGGCACAAGCAGGCGCCGAGGTTGCTGCGCAAGTACGCGGTATTTCGGTAGACACCACGGGCTCAACGCCGTGTCTTGTGAACAAACGCGCCGTACCCTTATGCAACACTCTCGAGTTTAAAAACGACCCCGACGCCATGTTTGTACTGTGGAAAGACCACTGCGCCGTTGCCGAAGCAGAAGAAATAAACGCGCAAAACGCAAAAGGCACTGAAGATTATTTGAAATACGTCGGCGGCGTCTATTCCGCGGAATGGTTTTGGGCAAAGCTCATCTACCTACTACGCCGCAATGCGCGCTTTTCAAGCAGTGAACATTCCTTTATGGAGCATTGCGACTGGGTTTGCGCCGTGCTCACTGGCTGTAGCAACACCGCCGAGGTCAAGCGCAGCCGCTGTGCCGCGGGACACAAGGCCTTGTGGCATGCGGACTTTGGAGGCTTGCCCCCACTCTCGTTTTTTGAGGCAATAGAGCCGAGCATAGCACCCGTGTACCACAACCTCTACACGCAAACTTGTACTTGTGATGTCGCCGCAGGCACCTTGTGTAACACATGGAAGGACGCCTTTGGACTTGGTGAAGACGTCACGGTTGGCGTTGGCGCCTTGGACGCACACATGGGCGCTGTGGGCGCGGGCATAAAGCCATACAACTTTGTGCGCGTCATGGGTACGTCTACTTGTGACATTGTCACCGCCCCGTATGAAGATGCAAGGCTTGTACGCGGTATTTGTGGACAGGTCGATGGATCAGTGGTGCCAAAGATGATAGGCTTTGAGGCGGGGCAGTCTTCCTTTGGGGATGTCTTTGCATGGTTCAAAAAGATTTGCACATGGAATGACGTTTCCATAAACGGTGAGCGCGAAGCCTCGCGGTCTTTTTTTGCGCGCATTGCCGCAGCCGCGGAAAAGACACTGCCCAGCGTCTCTGCACCCATAGCTCTTGACTGGCTCAACGGCAGAAGAACCCCCGTTGCAAACCAACGGCTTACCAGCGGTGTTGTTGGTCTTAAGTTGGGAGTGGACGCGCCCGCACTCTACCGCGCCTTTGCCGAGTCGGTTGCCTTTGGTGCGCGCGCCATTGTGGAGTGCTTTGAGAGTCAGGGCATTGCCTTAAATGAGGCCATTGCCATTGGGGGCGTTGCCAAGAAGTCACCTTTTATTATGCAAGTGCTTGCTGACGTATTGGGGCGCGAGGTACGCGTGGTCTCTTCAGAGCAATGCTGCGCCTTGGGTGCTTCCATATTTGCAGCAGTAGTCGCGGGCGTGTACGAGAACACAGAAGAGGCAATGCGCGCAATGGCAAGCAAGGTAGAGTCGGTTTTTAAACCACGCGCAGAACACGCACAAGTCTACGACACCTTGTACAAACGCTACTTGGAATTTGGCAGCTTTGCCGAAGCATTAGTACAACAATAAGGTTTAAGGAGCTACTATGCGCATAGAACAAGAAGAATACCGAGGAGTGCCATGTCTTACTATCAGCAACGGCATTGTGGAACTACGTGTTTCATTAGGTTTTGGTCCGCGAATTTTGTTTTACGGCTATGTCGGTGGTCAAAATTTCTTTCACGTTTTTGATGAGCACCTTGCAAGCCAAGACAAGGGGGCGTGGCACAACTACGGCGGGCACAGATTGTGGCTTGCGCCAGAAGACCCCGTGCGCTCATACTACCCGGACAACCACCCCATTGAATGGAAGCAAGACCATGAAAAGCTTGTGTTCACTGCGCCCGTGGAAAAAGCAACAGGCGTACAAAAAATTATAGAGCTCGGCTTAGAAGCAAAAAGCACGCGCGTATCCCTTAATCACCGCATAGTAAACTACAATGCGTGGAGCATTGAATTTTCCGCGTGGGCATTAAGCGTAATGAGCGCGGGCGGCAGAGCGCTTATTCCGCATGAGGAGTACAAGCCGCACCCCAATTGCTTGTCACCCGCGCGCCCCCTTGTTCTGTGGCATTTTACCAACATGGCAGACCCGCGCTTTAGGTGGGGCACGCGCTACATTCAAATGGCGCAAGACAACGCGCATGAAACAAAACTAAAAATAGGGGTCTTAAACACCACGGGGCGCGCAGCCTATGTCTTGGGAGACGAGGTGTTTGTAAAACATCACCGCTACATTGAAGGTGCTCCATACCCTGACATGGGCTGTAATGCAGAGTTTTTCACCATGCCCAATTTTCTTGAAGTCGAGACACTCTCGCCACTTACGCGGGTAGAACCCAAGGGGCAACTCTGCCACGAGGAGACATGGGAACTTAAAAAAATGTCGCTAGGCTTTGAAGAGCGCGACATAGACGCGGTGTTTGTGTAATAACGGTTGTGCTTGTGGAGGCAAGCCCCCACTCCCCCACACGTCGATGTTCTGTTTGCGGCGGGCTTTGCAAATTAGCAAAACTCCACAGCATACCAAAAAATTAACGCATCAACATGTATTTAAGTTCTAAATAATCGTCCAAGCCATATTTAGAGCCTTCTCTACCAAGTCCTGATTGCTTTACTCCGCCAAAGGGCGCTACCTCAGTTGAAATAATACCTTCGTTAATACCGATAATGCCAGATTCCAACGCGCGTGAGACGCGAGAGATTCTCTGCATGTTTTGTGAACAAAAGTAAGCGGCAAGACCATACGGTGTGTTGTTTGCACGCTTAATCACTTCATCTTCTGTGTCAAAAGAAAAACAAAAGGCGACTGGACCAAAGGTTTCTTCGTGCGCAGCAGCAATATTTTCATCAACATGTGTTATGAGGGTTGGGTCATAGTATGTTCCACCGAGTGAGTTTTCCTTTCCCCCAGTTACAAGTTTTCCGCCTTTTTCTAGTGCGTTTTTTACATGTGTTTGCACTTTTTCTAAAGCAGCATGGTTGATAAGCGGCCCTTGCGTCACTCCGCTGTCCATTCCATTACCCACGACTAATTTTTCAATTGCAACACGTAGTTTTTCTACAAAGGCATCGTGAATGCTTTCTTGAATGTAAAAGCGATTTACACAAACACACGTTTGTCCCGTGTTGCGGAACTTCGATGCCATGGCAGCTGCAACTGCTTGATCTAAATCTGCGTCTTCAAACACAATGAAGGGTGCGTTTCCCCCTAATTCAAGGGAAAGTTTCTTTACCGTTTCGGCGGCTTGGGTCATAAGTAATTTGCCTATTCGTGTTGAACCCGTAAAAGAGACTTTGCGTACAATTGGGCTTTCTAAAAGCGCCGTACCAATGGCGGGGGCGTCACCTGAAAGAACGCTAAAAACACCCTTTGGAAAGCCTGCTTCTTCTGCTAACGCTGACAAGGCAAGCGCGCTTAGTGGCGCAAACTCTGAAGGCTTGAGAACCATAGAACAACCTGCCGCGAGTGCAGGACCAGCTTTGCGGGTAATCATTGCTAGGGGGAAGTTCCACGGTGTAATTGCACCTACTACGCCTATAGGTTCTTTACTTACCAAAATTTGCGTATCTGGCAAGTGACTGGGGATGATATCACCATATGAGCGCTTTGCTTCTTCTGCAAACCATTCTAAGAAATTTGCAGCGTACACGACTTCTCCTTTTGCCTCTGCAAGCGGCTTGCCTTGTTCTGCTGTTAACAGTTTTGCAAGCTCATCAGTGTGCTCTAGCATCAACTCGCTCCAGCGTCGCACAATTTTAGAACGTGACTTAGCTGTCTCCCGAGACCAAGCATAAAAGGCTTCTTGTGCTGTGTCTATTGCGTCCTCTGTTTCTGTTTTTCCAGCTTTTGCAACGTGGGCTACAATGTGTCCATTAGCAGGGTTTACAACTTCGTAGGTAGAGTTTGAGCCTACCCACTTACCATTAATATAAGATTCTGTTTTCAAAAAAGAATTATTCATATAGGTATGAATAGTAATTATATAGGCCCATTCAAGATATAAATAAAAACTTCACTGCTATAAATTGCGTAAATACTTAATTTATAGAAAGAACATAGCAGAATATTATTCTGCTGTCTCTATTGGTGTTTATGCAAGTTCAAGCATGCTCATGTCACCACCTTTTCGATAATGCATTGCAGCTTATAGCTCTGTGTTTTGTTTTAGTCCTTTGGATACAGCAAAGTAAGAAAGTATATGAATGCTTGTATCTAAAGTTATTGCCATAAGCGCAGTGAGGGCTAAGCTTATGATTACTGCGATGGTGTCGTTAAGTCGTAGCCCCACAAAAATTAATTATCCGAGTGAACTTGTGCTTATGAGAAAGACAAATGGAAAACTACCTACGTTAAAGGCTATGCCGGAGCGTATTCCGGAAAACACCAGCGGCAAGGCTTAGAGGAATTCTACTTTGTAGAATACTTGCCATGGGTTCATGCCCATGGCCTGCGCTGCTTCAAGTTGTTGTGCATTCAGGCGCACAAAGGCCACATAGGTAGTGCGCACTACGGGCATAAGCGTTATAAGCACTAGCGCTGTCCATGAAGAGAAAAACCCTATGCCAAAAACAAGCATACACAGTGCTAAAAGCGCAAGCGTTGGTATGGCCATGCCGGTGAATTCAATTCTCGCATCTCCATTTATTGGCTTATATACAGTGTTTTATTATTATATATACACTGTTTTGTTGTTATAAACACAGTGTCTTATTGCCTTATAAACAGTGCTTTATTACCTCATATACAATAGTAATGCCTAAAGGCTCATTGTGACATTGTAGGGGGCAAGACCACACTCCATGTGTTACATGAACGCCTCTTGTGGCCAAGACACTGGGCGCAAATATAATGAGGTCGTGGTTGGCCTTCTTTTGCGCAAACTTTCGACATAGCCCCCCCCCAAATTGCTTGGCTCATAGTAACCACGCTATCTCTTCCATTACAATATAGCAACAGAATTTAAGAATTGTAGTGCGTAGCCTTGCAAGCATTACGGACAAAGGGCGGTACTGTACAATAGTTGAAGAATATGCAGTGTGTTTATAAACATGTGGTGATGCTGTGCCTGTTTTTTTTGTGCTTCACGGTTTTTGGTGAGCAGCGGCGTCTGAGAAACAACACCTTAGGTGCACAAGCATTTGAGCGTGCGTATAAGCTTGTTGCTCGTGCTGAAACATACCGCATGTGCGGCGGTGGCTCATGTAGTTACTCCATTGAGCTCATGCATACGGACATGGAGGAACAACAGTTTTCAGCACGCCTTGCTTTTCACCAACAAGTCTTGCTTAACGAAGCTACTGCAAGAATGCAGCAACGCACGCTTATGAAGCTACAAAAGCATGGAAACGCAGATGCGGCATTGCTTGGCAAAGACCTTGCACTGTGGTTTTATAAAACAGGCACGGCACATGCCTTTCGTATTTCTCCCGCACAAACCTTGCTCGGGCATGTTGCATATGCCGAGCTTATGTACAGAGACTACTTGCGGAGTTACGAACCTGTTGCGCTTGAACACATTTTTATTGGTGAGGCGCCTCTCCACAAAGTTGTGCTTGAAAAAGTAGAGCCCGCCGCAGTGTACTCAAGCATTGTGCTGTACATTGCGGATGATGAGTATAACAAGCCCGTGAAGGCTGAGCTGTACAATGAGCAAGCGTTGCGTAAAACCTTGCACTTTTTAAGTGAGCATTCACACGATAGCACGCGTTTACAAACGTGGAGGGTTGTAGACGCAAAAGAAGCAGGCTTTACGATTATACGCTTTGGCGCGCGCAAACGCCTTACCTTGCCTAGTTCTGCCTTTACCTCCGAGGGCCTTAAGGGCTTATAAGTTGCAATGCCAGAGACGAGCAAAAGCGTTTGTGTATACAGCGACGAGGGAGCAAGTGAGACCTGCGTTTATGAATGGCGCGTGCGTTTGCGCGAATTAGGGCTGCCCGTACGGGAGATTTTTGCAGACGATATTGTGCGGGGTGACTTGCAACATGCGCGCGCGTTGATTATGCCCGGTGGTGCAGACGTGCCATATTGTCAAAAACTTACTGGTGCGGGCAATGAGGCAATTGTTGCCTTTGTGCGAGAAGGCGGCTTGTACATAGGCAGTTGCGCAGGTGCCTACTACGCGCATCAAGCCATTGATTGGCGTAATGCAGAAGAGCGCATTGCGGGTGAGCGAGAACTTGCCTTTTTTGAGGGTGTGGCGCGCGGGCCTTTGCTTGTGCCTTACAGCGCCCTTAGCTCCGAGGGGCTTGCCTTTGTGCAACTACGCTACCGTGACATGGCCAAGGCGCTTGTCTATTATAAAGGCGGCCCCATCATGCATGTGTGCAACAAGAGTGAACTCATGGCGTCTTTTACACACAAAGGGCTTGAGTACCCCGCGGTTGTGAAAAAAAGAATAGGGCGCGGGGTTGCCGTTGCAATGTCTCCACACATTGAGTACACTGAGGCGTTTTTGCACTCCATTGGCGCGCCCGCGTGCCCGCACCGTTGCGCGGTGTTTTTAGCCATTATGCGTGAACTTTTCAATTAAGGCGTAGCGTCTGCTAGTTTGCAATAGCGTGTTGTTGTGCTGTAGTTTTTGCGCGGTCCCATAACGTCCCAGCGCAGGGTGAGCCTGCGCTCTTGTAAAAGCCATGTGCCTTTATAGGTGTCCTTGCTACATGTGTGGTGCATGCATTGTGGTTGGTGTATGTCTTGTAGGTTGTAAAATGCGCTACCATCCGCAAACATGACGCTAAACCCGCAGTCCATGCTTAAGCAATAACGCTGATGAAATGACATGCCGTTCATGACCCCGCGCTCAAACCAAGTGTCCCTTGTTATGCTCAGTTGTCCTTGCGCCGTGTAGTGCGTATTGCACACGTTTTCTACAATGCTACGCGTAAAAGACCAGCTGCCTAGTATTGCTTGAAACTTTGTCATGTGCATGCGTGCATGGCACTGTACAAGCACAAGAGGGGCAGCCCTCAGCCACCCTCTTGTGTTATCAATTACCCGCGTGTTTTATTCAATGCTCTCCAAACTTGCGGGAGCAGTGCAGTCGCAAGCGCCGCTTTTATAAGGTCACCTATGATAAAGGGAAACAGACCGAGGGTAAGAATTGGTTTGTCCCAGCCAAGAATAAAGCCTAGTTGGAGTAGCCCCGGAATGTAGAGTGCAACATTACCCACAATCATGGCGGTAAAGGTTTTGGCAATGGAGCGGTCCCACCCGCGTTCTGCCAAAAAGCCGACAATGTATGCTGCAACAACAAAGCCGAAGAGATACCCCCCGCTTGGCCCAAGCAAAGACCCAAAGCCTGCATGAAAGCCCGCAAACACTGGTAGCCCAAGAGAGCCTTGCACTAAGTAGAGCACGATGGCAAGGGCACCTTTGCGCGCGCCGAGTGCCATGCCCACAAGCAAGACGGCAAAGGTTTGCCCCGTTATGGGTACGGGTGAAAACGAGAGTGGAATTGAGACTTGCGCGCATATGGCAACAACCATGCTCCCTAAGACAACTAAGACCACGTTGTTCATGACAGTGCCTAAAAATGGAAAGCGAATGTACGATGATAGTGTTTTCATAAATAATCCTTAACTTTTACGCATGCGCGTAAGTGTGTACGGTTATTGTAAGACAAGGCTAGTTAGGCATAAGGCACATAACAAGGCTCACATGTTTTACTTTTTTATAAGTATAGCGCATGGGGCATGTATGGGGAAAACAAGAAATGAGGATGCTGATGCATGTTGCGCGCTGCGCGCGGGTAAGGTACGGCAAATATGGGAAAGTAACGCGGTTGGGGCTACGTCATGGAAAATAAAAAAACTGAAGCAAGTGTGTTTTGCTATCACGCTTTGTATGTTGAGGTGCTGGGCATGCATAATAAAGGGCATGGGCAGAATATCACTATTCCACCCATGCCCATAATGTGTGCATGTTACGCATGCACTCTTAGGCTAATGCGTAGGCTTAGTTACCACCGTCTTTATTGCGTGCTTCGAATGCTTGCTGCATCCTAACCTGCAGCACCTTACAGGCCATAATCTCTCTTGTCATTTCATCGTCATCCGTGGTATGAATCGCGGAAATACACGCATGAAGAGCGACGTCCGCATGCCATTTCTCCATCTGTGCAGCGAGTGGAGCGGGTGGAGCAACAAAAAGCGTTACGCTTGCCAAAGAAAGTGCGCACACAAGTACGCGAAAAAAATGAAACTTGTTCATAAAATTCCTCCGTAAGAATTATTGAATATTTACTTATTATTTTATGAATTCTTCACAAAAAACACAAGTTCTTCACAAAAAACACAAGTATTTTTTGAAAAGATTATTTTTATAATTTTTATTTATGAGGTGCGCGTTATAAATGCTTGTAGAACATAGACTTAGTGCTAGATAAGTGTCGTCCATGCCTTATAACACACAAGGCAGCCTTGTATGTTCAAGGTGCTGAGCGCACATAATAAAGGGCATGGGCAGAATATCACTATTCCACCCATGCCCATAATGGGTGCATCTTCACATATGCACCGCTAGCTAACGCGTAGGCTTAGTTACCACCGAGCGCCTTCAGCGCCTTATTTTTTTGCTGGTGACATTTTATAGAATCTAAAGGAGTTCGAGCAACGGCCATACACTGTTTAAAGTCAACATCTATCCTTGCTCTATCATTCACTGCTTGAGTAGCCTGTGCGGCTGGTGGAACAACAAAAAGCGTATTCAATCCAAAAAAAAGTGAGAGAGAAAGTCCAGAAAGGTGCGAGTGGGGAGTGGGAATAGCGTGTTTTTGCGTGTTTTTGCGTGGAATAGCGTGGAGGGATGGGGGCTGAAATGGCGTGTTTTTTAGGGTTTGGTTTTGAGTGTTGAAGGGGCTGTGTGTTTGGGTAGCGGTTGCCCCATGGACGGGGCATTAAGGCTGGCAAGGATGCTGAGGCAAAGCGCGTTTTGTGTTATAGCTTAGGTAAGGGCGTCTTTTTTTGCTTTGCCGAGTTTCTTTTGAGCGTCTACAAAAGCGCGGTATTCTTGGTAATGGCGGTAGTCAATGTTGGTGGTGTCGGTGATTTTGTTTATGCAGACGCGTATGCCGCAGTTGATGTAATAGGCTTCGTTTTTGCCCTTCTCGCGTGCCCAGTTTTGAATGGCGTCGTCGGTTTGTTGGTCAATGTGTGCCTCATGCTCGGCGCGCGTTGCGGCGTCCACCCACTTACCTGTAGTTGCATCGCCGATCCAGTGAGGTTGGAGCATGGTTTCGGACGGTGGAGTTGTGTGAACTACATTCAGATTTTCATCAGTAATTTTTCCCAATGACCATCCATCTATTTTTCCATTGGAGGCAATGATATAATATTTTTTTGTGCTCATAGTGTAGGCGCCTTTATTTTTTATGATGTTCTT
>CBDAKK010000004.1:0-299798 GCA_965196605.1 Spirochaetia bacterium
TGAAGAATTCTCGTCCATTCTCACCAACTTCATATATAAGCCCCGCCTTTACAGGTCCACCCATCGCCCGCGCTCCTGCGATTGGTATGTGCGTCCCTGCTCCACTTTGTATCCCCGCTATGTTCGTATTCCCAGTAATGCTTTCACCTTTGGTGGCTCCAAAAAATTTCCCGACTGCTGAAAATACTTTGCCTACTCCTCCAAGCAACTTTGCAAAAAATGCTTTTATCGGCTCCCAGTGTTTTATTATCAATGCAGGTATCGTAATAAACGGAGCAAACAACATGCTCGCCCCTACTATAAACGGATTATCAAGCAATTTCATGAACGTGGTATATACCCAGTTCACTGCACTCTTCACGCCCTCAAATGCACCGACTACCACTTTTTTCATGAATGAACTAACAACGTCCCAGTGTTTTGCCAATAATGCGAGACCAGCACCAACTAACGCAACCACAGCAATTATTTTGTATATAGGAGCAAGGGCTATAATATGTGCCACCGCCGCCGACCACACACCTGCTATCCATGTGCCAAGTGTCGGAAGTAATCCTATGATGCTTTTCCCAAGTCCCAATACACCCTTGGCAAGCCCACCTATCTTAGAACCCAACATACCCACAATCGGAAACTTATCGGCTATCATCATAAAACTCGCTAAGCCCGTAAGAGACGACAATGCACTACTGCCCACAGAAAACAAACTACCCGTAACCTGCATCGCACCACCCGCAATGTTCATAAGTACGTTCCCCGCTTCGCTTCCCTGTGCTACCCAGCCTGCAAACCCGGCTACGCCACCAAGCATTTCCATACCAAATAGCCGAACCGCATTTGCTCCCACTCCCAAACTTGCTTGGAAATTTTTTACTCTGTTTGTTGCAACTTGCATCTTCTGGGCGTAGGTATCTGCCATTTCGCCTGCCATAATGCCCGTGGTGCCACTGGCATTCTGTATCTCTTTATAACTGTTTTTAAGAGTATCTAACGACCCGCCGAGTAAGTTTATAGCCCTCACCCCTTCGTCTCCGAATGTTCTCTGCAACGCTTGGCGTTGTTCTACGGTGCGTGTTTCCACATCCCCAAATTTTCTGTTTATATTTTCTAGTGTCGCAATAAGATTAAGTCCGCCTGACTTGTCATACGCAACCTCAAAACCCAGTTGTTTGCCCGCCTTGTCTATGTTCCGTAACGTTGCAGCAAACGCTGTGCCTGCCTGGCTGCCTTGCAAGCCCGCGCTATTCAAAGCTCCTACAATCGTAGCAACCTGCTCCATTTGCATGCCCGCTGGTTTCGCTGCAGCCACCGCATACTTAAGCCCTTCGCCTAACTGGTTTAAATTTGCTATTTGAAACATTCCTTGCGTCTTGGCTATAACATCAGAAAGTCGGCTCATAGCACCTTGCGCACTCTCGCCATCTCGGCTCATGTTGTTGTACGCTGTTGCAAGCAGGTTTCCCGCCTCCGCACTACTGCCCATTGTTGCTTTTGCTAATAACAACGATGCGTTCGTCCCTTCTATCGCGCTCTTGGTATCAAGCCCAGCGGATAACATCAAATAACTTGTTTGCGCGTATTCGCTTGCACTCTCTGCGTGTCCGCTGCTCCACGCCTTTGCTGATTTTGCAAGCTCGTTGTACGCTCTGTCCATCTCCTTGCCTGCGCCAACACTCATCGCAAGAGACGAGCGTACCGCAGCGAGCGAGCTTTCGAACTCGCTCGCTTCCCCGCTCATCGCATTTGTCGCAGCACCCACACTGCGTGCCATGCCCGCTACGTGTCCCGAGACCAACGATAAGTTCGCCGATGTTTGCAACAAGTTCTCGCTCTTAAATGCGTTTACCGAACGCTTCACGCTCCCAAGTGCCGCCCTCGCTTTGCCCGCAGCTCTCGCCATTGAGGAAGAAAACGAGTCGATAAACTTAAGCGTTACACTTGCCGTAAAATTACTCATGTTTTTTCACCGACTTGAAAAAAACGGAGACAACGCCTCTTGTATCTCCGTTACCTTAAGCTTCCGTATATACCTCGCTCGACTGTACAGCTTCCACGCCGCATCCATTTCCATACCAGAAATATCAATGCCTGTGTAATGGTGTATATACGCTACAAGCTCGCCTACACTACTCGGCTTGTTGTCTTCACGTTTTTCCCGAAAAAAGGGGCTACCTCGTTTTCGACAAACGCACCCAACACCGCACTCTTGTCTCCCACGATTTCCAGTATTTCTTCGCTCTTCGGAGACACCACCAAAGACGCAAACAAGTTGCGACTTGCTACCACTGGCTCTAAACTCGCAGTCTTGCCGTATACTTCTGCATCTGCAACGGTCGGCACGCGAAACAACACTTCTACGCTGTGAGACACACGCTCTTCGTCATCCCACTGAAGTGTCGCAAGACGTAACTTCTTATGCACCTTCTTCGCTTCCTCAATTTGTTCTTGCGTAATTTGTAACCCTTTCATAGTTCTCTCCTTTTATGAAAATATTTTTTATTGCATTATTTTTCTTTCTACTAAAAAACTCTATAAAGGACCTACATACGCCGGTATCCCATTGCTCACAATAGGACTTATGATAATCCCTTTAAGCGGCACGTTAAGTTCGTTATCGCCCTTCTTCCCACCAAGCTCACGTTCCGTCCATTTCACCGTAAACACATCCACCTGCGGCACCTTCTCAAGTCCCGCCATTGTTACCGTGATGCTCATCGGCTTCATGTTATAAAACCCGCCACCACTTGCTGAATACATGCTTATTTTTGCGTACTCAACCCTAGAGACTTCCAAGTCGCAGTCCCCGCTCTACTCTCCATGCGAATGCCCTACCGGTAACCCTCGCATGTCCGTAACAGCCTCTCCACTTATCTTGTCCTTGTACGTGATGCCCTGACACAACATCACGATGCCTGTCGGCAACAATACCTGTATGCTCCCAAACTCATACACCCTGCTATTAATGCTTACCATGACTACACTCCCGCTTTATATGTAATTTCTGTTTCAATCCGACTCGTCTTGCCCAGCGGTACTATTGCAACCGCAGTCTTAACCAGTCGCTCGCTTATCAGTTTGCTCGTGTCTACCGACACGCTAAAGTCTGTAATCTCACCGTTGGACTTCATCACCTCTAATGGCACTTCGCTCTCCTTCTTGATAAACGCAACGCCCCCAGCATTCGCAGGGATGTTCCCGTTCACAAACTCTATCTGTACCCCACGCACCGCGTTACTCGCTCTATTCATTACTCGTATTTTTTCAAGCGTGTCGTAATCGCTTGTATCGTCCGTAGCTAACCGCGCAAGCGTAATGTACACCCCCGCTCGTCCGTAAAACCTCCGCACTGTCGTGTACCCTGCATTAAGCAAATTCTCAAGCGTGGTCTCATCCCACGCTTCGCCTACATCAGTCGCACCAGCAAGAGAACCCCATTTCACTGCGTCTATCCCTTCATGTGCATCTCGTCTCGCAATAGATCCTAAGACCGTATCGATAATCGGGTGCCCCGAAGGAACCCCATCCGAACCACGCACCATAATCGTGCCCGCACATATCACTAATCGATTGCTCTTCTTCTGCCCTCGCTCCGCAGGCTCTACAAGCTTACTTGCAAACTGTACATCTTTCTCGTTCTTGCTCGCATCACTATTGCCTGTAACCTTCCCTCGCGTCTGCGCTACTCCATACACATACCTATGGCTCTTTGTCGCATTTTGGGCTTTATCAGCAAGCACTTCCCACACATCTTTCGCCGTGCTATCTACTATCGCAATACACTCCAACACCGTGTTCCACGCTAAGACCGCATCGATGCCCGCACTATAGGTAGCTACACTCCCCGCGCTCGGAAGTACATACGCTATCACGCTCGCACCACTCATCTCAAAAATACGCTTACACGCTCGCTGTACGCTCCCGTCTCCAAACTTCTCGGCGTCCTTCACGCTCACAACTGAATTCACTTGTCCTTTCAGTTTTGTCCCCGTTCCTATCACCGCGATAGTCCCAACGCTCCCACCTACCCTCGCAAGTCCGCCTTCCCCTGCTACTATTGCTACTCCTGGTAATTTCATTTTTATAGCCTCCTACATTTTCTTTACAACTATGTTGTAGTTTGTATATCTCCAATCGTCGGGATTGTGTTCACGTGCAAATACGCTCTCTGCGTTATCTTCACTCCCCACAACGCGAGGTCTATCTCTCGCATGCTTCCACTAAACAAATTACTCCCATCGTCCCAGCGTGGTCTATTCACAAAATCTTGATGTGATACCCCGCGATACACTGTTGCTATCGCATGCACCAAAGACAATGCCACGTTCTCCGCGCTATCTCCCTCACTTGCTCGAGCTAGTATGTAAAGTCCTAACTTCACATCCCCATGCAATGACCCATTATCTTCCCTAACACCTTCCACGCCAAGCGTAGCTACGTACAACGCAGGAATACTTCCATGTGCATACTTCTCTACATCAGCCGATGTCCACACGCCACGACTTGCCCCTATCACCGCAAACCTTTTACTCACACCTTCATGCTCAATAAAATATCGCACGCACTCATTGCGTACTCCCTCTATCGTCATAACCGCTCCTGAACCCACTCTCGTATCAAGCTCTGTATCTCTTGCTCGTTTTCTTTTGATGTCCCTAAATACGGGCGAGCGGGTATTCTTACTCTTAGTCCTCGCCCTGCATTCCCACCTTCTTGGTGTATCTCGCCATACGGTACATCGACCCCTACAATCACAGCATCCCCACCACGCACCGTGCTTGCAATTCGCTCATATAACCGTCCGCCCCCGCTTCCACTTCGCCGAAGCATTCTAGACCCTCGTGCGTATCGCCTCACATATTTCTCCGTAGCTTCTGCCCATGGCGTCCACGCACTCCCATCAGGAGCTTTGCTTTCATCAATACGCTCCCGCGTTTGTGCTTCCATTTCTACACCAATGTCTTTTAATAACGACACTCGCTCATGCTGCGCAAATTGCGTAAGTCGCTGGTCTATCTCTTGCCATCCCGCAATAGATATACTCGCACTCATAACAATCTCCCTTTCTTAAAGCGAACATTTTTCTCTGCAGCGCTCACATCGATTCTCTCACACCACTGCATACTCATACCACCGAGCCCTTTTTGATTGCGCTTCCCTATCTCCTCTAACCGCGTTATTGCACTCTGATACCGCTTCTCCGCTCCCTTGCTCCCTTGCACATCATCAACCATCCTATACATCGCTATGTCGATACTTATCACTTTCAATACTGCAAGCTCTTCTTTGCTTGCGCTGTATCCATCCTTCCCCAAAAAGGGAAGTATCTGGTGTATGATGTCCTTTGCATCAGCTATTGCGGTTTCTATGCGAGTACTCTGAACTTGCGTTTTGTCATACGCGTCTTTCGTTTTGGGAAGTACGCCTTCCCCTGCTCGTTTGAGAATGTCATCTACACTGCAATAGCCAGCCATCGCCTTATGCCTTCACTTCAAGGTGTGCATCTAAACGAAGTCGGGAAGCAACATGTGCCCCCACTTCGTATTTCGTAAACTGCGTGCCAAATACTATCCCACACCGCCGATACTCGCCTCCCGTCTTGCTCTTACACTGCACCACAACTTTTTCTCCCTCATCTTTTACAGGTGGAGTGGCGTTGTTTGCTTTCAATGCCGATAGCTCCCTTGCCACTATCTCCAGTTTTTTAGCTAGTTCATCGCGCTCTTGTTGCGCTGCTTTAAGTTCAGTTTCCAATAACTCCACCGCGTGTTGTTTCGCTGCTTCAGATTTCCTCACCTCCTCCAAAGCTTGCAATGCTTCTTCGGTAGTAAGTACATCCGGTGCAGATGGCACTCCTGCACCACCACACTGTCCTTTCTTGTTATTTTTTTCACTCATGCAACACTCCTACAGATACGGACTTACAATCACTTCTACCGCTTTATAGTTCGTGTTACTCTCACCATTTGCAAGGTACTGTGCATTGATGACTTTTAAGGCATCTGCTCGCAAACTCGGTGGCACCACCAACACAGTCGGTGTTATGCCAAGTGGTCGCCCGCCATGCGCCGTGAATTCGCTCATCGTTTTAAACGCCTTATTAAACCCATCCGCATCGAGCTTCTCATGGCTCTTCACCGATAACTGCCAGAACCCCGCGGTAAACGCCACTCGATATCGTATCCCCACCAAGTATTCATCCTTCATAAACACATGCGACTGCTCTGTATCCGTGATGTTCTCAAACTCAGCTCGCGTTCGCTCTTGGATGATAAGCGGTCTTATTACCTTGCTTGTATCGAGCAAATACCACGGCGTTTTACCCGCTCCTGCAGTACCCAACACATTGGAGGTACTCACTGCTGTGCCTGTTCCATCCGTCTTCGGGTACACCGGGTGGTCGGTGTCAAACAAATTCTGCCCATCGTATATAATCGTGCTCTCACCATTCTTCAAAACATCAAACACACCCACGTTTTGAAACCGCACTACTTCGCTTCCCAAATTCGCAGCCAACGTCCCATACATCCCCAAGTTGTCATCCTCAAGGTCTGTACGCTTAATACCCAGTGTCGATTCATACTTCTTATTCGGCACCGTGAACCCATACTCCTTCATGTTTCGTATCACGCGGTCGCTTGTCCATTCTCGTAACTGCGGAAAATCACTTAACCACCCATACGCATTCGCCCCCGTCGTACTCGGTATTACCCGCGCCAACTCGCCCCACTCTTTTTCTGCACTCTCAAGTGCTTTCAAAAACTCTCCGCGCATCCCTACGCGCAATGCTTCCAATTTCGCCTCTTTTGTTAACGCCATTCTATTTACGCTCCTTTCCCTTTCAAATATGTCTCTTCGCTCACGCCAATTTGACGGCATAACGCTATCTCATCTGCACTAAGCACTGTTCTATTTGTTTCAACGTTACCTTCCGTGCCAGTAGTATCCACTACCACTTTCGGCGCCACTTTCACAAACTCCTTGAACTTCTCAAGTCCTTCTTGTGTTCTGCACAGCTCCACGTAGTACCCCTTGCTTGCAGGCGCTATCTTGCCCGCCTCTACCGCTTCGTCTATCGCGCTACTCACCTCTTTTCTCAAAGCGTCCTCCGCCTGCTCCAAAAGTGCACGCTCCGCAACCTCCGCTCGATTAAGCACCACATCATAGTCCGCCTTCGGCACTACCTCCGTTGCACCGCTTGTTCCCTTCTGCCTCTTTTGCGAAGTAACTTCTTTTTGTAAATCCGCTACTTTCGCTACAATCTCTGATGCGCTTGAGCCCTCGCTCATCCCAAGCTGTACGCACAACTCTTTTGCCACCGCACTATTTTCTTCTGCCATTGCTGCCTCCTTCGCTCCTTCGCTATTTAATGATTTAATGTATAAATTAGGCTTATTAACTAATCCCACACTTTCTATTTTTTTTATTTCTCTGTTTTCCTCTAACAAAAACGCAGGCGATATGTACCGATAGTTCTTACCCTCTATCTCTTCGCGTCCTGCACTGTTCCATTCCACGCACCCGTATATCGCTCCGTTCTCTACCTCTAACGCTTTCACCCAGCCGTACGCCTTCCCTCGCCCCTCTAGCTCCATTTGATGATCCATGTCTATTGGAATGTCTCGACCATCTCTCTCAAATGCGCTCAATACTTTTTGTGGGTTATTGTTGTAAAACATTCTTTTATCGCGCCCTGCTACCTTCCCTGCAGGCACCAACAACAATCGCTCCGGTAAACCCTCTATGCTATTACGTTCTATTCGCTCTTTCGGCATACCACCATACTGCGCCACTTTTTCTTCACGCTCAAAATAACCCCAGTTATTGTTGCTCTTTTTTTTCATTTTCCCAACAAATAAAAAAGCCCGACACGCTTTAAAAAACATGCCGAGCTTCTTTTCACATTTCAGTTGTGTTCCTATCGCTTCTAAATTTTTTACTGTTGTACTATCGCTTTTGGTATTCAGAAACCTTGTCTTTGTTTACTTCGCGGTATCGCTTTTGGTATTCAGAAATCTTGTCTTTGTTTGCTTCGTAGTATCGCTTTTTGCATTCAAAGACCTTGTCTTTGTTTACTTCGCGGTATCGCTTTTGGTATTCAAAGACCTTGTCTTTGTTTACTTCGCGGTATCGCTTTTGGTATTCAGAAATCTTGTCTTTGTTTGCTTCGTAGTATCGCTTTTTGCATTCAGAAACCTTGTCTTTGTTTGCTTCGCGGTATTGCTTGCCGCGTTCAGAAATCTTGTCTTTGTTTGCTTCGCGGTATCGCTTGCTGTATTCGCGAACCTTGTCTTTCTTACCTAACCTCTTGCGTTGCATATACGCAAGTAACTGTTCAGTTCTTGTGCATGCATCACGATACATTTCTTTCCGTAGCATGCCTTTTGGTGTATGCCCCGACATTATTGCTCCTTATAGTTTTTTCAATGCAAGAATAACGTTACTCGCCAGCTGCTTAGAAAGCCATCGCGGATGGTTCACCTGCGCTACACGCTCAATAAATTTATACAGCGCATCATCAGAAGTATTCCGTGCTCGCGCCCTCCACAACACCTCTATCTTACGCCGTTGCTTAATCGTGCATCCCCATGCCACCTCATCTTGCCCCGAAGTACACTTGCGTTCTTGCGGACTCTTATACCCCAGTTTCTCAAACGCTTTCATTACCGATCTGAATTGTGCGAGTCTCCGTAGCTCACTCGCACTCGACACTCCCGCTGATGCATACAACAACACCCGATACTCATCATCGTTCATGCACAGTTGCTTCTTCGCTATGTGTATCACCGCAACATGCTTTCTTTCTATGCTCAAAACAACCCCCCTGGCTCCGGCTCTAAACACGCTTCATGTCTGCGCCCCTTATGCCTCTTCACCGCCCTGTATATTGCACCCTCACTCATCCCAAACTTCACCACAAGCTCACTGACCTCAACACCACTATCCACAAATTCCCACAGCTCCCTGTCTCTCTCCTCATGAAACGCTTCATTCCCATGCGCGCTTCTCGGAAAATATACTTGCCGTCCACCCAAATACCCACACAACACATCCAGTATTTTCTCTGCCTCTGGCCCCTCATATCCACAACCTTGCAACACTTCCATCAATTCTTCTATCAACTGCGGTTTGCTCATTGCATCCCTCCTCACACTATGCCATAGCACACGCTAGCACGCGTGTTTTTATGTACCTTCCTCATATCCCTACAATCTATGCCATTCATCACTTACGCTCCATATAACCCGTATATTCGCATCATTTCTCGCCCGCTCCTCACAAGCTCATAAGAGACACTCATAACTTTCATATCTCCAATCCCGCGCTTCTGCCCATCTTCTAACGCTACTACATCTCCCGGCGTAACCGCATACCGCGCTCTAACTTCCATTCCACCCTCGCAATCTATACTCACAACATCTTCATTGCTTATTGCTATCCGTCTCCCTACACGCCGCTTCACTCCAAACTCCAACACATTCTCTACATCCCAATACCACACCAAGTCTTCTTCTCCTCGAATCATATCTATCAACACATCAAATATTGCTCCTACCCTCGTATCTTCTGCAAAATGCCATCGCTTCAATTTCGCATCAATCACGCTCTCTTCATTAAGCTGAACTCCATGCTCCTTACATATCTCCCGCAATATCTCCAACACCGTAATATCCCACACTTCTCGCTTCTTATATACTTCCCGCAATACCCTCACCCCCATGCTTAACCGCACCAACCCCACCTGCTCGTACTTGCTAAACACCTTATTCGTAACATCGCCCACATACACCACCTGCCCACCAACTTCCACTCGCACTACGTCTCCTACATTCACTCGCCTCGATGCTTTCAAAGCACGCGTTTCTTTACTCTCTCCTGCCTCCTCATGTTCTTCCACCGTTCTCAAACTACACGTCCCAAACGCTCCGCATACTACCTGTCCTTCGCTCCATGATATCTCCGTATCTCCCTTCATAACACGAACCACCGACTGTCGTATCTGCAATGCTTCCATCTCATCTCCAAAACCGTACCGTGCGATACCAGCATTCTACCGTCTCTACCTGCATCCCCAGCGTATACGCAAGCTGCTCCTCTATGCGTGCTCCCCTGCTCTCGCGCCACCCATCAAGTAACGCAACTCCATCCGCTTCTCGCATCATAGTCGCAATATCTAACCGCATGCACGCCAACCAGTCCCCGTGATCCTTATGCTCAAGTGTAGTCGGGTTTATCACCCCATACCCCGCACTCCGTAGCTTCGCTTCCACTTCCGCAAACCGCTCTTTATAATCAACTATTCCCGTAATCGGCCCCGCCATATACAACCTCATCATAATTACCCCGAAAAATTCATATTCACATGAACATATTCATCGTGCTCATTTCGCTTATGAAACCGCATGTACTCTTTACTACTTACCACTTGTATGCTGCCTGTAATAATACGCATTGCCCTCTCCCACTTCTCATCCACTATCTTTACATTCTTCAACTTAACAACTTCACGTACGCTCACGTTACCTTTCTCATCCATCGCAAACGCACTCTCAACCAACGCCTGTAAGTTCTTATTCGCTCCTTTCGCAAACTCCCTCAAGCATTCATACACCAAAGTCCGCGCCACTTCAAGCTCTTCCGTAAACGCCATCCGCTCACCTATCGCTCGTTGTACCCGTATGCTTCCATCAAAACTTGTAAGCACCACATTTCCTTTTGTACCCCCTAGTTTCACTCCATGCAACTCGCCACTTTCTGCAATAAACCTTGCAATCTCATCTAACGCTTCCTGCCGAAACGCTTGGTTTTGCTCATGCAATGCTTCTGCTCTCTTATACAGCTTCTTCACCAACGCATCACGTTTCAAATCAAGTGGCTTCACATTCTTCTTGTTCACCAAGTTACCCTTGCCATCTACCATGTACCCTACAGGCACTTCCATTCCTTTCTTTTCATGTACTTCACCCATCTTATTGCTCCTTTTTCTCTCCATATGCTTTGCACGCTTCCTCTATATCATGCCTAAAATCTGAAAGTTCATCTGATAATCCCGAATACAAAACTTCTTTACCATCGCCCCTCAATCTTATTTCTATCGAAAAATCTTCAGCATCTTCGGTACAATCGTTAAACGACACATCTCTAATACTTACATCGACTTCTATCCTATATTCCTCTTTAATATACTCTTCAATTCTTGTTTCTGTTACTCTCACCTCGCCACTTCTGTAAGCAAAATTTTCTCTCACGCTTTTAATTTCATTCAAAAGTTCTTCTCCTATATCCCTATGTCCTTCTTCCAATATTTCTTGTAAATTACTCATCTCATGCCTCCATCTAAATGTATTCTCTTTGCACTCTTTATTCGCTCCTCAAGCACCCTCATTTCCCCATACGCCTTGCGTACCTGCGCCATCCGAACACGCTCGCTCTGCGTTTCATCCAATGCACAAAACAATGCATCCCTCACTTTCTCCACTGCCAGCTTCATCTCTTTTACCGGCTCTCCACTCATATACCCATATACAATTTGCATATACTCCCCCTACAAACTTTTTATTATTCCCGCATCGATCTTGCTTGCTCCTACTTCGCTCGCTACATTCAATGCTTTTTTACACACATTATTAAGTGTCAACGGATACGCTAGACTATACGTCTTCGCATTCACGCTCTGCCGTAACAACACTTCTCGCATCGCATCCCCAACGTCTTTCTCCGCAATATCGCTCCACTTCACACCCACGCGATCAAACTTAAGCTCAAAATATTTCTCTATATCTCCGACCCTATCAAGCGGGCGTAACTGTGCTACCTCTATCCTGCGGATAACTTCCCGCGCATCATAGTTCCGCCCCTCATCCAACTGATACCGCATCTCTGGCTGACCAATCACTATAATGCTTAACAGCTTTGTAAATCCGTCCTCCATCTCCCAAAATCGTTTCAAATACTTCAATGTCTGCACCGCCAAGTCGTGCGCTTCCTCAATAATGAGAACGTGCTTCTTGCCACTCCGACTACTATGCGTCAATACCTTCTCTATCTGCCTCGCCTTGCCCTCCAAGCTCCGTTTACCCTTCACGCTCGGTGCCACATCCTCCAATATCGCCTCACATATTCCCTGTGCCGTCAATCGACGTTTGTCTATCGTCTTCGGTTGGATCATTATCACTGGTACGCCCTTCTTCGATAACTCCGCTATCAACGCTCGCCGTAGCGTGCTCTTGCCACTCCCGCTCTCGCCTACTACCGCCAAAAAACCTCCATACACCGCTGCCTGCCACATGCTCTGCTTCACATACCGATGCTCGCTACTAATATACACATCTTCTTCACTGCGTACATCCTCTACAAACGGGTCTCCCTTAAACCCAAATTTCTCTCGTGTCATCGCGCTTATCATCACGACCTCCTCTTTTATTTTTTCTCTATACCGACTCTCTATAGCCTCTGTATTCTCTTCCCGTATCTCTTCCCACAACGCATGGTACTCCTCTTCCCCAAGCGTCTTAAACAACACTCTCCCTTTTTCTATAACCTCTTCCTTATTCACTCGCACAGGTACTCGCCCGTGGTTCAATAACCGACTTATCGCACTGCGCTCTACTCCTACCGCCTCTGCCAATTCTGACACCTGCACCCCAAGCCTATTCATCGCATATCGTATCGCCAGCATTTTTATCTCCTATCCTTACCACTCGCACCCACCAACGCAGCCGCTCCTATCATCGCAAGCTTCTGCATCGTCTCTATCCCCTCTTCATACCGCTCCTTCATCCCGGTTATCACACGCTCTTCATACTGCTCCTCCACCTCATTCATACCATTCGGATACTTCACTTTAAGCATCTCATATGCCCGCTCATGCCACCACTGCGGATACCGCCTCTTAAAATCTCTCACTACCTCCACCACACTCTTTCTCACTTCTTCAAAATTTATGCCCTCATTTTCTACTTCTATTACCGATCCTTCTACCCGTGCCGAGCCTCCATACGCTCCGCCTACCAATAGCTCCCGCGTCTTCAGCCCCTCCAATTCCACTCCCTCAATGCATTTTCTCGCTTCCTCTGCATCGCTTGTTCTCACTCTCTTATACGCTTCTCCTATCACCGGCGCTGCTACTTCAAATCCCGCTTCATCAAACGCTACCGGCTTTAAATCCGCTTTCACCACACTCCCATTCAACTGGATAACTGCCACCTGCACCGCTTCCTCGTCCATTATCTTCGGCATCACTTCTACCTTTCCACCACGATACACACCCGGTACTTCCCGTAATGAATATATCCTCCGCTCCTTCTGCCTCGGGTGCTTATAACTGATACTCAAGTCTCCCCCTACTTTGCGCTTCACCCCTTCATGCGTAAGCAATCCTCGACATACCGCCTCATCAGGTAATAGCCGCAACTCCTCCCCACGAATACTCAACCATAACTCACTCCTCACAAGACCCTTCTTGTCCCCTCTCACCATCGCACTCTCAAAATAATCGAGCGTGTTGTTATTCCATCTACTACAAAACCATTCCACACTCGCATTAAGTTCTTCCACATGCCTCGCGGGACTCCGATGTAGCAAACTTTCAAAATGTCGCTCCACCAACCTATTCGCATTCTCTACCTGCCCCTTCGACCTCGGGTTACCCGGCATGTGCATCTTACTCTCCACCTCCAACATTTTCAATGCTCGCTGTACCGCCCTGCTCGTATTTGCACTCCCCGCATCCCACAGCAATACCTTCGGCACCCCATGCATCACATAACCCTCTATCCTCTTCTTACTCCATGCGTACAACAAAAAATCCCACATGTTACTCTGTGTCTCTCCGCTCGCCTCGTAATACCGACACACTACACTCCCGCTATAATGATCCGTTAATACATATCGCCACAGCTTCTTACCGCGCATCCGCTTTGCCGTACCTTCAAACTTATTCCGATGCATCTCCCTCGCATGCATTACCACTTGCTCGCCACCAGGCGTGTAATACAATACACACAAACTCGGATCTACTTCATGTACATGATTAGGATGCAAACTTCGAAGGCGTCTATACGCACCTTCCTTCTGCAAACTCACACCGTCCATGTGCCGCGCCCTCAACAACTCTCGCAATCTCCCATCGCTTATTCCAACTTCTATACCATTGCTCTCCACAATACTCCGTGCCGTCTTAACGCTCATCGTCTGTACTCCGTTTTTCTTAACACTCTCCAATAACAACGCAGAAACTTGGTGTAACATTTCCTCGTCAGCCTTCGTGCTCCGTATATCACTTCGCCTCTTCCGCCCGCTCACATACCCTACGCGCCCCAGCTCTCGATAACACTTGCCACGTCCCCAGTCAGTCCTCCCCATCATCTCCGCGAGCACCGCGCCCTTATCCTTCGCATTCTCTATCTCTTCTGCCCACTTCCGCAGTACCGGTATGCTCACGCTCATCTCTTAACTACTCGCCTCCTTCTTCGTTTATCATCACTTCAAATTCTCCACCAGTCCGATACTCGCGTAAGTCAGGATGTACCATCTCTGCCATCGTGTACGGAAACTGCTCACGCATCGCTTCCCAGTCCGTCTCCTTCGTAATCTCCTCTCGACTCATGTTGATAGGGTGCCACGGTACCGGTACCCGATGTTTCATTCGCTCCACGAACACCTCTATATTCGCGCGCATCGTATCGCTTGCCCACTGTAGATGCATCCCACACAGCGGCAACGCATTCGCTACCCCTTCTCTCGCATCATAATCTTTCGCGCTATATATCTTCTCTATCTTTCCACTCACCGCCCAAAACTGACTTATCGCTTCCTGCGCTTGGTTGTATGCCTCCGTGATGTGCTCATTCAATTCATTCGCCCACTTCGCCCAGCCCTCCGGCCTCGTTATCTGCTTCAAGTCCCGCTCATACTCGTTTATCTTCTTATCCTTGCCCGCCAACAACTGCTCATGCGTCTCCCGCTCCTCTCTCTGCTTCTCTTTCAGCTTCCTCACCTCCGCTCGCAATTCTCGTGTCGTCATCCTATCCACCTCATCAAGCCTCAAGCCCGCTACACTCCTACCTTGCTCCAACTCGTCCAACACCTCGTCATCCAGCATCGATAATTCATATATTTTCGATGGTGTCAAATCGCTCAACGTTGAGCGATTTGATACTTTGGTAGTTGCTTGCATTATTCTTCGTGCAGATTGTTGTGGTATTCCTACTCTTTGCAAAGAATTCAAAAACTCTCCATGTGGCTCATGTTCCTTGAGCAACAACAACCGCTTGCCTAGCTCAAACATCGCCTGCGCACTCTGCCCCATATAAAACTTCGCTTCACTCTCCACCCGTTCCTTGTGATACGCCATCCCGTCTGCATACGCTTCGTCCACCTGCCTCATCTGGTGGGCTATCTGCCCTCCGCTCTCCCAGTCTCTCGCCAACTTCTCTTCGTCTATGCGTTCTTGCTCTTTCGTCAAACGCCCTACGCGCCTAGCGCCTCTCATTACTGCCATAGTTTTTTTACTCCTTATACATAGTGTTTTTTCTTACCGCGTATACCGCGTTTCTAACTCGTCCATTCGCTCCCGCATTCCTTGCAAATCTCGCATCACAGAAAACGCCATCCGACTTATCTTTGGCGTTACTCGCCATACTCCTTCGTGTTCCGTGTCTGCTTCTACCCAGCCCGCCTCCATCAAGTTCGCTACATCCCGCGTTACTTTGTCTCTCGATATCTTCACAGCCTCCGCTATATCGCCCGCCTTCATGCCTCGTAAACCCGCCTGCACCAGCGCCCCAAGTACCGCCAACACGCGCTGCTGACTACTATTCGTATACCCCTCCCTCATTGCTTGCCTTCCCGTAACCCTATATACGCGTTTGCAAGTTCTATAAACTCTTTGCACAACCTCAAAACATGCCCCTCCTTGTCTATAAACCCATACCACTCCATCTTTGCAAGTATTTCCTTTTTGTTCATTGTTCTTACGCGTTTGTTATAGCTCACTATCATCTTTGCTCCTTTGTAAAACCGAATCCCCGCAAGGGGTGCATCGTAACTATGCGTCTGTTGTGGGAGGGGACACATGCCACCCCCTGCGGCTCCTCGGTACGCCATATTCATGGCGTTTCTTTTCTCTTTTATCTGCGGTACCCTAAATCAAGTACCTTTGCATTTTGTGTGCCTTCAGCATCACTCACGCTTATTGCATGAACCTTTAATCCCCGTGTTGCTCGTAATACCTTTGCTACGTCTTTTCCATCGAGTATCACCTCAATGCTCTGCTCGTCCGCAATAACCGATATTGCTTCGCACACGCTATAAACCGCGCGCACGACACTATCAATCACTTTGTTTTGTACTCCTTCCTCCAAAATAACTTCGGGCTTGGGAGCCTCTGCTTCACTGGCAGACGCAGGCAGAGAACCCTCTGCTTTTCGTTGACTTTTCTCATGGCTTTTGCGCGCCTTCTCATGGAGCTTCTTGATGGTTTCTACATCTATATCAAGCACGGCCGCAAGGCGTATGAGTACATCTCCTTGCACCATGCGCTTACCACTTGCCGCAACATACGCTGATGGAAACAAGCCGTGCTTGCCATAAAAACTTTTTGCATTCATACCCGCCGGTATCTTGCTATCTAATAACTCTTTTAACGTCATAACGCCTCCGATATTCTTGTAATTTCTTTTCTTGCATTGTGAGTGCATGAAGTTTCACTAGTGTTTGCCCCGCATCTACCATGCGTGTTTTAGCCATAAATAAGCAATAAGCTTTTTTCATAACACTTGGTTCTTTGCGCATGCGCTCCATGTAATCACACGCTTCTTCATAACACGCTTTGAGTTTTCTTCGTAGCGTGTGCTTTATTGCCCCTATGTTCTTACTCATTACGTGCTAGCTCCGCAGATATTCCATAAAAGATATAACCATATAAATAGTCGAACCTATTGCTATCGAATTAAGAATGAAGCTTACGAGTTCAAGACATACTTGTATAAAGAACGTACCCAACCGTTTGCGCCGCGCCCAAAAGTACCCTTCAGGAACTAATGCAATAACAAATGCAAAAAGTGCGATAGCAAGTCTTTTGTATGCTTTCGTGTCGGTTCTGATTTCAAGGGTTAGCTTATACTGTGCTTCTTTCATCTCAATTGCCCTCCGTAGTGTTTGCTACAAACGCCTTTATGTCCTTGTCATTCGCATTAAAATAATTATCAAATCTACAATAGTGTGTTCGCGATGAGAGTACATGTCTTCTAACCCAACTTGATTGTCTTCAAGCATGTAAGATGGCATTACTCTCTCGACATCGCTAATGCCTCGAGTTTTCTTTACAAGACTCCCCACATACCGATGCAAATCATTGCCTGTAATATTTTGTATTTTGTCTTTGTCAAGTAATTCGTTTATTTCCTTTATTGCTTGACCTTGTTGCTCCATAGCTAACTTCTCTTTTTTCGTCATAATAGTTTCCTCCTTAACGTTGCGCCACAAACGCCTTTATGCGCTCCAATATTTGCCCATCCATAACGTGAAAGCTTAAGCCCATGACGACGCGCCCTTTGTGTAGTACGTGAAACAGGCAATCGTCTCGGTCGGTGTCATACGCGTATACGCGTACGCATATGTCCTCACTCTCGCAATGCTCTTGGAGTAATGCGCTTACTTCATTCAATGCCCCTTCGTTTGCTTGTTGTGCCGCTACTTCAAGCGCGCTTAATAACGCCTCTTCTTGCGCGTTGTTTACGTCCCTTACTATTTCATTGATGCGCTTTATCATGGTCTTTTATGCCTTTCTTTGTATGCGCCGCATTAATCGCGCAATCATGTTCGCTTTTCGAACTCGGTTTTTCCTACGTTTGCCGTCTTTCTTTTTTTGCGTTTCGAGGGCGCTCTTCTGCGCTCTGCGCGCCTTTCGATTATGCGCGGATGGGTTTTTCGCTTCTAGCAACACCATTCCGGTATATGCGTTTTCGGGAATGGGCAGTTCTTTTCTTTTGCGTAAGCGTCCATGCGCCTTTCTCCATTGTTTTGCTTGTTTTGTATTCATGCTATGCCTCTTTTTCGTCTCTTACTATTTCATTGATGCGCTTTATCATGCGTAACCTTCTCTTATTTTCCAATCACACAGTTGCCCGACACTTCTATCAGCTTTCCTGTATCTCGTTCGGTAAAATAATAGCCATCACTATTAGCCTCCGAGGCTATTTTGCCCTTAGAGTGTCCTTCGTATATCTTGCGTTCACCAGAATAACAAGTAATACTTCTACTCTTGCCGTATGCAAATATCTTGCCACGCCTTCCTGCTGTGCATGAACCGAGCACGATGAATATACATGAAACTAATACAATATTTTTCATACCTCACCTCCTATCACTCATTTCCAAAACTCAACGCCTTGTAATACATCAGACGCTCTTGCCGATTGTGGAAGACGGAGCTCAAGGGTCACCCTAAATTCCCCTTGTGTGTGCATCGCTATTTTTTCAAGCGTAGGATTCTGCTTTTTAATGTGCTCTAACACTACTTGCGCATTGTGCTTTTTTTGCTCTTCTTTCATACCTCACCTCCTACAAGTTGGGGCACGGCTTCTGTATAAGCAATAGCGTACTCGCGTGTATTCGAACGCCCTCGTATCATGCGTACTATGGGGCGTACGGTGCCGCGGTCTTTCTTTAATAACGTTGCTATTTCTGCAATGGTAAGTGGCGGGTTTGTGCGGTTCGCGTATTCTATAAGCTTATGCACCTCCCCAAATGTCCACCTCCCGCGTGTCTTGAAATAATCGAGCAAGGCTTTTGCTTCACGCACCGTGTGTTCACAGGCTATAAAATAGCGCCGACACGCACGCCCTTTCTCGTTGTTCTCCACCAAACATAACTCCTTTGCCATGTCCACGCTGATGAAGTATTCCCCTAATGGTCGGCCGCCGAGGGGGTTTTTCGGAGATTTCCGAAAAACCTCATAATCTTCATGTTCGATAAATCCATACTGCTCAATGCGGTATTGCATCCAGTCAGCGAATCTATGACCAGACCCCAAATACTCATGTAACTCGCGAGCATTTACGCCGTGCATGCCACCTCGATATGCCATTACTATCGGTGTTTGTTCTCTTTCTTCGTGCATCATCTGCCTCCTCAATATATAGGTGCAAATGCGCAGAGTACCTCACAGCACCCCGCGCGTAACCCTAAACTTTTAATCCTCGCTTTCTTGTTCTTGATATTGCGGAAAATTATCATGGAGCCATTTTGTCAATCGCTCCACAGTCTTATCGTCCCAATCTTTCAGATGAAATGGCTTTTTTGAGGAACGCTTCCCATTGTACGTATGTCGTATTGTTAAGTCGCACATAGAAAACATGCTCATCATGCCTGCTTCCACAACCCTCCACTCGTCTTTTTCCTCACCGTAACCCAAATCTTGCATCCGCGCATATTCCATAACACCCACATTGATAAGCTCCAGCACCTTCTCATGTTCTGCCCGTATTTTTTCTTTTGCTTCCGCCTCGATAGCCTTACATCTATCCAATGCCGCCTTGATTTCTTCGTTTTCTGGATATCCCACCATATCTTTACTCCTTATTTTTTTATAAATTTTACGTTTCTATTTATGTAGCTCAGTGGTATTTTTCCGCGTATGTATGCGAGTACCAGCTTCGCCATTTCCCTTATCACTTGTTCGTTGTACTCTAAAATCACATCTTCACTCCTCATTTATAAAAACCGAATGCAACGCAGAGTGCCATGTCGGGAACTGGGAGGGGACCTCGTAAGCATCGCCCTCTGCGTCTCTTCGGTGCCATTCTCATGGCTTTTTTATTTTTCATGCGGTATTACCGGCGTTGCTTCTCGCTCCATACGCCATCGCGGTATCTTCCCGAGCACATACGCCATAATTAATCGCGCAAACTCACCCTGTATCTTGATGTGCGGGTTCTGCTTCTTCCATGCATCTACCACAGCCTTTTCCTGCGCACTCAATAACGCCGTCAATCGATACTCTTTCTTATTGTTTTTCATATTCTTCTACTCTCCCATAATGCCGTAAATGGCATTATATTTTAATTATGCCAACTATGGCATTATGTGTCAAGAAAAAATGCTAAAAATATGTATTTTTTTTGTAGGTACACACGATAATAAAAAGAGGTATGTTTTGGGATAACGTAGAGGCAATTTTAACTAAAGAAAACAAACTTTCTCATGGTTGGAAAAAAGAATTAGCAAGACAAACCTCCATTCCTTACAGAACTCTTGTAAATCAATATGAAAATAAATCTGACCCAAAAGCAAAAGATGCTTCAAAAATAGCACAAGTTCTTATGACTACTGTAGAAGAATTATCTTTAGGCAGAAAACCACATTCGCCAACATTGACGAATGTACAAACTCAAGAAAATCAAAAAATTATAGAGCAAGCAGAAAAACTAGCAAAAAAAGCAGAAGAATTAAAACAACTCGTACAAGGTGCAAATTTGCCCGCGGGGGCAAATTTAGAAGAAGCACGACCCCCCACGCCCGCAGCAAAACCACCACCTCAACCAAGCAAACAAGAAAAACTCAAACAAGTCGCCGAGCATTTGCACATGAGCACGCTTGCTGACATGCAAAACAACACTGCAAAAACGCATGACACACACGAAGCAAGCGACACAGAAAAACTTGCCCTCAAGCTCCAGTCCCTTGCTCATGCCGAAAAAGCAAACACTCCCATAGTCAATGACGACTGGTATCTGCAAGAAAACGAAATACTCGCCATTCCCGACTGCGATACCATCGCAGCAGGTGAACCCATGACACCACTACCCGAGCTCGGTAACACCTACCTTGTTCCCATGTCTCAAATGCCCCAGCCCTTCAATCCCAAAGAATATGGCATCTTCCGCATACGTGGCAACTCGATGATTGACATGGATATCAAACACGGCGAACGCGTGCTCATCAAATGGACTACTGCCCCCAAACACAACACTGTCATGCTTGTTTATCGCGAAAATCACGACGGTTGCACACTCAAACTTCTCAAGCAAACTGGTACCGAATGGCGTATGTATTGGTGTAATGGCACCGATGAATACAGAATTATGCAACACGGCGACCGCGTTGTTGGCGAGTATATAAAAGTTGTGGAGCTATGGCGAAGAAAATGAATACCAATGAATTACTCTAACACCATGATTGTTTTTTAGATTTTCCATCATATAACATTGCATAGCCTTTTTCTAAAAGTATATCTGATATATTTTCACCATCTGCAATAACTTCAGCGACAACTCTAAAATACTTCCCACGCTCCACATCTACCAAATTAATATTAGTTGCATTTTGTAATAATGACTTCACAAACTCTCGCACTTCAATAGCTTTCTGTTTTTCTTCTTGACACTTACCTCGAATTTCAGGGGTATCAATCCGTGCCAGTCGTATCCCAAGGCTCTCTCCAAACACCACAGGTACTCCTGCTATGTTTACAAATATCGTGTCCCCATCATACACTCTCACCAGTGATACATTTTCAAAACTTTCTGCATACACAGAAACACTTACCCATAAAAGCAAAAATGACAATATACTAATTCGCATTATCTCATTATAATTGTCTTACACTTCCTATAGAAATACCCAATCCCGACTTAGCTTTAGCTATCGGTGAGGAGGCGCATAGTTATACTGCCAGTACATGTTTAACAATGGAAATGGCATACAGTAACGCACGATTAATAGTAAAACCCGAAAGTGATTGGCTAAAAACTCGATTATAAAATTTTATCACTTGACATTCCCCTACACCTAGCGTACTATCTAAGTGTGCATATACAAATCTGGTGGGCGATTGATGCCTTCCCACTTGTATATGCACATTTTTTATTCAAGTCGTTCATATCTACTGTGCTTGTCCATCTTCGCATACGCCAATGGCTTTATAAGTGCCGATGCAATAATATCTACTTCTGTCCTAACAAACATCTTTCCAAAGCGCACTGGCATAAACAAAATACCACCCTCTACCGCTTTAGTAAAAAGTAGCGTATCGTTGTTTTCTTTGTTGTCCCAGTATACCCTATCGGGTTGTTGCAATACATCGGGCAACATAAGCCACTGCTCCAGTGATAATTCCCCACCACCCCATAACTTATGCTTTCTCTGCTTTTGTATAAGCTGTCGCTCTTCTATTGCCACCATTCCACTTGCAGGCTTTTTTCCTTTTTTCTTTGCATACGCTAGGTACTTATTTGCAAGTAGCCCCAGTGGCATCATCTTACCTTCGCTCTTCTCTTTTTCAAGCGACACTTTCACAAAGGAGTTATAGTACGCTCTCATCACAGGATGTGAGAAATATTCCCTCATGCTTGTGTGTACCCCATCTCGTCCCTTCACTTTTTCAGCCTTTTCCATCAACGCTAATGCTAATGGCACCGTGCGTCCATAGGAACCTTGGTTCCACTCAAAGCCTGGCGTTACCCCCGCAGGCACGCTCCGCGTTGCCCCTGTCCGTGTGTTTCTGTACGTCTTGTAGGTAGTCTTCGGTCTCTGTAGTTGTATCTTTCTCCGCCCTCCAACATACGTTCCCTTTGCGCTTACTACCGGGTTCGGTACTCCTTCTTTTTTTAGTCGCGCGAGACGTGTATTGCTTATAGGCACAATCCTACACTTGCATCCATACCCACACGGTGGTATGTGACTCTCCCACCACGGGTCGTCCTTCGGCAACACTGTCCCGTTCCATTGCAAGTGTTCATCTCGATGCTTGTTTTTCACAAGCCCCACTTGCCACATCAAGTACGGATGGCTACTGCTCGCTTGTGCTTTTTCCCATATCCCTGCGTTGTACGCACTTCGCATGTTCACCTGCCATATCATAGCAAGTCGCTTGCTACTTCCCAGTTGTACTTCGCTTATTTGCCCAGTCTTCGGGTCTCGCATCTGCTTCTTACCCCACCAGCCCTTACTCTTCAAGTACGGCTCTAGTTCATGAGTAAACTGCTTCAACCCCGTTCCCGTTTTCAAAGCATCTACAAGCTTTCCCTGTATCTCGCCCAGCACATCCATCTGCATGCACTTCGCTACCGTAAACGCTACCGCATGCTCTTCTGCCCACACATCCTCATAACTGTAGCCAGTGAAAAGTTTCTTTTGCTCAAGGTACTCAACCGCTTCTTCGGGTATTGGTGGTCTCTCCATACTTCTCACACTCTCGCTTTCAGCAAGTCCAACGCCAAACGCTCTGCCCTACCTGCCTCAACACCCTCTACGCTTTGCAATTTCTTTTGCAACTCTTCCAAACTATTACACTCGCTTGCTATTCTCTCAACCTCATCATACACATCGTTTCCAACCTCAACCCAATCATCGCTATAAGAACCCGCACTATTCAGCTCCACCGTGTTTACCTCCACTTCTTCAGCGTGCCCCTTCGGCCCCAACAATACCGCGTTCTTATCTGGCACTGGCAACCCTAACTTCTCAAGCATTCCATGCGCATCCACCGGCAAGCCTAACGGCACCAACTCTTTTAACGCATTCACCAACAGCTCTATGTTCTCTTCTCGCGGAACACGTATTACAACCTTCGGATAACACTTCTGTACCCCAAAGTTCAAGTCAATCACAGGTCGCACCAGCTGTGCATTTATCGTGTTTTGTAGCTCGTTTGCATCCGCCTCCAATATGTCAAGTCTCACATCATTGTGTACACTCGCCTGTGCCTTACTACTCCCATTGTCTGTGGTCATCGTCTGCCCTAGCACTGCCTTACTCACTTGACTGTCTATCCACATCGCAGCTTCCTTAAACTCACTCGCACTACTTCGCCCGTCCGTAAGTTTCTCAAAGACAATGTCCATGTCCGCGGTATCGCGGCAGCTCCATCCACGCCAATGCTTGCCACCGCTCGTTTGAGTGTCACTATATCCTCTTCTGTCGCATTAGCTCCATACTTACCTATCCGTATCGGTAGCCCATACATGTCTATAAAACTCATCCAATCGCTTAATACAAACTGCTTGCACATATAACTCGTTGCCACAAGCCGTGCCAAGCCCCCACGTATCGCAAGCCCATTCTTAAGTCGTGGTATATGTGAGATAAACTTATAGGCAGGCATCTCTCGCCCCTCATAATTCATCGGGTCGTGTATCAACAATCGCGCTCCCGTCTCCTCATCAAACATAAACCAGCGTGGATCTCGCCATGCAAACCTATCCGGTATCCACCTATGACTTTCCATCCGCCACAGTATCTCTACCACCGAGTACCCTTTCCCTATCGCGTCCATCAAGTCATACACCATACTCTCAAACTCAGGACTCTCTACTACTTCTCTCACCAACTCCACGTGCGCGTTCTTCTCTTCCTTGCCCGGCTCCACCACCGCTTGCAACCTGCTCACCGCTCGCTTTCTCACTCCCAACACACCCGCATAATGCGGGTCTTTCTCTTCCATTTCCTCCGCAAGCGTCAAATACTCCGTGTTATACCGCTCTATTGAATTTTGCAACAACGAGACCAGCCGAGTCGGCGTGAGTATCCGCGCTACCGCTTCACTCCGCCACGATGCATTACGTACTAGTGGTGTTACCACCTCCTCTTGTAATACTTTTTTATTTGCGCCTTTTCCTTCAAATCCTATCGACATATACACTCCTTATAACGCTCGCCCTCGTCCAAAGCCACTGCTCCCAACTCCCATTTCTACTTTCTCATACCGCGGGCGTTGATGCTCCCTGCTCCCTGCATACATGCTCAAAAAGCACGCCCACGCTCTATCCGCATGACTTCCCTCATCACGACTTGCATCAAACCGCACTCCACCTGTTGGCGTGCTTATCCTCTGCAAGCTGTGTAAGTCCTTCCGCAATGCCTCATCTCCTTGCGGTATGCGTATCCGCTTATCTTCAAACCGTTGCTTCGCAACAGTCGCTACATGTTGTTTATTCGCTCCTGTGAATAATACGCCCTCTACTACGTACTCTCCATATTTGCGTTTCGCATCCTCCACCGGCTTCTCACCCATACCCGTTTGGTCTATGCATATCCTCGCTACCCGATACCGTTGCATCACCTCATGCCGTATTGCATCTTGCTCCGCAAAGCTAATATTTCGCCTCGCTATCACTTCCCGCGTCCACAACACATCGCCCACAAGCTCACTCACCCATAGCACCCACAAGTCGCCCCGCCTCGCTATGTCTTCTCCCACATAACACAAACCACCTGCGTAACCCTCTCTGCTTCCTGCGCATCTCTCTTCTACACTTGCTATCAAGTCATACGATAACCATGCACTCGCTTCATCCACCCAACGTAACTCATACTCTTGTTCCCACGCCTGTGCATCGCCAATTGTCCTTTTCAGTGCTTCCACATCTCTGGGGAGCCCCTGTTTCACCGCTTCATAGATATCACACACATGCTTACTAAACGGACTCTCATGAGCACTAAAAAGCGTATAAAACATATTCCCCTTGCCATTCGGCGTGCTCGTAATTCGTAACCGATGCCCCGCACTGACAATAGGAAATACCGCCTTCCATATCTGCCTACTGTCCTTATGAAACGCAAACTCATCCAAATACACATTCGCACTAAAGCCCCGCGCCGTGTCCGCATTCGCTGGCAATGCCGTTATTTTACTACCCCCCGAAAGCACCGCTTCATGCGCTAACACCCTCAAATCTTCCAAGTACTCTTCGTTGTAGCTTTTTAGTACAATGTTTATCGCCTCAAGATGCCGCTTCACTCCTTCGTTCATCGCTTCCCGCGCCTGTCGCTCCCCTCGTGAGAGTATCACCCACCTGCGCTTCTCTCCCCGCGCCTCTGCTTCCAAACAATCTAGTACTATCTCAAGCGTCGTCGTAAATGTCTTGCCCCTCTGCCTCGCAAACATCCCTATCTTAAACCGACTCTCATCGTTAAGCCACCTCTTCTGATACTCATATAATGGCACTACATTCTTCATTTGCTGTGTATCCCATAGGTGTTGCCTATTGCTTCCAAGCTCTTTTCCAGTACTCCTCTCCCAAGCCCACTTTTCTTTAAGGTTCTCTCCGCTTCCTCCACCACCAGCTTGCGTATCTTTTTCTCCCGCTCCACACTCGCACTCGCCGCAACTTCAATATGATGCAACGTTTCGCTGATTGTCTTTATCGTTTTTACCCGATCGCTTGCGCCCATGCCATTGCCTTCATCAAACAAATCAAACATGTCAAATACAAGCACTCGTAGCTTCTCAAGCAACAGTCGACCTACCGCATTTTCAGTATCCTCCCCATGTTCTTGCACAATCGCTTGCGCAACCACTCGTGCTTGCTTCAGCCGTTCTCCTTCTACATCGATACGCTTCTTATACCGTGCCATCGCACTACGACTTATCTTCGTGCTACTTCCTTGTGTAAGTTTATTAATATACGCAGTTGCTTCGTCTATCGTAGTTTTCGGTTTCCGTAACAGTTTATGCAACGCCTTCTGCAACTCTTCGGGTAACTGCTCTATACTTGATTTTTGTGCCATCGCTTCACTCCAGCTCTGGCAACTTTCGTTCTATCCCTCGAATCTGTATCCTTCCTTCAGAGGCATCCAAGCCCCTCTGGGTCAAAGTCGCCACTTGCGCAAAATCGCCTATCCACTCGGTTCTCACGCACCCTACGTGCTCCAGCCACTTAAGCTGCTTATGTACATCATCCAGCGGTATACTGTGTCCCCAGTCCGTAAGCACGCTCCACAGTATCCGACTGTTAATGCTATACCCCTCATCTACCGCCAAAAGATCTATAATCCGCCGCTTATTCTCGTCAAATGCGTTACTCATACCTTATTGTTCCTTCTTCAAAATGTGCTGGTGTATAACTCCCAATATGTTATTCATACCTCGCTGATTTGCTTCTATACTACTTAATCGCTCATTTATTTCTGCTATTTCTTTATTGGTCGCTCGATGTGATATGTCTTGTCGCAACTTTGCTACATCCTCTTCCAATGCTTCTTTCACGCTCGCTAGTTCTTTTTCACTCTCGTCAAACCGCTTGCCCATTGCTGATGCTACTCGCTCTATCGCTTCCGCATTCTTTTGCGCCTGCCTCTGTAGCATCTTCCACATCCACACAACAAGCCCCACCATCGTGCTTATAAGCGATACCGCTCCTATCGCTATTCGCATCCACACGCTTATCTCATCCATAGCTTCTTCCTTATCATTCCCTTGAAACTCTTCACTTCAAGTAATACATTCCCACAACTCCACCGACAAAACCCACGACTAACCCCGTAAGTCCGCCCAGTAGACCTGCTTCAATCGCTTGCTTACCACTCACCCGCTCGTAACTCCTGAACAATGTCTCTTGCTCGCCCAGTCTCTCGCTTTGCTTCTCTAACAAGCCGTTGACTTCGCTTAATACTCTCTCTCGTTGCCTCTCCAAGTTCTCTTGCTTCTGCAACTCCTTCTCTAGCTCCTGTATTCGCATCTCTTGCCGACTTATTATTTGCTCTAATTCTTCCAGCAATGCGCCCTTTCTCTCCGCTCGTGTTTGCGAGTAAACGGGTTGCCAGCATGATTGCACCAGTGATAAAACCACCAATAAGAACGCCGTACTTCTTGATACTATTCCACATATCATCAATATCTCCTCCGTGCAAACTTTTCAATAATTCCAGCTCCCAACAATGTTGATGACGCTCCATATGCCCATCCCAAAAATGGCTCTGTAGAATCCCCTGTTATCACTGAATATGTGGTCAACCCCATTGCAAAAAATAATGTTATCGACCCTAGTATTCTCTTACTACTCAAAACCCCACTCTCATCGCTAAATATTTCTCTCAAGACTTTTTTCATAACTCCTCCTTAATTTCTCACTATCACATGTGCCCAGTACCCTTCGTTCTCTCCGCTGTTCTTCAGGTACTCAACCACATCTGCTTTTCTCATAATGACGTTGTTCCCTTTCTCATACCCCGTTACATCCGGGTTGTATCCGACCCTATAATCGCCCCACGGATCGTCTATAATAAACGCCTCAAATCTATCAAGCTCTATTTGATTCGGACTTTCGGGGCAGTCTCCCGAATACACCACATCGCCAATGCTCACAATGTGGGCTAGTCTATTTCCCCGATAGTTTGGAAAGTCCCCGCTTACCACAACTCCCGCACCGACTTGCACCATCCATATAAGCTCTTGCAGCGTCCTGTCTATTCCAAACTCCGCAACTCCCACACCATTGGCTATTTTGTTATAGCCCCACCGCAACATTGTATGCACTTCGTAAGGTTTTATTTTCACAGAACCATTCCCATAAAATGCCCACGGCGCCGCTTCTCGCATCACCCGTATCGCTTCTTTACGCTTGAGATATCCTGCAAAGTAGTCTTCTGCTTGCATGCCTACCGGTACTTCAAACATCGCACCCGCTCGCTTTGACGCCATCACATAACTCGTTACATTGCACGTACCCTGCGGGTCTACCTTGTTATTTCTCTGCGTGTGATACGCTCCGTTCGCATTCGTTCCTTCACCGTATCTTCTCATGCTTACCACAATATCTGCTTCTCTTACCTTCTCAAAATAACCCGTGTTATTGTTTTGGTTTCTCAAAAAATAAAAACGCCACACCGCACACTAACTACCTTGTCGCGCCATATTTGCCAAGTTTGTTCTTGTTAAAACCGCACGCAAAAATACGCAGTTTCAGTTGCAAAATATAAAACCCAGTTGCAAAAATACTCCCATCTATCCCACCAAATACCACTGTTATCCCATTTAATCCCGCCTACTTATCCCATGCATATACACATGGTGGAGAAACTTTTGATTTTTTGCGCATGCTCTATAATAAAAGCATATAAGCGTACGTTGGTTTTATGCTTAAACACAGATATGGGTTGCATACAACTCATAACATGCTATTAGAGAACTGTGAATTTTATGGAAAGTAATAAAGAATTATTAGAAATTTACAAACTCCACGTAGAAATGGCAGACAGGATAAGTCAAAGGCGTTTGCAAACAAATCGTTTTTACATTGCGCTTCTTTCTGGCGTATTTGTTGTATTGTCATTCTTTATTAATAAAACAATAGTTTTAGAGTATGGATACATGGTGTTTATCTCAGCTTCTATTTTAGGAATTATATTGTGTTTCATATGGCTTATAAATATTCATTCATATAAGCAGTTAAATAGCGGAAAATTTGAAGTAATTCATGATTTAGAAAAGCGACTGCAGTATTCTTTTTATGCAAAGGAATGGGATGCGCTCAAGCATGGCAAGTCCACGAAGTCTTATTTACAATTAACAAAGGTAGAAAAGCTTGTTCCGTGCTTTATGATGATTCCGTATGTGTTGTTGCTGTGCCTTGCTATTTTTGCTTTTTGAGGGTTTCACTATTCTTTTTGTGAGGGCACGCCCCACACTCTCCAGTATTGAGTGCATGTTTCTTGTACCATAAATGTTAAGAGAAAAAAGAGTGTAGAAAGCTACGCGAGTGAGGCTACCGCCCGTAGGAAACAAAACACAAGCGAAGCAAGGGGATGCAAACTATTGCAAGAAAAACTTTGTCTGTACTAAGACTTCCTCTATTTTTGCACTATGCGTCCATCTACGGCGTTTCCTTCCGTGCCGTAGTTTGCTATTTCATCAATAAGAATTTCGTCTAAATTTTCATATTCGCCGAGTTTACGTGCATTTTCAAACATGGCATAGCCGTCTCCACCCGCCGCAATAAAGTCATTGGTTGCCAGTACATAGGTTTTTTTCTCTTCAATAGGCCTTCCATCATTCAAGGTCATGCTTTTGACCTTGTTGTTTTTTCCAAAGACAACGCGCATGCCCGCAATGTGCGGAAAAGCGCCCGCAGGGCTCGGGTAGGTGCGTATGCCGTTTTCAAGTGCTTGTTTCAATTGTGCTCCCGTAACTTCAAGAACAACGAGATTGTTTCCAAAGGGTAGTACCGCATTTACGGACCCTTTGGTAATATCACCTATCGCAATGGACGCTCTAATGCCTCCACCATTTGTTAAAACCACATCTGCACTGCTCTTGCGCTGCATGGCCTGTGTTATTAAGTTACCGAGGTTGCTTTCGCCTGCTCGCACTACCGCTCTTTCGCCATGTAACAAAACCGCAGTCGTGCCTATAACCTTATTCAAAAGTGCTTTGTTCTTTTCTACAATCTTTGTTACAAGCGTTTCAATGCTTGCATTTTTTTCAACCTGCTCGGTTGTGTCCGCGGGAATAAGCCCTGCTTCAATAGTAATGCTGCCATCTGGTGCGTAAACCAGCACTACCTTCCCAAGGTTTTTCAGGTACTCTCCCGTTTGCACAATGAGGGTCTTGTTTATTTTTTTACCAGTAGGTAAGGCGCTGTGAGAATGTCCGTCTACAAACAAATCAATTTGAGGCACGGCTTCTGCAATTTTTTCTGAAGTAATTTCAGTTTCTTTATCAATGCCGATATGCCCAACGCCAATGATAACGTCTACTCCTTTTTTTTCAAGCACAGCGACAACGCGTTTTGCTGCCTCAATGGGGTTTTGAAACACCAAGCCTTTGACATTTTTCGGGTGTGTTTTATACGCCGTCTCTGGAGTTGACAAGCCAAACACGCCAAAGCGCACTCCATTTTTTTTGATAATTTTATACTGAGGAAGCACGGTTCTGTTGCTGCCTTCCTTCAGAACATTTGCAGAGAGCAAGGGAAACTTTGCCTTGCGTGCGAGCTCTAACAATCTTTTATACCCATAGTTAAAATCATGGTTACCCGGAGCCATGGCATCGTATGGTATTATGTTTAAAATATCCATGATGCTCTCACCTTTAGAAAGCGTTGCAAAGGACGTTCCATGAAGCGTGTCGCCTGCATCAAAAACCAAGACACCTTGATTGGGCTTTTTACGCTCTGCGTCAATGAGTGCTTTCATCTTTGCAAAGCCAATGCGAGAACCCGCTTTATCGCTTACACGAGCGTGAGTATCATTGGTGTGAAAAATGATAAATCGTGCTTCCTCTTGTAGTGCTTGTTCTCCTTCTGCAAACACCGCGCCTTGCACGCACAGCGTTAGCAAACAAACCACAATAAGGACAATACTTCTCTTATTCTTAGTCATGATAGTCTCCTTAAAACATGTGAATTGCAACTTCACTTATATAAATGTCATTACGTACTATTATAATGGCTCTGCCGAAACTACAGCCTGCTTACTAATGCGTAAGTGCCTTGCAAGCACAGGTCATTTTACTCATGGTGCGAAAGTTTTTTTACTTAAGGGAACTTGATTTTATAAAGCACCAGCATATAGGTAAGTACAGCCGGCGCTTGAGTTACGTATAGGTCGTGCAACACATGCGCCTACAAATATTCACATGGCAAGCAATCTGCGCTGACGCGCAGTGTGTATTTCGCGCCATAGCTTTGTTGCATATAATTTACTTTGCATGCGGCGCATCATAAATTTTGCAAATCCTCACTATTTTTTCTTAATAGTAATGCTCCATGTAGGCCCAGAAGAGACCTTGTGTTGTGCTGCAAAGTTGTCCCAATTCAAGGCTATGGACAAATTAAGCAAGCTGTTCAAGTACAAGAGCGGGGCGCTTTTTGCTACGTCCCCAAAGCTGTTTACATACGGTACACTTTCTTGATAAACAAGTTTTTTTTCGTTGTAAATACTCACTTCATATGAGGCGTTTTTTTCCATGCCAAAGGTTTCTATAAGCGCTTTGTCAATGTTGGTCCACACATTGCCGTATTGCACGTCCAATATGGGAATAGTGCCGCGTAACGTGTCCTTTGTAATTTGCGCTTTTTGATATGAGATGCGCCTCGGAGTGTTGGGGAGTTTGGGGCCAACCTGTTCAAAACTAATAACCGATGCAGCAAGACGCGCCCCGGTGTACGAATACACGTCACGGCCGTGAAAGGTGTATGAGTCGTACGAATTTTTCAATCGATTAATCTTCTCATCAATCTCTCGTAGTTCCACAATTCCCACAGTATCCGCAATAAGCGTAAGCGTACCATTATCGGGCGTAACAATGTACTTGCCATCTTCTGTTTTTGCTACAACTGATTTTCTGTCAGTACCAACGCCGGGGTCGACAACGTTAACAAATACTGTACCTTGAGGCCAATAGTCAAGAGTTTGCACAAGACGATATGAAGCTGCCCAAATATCAAATGCGGGAATTTCATGCGTAAGGTCGTATATGGCTAGGGTTTTATCCACCGAGAAGGCAACACCCTTCATTGCGGTAACCGCTCCATCTTTTACTCCAAAGTCCGTCTGCAATACAAGTGCGTTAGTACTTTCTTGTGCTATGACAGGCGTTTTTGTTCCAACAACAATGAGTGCTGCAAATAGCAATACGTTAATATAATGTTTATTATTGTGTTTCATATATTTATATAATTGCACATTTACCATAATTATTTTGAACAATTTTGATTGTTAAATTATAGTGATATGAACACATGGATGCGCACTGTAAGGGAGCTTTGTGCTCTGTTATGAAAAGCGTGAGAATATGAAAAACGCTGTACACATTGTACGCGGAGTTTGTATGCTAGTATCATATATAAATAACCGTATATGCCTAGGAAAAAACAAATATTTTACTCCATCAATGTAACGCTTTCTCCCGTTGAGTTTTCTCAGCATGCGCACGCTATAGCGCATAGCTTAGCAGAAGTTGATAGAGTGACGGCCTTGCTGAGTGAAATACGCATGACGTTTTTCCTCGATGTCGACATGCTGCTCAAACTACAAGAAAAATACCCCGAAGAGTATACGCGCGTTCAGAAAATTTTATATAAATTTTACAAACATGGACATGACTTAGGGCTGTACATCAACATGGATTGGCAGCAAATACAGGACATACACTACTTAGATAAAGAAGCAATTTTGGATTTGTTTGTACATGGTAAAGACGAGTTGGTGAAAATAATGCATTTGGAAAATGCGCAACGCGTGTCTAAAAAATACAAAACCTTGAAGGAAAAATTAAGTGATACCAATGTTCCTGAAATGACAGTGCGCATATCAAATGGCAAGCTTAACCCCTTTGTATATTTACGTGATGTCTACGCTTTTATAAACGTCAAGCTTGATGCCAGCATTCCCGCGCGCCAAGTTGCTACTAGATTTTACAACTACAAGAAAATTGCGCCCGGGTCTGTATATAGGTTTGCAGACAACCCCATGCAGCCGCATCGTTTTGGGCCCTTTCTTATTATTTCCCGTGTCGTCTATCGTGCAACGTGGTTATGGCATTTTAGGATGCGTAGCAAAACAAGAAAGTATGCGCAGGAAGATGAAAAGCGCGCGTTATTTCTTGGGGATGAAAACGCCTCAATACCATTCAATGCCGTACACAAAAAGGCATTTAAACAAAATCACAGTTTCTTTCTCTCACCGGATATGATCACCAAGGCAAAATTTATGCAGGCGTTGAACAAGGCGAAAATACAACATAATGGCGTGGTATGCCTCGAATCTTTTTTAAGCGGTTTATCTGTAATAAGCTTTGAAAACCTTGAAGGGCTTATTAGCGGCACAAATGAATTCATTACTGCTTCACAAATTATTAAGCAATTCGGATTATCGACAAACAATATAGTGTTCAAATGAGTGCTTTTTTACGCACTGGGGTCTGTAGAGATGCACCTGCTTAAAGTGATCTTTTATACTTTGTATAAGCATTTTTTCTTCCGCACCTTGGAATATTTTTGCAACCATAGTCCCGCCCTTAACGAGTGAAGTCTTTGCAATGGTAAATACTGCTTCTACAAGATTTTGGCTTGCGCTTGTGTCGACAATTTTGTTGCCGCTTGTACGAGGCGCCGCGTCACTGAGTATGCAATGGTAAGGCCCCAAATTAGAAAGCTTATTTTGCATTGTAGCGTCCGTAAAACTGCCTTCAAGCGTGGTTAAACGAGAGTGTCCGTCAGCCCTTATTTTTTGGTTGAGCGCTTGTAAATCTACGCTTACAAGTTGAACCCGCTCTTCAGTCGTGCGCAATATATATTGCGTCCAAGAACCGGGCGCGGCTCCTAAGTCTAAAATTCGCACACAGCCTTTTTTTTTCAATATATTAGAGAATAGACGGAATTTTGAGTTTATTTCCTTGAGTTTATATACAGAACGAGCGGCAAAATTCTCATTTTGGGCTTTTTTTGCATAGTAATCACTTTTATACTGTTTCATAATGTGCCGTATTTATAATATTATGATAACAGGGTTTATTTGGTTACTTGTGATTTAGGATGCGTGATTAAAAACGAAGCTTACATTACATTGATTGAATATAATTTTCTTCTTTTGTAAACTTAATTTATTTAGAGGTGAACAATGAAAAAAAACAAAGACAGTATAGCGTTGTTTAGAAAAACCATAGGGGGTTCTACGCGCGTTGAAATGTACATCATAACTATTTTAGTTACGGTATTTCTTAACATATACAATGGCTTAGTATGTCCCTTTTTAGATAGTTTGCCATTTTTTGAGGGGCTCCGAAACCTCTTAAGCATCAATGTGGCAATGCTGATTTTGCGTGAGCTCTTGTATGCCTTGTTTCCAAAAACGCGCAAGGGCGAGTCGGAAGCTCGGCACGCGTATAAAATAAACGTATTTACTTGGGTACTTGGAGGGCTGCTCGGTATCGCGCTGTATGAGTATTTGTACACAACAGCTTTTCCGTGGCATAGTGCGCTTAAAATTCTCTCAGGGTATTGGATAATGGGCGGAGGAATTATAGCGCAATTAGAGTACGTGTTGCTAGAACGCAAGTTGCGCAGTCTTTCTACAGAGCAACGGCAAATAAGCAATTTTTTAGAGCACATAGCTCGACGTCTTATGGAAAGCACGGTTATTTTTGTCCTCATGCCCGTTGTCGCAATGCTTATTATGATCATTCGATATGTGTTTCAAGATCACCTTATTCCGGTAAGTGTTGCATTGGAGTTGGCATATTTGGGCGTGGTGTTCTTGCTGCTTGCGATTTTTGTCAATTTTATATACGGCGCGCATTTACGTAAAGACACCAAAGAAATAGTCTCTGCTCTGAAGCATGTGAAAAAAGGTAATTTTAACATTAACCTCGACGAAACACGCTCAGATGAGTTAGGTGCCATGGCTTGGGGTATTAATGAAATGACCAAGGGGCTCCGACAGAGGGAAAAAATACGAGAAGCCTTTGGACGTTTTGTAAACCCCGAAATAGCGCAAGAGTTCATTGAGAAATATGCAAATGAAGCAAAAGATGTAAGAAACTACGGGGAACTCAAGAAAGTTGCAGTGCTCATGTGTGACATTCGCGGCTTTACTGCATTATCTGCAAAACTTGAACCGAGTGCTGTTACTGCCATGCTCAATAAATATTTTTCACAAATGGTTGCTGTAGCGCAAAATGAAGGCGGACTTGTAGATAAATTTATCGGTGATGCCATTATGGTGGTTTTTGGTGTCATTGGTCAAAAAAACCCCAGCGTACAGGCAATACGAGCGGGTATAGGAATGAGAACTGCACTCAATGCATTGAATAAACAAATAGAAAGCGATGGCTTACAGCCCATAGACAATGGCATAGGCATACACTATGGTGATGTTGTTGCAGGCTACATAGGGAGCGAAGAGCGTTTAGAATACACCGTCATAGGCTCAACGGTGAATATTGCTTCTCGATTATGTGATGTTGCACGTAAGCCAAACCCCGCGTTGGTCTTTACCAAAGAAGTTGTTGAAGAGGCAAAGGACGTTTTCAAAATGGGCGCCTTGGGCTCTGCAAACCTCAAGGGTGTGGGAGAAACAGCGTTATTTTCTGTGAAGAAATGATAAAAAGCTTATAGTAATATAAGCATGTCCCGTAGAGTAATAACACTTGGTGCTGTGCCCAGCACCATATCGACGGTTTCTAAAAATGAAGCGCTACAAAGTATATGTGGCGCTTCTTTTGTGCTTTTAGACAATGGCGTAGCTGAGCATGTGTTGCCACTGCTTACAGCGCGCGGTGTGCGGCATCTTGTGGTGCCGGGTGGTGAGCTTGCAAAAGACCGTCCAATATTCGACGCAATACTTCATGCATTTTTTGCCGCAAACCTGCAAAGACACCACGTTGTTGCGGTGGTTGGTGGAGGCGCATTGTGTGACGTTGGCGCATTTGCAAGTTCTGTGTACATGCGTGGCTTGAATTTTCAATTGTTTCCTACAACCTTACTTGCCATGGTCGATGCCGCGATAGGTGGCAAAACTGGCATAAATTACGGTGCTCTCAAAAACATGATAGGAACCTTTTACCCCGCGCGCGATGTTATAATTGCGCCTTCGTTTTTGCATACGCTTTCAGAGCATAACCTACGTTGTGGTCTTGCAGAGGTAATAAAAGCGGGCATGTTAGGTGATGGTGGAATTCTTAGCACGCTTAGTGAGCATGCTCACACAGTCACGCGCGCGCGGCAGCGTGAGCATGAAAATACAGAAGAAACTCCGTGGTGGGACGCACTTATATGGAATGCGGCGAATGTGAAAATGAATTTTGTCGAAAGCGACTTTACAGAAAAAGGCGAACGCGCTTTTTTGAATTTAGGCCATACCTTTGCGCATGCAATAGAAGCTGAATCCAAAGCGAGGGCTCGAGACAAACAATGGGATCACGGCAATGCTGTAGGCCTAGGTATACGCAGCGCGCTCAGATTAGGGGGGCGGCTTGGCATTACGGACGAAGCCTATGCTAAAAGCATGTGGCGGTTATTGGATGTATTTGAATACCCAAGTTCCTACACAGGATTTTCTGCTACTGCGCTTATTTCCCACATGAAAAAGGACAAAAAAAGCGTAGAGGATGAAATACGCTTTGTGCTGCAAAAAAAACTATGCGAAACCACACTGCAAGCAGTGACGCCCCGCGACGTAGTACATGTGTTGCGTGATATGGGAGCCGATGAATGAAGAAAATTATATGTGCGGTAATTAATAACAGAGAGGCTATGCGTTGCTGTATAGTCGCTTTTACAATCGCTACGGTGTTTTTGGTTTTGCGCGGTGCGCATGCTCAAGAAGACAAAGAGGCAAATAACGAAACTTTGTTGTTTCAAACTACGGCAACGCTGAGTGCTACGGCACAGCGCACGCAACAAGGTTTGCATAAGGGACTGAGCGTTTCCTTCCCTGTTGAGGCAAACACTCGCTATGCTTCGCTCATTACTTCGCAAAACCTTGATAGCGTTTTGCAACTAGAGCTAGAAAACAACAGCGTGTTTCGCGACATTTTTTTAGGTGAGAATGCGGGCGTGGTCTTTACCCCTTTTTTCGTTCCGCAGAACATGGAGGAAGAAGAGCAAGAAACGCTACAGCCACAAAACGCGACAACTCGTAAAGTGAGCATTACGGCATTGTTCCATGCGCCTAAAAAGCAAAACACTGTGCGTGAAGACAATGAACCTGAAGCGCTTGGTAGTTATACCCTCTCAGTTTACAAAATTACTTCAAAGCATCGTATAGAGTCCTTGCCCTTTGTGGAACATGAAGCGCCCCTTACTAAGGCTGACGTAATTATTGGCAGGATCTCACGAGAATACGCGCTGTCCCTTACAAAAAACACGCGCCTCTATGCCTTTATGGCTTCGGAAGTTTTTGACACGCTCTTAGAATTTTCTAATGCCTACGGTGAAGTTGTGGCTTCAGATGATTGGATTAAGGATGAGGCACGCACTACATCCTTACTATCGCTTGTTGTACCGCAAGATGGCACGTATTTTATTACCCCAACATCCTTTAGCGGCGCGGCAGAAGGGGCTTTTTCTTTACGTGTTTTCACCACACAAAACGAAGCCCTTTTTTCGGAAACCGCAACGCTCAGTACCAAAGACACCAAAATTTTCAAGCAACATGTGCGGGAATATCCGCTCAGCTTGAACGCAGAAGAGGCGGCGACTATTTCAGTGAGCGCACTTTCTGGGGGTGTCGAAGTTATATTTGCGCGTGATGATAGAAGCGCCCTTTATGCTCAAAAGGTTGGCAATGGTAAAACCAAAAGCATGCCCGTTTTTGCTGAAGACGCGGGTAGCTACAAAATCATAATTGCTAGTGATGCTCCTTTGCCTATAAATTACACCATTGCAGTTTATAAATGATGCGTTATTGTAGAAGGCTTTAATAAGGGCTGAGTAAAAGGCGCAAAGAACTCATGTGTGCATGCGCCTCAAGCACGGCGTTTGCAACCTCATGTGCGTCATGCTTTGCCTCTGTCTGTTTTGTAGCCTCTGCAACATTTGTAAACGCTTGTATAAACGCGCGCGTGCCAAACTGCGTCTCTATAGCCGCTGCTACGCGCTGCATTTTTTGGGTGTTTATTGTTTTTTTGCTCTGTACCAATGCCTTGGTTGCTTGCATGAGTTTTGCATTTGCTTTCAACAATGTCTCGCAATGGTGAGCAAAGTTTTGTATAAGATGCACCTGTGTCTCAAGGTCGAGAAACGAAAAATCTATTGCGGTAGCAGTTGTCATTTCATGAAGTTCTTTCTCTAAGGCTTGCACAAGCTGCTGTGTGTAAAGCCCCATGCTGCGTACCGCTTGTATTTTTTCTTGATATGCGCGTTGTAAGCGTGAGAGTTGCATAGCGGACAAAAGCGTGACGGGAATTGCAAGCTCACTGTACCAGTGTGCGTCCCAATCTGTAAGTATTTTGGCGCTGTCTTCTGCTACCGCTATGCGCCGAGCAAGCAGGGGACTGCCCCACGTAGCCGCGCCTAAGTACGAAAACCCAAAGCCTTCTTGCACCGAACTGCTTATTATAACGTCGCTTGCCCCGCATACTTCGGCAAGGCTGAGCGTGTTTCGCGGGTCCTTGCCAAGGCCAAAAAAGCCATGCACGGCGCCTTCCTCAAAAAGTGAGTGCACTCTTTCTGAATAGCGCTTTTCTTGCTCTGACTCACCGCGCAAGGTAATGTTGTAGTTGCACGACGTCTGGGCATACGCTTGGTATAATTTTGTAATTAAGGCGCCCTCTAGGGCGTTTTTTCTGCGTATGCAACGCACGGGGTAGGTGAAAAGCAGCGTATCCTCTGTTTTGTGGGCAGCCTCTGGAGCTATGGCGTACAAAAATGCGTGCGCACTTAAAGCTTGTTTTTTGGTAAGTTTTTCAGGCTGGTGCGCAGGCTTGTTTTGCCTCACAATGTTGGGTATATAATGCGCTTCAAGTCCGCTTGTCTGAAGTATGCGCGCATCTACCGAATTTATAACTGCGTATTGGGTGCCTGCCATTGCCGTGTAACAATGCGCGCAGGGCATGACCTGTTTCAAAGCTGCCAAGTTGGCAAAGCGTGCTTCCTCAGGGAAATCATGCATGTGCAAAATACAGCGCTGGCCGCTTACACGCAAGTGCTCCATGAGCATTTTTGTAAAAAAAGGGTTTTTACCTAAGTGATGATTGTGTACCCACCAGAGCGTATCTTCACTGGTGTATGCGTTGAAAAAATGCCTTAATGCTTCATAATCGCGCGCATTCATCGATGCATGAGCATCGGGCTTATTTTTTACATCACAATACCCCAATGCGGCAGTATGCTTACTCTTGATTGAAATGTTTTGCAACGCACCAACGGATGCCATGATTTCATCCGTTTTTTCAGGCGCATTGCCACAAGCAAGCGTTATACGTTCTACCGCTTTGTGAATGTCAAATGCCTTAATTGCCGCTGTTATAACATCAGTTACCCCACCTTTTTTAAAATGATAGTGGATAATAAGGAGGTCTCTGCTTATCAGCATGTGTTTTATTATAATTTAGTTTTAGTATTTTGCCGTATGTACCGATTAAAAATATAGGCTTGACATATGGTTTTTTTGAAAAAATTTACTATACATTATTTATAAACAAAATTTATACTAAAAAAAATTAATTGGAGGCGTCATGAAAACGATATATTATTTAAAGAAATTCATTACTTATTTTGCAATAAGTGTGATGAGTGTGCTGGTAGCAGCGGGGTGCGCATCTGCGCCGAGCCCTACAAAAACAAGCACAAAGGCAAATTCAAAAACCGTACAATTGGTAGAAAAATTTGTACTAGATGGACATATTCGTGGAGCGCAAGGGCTTTCTTTCAGCCCTATTCAGCCCTATCTCGCCTCAGGAGGTTGGGACAACCACATATTTGTATGGAATTATAATGACGGTAGCCAGTTTTTGAAAATAGCCGATGCGCACAGAAGTGACGTTATATCACTTGCCTATGATAGCAAGGAAAACTTTTTTGTCTCTGCAGGATTGGATAGAACCATAAAGGCCTGGGATGCGAGCACGGGAAGAGGCATTAAAATTTTTAGAGGCTTCAAACACAATGTTATAGGCGTGGATATATACAGAGATGGAGAAGACATATGGGTTGCAGGCTCTGTTTTGACGGGCGAAGTTGTCGTTTTAAACTACAAGACAGGTAAACGCTACGCTACGTTTTGGCACTCATCGTACGCTACCAATGTGGCGTTTAGCCCCGACGGTACGACCCTTGCCTCCACGGGCAATGACCAAGTAGTGTATTTGTGGGACTTGGCAAGCAAAAAAGCCATAAGAAAATTTGAGGGCCACACGGCGAAAGTCAACACGGTTGCTTTTAGCCCCGACGGAACGCGCATAGCCTCCGGCTCTTGGGACAACACGGTACGCATATGGGAAGTTGCAACAGGTAAGGAAATTTACAACTTTGCTTCTTTTCACACAGACGCCGTGGAGCAGGTGCAATTTTCACCTACCGGTGCCTTTCTCGTGAGTGGCGCGCGTGATGGCTTTGTCAATATTTTTGACGTTGACACAGGAGAAAACATTGTGCAATACGATACGGGGAACATTCGCGTGTACAACGTCATATTTAGCAAAGACGCAAGTAAAATTGCAGTTACGGGTTATGATCACATGGTGCGAGTATATGATTTGACTCGATAATTCAAAGTTTCATTAATGCATTCAAGGCATCTTCATATTGTGAAGATGCCTTTTTTTTGGCTGTGTGAAAAATTGAGAAACGCCACATAAAACACTTTGGCATAAGGTTGAGAACATTTAAAGTGCTGGGTTACGTGTGTAGCTACCATTCGTATCTATATGCTAAAAGCTACAGCCTTTCAAGCCGCCCGCCATTATGCGTGCCTAGCCTTGTAAATCCCAAATAACTTCTTTATCTCGTACTATTTCTTATTAAAAATTTTGCGTTTTAATGCTGCTCATGTGCAGTGTTAAAGCACAAAATTGCGAATCTATATGCATGGCCGCTGTTTTAAAACGCGCCATTACAGCGGGCGCTTGTTGGCAATAACACTCTCTTATTTACAGAATATTTTATTTTTATTTTCTGAAAATTTATTTTTTATTCTTTTTATTTAATTTTCATTCTATTTTTCTTAAATAGACAAAATTATAAATTAATACTATTTTTTTGCTTGAAAAAATATTTATTTGTACTATACTATTGTAGTGACGAGAACTTAAATATGACTAAAAAAACAATTAAAAGGAGGTGCGACATGAAATATGTGCATATTCCACCATAATAACATACACAAGCTTTATATAAGTCAAAGATGCATAGGCAATTTCGCAAACGTATAAAAAAGGAGTAACAATATGAAATACACAATACGTAATAAACAATCGCAGTCTTATGACAAAGGCAGAAATGGCGAAGGTATTTCTTCGTTAATTTTGCACTATACAGCAGCAAGCTTTACGACATCATTAAATGTTTTAGTAAATAAAATATACAAGCAAGCACGCATTATCTTGTTCCTGACCCTACGGAACAATCGTATCCTGAGAAGGAACTTATGATATTTCAATTGGTAGATGAACAAGACACGGCGTGGCATGCAGGAAGAAGCGCGTGGAAAGACATACATCGTTTGAATCAGCATTCCATTGGTATTGAAATCGTCAATCTTGCATCCAAGGATGCAAAGGGCGTGTTTACTTTTCCCGAGTACAACGATGAGCAAATTGAAGCAGTCATAGAGTTGTGTCGCGACATTCTAAGGCGCAATCCCGACATTTATTCTACGCAGATTCTTGGTCATTCCGATATTTCTCCGGGCAGAAAACACGACCCAGGCCCGAAATTTCCGTGGAAAAAACTTTATGACCATGGGATAGGCGCTTGGTATGATGAAGATACTAAAAGAAAATATGAAGAAGAATACAGTAAAGAAGGAATTCCTCAAGGCATAGAATTTGTGCAAAGACAGCTTAAGGAATATGGCTACAAGATTGACGTAACGTATACATGGGATGCTCAAACAAGCCATGTTGTAGAAGCATTTCAAATGCACTTTAGGCCTCACAATGTTAGTAAAGCCGTCGACTACGAAACTGCTGCAATTCTAAGCGCTCTTGTGGAAAAATACAAAACAAAAAACGTATGTATGTACGCATAATATCGTAGTGAAAGCTTATATACTAAGGAGTTTTGTTTATTGTTTGCTACACATGTACGCATGCAGTGTCTCACACTATACTTTTAAACCCTAGGGGACGTTTACGTCCTTGAGGGTTTTTACATGTTATGCAGTGTAATGCCACATTCACGCGTCTGCGCTTTGCATTATGGCAATAATATCGTAGAGCATCTTGCTCACTAAAAGTTGCTGATGCCGCGCGCTTGATCCACTGCGCAACGCAATGTCTGCGGCAGTGCATAGACCCAGCATGTTTTGCAGCGCAGCAAGGGAGAGATTAGCAATAAAGTCTTTGTACTGATTGTGTACCGTGTACCCACCGCGTATTTTCAAAAGTGCACATGCATTTTTCACGCTCATACCGTGCAAGCATTGTTCGCTTATGCGCACCGTGTTTTTTATTTGATAGATTAAGCCCGCTACAATTGCTACGAGGCTTTCTTGAGAACGCATGAGCGTTGCGAGTATGTCTATGGCATTTTCATAGCGACGCACGGAAAGCATGGCAAACAGAGAAAAAACACTCTCGGATTTATAATGCGCTATCCATGCTTCTATAGACTCTTTTTCTACAACCACCTTTTTTGTAGCTGCAACATGCGATTTCTCGGAAACTTCTTTAGAAGTGCTTTGTACACGCACATGCTGCGCTATGGAATTCAGTATCATATCAAGTTCATGCGTATGTTCTGCCCCAAGGTGCACAATGAGGTCCACGGCGTCAGGATGCAAATGTATGTGTAGCGCGCGCGCACGTTCAAAAACATATTCCGAATAATCTGATTCTGAGAGTTTCCAAAATATTTTTTTATTTTTTTTGGGAATGAGATTTTCCAAAGCGGCAGGGAGTTTGTAGTTATCACCGCGCAGTATAACGAAGACTTCTTCACTACTTTGCTTACACGCAGCAGCAATTTTTGTGCAGACTGCGGCGCTGGCTTTGTCCATAGAATGAACCACAATGATTTTATAGCGCACAAATAGGGCGGACGAAAGCACCTCGTCTACAATACTCTGAATCTCATCTTCGCCTATAAAAAAAGACGCATTGTGAATTTCCGCATCAGCGTCTTCTTTTTGTATACGCTTACTAATGTCTGTTCGTATCTCTTGGTATGCGCGTTCTTGTTGCCCAAGTTCAGTCCCGCCGAGAAACCATATGTTCATATAAACCCTACCATGAAACTTATTCCGTAGGGGTAAACTTATTATCAAACAGCGCCTTTATTTCTGCAACCACTTTTTCTTCATCATCGCCCTCAGCGCGCACTACAATATCTGTGCCATAACCTGCCCCTAAGGTCATCACGCCCATAATGGACTTTGCATTTATCATGTTGTTCTCCGTACCTATGTACACCTCACACGAATACTTTGAAGCAATCTTAACTATCATTGAAGAAGGGCGAGCATGGAGTCCCGCCTTATTTTGTATTGTTACCCGAGTCTCTGCCATTTTCATCCCATTGTATCATACAAACGGGTCTTCCTCATGATAACCCATAAACTTCAATCGTTGTTTTATTACCGCCGTTTCTACAAGGAGCGGAATGTTTCTGCCAACTTTCACCGGTATTGAAACATAGGGTATCTTGACTCCCATTATGCTCGTAAATTGTTCTCTCTCAATTCTATCGAGATTTGATTCATAGTCGGGGCTCCACTCTTCCATGTTCACTATCATGTTTAAGGCCTTACTTTTTAGCATGACGTTGATGCCAAACATTTGTGGCAAATTGATAATGCCCATGCCACGTATTTCTAGGTGATGCTTGTAATGAGAGGCATCGGGGGAGCGTCCTATTACCGTAGATTCATCTATGCGCTCTAAGAGCACCACGTCATCAGCTATGAGCTTGTTAAACCCGCGCTCTAATATGCCCAAAGCACTTTCGCTTTTTCCAACGCCGCTCTTTCCCGTTATCAACACGCCTAAGTCGCGTATGTCCATAAACACGCCGTGAACCAATTCTGTAGGCGCAAAACAGCGGTTTAGCACGCGATACAAGCGCACGCTAAAATCGTAGGTTGAAAGCGTGGTGTAGAGGAGTGGGCAATTATGCTGCTCACACAGGTCTACAAACAAGCGCGGGGGCTTGTGCTGTGAAGAACTATGTGAGACAATGCAGCAACCCACCTTGTGTGAAAAAAACTTCTCTAGTATTTTCGCAAGCTTGTTTTCTTTTTCCAGATCGTGCAAAAACTGTATTTCTCCAAGCCCAAACAAATGCGCGCGGTTTTCACCAAACTGGGCAAACACGCCATTAAGCGCAAGTCCCGGTCTGTTCAGCGCATTTGTAAGCTTATTTCCAAGCCCCTTGCGTCCGGCAACACATTCAAGGCACAAAGAAATATGGTGTTGCTCCGAGCTTATAATGAAATCGAGTACGCTAATGGTTTTTTTTACATTCACGCGTACTCCTCCAATTTTTTTCGATACTTTGCAACCGTACGCCTCGCTATGCTTATTCCTTGTTCTGACAGTAGCTCTGCTATTTTTTCATCGCTGGGACGCTTGTCAGAAAATTGACTCAGTATTTTTTGTATGGCCTTTTGAATCTTATCGGTACTTGCATCGGTTGCTCCAACGCTATGCGAAAGAAAATGCTTTATTTCAAAAATTCCGCGCGGCGTCTGAATGTACTTGCCCGTTACCACACGCGAAATAGTCGACTCATTAAGATCTAATGCTGTCGCTATTTCTTTACGCGTCAAAGGATGCAAGTATTCTTGCTTTTCAGTGAAAAAATCCAGTTGAGTATGTGCAATAAATGCAACAACCTTTTCCAAGGAATAGCGCCTATACTCAAGTCCTGTGATAAACAGCTGAGCAGCTTGAACACATTGATTGGCAAAATCTGCAATGCTCTTATCATCGCTATTCGCTATTTCCTGTATATCTTGTTTTATATCGAGAATTGGAATAATATCATTATTTACCCGTACTTCTACCGAGCCTTCATCCGAAATAAGAATAAGGGCATCCGGTATTATGTACATTTCTGATTGCGATGTGAAATGCGAGTTATAAGCAAGACCGGGATATGGTGTTATCTGGTGGAAATAGTGTTTCAAGTCGTCACGAGCGAGATATTGTGCCAATTCTTTTTTCTCTGTAGCGTTTGGGGTATCTCCAGCGATGAGCGCCATACACTTATTGAGTGCCGTTTTATGTTGCTCTGGTATTTCTAAATGCTCAATTTGTACCGTGAGAGACTCCATAACGCCCGAGGTGGCGCAGCCTATGGGGTCACACATTTGAATAACACGTAAAACTTTTTGTATTATTTCATCGCTTGCGTGCTCTATATCACTGCAAAGCTCTTGTGGAGCGCTTGTATAAAATCCCTGTTCATTGAGGTTGGCAATAATACGCTCGCCTATTGTGAGCTCAAGTTCATCGTCAATTTCTAAATTCAATTGTTGAAGTAAGTACTCCGCAAGTGTTTTAGGGCTTACCAAGAGGCTTTCTATAAATTCAAAGCGCTGGTTTGCATCATCCCCCGAATATTTTTCATATTGTATAGCTTCAATACTCTCATAATTTGGGTCTTCTTGTATTTCAAGCGCAGGGTTTTCCGTTACTTCGCGCAAAACATCGTTGCGCAATTCGGTTACTGTTTGTGAGAGCAACACTACGTTGCGCGCCAGCTGCTGCGTAAAAGTTATTTGTTGAGTTTGTCCTTGTCTTTTACGTATTTCAGTGGCTATATATGACTGCATGTCGTTATTATAATACCTTGGCACTAAAGCGTTTAATACTCAAAATTTAGAATCTGGTAGATTCAAGGAAGAAGTGCAGCAGAGAGGGAATAAAAAAATACGGGGCCACTCTATAAGATTGGTAAGTATAAAAAACAGACATTTTTCTCATAGGATATTTGTTACAGGCTACATCGTTATATCGGATATAATAACTATTGAGAATGGCAAGGCTCTCGGTAGCTCAACTGGATAGAGCAATCGCCTCCTAAGCGATAGGTTACGGGTTCGACTCCCGTCCAGAGCAAAAATTACTCGTAGCGCATTTTTTAACGCAGCGCTCAGAGAAACGTTTCAGCAAAACCATCACATCACTAGAGAGGATCAAGTATGAAAAAGCACATTAAGCCACTTGTTTTTTTAGTTATTTTAGGTGTAATTGTGCTCATGCTGTGGCGCTATAACATTGGGCGCTATTTTTCGCTTGTATACGTAAAGTCGCAACTCGATGTGTGGCTTGCCTTGGTACAAGAAAACGTTATGATAGTAGCTAGCGTTTTTTTTGCACTCTACGTGTTGGTAACCGCAGCCTCTATTCCCGGAGCCTTGGTCATGACCCTGCTCGCGGGCGCGCTGTTTGGTTTTGTTGGAGGCGTGGTACTCGTCTCATTTGCAAGCACTCTCGGGGCAACCTGTTCATTTTTAGCCGCGCGTTTTTTTTTGCGTAAAAGCATTTCCACTAAATTTAGTACGCAACTTGAAAAAATCAACAGGGGCATAGACAAAGAAGGCGCGCTCTACCTCTTTGCTTTACGCCTTATTCCCGTCATTCCCTTCTTTGTCATAAATGTGGTCATGGGGCTTACGCGCATGCGCCTGCTTACCTACATGGTGATAAGCCAACTCGGCATGTTGGCGGGCACCTGTGCGTATGTAAACATTGGGCGCAGCCTTGCTAGCATTGAAAGCATTTCGGGGCTCTTGAGCGCGCGGGTGTTCATCTCTTTTATTGTTCTCGCAATTATTCCAATGCTTTCAAAAAAAATAGTAGATGCCATAAAGGCAGGCCGCGTGTACAAAAAATTCAAGCACAAGAAGCCGCGAAAATTCGACCTCAACGTTGCCGTCATAGGCGCGGGCTCTGGTGGGCTTATTGCCTCTTACATAGCCTCGGTAGTACAAGCACGCCTTGCACTTTTTGAAAAAGCCGAAATGGGGGGCGATTGCCTCAACCGAGGCTGCGTACCTTCAAAGACTATTATATCCATCAGCAAACTCATCTCCGCGCACAAAGAGGGCAAGGCCGTGGGCATTGAATACGCGCGGCCTGTGGTGTCTTTTTCTAAGGTCATGAAGACCATACATGACAGCATTGCTACTATAGCGCCGCATGATTCAGTGGAACGCTATGAAAAACTGGGGGTGCAATGTGTCAAAGAAGAAGCGAAAATTACCTCCCCGTGGGAAATTACAACAAAGACGCGCACTATAACGGCGCGTAGCATTATTATTGCAAGCGGCGCCACGCCACATGTGCCAAAAATAGCGGGGCTGCGTGAGGCCAAGCCGTTTACCTCTGACACAATATGGTCGCTTACAAAACAGCCGCGCTCCTTGCTGGTACTAGGCGGAGGCCCCATAGGCTGTGAGCTCGCGCATGCCTTTGCCTTACTTGGTAGCTCAGTGACTGTGGTGCAACGTGCGGAGCAAGTTTTGCACAAAGAAGATGCGGACATTGCCGAGCTTGCGCAAAAAAGCCTTGAAGACGCCGGGGTTAGCGTGCTCACAAATAGCACGCTACAAGAAGTAAAAAAAAGCAGCTCACGAGTTTCAAAAAAATACACCGCGCTTGTCAAAACTGCGAAAGAAACCAAGAACCTCACGTGTGATGCAATAGTGGTTGCAACGGGGCGTACTCCATCGGTACGTGGTCTTGGCTTGGAAGCTTTGGGAATAGACATGAACGAAGACGGACGTATTGCCACAGACGAGTATTTACGCACATCCATACCTAATATATATGCCGTGGGTGATGTGACGGGGACGTATCAATTTACTCATGCGGCGGGGCATATGGCGTGGTACGCAGCCGTAAACGCGCTCTTTGGAAAAATGAAAAAGTTTGCCGTAGATTACCGACTTATTCCCGCCGTTACCTTCTTATCACCTGAAATAGCGCGCGTAGGCCTCACGGAAGCAGAGGCGCGTAAAAAAGGCATAGCATACGAAGTCACGAAGTACGAGATGAAGGAGCTGGACAGGGCTATTGCAGAGCGCAAAACCAAAGGCTTTATAAAAGTACTTACCCCGCCTAAAAAAGACACCATACTCGGTGTGGCTGTTGTATCAGAGCGGGGAGGCGAAATATTGGGTGAGTTTATTCTCGCCATGAAGCACGGCATAGGACTCAATAAAATACTGGGTACCGTGCACCCCTACCCTACCTTTATAGAAGGCGCAAAGGCTTGTGCGGGACTTTGGAAAAAAGCACATGCTCCGCAAAAATTGCTGAAGATTGTGGGCAAGCTGCTACGAATGGGGCTACAGCAAAAATAGTATTCCTATAAAAGTCCCCGCGGCACTTCCGAGCGTGGTTAAAAAAAACACCAGTAGGGTACGCGTTACCCTGTTTTTGTAGAAAGACTTAAAGTTGAGCTTCATGGTTTGTAAGTTGGAAATGTCTTCCACACGAGGCTTGCGAAAAAATGCCTCACTTAAGCCCGTGACAAAACCCACCCCAATAAGCGGGTTTATGGAGGTAAGCGGCGCTGATAAAAATGCAAGTGCCATGGTCAGCGGGTGCGCCCACGCAATAATTGCGCCGAGGAGGCTTAAAGACCCGTTGATGAGATACCATTCTATTATGTTTTGGGTGCCGCGAGAAGTGCCGCCTTTGTAAAAGCCCCAAATAATAAGTGAAATAACAACCGCGGGCACTATGTACTTTGCAATGTGAAATTTTTTTTGCGGAACGTGCTCTAATGCTTGTAAACGCTTGTGAAACTCTGCTTGTTTTTCAGCTGAGTCAGCATCCTCTTTTGTTTGCGCTGTTTCGTGCAGTCGTTCAAGCTGCTTTAAAACACCGGGCACATGGGCAGCCCCGAGTACCGCAAGTATGTGCGAACTCTTACTCTGCATTAATTTCATAGCAAGGTATTCATCACGTTCATCAACAAGCACTGCTTTAAGGTTGGGCAAAAACTTTGCAAGCTCTTCCATAACTCCGCCTTGCAAAGACATGGTTTTTAATTCATCAAGCTGTTCTTCAGATATTTTTTCGCGTGAGAAAACCATGGTGACGAGTGATGCTAGTATTTTTTGTTTGCCCCAAAATGAAGAACACACCCACGCGCGCTTTAGGGTAATGTCTGCCGCTCTATCAATAAGCTCACATGGTATTGCAAGGCGTTTGCTTTCTTCCACGGCAGCCAGCATTTCAGAACCCGGAGTTACCTTGAGCATGTCGCCTAAACGGCGCTGAAATGCCGAAAGTACAAGAGACGACAAAAGCATCATGGCTTTTTTTTGTTTTATTACGGTAAAAATATCCAGCTGTTCAAAGCTCGTATCTTTATTAATAAACTTGTTATAGCGCGCTACATCTAATTCCACCGCGACAGCATCAATGCTATGTGTGCTCGCGACATGTCGTACGTCTTCCACACTTTCCTGCGAAACATGCGCAGTGCCAAGCAGCACAATACGCTTACCCTGCACAGTAACTTCGCGCAGCTCTGGAGTTTTTTTCTCCTGAGAAAGAGTACCTTCTTCATTCTTATTTTGTTCATCCGCTAAACTTATGTGTAGGGTAATGAGATGCGGTTTATGTTTCACAAAAAACTCCGTAGCTAAATATATTAAAAGTGTAATTTTATTATAGTAAGAAGTAGCATTGACTATGCATCCACCTTATGAATAAATATTATTTTGTTTTTCCACTTTTATATTGCGTAATTATGATAGCGCTACTTTTCAACTACGTCTCACGAGAGCGGCAGACAGTTTTGAAATGGGGAGAACTCTCGCTTGCCGTAAACAAGCAGGCGCAGTTAGAAACGACTGATAAGAATATGCTTCCCGCGGAGGGTATTGCCGTGCAAAGCGCAAAAGTGCGGCTTGGGAAAATACAGTTTTCTTTTAATCCATCAAGCTACATAAACGCATATAACACGCAACTCTTGTTGAACAAAATAGTACCGCTTGCCTCGCAAAGTGGATTTTCACTTTTATTTGGAGCGCCCGCTTCGTCTTCTTTGCAAAACACAGAGGCTGAGGCACGTGCATTAAATTCACACGCCATTACCATGACCTTCCAAGTCAATGAAATTTTCAAAGACGAAATAATCGTCTCCATTCATTCCAAAGACCAGCAAGCTCATATTTCATTTACAGCACCCTTTGATACGCACTCTACAAAGTCTGTGAGCACTGCGCCTGAAAGTTCCATACAAACTCTTTCCATTTCCGCGCCTCGAGGGCGCACATATGCACTAAGAATATTGGGGGAGGGACAGTTTAAAAAGTCAAAGGGGCGCTGGGTCATAACAACACAATCTAAGTATACGGTAATGCGCTATGGAAACACGCAAACAAATGGCTTTAAAACCATAGAGCGCATGCCAATAATATCCAATGCAATTAGAAATGACTCCAAGCGCGCAGTAGCAACCTATATAGAAAAAGCATATCGTGGATGGACAAAAACGCGATACGATGATAAAACTGCAACCTACTTACATCCTGAAGGGGTCTATGGTTTTTCAGAGCAAGCGCTCATAGCCTCTTTTGCAGAAGCAAAAAAGCGCGGCGACTTCATAGGCAAGCGTCTTACCTTTGATAGAATTGCACACCTGTATCGCAACGCACGCACATGGCGGAGCGCCGCCTTGCGTTTTGAAAACCCTGTCGAAATATCTCACTACATGCGGAATATACAAAACACACAAAGTAGCGTTAGACAGTCCATGCAAGAAAAAAATTACGTGTTATTGCTGGATATTACACTTATGGAAACCACGCATGCATTTTTTGAAACGAGGGCTCAAAGAGAACTTTTGTCATTTATACACGGTATGCCTTCCTCCGCGCTTTCACCACAAATTGCGGCGTCACTCTTAATACAGTACAGCATGAGTTCTTGGACTGAATTTAGGGAGCGCATTGCAGAAAAAAAGTCGGTGTTGGAGCAGATTATTTTAGAAAATATAACCGTAGCAAATGCGGGCTATTTGTTACGACAAAACGCGAATGAACTAACGGTGTTTTACTCCGTGATAGCAGGGCAGTACCTCGCAAATTTTGGCGCAACCAATTCCATAAAAAATATAGGACATCGCATGATAGTAACCGCGCTGAGTTTATCTGACGAGTTTGGGTTTTTGCCTAGAATATACGTACTAAAAAACAAAACGACTTTTTCCCTCGGCTTCATAACTCCAGAAATGTTCTACCATGTGCTTGTAAATAACCCGTACTACCCGCACACTGACCACAGTGCGTACGACACGCAAGCAGTGTCCACGTCTATAGTGCCACAAAGCGACGAAGCAAATTTGGTAATATTTGCAACCGCACCACACAAAACAAGCTTTGCAACAAAGCGCATACACATAGACATAGACATTCCCAATGCGGACACAACACAATACGTTTTTATACTGCAAGTACCGAAGCCAAAAAACATATACGCATTTGACACCTTGTGGTCCGGCGAATATTTTATTAGCAAGACCTCGCGCGCAGTGTACTACGACGCTAAAAACAAAATTGCGGTAATAAAAATAAACAGTAAAAAAAAGACAGAGCGTATTTCTTTTTTATACTAATCTTAAGATACAAGGCATGCGTAATGCGCATAGTGTAAAATTGAGAGTAACACGGATGAGTATTTTTTACATATTAAACCTGTGCGGTGTTATTTCGTTTTCAATTTCTGGAGCATTAAAGGCACTTAACCACAAATTAGACATCTTAGGAGTTCTCATTCTCGGCATCATCACAGCAGTGGGCGGTGGGGTAATACGCGATGTAACGCTTAATTTGTTTCCATCAATATTTCTCGACAACGCGGCACTCGTCCTTGCAATTCTTGCATCATTGCTTGCCTTTGCCGTTGGTGCGCACATACACAAAAGAAAAAAACTCATCGCGTATTTTGATGCTTTGGGACTTGCAATATTTTGTGCGCTCGGCGGTGAGCTTGCCACGCAACAAGAGAACATTTCGCTTTCCAGCATTATTTTTACAAGCGTTATTACGGGCACCGGCGGCGGAGTCTTGCGCGATGTATTAGTAGGCGAGGTGCCTTTTATTTTGAAAAAAGACGTGTATGCAACCTTGTGTATTGCGGGCGCAATATTGTATTACGTCTTGCTGCAATACATTCCACTTGTTTCTGTGCGCATGTATATAGTAAGCGCCGCAGTATTCATTGCCCGCGCCATTGCAATACGCTTTGAGCTTTCATTACCAAAGGGTTCTTTGTAGCCGTTTAGTCTTGCGCCCGTTAGGTGGACTGAGTATTAAACAAAAACACACCTACTCAAGTTGTAACCTTGAGCGCAACGCATGTGCTATGGTAACTTTATCCACATACTCAAAATGCGCACCCATGGGTATGCCGTGCGCTATGCGCGTAAAGGAAATTTTTGCCTGTTTTTCATTGCACATTTCGTAAATATAGCGCGCGGTAGTCTCTCCCTCTATGGTTGAATTTGTGGCAAGAATCACTTCAGTAACCAAGCCCGAATTTATTTTTTGTTCAAGCGCGCCCATACGGAGTTGTTCAGGTCCCACGCCATCTAAAGGAGAAATTAAGCCCCCCAATACGTGGTAAAGCCCAAAATAAGACTGGCTTCCTTCTAGCGCGGTAATGTCCTGCGGATGCGCGACCACGCACAGCTGGTGTGTCTGCCGCTTTGCATCACTACAAATTTCGCACAGTTCGGCATCGGTAAAATTTCCACACGCGCTGCAAGGGCGTATGCTCCTGTGCAAGTCTTCAAGTTCTTGTGCAAGTTGCTTGCTTAAGGACGGTGTCTCTTTTAATAAAAAATACACAAAACGCAATGCTGTTTTTTTCCCCACGCCGGGAAAACGCGCAAGCAATTGTGAAAGCATTTCTATTTTATTCATGCGCTTTTACCGAGCCACCAAAAATATTGAGTACTGACTTAATATCTTCTGAATACGCTTCCTTGTCGCTTTCATCAGCATTGGCATGCGCACGCTCTTGTGGCAGTTGCCGCGCTTTATTCTTACCGCTACCAAGTGCGGGGGCTTCTTGCAGCACAGCCTCCACAGCAAAGTCCTCACCGTATATCTGTTTCACCGCATGGGTAATCTTTTCCTGCTCCTTTTGAAAGGTAGAAAACGCAAATGCATCTGAGAAAGCACAGTGCAACACAGCTTCGTCTTTTTGTATGCGCACGCTGTCGAGAATAACCAGAAGCCGCTCATCCTGCTTTGCTAAGACATCGAGTACCTTCGTCCACATGGCATCATCCACACTTTCATCAGTGTTTTCAACAGGGCTCTCCGCAACTTTGCTTACTCCATGCGCACTGTCAATTTTTTCTGCGTCTTGGTCTTGTGCAAGCGCATGCGGTAGAGGCGCATTCTGCAAATCCTCGAGACGTTCAACCAGCTCTGTAGGTGAGACGTAACGAGAAAGTTCACAGAGCAAGGCAAAGGCAAGCTCAACCTCAAAGCGCTGATTAGTGGTGTAGCGTATGTTGCGGTAACACTCAAGCAGCAAAGACAAGGCGCGTTCTATTTGCACACTTGTGAGGCTCTCATGCACCGCGGCATCAAACTGCGACAAGCCGTAGCCAAGCAAGGAGGTGGAAGCTATGCCCGCCTTAATGAACAAAATATTTCTCACATACTCACTTGCTTCAAGCACAATATGCTCTGAAGAGACGCCACTTGCATATAAAGTGTCTATGAAAGACAGTGCTTCTTTTTTTTCACCTCTCACGCAATGCAAAAACAAGCCATTCAGCGCGCTCATGCCAATAAGCCCTATGTGTTTTTTTATTCCCTCAAGCGTTACCGACTGCCCACTAAAAGCACAAACTTGGTCAAAAAGCATGTACGCGTCTCTCATCGAGCCGTCCGCCTCTTTTGCAATCCATATCAGGGCATCATTTTCGGCGCTTATCTTCTGCGCTGTGCACAGCTCTGAGAGCTTGTCCACAATGTTTTGTATACTAATGCGCTTAAAAGCAAACTGCTGGCAACGTGAGCGTATGGTGGCAGGCACTTTATGTAGTTCGGTGGTTGCAAAAATAAACACAACGTATTCCGGCGGCTCTTCTATGGTTTTTAAAAGGGCATTAAAAGCGCTGTTAGAAAGCATGTGCACTTCGTCTATAATGTACACCTTGTACAAAAACTGCACGGGCTTGTAGCGTATTTCATCCCTAATGCTGCGTATGTTCTCGACACTGGTGTAGGACGCTCCATCTATTTCTATCACATCCAGCGAACGCCCGTGGCGTATGTCATCGCTTCCATCGTAGTGCAGTTGTGATGTGTCACTGCCACTGGGACGATTGAGCGCAAGTGCAAGAAGGCGCGCGGCAGAAGTTTTGCCGACCCCGCGGGGCCCGCTAAACAAATAAGCGTGCGCACCCTGCGCGGTGTTAAGGCTTCCTAAGAGCGTGTTTATTACAAAATCTTGTCCAGTAAGTTCGGCAAATGATTGAGGACGTAGCTTGTTGGCAGTCGATTCATACGGTGCGTGCATGCTACTATTGTACATTCACGTAAAACTTTTTACGCAAGAGCGCGCAAAGCCGTGAATGTTATTACAAAAATAGGGCTATATGCCGTACAATTAGCGCTTTGAAAATTGAAATTTCTTGCGCGCACCGGGTTGTCCATACTTTTTACGTTCAACCATTCTCGAATCGCGTGTTAGCAAATCGTGCTCACGCAGTGTGTCGCGAAGTTGCGCATCAGACTCCACCAGTGCGCGCGCAATACCAAGTGATATGGCATCCGACTGGCTTGACGTACCACCGCCTGAAACACGAATAACTGCGTCCCACTGGTCGGCTTGATTCACAACCTTCAAGGGGCGCACGGCATCGAGTATGAGTTCTTGTCTACAAAGTAACGATTCAACGCTGTGTTTTTTATTTATAGATATTTTGCCCTTTCCACGGCGCAAAAACACGCGGGCTATAGACGTCTTGCGTCTTCCTACTCCAATGTATTGTTCCATTTATTTTACCTCAAATGGTACGGGTTTTTGCGCAGCATGCGTGTGCTCTGCATCAGCAAAAACCTTTAAGTTTGTGAATAATTTTCTTCCGAGACTATTTTTTGGCAACATAAGCCGCACCGCTTGCTCAAGGGGAAAACAAGGCTTGCGCTCCACCACGTCTTTAAAGTTTTCTTCGCGCAATGATCCAGGGTAGCCGCTATGGCGGTAATACATTTTTTGATCACGCTTTTGTCCCGTAAGTTTTACATGACGGGCATTGACAACGATAACGTAATCACCCACCTCTTGGTGCGGTGTAAATTCTACTTTGTGCTTCCCACGCAGTAAGTGCGCCGCGGCAACTGCTACTTTGCCCAAGACCAAGTCCTTTGCGTCTATAACATGCCAATTGCGAGTTACATCCCTTGGGTTCACAAATATTGTTTTTTCTACAATCATAATTATTCCATATAACGATTATTTTAAATAGGTAAAGATATTGTATATAAAGCGCCGAGCATTGTCAAACGAATAGAGCGTGAAAAACAATAGTAAAAAAGCAATATCGACATTGCTTTTTTACTATTTATTGGCACACCTTGATTTCCAAACTCCTGCTCAGCACTTTTCTGTTGCACGCAGCCATTTGAATTCACCTTGAACGGTAATCTACTTCCCCTAATAGGAGTGGCATTCCAGCATAAAAGGCTGCTTCATCATGCGCAACATATCCCTCGGAAGAGGATCATTAGGCCGCTTACTGAGTGCCCTGGCAATTCTGAACTGCGTAAGCACGTATATAAGCATTGACGCCGTTGCTCCAGCCTGATTGTAAGGATAAAAACGCATAGTTTTGTCTTCTACAAAAACTTTTCGAGCATAATTATTAAATATATGATCGAAACCCAACTTATCTAATTTTGGTCGAACAAGAGTACTACCACCACTATGACCATATCCTACCGCGTGTGCCATCTCATGAAAAAATATCTGAAAAATGCGTCTCTCGAAACCTTTAGCATCCCCCTTATAATATCGTAATTGGTTATTTTCCCAATCCTTCATAACAGTAAAATTTACAGAAACTACTTCACCCCCTCCTAATCCTGCGTCGCTTTTAGATTTGAAAAGCCTTAAGCTAATCTCTTTTTTTTCTATGAACTTTTTATACACTAATTCAGGATCTAACAATTCTTGTCCCTTAACAGTGCTACCATCACGCATTGTATAATCCTTAATGTTATCTACTAAACCAATATTTAGGCTTCGAAACCTACGTATATTATCGTTTTTTTTGCTAGCTATTTCTTCTGCAGTTATATTACGAAATTCAGTACCATGTTTATCTTTGGAAATAATCATTTTTTCCTTTAATACAGTTTTATAATCAGCTTCACTGAGAACGTCTCCCCGATCATATCTGTTGCCATTAACCACTACTAGATGAGTGCTGCCTAGGATGGAGCAATTACCGGCTTGACAGTCGCTATCCGAAAAAACCGTTCTCTGTGCTTCTTTCAGTTTCTTCTTAAGCCCATCACTCGCAAAAAGAAGCGCATAATTATACATTAAAGAAGCATATCCTCTTGCTTGTACAGCATTAATTGGATACTCAAATTTTGCATCGTCAGATCCTTTTGGATGATTTTCTATACCTGTGATTTCCCATTGTAATTTTTTTAGCGAGTCTAATTCTACTTGATCTTTCTGAGAAAAATTCACTTTTGCGGTTTTAAGAGTTGCACTCGCTGGTGGAGAGATTTCATAAGTCCTAAAAGGACAGATAGCATGATCTAATTTCAATTTTGTTTTGTCAACAGTCATGTCAATATTAGTAAAAAAACTACGCGGTGATAAGTTTTGAATTATTAGTGTACCATTATCTACTTTAGAAGATACTGTTTCACTTACTTTCCAACCCCGATAATACGTAATAAAATTACCATTTATTTTGTTGATAGGTGTAAGAAATTCATCTGTAGACTTAACAACCATATCTTCTGGCTTAACAGTATTGAATGTAATGGTAGTGTCTTTAACGTCGCTCTCAGTGTCATATGTTAGGTTCTCAAGAGAACAACTATAAAAAACACCACTTATTACTAATAGCGCTATTGTTTTGTTAACATTAAATTTCATAAAATAAACCTCACTTAAATATATTTAATTAAATTGTATATCGCAGTTAGTTTCATGTCAATTAAATTACATTAAAATTACAATAGTAAAAAAGCAATATCGACATTGCCCTTACTATTGCAAATTATATATAGTATGAAAACTGCAACATAGTTTCCGTATTGTGAAAAACTGCCTAGTACAAAGCCGTAATTCAAGGCATGGCTTCGTCTATTACGCCACGCCACGCATGAATTAGTGCCCTTTCAAGCATAGGAGCGTTTTCTCCAATTGCATCGGCAACAACGCGCACAAGGGGCTCCGTGCCGCTGGGGCGCACCCACACAAAACCGCACGGCGCTGGCAAACCTTGCTCCTTGCGATAAAAGTAAAAACCGAGTCCTCCCGCTTCAATACCCTGTGCGCTCACCTCCTCAAGTGAATATTCACGCATAGTGGTTCCCACAAAATTGCAGCATGTAACGCGCGCAACGGCAATTCCCGCATCTTCAAAAAGAGAAACAAAACGCTCTATAACGCGCGCACCATGCACAGCAATGTGTTCAAGCGCGGTTTGTACGGACACACGGGAGGGAATTTCAAGCTTTGCAAGTGCGTCTTCTACTTCTGTAGTAGCGGCAGTGGGTAGGCTTTGCACCTGTTTTGCAAACACCTCAGCATGCGCACCATGCGCTTCAGAATTACTCAATTCCGCATGAGCTAGCTCGTTTTGCCAAAGCAATAATTTTATACACGAAAGCGCCGTGCACAACGGGTCGCGCACGGTGGAAGGGTACATGATGATGCCCCCATTGGAAGCCTCGCCCACAATGGGGACAACGTAGCCTTGGCTGCGCAGTTGTTCTGCCTTGGTAACGAGATTGGCCTCCCCGGTTTCTATGCGGAAGACCTCACAATTATAGCGCGCCGCGATAAGCTCACAGCGCATGGAGCTTGGTCCGTTGATAACAAGCGCCAACTTTGCATGAGGACTTACCAAGCGCTGCCATGCAAGTTCTATACTTAAGACAAACACAAAGACTTCTTGCGCTTTCATAACACGCGTGCGCTCTGGCAGCGCATCATCGTAAAATATAATGTTGCCTCTGTCTCCATCGCAATCTGAAACCAACGCCAAGGGGTAGGCGCACCATGCGCTCTCAGATTTTGCCGCATCGTTACAAGCAATGAGTGCGCGGCGTGCGTCTTCGAGTGCCGCTCCTTCCGGAATTATTTGATGCGCAAAAACGCCAAAATCTGTATGTATGCGCGTGAGGTGTAGGTTCAAGCTGCTCAGGAAGCCCTCATCAAAGGCTGTGCTCCGCGCGCCTCCGTTGGTGTCCCATACAATTCCAAGGGGACTACGGTAGGCACAGACTTTTTTTTTCACCGCTTGTTCAAGTTCTTCAAGGCTTTGATGGGCGGAAGTCCCCAAGCCGCGGAATACGGCTTGCAACGCGGTTTGTGCATAGGCACTGTGCGCGCGCTTGTTTTCCTCTGCCGCTGTTGTAGAAAAACGGGTTATTGCACTTATTTCGTAGCGTCTTTCGTCGGCTTCTTTTATAGTTAATTTTTCTGCGTAGGTAGAAAAAAAACGCTCTATGACACTTTGTGCCAGCGCGCGTTTCAAAACCCCGCCGTCACCCGAACCAAACTTTATGCCGTTATATTCCGGAGGGTTATGGCTTGCTGTTATGTACACAAACCCATCTGCGTGCGTGCGTGCGTAGGACATAATGTGCGGAACGCTGAGGACACCCATGTTGATGATGCGCACGCGTGAGGCTTGGGTGTGTGTTACCACTGCATGCAAGGCAGCTTCTATTATGCTGCTTCCTGTGGCGCGCGTATCTCGTCCAAACGCAAGTGTGTGCGGTGAATTTGCATGAGGCCACACGCCAAACATAGTATCGAGATAGGACATCAGCGCATAAAAAATGAGTAGAAAATCTTCATCGTTTATATGAACACCCTTGCTCAAGTCCAAGGAGCGCAGGCTACTTTTATACTGCCGCTCCACAGGCGTGAAAATTTTCCGCCAACCCGAACCCGATGTTATTAGATTATCAAGACATGAAGGCTTGCTTGTAATGGTAATACTCATTTTTGTTAATTTACTATATAGTGTGGAATTAAGACTTTCAACAAAGAAGTTAAAAGTTCAAATATACTCTCTCTCTTTTAAATTATATCGAAATTCTCATTCCTTCAAATGCGACATTGCTTCTTTACTATTGCGCACGGTTGTGCTTGTAGTAGTACATTTACTTACGTACAACAACTACGCAACAATCGCCCAAGAAAACGCCCTGACGTCTGAGCACTTGTTCAGTGCTTTTCTCTTGCGCGCAGCCACTTACATTAACTAACTAACTGAATTTTGAAACGAAATTGAAACAAACTAAGCGAGTTATAGTACAATAAATGTAATAAATTTAGGAGGTTTATATGACAGCATTTTTAGTTGGCATAGCTATTTTAGCACTTGGATATGTAATATACGGTGGAATAATAAGCAAAATATTTGGCATTGACAATAACCGCACCACACCATCATCACAGTACTACGACGGAGTTGATTATGTGCCACTAAGTGCTCGGCGTAACGCGCTTATACAATTACTAAACATTGCGGGGACAGGCCCAGTCTTTGGACCCATTCTGGGCGCGCTCTTTGGTCCCATCGCCTTTATTATTATTCCCATAGGCAATGTCTTTGCGGGCGCGGTTCATGATTTTTTTATTGGCATGATTTCCATAAGAAATAGGGGCGCTCATATTCCAGAACTTGCGGGGCATTTTTTAGGCAAGCCCATGCGCCATGTTGTAAACATACTCAGCATAGTACTTTTGTTACTCTTGGGTACCGTGTTTGTACGCAGCCCCGCCGACTTGCTTGTTAAAAATCTAGGGGGAAATGTTGTAGTATATGGCGCTATTATCTTTGTATATTACATCGCCTCAACCATCATGCCCATAGACAAATTTATTGCGCGCATATACCCCGTGTTGGGCATGCTACTCTTAGCGAGCGCCATTGGAATATTTATAGGCATTCTCACAAAGTACCGCGCCTATGTTCCCACTCTTACGCTTGAGAATTTGCACCCAAAGTCGCTCCCCATATTCCCCATATTTTTCATGACCGTCACATGCGGATTGCTTTCGGGCTTTCATGCTACTCAATCTCCCATTATTTCCAGAACCCTTAAAAACGAAAAACAAGGCAGGCGCGTGTTTTACGGCATGATGATAGTCGAGGGCATGATTGCCATGATTTGGGCTGCGGCGGGCATGATTGTTTTCAACAAAAGCAATCTTTTCGATATATCTAAATTTGGCGGGCCCGCAGGGGTTGTAACCGAAATATCAACCGACCTCTTTGGCTCCTTTTTAGGCATAGTTGCGGTTTTAGGCGTCATTGTTCTACCCATTACCTCAGGCGACACCTCCTTTAGAAGCCTGCGCATGATAATTGCCGATTACATAAATCTTAGGCAAAAATCTATAATCAATAGACTGCTCATAACCATACCCATATTTGCGGCTTCTTTTGCGTTGTTTTTTGTAAACTTCAGCATTTTGTGGCGCTATTTTTCGTGGGCAAACCAAACCATTGGCACCATTGCCCTTTTCATTGCAAGCGGGTATTTAATTATAAAAAAGAAAAATTTTTTTGTAGCGCTTATTCCCGCGGTTATTATGCTCATAGTCACCATGTCGTACTTGGGCAATGCCAAAATAGGTTTTAATTTGCCGTGGAACCACGCCTATGTTTTTGGCGCCGTTGTGGCTAGCGTACTGCTCATACTCTTTTTACTGCGCAGCATAAAAGTGAGAAAACAGGGGATTCAAACCGAGAGCATGCTTTAGTTTTGCGCCGCGGCGCATGCCTTGCCTCAGGTTCGCGCCGTGTGCCTAAAACTTCACGACTATTGGGCTTTTTTTTGTACGCAGTTTTCGCAAACTCTCCACGACAGCGCTTTCAAAACCGCTCCTTAAGCGCTACATGTTTTTTAAGAGCACCAACAGTACATAGATGCACAAATCACGCAAATTCACTACCGGACTTGGGGCGGCGCATGAGCCCGCTTAATTCCAAGGTTCATGACAATGCCCAAAACGCATAAAGACTAATATATTGTCTTGTCCTCTCCAAGCATTTCTTGAATAAGCGCGTATATTTCACCATGCTTGTTTTGCAGCATTTTCAAAGTCTCTTCTTTAGCGCAGCTTGGGCTCGGGCACAAGGCGCTGCTGCGCACATAGCCCGCTCCACCACGCTGGTCGTAATAAGCTTCCACAGCTTCTGTCAAATATTCATCGTCCAAGTCGCCACGCGGCAAGGCGTTTTCATCGTCTCCAATGCCATCTTTATTTTTATCTTCCCACACCAGCATCTTATTTTTCAACGCTCGAGCAGTGGCTGCATCCAAGCGTTTTTGCCACTGTGGGTAGGCGGGGGTAATGCCATAATTATGAATAAGGTGCAAAATTTCTTCTAGCGCTGCGTTGCGCACACCCTCTGCCCCAAGCCCCTTTGACTCGTTATGAGAAACAAATGTCTCTTCAGCATACAGGTCTTGGGCGTTAAAATTTCCATCGCGCGCACGCGTTAACTCTTCAAAAAAGTTTTCAGCTTCTCCTCCAAAGGCTTTTTCAAAATCTTCAAAACTTGAGAACAACAACAACATCGGCTGGTTCTTTTTCAGCTGCACAATAACTTCCTTTCCACCTTCAGGCATTCTCTGTAAATACGAGCGAATAATATTCTTCACATATTGTATTTTTGTAATTCCGTTGGTTTTACAATTTTTTGCAAACCTTCCAAAATCATCTGAGCATTTAAAGTCATTGCTGTAAAGCAAGGTAATACCACTGTCCAGCACTTCCATATTTGGGAGAAAGCGCACGCGCTCTTTTTCTGCTTTTAAAAGCGCAGCATCACCACGCTCTCCTGCAGCATAGGTTGCATGTGGTGCCAGAAATAAAAGAGTCAAAATCCCCATATACAGCACATTTTTTACTTGTTTCTTGTCTATCATACGCACCCCCTCGCATGTGTTTATCTAGAGTATAACAATAATTATAAAGCACTGTGACACATTAATGCGTTACAATCACGACGGCTTTCTCTGTAAACAAAATTTCACCATCCTTAAATATATCAACAAATACTTCTGACGAGGATATGTTGTGACCTACAACAAACACGGAACATCGGAATACATAATTGTCTTTTTTAAAAATATAATGGTGATTGCCTCCACTACCGTCGAATTCTCTTATGCCGTTTTCAATAATAAATTCGGGATTTTGATGAAGCGCTCTATAGAGACTCCATGACATATAACGGTAAAGATCCTTACCAAGATAATCAATTCTAATGCGATGATGCTCGGTCTTAAATTCTAATATGGTTTGTTCTAGTGAACTTGCGTTCAAATCTATAAACTCACCGGTCATAATCTTTTCTTGTTGCTTTCGCTCATGTTCTGTTTGATAATTTACTGCTGAAATCTTTCCATTGTAATGTAACCACAGTTGTCCATTTGAAAACATAATTCCTGTCCATCCTACACGAACCCAATCCTTTTTTATATCCGAATTAATAATTGCATTGATAAGGAAATCATCAAAAATTTCATCGAAGCGCTCCACAAATTCTTCTTCATTATTAATAGGGGCAATGGGGTAATGGCGCTGGAACGGGAAAGAAATAAACGAAGCTATCTTGTTTTTATTGTTGGTTTTGAAAACCTTGATAATGCTTTGAACAATACTCACAGACAAGTCTTCTTCTACCGCATTAAGACTTGTTACACAAAAGAACGTAGTAATAAGCGTGCACAGAATGAGGTGTTTTTTAATTTTTAAGCAACTTTTTTGTTTGGAATGCATCAGCTATTACATGTATAGGACATTGTGTAGTTATTGTGAATACCATACATTATAAGAATTTTCGTAGAGTATATCTACGAGTGGTATTTCAAGTTCCTGTGTTGTAGCGTTTTTTTGCTTCCAGCCCTCGTCGGGAATATTCTGAGTTTCTTCTTGTTTTTCTAGGGCAATGCTTACATAAGACTTTTCAACCGTTTTTTGCACACTTGCCTTGCTTGCATAGTCTTCAAGCGCCCACCCTATGTAGGATGCAAATGTATCTTTTGCAACCACTTGCTCATCAGCGACAAACAAAGCAGCAGTATCTACACCCTCAAATGCCGGCAACTTACCGAGAAGCGTTTTAACAAGCTGCTGTGTAACTTGTATGCGCGTCTTCTCACCTTCTTGTTTGAATGGAATCTCGAATTGTGAAAGCAGGGTATGCACATTGGTGGTCTTGATGGTGATGATGATGGTTTCAGGGTCATTGCTCACGCTTGCGCTTACATAGGACGTACCCGGCTGCGCTTCAAAAAATTCTCTAAAATTTTCTATGCCGACCATCTCGCTAAAGGTTTCAAAGCCGATGAGGTCGCGCAAGTACTCAACAAAAAACGAGGCAAAAGCCACATTAACGGTTATAGTCGCGCCCGAGCCTTTTTCGTCAAGCTTTACAAATGCGCGTGCATTACAACTTGTTGTTGTGAGAGAGCCAAAAATTATAAAAACTGCTACAAGCAGGAAGCACGCATTGAAGCGTGTTTTTTTGCGCCAGTATTCCATATATCTAGTTTACGTTTTAGCACTTTTTCTGCAAGCCCTTGTTTTTCACGCGGAAAGACGCGCCCCTGTACCAAGGGTTCTAGCGCTGCTATGCGGAAGTTTTCTATGTAGGGAAATTCTCGCGAGAGTTGTGGCGTGTCTTTCCTTGAGTTTTTTACTACCAGCGGCGTGTCCACATAGCCTATGCTTTCGCGCGCGCTTATGCGCAGCCACAATTCGTAGTCCTCCGCTATGCGTAAGTCTTCTCGAAAAAGGCCATGCTTCTCAAAAATGCGGCGGTGCATTAAAGCCGTTGAAGGACCTATAGTGCACTTGTGCAAGGCATCGGCAAACATGTCTCCAAAGCGTGTATGACGCTGCTTTTTTTGACTTATTTCCACCCCGTCGCGCATCCACACTTCGCGAGTGTGGCATACATCATAGCGCTTCATGAGCGGCAACTGTAGCGCCAGCTTATCCGCTAACCAGACGTCGTCTGAATCTAAAAACGCAATGTAGTCACCGCGCGCGTGCCGTATTCCCACATTGCGCACCGCACCGGGCATGCCACAATGCCGCATACGCAGCACGCGCATAAAGGCGCGGTTGTTTCGCAAACTCGCTTTAAAAACACCTAATACAGTTCCGTCACTTGAGCCGTCATCCACCACTATAACTTCACACGGCACTACGCTTTGGGACACAACGCTGTCTATTGCATTTTGCAACAAATGAAGCCTGTTGTAGCTTGGAATAATAACCGACACAGACGAATGCGCAGAAAGCACGATTAGTCTTTGGACTCCTGCGCTACAAAAAAGCTCATGATCTCTTCTCGGAAAATTTCATACCCCGACTTCGACAATAAATGATCCTGCCCTGCATAGGCTTTTATTCTTGCATTGGGGTAGACTTCTTTATAAAATTCCTGCGCCTTCTTACCGTCTATTACTTTATCCTGTTCAGCAAATGCTATAAATACGTTTTGGTTTTGTATTTGCAACTCACGCTCTTGCTCCCGCGCCTTACCCCACTGTTGCGCCTTACGTATCCATTTTGAAGGAATATTGTACGTAGTAAGTGGCCCTGACTTTTTCGAGCTTACTGAATTTGCAAAGTAACTCGCAAAATTAAGCACTCCCGAATTTTTTATGTAGAGAAAGGGAACAATTAAAGCGACCTTATCTACCGATGAAAACAAATCCTTGTCTCTTCTCATGGCGTCGAATATAGAAACCGAGCCCGTACTCATCCCTATGAGGTAGGTTTTTGGCCCAAGCTGCTTGCGATATTGCCCCAAAAACGCCATGACCATGTTTCCGTAATCTTCAAAGCTCTCCACAGAACCCCTATAGCCCCCTGAAAACTCATGCCCCGGCAGGTTTAACAGCACAACCCTAAAACCCCGCTTGATGAACTGCTGCGCAAAATATTGAAAATGCGTATAGCGCGCCGTGCCATTGTACCCATGTATTAAAATAACCGTGCCCGCATCGCTTTGAGCACCGCTGAGCATGTGCGCGCTCAGCAACAAGTCTCTTGAGATGTAGCCCGCATCATCTGCAAGATATGGCTTTCTCGGTGAAATGTAATACCCCGAATGCATGCGCAAATTTGGTATTACGTCAAAGTAAACCTTGAAATAATTTTGTATTGCAGGCGATGCCGTTTTTTTTGATGCCATGTCGAAGGGACCAAGACTCGAAAGTAGCAAAAAATCCGTGAAGTTTGGTGGCTGTAAGGCCTCTCGAGATGCACATGAAAACAAAAAAGCAATAAGGCTTGCGAAAATAACAATGTTTTTTCTGAGGTTTTTTTTATTTTGTTGGTTGTACTGCATATAATAATTATATATGTTACGCATTATTTTACTTGTTAAAGGTTGCTTACTCGGCGTGACGGCAGTTATTCCCGGAGTAAGCATAGGGACTATGGCACTGGTGCTTGAAGTCTACCAAAAAAGCGTACAGTCCATGATGGTATTTATAAACCCGCGTAACTGGCGGAACACAAGGCTTTGTAAAAACGCCCTGTTGTTTTTGCTACCGCTCGCACTAGGCGCCGTTGGCAGCATGTTTGTAGCCTCAAAGCTGCTTCTCACCTTGTTTGAACACGATGGCGTTTTTTTGCGCTTTGTATTGTTGGGCATACTATGCGGTAGCATTCCACACCTTTTTAAAAACTACATTGTCCCACAATACCGCGGCACGGCATGGCTGTGGTTTTTGGTTTATTGCGCAGTAGGACTCATGCTTATATTTTTTTTAAGTAGCGCAAGCAAACCGAGTGTACAAAGCACGACTGTAGCTTTTTCGCTAGCGCAGGCCATGCAAGCGCTTGTTTACGGCGCAATAAGTGCTGCCACAGGGCTGGTTCCGGGCATTAGCGGCTCATACATGCTTTTGCTCATGGGCTACTACGAAACTTTTTTGCACATCATAAGCACACCCCAACCAGCACTGCTAGCCTTTTTTCTCTTCGGCAGTCTCATTGGGCTTATATGCATGGCGGCGCTTGTCAATTTTTTGTTTACCAAATTTCCCGCTGCTTCCTATGCCGTAGTCCTAGGAATTGTAGTGGGCTCTCTCTTTCGGGTAGTCCCCGCAGAAAAAATTTTGCTCCTTACAATACCTCAGTTTCTGCTAGCCTTTGTGTGCGTTTTCTTAGGCGCATTTCTTATTACCACACTCAGCGCAATTCACGCTTCATCCCGCACAATACGCAACTAACATAATAGGACAACCCCGCGAGTTGCCAAACAGCGTGCTTCATGCAGGGCTCGCGACGTGAGTATGACGCTCTTGTGCGCTACGCTCATGGCTTTTTTTCTTTAGTACGTTTTTCATACTTGCGCACAGTATCTATGTCATGACTGCTTTAGCACACAGCAGGCTTTTTTTCTTTTTTTTGGTTCTTGCTATAAGCTCCATTGCTGTGTTGCACCGTCCATGGGACGAGCGACCGCTCCGCTCCATGTAACGTTTCTAGCCGCTCGCGCTTGTAGCGTTCCCGACTCTTTTTTGGGTTCTTTTTTTCTCTTTTTGATGCAAGCTCCATGTTTGCACCGCACAGCGGTGCTTATGCAATAGTTTGCATCCCCTCGCTTCGCTCGTGAGCGTCCTCACAGCCGCCCCATGGATGGTGAGCGGCGCACTCACCCACACTTATTTCCATACAATCTTCATACTTGCACACAGTATTCTATGTCATGACTGCTTTAGCTCACAGGATGTTTTTTTCTTTTCTTTGGTTCTTTCTTTGGTGCAAGTTCCATGTTTGTGCCGCATCGCGGCACTTATGCAGTAGTTTGCACCCGTTCGCTACGCTCTCGACTCTTTTTGCGTCATCACAGCCGTCCCATGGACGGGACGCATTGGCTGCCAAGGATGGTAAAAAAGAAAAGAAAGAACGGCCAACCGAAGTGTTTGCATGGTGCATTCCAAGTCTTGGCAACCAGAGTCGTTCACAAAAACAGCGTTAGCAAAATTGCGGTAGCTCGCACGCGCATAGCACAGCACCGCGTCTTACCCCAAGGGGGGTGTGCCCCCCCCTAGCACAGCAACCGTAACCTTTACATTACATGGAGGCATCTTAAATGGAGATGCAAAAAATAATACGCTTATCCTCACAGCAGGTCAAAGCTTGCACGATGTCAAGATAGATGGAAAATTCCAACATTCATTAAAAACGAGAAGCTTTGTATTCAGTTTTGAGCACAATGGTGTAAAGTATGAAAAAGACACACCAATTACTTCTGATATAAGCTTGTCGGTCATATGGCACGATACATGTACCGCTGGAACGACTAAGAAACCAAAAGACAGGGGAGCATTAGACGCACTGCTTAAAAACGCTACCAAAAACACTCCTAGCCCCAATCTCAACCACATTGACACCTCAGCCATCACCGACATGAGTGATTTATTTACAAACCACTACACATTCAATGTGTGACATAAGCTGCTGGAACACGTCCAATGTCACGGATATGGGCTACATATTTTATGATGCTACAGCTTTCAACCAAGACCTGAGTGGCTGGAAGGTAAGTAGTGTGACTAACCGGGATAATATTTTCACAGGTGCGACAGAAATGGAAAAAAAGAAAAACAAGAGCAAATGGCCGAAATTCAGATAACACTGCGTAAGCTACTAAGGTAGGGTTGTGATGTAAGGTGAGCCTTGTGAGAGGGCAAGCTCCCCCCACACACATACCCTTGGGGTATGACGCAGCATTGTGCTACGCGCGTGCGAGCTACCGCAATTTTGCTAAAGCAGTGTTGCATGAACGTTTTTGTGAGAGGAAGCGTTCTCCAAAATACAAATATTAAATTTTCATGAAATTTTCATTTCTCTATTGCAATGATCAAGCAATAAATATATAATTATTTTTGGGCATTTTATTATTTAAAGTGAGGTTGCCGTATGAAATATCGTATTTTATTTGCATGTGTGTATCTTGCATCAACAGTCCTTAGCTGTGACTCTGAAAAGTTGCTTCCAGAAGTACGGCTACATCCACCAAAGATAGAGTATTCGCTTTTTAAAAAAAATACAATGATATTGAAGTGGGGAATACGCAAGACCAAGGAAGAAATACTAGGATATAGAATTTCATACAAAGCTACAGAAAATGAGCAAGCAGGCCAACGCTTAGTTTCAGCAAAAGCATTAGGACATAATTATGAATTGACAGGCTTAGTAGAAGGAATCCCATATAAAATAAAAATACAAGCAGTGTATGATACGTATAGTGGTGAGTGGTCAAAAGCTGTGGAGGGAGTAACAGGTAAACCTGAAACAGTGCAAGGCTTTACGCTTAAAAAAAAGACTGGATTTTAGAAGTTTCATGGGATAAAAATACCACAAATAAAAAAAAGGATTTAACCATAAAGAAGTACGATGTAACATGTTTCAATGAGAAGAATAAGACAAACCAGCAAACGATCACCACAAATTTTGCCGATCAAACTAACTATGCAACAAGCACAAGCACGTTAAAATTAACTGCTGGCACCTATTTATGCAAAATGCAAACAACAACAAACACAGGAATAAAAAGCGATAGTGTAAGCGCTAAAGTTGAAATTGCCGATATAGAAAAACCCGTGTTTAATAGAACAGCTGCTCCGTGGGGAACTGCGATTAGTTTTATGAAAAGTTTTCAACACAGGTACAAATTGGAAGACGACAAAAGTGGTCTTGTTACATGTAAGGAATGTGGAGATAACTCACAAAGCGAAGTACAAATAGAAGCGATCTACCCTGTTACGGATGTGATAATCATAGTAAGCCGGGACGGCTATCAGAAAGAAATAAAAAGTGAAAAAATTGAGTTTACAGAACAAGCCGGGGTCGCAGTAAAACCTAACTTAAGTTCTACGTCAGAAGTTTGGGGAAAACCAATTACTTTTATCGCAAAAGACAATTACATATATACATTACAGGGGAATACAACTGGTGTTAATCTTGATACAAAAACACAACAAGGAATAATTACTGCAACACAAGGGGCGAAGGGACTAACAATTGTAGCAACACGCAAAGCAGACAATAAATACTTTAAGGCGAGTACAGCAAGCGATACGTTTGAATTTAAAAAGAAAGTAAGAGTAGCAAATAAGCCGCCTATTTTAAGTTCTACATCAGAAGTTTGGGGGGGGAAACAAATTACTTTTACCGTAGAAAAAGATTACGAATATACATTACAGGGCAATACCACCGGTGTTAATTTTGATGCAAACAATGGAATCATTACTGCAACACAAGGGGCGAAGGGACTAACAATTGTAGCAACACGTAAAGCAGACAATAAGTACCTTGCGGCAAGTGCAACAAGCGGCACATTTACATTCACAAAACAAACAAAAACACCATCATCACCTACGTTTAGTTCTAAGACTGCAGCATGGGGAACCGAAATTACATTTACACGACAACGTAATCATGCCTACACCTTGAAGAATAAAAATCCAAACGGCAGTAAGTATAGCGCTACATTGAATTTAACCTCAACCACTGGGAAAATTACAGCGGATGGACCAGTGAACAATGTAGTAGTGAGAGTCACCAGAAACGAAGATGCTCAATACAAGACGAAAACTATAGACAGCGCTTCTGTTAGTTTTACAAAGCAAACAAAAGCACCGTCGCCACCCAAATTTAGCCCCCAAACAGCAGAATGGGGAACCACAATTACGTTTACACCTCAGCGTAATCATAGCTACATCTTGAAGAATAGCAACCCAAACGGCAGTAAGTATAGCGCTACATTGGACTCAAAGCAAGGAAAAATTACAGCGGATGGACTAGTGAACAATGTAGTAATTACAATAACGCGACATGAGGATGCACGATACAAGACAGCAAGTGTAAGCGCTACAGTTAATTTCAAGAAAAAAACAAATGCAGCTATAAAGCCTAACTTTAACACTTAAAAGGCAATCACAAAAAAAGAAATTACTTTTACCGCAAAACCTAAGCATAACTATAGCTTAAAGAATAGTGCGAGCAACGCTACACTAAAGAGAACGGGAAATAAAATAATAATTACATCTCAGAACACAACACGGGCAATAGCTGTAACAACGCGTGACGCAGACGACAAACACGAAGCGGCTACAAGAGAAGATATAATTGAGTTTAGAAGGTGGTGCAGTAACAACTTAGGTAATCGCATACCACAAATTGGACCCCGCTGCTTCAACCACCCTTGAGAAAAGCACACATACAATGATGTAAAAACTTAATGCGGGGTCACTACGCACGCTAAGAGTAAAACTTTAGCACCACTAAGCTAAGGGGCTTTGTTAGTTGTACCAAAAGTTTGATACAATATAAATTACGTATTGTGTGAATGTTTGGAGAGTGTGTATGAATTTTTATGTGGGCAGTTACAGTAGCGCTTCTGAAGGTACGCTCCATGAAGTGAACTTTGATGCGCTGATTAAAAGCGAGCAAGTGGGCGAGGTGTACTCAAGCATTGATGCGGGGCAGAATCCATCTTTTGTATGCGTACATAACACCGAGCGCGTGTTGTATGCCGTCAATGAATTGGATGAAAACCAAGATGGTGGGCATGGCAGGGTTATTGCATTACGTGAGCATGGGCATGGCGAATACGAAAAAATTTCGGACTGTAGCACATTTGGAAACTACCCCTGCCATGTCTCGGTACACCAAAGTGGCAAACTACTTTTTGTTGCTAATTATGGCAGTAGCAGCCTATGCACGTATAAACTAGAGGGAAACGGTGGCATTGGAGCGCATGTGCAAACCTATGAATTTTCAAAACACTTTGTAGAAACGGGACCCCATGCGACACGACAAAAGCAATCGCGCGCGCATCAGGCTTTGTGCGCATTTGACGGCGCGCACCTTTTGGTAAGCGACCTTGGTTGCGATTGTATTTACACCTTTGCAGTTGCAGAGCAAGAGGAGCAACCTCTCAAGCTGGTACACATAAACCCAGCGCCGCGTGGTAGTGGACCGCGCCACATGGTTTTTAGCGCGTGCAAAAACTACCTCTACGTTTCAGCTGAGCTTTCTTCGTGCTTGTTGGTGTTTGGGTATAATGTCCACACGGGCGAGCTTACCTTTTTGCACGCAGTGCCCATGTTTTCTCATGAGGCAAGCCCTTACCCGCGCACCTACGCGGCTGAGGTCGCACAACATGGTCGCTACGTTTACATAAGCAACAGGGGTGATGACTCCGTATCAATTTTTAATGCAGAACAGGCCGAGTCTCCAAAGCTTGTACACAACATGGCCTGTGGAGGCAAGACCCCGCGTCATTTTAAGATATTTTCTCAGGCGTATTGGGGTGGCGAAGGCACCTTGGTGCTTGCAAATCAAGACAGCGACAGTCTGGTTTTTTTTGCAATTGTCGGAGATACGCTGGTAGAAAAACAGCGCATTGAAAACATTAAAAGCCCGTCAGTCGTGTGCTAAGGCGCATAAGCGTTCCAAAATCTGGCGCCTTAGTCCCTAGGCGTGCCCACCCGCCGTGCCACCCTTTTTTGCGCAGTGGCGCCTTCTGTTTGCGCTCCGCAATCTGAATGTCAGCATCCTCTCGCTACGCTTGTGACTTTTTGGTTCTTTTTCATACTTGCGCATAGTATCTATGTCATTACTGCTTTAGCACACAGCAGGCTTTTTTTCTTTTTTTTGGTTCTTTTTTTTCTTTTTTTGCATGCATAAAAAAAGAAAAAAAAGAACAGTCATCCGAGCGTATATCATAGTAGGCGCGGCTGCTTGACAACCAACAGCGTGAGCCATCGCACACACGGCGTGCAGCCTACACGCGCTTAAGCGCAGCACCGCGTCTTACCCCAAGGGGGGCGGGGGGGGCTCCACAGCGAGCCTTACTTCATACGCGCTGTGCGAATGTAAGTAAATCTACAATAATAGAATGTATGAACTCACAGAATCACGCAGAAGCAAACAGTGAACTATACAAAGAAAAAAAGGTTTTAGACAAGGGCTTTGTGCGCTTAGTCGACTTTATGGGTGATGATGCGCGCATTGTGCAATCCGCACGCGTAAGTTATGGCGCGGGTACAAAAACCTTTCGGGAGGATAGAGGGCTCATACGCTATCTTTTGCGCAATGCGCATACTTCACCATTTGAGCAGGTGGTGTTTACCTTTCACATTAAAATGCCCATTTTTGTTGCGCGGCAGTGGGTGCGCCACAGAACCGCGCGCTTAAACGAAATATCCGCGCGTTATAGCGTGATGAAGGATGAGTTCTATGTTCCTGCACATGAGGACATTAATATACAAAGCGATGACAACAAGCAAGCGCGAGGTGATGCAAGTATTTCGAGGGACTTGCAGGAAAAAGTGCGTGAGGTGCTTGTGCATGGGCAAGCGCAAAGCTATGAGGCTTATAGCGCATTGCTGGAAGAAAACATTGCACGGGAAATTGCCCGCATTGCGCTCCCTACGGCTTTGTATACCGAAATGTACTGGCAAATAGACTTGCATAATCTTTTTCACTTTTTGCGCTTGCGTATGGACGCGCATGCACAAATGGAAATTCGTGCTTACGCTGATGTGCTTTTTGCGCTTGTAAAAGAACTGTGTCCCTTAGCCTGTGAAGCTTTTGAAGATTATGTGCTCGGGAAAGTGGAGTTTTACGCTTTTGAGCGTGAGGCACTTGCGCGCATTATCTTGCAGAGTGCCTTGAATGCAGACGCGCTAGCGACCATGGCGCAGGAGGCGGGCATAGAAAACAAAAAAGAGCGTGAGCGTTTTGTGGCAAAGCTGCTCTCAATGGTAGAGACACAAAAAAATAATTAGTAAATTTATAAAGCTTTGAGCATGCACAAGCAGTCGTTTGTTTCTTTTTTTGCGCGCATTGTTCGCATTGCAATGCATACAACCCGCGCAGGTGATTGGGTTATTGTGAGCATGGCGCTTGCTGGGGTAGCTACGCTTGTTGTCTTTGCGTGGCATTGGAGCGCGGGGAAAGAAGCGCCATATGTGGAAATTACCACGGCAAATGGCACGTTTTTGTACCAGCTGGACCAAGCGCGCACTTTGAGTATCGACGGGCCGCTTGGCATAACGCGCGTTGTGATTGAGAAAAAAAGCGTGAATGTAATTGAGTCACCGGGACGCAGACAAATATGCGTGAACGCAAAACCCATTACGAGGCAGAGGCAATGGCTTGCTTGCTTGCCAAACAGGGTTTTTCTGCGCATATACGGTAACACATCGCGTCATGAAGAAAACGCCATCGACGCCTTGAGTTTTTAAATAACAAATTCTAGGGTATAATGAAATAATGCAAATAATCAATAAAATTAAACGGAATTATCACTTTATAGGTTGACATAAAAATACTACCTTGCTATATTAAGTATAACGAACACAAATAAAGCAAGGAGTACCTATGAACATTATACAGATATTCAAACAATTTCCAACACAAGAAAGTTGCGTAAAGCATCTTGAGCAATTACGGTGGGGTGATAAGCCACGATGTGCGTATTGCAATAGCGAAAACACTTACCCACTTAATTATAAGTCGCAGTACAGACATCACTGTAACACATGCCGTAAGTCATTTAGCGTAACAGTTGGTACAATTATGCACGACACGCGCTTACCATTACAAAAATGGTTTCTCGCAATATCGCTCATTCTCAATGCAAAGAAAGGGATATCGAGCATGCAGTTAGCAAGAGAGTTAGAAATTCCACAGAAGACAGCATTTTCATTGTCTCACAGAATACGCAAAGCTATGAAGGAGCAAGACGGGGAGTTGCTTAGAGGCATCGTAGAAATGGACGAGACATACGTAGGAGGTAAGCCACGCAAGAGTAGCAAGGATGACGACACGCAACATCCACGAGGGCGAGGAACAAACAAAGAATGTGTGGTCGGTATGATTGAGCGTGAAGGTAAAGTGAAAGTGGAGCACGTTGACAAAATTAGATTGCGCGCCAAGGGGCTTAAGAGCTTAGTGCGCAAGTACGTAGACACGACATGTGCTACACTTATCACAGATGAGTACAAAGGGTACATGAGTATGCACAAGCTTATTGATCACTTGCAGGTCAATCATCAACGGGAGTATGTGAGTGGTGGTGCGGTACACACCAATACCATTGAAAGCTTTTGGGCTATTCTTAAGCGCGGTATACTAGGTAACTTTCACAAAGTTAGTAAGAAGTACTTGACCAAGTACATAGATGAATTCACGTACAGGTTCAATAATCGTCATAATACAGCGGCATTTCATGGACTGCTAAGCAATTTGTTAGGAAATTAAAAGATGCTGGGTATAGATTTTGCCACAGGAAAAAAAATTAATACCAATCTTCCTGAAGAAAAAACAAGACAAAAATATGAGCAAATACTCTGCCAAGATTATGATTATCCTAAAAAAAATATTGATATAGAAGTTACTATACAACGAGGTAGTCAAAGAAAAGAAAAAGCAGACATCGTGATTTTTAATGATTCTGTCAATAGGGAACAACACAAAGACATATTAGGCATAGTTGAAACAAAAAGTATTGATAAAAAAGATGGTGTTGCCCAATTGATAAGTTATATGTCAGCGTGTTCATGTACATGGGGAGTTTGGACTAATGGGGAAGACATTGAGTATTTATATAAGTCTGCAGATGGTCAAGTAAAAAAAAATTTTATATTTAATATTCCAAAATATGGCGAAAGTATAGAGACAATAGGATATTTCGATAAATCAAAATTAAGACCAATAAAAAACTTAAAACCTATCTTTAAAAAGATACTAACCACCTTGTATTCCAATACAAATATTAGTAGAAAAGAAAAGCTAGGCAGCGAGATGATAAAGATTATTTTTTGTAAACTATGGGACGAAAAATATAAAAGAAATAGCATACCCGATTTTAGATTTGAGCAGAAAAAAACAAACGATTTATTAAAAAATGAGTATAGTAAGTGTGCGAGTAGAATAAAAAAGCTTTTTTCTTCTGTCAAAGAAGATATAAAAGAGGACAATATCTTTCTTCCATCAGAAGGAATTACTTTAGATGACAAATCTATATCACAAGTTGTTGCAGAGTTGCAGAATTATTCTTTACTAAATACAGAGAAGGATGTAATAGGAGAGGCATTTGAAGTATTTGCAGAAAGTAAGCTGGTTGGGGAGAAGGGGGAATTTTTTACACCTAGGGAAGTAATAAGACTTGCGGTAAACATTATAAAACCAACTTTAGGTAGTTTAATTATTGATCCAGCATGTGGGTCAGGCGGATTTCTTGTATATGTTTTAGATTATTTATGGAAGTCAATGATAAATGATAAAAGATACTCCACAAATGATGAAGTTTTATTTTCAATGCACAAAAAAGAAATGGCAGAAAAATGTATTTACGGAATTTATAAGGAACATGATTTAGTCAGAATTGCAAAAGCGTACATGACTATATTGGGGGATGGTAAAAGTAAAATAGTTCAAGAAAATACGCTACATCCATTACAAGAGTTTCAAACAAAGTCTAAGGAATTATTACTAGAAGATAACCAACTAAAAAAATTTGATTATGTGGTAACCAACCCGCCATTTGGTTCAAAGATAAAAGTAAATAAACATGATAGTAAATATTTTGATTTAGGACACAAATATAAGTATGAAAAAGAGACTAATGCATGGGTGAAAACTGAAAAAGTAAAAGAAACTCCACCACAAGAGTTATTTATAGAAAGATGTATCAATCTTTTAAAAGATGGTGGTACATTAGCGATTATATTGCCTGAGACTTATTTCCATGCTCCAACGAAAAAACACATTTTACAATATATAAAACAACAAATGAATATATCGCATATAATTGATTTGCCTCACAATACTTTCAGACCGTATTGTAACGCTAAAACTTGTTTATTAATAGCAAAAAAGCAGAAGCAACAAGGCAATATAGCTATGGGGATTGCCGAAAATATGGGACATGACCATCGAGGTGAAACAATCTATAGAGTAGACAAGCAAGGCCGCATAACTAATGAAATATGGGATGATACTAAAAACATAGAAAAAGAGTTAGAAAATATTGAAAATAAGAAAAATATATATACTTTTGCTTTGAAAAAAGATGAAATCAATTATGGAAGTATTCTTGTTCCTAGATACTACTGGAAGCACAACATAACGCAATTAGAAGAAGAGGCAAAAAAACACAATATTGTATTGATACCTGTTCAGAAATTCATAGATGAGAATATCATAAAAGTAGTATATCGTGGTCATGGATCGCCTAAGTCAGAACTGAAAGGATTTGGGGATATTCCTTATGTGCGTGTAGATGATGTTGTTAATTGGGGTGTGTATAAAAATCCTGCTTCCATGATACCAGAATCAGAATATAATAGAGTAAAGGGCAACAAAGAAAATCTACAGGAAAATGATATAATCTTTGTAAAAGAAGGTAGCTACAGAATAGGCAGCGTTGCTTTACTGACTAAGTATGATTTAGATGTTCTAGTAAATTCTCATTGCTACGTTTTACGAGTAAATAAACAACATAATGATTATGGAATAGACCCACATTATTTAATGTACTTGTTTTCTAACCATATGACACAAAAGCAACTATACAACAAAATAATGATAGATACTACTTTGCCGAATATTGGGGAACGCTGGAGAGAATTATTATTACCTATACACAAATGTGAGAAAAAAAAAGAGCAAATTAAAAAAAGTATTAAAGACATTTTTAATCATAAAAATGAAATAAACAAAGAAATGTCTATGTTGTCGGAATACGGGAAATTTATTACATAAATACTCTGTATACTTTCATTGCAAAAAGTGTGCGTGATTATATCAACCTATAAAGTGATAATTCTGAATAGGTAAGTGACTACAAGGCACTTTAAAAAATTAATTTTGGAAAGAGCGTTTAAAAACACGAAAAGATGTTCATCTTAGTCTGATTCAAATTAGCCCAACGTGTTCTTTTTAGCATAGCTAGAGCAACCGAAAATAGTATAGGAATGCTTTTATAAATTAGAATTTCCATATTAGAGGCGTGTGTAAGAAATGACGATTGCGACGAGCAAAGTAGCACGAAAGTTTTATAATACAAGCTCCTTGGCTCCAAAGTGTGTGGTGGTATTGTGCATGCGGCACGTTAACATAATAATCGTATAAACTCAAGTATCTTGGCTTTCTTTCATATTCTCAAATTCTTTCTGTTACACGCAGCGGTTGAATTCACAATTTCTTTTTTCTTACTTTCTGGTTGCGCTGCCCCCTTAAATCAACCACATACTGCTGAGATTTTTTGAAAGACTTGGCACATTTTGCAACAATAAACCAACAGGAACGTGAATTATTTACAAGCGCAAAGTTTTGACTATACTTAAAACTACAACATAAGTTTAGGAGTTACTATGATACGAGATTATCAAACAAAAATATTTACGAAGGAAGAGGTAAAGCTTGCAGATACTACCGAGTATCTTATTCGTGGTGGGGTGCATTTGTACGCAAAGTTGCCTGAGGCGCTTGAGGGCATTGCTACCATTGGTGTCATAGGCTGGGGTAACCAAGGGCCTGCGCATGCTATGAACTTGCGCGATTCACTTGAGGGTACAAAGATACGCGTGAAGGTTGGTTTGCGCGAGGGTAGTCCTTCAGAGGCAGCGGCGCGCGCTGAGGGTTTTAGTCAAGAGTCGGGTACGCTTGGCGAGATGTTTGACATTATTAAGGAAAGTGATTTAGTCATACTGCTTATATCAGATGCAGCGCAAGCACAGCTTTATAAGAAAATTTTTGCAAGCATGAAGGACGGGGCGACGCTTGGTTTGTCGCATGGCTTTTTGCTGGGCTACCTCAAGTCAATTAACGAAGCGCTGCCGAAAAACATCAATATTATTGGTGTGTGCCCTAAGGGCATGGGTAAGTCCGTACGGCGTTTGTATGAGCAAGGACGCGAAAAAGAGGGCGCGGGAATAAACTGTAGCTTTGCGGTGGAACAAGACATTAATGGCAAGGCTACCGACTACGCCATAGGCTGGGCGGTTGGCATAGGTGCGCCTTTTAGTTTTTGTACTACCTTAGAGCAGGAGTACCGCTCTGACATTTTTGGTGAGCGCGGAATATTGCTTGGCGCGGTTCACGGAATAGTGGAGAGTCTGTACCGCCGTTATGTTGATGCGGGCATGAGTAAGGACGCGGCATTTGAAAACACGGTTGAATGCATTACCGGGTCAATTTCAAAAATGATTTCGCACAAGGGCATAAAGGCTGTGTATGAAAGCTTTACAGGCAGCGACAAGGAGGCTTTTGAAAAAGCCTACAGCGCAAGTTATGTGCCCGCAAAGGAAATATTGCAGGAGATTTACGAAGAAGTGGAGTCGGTGAACGAAATACGCTCGGTAATTATGGCCATGGAGCGCATGAAAAAGTTTCCTATGGGTATTATTGACAACACCGAAATGTGGAGCGCTGTAGGGCGCGAGGTACGTGCAAAGCGCACAGAAGAGAATATTGTGTTGAACCCCACAACTGCGGGGGTGTATATTGCCACCATGATAGCGCAAATAGACGTGCTGTTAGAACAAGGGCATTGTTATTCGGAGGTTATCAATGAGTCAATAATAGAAGCTGTTGATTCCTTGAACCCCTACATGCACTACAAGGGTGTTAGCTACATGGTGGACAATTGCTCTTACACGGCGCGCCTTGGCTCGCGTAAATGGGCGCCGCGTTTTGATTACATATTGAGTCAATGTGCCTACACGGAATTGGATGCAAACGCCTCAACGGATGCTGCGCAGCTGGATGCTTTTAGAAGCCATAAGGTACATGAGCCCATAGAAACCCTGCTTCAGTACCGTCCCAGCGTGGATATATTTGTAAAATAAGCGTGTGTTTTTAATTTTTAAGAGTCCTTCTCGAGGTAGCCCTTGGTAAGGACTCCTTTTTTATTATTGAAAAACCCATGTGAGGCAAAGCTGTAGTGCGTGTGCATGGAAAAAATTATGTGGTCTAAAATTGGCACGGCCATAATGTGACTCACAGCAATGAGCATTTTTGTGACTTCAATGTCTTCGGGGCTGGGTTTGACGTTGCCGCTTGGGTGGTTATGCGCGATGATGAGCGCAGCGCAGCGGTGCTGAAATGCCAAGGAAAACACCTCACGCGGATGCACAAGTGACTTGTTAACAAAGCCTACAAAAACCACATGCTTGTGAATGACACAGTGCGCGCCGTTGAGACAGAGTACAATAAAATGTTCCTGTTGCCTGTCGGCGTAGTGAGCGAGTAGCGGCAAGACATCTTCAGGCCCAGTTATTTTCCACTGCGCAGGCGTGCCTATGCGGTGAGACATTTCCAGCGCGGCGAGTATTACCATGGCTTTGGTTTTGCCCAAGCCTGTAAGTGCAACGAGGCTTTCCAAGGTTACTACGCCGTAGTTTTCGTCTATCACCTTCAAAACCTTTCGAGCCAGCGAAAACACCGAGTGTCCCTTTACGCCACTCCCTATCAAAATACTTATAAGCTCTTCGTCTGACAAAAACGTCACGCCTTCATGAAGAAGTTTTTCTCTCGGGAGCATTTTTGAATCCTGTTGTGCATAGGCACTAAATCGCATGTTCATATCATTACATACAGGCATTTGAGAATTTTACTTGTGGTACAATCAAAATAATACGTTTTTGAATGGTCTCTGTTCAGCACGCTTTTATGAGAATGCAGGGGCAGCATGTAACAAGTGAGTCGACTCTTGACCTCAATGGAACAAGAAACACAAAGCACAATTTTGAGTCTTGCAAAGATTGAGGACTGAGGTATTTACAGGTCGTGAAATAGAGATAATACATATGGATAGCATCAATTTCACAGAAAGATCAAATTTTATATGGTCTATTGCCAATCTTTTGCGCGGACCCTATCGTCCCAATCAATATAAAGATGTAATGTTGCCCTTGGTGGTGCTGCGTCGCTTAGACTGCGTGCTTGAGCCCACCAAGCAAAAGGTGCTTAAAGCATATGAAACAATGAAGGGTAAAAAGGCCGATAACGAGGGTGTTATTGATCTTAGGCTTCGTAAAATAACAGGTTTGGATTTTTTCAACAGCTCTCCCTATGACTTTCAAAAACTCAAAGATGATGCGGATAATATTGCAGCTAATTTTGTGCATTACATACAAGGCTTTAGTGCAAAGTTGCGTTCAATTGTAGCGTCTTTTAAATTTGAAGAGCAACTTGAAAAATTGCAAAGGCACAACTTGCTTTTGCTTGTGATTTCAAAGTTTGCAGAAACAGACTTGCACCCCGAGAAGGTTTCCAACATTGAAATGGGCTATGTTTTTGAAGACCTTATTAGGAGGTTTAACGCGGCCAGCAACGAAGAAGCGGGAGACCACTTTACGCCGCGAGAAGTAATTAGGCTTATGGTTGAAATACTCTTTAAGTCCGACAGGGAAATTTTGGAACAACGTGGAAGCTTACGAAGGTTGTATGACCCCGCCATGGGAACGGGTGGCATGTTGTCGATTTCTGAAGAATATTTGCATGAGCAGAACCTGCATGCACGCTTGAAGGTTTTTGGGCAGGACTACAACGAGCAGTCCTACGCAGTTTCAGGTTCTGACATGCTGATAAAGGGACAGAACATAGAAAATATTGTGCTGGGTGACAGTTTAACCGAGGATGGTTTTGTAAATGCGAGTTTTGACTACATGCTTGCAAACCCACCTTTTGGGGTGGAGTGGAAGTCACAGGAGGAGTTTGTAAAAGACGAACATGAAAAACGCGGCTACGATGGGCGCTTTGGGGCGGGGCTACCGCGAATTACGGACGGGTCTTTTTTGTTTTTGCAACACATGATTTCTAAAATGAAGAAGCCCGAAGATGGTGGCACGCGCCTTGCCATTGTGTTTAACGGGAGCCCCTTGTTCACGGGTTCTGCGGGTTCAGGGGAGAGCGAAATACGCAAGTGGATTATAGAGCAAGATTTGCTGGAGGGCATTATAGCCTTGCCCGACCAGTTGTTTTACAACACGGGCATTGCCACTTATATATGGGTTTTGAGCAACAGAAAAACAAAGGCGCGCAAGGGCAAGATTCAGCTCATTGATGCTACGTCTTATTTTTCAAAAATGCGCAAAAGCTTAGGTAACAAGCGGCATGAAATTTCAGAAGAAGGGCGCAAAAAAATAGCCGCGCTGTATGAGAATTTTAAAGAGACAAAGCATTGTAAAATTTTTGAGAATGCCGACTTTGGCTACGCGCGTATTTGTGTTGAGCAGCCCTTGCGCGTGCGCTGTGTGGTAGACGAAGCAGGCCTTGCGCGCTTGCAAGAGTGCACGCAGTTTGCGGCCTTGGGCACAAGTAAAAAGCGCAAGAACAGCGCGCAGATTGAAGCGGAAATTGCGGCGGGGAAAAAACAGCAAGACGCCATTGTGCATGCGCTGCGGGAAATAAACGGGGTGTTTTACAATTACTCGGAGTTTGTGAAAGCCCTTGAGGCTGCGTTTGCACGCCATGAGCTTGTAGTGAGCGCTACGCTGCGCAAGGCATGTGTGGAGGCATTTTCACAACGTGATGAAAAGGCGGAAGTGGCAAAGGACGAGCGAGGGCGCGTAAAGGCAGTCCCCGAGTTGCGCGACTATGTAAACGTGCCATTGAAGGAAGCAGTTGCAGGCTACATGGCGCGCGAAGTGCTGCCCTATGTGAGTGAAGCATGGGTTGACGAAAGCAAGACAAAAGTGGGTTACGAGATTTCGTTTAATCGCTATTTTTATGAGTACCAAGCACCGCGGAGTTTGGAAGAGATAGAAGGCGACTTGCGCAAGGTTGAAAGTGAAATTGCGCGGTTTTTGCAGGATGGCATGGTGCATGAAACTTAAGGGCATTGCGTGGCTTGGGGAGATGCCCGAGGGGTGGAAAAAAATACAACTGAACAACGTGTGTATAAAAGAGTCGTCGAATGTTTCAATGAAATCTATTGAGCAAGATAGTGGCAACTATCCAATTTACGGTGCACAGGGATTTATAAAAAATGTTAGTTTTTATCATCAAAAAGAAATGTATATTTCAATAATAAAAGATGGAGCAGGTATAGGTAGAATAGATATTAGAAAATCTTATTCATCAATAATAGGTACTTTAGAATATATAAAGCCAAAAAAAGAAATAGATATTTATTATTTATACTACTTTCTTTGTAGCATAAAGCTATCGAATTATACTCGACAAACAACAATTCCACATCTCTACTTTAAAGATTATTCTAGAGAAATTATCCCCCTCCCACCCCTTCAAATGCAAAAGCGCATTGCCGATTTTTTGGATGAGAAGACGGCGCACATAGACGCCTTGATAACGAAAAAGCAAAGGCACATAGAGCTGCTTGATGAAAAACGGCAGGCTGTGATAACGCGCGCGGTGAGCAAGGGACTAGACCCACATGCAAAAATGAAAGCTACAGGCATTGCGTGGCTTGGGGAAATACCCGAGGGGTGGAAAAAAATACAACTGAACAACGTGTGTATAAAAGAGTCGTCGAATGTTTCAATGAAATCTATTGAGCAAGATAGTGGCAACTATCCAATTTACGGTGCACAGGGATTTATAAAAAATGTTAGTTTTTATCATCAAAAAGAAATGTATATTTCAATAATAAAAGATGGAGCAGGTATAGGTAGAATAGATATTAGAAAATCTTATTCATCAATAATAGGTACTTTAGAATATATAAAGCCAAAAAAAGAAATAGATATTTATTATTTATACTACTTTCTTTGTAGCATAAAGCTATCGAATTATACTCGACAAACAACAATTCCACATCTCTACTTTAAAGATTATTCTAGAGAAATTATCCCCCTCCCGCCCCTGCAAGAACAAAAGCGTATTGCCGACTTTTTGGATAGGCAGACGCGCACAATAGACGCAGCACAGGATACAATTAAAACATCGATTGCATTGCTCAAAGAGTATAGGGCGTCCTTACTAGAGCATGCGGTTTTGGGTAGGTTGAAGCATCTACAGTAGGAGGTAGCTGTGAAGCATTACGACGAAGCGAGTTTTGAACACGCCATAGAGCATTATCTCACGCAACACAGTGGCTACGTTACAAGGGAGAGCGCGGCATTTGACAAGGAACTTGCGCTCGACACACAGCTGTTTTGTGAATTTGTGCGCGCCTCACAGCCGCAAACGTGGAACTACCTCGAAAGCCTTCATAAAAACAATGCGCCTCAGGTGCTTATAAAAGACCTTGTGGCCGCGCTAGACTCTGAGCAGCATGGGTGCTTGCATGTTTTGCGGCACGGTTTTAAGTGCTATGGCAAAAGCATTAAGGCGGCATTTTTTCAGCCCGCTACGGGCATGAATGCCGAGAATCAAAAACGCTATGCACAAAACACGCTGAGCATAAGCCGACAGGTGCATTATTCACCCAAGCACAACAAAAGCATTGATGTGCTCCTCAGCATTAATGGCATTCCCCTTGTCACCATGGAGTTGAAAAACCCCTTAACGAAGCAAAACTACCTCCATGCCATTGGGCAGTATAAAAGAGACAGGGCACCCAGCGACAGGCTCTTTCAATTTAAAAAACGCGCCTTGGTTCATTTTGCCTTGGACAGCGATGAAGTGTATATGACGACCAAGCTTGCCAAAACGGAGACGGTGTTTTTGCCCTTTAACAAGGGGCGAGAAAATGGCAGGGGCAACCCCGACAATCCGCGTGGTCACAAAACGGCATATTTGTGGGAAGAAGTGCTGGAGCGTCATTCGCTGCTTGAAATTGTTTCAAAGTTTTTGCACCTCGACAAGGGTAAAAAAAACCAAGGTGAGCTTATGATATTTCCGCGTTATCACCAGCTTGATGTGGTGCGAAAATTACTAGCGGTTTCACGGAAGGAGGGGGCGGGGCACAACTACCTCGTTCAGCATTCCGCGGGCTCGGGCAAGTCTCATTCCATTGCGTGGACGGCGCACAGGCTTGCTTCGCTGCATAATGAAAAAGCTGAAAAGGTTTTTTCTTCCGTCATAGTGGTTACTGACCGCAGGGTTTTAGACCAACAGTTGCAAGAGACCATTTATCAGTTTGAACACCAAAGAGGGCTTGTAGAAAAAATTGACAAAAACTCAGCACAGCTGGCGCAAGCCTTGATTTCAGGAAGCCCTATTATAGTTACCACTATTCAGAAGTTTCCATTTGTTGTTGAAAAAGTTGCTGACGTACAAGACAAGACCTATGCGGTTATTGTGGACGAAGCGCACTCTTCTATGGGCAGGGAGAGCGTGAGTGAAATGAAGAGCGCGCTTAAGGGTGCGCTTGCAGACCATGAAGTTGCAACAAATGATGATGAATACTCACGCGGTGAAGCCCTGCTCATACAAGCCGTGGAGAAGCGCGGGCATCAAAAGAACATTTCTTTTTTTGCTTTTACGGCAACGCCTAAATACAAAACCTTACATCTTTTTGGGCGACACAATTCGCCACACGCTACAGCTGACCCGAGTCCCGCGCCCTTTCATTTGTACAGCATGAAGCAGGCAATAGAGGAGGGGTTTATTCTGGATGTTTTGAAAAACTACATTACCTACAAGACCTATTTCAAGCTTGTAAAAAATATGGCGGATGACCCAATAGTAGATGCACAAAAAGCGCGCAAGGCTTTGATGCTTTTTGTGCGCTTCCATGAGCATAACATTGCTGAAAAGGTGGAAGTAATAGTTGAACACTTTAGGGAGCATGTTGCAAACAAACTACAGGGTCAAGCAAAGGCAATGCTTGTTACGAGTAGTCGCTTACATGCCTTGCGCTATAAAAAGGCAATGGACGCCTACATTGAAAAGTATGGGGATATGAAGACGCTTGTGGCATTCTCGGGTAGCCTTAATGATGAAGGGGAGGTGTATACGGAAGTTGAGGTGAACAAGGGCATACGCGAAAAAGAGCTCCCTGAAAAATTTGCGAGCGCCGAATACAAAATGCTGATTGTGGCAAATAAATACCAAACGGGCTTTGACCAGCCGCGTCTTTGTGCCATGTACGTTGACAAAGTGCTTGGGGGTGTACAAGCGGTGCAGACGCTTTCTCGTTTAAATAGAACTTTTCAAGGCAAGACAGAGACCTTTATTCTTGACTTTGTAAACAGCCACGAACAAATACAAAAGGCTTTTAACCCTTATTATGAGCAAACTATGGTCGGTGATGAGATTGACCACCATAAGCTTTATGAACGTAAGACTAAGCTTGAGAGTTTTCAGGTTTATAGTACGGATGAGGTGAATGAATTTTGGGATTTGTGTGTTGCCACAAAAAGTTTTGAAAATGCGTCACAAGCACAGCAGGGGTACCATGGGCATATGCACACCCTTTTAGATAAAGCGCTTTCGCGATTTTCTCAACTCGATGATGAGAAGCAAGAAGATTTTGTAAGTAGCCTTGTCTCTTTTAGAAATTTGTATTTGTTGCTTGCACAAATAATTCCTTTTCAAGACGTCGATCTTGAAAAGCTGTCTACCTACTTGCGTTTTTTGCACAGCAAGCTCCCTAAGCGCAATGGAGCATTGCCACTGAGTTTTGATGATGATGCTACACTCCAATATTACCGTTTGCAAAAGGAGCATGAAGACTCCATTGTTTTGGAGACAAATGAAAACACGCCTATTTATGGACACACCGACACTACCCCTGCTCACAAAGACGCCGAGGAAGAACCCTTATCTGAAATTATAGCTTCTATGAACACGCGATTTGGTACAGAGTTTACCAAGTCTGATGAGTATCTTCTTGATTCTGTACATGAAGATGCAGTGCAAAATACTTCTTTGCAAGCGTCTGCCAAGGCAAACAGCCTTGATAATTTTCGCCACTCGCTTGCTGAGACACTTGAAGTGCTATTTTATAATCGCATGGAAACAATGGAACAAAACGAAAAATTTACGCAGAAATTTTTTAATGACAAAGCATTTAAAGAAGCAATTTTAGACGAGCTTACAGAGCCTATTTACGAAGCTATACACTCACAATGAATATATAGCATGAACCACAATTGCTGTACCGTAGCTTTACGGGAACTTGTCCCAAAAAAAGCAGCCCGTGCACAGTACGCGCAAAAAGTTATATGCTTACGGCACACGCTGTTTCTGCCGCCCTGCTCTGCTAAACAAAACGCCTTTTGCGTTTTTGTAGCGCGATATCGCAGCGCTTATGCAACAGTTTGCATCCCCTTGCTACGCTCGTGACTTTTTTGGATACTTTTTAATACTTGCGCACAGCATCTATGTTATTACTGCTTTAGCACACAGGATGGTTTTCTTTGATGCAAGCTCCATGTTTGCACCGCACAGCGGTGCTTATGCAATAGTTTGCATCCCCTCGCTACGCTCGCGACTTTTTGGTTCTTTCTTCATCGTTGCGCTTGTGTCTTGTTCCCTATGGCGTTAGCCCCGCAACTGCACCACTTCTTTTTCTTTTTTCTTTGGTACCTTTCTTTTTTCTTTTTGAAAAAAGAAAAAAGAAAGTACAGCCGTCCGAGGCATCATCATACTGCATTAGCGTCTTGGCAACCAATGGCGTGAGTAACACATTGCGTGAGCTATAACACAAACGCTCGCGCGCAAGCGCTCAATAGCGTCTCACCCCAAAGGGGGGCGTGGGGGCATCTCCCCCACAAAGAAAAACTTGACCGCGTAGCTTGTAAATTTTGCTTGTGGTATAATTTTTACATGTCGGAAATTAAATCATCTTTTGAAAAGGCAATGGAGCGCTTTAAGGACGTAGCGCCAGATAAGAAGTCACTGAAACGAAAAGAGTACGTTGATAAAGGCAAGTTGCTTTGCGCGCGCGTGTTGGAAAACCCACAGCTGGATATAGAACAGGAGCTTGCTGCATATTCAGAAGACGACAAGGAATACGTGCGCAATGGTTTAGGTGAGGCCTTGCTTTTGCAAATTGCGCTTCCAAGCAATGATACCTTTATGGGGCGTATAGAGGCTATTAAAACTATAGCAATGTCGCTTTCGCCCAACCCCGCTATGGTGGAGCAGCTTATCAAGCAATTTCAAAGCGTGTGTCAGCAGTACCTAGAAGAAAATGCAAAATTTGCGCAGCAGCTACAGGCGCAACTTGCACAAATTAATCAACAGGCGCAGGCCAACCCCGCGCAAGCACAAACGCTGCAGGCGCGTGTTTTGCAAGCAGCGCAAGAGCAACGCAAGGATCTGCAAGACCATTTTGACCCCGCGGTGAAAAAGGTACGTAATCATTTGCGGCAGCTGTGTGGCTTTGCGCTTGAGCGTTAATGCAAATTTGTAAATCATTGGTGAATTTGTTGACCAATGCAGAATATTGAGTTAAAGCTTAAAGACATGAGTATAACTACTACATCATCTACTACTGCATTACGCATTCTTTCATATGGAATGATATTTATTGGCGCTGCATGGCTTGCGAGCGTCATACTCTTGTTTGAGAAATCAATAACTCCCGCTACAACTTTTGTTGGAATGATAGCCTCATTTTTAGGCTTGGATGTGGCAAAGGTACTTAAGGCGACGTTTGATGCACCCAAAAATCAATTTAAAAGAATTAGAAAATTTCGATATGTGTTTTGTTTACTTATTATGCTCGCACTGTACGCGCTCTGTTTGGTAGTGAGAAACCAAACAGACGTTGTTGATACTGCCAATATGTTGACCAACGGTGCATTTGCTATTATGGCGCTTTTTTTGGCAGTCATAGGGGGTAATAAAATACTCACTCCTCACCACGGTAAAAACAGCGCTAAAACACCATTGCATTCTAAAAAAAGATAAAACTAATAAACTTGCCTTTCTAGGTTGCGTTGAATAAGACGAAAATTGTTATTAAAATTAACAATATATTTATCAAACACTTACTAATAAGAGGAGCAAAAAAAATATGAAATTAATAAAAGGTATTTCGACTATTATGCTAGGGCTTTTAATAGTCGCCATGGTAGCATGCGGAAAAGACGAGGGCGTTCCATATCGAGAAAAATTACTCCGTATGTCGTGGGAAAAAGTTATAGAGTACGCACAGAAAGAAGGAGAGTTGTCGTGGTTTGTGTGGTACTTGCAACCACAGTTTAGGGAAATTGCACAGGATTTTGAAGAGCATTATGGCATAAAGGTCACTATTCCAGAGGGTACCTTTGATGCAAACCAAAACAAGGCTTTGTCTGAAAAAAATCTTTCTCTTGGCTCTATTGATGTAATGTCTTATGGTGGAGACAAGATTGCGCAGCTGTATAAAGCAGAGCTTTTTTATGGCCCAATAGATACTGTTATTCCGGGGATGGATACCCGAAGAGCGAGCATTGAAGGTGCGTCCACACAAGGCTACGGACTTGCGTACTGGGGTAACCAAACAGGCTTAGCGTATGACCCTGCTCGTATTACGGAAGCAGAGCTACCGCAAACTCTTGCGCAGTTTGAGCAGTATATGCAACAAAACCCTAAGATGCTTTCTTTCTGTGACCCAAACGGCGGAGGCTCCGGAGAGGCTTTTGTAATGACTCTTGTGAGAAACATAGTTCCACAAGAATATGGCAATGAACTAGAGCGTGAAAAAACCGAGGCATGGGAAAAGGCGTGGAAGTGGTTTGCCGATTATTCAGATAATTACGTTATCACTTCATCAAACCCAGACAGCCTTACACGCCTTAGTGACGGTGAATTTATTATAACCGCGGCATGGGAAGACCACATGGCAAATTTGCAAAGACAGGGCGCAATAAGCAAGGACTTGAAGTTCTACATTCCTGAAATGGGCATGGCACTCGGCGCAGGTTTTGCTTCTGTGCTTAAAAACGCCCCTCATCCCGCAGCCTCCTTGGTGTTTTTGCATTGGCTAACTTCAGAAAAAACGCAAACTACCTTTAACAAACGCATGGGCGCTGCTCCTCAAAACAGCGAGGCGGACGACTCATACGCGCTGGTGCCACAGGTTATGAGACAGTACTCTACAAGCTATGTACCCTCAGCATATCAGCTAGAAATGAAAAAGCAGTTTATAGCAAAGGTGTTAATTCAATAGCGCATGCACTACACAAAAGCGGTCGATTATAAGTTTCACAAGGATGGGAGCGTGAAAAAATTTTTAGGGGCAACCATCATCAGTTTTGTAAAGCCACATGAGCCGCTTTATGCAGAAATATGTACCATACGAGAAGAAGCCGAGCATCAGGTTTACGCAAGTAAGTTTGCGTTTCTTCCCACTTCCTCGTATCACATGACCAATTTTGTGTTGTACAATGACCACCCCTCCGATAGAAACGGCATGGGGTGGTCTTCAAAAATAGGCGCAGACAGGCCTTGCGAGGAAATAAATGCACGGTTGCACGAAATGCTGCAGGGCGTGTCGTTTCCAAAGTTGTACCACATGAGGCTGAGCCACATAGACGATGCAAGTTTGCGCCTGAGACCAGCAACGCATGAAACTACGCGGGCATTGAAGGAGTTTCGTGACGCGTGCGCAGAGGCGACGGGCATTTACTTTGCCGACCATGAGAGCTATGAATTTCATGTTACGTATGCCTACAGAATTGTGGAGCTGGAAGGTGCAGAGGAGCAGGCGCTCCAGTTATTATTACAAAAACAAACAAAGCGACTGCGAGAGAAATTGCCTGAGTTTACCATAGGTGCTCCGCAGTATTGCACATTTGAGGATATGGCTTATTTTAAGCCACATGGCTTATCTTAGCAGGTTTATAAGGAGGAAGATATGGCGCATTTATGCGTTGAAAACATAGTAAAAAAATTTGGGGACTTTTGCGCTGTAGACGATGTGTCGTTTGAAGCACAGGCAGGTGAATTTGTAACCTTGCTCGGTCCTTCGGGCTGTGGAAAAACGACCTTGCTGAAGAGCATAGGTGGTTTTTTTGATGACTTTAGCAAGGGGACCATACGCATAGGGGAAGACGTAGTAAACGGCATAGCCCCAGAAAACCGCGACACCGTAATGTGCTTTCAATCCTATGCCTTATTTCCACATTTAAGTGTTTTTAAAAACGTGTCCTTTGGCTTGGAGCAAAAAAAGATGCACAAGGCCGAAATATACGACAGGGTACAAGAAGTGCTGGAATATGTAGACATGCGGGCGCACGCTTCTAAGCTGCCGAGTGAGCTTTCAGGTGGACAACAACAGCGCGTTGCTTTAGCGCGCGCCATGGCATTGCGCCCCAGCGTCATTTTGTTTGATGAGCCCTTGTCAAACTTGGACGCAAAGCTGCGCGAGCGCGTACGCTTTGAAATTAAAGACTTGCAAAAAAAGATGAATTTCACGGCGGTCTACGTAACGCATGACCAGCAGGAAGCCCTCGCATTGTCTGACAAAATATTGGTTATGAACAAGGGGCGCATAGAACAAACGGGAGATCCGCGCAGCATTTACAATTACCCCGTAAATCGCTTTGTCGCTGATTTTATAGGCACGGCAAATATTATGAAAGCCATGGTTGTTTCTGAAAAAGGACGTGAATATCGCATAGAAAGCCCCTTAGGCGAACTCTCGGTGTTGCGAAGCGATGAAGCTGCGCGCGAACCAGAAACCGATGCCGTGTATGTTGGTTGGCGACCGGAGAATGTGGTCTTGTTGGATGATGCGCAGGGACAAGTTACCATTCCAAACCTTATAAAGGCGCATGTTATGCACATTGCCTTTGAGGGTACCTGCGTACATGTGCTTGCCTACACGGAGCACAAAAACATGCGCAGTGAGTTTTACATACAAGCGCCACAGTCCTTTGGTGCGCGAAGTACCGATGTGTTTTATTTTCATAATAATGCCGGAAAAACTGTTTTTTTTAGAATCCTATAATATCAAAAATGCATTATGAGCAGAAGCATATCTAAAGGAAAGCTTATATTCTTGTTGCTGCCCGGCATAGGGTACATTGCCCTTTGCATGGCAGTGGTTGTCTACATGATATGCGCCCAGAGTTTGGGGCTTTTTAATTATTCCAGTAGCTCTGAAATTTCTTTAGATCATTGGCGCGCTGTTTTGAGCGACAGGCTTACATGGAAGTTTTTTTTCTATTCCTTTCGGCAAGGCTTTTTGTCAGCCTTTGGCTCTGTACTTTTGGCCTACCCGCTTGCGCTGTGGTTAAGAAAGTCTTTTCGGGGTTCAAGCGCGCTTACGGTCTTTTTGCGCATACCCATGCTCATTCCGGGCTTGGTCGCTGCTTTTTTATTTTTAAACATCATCGCCTATCATGGCTTGTTAAATCAACTGCTTGTTTTTTTAAGAATTATAGACGAGCCAATGCGCATGCAAAACGACAAAATGGGACTGGGCATAGTGGTATTACAAATATGGAAAAACACGCCCTTTGCCGTGCTGCTTTTAAGTGCCTCCATGCGCGGTATTTCTTCAGAGGTTATACAGAGTGCACGAGACCTAGGCGCTAATAGAATAACCCTTTTGTGGAAGGTAATATTTCCGCTTACGCTTCCTGCCATGCGCGTAGTGCTCATTATAGTTTTCATTGGGGCATTGGGTGATTTTTCGTTTAACGCCGTGGCAGGCCCGCGTAATTTGCAGTCGCTTTCGCAATATATGGTAACCCTGACGCAGCAGTTGTTTGAGGTAAACCAAGCAGCCGTTGTCGCGCTCTTGCTCATGGTAGGCTCCTTACTCGGAGTAGTACTACTGGTGTACATTACAAAAATTTTTAAAGTGCGTAGAAAGATAGAAGTATGAAAACAAGTTATTTGCGTGTATTTACGCGCATGGAGAAGGCGTTGCTTATAGGCGCCATAATTATTGTAATGCTCACGGTTTTTGTGCCCTTGATGATGGCTGTCTTGTGGTCATTGGTTTCTTCTGAAACGCCGTGGAGTTACCCAGATGTTTTGCCCCAAAAGTTGAATTTTGACAGATGGGTGGAAGTGTGGAAATTTACCGCTATAAAAAAAGCGCTGCTTAACAGCTACATGCTAGCGCCCCTTGTCGCCTTTTTTGCCGTGCTCCTTGCCTTGCCAACTGCGTATGCCTTGGGGCGTTTTAACTTTAGGGGCAAAACCGCCGTTCAAGTTATAAGCCTCATCCCCATGATTATGCCCGGCATTGCAGTGGCTTTGTTTTTTACGCAGGCCTTGTATAGCGTGGGGTTTCGCAATCAATTTATAGGCATAGTCATGGGGCATGTGGTGGTGACCATTCCCTTTAGCATACGCATACTCTCATCAGCATTTCAGAGCATACCTCAGGACATTATAGACGCGGCACAAGACTTGGGTGCAGGCAAGGTCAAAGTGTTTGTAACCGCCTACATGCCAAGCTTGCGCCCCGCAGTATTTGCGTCTTTTATTTTTGTGTTTATAAAAAGCATTGAAGAATTTAATATTTCTTACATTCTCGGCTCACCAAATTTTACCACAGTCCCAACCATATTGTTTAGCTTTTTGGGCTACAACCTTGTGCGCCCCAATGCTGCGGTTGTATCGCTCATATTGTTAATACCCAACCTCATACTCATGTTTGGCATTGAAAAATTTTTACGCGCAGACAAAATGCTTGGAACGGGTGTTAAAGGCTAAGGGCGCCTACCAATTTTGTTTTTGTGGGGGCACGCCCCCACACCCCCGTGTTGTGAGACGCTGTAGTGTGCTACGCACGTCTTTCTGTATTACAGCTCACGCTGTTTTCTATGAACGCTTTCTGTTGCCAAGCAGCTATTTTAAATATGCTATCTATTCGGATGGCTGTTCTTTTTTTCTCTTTTTTATGGAGGCAAAAAAGAGAAAAAAAGAACCAAAAAAAGAGAAAAAAGCCTCCTGTGTGCTAAAGCAGTAATAACATAGATTACTGTGCGCAACTATGAAAAAGAACCAAAACACAAGCGAAGCGAGATGGAGTCCCGTGTAATTAACATGGAGCCGACATCATGGGGCATTAAGGCTGCCAAGGACGGTACGGGTGCAAACTATTGCATAAGCGCTTTGTGGGGGGGTGTCCCCCCACGCCCCCCGTTGACTAAGACGCTGCTTTGCGCTGCGCGTGTGAGGGCTACACGCCGTGTGTATTTCGCTTGCGCTGTGTGTGTGCACGCCATTGGTTGCCAAGCAGCTATTTTAAATACGCTATCTATTCGGATGGCTGTTCTTTTTCTTTTCTTTTACCATCCTTGGCAGCCTATGCGTGCCCTCCATGGCACGGCTGTGAGGACGCAAGAGAAGAAAAGTCGAGAGCGTAGCGACAGCCGTAGCAGGGACGCTACGCATTGGCTGCCATGGAGGGTACGGCTAGAAACGATTAAAATAAGTGTCGCGAAGCGACACAAAGATGGAGCTTATAGCAAAAGAACCAAAAAGTCGCGAGCGTAGCGAGGGGATGCAAACTATTGCATAAGCACCGCTGTGCGGTGCAAAGATGGAGCTTGCATCAAAGAAAAAAAGAACTGTCATTCGAAGTGTTTGCATAGTGCACTTATGCTTTGGCAACCAAAATTATGGAAGTTCATACATTGAGATTAGGGCACTTGAATTCATGGTAATTTTTATAAAATATTTCAGTTGTCATACTAGGTTTCCTTAGTGTAAAATTACATTTATATATAAACAACGTAAGTAGAGGCAAAGCATATGCATTACTATGAAATACATTTTATGAGCGTAGTCAATTATGGGTGAAATACGCGTAGAACACGACTTGCTTGGTGAGAAGGAGGTTTCCAATGAGTGTTACTTTGGAATACAAACTCTTCGAGCGCATGAAAATTTTAAAAACATGAGTGGAGTGCAGCTAAAGCGCTATCCGGTTTTTATATCATCATTTGCTATGGTCAAATATGCCGCCGCGCGCGCGAATCATGATCTTGGCTTGTTAAACAAAACCATATTCGAGGCAATTGCAAACGCTTGTAAAGAAATCATAGACGGTGCTTTTCATGACCAATTTATTGTGGACATGGTACAGGGTGGCGCTGGCACCTCTACAAACATGAATGCGAATGAGGTTATTGCAAACCGCGCTCTTGAAATAATGGGGCATAAAAAGGGTGAATATCAGCATTGCCATCCCAACAATCACGTTAATTTGTCGCAGTCGACTAATGATGTCTACCCTACTGCATTACGTATTGCGCTTTGGCGGCACAACCAGCACTTGATACAAGATATAACACTCTTAGTGGGAGCCTTGAGAAAAAAGGGTGTCGAGTTTAAAAACATCATCAAAATGGGGCGCACGCAGCTGCAAGATGCGGTGCCCATGACTTTGGGGCAAGAGTTTGAGTCCTATGCAGTTACGCTTGAAGAAGAAGTTGAGCGCTTATTGGAAATGGCAAATTTGTTTTTAGAAGTCAATATTGGAGCTACGGCAATTGGTACGGGCATAAACGCAGAGCCTGAATATTCGCAATTGTGCATAAAATATTTGCGCGAGATGAGTGGAGAATACGTGAAGCTTTCAAGTAACCTTATGGAGGCAACACACGATACGGGTTCTTACATTATATACTCTTCTGCGCTCAAACGGCTTGCGGTGAAACTTTCAGTAATTTGTAACGATTTGCGCTTGCTCTCTTCTGGCCCGCGTTGTGGACTTAATGAAATAAACTTACCGCCTATGCAACCCGGATCCTCCATTATGCCCGGTAAGGTTAACCCCGTAATTCCAGAACTCATGAATCAAATTTCTTTCAAGGTTATAGGCAACGACTTATGTGTCACCATGGCAGCCGAGGCAGGGCAGTTGCAACTGAATGCTATGATGCCCATAATTACGCAGAGTATTTTTGAGTCGGCTCGCATGTTGGAAAAGGGAATAAGAGTTTTGACTAGCCATTGTATAAACGGCATTAGCGCTAATGAGCAACGTTGTCGTGACATGGTCATGAGCAGCATAGGCATTGTGACCGCGCTTGCACCTATTTTAGGGTATGAGACTACTTCTAGCCTTGCAAAGGAAGCCCTAGAGACAAACAAAAACGTCTTTGATCTTGTTAGGGAAAAAAAGTTATTTTCAGACGAAGAAATAGAGCAGCTTTTGTCGCCAGAAAAAATGCTGAGTTCTCGCCTTATGAGTACGCATTCTAAAGAATAAACCAAGGCAACAGCACACACAGTACGTGCGTAATGTTTAATGAAACGAAAAAAAGGATGTGAAGGTTGCTTCACATCCTTTTTGTTTTAACAAGAGCCTTATGTTGTAAGCATGCTATATGCTGGCAATTTCCGCCTTGAGCTTGGTTAAACTGTCTTTAGCATCACCAAACAGCATGCGCGTGTTGTCTTTAAAAAACAGTGGGTTTTCTACGCCTGCGTAGCCTGCACGCATGCTGCGCTTGAGTACCACAACTGTTTTTGCCAACTTTACGTCCAAAATAGGCATGCCGTAAATTGGGCTACCGGGGCTGTCTTGCGCTGCGGGGTTTACAACGTCATTTGCGCCAATTACCAGCACAACGTCCGTGCTCGGAAACTGCTCATTTGCAGGCTCCAATTCAAGCAGCTTTTCATACGGTACTTGTGCCTCTGCCAACAACACGTTCATGTGCCCCGGCATGCGGCCGGCCACTGGGTGTATGGCATAGGTAACTTGCACTCCACCAGCACTCAGCACCTTTTCGAGGTCATGGCAGGCGTGCTGCGCTTGTGCTACTGCAAGACCATACCCCGGCACTACAACTACTTGCCCTGCATACTTCAGCTGAATTGCTAAGTCACCGAGGCTCACTTCTTGTATGCTTTTGCCTTCTGCGCCCTCTACTGACGAACCTGATGATCCAAAGCCTCCGATGATTACGTTAAGGAGGGAGCGGTTCATTGCCTTACACATGAGTATAGTTAGTATGGTGCCAGAAGAGCCGACTAAAATACCGCCTACTACCATAAAGTTGTTGTTGTACAAAAGCCCCGAGATTGACGCTGCAATACCGCTAAAAGAATTGAGCAAGGATATAACCACGGGCATGTCACCACCACCTATGGGCGTGACAAAGGTAAACCCGTAGACAAGCGATGCTACCATGAGTAAGGCTAGCATTCCAATAGAATTTGGACCTTGCGCAATGATGGTGTACCCAAGAAAAACATTGACAGCCAAAACAAGCAGGTTTATAATTTGCGGGAACGGCAACTTAATTTTGTCACGCAAAGCCCCAGAAAGTTTGCCCCATGCTACTACCGAACCCGAGAGTGTTATAGAGCCTACAAAAATGGCGAAGACTCCGGTAATAACGCCTGCGACCGTGATGGCCGCACCGCCTTGCGAAACCTTGTACATTTCTGTAAAACCTATGAGCATGGAACAGCCGCCACCAAAGCCATTAAAGAGTGAAACCATTTCAGGCATGGCAGTAAGCGGTACTTTTACCGATGCTACATAGCCAACCGCAGAACCGAGCGCTAAGGCGAGAAAGATGATAACTAAAGCACCTATGGGATTTTGTGCGTTGCTAATGGGCACAAAAAGAATGACCAATATACCTATTGCCATGCCCACAGCACCAATAAAGTTGCCTCTACGTGCGGTGTCAGGATGCCCCATGTTTTTTATGCCGTAGATAAACAATATGGTTCCAAGTAAATAGAGAACTTTTACAAGTAGTTCTGTGTAATTCATGAGGAAGCCTCCTGCGCATCGTTTTTCTTAAATTTTTCTAGCATGCGGTTGGTGACGGCAAAGCCTCCGACAACATTTATCATGCCCAAAAAGACGGCAAGAGCACCAAGCGTAATAGCAAGTGGGTCTTGAAACCCCGCCACTCGTACAAGGTAAATGCCTCCTACTACCGTCACCCCACTTATTGCGTTTGCCCCTGACATAAGCGGCGTGTGCAAGAGCGTGGGTACTTTCCCTATTATCTCCATACCTACAAAGGTTGCAAAAATAAGCAGGGTGATAACATCAAAATTGACGCTAAGCCAATCGAGAATTGAAGTAATTATATTCATAGTTCTCTCCTTAAATTTGTATTATTTATAATATTTTTTGCCTGCGTTGACAATGCAGCTTTTTTCCACGACTTCGTGTTCTAAAGACAGCTTGTACTTACCCTTGTCGTCAAGCAAAAATTTAAAAAAGTTTATGATGTTTTTGCTAAAGAGTAGCGAAGCATGCGCAGGCACTTCTTCTGACAAATCTGAATTGCCCACAATGGTAACGCCCTTGTGGTTGACAACTTTTTGGTCCTTAGTCAACTCGCAGTTGCCCCCCGTAGAGGATGCAAGGTCGATGACAACGCTGCCTAACGGCATTTGTTCCACCATTTTTTTGCTAACCAGCTTAGGCGCAGGCTTGCCTCTAAGCTGAGCGGTGCTAATAACAACGTCTGACTTTTGTATGCTCTTTTCAAGTGCTGCCTTCTGTCGTTTTTGGTAGTCCGCAGTTTGCTCTACGGCGTAACCTCCCGCTCCCTTGTCGTCTGTAGCGCCCTCAACCTCTACAAATTGTGCGCCCAAACTCTTTACCTCGTCTCGCACGGCTGCGCGGGTGTCAAAAGCCTGTACTACAGCACCCAAGCGGCGTGCCGTTGCAATGGCTTGCAAGCCCGCAACCCCTGCGCCTATTACCAAAACCTTGGCAGGTGGAATGCTGCCCGCTGCCGTTGTGAGCATGGGGAAGTACTTTGGCAAATACTGCGCCGCAACCAGCACCGCACGGTAGCCTGCAATGGAGCCAAGAGACGAAAGAACGTCTGCCGACTGTGCAACGGTTACCCTCGGTATCATGTCGAGGCTAAATATTGTATGCGATTTCTTCGCATAGCCTGAGAGCTTTTTCTCATTATCAAACGGCGCATATCGAGAAATAAACACCGCCGAGGCCTTTGCCTTAGCTTGGTCGACCGTTGAAACGGGGTTAAGCGTAATGAGTATGTCAGACGATGCTATGACAGACGCCTTTGTCGCTATTTTTACCTTTTGTGCCTTGTACAAAGCGTCGCTATAGCCTGCACTCTCGCCTGCCTTTGCAACCATTTGTACCGTAATTCCCATTTTTTGTATTTGAGGGATTACATCAGGCACTATGGCAACACGCGTATCTTGTTCGTTTAGTATACCTAATACCATACTAACCTCCTTGAAGTGTTAATGTAGTTAATTTTTTTAGATGCGTATAAATAATAGTGTAGTTTATATAAAGCATTTACTCAAATAAAATACTAAAATTATGCCTTAAAAAATAGCGTAGCGACAATGCATCATGAGAGTACTTGCGCCTCCCGATAGTAAAAAAGCTATGTCGACATACCTTTTCTACCATTGCCCATGGGCCACAGAAAAACACTGGTGTTTTTTTTAAATTGTCTAGACTTGTTGGGCAAAAAGTCCCCATGAATTGGAGAAAAACACTGGTGTTTTTTGCACAGGCACTGCTACAGGGTGTTGTGTGCCCGCACAGGCTTGTAAGGCATGACTTGGGAGGCTTGTCCACACCAAAGGCAAAGGTGACTTTGTCGACATAACTTCTTTACTATTGCCTCTATAAAGTGGTTACGTGAATTCAGGCTGTGGTATTATAAAACAATGGAAAAAAAGCCGTATCCCTTTGCACACATAGAAAAAAAATGGCAGGAATACTGGAGTACGAACAACACCTTTGCGGTGAGCGAAGACCCCAGCATCCCCAAAGAGAAACGGAAATACATACTCGATATGTTTCCGTACCCTTCTGCTGCGGGCTTGCATGTGGGGCACCCTGAAGGCTACACGGCAACTGACATTTACAGCCGCTACTTACGCATGAAGGGCTATGCCGTGTTGCACCCTATGGGCTTTGATAGTTTTGGCCTGCCCGCGGAAAACTACGCCATTCAAAACAAAACTCACCCGCGCGAAACCACGGAGAAAAACATAGACAAGTTCCGCGCGCAAATAAAGCGCCTTGGGTTTTCTTACGACTGGCAGCGCGAGGTTGCCACGCACACGCCCCAGTACTACCGATGGACGCAATGGATTTTTTTGCAGCTGTATAAAAAGGGGCTTGCTTATGAAAAGGAAATGCCCATGTGGTACTGCCCCGAACTTGGCACGGTGCTGGCCAACGAGGAGGTGCTACTCACTGAAAACGGCCCGCGAAGTGAACGCGGAAACCACCCCGTGGAACGCCGACCCTTGCGCCAGTGGATGCTCAAGATAACCGCGTATGCCGAACGGCTGCTCGAAGACCTTGAAGAACTAGACTGGCCGCAGTCTATTAAGGCTATGCAACGCAACTGGATAGGCAAGAGTGAAGGCGCTATTGTGCGCTTTGGAATTGAGAATGCAGAAGCGCAAGCTTTGGAAGTTTTTACCACGCGTCCTGACACCCTGTGGGGCTGCACCTACATGGTGCTTGCTCCTGAGCACCCGCAGCTTCAAACGCTTATAAAAGAAGAAACGCGCAGCGCGGTAGAAGCCTACTTGCATAAAAGTGCGCGCAAGTCGGATTTAGAACGGAGCGACCTTGCCAAAGAAAAAAGCGGCGTGTTCACTGGCAGCTACGCGGTCAACCCCGTGAATGGCTCACGCATACCCATATGGGTTGCGGACTACGTGCTTATGGGCTACGGAACGGGCGCTATTATGGCAGTGCCTGCACACGACGAGCGCGACTTTGACTTTGCTAAAAAATTTGAACTCCCAATTATAGAAGTAATACAATCATCAGAAGAAGCGCATGGTCAAAGCACTGAACGAGAACGCGCCTATACAGAAACCGAAAAAGGTGTACTGATAAACAGCGCCGAGTTCAGCGGCATGAGGGTACAAGATGCTCAAAGCGCTATTATAGATTTTTTAGAAAAGAACAAATTAGGGGTACGCAAAACGCAGTATAAACTGCGCGATTGGATATTCAGTCGTCAGCGCTATTGGGGAGAGCCCATTCCCTTGTTGCATGGAGAGGGCGGAGGGGTTGAAGCCTTGAGTGAGAACGAACTGCCCCTGCTGCTGCCAGAGGTTGAAAGCTACAAACCAACAGGCACGGGCGAGTCGCCACTTGCTGCTGTTTCACAGTGGGTTGAAACCAACACCGCGGAGGGGAAAAAGGCTACGCGCGAAACCAACACCATGCCACAATGGGCGGGGTCCTGCTGGTATTACTTGCGCTACCTTGACCCGCACAACAGTAAAGAATTTGCAAGCCGCGAAAAAATAGACTACTGGATGCCCGTGGACTTGTACTTGGGCGGTGCTGAGCATGCGGTGCTGCATTTGCTGTACGCGCGCTTTTGGCACAAGGTGTTTTACGACCTCGACCTTGTAAACACCAAAGAGCCCTTTCAAAAATTGGTGAATCAAGGAATGATACTCGGCGAGGATGGAAACAAAATGTCGAAGTCGGTTGGTAACGTGATAAATCCCGACACCATTGTGGATGAGTACGGCGCGGACAGTTTGCGCATATACGAAATGTTTATGGGACCATTGCGCCAAGAAAAGCCGTGGTCTATAAAGGGGCTTGTGGGCATACATAGGTTTCTTGCGCGCGTGTGGAACTTGCAGTATAAGCCAATGAAAGACGAGGGCGCGCCGCCTGAACTTGAAAAAAGCTTGCATAAGAGCATAAAAAAAATAAGCAATGACACCGAGAGTTTGGCGTGCAACACCGCCATAGCGCAAATGATGATATTGGTGAATGAAATGCAAAAGCATGAGTTTTTGTACCGCACGGTTTTTGACGCCTTTGTGCGCCTGCTTGCGCCCTATGCCCCCCACCTTGCTGAAGAGTTGTGGGAGTTTTTGGGCAAGGAGAGCCCTGTTTCACTTGCGCCATGGCCAACGTGGAATGAGGCACTTACCCTAGACGAGATGGTGGAAATAGTCTTTCAAGTAAATGGCAAGGTGCGCGCTAAACAACGTGTTGTACGCAATGCAGAACAAGCAGAGCTTGAGCGCCATGCAAAAAGCAATGAAAGCATACAAAAACACCTTGCGGATAAAACAATACACAAAACCATTGTGGTACCGAACAAATTGGTTAACTTTGTTGCGCGCTAGTAGAACATGGCTGTGTACTGTAAGGCTTAAAGCTTAAATCTTTATGAACAGCTTGCTCAATATTTTTTACATAGACGCATTCGTCATGGAGCTTGCCATGGAGCTGTTGCGCACGGGGCAAAACCCCTAGTGGCAAAAAGCCAAGGCGCTGCGCAAGTGCAAGGCTTTTTTTGTTTTCACGAAGTATGAAGAGAAAGCAAAAGCTATGCGGAGTCTTTTGTGAAAGGTGCAAGAGCATTGCATGTACGCAGGTGTACATAATTCCTGCACCTTGCGCAGCCTCAGCCAACCAATAGCCGAGTTCAACTTTTTTTGTAAAGCCCGTGCGCAGGCTCAAAACGCCAATAAGCGTATCATCGCGCCAAATGCCATAGGCGTATTCCTTTTCATATGTTGCGCTTATTCTCATGCGCTCAATAAAAGTCACGCTGTCCTCAAGGCGCGTTACCTCCTCAGGCCACGGGAGGCTGCGGCTTAAATACGCCTTGTTTTGTAGTGTGAGTTCAAACAAAGCGGGCGCATGCTCAGCCTCAAGCAAACGCAAGCACAGCCCCTCGCGCACCGCCAACACGGGCGGGCACAAGTTGTCATTGGTAGCTTTCATGCTGTTTATTATATGTGGAACGCTCAATTGAAAGAACACAAATTCAAGGAAGACGAACACATTTATAAAAAAGAGTCCACCGTGTGGGGGGACTCTTCTGTTGATTTGGCACAAAAGTAGCAAGACTACTTCAATGCATCGCTATTCTGAGACGGGCACTTCTTTCCAGTGGGTTTTGATGTAGTCATCGGATTTCGATCGAGTTATTCCAGAACGAAAAACATCTTTATTAAAATAAAGTACCCTTTGCCCATTTTTTTCTACGCTTTGAAAGTTATGACTCGCAGTTGCACTAAGCTCATCAAAAAGATTGAAAACGTCCGCAACATGATAAGAAAAAACCCCTTTAGAATTAGAATCATGTTCTAAATCTTTTATTTTAAAGTATCCTATCTCATGCACTAATTTCCATCTTACACGTGCAAGCTTTGTATATACATTATTTGAGGATAAATTCTTTCTCTCAAAATCATAGGCGCCATTTTTAGATACCGTTACTGTCAAATACGTATTAAATATGTTGGTACGCATATAACGGTACGGCTTTGCGCCATTGATACTTTTATCTTTACGTGTTATCCAATCGAAAGTGCCATTAAAAGGTTTATCGACAATAGCGATATTGTTGCTAATACTACGACCTCCACCACTTAAAGCATAATATACATCAGTAGATTTTCCGTCTAGCGTTAAAGATATGTTTTTGAATTTTTCTTGAGTTCGATACCCGAATAAGATAGCAGGTGTATTTAATTTTTTCAAAGTTATAGGATAGAAATAACCTCCTAATAAATGATAATTTGCATTCACAAAGGGGTAAACCCTTGGAGACTGATCGCCATACTGTTTGAGTTTCCTATTTTCTTCCATAAGAGCTAAATAGTCAAAATCAACATTATACATTTTTTTAGTTTCAGAGTTGTAGAATTTCAAACCATATCTTTCGCTTTCTAATGTTTTAATAAAGCCAACTCGAATATAATCTAAATAGTCATAGTTCCCGTCTGGGGGTAGTAATCGAATGTTCTTAGCTGAGAATTGAATATAATTTTTAAACAAAATATCTTCGGTAAAATCAGTCATAAAATATTTCCCATCTTTTGATGTTGCTACTGCTTGTTGGTATTGAGACTTTGATCTATCAGAATCATCTTTTATCACACTCATCGTAGGTATATCAAAAATAACCTGAATGACTCCAACAGGCAGTGTAATTATAATTTCCTCTCCCCTTTCTGTTTCATATTTAAACTGCACATTAGAAATCTTTGCTTTATCTTCAAACCATATATCAATGTAATTTTCTGGAGTTTTTTTTGTCTCCATATAGTCATTGTTGCCACTTCCAGCCCAATACGCCGTGCCGGATGTAAAATTATAACTTAGTGGATATAATTGCGTTGTTGTGTCTGTAATTCCATCCGAAGTCGCAGGATTTATTAAAATTCTATCCGTAGAAGCTCTATATTGTCCCTTTTTAGACGCCATACATCTATAAATACTTCCTCCCGGTACCGCAGGCGGGCACTTAAACGTTACGCTACCTTCGTCCGCAATAAAAAAAAGCGATCCACCTATGGTACTGCCAACTTGACCTTTGTATTTTTTTTCATCTTTAAGTGGATTAAAAACAATCGTCCCGTCTAAATTTTTTTTCACTAAAGTGGTATTATGATTAATGCCTACTATCTGCATCGTAGGCTCATTCGCAGCTAGAATTATGCTCGGCAACTTTGCAATAAGCAAGTACTCATCAGTGCCTACGCCCCCCTTACGCTCTATCTTCTTCATACTCTGCACATGCAGCTTCACATCCTTCAGGCTGTTTTTGGGGTCTACCCACATATACATCGCATTGCCCTTAATCTTACGCTTTATTCTCTTGTCTCCGGGCTTCACCGTCGTGTACACCTTTGTCGGCTTCCCGTCTGTAACACATACGTAGTTGTACACCTGCCCGCTTAGCTTTTCATTCGTGTGAAAACACGCTAAACTCACATGCTCCTCCACACGCTCCGCCTTCGTGTTATCCCGCTTACGCGTGTACACCACCTTGTAGTTCAACGACTTCCCCTCATAGCTCCCGCTAACTCCCACTTCTGTGTTCACACAACTCGTGTCATTTCCTGCTCCTATGGCGCACAACTCATCCCATGCCGCCTTACTCTTCACCTGCTGCTTCCCATCTGACCTATAACTTCCTGCAGCATTGCGTCTGAGCAACACCGCCTTACTGTCTTTTGGCAAACTAGGGTGCAGCTGCTTCTTCTCCTCTGCCTTCCCATGGCTCGGTGTAAACGCTCCACCAGCTCCCGCTGCTATAAACCCTATCGCGGTTCCTCCTCCAATCCCAGCTCCTAAAATCTTGAACCTATTGAGCGACAACACGCGTCTGAGCCTCGCTATCTTACTCAGCCTCAGTGCTCCACGTGCCAAATAACCCAGTCGCGCATACGCCTTGCCTGCGCTATAGCGTACCGCTGCCCCGCGTGCTCCAAAGCCAAACAACTTCGCTAAAAACGCCCAGCGCCTTTGCCTACTCTTACCCAAGCCTACATCCTTCAAACCATATGCTGCATTCCGCTCCACCTCAGGCATGAAAAACTGTATTCCATGCTTCGACTCTGAGCCTACAAACTTCATGCCACCCGATAAACCCTTTACACTCGCTTCACTCAAACTCGACAAGCTCACTACACCACCTGCTTTCTTATCAAGATGCACCTTCGGGCCACTACCCCAGTCCCACGACGACTCACCTATCTGCGCTAGCAACTTCTTCGCTTCCAAATCCACAAACACTGCCAAGACCGGCAACGCTTGTAACTTGCCCTTCACTATAGGCACATTCCTTTTTGCTACTACCTTCCCCTTAAACTCATAGCGAAACTCCGCCGTCTCAGCATCGGGCGGCGTATAATTCCGACCATCCCATGTGCCCTTATCCGTGTACACCACCTTCACTACACCGAGCGCTCCTTCTTCTTCCGCGCTCCCTATCTTCATCTCATACAGCGTCTGCGCTCCCGTGATGTATCCTCCTATCATCCCGATATTATCCACATATAAGGGCAGCAACAGCTTCACGTTATTCCGCTGCTCATGCTCAGCAAACGCACGCTTCGGTAAATAACTCGTCTCCAGCTCCCACTTCACCCCTTCGGGTATCACTACATTCAAGGCATGCCAAAACTTATTCGGGTTGATATATACCTGCTCTCCCCCATCGCTATACAGCCTATACAAATCATCCTTAATCTTGTACTCCTCATTCGCTATCGCTATCTCACTCGCATCAAGTCCTTCATAATAATATCCCTCGGGCTTCTTCAATGCCGCTTTGTGAAATTTCCGTTTCCCTCTCTTATGCTTTGCCGATACCGTACATCGATTCCCCACAAGCTTCCCTTCCGCCGTGTACACGCACACAATCAAGGCTTCATGCTCCCCAACGTTCGGTGCCGCCAAATCCTCAAGCTTCGTCCCCAACGCTATCACGCTCTCTCGCAGAAAGGTGCGCGGCTTCCCGCCTTTTCGCCGTCCCTTGCTTTTTGTTCTTCTTTCATCATGTACATTCAATGCATGCTTGTAATACGCTACCTTGTACTTATACAAATCGTGTATCATCACCTCTTTGCCTATGTACGCATGCTTACCACTCTTCTTATTTGTGAAAAACGGCAGCTGTTTCTCTTCACCCTCCACAAAGTTCACGTAGTACCCTTTGAAGTCCTTATACACGGGAGAAACCTCCTCATCTTCCACCGCTTCTAGCTCCACCGAAAACGCATAGCGTGTGTCTCTATCAAACACCAGTTTCCCGCCATGTCGAGATCCTAAGTATGCTTTATTCGCTTCCTTGCTCCTCATAAGCTTGTTCTGAGCCAATATAGTGCCGTCCTCATCGTAATGCCTCGTCGTCGTAAAATACAACTCTCCGTCCTCGGTGGTGCGCTCCAACTTCACCTTAAACAATTCCTCATTCACCTTGTAGTACGACTGATTACACGCCACCGGACTCGCCACCAACTCCTCATAATGCAAAAACTTCGGTTTGTAATACCCCGTGTTAGCAAACGTATCATCAATAACCTTGCTTTGATACAGACATGACTTCTTGCCTCCAGAGAGTGAAAAAATATACCCATCGTAGTCAAAGTACCATATCTGGCTTGCATCGTACCCCTGCGTACATTCCTCGCGTACGAGCTTGCCTTCACTATTCACCGCCAAACATTTCTGCGTTATCGTGTCCGTCTTTAACTTCACCCTAAACTTGCTCTCGTAATACGCCGGCTGTGCACTCGCGTGCCCACTTGCTACGGCGCGCCTCCCGCGCCCGCTACGCACTTCACCTCCGCCGAGGCTTGCACTCACTAGCCGCTTCTCGCCTGCTTCCAACTTCGCGTTCTTACAACCACTGAGCAAGACCATCGCGCAAAGCGCACATACCACACCAACTTTCCACATCATGCTTTTTTTCATAGTTTCTGCCTCCACCCCATAAGGTATTGTTGATTTTTTCTCGCATATTTTCATTTATTTAGAAAATAATACGTATTTTCTTATATTATCACTAAAATAATTTAAAAAAGCAAATAATTAATAAAAAGAAATAAAATTGCAATAATTCAAAAAATACTTGATAAGAAGTTGCAACATTAAAGAAACTGCACGTACATACACTGTGTTTTTCACGCAAACTCTATACAGTGCAAAACTCACATCATGTTGAAAAAGAACTCATGCAAAACAAAAAAAGCCCACCGTGTGGGTGGGCTCTTGAGTCTTATATATAATGCAGGCTACATAGCGTACATCTATCGCAATTCGTCATGCCTTGATGGTGTCGTCACTTCCTTCCAATGAGTCTTTATGTAGTCGTGAGACTTCACCAAATCTGACTGACTTAGTATCTTTTTTTGCTGAGCAGCTCCAATTGACATATTGTAATACATAACTCGTTCCCCATTCCTCTTTAACTGGCGAAAAAGAACTCTATCTCTAGTACTCTTAAGTTCTTTATAGTCATTGCTCCATATCTCAGAACCAACTTCATCAACACCCTTCACTCTATATATAAAATTTATCAACTTAGCCTTCTTGTAATTCCCTATGTCTTTCACATTATCATAGCCTACTGTTTGAATATTCTTCCATTTTATTTCAAATAATTTTGTAAATACTGGAGGTTCTGTCGATAGATTTCTGCTTGTAAAATTATACTCTCCAATATCAGATACAGTTACAACAAACGCAGTAGTAAAGTGCGTATTACGTGTGTATTGATATGGCCTCGCTCCATCTATATTCGAATCTATAGACGTACCTGCAATCAAGCTATAATCCACAGGAGCATCTGTAATCGCAATTCTAACTTGAGGCACTCTTCCCATGTAATAATATACATGTCTTTTTTTACCGTCAATGACCCTTGAATGGGCTGTTATATCGCGCAATTCTTCCGATGTCATTGATCCAAAAAACACGCTTGGAATCCTTTTAATGCCAGAAGTATAGAAGCGCCCCTCTAATATATCCCACGAACCATCCAAATAAGGATAAACTCTCGCGTTTACATCTCCATATTGCTTAAAACTTCGTTTAGACTTCGACACAGCTAGTGCATCTATATCAATTGTGTAATATTTTTTACTTGTCTGGTTGTAAAAAGCAGTTGTATAAATTTCGCTATCAGCAGTCTGCATAAACCCCTGTCGAAAGTACTTTACATAATCTTCATGACCTGCAGGTGGCACTAAGCGAACATTAGTCGTATTGAATGAAATAAAAGGCGTTTCATCTGCTGTTGAATCCTCAAGTTCAATATATTTTCCTGTATATCCTGATATAGATTTTACTTTAGCGCCTGTAGCACTTGTATCATAGTCATCTTCAAGCGTTGCATATGCAGAATCTAGCCTTACTTTTACAACGCCTACTGGTTTTTGTATTATGACTTCTTTTTCCTTCAATTGCACTTTAAATTCTACTAATGATATATTTGGACGTTGCTTATCAAACCATACATCTACATAGTTACGTGGTGTTTCTTCTGTCTCTTGATAATCTTCACTATCATCGTTCTCAGTGTCTCCTTGCCAATATGCAGTTCCAGCATTAAAATCATTACTCTGTGGATACAACTCAGTACGCTCATTTGTTACCCCATCTGAGGTCACAGCATTGCGCAATATTCTATTGCTACCGCTTACTCTATACAACCCAAGTCTTGATGCCTCACAACGATATATACTTCCTGCTGGTACTGCAGGTGGACAGGTAAACCACACCTCATCGTCTCTCTTTTCTTTGTACACCAAGCGACCGTGCGCATCAACATTCACTCTGTTCTTAAACTGACCTCTGCTCGAAGGCGGATCATGCCGTAAAGTATTATCTAAGTTTTGCGTAATCGTTACAATTTCCCCCGCTATATTTATATATTTCATAACAGTTTTAGCAAGGGTAAGTATCGAACGCAATTTTGCACCCAATCGATATTCATATTGTTTAGGATGCACGTCGTGTCTACGCTTCTGATTGATATATACCTCTATATCTTCAACCTTCTGATTACTCGGCACAAAAAATCTTATTCCATTTGACTTTGCAAAACTTTTCAGTATTTTAGTTTCCTTCCTGTTAATGACCGTCACATCTACACTTTGTATATTCTCATTATCCGTAACGCACAAGTAATTATACTCCTGTCCTCCTACTTTCTCGCGGTGCGAAAAACACGCGAGGCTTACATCCACGCTATCATCTCGTCCGACATGCCTATGAAACCTCACTGATGTATCCTCATATGCTCCGCCTCCTAGACTCCCGGTACATGAGTACGAATTACTTTTCAAGTCGCATATCTCCTCCCAGCTCTGCTGCCCTACTTCTCGCACTATGAAAAACGCCGCTTCATCACGTTCCAAAAATTCCCCATGCTTCCTTCCCACTTTCGTCTTTGCGCGTGTGTTTTTATCTTCTACCCCCGCTATGTCTACTTTTCTAGATCCCCCATAGTGAGTTTCACTGCTATCTCCTTTTTTCTCTTCCTTTTTACTTAGTTTCTTTCCTATATATGCCATACAGGGTACACCTGCTGTCGCTACATCTAAAGCTGCCCATCCTAAGTGAGTAGTAAATGTGCCTATCCTGTTCCACAGAGAATCTCCTTTATTCCCTATCCACGAACCTTCTACCGCAAAACGACATGCATCACTCAATGCACGCTTCCCTCTCGAATGCCCCGAACCACTAATTGGAACATCTTTCAAACTCACATCCAAGCCGGCTAGCACTCTTGGCCTATAAAACCTCATGCTCGGCTTCTTCCTATCTCCTCGATATGGCGTGTAATGCGTTCCCATGTGAAATGACGAACTCAAATTCTCCGTATTCACTACATACCTTGTCAAGTCCAGCACCTTCACCGCATTTTTGTCTATGTCCGTCTGGCCGTACGAGTTCCAGTCGTTTGTCCCTAACGCTACCAACGCCTTCTTCGCTTCTATATCCACAAGCAATAAAAACACCGGCATTCCTGTAAGCGTATCTGTTTTTGCCACAAGCGGTATTTCAATCTTATTTACTCGTTCATATGTAGGTCTATCACACGACTCATATTCCGGTACATCGCAATTATATGTAGTGCCTTTGCGTATATAAAAACTCACCTCTGCATTCATACGTCCTTCAGAGTCTTTCTCTGACCCACGGCGCAACTGCACATACCCAAACGCGCCTTGCATTCGCCCGGAGGAATAAATCTTATCATCTATCCCTATCTCCCTATTCTCCGTTGAAAACTCTATCTTGTAATCAGTATTTGCTTTAATCTCATCTGTTGTAAAAAATGGCAACGCAAGCAACACGCTCCGTACCTTTCCCCTCTGCACATACGAAGTGTTCACACTCCATGCGCTTTTCTTCGCATCACCAGTAAGCAACACATTATCTGCTTGCCAAAACTTATTTGCATCCACATACTCTGCGCGCCGCTTCAACTCCCACTTACTTCCGTCTTTCTTTGCCGCTTCTTCGTACCCATCGCTCTTAAACTCGTAATACGACGCAGGTTTGAATGCAAGTATATCATTATAAGCATAGTTTGAAGGTTTCTTTACGAATACATGTTGCTTTTTAAGAATAGGCACAGAAGAACCTTGTGCATTAGGAAAACTCTGGGTACATTTTCCTCCTACTAATTGATTATCTCGATTAAATACGCACAATCTATAGTAATACGGTTTTGTCTTCGCATTTTCAAAATCCTTGCGAATCTCCCAAAAACGCTGTGTTGAATTAAACGCTAAATCTTCTAGTTTTGTATCCGAATTTATAGTAATATTATATTCGTCCCGTGTTTCCAACTTTGCTGACTTAGCAATTTCACCAGGCTCTCTATATGCCAATGTTTCTACTAAAAATTGATATCCTAATAAATCGCGCAAAAATACATCCTTCTCTATATACACATGCTTCCCTGTTTTTTTATTCACAAAAAACGGCAATGCCTTCTTTTCATTGAAAACATAAGTAGGAAAATAATCATTTTGGTGTTGGAAAAAACCTACCGCATCTTTCACAAATTCTAGCTCAATAGGCTCAAACCCTTTCTTGTCCACTATGCTTTGCGCCTTAGAGCTATGATATACCACATACGGCGCTCCACCACGCATGTTTTTGTACGCTCTTGTGTAGACTGACCAATACCCCACATGTATCCCATCAGTGTTCTTTTTACTAAACTTCGCCAAAGATGGGTTATACCCATCTATCTTGTATATCCTTTTGCTATTCTTGCTCAGTTTTAGCTTCTTATGCTCAGCCTCGCTCAGCTTTACCACGTACCACATGTTCTCATAGTCATTCCCTGCGCACTGTGCCTCGCTTACCCCAAGGTACATCCCTTCGCTATTCCACTTCTTATTCTTGCTCAATCCCGGCGGCGCTATCACGTCCGGACAATACTTCTTGCCGCCGTGCAAAGAAAACACCTTCGCGTTGTAGTCTTGATACCACACTTGCTTCGTGTCATTCTCATCGCATTCTGTAAAATACGCGCCCTTTGCTGCGTTCTTCGGGTCATAGCTTAAGCATTTTTCTACCCCACCCTTGGGTTTCAACTTTACCCTAAACTTGCTCTCGTAATACACCGGCTGCGCGCTCGCATGCCCACTCGCCACCGCACGCCTACTGCGCCCGCTACGCAATTCGCCTCCGCCGAGGCTTGCACTCACCAGTCGCTTCTCGCCTGCTTCCAATTTCGCGCCCTTACAGCCACTGAGCAACACCAGTGCGCAGAGCGCGCACACCACTAATCCACACTGAACAATCTTTTTCATGCTTCTCTTCATCTTTGTCATCTTCATAATCTTTTTCCGCCTCATAAAGTATTATTATTTTTTGTGCGCTTTCCTTAATGCCAATACAGACGCTAAAAAAATTCAACACATTGAACGAAATAACACATAAAAACAGAGAAAATCAAGAATTATTTTTTAAAAAACCAAAAATTAACAAAAAGAAATAAACTAGCAATAATTCAAGAAAATACTTGATAAGAAATTGCAACATTAAAATAAACTCGCCTTATGCATACTCAATGTGATATATTTATTTCATGCTCTTACAAAAATTGCGTACCTACAGTTTTACCTTTTCAGAACTCAAGCACTTTTTGTATGTTGCACTACCCATGGTTGTTTCCACGGGTACAGACGCGGTAATGATGTTTGTAGACAAACTCTTTCTTTCACAATATTCGCAGAATGCAGGAGAAGCATACTTAAACGCCGCGCTCATAGGCGGACTTACATCCTTTGTGATAATAGCCTTCTTTTTAGTAACAGCAGGTTACTCCAACGCATTGGTAGCGCAGTACCATGGCGCAAAGCAAACTCATACATGCGCAAGAGTTATGTCGCAAGTGCTGTTCTTAAGCACCATGGCCTACCCTATTATTCTGCTCTTAAGTGCATTCGTGCCAAGCTTTTTTAGCTTTTTTGATCACTCGCCACTACAAACAAAGCTTGAGTCGTCCTACACACGCATTTTACTTTGGGGGGCGTGGTTTACCATCATGCGTCATGGCATGGGCGGCTTTTTCACAGGCATACATAAAACCAATGTAGTGATGGTGGCAAATGTTGCGGGCATGCTGATAAACATTCCACTCAATTATATTTTCATATTTGGCAAAATGGGGCTCCCCGCTATGGGTATTGCAGGTGCCGCACTAGCTACCATCATAGGCTGGGCAGTTTCCCTTATCATATTGCTTATTGCATATTATGGTAATAAAACACACAAAGCATTTACCACACGTATTAGGCCAAGATTTGACCATGTGCTTTTTAAAAAACTTTGTCGCTTTGGCTTCCCTTCAGCAGTGCAAACTGTTTTCGCGGTGCTTGTGTTTGATTTCTTTATTTCGGTTATGAGCTCATACGGAGAAGCCGTGGGGTCAGCCGTTACCATAGCCATTAACTGGGACTCCATGTTTTTCATACCCATGCTTGGCGCAGGCTTTGCAACCACGGCCATAGTAGGCCAGCACATGGGCGCGCGTAATATATTTGAAACAAAGCGCGCGGTGTTTTTAGCCCTCACGGTTATGATGGGCTACGCTATTCTTGTGGCGTCCCTCATGCTCATTTTTACCGCGCCATTGGTTGAAATATTTTTAGGCAAAATGAAAAACGCAGACATAGTGCGCCCCATGGCACAAACCATGGTACGCCTTGCGTGCATATACTTGCTTGCAGACGCACTAAACATAGGCATATCGGGCGCACTGCGTGGTGCTGGAGATACGCGCGCCATCATGATCATAGATATATGCCTACAAGCACTCTTTGGCTTAAGCATTTACGCCTTTACCATGAGTAAGGTGCTCTCTCCGCTTGGTTCATGGTTTGTCTTCATCGGCTACGCCATATCCGTAGGGCTAGGCATGCTCCTACGGTTTTTACACGGGCGTTGGCAGCACATCAGCGTAATAGAGGGTGGAGAAAAACCACTGTCTGCTTAAGTACTAGGCTTAATTCCCCGTTTTGCTTGTAATTGAGACTTGTTTTTCGTTCTCGGACGCCGTGTCCTACGAGTGTTTCTCTTAGGTTTAAGCTCTTTTGGTTGTTTGACTTCCACTATGCTGTGTAACGCCTCATGAATATAAACATTTGGTGGAGTAATAGGTTCAAGCCAATCTTTTATTTGCACCATAAGGTTTTTGAGACTAGGGCGTCCGCCGTGTACGCAGTACGTTGCAACAGCTTCCTCAACAAAGGCGCGTATAAAATACGTAAACGCCTTAGGACGAGTAATACCCTTTGTAAATAAAGCATCCACCTCAGTGCAATACTTATGCATAGCGTCCCAACGCCCCATAGCAAGCTTGCTCTTCATGTTCCTAAACCACGTATGTACATTAGGTAGCATGTACTGCAAGAGTTTGTATTTAAAACATAACTGTAGTATTGGTGCTAGACTTCCACTTACCAAGAGTTTCATAATTTCTTCTGTCACGCGACTGCGAGAAACCGTTGCTATAAAATGGCCATTTTTACGTATTTCACGGCTCATTGAAAACGGAATTTTCAACTTACATTTTGCAGAAAATTTCAGCGCACGCAACATACGCACAGGGTCTTCTTGAAACTCTTTGCGTATTGGGACAAGTACTCCCTTCTTTATATCTTCAATCCCGTTTTTGTAATCTATAATTTCCTTCGTCATAGGAGAATAATACAAGGCGTTGCAAGTAAAATCGCGCCGCATAACATCTTGATCCATGGTGCCATACATCGCAGAACTCGTAGCATCCACATCATCCACGTTGCTTCGAAATGTAGAAACCTCAATGGCCTCATTGCCACGCGTGGTTACTAAAACAATGCGAAACTTTTTTCCCACAATGTGAGCGCGTCGAAACAAACGCCGTATTTTATTTGGATGAGCATCCGTTACAATATCAAAATCTTTTGGTGGAATGCCCTGCAGCAAATCTCGTATCGCGCCGCCTACTACATAAGCCTCATAGCCATGCTTGAGAAGATGTCCTACAATATGACGTGCATGAGCATCTATATCTGAAAGTCGTATAGGATGCTCATCTTCCGTGTAAACTTTTGCTATCGAAAGCAATTTTCCTTTATGGTTATACCCATAACGTTCTTTCATGTATTACATAATATATGATTAAGGCTTAAGAAGCGAAAATATACCCTAGTACTGAAATCGAAAACCAGTTCCAAGTCCAAATTCATGATTAATGGGCTCATAAGACACCTGAGTGTCAAAATAAAACAGCCAAAGCTTGAGAGCAAATCCCCCATAGAGACGAATGCCTCCGTTGACAACATTACTATTGTAGTTAAGACCCTTCTCATCAAAAATTCCGGATGCTATTTTTCCAAATCTTCTCACAAACTTTTGCATGTCATATGTTTTGCCATTATGTTTTACCTTTGGCTGAATTTTACTTGCGAATGACAAATTTCCAATAACAATAAAGGGTTCAAGTCCTACGTACGGCTCAAAAAAAGAAGCTAGAAGCTTACTTACTTGCAAGGGAATACCAATAACGTGGTCTGAAAAATTAAGCTCCATTTTTGAGTCCTGTAGAGAAATAGTAATAGGACTATTTTTCAACATGGATTGAAAAGACATATGGTCCCAAAACCATTCTAGTTTACTAAGCGTGTAAGCATATTTAAATCCAATAGAAATGCCAGGTTTCTTATCTTTGTCCTCTAACAATGCGTAGCGGAAATCTCCCCCCACAGTGAGCCTAGAAAACGCAAGTCCAGTATTAATGGGGATTGGAATATACATGGCGTGAAACCCAATATCAAAGGGAATGCCACCACCACCAAAACGAAGTGTAGCAGCAGTTCCCAGACCAACTCCAGGAATGTTGTCAAACAAGTTATCAGGCGAAACTGCTGCAAGAGATCCTTCAGCATCTGATAATAACTTTCCAAAGGTTTTCATATCAAACGTAGCTCCAACCTGCCCACCTAGTGAAAAATGCGGAAACTTTACAAGATTTGCCGTACTTGGGGTTGTTACAAGTAAATTTGCATGCCCACTAGCAGCAGTGAGTCGCTTATGAAACCTTTCTAAACTAGAAATAAACTTTTTTGTAGTAGTGCTCTTCAAAAATTGAGAATATGCTACATTTGGAGCAAAAACCAATATAAATACTATAAAAATATAACTGATAATTTTCTTCATTACCATAGGACTATAGTAACTAGTACAAGCATTACAATACATCATAGTATCATTGTAATTAATTTGCAATTAAAATTCAATACTAAAGAAAGCAATGCGGTGGATTCAAATTGCTGCGTGCAACAGAGAGGGAGAAAGCAAGAGAAAGTAAAAAAAGGGACACCTTGTACGATTGATAAATAAAAGAAAAACTAAGAATCGAGGAGGAGTCCCAATATGGGTAGTATATCAAAATTAACAAGCGTATATACGCATCTGAGCGCCAAGGACGGTGCGGCTAGAAACAATTAAAATAAGTGTCGCGATGCGACACAGAGACGGAACTTATAGCAACGTTTGTCAGTCTTATGAGATATGATATGGGTAACGCGCTATGCGCGATTATATGTACCTAATAATGTGTATGTACCTCTTGAGGTGCTGCGCACACGGGTGGTGCAGGCTTACTTCAGATGCGAGGCTACGCCATAGGGACTAAGGCACGGGTATAGGGAAGCTACGCGGGTGGGGCTAACGCCGCAGAAAACAAGACGTAGAATGCAAAGAACTTTCACCCAGTGCTCGGAGGTGTGGGGGGCTTAGAGGGTTTGGGTTATGCCGAGCGTGCCGGTGGGTGAAAATGGACCTGAGGGTTTGTAGGGTTCTAGGAGGGTGTCAAAGGTGCCTTCTATGGTGGATATTTTCCAGGTGCTTTCTTCTTTTGCAAAGTACATGCGCAGCACTGCATGAGAGTTGAAGTCTTGTTCGCGTCCTAATATGCGTACGCGCACATGGCGTTCTTGTCCGTCTCCCATGCGCACCACGCCTATGCGTACTTCGTCTACGCGTTTTGCGTATTGGCGTGCCTTGGTTATTTGCCTGCTAATGAGTACCATGGAGTCGCTTACTACATGTTCTTTTAAGGTTTCTTGTATTTTTTTTTCTTGCATGTCGCGCACAAAGCTACGAATGCGTTGGAGTACAAGGCGTGTTATCACGCTTTTTGCCTTGTCGCTTTCAAGTGCTCCTATAATTACGTCTTGTGGGTGGTAGTTGTGGTGGGGAATTCGCGCATTGTTTTGGAGCAACTGCGTCTTGGTGTCGCCTTGTGGTACTTCTTGCATGGCTTGTTGCGTGGAGGTAATGTTCACGTTGCCCCATGAAAACCTAGCAAGTTCTTGCTGGGCATATACCAAGGTGGCAAGGGCGACAAGCGTGCATATGAGTGGGGCAAGGCAGCGTGTGGTGAAAAGACGCATGCTATTAGTATAGCTACTTAGTCGTAATGGTGGGTGTGCGTGTGGTGGCGGCGTAGGTTGCACTTTGTAATGAGCGGGAAAAGCTTGCGCAAAAATTGCATAGTATACTAATGTCATTAATTACTACTAGTTGGAGGATGAATGTTATGAAGAGCCTTATGGTTGTTGTGTTGTTGTGTTGTTGTGTGGGACCTTGGTAGTTGTGGGGGCGCAATTCCCCGCTCCTCAAGTGGCGGGTAAAACCTTTATGTTTTTTGTGGAGGGTTTTTATGAGAAGGAAAACCCCTATGCAGGGTCTTTCTTTTGTATGAATTTACAGGAGGATGGCGCTTTTAATTATTATAATTTCACAAAAAAGGAGTCCATGTCTGGCACTTATAAGCACGCTGTCAAAAAATATCGTGAGGAGGGTATAAGCATGGTGTATTTTTCTAATGATGATGCCTTTGCTTATACTATGGTGCTTGTGCCAAAGGATGAAAGGACGGGTTCGTATATTTATAGGCAAAAGGATGAGAAGGCGGTGCCTGAAAAGCCGTATTATCGCATGAACAGCGGACGCTATGTTGTGCTGGGTGATGCGTCACTGGGTGTGTGTAAAAAGTCGTAGTTGTAGCCCTTAGACTTTTAAGCATGGTTGCGTTTGTGGTGGCGGGGCAGGGGGAGTTACGCGTGCTGTGTGGCGTGGCTTACTCCATGTTAAAAAGCTGTGCTCAAGTCCCGCTAGGTTGCGGGACTTTGAGGTGCTTATACCCAGCCTTGTGATTTTGTAACGGCGTGTTTCCAACCCTTGATGAGTTTTTCTCGTGCTTCGGGTGACATGTGCGCGGTAAACTGTCGGTCTAGGCTCCAGCGTTTGGTAATTTCGTTTTTGCTGCTCCAAAAGCCTGTGTGGAGCCCCGCAAGGTAGGCGGCGCCGAGGGCTGTGGTCTCGGTTATGGTGGGGCGGTAGACGTCTGAGCCTAATAATGTCCGCTTGAAATTGCATGAGAAAGTCGTTGGCAGATGCGCCGCCGTCCACTTTGAAGTTGCTTATTTCAACGCCTGAGTCTTCGACCATGGCGCGTACTACGTCTGCGCTTTGGTAGGCAATGGATTCGAGGGCTGCGCGTATAACGTGGTTTCGGTTTACCCCGCGCGTGAGTCCCACAATGGTGCCGCGTGCTGAGGAGTCCCAGTAGGGTGTGCCTAGTCCTACAAAGGCGGGTACAATGTACGCGCCGTTTGTGTCGTCAACTTTGTTGGCAAAGTACTCCGTATCCACCGCATCGCGTATCATGCCTAGTTCATCTCGCAGCCATTGAATGACTGCACCGCCAATAAACACGCTGCCTTCCAATGCGTACTGCGTGGGCTCGTTTGCAACGCTTGCGGCAATGGTAGTGAGCAAGCCGTTGTTGCTTTGTACCGCCTTGTCGCCGGTGTGTTCCAAAATAAAGCAGCCAGTGCCGTAGGTGTTTTTTATGTCGCCTGAGGTAAAGCATGCTTGCCCAAAGAGCGCGGCTTGTTGGTCTCCAGCAATGCCTGCAAGGGGTATTTTTTTTCCGCGCATGTTTACTTCGGCAAAAAGCGAAGAGGAGCACTGCACGCTTGGAAGCATGGACTTTGGAATGCCAAAGTAATCGAGTATTTTTTCGTCCCATTCCAGCGTGTGTATGTTGTATATGAGCGTGCGAGATGCGTTGGTGTAGTCGGTTACGTGTACCTTGCCTTCGGTTAGGTTCCAAATGAGCCATGTGTCAACGGTGCCAAAGGCAAGCCGCCCGGCCTTTGCTTTTTCTCGTGCGCCTTCTACGTTGTCGAGTATCCATTTAATTTTTGTGCCAGAAAAATACGCGTCTACTACAAGCCCTGTGCTGTCCACAATGTACTCGGTCATGGCTGCGTCTTTTTTGATCTCTTCACAAAATGGGGCAGTGCGACGGCATTGCCACACAATGGCGTTGTATATTGGCTTGCCCGTTTCGCGGTCCCATACCACTACGGTTTCGCGCTGGTTGGTAATGCCGAGCGCCGCAATGTCTTGAGAGTGTATTCCCGCAGACGAAATTGCCTCGGTCATGACTGAGTTTTGGCTTGCCCAAATTTCCATGGGGTTGTGTTCAACCCAGCCCGCCTTGGGGTATATTTGCGTAAATTCGCGTTGCTTAACCGCAACAATGTTTTGTTCCTTATCAAAGATAAGCGCCCGAGAACTGGTTGTGCCTTGGTCCAGTGCCACAATGTATTTTGACATATGTTTCTCCTTAATATTAGTTGTTGTGTAATGCGTGGTTTTACACGCCGAGGGTTGTGCTTACCAACGCCGCTAAAATGCCGCCAATTATTGGGCCTATGACGGGCGCGGTCAAGCCGTACTGCCAGTCGGAGCTGCCCTTGTTTGGAATGAGCGCTACAGCATGAAAGATGCGCGGTCCTAAGTCGCGTGCGGGGTTAATTGCGTAGCCTGTGGGGCCGCCTAAGGATATGCCTATGACCCACACCAAAAAGCCTACGGTAACGGCGCCTGCCCATGGTGGCATGGCATTTTCTGTGACACCAAAGAGTATGACGCCCAGCACCAGCACAAATGTGCCTATAATTTCGGTGATGATGTTCCAAAAGCCGTGGCGTATGCCCGGGCCCGTGGAGAAGGTTCCGAGAATTTTTGCGGGTTCATCGCATTCATCGTAGTGTTTTTTATGCGAGCACCACAGCACAAATGCACCAAAAAAAGCGCCGGCAAATTGCGCAATAATGTAGCCCGGTACGAGGTTCCACTCAAAGCTGCCGCGTACGGCAACGGCAATGGTAACCGCGGGGTTAATGTGCGCGCCGCTTTTCCAGCCCGTCATAAGCACGGCGGCAAAAACGGCAAAGCCCCAACCGGTGTTAATAAATAAGGTGCCTGCATTGTTGCCACCTGTTTTTGGTAGGTGGTTGTTGGCAACGGCACCACAGCCCAAAAGCACTAGCACCGCAGTGCCAATGAATTCAAATACATACATGTAAATCCCCCTGTGTGTTGTAGTATATTCTTCATTGTCCATGCACGGTGCTAAAATGTCAATTTTTTATTAGCGTGTTTTGCATTATGTGATAAGTTTGTGTGTGTATTGCGTTGACTCAAAGTTGTCTTTGTGGGGGGACCACACACCCCATGGGATGAAACGCAGTTTTGCTTTGTGGGGGAGCATCCCCCACAGCGGCTTTTTCTTTTCTTTCTTTGGTACTCTTCTTTCTTTTCTTTTTGCGTCGCACAAAAAGAAAAGAAAGAAGAGTACAGCCGTCCGAGGCATCATCATATCGCGTCACGCGCAGTGGCAACAAAAAGCGTGAGCCACGATACACACGGCGTGTAGCCTACTCGCGCGCAGCGCTCAACACGCATGAGTAATCTCTATACCTTGTACCTTAGTCCCTATGGCGTAGCCCCACAGGATGTTTTTTTTCTTTTCTTTGGTTCTTTCTTTGGTGCAAGTTCCATGTTTGTGCCGCATCGCGGCACTTATGCGGTAGTTTGCACCCGTTCGCCTTCGGCTCTCGACTCTTTTGATGCAAGCTCCATGTTTGCACCGCACAGCGGTGCTTATGCAATAGTTTGCATCCCCTCGCTACGCTCGTGAGCGTCATCACAGCCGCCCCATGGACGACACAAGAAGCGTTTGCTTAATACGTGGGGGTGTGGGGGAGCATCCCCCACAGCGGCTTTTTCTTTTCTTTCTTTGGTACTCTTCTTTCTTTTCTTTTTGCGTCGCACAAAAAGAAAAGAAAGAAAGTACAGCCGTCCGAGGCATTATCATAATGCGCCCCACGCGATGGCAGCACGCAGCGTGCACACACAAAGCGTAAGCAAAACACATATGGCGTGCAGCCTCGCGCGCGCGTAGCGCAGGGCAGCGTCTTACCCCAAGGGGGGTGTGGGGGCAAAGCCCCCATCTATACATGCAAATGCATAACTTTTAAAATAAAGCGTATGAGTTTTCACCTTGTTATAGTAGAGTCGCCTACAAAGGCTAAAACGCTGGCAAAGTTTTTGCCCAAAGAGTATGAAATTGTTGCAAGCGTAGGGCATGTACGAGACTTGCCTCAGAGTGCTTCTGACATTCCTGAAAAGTATAAGCCGCTTGCGTGGTCGCGTTTGGGCATAGATGTTGATAATGACTTTGCGCCTTTGTACATTACCATTAAGGGTAAGGGAAAGATAATAAGCGAAATAAGGAAGAAGGTAAAATTGGCGGATTCGCTTATTCTCGCTACGGACGAAGATAGGGAAGGCGAGAGTATTGCGCATCATATAACGCAGTTGGCAAAGCCGTCCGTGCCTGTAAAGCGCATGGTGTTTCATGAAATTACTAAGAGTGCTATTTTAGAGGCGCTTGAGGCCTTTCGGGATATAGACAACAATTTGGTAAAGGCGCAAGAGACGCGCCGCATTCTTGACCGCTTGTTTGGATACCAGCTTTCGGGTTTGTTGTGGAAGAAAATAACCTACAAGCTTTCTTCGGGGCGCGTGCAGTCGCCGGGCTTGCGGCTTTTGGTTGAGCGCGAGCGCGAGCGCAATGTGTTTAAAAAAGCACATTATAGCAACGTGAACGCGCTTTTTAATCAAGCGGACATGGCGTTTTATGCACGCCTTATATCCATTGAGGGTAAGCGCATTGCCACGGGTTCAGACTTTGACAACGCGGCAGTGCTTACCAAAAAAAATGTTGTGCACCTTTCGCATGAGGCGGCGGTGGAAGTGGTAAGCAAGACAAAAGACAAGGATTTTATCATTGCTTCAATAGAAAAAAGTCCGCAAAAGGTTTCGCCGCCCGTTCCGTTTACAACGTCAACTTTGCAACAAGAGGCAAATAGAAAGCTGCGTCTTTCCGCGCGTGAGACCATGCGCACGGCGCAAATGCTTTACGAACAGGGTTTTATAACCTACATGAGGACGGACTCGCCCGCGCTTTCGTCACAGGCAATACAGGCCGCGCGTCAGTATATAAGTAAGCAGTTTGATGCACAGTATCTCCCTGAAAAGCCGCGCATTTTTTCTTCAAAAAGCAAGAGCGCGCAAGAGGCGCACGAAGCCATACGTCCTGCGGGAACACAATTTACGGAGCCAACTCACACCGGCTTGTCGGGGCGTGAGTTGCAGTTGTACAAGCTGATATGGGAGCGCACCATAGCCTCACAAATGGCACATGCGATAAAGGCTACTACGAGTGTCGAGTTTCATGTGGACAATTACGTTTTTAATGCAAGTGGTTCTACGCTTACTTTTCCCGGCTTTCTTGCGCTTTACACCTTTTCAAAGGTGGAAGAAAAGCTGCTGCCTGATGGGCTTGAGGAAAAGGCAAGGCTGCGCCCTGCTGAAGTTGCGGTGGAAGACCATGAGACTAAAGCGCCGAGTCGCTATAATGATGCTTCGCTTGTAAAGCAGCTTGAGGCGCTGGGTATAGGCAGGCCGTCTACCTACGCCACTATTATAAACACGCTTTTAGACCGTGGGTACGCGCGTAGAGCGGAGCAGGCGCTGATACCAACCCTGATGGGTTTTGCGGTCACGCAGTTTTTAGAGAAGAATTTCAATGATTATGTGGATTACAATTTTACCGCACAAATGGAAGACGTGCTTGACGATATTGCAGATGGAACTCGTAATGGGTTGGATTATTTGAAGGAGTTTTACTTTGGGGATGTGGGGCTTAAGGCTCGCATTGAAGGGGGGGATTCTATAGACAGCGATACATCGCGAAGGATAGAGTTTCCTGAATTGGATGCAAAGTACGAAGTGCGCGTTGGGCGTTATGGGGCTTTTATACAGCTGGTTGGCGGAGATTCAAAGGAGAACTTTTCAGTTCCAGAAGACTGTAACCCCGCTGATATTAATGCAAAGTATATTGAGGAGCTTGCAGAAATTAAGCGTCTTGGTCCGCAAAGCATGGGGACTGACCCAGAAACCGGAAAAAACGTGTACTGCCTTACGGGGCGTTACGGGCCATATGTACAGTTGGGTGAAGTTACAGACGAAGAGCCAAAGCCAAAACGCGCTCAAGTAACAAAGGGCTTTTCTCCAAGTGCCTTAACACTGGAACAGGCCTTGCAGTTGTTAAGCATTCCTAAGGTTCTTGGGAGTGACCCTAAAACCGTCAATGATGTGGTGGTACATCAAGGGCGCTTTGGTCCATATATAAAATGTGGGGATGAAACACGCACCCTTAAGAAGGATGATAATCTTTACACAATAGCCCTACCTCGCGCGCTTGAATTGCTTGCTGAAACTCCAAAGAAGAGGAAGCGTGCATCTTCGTTGGTAAAAGACCTTGGCGCAGACCCCAAGAACAAGAAGCAGGTTGCTATATATGAAGGGCCGTACGGGCTCTATGTAAAGTATGGCAATAAAAACGTGCGCATACCAGAGGATAAGAAAGAAAATATTCTGCAATCTTCTTTGAAAGAAGTACTTCAATTTTGCTCTTGAGGAAATAAGGGGCACAAAGTGTGCGTATAAGTGAGGGCGTCTTGAACGCGCGGCCTTAGCATGGGCGTTGTGTTTGTGTAGGGTTGTGCCTTGTGCATGGCCTTTGTGAGTGGTGCTTACTCATACTAAAAACAGCGCTAGTCGTTTTTTGTGCCTTTCAAGTTTTCGCATAACACGCTTGTAAGTGTTTTCATGGCGCGCGCTATAACGTGGTGAGGGCATATGAGCGTGGGCGCAAGGCGCAAGGAGTTTTCGCCCGTACGCAGTATGAGCAAGCCCTTTTTGCGTGCTTGTGCAACAATCTCATTTGCATTGCATTGGTGCGGTAGTTCAATGCCGCGTAGGTGTCCCCTCCCTAGGGCGCTTATGCTTATATCGGGGTAGCGCTTTTTTACCTGTTGTATAAGCCCTTGAAGCTGCTTTTCAAGCTGCCGCGCCGAAGCCGCTATTTCAATGTGGGTGAGCTTGCTCAGTAGTTTTTTCAAAAAGGCGTTTGCAGCAGCACAGGTTACGGGGTTGCCCCCCATGGTGGAGCCGTGGTCGCCGGGTGAGAGCATGCCTGTTATGTTTTCGCTTATAATGGTGGCGCCTATGGGCAGTCCACCGCCTAAAGACTTTGCTAGTGTTATTATGTCCGGCTGCATTTTATAATGCTCACAGGCAAGCGCGGTACCCGTGCGGTACAAGCCGCTTTGCACCTCGTCGGCAATAACAAAAATGCCGTGCTTTTTACGCGCCTCCATTATTGCATCAACAAAGGAGGGCGTAATTTCACTCAGTCCACCTTCACCTTGTATGGGCTCTACAATAATGGCTGCTGTTTTTGCAGATGCTGCGCGCTCTAGGGCACTGCTGTCGTTGTAGGGTATGGTGGTGCAATTTGGGAGCAATGGGTAAAATTTTTTTTTGTAGGCTTCGCGCGCGGTAACTGAGAGTGCGCCCATGGTGCGCCCGTGAAATGCGTTGGTGCATGCTATGAATTCCAGCTTTTCTTCATCACCGCCTTGGTACTTTGCCGCAAGGCGCGCAAATTTGAGTGCCGCCTCGTTTGCCTCGGTGCCACTGTTTGAAATATACGCAGCCTTAAAGTATTGATTGTTGCATGCAGTGTTTGCAAGCTTTACCAGCGTTTTACACAACTGCATGTGCGGCTCATTGGTAAAGTAATTAGAACAGTGAATGAGCCTTTCCATTTGCCTTTGTACCGCCCCACCTATAATGTCCCAACGGTGTCCAAGCGCGTTTACAGCTATACCGCTGGTAAAGTCAAGGTACTTTCTCCCCTTGTTATCAAACACGTAGTCGGCATTACCGTAGGTTAATACAAGAGAGGGGCTGTATATAGGCGGCGCACCCTCGGGTGCGTGCATCTCGTTTTCAGTATTCATAATTTTGTAGTTGCTTTTGTTATAAACTTTGATACTATGATACCACGAAAAACGTCTATGCATTTACTATTGGGGTTATGCTTGCTTGCGCATGGTACTTTGCCTTTGTGAGGGAGTTGCCCCACACCCCCCTTTTAGTAAGACGCGGTACACCGTCCTTGGCGCTTAGGTGCGTCCCATGATGTCGGCTCCATATTAATTATACGGGACTCCATCCTGCTGCGCAGACATGGGACGAGCGACCATGCTGCTGCGCAGATACGAAGTCACTGCTGACAACTGCATCCAGCGCAGCAAGGCGGAGCGTAACATGGATACTCGCAGATACGAAGTCACTGCTGACAACTGCATCCAGCGCAGCAAGGCGGAGCGTAACATGGATACTCGCAGATACGAAGTCACTGCTGACAACTGCATCCAGCGCAGCAAGGCGGAGCGTAACATGGATACTCGCAGATACGAAGTCACTGCTGACAACTGCATCCAGCGCAGCAAGGCGGAGCGTAACATGGATACTCGCAGATACGAAGTCACTGCTGACAACTGCATCCAGCGCAGCAAGGCGGAGCGTAACATGGATACTCGCAGATACGAAGTCACTGCTGACAACTGCATCCAGCGCAGCAAGGCGGAGCGTAACATGGATACTCGCAGATACGAAGTCACTGCTGACAACTGCATCCAGCGCAGCAAGGCGGAGCGTAACATGGATACTCGCAGATACGAAGTCACTGCTGACAACTGCATCCAGCGCAGCAAGGCGGAGCGTAACATGGATACTCGCAGATACGAAGTCACTGCTGACAACTGCATCCAGCGCAGCAAGGCGGAGCGTAACATGGATACTCGCAGATACGAAGTCACTGCTGACAACTGCATCCAGCGCAGCAAGGCGGAGCGTAACATGGATACTCGCAGATACGAAGTCACTGCTGACAACTGCATCCAGCGCAGCAAGGCGGAGCGTAACATGGATACTCGCAGATACGAAGTCACTGCTGACAACTGCATCCAGCGCAGCAAGGCGGAGCGTAACATGGATACTCGCAGATACGAAGTCACTGCTGACAACTGCATCCAGCGCAGCAAGGCGGAGCGTAACATGGATACTCGCAGATACGAAGTCACTGCTGACAACTGCATCCAGCGCAGCAAGGCGGAGCGTAACATGGATACTCGCAGATACGAAGTCACTGCTGACAACTGCATCCAGCGCAGCAAGGCGGAGCGTAACATGGATACTCGCAGATACGAAGTCACTGCTGACAACTGCATCCAGCGCAGCAAGGCGGAGCGTAACATGGATACTCGCAGATACGAAGTCACTGCTGACAACTGCATCCAGCGCAGCAAGGCGGAGCGTAACATGGATACTCGCAGATACGAAGTCACTGCTGACAACTGCATCCAGCGCAGCAAGGCGGAGCGTAACATGGATACTCGCAGATACGAAGTCACTGCTGACAACTGCATCCAGCGCAGCAAGGCGGAGCGTAACATGGATACTCGCAGATACGAAGTCACTGCTGACAACTGCATCCAGCGCAGCAAGGCGGAGCGTAACATGGATACTCGCAGATACGAAGTCACTGCTGACAACTGCATCCAGCGCAGCAAGGCGGAGCGTAACATGGATACTCGCAGATACGAAGTCACTGCTGACAACTGCATCCAGCGCAGCAAGGCGGAGCGTAACATGGATACTCGCAGATACGAAGTCACTGCTGACAACTGCATCCAGCGCAGCAAGGCGGAGCGTAACATGGATACTCGCAGATACGAAGTCACTGCTGACAACTGCATCCAGCGCAGCAAGGCGGAGCGTAACATGGATACTCGCAGATACGAAGTCACTGCTGACAACTGCATCCAGCGCAGCAAGGCGGAGCGTAACATGGATACTCGCAGATACGAAGTCACTGCTGACAACTGCATCCAGCGCAGCAAGGCGGAGCGTAACATGGATACTCGCAGATACGAAGTCACTGCTGACAACTGCATCCAGCGCAGCAAGGCGGAGCGTAACATGGATACTCGCAGATACGAAGTCACTGCTGACAACTGCATCCAGCGCAGCAAGGCGGAGCGTAACATGGATACTCGCAGATACGAAGTCACTGCTGACAACTGCATCCAGCGCAGCAAGGCGGAGCGTAACATGGATACTCGCAGATATGTGATGGAAAAAGACGAAAATAGAACTAAAGAAAGTCGAGAGCGCGAATGCGCGACGCCCGCCTCCCACAACGTCTTTATTGCTCATTGCAGGCTTTTCTCATACAATGAAATTACTTTTTATCATGCATATATCTCGCGAAGAAATAGAACAACTGCATCCTATAGAAACGCATATTTTGTTGCACATTGCGGAAGCGGGAGACGCTGTCTTTACTGCTGATGATCTGCTTTCTAGTACAGGATTGGTTTTGGGACAGGTGAACCAAGGCATAAGCTGGCTTGTGGGCAAGTCGCTTATTAGTGAAAAAAGCCGCGCTCGAGTAACGGACTTTGACCTTACCGACTTAGGGCTTTTGTGGAAGAAGGCGGGCACACCACATGCGCGTGTTTTTGCACAACTACGCAAAACTCCCGCAAGCTTTGAAGAACTTGCCGCGCAGTTTCCTGATATTTCGCAAAGCGAGATTGGCTCGGTTTATGGCTTTTTGGCCAAAGCCCAGCTGGTGCGCATGGACAAAGAAAAACGCATTAGCGTAGCCCAAGACGCAGAAGAAACTCCACCTGTGTTGCGCGCTTTGGAGCTTGCCTTGCACACAAAAGAGGCTCAGGCGGACGAAGCAATGCGCGAGCATATTGAAAGCATGCGTGAGGCATTTTCAAAAAAGCGTGGCGCTGCGGCAGCCCCCTTAAAGAAAATTGAACGAGAAATAGTACACTACGCCATAAGCGAGCTGGGGAAGACGTGGGCAGAAGCCGCGCGCACCTATGGGCTTACTGGCGAAGAGGTAAACGCCTTGAGCGCGCAAATGCTCAAAGACGGCAGCTGGAAGGATAAAAAATTTAGAGGCTACAATATTACCATGCCGCCTAACCGCGTACCCCTTGGGCGTGAACATGCCTACGCGCAGTTTTTGCGGCAGGTTAAAGACAAGCTTGTAGCGCTGGGCTTTCAAGAATTTGACGGCTCACTTGTGGAAACGGAATTTTGGAATTCAGATGCGCTTTTTATGCCGCAGTTTCACGCAGCACGCGACATACACGACGTGTACTACGTGGACACACCTACGCATGCACGCCACGTTCCCAGCGCTTATGTAGACGCAGTTGCTGCGGAGCATGAGCGTGGCGCCAGTTCTGGCAGCAGAGGCTGGCAATATTCATTTGACAAAAACTTTACTAAGCGTTTAATTTTGCGTAGTCAAGGCACGGTCATGTCTGCAAAAACTCTGCCAACAGCGGCCGTGCCGGGCAAATACTTTGGCGTTCTCCGCGTCTTCCGTCACGACAAAGTGGACGCCACGCATCTTTCTGATTTTTACCAAACCGAAGGAATAGTCCTAGGCAAAGACGTAAACTTGCAAATGCTTCTGGGTCTTTTGAAAATTTTCGCAGAGGAATTTGCCCATGCTGAAGAAGTAAAATACGTCCCGGGTTATTTCCCATTTACCGAGCCCTCCGTGGAAGTGCACATAAAACACCCGCAAATAGGCTGGATGGAACTAGGCGGCAGCGGCATTTTTCGCCCAGAAGTCACTAAACCGCTGGGTATAGACGTGCCTGTTGCTGCGTGGGGAATAGGCGTAGACAGAATGGCAACCATACAAATGAAGATTACGGACATTCGCGACCTCTTCAGTTTCGACTTGGAACAAAACATTCTACGCCAAGGAGTACGCCTCTAATGCCAAAAATTACGATTTCAAAGTCGCTTTTTTACTCGCTGTTGGGAGACGAGCCAGACGTAGACACATTAGAAACCATGCTTGTGTGCGCAAAGGCAGAACTGGACGCAGTGGATATAGAGAGCGTGAAAATAGAATTGAATGACACGAATCGCCCTGACCTGTGGACAACGGCAGGGCTTGTGCGCCAGTTAAAAACCTATTATTACGGGCAGGCTTTGCCCCAATACGCATTTTTAGATGCACCCCCCGCAGCAGAGAAAATCATACAGGTTGAGTCTTCTGTTCAATCGATACGCCCTTACGTTGCGGGTTTTTTGGTGCATGGCAAGACTGTGGATGCCGTAATTTTAGATGAACTTATACAAATACAAGAAAAACTTTGTGATAACTTTGGGCAGCGCCGCAAAGCCCTTGCCATAGGCTTGTATTCTGAAAAAAAAATACGCTGGCCAGTACGCTACCGAGCAGAAGACCCCGATGCTTCGCGCTTCATGGCCTTGGGTGAAAGCGCGCCTCAGTCGCTTCGAGAAATTCTTAACCAGCACCCCAAGGGCAAGGAGTATGGGCATTTACTGAGCAATATGAGTGCCTACCCCATGCTACGAGATGCTGCCGATGAAGTCTTGTCCATGCCTCCTATTATAAACAGCGCGTCTTTGGGGGCTGTGCAAGAGGGCGATGATGCGCTTTTTGTGGAATGCACGGGAGAGAGTTTGGAAATGCTCCTGCTTGCTTGCGCTATTTTTGCTTGCGATTGTAGCGACATGGGCTTTGAAGTAGAGCCCGTGCAGACGCAGTATCCGCACGATACGCCTTTGGGGCGCACCGTGGTAGCACCGCAGTATTTTCAAGAAAACCTGCATGTAAGCATGTCGAGTGTTGCTTCCATTTTGGGTGGCGAAATGAATTTTGAGCATGTGCAGAAAGCCCTCGCAGCAATGGGCGTGCCCATCTCCGAAAAAAACGAGAAAGCCTGTACCGTGCGCCCGCCTGTCTATAGAAATGACTTTTTGCATGAAGTGGATGTTGTAGAAGACATTATGATAGGGCATGGACTGCATGCATTTACGCCGAGCATGCCAACGAGTTTTACCATAGGCTCATTACACACCATAGAGCGCGTTTCCCGGAGGCTGGTTGCTAGCATGGTGGGACTCGGCTTTCAAGAAATGCTCTTTCCCTACCTTGGGAGTAAACGCATGTTTGTCGATGCCCTGTATCCAGAAGAAGCGCGCGATGATGTCGCATCAAGCTTGGTGAGGGTGTCAAACCCTATTTCGGAGAATTACGAATTTGTGCGTTCTTCGGCCTTGGCGCAGCTTTTGGAGGCAGAGCGTGTCTCGGCGCATAGCCCTTACCCGCATAAAATGTTTGAAATTGGCAAGGTAGCCTCGCGTGATGAAACGCAAGACTACGGCACGCGCACCGACACCCTGCTTTCGTTCTTGCTGAGTGGCTCTGATGCTAATTTTACTGAAATAAACTCAGTAATAGCCGCAATACTCTATTATGAAGACATGCGTTGGCATGCCGAGCCATTAGTTGACGCGCGGTTTATAGAAAAACGCTGCGCGCGTATAGTTTGCAGTGACAGTGGCGCTACGCTTGGCGTTTTTGGAGAACTACACCCGAGGGTCTTGGAAGCCTTTGACATAACTATGCCGTGCGCAGGTGGGCAGCTTTGTTTGGACATGCTAATAACACGCGCATCCTCAAGCACAACCTAAGTTATAAACCATGCAAGTACCTGAGGTAACTTCTGACGCATTGCTGCACGCAAATGCTCCGCAAGTGTTGTTGCCTTACCCCGGTTGTGGCAAGAGTGATGAGCAAGATATTTTTCTTTTGCTCCGTCCAGAAAAAAACAACTACAAAGTAGAAAGCATCATTTTATCAACCTTCAGAGAATCTGCGGAATACAAGAAAACTATTTCCATACCGTACTTGGCAAACGTTTCCGGGGCTTTTATAAAAAAAAGTAAACTTTTTCATAAGCACTATGCGACCAAGCTTTTTTTCGCCAAGCATAACAAAGACTTCTTTAGCCCCGACATGAAAAAAGCCTTTGAACGCCATTTTAAGCAGCCTATTGCGGACTCTGAGGTTCTCGGTGCATTTGAGGCAGCCACGCGCTTGCAACTTTCCTTTGAGGAACTTTTTCATATCAATGTGCCTCTTGAAAATACTGTGCGCGTAAGCGGGCAAGTAATTAAAAAATTTTCCGATAAACAAGGACACAGCGTCTACGTTGTTAACCCCGACATCCCCGCGCTCCTCTCACGTGAATATCAATACGAAAATTGCGCCGTAATTATGTTTCGTACCACGCTTTCCTATGAAGCCTTTAATCGTTATGTACACAAGACCTATGAAAAACTTGTATTGTCGAAAATTATTTCCGCTGATGAAGATGGAGATTGCTATGATACAGCTCTTAAAAAAGTATTTCGTTATTCGCGTAGTCCCTTTGAGCAACTGCGAGACGCAATGGAATTTTTGTACCACCCCAACGGTAAGAGCGTCTCAATTACCGACATGACCTTTGCGCGCTATTTATATGACAAGGGTGTTTCGTATAACACCATGGTTAACTTGCTCATGTTTCCCGTTGGCAGTTTTTGTCCCAACAATAACCCCAAAATTAGAGAAGAAAGCACCATATTTGAATGCACCAAGTATTCCACATATGAACAAGCCTATGCCTTACTCAAAACCTTGCGCGCGCAACGCTTGACAAAATAGGCCGAGCATTGTGAGGTGATACGCCTACCACTACAATAGTGGTATGGCATATGAACAAGAACTTATATTACTGAAGCCCGGCGTGCGCGAACAGCGCATTATTGGTGCTGTTATTTCGAGATTTGAGAGAAAAACTTTGGATGTACTGGGATTAAAATTGATAATGCCGACAGAGGCGCTCATAGCGCGCTTGTACAAGGAGCACAAAGATAAGGAATTTTACAGCCGCCTCATAGCATACATGACTTCTGAAGCAATGGTAGCAATGGTTGTAGGGGGCGAAAACGCCATAGCGGTTTCACGCGGACTTGCAGGGGCCACCGACCCACAGCACGCACTGCCCGGATCAATACGTGGAGACTTTGGGTTACGCTTACCGCGTAACATAGTACACGCCTCAGACAGCACGCAAAGTGCGCAGAGGGAAATAAAACTATTTTTTAAAACTTCGGAACTGCTTGCACTCGAGTAACGCAGCGGGGCTTAAGAGCTTGCTATACGAGCTTTTCTCTTTGCAAGTAAGTATAGAGCCCTATTTTGTCTATGGTACGTAATGCAGCAGCGCTTACTTTTAAAGTAATGGTTTTACCCAATTCTTCTACAAAAAGTCGTTTTTTATGCACATTGGGGAATTGCTTCCTGCGCGTCTTGTTATGTGCGTGAGAAACGTTGTTTCCTGAGAGCGTTTTTTTCTGTGATAATTCGCATTTTCGTGCCATGCTATTTCCTCTAACCTACCTAGACTTTCCCCGACTCTTTATATAAAACGTGCTTGCGCACCACAGGGTCGTACTTTTTGAACTCCATTTTATCCGGAGTGTTTTTTTTATTTTTTACCGTATAATAAGAATGCTTGCTTTCCGTGCTCTTAAGTCGCACGCGCACTATGTTACCTTTTGCCTTTTTTGCCATATTTCGTTCCTTTTGTACTACTTAGTATTGCGTATCTCCATGACACATGTCAAGGGCAAGGTTTTGTTTTTGTGGGGGGGTGTCCCCCACGCCCCCCTTGGGGTAAGACGCGGTATTTGCATAAGCGCTTTGTGGGGGAGCTGCCCCCACGCCCCCCCTTTGAATAAGACGCTGTTCATGCGCTTACGCGCGTGAGGGCTGCACGCTGTGTGTATTTTGCTTGCGCAGCGTTGCGTGAATGCCTCTTGTTGCCAAGCAGCGATTTTAAATACGCTATCTATTCGGATGGCCGTTCTTTTTCTTTTCTTTTTGTGCGACGCTCACGAGCGAAGCGAGGGGATGCAAACTATTGCATAAGCACCGCTGTGCGGTGCAAACATGGAGCTTGCATCAAAAGAAAAGAAAAAGAACCAAAAAAAAAAGAAAAACATCCTGTGTGCTAAAGCAGTAATAACATAGATACTCTGCGCAAGCATGAAGATTGTATGGAAGTAAGTTTGTGTGAGTAACCTTGTGGGGCTAAGGCACTGGGTTTAGGAAGCTACGCGAGCGGGGCTACGCCATAGGGAGCAAGACACAAGCGTAACTATGAAAAAAGAACCAAAAAGTCACGAGCGAAGCGAGGGGATGCAAACTACTGCATAAGCACCGCTGTGCGGTGCAAACATGGAGCTTGCATCAAAAGAAAAGAAAGAAGAGTACCAAAGAAAGAAAAGAAAAAGCCGCTGTGGGGGATACCCCCACACCCCCAAGTATTAAGCAAACGCTTCTTGTACCGCCCGTGGCACGACTATGAGGACGCAAGAGAAGAAAAGTCGTGAGCACGAAGAACGGGCGACGCCCGTGCCATGGACGGCACGCATAGGGCGCCAAGGATGGACAGCCGCCCCATGGACGGGGCATTAAGACTGCCAAGGACGGTGCGGCTAGAAACGTTAAATGGAGCGGAGCAAACGACCGCCCCAATGTCTGCGAGTATCCATGTTACGCTCCGCCTTGCTCCGCTAGATGCAGTTGTCAGCAGTGACTGCGTATCTGCGAGTATCCATGTTACGCTCCGCCTTGCTCCGCTGGATGCAGTTGTCAGCAGTGACTGCGTATCTGCGAAGCAGGATGGAGACAGATGTTTTTATAGAGAATTACTATAATGATTTTATGATTTTGCATGCAAAAAAATGTGGCGCGTGGCGCGTAGTGCTTATCGGTTTTGCTTTTGTGTTTCTTGCGGGACTACTTACAAGTTGTGCAACGAGCGTGTTAAAACGCGTTGAAGAACAGGAAAGCCCTATGCTCAAGCTTGTAATAGCACGAGATATGATACATCAAACCCGTTATGGATTAGCGCTTCGTATATTAGAGGGTATAAAAGAACAATACGCTTCAGACTTGCAAATTACCATTGAGGTGGACTATGAAATTGCGTTTATAGCCTTAAGTCGCAAACGCTACGAAGAGGTGCAAGAACGACTTGAGGCCATTGTTGCCAAATACGACACAGCGGAAAACAAAAACGCCTTGCCTCAATGGCCGTATTATTTGAGTAAAAAGTTGCTTGAGACAAGTGTGTACCCTGTTATGAAAAAGCGCAAAAAGAAAACACAAAAGGCCAATGAAAAAAACAGTGACGAAACCGCTGAAAAAAACAGTGACGAAAAACCGTCGCCTTAAAAGCTACACATCAGTTTTTTACTTGTGGGCAAGGTGCTTGTAGAGTGCTTTTTTTTCTGTGTTCCTTTCTATTTTTAGGCATTCGCTTGAACGTAAGTAAAAAACATAGGGTACTACGGACACTCTATGCTGTAGCCGCGTAGAGAAAAATGCTTCAAGCGCGTAGGCATAGGACTCAAGTTGCAGTGCGTACTTTTCTGCATTTTTGTATAAGCCCGCCTTGTAATCCACAATAGTGCAGCGCGTATCTTCAAGTATTATCAAGTCTACAATGGTGGGCATCCATACACGGCTCTCATCATCATAACCTCGTATTTTAAACTCGGTAAAAATGCGGGCGTGGGGTGATCTTTCCCTCCACAACGCGCTACTTAAAAAGCGCTGCGCGCATTGCTCGGCACAACTTATGAGGCTCGCGCGTTCTCTTTCCTCTATGCGTAAAAAGCTGGTCTCCAAGGTCGCGGGCAACCTCGCATAACGCCGCTCTTGCCCCAAGCACTCGTATTTGAGAATTTCGTGGCAGAGCGTACCAAACTCTTGGTGTAGTCCATGAGCGTCTAACAGCGCGTCTACCTCCAAGCTTGGCAGGGTTTCCGTTTCTTTTTCGTCACGTAATTTTTCAAGGGTAGCGCTAGAGGGAAAGAGGGTTTTCGTAAACTTCTCCTTCAAGCGCTCCTGCCACGGTGCTTTTCTACTGCTTCCAAGCATTGTGTCTATTTTTTGTGCATAGGCTTTATCACTTAAACGTATTCGACTTTTCACCTCTTCAGCCTCAGTAAGCTGCACATCCACCTCATATATATCTAAGGCTTCCTGCTCATACTCGCCTAAAACTCCGCCGAGCATGTCGCGGTGATTTTTGACGTTTTCAGCCTTCTCAGACGAGGCACTTTCAGACGCTATGCCACTTATGTACAAGCGGCTTTGCGCGCGCGTGCAAGCAACGTAGAGTACCCGCAGCTGTTCATACAAGTCGGACTCTTCGTGTTCTTGTATTGCATGCTTTATTGCGTTCTCAGCAGCCTTGTTGTCACTCCCATCAATCAAGGCATAGACAGGGTCGTGCGGCAAGCCAAAATTCACGTATGTAACATCATCAATGCTTGCACACCGCGACTTGTGGTTTTTCCCAAATCCTCGCTGCGTATCAGCAAGTATTACAACAGGAAACTCAAGCCCCTTCGATTTGTGTATGGTCATAATATGCACCGAGGCACCACTCTGCTCCAAAAGCACGGGAGCATCTTCTGTATTCTTGTCGTTTTTTCCCAGCAGTATGGATCGCAAGGTTTCAACAAGACTCACTATGCTGAGTCCCGCAGGCGATGCTATGAGCGCCTTGAGTATGTGGTATTGCTTGAGAAATGGATGTGTGTGAGCACTGCGCAAGAGTATATATCGATATCCGCATGAAAGCCAAAAATGATTGAGCAGGGCTTGCAAGTCGTTTTTTTCTACCAAGGCGCGCGCCTCGTTGTAGTGCCTTTTCATAATTGCAAGTCGCGTTACATCATGTGCAAGCGCCTCGTCTTCCCACTGCGCCGCGCCTATGTTGAAGAGTTCCTGCGTCTCAAGTGTATTTTTCCGCGCTTTCCGCTCGCTTAGAATGCGAATGACTGCATCATCTGAAACATTGGCAAGCGGTCCGCGCAAAACGCTTACGTAGGCTGCGGCGTCTTCGGGAGTAAGCAGCAAGGCACACCATGCGTAAAAATCGTAGCCAATGTCTTGACGCAAGCTCGCTTCCTTCGCCTGTATTTCGTAAGGTATGCCAAGCATGAGAAAGGCCTTTTGCAAGTGCGGAAAAAGCGCGCTGGTTCTTGCAAGCACGGCAATGTCCTCTGCCTTATGTTCATTGCCCGCTAATATTTCTTTCACAGTCTTGGCAATTGAAAACGCCTCAAGCGCTTCCTTTGAATGAGTGAGTTCTTTTCCCTCCTCGTTGGTTTTTGTTGATCTGAGCATGCGCCTGCAAACATGAAAAGGCATGGTAGCCTCAGCACAGGGTGTAGCGGTGAGCGCGGCGCGCTGTGGCACATATGCAATACACGGCTTGTATGCATCCTCATCAAATGTTTGTGCAAAAAGTTTTGAAAACACCTCGTTGAAAAACAGAATAAGTTCGGGACTGCTTCTGTAATTGTGTAACAGTTCATGTTTTTCCAAGCGCGAGTTTTCAGTTAATGCTATAAAGGTCTGCACATCCGCCCCACGGAATTTGTAAATTGATTGCTTGGGGTCACCCACAAAAAAGAAATGCGGCGCATCAATGGTAGCGGCGCCTGCAATGTTATGAAGCGACTCCAAAAAGTAATTTTGCTCTCGTGAATTATCTTGCACTTCATCTACAACAATGTGAGCAAAGGAGCGTATGCGCCCCTGCACAAGAGGCACCGCTTCGACGCTTTTTTGCGCAAGCTCGCTTATGTCCTTGTAAGAGAAAAGCATTGCCCTTTTTTTATGCTCAACCCACACGTCCACCAGCGCCGCGGCTTCTTTGTAACAATCCCTTATCCATGCGCTGTGTACCAAGGTTGCATCTATGCTGACTACATGGTTTCTAGCACGCACAAAATGCGCCTTGAATCTCTTCAAGCTTTCAGCCATCTTGCTTTCTTTTATCTGCTTTGTGTTGGTGACCCCCTGCAAGGACAAGGGCACCTTCAAAAGCTCCTCAAGGCTTGTCTCTTGCGCATCGTCGCTTTCCACAAGCGCTTCTACGCGCGTAAGGTCTGCTATAAATTTTTGAAGCGACTGCGCAAGTTTGGGGTTTTGCGCTTCCACTCCCGCAGCTTCAAGGGCGTGGCGCATCTCTCCAACGCATGTCAGCATTGCTTTTTTGCACTGAGGAATGCGCGCGCGTATTGCCGCTAAGACTTTCTGTCCTTGCAACTCCAAGTTGCCCGACTCATGAAACATGCTGGTGCCAAGCAAGAGCGGCAAAAATATTTCTTCGCTAAGCCGCGCCGCGCCATGCAAGGCAATGAGTTTTTCTACACTCGGCTTGTCTTTGTGCTGCATGAGGTAGCGCTGTATAAAACTACGCGCATGCGGGAGCATGTTTTCAGTTATGCTCATTTCGCCCAATATGCCAAAGTGCGCGGCGCCTTCTTGCGCTATTTTGTAGAGAAACGAGTCTATGGTAGATATGCGCGCAAGCTCAAATGTTTTTAGCTGTTCTTGCAAAAACACAATGTGTGCATCATCCAAAGGCTCACCTAAAAAGGCTTTGTCGCCTACGCACTTTGCAAGTTGTGCATGAATGCGCTCATGCATTTCGGCGGACGCCTTGTTGGTAAATGTGAGTACAAGAATGTTTTGCAAGGCTATGCGTTTGTGTATTAACAAAAAAAGCACCCTATTGGCAAGCACGGTGGTTTTGCCGCTACCGGCGCCTGCGGTAACTACAACGCTCCCCTGCGCGCATACCGCGGCGCGCTGCTCATCGTTTAAGTGCATGAGTTCATGCGTTCCTTCACATAGCGCATGTAATTTTTATATATGTAGCAATTTTTACGCGCTATGCAATCATAGGCGAGATCTTCAAAAAGCTCTTGCACAAGCGCGTCTTGCGTCTCATACAGCGCTCCTTCTAACGGTTTGTCCGCGCCGGCGCCCTCACAAAAAACATGCGCAAGGCTGTGTTGCAACAAGCCTTCGTAGTGCGCTATATGCGCTTGCTCTTTTTCAGTCGGGGTTCGCAACTCCAGCTTTTTTCCCGTCTTTGCCTTGTGAAAGTTTTTCAATAACAAAAAAAGCGCATAGGGCGCGTGCCCTGTTTCTGCATCTCCCGCATGCACGCTTGCATACATCCACAGTTGCGCAAAGTACGAAAGCGGCGTTTTCATTTTTATTTTGTAGTCCACAAGGTAGCGCACTTCATGTTCTTCACTACAAAGCAGGGCGTCACTCCGCCCCCTCATGCGCAACTTTGAAAAATTTCCATCTGCCCAGGGGAAAACTCGATGCAAGAAAACCTCGAAGCTTTCTTCGGTTTTTATCTGCTTGCACGCTAAATTTTCTGCGTGCTCTTGCAAGAATGCCCTTATGCCCCTAAGGTACTCATGCATGGCCTCGTCTTCAAAAATGGCGCGCAGGGGCGCCTCAACAAATGCGTGGGCACGCAAGGCTTTAAGCGTTTCTTCCACCAACTCCTGCATAGTTAGACATTCAGTTTCTTTTGAAAACAAGCGCGCAAGCATGGCATGAAATGCGTTGCCGAGCATCAAGGGCATGTCGAGATTTTCGCGCAAGTCTTCAAAAAGCGGCTTGACCCTAAAAACACTTTGCAGCAAAAAATACATGGGGTCTGCCATAAGCCTTGCAATGCTCCCCATGGCTATGGTGCGTTCCTCGGAGTTTTCTTGTATTATTTTTTGCGTAGTGGTAAACAAGCCATCGCGCAGCACACTAGGGTGTGTATTGCGCCTTGTGTATTGTTGCGCCTGCATGCCTCTGCGTTGCGCCTTTGTGCATTGCAATTGTGCAAGGGCTTTTGCGCATGGGTCTTGCGTACTCCACAGCTGCTGCTCATGCCTCCATGGGTCATACGGGACTGTGGCGGCGTCTGAGCCCGCTCTCGCATCGTGCTTTTCATAGTCTGTAAAATTCCACTCCGTGGGAGTAATGCGCGTGCCCTTGTAGTCTTCTCTGCTACTGCTTATGTATACATATGCTCCTGCGTTCTCCATGGCGTTTTTGTAGGCTGCCGCCATTTCGCTCCCGTGCTTGAGTCCTTCAGGGTTTTTTTCAAAAAGCTCGGCGTCTGTAATTTCATGAAACAAGACGGGCGGCGCGCTTGCTTTTTTTATACCCTCTTGTGAAAGATTCAGAAAAAAATGATGCTCATAATACGTGCCAAGTGAATCAGGGAATTGGTACACGAATATCGCATTCTCATGTTTTTCAAACATGGTGCTTCTTCTGCGCGCCACCGCGCATAACACAGCCCACGCATGCGCGCCCTTAAAAGCCTTGTTAGCATCACCCCCAATGCCTCGTACATGTACTTCGTGCACGCTCAGCTCGTCTAATATTTCAAGAATGCGGTGCATGGTTTTGCCAAAAAAAGGCCTCGGCGTATTTTGCGCATACATAAAGGCATGTGCAAAAGCCTCAAACTCCGCGCGCAACTTTGCGTATGTTGTGGCTCTCAGCATTGAACGCAAGGCCTTGTAGAGTGAAAAAAAATAATCCTTGAGCTCTCCATTATCCTTTGTACCCAACACCCCTTTCCAGCGCTCCAGCGCCGCATCATCAATACAGGTGTGCCTAAACCCGCGCGCAAGCAGCTCTATATTGCGCGCTCTGTTATTCCACGGTATGGCGGGGAAGAGCAGCAGGTTTTTAAGCGCCTCGGGGTGCATAAAAGTAGTAACGCATGCCTCCATATTTTTAAGAAATGCATGCAGCGTGGCGCTGCTCCTCATGTCGTGCGTGTACTGTAAATTAAGCGCAAGGTCATACTTTACACAAAGCGAACTCAGCTCAGCTTGTATGAATTCATCTATGCAGCTTATGCTGAATGCTATTTTTTGTGGCAGCGTGCCACGCTGTTGCAGCTGTAAAGCTGTGCTAAAAGCCCAGCCAAGTTCCTCAGCTACGTTTGCAAACATGTAATGCTCTTTACGTTGGGGCGGATTAAGAAAAAAAGCATTGGTGTGTGTTGCACGTCCCGTAGGCGCGCCCCTGCTTTCTGCCAATGGCTTGTTGGGTACATGCTGCGCATTGGTAGTGGTCATTTCATGCCTAAGCGCATGCGGAAACATTGCCTCAAAATGCTTAAGCCACACATGCGCAGCTAGGGGGAAAAAAGACGGCGCATATACAAAAACACGCTTCCAAAAATTTTGAGGGCTCGGGGTAGTGCAAGCCTCGTATTGTTCGCATAAGGCAATGGTCGCGCATGCGTAATCTATGCAGCCGAGCCCGACCACAAACTCATAGTAGCGCTGCGCAATAAACTGCAAGCTGCTGTAGGTTTCCTGCGCCCTTGCATCTTTCTTGTCTTTGAGTGCATAAATGAGTGAATAATGGCCGAGTATGTGTTCAAGTTTTGTGGCGTACCTTTGTTCACTGTGAAATGCCTTGTAATTGGGGCAATGCTCCAGCCGTAGTATTGCATGTTGTATGTCTTTGTGCAAGAGAAAGGCCTCGTACATGCTTGAGCGCTCTGCAAAGGTCAAAACCCGCAAGGGTTTTCTAAGCGTGCGGGCAATGTGCATGCAAAGGCGTTCTTGCAACTGCCTAAAGAGAATGTGTTGCTCTTCAGCGCAGGCGCCCAGTGCTTGCGCAGCCCCTTTGATGTAGGCATCGCGCAGGGCGGGTGCAGGAAAGAGCAAGCAGTTTTGTGAATCTTCAAAAAGAAACTGCGCTGCCTGCACGTAGAACTGCATGTATGCCATTATAATGAAAGATATGAAGTTTCTTTGGGACAAACAAAAAATAGGGCGGCTGTTCATTCAGGCTGCGCAACACGCGCTAACATTACAAAAAAATTTAGAAGCGCGAGAAAAGGGAATTGAAAAAGACTTATACACCGATGCGGATGTAGACGTGGAACAACTCTTTATGGAGGCTTTCGATAGCCCTCAAGACGGGCGTTACGTAATAGGTGAAGAGACGGTCTTTGAGTATACCAAGGGTAAGTCGCTTGCCGATTTTTTTTCCGCTACGGCTTTTGTAGTAGACCCCATAGATGGGACCCTGAATTATTTTAGCAAACTTCCCAATTGGGCTATTAGCGTTGGGTTGGTTCGCGAGGGCGAAATTGTAGAGGGTGCAATTATGCTGCCTGAACTGCGCGAGTTGTTCATAAGCGAAGGTGGCACTGTGCATTACAAAAAGTTTGCCTGCGGAGTCGAGCATCTCAGCCCTGATGAAGAAATTGCGTTTGATGTTTTGGAAAACCCCAAGCCCTCTTCGCGAGGTAAGCATTGTTTGTTCGTCCGCTCCTATGGAAGTCAAACTCCGCACTTGCACATGCCCTTTCACGTCAATAGATCATCTGTGTATAGCGCTACTAAGGTGCTCACCGGGCATTACTGGGGCTACATCAGCAAGGCAAAAATTTGGGACTTGGCGGGCTGCATTGGGCTTTTTAGAGTCATGAATAAACCCCTCTACTATGTAGAAAACGGGGAACTCAAAACCCTACCTTTTGCAATTTTAGAAGAGCAGTGGGAAGACTTATTGTCGGCTCGCTACGACATTATTTTTGCGCATAATAAAGAAGACGCCCAGAGGCTTGTAAGCTGAAATAGTGCATGTGTTTTTACACGGGCAAGTCGCCTAGTATTTTTTTGCTCTCCATGTAGTACACACGGCTTTGGCGTTTTGATGCAAGGTGCTCTTTCAAACGCGCTTCTGGTATTTCTGTTTTTTCTTGCAGCTTTACAAAGCCGAGGCGCTCAAACCAGTCGCCTGTCTTAAGTGTAAAAACAAATACTTTTTTATACTGCTGCTTCTTTGCCTTGGCAAGTAAATATTGCATAAGCGTTGTCCCAATACCGCGCGAGTCCTCGTCAAGACTGGTTGCGAGCGCCGCTATTTCTGCCGTGCCTTCGCCGAGGTCGTGTAAGGCTGCCACGCCGCGTATGTGCCCGTCCGTCTTGTAGACAACAAAATCCGCGTGTTCCTCTATAAGCGTTTCCATACTTCGTGGCTTGAGAATGTCTTGTTCTATCAAGGGCTTCATAAGCAGCAGCACGTCCGCAGCGTCTTCTTTTTGCATGGAAGTAATTGCTTCATACTTGTCCGCGTACATCATGAGTCCCGACCCTTGGTTTGAAAAAACCTCAATCAGCAATGAACCGTCATGTGAGCCGTTTAATACGTGTACTCGTTCTATGCCTTGTTCCAATGCTTGCACTGCATGACTTACAATGGGGGAACACGGTAAAGCATTTTTACTACCCGACTCTAGCATTTTTTTTGCCTTCAGCGCGGTCATACGACGTATGCCACTTTCTTTTGTAGCTTTGCTCTCTGTCGGTTGCGTTGCCTTTGTTACTTGCTCCGCAAAATTGGCATGAGTATGCCCCGTGAGAATGAAAATAAGCTTCGTAGCCCTCATCATAACGCTCGTCTTCGTTGCAACTTCCACGGGGTTTAAGTAATACGGCCTTCCGGTATAACTCCACCCTATTGCGGGAAACACGGGAATAATAGCATCGCGGAGCAGCTTATCAACGGCGGCCAAGTCCACTTTATCCACAAACCCCGAATGCTTGTAATCTATGCCATCAATAACTCCGTAGCTACGCGCCAAAGTCCAGTTTCCAATAACGGCTGTCTGCCTATATCGTGCAAAGTGCGTGATAATTTGGCTTACCACGTCAAAGGACGCCCTTTGGATTGTAGGCATGTCTTCTTCCGACAACACGGGACGCGTTGGTTGAAAATCATTTTCCACCCCATTTTCCAAGAGCCCATGTGCCTTTGTCGCACATCGCACCTCGGGCACTATCATAATACGTATGCCAGAGCGCACCATGTACACAATGTCTCTTATGAGCACATGCATTGTTTCAGACGAGAGTATGGCGTCATCGAGGTAGAGCGTGAAAATTTTGTTTTTATACTTTTGAGAATACGAGAAAACATCGCGGATGTAATGTGGCGTTATATGGTCCATGAGCTGCCCTATTGTCATTGTAGCGTAAACCTACGGGCTTTTTACGCTGTAAGCCTTAGAGCAAGACGCAAGTACGATTGTATTTATAAAGAACTAAAATCTTATGCCTATACCAAACAATGTATTCACAAAAAGCAGTGATGTTACGCGCTGTACTCTTTGTGTTGAACGCCGTATTCGAGCATTGTTATTGTTGTCGTCTATAGCTCCAACATTCTTCAACGGGAACCATGTAATACCAAGGTCAAATATAATGCGTATATACCCTGATTCTTTTATGGGTATGTTATATGCAAACCCCAATCCCCCATTTGCTTGACCTTGTACTTGCGTATCGTTTTTTATTTTTTTGATAGTTTTCGGTATGGTGAGCGTAGATGCTGAGACAAAACCACCACCACCGCGTACAATGAATTCCGTATTCTTAGCAATGGGGAACACTCCACTCACAAATGCAGAAAACCCTAGAAAGGAATAGGTTTTTTCTGACTCTCTGCTTACTGGAATTATAAAAGGTGTTTCAAGCCCTAAGGCTAAGAATGGCACTTGTGGCGAAAATGCAACACGCATGGACCCTGATAAAAAATGTGAGGACCCAAAACTTTCGCTAGAGAGTGCGAGATAAGAATAGCCCAGCAAAAAATTGCTTGTAATCATAGAATTCAAAAATGTTGCATTTGGAGATGATATCGTAGATTGTGCTTCATCGCCGTTTGGAGGACTAATAATTACATTGTATTCATCGAGTATGGGGCTTGCTACAAATGCTCCAAGCCTCACTGGTTTTTCAGTATCATCTTGTGATATTTCCAGTATTTCAATGAAGTTCTTTTTCTCGCGTATGACAATCTTTGTAGGCGAAGGCTCTTCTAACATCACTCGATTAAGACGCACAAAATACGGCTTGGCATTTTCACCATTCTTAGCTTCATGTGAAATAAAAATTACAGAGCGCTTATGCATTTTTGATAATATCTCAAGAATTTGAGACAATCTCTGGGTTATTGCATCAGAGTTTCTCGTATTGAGAACATCAAAGATACTGAACGCACTTAAGACAGCATCAAAGGTAGTGGTAAACGATATACTATGTAAACTTTTCATTTTTTTATCGTGGTAAAAAAAATCAATAGTTACCTTGTAGGCTTGATTTCTTCCAAGATATTGTGTATTAATAACTATTACATTTGTGTAGTTTTGTTCCACATAGTGTCCGGCAAGTGCAGGAGCATTTTCATTTTTTAAAGGAGGGGTGAACGTAAATGAAATGTTATATCTTGTTTGGTACTCTTCATTTTTTTTAAGAGACAAAAAGAATTTTTGCGCAAGTAAGTTTGCGACAAGCTGCTCTTGCGCCTTTTGATTTTGGGCGTTTGGCACCAGTATAATAGATGGATCTTTTGATGACACCTTTGCAAAAAGAGCATGCGTAGGTATCATTACAATAAAAATAACTACAGAGAATACCAAGACATGCTTTTTAATAAGGAAACTCATAATTAGTAAATTACTATACTACAATTGTAGTGTATGCTTATATCTTTATTTTTTGGAAGGCAATAAACCATGCGTCACTCTCAAAGAAATAGCGCGTTTTTTTATATTTTTTGGGTAATATTGCTATTACTCGCAATTTTTATAACTATTTTAATACTTTCTACCGTATTTCCAAATTTTAAATTCTCGTTTACACAACTACGAGAACTCACCAAAAAAAAGTCCAACACTAACATTGAACGCCTTGAGCCACATCAAGAAGTGCCTTCTCCTTCCAAAGCAGACAGCCAGTTACAGGGTCAAGAAACGCAAAATTTCGACAATGCTACGCAGAACGCAAATGGCCCTTCCATCAAAGAGCAAGCAAAGCTACCGCTTAATACTGACGATGCATCTACCACTCCTGAAATTCCACTTCATGAAGAAGAAGAAACTGAAGCGTCTCTTTTTCAAAGTGCCCTCTTCATGCCATCATCGAGATTTCTTTCGCGAAATGGCAAGCGCTTTCTTGCAGGCTCTATAGAAATTAATAGTAAATTTCCAAGTGATTTTCAAGATACGCATGCTGTAATGCAAGAATATTCATTAAGCGCTTTTTCGGTACACGCTTCTATTGAAGTAGGGTGGAATACACTCCTCTCATTTTCAGCCATAGATTCAATATTAGCTAAGACTTCGCAAAAGGCATTGCTTCCCCCTGTTGAAATTCCACCCTTAGAAATACTCGATATCCGACTTTCTGTATCTTCCGATGCTTTTGCAGAAAATAAACAACTCTCCCGCGCTGTCGCGAAAATTGTAAAAAGCTCCATAACTGCGTTTTTTGACTCTGGCAATATCCCAGCACATATTTTCTCAGACGCACAGCAAGCGCTTGCCGTGGCATACGTCTCGCATGGCTACCATGATATTGTCCTGTTTTCAAAAAAGGAATGAGTAATTATTACTGATGTAACGTCGTGTTGTACCTCATATATATCTTCCTTTCATTATTATTCTCAGCGTTTTTTTCCGCCACCGAAACAGCCTTTGTTGCGCTTAGCGCCATGCAAGTAAAAGTGCTCAAAAGCCGCTATGCCTTGCGAGGAGCCATTATAGAGTTTTTGCAAAATCACAAGCCCATTTTCATTAGCGCCATGGTTGTGGGCAATAATGCGGCTAACGTAGTATTTTCAGTTTTTTCAACTCGTTACACCCTGTCCGTCTTTGGTGAACAAGCAGTCTTTGTCGCAACAGTTCTTATAATTATCGCAATGCTCATCTTCGGAGAAATACCGCCTAAACAAATTGCCTTGCAATATCACATGCAGTTTCTCATCATATTTGCTCCCATCCTTTTTGTGTTCTTCATCATCTTGTGGCCTGCTGCACAATTTTTTTCCCTCTTCTCCATAGTGGTGAAATTTTTCTTTAAAAACAAAAACACGCATGTCATAGAAAGCATATCTCAAGAGCACCTACTCCATTTTTTGTACCAAATGCGTTTTATAAAAAATATTCCGCAAGAAAAAACGCGGCGCATTACCAGAGCCTTAACGCTTTCAGATATTCCCGTAGAAAACATAATGACGCACCGAAAAGATGTTTTTAGTTTTTCCGCTGACATGACCATTGCAGAAGCTGCGCAAAAATTGACCGAGACTTTTTATACACGAATACCCGTGTATGAGAATGATGACCTAGAACACATTGTAGGAGTTGTACACACTTCTCGCATTGTGAACAAGCTACTTTTTGACGGTGCGGCAGTGCAGGTAAAAACCATAATGCATGAAGCCGTAGTTTTGCAAGAGTCCACCACGGCAGAAGATGCCTTGACCATTTTTGAACAAAAGGGAACTCCCTTTGCCATAGTCATTGATGAATACGGAGGACTCGCGGGCGTGCTTGCAAATGCTGACATCTCCTCCTATGTGTTGAACATGCACTACTCGACTTCATCACACCATATTTCTTCTATAGAAAATAAAGAAGTTTTTAAAAGAGAGCGGCAGATTATTGAAGACGAGCGACGAAAAGGAATATTCTTTGTGTATGGAGAAGCTCCGCTTTCAGAGGTAGAAGAAATAGCGCACATTACACTTGAAGATAGGGGAGAATCTCATACCATTGGGGGATATCTCTCTGAGTACACTGGCGGGGCCTACATTGCTGATGAGGAAGGGGCTAAAAACTTACCGCAGTTGAGACAGAAAAAAACCATTGAGCATGAACTGCTTGGACAGTTTACTATACTAGAAGAGAAAAATGGACGCATTGTTTTTTTGCGCTGGGAAAAACCGCAGCATGACGAGGCTGCTACATTTTAGTAAAATCTAAGGACAAACAATGAAAAATTCTGCATTGAGCAAGCACGCTATAATTACGCTAGATTTAGAAGGAGTTCTCATTCCTGAAATATGGCATAGGGTTTCAGAAGTTACGGGCGAACCCGTTTTTAAGCTTAGCACAAGAGATGTAAGCAACTACGATGAGCTTATGAACTTGCGCATAGAGGCTGCAAAAAAATGCAAGCTGACGCTCTCAGAAATACAACGCATTGTGAGGGAAGACATACAACCATTTGAGGGCGCCGTGGAGTTTTTGCGCACCTTACGCACAAAAGCGGAAGTTGTAATTCTCTCCGACACCTTTGTCGAATTTATGAAGCCCGTCCGTGTACTCTTGGAACACCCCGTTATTTTTTGCAATTCCCTTCAAGCTGAAAACGACATAATACAACGCCACCTCATGCGCATGGAAGATGGCAAGCGCGCTGCGGTACATGCCTTCAAAACTCTACAATTCACCATTGCCGCAGCGGGGGATTCCTATAATGACATAGCCATGCTTCGAGAGGCAGATTACGGCGTGTTTTTTAAGCCCGCAAAAAAGGTGTTAGAAGAACACGCAGACCTCCCATCTTGTGAAACCTACCAAGAACTTACGCAGCTCTTTGACACCTTTTTTGCTTGGTAAAATGTAAGAACCAAGCCTTATGACATATCACACCTTATTACTTCTGATTATGCTTTGCTGCCCACATTTCTATTTCCACCAAAAAAGTGTACAAGAGCCCGGTTTGCACCGCAGTGCGGCAGGGCAAGGGCGCAGTAAAATAGGTTTTATATACCTCATTAAAACGCGGCCAAAGACTTAAATCCGTTAAATACACATTGACTTTAAATACATTGTCGAGTGTACACCCTGCATAAGAAAGTTGCTTAATACAGTTTTCCATGGTGAATTTTGTTTGCGCTTCAATACTTTCTCCGACCACAACGCCCTCCATGTTTATAGGCGCTTGACCTGAAATGAGCACCAGCGTATCAAAGTTTACTTCGAGTACGGGTGAATAGGGACCCGCCGTGCTGTGTTGTACGGCACTCTGCGGTACTTGTTTTATTGGTGTGTTTTCTGACATGCTACGCTCCTCTTACATGCTTAATCTTTTTTCAACGCTCTGCAACTTTGCAATAACTGCATTGACTTCAGTCTCTTGTAGGGTCATGGGGTTTATGAAAAATTGATCGCCCTCCGGTTTTATGAACACCGAGGGGCTTCCTTCCAGCATGGCGCGCGCCACAGCCTCCAATGGAAGTCTTTTTTTCGTTTGCACGGCGACGTAGGGCAGCGGTTGCCCCGCTTCATTAGGGAAGGCACGCTTCATGACATAGAGTGTGCTCTTTGCAAAAGTCTCCAAAATCAAGTTCACGCAATTTTCAGCAAAGCGCGCGCGCGTCCCTTCGTCTACCAAGAGGTACTCCTTAAGCGCGGCATACAAGCCCGCTATCTCTTCCCTCCCTGTTTTAAGCATGCGCCCAAAGCCGTAGTTGGGAAAGTTTGTCTCCTGCACAATTTTGAGAAAATCCTTTTTGCCTACAATCAAGCCGCTTGACTGCGGCCCGCGCAAGTCTTTACCGCCACTAAAAATTGCGACAGTCGCGCCCTGTTTTGTAAAGTCCCACAAATTGCTTTTTGGCGGTAGTTGCGCGGCGGCATCTACAACTACGGGCAACTTGTAGCGCTCACCGAGTTGTATAAATTGCTCCAAAGGCACGGCACCCGGAGTTGCAAGCCCATAAGGAGAGGAGACGTAGTAAAACAGCGCAGCCGTGTGTTCGCCAATAGCGTTTTCCACATCTTCTATGCTGGTACTCGCGTGTATGTTGGGGTAGCCCACCCAAGTTTGCTTCACGCCAAGTTGGCGCAAGACGTAGTCGTAGGGTATGTGGTGCGCGGCTAGGGCAACAATTTCGCCTGCGTTCACTTTACCCCTTGTGAGGTAGCGCGCCTTTTTGCCGTGTTTGAGCGCAAGGGCACTGAGCGCGCACAAATACAAACCCGCAGCCGCGCCGTTGCACACAACGGCCGCCTCGTTGTGCGTCATCTGCGCTATTTTAGCCTGTACGGCATTTTGTAGTTCAGAAATGAGCACATGATCTTCAGCGGCCTCCTGCATTGCTTGCAGGGTCTGCGCGCTCATGCGTGAGCCACCTACAATGGTGTACGTCCCCGCAGCGTTAATCACGGGGGTCACACCCAATTCTTCATAAATGTTCATAATGCCTCTTCTGTCCGCACAAGGGCCTCACGCTCAGTCTCAAGCCCATACAACTGCGGCAAGCCTTCGTAGGGCTGCGCGCTGCGGGCGTTTAAGTCCCACACCAACTCACCTGCCTTAAACGTCATTTCACATTCAAGTTTTTCATCTCCCGTAACAGCGCCGCCGCCAGAGTCTGCAAACCCAAAAACCCCCTTGCGTATTTGCCACACCGCAAGGTCTGCTTCTGCACCAACGCCCGCATGCCCCAAGTTGGGTTTGTGCAAGTACTGCGCGGGGCTACTACTTGCAAGCGCAAAAAGCTCCGCCCACGAGAGAGCGCTACACGCCTTTATTTTTGAAAGCGTTGTTGCAAGGTCAAACACCGCACCATTTACGCACAAACCATGCAAGTCTGTAGAAATGGAGTCGGGAACAAAGCCTTGGATAAGCGCAGGGACGGCGTTTCTAAACAAAAAACTCCCCGCGCCATGGCCGAGGTCAAATTTTATGCCGCGCTCCTTGGCTCGTAGCAAGTAGGGGTACACTGTGCCCCCTTCGTCCAACACCGGTACGGGCGCCCTAAAGCAATGCGTGCTAATGTCACCGGGCTTGAGCATGCGCTCTATTAAGACATTGTAAGGACGCTCTTTTTTAAAAACACCAAAGTCCACCATAATGGGCAGCCCTACCTCCGCTTGCACCGCTTGCGCGTACTCCACATCTTTCCAGTCGGGTTTTTCATAATGCGCTATTTTTATGCCCACAATCACCGCGCCGTACTCCTTGCAGCATTTGACAAATGAGCGCGGGTCATTTCTCTCGGGGTACTGCTCAACCATGAGTGAACTCATCCCATAATCCGCAATGTTTACATACGCAAGAATTCGCGTTTTGGCTCTGTCTATCACCGTGCTTTTAAAATGCGCAAAGTTGTAGCTACCCGCACTGCCCGTGTCCACCATGGTGGTGACGCCGCTGCGAAAGCTGTGGTAATCAGGCTGCAAGCTGTACTCACCCGCCCAGGCCTTGGGGAGCCCCGCGCTGTAGTAGCAATGCGCGTGAGCGTCAATTAAGCCGGGAGTTACTATAAGCCCTGCAAGGTCAAAGCACTGTTTCGCGTGCGCGCGTTCAATGCGCTCTTCAACCGCAACAATGCGCCCACCTGCTATTGCAAGGTCACGGGGCGCGTCTATGCCATTGGCGGGGTCTATGAGACGTGCATTCTGTAGTAGATAATCGTAATACATCACGCTAGGTACTGGTTCTTACCCCATTGTAGCTCTAAGCACGGCGTTTTTTTAGACACTTCTACGTAGTGCATTGCAGTTTATTGTTCCCTATCGCGCATTACTCTTGCAAGTGCCTCTTCCTCGCTGAGCGTGTTGGCTGGCGTAAGGAGACTGACCACAACGCAAGCAAGTAATGCTCCGCCAAGTGCAAGAAGTATGGTGTTGCCAAACATGCTTTTTATTTCCGCACTACGAGACGTGGCAATAGAAACAATTGAGCCGCCCAGAAGCGCCGCAATGCCACCTTGCCATGTGGCGCGCTTCCAGTACTTGCCAAGAATGGCAGCCACGGCCAAACCCGATAAGGTAGTCGACACCATGGAGGTGATGTACTTTGTGATGTCCTTTGCAAAAATTGTCATAAGCAAGGCTATGCCCAAGGTGAGCACCGTTGCTATGCGTGAATATTTTACCATCTTGTTTTGCTCCGGCAGTTTTTTAAAAACCATGGAGTAAATGTCCGTCATCAAAATGGTAACGCCTGCAATAGCATCAGAGTCGCCTGAAGACATGGTGGCACTCAAGCCCGAAATTAAAATGAGTATGCCTAAGCCGAGGGGCAAGACCTCCATAGCCATGTAGGGTATTGCAAAGTTGTTGTTCTCCAATGCGGGGTTCATGACGCGCGCGGACATGCCTATGAGCACGGGGAACAAGGCAAACACGGCGTATAAAACACCCGTGCCGTAAAAACTTTTTTTAATAGAGCCAATGTCTCTTGCAGAGTATATTCTGTGCCGAAAAGACGGCACGGCGACACCGCCTACGGCTATGGCAACAATCAAGGAAAGCGCGGGAAGCACCCCGTAGTTTTGCAAGCCTAAAAAGGACAGCTCACCCTTGGTAAACGCTTGTTGTATTGCCTCAAAACCACCAGCGGCGGGCACGGCGAGTACGGCAACAACAATGAATCCGCAAAAAAGAATAATTGATTGAATACAGTCCGTCCACACAACGGCGAGGTAGCCGCCTATAATTACGTAGACCCCAAACCCCAAGACGGTGATAACTTTAGCGGTGGTAAGGTCAATGCCCGTTACCCACGAAAGGTAGAGGCTACCGCCAAGCACATGCGCGCCCAACCAGCCGAGCGAGGCTACAAAAATGACAATGGATACCAACCCTTTTAAATATTTGTTTCCGCCATAGTAAAACGATATTTCTTCAGACATGGTGAAAAATTTATATTTGTGTGCACTTGCAAAAAGCCGAGCCGCAAGCACAATGCCGACAAAACCGCCGACCCCGTACAAAAGACCCGCCGCGCCATTGTTGTACCCAAAGCCCGCCGCGCCCATGCTAGAACCCGTGCCTATTTGTGTAGCTAACACCGTGCCGAGCAAAAGGAAGGGCCCAAGCTTTCGAGAACCCATAATATAATCTTCCCCCGACTGTTTTCGAGAGACGCGCCAGCCCACTACCACCATAATGAGTAAATACAAAATGAAGAAGGTAAAAAACAAGGTCGTATTCATATAAGCCTCCTAATGCTTCATTATTGCTTTGAGTATACCACGAATACGAGCTATAGTGTTGTTTTTTTCAAAATAGAATAGCCTAATTCTTATATGAAGCTTGGGCACTTTAAGCAATAGCATTTACACACAGCGGGAGAAACAGTATGCGTGCTTTCTAAAAAATAAAGGGGCTTCATAATCATGAAGCCCCTTGTAAAGTTTTGAAAAACTTAAACTCAACTACTAGCCATTGAGCAACGACAACACAACGTTAGGTTGTGCGTTTGCTTGCGCAAGCATAGCGGTTGAAGATTGCGTGAGTATTCGTGCGCGTACAAATTTTGAAACTTCCTCTGCCATGTTAGAGTCGCGAATGCCTGACTCTGCAGCTTGCAAGTTCTCTGCACCAATATCAAGCCCTTGCTTGAGGTAAGTCATTCTGTTTTGAACAGCACCGAGATCTGTTCGTTGCTTTGTTACAAGCTCAAGTGCCTTGTCAACACGCGCCAAGGTTCTGTTTGCATCTTCGGGAGTAAGCACAGAAGCTTGTGGCTCCGTTGTTTCAGTATTATCGCTTCCTATTCCTAAAGCACTTGCAGACATGTTCCCTATGGTTAAGGAAATGTTTTGGTCTACATTTGCGCCAATGTGAAAAGATACCTCACCTACGGGGCCACCCTCAGCAAAGCGCCCTGTAAGTATATTCATACCATTATATTGCGCTTGCTCAGCTACTCTCGTAACCTCATCGGTAAGCTGATCAATCTCAGATTGAATAAACTCTCTATCTTGAGAACTATAAATACCATTAGCAGCCTGTATAGAAAGTTCACGAATCCTCTGAATTACATCAGTAGTCTCAGCAAGATAGCCTTCTGCAACTTGTATAAAGGCAATTCCATCCTGGACATTTTGACTTGCCCTGTCAAGTCCTCGTATTTGCGAACGCATTCTTTCTGCTACAGCGAGTCCCGAAGCATCATCTGCTGATCGGTTAATGCGCACTCCTGAAGACAATTTTTCAATTGAAGAATCCAGTTCATTGCCCCGCGAATTAAGGGAGCGGTTTGCAAATTGAGCACTTAAATTATGATTGATTATCATATTTTCTCCTTATTAAATTATTACACAAATTAACGCAAACACACATACATATGCCTACTAGTAAAAGTATAGGAAGGTAAGAAGAAAAAAACAAGTACTTGTCGGAAAAAAAAAACAGAACTTTAGTGAGAAAAAAAATAAAAAGGCTTTAGTACATGAAGTTTTTCAGATGTCCGTAGCCTGCTCTAATGCTATGCTTAATTTTTTAACAGCATTTGAAGTCTCCGCACGCTCTTGTTGTACATTATCACGCAATGCAAATAACTCATGCGTTATGAGCAACGAAGTCATAATTGAAGCCTTTAGGGGGTCATTACACTCAACGTCGTGTTTTATAATTGCGAGTTGCTCTTTTATGTAGGAAAGAAGCTTTTCTATGTATTCGCTGTCTTGGTCACTATGTAAAACAAATGAGGTCCCGAGCAGCTCTACCTTAGTTTTCATACAACTTTAATAAATATTGATGGAAAAACCATGCGGAAATATTAAAAAATCTCTAAGTCTTTAATTTTTTCTGCATAGGATTCATCTGCTGCTGCTTGATCAACATGCACAGTGTTTTCAGCAGTTGCCTTTTCTGCGGATTGAGTAGCTTGAGGCTTTGTAGCTTCGGCATTTGAAGACTTTGCAGGCTTTGTGCTTTTGGGTGGCACTTCGCGTATTTCCTCAACATCATCAAAGGTGCTTAAAACCGAAATGACGCTTTTTTCAAGGTTTTTGTGTTCACGCTCTGCAACGCTCACCAATTCCTCTAGTTGCGAAATTTTACTTTCATAACCCGTAAGCTTTTCCTTGAGTAATGAGTATTCCTTAGACAGCTTTCTATTTTCTTGTTTCAACTCTTGAATAAGCTTTATAGTCGATTGTACCTTATCCTCAAGCTGAGTAATAACATAATTCTTGCTCATTAGCAGCCTCCCAGTTGCTTAAATGTTTGCTAGCGCACTGACGCCACAACCGCCTCAAAGGCTAGGCTATTCTCAATGGCGAGATTAGACAGCTCCTTACGGTTGATTTCTATATTTTTAGCCTTTAATGCAGCTATAAAGTCACTATAACGCATACCATGCGCACGAACCGCCGCAGAAATTCTCGTAATCCACAAACGACGCATATCACGCTTTTTTGCTCTTCTATCTCGATATGCGTATAATGCACTCTTTGCTACTGCATCCTTAGTAAATCGATATAAGTTCTTTCGCCTTCCCCAAAAGCCCTTTGCTAACTTTTGAAGTTTTTTTCTGTGTTCTTTTCTTCTTTTTCCATCAATCGCTCTTGGCATGATTACTTCCTACTTACAATGTAACTATATATATTGTTTAGTTGCCTAACGATAGGGCAACATAGCTTCTACTTTTTTAAGCTCATTTGGGCTTAAAATACCCGAATGTCGCAAATTCCGCTTGCGTTTTGTGCTCTTTTTTGTGAGAATATGTCTCAATCCTTGCTTTTTATACTTTATCTTTCCCGAACCCGTTATACGAAAACGCTTTGCCGCACTCTTACGAGTTTTTGCCTTTGTAGCCATAACCTTCGCAACTCCTCATTGCTTAAACATAATCTACTGAATGAGCATCTAAATACTAGACAGTTATTATGTATAATAACTTATTTAAAATATGCCTGTCAATTATAAAACCAATGGGGGGTGGATTCAAGAGGCAAGTGCAACAGATGGGTGGATTCAAGGGGCAAGAGCAACAGAGAGGGAGAGCAAAAGGCGAGACGTACTTAAGAACAATTATTAATTACATGTTGTGCACACGGGCAGCCTGTACAGATGTAATGGTAGAAAAATCAGTGCCTTGCGTTCAGCCTCATTCAAATGTCCATATTTTGGTGTTGCTATTTTTATTATGCTTTCATAGAAAAGAGCTCCTTTGATTGCTTGTTATTTAATTTATCTGAGTTCTTTTTGCTTTCCTCTCCCTTTGTCGACACTTTTTTTTATTAGTGCATTTTTTTTAAAAAAAAGTATTGCATAAAAAGCACAATGCAATTACAATGATGTAATAAAAATACTACTTTATTGTAATGGGGGAAATTATGAGCAAACATGTTTTAACTATTTGCAAAATTATGCTTTCTGTGGTGTTGGTGTCACTGATAGCATGTGCGGAAACACCAACCCCTATAGATGGCGGAGGCGAAAAGCCCGTCGTAAACCCACCCGTCACTGCTGCTAAGGTAGCGAAAGTGAGCGAAGAACTTCTATTCAATTCCGCTCGAACAGCTGCGCGTATTAAAAAACGTGCATTTGCAAAGGGCGGATATGAAAAAATTGATTGGAATGACATTCCTAATACTGTCAAGGAGATAACAGTAGGCGATGGCGCTTTTGAAGGCAACAAGCTTACGGGAGTTACTTTGCCTGATAGCGTTGTTGAGGTACAGAAAAACGGCTTTAAGGGCAAGCAAATTGCTAGCCTTACCTTGGGTAAAGGTACAAAAACGCTAGGCGAGAGCTCCTTTGAAGGCAACAATATTACGGCACTTGTCTTGCAAGATGCAACTGAAACAGTAGAGAAAAACGCGTTTAAGGGCAACAAAATTGCTACACTTACCTTGGGTAAAGGTACAAAAACGCTAGGCGAGAGCTCCTTTGAAGGCAACCAAATTAAGGAACTTGTCCTGACGGATAGCACTCAAAAATTAGGCGATGGAGCTTTTGAAGGCAACCCACTTACCAAAGTTACCTTCCCAGCTAGACAGAGCGCAATAATCCTAGGGACGGGAGCTTTGAAAACAACTGCTTCAAAAATTGAAGTATACCTAAAAGATACTAGTGCCTTAGCGAGTACAACGACTCCAGAAACACTTGCCAAGGCATTTGGGAAATTGACGAAGGACAAACTAGTTTTTAAGGTTGATGCATCCGTGAACAAGTTAACAAACACGGCGGTAACAAGTACAGTAAATGCCCTAAAAAAACAAGTAGAAAAGATAGCAAAACTATGGCTCGTTACTTTAAAGATAGACGGCGTGGAACGTAAAGAGTATGCTGATGCTAAGAATAATTACGCAAAGCCTAAAACAAACCCCACAAAAACAGGGCACAAGTTTTTGCATTGGTATAAAGAAGGCGAAGATACAAAAGCAGATGCGTTCAAAAGCAGTCAACCCCTTGCCATTACTGACAACAAAACAACGCTGATTGCAGCGTGGCAGTCAGAAACATACGACCTTACATTTAACCTCAATGGTGGCGCAGCAGCTAAAGCTAAGTCTAATGAGGTTGGAGTAGAGAAACAAACAGTTCAGTACCTAAAGAAGGCTCAAAAACCAACAGCAGCCCTCATCACAAAAAAAGGATACACCTTTCGCGGCTGGGTTACAGAGAAAATCTTTAACACCCCGTTTAATTTCGATACAGACACAATCACTAGTGATACCACCTTGTATGCAAAGTGGGTTCCAGACAAAATAAAAGTTACGTTTAACACTAATAAAGGTACTCGGATATCACCGATAGAGGTTGATTACGACACCAAGCTTGTACAAAAAGAAATAAAAGCCACCACAAGAACAAATTATACGTTTGTTGGCTGGTTTGTAAAAAAGACTGATGGTTCTTGGGAAAGTACAAGCTTTGACTTTGCCAACACCAACATCACTGCTCCCATCACCTTGTATGCCAAGTGGACTCCAAAGAAAAGAAACGTTAGTTTTCAGACCAATGGTGGTACTGCTGTAACAGCGGTACAAGTTGATCACGACACAATGGTTACAAAACCAACAAATCCAATCAAAGTAGGGCATTCTTTAGACGGCTGGTTTAAAGACGCAAAATTTAAGACCAAGTTTGTGTTCAATAAAGACAAAGTCACTGCTGACATCACCTTGTATGCCAAGTGGAAACAAGAGCCACAAAAAACAGTTACGTTTGAGAGCAATGGTGGTACTACTGTAGCACCGGTACAAGTTGATCACGACACAACGGTTACAAAACCATCACCAAACCCCACACTAGCAAACCACACGTTTGGCGGCTGGTTTGTAAAAAAGACTGATGGTTCTTTGGAAAGTACAAGCTTTGTCTTTTCCAACACCAACATCACTGCTGACATCACCTTGTATGCCAAGTGGACTATAAACCAATACACAGTTACGTTTGACCCAGTGGTGGTAGGGGGGTCAACCCAACGACCAAATCAGTTAATCACGGAAGCAAGACTTCAGCCCCAAGTACACCCCCAACAAGAATAGGGTATACATTTGACGGCTGGTTTGTAAAAAAGACTGATGGTTCTTTGGAAAGTACAAGCTTTGTCTTTTCCAACACCGACATCACTGCTGACATCACCTTGTATGCCAAGTGGACTATAAACCAATACACAGTTACGTTTGACCCCAGTGGTGGTAGGGGGGTCAACCCAACGACCAAATCAGTTAATCACGGAAGCAAGACTTCAGCCCCAAGTACACCCCCAACAAGAATAGGGTATACGTTTGACGGCTGGTTTGTAAAAAAGACTGATGGTTCTTTGGAAAGTACAAGCTTTGTCTTTTCCAACACCAACATCACTGCTGACATCACCTTGTATGCCAAGTGGACTATAAACCAATACACAGTTACGTTTGACCCCAGTGGTGGTAGGGGGGTCAACCCAACGACCAAATCAGTTAATCACGGAAGCAAGACTTCAGCCCCAAGTACACCCCCAACAAGAATAGGGTATACGTTTGACGGCTGGTTTGTAAAAAAGACTGATGGTTCTTTGGAAAGTACAAGCTTTGTCTTTTCCAACACCGACATCACTGCTGCCATCACCTTGTATGCCAAGTGGACTAACGTTGCTCCTAGGGTCACAGGCGTAACAATAGACAGTATTCCGAATAAAAGTAGTGCTCCAAATGTGACAGACACCTACGGAGATGGTGCCCAGATTCGAATTAAATTGAGCTTCAGCGAAGATGTAAAGGTTACTGGTACTACTCCTATGGAAATAGGTATTGTAATAGGTTCAGATAATAAGGTGGCTAAACACACCCCACAAACTAGTAGTAGCACCTATGTTAACGATCTTGTGTTTGAGTATACCGTACAAGCGTCTGATGCCGATAATGACGGCTTTACAGTTATACAGGATTCACTGGATTTGAAGGGCGGAACTATTGAAGACAGAGCGGGTGCTGCTTTACCAACTTTATCAACAAGAAAAAGTTCAAATCCTGCCTACACCCAAACAACAGGTCATAAAGTGGACGGAACCAAATCGTAACTACGCAATGACCATTGCGCGACTTTTTAAGTTGCGTGCCATGTTCTCAAGCTCATGGAGCTTGAGGGCGTGAGACAACTAACGGGGGGCTTATGCCTCCCGTTTTTTTTTAACACACACGAGGTTGTGTGTGGGGGGAGTATCCCACAGCGGCACTTATGCAAATAGCGCGTCTTACCCCAAGGGGGGCGTGGGGGCAGCTCCCCCACAAAGCGCTTTGCATAGTACGCCCACGCCGTGGCAGCATGCAGCGTGCACACATACTGCGCAAGCAAAACACACACGGCGTGTAGACACAATAATTTTTTTTAAAAACGTTGCATAAAAAGAACAATATAGTTATAATAACGTAATAAAAATGATGCGTTAACGTAACGGAGGAAAATTATGAACAAAAGTGTTTTTATTATTAGCAAATTCGTGCTTTTTGTGCTGTTGATGTCACTGGTGGCCTGTGCTCAAACACCCGTGGACGGAGGTAAGAACAAGCCTCTCGTACCTCCAGGCATCACCGCTAAAGTGGCTAAAGTAAGTGACAAGCTTGATAGCGCTGGAAATGTTAAACCTCATGCATTTGCAAACGGGGGCTACACGAGAGTTGATTGGGGCGTTACTTCGCCTAAAAAAGTAGGCACGGGGGCTTTTGAAGGCAACAAAATTAAGGAAATTACCTTGCCTGATTCAGTTACTGAGGTGGAAGAAAACGCGTTTAAGGGCAACCCACTTACCAAGATTACCTTAAATCCCCAAAGTACGCTCAGCATGAAAACGGGGGCTTTTGCAACAAGTGCCGCCAAACTCACGGTGTACGTAAAGAATAATAAGGCCTTGCAAAGCTCGACCACAGCAGCAGACATTGCCAATATATTTGGAAAGAAACCCGCCTCACAGTTAGAATTTAATGCTGATGCGTCAGACTCAGGCACACAAAGTACAGTAAACACTTTAAACCAAAAAGCGGCGGAGACAGAAAACCTACATGAAGTTAGCTTGGTGGTTGGTGGCGCGCCTTATGCAAAAGAATATACCGACGGTAGCAGTAGCTATACTCCGTCTGTAACACCAACAAAAACGGGATATAAGTTTAAAGATAATACGTGGTATACAGACGCAAGTCTCACAAGCACATTTGCACCAAAGCAAATCTCTACTGACACTACCTTGTATGGAGCCTGGACTCAAAAAAAATTCAAGGTTTATTTTGAGCCCAACAAAGGTGAATATAGTGGTGCAAATGCTCAAAATGCTAGCGATATAAATACTCAAGAAATTATATACCAGCAAAAGGCTACAAAGCCAGCACACGACCCAACAAGACAGGGTTATACGTTTCGCGGTTGGTTTGAGATGGAAGAGAAGGTCTGGTTGAATGGCGTCGGGTACGGGTACCGCTTAAAATCTGATCCATTTGATTTCGACAACACCCCCATTATTCAGGACGTGCACTTGGTCGCAAGTTGGAAAGACACAACAGCACCTACAATCTCTGCAGTAGCAATAACGAATAAACTAAAGACAGCACAGTCAAAAATTTACAAACTTGGTGAAACAATTGAGATTACCGTTACCTTTGACGAAGCGGTGAATGTTAACCCTGTAACAGCTCAGGGGCTGCCAAGAATAAAGCTAACGATAGGCTTAAAGACAGTTTTCGCCGATTACAAACGCGGGTCAAATAGCAAAAAACTTGTGTTTGCATACACAGTGAAACAGGGCGATAAAGGTAGCATTACGATTGGGACGAACTCGCTAGAGTTGAATGGTGGAATTATTAAGGACATGAGCGGAGGTAATGATGCAAAGTTAAGTCATGGGATTCCTAACCTGCAAGTACAGTACACGGTAGACGGAACTCAAAAAAGTCCGTAATGGTTAAACCATTGCGCGGCTTTTAAAGTTGCATTCCATGTTCTCAAGCTCATGGAGCTTGAGGGCATGAGACAACTAACGGGGGGCTTATGCCTCCCGTTTTTTTTTAACACACACGGGGTTGTGTGTGGGGGGAGTATCCCACAGCGGCGCTTATGCAATAGTTTGCATCCCCTCGCTACGCTCGTGAGCGTCCTCACAGCCGTGCCATGGACGGTGAGCAGCGCGCTCACACAAACTTACTTCCATACAATCTTCATATTTGCGCAGAGTATCTACGTTATTACTGCTTTAGCACACAGGATGTTTTTTGCTATAAGCTCCATCTCTGTGTCGCACCGTCCATGGCGCCCCCTCAGCCCCCTCCATTGGGGCGGTCGTTTGCTCCGCTCCATTTAACGTTTCTAGCCGCTCGCCTTCGGCTCTCGACTTTGATGCGAATACTCCATGTCTGCTACGCTGCGCTCCGCAATCTGAATGTCAGCATCCTCTCGCTACGCTCGCGACTTTGGTACTTGCTATAAGCTCCATGTCTGTGTCGCGTTGCGACACTTATTTTAATCGTTTCTAGCCGCTCGCCTTCGGCTCTCGACTTTGATGCGAATACTCCATGTCTGCTCCGCTGCGCTTCGCAATCTGAATGTCAGCATCCCCTCGCTACGCTTGTGACTTTGGTGCTTTTTAATACTTGCGCACAGTATCTATGTCATTACTGCTTTAGCACACAGCATGCTTTTTTCTTTGATGCAAGCTCCATGTTTGCACCGCACAGCGGTGCTTATGCAGTAGTTTGCATCCCCTCGCTGCGCTCGCGACTTTTTGGTACTTTTGCTATAAGCTCCATTTCTGTGTTGCTGCGCAACACTTATTTCAATTGTTTCTAGCCGCTCGCGCTTTTCAGCGCTCCCGACTTTTCTTTTTTACATCCATACAGCCGTGCCATGGACGGCACGCATTGGCTGCCAAGGATGGTAAAAAGAGAAAAGAAAGTACAGCCGTCCGAGGCATCATCATAGTGCAACACGCTGCTTGGCAACCTACAGCGTGAGCTATATCACACACGGCGTGCAGCCTCACGCGCATAGCGCATGAACAGAGTCTTATTCAAAGGGGGGCGCGGGGGCAGCTCCCCCCACAAAGGCAACTTTGCGGCACATGATATAATTGCAATTATGGGCGCAAAAGATAAAATTGTACTTGCATATTCGGGTGGACTTGATACGTCCATTATTATTCCGTGGCTGAAGGAGCATTATAATAATGCTGCAATATATGGCATTTGTGTGAATGTTGGACAGTGCGAGGATTGGGATGCAATAATCGCGAAGGGGAAGGCTTCGGGGGCTGTGGATGTTGTGGTGCGCGATGTGCGCAATGAGTTTGTGGAGGAGTATATATTCCCCATGTTGCGTGCGGGCGCTGTGTATGAGCGAAAGTACTTGCTGGGTACGTCTATAGCGCGGCCTTTGCAGGCAAAGTGTCAAGTTGAGTACGCGCGCGAGTTGGGTGCTGCAAGCCTTGCGCACGGGTGTACGGGCAAGGGTAATGACCAAATACGCTTTGAGCTTGCTTACAAGGCGCTTGCACCAGACTGTAGCATTATTGCTCCGTGGCGCATGTGGAACATACGTTCACGCGAAGAGGCCATAGAGTATGCGCAGCGTCATGGCATTCCCTTAGGGGACGTGAACAAAACCAACATATATTCGCGAGACGAGAATGTGTGGCACACGAGTCATGAGGGTGGCTTGCTTGAAAACCCGTGGAATAGGCCTGAGGAGTCTATGTTTTTGCGGAGTAAGGCACCGAGTGAGGTTGTAGACGCCGAAGAGGAGTTGTGTATTCGCTTTGAACAGTCTAGGCCTGTTGCGCTTAATAACAAAGCCATGGGTTTGTTTGAGCTTATAGAAACGCTTAATGCTGTGGCGGGTGCGCACGGTATTGGGAGGGCAGACATTGTAGAGACGCGGCTTGTGGGCATGAAGAGCCGTGGGGTGTATGAGACGCCTGCGGGCACGGTCTTGTACGAAGCCTTGAGTGAACTGGAAATGATAACGCTGGATAAAGACACGCTTGCTATGAAAAACATGCTGGCGCTTAAGTACGCTGAGGAGGTGTATGCTGGGAAGTGGTTTAACCATTTTAGAAAGGCCATGGACGCGTATATGCAAGAGGCCTCGCGTTATGTGAGCGGTGAGGCGCGCCTTGTGTTGCACAAGGGGCGTGTGCATGTTGTGGGGCGTAAATCTGAGTATTCCTTGTACAGTGAGGACATTGCTTCGTTTGGTGAAAGTTCATATGACCACAATGACGCTACGGGTTTTATAAACTTGTATGGGCTTAATACGGGCATGCAGGCAATGGTGCGCGCGGACAAGGCCTTTAAGGCTACGGAGCAAACCAAGCTGCTTAAGGAAATGGCGAACTTTTCAAAAAAATAGTCCACAGCTGCCATGTTTGCGCCACACTCACACAAACATACTTCCATACAATCTTCATGCTTGCGCACAGCATCTATGTCATTATTGCGTTAGCACACAGGATGTTTTTCTTTGATGCAAGCTCCATGCTTGCGCGTAGTACCTATGTCATTACTGCTTTAGCACACAGGATGTTTTTTGCTATAAGCTCCATCTCTGTGTCGCGTTGCGACACTTATTTTAATCGTTTCTAGCCGCTCGCCTTCGGCTCTCGACTTTGATGCGAATACTCCATGTCTGCTCCGCTGCGCTTCGCAATCTGAATGTCAGCATCCCCTCGCTGCGCTCGCGACTTTTTGGTACTTTTGCTATAAGCTCCATTTCTGTGTTGCTGCGCAACACTTATTTCAATTGTTTCTAGCCGTTCGCTACGCTCTCGACTTTTCTTCTCTTGCGTCCTCACAGCCGTGCCATGGATGGCACAGATTGTGCGCCATGGATGGTAAAAAAGAAAAGAAAAAACGGCCATCAAAATGGATAGCATATTTAGAATAGTTGCTTGGCAACACACCGCTTGAGCTACAAAAACAGACGCTCGCGCGTAGCGCAGTACCGTGTCTTACCTCAAGGGGGGGGCGTGGGGGCAGCTCCCCCACAAAAACAAACTATTGGTTTGCGTTCTTCATTTTTTCTTTAAAGTAGAAGACTCTGTTTTGAACAAAAACGGGGTTAAGAACTTCAATAGTCCCATCGGCATGCGTAGTAACTGCGCCAGCAGACACAAGCTCTCCAAATGCTTCCGTGCCTTTTTTGTTCATCATGCCTGAGTGATGAAGTAGATCTTTCATGGTCATGCCCAAAGCCACGGGGTTTTTGTCTATCGCTATATCATTTTGTTCTATAAAAAGAAGCAATGCGTCATAAAGGCGCTCATGTCCTTCGGGTAGCATAACGTTGGCAATTTGCCGGTAAATAAACCACAGTCTATTGGCAAGCACCGTAGTAATGCGCGTAATAAGAGATGGTTGACGCTTTATGACTGTGGGAAAATTTTCATTGCTTATTACCAGTAAAGAGGAGTCTTTTTCAGTAATGGCAATTGCAGAGCGTGGTTTGTTTTCTAAAAGCGCCATCTCGCCAAACAAACTCCCTTTTTGTAATACCGCAAGGGTAATTTCAGAATTTTTAGATATCTTGCAAATTTTCACGCTGCCACTTTGTAAAAAGTACATGGTGTCGCCCGGCATGGCTTCCGAGAAAATCATTGTCCCTGCAGGTATATTACGCATCATTTGGGAAATGTCTTCTTCTAAGAAAAAATCTTGTTCATTATAATTTTCTTTTAAAGCATTGAGTTGCGACTTTGCATATTCAAGTTTATGGTGCTGATTTACATTTTTTATAAAGTGATAATAGGCAAAGGCTGCGGGTTGCACTTGATCTTGAGAACCATAATATTCGGCAACATCTAAAAGATGATCAAGCCCCACAATTGCTTCATGGTGATGCTTAAAAGATATCTTCGTGAGCATGCTGTCAAGTTCTCTCACTTTTTTTGAAAAAGAAAGGATGATTTTTTGTACCAAGGAAGGCTTTTTTTGTATGAGGTAATCGTATTGATTTTTCTGAACTACTATTAATTTACAGTCGGATTTTGTTAGAGCCGTAAACATTTTTCGTTTGCCCGTAAGCGCAGATTCAACACCAAAAAAATCTCCAACGCCTAACTTGACATTTTCATAGCCCGGTATGTTAATGTTCTGAGACAACTCTACTGTTCCCTCAGCAATAATGTAGAAAGCGCCGGTGCTTACTTCGCCTTCTATGGTAACGTATGAACCACTTTTGTATAGAGCAGATTCTATTGACATTTATAAACCCTTCTTCCGCATTGGGAATGTGCTCGTAAATTTCTTTACGGCATTGGCAATTTTTAGCAGGGTTGATGTGTCCCCGCTACTCTTCAGTGCATCAACAATAAAGCCCGCCACGACATGCATGTCGTCTTCGTTCATTCCGCGAGAAGTTAGTGCAGCAGTGCCAAAGCGCACTCCAGAGGTAATAAAGGGAGATTCAGGGTCAAATGGTATGCCGTTTTTATTTGCTGATATATTGGCCTCGTCAAGATACCGTTCAGCATCTTTGCCCGTAATATGTAGGTTTCGTAAGTCCGTAAGTAGCAAGTGATTATCAGTGCCACCACTTACAATGCGTATGCCTCCATCAGAAAGCGCGCTTGCAAGCGCACGGGCGTTTTTTACAACTTGCTTTTGATATATTGCAAAGCTTGCTTCCATGCATTCTTTAAATGCGACTGCCTTTGCCGCAATTACATGCATAAGGGGGCCACCTTGTATTCCGGGCATGGTGGCGGAATTCAATATTTGCGAGTAGGTTTTTAACTTACCGGAGGGGCTTGCAAGTCCAAAGGTGTTTTCTTTATCTTCTCCTGCAAGTATGAGCCCTCCCCGAGGTCCACGAAGCGTTTTATGCGTAGTGGTTGTTATTACGTCTGCATGTGGTACTGGAGAAGGGTGTTCTCCTGCAGCAACAAGCCCCGCAATATGCGCCATGTCCACCATTAAGAGTGCCCCGTGCTCACGCGCTATGGAAGCAAATTTTTCAAAATCTATAATGCGAGAATACGCAGATGCTCCTGCAATAATAAGTTTAGGCTTATGCTTTTGCGTGGCTTTTTCTATTTCTTCAAAGTCCAGTAACTCGCTTTCTTTATTAACACCATAAGAGACCGCGTGGTAATTTTTTCCAGAAAAACTTACCTTTGCACCGTGGGTGAGGTGTCCGCCATGAGCAAGGTCCATACCTAGTATGGTATCTCCCGCATTCAAAAAACCTACATATACCGCGGTGTTTGCAGAACTCCCCGAGTGGGGCTGCACATTTGCGTAGCTAACTCCAAATAATTTTTTTGCCCTTTCTATGGCAAGCAACTCCGCCTTATCAACAACTTCACAGCCACCATAGTAACGCTTGCCGGGGTATCCTTCAGCATATTTATTGGTAAGCGTAGAACCAGTTGCCTCTATTACAGCGGTACTTGTAAAGTTTTCGCTTGCTATCATTTCTAACTTGATGTGTTGTCGTTCTGTTTCTTCTTGTATAATCTCGTAAATATCATTGTCAACAGTAGCAAGGTTTTCTTGATTTTGATTGTAATTCATCTCTTTAATAGTATAGGATTATTAAACAATTGTCTACGAAAGATGACAATATGCGGCAATAGTAAAGAAGCTATGTCGATAGAGGGAATAGAGAGAGGAAAAGAAAAAGGAATCTCAGTATGCTTACAAAGCAAGCATGAAACGCTGGTGCTTAAAAAGCATTAGCATATAAATACATTGCATATGAAAAATACACCCATACCCAATAGAGTTCATTACTTAATTGTGTGGTCCACAGTATTTCTCTCAATAAGAATGCTTGTAGGTTCTACTTCTGCCATGTTTCTGCTTTCTCGAGGGTTGCGGCTAGAACACATCATCGTATTAAAGGCCTTTCAAGCCATTGTCATAGTTCTTGTTGAATTTCCCATTGGGTACTTTGCTGACCGCGTGAGCAGAAAACTGTCCGTGCAAATTTCTGTTGGGTGTTGCGTATTGTGGCTTGGTTTAACCGCATATTCGCCGTCTTTGCGGTGGTTGTACTATGGAGAGTTTTTCAATGCGCTTTCAATAGCCTTTTTAAGTGGCGCCTTTGAAGCAATAATTATTAAGGAGTATCAAGAAACGCATGGCCCTCAAGAGAGTTTGGAAAACTTTCTTGGGAAGGTGAAATCCATAAATTTTGTAGGAATTTTCATTGCTATTATAGCAAGTTCCCTTTTCTTTAGCACGACTTCCAGTTTTTTTTGGTGGTTGGGCGCTATTGTTTTGATAATGCAATTGGTGTTCTTTTCTTCAGCTATTCCTAAACACAAAGAAGAAGCAGACAAAAAAGAGGAGGGGCAGCTACCAAAGTTTTCTCTATTTATCAATGATGTAAAGACTATATGGGGTTATTGTGTGAAAGAAAAGCTATTTATGCGGTTTTTCTACATGCAGATTTTCATAAGTATATATTTTCAATTTATACTGCAGTATTGGCAGCCTATATATGAGATATACTTGAAGCACTTTGGGCTTGAGTATGCTCGGGTTTTATTTGGACTTATGTTTGCTGCCATTACCATAGCGCAGGCAATTGCGGGATTTGTGATACAAAAATTACCAAGGCGCTTTGAATTTTATAGAGCATATGGCGTAGTGTTTTTGTGCTCAATAATAAGCATGTATGTGGGAATTATATATTCATCCTTCTTTGTAATAGTGTCGCTCTTCCTTGCTTTTTTCAGCATGGCTTCGTTTGAAATACTCCTTTCGTCCTCCATAAGCCATGTAATAAGTGATACGCTTCGCGCGTCTTTTTTGTCGCTACTCTCAATTACAATACGACTTGGCATTGTTGCAAGTGCCCTTGTTCTGCCGTTTTTGTTGAGCGTATACAACTTGACTTTTTTTGCGTTTCTCGGGCTTTGCCTTGCGCTTACTGTGCTCTTTATGCCTCTCGATAAATACCGAAATATGCTCTATAAAACAAAGAGGGCGCGGGAATAAGTACCATAATTTTCAAGCGCTAAGCGCGTCCACAATATGCTGCCCCATCTCTTCTGTGCCGACTTCCACGCATCCGTGCGACATAATATCGCGAGTGCGAAAGCCTTTTTTCAAAACAGTATCTACGGCAGTACGAAGGGCTTCGTACGCTTCGTCGAGTCCCAAGCTGTACTTGCAAAGCATGGCGAGTGAAAGTATTTGCGCTATGGGGTTTGCAATGCCCTTGCCAGCAATGTCCGGAGCAGAACCACCCGCAGGTTCATACAAGCCAAAGCGCGCGCCCGCCTTGTTTTGAGACTGCGACAAGCTGGCGCTGGGGAGCATGCCAAGCGAGCCCGTGATTATCGAAGCTTCATCGGATAAAATATCGCCAAACATGTTGGGGCATAGCAACACATCAAATTGCGCGGGGCGGGCTACCAACTGCATGGCTGCATTATCCACATACATGTGAGAGAGCTGCACATCCGCATAGTCCTTTGCTATGTCCTGAACAACCTCTCGCCAAAACACCATGGACGTTAAGACATTTGCTTTGTCTATAGACACAAGGGTTTTACCTCTGCCACGCGCAGCCTCAAATGCCACGCGTGCTATGCGCTCAATTTCGTGCTTGTGGTAAATAAGCGTATCGAGCGCCTTCTCGTTTTCTCGCGTTTTGGGCTCTCCAAAATAAATACCGCCCGTCAATTCTCGCACAATGAGAATGTCAAAGTTTTCAGGAATGAGGTGGGCTTGTAAGGGCGAAGCAGCCTTAAGGCTTTCAAAAATAATGGCGGGACGCAAGTTTGCAAAGAGGTCAAAGTGCTTGCGCAGTGGCAGGAGCGCGCCGCGTTCGGGCTGCTGATGCGGTGGAAGCGCGTCCCATTTTGGGCCACCTACAGAGCCAAACAATATTGCGTCGGAGTTTTTACATGCGTCAAGCGTCTTGGGGGGCAATGCCTCGCCAAGGGCGTCAAATGCTGCCCCGCCTACCAAGGCGTGAGTTTTTTCAATTTTCAAGGAATACTTTTTTTCCAAAGCCTTAAGCACGCGTTCGGCTTGTTCCATTACCTCGGGACCTATGCCGTCCCCCGCAAGAATTGCAATGTGATACATAAATACATTGTACCACGACAAGCACACTACGCCGCATGCTACTCAAGGTAGCGTATGTGAAATTACGCATAGCGCATGCCTTGCCACAAATGTAGAAGCGTCTTAAGGCGCGCTTGTTACTATGCGTGTGCCGAGCCCGCCTTCTAGTAATGCGGCTAAGTCGTCTTTGTTTGTAAGCGTGCCAATAATCACGCTTTGCACGCCGTTGTGAAGGCAGCTCAGGGCGTTTTGGGTTTTGGGTATCATGCCGCCGTATATGGCACCGCTTTGAATATGCTGTGTTATCTCTGTTTCGCTTAAGCACGGGACGTGCTGCCCCGCTATTATAATCCCCGCTACGTCTGATATGAGAACCAAATGCTGGGCAGGCCACGCGCGTGCTATTGCGTGTGCTACTTCATCCGCGTTTACATTTAGGGCGACACCCTCACGCGTAGAAGCAACGGGGCAGATTATGGGGAGATAGCCCGCGGCACTGAGTGTTTCTACCACGCGTGGATTGCACGATTCGACACGGCCTGTGTGTGCTTCTATGGCGTGCGCGTCTATGAGTGCGCCGTCTACAGCGCTGAGGCCTACCGCGTCTATGCCCTGCCCTAGAGCCATGCGCACAAGGTGGGTGTTTATTTCCCCTGAGAGTATGCGGTCGGCATGGAGCATTTCCGCACTGCTGGTGAGACGCAGCCCGTTTTGGCTAAAGCGCGCTTCTATGCCGTAACTGCGGCTGTAGGCGCTTATTGCGTTGCCTCCACCATGTACTAGCGCAAGGGTGTAGCGTTTTTGCAACAAGGTGAGTTCTGACAACAAGAGGAATAAGCGCGCTTCATCATCTAAAAAAGTGCCGCCAATTTTTATTACTACGTTTTGCTTTTTTGTGCCTTCCATGCTAGCTATACGTGCATCCTTATGAGGGCATGACTGCTAAGCCCAAGCTTTCTGTAAAGCCAAAGCGTATGTTAAAATTTTGCACGGCTTGTCCCGCCGCGCCCTTGCCGAGGTTGTCTATGGCGCAGCAGAGTATGAGTGCGTTTGCTTCGCAGCGGTAGCCTATGGCGGCAAGGTTTGTGCCGCGCACATGGGCGGTCTCGGGCATGGTGTTTTCTTCACATACTCGCACCCACGGCTCACCAGCGTACTGGGCTACAAGCGAGGCAGCCGCACGTTCTCCCTCTTTTGAGCTCAGCGGCACGCTTATAACCGACAAGAGGCCGCGCGCAAGTGGGACTAATTGCGGCATAAAAATAAGCGGGCTGTGCGCATCAGGCGCGTTCATATTCCATGCTTCTCCTTCTAGGTGGCATAAGCGTGCTAGCTGGTGTACCATTTCTGAGACGTGGCGGTGCTGTGTGCCAACGGAATAAGGCAAAATGCTCTCGGTGCGCTCAGTAAACAGCAGGTGGGGTTTGCAAGCCTTGCCCGCACCCGTAACACCGGACGAAGCAACCACGCTTATGCTCCCCGTGGGTTTTGCGTAGCGCAGTACGGGGATGAGCGGCAGGAGTACGGACGTGGGGTAACAACCGGGGCATGCTATGATGCGCGCCTTTTGTATGTGCTCCCTGTTCCATTCGCTTAAGCCGTACACGGCGTATTTAAGCATGCTCGCATCGGCATGGTCTCTTTTGTACACGCGCTTGTACAACTCAGCCTGCGTGTATCTAAAGTCTGCCGAGAGGTCTATAATGACGGGGGCTTTCTTGTTACGCAGTATCGGAATAAATACATCCGCGGATGCGCCGTGCGGCAAGGCCGAAAAGAGCACGTCTATTTCACCGTTTTCACAGCGCTTTATAAGTGACTCTATAGAACAGTAGCTTTCTGCAATTTCCGGTGCACCTTGTTTATGCAAGAGCGCATTTTGTATGGTGAGAGGCAAGGCCTGTTCTGCAAGACTGCGGGAGGCTGCGTAGATTTTTTTTATTTTAGGATGCGTGAGCAGAAGGCTTAGTAGCAGTTCTCCCGCATATCCGTTAGCACCCAATATTCCTACATTCATGGCATTTTATATTGAATCGTCGTCTTGTGGCATTGAAAAGGGCGTTGGGTGTTTTTCCGTCATGCTGTGCTTTACATATGCCTGTACAAAGCCGCAGCATAAAGCGTCTATTATGGCAGCAAAGCCCATGAGTATGGGAACGAGCGGAATGATGATTATATAGAGTTCTTGAATTGATATGAAGTCGATGCGAGAAAGCGTTGCTATGCCCACAGTTACGATGGAGGGCACTATGATTTCTGAGGCGTATGAGATGCCTACTGATGTTATGAACAACACCAAAAATTGTAAAATGCTTAAGGGCGCGGCACTGAAGGCCTTGTAACACACCATGTAGGTCAGCGCAATAACCAGTGCTACTCCTACGCGTGCAAATATAAACGACAAGGGCACTACGCTGTCTATTATTTTGCGGCGTGAATTGTTAGGCATGTCGGCGTGGAGTAGCACGCCCCCAGCGGCAATGACCGTGCCGCTTGCAAATGCCACGCAGGTTGCGGGAATGAGGTTGCGTAGCCACGCTTTTATGTGCATGGGTACCTTGAGAATTTTAAGTAGCAGCGGGAAAAACAAAAACAGCAAGAGTACTACCACCGTGCTCAGCATGATGATAATGCCTATAAAGCTGCCGAGAAACTCTAAGGTTTGGAATATTTCTATGCGCTCAGTTGTGAGCAGCACGACGCATATGATGAGCCACGGGAGCATGCTCTGCAGTATTTTCATGATGATGGTGCGTGTGCCTTCTATGAACTCTAAAAACACATGGTTGTGAGGCAAGGTTTTTTGCGCAAAAATTCCTATGATGAGCGCAAGCACTATGAGGGGCATGAGCGCAGGAGAAGCGAAGACCAAGAACCAATGGCGTGGGAATAATTCTGAGAATATGCTTTTTAGTGAAAGCGTAGCAATGGGGTCAACGCTACGCGTAAGCGGTATGAGGTTTTCTGCGGGAATGAAGGAAAAAACGCCCATGCCAATGAGTACTATGCCAAGGTGTAAAAACAGCGCGGTGAAAACCAATGTTTTGAGTAAGTCTTTTAATTGTCGTATTGCGGCAAGTTCATAACTGGTTATGATAAGCGCAAAGAAAAAATACGGCACGGTTATGTAAAAAACAATGTTGATGATTATGCGTGATATTGGCTCTACAACGCTATTTATAAAAAACTCTGGCAGCGTAAGGCCTAAAATAACACCGAGTACAAGCGTTACTGGAAAGAGTAAATAATATCTTGTATACATGGCGAAGAAGTTTTGAAATCGCATATCCTTAATATAGCACAGGGTAGGTGTTCTGCCGTATGCTATGCGCTTTTTGCCTTTGTAGTGGGCGCTTGTTCTGCACTTGTGCCGCTGTTAAAAAGTTCCACAACCTCGGTTTCCTTTGTACAAGCCAGCAAGGTTTCTCTAAATGCCTCATGCTGTAAAAGCGTGCTTATTTGCGTGAGCAGCCCCAAGTGCGGGTACTCCTTGGGCGTTGCTATAAGCACAAAAATACGCGACGGCATTGTGTCTAATGAGTCAAAGTCAGCCCCTTCAGGCTTAAGCCCTATGACAATTTTTGCGCTCTTACATGCGTTGCTCCTTGCGTGAGGAATTGCAATGCCGTTTTGCATGCCGGTGGAAAAGGTCTTTTCACGCTCGAATATGTCCTTTAAGAACAGTGACTTGTTTTCTAAATACCCACCCTTGTCTAAAAACCCAACAAGTTCGGTGATGATCTCCTCTTTTGTGTTTGCCCGTATGGACAACTCCACCAAAAAGGGCGAAATGACATTTTCAAGCGATTGGGTTTTTGAGACATTGCCCGTGCTCGTTTCGCTTTCAAGGGCAGAACTCGCAATGTAGCTCACTTTTTCCTTTACCGCTTGCGCTGACTCCGCAATGTCTGCAGTGGCTTCGTAGAGTGCCGTTTTGAAAAAAGGAATGCTCTGTTTGTCGGAAAAAAACACCAGCTTACCCGCGTTAAATGAGTGCAGGGTGAAAAACACACTGTCTTTTCGTATGTGGTAAATGTTCTTTTCACGTTGCGCAATTTTATTTACAAAAAAGCCCTCTTCTTCCATGAGCGTGAGAAAGTCGGATACGATGAAGCGCGTAAGCTGCCAGTGGTCAAAGTTTATTTCGGTTTTTTCCGCATGAGACTTCTCTGATTTTTTTGTGCCGTCTCTAGAAACGCCAAGCAGCATTTGCAAAAACAAGGGGGCTATGAGCGCATTGCTTATTATCATGAGCATAATGGCGTTGTACAAGGTGCTGCCCATGGCGCCCGCAGCAAGCCCTATGCTCGCTATAATGAGCGCAACCTCACCGCGGGGTGCCATGCCCATGCCAATGCGCGAAGCGCCCAGTGCATTAAAGCCCAGCCACAGGGACGGCAGTGCGGTCCCAAAAAATTTGCTTGCCATGCATACCAAGGAATACGCCGCGCCCAAAATCAAGACTTCGGGGCGTGCAAAGTTTACAATGTTTATTTGCATGCCGCTTATGACAAAAAACATGGGCACAAACAGCAACAAAATGGGGCTTAGTTTTTCTTGTATTACGTAAGACAAGTCGGTGTTAGAAAGGGCAAGTCCCACTATGTACGCGCCTACTATCATAGACAGCCCCCACGCTTCAAAAAAAGCGCCCACCAAAAAGGCTATGGCGAGCACGCATATGGAAATGCGCGTGGTGCTGGTAATGGCCTTTTTAAGGCTGTGTCCCAGCTTTTTTGCAAATAAGAGCCCCAGCGCCGTAGAGCCCAACCAAAGTCCAAGCGACTTGAGAAATATTAACACCACGCTGCCGAGGCTTATTTCAGCGGAGGCCGTGTGGCCGCCCGCATCTACAATGCCCATGACAACCGCCAGTATTACAATGCCCAACACGTCGTCAAAAACGGCAGCTGAGAGTATGGTCACGCCCTCTGGGCTGCTTACTTTTTGCTTTGAAGAAAGCACGCTGGTGCTAATGCCTACGGAGGTTGCTGTTGCAATAGTGCCCATGAACAAGTGAGCGGGGTGTAACGCAGACAAGGCGGGAAAGAAAAGCACGCTTACGCCATAGCCGCCTAAAAAAGAAAAAACGAGTCCGCCAATGCCTATGATGCTGCCCTTGAACGCGTACTTCAAAAACAAGTTTACGTCCGTCTCAAGCCCCGAATAAAAAAGTAAAATAACCGAGGCAATGCTTGCCAAGTTGTAGAGACTTTGCGAAATGCCGAGGCTTGTTTCCGCTGTGCTTGGGAATATGCCGTGGGGGAAAAGCGAACCGAGAGGCAAACTACCCAACATGCAGGGACCAATTATAAGGCCTATGAGTATGTACCCAACAACCCGCGGCACCATGATTTTTTGTGAGAACTTTTCAGCAATAAGACTACAGAGCAACACAATGGAGACTTGAAAAACAAGAAGCATGGCGCCGTGTAGCAGCTCAAAGCTTTGCATAGTATGTGTATTATAACACGCGCGTGAGGCTGCACGCTGTGTGTGTTCTGCTTCGCAGTATGTGTGCACGCTGCGTGCTGCCATGGCGTGGGGCGCATTATGATAATGCCTCGGACGGCTGTACTTTCTTTCTTTGGTGCGAGTACTCCATTTCTGCACCGTCCATGGCGCTCTTATTTGCCCCATCCATGGGGCGAGCGACCGCTGCGCTCCGCTATCTGAATGTCAGCACCCGCTCGCTACGCTTGTGAGCGCGCTCACACAAACTTACTTCCATACGATCTTCATGCTTGCGCGCAGTATCTATGGCATTACTGCTTTAGCACACAGGATGTTTTTGCTATAAGCTCCATCTCTGTGTCGCGTTGCGACACTTATTTTAATCGTTTCTAGCCGCTCGCCTAACGGCTCCCGACTCTTTTTTTGGTTCTTTTTTTCTCTTTTTGATGCAAGCTCCATGTTTGCACCGCACAGCGGTGCTTATGCAATAGTTGGCATCCCCTCGCTACGCTCGTGAGCGTCCTCACAGCCGTGCCATGGATGGAGCGCATTGGCTGCCATGGAGGGTAAAAAAGAAAAGAAAGAACGGCCACCCGAATGGATAGCGTATTGAGAATAGCTGCTTGGCACGCACGTCCCACGGACGGGACGCATTGTGCGCCAAGGACGGTACAAGAAGCGTTCATACAAGACTGCGTAAGCAAAACTGCGATAGCTACCCGCGCGTTAGCGCAGAACTCGCATGATACTCCGCAAGGGGGTGTGGGGGCAGCTCCCCCACAAAGGCAAGCTTGAGCCCCACAAGGGCAAAGTCTCATCTAGGGGTTTACATTTCCTAATAATTTCATTATGCTTGCAAATATGAAACAAAACACTTTTTTTAGGAGGACTTTATGAAAAATAATAGTCATAAACACACAAAAACACTTTGTGTAGCACACCTTGTAGTAGCTCTTGCCTTCATGGCTTTGACCCTTGGCGGTTGCGAGCAATTAGGCGATGATCTGGCCCAAAACAGCATGGGCATTAATAAACTCACCAGCGCTACAGGAGGTGCAGGGGCTTTGCGCGATACATGTACTGCTCAGCCTACGCAGCACCCAAGAAACAAGCAAGCATTACAAGCACTGCTTAACAAAGCTATTACCCCAACGACTCCTAGCCCCAATCTCAACTACATTGACACATGGGCCATCACGGATATGAGTAATTTATTTAAAAACAAATCTACATTCAATGGTGATATACGCTGTTGGGACACCTCCAATGTCACGAATATGGAGAACATGTTTTGGGGGGCTATGAAATTCAACCAAGACATTGGTAACTGGGACACCTCCAAGGTCACGAATATGAGCAACATGTTTAGGGACGCTAGAGCCTTCAACCAAGACATTGGTAACTGGGACACCTCCAAGGTCACGAATATGGAGAGCATGTTTCTTGGTGCTGAAGTTTTCAATCAAGACATTGGTAACTGGGACACCTCCAAGGTCACAGATATGAACCACATGTTTGCTGATGCTAAAGTTTTCAATCAAGACATTGGTAACTGGAAGACCTCCAAGGTCACGGATATGAGCTACATGTTTCAGGGGGCTACAGCCTTCAACCAAGACCTGAGCCGCTGGAATGTAGATAATGTAACTAAGCAGGATCATGTTTTCAACAATGCGACAGAAATGAACAAAAACAAAAGCAAGTGGCCTAAAAAATTACTGCGCAATATATGTACTGCCCAATATACTGAGAAGCCACAAAGCACGCAAGAATTACAAGTGCTTATTAACAAAGCTATTACTTCAACAACCCCTAGCCCCAATCTCAACTACATCGACACATCGGCTATCACCGACATGAGTCGTTTATTTAAAGACAAATATACATTCAATGGCGATATACGCTGCTGGGACACCTCCAATGTCACGAATATGACACACATGTTTTGGGGTGCTACAGCCTTCAACCAAGACATAGGTAGCTGGGACACCTCCAAGGTCGAGCATATGGGCCACATGTTTAGGGAGGCTACAGCCTTCAACCAAGACATTGGTAGCTGGGACACCTCCAAGGTCGAGTATATGTGGGGCATGTTTGAGGGTGCTACAACCTTTAATCAAGACATAGGTAGTTGGAAGACCTCCAAGGTCGAGTATATGCAGAGCATGTTTGATGGGGCTAGCGCCTTCAACCAAGACATTAACACGAATACTAAGAAGAAGACGTGGATCACGTCTGCAGTCACGGATATGCATAGCATGTTTTCTGCTGCTACAGCCTTCAACCAAGACATAGGTAACTGGGACACCTCCAAGGTCAAGAATATGAAATACATGTTTTCCTGGGCTACAGCCTTCAACCAAGACATTGGTAGGTGGGACACCTCCAAGGTCACGACTATGGAGGACATGTTTTGGGACGCTAGAGCCTTCAACCAAGACCTGAGCCGCTGGAAGACCTCTAAGGTCACGGATATGCAGCAGACGTTTGCGAATGCTCACAAATTCAACCAAGACATAGGTAGCTGGAACACGTCTAAAGTCACGAATATGAGGGGCATGTTTTATCATGCTACAGCCTTCAACCAAGACATAGGCAGGTGGGACACCTCCAAGGTCACGGATATGCGCGAGATGTTTTGGCGGGCTACAGCTTTCAACCAAGACCTGAGCCGCTGGAAGGTAGGGAGTGTGACTAAGTGGAGTCATATTTTCTTCGGTGCGACAAAGATGCAAAACGACAAAAGCAAGTGGCCTGCAAAATTTAGGTAGTGCTGTAAGGTGAGCCTTTGTGGGGGCTAAGGCTATGTCTCTAATAAGGCATATACACCGATAGCTGTATTGTTGTTGTGGGGGGAGTGTCCCCCCACACCCCCCCACGGGGTAAGACGCGGTATTTGCATATGCAGTGCAGCGCGGTGTCACTTGCAGTGGGCTAAGACTGATGCCTTTTGTTGCCACGGCGTCAGCGCACTATGCAAACATTTCGGATGGCCGTTCTTTCTTTTCTTTTTTACCATCCATGGCAGCCAATGCGCCCCATCCATGGGGCGGCTGTGATGACGCAAAAAGAGTCGAGAGCGTAGCGAACGGGTGCAAACTACTGCATAAGCACCGCTGTGCGGTGCAAACATGGAGCTTGCATCAAAGAAAAAGCCGCTGTGGGGGATGCTCCCCCACACCCCCACGCCCCCCTTGGGGTAAGACGCTATTTTGCGCTTACGCGCGTGAGGCTGCACGCCGTGTGTATTTTGCTTACGCAGTCTTGTATGAACGCTTCTTGTACCGTCCTTGGCGCACAATGCGTCCCGTCCGTGGGACGTGCGTGCCAAGCAGCTATTCTCAATACGCTATCCATTCGGGTGGCCGTTCTTTCTTTTCTTTTTTACCCTCCATGGCAGCCAATGCGTGCCATCCATGGCACGGCTGTGAGGACGCTCACGAGCGTAGCGAGGGGATGCAAACTATTGCATAAGCACCGCTGTGCGGTGCAAATATGGAGCTTGCATCAAAAGAAAAGAAAAAGAACCAAAAAGTCGCGAGCGTAGCGAGGGGGTGCTGACATTCAGATTGCGAAGCGAAGCGTAGCAAAAATGGAGTACTCGCACCAAAGAAAAACATCCTGTGTGCTAAAGCAGTAATGACAGAGATACTGTTTGCAAGCATGAAAATTGTATGAAAGTAAGTTTGTGTGAGTGCGCTGCCCACCATCTATGGCACGGCTGTGATGACGCTCATGAGCGTAGCGAGGGGATGCTGACATTCAGATTGCGGAGCGGAGCGAAGCCAAGATGGAACTTGCATCAAAAGAGTCGAGAGCCGAAGGCGAGCGGCTAGAAACGATTAAAATAAGTGTTGCGCAGCAACACAGAAATGGAGCTTATAGCAAAAAACATCCTGTGTGCTAAAGCAGTAATGATATAGATACTCTACGCAAGTATGAAGATTGTATGAAAGTAAGTTTATGTGAGTGCGCTGCTCACCATCCATGGCAGCTTTAATGCCCCGTGTCTGTGATTTCGGCTCCATGTTAATTACACATCATATCGTAGTGGAGTTAGCTCTTTTCAATACTTATGAGTCTAACCTGACGTAGAGAAAATATTAGCGAGCTATTGCTAAAACGTAAAATCAACCCCTAACATTATATGATGTGTAATTGACGTTGCAGGTAATGTCATTTTGATAATTGGGTTCTTATTAGCAGCATCATAAGATTTTTCGCGTACATAGAAGGTTCGTTTATCTCCGTAAAGCGAGTTGATGTGATATTGTATTTGATACCCTACATATAATTTCGCTATATCTGCTATTTTATACAAGTAGCCTATATCACCGTTTACTCTCCATTTGAATACACCTTTTTGTATAGGACTCAAGATTGCAGCATCTGTATGTTCTGCTGGAGAACCCGAAGAGTCCCACTTGTCCTTTGTTTTGATAAAACTATCCTGTAACGATGCATTTCTATATACAGATTTTTTATCGTATACGTATAACGCATTAAATCCGAGCCCAAAATACAGCCCATGTATTTTCATCTTGCCGAATAACACGGTATATCTAGTTGCCATACCCATTGCCAAGTACCCAAAACCAAAATAAAATTTGTCTTGTGCTGAGTGTGTTTGACCATCGGTATAGAGCCCCGATGTTTGATAGTCGGCACGTTGATCAGAATTTACGACACCCCATGCTCCGGTAGCGTATATATCCCATACCTTGTATAACTCTACTCCAATATTTATGCCTATGTTGCCTAGTCCAGAGAATACACCTTCATCAAGCGTTGTAGAGCGTACTTCTACAACGTCTGGGGCACTTTGTACTCTTCTGTCTTCATTTTGTCGAATGTGAACCCTCCCATCAAATTAAGCCCCAGCAACATCTTAACGTTTCTAGTTTTTTTAGTAGGGTTCTCTTGTGCTACTATCAATTGGGTACAGCTTACAAGTAACACTATCACTACACCAATACATTTACCATGTGGGTTCTTCACAATCATAAAATACCTCCATATATTTTGACTACAATAGGGACGTTAAAAGTAGGATAACAGAGCCTCTCTAACCCACAGTATAGCGTGTAATGTGCAAATTTCCTACAGGGCGATAATTGAAACGCCATTCACACTCACATGCCGTAGCCACCCAAGTTAGATTAAGAAACAAGATGATATGCCTTTGTAAGGGGAGTGTCCCCCACAAAGGCAAAGTATCATGCAATACTGCTGGCAGCATGCCACCGCATTTTATTTTTCTCATTTGAAAAAAATAATTCTTTTTTGGAAAAGTATATTGACATGCTAAAAAGACCAACTGTATCATATACTCATGCTGAAAAAACACAAGCTAATAAAAAGCATTTTGGACGTAGGGGTTGTTGCCATTGTTAGGGCAGAGTCTACGACAAGCGCTGAAAAAATTGTGGAAGCCTGCATAGAAGGTGGGCTTAGCGCGGTGGAGCTTACCTTTACCGTTGAGGGCGCGCACAGGCTCATAGAACAACTGCACGCACGCATAAACAACACATGCATTTTAGGCGCGGGCACGGTGCTTGACGCTGAGACTGCGCGCATTGCCATACTTGCGGGGGCGTCATACATTGTGAGTCCACACTTTGATGAAGCCACCGCGCTCTTGTGCAACCGCTACGCCGTGCCCTACATGGCGGGGTGCTACACGCCCACCGAGGCAGTGCGCGCAATGGAGTACGGCGTAGAAATTATAAAACTATTTCCCGGTAGCTTGCTAAGCCCTGAGGCCATAAAAGCATTTAAAGCGCCGCTGCCACAGGCAAACATAATGCCAACAGGCGGGGTAAGCCTGAACAACGCAAAAGACTGGATAGCAGCGGGTGCCGTTGCGCTTGGCGTGGGGGGCGACTTGGTAGCAGGCGCAAAAAGCGGCGACTTTGCCGCGGTTAGAGAAAAAGCCGCCGCGTATAAAAAAGCCGTGGAGGAGGCTCGAAAACAATGAAACAAGTAATTACCTTTGGAGAAATAATGCTGCGGCTCTCTCCCCCCGCCTACCAACGCATGGCCTTTACGCGTAATTTTGAAGCGTGCTACGCAGGTGGAGAAGCAAATGTCGCCGTATCACTTGCCAATTACGGACTCAAGGCTGCCTTTGTGAGCAAGGTGCCCAAACATGAAATTGGGGATGCCGTGCTCCGCGTGCTGAAAGAAGCAGGGGTAGAGACAAGCCACCTTGTGCGTGGCGGAGCGCGCTTAGGCGTGTACTACCTTGAACACGGAGCAAGTGTGCGCGCCTCTAAGGTTGTCTACGACCGGGCTGGTTCTGCCATTGCAGAGGCCAACGAAAACGACTTTGATTTTGAAACAATTTTCAAAGGCGCGCAGTGGTTTCACGTTTCTGGAATAAGCCCGGCGCTGTCTAAAAACTGCGCGGCTCTTACCGAGCGTGCTTTAAAAACAGCAAAAGCCATGGGGCTTATCACGTCCTTTGACTTGAACTACCGCAAAAAGTTGTGGAGTCCTGAACAAGCACAAAGCGTGTGCGTGCCATTAATGGAATACGTTGACGTGTGCATTGGCAATGAAGAGGATGCAGAAAAAGTACTGGGTTTCAAAACGGAAGGCAGCGATGTTACCGCTGGCGCGCTTGACGTTGAGGGCTACAAAAAAACCTTTAAGGCCTTGCAAGAAAAATTCTCCTTTACGCATGTTGCCACCACACTGCGCGAAAGCATATCGGCAAGCGACAATGGATGGTCTGCGCTGCTCTACGATGGCAGTGAATTTTATCAGTCTAAAAAATACAAGTTGCACATTGTAGACCGCGTTGGCGGAGGAGACTCCTTTAGTGCGGGGCTTATATACGCCCTACTTACCAAGCAAAACAAGCAAGAGGTGATCGACTTTGCCGTTGCAGCAAGCGCCTTAAAACACACCATACACGGCGACTTTAACCAAGTTTCTCTCGAAGAAGTTGAAAACTTGGCAGCAGGAGACGCAAGCGGACGGGTGGTACGCTAAAGACATGCGAATCACTTCGATTGAGCCCATAGTCCTAGAACAGACCTTAAGCCCTTCGGAGTGTTTTTCGTATTCTCAAAGTCGCTATAACAAGAGAAGCGTCCTTATTTGCCGCGTTGAAACGGACGCGGGCATTGTGGGATGGGGCGAGTCTTTTGGACCGCCGCAGATTCACAAGGCTACAATTGAGCATTACTATGCACCCGCGCTTATTGGGAGAGACCCCTTTGATAATGCGGTGATTTGGGAAAACCTCTACGACTCGTTACGCGACCACGGACAAAAAGGCCTCGCGATTGAAGCAATAAGCGCTATCGACATTGCCCTGTGGGACATACAAGGCAAGTTTCTCAAGATGCCCGTGTATAAACTGCTTGGCGGCGCCTTTCGCGACTACGTCACACCATATGCTACGGGGCTGTACCAACGCGACGACAAGAGCATTTCAACCCTACAAGAAGAGGCGCAGCGTTATGTACAAGAAGGCTTTCTCGGCATAAAACTCAAAGTAGGCTTTAGTCTTGACTACGACCTACACGCCGTTAGAGCCATACGCGAGGCCGTGGGTTCAAACATCAAGCTGATGATTGACGCAAACCACGCCTACAATGCACGAAATGCAATTACGCTGGGGCGCAGCCTTGAAGCGTATGATATTACGTGGTTTGAAGAGCCCGTACCGCCAGAAGACAAAGAAGGGTACAGAGAAGTAAAAAGTGCACTCTCCATTCCCTTGGCTGGAGGTGAGAGCGAGAGCACGCGCTACAATTTTGCGCACTTGCTACAGGCGCGCGCCTTGGACATAGTGCAACCCGACCTTGGGGTTGTAGGTGGCATTAGTGAGTTTAAAAAAATTGCCGTGTTGGCGCACACACACAACATTCAGTGTTACCCACATGTATGGGGTTCTGCTATTAACTTTCATGCCGCCCTCCATTGCGCGCTAAATTTGCCCCACTTCCCCGCATGCTTAAACCCCGACACCCTGCTTTTTGAATATGACCGCACCAGCAATGTTTTTAGAGACCACTTGTCTAAGACCATGCCCGTATTTAAAAACGGAATTATGCAATGCCCCGACCTGCCCGGTTTAGGGCTTAGTATTGACGAAGAAATAATTGAGAAATACCGCGTGTAAATAAAAAACTATAAGGAGAAATTATGTACAAGAAAATTTTTTTAATTATGGCGCTTGCATTCACAGTAGGCATGCATGCCTTTGCAAGGGGAGAGAGTGAAGGTGGTAATGCCTATCCTCGTAAAAATGTGAAGGTGATTATACCCTACTCTGCAGGTGGCGGTTCTGATACCATTACTCGAAAAATTGTGGAAATAGTCAAAGAGGACTTTAACAACAAGATTTCTGTAGAAAACAGAACGGGGGGAGCTGGCTCAGTTGGAATGCTCTATGGCGCAAATTCAAAGCCCGATGGATACACCATTTCGATGATAGCGGTGGAAGTAACGATACTACCGCATACTGGAACAGGCGGGAATTTGGCCCCTGATTTATTCAAGCCTGTTATTTTATTCAATACGGATTTCAGCGTTATCGCTGTGAAGCGTGATTCAAAATGGAAGAATCTCAATGATATGATTGAGGCCTCAAGGGTAAAAAGTCCCTCAGTGGGCAATTCAGGTGTGGGTTCTATTTGGCACTATGCGGGCGCTGCCTTGGCACATAAGGCGGGCGTAAGATTTAACACCATTCCATTTGAGGGAGCTGCTCCCGCCATTACCGCATTACTCGGGGGGCATCTCGACGCCGTGTCTGTAAGCTATGGTGAAGTGCTGCCCTATGTAAAGTCAGGTGATTTAAAAATTTTCGCTTCGCTGTCCCCCCAAAGAATTGAAGGAACCATTCCTACTGCCAAGGAAGAAGGCTACGACGTGTCCGTAGGTACATGGAGAGGATTTGCGGTGCCAAAAGACACCCCCGATGCAATCGTATATGCCCTTTATCAGCGTTTTAACAAGGCCGTTAATTCAGAAGAATACAAGGCATTTATGAAAAAAAGCGGGTTTGGAGTGAGGGTGCTGGGACCAAAAGAATTTGCAGAACAATTAGACAAGGATTATAAGCAGTTTGGCAAGCTCACAAAGCTTATAGGATTATCAAAAAAATAACATCCCATGCTTGAGAAAAAGAGTAGCACTACATCGTTAACAACGATAGTAACAAGCATTGCTGCGCTGCTATCTGTATTTGTATTATTGTTTTCTTTTCTTGACTTTCCAGAGTCACAAGGGAGCATTCCCGGGCCGCGAGTCTTCCCAATGCTGGTAAGCGCAATTATGCTTATCAGCGCAACCTATATTTTGGTAAAGTCGCGATTTAAGAACAACAAAGGCATGAGAGGCAGCGATACAGTAGGCGGAGCCTCAGCTGCCCCACTCTCCTTTTTTACACTACTTGCATCGATTATTCTCTATTCCATTTTGGTTGCCTCTGTGGGATTTTTTGTTTCAACAGTAGTCTTTCTTTTTCTGATGATGAAAAAATATACTCCTTACCCATGGTACGGAGTACTGGGGTTGTCGGCACTTATTAGCCTCTTGGTGTACTTTGTGTTTAACACCTTGCTCAATGTGCCACTAGATATTCTCTGGGGCATAGGAGAATAACGCGTGCTACAAGAAATAATGCTGAACGTATTTAATCTGAAAGTACTGGGGTTTATTGTGCTGGGAGTTTCGGGAGGAATATGTATTGGCGCACTGCCGGGGCTTACGGCTACCATGGGCGTGGCACTCATGCTGCCCCTTACTTTTGGCTTGGACACGCTCTCGGGTATTTTGCTCCTTTTGGGGATATACATTGGAGCAATTTATGGAGGAAGTGTTGCAGCAATATTGTTGCGTACTCCGGGCACCCCCGCCTCAGCTGCCACTGTTATAGATGGATACGTTTTTACAAAGCGCAATGAAGGAAGGCGCGCGCTCACAATTTCGACTATTTCATCATTCATAGGGGGAATGGTAGGGTGCATTGTGTTAATTACGGTATCCCCTCATTTGTCAAAAGTAGCCTTACAATTTGGAGCTCCTGAATTTTTCATGCTTGCAGTATTTGGCTTAAGCATCATTGCCCATGTTTCTGGAGCCTCGCTCGCCAAGGGAATTATTTCAGGCACTTTTGGCATTTTGATATCCACGGTTGGCATAGACAGAATCACCGGCTACATGCGCTTTACATTTGGGAGCATCAATTTAGTCAATGGCATATCCTACATTCCCATTATGATAGGACTATTTGCACTTTCAGAAGTCTTGAGTAAGTTAGACAAAGGCATACATGCGGCACAGCCCCACGCGCAATTAGATACATCGCGCTTACAAAAATCAGACGTGAAAAAAATATTCAAGACAGCGCCCTTTTCTGGGTTACTCGGCACCTTTATTGGCATTATACCCGGCGCAGGTGCAGACATTGGTGCCTTTGTAGCATATAACGAGGCAAAGCGATGGTCGAAGCACGGGGAGAAGTTTGGCACGGGCATAACCGAAGGAGTAGCTGCAGCCGAGGCAGGCAACAACGGTGTTACTGGAGGAGCCTTAGTGTCCATGCTCACACTGGGCATACCGGGCGACTCAGTCGCTGCAATTATGATTGGTGCCTTAACGGTACAGGGCTTACAGCCGGGGCCGCTTTTATTTAAGGAAAACAGCACCCTTGTATACACAATATTTTTAGGACTCCTTGTAGCAAACGTAGTTATGCTCCTGCTCGGACTCCTCGGTGTTGGCATTTTTTCAAAAGTATCAATAATACCACAAGGCATTCTCATGCCAGTGATTATTGTGTTGTGTATTGTTGGCTCATACGCAATTAACTCGAATTTTTTCGATGTAGGAGTTATGATAGCGTTTGGCATTATTGGATATTACATGCAGAAAAGCGACATACCCCTTTCCCCTGCGGTTTTAGGGGTTATACTCGGCCCCATGGCAGAATCAAATTTCAGAAGAGCCTTGATGCTAAACGAAGGAAAGGGCATAGCTAATTTTTTTCAAAGTCCTATAAGTATTTTCTTTTTTTGTATGATTCTGGTAACTCTTTTTTGGGTGCCACTAAAGCGCGTCTTTACGATGAAAAAATCAATAATGAGATAGGAGAAATTATGCACAAAAAAATGTATGTCGGCGGCAACTTGATAGAAGGTAGCACAAACCAACACCACGAGGTGCTTTCACCCGTAAACGAAGCAGTGATAGGCTCTGTTGCCTACGCCCATGCACAGGATGTAGAAAAAGTTGTCGATGCTGCAAAGCATGGGTTTGCTTTGTGGAAGCGCCTATCACCCCAAGAACGGCGCGCGTGGATGCTAAAATTACGCGATGCCCTGCTTGCTGAAAAAGAAGGGCTTATACACATGCTTATGCATGAGACGGGCAAACAACGCGCCGTAGCCGAAGACGACTTCGACAAGCTGCAAAGTGCCTTGGTGTTTTTCCCCGAGGCCATGGCGCAACTCAAGGGCGCGATGATAGCAGATGCGCAAAACGAGGCCGAGCACCGTATAAGCTACGCACCCATAGGCCCCGTTGTAGCCTACCTCGCGTGGAATTTTCCGCTGCTCAATCTCGGGTTTAAGCTCGGCCCCATTCTCGCTTCCGGCTGCTCCGTCATCATTAAGCCCGCCGCGCTCACGCCGCTTACAAGCTACCGCATTGGTGAAATTTGTGAATCAATTTCTTTTCCACGCGGTGTGATAAACATAGTGCTTGGTGATGATGAAAGCTTTGGCGCGGGGCTCTCTGCGCACAAGGACATAGCGGGCATTACCATGATTGGCTCAACGCCATCTGCACTCAAGGTTATTAAAAACTCGGCCACATCCATAAAGCGTTTTTCCTTGGAGCTTGGAGGCAACGCGCCCTTTTTGGTTTTTGAAGATGCGGACGTGGAAAAAGCCCTCGAGCTACTCATGGTGCTGAAAACGGCAAACACGGGACAAATTTGTGTAGCTCCGAATAGAATTTTGTTACATGAAAGCATAGCGGAACTTTTTATAAAAAAGCTGGTACCACGATTAGCGGCGGTGCAGCTGGGCGACCCCCTGCAAGACGAAGGCGTAATGGGACCCCTTGCTTCCAAAAAAGAGCGCGACAGGGTGGCTGATTACGTAGAGCGCGCCCTTGCAGCGGGCGCAAAAAAACTTTGTGGTGATGCGCACACCGTACCAACACAAGGCTACTTTTATCCCCCTACACTTTTGACGCATTGCACAAAAAACAACCCCGCATTTCAAGAAGAAGTATTTGGCCCCGTAGTTTCCATAGGCACTTTTAAAAGCGACGATGAAGCGCTTGAAATTGCAAACGACACGCGCGCAGGCTTGGCGTCCTACGTGTTTTCAAACAATGCAGCGCGCCTACGTCGCGTTGCACATGCCTTGGAATGCGGCGAAGTCATGATCAATGGATGCAAGTGGGACATATACTTGCCGCACATTGGCGTGAAAGACAGCGGGCTTGGCGTCGATTGTTCGTCCTACGCCTTGTACGATTATCTAAGCATGAAACGCACGACAACACTTTAAGTTTAAGGAGACGCTATGAAAACTATTAGCATACAGGGCATAGAAAAACAACTCTCTGTGCTTGGCATGGGCACCATGATTTTTTCGCCAAAGAAAAAAGACTTGTGCTTTTCAATATTGGACACCTTTGTGGCAAACGGAGGGACGACCATAGACACCGCGGAGGTATACGGAGACCCCGAAGAATACGGCTATTCTGAAAGCACCATTGGCATGTGGCTGGAAGAGCGCGCTTGTCGCGAAAACGTGGTGTTAATTTCTAAAGGTATTATTCCCGACACCTGCAAGCCCATTCACCCTCACGGCTTACAGCTCACACCCCAGCATATACACGCAGCAATAGACGGGAGTTTACAACGCCTTAAGACGGACTACCTCGACATGTGGTTGCTACACAGAGACGACGAGACCAAGCCTGTGGGGGCAATAGTCGATGCACTAAACGAGGAAGTTGCACGAGGGCGCATTAGAACCTTTGGCGGTTCTAATTGGACGGTGCGCAGAATAGAGGAAGCAAACGAATACGGAGCCAAGCACGCTCTACAAGGCATGTCGGCTTCAAGCCCGCATTTTTGCCTTGCCATTGCAAAAGAACCCTACTGGCCTAACACGGTGGTTACCACTGCTGCAGACAAGGCGTGGTTTGAAAAAACAACCCTGCCCTTACTTGCGTGGTCTTCGACAGGGCGCGGCTTTTTTGCAAAAGGGCACAGAGACTACACGCAAGACCAAAACCTCGTGCGCGTGTACTACAACAACGAGAACTTTGAAAAGCTACGGCGGGCGGAAGAACTGGGAAAACACAAGGGACTCACGCGCATTGAAATTGCCATTGCCTACACGCAAAATCAAAAATTCCCCGTTATTTCCCTAGCAGGCCCCGAGACAGACCAGCAGGTCAAGTCTTGCATAAAAGCCCTTGAGACAAAGTTTTCACAAGAGGAATTAGAGTTTTTAGAACTCACACGAGAGTCTTTATAAAGAGAATTGACAGGGGTATTTATGAATTACACAGAAAAGCAAACACTGCATGGCAAGCTTGCACTGGTAACTGGCGCGGGGCAAGGCATAGGCTTTGCCTGTTCTCAGGCGCTAGCGGCAACAGGCGCAGAGCTTATTTGCACCGACATGCTTGAAGAAAAGGCAAAAGTAAGCGCAGAAAGCCTTAGAGAACAAGGGTACAAAGCGCGCCATGCGGCGTTGGATGTTACAAACACCCAACAAATTGATGCATTGGCAGCCTCTTTGGAAACACTGGACATTTTAGTATGCAACGCGGGCATTACGGAGCTTGTAGCCTGCGAAGACATGAGCGATGCAAGCTGGGAAAAAATGATGAGTGTCAACCTTGGCGGAGTCTTTCGCACATGCCGAGCCTTTGGACGGCGCATGCTTGAAAAAGGGCGTGGCTCAATAATCGCCTTGGGCTCGATTTCGGGGAGCATCGTTAACGTTCCACAATTGCAGACGCACTACAACGTGTCAAAGGCCGCCGTGCATCACTTGGTTAGGTGCTTGGCTGTGGAGTGGGCTAAACGCGGGGTGCGCGTGAACGCCGTTGCTCCCAGCTACATTGAAACAGCCATTCTCAGGCCGCTTTTGGCGACGGAGCAAGGCAAGGTTTTTGAAAAAACGTGGCGGGACTTAACACCCATGGGGCGTTTTGGCAGACCGGATGAAATTGCCTCTATCGTGCAGTTTTTGGCCTCTGAGGCTGCAAGCCTTATTACAGGTGCCGTTATTGCAGCTGATGGTGGCTACACCTGTTTGTAAAACTCTATAAAATGCGTGGAAATTTATGCTTAATGCAAAATCTAATTAATAAGGAGAAACATATGTTCTTTCACAAAAAATGCATACACTATGTATTGATTCTTGGCATGGTGCTTTTGAGCACTGTTGGTGGTTTTTCGCAATCAAAAACTAAAGGCTTTGTGGCAATGTTGTTACCAGAAAACTTGAACCCACGATGGGAAGGGCAAGATGCGGTGTTCTTCAAGCAATGGATGAAAAAACTTGCCCCGCGCGTAAAGGTAGAAGTCTTTAACGCCAACAACGACAGCGCGGCACAACAGCGCCAAGCAGAGCAAGCCATTACACGTGGCGCCGACGTGCTGGTTGTGTTAGCACTTGACGGAGAGGCTGCGGGCATAATCGCCGACATAGCGGTAGAAGACAAGGTGCCTGTTGTTGCATATGACCGCATGGTGCAATCAAAGCACACGGCTTTGTGGATACAGGCGTCCATGCGCGGCATAGGGCGTGCGCAGGCACAACATGTGATAGACCACACAAAACAAGGTGATACCATTGTACTGCTCAAAGGCTCCCCCACTGACCCCAACGCTGCGGTAATTTACGAAGGGCAAATGGAAATTCTAAAACCCTTTTTTAACTCGGGCAAGCGCATCTTGGGCTACGAAAATTGGACACAATTCTGGGACCCCACCATTGCGCGGCGTTCTATGGATCAAGCACTTACAAAGCTTAACAACAAGATACAAGGCGTGGTTTCTTCTAATGACGGCAACGCGGCTGCGGCAATTGCTGCCCTAGAAGAACAGGGACTTGCAGGCAAGGTAGCAGTAAGCGGACTCGATGCGACCATACAGGCTTTGCAGCTCATATTGCTGGGCAAACAAACGGAGTCAATTTGGCGACCCTTTAACAAAATGGCAGAGGCTGCGGCGAAAGCAAGCCTGCGTTTGATAAACAAGCAAAGTTTAAAAGACATGGTGAGCGAAACCGTCACCAACACGGCAGGCGGCAAGGTGGGACTTGTGGCAGTTCCCTTTCATGACATAGTCGGCGAAAAAGGCGTGGAATTTGTTATTGAGAATGACTCGACCATAAGCAAACAAGACGTGTGTAAAGGCGCCGCTGCCAGCACCGCTTTTTGCAAGCGCTAAACCTAAGGGGTGACTATGCACAGTATTGTAGCGCAAGAAACACAGTCAAGTTTTACCAGTGTTGATGAGGAAAGCCCGTATTTGGAAGTGCGAGGGGTACGTAAGTGCTTTGGGCATGTGGAAGCACTTGCAGGTCTAGATTTTGCCGTTAAGCGCGGAGAAGTAATGGCGCTTGTTGGTGATAACGGCGCGGGAAAATCTACCCTAATGAAAATTTTAGCAGGAGCGTGCAAGGCGGATTCAGGCCAATTTGTGATGGATGGCAAAAATGTAAAAATAGCCTCGCCTCACGATGCCACTGCAGCGGGAATACAGATAGTCTACCAAGACTTGGCATTATGCGAAAATTTGGACGTGCCTGCGAATTTATTTTTGCGCTACGAACCTGTGCTCTCAGGCCTCGCACGCATAATGCCGCGCTGCTTACGCCCCTTGAACGAAATAGTCATGGAAAAAAAGGCGCGCGAAGTATTAGACAAACTACAGGTGCGCACCCTTCAGTCCGTGCGTACCAAGGTTGGCGTGCTCTCAGGTGGGCAGAAACAAACCATTGCCATTGCCCGCGCCGTTGAAGCGCGCTCCTCAGTTATTTTGCTAGACGAGCCAACCGCAGCCTTGGGGGTTGCGCAAACGCGGCAGGTGCTTGATGTTGTAAAAACCTTGCGCAGTTCGGGACACGCAGTAGTCTACATTTCGCACAATCTCCGAGACGTGTTTGAAATAAGCGACAAAATTAGCGTGCTCCGCCTTGGTAAACGAGTTGGAGTTTATGAAACCAAAAAAACGAGCGCGGATGAAATTGTCGCCGCCATAACATCAGGCAATGCATAGGAGAAGACCATGATACTAAAACACAAATTAGCTACGAATTTTCAAAAATTTCAAGAGAGTTCTTTATCATCTTTCGCGCCCGTACTCATTGCCTTGTCTTTAATTTGGCTCTACTTTGGGCTTACACAACCCGCGTTTTTCAGCGCAAGAAACTTTTACAACTTGTTTATGCAAAGCATTGTAGTCGGTACTTTAGCAGTCGGCATTACCATTATTCTGCTGCTTGGCGACATTGACTTATCCGCAGCCGCGGTTGCAGGCTCCTGTGCGGCGCTTATGGCTGTACTCATAGCTTCTAAAAACATTGCGGCACCCCTTGCCTGTCTCATAGTGCTTGGCGTAGGCGTTGCCCTTGCAATGTTTCAAGGCCTCCTCATAGCCTATGTTCGCATTCCGTCATTTGTGGTAACCTTAGCGGGACTCTTAGGGTTTCAAGGGCTTATGCAAAAAATTTTGGGCATACACGGCGCCTTAAATGTACGAGACCCATTTGTACGCGGCATTACCACCACCAACATTCCTAAAAGCCTGAGCTGGCTTTTACTCTTGCTCTGCATGCTGTGGATACTAGGACGCGTAATCTATAAACGCGCACTGAGAAAACGCGCAGGGCTTGAAAACGCGCCGCGGAGCCTTGCGTGTCTCAAGGTAGCATTTATGGCGCTTGTCTCTGCGGTGCTTGTAGCAAGCTTGAACACATACCGTGGCGTACCATTGGCGCTGCTTATTTTATTTGGCATTACCACTACGCTGTGGTGGGTGAGCACGTCCACACCTTTTGGGCGTGCCTTATTTGCCGTTGGGGGCAACGCAGAGTCAGCGCGGCGCGTGGGCATATCAGTGCCGAGAATACGCCTCGCGGGTTTTGCAATTGTGGGGTTTATGGCAGCGGTAGGCGGAATTATCGGCGCATCTCGTTACGCCTCTGTCTCCTTCAATGCTTTTGCCGGAGGACCCCTGCTGCTTGAAGCCATTGGAGCAGCGGTTATTGGCGGCACCTCTTTGTTTGGCGGACGCGGCAGCGTGTGGAACGCAATTATTGGCGCGCTGGTCATTGGTTCACTTGGCAATGGCTTAGACTTATCCGGGGCAAGTGCAGCCGATAAGCTCATGGTATCCGGCGCCATATTGTTGCTTGCAGTTACCTTTGATGCCCTCTCAAGACCAAAAAGCACAAGATAAGATGCGCTGCGTATGCACATACACTACACTAAAAACAAAAACATTATTAAGGAGTTAGCATGTCAATTTATTTTCAAAAAACATTTCAGCGCGCCTTTGGCACCTTTCCGCTGCGCAAAGATGAACTATACAGCGCCATGAAGGCAGCCCTCGAAGTGGGCTACCGCGCCTTTGACACAGCGCAAATGTACAACAACGATGCAGAGGTTGGAGAAGTCTTAGCCAAGAGTGGTATACCACGCACAGAACTATGCATAACCACCAAGGTAGACCCCGCTAACTACGCCCACGAAACATTTCTACCCTCCGTAGAAACAAGCCTTAAAAAGCTACAACTCGACTATGTAGACGTTCTATTACTGCATTGGCCTCCCATTGGTGAAGACATAGGCCCTTCACTGAGGCTCCTAGAGCGCGCGTACAAACAAGGGCTTGCAAAGCATGTAGGCGTTTCAAACTACACCGTGCAAATGATGCGCGACATTACCAAGTACACAGACGTTCCCATCGTCATCAATCAAGTCGAATTTCACCCCTTGTTGAACCAAGACAAGTTGCTTGCAGCCTCCGTAGAGACGGGTATTCCACTCGCATCATACTGCTCGGTTGCGCGCGGTGCTGTTTTCAAAGACCCCGAGTTTGCAGAAATTGGCAAGGCTTATGACAAGAGCGCGGTGCAAATTGTACTGCGGTGGATTTTACAAAAAGGCGTGGTACTAACCACCATGTCTACAAAAAAAGCAAACATGGAAAAAAACTTTGACGTCATGGACTTTGCCTTGTCGTCCATTGACATGGCGCGCATAGACAAAAAAACCGCCGCACAGCAGCGCCTCATAACCCTTGACCTAGCGCCGTGGGCGCCCAAGTGGGATTGAAAAACAGAGGGACACGACACGCAAACCTTAAAACAATTGTTTGGTAATTGGTTGCACGCAACAACTTGAATTCACCCACTTTGTAATAACGCTACCACACGCCCATGCGAAATATATTATACCAACATGAGAATATGGCTTTTATCTCAATAATTATTAATTTATAATATATAATGGCTTATTAAGAAATACATTCAGGAGGTTTGAAATGCTCAAACGTCACAAAATTTTCTTTCACATTGAAGGGGCGGTAGTTGTAATGCTGATGCTGTTTTTCTGGGTATTGCCTATACCGGTGCGGGCACAAACCTTGCAAAAGCGTTATAGCTATTCAAGCTTGGTAACTCCAAAATACAAACACGGGTTTACCCATTTCTCTTATGTAAATCCCAATGCTCCACAGGGTGGTGAAATAAAACTCGCCATGACAGGCAAATTTACTACAGTAAATCCCTATACAGTAAAGGGCGATCTCCCGTGGATTAACTCCACAGCAGTTACCATCGTATCACTCTTACACGATGGCCTGTTTAGCCTATCAGCAGATGAAAAGAATGTCGCATATGCCTTTATCGCTGAAAATATCGAGGAGAACCTCTCGGAGCGATACATTATTATAAACATAAATCCAGCTGCTCGATTTAACGATAACAGCACCATAACTGCAGATGATGTTATCTTCACTCATCAAACACTGCTCAAACACGGACGACCATATCACAAAAAAATTATGAGCTTAGCGAAGAAGTTTGAGAAACAATCTGATTATTCGATAAAAGCAGTCTTTGATGCAAACACAAACGAGAAACAATTTAGAAGCAGTGTCTTTGACTTTATTTCTTCATTTCCGGTATTGTCTAAAAAATATTGGCAAGCGCGCGACTTTACTAAAACTATCATGGAGCCATATGTCAGTTCTGGTCCCTATAGAATTAGCGACTTGAAAATAAACGATTACATCTTTTTTGAGAAAAACGAGCAGTACTGGGCAAAAAAGCACCCAACACGAATTGGAGTGCATAATTTTACGTATGTAAAAGCCGTGCAGTTTGGCAATCTCGAGGTGGCGCATCAAGGCTTTGCCGCAGGAGTAATTGATTTTAAAGATGAATATATATCGAGAACGTGGCACAGACAATACGATTTTAATGCTGTTAAAAGCGGTAAGGTTAAAAAAATAGAGGTTCCCTATCAAGCTTTGGGCAACATACAGGGGTTTGTTTTCAATATGAGAGAAGCGCCCTTTAATAATAGAGAAATACGATTAGCCATATCTGAGCTGTTTCCGTATAAGAAAATAAACTCGACACTTATGTACGATGCCTATGTAAGATTACACAGTTTCTTTCCCAATTCCGATTACCAAGCTCAAGGCGTAGCGCAAGGCAAAGAGCGAGAGTTTTTATTGCAGTTTAAAGATGCCCTGCCAAATGATATATTTACACAAGCAGCCTACACATATCCTAAAGAAGTTGGTAAGCAGCAATTAAAAAATGCCCTGAAAATATTGCAAAAGCACGGGTACAAGTTTAATGCTGATAAAAAACTCGTAGATAAAAAGGGTATACCATTTGAGCTTGATATAAAAATTTCTCAGCAAAGCATACTACCACATTATGGAATATTCAAAGATGTACTAGCTAAAATTGGCATTACCTTGAATGTAAAAGTTATAACCAAGCCTCAAGAACTTGAGATGCTCAAAACCTATGATTATAAACTTGCGGGCATGGCTTTGGGCTATGCTGTCATACCAACGAGTAATTCTTTGCGTAATAGTTGGCATTCTGAATCCGCAGATCAAGAGGGTGCGAGTAATTTTTCTGGAATACGCGATAAAACGGTGGATGCCATGCTAGCGTATATAGAAGACATTGCAACGTACGAGGAACTCGTGCCAGCATTGCAAGGGCTTGATAGATATTTGCGATATCTGCACCCGTGGATATTAAGCTGGGGTATTAATTATGACAGGATAGCGTATTGGGATACATTTGATATGCCGAAGTTTAACCCCTATTTTGGTACGGGATGGATGTTGTGGAGTTATAACGAGAATAAGGCTAAAAAACTTAGCAGGTAATACCAGCCATGTTACCTTTTTCCTATATCTATAAGCGATTGCTGTTGGTGGTGCCCACAATGCTGGTAATTTTATCCATCAACTTCATAATTGCGCAGTTTGTACCCGGTGGTCCAATAGACAAATATGTCTTAAAGTATTTTGCTCATTCGAGTGAAGGGGAAATTGCAGGTCGCTCTAGTAATCAGGTAACAGAACGAGAACTCTCTCGACGCGATAAGGAAAAGTTTATCAAGGAAATGGAGAAAGAATTTGGCTTTGATAAGCCCCTGTATGTGCGCTTTTTCACGATGATTGGTAACTACCTACGATTTGATTTAGGAAACTCGTTTTTTCGTGATACCAAGGTAATCGATGTCATTAAAGAAAAATTACCCGTTTCTGTTTCCCTAGGGCTCTGGTCTACATTCTTAATATACCTCATTTCCATACCCCTTGGTATTGCAAAGGCTTTGAAAAATGGCGCCCCATTTGATATCAGAACTACATTCTTTTTGACATTGATGACCGCCATTCCCACGTTTTTACTCGGCATGCTCTTCATTGTGCTCTTTAGTGTGGGTAATTATTTGAAGATATTTCCGCTGAGGGGGCTGGTTTCTTTAGAACATGCAAGCATGAGTTTTTGGCAAAAGATTGGCGATTATATTCACCACATAACCTTACCGGTTTTGTGTCTCACGCTTGGTGCCTTTGCGCTCACCACGTTTTTAACCAAAAATTATTTTTTAGAAGAAATTTCAAAGCAATATGTAGTAACAGCACGGTCCAAGGGCGCAAGCGAGCGCCGAGTCTTGTATGGACATGTTTTTCGCAATGCGATGTTAATTGTAATAGCTGGTGTGCCCTCTACCTTTATGAGCATATTTTTCACGGGAAATATTGTTATTGAAAATTTATTCAGCCTTGATGGTATGAGCACCCTGATGATTTCTGCTGTCTACGATAAAGACTTTCCGCTCTTTTTTGGTAGCCTGTACATAACCTCCATTGTGGGACTCTTGGCCAAACTCATCACCGACGTTAGTTACACGCTCATAGACCCGAGAATAAATTTTGATTCCCTAAGGTAGCATGGCATGAGACTTTCACCAATAACACAGAGAAAAATAGCAATATTTAAAAGCAAGAAAATAAGCTTCATAAGCCTTATTCTTATAATTATTTTGTACCTTATTTCGCTCTGTGCCGAATTTTGGGTGAATGATAAGCCGTTGGTAGTAAAGTATAAGGGAGTGTATTACTTTCCTATTGTACAAGTGGTAAGCGATGAAGAGCTGGGCGGCTTTTTGCCAACTGAAGCGGACTTTAGCGATCAAGACCTTGTGGCGGAAATAGAGAACCATGGGTTTTTGATTATGCCCCTCATCCCCTATCATTACTCAAAAACGGCTGCCGACTTGACCTCTTCAGCCCCCACGCCTCCCGACTCTAAGCATTTTCTCGGTACAGATGCACAAGGCAAGGATGTCATAGCGCAGGCGGTATATGGATTTAGACTCTTTATGAACTTTAGTTTTCTGGTAGTGTTTTTCTCTACTATAATAGGGGTTCTCGTAGGCTCCTTGCAGGGTTACTATGGGGGCAGAATAGACCTTTTTGGGCAGCGCTTTGTAGAAATTTGGTCTGCAATACCTGCTATATATATTTTGATTCTTCTTGTGAGTTTAAGCGATAGGAGTTTTTTTCTCTTTGTTGGATTTCTGGTTTTTTTTGATTGGATTATAATAGTGCCGTATGTCAGAGCAGAGGTGTTGAAGGTTAGAAACCTTGCGTATGTTAAAGCAGCAAAAGTCATGGGCTTGAGCGACTTTAAAATTCTAAAGCGACACATCATACCCAATGCGCTTGTTTCAACCGTAACATTTGTGCCATTCTTGTTTAAATCTACCATAGCATCATTAATAGTCTTGCAAATCATAGGGCTGGCGCTGAATGTCAAGTATCCATCGCTGGGCAACATTGTCATAAGTGCCATGAATAATTTGCAAGCCGCATGGTTGACCTTTGTCTCCGTCGGCGTTCTCACCTTTATTCTCACCCTGTTGGTTCTCATTGGGTATGGGCTTAGAGAGGCAAACGATCCTTATGTAGGGTAAGTGTAGGCCTCTCATCATGTGAGGTACTATATACAGTGAAATATGGAGATGAGAATAATTTTAAAGTTTAAGAAATAACTATGGAAAAAAGCATACTACAAGTTAATAACTTACGTGTTTCTATTGATGCAACAAGGATTATCAATGATATTAATTTTGTAATAAGACCTTCGGAATTTTTAGCGCTTGTCGGTCAAAGTGGTAGCGGTAAGAGCGTTACTGCGTTGAGCATAATGCGATTGTTGCCGCATGTTTTTACCATAGACCCTAATAGCCAAATATTACTTGAAGAAAAAAACATAGGAGCCATGGATATTAAGGCCTTTCGTGAATACCGCGGTAAAGACATAGGGATGATATTCCAAGAGCCCATGCTTTCACTAAATCCACTGCATAGAATTGGCAAACAAATTGCAGAAGGCATTATGCTTCACAATAAGGCCATATTGCAGCATGAAGTACAAGCAAAAGTTGAAGAGATGCTGAGAAAGGTTGAGATCCCTGTTTCTCGCAAAAACGCATTTCCGTTTGAGCTTTCGGGTGGACAGCGACAAAGAGTTATGATTGCTATGGCATTAATCAATAAACCAAAGTTGTTAATAGCCGATGAGCCAACGACTGCCTTGGATGCGCTTGTACAAAGAGAAATAATAGATTTATTGTTACGTTTAAAAGAAGAATACCGAATGAGTATCCTTTTTATAACACACAATCTGAAAATAGCGGAAAGGGTTTCAGACAGGACTATTGTGATGGAGAAGGGCAGAATAGTCGAGTCTGGAATAAGTAATACATTGTTTCAGTCGCCCAAGCATGCCTATACAATGCAATTAAAACGAGACACAGAATTGGAAGCCTTAGAGCCGCGAGATACCCGCGATACTCAACTAGAGTTTAAAAACATATGTGTGAAATATACTATAGGCAAAAATTTTTTTGGCATCGCAAACAAATTTTTATACGCCGTTAATAATGCATCAGCCTTGTTAGAGCGAGGAAAGACTCTAGGAATTGTTGGAGAAAGTGGGAGTGGCAAATCAAGCTTAGCGCGGGCACTTGTTCATTTAGAACCATTTGAAGGAACAATTACAAGACATTGGGAGGCAACAAACTCTATAAACGATATTCAATTTGTCTTTCAAGACCCTTTTGAAAGTTTATCCCCAAGAATGAATATTTTCGAAATTGTAACCGAGGGACTATTTATAAAATATCCAAATTTAGACAAAAATACGGCGAAATCTCACATAGACACCTTGTTTAAGGAATTTAAAATAGACAGCAATATTTACAACAGATATCCCAATGAATTTTCAGGTGGGGAACGACAAAGAATAGCCATTATACGCGCAATGGCCATACAGCCTAAGGTAATTATTTTTGATGAACCAACATCGGCATTAGATGTAAGTACTCAAAAAAACATTCTCAAAAAGTTGATGGAAGTACAAGAGAAGTACACCATGACCTATATCATCATTAGTCACGACATCTCTGTTATAAACGCTATGAGTGATAATGTTGTTGTTTTAAAAGATGGAAATGTAATTGAATATGGAACTAACCTTCAGGTTTTAGGTAATCCTCAACACGAATATACTCAAAAATTGCTCCACGCAATATATTAAATACATGTTCATTTAATACTCGGAGGGTGGGAGTGTCCTCCCACAACGGCAACCCCGTACCTCAGCGCAGTCACAGCATGCAAGTTCATCAAAAAATCTAAACAAGTCGGTGAAATTGTCTATACTTTTCAGTGAAAAAGTACATACTTTTTGAGTAAAAAGTATAGACAATTTAGTCAAAAAGTACATACTTTTTGGGCAAAAAGTATAGACAATTTTTTAAAAAGTACCCACAGTTTGGCGCAGCACTTTAAGCATGCCGATAATGCTTTGTTTGTACGTGCAGAAGAGACTGTCTCTGCTCAATTTCGACACCATCTCTATACCCTGCGCCTTGTTTTCTATGACGTTAGCCTCACAAAGCGCATTCACACAAACTTACTTCCATACAATTTTCATACTTGAACATAGTATCTATGTTATTACTGCTTTAGCACACAGCATGTTTTTTCTTTTCTTTTTGGTTCTTTTTCTTTTCTTTTTGCGTCCTCAAAAAGAAAAGAAAAAGAACGGCCATCCGAATAGATAGCGTATTTAAAACCGTTGCTTGGCAACAAGAAGCGTTCACGCAACACTGCGAAGCAGAACACACACGTCGTGCAGCCCTCACGCGCGTAAGCGCAACACCGCGTCTTACCCAACGGGGGGTGTGGGGGGACACTCCCCCACAAAGACAAACTTGCCTTTCCTTGTGATTAAGTGCAAGTCTTACTATAATAAAATTTCCACCCACTAATTCTAACAATTATTTAGAGGAACGCTATGCTTACAGTCAGCGATCTTACCCTTTCATTTGGGGATAGAAAACTATTTGAAGACGTCAATTTGCAATTTTTGCCGGGCAACTGCTATGGCATTATTGGGGCAAATGGCGCGGGCAAGTCCACATTTTTAAAAATACTCTCGGGCGAACAAGAGTACGACAAAGGGACTATTGGCGTTGCGCCCAAACTGCGCATGTCAGTGCTCAAACAAGACCAGCACCAATATGATGAACACACCGTGCTGGAAACCATACTCATTGGGCACGCGCAACTATACGCAATTTCACAAGAACGCGATGCTATTTATGCGAAGGAAGACTTTAGCGAAGAAGACGGCATGCGCGCTGCGGAGCTGGAGGACACCTTTTCAGCACTGGGCGGCTGGGAGGCCGAAACAAACGCAGGCTTGCTCATAAAAGGCTTGGGGCTTGCGCCTGAAACCTTGGAAAAACCAATGGCAAGCTTAGAACCCTCCGAAAAATTGCGCGTGCTCATTGCGCAAGCCCTGTACGGCAACCCCGACATACTGGTGATGGACGAACCTACCAACGGCATAGACCTAGAGTCCGTGCAGTGGCTTGAAGACTTTTTGCTCAAGTTTCCCAATGTAGCCATTATCGTATCGCACAACCGACACTTTTTAAACACGGTGTGCACGCACATTGTGGACATAGACTACGCGCGCATGAACATGTACGTGGGCAATTACGACTTTTGGTTTGAAGCAAGTCAGTTAATGCAAAAGCAGCGCAAAATGGAAGAACGCAAAACCGACAGAATGAAGGAAGACCTCAAGGAATTTATACAGCGCTTTTCGGCTCACAAGTCAAAAGCGCGCCAAGCAACCTCAAGAAAAAAGCTGTTAGAAAAACTAGACGTGGAGCAGCTGCCTCATTCTAGCCGTAAGTTTCCCTACATCAATTTTACGCCCGAGCGAGAATGCGGACGCTCAGTTGTGGACGCAAAAAGCTTGAACATAACGCGGGACGGGGAGCGCTTAGTGCAAGATTTTTCGTTTCAAGTACACCAAGGGCAAAAAATAGCCTTTGTAGGCGCCTACAACGTGAGCAAAAGCGCGCTCTTTGAGGCACTAGTTGCTGAGCAGGAACAAGAAGCGCAAGCAGCGGAAAGCGGGAGCGTAGAATGGGGCGTTACTATATCCTACGAGTATTACCCCAAAGATAATTCGCATTTTTTTAACAAAGACATTTCGGTTTTGGAGTGGCTGAGCCGCTACACGGACTCCACAGACGAGCAGTTTATACGCAGCTTTTTGGGGCGCATGCTGTTTAGTGGAGATGATGTATACAAGTCGGTCACCGTACTCTCTGGGGGTGAGAAGGCGCGCTGCATGCTTGCCAAAATAATGCTCACGTCTCCCAACGTTATTATTTTTGATGAGCCTACAAACCACTTGGACTTGGAAACCATAACCACACTCAACAACGCGCTTATAAATTTTAAGGGCGTTCTACTCTTTAACTCACACGACCAGCAGTTTATAGACAGCATTGCAAACAGAATTGTGGAAATAACACCGCAGGGCACCATAGATCAACTCTCCACATTTTCAGAATATATGGAGAACGAAAAAATACGTTCACTTCGCACGCAGTACTACGGAAACACAGACGCACGCATAGAAATATAAGGGATGAACTAACAATAGATCCTATGATTGAGCATATTTTTATATGCTCTTTTTTTGTACTTTTTTGACATTATTTGATCCTATATATTGACAAAAAAATACACTCAATCCATAATTGGATCATGCTTAATGGAAAAGAGAGCGTAATTAAATTCATGCAAGAGTACGATACTCAAGCAAAATGCATTGCTCATTTTACTTCTGTGAGATGGAAAAATGGGGCATATTGTGCGAAGTGTGGAAGCACAAAAAAAATATATCATTACAAAGACGGAAGACATAAATGTAGTGATTGCAAAAAAGTATTTTCAATAAAGGTAGGAACTATATTTGAAAACTCTAACATTCCATTAAGAATATGGTTCGTAGCTATTTACATGCTTTCATTTGATAAAAAAGGAGTATCAAGCTATCAAATAGCCGAAACACTTGGTATAAGTCAAAAAACAGCATGGTTTATGATGCAGAGGATAAGAGAAACAAGTAAAAATGCTGACATATCAATGAAAAAATTAGAAGGAACTGTAGAGATAGATGCTACTTATGTAGGTGGTAAAGAGAAAAACAAGCGTGAAAGTAAGAAATTGAAGGAAGGACGAGGTACAGCGGGTAAACTTGCAGTCATAAGGGTTATATCGAGAGAAGATAAAATAATAGCATATCCTGTAAGGGAAGGTATACATACTAATTCTATCGAGAGTGTATGGGCAGTTTTTAAGCGTGGGATAATTGGAGTATATCACTATGTATCAAGAAAACATTTGAATAGATATGTACATGAATTTGTGAATAGAATCAATAATAGAAATCTATCAAATAGAGGACAAGTACATGGAACACTATCACGATAAGTATGTAATTGAAACTGATTTTAATCATGCTCTTGATGGGCTTATCAATACTTCAAAAAATGATATCAAACAAGTAAAAGCAAGGCCATTCATAAAGTGGGTAGGTGGTAAAAATGCTATATCGCAAAAAATATTAGAGTATTTACCGCAGAAAATAGAAAATTATTATGAACCGTTTGTAGGTGGTGGTGCTTTATTCTTCAATGTAAGAAATAGAACAAAAAATGTATTTCTTTCTGATATAAACGGCGAACTTATTCTTGTGTATAAAATAATACGAGACAAAATAGATGAACTTGTCGATGTACTCAAGATACATAAAAAAAATCATGACAAAGATTATTATTATCATATTCGGAATATGCACAATATAGACAATCCAATAGAAATGTCTGCAAGGTTTATTTATTTGAATAAAACTTGTTACAATGGGCTTTATAGAGTCAATAAGAATAATGAATTTAATGTGCCTATAGGTAGTTATAAAAATCCTACCATACTAGATGAAGATAATTTAAGAGTGTGCAGCGAAGAATTGCAAGGTGTACATTTAGACTTTTATAGTTTTGAGAATATCAGAGTATGTAAAAACTCTGTAGTGTATTGCGATCCGCCTTATGACAAAACATACAATCAATATACAGCAAGTAAATTTGAAAGAGACATGCAAGAGAAATTACAAGATAAAGGGCTGGAATGGAGCAAGAAAGGGGCTAAAGTTATAATTTCTAATGCAGATACCGAGTATGTGCGTAACCTTTATAAAGGTAATGTGTTTAACATTGTAGAAATACAAGCACCTAGATATGTAAGTTGTAAAAACGAAGGAAGAAACGAAGTGCAAGAATTGTTATTGTTTGTATAATGAATGCATAGCATGGAACAAGGCGGCAAAAAGGCAAACGATGCAGGAAAAGCACAAGAGCAAGCAATAGCCGATATATTAGAAAGCATAGGTTACATATTAGTACCACAAAACCAATTCAATGCTTTTATATATCATGAAAAGCCCATATATTCACGCCAGTATTACATTGGAAAAGGTATTTATGATACAGACATTAAATGTGATTTTATTTTGTATAACCCTAGAAAGCATAAAGATTGCTTGATCATAGAAAGTAAAAATCAAAATAGTACTGGTAGTGTAGACGAAAAATTACCTTATTTAGTACATAATATAAACGATAAATATACGCATAAAGCTATTGTTGTTATAGATGGTGCAGGGTTTAAAAAAGGGGCTATACATTGGATACGGCTACAAGCAAGTCCTAATAAAAATATGATAGCAGTGTATAACATGAAAGAATTTGAGAAATTAGCCAAAACTGGTAAAATTTAGGATCATATTGTTACTCAATCCCAAATATAATACGCGCCTTTGTATAACACACGTCTAGCACATATACGTGTTCCACTAGAGCTAAAGCTGAAAAAAAAGAAAAGCCACACAATGTGTGGCTTTTCGAGCATTATGAGCAGCAACAAAAAATGTTGCGTAAAATCAATCTCTGCGTGCGCCCATGAAGCGCAACAAAAACAAGAATATGTTGATGAAGTCTAGGTACAGCTTGAGCGCGCCCAGTATGGAAATGCGCCTGTAGTTTTGATTGTCCACAGAACTGCTGTACTCATTGCTCCACTGCATGATAATTTGCGTGTCATAGGCGGTGAGCCCCAAAAACAAAATGAGCCCTACCAGCGAAATGAAGGACGTAAGCCCCGAACTCTGAAAAAAGAAGCTGAAGATGCTTAAAAATATAAGCCCCCACAACCCCATGGCAAAATATTTACCAAGTCCGCTCAAATCACGCTTTGTGGTCATGGCGTAAATGCTCATGCCCGCAAACGCGCCGCCCGCTACAAAAAACGCTTGGTAAATACTGGTATTGGTGTACACCAAAAATATAGTGGAAAGCGTTATGCCGTTGAGCACGGAATACACAATAAAAATCAAGGCTGCGCGGTCGGCGCTCATGCTCATAATGCGCGCGCTTAAATAAAACACCAAGCCCAACTCAACCAGAACGAGAAAAAGCATCATGAAGGGCGAGCGCGCAACCAAGGCTAGGGAAAAGCCTGAAGACGCTGAAAAATACGCGACAAAGCCCGTGCATAAGAGCCCTAAAGACATCCACAAATACGTATTCTTGAGAATATTTTTTACGCGTACCTGCTCCCTTGTCAGAACGCCATTAACTTGTTGTACATTCATACAAACCTCACTTACCTTAAAGTATATCTTTTTAATTTTTAAGAAATCTACATGAGACTCACAATTTACAACCAACTGTGCAACTCCACATGTAATGCAATATAGTATTTAACCTCTACCTATTATAATAAAAAACAAGTAATTATATTAGGGGGCACACCATGTATCAAGCACCATACGAAATAAACTATTCACAACGACAGGACAGCAAGGGCGAGACGCACGACTTGTTTATTCAACGTTGGTCACCGCGCGCTTTTAAAAAAACAGCATTGCCGCAAAACACGGTAGAGGCACTTTTTGATGCTGCGCGTCTCGCGCCCTCTGCATACAACGAACAACCGTGGCGAATATTTGCTTCTACGGAAGATAGCTTTGATGATTTTTTGAGCTTGCTACTTCCGCTTAATCAAGATTGGGCAAAAAACGCGTCTATTATTGGCTTTATGATAGCCAAAAGCGTGTTTGAGAAAAACGGAAAGCCCAACGCTACGGCGCTCTACGACTGTGGATCAGCGTGGATGAGCATGACCATGCAAGCGCGCTTATGCGGACTCTACACCCACGGCATGGCGGGCATAAAGTACGAGGCAATATATGACCACTTTGGAATTAACAAAGAAAAGTACCGCGTGGTGGCGGGTTTTGCCATTGGCGTCTTAGACAATGCGGAAAGCCTGTCTGAAAAATTACAAAGCATGGAAGCGCCCTCAGCGAGAAAACTCCTTGAAGAAGTCTACTTTCCCGGCGGGACTGCCTTAGAGTAGTGCTATAAACAAGGGAGGTATGTACAACCATGAACAAGACTCAGTACGACCTTGTGGTGGTGGGTTCGCTCATAGCCTACTACGCGTCATAGTACAAGCTGCGCATATGCGTTATAGAAAAAAACTGTGACGTGGGCGCGGGGGCAACCAAGGCAAATTCCGGCATTATTCACGGTGGCTATGACGACAAGCCACATTCTGTAAAGGCGCAGTTTTGCCGTGCAGGCAACCGCATGTACCAAAAACTAGCTCAAGAATTGGGCTTTGGCATACAGTGGCGCGGCTCCTTGGTGCTTGCTTTTAATGAGGAAGAACGCGTGCACTTGCAAGCCCTACAGCGCAATGGAGTGCAAAACGGCGTAGACGACACGCGCATCATTGAAAAAGACGAACTGCGCGAGCGTGAGAGCGAAGTTTCTGAAAAGGCTGTGTGCGCCCTGTACTGCCCCTCGGCAGCTACGGTTGCACCCTTTGAGGTGGCCTTTGCCGCTGCTGAGCAATCAGCACGATACGGCGCTGAGTACAAGCTTGAGGAGCAGGTGCTTGACCTGCATAAGGGCGCAGAGCACTTTAGCCTTGAAACCGACAAGGGGTGTTACAGCGCGCGTTTTGTGGTAAATGCCGCGGGGCTTTTTTCAGACGTCATAGCGCGCATGGTGGGCATAGACACGCCGAGCATTACTCCAAAAAAAGGCGAGTACCTTGTGTACGACAGAAGCGTCAAAAAAAGTATTAATCACATAATGTTTCAAACACCCACTAAGGCGGGCAAGGGAATTTTGGTAACGCCTACCTACGCGGGCAACATAATGATAGGGTCAAATGCCGTGCCAACGGGAGACCGAGAGGACTGCTCTGTAGACGTGGAGCGTCTTAAAGGCGTTATTGCAAGCGCCGCCTTAAGCGTGCCCTTTATAGCCGACATAGATATAAGCAAAATTATACGCGCATACGCGGGCTTGCGTGCAACAAGCAGCACGCGCGACTTTGTCATAGACACGCAGAGCGTGCCGCGCTTTGTGAGCTTTGTGGGCATACAAAGCCCCGGCTTGACTTCAGCACCCGCGCTTGGCCTACACGCCTTGCGCGCGCTAGAGGGGCAGGGGCTTGTGCTACAAAAACGCGAGCGCATTGCAAAACCGAGGGTCGGCATAGCCAATGTGCCGCGTCAAAGCTACATGAGCCCCAGCCAAGCCGCGCAGGCAGCCACACTGCCAGAGGGTGAACCTCAGCGCATTGTCTGCCGCTGCGAGCAGGTCTGCGAAGAAACCATCATGGACGCCCTTGCACGACCCGTACCACTTGTTTCACTTGACGCGGTAAAGCGCCGCACGCGTGCAGGCATGGGCGCTTGCCAAGGCGCATTTTGCGCACCGCGCGTGCGCGCCCTCATAGCACGCGCCTACACCATGCCCGCATCTGCAGTAACACAAGAGAGTACCAGAAACACACGCGAGATAAAGCACGCGCTTAAAAACGCGCGCTAACCTAAGGCTTTCTCTTTCTTCGCGGCCTATTGGGTGCCTTCCATCGCTACGCTTTGGTGCTCACAACGCCTTGAAAAACCTCCGCTGCCGTCTTTCTTTACTTCGTCCCATTTTTTGCCGTCTTGAGAAGCCCACACGTCGTTCTTGGCAGTGTCACAACTCTCTCGTCCGGCAATTACAAACATGGTGCCCCCTGCCACAAGTGCTTGGTGACGACTGCGTTTACTAAACAGAGGAGTGGTTGTTACTACTTGTTCCCAGCTTGCGCCATTTATCGACTTCCATATTTCGTCATTGACGACAAGATAGTCTCCAGCTCCGCCTATGAGGTAGATGATACCGTCTTTTACGACCCCTTGATGACCAAAACGCTTAAAAAACAATGTGTTATTTGTAATTGCCGCGGCTTTATTTTTTGGAGTTACTTCCCGCCATGTCTTACCGCGGTCGGTGGACTTCCACACGTCGTTAAAGGAAGCATTAAAATTAACTATTAAATCTCCTGATTCCGCGCTTCCGCCTATGACATAGAGCTCATTTCCCTTAGCAAGCACTTCGTGATCTAAACGAGGCGCAAATCTATCAGAAGCATTTTTTTTGTGTGCCAACACCTCCTCCCATTCTGCACCATCTTTGGATTTCCATACATCGTTGAGGTTGTTACTTCCATCATTGCCTCCAATCAGGTATATATTACAATCATCCATAACCACTGCTTGGTGATACGCGCGCGCAGAAAACAATGTTTTATTTGCAACTGCCGCGGCTTTGGCTTTTTTATCTTTTGCTGAGTCTGCATCATGTGGAGTTACTTCTTGCCACGTCTTACCGCGGTCAGTGGACTTCCACACGTCGTTAAAGGTTTCGTCCGAGCTAATCTTGTCGTTAATAGAATTCATGCCACCAATGAGGTAGATATCATTGCCTCGGGCTACTACTTGATGGGCACTGCGTGCGGAAAACAATGTTCCATTTGTAACTGCCGCGGCTTTATCTTTTGGAGTTACTTCCCGCCACGTCTTACCGCGGTCAGTGGACGTCCATACATCGTTATAGTATATATAGTTGCCTGAGAACTTACTCCCATCACGTCCGCCTATGAGAAGCAGGGTGAATGCTTTAGTGGTGTTTTGGGCAACATTATTAGCGCAAGCCTTATTCTTAGTGCCACCGCCACCTGTCTGGTCACCGTCATTTTGTTCAACTAGGGGGGGGGGCGTCCCCACACTGCAGCACAACAAACAACGTCACACTAAAAACCACCATATATAATCCCAAGAAAATGCTTTTGCCTATAAATTTACACACCATGCATTTTATTATACACAAATGTAATTTTTAAGCAACATTACGAAAAGCTTTTTTAAAGCTTGCGCGCGCTTACGCGAATTTTACGCTACTGTATTATGCTTATTTCCACGTCTACGTGGCTAAAGCGCGCCTACACCATGCCCGCATCTGCAGTAACACAAGAGAGCACCAGAAACACACGCGAGATAAAGCACGCGCTTAAAAACGCGCATTAACCTAAGGCTTTCTCTTTCTTCGCAGCCTATTGGGTGCCCTTCATTGCTACGCTTTGGTGCTCACAACGCTTTGAAAAACCTCCGCTGCTGCCGTCTTTCTTTACTTCATCCCATTTTTTGCCATCTTGAGAAGCCCACACGTCGTTCTTGACATCGCCACAATCCTCTCGTCCTGCAATTACAAACATGGTGCCCCCTGCCACAAGTGCTTGGTGACGATTGCGTGCACTAAACACAGAAGTGGTTGTTACCTGCTCCCAGCTTGTACCATTTTTCGACTTCCATATGTCATTATTGCTGTTATTATAGCCCACAGCCCCAGCCACAAGGTAGATGATACCGTCTTTTACCACTGCTTGATGGCCAAAACGATCAGAAAACAATTGTCCACCTTTAGGAGTTACTTTCTGCCATGTCTTACCATCCTTGGTGGACTTCCACACGTCGTTAAGAGCATTTTCCCCGTAAACTATACTTGACGTTTTTGTACTTCCGCCTATAACATAGAGTTCACTTCCCTTAGCAAGCACTTCGTGATCATAGCGAGGAACAAATCTATCAGAAGCATCGTGTGCCAACACCTCCTCCCATTTTGCACCATCTTGGGACTTCCATACATCGTTGAGGTTGTTACTTCCATCATTGCCTCCAATCAGGTATATATTACAATCCTCCATAACCACTGCTTGGTGATACGCGCGCGCAGAAAACAATGTTTTATTTGTAACTGCCGCGACTTTATCTGTGGGAGTTACTTCTTGCCACGTCTTACCACGGTCGGCGGACTTCCACACGTCGTTAAAGGTTTCGTCCGAGCTAACACTTGAGTCAATAGAATTCATGCCACCAATGAGGTAGATATCATTGCCCCGGGCTACTACTTGATGGGCACTGCGTGCGGAAAACAATGTTTTATTTGTAACTGCCGCGGCTTTGGCTGCCTTATCTCTGGGAGTTACTTCCTGCCACGTTTTACCGTCGGTGGACTTCCATACATCGTTATAGTATGTAAAATTACTTCCAAGGTTCTTCCCACCACGTCCGCCTATAAGAAGCAGGGTGAATGCTTTAGTGGTGTTTTGGGCAACATTATTAGCGCAAGCCTTATTCTTAGTGCCACCGCCACCTTTCTGGTCGCCGTCATTTTGTTCAACTAGGGGGGGGGCGTCCCCACACTGCAGCACAACAAACAACGTCACACTAAAAACCACCATATATAATCCCAAGAAAATGCTTTTGCCTATAAATTTACACACCATGCATTTTATTATACACAAATGTAATTTTTAAGCAACATTGCGAAAAGTTTTTTTTAAAGCTTGCGCGCGCTTACGCGAGTTTTACGCTACTCTATTATGCTTATTTCCACGTCTACGTGGCTAAAGCGCGCCTACACCATGCCCGCATCTGCAGTAACACAAGAGAGTACCAGAAACACACGCGAGATAAAGCACGCGCTTAAAAACGCGCGCTAACCTAAGGCTTTCTCTTTCTTCGCGGCCTATTGGGTGCCTTTCATTGCTACGCTTTGGTGCTCACAGCGCTTTGAAAAACCATTGTTGTTGTTCTTTTTTACTTCACCCCACTTTATTCCGTCTTGAGAAGCCCACACGTCGTTCTTGGGCCAGTCACAAGCCTCTCGTCACGCAATTACAAACATGGTGCCCCCTGCCACAAGTGCTTGGTGACGATTGCGTTTACTAAACGAAGTCGTCGTTATCTGCTCCCAGCTTGCACCATTTGTCGACTTCCAAATTTCAGACTTGCCATGGCCAAAGCTGTACTTATGACCTCCGCCTATGAGGTAGATGATACCGTCTTTTACCACCCCTTGATGACCATAACGCTTAGAAAACAATGTTCCATTTTTAACTGCCGCGGCTTTATCTTTTGGAGTTACTTCCCGCCATGTCTTACCATCCTTGGTGGACTTCCACACGTCGTTAAGAGCATTTCCCCCATAAACTATATTTGGCGTTTCTCTACTTCCGCCTATGACATAGAGTTCACTTCCCTTAGCAAGTACTTCGTGATCATAGCGAGGAACAAATCTATCAGAAGCAGTTTTGTCGTGTTTCAACACTCGCTCCCACGTTGCACCATCTTTTGACTTCCATACATCGTTGAGGTTGTTACTTCCATCATTGCCTCCAATCAGGTATATATTACAATCATCCATAACCACTGCTTGGTGATGCGCGCGCGCAGAAAACAATGTTTTATTTGCAACTGCCGCGGCTTTATCTTTTGGAGTTATTTCCTGCCACGTCTTACCGCGGTCAGTGGACTTCCACACGTCGTTAAAGGTTTCGTTCGAGCTAATCTTGTCATCAATAGAATTCATGCCACCAATGAGGTAGATATCATTGCCGCAGGCTACTACTTGATGAGCACTGCGTGCAGAAAACAATTTCCTATCTTTAACTGCCTTATCTTTGGCTTTTTTATCCTTTGCTGAGTCTGCATCATGTGGAGTTACTTCCTGCCACGTCTCACCACGGTCGGTGGACTTCCATACATCATTGTAGTATATATTATTGCCAGGTATCGTGAACCCATCACGTCCGCCTATGAGAAGCAGGGTGAATGTTTTAGTGTCACCACCACCTTTTTTGCCATCGCCACCTGTCTGGTCGCCGTCATTTTGTTCAACTAGGGGGGGGGGCGTCCCCACACTGCAGCACAACAAACAACGTCACACTAAAAACCACCATATATAATCCCAAGAAAATGCTTTTGCCTATAAATTTACACATCATGTGTTTTATTATACACAAATGTAATTTTTAAGCAATATTACAAAAGTTTTTTTTAAAGCTTGCGCGCGCTTACGCGAATTTTACGCTACTCTATTATGCTTATTTCCACGTCTACGTGGCTAAAGCGCGCCTCTAGTTCTTGCACTATATTTTGCTTAATTGCGCTTAAAGCAGAAACTTCAACTACTTGTTCTAAAGGGGTGAGACGAAGGTACACCATGTACTGACTACCCGACTTTGAGACGTAGTGCTCAGCAAGTGAAAAACTGCGGGGCAAGTGTGTATGAACGCTTTTGATGATGTGCTGCATGTCGTCTTTGTTTTGTAGGCTACCACCAACAAGCTCAATAAAAGAATGACGGAGTAAGGAAAACGGCATGCGTATGAAAAACAGCCCTATGGCTAAAACCATAATGCTGTCGCCAATGTACCACAAAAACCCAAGCGCGCCGTCTCGAGAAACAAACCCAATGAGTAAAAATACAATGCCTATGCCAAAGGAAATAACCCCATCAAGCACGCCGCTTGTAGCGTCAGCATGTAATAGCACGCTTCTGCCTCCTGCTTTTTTATTCATGATGCGGTAGAACCATGCAAGTAAAAAACAGGTCATGCCCATGACAATGCTGTATATGAGAATGGGACCGGGCTCTATTGCATCGACGGGTTTGCCTCTGAAAAAAGTAATGAGCTTTGTTATGTTTTCACTACCAGCAAAAATAATTAAACCGAGCATGAGAAAGGCCTTAAAGAGCGAATAGAGCGATTCAAAAAAAAACAAGCCCAAAGGAAAAACTTCTGTACGCTGGTGTTTTATGCGAATTATGAGAACACCGATTAAACATGTGAGTACAGCAATAAAGGAAAAATTGCCATCAAGCAAAATAGCCTGAGAGCCCGTAAGGTAAAACACATACCAGCCGCAACATGCCATAAATAAGTTAACAAATGCGCCAACAAATAAGGCTTGTTTCTCTATAGCTTCACGTGCTTGTTTCACAGTTTTTTTCTCCTGTGTACCATTGTACAAAATATTGTGTAGTGGTGCGGGGGGCACGCCCCCACACCCCCGTTGGGTAAGACGCGGTATTTGCACATGCAGTGCGGCGCAGTGTCACATGCCGTGGGATAAGATGTCAGCCTTTGCTGCTAAGCAGCCGCTTTAAATACGCTATCTATTCGGATAGCCGTACTTTCTTTCTCTTTTTAACATCCCTGTCAGCCCATGCGTACCATCCATGGCAGTCTATGCGTCCCGTCCATGGGACGACTGTCGCGCGTTCGCGCTCCCGACTTTTCTTTCTTTGGTGCTTTTTAATACTTGCGCACAGTATCTAGGTTATTACTGCTTTAGCACACAGGATGTTTTTTTCTTTTCTTTGGTTCTTTTCTTTTCTTTTTTTGCGTCCTCAAAAAAAGAAAAGAAAGAACGGCCATCCGAGGTGTCATCATAATACAACTTGCTGCTTGGCAACAGAAAGCATCAGTCTTAGCCCACTGCAAGTGATATTACAGTTAATGTCTTGGCAACAAATAGCATGAGCACACTGCGTAAGCAGAATACACACGGCGTATAGCCTACTCGCGCGTAGCGTAGAACCCGCGTGATACTCCACGGGGGTGTGGGGGGATACTCCCCAAATAACCCTATTATATATATGTGGTACAATTAAAAACATATGGACACCCAAAATTATTCGGCTCAACAAATACAAATTCAGGAGGGACTGGAGGCTGTTAGAAAGCGTCCGGGCATGTATATTGGCTCGGTGGATTCTGATGGATTGCACCATCTTATCTATGAGATTGTGGACAATGCAATAGACGAGGCGCTTGCCGGGCATTGTGATGATATTTCTGTTATTTTACGTGAAAACGGTAGCGTAACCATAGAAGACAACGGTAGGGGTATTCCCATAGACGTGCACAGCGACGGAAAAAGCGCGCTTGAAATTGTTATGACCAAGCTGCACGCTGGTGGTAAGTTTTCTAAAGACGCATACAAAATATCCGGGGGGCTTCACGGTGTGGGTTGCGCTGTGGTCAATGCGCTTTCCTCATGGTGCACCGTGAGTGTTTTTAGGGACAAAAAAAAGTACACGCAACGCTATGAACGCGGGGCGGTACTCGGAGGCATTGAAGCGGCAGACGACCCCGGGCAAGCGCACACCGGTACGCGCGTTGATTTTTTGCCCGACGCCGAAATTTTTAAGGAAACGCAATCGTTTATTCGCTCTAACCTCGCACACCGCTTGCGTGAAATGGCCTTTTTGGTAAAAAACGTGCGCATCACTTTGTGTGACGAGCGTGAAAAAAACCCTGAGAGCGGTGAAGTTATAACGGAGACTTTTTTTTCAAAAAACGGCATTCAAGACTTTTTGTCGGTGCTGCGTAAAGAACACAAAACCATAATAAAGGAAATTCCGCTTTTTGAAACCGAGAAAGAAGGTGTTGCACTTGAGTTTGCGTTTAACTACTTGGTAAACGGTCAGGAGAGCACCATACTTTCTTTTGTAAACAGCATAAACACGCGTGAGGGTGGCACCCACCTTGAGGGCTTTCGCGCAGCATTTACCCGCACCATCAACAAGCATTTTAAGCACAATGAGCGCCTCTCTCGGCAGCTGAAAGAAAACTTACAAGGCGTAGATGTGCAAGCGGGCCTTGTGGCGGTGCTTTCGCTCAAAGTGCCCGAGCCTACGTTTTCAGGACAAACAAAAACCAAGTTGAGCAACTCCGAAGTGCGGGGCATTGTGGACTCGCTTTTGAGTGAAGCCCTTTCCATATTTTTAGACCACCACCCCGCAGAGACGCAAAAAATATTGGAGAAATGCGTGCAATCGGCAAAAGCGCGCATAGAGGGACAAAAGGCCTACGAAACCACCTTGCGAAAAACGCCGCTGGGTAGCTCATCACTTCCGGGCAAACTGAGCGACTGTTCTGAAAAAGATCCCTCAAAGACTGAAATATTCTTGGTAGAGGGAGACTCTGCGGGGGGAACGGCCAAGTCAGGGCGGGATAGAACGATACAGGCTATTTTGCCGCTTTTTGGTAAGCCCACCAATGTGGAGAAAATGCAGGAAGACATGGTGAAAATTACCACCAGCCCTAAGCTGCAGCCCATTATTGCCGCCTTAGGCGCGGGCGTGGGGGAAAACTTTAACCTTACAAAACTGCGCTACCACAAGGTCATTATCATGGCAGACGCCGATGTGGACGGCTCACATATCAGAACGCTGTATTTGACCTTCTTTTTCCGCTACATGCGCCCCCTCATTGAAAACGGACACATCTACCTTGCCATGCCACCTCTGTACTTGGTTATGTGGGGACGCGGCAAAAACCAAACGCGGCGCTTTGCTTTTGACGACACGGAATTACAAACAACCATTGATGCGCTAGAGCAAGAAGGGATAGCGCGGGATAAGGTTACCATACGCCGTCACAAGGGGCTTGGGGAAATGTCAGACGATGAACTGCGGGTTTCAACCATGGATCCAAGCTTGCGCCGCATTATGCAGGTTTCGTTAGATAACGCGCTGGAAGCAGCGGAAACCTTCTCTTTGCTCTTGGGTGAAGAGGTTGGCCCGCGCCGCGAATTTATAGAAGAAAACGCACTTAAAGTTGCAAACTTAGACGTGTAAGTGACGAGTTTAAACTTACAAAACATAAACTCAAGCTCAACAAATCAACATATTTAGATATAAGGATATATTTATGGATGAAGGCAGAATTATTCGCATCAATATAGAAGATGAAATAAAGGGCTCATATTTAAATTATGCCATGTCGGTTATTACCAGCCGGGCCTTACCAGACGCACGTGATGGGCTAAAACCCGTGCATAGGCGTATTTTATACACCATGTTTGAAAGCGGCATGCGGCACGACACCGCAACGAGGAAGTCCGCAAATGTTGTGGGAAGCGCATTAGGGCGTTACCACCCCCATGGCAACGCAAGTGTGTATGACGCGCTTGTGCGGATGGCGCAGCCCTTTTCGTTGCGTTACCCGCTTGTTTTTGGGCAGGGCAACTTTGGCTCTTTGGACAGAGACCCGCCCGCGGCAGAGCGTTATACTGAGACGCGCCTTGAGCAAATTGCGGACGAGATGCTGCGCGATATTAAGAAAAAGACGGTCGACTTTATACCCAATTACGACGAGTCGAGAGAAGAGCCCTCAGTATTGCCCGCAGCATTGCCTTGCTTGTTGCTCAATGGTTCAACGGGCATAGCCGTTGGTTTTACTACAGAAATACCGCCACACAACTTGCGTGAAATAGCTGCGGCCATAAGCGCTTACATAGACAATGAAGAGATAAGCGCAGAAGAGCTCATGAAACACGTACTTGGCCCCGACTTTCCCACGGGCGCTGTTATTCGTGGTATTTCGGGCATACGCAATGCCTACCGTACTGGCGCGGGCAAAATAACCGTAGAGGCGCATTACACCATAGAGGAAGCGGGGTCAAACGACAGAATAGTTTTCACCGACATTCCTTTTGCCAAGAGCAAGGCTGAACTCATAAAACGCCTTGCGGACAAGGTGAATAGCGGGGACATATCGACAATACGAGACATTGCAGATGAAAGTAACAAGGAAGGCGTGCGCATTGTCGTAGAGCTTAAAAAAGATGCGAACACAGAAATAACGCTACAAAAGATATTTAGTCACACGGATTTTCGCAGCACTTACAGCATCAACATGACGGCGCTGGTACACGGTAAGCCAAAACAACTGCCGCTCAAGGATGCCATTAAGGTGTACGTAGAACACCGAAAAGAGGTGGTAACACGCAAGGCTCAATTTGAGCTAAAAGAGGCGCAAGACCGCGCGCACATTGTACGCGGGCTTTTAATAGCAATTGCGGAAATAGACGAGGTTATTCACCTCATAAAGGCTTCAGCAAACAGCAAGGAAGCGCACGCAAGGCTTAAAAGCCGCTTTGGTTTGGACGACGTGCAGGCACAGGCTATTTTAGACATGCGCCTACACAACCTTACAGGGCTTGAACTACACAAGTTGGAGGAAGAGCTTGCAGAGCTTACAAAGCGTATTGCAGAGCTTGAAGACTTTTTGGGAAGCCCGGTAAAAATACTACAGGATATACGAAACACCATTGTGCAATTGTCAGAAAAATTTGGAGATGCACGGCGCACGGAAATAATTCATGCGGAAGCGGACATAATTAACGAAGAAGACCTCATAGACAAGGAAGACATGTTAATTACGCTTTCATCGGCGGGGTATATAAAACGCACGCCGCTTTCAGAATTTGGCGTACAGCGCCGCGGCGGCAAGGGCAAGTTTGGCATAGCGCTTTCAAAGGACGACACGCCCAAACAAATGTTTGTAGGGCAAACGCACGACCGCATCTTGTTCATTACTTCTAACGGACGCTCTTTCATAATCAAACTCTACGAAATACCCTCGGGTAGCAGAACGGCGCGAGGTAGCAGCATAAAGGGCGTATTACCACTTGAAGCTCAAGAGTACATTTCCTCCATTATTCGCATTGCTCCTGAATTGAGCGAAGACAGCTTAAGTCTATTTTTAGCAACTAAAAACGGCAAGGTTAAAAAAGTGGCGTGGGAGAGCGTGGCTACGTCTGCCATGACCAAGCGCGGCATTCGAGTAATAAGCCTGCAAGAGCACGACGAAGTAATAGCGGGTTCTATTATCAATGAAACCGACGATCTCTTTTTGTTTTCAGCAGAAGGCAAGGTGTTACGCTTCCCTTCTAAATCTGTGAGAACCATGGGCAGAACAGCCATGGGCTGCGGTGGCATGAAGTTAGCCAATGAAAAAAACCACATAGTCAACGCCTTTGCTGCAGACAACGAGCAAGTATTCATGCTTATAACCTCTCGTGGATACGGAAAGCGCCTAGCAGCAAGCCAAATAATGCGACACGGACGCAACACCATGGGCATGCGCGCCATTGCTGTCGGAGAACAGGCGGGCGATTTAGTAAATTCACTTGAGGTGGAAGAGAACGACTCTATATCAGCAATAACCTCGCAAGGAAAAATTTTGCGCTTTTCCGCTTCAACCTGTCCATCCATGGGGCGCGCTGCTCGAGGTGTGCGCGTAGTCTCAGTAGATGAAGGCGACAGCGTCATCGGCATATCTTGCATAGAAAACGCAGATGAACCCAAGGATGCGTAGCTACCGTATCCTTAGATAAGCCACAAAGGGGAATGTTTCACGTGAAACATTTTTTCCTTTTGTGGGGGGATACTCCCCCCACGCCCCCTTTTGGGTAAGATGCGGTATGTGCATAAGCGCTTTGTGGGGGCATGCCCCCACACCCCCTTTAGGTAAGACGCGGTATGTGCATAAGTGCTTTGTGGGGGCTTGCCCCCACACCCACCCCCTTTAGGTAAGACACAGTGCTGCGCTCCGCGCGTGAAGGCTGCACGACGTGTGTGTTGCTCCCGACTTTTCTCTTTTAGGTGCTACGCACAGGGGGCTTCGCTTGTTTGCTGTAGATGCAAAGCACGGGTTGCTTTAGCTTGATTGCTCACGCTTTTTGTTGCCACGGCGTGGGCGCACTATGCAAACATTTCGGGTGGCAGTTCTTTTTCTTTTCTTTTTCTTGCGAGGGAAAAAGAAAAGAAAAAGAACCAAAAAGAAAAGAAAAACGCGCTGTGGGGGCAAGCCCCCACACCCCCGCGTATTAAGCAAACGCTTCTTGTGTCGTCCATGGCACGGCTGTGAGGACACTCATGAGCGTAGCGAGGGGATGCAAACTATTGCATAAGCACCGCTGTGCGGTGCAAATATGGAGCTTGCATCAAAAAGAGAAAAAAAGAACCAAAGAAAGAGTCGGGAGCCGTTAGGCGAGCGGCTAGAAACGATTAAAATAAGTGTCGCAACGCGACACAGAGATGGAGCTTATAGCAAAAACATGCTGTGTGCTAAAGCAGTAATAACATAGATACTGTGCGCAAACATGAAAATTGTATGAAAGTAAGTTTGTATGAGTGCGCTGTTCACCATCTATGGCACGGCTGTGATGACACTCACGAGCAAAGCGAGGGGATGCAAACTACTGCATAAGCACCGCTGTGCGGTGCAAACATGGAGCTTGCATCAAAAGAAAAGAAAAAGAACCAAAGAAAAAAAGTCGGGAGCCGTAGGCGAGCGGCTAGAAACATTAAATGGAACGGAGCTGACGACCGCCCCAATGTCTGCGGAGCAGGATGGAGTCCCGTGTAATCAACATGGAGCCGACATCATGGGGCTGAGGGGGCGCCATGGACGGTGCGACACAGAGATGGAGCTTATAGCAAAAGCCGCTGTGGGGGCACGCCCCCACACCCCCGAGTATTCAGTGAACGCCTTTTGCGATTACGCGCGAGTAGGTTGCACGACGTGTGTGTTCTGCTTCGCAGTGTTGCGTGAACGCTTCTTGTACCGTCCTTGGCGCACAATGCGTCCCGTCCGTGGGACGTGCGTGCCAAGCAGCTATTCTCAATACGCTATCTATTCGGATGGCCGTTCTTTTTTTCTCTTTTTTACCATCCATGGTGCACAATCTGTGCCATCCATGGCATGTGCGTAGCACGAAAAAAAGAGAAAAAAAGAACCAAAAAAAGAGTCGGGAGCCGTTAGGCGAGTGGCTAGAAACATTAAATGGAGCGGAGCAAACGACCGCCCCAATGTCTGCGGAGCAGGATGGAGTCCCGTGTAATCAACATGGAGCCGACATCATGAGGCCGAGGGGGCGCCATGGACGGCGCGACACAGAGATGGAGCTTATAGCAAAAACATCCTGTGTGCTAAAGCAATAATAACATAGATACTATACGCAAGTATGAAAGAGCACCCAAAAAGTCGCGAGCGAAGCGAGGGGATGCAAACTATTGCATAAGCACCGCTGTGCGGTGCAAACATGGAGCTTGCATCAAAGAAAAACATCCTGTGTGCTAAAGCAATAATGACATAGATTACTGTGCGCAAGTATTAAAAAGCACCAAAACACAAGCATAGCGAAAAGATGCAAATTATTGGATAAGCGCTTTTATAGGAGCGTGCCCTTGCAAAGCAGCACAGTCTTTAGTTTTATTTTGCACCAATGAATTTCAAAACATCGTTTCCAATTCGCTCAAATTCACGTTTTGCAGCATCTTTAAGTTCCGTAATTATTTTGGTTGATACATCATCTATAGTCGAGCTTGGGGCATCGGAAAACGGAATGTGCATAAAGTTTTTTCCTAGCAACGTTTGACATTTATACTTAGACGAGTCAGTTGAGGCGTAGAGTATTTTTTGTATAAGCCCGCCGTCCTTAAGCCACGCAAGCGCGCCCCATTCTTTTGACTCTTCCCCAAAAGCAAGAAATTCTCGTGAAGGCTCGCCGGTTGAGAGCGACAAAATTTTAATACGCTTAAACGCATAACCAGCCTTCATAGCTTCAATAAGAGCAGAGGCGCAAGGGTTATTAGAAATAATTGCTCCATCTAAAAAGTAAGAATTTTTTAACTCTATAAAGGCGGGGTAAAAAAACGTAGGCGCCGCGCTTGTGGCATCTGCAACATCTCTTGCATATGCCTCTAAGGTTGCCGTTTCTTTACTATATGTAGAAAAATAACAAGCCCTAGCATTAATGTAATCATAAGCAGAAACCATCACAGGTTTTTGAGCATGGCTAAGCTTGTAGTCTTGAAAAATTTCTCGAAGTATCGCAGTTTTTTCTGAATGCCTGTACTTGGGATACCACATTCCATAGGGATTGAGAGAAGCAAGCCTATCTTCAGGAAATATTCTGTTGAGATTTTCCTCGCTATAGAATTCTGACAATTTACCACTAAAATAATCTCTATCTATCGCAAGAGAAAGCGCATGCATGCCCCCAATACTTACACCGGCAAAAAAATCAAAAATTTCTGAAGCCTTCTTTTGGGCGGCTGCTTCCAAAAGCCTTAAAAACTCAGCCTGCAAAACACCTCGAATACCCCCTCCCTCCATAGACAGTATAAGCATTCTTCTTTTTAGTTTTTTGAACATAATATCTCCAACAAATCGCACTAAAGCCACGCCATTAATTCTCTAACACTAGGTAAGAAAAAGGGAATGTTTCACGTGAAACATTCCCTGTGGTCATTTTAAAAACTTAAACACTTAATTTTTTCGAGACTTTATTGTCTCTTGAAATAGCTTCACTTTCTCTCTGTAACCTGCAATAAGATTTTTCTTGGTTTCTGTGCCTACAAAACTCGCGTTAAGGGAACGTACATTTAAATTCACAAGGCTATCTATATCCTGTCCATAAAAACGAACCGCAGCAATAAAATCGTCAGTAAGATTGGTGTTTTGTATCGTAGGATCATCTGAATTCAGGGTAACTAAAACACCCGCATCATTGAGCTGTTTAAAGGGATGCAGCGGCGTATCGACCCATGAGCCGGTGAAATAATTTGAGACAGGACATTGTTCTAAATATATTTTCCTATCTATGAGTTCCCGCTGAAGTTTCTCATCTCGTATAGAAGTCGTTCCATGCCCTATGCGCTGCGCATGCAATTTTTCTATTGCAGCCCATATTTGTTCCGGTGGCGTTACTTCACCTGCGTGAATGGTAATTCCCGCATGTTTGTCGCTTTTTATCGTATCAAAAAGAAGCTTAAATTCTTCCGCTGGATTAAGCAGCTCATCTCCAGCAAGGTCGTATCCAACAATATCAACAAGACCCGCTTGAGCTATCTTTTTATACAAAGAAAGCATCTCATCAACAGTTTGCTTATTGCGATTAAAGGTAATAAGATACTTAATACCAAAATCGTTTTCCTTTGCAGCTTGGTTGCTGCTAGCAATAAGCGCCTTGCATACATCAATTCTTTCAAAGTTATTAAAGTTGGCAAAATGCTCAGGTGAAAATCGCAACTCTATGTAGTGAATACTTTCTTTCTTAAAGTTACAAACCGACTTATATATCAGTTTCTCTACATCTCCAAAATCTCTATACCAATCAGAACGAAACTTTGACAAAAACACCTTGAAATCAGGCGGGCGGTTTTTAGGAAACTGCACCGCCTGCTGAAATTCCTCAAAGTCTCGTGGGGCATCAATACCGTTTTTATTTGATATTTCAAAAAGCGTTGGAATGTCAAAAGACCCCTCTATGTGTCTATGGAGCTCCACCTTTGGAAAGATATTCATCACATCATACGTGGATAAAGTTTTTCTATTAATTTCCATATATTTTTATAGTATCTTGTATCTACACATTAAGTAAAGGCAACTGTCAAGAAGCTGGCGCACCCAAATAAAGAAATACTACGCCTAAGAGCGCGTAAGTAAAGGCGCTTGGCTTACTTCATGATGATAGACACGCTTCCTCAATGCGCGGTTTTGTTTCAATTTTTATGTAGCCACAAAACAGGTGCACTTTTCTAAAACAACAAGCATGAAGGCTTTTGAAACATCCCTTAAGAGATTATTTTCTAATAATTTTTATTTTCATCATAAAAACTCTATTTTATTGCAATTTTTTATTATTTTCTAAGAAAAATCTTGCTTTTGTTTGCTTAGAAGGCCAATAAGAGCAAGCAAGGCGTAATATGCATACCTTTTTCACGACCATATTGAAACACAAGACTGATGCAACAAGACGAAAAAAGACTCAATGTAAGGCGCGCTTAGGCAGCACTACACGCACCATACTTTTGCAACACAAGGAATGCTAGCAATGCTTTTTATAAACCCCTCGTCTTCACTGTTCACAGTAAGCCCCGGTGGCAAGCAAACCATACGTTCCTCACCCATAGCATCATCATGCATGTGAAAAACCACTCGCGCTGCGCCAAAGTTGTTGACAAAAGTTTCTTGCAAGCGTTTCAGCTCTTCTTCAAATGCGGCAGACTCCGTCTCTTTGCGCACCCTCACATGCATGGTTTTAGAAAGCCGCGGTTTTACCACCCCTGCTGATTTTACGTCTTTGTGGCGTATTTCACTGAGGCGCTCTAGGTCTTCTACTATAGAAGAAACCCAAAATATATAATCATCTTCGCGCGCGCTCAATTGACCAACAAGGGCACACACCGCTCGTTCAGGCACAGTGACATCTTCATCATTTTTCACGCGATAAACAAACTCTACGCTACCACGAAAGTCCTCCGCCCTGCCGCTGTATATTTTGTAGTCGTTTTTAAGACGCATGCGTACGCTGTCTATGTAGCACACAAGATAGTGATTTTTGCTTGCACCGAAAGAGTTTTTACCATTATTAGAAGCTTCCCAGTCTAGCGCCGAGAGGTCAAGCGTGGTTTGTGTTTTCCATAGTTCTTCTTTTTCTTTTAGAGGATGCCAAGTAAGGTAAATGCCAAGATAGGTGCGCTCTAACAAACGCACCTCCAGCTCTTGTTCCTTTGTAGGAGCTATTTCCTCACCCACGCTTGTGTCTTCGCCTTCACTAAAAAGTAGCACGCGCTGCTCTTTATTAGCGTTGAGGCGCTCCTTACCCTCCTCGGCAATACTCTCCCTGTTCGCCCACAAATGCGTGCGCCGCGAATCAATACTCTCAAAAATGCCCGCAGCTATTCCCGCTTCTAAAAAATGCACCAGCGCGCGCCCATCTGCCATGCGCTCAATAAAATTGAGCACGCTTGTGTAGGCTCCATTGTTTTTGCGTTCACGCGCAATGTGCTGCTTGTTTTCTTCACTTATGGTTTTTATTGCCGTAAAGCCATAGCGTATGGCGTCCTCTTCTATGGAAAAACCAAACTCACTGTAATTTACGTCAGGCGGCAATATGCGAATGCCCATGTCCTTGCACATGTGTAAATATTTTGTGACGCTGTCTAAATTTGATGCTATGGCATTGAGCGTTGCCACAAAAAACATATGCGGATAATGCGCCTTGAGGTACGCCGTACGGTAGGCAAGCACCCCGTATGCCGCCGCGTGCGACTTGTTGAACCCGTAGCCCGCAAAAGGCTCAAGGAGCTTAAATATTTTAAGCGCCGTGTTTTTGTCGTAGTTATTATCTACCGCCCCCTGCACAAACATGTCCAGTTGCTTCTCCATTTCCTCTTTCTTCTTCTTGCCCATGGCGCGGCGCAATATATCAGCATTACCAAGCGAATAACCCGCTACAACGCGTGCAATTTCCATGACCTGCTCTTGATAAACAATGACTCCATACGTCTCTTCAAGCACGCTTTTAAGCGCGTCCAAGTGGTACTCAGGCTTTTTACGCTCATGCTTAACCTCAGCATAGGTTTCTATGTGATCCATTGGACCGGGTCGATACAGCGCGTTGAGCGCTATAAGATCGCTTATGCGCGTGGGACGCACCTGTCGCAAGGCACGCATCATGCCGGGGCTTTCAAACTGAAAGACCGCACCGCTTTGTCCCTCGCTTAACATTTCAAACGTCTTCTCGTCATCTTCGGGTATGGCTTCCACTGAAAATGCAGGGTCAGTCTTTTGTATCTCTTTTTCAGCATTGGCAATAATGGTAACCGTGCGTAACCCAAGTATATCCATTTTCACAAGACCGCATTCTTCTAAGTAGTCCATGGTGTACTGCGTGGCAACTGCGTTTGACTTTTGGTCTTTGTAGAGCGGCACATATTCTATAAGCGGCTTTTTCCCTATAACAACACCCGCCGCGTGCAAAGAGGCGTGACGGTGCGTTCCCAGCATTTTGTCTGTTATGGTGAAAAGCTGCTTGTGTGTTTGCGAGTTAAAAGCCGCTAATTTGGGCTCTTGTTCCATTGCCTCTGCAAGGCTCTTGCTAGTAAGGGGAATAAGCTTAGCAATTTCATCGGCTTCTTCATATGACAAGTCCAGCACGCGCGCAACGTCACGCAAAGCACCCTTGGGCTGCAAGGACGAAAAAGTGATTATCTGCCCAACGTGATCTTCACCATAACGCTTGCGAATATAATTAATAATCTCTTGCCGCCCGTTTACGCAAAAATCCGTGTCTATGTCGGGCATGCTGATGCGCTCGGGGTTTAAAAAGCGCTCAAACAAAAGCCCGTACTTCAAGGGGTCCAAGCCCGTAATGCCCAAGGCATACGCAACAATAGACCCCGCCGCAGACCCGCGCCCCAGCCCTACGGGTATATGCGACTTATGCGCAAATGCAATAATATCCCACACTATGAGAAAATAGCCACTGTAGCCCATGCCCACCATCACATCCAACTCATACTCGGCGCGCTGTTTTATTTCAGGCGTAAGAGTTCCATAACGCTTTGCAAGCCCCTCAAAAACCAAATGGCGCAAGTACGCACCCGCGTTTTCAAAGCCCTGCGGAATGGGAAACTCGGGCAATTGCGCGCCGGGAAACTCAATTTCAAAGGCACACTTTTCTGCAACAACGAGGGTAGCATCCAAGGCCTGAGGGTAGTCTTTCAAAAAAATTTCCATTTCCCCACGCGTCTTGAGGTAGTACTCCTCGTTGTAAAATTCGCGTCTGTTTATTTTTCTGTTCTTTAAAAAAATACCGTGTGCAACCGCGTCCACCTTGTGTACATAGTGACAGTCGTTGCCCGCAACTACTTCAATGGAAAACTTTTTTCCTAATGCATGCAACTGCCCATTGAGCTGATACTCGGCAGTTTGCCCATGGTTTTGTAACTCAAGGTAGAGGTCTTCCCCAAACAAATCCTTAAGTTCTTTTATTTTTTTTTCCACGCGCTCTTCCTGTCCCAGCTCATAGAAAGCGCCTATTTCACTTCCGTATTGCGGCACAATGCACACAAGCCCTTCTGTGTGCTGAGCCAACAAATTCATGTCTACGCGCGGCACGTAGTAAAAGCCTTCTATGTAGCCCAAAGAGCTAAGCTTTTTCAAATTTAAAAAGCCCGTAGCGTTTTTGCAAAGCAAAATCAATGAAGTCCGGTCGTAGGAATATACCTTTCTATTTTCTGTAAACCAGAGTTCAGAGCCTATTATTGGTTTTACTCCGTGTTTGTGGCAAGCTTTTGAAAACTCTACCGCACCAAAAAGGTTGCCTTCGTCTGTTAGTGCTACTGCAGGTTGTCCACAACTCGCAACCTGAGCAACAAGATCATCAACAGAAGCAATGCTAGCTTGCAAACTGTAATCAGAATGTACATTGAGGTGAACAAAGTTTTCGTCTTTCATACAAAGTGTGCGGGTTATTCACGCCTCAGTCCATGCAAAAAGCTTTCGGAGGTATGCTCTGTTGATTTCACCATAGGTGATTGAACACGCCTTTTGCGCACCACAACAAGGGGAGCGCGTGTTTTAAAGACTGTAGCTATAAACGAGACAAAGACTATTTTCAAAACATCGAGGGGAACAAAAAACACCACACCCTTGAGCGCCTTGGTAAAGGGCATAGCGGTAACAAGCATTATGCCAATGATGCCACAGGCATAAAGCACAAAAAGCCCGTAAATGTTTGCAAGACAAAAACCAAAAAAAGAAATGCGCTTCCAACGCCTTTGCACTACGAGCCCAATTACAAAGCTAGCGAGCACATAGCCACACAAAAAACCCACTGAAGGGCTAAAGAACACCTCGAGCCCGCCTCTTCCACCAGAGAGCAGGGGCAAACCAAGCGCAACAAGCACAAAAAACACAAGCATGCTAAAAAAGCCTACCAAGCCTAACAATGAGCCAAAAAGAAACACCGCGGCATTTTGTAGCACAAATGGCGCGGAAAGCAGTGGAACAAGCACGGGCGGAATGAGGCCTAAAAGATACGCCACTGCCACAAACAAGAGTACTAAAAACAAACTACGAAAAAAATATAAGAGGCTTTTTATGTATTCACGCATCATGGCATGTGTTGTGATGGTAGCACAAACCCTACGCGTAAGTAAAGATTCACGCGCTGAAGCAAAGCATACGCATTGTATGCGTCACTTCATGCAAGCTAAAGCTTTACGCAAAGCATGCCCAAAACCCTTTGCGAACACCCACACCCCGTGGCAGTGCCTGTGCAAAAAACACCAGTCTTTTTCAAAAAAACACCAGTGTTTTTCTCCAACTCATGGGGACTTCTTCACCAAAAAGTCTAGACATTTTTTAAAAAACACCAGTGTTTTTCCCCAACTCATGGGGACATGATTGCTACACCATGGCTTTGGTGCGATATGACTTTGTCGACATAGCTTTGTTACTATTGGAACCTGCGTTATTAAAACACCTAAAACATGCCATTATCATGTGCCATTTTTTGGGGAATTTTCTGCACAATATCCCAATGTTCTACTACCTTTCCATTTGCATCATGTCGGAATATATCGACAGCTGCATTGTTAAAAGCAGAATACTCGACAAGTGCAAATGTGAGATCGCCCTCTGCTACAATTTGGTGAACTTTATTACCCTTCATACCGCCTCCTTCCAAAAATCCGAGTACGACATCCTTGCCATTAGGCACCATAGGGTTGTGTTGGATATATTCATCACCAAAAAGACTACTGAGTAATTCTTTATCGCCAGCAAAACCTTTTTCAACAAAGTCGATAACATTCTGCTTGTTACGCGCCATATCTGCAGAACTTACACGAGCATTAGGATCACCACCGCCATCAATCATGCTGTTGCCATTAGCACTCTGCGCTACTGGTACTTCCTGCTGTTGTACATCCCAATGCTCAATAATCATTTCGTCTTCAATTCGGAAAATATCGGCAACAATCGCACTTTGACCACCAATGGTAACACGCGACTGCATGGCAACTAAATTCCCATCAGAAATAACACGGACAAACTCACGCTGCGGGGCAACTCCGTTTTTCTTCATCCAGTTCACCGCATCGCGCAAGCCTTGCCTACCATCTGCAATGTCCGGACTATGCTGAATATATTTTGGATGATAATACGTATCTATCAACTCAATGCGCTGATTATCAAATACCTCTGTAATTGCATTCATTACAAGTTGCTTGGCGCTTGCAGCTTGAGTACTTGTGCCACTTGCAAAAGCACCCATCACAACAAAATTCACGCATAACAACACTATTAGTTTTGTTTTCATAAAACACCCCACACATTAATTTTCACTAATATAAAACTAATTTTTATATTAATTATAAGTGTATTATACATGCCTATAAAAAACAAAGAGATACTGTATCAATAGTAAGGTAGTGGTGGGGGTGTTCCCCCACACCCCCCTTGGGGTAAGACGCGATTCTGCGCTATGCGCGTGTAAGCTACCACAATTTTGCTAACGCTGTTTTTTATGAACGTTTCTGCGGCTAAGGCGCTAGCGCGGTATGCTAAGTCTTCGGATAGCTGTACTTTCTTTCTTTTCTTTTTGTGCGACGCAAAAAGAAAAGAAAGAAGAGTACCAAAGAAAGAAAAGAAAAAGCCGCTGTGGGGGATACCCCCACACCCCCACGTATTAAGCAAACGCTTCTTGTGTCGTCCATGGCACGGCTGTGAGGACGCAAAAGAAGAAAAGTCGGGAGCGCTGAAAAGCGCGAGCGGCTAGAAAGGATTAAAATAAGTGCCGCGATGCGGCACAAAGATGGAGCTTATAGCAAAACATCCTGTGAGGCTACGCCATAGGGAGCAAAAAAATTGAAGCAAGTATGTTTTGCTATCACGCTTTTTGTAACCAAGGTATTGAGCGCAAATATAATAAGGCCATGATTAGCTTTCTTTTGCTTTGTCGACATAGCTTTTTTACTATTGGTTTGCTAAGGCGACCACCCATACTGGGTGGCCAACGTCTAATATACAGAAGCGTGTTTTTCCTTTAAAGCTTTTTCAAACCATGTAATGGTGGCGTATAAGCGGTACATAAGGCTTATGCCAACGCGCTTGCGCAGCGACTTGAAGGGCATGTCTGCAGCGTTGACGCCCGCAACGGCGTAGGCACGGTAGGTGTCTTCCTCTCGTTTTATGAGCACGCCTAAGGTCATGCTCTTAGGTTGAGCAAGAGGCAAAACATTTTTGTAGCGTATGCTCTGCAAGTTTTGCATGTGCACATAAAATTCACTTTTTTGTGGATTATAAAAAACCGCATACTCCAAAACCCCCGAACCAAATGAAGAGTCTTGGCGAAACCACAGCACTTTGTATACGCGTACTTGGTCTCTTGTTGCATCTGCGCTTTCTTTTAAAAACTCAGGTTTGTAGCTTGTGGTGGAAATATCATCCACTTTGTTTTTGTCTTTTACAGAGTCCACTGCATAGCTTTTGATGATGAACTCGCGATATCGCTTTCGTCTGTGAGAATAGTACTCTATGCCTTCGAGGCTTTGCACCTGTAAAAGCGTATCGAGTACCGCTGCGTCTTTTTCATCATCTGTCAAAGCAGGGGATGCCGCTGTACTTTCAATGGTAAAGGACTCCGTTACCTCTGCGCCTAGATTGGGGGCAAGTTCCTCAATGCTTGCAAGAAGGCGCGCATCAAAAGAAGAAGAGACACGCGGCTGGGGGGTAAATGCACTGTCATGGAGGGTTTTTTCAAAAACTGGAGGCGGCACTTCTTGTGCAAGAAGCGAAGGGCTTATAAAAAACACACAAAAAAAGCAGGTGATCCTTATGAGGGTTTTGCTCATTGCATGGCATTTTTGAATAAATAGCATAGTAATTATAATAGTCAAATATGTGCAGCAAAAAAACCATAGTTTTTACTGGTGGAGGTACGGGCGGCCATGTCTTTCCGGGGCTTGCCCTTGCTGAGCATCTAGGTAAAACAAGTTCGTATAATTTTTTGTGGATAGGCTCAAAAAGGGGTGCAGAAAAAAAGTATGTTGCAGATGCGCATTTTGCATCCATGGAATTTGTTGGAATTCCTTCCGGAAAATTCCGCCGCTCTTTTTCTTTAAAAAACATAAGTGACATTTTCAATGTCTTGTGGGGCATTGGCCGCGCAAAAAAAGTACTGCGAAGTATTCGCCCAGCTTGTGTAGTATCAATTGGGAGTTATGTTTCCGTGCCCGTTGTCCTTGCTGCAAAACAGCTCGGCATTCCAATTATAAGCGTGGCAACTGATATTTCAATAAGTCTTTCGACAAAAATAAATGCGCGCTACAGTGCTGCGTTACTTTTTGCGTATGAAAGTATTGCTGAGCATTATAAAAAAATATCAGAGCATAGCCCAAAGCCACAAGGGCAGACGGTGCATGTCGCGGGGCTACCCTTGCGTTCTAACGTGTTTGTACAAGACCGTGAGGCAGTAGAAAAAGAATTCGGTATTGCAAACAATAAAAAAGTGCTCTTGATATTGGGCGGCAGTAGCGGGTCTGAAGAAATCAATGCATGCATAGAATACATGCTTCCTTCGCTTAAAAAGGACACCGTAGTACTCCATCAAACTGGCAAAATAAGGGCTGAACGTCCGAGAACAGAACATTACATTCCCATTTCGTTTTTCTCAGACAATTACGGCGCGGTTTTATCCAGAGCTGATGCAGCCTTATCTCGTGGTGGAGCGGGTAGTTTATGGGAGCTCACCTCGCGCGCAATTCCTTCGGTTATTGTGCCGCTGCCGCGTTCAAAGTCGCGCGGCGACCAAATAGAAAACGCGCAGTATTTTGCCGAAAGAGGCATGCTCTGCAACATGGGAGAAAACCCCAATACGCAGCGTGTGGCAGAAGCCGTACATGATGTTTTGTATAATGAGCAAAAAGCCAAAACAATACAAAGGGCTTGTAGCGCGGCCTCAAAGGCGAATGCAACGGAAGTATTTTCCAAGATCATTACTACATACGTATCGTGAATATACAAATAAAAATTTCATATTTTAATATTCTAACAAAGCGATACGTACTATATTTAACTTAGGGAATACTATGAAGCTACAAGTTTTAAGTGTCGCACTAGAAGTGCCACAAAAAAAAGTAAGCAACAATGATATCGCAGAATCTTTAGACACTTCGGATGAGTGGATATACTCTCACACGGGCATTAAATATCGCTTCATTGCTGAAGGTGAAAAGGCTTCGGACTTGGGGGCGGCAGCGGCGCGAAAGGCACTTTCAAGCGCAGGCATGACAGCCGCAGAGGTTGATATGATCATAGTCGCAACCTCCACGCCAGATTATCTCTCATTTCCCGCTACCGCCTGTGTTATACAAGAAAAACTCGGCATAGCTTCTTGCATAGCCTATGACCTTTCCGCCGCTTGCTCGGGGTTTGTGTACGCTTTTTCAGCTGCAGCAAACGCAATGCGCGCAGGTGAAGTACAAAATGCTTTGATCATAGGGAGTGAAATTTTTTCCAGTATTGTAAATTGGCAAGATAGATCTACCTGCATATTATTTGGAGACGGGGCAGGCGCAGCACTCCTATCAAACAACCCCAAAAAAATACACGTATCAAAAGAATTGCAGAGCGATGTTATAAGCAGTTTTTTGTGCAGCACGGCTAAAGACAATATGTCACTGGTTCGCGTTCCAGAAAAAGAAAACGAAGAAGAGAACAGCGCGCATTATGTGGAAATGAATGGAAGAAAAGTCTACACCTTTGCAATAAATGCAATTGTCGAGACGATGCAGACCTTGTGTAAAAAAAGCGGCATGTCCATTGATGATATAGACTACATCGTGCCGCATCAGGCAAACAGCCGCATAATATCTGCCGCAGCAAGCAGGCTTAAAGTACCAGAAGAAAAATTCTTTATCAACATAAAACACTACGCCAACACTTCCGCAGCGTCAATACCCATAGCATTAGCAGACATGCGCTCTCGTGGTTTGCTCAAAAGGGGTGCGTCTATTGCTATGGTGGGCTTTGGCGCAGGACTAACCTATGGAGGGGTATTACTACGATGGTAGGAGAAAAAAACACGCGCGTCTTGGTCATAGGAGGAGCGGGGTACATTGGGAGCCATGTGGCAAAGGACTTGCTTGATTCGCAATATCATGTCGCGGTATACGATAATCTTTTGACAGGAAGAAAGCAAAACATACCAACGGGTGCACAGTTTTATAAGGCATCTATTTTAAATAAAAAAGCCTTGCTCGGAGCCTTTGAAGACTTTAAGCCACATGCAGTGGTACACTTAGCGGCAGAAAAATCGGTTGGCAAGTCCATGGTAGATGCCAACGCCTTTTCGGACACCAACATCATTGGAACCATCAACATATTGCAAAGCATGCACCAATGCGGGACAAACCACATTGTCTTTTCCTCCTCAGCTGCAGTATTTGGTGCTCCACAGTACCTTCCCATAGACGAGAAGCATCCGCAAAACCCCATAAATTACTACGGCGCTACAAAAAAAATAATGGAGGAAATACTGCATTGGTACGATGTGGTTTATGGCATTAGGTACAGCGCTTTGCGCTACTTTAACGCGGCGGGACACACGCCACAAGAAGACATGGTAATTGTAGAAAAGAACGCGCAAAATCTCATACCCATTATTTTAGAAACCGCACAAAAGAAACGAGACGTATTTCAGATTTTTGGAAAGAACTACAAAACAGTAGACGGAACCTGCATACGCGATTATATTCACGTTTGCGACCTTGCAGACGCGCATGTAAAATCAATAACCTATTTGCAAGAAAAAAACAGCTCCATCACTTTAAACCTTGGAACGGGACGAGGTTTTTCAGTAAAACAAGTCTACGATGCAGCATGTAAGGTTACAAACATTGACATACCCGTCAAGTTTGCAAAGCCGCGTGCGGAAGACCCGAGCGAGCTGTATGCAAAGGCAAACAAGGCGCAAAGGGTATTGGGCTGGAAGCCGCAATACAAAAAGCTTGAGGAAATTATTTCCCATATGTGGCAGTCCTATGAGCGCATGAAGGCTCGATAATTCTTTATTTTTATAGGCTTTAAGGCGTGTGATAAACGGGCTTTAGCCTTGCAAGACTTTCGCACAAGGTCTTGTGATTATTTTTTGAACTGTTTTTTGCATGAGTTTTTTTTATGCATTCAATTATAGCCCTTGCATGAAGTGAAATAAGCATGGTTTCATCAGCGCTTGTAACTTTGATATAAAGCGTTTCATCAGTTAAATGCGTGGGGCATGTGTCTTGCGCAAGTTTTTCTGCAACACGCGCGTTTTCTAGCGCATGTAATAAAATAGCGCGCCAATGTATCTGCGTTATTTTTACAAAAAAAAGCGCTTGTTCTATAGCGTCCCACTCATTTTTTTTAAGCGTATGCGTTTCTTTTGAAATTACCTTTGTAATAAATTCATCTACAAAAAAATTCGCTTTTTTCATCGTGCTGTAATTGTACCATGTTCCACCGCGTACACACTTGCTTTTGAAAAAAAGGTATCGGGCAATGTTTCGTTTGGCAAAAAGGTAAAAAAATGCTGCGTTGCTTTTGGGATACTTTGCAAAAACAGCGCGCGCTTTGTTGCATCAAGTTCTAGTAGCACGTCATCAAATAAATAAACCATGTGCCTTCCTGTACGTGCGTGGTAATATTCCGCCTGAACTGCGCGTATTAACAACGAAAGCAAGCGTATCTGCCCTGTTGATGCAGTTTCCTTAAACGAATGCCCCGAAAGTGAAAATGCAACTCTATCTCTGTGAGGTCCACTTACACAAAAACACATTTTCTTTTCTTGTTCTTCGCGCTCTAAAAGTGTTTTAGTAATTGACTCGTATTCACACCCTTTCCAATTTGGAATATAGTTCATAACAACATTTACTTGTTCACCCTGTGCTCTAAAGATATGTGAAAAAAGAACCTGTATCTTCTCCTTAAAAAATGCACATACCTCTTCCCGTAACCTCATAATTTCAATTCCGCAACGTGCTAAAACCGCGTTGTAAGTAGGCAAAAGATTGTAATTCCCTCTTTTCAAGGCTGCATTTTTTTGTGCAATGGTCTTCTTATAATCTCTGAAAATATTTATAAACGGTGCATGTACAAGCGCAATAGTTTGATCTATAAAGTAGCGCTGGTATTCAGGTGAACCTGTTATAAAAAAAATGTCTGAATGCTTAAATATGAGTGAAGGAAAATGCTGTATTATTTCCTGCCTGTCTGTTATTCTATTGCCGTTGTAGCGTATGTGTTTTTTTTTTCCTTGTAGACTACATTTAGCGTATGACTAAGAGTTTCGTCAGTTTGGTTTTGCTTAAAAGTAGCAAGGAGGGAGAAGGCATTGCTTTTATGATTTACCAGTACTTCATTGCTTACGTTTCTAAAAGAAGAAGCATAGCTTATGTAGTACAAAGCCTCTAAAAAATTGGTTTTACCCTGTCCATTTTCGCCTATTAAAAATACGTTTTTTGCACCATTTATAGGAACACTTACATCAATATAATTTCTAAAGTTTTTCAACTCTACGTTATGCAAATACACGCCTAAACAAATACCTACTATACGTTGAAAGGTGCTGTTATGTGAATAGTATTATCTTCTTCCGTAGAGATTATTTTTATAAGATCTCTTTTTCCATTTCCGTAATCTATTATCACGTTTTCGGTTTCTATAACCTGTAGTGGATCATAAATAAATTGTGCTTTTGCTGCAAAGGTCCCAGACTCTCCGTCAAGTTTAATTGGCACTTTTTCGCTTGAACTACCCTGTTCCTTCTCTTCAGAAGAAATTACAAGCATATCATCACTTACATCAAATATTACCGCTGTATTTCTCTTGTCATTTCCTATAATAGAAACCCTATGTAAGGCCGCCTTCAATAATTCCTTATTCACTGTTATTACATTTCTACTACCCTTGGGTATTATTTTTGCATAGTCGTAATATTTTCCTGATATAAGATTTGAACTTATAGATACGTTTTCAATTTTAAAATATATCCTCTTATCATCAATGGCTAGGAGTATTGTACCTTTATAAATATTACAAAGCCTCTTTATTAAACTCATAGTTTTTGAAGGCACTATTATATCTCTCCCCTCGATTGAAGTAAAAGAAAAATTTATTCCCGTCTTAGATATTGAAATTCTATTTCTGTCGGTGGCAACTGCTATAAGAAAGTCATCCCTAGTTTCAAAAAACAAACCAGTAAGAAAAAGCGTTGAATCCCTATTTTCAGACGAAGCCGCAAACGAAGTTCTTTGTACTATTTTATGAAACTCTTCAGCATTTACCTCATGCAACTCTTCAGGCATACCTTTGTGTATTTCGCTGGGATAATCTTCTATAGAACGAAATCGTATGGAGAATGAAATTTCACTGGGATTCTCTTTTGGAACTATTGCTACATTTTCATCAGTAATGGAAAACTCTATAAGTCCATGCGGTAAGCTTTGGACTATGGTACTCACTTTTATAAGCGGTAAAAGAACAGCGCCTTCTTCCTCAAGAATAAGTTCATTTTCATCATTTGCTTCTATTATATTTTCAAAGGTAGATTGCCTATCAGCAGAACGCAATATGAGAGTGTTTTCACTCACTTCTACTATTAAAAAAGAATAGTAGGAGTTTATATTATTTTGCTCGGATATTCCTTGTGCAAAGTTGAGTATTGATAGGAGATAATCTTTGTCTATAGTGAATTTCATTTTTATACCCTCACATGCTAATACTTATATGTAGTATATAGTATTTTTAGTAGTAGTAATAGAGCTTTGTATTTTGTATGTTTTGCTATAAATTATTACTATACAACAATTTATAAACAAGGAGCACGCAGTTAATTTGTAAAAAAATTGTAGTTTTTTGTAAGTCTTTTATAAGACCTACAAAGTACTTACAGTTTTTATAAAGGATACTTACCTTAATTTTTGTTTAGGTTGAGTAATTCTATAATGCGAGAGAAGTCTTCTTGGTTGTAAAATTCTATTTTTATAGAACCATTTTCAAAAGATCCACTGAGTTTTACATTTGTGCCAAAATGTTCTATAAGTGTATTTTGATATTCTAAAAAGTCTTGATCACCAATAGATTTTTTTAATACAACTTTCTCTTTAGGCAATTTTTTCTCTTTCTCGTCATATGTGTTTTTTTCCGTATTAAAAGAGTGGACGCTTAAACCCTTTTCAACTATGCTTTTGAAAGCTTCCTGTTGCATTGTTTCATTGGGAAGCGAGAGAAGTTCACGCGCATGCGAGTACGAAATGGTATTTTTTTCAAGGGCTTCTTGTATGTTTTGCGGAAGCGATAAAAGACGTAACGCATTTGTTATGACGCTGCGGCTTACTCCAATATGCTTTGCTAATTCCAAATGCGTAGTATTTTTAATGCGCAAAAGGTTTTTAAAAGACAATGCGGTTTCAATAGGATTGAGGTTTTCTCTTTGTAGGTTTTCGACTAATGCGGCTTCAAAAATTTCTTCTTCATTTAAAGATATTACAATTACTGGAACCCTAGTCATTTTAATATGTTTTGCAGCGCGCAGCCTGCGTTCGCCAGCTACCAAAAAATAACCAAGGTCCCTTTTTACTACCAAGAGTGGTTGAAGTATACCTTGGTTTTTTATAGATTGAGCAAGTTCAGCTATTTTTTCTTCGTCAAAATAATGGCGTGGTTGATTCTTGTTTTCTTGTATTAAATGTATGTCAACCTGTAGCATAGATTGCTCTGCTACTTCCTTATCTTTTTGTTCTTTATTATTTGCAATGCTCGTTGTTTCGCGTTTTAGCAGGGCATTCATTCCCCGCCCTAGTTTTTTTGCCATCGCTTTATAAACTCCTCTGCAAGTTGTAAATAGCTTCTTGTTCCAAGACAATGCTCGTCATATAAAATAACAGGAAGCCCATGTGATGGTGCTTCCGAAATTTTTATGTTTCTTGGTATGATGGTGTCAAAAACAAGGCCCTTAAATGCGTCTACAATTTCATTTGCAACTTCTTGAGATAAATTTGTCCTGTTGTCATACATAGTTAAAACAATGCCGCATATTTCCAAAGTAGCGTTATATGAATTCTTTATAAGCGAAATATTTTCCATGAGTTGGGCAATTCCCTCCATGGCAAAATATTCACACTGTAGAGGTATGACAAGGGCATCACTTGCACAAAAAGCATTAATGGTGAGAATGCCAAGTGAGGGTGGACAATCTATAAAAATAAAATCAAAATCTTGGCTCTTTCGAAGCGGTGCTAAAATAGATTGCAAAAAAAACTCCCTGTTTTCTTCTTCTACCAATTCAATGGATGCACCGCTTAAGTCTTTATGTGAAGGAATTACAGATAAATTTGGTTGACGACATGTGTGTATGGCGTCCTTTACGTCCACCTTACCTGAAAGCACGGAATATATGTGGGAGCTGTACTCGGTACACCCCACCCCGCTTGTAAGGTTTGCTTGCGGGTCAAAGTCGACTAGGAGTACGGAGTAACCCTTGTCTGCAAGGGCGGAACCTAAATTTATGGTAGTGGTCGTTTTACCGACGCCTCCTTTTTGGTTGGTGAAAGAAATTATCATAGAAGTGATTTTTTATTATAGCACAGCACATGGTACACGGCGCATACTAAACGTGGTAAAGGGGTACATTCAAATTGCTGCGTGCAACAGAAAAGTACTGAATAAGGGTTCGGAAGTCAAATAATTTTCATCTGGACTGTACGTTTCTCGCAAATACTGAATAAGGTCGGGACATTTCTTAATTCTATATGCACCAGCAATGTAAATCCACCGCTTGGCATGACACATGCACGCTAGTCCTACATTATAAATGTCGCTTCTCATTATTACATGGGGAATCTTGAACAGAATCTTGTTTGCTTTTTTTAACTTGTGAAGATAGTATTTCCACACAATCTACGTTTACCCTTCTGTCTTTGGATGGCCACAAAACATCGACCTTGCCCCACAACTTTACTTTTGTCTTGAAATTAACAGCAACTGGCTTAAAATCTTTATAATCAATTCTAACTTCAATGCGCCCCGTATCATCTTTAAGAACGTATATTATTTCTTTTTCATTATCAAGGCGCTTTATTAAATACCCTTCAAGCACTACCAGGGAATCATCCCACATGGTTTGAAGAGCTCCAACCGTAGCGGACACTCGCGAATCATTAAACTGTGCATACGTTTCAAGGCACACTAGAAAGAGAAAGATAAACACTATACTCTTTTTATTCATTGTAAGCTCCTTAGATTGTATTTAATTTCGGAATTATCACTTTATAGGTTGATATAATCACGCACACTTTTTGCAATGAAAGTATACAGAGTATTTATGTAATAAATTTCCCGTATTCCGACAACATAGACATTTCTTTGTTTATTTCATTTTTATGATTAAAAATGTCTTTAATACTTTTTTTAATTTGCTCTTTTTTTTTCTCACATTTGTGTATAGGTAATAATAATTCTCTCCAGCGTTCCCCAATATTCGGCAAAGTAGTATCTATCATTATTTTGTTGTATAGTTGCTTTTGTGTCATATGGTTAGAAAACAAGTACATTAAATAATGTGGGTCTATTCCATAATCATTATGTTGTTTATTTACTCGTAAAACGTAGCAATGAGAATTTACTAGAACATCTAAATCATACTTAGTCAGTAAAGCAACGCTGCCTATTCTGTAGCTACCTTCTTTTACAAAGATTATATCATTTTCCTGTAGATTTTCTTTGTTGCCCTTTACTCTATTATATTCTGATTCTGGTATCATGGAAGCAGGATTTTTATACACACCCCAATTAACAACATCATCTACACGCACATAAGGAATATCCCCAAATCCTTTCAGTTCTGACTTAGGCGATCCATGACCACGATATACTACTTTTATGATATTCTCATCTATGAATTTCTGAACAGGTATCAATACAATATTGTGTTTTTTTGCCTCTTCTTCTAATTGCGTTATGTTGTGCTTCCAGTAGTATCTAGGAACAAGAATACTTCCATAATTGATTTCATCTTTTTTCAAAGCAAAAGTATATATATTTTTCTTATTTTCAATATTTTCTAACTCTTTTTCTATGTTTTTAGTATCATCCCATATTTCATTAGTTATGCGGCCTTGCTTGTCTACTCTATAGATTGTTTCACCTCGATGGTCATGTCCCATATTTTCGGCAATCCCCATAGCTATATTGCCTTGTTGCTTCTGCTTTTTTGCTATTAATAAACAAGTTTTAGCGTTACAATACGGTCTGAAAGTATTGTGAGGCAAATCAATTATATGCGATATATTCATTTGTTGTTTTATATATTGTAAAATGTGTTTTTTCGTTGGAGCATGGAAATAAGTCTCAGGCAATATAATCGCTAATGTACCACCATCTTTTAAAAGATTGATACATCTTTCTATAAATAACTCTTGTGGTGGAGTTTCTTTTACTTTTTCAGTTTTCACCCATGCATTAGTCTCTTTTTCATACTTATATTTGTGTCCTAAATCAAAATATTTACTATCATGTTTATTTACTTTTATCTTTGAACCAAATGGCGGGTTGGTTACCACATAATCAAATTTTTTTAGTTGGTTATCTTCTAGTAATAATTCCTTAGACTTTGTTTGAAACTCTTGTAATGGATGTAGCGTATTTTCTTGAACTATTTTACTTTTACCATCCCCCAATATAGTCATGTACGCTTTTGCAATTCTGACTAAATCATGTTCCTTATAAATTCCGTAAATACATTTTTCTGCCATTTCTTTTTTGTGCATTGAAAATAAAACTTCATCATTTGTGGAGTATCTTTTATCATTTATCATTGACTTCCATAAATAATCTAAAACATATACAAGAAATCCGCCTGACCCACATGCTGGATCAATAATTAAACTACCTAAAGTTGGTTTTATAATGTTTACCGCAAGTCTTATTACTTCCCTAGGTGTAAAAAATTCCCCCTTCTCCCCAACCAGCTTACTTTCTGCAAATACTTCAAATGCCTCTCCTATTACATCCTTCTCTGTATTTAGTAAAGAATAATTCTGCAACTCTGCAACAACTTGTGATATAGATTTGTCATCTAAAGTAATTCCTTCTGATGGAAGAAAGATATTGTCCTCTTTTATATCTTCTTTGACAGAAGAAAAAAGCTTTTTTATTCTACTCGCACACTTACTATACTCATTTTTTAATAAATCGTTTGTTTTTTTCTGCTCAAATCTAAAATCGGGTATGCTATTTCTTTTATATTTTTCGTCCCATAGTTTACAAAAAATAATCTTTATCATCTCGCTGCCTAGCTTTTCTTTTCTACTAATATTTGTATTGGAATACAAGGTGGTTAGTATCTTTTTAAAGATAGGTTTTAAGTTTTTTATTGGTCTTAATTTTGATTTATCGAAATATCCTATTGTCTCTATACTTTCGCCATATTTTGGAATATTAAATATAAAATTTTTTTTTACTTGACCATCTGCAGACTTATATAAATACTCAATGTCTTCCCCATTAGTCCAAACTCCCCATGTACATGAACACGCTGACATATAACTTATCAATTGGGCAACACCATCTTTTTTATCAATACTTTTTGTTTCAACTATGCCTAATATGTCTTTGTGTTGTTCCCTATTGACAGAATCATTAAAAATCACGATGTCTGCTTTTTCTTTTCTTTGACTACCTCGTTGTATAGTAACTTCTATATCAATATTTTTTTTAGGATAATCATAATCTTGGCAGAGTATTTGCTCATATTTTTGTCTTGTTTTTTCTTCAGGAAGATTGGTATTAATTTTTTTTCCTGTGGCAAAATCTATACCCAGCATCTTTTAATTTCCTAACAAATTGCTTAGCAGTCCATGAAATGCCGCTGTATTATGACGATTATTGAACCTGTACGTGAATTCATCTATGTACTTGGTCAAGTACTTCTTACTAACTTTGTGAAAGTTACCTAGTATACCGCGCTTAAGAATAGCCCAAAAGCTTTCAATGGTATTGGTGTGTACCGCACCACCACTCACATACTCCCGTTGATGATTGACCTGCAAGTGATCAATAAGCTTGTGCATACTCATGTACCCTTTGTACTCATCTGTGATAAGTGTAGCACATGTCGTGTCTACGTACTTGCGCACTAAGCTCTTAAGCCCCTTGGCGCGCAATCTAATTTTGTCAACGTGCTCCACTTTCACTTTACCTTCACGCTCAATCATACCGACCACACATTCTTTGTTTGTTCCTCGCCCTCGTGGATGTTGCGTGTCGTCATCCTTGCTACTCTTGCGTGGCTTACCTCCTACGTATGTCTCGTCCATTTCTACGATGCCTCTAAGCAACTCCCCGTCTTGCTCCTTCATAGCTTTGCGTATTCTGTGAGACAATGAAAATGCTGTCTTCTGTGGAATTTCTAACTCTCTTGCTAACTGCATGCTCGATATCCCTTTCTTTGCATTGAGAATGAGCGATATTGCGAGAAACCATTTTTGTAATGGTAAGCGCGTGTCGTGCATAATTGTACCAACTGTTACGCTAAATGACTTACGGCATGTGTTACAGTGATGTCTGTACTGCGACTTATAATTAAGTGGGTAAGTGTTTTCGCTATTGCAATACGCACATCGTGGCTTATCACCCCACCGTAATTGCTCAAGATGCTTTACGCAACTTTCTTGTGTTGGAAATTGTTTGAATATCTGTATAATGTTCATAGGTACTCCTTGCTTTATTTGTGTTCGTTATACTTAATATAGCAAGGTAGTATTTTTATGTCAACCTATAAAGTGATAATTCCGTACCTATTAGATGCAACCCCTTTATAATCTCGACAAAAATTTTATTAGCTTTATATGAATGAAATGGTAAAATTTTTTGACTAAAAGATTTTTTGATAAAATACTCAAATACTCTTCTTGCACCATAGGTCATGGAAGTGTTATGCGATTGCCTATTACCTTTAAGACCTTTCTTAGTAATGAGATGTCCCATCTCATGAAAAAACGTAACGAAAAGGCTAGAAGGGCTATTACTTTCGAATACCTTTCTTTTTGTCAGATTCTCCTTCCACTCTTTCATGTTTTTTTCGTTAAACATATCCTCCCATGGACTTACTAAACGAGTGGTTATCGCAATGGCAGGGACTGAGCTAGTAGTACCAATCAAAGGTCTAAAAAACACTCCATTAGGAGATGGAGCATGAAATAGACGCAAACTTATATCCTTTATACCTATATACTTCTGGTATAATTTTTCAGGTTCTAGAAATGCCTGTCCTTTTGTAGTTGTGCCATTGGGCATTGTGAACATAGAAATATTATCAACTAATCCTACTTGTATGTTGTCAGGTATAAAACAGCTGGAGAGCGCTTTGGCTACAGAATTGACTACAGGATTATTGAGAATATTCTGTAATAGAAGTGGACTCTCTTCAGCACCTACATTACGGAATTTTGTACCATCTTTAGATATAGAAGTAATCATATGCTTTTTTAGCGCTTTTTCATAGTCGCCTTGGCTGAGAATATCTCCTTGCTTGAATTTTTCATCTCCAATTTTCACAGATGCGTATCTGTGGATACCAATATTAAAAACCATTCTTTCCGATGTCATTAACTCTCTTTTAAATTCATCTGATGCAATAACGAGAGCATAGTTATATATAAAGGAAGCATAGGCTTTTGCTTCATCAGGAGTAATTTCAGATTCAGAATTGCGGCTTACCTTAGCATCCCCTTTTCCGATTATTGCTTTTCTTAATTGATCCGGGTTTTTTTTCGCTTCTATACCCGTGATATTCCATTGTAATTTTTTTAAGCTGTCTAGCTCTTTCGAATCCACATTATCAAATAATATATATTTTACCTTTAAAGGAGTGGTTGATGACAATGATATTTCATAACTCATAAATGGTTCTATGTAGAACTCAAATACAGATCCTGAAACAATGTTATTTGCTGTAGTTCGAAGTATCGAAACCTTAAAAAGACGTGGCGTAAAGTTCTTAATTCTTAACGCGCCATCTTTCACTGAATAAGGTACTGGATCATACACTTTCCACCCTTCAAAATATCTAATAGAATCTCCATTATCTATTTCTTGCTTTAACACTGTATCGGGACTAAATACCTCTTGTTTTTTAACTATTATGCCTTTCTTTTTTAATTTGGCATTAATGTCATCATCATAATCAATTTCACGTAAATTATTGACAATAATTTTTTCGGGGGTTATCTCTCTATTATCTAGTGAACCTTCAAAAGAGCAGCCATATACCAAACTACCCAATAATAACACTAAGAATTTTTTTTGAATGATATTTTTCATACAATGCCTCCAAATAAAACTTTACTATACTTAAGATTTAACTACTGAATTTATTATAATAATAATATTGCAAATAATAAATATAAATTTACATTATTATTCATAATGACAATAATGTAAATTCTAATGATTATAGTGAAGTAAATTAAATGAAAACATTTTTGCTTTTAATAAAAGCTGTAAGACATAAAACAATTGCTATATACAAACGCGCCTATCTTGCTTAAATTATTAACACAAGTACATACAATTCCGCATGAACCATACCATACACGGCGATAGTCTACCCGCGCGCGGAGCACTCAACACGCATGAGTAAATCCTATACTTGTGTTCTCTTTCCTATGACGTTAGCCCCGCAACTGCACCACCCGTGCGTAGCACTCAAGACGCGCAGCGCTGAACACATATAAGTACTCCTTAGATTCTGTGTCTTAGTCCCTATGACGTTAGCTCCCGTCCACTACCGCCCCTTTTTTGCGCTGAAGCGCTTTGTGTTTGCGCTACGCGCGACTAATTGTATGCAAGCATGACTTTCAGCTCACACTGTGGCGGCCAAGACTAGGCTCCAAATAAGCCATATACACCGATAGCTGTACTTGCTATAAGCTCCATCTCTGTGTCGCGTTGCGACACTTATTTTAATTGTTTCTAGCCGCTCGCCTAACGGCTCCCGACTTTTTTTCTTTTTGTGCGACGCAAAAAGAAAAGAAAGAAGAGTACCAAAGAAAGAAAAGAAAAAGCCGCTGTGGGGGCAAGCCCCCACACCCCCGCGTATTAAGCAAACGCTTCTTGTACCCGCCGTGGTACGGTTGTAGGTGCTATCGTACAAGTGGTTTTGTTTTTTGCTCACGCTTCTTATTCCTTATGGCGTTAGCCCCACTTGCGCAATCTCCCTAAATTCAGTGTCTTAGTTCCTATGGCGTAGCCTCACAGGATGTTTTTCTTTGATGCAAGCTCCATGTTTGCACCGCACAGCGGTGCTTATGCAATAGTTGGCATCCCCTCGCTACGCTCGCGACTTTGGTACTTTCTTCATCGTTGCGCTTGTGTCTTGTTCCCTATGGCGTTAGCCCCGCAACTGCACCACTTCTTTTTCTTTTTTCTTTGGTACCTTTCTTTTTTCTTTTTGAAAAAAGAAAAAAGAAAGTACAGCCGTCCGAGGCATCATCATACTGCGTTAGCGTCTTGGCAACCAATGGCGTGAGCAACACATCGCGTGAGCCATATCACAAACGCTCGCGCGCAAGCGCTCAATAGCGTCTTACCCAAAGGGGGGCGTGGGGGCAGCTCCCCCACCCAAATCATTACATGTAAGCAATGTCTTTTCGTACTTTCATTTACAATAAAATTATGGATGCTGTAAAACAATTACTGAGGGGTATATATTCTGACACACCAAAGGCAGATGCATGGCAAAGCCTTTTGGAAGAATATGCTACCAAGTGGAGCGCGCAGAAACGCGAGCTTGATACACAGGACGTATGCAATGAAGCGCTTGCCGTGATTATAAGCTATGGAGACAGCCTTATAGACGCACACGGTGAAAAGCCTTTGAAGACGCTGCTTAATTTTTTAAGCGAGGAAACGCAAGGGCTTGTCTCAGGACTGCACATACTGCCCTATTTTCCCTATACCTCGGACGATGGCTTTTCTATAAGCGACTATAGGCAAGTGCGCGAAGACTTAGGAACCTGGGACGACATTGAGAACATTGGACAGCGCTTTGTGCTCATGAGCGACTTAGTGTTAAACCACTGCTCAAGCAAGCACGCATGGTTTGAAAAGTTTTTGCAGAACGAAAAGCCCTTTGATGAGTTTTTTACAACCGAAGACAAGGACGCCGATCTCTCTCAGGTGGTGCGCCCGCGCCCGCACTTTGTGCTGAGCGAGTACCAAACCACGCAAGGGACGCGCCATGTGTGGACTACCTTTAGCCGCGATCAAGTAGACTTAGACTACGCAAACCCACTTGTGCTTTTTGAAATGCTCGACACCCTTATGGAATACGTGCAAGTGCATCACTCTCGCATCATACGCCTTGATGCCATAGCGTACTTGTGGAAGGAGCGCGGCACATCGTGCATACACCTTGAAAAAACACACCTTGTCGTAAAGCTCATGCGGGCGCTCTTGGACGAATTTGCTGCAGGCTCAGTGCTTATTACCGAAACCAACGTGCCGCATGAGGAAAACATATCCTACTTTGGCAATGGAGACGAGGCGCACATGGTCTATCAATTTCCGCTGCCACCCCTGCTTTCACACGCCTTTGTACGCACCAACACTGAGTACCTATGCGCGTGGGCAGAGGCCTTGCCACAACCGCAAAAAGAAAAGAAGCAGACCTACTTTAACTTTTGCGCCTCTCATGACGGCATAGGCATTACGCCAACTCACGGCATAGTGCCCCAACAAGAACGCGAAGCGCTTATAGAACGCGTGAAGGAACGCGGCGCGCGCATTTCATACAAGGCAACTGCAGACGGCGAAATACCCTACGAAATAAACGTGAACTACCTCTCGGCAATTGCTAAAACAGATGCCCCCGTAGAAAAAAAAGCGCGCGCCTTTCTTGCCTCCCAAAGCGTATTGCTCGCCATGCCGGGCGTGCCGGGCATATATATACACAGCCTCCTCGGCAGTGAAAACTGGAGCGAGGGCGTGGAAAAGACGGGGGCAAACCGCAGCATCAACCGAGAAAAACTGGATGTCAAAACCGTGCGGGAAGAACTAGCAAACCAAAAAAGCCTGCGTTACCACGTGTTTCAAGGCTACTTACAACTCCTTGCAGCGCGCCGCAAGAGCAGTGCCTTTGCGCCCTACACGCCCATGCAAGTCTTGCCCACAACAAAAGAAGTCTTTGCGTTTGTACGCGGTGCGCAGGGTGAGGAGCGCGTGTTATGCATGGTCAACGTAAGTGACAGAGCAATTTCACAGCAGGTGGACGCCACGCTCTTTGCGTGGAAAGAGGGCTGCGCAGACCTGTTTACTGATGATGCGGTCTTTATTCCCATGGACAAGGACGCTTCAGGAAAGCCCGTGGTGCTTTTTACCCTAGAGCCGCATGAAGTTTTGTGGCTACGCGAGGGACTAACCATTTGAGGCGGCGTGGCTTAAGCTAGAGCGTCGACTCTATGGAAAACACGTGCTCGCTCAGTACCCCGCCGCTTTCCAATTCTTGCTCTATGGTGGTGTAGGCGGAGTTTGCAGCAACGTGTGATATGCTCAAGGTTTTGCCTATTTCGGTAAAGGTAAGCGTGTTGTGTTTGCGCAACAGAAATACGGCAATCTTTCTCGCCTTGCTTATTTCGCGCGTGCGCTTCTTGCTTTTAATGTCGCTTAAGCCTACGGTAAAATGCGAAGCCACGGCCTTGAGTATTTTTTCCACCGAAATGCTCTGCGACTTTGGCTTGTGGTCGGCTACCCAACGCTTGAGCACGTCGGGCGAAACCATCTTTTTGGTAATTTCCGTATAGCCGACTATTTTGCGCAAAAAGCTGAGCATGTCGCGTATGTTGTTGCGTACGTTGGAAGCTATAAAATGAATGATATCCTCCGATACCATGTGCGTCTTATCGTTTTTCACGAGTTCATTTTTCATAATGGCTATAGCCATTTCTGAAGTCGGCGGTTGCAAGTCTGCGCTCGTTCCACTTTGAAATCGACTAGCAAGGCGTTCTTCCAGCTTTTGTATGCGGCTTACCGGCCTATCACTTGCAAATACCATTTGCCGTTCTTCGCTGTGAAGCACGTTAAAAATATGAAACAGCTCTTCTTGCGTTTGCTCCTTGCCTGCAAAAAACTGCACATCATCAATAAGCAGCACATCGAGAGTGCGCATTTTATTGCGGAAACTCGTCATACCTTTATTCTGCGTGGCTTCTACAAACATGTTCAAGAATGCCTCAGAGGTTATGTACAAGACCTTAGACTTAGGGCTTAGAAAAAGTATTTTATTGCCTATTGCCTTGAGTATATGCGTTTTGCCTAGTCCAACAGGCCCGTAGACAAGGTAGGGGTTATAGGCTTGCCCGGGGTTGTTAGCAACCGCAACGGCAATGCTCGCTGCAAACTCATTGGTTGGCCCTATAACAAAATTTTCAAAATGATAGTTTTGCAAACTTTTTTCGTTGTTTGACTGAGCTCCAGTTGCATCTTTCGATTGCGCTGACGCCTGTGTACTTGCGGCATCCTCTGCCTCTTTTGCATCCTCGCTTGGTGATGGCGCTGTAGCGTCTATGCTCATTGCGCTATTTACGTTTATAATGACGCTTCGTATTCCGAGTTGCAGCGCAGCATTGTGCAATTGCTGGGAATATTTTTTTTCTATCGACTGCTTAAAATATGCAGAAGGTACACTTATTGAAAGCGTTTCGTTTTCAAGAGAGTCAGCTTGTATCATGGAAAACCACAGCGCAAAGGCCTGCTCACCAATTTCAGCTTTAGCGCTTTGTAATACGGCCTGTAGTGCTGCGTGTGAACCTAACATATTATGAGTACATTTATTGTATTATCACGGGCGTTGCGCGTCAACAAAGCAGCTTTGCCTTTGTGGGGCTTTGCCTTTGTGGGGGAGTGCCCCCACGCCCCCCTCGTTGGGCAAGACGCGGTATTGCGCTACGCGCGCGGGTAGGCTATCGCAGTTTTGCTGACGCTAATTTTGTATGAACTTTTCTGCGGTCAAGCAGCCCCGCCTGCTATGACATACGCTCGGATGACTGTTCTTTTTCTTTTCTTTTTGAGGACGCAAAAAGAAAAGAAAAAGAACCAAAAAGAAAAGAAAAACATCCTGTGGGGCTACGCCATAGGTACTAAGGCACTGGGTTTAGGAAGCTACGCGTGTGGGGCTAACGCCATAAGGAATAAGAGGCGTGAGCAAAAAACAAAACCACTTGTACGATAGCACCTACAACCGTACCACGGCGGGTACAAGAAGCGTTTGCTTAATACGCGGGGGTGTGGGGGGGTGCCCCCACAGAGTAGCCCTTATGTTTTTTTAACCAAGCCGATGTAGGGGCGTAGTTTTTTAATTGATGCAAGAAATACTAATGCTGTTACTGTTATGGCAACGGGGCGTGAGAGCATTGCTACTTGCCGTACCTCGGCGAGAATGTCCCACGAATACATGGCGACCAATTGGTTTAACATGAGTCCTGCAGCAATGGAAACCACAGTAACGCCTACAAGGTAGACAAACGAAGCCCTTTTGTTAATGAGCGTGTTGACAACGCCAATGGTTGCAACGTTAGACGCCGGTCCAACGAGTATAAAAACCAACACGGCTCCGGGCGAAATGCCCATGAGCAATAAGCCTGCAGCAATGGGCGTGGAAGCCGATGCACAAATATACATGGGAAATCCAACGGCAACCATTACCAGCATTGCAAGGAGGCCGTCGCCATACTGGGTGAAAAAATCATGTGGAACATGGGTGTTAATAACAGTGGTTGCAATCAATGCTAGCAGCACCCATTTAAAGCTATCATCAAGCAAGGTGGTAAAGGCATAGCGCTGCCCATCAATAAAACGGGTTAGCACAGAAGGGCGCTTTGTGCTCTGCGTCTCTAGCGGCGCAGTAGCACTACAACATGAGTCTTTAGGCTCAGCAATGGGACGCATTGGGAGTTTGAGGGTGGTCCACATAACCAAGCACGCCGTTATAATGGCAGTGCACAAGGATGCTATGAGCCGCACCACCGTCATGATGGGTCCCAAAATGGCGTAGGAAATTAACAAGCTATCAACGCTCGTCACAGGGGCAGAAATAAGAAAGGAAGTCAATGCACCCCTGCTTGCGCCGCTACGACGCAGCTCAGTTGTTACCGGTATGACGCTGCATGAGCACAAGGGAATGGGTGTACCAAGAATGGCAGCCTTAATAGACACCCAAATGCTCTCCTTACGCAAATGCCGAGCAATAAACTCGTTGGAGATAAAAGCATGCAAAAAACCTGCTATAAAGAACCCAAACCCCAAGTAGGGAATTGCCTCTAAAAAAATTTCTACGGCATTTGTCCACAATGCCGCTATGTGTTCTGAAAAACCCATGCCTGACCCTCACATTCTTAAATTTACAAAGTGTCTTAAATTTACAAGTGTGTTATATATGCCGCGCCTACGCGCCCTCCGCACATGCTACTTGCACCTTGCAGGTGTACTCATGCTCATTGAGCAGCAAGGCAAAACCATCTTCCAAATGCTCAAGCGACACCGTGTGACTCACAACATTGGCAAGCGAAACAGCTTTGCGCTCAAGAAGCTCTAAGGCGGTTTCAAAAACATGCGCAAAACGGAATGAACCGCGCACAGTAAGCTCCTTACTCATAATAGCATTAATCGGCAAAAGAGCGTCTTCAGGCGTTGTGCCAATTTGCACAAGCTGCCCGCCTTTTGCAACTTTTTCGTAGCATTGGTAAATGGCAGCGGGCGCGCCTGTGGCGTCAATGCACACATCAAAGGAACCGCGCTGTAAGGCGCTGGGCGTGTACACAGCATGTGCGCCGTTTTCTAAGGCGAGTTTTTCCACAGCCTTGCGCGTGTCCACAAGCGTAACAGAACGCGCGCCGCAGTGACGCAGCGCCTTGATGACCAGCTGCCCTATGGCACCGCCGCCAAAAAGGAGCACATGGCTTGTAGCAAGCCTTTCAATTTTTTTCACTGCGGCAAAGGCAACGCAAAACGGCTCAAGGAGCGCAAGCTCAGCTACGGGCACTGCAGCGGAAGCGACAAAACAATTGTGAGCGGGCACCACGGCGTACTGCGCAAAGCCGCCGTCCTTGTGCGGAAAGCAACTTGCAGAGCCAAAGAAAACCATGTCATCACAAAGATTGTAGCGCCCGTCTTTGCAGTAGGGGCACGCGCCACAGGGCATGGCGGGGTCTACGGCAACCATGTCCCCAAGCTTAAGCCTGCGTACCGCACTGCCGAGGCTGTGCACCACGCCCACAAACTCATGCCCCAACACCAAGGGCGCGCGTGGCACAAAGTGTGCGCAACGTCCGTGCTTGTAGTACTCAAGGTCAGAGCCACAAATGCCCGCATACACAAGCTTTAGCACCACTTCGCCACTTTGCGGCGAAGGGAGTTCCTTTTCAACAAGCTGTAAGCACCGTGCGCCAAGGAGGGTTTGTGCCTTGTACATGGCTATGTTCTACTCTTTTTCTTATTCAATTTGTATGTTAAGGCTAATTTAATACAGTGTTCAATCGTTTCAATAGGGATATCATCTGATTCGTCAAAAACGATTGCACGATTTCCCTCATACTTAAGGTCGGGATACATATCCCTAAACATATCTACAAGCCCTGTTTTGCAATGAAAGTAGATAGCATATCGGCCCTTCTGTGATTTTACTTGATCTACCCTAACAGTGCTTCCGCTTTTTGTTTCATTTGTTAAATAAGCGGGCTGTCCCCACTTTAAAGTTTCCTCAAGTCTCCCCACACCTTTTGTTTTTAAAGCCACATCAAAAATGAGTTGCCTCAACAAAAGGAGTTTGTTCTTAATGCCTTGAGGGTAGGTTTCAAATAATATTTCAACTTCTTCGTCTTGAAATTCAGTTTTATTTTTCATCTTTCATAAGACCCATCATAATTAGTCTACCGCAACATATACTGCAACGTAGCTACCTTCTTCGTCTTTATTTTGCTTTGGATATTGTCTTGGGTCTTGCGCCTTGTGCACTTCAAAGTCCGCGCTGTAGCGCCTTTTCAAGGTGACATCCTGCCTCCATATGTCTTGCCATAGGCTTATAAGCGCATTGGGCATGGGGCCACGCGTCTCAAACTTTTTGTAAGCTCCGCCTTCAAACTCTCGCCCCACAAGCCCATGCGGCACGTCCTCCAGCGAATGCACACTCAAACCAACCATGGCGGTATACGCGCCGCGGTAGTCGCTTTCGTAGTCCGTGTACGCGCAATACACGTCGTCGCTTTTTTTGTTGTGTATGCGCGCTGCCACATCTTCTTTACAAAAGCGAGTCCACAAATCGCCGAGGTCTTGAGCCGACTTTCCGTTTTCATTTGTGGTGTATACCGACAATCCGATTATTGTAAAACTATCAAGATTCATAAAGCACTTGCTAGAAAAAACACGGAGGCACGTATGCGCCTTGCGCTAGCGCAGACACATGGCGACAAGCGCAAACACGGCAGGCAGGGTCTGCACAAAGAAAATTTTGCACTTCTTAGCCGAGTAGGCGCCGTATATGCCCGCAATTATAACGCAGATAAGAAAAAAAGTTGTTGCTGCGTAGTTTTGCGTGATAAAAGACCACAGCACTCCAGCGCCCAAAAAGCCGTTATAGAGCCCAAGGTTTGCAGCCAAACTGCGACTGTCGCGTGCAATCTCTTCGCTCTTCACACCAAATATTTTCATGACCTTTGGTGTTGTCCAAAAAAACATTTCAAGCACCAAAAAGTACAGGTGCTCTACGCCAACCAAGAGCGTGAAAAAAACATAGGTAGCATTAAGCATATATACACCTCTACTTCAATTATACACTATAAATTATAATTTTTTATTCCTATTTTCTAATCTAAGGTGGATGTACATTGCTGCATCCAACACAGAGAATAAGGAAGAGGAAATAAAAAAAGAGACACCTTGTACGCAGCAATTTGAATCCAGCAATCTACCCATTGATAATTGAAAATTGAAAAATTGTCTGATATACTAAGAGCATGGCGCTCGCTCAAAAGCAAGAAGATGACTTACCATACTCCAGTAACGCATTATGAAATACTCACGGAACGTCTCAAGGACGCCCGCATTGATAGGCTTGAAGAAGTAATAAGTGAAAAATTTAATACCGTGTATGAGCGGATAAACTCCACTAATGAACGAATAAATTCCACTAATGAGCGCATAGATAGTGTTAAAACAGAACTATTGACAGAAATAAAAAGCACAAACACGCGTATAGATGCAACTAATCAACGTATTGATGGTGTTAAAACAGAATTATTGACAGAAATAAAAAACACAAATTCAAAACTAAACCTTGTGCTTGTTTTTATGGGCATAGGGTTTTCTGCGTTGTTCGCCTTTATGAGCTTTGCGCTGCAGAATGCAATTAAGTAGCGAGAACCATAAAAAGCACGCCCCTAGGCATGCAAAAACTCAACGTCGTGCCTAATACTCGTTTCCTTACGAATAGTTAAGCCAACTGAACACAATTCATGCACGGCGCGCTTTGCAAAAAGCTGTATAATGGCGCGGTAATCTTCCAATTCGTCCTGCTTGCCAGCAATAACAAATTTTATATGAATGTCGCTAAAAGGCTTTGCTGCGCCCTCCGCCTTCCGCGTACCACTAACATCAGCAAAAATGTCATGTACCTTTATGCCCTGTCTATAAAGCATGGAACTAAAGTCGAGTATTGCACAGCCGCCAAGCGCATACAGCAAAAGTTCTGTAGGCCTAAAACCCTTATTTTCGCCACCAAGCTCTGGCGTTCCGTCTATGTGTACTACATGTGTCTCACGCTCACCTAAAAAATGCACGGCTGCATTTTGCCTTGTAAGGCGCACAGACAACGGATCTGCCGCGCTTGCTACTTCGCCCATGTCCTTAAGCTCCTCAAAACAAAAAGGCTTCGGGGTCAGGACCCGAACGGTAATCTACATTCATGGCATCTATGGCAGCAAGCTCCTCTTCGCTAAGCTCAAAGTCAAAAATATTCAGGTTTTCCACCATGCGTTGGCGGTGCGTGCTTTTGGGGAGCACCCTACATCCGCGTTGCACACTCCAGCGCAGCGCAACCTGTGCAAGGCTTTTTCCGTGCCTTGTAGCAATGTCTTGTATCGCATCCAGCTTTGCTATTTTACCGCCCATAATAGGACGCCACGCCTCTATGATAATATCATGCTCTGCGCAATAACGACGCAACTCCGCTTGAGTAAAAAGCGGATTCATTTCTATTTGGTTTATAACAGGCGTAGCAAGCCCCGCCTCACGCAAAGCCTCTAAATGGCGCGCATTGAAGTTGCTCACCCCAATGTCCTTGACCGTGCCCTCAGACTTCAACTTTTCAAAAGCCTTCCACGTCTCTATAAACTTATTTTCACCCGGCCAATGCACAAGAAACAAGTCTATGCTTTCGACTCCCAAGTAGTCCCTGCTTCTGCGCCCCGCACTCAACGCGGCATCATAGCCCTGCTCGTCATTCCACAACTTTGTGGTAATTTGCACGCTTTCTTGTAGCTTTGCATCGCGTACTGCGCGCCCAACGTCCTGCTCGTTGTCGTAGTACTTGGCAGTGTCTATGCTTCTGTAGCCCACTTCTAATGCTTCTGTTACCGCTTTGTAGGCCTCGTCTCCGGGCGGCACACGGTAGGTGCCAAAGCCAATAGCCTCTATGGAAAAGCGTTTTGATTGTATGTGTACCATTTTTTTATTGTAGCCCATACCAAGAAGGCTTACAATGGAGTAGTAAAAAAGCAGGTGGATTCAAGGGGCAAGAGCAACAGAGAGGGAGAAAGAGGAAATAAAAAAGGGACACCTTGTACGATTGATAAATAAAAGAAAAATCAAGAATCGAGGAGGAGTCGCAGATTCAAGATGCGCCGTGTATTTGACATTTCCCCGTAGTCTTTCAAAACCTCACACCCACCATGCACACTACGCTCCAACGCAGTAGGCTTACAGACCCGCACAGTAGTTCTCCGCAACACCACAAAGCTACGCACGTCAAAATACAGCTTTTAATGTATAAAAACAGCAGAAACACACCAAAAGCTTAGACACAAGCGCCCTGCCTGTGCCACCTCATGAAAGCGCTCAGGCCATGCTGTAGCAAGCATGTCTCCATGGGTTGGAGAGAAAAGACTGGTGTTTTTTCAAAAATGTCTAGACTTGTTGGTGAAAAAGTCCCCATGAGCCTGAGAAAAACACGGGTGTTTTTGCACAGGCACTGCCACAGGGTTTTGTGTGCCCGCACAAAGGCACAGTGCCTCTGTCTACATAAGCCCTTTGCATACTTGTTTCACCGAGCTCGGTGCGTGGAGGAGGGCGAGCGCAATGCTACGGCGTGTCAGCTACGAGCTACGGGTAAATTTTTGTAAGTGTGGTTGCGGCACCTGTGGCTGTACCAAGCTGCCCACTTTTGTTTGCACCCAAGCCCCATATTTCTTTTGTTCCGCCATTTTCTTTTAGCGCTAATACGTGCGCACCACCTACCGCAATGGCCTTCCACGTAGCACTGCCTCCAATCTGTTGCGGTTCATACTGAGTGCTTGAGGTACTCACTGCATTGCCGCCCTTCCCCCAAATCCACAAATAACGGTTTTTCTCATCAATAGCCAAGACATACTGCGACCCCACTACCACGTCGTGCCATGCTTCCACTTTAGTCCCGCTCAGGGTTGCGGTAATTTGCTGCGGTTTGTGGGTGTATTTTTGCGTGTTTGTTTTATTAGAAGGGTCAAAATCTGTGCTAGGATCCTGTGCAAGCTGTCCCTTGCTGTTATCACCCCAGCCCCAAAGCTTGTTAGCTGTGTCTATGGCAAAGCTAGTACCACCTCCTGCGGCTATGTGCTTGACGTTACACATAATTTGCATGGGTTTGGAAGATTTGTCTGCTACATCTCTATTGTTTTTTGCCAATTGTTGTAGCTTGTTGCTCCCAACGCCATAGACCATGCCATTATCAAGAATTGCGAGGGAATGCGCTGCCCCTGCGGCTATGTCGACCACTTTTGCTCCTTGCGCCGCAGTAATGGTGTGAAATCCAGCTGCGTTTGAAGGAATAGACGCGTTTGATGCTGCCGATGTAACAAGTTGGTAATCCGTATTATCTCCCCAGCCGTAGAGCATATCTTGTTCATCTATGGCGAGTACATGCGCATTACCCGCAATTATTTTTTTAATTTTTGCTGTTGCGTTATAACTGATTTTTACTGGCGTAGACGTTCCAACAGTACTAGTACCAACAGTACCCCGTAGGGATGTAGCAAGTTGATACCTATCATTTACGCCCCAGCCCCACATGCTGCCGTCCGCTTTCCACGCAATGGTGTATTTCGTGCCCGCAGTAACGCCAATCCATTTTTCATCGTTTCCTGTTGTTGTGACCTCTACAGGCTTTGAAATTGTCTTTATATTTCCTTGGCCAAGCTGCCCATTAATGTTGCTTCCCCAGCTCCACAGTTTACCGCTGTCATCTATAAACATGCTAAAGTAGCCCCCTGCGGCTAGGTGTTCATCTTCCTCATGGGTATTTGCTGCGTAAGCTTTACATTGCGTGTTTCCACTGGGGGGGGTGGGTGCCGGGATCTGGTTTGAAGCTACTTTCTTCTGTATTACCACCGCCGCCTGTGCCAGCATCATCTTGGGTGTCTCCGCGCGGTTTTGACCTGCCGGTGGGTAGACAGCCAACCACCATTACAACAAGAATTACAAAGCATACAAAAAGTGTTTTTTTAATGTGCATAATACCCCCGATATACTATAATTATATCGGAATATGCATGTCACTTTGCATCTTTTATTTAAAATAAGTAACGCAAATGTTGCGCGCCCTTCTTAAACAATTACGGCTTAGGATGTATTTGGGTAAGTGTGTTTAAGCTTGTAGTAGTAGTGGCTGTAGCAAGCTGCCCGCTTGTGTTTAAACCCCAACCCCACACCTTGTTGGTGGTGTCTACCGCTAATATGTGACTTGCCCCCATAGCAATGGCCTTCCATGTCGTGCCGCTACCAATGTGCCTTGGCTTGTGAGTTCCACCGCCCCACAACCACAAGCTTCCGTCTGCCTTCATTGCCAAGACGTATATAGCCCCTACTACAACATCCGTCCATTTTTGAGCGTCAGCGCTTGCATTGTCCACGGTTATTTTTTGCGGCTTGTGGGTGTACGATAAGAGCTTGCCTGAAATATCCTTCCCTTTGTCAAAATTACCAGCCTCCTGCGCAAGCTGCGCTTGGCTGTTATCACCCCAACCCCAAAGCTGTCCTTGGCTGTCTATGACAAAGGTGCTGTTGCCTCCTGCTGCCACTCTCATAACGTTGCACATAATTTCAATGGGGGTACTAGATACCATAATGCCATTTGTTCCATGTATTGCATTTTCTCTCGCTAACTGCTCCCTCGCATTGCTACCCACTGCGTAGAGCCTGCCATCGCTACGAATGCCAAGTGAGTGTTCTGCTCCCGCGGCTATATCCACGATACTTTTTCCTTCGGATACTGGAATGATGTGCGGGGGGGCTACACCAGAACTAATATTCCCCCACACGGCAGAAGTAGCAAGTTGTTTTTGTGCATTATCTCCCCACGCATAAAGTATGCCTGCATCATCTATAGCCAACACATGAGCAAGCCCTGCAACTGTTTTTTTTAGCGCTTTACCTTGAAGAATATGATGAGTAATTTTTTGTGGAGTGAAGATCTTGTTAGCAATATTTGGTGAGTCAGAAGAACCCAAGCCAAGTTGATATTTATCATTTGCTCCCCAGCTCCAAGCACTACCGTCTTGTTTTCACGCAATGGTGTCGTTAGCACCTGCTGTAACACCCACCCAAGGACTTGCGTTTGCCGTAGTGTCTAACTTTGCATCAGAATCATATACCTGAACTTTCATAGGGTTCTTATCATTCGTTCTTCCATCAATGAGAGTTCGACCAAGTTGACCATAGTAGTTATAACCCCAGCTCCACAGCTCTCCATTTTCATCTATCCACAAACTATGCCCTGCCCCTGCAGCTATAATATTGTTTGCATTATGTGTCATTGCAGTATAAGGCTTACATACATTGCCATCGGGAGCTATAGATTTCTCATCTTTATCATGCTTTCCTATATCACCACCGCCCACGTTGTTTTCTTGGTTTACGCTATATCGGGATTTACCACCAGATGGTAAGCAAGCAATGTTCACAATACAAAATATTGCCAAACATACAAAAGATATTTTTTTAATACACATAATACATTATATGTATAGCACAATTACTTTACGTTCTCGATACAAAAGGTGTTTATTTCGTTAAAATAACAAATAAATAACATATTTGCAATGTTTTTGTTATGATGCGTGTGCATATGCTACAAGCACAGGTAACGGCATACTTCCGGCAGTAGTGCTACGCCCCCAACGCAAGCTTGTTGGTACTGTGCATGTTCCATTTCGCCGGGGAGGCGTATGCCATCAACTCCCGGTGCGCAGGGCTGGGCATGTAATTCGCGTATCATGCGTGCGAGTTGCGCCTTAAAGGCATCTTTAGGTACGTGTACAGCGGCGTCCATCATCAAAAAAAACGCGCCCAGATTGCGCTTTGTGTTCAGTTTGTCGTACATGGGGGCAAGGTGCGGGCCAAAGGCGCTGGCGGTAAAAATGGCACTCAAAACTTCCACAACACAAGCGAGCGCGTAGCCCTTGTGCGCAGCTAAGGGCAGCAAGGCTGCCACTTCATTCGGCTTGTCTGTGGGGTTTCCTTCTGCATCCACCGCCCAGTGAGGAGGAATGCGCTCTCCTTTTTCACGCGCCGCAATTATTTTGCCAAGGGCGCTTTCGCTGGTTGCCATGTCCACAATAATGGGGTTTGCGTCTTCACTTTGCGGAAAGCCCCACGCAATGGGGTTGGTGCCCAAAAAGGGACTGGTGCCACCAAAGGGTACTACGCACTTGTCCGTGTTGAGGGTGGCAAAACCAATGAAGTCCTGCGCGGTTATTTTGCGCATGTAGTACGACAGCGCGCCGCAATGGCTTGTGTTTGTTACGGAAACCACCGCAATGCCATGCGTCTTTGCTACTTGCACGCCTTCATGCACCGCGCGCAAGGCGGCAACGTGCCCCAGCCCGCCCTCGGCGTCCACAAGGCGGCTCCATGCGTAAGCCCCTTGCTTTGCCGTAAAGCTACTGTGCGTGTTTATGCCACCCTCTGCAATGCGGCGCACGTAGTGCTCAAGCCTTATGGTGCCGTGCGAGGTAATGCCAGAGGCATCAGCATACACCAAGACGTCGGCGACAATGTGCGCGTGTTCTTGAGGCACACCCGCGCTACAAAGCTTTGCGGCTATAGCCTCTAGTACAAGATTATATGCTACGCGTTTCATGCTTGTTGTCTATGTTGTGGGACATGTCGTACATCATGTATACATACGATTATACTGTAGCAACACGCGCCGCGGGACTACGCCATATGTAGTGGTGGGGCAAGGCGGATACAGTAGCCCGTGCGCGGTACGCGCAAAAAGTTGTATGCCTACGACACACGCTGTTTCTGGCGCATCGCATTCTTGACTTTTCTTCTTTGGTACTCTTCTTTCTTTTCTTTTGATGCAAGCTCCATGTTTGCACCGCACAGCGGTGCTTATGCAATAGTTTGCACCCCCTCGCTTCGCTTGCGACTTTGGTGCGAGCACTCATACAAACTTACTTCAATACAATTTTCATACTTGCATACAGTATCTATGTTATTACTGCTTTAGCTCACAGGATGTTTTTTGCTATAAGCTCCATCTTTGTGTCGCTTTGTGTCGCGTTGCGACACTTATTTTAATTGTTTCTAGCCGCTCGCGCTTGTCGCGCTTGCGACTTTTTTTCCGTCGCACGCACATGCCATGGATGGTAAAAAAAGAAAAGAAAAAGAACTGCCAACCGAAGTGTGTTTGCATAGTGCGCCTACGTCGTGGCAACAAAGGGCGTTCACGCAATACCGCGTCAGCTATGGCACAAAAAGACGCGTATAGCGCAACATCGCGTCTTACCCCAAGGGGGGCGTGGGGGGACACTCCCCCCACCACCTTAAGTGTGTACCTGCTGTGTTTGTAGTACAATTGAGCGTATAACTTGTTAATAACAGGAGTACTTATGAAAAAGTTTATTTTGTATGTGGTTGGCGCTTTGTTGGTTATGGCACTTGCTTCGTGTAACAAAAAAGAGCAAGAGAACACGGTGTGGAAGTTTGGGCACTTAAGCAATGAGCAGCACCTGTGGCACAAGGCGGCTGAGAAGTTTGCGGCGCTTGTGGAGGAAAAAACAGAGGGCTCTTTGACCATTGAACTCTTTCCTAACGAGCAGCTTGGCTCTGAAATTGAGACCATCAACGACATTAAAACGGGCACTGCTGACATGACTATTACGGGGGAGTCGCTTTCAAACTGGGCGCCCAAAGCTGCCGTGCTGGGGCTGCCCTATGTTATAAAAAGCCGAGAGCACTTAAACGCAGTGCTCAGCGGAAGCATTGGTGAAGAAATAACGCGCGAAATTAGCCAGAAAGTTGGTCTCAAGGTGCTCTACCATCACAAGCGAGCGCCGAGAAACCTAACCAGCAACAAGCCGGTGCAAAGTCCTAAGGACGTCAAGGGCTTAAAAATGCGCGTGCCGAGCGTGCCCGCTTTTATGAATGCATGGAGCGCGGTTGGGGCAAACCCGCAGGTCATGGCGTTTAGTGAGGTTTTCACCGCCTTACAACAAAACGTCATTGAGGCACAGGAAAACCCCTATGATCTTATTGTAAGCGCTTCCTTTTTTGAGGTGCAAAAGTACGTAAACGAAACCGAGCACGTTTTTGGTTGGATTTATGTTGTAGTAGGGGAGGCGCAATTTGAAAAGCTTAACGAAGAGCAGCAGCGCGCGGTTTTAGAAGCAGCGACAGAAGTTGAAGCTTGGGCAGATGACAAGCTTGCGTCAGAGACAGAAAACGCCAAACAGGTTTTGCTTGAGAAGGGCATGGTTATTGTAAGCGAGGTTGACAAAAACGCCTTTGCAGAGCAGATGATACCTGCGGTTACGGAAAACCTAGAGCATGATGTCGCTGAGGTAGTTACAAAGATTGTAGCGCTAGATGATTAAAAAAAGGCCATGATGCGCAAGAAGCACGATGCGCTAGAGGCATTGCTACTCGGGTTAACGCTTGTGTTTTTTACAAGCTTGTTCTTGGTGGTAGTTCTGCAAATACTCACGCGTTTTAGTTCCCGGGTTTCATTTGTGTGGACGGAGGAGTTTGCGCGCTTGCTCTTTGTGGCAAGCATTGCTGCTTCCGCGCCCCTTGCATATAAACACGGGGAGTTCATAGCCGTGGATTTTTTGCTTGAAAAATTGCGCACAAAACACAAAAGGCTGGTACTTACCTGTATGCGCGCAAGCCTTCTTGCAATGTTTGTGATAATATTCATCTACGGCATAGGCTTTGCCAAGCTCGGTCTCACTCAAACCTCTCCTACGCTCGGCATTCCCATGGCGCTGCCATACAGCAGCATTGCCTTTTCGTCCTTTTTTTTCATATACTACCTCACGCGTGAGTTGATACAAGATGCATATAGGAGGCGTGGCCTGTAATGGGAATTATCGTTTTATTTGCAAGCTTCTTTATAGCGCTTGCCATCGGCATACCCGTTGCTTTTAGCATAGGGCTTTCGTCCACGCTGTACTTGCTCATCATGGACATACCCTTAAGCGCCATAGCGCAAAAAATGTATGCGGGCATGGACTCCTTCGCGCTCCTGTGCATTCCCGGCTTCATACTCGCGGGCAACATTATGAACACGGGGGGTGTCACAAAGCGCATTGTCGCCTTTTCCAATGCGCTTATTGGGCATATCACGGGCGGCTTGAGTTTAGCAAACATAGTCTCTTCCATGATATTTGCGGGCATTACGGGCACTGCCATAGCCGACACAACAAGCATTGGGAGCGTCATGATCCCCGCCATGAAAAAGCAAGGCTACGACAGCGCCTTTGCCGTTGGGGTTACGGCATCTAGTTCTACCATAGGTCCCATCATTCCCCCAAGCTTGCCCATGATCATTGTCGGCACGCTTACGGGTTTGTCCATCACAAAGTTGTTTTTAGGCGGCGCTGTACCGGGACTCTTGCTGGGCTTGTTTCTCATAGTCGTAGCCTACGGCATATCTCGTAAAAATCAGTACCCAAGGGCAGCAAAAAAAAGCGCGGCATACGTACTGCGTTGCTTTATAAATTCCTTTTGGGCGCTCATGATGACAGTCATTATTCTCTTAGGCATTTTAGGTGGGTTTTTCACCCCAACGGAAGCCTCCATTGTTGCCGCGTGCTACGCCTTGTTTGTAGGGCTGGTTATTTACAAAGAACTTTCTTTACGCGCCATACCCAGCATTGTAATTACCAGCATGAAGACCACCGCGGCAATATTGTTTCTGGTTGCCTTTGCGCGTGTGTTTGCGTGGATACTCGCGCGTGAGCAAATTCCACAGCACATTGCGCAACTGCTCCTGTCGCTTTCTTCCAACAAATACGTCATACTCCTGCTTATGAACCTGCTACTTTTATTTGTGGGCATGTTTATGGAAACCATTGCCGCGCTTGTAATACTGTTTCCCGTCTTGTTGCCCGTAGCAGTAAGCGTGGGAATGTCACCCATTCATTTTGGCGTCATGGCGGTGCTCAACTTGATGATTGGGCTCACAACGCCCCCCATAGGCGTGTGCCTGCTGGTCGGGGCAAACATAGGAAAAATTTCTGCCTACGCAGCATTTCGTGGAATACTGCCGTTTATTTGTGCAAGCCTTGTGGTTTTGCTGCTGGTCGCCCTGTTTCCTCAGCTCACCTTGTTTTTACCAAGCCTCTACTCAAAGTAGCGGCACGCCTCTGTGTGCGGCTCCTTCAATACGTACGTGGCTTTTGTGTTAGTTGTACATGGGCTTGCCACAAGCAACGCGCTAGGGGTGCGGGCGCAGCTACAACACGTGGGAGAGAAACTCTTGCGTCCTTGCGTGTTGTGGGCTGTTAAAAATTTCTTTTGGAGGGGCAGCTTCAATAATAAGCCCCTTATCCATAAAGCACACCTTGTCTGCTACGTTTTTGGCAAAGCCCATTTCGTGAGTTACAATCAGCATGGTCATGCCCTCATCAGCAAGTGACTGCATGACGGCAAGTACTTCCTTAATCATTTCGGGGTCCAAGGCAGAGGTGGGTTCATCAAAAAGCATGAGCTTGGGGTTCATGGCAAGCGAGCGCGCAATGGCAACGCGCTGCTTTTGCCCGCCCGAAAGCTCCGCAGGAAAGGCCTCTTCTTTATCAGAAAGCCCAACTTTTTTAAGAAGCGAGCGCGCCGTAAGTTCAGCCTCTGCGCGCGCTATGTTTTTAACCTTTTCGGGCGCAAGGCAAATGTTTTCAAGTACGTTTAAATGCGAGAACAAGGCAAAGTCTTGAAAGACCATTCCAATGTGTTCACGCGCATTGTGCAAAACTCTTGCGTCAATTATTTCTTCTCCACAAAAAAACACAGCGCCCGAGGTGGGCTTTTCCAAAAAATTGACGCAACGCAAAAGCGTGCTTTTGCCGCTGCCCGAGGGGCCTATAATACACACTACATCACCCTTGTGCACAGAGAGGCTCACTCCATCAACTGCGCGCACATGCTGGCCGTGAATGTGAAAGGACTTGACAATGTCAACGAGGCTTACAATTTCTTGTTTGCTTTTTATAGCCATACTACGTTTTGATCTACTCATGTTGTTTTGCCCTTTGTGCGGCGCGAAGGATGAAAGCGCTTTTCAATGTGAAAGACTGCCTTGGAAAAAAACAAGGTAAGAATCAAGTACACAAGCGCGCATACGGTGAAGGCTTCAAAGTAATCAAAGGTGCGCGAGGCGTATTGACGCGTCCTTTGCATAATGTCCGCAACCGCTATTATTGAGATAAGCGAAGAGTCCTTTAAAAGCATAATAAATTCATTGCCAAAGGGCGGCAAAATAATTTTAAAGGCTTGAGGAATAATCACATAGCGGAAAGACTGAAAGCGACTCATGCCAAGCGACGAGGCCGCTTCTACTTGGCTTTTGGGAATGGACAAGAGTCCCGCGCGCACAATTTCTGCCATGTAAGCCCCGTAGCAAAAACTCATTGCACCAATGGCGGCAACCAAGCGTGGCAGGGGTAAAACCTTCCCCAACACAAAGTAGACGTAAAACAACTGAACCAGCAATGGAACGCCGCGAAATACTTCTACATAAATAGAAAGCACTCTATTGAGCGTGGGGTTTATGGTTCTCCCCACACCAACAGCAATGCTTATACACGAAGCAATCAAAATAGATGAAAGCGTTACCAACAGGGTATTGTAAATACCATCCGGAATGAAGGCGTATATCGTAAGAAAGGTTTTAGGGTTTATTATGGGCAGAACAACAAGCGCAGCAAGCGCTCCAAAAAATGAAACGCGCCACGCAAATGTGTCAACCGTAGGCTTATTCATTGCATCCATTGTTACTTATCATGTGCATGCGCGGTGTTTATAGTAAAAAATTGCATGTAATTACTATAGTAGTATAAGTACTTCTTGCTGCCAACGTATGCGGTGTCTTTTGCTTAAACATAGAGCCACTGCTACACAGCGAAAACTGCGCCCAAAGCGGACACGCGCAATGGACGCTCACAAACTACACCGCGTACGTAGCTTGACATGCATGGCGGTGATAAACATGCAGAGCCCTTTATCGCAAGACACCGCGAACAACGTCAAGCAGGGTTATTAAACAGCATTGCCGTTAACCCTGCTTACAGCCCTTCAAGCATGAAGTGTGATTTTAACCTTAACACTTCTTAGATTGGTTTTCTACAACGCTGTATTCAACCCCATGGTTTTAAAAAACAACCGTAAAAGAACGTGAAAATCACGCCCTTTTACAACTCTTTTTAGCAGATCTGCCCGCCCGTCGTCTTCTTCCCACAATAATCATAATTTTTAGGTTTCTTACGTGGTATAAAGCGAATCGTAAGTGGGGAAGACCAGTCTGATGGTAGCGCATAAGATGTTCCCTTTTTTCTCACCCTCACTTCAGCAGTTGCAGAAAAATAATCTCTCCCAGAGCCTGAAGAATAATTATTATTATTATTATCATCAAACACCTCGATTATGAGCAGATTAGGCATCAGCGATGAAAACACCTTTCTAAGATGCTTCGTGAACACGCTCCGCCCGAATCTCTTAAACTCATATTCATATCCATCGCTTTCTTTTTTGCCACTTATGTCTAATGCCACAGCACTCTCTTGGGTTGATACTGATGAATCATACCTTGTCTTGCCCTTATTATCCATAAAGGCTGGCCTAGCTGGAGTCTTTTGCTTATATTTTTGAATAGTAAGTTTAAACCGTATGTTTTTAGACTCATATTTTGCATGCACCAACACACCAGACATAATGCTAGATCCCACTGACCCTATACATACTTCTATATTATAATTATTTGGTTTTTTGATGACATTTGTATTACTAGAATCCATTATAAGTAGCCATGTGTCTTTGGGTGCGTTTTTAACAACGTTTTTTATTAGATTGTTGGAAGAAGATAAATTAATGCCACTAGGGTAACTATAAAAATTTTGAGGACTCGATGACTCACATAGTTGCTGGTTAAATGTGTAATCGAATACCTTGACAGCAGACATAGTTCCGCGCTCAACAGTATATTCAACCCTAACTTTTTTATTCTCATAATTAGGGGCAGCAAGTTCAAATTCTATAGTACTCTTACCTAAATCTCCAGTTTCCTGCAGAGAAAAAACACCATTGTTTTCAATTTTTCTTACAGACTTCCCACTAATAGAAATGCCTACAATGTCTGTTATTGGTGATACTGGACGGTTGAGAAGTATATTAGCATCCATTTCTTGTTGACCAGGTTCACCGTCAATAAAATCCTTGAGTATTTCTTTTTCATCATACTTTTTCAAATTTCCTGTATATTTGACTACTTTGTTTTTTCCTGTCACACTAGCTGAAAATTTCGCTTTAGTAAACTCAACCTTCACACCATCTGACCACACCGATTTACTGTGAGTATTTGTACTCTTAGACTGCCGCTTTATAATTCCCACATATGGCGCCGTTGCGCTTATTACTCCATGATTAATAGCAATCTTGTTACTATCCGGTTTTATTTCATACTTATACTTATTTGCATCATAACCGCTTATGTTTATAGCAGTCCCCCACGCTACCTTAGACTGCGATAATGTCACTGGACCCGGCTTCTTCTGTGTTGCGGGATTTATTATAAACTCTATCGCTACGGGTTTACTGTTATAATTCGGATTACTCAATTCCACTACTACAGTACTTGTACCTACACCGGCATGGCTCACCGTCTTGCTTCGCGCGTTAACACTCACACTCGTTCCACTGGTCAACCTAATAGACGCTATGCTGGTTCCCGTTGGCTTATTGTTTATAAGTCCTAACAACGCTGTTTCGTTATACGTCTCCCCTGCCTTGTACGCTACCCTTTCTGTTCTCCCTTGCACATTACTTCGAAAATTCGCTCTATCAAACCTTACCGTTACACTATTCGACTCCTTCGCGTTATACTTATCATCTCCCCGCTTGGTAGCTTTCACTACTACATTTCCGGGACCACTCGCCATAACCACGCCAGCACTTGTTACTACCGCTCCTAATGCTGTTGTGCGACTTGAAACTTTCTCATACACAGGATTCCCCGTCGTGCTACTGCCAGCTTTACCTGATACAAGGCGAAGCTGTACGTCTTGACCCCACGGCGTACCCTGTACTGGCGGCGCTATTTCCAGTTCACCTTGATCTTGCTTTGTAAACTCAACATTCACCCTATCCGACCAATCTGATGCACCATGTGTCTGCGTTTGCCTTACTCGCGCCTCTATTTCTCCCTTATATGGCGCCGTTGCGTTTATTTCTCCATGAGCATTAATCCTAACGTTTGTATTAGGTGGCACTAAACTATACTCATTATTTGCATCGTAATTCCCTATACTTATCCGAGTCCCCCACGCTACCGAAGACTGCGATAATCTCACTGGACCCGGCTTATTCTGTGTTGCGAGACTTATTATAAACTGTATCTCTACGGGTTTACTGTTATACTTCGGATTCTGTAATGTTACCTCCACCGTACTTGTACCTGCCTGGACGTGACTCACGGTCTTGCTTCGCGCGTTAACACTCACACTTTTTCCATTTTTAAGCTTTATAGACGCTATGCTGGTTCCCGTTGGCTCACCGTCTATAAGTCCTAACAACGCTGTTTCGTTATACGTCTCCCCTGCCTTGTACGCTACCCTTTCTGTTCTCCCTTGCACACTATCTAGAAAATCCGCTCTATCAAACCTTACCGTTACACTATTCGACTCCTTCGCGTTATACTTATCATTTCCCTGCTTGGTAGCTTTCACCACTACGTATCCAGGACCACTCGCCGTAACCACGCCAACACTTGTTACTCCCGCTCCTAATGCCGTTGTGCCACTTGAAACTTTCTCATACACAAGGACTCCGTTGCCACGGCCTTTTTTACCTGCTGCAAGGCTAAGGTGTACGTCTTGACCCCACGGCGTACCCTGTACTGGCACCGCTATCTCTAACGCGCCCTGCTCTTGCTTCGTAAAAGTAACTGTCACCCTATCCGACCACAGCGATTTACTGTGAGTACTCGTTACCCTTAAACGTCGCCGTATCGTCGCTGTGCCGGGCCCACCTTTCGCGCTTATTGTTTGACCATTACGCTTCACTCCTCCACTCGTTGATTGTAACTCATATTCATATTTACTAGCCTCGTAATCATTTATTCTTACATCTGTTCCCCACGCTACCGAAGACTGCGATAATCTCACTGGACCCGGCTTATTCTGTGTTGCGGGACTTATTATAAACTGTATCTCTACGGGTTTACTGTTATACTTCGGATTCTGTAATGTTACCTCCACCGTACTTGTACCTGCCTGGACGTGACTCACGGTCTTGCTTCGCGTGTTAACACTCACACTTTTTCCATTTTTAAGCTTTATAGACGCTATGCTGGTTCCCGTTGGCTCACCGTCTATAAGTCCTAACAACGCTGTTTCGTTATACGTCTCCCCTGCCTTGTACGCTACCCTTTCTGTTCTCCCTTGCACACTATCTAGAAAATTCGCTCTATCAAACGTTACTGTTACACTATTCGACTCCTTCGCGTTATACTTATCATCTCCCCGCTTGGTAGCTTTCACTACTACATTTCCGGGACCACTCGCCGTAACCACGCCAGCACTTGTTACTCCCGCTCCTAATGCTGTTGTGCCACTTGAAACTTTCTCATACGTCAAATTACCACTGCCAATACCTTCCTTGCCTAGCACAAGATTCAGCTGTACGCCACCACTATTCCACGGTTTAATCTGTGCTGGCGCCGCTATCTCTAACGCGCCCTGCTCTTGCTTTGTAAAAATAACTGTCACATCATCCGACCACAGCGATTTACTGTGAGTATTTGTACTCTTAGACTGCCGCTTTATAATTCCCACATATGGCGCCGTTGCGTTTATTACTCCATGAGCATTAATCCTAACGTTTGTAGTAGGTGGCACTAACCTATACTCATTATTTGCATCGTAATTCCTTATACTTATCCCAGTCCCCCACGCTACCGAAGACTGCGATAATCTCACTGGACCCGGCTTATTCTGTGTCGCGGGACTTATTATAAACTCTATCGCTACGGTTTTACTGTTATACTTCGGATTCTGTAATGTTACCTCCACCGTACTTGTACCTACACCGGCATGACTCACGGTCTTGCTTTGCGTGTTAACACTCACACTTTTTCCATTTTTAAGCTTTATAGACGCTATGCTGGTTCCCGTTGGCTCATGGTCTATAAATCCCAATAACGCGTTTTCATCATACGTCGCCCCTTTCGTGTACGCTACATTTATTTTCTTACCTTGCACACTATCTGGAAAATTCGCTCTATCAAACCTTACCGTTACACTCTTCGATTCCTTCGCGTTATACTTATCATTTCCCTGCTTGGTAGCTTTCACTACTACATTTCCGGGACCACTCGCCGTAACCAATCCGTCACTTGTTACTTTCGCTCCTAATGCTTTTGTGCCACTTAAAACTTTCTCATACACAGGATTCCCCGTCGTGCTACTGCCAGCTTTACCTGATACAAGGCGAAGCTGTACGTTTTGATCCCACGGTTTAATCTGTGCTGGCACCGCTATCTCTAACGCGCCCTGCTCTTGCTTTGTAAAAGTAACTGTCACACTATCCGAAAACATCGATGCACTATGAGTACTCGTTGCTCTTAAACGTCGCTGTGCCGGGCCCACCTTTCGCGCTTATTGTTTTACCATTACGCTTCACTCCTCCAGTGCTGTTTAACTGATACTCATACTTGTTTGTATCGTAATCCCTATCCGTTATTCTTACATCTGTTCCCCACGTCACCTTAGACTGCGATAATCTCACTGGATCTGGCTTCTTCTGTGCTAACCCCTGTATTTCAAACGTTATAGTTACTACTTTCGCACTATACTTTGGATTCTGTAACTCTACTTCTACCGCAGTCTTGCCTACACCGGCATGGCTCACCGTCTTGTTTTGCGTGTCAACCTTCACACTCCTTCTGCTACCACTAACCCTAATAGACGCTATGCTCGTTCCCGGTGGCTCATGGTCTACAAATCCTAACAACGCTGTTTCGTCATACGTCTCCCCTGCCTTGTACGCTACCCTTTCTGTTCTCCCTTGCACAGTACTAGAAAACGCTCCTACAGCAAACTTTACCGTTACACTCTTCGACTCCTTCGCGTTATACCTAGCATCTCCATGCTTCGTAGCTTTCACCACTACGTCTCCGGGACCACTCGCCGTAACCACGCCAGCACTTGTTACTCCCGCTCCTAATGCTGTTGTGTCACTTAAAACTTTCTCATACTGCACAGTACCGTTGCCTGTACCCTTCTTGCCTCGCACAAGACTCAGCTGTACGCCACCACTATTCCACGGCTTACTCTGTCCTGGAACCGCTATTTCCAGTTCACCTTGCTCTTGCTTTGTAAACTCAACATTCACCGTATCCGACCAACCTGATGCACCATGTGTCTGCGTTTTCTTTATTCGGCGCCATATCACTCCCTCATATGGCGTTGTTGCCTCTATTACTCCACGCTTATTAATTCTAACTTCCGTCTTATCTGGTATTAATCCATACTCATACTTACTTGCATTGTAATTCTTTATATCTATCCCAGTCCCCCACACCTCGCTGTGCGATGACAACTCTACTTTCGAGGCCTGATTCCCCTTCCCCGAAAGAATGTTAAAATATATCTCTACCTCTCTATTCTCATAATTCCTATGCTCAAGATCTACTTTAACCTTCGCACTTCCTGCTCTCTTGTGTGTAACGCTCTTATTTCCCGCTCCTACAATTGCTACGCTATTACCACTCCCCATCATCAACTTATTAATACTCGCACCAGCTGGCTCTCCCTCTATCATCCCCAATAAATCACCTTCATGGTACGTCTCTCCATCTGCATAAACCGCTGTATATACCTTCCCAACTACCTTATCACTCATCACTCCTTTGGTAACCTTAAAATCAATCTGGATATCCTTGTCTTTGTAGTTTGGCGCACCAAACGTAATCGTATACCTCGCTTGCCCAGCATTTCTTATTTCTAATTCTTTACTTCCCAAATTCCAATTCAACACCTGCCCTGCTTGCCCACGTATCTCTATCTCTTGGGCATCTACTACCCTAAAACCAGCTCGTCCAGCAAATACTCCTGTCACAGCACTCCTTATTTCAGCCTCTGTAAAAACCGCTCCATCCGCTGCATATTGCTTGTTAATAGTTGTTTGACTAGCTTGCAGATCTCCTCCTTCTCCCGGCGTAACCCTAAACTCAACCAATGCATTGTGCGTTTCTGCATTGTCCTTCTCTAGCGTTACCGCATACCACGTACCCCCCCACGCTATTAATATCAAATTCCTTAGTGCTCTCATTCCAAAGTACTGCTACCTTCCCTGCTGGATTTTTGATATTCCTAAGGTTATATCCGCTAAAATCTTTTCCTAACTTCCTCCCTATTTCTCCAATTACTTCTTGCTTATCAAAACTTTTAGATGTCTCGCTATATTCCTTACTCACTCTTACAATCGCTGGAGCTTTATCACTCGAATTTATCCCAATAACTAGCAAATACGATGCTCTCTGCTCCTTGTACTTCCCTTGCGTCCCTGCTTTATTCACTATAATCTTGAAAATCCCGGGCATCAAACCAAAAAGCTGTAGCCTCTTTCCTTGTTTATATTCTGCTTCTTTTGCCTTATCATCACCTATCGTTAGGTCAGGGGTATTTCCTGAAGATACATTTGCAACCTTCACAGAAACTCGAAGCGGCGCTTTGTCATCAGCATCAACCGTTACCTTAAGATCCTGCACAAATATATTGTTTATTTCCGATAATCCCTTCACCACTGTTTCTTCTTCAAACTTAAATGTCGTCCCTTCGGAAACAGCTTTTGTATTTGCGGGTACGTCATCTGGGTTCTTTGGTTGCTTTTGGAGGGCTTGCAATGGTGGACATCCCAATAAAAACAAAACTACGCTACTTATTAAAAATATTTTTACTTTTATATAACTTGAAACTTTTATACTTGTTATCCCTAAGATTATATGTTACTCAAGTAATTCCAGACAATTACCTATTTGTAATATACTACCGCTGCAACAGTTCGTCAAGCGTTTTTTTGGTGAATTTTCTTTTTTTTTATCTTGTATTGCAGGCAGCAATTTGAATCTACCGTATGACTTCTCATTAAGTCGCCTAGGGGCATAAACAACTAATCATCATTGTTCACAAAATACCTCATGCTTTTGTTTTTGCCAAATCTACCCCCACTCGTAAATTTCAAGTTGATACACACATAGACAAACATTCCTAGCGTCATGCCGACTAAAGAATACTCTATGCGCGGTAGGAGTGTGCTAACAAATGTAAGACTTATGCATATGAGGCTGTTTATTACTATAACCTTAAGATGTTGAGGAACCACAAACATATAGGGAATTTGTTTGCCAATATAAAACAGGGTTAAGCTAGCAATAGAAAGCCGCGCAAATATTTGTTGCTCCAGCCCACCTACAATGGAATATTTCACAAGGGCGGCTAATAAAATGAGTCCTACACAAAATATCAAATTTGAATAGACTAAAATTACTCCTGTTTTAAGTTTCTTAGCCTCTTCTAATATATAGAGTGACCCGAAGTAAATCCACCAAATAAACCCCAATAATACAAAACCAAAACCCGCGGCCATTACATCGTAAAAATCCCAGGTAATTTTTGACAGGCTCGCAACAATACTAATTACTGTTTCTCCAAGCACAATGACAATCAAAAGTCCAATGCGTTCCACCAAATGCTTTCGGTGTATAGGAAAGTTCCGTGCTCTGTGAAACAGTATGGCTTGGTACACCATATCAAACACAATTCCGCCATAGAAAAAAACAAATTTTATATTGGATTCAAAAAATATTGAAAAACTACTAATGGCAGCACCAAGCAAAATAGCTCTTGCGACTTTTTTACTAAATGTCACCTGTGCCGAATTTTTTTTATACACAACATAATACGCACATGCAAGAAGCGTACGAATGGCAATATATGTTGCAACAAAATACGTAAAGCTTTCTCTCAAACTGTCTTTGACAAAAATAGAGAGAACAATAATCATGCCCATAATGAACAAAGTAAATAACTTGTGTCGTGGGGAGTCTGTGTCAAACCTGTTTGCAAACACTGTATGCGTTGCCCAAATCCACCACAAAGGAACAAACACAAAAAGAAATTTTAAAATTTGTTCAAAACTAATACGTCCATCATGAGTGTCAGCCATATCATGTGTTATAACCCCAATCAAGGCGACAAATACCAAATCAAAGAAAAGCTCTAGCCATGTAGCTTGCCTATTGGTATTCAAATAAAGAATGTTTTTCATGCCTTTGCTTCTCAATAATCAATGATTATTTATTAAGACAAAGGCATGAAAATAAATCTAGCGTATCCATTTTTTAACTATTGTTGTGTATACCCCATTGTCTTTTATTTTTTTGAGTCCCGTATTTATTTTTGCAAGCAAATCCGCATCGCCTTTGCGCGTAACAATTCCATATTCTTCCTTTGTCATGGGCTCACCAACTATTGCAAAAATGTTCTTGTATTTCTTATTCTTCAAAACGTATTGAGAAACAAGCGGCGAATCGGCTACAATGCCGTCTATCGTGCCATTGGCAAGTTCATCGACGGCAAAGCCTATGTCGTCATAGTTTTTAAGCTTGATTTTTTTGTTGCTTTGCACAAGAAAAGCGCCCTGCGTACCAAGCTGTGCACCTACTTTTTTTCCCTCAAGATCGTTAAGTGACTTTGCCGACCCAACACTATCTTTTCGCATGGCCAAAATTTGTCCCGCGTTAAAATACGGGTCAGAAAAATCAACGCGCTTTTTTCGTTCCTCGGTAATAGTAACAGATGAAGCAATGGCATGATACTCATTATTAACCAGTCCTGCAAAAATTCCATCCCACGCCACAGTTACAAATTTTGGCGTAAAGCCCGCTTCCTTTGCTATGGCTTGCACCAAGTCTATGGTAAATCCAACAATTTGTTTGTTTTCGTTTACAAACTCAAAGGGCGGCCATGTGCTGTCAGTAGCAAAGACTACAGTGTTTGGGTCTTCATCTTCTCCCAACGCAAATACAAAAGCGGAAATAAAAACGAATAAACCCACAATAAAAAAACTCTTCTTCATAAGAACTTCCAAAAATTATATTGATTTTATTGTACAGCAAAAAGAGCATTTTCTAAAAGGGTTTTTTTCTAAATTGGTAATAGTAAAGAAGTGAATGTAACAGCGGGGCTGTGCTCAAGCACCACCACCTACGCAAGGCAACTTAGCGCGCCTTAGCCGCGGCGCTAAGACACACTGCGCGCCAGTACAAGCTGCTTACACTCACAAAGTTAGCTTACGCATTTAAGCAACGCCACCTACGCAAAGCAACTTTGCGCGCCCAAACTGCGGCGTCCAGTACACACATGAGCCGTAGGCTCATGACTGCTTTAGCCCAAACCACGCCGCGGAATACAGACTGCAGGACGCAGGAAACTTATACCTACAGCTGTCTTGGTGGGGGCACACTCTGTACTTTAAGGCTACTAAGATAGTTTTGCACGCAAGGCGGCGCGCAGTTTAAGCATGCGTGTGTAGGCACGCTCGGCAAGACCAAACAAGGCGTAGGTAAGCTGCGCATGCTTGCCAGCGCTTACGCACGCAAAGCCACCACCGCGCAACTGCACACAACCCCCAAAGCCTACCTTAAAACGGTACAAACCCTGCATGCTCCCTGCACCCTCATTGAGGGGAATGCCAAAAAGGTCGTAGTGCGTACACGCAGCCTTTTGTGCTTCACGCATAGCGTGCCATTGCAGCAAGTACATGGGCATAAGGTTTCTGTGCTCATTTGAGGTAGCGCCGTAGAGGTAACACGCCTCTTTCTCTCGCGCTTCTGTCCCCTCCGCAACCCCGCGGTAATAACTAACCATGCCTGCGGCAATAAGCTCATTTTCAAAATACGCGCCGTACAGCTGCACTTCACAACCATCACCCTCACTCAGGGCTTTAAGCACCGCCGCGTAATACTCCTTAGAATGAATGGCTATGCCGTTACGCTTGGAAGTAATTTTGTACAAGTCGTAAAAGGCGTCTAATGACACTCCCGCAGCAATAGACACGCCTTTTTTCTGTGCAAGACGGATGTTGTAGCGCGTCTTGGGCTTCATAGCCTTAAGAAGTTCTGCTTCAGTTTGAGTTACGTCCACCACAACCGTTGCGGGTGGCTGCACATACGCCCCCCCATACACGCTACCTTTGGGGCACTGGTACCAAGGCCACGACTGCCGCGCCTCCAAAAACGAACTGGAGAAAAACGCCTCAGCGTCCTCATGTTTTACGCACCACGGGGCGTCCCAACGCACGCAAAACACCCGCTTTGTATACCCCCTATATATAAGGTGAGCAATGTCAAACAAAATATCAAAGGCATTTTCACGCGCGCTTTGGTAAGCCTGCGCCGTGTAATGCGCAGCGGCGCCGTGCAACAACAAGCCGTCCGGTACGTACATAAGGTAGCCAAAGCCGCGCACCCTTTGCAGCAACACAAGCACGTCTTGTTGCAAATGAGCATAGCGCGTTTGACGAAATGCAACAGCCTCCCAGCCAAATTGTGACTTTACGCGCGCCCATGCAGCGGACTGCAACAAATACGCCGCTTGTAAGTCCGCCACGTCTATGCGCACTATGTCGTAGACTAGGCTACGCAATGCCCTTTTCACATGCAAACCCCTGCAACCACGCTTAGCCTTAGCCAACGCTACCTTGCGCAATACGCTGCGTACGTATTGCTGTGCCCCTTACCACAAGCGGCGTAGCATCAACACACACACTGTGTTCTTTTACACCCAAGGGGTAGGCAAAAAACGCACTTGCCTTAAGATTTGTGTACTCCTCTTGCTGCTGCGTACCCTCTGCTTGTATCGCCGTGCCGGGCGCTACATCCTCAGGCAAAAACAACACCTCTAGTTCCTCTGCCCCCTCATCACTCTCAGTGCTTGCAGCAAGCAGCATGCCATTGCTCACCACGCCTCGAAAGCTCGCCTTTTTTAAGTTTGCAACCACAATAATAGTTTTACCCACAAGCTCTTCTTCCTTGTAGTGCTTACGCAAACCACTCACTATGCTGCGCCCTGCTTCCGTGCCATCATCCAAATCCAACACATATAGTGAATCGGCATTGGGGTGAGGCTGAACGGCACGCACCTTTGCAGCCTTAAGAGAAACGCGCTTCACAAAATCAGCAACCACATCCACGGCTGCATCACCCTGCGCGCCACCCGCTGCACCACGCGTATTGTTTTTTTGTGCCGTCGTCTCTCGTTCCTTGCGTTCTTCTTGTGAACCGGAAAACCTTTCCTTCAGGTCTGCAATCGTCTCATCCTCCAAACGCTTGAACAACAAGGCGGGCTTGGCAACTGCGCGCACGGGCGCAGAGGCAAAGCCCTCTTGCGCATATGCAGCAATGCTCTGCCACGTAGGCACGGCCTCAAAACCCAGTTGCTCACTTATGCTCTGCGCCATGGTAGGCGTAAAAGGCTCTATAAGCACCGCCAAGTCTCGTATCACATACACCAAGTTATTCAACAAATTTTGCATGCGCGGCGGGTCAGTGTTTTTCAATTTCCACGGCTCATTGTCTTGAAAAAGCTTGTTCCCCAAACTACAAAGCATAAAAATTTCCCTATACGCCTTGCGCAACTCTGCCTGCTCCATAAGCTCAGTGATAAGCTTCTCACGGCGTACCACCTCATCCCATATGCCCTTAGTCTCGGCATCACTCATATCAAGCTCACCGACAACGGCGCCACAGTTTTTATAAATAAACGTGAATGTACGGTTACACAAGTTAGAGAGATTGTTTATAAGCTCGCCGTTTACACTCTCTTGAAAGTCGCTCCATGTAAAGGTATAGTCAGATGTTTCAGGCCTATTGTACATCATGTAAAAGCGCCACATATCAGCAGGTATGCCCGTCTCTATGGCGTCATTTCCAAACACGCCTACGCCGCGGCTTTTTGAAAACATGCCGCCCTCGTAGTTAAGGTACTCTGTAGAAGAAATGCGATGGAGCTTTGTCCACTTCTGGTTGCTCCCTTGTTCCTCCTGCGCATGCTCAGAGGCAAGCAGCGTACACGGGAAAAGCACGGTATGAAACGGGATGTTGTCCTTGCCTATAAACTGCACCAGCTCCACGTCCTCAGGCTTATGCCACCACTGCCGCCAATCATCGGTGAGCGACGCGGTGATAGAAACATAGCCAATGGGTGCATCAAACCACACGTAGAACACCTTAGACTCAAAACCCTCAAGGGGTACTGGAATACCCCACTGCAAGTCGCGCGTAATCGCTCGTTCCTTAAGCCCATCCCTAATCCACGCCTCAGTCATCTTCATAGCGTTCTTGGACCACCCGCCCGACTCCTGCGTTTGGGCTATCCACGCATTAAGGCGTGGCAACAACTTAGGCAAGTTCAAGTACAAATGCTCTGTCTCACGCACCACGGGCGTACTACCATCAATGGCAGACTTAGGGTTCACAAGCTCCAGCGAATCTAACAAGGCGCCGCATTGTTCACACTGGTCTCCCCGCGCGCCCTCATATCCACACTTAGGACAGGTGCCACACACATAACGGTCTGCCAAAAACATGTTTGCCTCTTCAGAATACAACTGCTTTTGCACATGCGAGGTAATGTACCCTGCCTCATGTACTTCGCGAAACAGACCTTGCACTACCTCGGTCTGCACGGGCGCAGAAGTCCTGCCAAACACATCAAAGGAAATAGTAAACCATTTATAAATACTCTCATGCTCTACAAAATAACGGTCGCACAACTCCTTAGGACTCATGCCCTCTTCACGCGCGCGCGTCTCGGTGGCCGTACCGTACTCGTCCGTACCACATATATATAAGGTCTCATATCCCCTACTGCGACAAAAGCGCGCGTACACATCCGCAGACAACACTTGTATAAGGTTGCCCAAATGCGGAATGTTGTTAACATATGGCAATGCTGAAGTAATAAGTCGTTTCTTTTTATGCATGTTTGTACCCTAAAGCGTAAGTTTTTATATGAATGTTCATTATACCCGTAAATGCCATATTGTACGCGCAGGCTTTGAATAAAAAACTAATATACTGAGAGACTACCAATGGGAGGGCATTGTAAGTCCGCATTATGGTTGTTGTAAGAACTGCGCCTTTACAACACGCAGTCTGTGCTTAAGAATTGTGGAGTAGGTCACCCGAGGCACGCCACAATATAAGAACGCAGAGCATGACGTGTAGGGATACATTATTCACTCATGGAACGCAAGCGCATTGTCATGTACTCGAAATTTCGCCATGCATTACTGTTTAGCATCAAGAAAGTTACATAACAAAGCACATGTTTTTTTATGTAAATTATTTTCTATATTCTCTTTATAAGTAAAGTCAAGGTAAAAAATATTATTCGATATGGAGATACATCATGAGAAGATTCACCCACACGATTACGAAGATTTTAAGTATTGTATTTTTTTTATGGCTATAGGATGCCCACTACCTTCAGAAAACGCACAAAAAACTTCAGAAAGCACAGAAGAAAAACAAAAAGTCAATGAAGTAACAATTATTATTCCTGCAGATAAAATTGCAATTGCTCCAGGAGAATATGCGGCGAGTAAGGGAAAGGTAAAAATAAAAAAAGTCATATTTGAACAACCCAGTCAATTAAAAACCATAGGTGCAGGGGCATTTGAAGGCAATGCAATTGAAACTATTGTAATACCCGATAGCGTAACAAACCTAGGTGACAATGCACTTGCCAATAATGCGCTGACAACCGTAACATTAGGAAAACAACTAAGCAGTATGGGCAAGGGCGCATTGCATGGCAACACTGCGCTTACAAAAGTACAGGTACGCGGCTCTAAAGTACAGTCTATAATTGACACAACCGCAAACACAGCAAACATTTTTGGAGAAAACATCAATCTGCAATTCCACATTGACAAAACGCTGCCCCAAGATGAACAAACAAATTTGACGGGCATTATAACAACAGCAAACCAGGCAGTTAAAAATGTTGATAAAGCTTTTATTAGAGATATTGCAATAACGAGCACACCTACAGAGGACGCTTACAAAAGCGGAGAGTCCATTAGAATAACTGCAATTTTCAATAAAAAAGTAGCAATAACAGGCAAGCCACAAATAACGCTAGAAATAGGCACAGCGAAAAAAAATGCAGAATATGAACAAGGCTTAAGTACAGAGGAAAGACTTGTGTTTACATATCTCATAAAGGATGCTGATATTGATACCGATGGCATCAGTATTTCTCAAAATACACTTATTGTAGATGTAGACAATACTATAAGGTACGCAAAAAGCGACGGCACACAAGAACTCGCCCTCATTGAACATGTCGCAGTGGCTGCTGATAAAAGTCACATGGTTAACGTGCAAGTGTATACCATTACATTTAATGCGGGAGATGGCACGTTTCGCAATGGTCACGCAGAACCACAAAAAACAGTGGGGGTTGCACATGGCACAACAACACCTGCATTTAACAGCATTGGGAAACCCACAAAAGTAGGACATACCCTTGAAGGGTGGTACACGGAACAGGAGCTTACCAATAAGTTTGAGTTTGCAACAGTGCGCATTACCGCAAACATGACACTTTATGCAAAGTGGACAGCAAATCTTTATAAACTCACGCTTAAAGCCGGTGGCGTGGACGAGCCAGATGCTGCCTTTCCAGATGGAGCAGAAAAGAAAACCTACGATGTTCCCTTTGGAACGATCCTCTCCAAAGACAAGCACCCCGTAGGAGCTAATGCCCCTACACGCGTAGGACATAGGCTTACGCACTGGAGATTTGGTTCAAGACGCTTTGATTTTTCAAAGAATAGTATTACAAAAGACCTCACAGTGTATGCAGCGTGGGAGCCCATACAATATCAAGTTAGCATTAATCTTAATGGAGGTACTTCGAGTGTTGGTTTTCCACTACCCCCTAAAGTGCAACCAGTTGCATACGGAAAGACCATAGGTGATACTTACAGATTTCACAACATAGCAAAAAAAGGACACGCTTTTGGTGGTTGGTACACAGACGCTACATTTAAAAAGCCATTTGACTTTAGTAGCCCTATTACTGCGAACATACACGTACATGCAAAGTGGATAAAAAACCAGTACAAGGTTGTATTTAGAACGTATGAGGGTACTCCACAACCTCCAGAACACACCGCTCTATATGGAAACCCAATAACTAAACCTACTGACCCTACAAGAGATGGATACACCTTTGATGGATGGCATCAAGACATAGACGGCACACAACTTTTTGATTTTCAGAAACCTCCTTATTATGACTCCCCCTCTTATGATAGGGCGAGAACTAATTATATTTTTATTCATGCAAAGTGGATAATAAAAAAATACGATGTCGATTTTTTTATTGAAGACGGTACCTTTGAAGGTGGAAAGCAGCACATACAACAACGCATTAAGCATAAAGAAAATGTTCTGTTACCCAAGGTTATTTTTCCTCATTCGGGAACTACCCCGCAAGTGAGATGGTATACGGCTCCAGTCAGCATAATAGACTTAACGAAAAACAGGTATCATCAAAACTTTGCTACCATTACAAAGGATACTGAGTTTCATGCAGTATTCTTTCATACGGTTACTTTTGAAACTAACGGAGGGTGGGTGGAATATCGTGACCCGAATTTATACCCCAATGCTTATGCGCAACGTAGTGGTCTTGACTTCAACAACCAAGAAGAGCGCGCAACACAACTTGTCAAACACTCACAAACAACGCCCGTGTTTTTCAAAATGACAAAACACGCGCATCGGTTTGATGGATGGTACACAGACCGTGCATTTAAAAACAAATTTAATGTATATACAACTCCCATCACGCAAAGCATCACTTTGTATGCAAAGTGGAGGAGGTAATACGCTTTTCCAAGTAGCTTGCCCCCTCAGACGAGGGGCAGGCTACACTTGCGCGCGTGTGCCTTGGTTATGTGGAGGTTGCTAGAAGTACAGGCCACCCTTACGAGATCGGTTCCACAACAAAATAATAAAGTAGAATATAAAAGATACAATCGCAATTATCATTCCTAATTTTGTTGCAAAAATATCAATGATCCAATATGTATACAACATGACACTAAAAGCAAAAAACATCCAAATGGTTACAATAAGTAACCAATTTGATTGACTCATTCTAAAAGCCATTTTTTCTAAATGCTCAGCATTTGAATCTATCATTGTTTGCATCTGTGCAATAAGCTTACGCTTCATGTCGGAAAGTTTCTCAGCATCGCAATTCATTAAAGTTTGAGCATCGGGATATGCGTAAAACAAATACTCCACACTTGTCGCACCTTCATTTAGATGTTTTTTTGTTCTATAAATATGCTTACTCCGAAGGGCTAATAGCATAAAAGACACCATAGACATTATAAAAAACATAAGCACTGTTAGAAAATACGTAACAATAGATATTGAAACAATTATAAAAGTTATGTACATATCTGGTGTTATACTGACTTTTTCCGATTGCCCTGAAAAAATTTTTACAAGCGATGATAGATGCTTTGTAAGATAGGAAAATGCTGTGTTGTCAATACTTTGAAACACTACATTTGAAGCAAAAAAAACCAGAACGGAACCTAAAACAGTAAGCCAATAACGCCCCGTTGAGAGGTAGGCCTCAGCCCTGCGCCCCTGCGCTTCTATGCGCTGCTGCAGCTCACCATAGACAAAGTCCACCTTGTCATCCGCAAGCTTCGTAGCATCAAGCTGTTGTTCTTCCATACATACCCCCTTATGACTTTTATTATACATGAGGCACTATGCAGCAACACCAGCACGGCGCAGTACACCCCCCACCCGCGTAGCTTTCCCATACTGTAATATCTTGCCTGCGCCTAGCGTCTTAGCCGCATAAAGCATTCACGCAATGCTGCGTCAGCAAAATACACACGGCGTTAGCCCTCGCGCGTGGAGCGCTCGCTTGTGCCATGTCTGCGAGTGTCCATGTTACGCTCCGCGTTGCTGCGCTCTATGCAGCTGTCAGCAGTGACTTCGTATCTGCGAGTATCCATGTTACGCTCCGCGTTGCTGCGCTCTATGCAGTTGTCAGCAGTGACTTCGTATCTGCGCAGCAGGATGGAGTCCCGTATAATTAATATGGAGCCGACATCACGGGACGCATTGAGCGTCAAGAATGGTGTACCGCGTCTTACCAATAAGCGCTCCTTTTACGCAGCAGGACCACCAGCACAAGCGCAACAAAAACAAGCCCGCATAGCAGCAGCATAGCCCGTAGCTGTTCGCTCCATGCGGGACTTACATATAAAAAAAACACAAACCCCGCAACAGCAAGCCAGTAGAGTCCCAAGGCAAAGCGGCAGTACCCTTTACTCATGAGCTTTGACATTCTGTTTAAATACTCCGTGTTTTTCTTAACACGCGCCTGCATGTTCACAACAAGCCCGCGCTTCATAGCGAGCACAGAAGCCCCACTTTCCAACAATGTGTGAGCGTCAGAGTACGCAAAAAACAAATCCTCTAGGCACAGCTCACGCTTCTTCTTTTTAAAAAGCCTGCGAAAAACAGCCCTCATGTTTTTTATAAACCCCGTTGTGGTATAACAATATTTGTTTTGAGTCACCACGAAAAAAAAAGCAAGCATGGCGTACAATATGAAAAAACCGCCCACCACAAGACACGCTATTATAAGCAACTTTATAAGCACCTGCATTATCAAGGCTATGAACAGTGCGCCTATTTTAGCAACAAAGCCCAACTCTGACGCTGCTATTTGTGAAGACTCCGTGGAGAACACCCCCATAAAAAGATTGTGTACATTCTCTACAAGATAATTGACAAGCTTAGAAAGCAAGGTGTTACTCTCAGAGCCTAAAGTTATCTGTACAAGAAAAAAAAGCCGCAAGGGCACCCCAAAACGTGAGCCAATAACGCCCCATGGCCATGTACCCGTCAGCCCTGCGCTCCTGTTCTTGTATGTGATGCTGTAATTGCTCACACAAAAAATCTACCGCATCGGTCTTCAATGTCATAGTATCAACGTGCTGCTGCTCCATACATGCTCCACACTTACGCGTAATACATACATCCACACAAGGACAGCGTGATATCCACATGCCTCACATGAATTACCCAACACTAGCGCCTTTTTTTAAGGATAAGCATTTTCAGCATAGTGGATAACCTTTTGCCGGGAAAGAAAATTATTTTGCTCCCCTTAATAGAATGCTCATCCACATCTGCCTCTTGTGCTTCACGCCTACTCTTGAGTGAAAGGCGCAAGCTCCCCAAATCACCGAGGCGCACTATGCGCCCTTCACGCAAATGACGCGTAACGCCATCCACCAAGGCATACAAAACCCCGCGAATATCAGCACCACTCATCGCGCTTATTTTCTCTATTTCCTCGGTAAGCATTTCAAGGCTTGCCTCTCCTGCTGCGCTTGTGGAGGCATAATACCCCCGCGCCCCCTTGGAACTGTTGCATAGTGTCTTTTTTATAGCATGAAAATATATTGGCATATCATACCCCCTATTGCGTAGTGTTTATTGTATATTATAACAATAATAAAATTTTAAAACAAGTTATTATAAGACATATATATCAATAACATTTAGATGCATAAAATATATATTGCCATAAAGCAAATATAAATGTGAGGCATGAAGTGCGGGGGCATTTTACACCATGCAGAACAAGGCCTACATGCACCCAAAGCATCTATGAGAGTGCCTGCGCAAAAACACCAGTGTTTTTCTCCAACTCATGGGGACTTTTTCACCAAAAAGTCTAGACATTTTTAAAAAAACACCAGTGTTTTTCTCCAACTCATGGGGACTTTTTCATCAAAAAGTCTAGACATTTTTAAAAAAACACCAGTGTTTTTCTCCAACCCATGGAGACTTTTTTACTGCATCATGGCTTGGGTGGGCTATAGTGTTGCGTATACATGGGCAACATTTATAAAGTTTTTAGTGTATTTTGTGGAATTATACACAGCTAAAAATGCATTACAGCGCGGGGTCTACAAGGACGCGCTCCGCTTTATGATTTTTTGTACGGTCTGGGTCATTAAGTTTTACGCCTGTTTGTATGTCAAGGTATTCAGTAACTTGTCTACCAAATATGTTATGCAAACTATGTTTGTATTTATTATACAACGCCCTCGAAAGCCTCACGCTTTGAAGTCGTGGATTACCTAAAAATGCAGAATTTCCGATACTTTTCACAGAGTCTGGAATACTCACGCTTCTGAGCTTATTATGACCAAATGAATAATCCCCCAAACTCGTAACAGAATGAGGAATGACTATATGGGTGAGTTGATTGCTAGCGAATGCTCCACCTGCAATGGTTGTTACAGAGTTAGGAATAACCACATAGGTGAGTTTATTACCCCAAAACGCTGAACCACCAATGCTCTTGAGTTTGCTTTGTTTTTGAAAAACCAGTTCTGTATAGCCTTGTTCTTGGTGTTCGTCCTTTTTAATGCTCTCAACTTCTTTGGGTATAACAATTTTTGTACCGTGAACAATAGACCTCCCGGTAAAATTTACCTCAATAATACTGGAAGTTTTGGCCTTGTACTGCGCGTCTGCTGCCTTTGTAACTTTTACTCTTACAACGCCTGCGCCTTCCGCAGTAACAACCCCATGCCTTGTTACTTGTGCGCCCCGGGCTTTGCACGTACCTTCTATACAAAGCAGGCCGCCTGTTAGTTTTTCATACACAAGTGCGCCTGTACCGCTGCCTGCTTTTGCAAGGCTGAGTGTAATGGCTGTGCCAAATGGAACCTTTGCTGCTTGGGCTATGCGTAATTCATTTTGGTTTTTCTTCGTAAAAGTAATATTACGAATATGCTGCTCCCGTCCTGCTGTATATGCATCTGTTGTTTTATACTTTGCTATCACTACTATGTTGTTTGCGCCTTGTGTCGCAGTAATTTCATAGTCTCCTGCTGCATTCTGCGTAAGCTGCACTCCAGCAGGGCGACCCTGTAATCGATATTCATGGCCAGCGTGTGGAGTAAAGCGTATTGGCGTTCCCCACTCCTCTGAGGTGCTACTCAATTTTGGGCGTACTGTTATTCCTCTTTGTCTTCTAAAGGTAATCGCTTCACTTTCTATCTCTGCCGCAAGGTGCGGTGCTTACTTGTTTCTTTGCGTCGTGCTATTACTACTACGTTATTTGCACCTTGTGTTGCGCTAATTTCATAGACTCCCGCTGCGTTTTGTTCAAGCTTCACTCCAAGGGGGGCATCTTTCAATGTATATTCATAGTTGGGGTACGGCCTAAAGGTTATTGCGGCCCCCCAGACTACGGATGTATTGCTCAATCGAGGCGCTACGGCTGTTCCTTTTCTTTTTCTAAATTCAATGGCTTCACTTATCGCTACTTTGCCCGCATAGCCATTGCGCCGTACTTCTACTACCACGTCTGCAACAGACTCTGTCGCCATTAGTTCCATTTCTCCCATCATTGGGTTCTCTCTCAAATTTACAACACCGCCTTTGTCATCTTTTAATGTGTACGTGTGTCCAAAGCTTTTAACAAAGCGTATTGCCTTTCCCCATTCAGCATGAGGCGCACTAAACATGGGCTTTTCTATTTCTTCAATCTTAACAGCTACTATAACACCATCGCTACTTGCCTTGTCTGTTTTGGTAACAATTTCACATTGGTATCTGCCCGCCTCTAGTGGCAACTGCGCCCCATCTGTTTTTTCCTTATACGTAGCTTGCCCATCAACTGCTGCAGCAGTAATGCTCTGTATTTTTGTCATAGCATCATTAAAACATCGTACGTCGTATCCCGTGATTGTTAACCTTTTTTCTTTATTTGCCTCGTTTTTGTTCCACGCTAAGTCCAAAAACCAATGTGCACTTCGCGTGTTTTTCTTGATCACAAGATTTTTTACTCCTGCTGGTTTGCCCGCTACTCCCTCTACAACTTTTGACCATGCTCCGCTATACTCGCCATACTCTGCTTGTATTCTTATTTTGTACGCCTCTCCTTCTGCAAGGCCCGCGAGCTCAAAGCCTCCGTCTACCACGCTGGTTCCCACAAGTCGTTCTGCCGTCTTTTTGCGTGCCACATTTTCATATGAAATTCTATAGCCGAGTATTTCTTCGCTTGTCTTGCGTATGTTCCACTTAAGAAATACCGCATCTTTCTTAAAGTTTGCTTGCGCTATTTTGGGTGGATATAGCTTCACTACAGGAAGGAGCTTTTCTTCTTCGCAGCTGAGCGTGAGCAAAACAAGGCTTGTGAGGCTTAGTACATATAAGCATATTACGCGTAACTTCATATAATGCAATAACATAGTCTAAAAAAAATATAGTACACATTCTCATAATGTCAAGTGTTACACTTTAATTTTTTAAATAATTATTATTTGTTACTTGTATTTTATGGTTATTTTGTGCTTGCACTTGTAACAAAAGCGTTTATGGTTGCGCGGGAGTGCGTGCTTAGACGGCTACCGTGTTTTGCAAAAATGCTGGGTGCTTACGCGTGTGCAATAACACGACATGGCGTGCTAAGAGGCTTTGCTATGAAACTATGGCACACTTTACACCATGCTGTATGAGACCCGCTTATACACAAAATACCTATGGCATGATTTCGCAAAAATGTCTCAATACTTCAAAAAAAGAAAGTAAGTTCTGTTGCGCTAGGGCGACGAGCACCCCAGCGTTATTACAAATATTTTTTGTTAGTTTCTTGGACTTACTTTTATACAACCAAAGTTGCGATATCTATCACAAGTTTTGGTTCGGGACCCATGAAAAACAGGAAGAGCTCTAGCATTAGAGGAATTATACATACCATTTCTGTAATTCCTTATTCCCTCATAGTATTTTGCAAAAATAGAATTACTGGGATGGTATTGATTTACATTAATACCACTATCTGCAAATGCGTTTACTGCTAGAGTAACCATTAACAACGAACAAATTAGAAATATCTTTTTCATGATAATTTCTTCCTATTGAATTTTAATGCCTTTATTTTATAAATTTCTACATTTTTACTCAAATATATTACAATAAAATCATGAAAAATGAATTAAATAAAAAAAGTCTTGGGATGTTTTGGGTTTTATTTTTGTTTTTTAATCTTGTTGGATTACACGCACTCTATGTGGGAAGAATAAAGGAGTTTTTGGTAAGAATAGTTATTACTATGGGTGTTTATATGATAACTTTTGCAGAATCATTTTACTCAATATCAATTGGTGATTTTTCGGGAGATTTTATGAATAGCTTGGTACTTAACGTACCGTTAGATCCTTTTATTTTTCGAATAGTTCCCACAGTTATTAGTTATTTACAAATTCTTTTAATAGTATTGGCAGTAATTGATTTTTTTAGAATTATACTAGGTAAGTATATTCCTAAAGAAGCAGGACTAAAGAGATAATACAAGGCAAGGATATCTACTTCCCCAAAGCCAAAGAATCTGTATAAGTTTTCAAAGCGATGGTGTAGCAATCCACCGTATGATTGCTGCTTTCTATTGTTAGCCTTTGACTGCGCCGCTAGAAAGTCCGCTTATAAGGCGCCTTTGGATTATTGAGAAAATGGCGATTACGGGCACGCAGGTGAGTACTGAGGCAGACATGACTAAGTCCCACGCGGCGTTTTTGCTGCCGAAAATTGCCTTTAAGCCTATGGGGAGCGTGTGTATGCTGGGGTAGGGGCTTATGAACACCGAGGCAAAGAGGTATTCGTTCCACGCAATAATAAAGGAGTAGATGAAGACGGTGACTATTGCCGACGATGAGAGCGGGATTATGACGCGCCATATGATGCTAAGGCGTGAGCAGCCTTCCATTATGGCGGATTCTTCTATGGAGTAGGGTATGCTGCGGAAGTAGTTGCCCAGCATGTACAAGGAGACGGGGAGGGTTTGAACGATGTATATGACGATGAGTGCGAAGGTAGATCCAAGAGCGCCGCGCAGTAGCCCGAACGAAGATGCCATGCGGTAGAGTGGAATGAGCAGCAGTATGCCGCCAAACATGTAGGAGAACAACACACCGCGTTGTATTACAAGGCGTCCGAAAAAACGCAGGCGGCTAAAGGCGTAAGCGCCGAGTACGGCAATGCAGAGTGAGGTAAATGCGCCGAGGCCTGCGACAAGAAACGAATTTGCAAAGTAGCGAAGGTAGGGGAACACGTCAGAGGTTTTTTGATACTTTGCAAGTATTGCTTCTCTTTGACTTGGGGTGAGCTTTTTGTTTGCAAGCAGTTTTTTTATGGAGTCGGGGACGGCGCTCTCATCAACTTCAGTCTTGGTAAGTCCCAGTATTCTTGCGTATTGCGTAGTGTTTATGTGCTTGGGTATGAGCGAAGGGTTTTTCCAATCCCATGGGTGTTTTAGTGATGTGGATATCATCTGCACAAAGGGAAAGATGGAAAAGAGCACAATAAGGAAGACTAAAATTCCGAAGAGTATTTTTACTGGTAGTGAATGTCGTGTTACCATTTGAGTACCTTTTTTACATACATGAGTACAAAGAGCAGTACAAATGCAAATTGAACAACGGCTATGGCAGAACCCTTGCCTAGCTCTATGGTGCCAACAAAGGCCTCAAAGTAGGTGAAAATTGGGAGCGTTTTTATGCTACTTGAAAGCAGAAATACTTCTTCAAATTTGTTGAAGTTCCATATAATGCGCAAGAGTATGGTTGCGCCTACAACAAAGAATATTTCGGGCAGGGTAATGGCAACGAAGCGTTGGACGGCGTTTGCCCCGTCCATGGCGGAGGCTTCATAAAGGTTGTGGTCAATGGCTTGTAATTGCGCAAGCACCATGAGGTAGGTAAAGGGAAAGTTTTTCCACACGCTGAAAACAATGGCAACCCACACAGAGCTTTTGGGGTCTTCAAGAACGTTGAACCTGTTGGAAAAAAGCTGTAGTTTTTCAACGAGGAGGTCTACAAACATGCCATTGACCGGATCAAAGAAAAATTGCCATGCGTACACCACGCCTATAATTGGTGCAACGTAAGGGAAGAGGATGAGTGCGCGCGCCACGGAGCGCAAGGGAAAACTTTGGTTCATGACCAGTGCGACTATTACGCCCAAGACTGTGGTAAGCACGGTCGTGCTTATGACGTATGTAACGGTGAGGGCTAATGAGCGCCAAAACTCATAGCGAGAGAGAATGGCGCTGTAATTGCTTGTGCCCACAAATTGTGGCGGCGCGCCAAGCGGTACTTTAAAAAAACTTGTAATGATGTTTGATAGGACGGGGTAGGCCACAAACACAAGGAGCATGAGCACCGTGGGTAGTACCAGCAGCGCGCCTGTTTTACGCTCCTCTTGTAAGAGTATGGATTTACTTGTGGGCTGCGTCCGTATCATAGAGTTACAGTTACTCTGCGCTCAGCGTTTTCATTTTTTCTTCAGCCTCTGTAATGGCTTGCCCTATGTCTTTGTCTTCCTGCGTTACTTCATAGAGCATTTGCGGAATAATCTGCTTGCTAAAAATGGTGTTGGCAACTTCTACTTGTTTGCCACCCACTATGTTAAAGGTTTTTATTGCTTCAAATCCGCGCACAATGTCGAGTATCGCACTTGCTCCATATAAGGCATAAATGCCCTTGGGGTCGTTTAAAAACTCAGGTGTGTCAGCAATGCCCTTTCTCATGGGCAGCATGCCGCCGGGCGCCATGTGCAAAAAACTAATGTAGCTGTCTTTTTCCAGCAAAAACTCTAGGAACGCGCGCGCTGTTTCTGCCTTAGCCTCGTCCGTGTTTTTAAACAAGGACATGGTAACCAAGGTGCCATAGCTTGCGCTGTCCTTATGCGCAATAATGGGTTCAAAGCCCGTGTCTGCTGCAAGCTCGGGGTTGAATTCCGCGCCCGCGAGTTCTGCAAAGTTTTCACCAGTAAGCGAGTTTTCCGCAGCAGACTGAATGGCAAGGTCATCGAGAATGTAGGTGGAATAGAAAAACATTGCTAAGTTGCCTTGCAAGTAATAGTCCCGCGCACGCCATGTTTGTGGCCCGGGAGGTCCGTATTTCGCAAGCTGTGCGTAGTACTCAATGGTTTCTTTTGTAGCGGGTGAGTTAAAAGTAATTTCGCCGTTTGCATTTACCACGCGTGCGCCGTTAGAAAGCGCTATTGGCGTGTACACCTGCTCTGCATACACTTCCGCCTTTGTGCCAACCACAATGCCATATTGGTTTTCTTTGGGCTTGTGGTAAAACTTTGCCGCGTTGAGTATATTCTCCCATGTGTTTGGTGGAGCTACACCGTCTCGTTCAAACCAGTCTTTTCTGTACCAAATGCCTTGTATCCAACCATGGTAGGGTACGCCGTAGTACACGTCGTCGTAGTCGGCGCTAGAAACAAGTGCAAGTGCGCCATCAAAAAAAGTATCCTTGGTAAGTTTATAGACAACTTCGCCAATGGCATCGGTGTCAATCAATTGTGCAGTCCCAAAGGAAACCGCGGGACCAGAGGGCAATTCAGCAAGGTCGGGCAGTTTTCCATTTCCATTTACAATGACTTCAACCTTAGTAACAATGTCGTTTTCATCTACGGGTACAACGTTAATGCTCACATTGGGATGCAAGGCCTCAAAAGTATCGCTGAGTGTTTGTATAACCTTAAGTCGCTCTGCTTGCGTTTGGGTAGTCCAAAAGTCAATGTATACTACATCTTCGTTTGAACTAGTCTCGCCACAAGCATAGAGCGTCAAAGCCACAATAAGCACTGTCAAAAGTGAGGTGAACAACTTTTGCATATAAGTTCCTCCAAAAATTTTGTTATCTTCTTTTTTAATTCTACAAGATTATCGTAACTTTCACTCTGAGGTTTCTTTTTTGACTTTGTAGTTCACCTGAACAAATCCACAATCATAAACGCTGGTTGTAATATGTTGCAACTCGATGTCTTTATCGATGTACCCAAACAAGGGTAAGCCACTGCCAATAAGAATGGGTATCATGGTAATGGTGAGTTCGTCAATTGCTCCCGCTTGAAGAAAGCGCTGAATAGTAACGCCGCCATCAATGTATAGTTTTTTTATGCCATTATGAGCGAGTCGTTCGCACAATGCTTTGGGAGACTCTGAAGAACAGGACACTCCTTGTTTTTGCAGGACTTCGGGAACGTCTATAGTACTTCTACTCAAGACAATGACGTCTTTTTTGTATGGCCAATGAGGAAAGCTCACGACTTGTTCATAGCTGTTTCTGCCCATGACAATGGCGTCCACAGTGTGCATAAAGGCTTCATAGCCCCCATCGTGTTGCATGTTCTTACTGAGATGATTGAGCCAATCTACGCTCCCGTCTTCTCGCGCAATAAAACCATCAAGAGACGTGGCGATAAAAACCGATGATTGTATGCTCTTTTCTTTCATAAAACCTCCAATGAAATTTACTGTTTATTGTTTACTAATATTATAATTCTTTATTTCCATGATAATTCTTTACCACGTAATAGACAACAAAAAGCGGAAGACAGGGGCATAATCAAGAACTGCGCACATTGAAGTGTTTTTCACAACCATGAGTTACACCAAACATTTCAAGCTACATGTTTCTGAAGCATGTGCTTACAGCGCGTGTGAACATGGGCGTGTTTGGCTAGCACTACGGCTGTAAAATACTTTCTACGCTACGCACATGCTCCCCACTACAAACGGAAGCTTACTCCTATTGATACTTGGTTAGCAAAAGTGCCAAAGAAGCGCGGGAGGCTACTAATAAGTAAGGTACTTCGGTATGCCGTGTTTAGTTGTATGAGTTTTGTAATTTCCCATTCGTGCTTGAGTTCAAAGCTGAGGCGTAGCCATTCATGCACGGAGGTAAGGCGCGGGTTTTCGTAGAGGGCTGCAGCTAGGCTCTTGTTTGCTTGCGCTTCTATGAGCGGGTTCATGAGATTCCACGATGGGCGTTTTACTACAGACATGACGGGCATTGCAAGACGGAAGCGCAGGTTGTGGCGCGGCGCGGGCTGCCACGCAGCGACAAAGGAAGGGCCAAAATTCCAGCTGGTCCCAAAGCCAATAACAGGCGCCCAAATGTGAGTATAGGTACGCACGCCGCCCACGATGTCCACCATGCCGCCCAGCCCCAAGTGCCAATTGCTCTTACGCACAAGGCTTATGGCAAAGCTATATTCCAAAGACCATTGCGCTGCTAGCAAAAACACCTTGCTGTACGAACCACCTCCGGGCACCTTGTCCAGCTCTGGCCTTGTGATAGTGCCGCCCATCATTTGAAGCAAGACTCGGTGTTCATGCGCTGCAGCGCGGTACGCATAACCCAGCGTAAGTCCACCCTGCACGGCGTGGTACAAGAGCGGCGAAATTACCTTGTCACGCACTATGGCGTAGTCGAGCAAGGCATTTACAACAATGTGATGGGGGCGACTTTTGCTGCTCGGGGCTGCGCCTTTGTCAGCTGAGTCATGCGCTGATTGTGCAAAAAGCGTAGCATGCATGACTAAACACAAAAAAACAAGCAGCGCCATGGCACGGCGCAAAGAGTAACTTCTTATCATAGCTTGCCCACCAAAATATCAATAGCCTTATCCAGCATGGGGTCAACGCTTCCACCACCGTTCCTTTCGTGTCCTGAAGTTCCGACAATCTTTGCGTACTCCATGGTAGACTCTGGTGGAATGCCATCTTGTTCGTAGTTTATTTCCTTATTATCAGGGGCAAAGCCGACAGAGTACCCCGTAGTGTAATTGAAGCCCCAACCGTTCGGCATTTCAAAAGACATAATGTAGCCCATAATGCCCATGGTGTTTTGACCAAAGTGAGTTACGTAATCAAAGCTGCGCATGGCAAGGGTAAAATACTCCCCGTTGCTTCCCGTGCCTCCGTCCGTAATAAGCACAATTGGTTTTGTGTATTGCCGCGGTCCTTGCGGCTCCACGTACCATTTATATGGCTTCGCAAAATCTTTGCGCCCCGGCCCCTTTTTCATGTAAGTATTCATAAAATGCTTTTTGCTTTTTGCAAAACGCCCCGCTATCCACAACATGTTGCCGGGGTAACCTCCACCATTTTGGCGCAAGTCGAGAATCAGCCCTTCGGTATCCATAAGCTTTGCAACAATATCATCAATCTTGTGCGCCCATGACTGCAGCGTTGTGAAGTTTGCAGAATTATCCGAATCGTCTATAAATGAATGAATGTGCAAATATCCTATACGCTTACTTTTTGCCTTGCTGGCTTTTAACTTGCCATACATCATTATGTTTTTTTTACTACCGTCCTGCGTGTTTTCTATGAGATAATGCTGAGCAAGTTTTTCTCGGGCGGGGCTTATGTTTGATTGTAGATAAGAAACAAACCCAGAATGAGTTCCTTGAAAACGTGGACGGTGATATGTGCCAGTTCTCAAGCTTGTGTCATTATGCAGCCTAAAATACACATGAGCATCCTTGAGCGTAGCCAATGTGTCTCTGAGCACCTTCATAAGCTGTGGCGCGCTCATTTCAGCGCTTACACGCTTTCGAGCAATGCGCGTTACTTTGTCCCAGCTAAAGTTGTTTTTGTTTTCCTTCCAATCGAGAAGTGCGTAAGAGTTTGTAATTCTATTACGCACGTAATCAAAATTTACAAAGCCATCAAGGCGCTTCCCATCAATGCCAATAAAAAGTTCACATGAACTAAGAAATACAATCAAAATGCATAGTAACAGTTGCTTCATATAGATTAAGTATAGTAACTCTACTACTTACAGAAAATGTTCACATACACCATGACTATTATTGCTTATTGATAATTTTATATGGCTATCAACAGAACCCGTTTTATATTCTGTTAGGAAGACTCATGAAACACAGCAACTATATAATGGAGCATGATTCAAAAAAAGTATTACAGCAGCCTTGCACAAGTTATTTTGTAGATATAAGCAGTTGCTCGCTACCATTCATGTTTGTTGTGTTCTGTGCATTTAAGACTAACGTCGTGCGTAAGTGTGCTTTACCACGCAACGTTACTTTTTTGCGTAGGTGGTGTTGTTTGAGCGCGTGAGGTTACTTTGCATGTATAAGTTGCCTGCGTCCCGCAGTCTGTATTCCGCGCCGCGGCTAAGGCGCGCAAAGTTGCTTTGCGTGTGTGGCGTTACTTAAACGCGTGAGGTTACTTTGTGAGCGTAAGCAGCCTACGCTTACGCGCCGTGTGTCTTGGCGGCGCGGATTTAAGCGCGCTAAGTTGTCTTGCGTAGGTGGCGGTGTTCAAGCGTGTAAGTTACCTTTGTAGGTATAAGTTGTCTGCGTCTCGCAGTCTGTATTCCGCGTCGCGGATTTAAGCGCGCTAAGTTGTCTTGCGTATGTGGCGTTGCTTAAGCGCGTGGAGTGACTTTGTGAGTACAAGCAGCTTGCGCTTACGCGCCGTGTGTCTTGGCGGCGCGATTTGGGCGCGCTAAGTTGCCTTGTGTAGGTGGTGTTGCTTAAGCGCGTAAGGGTTACTTTGTGAGCGTAAGCAGCTTGCGCTTACGCGCCGTGTGTCTTGGCGGCGCGGATTTAAGCGCGCTAAGTTGCTTTGCGTAGGTGGCGGTGTTCAAGCGTGTAAGTTACTTTGTAGGTATAAGTTGTCTGCGTCCCGCAGTCTGTATTCCGCGGCGCGATTTGGGCGCGCTAAGTTGTCTTGCGTAGGTGGCGGTGTTCAAGCGTGTAAGTTACTTTGTAGGTATAAGTTGTTTGCGTCCAGCAGTCTGTATTCCGCGCCGCGGCTTGGGCGCGTTAAGCTGCTTTGCGTGTGTGGTGGTACTTAAGCGCCTAAGGCAACTTTGTGAGTGCAAGCAGCCTGCGCTAGCGCGCCGTGTGTCTTGGCGCCGCGGATTTAAGCGCGCTAAGTTGCTTTGTGTAGGTGGCGTTGCTTAAACGCGTGGAGTAACTTTGTGAGTGCAAGCAGCCTGTTCTAGCGCGCCGTGTGTCTTGGCGGCGCGATTTGGGCGCGCTAAGTTGTCTTGCGTAGGTGGCGGCGTTCAAGCGTGTAAGTTACTTTGTAGGTATAAGTTGTTTGCGTCCAGCAGTCTGTATTCCGCGCCGCGGCTTGGGCGCGTTAAGCTGCTTTGCGTGTGTGGCGCTGGTTAAACGCGTTAAGCTGCTTTGTGAGTGCAAGTAGCCTGTGCTGGCGCGCCGTGTGTTTCGGTGCCGCGGCTTTGGCGCGCAAAGTAGCTTTGCGTACGTGGTGTTGCTTAAGCGCCTAAGGTTGCTTTGTGAGCGTAAGCAGCTTGCGCTTACGCGCCGTGTGTTTTGGCGCCGCGAATTTAAGCGCGCTAAGTTGTCTTGCGTAGGTGGCGGTGTTCAAGTGTGTAAGTTACTTTGTAGGTATAAGTTGTCTGCGTCCCGCAGTCTGTATTCCGCGCCGCGGTTTGGGCGCGTTAAGCTGCTTTGCGTGTGTGGTGGTGTTCAAGCGCGTGGAGTAACTTTGTGGGAGTAAGTAGCCTGTGCAGACGGCAGTGTGTTTTGTGCGCCGCGGCTAAGGCGCGTTAAGTTGCTTTGTGTAGGTGGCGGTGTTCAAGCGTGTAAGTTACTTTGTAGATATAAGTTGTCTGCGTCCCGCAGTCTGTATTCCGCGGCGCGATTTGGGCGCGCTAAGTTGCCTTGTGTAGGTGGCGTTGCTTAAACGCGTAAGGCTGCTTTGTGAGTGCAAGCGGCCTGTGCTAGCGCGCCGTGTGTTTTGGCGCCGCGGCCTAAGGCGCGCAAAGTTGCCTTGCGTAGGTGGCGTTGCTTAAACGCGTAAAGTAACTTTGTGAGTGCAAGCGGTCTATGGTAGCGCGCCGTGTGTCTTGGCGACGTGGCTTAAGCGCGTTAAGTTACTTTGCATGTATAAGTTGCCTGCGTCCCGCAGTCTGTATTCCGCGCCGCGGCTAAGGCGCGCAAAGTTGCTTTGCGTGTGTGGCGTTACTTAAACGCGTGAGGTTACTTTGTGAGCGTAAGCAGCCTACGCTTACGCGCCGTGTGTCTTAGCGTCGCGGATTTAAGCGCGCTAAGTTGTCTTGCGTAGGTGGCGGTGCTTAAGCGCGTGGAGTGACTTTGTGAGTACAAGCAGCTTGCGCTTACGCGCCGTGTGTCTTGGCGGCGCGATTTGGGCGCGCTAAGTTGCCTTGTGTAGGTGGTGTTGCTTAAGCGCGTAAGGGTTACTTTGTGAGCGTAAGCAGCTTGCGCTTACGCGCCGTGTGTCTTGGCGTCGCGGATTTAAGCGCGCAAAGCTGCTTTGCGTGTGTGGTGGTGCTTGAGCGCGTAAGGCAACTTTGTGAGTACAAGCAGCCTACGCTTACGCGCAGTGTGTTTTGGCGCCGCGGCTTTGGCGCGCTAAGTTGCCTTGCGTAGGTGGTGGTGTTTGAGCGCGTGAGGTTACTTTGCATGTATAAGTTGTCTGCGTCCCGCAGTCTGTATTCCGCGCCGCGGTTTGGGCGCGTTAAGCTGCTTTGCGTGTGTGGTGGTGTTCAAGCGCGTAGAGTAACTTTGTGGGAGTAAGTAGCCTGTGCAGACGGCAGTGTGTTTTGTGCGCCGCGGCTAAGGCGCGTTAAGTTGCTTTGTGTAGGTGGCGGTGTTCAAGCGTGTAAGTTACTTTGTAGGTATAAGTTGCCTGCGTCCCGCAGTCTGTATTCCGCGCCGCGGATTTAAGCGCACAAAGTTGCTTTGTGTAGGTGGTGTTGCTTAAGCGCGTAAGGCTACTTTGTGAGTGCAAGCAGCCTGTGCAGACGCGCCGTGTGTTTTGGCGGCGCGGATTTAAGCGCGCTAAGTTGCCTTGTGTAGGTGGTGTTGCCTAAACGCGTAAGGCTGCTTTGTGAGTGCAAGCAGCCTGTGCAGACGCGCAGTCTGTATTCCGAGGCGTGGCTTGGGCGCGTTAAGTAGCTTTGCGTAGGTGGTGTTGCTTAAACGCGTAAGGCTACTTTGTGAGTACAAGCAGCCTGTGCAGACGCGCAGTTTGTATTCCGCGTCGCGGCTTGGGTGCGTTAAGCTGCTTTGCGTAGGTGGCGTTGCTTAAACGCCTAAGGCAACTTTGTGAGTGCAAGCAACCTGTGCAGACGCGCCGTGTGTTTTGGCGCCGCGGCTAAGGCGCGTTAAGCTGCTTTGCGTAGGTGGCGGTGTTCAAGTGTGTAAGTTACTTTGTAGGTATAAGTTGTCTGCGTCCCGCAGTCTGTATTCCGCGGCGCGGATTTAAGCGCACAAAGTTGCCTTGCGTAGATGGTGGTGCTTAAACGCGTAAAGTGACTTTGTTGGGGGTAAGCAGCCTATGCTAGCGCGTCGTGTATATGTTGGTGCGTGTTGCGTTGAAAATCAAACTGGCATGGTTATACCCGCGCGAGATAAATTCCGCTAAAAAAATGAGATAAACCAAGCAATTAGAGTTGTAGCATATACAAATGAGTTTTATATACTACAACTCTTTGTGCTGTAGGGGGCAAGTGATTTGAGAAAAAGTTGCAGTTGAATTGAGAAAATACCGTATTTTAGAGTGTCTATATGTGTTTTAACGTGTCTTTAGATGGGATTTAATGGGGGGGTAATAGAGTGTATTTTGTCACTCTTCTCGGAACTGCATCAAATCGACTAAATCGTATTGTTTTTCCAGTGTGTAATTTGCGGTAAGCGCCTCGGTTTTTTCCTTGTCCCGAGTACCAGTTCCTATAGAAACCGTGAATTTCATGCGCTTTGTATCCCAGCGGTGTTTCTGTATGCACTCTTCCAGCACGGGTGATGGATAAGAACTTAACAGGAATTTTCCCTCAATGACACTAAGTGCCTTGAGGAGTGCGGTGTAGTCTTCTATGGTGTATCCGTCATAGTGTCCACAGTCGCTGTTGTAATACGGTGGGTCGCAGTAAAAGAGAGTATGAGGACTGTCGTAGGTGCGTATGATTTTAATCGCGTCTGTACATTCGAGCTGTACATGCTGGAGTCGCTGTGCGTAGTGGTAAGAGAATGTATCGCGTTTGCGTGCTATTTTGCGGGCAGTAGTGCCGCTCATGTCGTATCCGAAAGAGCCATCAAGCATGGAGCAGAACGATTCTTGAGACAAAACCCACACTGCCCACGCACGCTCAAGGGGCGAGAAGCGGTGCGGGTTGTTGTATGTAACAAGCGCATCGTGGTGTGCCATACGGCTGTGAAGCGTGATTTGTATTTGTTTTTCGAGTGAGACAAAGTCTTGCTGTACTATGCGGTAGAAATTCATAAGCTCACCGTTTGTGTCGTTAAGTGTTTCCATTTCTGAAGGTTTCTTTGCGAAGAAGATAGCGGCACCGCCGCAGAAGGGTTCTACGTAACAGGTGTGTGGGTGTAGGAGTGGGACGATTTCTTTGACGAGATTTTGCTTACCTCCGTAATAGCTCACTGGCGTCTTCATGCAGCCACCTCACATGGTTTGAGTGCATACTCTTGTGCGATGAACTCTGTATTGTAGTTTGCGGTAAGTACTTCGGTCTTTGATTTAGTATGACCTTGAGGCGAATTAACAATACGTCTCCGAGAACACTGTGTGTACCATCCGTGTTTTGAGGTGAAACTCTGCAGAGTGTCCGAGGGATACGAACTTAAGAGAAATGTTCCCTGTATAGCACTAAGACTTTTCAGGAGTGCGTAAAAGTCTTGTTCGGTGTATCCTCCGTAGTGTCCCATATGTGCATTAAAGTATGGTGGGTCGCAGTAGAAAAGCGTGTGCGGAGTATGATAGCGTTGTATGATGGTGAGTGCATCGTCACATTCTAACTGCACATACTTGATGCGTTGTGCGAGTGTGTGGACATCGAAGGTATCTCGTTTGCGCGCGAGTGCGTTACTTGTTGTGCTACGCACGGAGCGAGAGAACCTGAAGGCACCATGGAAGTCGTGTGCGAATGATTGATGCGCTAAGACCCACACAGCCCATGCGCGTTTTACGGGGTTAAAGAGGTGTGGGTTCTGATAGACAACACGAGCATCGCTGTGAGCTCTGCGACTATGAGATGTGCTTACAACAAGAGATGTAAGTTCCTGTTTTTTTGTTTGCACGACTGAAAAGAAGTTTGTAATTTCAGCGTTGGTGTCATTGAGTGTTTCAATGGGCGCGGGTTCTTTTGCGAAAAAGACGGCCGCGCCGCCACAGAAGGGCTCGACATAGCACGTGTGAGGGTGCAGTCGTGGCACGATGGTGCGTGTCATAGACTGTTTACCTCCGTAATAGGTAAGTGGTGTTTTCATAAAAAGTTCAAATACTCCGTACATAGTAACCTGCCTCACACCGATATAACAGTATGGTGGTAGCAGTGTTACCGTGTGTGGGGTTGTGTTGTAACACCACATAGGGGCTGTGAGTATGCTTCTACAATACTCGCCAGTGGGTGCTGGTACACCCGCAGGCTGCCACTTTTTTGTTTATGGTAGCGCGTCTTTTTTTGCTTTACTAAGTTTCTTTTGAGCGTCTACATATGCACGGTATTCGTGGTAGTGGCGGTAGTCAATATTGGTGGTATCCGTGATTTTGTTTATGCACACGCGTATGCCGCAGTTTATGTAGTAGGCTTCGTTTTTGCCTTTTTCGCGTGCCCAGTTTTGAATGGCAGCGTCAGTTTCTCCGTCAATACAGTCTTCCTGCTCTGCACGCGTGGCGGCGTCTACCCATGTGCCTGTGGTGGTATCGCCGACCCATGAGGGCTTGAGCATGGCCTGCGGCGGCGGTGTGGTGTGTGCTATGGTAAGACTTAAGTCTTTGGGTGGTGGGCTATCAAACTGCCCTATGATGTGTCCATTTTTGTCTAGTTCGTAATATGTTTTTGTGCTCATTTTTAGTGCTCCTTTATGCAGTGCGTTTCCAAATACGCACGGTGTAATTTACGGGTCTATTTTCAGCTGCAGTGGTAACTACTGTAGATACGGAAAATCTATATCCTACTCTATCACTGTGTCTTCTAGATGAGCCATCTGACCAACCCCAGTCGTCTCCTTGATCTACAATGCTCATGTTTTGTTGCGAGCCATAACCCCATCCCAAATTTGTCTTAAATGCAAATGTAAAATCTCGAATAGCATCAGTCTGTTTTCCTGTTTGAAATTTTTTTGCGCCATAATAGTCGTTGTCCCTACCCTCGGCACGAAAGAAGCAATCTGCGTATTGACTACTGATGTTTTGCCATGTCATGGTGTTGCCCCAGAGTTGTTGTGGAGTAGGTTGGTTTGGAAACTGGGTGTAGATAAAGCCGATGGGAATGGCGGAATTTAGTACGTCTTTCTTTGCTTGCGTGATGGCGTTTTGTGCTTCGGTTTTTGCTTTGGTGATTTCAGCCATAAGTTCACTTTTTAACTGCTGACGTAGTGAGGTAAGAGAATTCCATCCGTGCGCAGATTCACGGGGTGTAAGGTCGATGGTATTGTTTTTCACTTGTGCGAGGACAACATCATTGGCTTGTTTGTCCGTAGACAAAACGACATGCACGGTAGTCTTATCCCCGCGTGTTTTCCATGTTTGCTTTTGTTGAATATCGTGCGTTGTGGTAGTATCTACAACCGAGTGACGCAGTACCACGAGTCCGTCTTTTTTATCTATTGTAGTCTTGGCGGTGAGCGCGAGCCGTTGTCCATTAGGGGCAACAGCATCTCCCGCACTAATGACAACCTTCCCCGCGCCATCCATGCTCACGGTTAGCCCCGAGAGTACACCCGTGCCTGTGATAGCGTGCGTACTCTCATGTAGCGCATCCTCGGTATTCTGCTGAAGTATATCGAAGTCGTTGGGGGTAGGTGTCATACCTTCGTAAAAATGATGTTTTTTCATAAGTTTCTATCTCCTGTGTTTGTATGTGATTTTTTCGTGTTTTCATTAAAAATAACAAAGCCTACATCGGGCGGGGTGTTGGTCTCTAGGTAACTTTCAAGCTCAATGCGTTCCTCTGCCGTAATGTTTTGCACGTACACATAGAGTCCTTCGCCAGCCATAATTATGCCAGTGCCAATGGGCGTGCCATAGGGTAGGTGTCCTACAGTAAACGCATTCTTCGGCATTTCAATGACGCGGCACCTACTCTTAAAATTACTCTCCATAAACTGAGTGAATGCTTGGCGCGTACCGAGATAGGTCATCGTATGCGTTGCAACAGTAAGGCGGTCTCTCAAACTTTTGTCACTTTCGTTTTTAATGTGTGGTAACGCTAATGCTTTAGCGTGTCTGTCCATAAAAGTGCGAGTACCCAACGCGGGGAAAAATGCTCGAAACACATCTCGTGTATCGCTTGCTACAACTGCACACAATACTCGCATCACCGAATACAACCGGCCGAGCTGTATTTTCTTCCGGTCTCCTTCATACGAGCTTTTTTCTATCTGTTTTTCTACAAATTTTTCAAACGCCATTACACTACACCTTCTTGGTTGCCCTCACGCTTGTAAGTTTGTATACACCATCATTGCCAAGCGTCTTATCGCTTGCCGTTGGCGTGGTAAACTGAATGGCATCTTGGTCGTCAAACAAGTTGTATAAATCTTGCATGGTATAGCGCGTGCCAATGCCAAGCGAATAAAAATAGTCGGTTATTCTTTTTTTTGCTTCTGTTTCCGTAAGTGTACCTGCATAGGTACAACTGACGGTAAGAGGGGCGAATCCTACGGTATCGACTACCGTATTTCGCCCTATAAGCCCCACTGTATCGAGTCGAGCACGCACCTTTGTCACTATATCAGTACCGACTTGCGTATTGTTTGCACCGCGTAGCACCACGCGCACTGACCCAAACCCACTGGGCGCACGAAACACTTTTGCTTCTCTAACGCCATCTATGCCCTGTGACTCTGCTTTGTAAAGTAGTGGCACATCGCCTGTTGCAGAGCGGAGCCACTTTGCTTTTATCCTCGCTCGGTAGGTCTCATCTCCTTCTCTGTCGGTACCCATGCGTCCACGCTCCCCACTGTTCCACCCCCTCGGAATACTCACACGCTCAATACTTTTCCACATCGTACGCGATACGAAATTAAGTCTCGCACCCGATACGCTCTCCACGTTTCCAACAGCGCCCGCTTCAGTCGCCTCTATCACTATCTCTACGTCTTTATTCGAATCTATATTTTCGTATGTCTCTACAACCACAAATTGCAGGTTATTTCCCGAAATCGTCAGCACACTGTCTTTTGGAATAGTGATGCTGGTGTTCACGCGCACAACCGCTCTGCCTCGTGCTGTGGTCGGTTCTTTGCGTATCACCCCAAGCATCACGCCCCATGTATCTAAAAATGTTGCACTTGCACTATCAAGCGAGACTTGTGTGGCAAGCGGTGTTAAGAACGTTTTATACACCCACGCAATAACCCGGGCGAATGTATAGACCAACCCTGCCAATACTCCTTGCGAGCGAAACTTCGAAACCCCGAGTTCTTGCTCTGCTATCTTCACAACCTCCGCTTCTATCTGACTGTCTTTTTTATCTAACAATGTTTTTATTGTTTTACTCACACCATCACCTCCTGTTCCCTGCTCTCTCCCAACACTCTAAATTTCAACACTGTTTTATTTTCTTTGGTTTCAATGAAAAAACTCTCCTGGTCAATACGTGCATCTGCTCTTACAATGCGAAACAACTCGCTTTCTATAAACGCACTGTCCATAGGTGTATTCACACGCTCTAAAATCTGCGAGCCAGCGTTGTTATCCCACGGCACGCCCCCACGTACCATGCGTATCATCCGCGTAACATCCTGTGCCACAAGTGACGCACCTTCGACTATCTCTACATCAGAGCCATGAAGTCCATCGGTAAACACAATATCTGCGTCCCCTCCAACTCGCATGTCCTTATCGCTACTCATACAATGTTCCCCGTGTTTTGTGGCACGAGAACCGTGCCAATGGCAGGCCCGCCACCGTTAGCAAGCGTAACCTGCCCCGGTGCTACCAATGTTTGCGTTGGCATTTGTACCTGTACTGTCTTTACAAAATGCTCAAACGCATCTGCTATTGCGATGGCTATCTTTTCATCTATCTCATCGCTCGTGGTGTGCTTGCCATCTTTGAACTTCGTTTCTACTTCCGTAGAAATACTTTGCAAACGACTTTTAACCAGTGTTTTAATGCTGTGTTTATCAAACATTTTTATCTCCCTCCTTTTGCTCTATGAATGTCATTCCACAAATAACTGCGCTAGTTTTTGTTGTTCTGTTTCTAATAGTGCAATAGTGTCAGGACTTATGACTTGGTTACTCGGTCCGCCTTGTGTCTTTAAGCCCTTCAAAGCCTGAAGTACTTTTTTCAAGATGCCATACAAACTCGCCTGTGCGTTTGCAACTCGTAGTTTACCATCTCCCGCATGCAGACTTACCACCGCTTTGTCATCGCAGGCACCTGCGTATAACTGTGTCCAAAATCCCGTTACTACCGGAAACGCTCGATGCCCTTCTATGTACTGCACCACCGCAATCTCGTTGCGTTTACTCATTCCAAACAATCCACCGCCACTATGTGCAAACGGAAGACATATCGGCACGTCTTCAAGCACGCTTCCCGTGTTCTCGAGCGTCAGCGGCTTGAGTATCTCGCCATCTGCAACATACCTCCCTTCGCCTTGTGTTATACGCACTTCGTCTATTCTCATAAGAGAGGCAAACGCTACGCTTGCAAGTATTTTTCTTCGTATCTGCTCAAACATACCCATACACGCTCCTCGCTTTCTCAAGTAGCTTTCTGTCCTCATCCTGCGTAAGTGCAACCTCGTTATCAATCTGCGCCTCTTTTGTTTTTCTCTCGTTCACTTCTCGTCCCCGCTGGGCTTGCACTTCTTTTATCACAGGGTTTGTCTCTTCAAGCACCACCGTGGCACTAATAACTTCACCCATTTTTGCTTGACTCATAGTTATTTTCTTCACTATCGCCGTCTTATAATTCATCGATTTTGCTAACGCAAAATCTAGTGTGTACACCGCAGGCAACGCTCCTTCTAATTTCTTAAACGCATCACCGAGTACGCGCACCGCCTCATACCGCTCTGATGAATGAAGCGTAACGGTAAGCGTCAAACTCATGTCATCGTAGCCATTAAATACTGCAGTCTTGCCCGATGTGCTGTCGCTTGCTTCTCGCTCCATACGCATAGCTCCGCCTATTTCATAGCTCTCTACGACACCACTTATTTGTACACCATCGACAATAAGCACGCCTCGCTCGTTCACTTTAAGCGTTGGCATACCCAACCTCTCTTGCAAATTCAGCTAGAAGCTGCATAAAATGTCCAATGTTCTTCGGTGCATCAAGCGCTACTTTCGCAATGGTGATATTCACGTTTTGCGTGGGTTTTTCTCTGCCTGCCTGTATTGCAGTGCCATGAGTGCCGCCTCGTCCTATTGCGTGGTTTGGCACAATATATCCATCTCTATTAGGCGTGAAGAATT
>CBDAKK010000005.1:0-79419 GCA_965196605.1 Spirochaetia bacterium
ACAAAAGAATGATGGCCTTGCGGGCATTTATTGAACGTACAGCGCATGTGAGCCATGAGTGGTTTCTCTCTTCTGCGCGGGCGAGTGATGTCATTGTTGCGCTTACAAAAATATGATGAGGGGGTTCAAAATGAACAATGAAGGCTTTGAGTGGGAATGGGATGCGCTGGTCGATGCTGTGGGTGAAGAAAACGCAGTAAGAGTGTTGCGGGTTTTTAGTGGCCTGCGCGTTTATTTTCCTAATTCGTTACTCATAAAAAAGCAGGATCACATTATTAAAAAATGGCATTCGCAGGGACATTCTGTTGAAGAGATAGCAAGTCGAATGGGGCACAGTAAGTACTTTGTCAAGACTGTTCTTGAAAAAGACAAAATGCTCTAAATCAATAGTGAGTGGTAGTTTTGTAGATATTTCTAGGAGAATATATATGGATGCAAGGCAAGAAAAAGAGATAAGAATACGCATTGCAAATATTCACAAGGAATACCATGAGTATGTGATGAGTATTTCGGGAGTTCCATCATATTTACACAATTCATTTCGCATCTTATTTGACCCACATTATTTTTTTGAGGCTATAAAAAGAGATGGTGCGGATTGTTTGTGTACAAGACGAGAATTTTTCCATAATGCAACTATGGCGCATGGCAAGTTTAGTAGTTTGCTTTATTTTGTTTCGGATATAGAAGCATACATAAAACATCAAGCAGTTTTACAAGAGTAGCTTTGAAAATTATATTGTCAATTAAACCACAGTATGTAGAGAAGCTGTTTTCGGGAGAAAAGAAATTTGAGTATAGGAAGAAAATACCACGCTTTTTACAAGAAGTGGTAGTATATTCGTCAAGCCCTGTGAAAAAGGTTATTGGAAAACTGTATGTAAAATCTATACTCGAAGATACGCCTGCTATGATGTGGCAAAAAACTGGAGCATGGGGAGGTATAACGAACGATGATTATGAACACTATTTTAGAAACCGAGAGCGTGGGTATGCAATTGAGGTATTACGGGTGAAGAAGTTTAGGTATCCTAGAGAACTCGCATATTATGGTGTAAAGGTACCTCCGCAATCATACATGTATATGTAATGTTTTGCACCTGTAACGTAGATGCCCAATAGAGTTATAATGTCCCGCAAGATAAGCTTACTACATAAAATCGATGGGATTATATAGTACAATTAAACGCCTTTTACAGCATGTTTAAAAGTATGTATTTCATCAAAAAACAAGGCATATTTCATACATATGCCCTGTTTTTCTCAAATTGCATAAAAATATTAAGTATACCCTAAGTGATTGTTATACAATACTTTATAGTAAATTCGCAATTAAGCACGTTTTCTCAAATACTATGCAATACTACAACTATGCAAACATTTCGGATGGCCGTTCTTTCTTTTCTTTTAACATCCCTGTCAGCCTATGCGTGCCCTCCATGGCACGGCTGTGAGGACGCTCACGAGCGTAGCGAGGGGATGCCAACTATTGCATAAGCACCGCTGTGCGGTGCAAACATGGAGCTTGCATCAAAAGAAAAGAAAAAGAACCAAAAAGAAAAGAAAAACATCCTGTGTGCTAAAGCAGTAATAACATAGATACTGTACGCAAGCATGAAAATTGTATGAAAGTAAGTTTGTGTGAGTGCGCTGCCCACCATCTATGGCACGGCTGTGATGACGCTCACGAGCGAAGCGAGGGGATGCAAACTATTAAATGGCGGAGCGAAGCGAAGCAAAGATGGAACTTGCATCAAAAGAGTCGAGAGCCGAAGGCGAACGGGTGCAAACTACTGCATAAGTGCCGCGATGCGGTGCAAACATGGAGCTTGCACCAAAAGAAAAGAAAGAAGAGTACCAAAGAAAGTCGAGAGCCGAAGGCGAACGGATGCAAACAGCTAATGGCGGACGCTCGCCCCATGGATGGGGCAAATAAGAGCGCCAAGGAAGGTACGTAGTGAAGCAAACATGGAGCTTGCATCAAAGAAAAAGCCGCTGTGGGGACACTCCCCCCACAAAGGCAAAGCTTGAGCCCCACAAGGGCAAAGTCTCATCTAGGGATTTGCATTTCTTAATAGTTTCAATATAATGACAAACATGAAACAAAACACTTTTTTTTAGGAGGACTTTATGAAAAATAATAGTCATAAACACACAAAAACACTTTGTGTAGCACACCTTGTAGTAGCCCTTGCCTTCATGGCTTTGACCCTTGGCGGTTGCAAGCAATTAGGCGATGATGTGGCCCAAAACAGCATGGGCATCAATAAACTCACCAGCGCTACAGGAGGTGCAGGGGCTTTGCGCGATACATGTACTGCTCAGCCTACGCAGCACCCAAAAAACAAGCAAGAATTACAAGCACTGCTTAACAAAGCTATTACCCCAACGACTCCTAGCCCCAATCTCAACTACATTGACACATCAGCTATCACCGACATGAGTTATTTATTTATAAGAGAATTTACATTCAATGGTTATATAAACTGCTGGAACACGAGGCAGGTCAAAAATATGAGAGGCATGTTTGCAGGGGCTGCAGCTTTCAACCAATACATTGGTGACTGGGACACGTCTGAGGTGGAGGATATGTCAAGCATGTTTTGGGAGGCGTCATTTTTCAACCAAGATCTTAGCGACTGGAATGCAGCTAGTGTGATTGGGTGGGATCATATTTTCTTTGGTGCACCAGAAATGCAAAAAAACAAAAGCAAGTGGCCTAAAAAATTACTGCGCAATATATGTACTGCCCAATATACTGAGAAGCCACAAAGCAAACAAGAATTACAAGCACTGCTTAACAAAGCTATTACTTCAACAACCCCTAGCCCCAATCTCAACTACATTAACACATCAGCTATCACCGACATGAGTAGTTTATTTGAAAGGAAATATACATTCAATGGTGATATAAGCTGTTGGGACACGTCCAAAGTCACGGATATGAACCGCTTGTTTCATTGGGCTAAAGCCTTCAACCAAGACATTGGTAACTGGAACACCTCCAAGGTTAAGAATATGCAGCGCATGTTTAATTGGGCTACAGCCTTCAACCAAGACATTGGCAATTGGAAAACTTCCGAGGTCACGGATATGTCAAACATGTTTGATGGGGCTATAAATTTCAATCAAGACATTGGTAACTGGAAAACCTCCAAGGTCAAGAATATGTCATACATGTTTGCTAATGCTTACAAATTTAACCAAGACATTGGTAACTGGAAGACCACCAATGTCACGAATATGCGCTACATGTTTGGGGGGGCGAAGATCTTCAACCAAGACATTGGTAACTGGAATACCTCCAATGTTACGGATATGCAACGCATGTTTAATTGGGCTACAGCCTTCAACCAAGACATTAACACAAATACTAGTGCTGATACATGGAACACCTCCAAGGTCAAGAATATGTCATAGATGTTTGCTAGGGCTGGAAATTTCAATCAAGACATTGGTAACTGGAATACCTCCAGGGTTACGGATATGGAAAGCATGTTTTGGGAGGCTAAGTCTTTCAACCAAGACATTGGTAACTGGAATACCTCCAAGGTCAAGAATATGCGCTACATGTTTACGGGGGCTATATCTTTCAATCAAAATCTTAGCGACTGGAAGGTAGCTAGTGTGAGTATCTGGGATTATATTTTCCGCGATGTGCCAAAGATGGAAAACAACACAAGCAAGTGGCCGAAGTTCAAATAAGATGGGCTATTGCTGTGGGGGTGTGGGGGAGCATCCCCCACAGCGCGTTTTTCTTTGATGCAAGTTCCATGTTTGCACCGCACAGCGGTGCTTATGCAATAGTTTGCATCCCTCGCTGCGCTCGTGAGCGTCGCACAAAAGTCGAGAGCGCTGAAAAGCGCGACGCCCGTGCCACGGACGGCACGCATAGGGCGCCAAGGATGGTACGGGTGCTGACATTCAGATTGCGGAGCGCAGCGGTCGCTCGCCCCACGGACGGGACGCATTGTGCGCCAAGGACGGTACAAGAAGCGTTCACGCAACACTGCGTGAGCCACAACACAAACACCCGCGCGTTAGCGTAGTACCGCGTGATACCGGGAGGAGGGGGGTGTGGGGGCAACTCCCCCACAAAGGCAAAGCGCGCTCAAGCGAAAGTTCAAGCAAAACGCGTTGTGGTTTGTATCATACTACGTGGTGTTTGGATATGCGTTTTCGGCGCTTGAGACTATATTGGTGTCTATTGAGGTTGATATTTCGGTTACCTTGCCGTCACTTGAGGTGGTGGGGCTGCCTGCAAGTGAGGTGCGGGAAGCGCGTGAGCGGGTGAAGGCTGCGGTGCGCAACAGTGGCTACGTGTGGCCTAACAAAAAGGTGCTGGTTAACCTTGCGCCGTCTGACCTAAAAAAGCGCGGGGCGGGCTTGGACTTGCCCATTGCGCTGGCAATACTGCGTGAGAGCGGGCAAATACCGCGTCTTGATTTTCCCATTATGGCTTTGGGTGAATTGCAACTAAACGGCGTGGTGCGCCCCGTTAACAACGCGCTTGCCGCGGTTATTTGCGCAGTCAACGAGGGGGTGTCGCACTTCATCGTCTCCGAGCAAAACGCATCGGACGTGTTGTGCGTTCGCTCGGGCTCCCTTTGTGCCATAGGCAAACTTTCTGATTTACAAGACTTGCCTAGGCACAATGCCAACCTGTCCAATGCACAAGAGGCAGCTGAGCCTTCGCCCAGTCGCCTTGTGTGGAAGCCTGCGGGTCTTCCGCATGCTACAGCAAGCACGGGCGGAGCAACAGAAGATGAGGAGGCTAGCTTTGTTGAGGGCGAGCTTTCCTTTCGCGATTTGTCGTATTGTGACGAGCTAAAGCGCGCCGCCCAAATTGCAGCGGCGGGTTGGCACGCCATGCTTTTATGCGGCATTCCCGGTACGGGCAAAACCGCGGCGGCGGTACGCGTGCCAACCTTTTTGCCCATGCTCAGTTATAAACAATCACTGGTGGTAAGCAACATATATGCCTGCGCCGGTTTGCTTACCACTTCTGTTTCGCCACAACGAGACGGGCTCATACGCCGCCCACCCGTACGGCAACCGCACCACAGCGCCTCGCTTGAAGCCGTCATAGGCAGCGGTGTTGCCAAAAGCATAGGTGAGGTTTCGCTTGCGCATTGCGGCTTGCTCATTTTGGACGAGGCGCCGGAGTTTAAAACCAAGGTGCTACAAGCCTTGCGCGAACCCTTGGACACGCGTGAGGTGCAAATAAGCAGGGTGGGCGCAAAAACCGCCTACCCCGCAAACTGCCTGTGCATACTCACATGCAACTTGTGCCCGTGTGGAAACAGGGGCAAGCCGCCTGCCAAGTTAGAAGAAGATAGCGGGGCGTGGCACAACAATGCCGTGTGCATGTGTACTGAGCAAGACGTCTTTCGTTATTGGAAGCGCATAGGCGGCGCGCTGTGGGACAGAATAGACATTAAGGTGCAAACGTGTTACAAGGATGCATCACTGCTCCACGAAGAGGAGCCCATAGCACAGCGCTTGCGCGATGTTGCTGAAAAACAGCAGGCGGTGCGCCGCGCGCTTTGCAGGCAAAAGGAACGCTTTGCTGGGCGTAATGCGCGCTCGTCCAGCTACCACATGCGCAACGCCCATGCTGCTGCTGATGACATAGGGCGCAGTTTTGCCTTTAGCGCGGCCGCAAGTGCTTGTGTCAAATTGCGCGCGGGCAGCACCATGAGCGACAGGGCGCGCATATCGCTGTGTAAGGTGAGCCGCACCATAGCGGACTTAGAAGATGATGATATGGTCTGCGAAGCGCATGTTGAAGAAGCATTGCTGGTTACCTCGGGCATGGGCGCAAGCCTTGCAGGCGAACTTTAGGCATAGGGCTCTTTATGCTAGGGCATGCACTATGCCTTTGAAAACCTCTCCACGGTGAAACTCGTTTAAAAATGAGCCAAAAGAGGTGCAGCCCGGAGAAAGCGCTATTACATCACCTGCCTTGCTATGGTCAAGCGCGCTTTGAATGCCCTCTTCAAGCGAGGCAAAGGGGCCAAACACGCCGCAGCCTAGCTTGCCGATAAGCGGCATTATTTTTTCGGTGTAGCTGCCCTCCAAAAGGTGTAAGGTAAGCTGGGTAGGGGCAATGGCGCTGCAAGCGTGGAGAAAGCTGTGTGCGTCCAAATTTTTGTCCGTGCCACCCGCTATGAGGTGTACATGCGTGTGTGCTCTTTCTTGTAGCGCGCGCAGTTGCATTGCTTGGGGTATGCTTGCCGCGCTGTCGTTGTAAAAGCTGCGCCCCTTGTAGTTGCGCACATGTTCTTTTCTGTGCGGTAGCGTGAATATGTCTTTCCATGCTTCTGCGCTACGCGGAAAGGGCAGTTTTTGCAGCGCGCAAGAGAGTACAAAGGCAATGCAATTTTGTAAGGGTAGGTGCTTTGGAATGTGAGCAAGGGCGCAGCATGCGTACGCTTTTTCCCCCGCATGGCTACGCAGCATAATGGAGGTTTCAGTCGCCCACGCTCCCGCAAGGTTGTCGGGCAGCGCGCTTTGGCTGTGCCAAAACACAGCATGTTCACGCGTGGTTTGTAAGTCGCCCAGTGCCTCACGCTGCTCGCCCTTTTGTAGCTCGTAGGGGAGTATGATAGGCGCGTCTTGCGGCAGAGCGCGAAACAATGAGAGTTTGTCTTCGACATACTCGCGCATGGATGCGTAGTAATTTTGGTGGTCGGGGAGTATGTTGGTGAGTATTGCAAGGCTTATGGGCTGGTAGAGCGAATGCGCGGGCTTGCTTTGTTGTACCAGCTGCAAGTCTCCCAATTGGAATGAGGAGAGTTCTAGCACGCTGGTGCTGGGGTCTGTGCGCTCGTCCATGAGCAGTTGTAGCGGCGAATAGGTAATGTTGCCTGCTGCTGCGCTTGCGACGCCGCATTGTAGATTCCACATGTGTATGGCCCGCGTCATGCTGGATTTGCCTTTTGTGCCGGTAATTGCCACGACTTTGCATGGTGCATTTTTTGCAGCTGCCTTTTTGCGGGCAATTAAGGCTCGTAAAAAAAGCGAAATGTCTGTTTCTATAGTTACGCCGCGTTCTCGGCACGCGCGCATGAGGGGGCTGCTCCGCGGTATTGCAGGGTTTTTTATAAGCACATCCGCGTTGAGTATTTTTTCCAGACTATGCGTGCCTGTTTCTAACTCAACGTGAGGGAGCTGCAGCACACTAGTAAGTTGCTTCAGTGCGTTTTTAAGTTTGTCTTCACTTTGCATGTCGCTTATTAGCACGTGAGACGCGGCGCTGTAGCACGCAAATTGTGCCGATGCTATGCCGCCCCCATGATTCCCCAGCCCAAGTATAACCACACGCTTATTGCGAAGTAGAGACATGGTTTTCATTATAATTAATAGAGGTTCTAAGTCATGAAGTTTTTTATTGTATTTGTATGCATGTGTGTCTTTTTTACAGCCTTGCTTTTTTCACAAGAAGGGGCAGTGTCACCAAATGCCGAGTCTTCTAAAGTAACGCAAGAAGCACAAAAAGCAGCAGACGAAGATATAACTTTGATACCAGTGAATGCGGAATTAAAAAAGAATTCGCGTGGGGCGGGGTACGGTCTTGTAGTTGGTGGTACAGTTGCGGCGTCCTTTGGCACCTTGCTTGAGATTAGTACTATTCTTACGTATTTTCTTTTGGACAATGAGACGAAGGTGAGAGTGTCGACTGATTCTCATGTCTTTACTTTTTTGCATATAGCTTCCGCAGCCTTTATTACTGCGGGACTGTCCGCGGTCATTGCTGGAGCAACCTATGTGGACGACAGCGTGTATGGCAAGAAATATTGGAAAAAGACGCAGGTTATTACGGGTTCTGTTTTAACCTCCCTTGGTGCTGCGGCTACCATAACAGGTTCGGGCTTGTATGCTGAAAATGACATGAAAGATGTGGGTTCTGGAATCATGGGTGGCGGAACTGCGCTTATGTCCAGTGGAATAGTAAGCCTTTTTGTAGGCTTGTTTGCCCGCTATTTGTGGCCTTTGCTGTAATGAAAAAGTTAATTATAAATACTGGGAAAAAAGCAAAAAAAAACCTATCTTATTGTATAAAGATAATCAGATTTCAATTATGTCAGGGATGTCAATGTGCATAGTGAATGGTTCTAACTGTAGGAGAAAATATGAAAAACATCAAACATCAGCCCTTGTTTAAAATGCTTTTTATACTTGTGGTGGTTCTTGTGCTGCTCATTCCCAAGGCCATGATTATTTCTTTGGTGTATGAACGAGAAGGCAGACGCGAACAGAGCATTGAGAGTGTGACTCAGCAATGGGGTAAGGAGCAGACTGTGGTAGGTCCTATAGTTTCAGTGCCTTATCATCGATATATAACACTCGAAAATGATGAGGTTAAAAAAACCAAGGAGTATATTCATTTTTTACCGAGCACACTTAATACAACAGCGACCATAAAGCCCGAAGTGCGCTATAAAGGAATTTACGAGGTTGTAGTATACAATTCTTTCATTAAGGTTTCTGGCTCATTTGATATACAGTACGATATTTTTGACGATGTTGCTGTGGAGGACATTCTCGTCGATCAAGCATTTGTCTCATTGGGAGTAAGTGATTTGCGAGGTATAGAAAACCAAGTTGCTTTGCAATGGAATGATGAAACTATTTTTTTTGATTCGGGGCTAAAAACGCAAGTACTAACAGGCAAAACAGAGACACGCGATAATTCTTTTAGGCATGAGGAAGATGCAAATGTGCTAAAAAGTGGTATTAGCGCGAATCTCGATGCGGTGTTGAATAATACTCAGCATGAGTTCTTGTTTGAACTTGAGCTACAGGGGAGTACGGAATTAAATTTTGTGCCTGTTGGAAAAACAACAGAAGTAACTATGAATTCCACATGGGACAGTCCCAACTTTGTGGGGAATTTTTTGCCCGACTCAAGAGAAATTTCAGAGGATGGATTTTCTGCCTATTGGAACGTGTTACACCTCAATCGCAATTTCCCCAATGCGTGGCTTTCAACCTCAGAAGATGCCACCTATGCACAGTCAATGTATGACGCTGCCTTTGGCACGCAACTATTCATGTCTGCGAGCAATTATCAAAAGTCCACGCGCGCAGCGAAGTATGCAGTGCTTATCATTATTCTCACGTTTTTGGCCTTCCTTTTCATTGAACTTTTGCAGAGCGGTTTTTCGCGCATACACTCCATCCAGTATATTCTCGTAGGTCTTGCCTTGCTCTTGTTTTACTCACTCCTTTTGGCAATTTCTGAACACCTCGGCTTTAATGCAGCGTTTCTCATTTCAGCCATTGCGACCCTCTCCTTAATCACCGTGCACATGCAGGCATTATTAAAACTGTGGCGGGTCAGCGCTTTAATTGCAGGTATTCTCACCATACTCTACGGCTTTGTCTTTGTCATAATTCAGCTTAAAGACTACGCCTTGCTTGTAGGCACGCTTGGTCTTTTTGTGATATTAGCTATTGTTATGCATTTTGCGCGTAAAATAGACTGGTACACTGTTGGTATGGACTACGAAAAAACAAAAGAGCAAAAACAAGTGGAGCAAGAGACACGTGTTACCAGTGCTAAAAAAGATAAGCCTTAATTGCTGTTGGTACTGATGCGCAAAACACCTAGCGTGTTTCGTGCATTGATAGAAAGCCATGGGTTTTTTCTTTATCAAGATGTACGTGTAGCGTTTTTGTATGCGAAGGCAAGACTTGCGCTATGCTGTTTTTAACGCGCCGCAGGTGCTTTACCCTTGTGTAGACAACGTCTACATGTGTAGCGTTTTTCGCCTTGCTGAACAGTGCGGCAAGGCGCGCGCATTCTAGCAGCAGCTCAAGCGGCGCACTTTTGGTGCTAGCCGCACCCTTTGTTTTGCTAGATGCGCGAGGACAGCGCAGAAACACAAAGCCGCCCTTCATTCCCAAAACGTGCATCCATATGTCTTCGCCTCGCGCGTAATGGCGAAGCAGCGCGTCACTTTCCATGGCGTTGCGCCCTATGGCAATACTAAAACTGTCTTTGCGCAAAAAAATGCCGCGCTGTTTTTTCTCCTGTTTGGTTTCCGCTTGCCCGCTTGCAACTACTTGATGCTGACGCACATATTCTAAGACGCGCTCGGGAATAATAATGTCTTCATTCTCAAGAGAATTTTCATCTTCTGCGCATTCGGGCAAAAGCAGCGCAAGTGCCTTGGCGTGTTCCAACTCCGCGAGGCAAGCATGGTAACGCGCCCTTGTGTTTTCAAGCGCCCCGCGCGCCTTCTTTGCCTTTTCAAAATAACGCTGTGCGTTTTCCGTTGCGCTTTGTGTTGCCTCCAATGCAATTACCACATCGCCCCTTTCCCCTGCGCCGCTTATTCGCAACTCAGAATCCCCCAGAGTAATTTCATGAGCATGCGCTAGGAGCATTTTGCCGTACTCTGTGTATAAGTCCGCGTTGTCTTTGTTTTTTATTTGCGCTTCCAAGCTTACGCATGTAGTATGCAAATACAATATTCTCTTTTCAAGCGTTGCCCTAGCCTTTTTTAGCAAGGCTTTTTTAGTAGCATGCTCATGTTGCTTTTGATAATATGATTCAACGTATTGGTTGAATGAAGTGCCGCTCCAGTTGCGTACAGTCCTTGCAGAATCCGCCTCACTCGGTGAGTTTTGCGGCAGATTGAAGCGTTCTTGTGGCATGAGCTTTTGCTTAGGGCTGCGGTACAAGAGGTCTATGATGGTGTTTTGTACATCCGTATAGACTATGTTCACGTTGTTGCTCCACAACTTACAGTACAAATAGCGTTCCCATAGCTGCTCATTATTTTCCTTGTTGTTTTCACCCTCTTGGCGCACCTTGCGTGCAAGGTGTATTCTTACAATTCTGTTGTCATTTACATGCACAATAGACTGCACATACGCACCCACTATTTTGGACTGTAGCAGCTGTTGAAAGCGCTGTGGCTTTTTGGGCTTTGCAAGTTTTTTTTCAGACTTGTGAAGGCGCACGGCACCCTGTGACAAATAAACATGCACGCGCTGTACCGCGCCTTGTACGTACAATTCCATGTACAAACTTTGTATGCTCGGTTGATAGATTTCTTGCACGCGCGCGCCGCTAAACTGCCATTCTGAAAGTATGAGGTCTATTTCTCTACGGTTAAGCGACATGGGGCTATTGTAGCGCAATGCTCACGCTTGTACGCACAAGGCGCGTGCGGTGCTACACAAATATAGCGAGCCTATTACTCCGATGACGGACGTTGCGTCTTGATTGCTGCCTTTGGCGCGCTCTACGCTCTGTGTGCAAAATTCGCGCGCGCGCGTAAGTGCAAGCTCTATGTCCGTGCACAACTCCAGAGTAGAAAAATCTTTCTTGAGCATTTCGTACAGTGTTTCATGCGCGGAGTCAAAGTCTTGTCCGCAAGTTGTTACCACAATGTGTGAAAAAAAACTGCGGTGCGCGCGCAATATGGCACAAGCGCCACGGTGGTTTTTGCCCTTCAGCATGCCTATTACTAAGCAGGCGCGTGGAAACAGCGCCTCCAAGCAGGCGCAAGAATTTTTTATGGACTGCTCGGTATGTGCGCCATCTAAAAAAATGCTTGGACTCCCTTGCAATAATTCACAACGTGCGGGCAAGGCAATGTTTTTTTGCATGCGCACGCGTCCGTTCACCATTTTGGCAACATGCGCAGCGTTTTTTGTCGTGTTCGCTATATAATGCGCCACCGCCACATGCGCAAGCACTTGGTCGTCTAAGAGCGCCTTGCCCAGTGTCGCGGTTTCGTACGTAAAAGTGTGCGTTTCGCCCTCAAGGGCAAGTGACACGCATGCCCGAGTCCCCGCTGGTTTTATTACAACGTCTTCTATGGTACAGTGGTCGGGCATGTAGTAGAGCGCGCTCCCCTGCTTTTTTGCCTCTGCTCCTAACACGCGCATGACTTCTCCATGCACCTGTGCAGCAACCCACACGGGCACCCCCCGCTTAATAATCCCCGCCTTATCATGTGCAATTTCCCTAATAGTGCGTCCCAAAACATCGGTGTGTTCGTACTCTATTTCGCCAATGATACACAGCTCGGGGTCTATCACATTGGTCGTATCATAGCGCCCACCTATGCCAACTTCCACAACTGCCCACTGACACCCTGCGTTCTTAAATGCGCAAAAGGCCGCAGCGGTGAGCGTCTCAAAAACCGTTGGCACAAAATCGGGGCTGTTTTGTTGATGCTCGAGTACGCGCGCATGAATGTAATTCAAAATTCGTAAAAATTCCTCATCCGAAATCATCTGCCCATCTATGCAAATACGCTCGTTATAGACATTAACATGCGGTGATATGAAAAGCCCGCTTTTGTAGTTTTGCAAATGCAAGACGGCATCGGCGGTTTTGGCCATGGTGCTTTTACCCTTGGAGCCCGTTATGTGAATAATACGAAAGGCCGCGTGAGGATTCTCGCAAAGTTCAAGTAATGTTCGCATCATCACAAGCTTTTCCAGTTTTGAGTTATATATTCGAGATGATGACTTTGGCAGTTTCTCAAGCCAAAGTAGGGCGTCTTGTAAAGAATTGAATGCATCCATGACTACGCGGCTTATTTTGTACGCGTCTCAAGCGCGCATTCGTGAAAATGAAACCCCTCATACCTCGCGAGCCTTTGCACATGCGGGCTTAAAATTCCGTGCCCTTCTTTTGAAATTTTTATGATGCTGGTTTCTCTGAGAAAATCGGACACAGAAATTCCCGAATAAGCCTTGCTCATGCCGCCCGTGGGCAGCACGGCATTTGGTCCCGCCATGTAGTTTGCAAGACTAAATTGCGAATATTCGCCCATGAGAATTTCGCCTACATTGTGTACGTCCGCCACTATGAAGGAAGGGGACTTTGAGTGTATCATCAAATGTTCAGGCGCTATGGAGTTGCATATGGAAGCGACCATTTCCTCACTCTCGGCGACTATGACGGGCGGGTATTTTTCAAAGACCTCTTGCAATATGCGCTTGGTTTGCTCTGGAGTGTTCTCAAGTATTTTGTTCAAGTGCGCGCATACTTGTGCGGCATACTCTGCCTTGTGGGTAAGCACCAGCGACATAGAGTCTGCGCCATGCTCTGCTTCTATGCACGCGTCATATGCAACCATGCGTGCGGACGTGGAGCCATCTGCTATTATGACAGCCTCTGAAGGCCCTGCAGGCAAGCCCGTATGTACTACGTTACTTACGTAGCGTTTTGCAGCTGATACAAAGGCGCTGCCCGGCCCGGTTATTTTTACCACGGGTGCTATGCGCTTTGTGCCATAGGCAAGCGCCGCAATACCCTGCGCCCCGCCAACCTTGTACACCTCGTGCACGCCCGAAAGTCGCGCTGCGTATAAACACGCTGCGTCAATGCTGCCGTCTGCGTGTGGCGGGGTTATCATGACTCGGCGCGGCACATTTGCTATGCGCGCAGGCAGTGCCAACATATACACCATTGAAGGAAATTTGCCCTTCCCCTGTGGCACGTATATACCCACAGACTCTATTGGCAAAATACGCTTGCCTGCAAACACGCCCTTGCGCACCTCTGACAAGACAGTATCCCTATATATCGTGTCTTTGTTGTGATAACTCTCTACACTCCGTATTGCGTGCTCTATCGCTTCTTTTACCTCATTATCAAGAGACGCCTCAGCTTCGTCAAACTCTTTTTCACTTACCCGTATCTTTGCGGGCGCTATTTCCGCCTTCTCAAATTTCTTGGTATACTCTGCCACAGCATCATCTCCCCGTACACGTACTGCTTCAATGATGGGTTTCACCGCCTTTGCAAAATTGTCTATGTCGCGCTGCGAACGATAGAAAATTTCGTGTTTCTTTTGTGGCGTTATGCGACTCCATTTTTTAGGAGCAATGGATGATTTCATGACTATAAGTATAGTCCAACAAATGCGCGCATGTAGTGCGGTATCACTTGCAATGAGCTCATACTCATACTTCTTGTTGCCACGGCATGTGACGCGATACGATGATGCCTTGGTTGGCTGTACTTGCTATAAGCTCCATCTCTGTGTTGCGCCGTCCATGGCGCTCAATGCGTCCCATCCGTGGCACGGGCGTCGCCCGTTCTTCGTGCTCCCGACTTTGATGCGAATACTCCATTTCTGCTACGCTGCGCTTCGCAATCTGAATGTCAGCATCCCCTCGCTACGCTCGCGACTTTGGTTCTTGCTATAAGCTCCATGTCTGTGTCGCGTTGCGACACTTATTTTAATCGTTTCTAGCCGCTCGCGCTTGTCAGCGCTCCCGACTTTGGTGCAAGTGCTCATACAAACTTATTTTCATACAATCTTCATGCTTGCGTAGAGTATCTATGTCATTACTGCTTTAGCACACAGGAGGCTTTTTTCTCTTTTTTTGGTTCTTTTTTTCTCTTTTTTGCATCCATAAAAAAGAGAAAAAAAGAACGGCTATCCGAAGTGTTTGCATAGTGCTCTTTGCCTCGTGGCAACAAGAAGCGTTCATGCAATACCGCTGGTAGCATGTCACTGCATATGCAAATACCGCGTCTTACCCCGTGGGGGTGTGGGGGTGTGGGGGTAACTCCCCCACAAAGGCATAAGCCTATGCTTTACAAGCATTTACAACACACATCTCATAATGAAAAAATTCACAAAAAAAATGATTTTTTTTTGCAAAAAATACTTGTTTTTTCTGTAGATAATTCATAAAATAATAAGCAAATATTCAATAATTCTTACGGAGGAATTTTATGAACAAGTTTCATTTTTTTCGCGTACTTGTGTGCGCATTTTCTTTGGCAAGCGTAACGCTTTTTGTTGCTCCACCCGCTGCACAGGCTCAATTTATAAATCCTGGCGAACAAAAAGCGATAACTTCTTTCAATCCAGCAAAGTATAAAAGCTATGGGTTGTGTCTACGAGAGGCAAGGAAGATAAAGATAGATTGGAACACTCCAGACACGGAGACACCTGCAGCCAAGTGTCGTACCGCACAAAGGAGAGGAGTATGGGGACGGGGGCAATAACTAAGCCTACGCGTTAGCTTAGCAGTGCATGTTTGAACATGCACGCATTATATGGGCATGGATGGAATGTGATATTCTGCTCATGCCCTTTATTATGTACGCCCAGTACCCCAACATACAAAGCTGCTTTGTGTGTTTACGATATTCACAACACCACATGTGGCGTTAGCCCCACACCTGAAGTAATCCTGCGCCACGCATGCGTAGCACCTTAATGTATGCTTTCATCATTTTTATGATATAATTCATGTATAGCAGAAAAGGTTTTACCCGCACAACCAATTATGAAAGGATCCTTTACAGGGAGTATTACTAAGGGGCTGAACTCCATGGGCGCGTTGGCTATTATTGCGCTTGTGACGGCTTTATTTGGCGTTGTTACGGCTTTGTTTTTATACAACGCAACAAAGATAGACAATCTTTCTACCGAAATAAATCAACGCTTTGATACGGTAAACCAACGCTTTGAGGCTATGGATGCAAGAGTGGATCAGCTAGAAAAATCATTAGACAAAAGGCTTGATAGTATTGAAAAAGCAATTCTCAGCCTCACCCACGAAATAAAAAGCAAAAAATAATTTTACATATTTGTTTACATTGGCATGGCAAGCCTCCCAAACAATGAGGGGCTATGTCGAACGCGTACGCAAAAGAAGGCCAACCTCGACCTCATCATATTTGCTCCCAGTGTCTCAGTCACAAGAGGCGCTCACCTAACATGTGGGGTGGGGGCAACTCCTCCACAAAGGCACGTATTGACTCAAAACAAAGCAATAAAGTTTTCAAAATTGCAGAAAAAATGCGCATATTTGTGTGCAAAAAACGCATAAATTCAAAGCTACCTTGTGTGTTATAGGCATGGACGACGCTTATCTAGCACTAAGTCTATGTTTTATAAGCATTTATAACGCGCATGTAATAATGAAAAAATTTTATAAAAAAATGATTTTTTTTGTAAAAAGTACTTGTGTTTTTTGTGAAGAATTCATAAAATAATAAGCAAATATTCAATAATTCTTACGGAAGAATTTTATGAACAAGTTTCATTTTTTTCGCGTACTTGTGTGCGCACTTTCTTTGGCAAGCGTAACGCTTTTTGTTGCTCCACCCGCTGCACAGGCTACACAAGCAGTGAGTGATAGAGCAAAGATACATGCTGACTTTAAGCAGTGTATAGATGTTGCTCAAACTCCTTTAGATTCTATAAAATCTCACCAGCAAAAAAATAAGGCGCTGAAGGCGCTCGGTGGTAACTAAGCCTACGCGTTAGCCTAAGAGTGCATGCGTGAAGATGCACCCATTATGGGCATGGGTAGAATAGTGATATTCTGCCCATGCCCTTTATTATGCATGCCCAGCACCTTGAACATACAAGGCGTGATAGCAAAACATACTTGCTTCAGTTTTCTTATTCCCTACGGCGTTAGCCTCGCTCACATAGCTTCCTAAACTCAGCTTCTTAGTACCTACGGCGCTAGCCCCACACATCAAGCAACCCTGCGCGACCCGTGCGTAGCACCTCAAAGTACATACACATATAGGCACATATAGTCGCGCACAGCGCAAGAAACGCTCGCTTAAGTACTCGGGGGTGTGGGGGCACACCCCCAAAAGGCGAGGCATGTGTGAAGGGGGGCTATAATAGAGCTATGAAAAGGATTTTAGGGCTGGCGTGGCTGTGCGTTTGATTGAAAAATGCTTTGTGGTGTCACAACATAAGAGATGATGCATGACGAAAAAAAGAAAGGCGTGTCAGAGGTTGCCGCCTTTCCTAGCTTTGCAGAAGCTGCTTGCGTATGGCTGCGTATAGGGTGCTTGTCTTTTGGTGGCCCGGCGGGGCAAATAGCCTTAATGCACCGTGAAGTGGTAGATAAACGGCGCTGGATTAGCGATGCGCGTTTTTTGCATGCCTTGAATTTTTGTTCGCTCTTGCCTGGTCCTGAGGCTCAGCAGCTGGCAATTTATCTCGGTTGGTTATTGCACGGCGTCAAAGGTGGCGTGCTAGCGGGCTTGTTTTTTATTCTTCCCGGGACGCTGGTAATGCTAGGACTCTCGCTGCTCTTTGTGCTTGCAGACCAAGTGCCCGCGGTCATGGCGCTCTTTTTTGGGCTGAAGGCAGCGGTGCTTGCCATTGTTTTTCATGCTTTGTTGCGAATTGCTGCGCGAACCTTGAAAGGCGCGCTCCCGTGGGCGCTTGCATCAACGGCTTTTGTTGCGCTGTTTTTGTTCAATGTGTCTTTTCCTTTAGTGATGCTGGTCTCGTCTCTTGTAGGCTTGGCAATGCCGCGGTTTTTTTACCAACACGTGCGCGAGCCCGCTGATATGCAACACCCTGCTCTGTTAGATGCCGTAATAGCAGGTGACCCCGACTATGCGAAAGAGCGTGCCAAAAGCGCACGCCGAGCTGGTGGGACGGCACTGGTACTCTGGCTAGCACCCTTAATTGCGCTGTTGTTTTTTGGTGGTTTTTACGCTGAGGTTGCGTGGTTTTTTTCCAAAATGGCGGTGCTCACTTTTGGCGGGGCCTATGCAGTCTTGACCTATGTTGCACAAGAAGCTGTGGAACACTACGCTTGGTTGACCGCGTCAGAAATGCTGAGCGGTTTGGGGTTGGCAGAGACTACCCCCGGGCCTTTAGTTTTGGTGTTGCAATTTGTGAGTTTTTTAGCGGGGTTTGGTGCCACTACGGGGTTTGGTAGCAGTCTTATTACGGGCATTATGAGCACTGGAGTCATGTTGTGGATGACCGTTGCTCCTTGTTTTGCCTTTGTTTTTTTAGGAGCGCCTGCCATAGAGCAGTTATGTGAGAAGCGCGCACTCTCGGGAGCGCTTTCGGCAATAACCGCTGCCGTAGTTGGGGTTATTGCTAATTTGGCATTGTGGTTTGGCTTACGAGTGCTCTTTCTCCAGCTCAAGCCTGTAGAACTAGGGGGGCTTGTTTTGGAGCTGCCTCTTCTCAGCAGCCTCGACCTTGCGGCACTCTGCATTGTCGCCGTAGCAAGCCTTGCACTTTTTGTTTTTCGTTGGAGTGTAATACAAACCCTAGGCATTTGTGGACTCATGGGAATGATTGTGAAGCTTGGCCTTGATTTTTTTGCATATTTGTAAATCTACCACTCCAATGCTTACAGTGCAACATGCAGAGTAAACATAAGTCGCTATAGGCTAAAGATGCATGGGTAGATTCTATCCCCCGTGTCTTTATTCTCCATGGCGTAGCCCCCCGCGCGGAGAGCGCAGTACCGCGTCTTACCCCGTGGGGGTTTGGGGGCTTGCCCCTACAAAGGCATAAGCCTATGCTTTATAAGCATTTACAAAACGCATTTCATGATGAAAAAAATTATAAAAAAATAATCTTTTCAAAAAATACTTGTGTTTTTTGTGGATAATTCATAATGTAATAGCAAATATTCAATAATCATTATAGGGGAATTTTATGAACAAGTTTCATTTTTTTCGCGTACTTGTGTGCGCATTTTCTTTGGCAAGCGTAACGCTTTGTAAAATCCAACTAAATATGCAACAAAAAATCCAACTCAAAGTGAGAATGGGAAGCACTGTAGCCTCTTGAAACACAAGAAGTGTGTAATAAAGCATACAAAAACAGCCTTTTATTAGTATTTTTTTGCACGAAAATCTCTCGGCTGTAGAAATTTGTCGCTCCAATTTTGCAAAAATGGATTGCTCAAAAATGCACGTTTTTTTACGTGACATTTTTTTATTTTCTAGGCGTTTACAACCAGCCTAAGCAGGTATATGCTGGCATTTCAGTCTTTGGATAAAAGATAGATTTTCTGACTACGCAAGGCAGAGCGTATCAATTAATAACACACTCGATATGCATACACGCTTCTTGGTGCTTTGGCCTTTCTTCCCTGTATTGCGCCCCATTTTATTTCGAACAGGCTTTTACAGACAACTATGCTTTTTGTTTTTCGTTTTTACGATATTAAATATTCTAAACAAACGTAAGTCCGGTCCGCACACGCATTGCATACTCCGATACAATAAATGTATTCATCATAGTGGCGATAAAGTTACTGATTTCTTCCCCATCTCTTCGATAGTTCTTTGATAACGGAGGATGCAAGTGATGACGTTTTATATACGCCTTCCATTCTTTGCGTATTGCTTCTTCTGGCATTAATATCTCACCAGCAAATACATTCGCTTCAGTTTCTTGTTGATTACTAAGCGTGCTTCTATATAATGGATCATCTACTAGTCCATCACCAATGTACATACGATGTAAGAAAAAATGCCCCAACTCATGCGCCGTCGTAAATCGCTGTCTATTTATCGAATGGTTCGCGTTCACACTAATGACAAATCCATCATCTGCGTGATTTTTTATAATTTGACCAGAAATATCACCTAAAGGTTTATGTTCGATTTTTATGTTGTACTCTTGTGCTATGTACCATAGTTGCACAGGAATGTTTTGAAGATGTTTTGTGAGACTCGCTACTACATTGGATATGTTACAATTCTTCATTTTCTTGTTTCACCATTTTTATGCTATGCTCAGATTCCTGTACCTCTTGTGCTTCTTGTCTTTCCTTGAGTAGCTGTGCTGCCCTTGATGCTATCTCCTGAAGTTTATTTTCTTTAATATCATTTGCAGCTCTACTTATTTTATCTTCTATATCTTTCCATCCAAAAAATGCGAGAATACCTCCGCCAAGTGCTATCGTTGCCAATATTATTTCTAACAACGATATTTGGAAACTAATAACATCAACATTGCTTAAAGCACCTGTGTTGATAAATCTATGTACACCAAAGTCTATTAGCAATATAAATAAAATAGATACAATTATCAAAAAAATACCCATTAATTTCATCTGTTATATTTTACACTTTTATTGTAATGAATGCTTGAAGTCACCCTCTTACAACGGTAACACCTACCCTTGAATCCACCCTATCCTTGAATTCGCACTTGACACCTACGGGCAATTGGAGTACTTTATAGGTGGTGCTGTGAGCGATCACGGCCGGCGCGCCACACCCTTTCTTGGTTGTGGCATTTTTTATTTGTATCTCCACTTGTGTAAGTTATCGCCCTGCAGTATCCACACCTGATGAATATATTTTGTTCTTTGCCCGTGTAACTCAGTTTTTAACGTTTCAAGATTTACCGCATCGCCAATGCGTATCATCACATTTTCAGCTTGGTCTCTGCTTGTATTGTAAATGAGTTTTGCTATATTTTTAGCATTTGTAGAAGAAACACTTTTGAAGTCAAACATCTTATCTCCCACAATAGCATCGGGGTTTTTGATACCCGGAGTTTTCGTCTCTGGAAGCAGGTACACTTTTTCACGACGCTGGGCAAGCGCATCGGCACTCTCGCGCTCACTAGCGCGTACGCGTTTTTGATGTTTCGATTTTTCCTCCCTGTTTTGAGCTTCATGGACACGCCCGCCGTTTTCATATCGTTTTATAATATTCGTACCGCGCACTAACTCAAGTGCATAGTTATTCATCCCGAGCATATGCGCAAGGTGGACGATATCGCCCGCCATGCCATAGGAAATCGCGCGCTGTTTCATCGCGGGGGTAAGCTTCCAAAAGTTTTCTTTTTGAAGCGGGTTTGCACCGAAGCCCCTTTGTGCCGGGCGCGCCTTCGTGGGCAGGGGCGTCTCGGTAATATCATAGGCCTCTGCCAAAGTTTCAGAAATACCGATGCGAGTACTGCGACAATTGTGGTGGAGCGGCGGCGTGTTGCTATCCCAATAGGGGTCAGTCGCTTTACGCACAATGCCATTACGCGCGCTGCATATGGCAGAAGTACGCGAGTCGATGTTCGCGCTAAACTTATAAAAGCGCGGAGGCGTCTTTGTATCTTGAAGCGCGCGTCCCGCGGAGTACGCAGTATGCAAATTCGTGCGAAATACGGTCTCCCAGTACCACGGCTTGATACGCGCAAAGCCCGCCGCGTTCAAGAGTGACACATCGCTTGTTTCTTTAATAAACTGTTGCAAGTTCATACCGCCTCTTAACGAGCGTAGTATCTGCTTACGCACGGCATTGATAGCGTCAAGCGATGTGAGTGCTGCTACAGTAAAGGCGCGATATCGCATCTGTTTTTCAAGCGTAGAAAACTCAGCCTTCGTTACGGGTATCTGCGAACGCACGATGCGTTCGGCTTCTTCAAAGTTCACATGGTTTTCTAAGACGGCCTGAGGCCAATCATCTGCGAGCACAATCTGTTTTGGCCTTGCGTGCTTCACACCTAAGAAGAATGCACCCAGTAAGCCCCGCTCAATAATGCGAACAAAGCCGAGCATAGTTCTGTAATCAAAATATGCGCTCGTCGGCTTCATCGCTCGTGCGCGCTCTTGAGCGCGTGCCTTGCTCACGCTACGAAGGTAGGTGCGCATGCTCCGCAACACAAGTGCGCGTACGCGAGCATACCAGCGGCCGCTTAACGCATCGAGCGTAACAAGCTTTTTCGCCTCGGCGTGCTCAAGTTTTGTAAACAGCGCCTCTCTCGTTTTTGCATTATCGCTTAAAAAAAAACCGAAGGCGGGTGAGAAAACTGCGCACTACTCGGGCTGTCCCCACCGAGAAAGATATCAGCATCGTCCTTCGGCTTTGGTAATGCGTGATGCTCATAGAGTGCGCTCAGCGAGATAGGCACACCGCGGTCGACCGCTTGCAGTATCTCTTCAAACGAAGCCTTTTTTGCGGTATCAAAGACAAGGTGCGGATACTCATTCTGTACACCGAAATTCAAGTCAACAAGAGAGCGGATAAGCGACTTATTGATTGTCTCGCTTAAAGCACGTGCATCATCGCGTACAATTTTATCGAAGGCGCGCTCATGAACTTCGGCTTGCGCCCTTGTGCCGTGTTTCGCCTCCTGTGTTGCTAGAACTTGTCCCGTAATAGCGTAGGATATTTCAGCATTACACGCAGCGATAAGCGTGTTAAAATCGGCAATGCGTCCACTCGCGTCGATGGTCTTCACTTCGCGCACGTTTGCAAAGGAACCTGCGCTATCGCTTTTCAGGCGATGCAAGTCCTGAGCAATCTGCTCTGAGCGCGCCTTGGTCTCTTCGGGGTCGGTGGTATCTAAGTCGAAGAGCGCCAATACAGACGGGACGCCGTAGCGGTCGGCAAGCTGGAGCCAATACTGCCAGCCCGCTTTTTTAAATTTATAGAGCCACCAGCACGGGCGTAAAGAGCTTGTACCGTAGGGACTTTCTGCATGCGGGGAATTGCGGTGCACAATAAACTTATGCGGCATAGGTAACACGCGCGGGCCTGTTGGGCTTTGCCACACAAGCCGATGCTTCGCGTCAAAAGAAAACAACGCGACACTGCGCGACTTGAGTGCTTGCGGAACCCAGCGCCCTGCGTGAAGGTGCCAAAGAATCTCGCTTACCGAAAAGCCGTAGATGATGGCAGAAAGCAGCTCGCGGAAATCTTGATGCAAGGGTATCGCCTGCAATGCATCGCGAACAAATGCGTTGACATGTTCTGCACCCCCGACAATCTGCCACCCAAGGCCCGTAGTACCCGCAATGCGTAAGCGCACATCGCCCGCAATACGCGCATCGCGCAGCAGCGTACCATAATCGGCGCGCGAGTGCATGTTCGGTTCATGGTCAGGGTCGGGCATGTTCATGGCAAACTCGTATAAGCCCGGTCGTACAATCTCTGCGTTCAGGTGTTTTTGCGCCATTTATAATCCCCTCATAAGACGTGCACTATGTCGAGTCTCGCCGCATGCGAACACGCGCGGCGCAGCGCGCCCGCGCCCGAGAGCCACCTCAATGGCGTAGTACAGCGCATCAACCATATCATCGTATTGGTGTTTAGGAAACAAGGTAAGCTCATCGATAAGCGCATCACATGCGCTGTTCGCTGTAAAAAAGTACGTGCCATTCTCAAAGTAGGGCGACATACGTTCTACGCGCGAGTGTTTCGACATGCCCTTCGGCGTAGCTTCAACAATAGGCAAGCGCACGCCATGCGCTCTTCCACGCTCCTCTATATACTTCTTATAAACCCCCTGAAACCCGACTACCTCAAAGGCAATGCGCAGCGGGCGCCATTTCGCATGCATCGCAATACAGCGCGATACAAGCACGCTCGGCGTACAGCAGCGCGCCCACGCATCCAAGACGACCACGCGTTTATCGCTAAGCAGACCCACTACGACAATAGCACTCTCATCATGTTTGCCTGCACTTGGGTCTACGCCTGCAAAGACTTTCACGGCATTGATATCAAACGCCGAGGAAGTGAACTGGCGGAGCCACTCTATTTTTATAAGAGCGTCCTCGGGTGCAAGCGGTTCGTTTTGGTACTCGGTTGCAAAGTTGTGCGAGCCAATTTCTTGTTTTTTTCTTTGCAAAGCTGCAAGGTCCCAGTGTTCAGGCCACAGCGCAAGCATTACACCCTTACGTCTGGGGTGCGCGCGTAATGATTGAAAGCGCAAGGTAAGCCAGTGCGGCATTGCGCCGTTTGCTATCTCTCTGCAGAGCCTGCTCACAACATCATCGTTGTGCATAACGGTGCCAGTGGTAACGATAAGCGCATCTTTAGCCATCGGGATAACTGCGCGCTTAAACCAGCAGAATTGTTTCTCACGCTGTGTGGCGGAAGCCGCTGAGCCGTCTGTCATCAAGTCGTCTATAAGGATAAGGTCGGGTCTATGTTGGCGATAGCGCACGCCGCGAATGGCGGTACCCGCACCCGCAAAGCGCATACACACTCCGTTTGTTAAGCGTAGCTCGTTGGTAGACCATGTGCTGCCAATGAGCTCGCCCCAGTCTTCTTTAATGCGTTCATTCGATGCTATTTCCCATGCGATGTCGGAGCTTAAGCGTCCTGCAGCCGTTTGGTTCGCCGCGATAATGACAATAAACGTACTTTGTTTTGTTAAGGCTCTCCACAGTGGGAGCGCTAGGCACATGCGCACCGTCTTACCGTGCCCCCGTGGCTCTATGTTCACAATACCGCGTATGTTTTGTGTCTCTCGCACACACGATGTATCGGGCATGGAGGCACACAAAATGCGCGCACCCTCTTTCGACAAGGCCCTGTCGGTTACCATGCGTAAAATCTCTTTTTGATACGGCGCAAAGTCTTTGAAAAACAGGTGCGATAAATACTGCGTGCAAAAATATTCAAAGTCTTTCTGCGCGCGCGCAATTCGTTTTTGTTGCTCACCCGTACCCGCGCCGACAAGCGAGGCCAGTGTTGGGGCACTACTTCTTACGTTCATCGACACTCACCTTATCGATGATACTGTTAATCTGCCCAATAAGCTCGGGGTGTCCGGTAAGCTCTAAGGAGACAGCGGCGCGCAACGCGTCCTTTGCAGCCGAGACACCGTTTTGGTATGTCAAGCGTAGCTTGCCAAGTTGCACTTGTGCCTGTGATATCTTACGCAACATCTCGACAACCTCGCCCGTGTCTGCAACCTCAATGTCTTGCAATGCCTTAATGTAGTTTAAGATATGCACGGACAGCAGACTTGTGGAAGCTTCTAAAAGTTCGGTATTCGATTTGCTCTGTGTTACTTCTATCAAAGATCCCATCTCATTGCGTACTTTAAGGAACTGCTCGGCAACTTCCTTCGATGCCTTAACCGTACGCCGCACTGCCTCATGGCTAATCTCATAGCCATCGCCCTGCAAGAGTTTTGCTATTTCTTTGTTCGATTTACCACCGGCGTGTAGCTCGACTATGCGATCGACAACCTGTAGTAATTCGGCCTTACTTCGTCTTCCCATGGTTCTAACTCCGCTATTAGCGTGTTATGTAATACGTGCTGAGCACTCCCCCAACAAGGCCAAGCAACACGCCGCCAATGCCACCGAGTAAGCCCGCCTCAATCGCCGCGCCGCGCGCGCTGCGTTCGTATCGCTTGAACAACGGCTCGTGCTCGGCGAGTATCACGCTTTGCTTCCTTAAGAGTTGCTGCGTCTCTTCGAGCGCGCGCTTGTTCTGAGCCAACAATGTCTTCAGCCTCTGCAGTGCCTGCACGCGCTCTCTTAAGCTTTCTTCCAGGGTCTGTATTCGCTTCTCTTGCTGCTCGATTATTCCCTCTAATTCGTCCAGCAATTTCGTTTCGTCTTGCACCGCTTCCTGCGAATACGCGAGCTGCACACATGAGTAGGCCAATAACAGCACCACCAATAATAATGCCGTATTTCTTACATAACTTCCACATACCATTACTTGCGCCCCATCCTTTCTAAAACGCCAATACCAAGTAAGCCTCCCGCCGTTGTGTACGGGAGCAGGAGCACCCCCGCATCTTTATTGCATATCGAAACATACACGGTAAGCGCAAACGCGAAGAATAAGGCCAGTGCACCAAACACACGCTTGCTACTCAAGCGGCCATTCTCACCGCTGAACAATTCTCGTAATAATGCCTTCATATAATTTTCCCTCCTCATAACTCCACACTTCCTTAAATGCCCTGTCTGCTTCTCTAAATTCTTTTTCAAAATAACCATCTCGCCGCACAACACTTGCACAGCTCATGAGCACCACGCCCAAAATTATACAGAGTCTCTTCATCGCGTCTATTCTCACTGCATGGCCTTTTTCATAATCACATGTGCCCAATAACCCGTCTCCTTCGTCTTGTTTTTGAGTATGCGCACAAAATCTTCGCGAGACATCCTCACCCCCGCGCCTTCTCGGTACTTCGGTGTTCTCGGGTCGTACCCACTCTTATAATCGCCATACGGGTCATCGATAATCAACGCTTCTATCTTTTCAAAATCAACATCAGCAGGACTCTCTGGTATACTCCCTGTATATTCGACACCAGCAAGGCAGACAATATGCCCTATCGTTTTTAATCTATAATGCGGAAAGTTCCCACTTACAACAACGCCCGCGCCCTGTGCCTGCAAATACACAAGTTCAGTTAAGCTCCACTGCGTGCCAAACTCGGCGCTCGCATGCCCAGAGGTAAGCTCGTTATAACCCCACGCCAACATCGCGTGCACCTCATACGGCTTATACACCATGCGCCCACGCTTCCCAAACGCCCACGGCGCTACTTTACGCATATGCTTCTGTGCATCTTTGCTTAAGAGAAATTTTGCTAATACATCCTCAGGCTGTGCTCCATCAGCGTATGACCACAAACAACCCGCGCGCCGCGCTGCCATCGCATAACTTGTTACATTACAAGTCCCATGTGGGTCTATCTTATTATCTCGCTGTGTATAATACATACCTTATATATAAGGTCAAATTACACCACCCTTCGTAGCACAAAAAAAAGCTACACCACAAACCCGCTTATTTTTGACAATACGAGTATACAACATATATATCTATGGCTACCCTTATGCAAAAAACGACAGACGAACGACTTGCAAAAATAGAAACCATACTCAATAACGGCATTAAAGATGCTGTGGCAGAGAACAAAATAATTATTACAAAATTAGGCGCCACCGCTGCGCGCCTTGATACTACCGTCAAAAACCTACAAAAACAACACGATGAAACGAGTACCAGAATGTCTAAGAATTTTAGCAAAATTTACGACAAAATTGACGGGATGCAGCAAGGCTTAAGCACGATAACCGCACGCTTTGAGGGAGGCTCTGAAAAATTATGGCATAAAACACTGCTCGTAGCACTCGCTATCATGGCCGTGCTTTCTACCATTAATTACCTTGTGAAAATACTTTACCCCAACGCGCCCGACATGCACCTCTTCGCATTCATTGTCGATGTGCTTAAAGCGTTGCAATAACAACAATTACGCCACAACTTATAAAGAGTTACGTGGCAGCCTGCGGGTGTACCACCACCCACTGGCGAGTATTTACTAACAATACTCACAGCCGAGATGTAGTGTTACAACACAACACCACACACGTTACCACTGCTACCACCATATCTTTATATCGGTACAGAGCAAGGTAACTATATATAAAGCATATTACATTTATGAAAACACCCATCAGTTACTACGGGGGTAAACAAAACCTTGTCAAGGAAATCGTGCCCCTCCTGCACCCGCACACCCGTTACGTTGAACCATTCTGTGGTGGCGCCGCTATCTTCTTTGCAAAAAAGCCGGCTGAAATGGAAACTCTGAACGACACAAACGGTGAACTTATGAACTTTTACCGCATAGTCCAGCAAGACTTTGTATCGTTAGAAAAACAAATACAAATCACGCTCCACAGTCGCATGGCACACCATGACGCACTTGTTACTTATAATAATCCGCACCGCTTCTCTCCCTTAGAACGTGCGTGGGCAGTATGGGTCTTATCTCAAGCGTCTTTTTGCTCCATGCTCGATGACGCTTTCGGGTACGATATGAGCGGCACCACATCTCGCAAAATCGCGACAAAACGCGCATCATTCTCGTACCACTACGCGCAGCGACTCCAGCAGGTGCAACTCGAATGCACGGACGCCATCAAAATCATACGCACCTACGATAGCCCTCAAACCCTCTTCTATTGCGACCCGCCCTATTACAACAGCGACTGCGGGCACTATGACGGCTACACCATTGAGGACTACACGGCACTCCTCAAGGCACTGAGCACCATTGAGGGAAAGTTCCTTCTTAGCTCGTACCCCTCACCACCATTAAAAGAATATACCGCTACACACGCTTGGCATAATAAGTCCTTTACCCTCAAAATATCCGTCTCTAACAAAGGCGCACACAAAAATAAAACCGAGGTCATAACCGCCAACTACCCACTTGAAAAACAATGCGACTTACTCGATTTCATGCAATATGACCCGTAGTGTTCTGGAGTAGATAAAATGGAACAAATAAAGAGAACATAGCGTATATACTATGTACGGAGGCATCCTATGATTGTTACAAGGCAAGAAGTTATACAAAAATTACAATCGAGCTATCTCAATAGCATACCCGTGTCGGTTGAAAAAATAGCGCGTGATCACGGTGTTTTGCTAGAAAAAAAATACATGGGGACATTATCGGGTAAAATAGTTCAGCAAGAAGAGACGTACAAGATTACCGTAAATGTTGTGCACCCTCACACCAGAAGGCGATTTACAATAGCACACGAACTAGCCCACTTTTTTTTACATAAAGACGACATAGGTGATGGCATAATAGACGACCCTTTATACAGAAGTAGCGGACTATCTAATAACCAAGAACAAGAAGCAAATAGACTTGCGGCCGATATACTTATGCCCCTAAACAAAATAGGAGAGCGCGTACGATACTATGAGGATACGCACCGCCAGCTAATAAACGACAGTTTAGTAAGAAATCTAGCCGAAGAATTTGATGTCTCGCTCGGCTCAATGCGTATACGGTTGGGGCTATAAGTGTAATAGTAGAATCATTGCTTGATAGTATGGCTATTTTTTTTCTTGCTCATACCTTCGAATTGCGCTATTCATATCCCTAGCAAAGTTTTTCTTGTCCTCAAGCATGCCACATCTTCCAACAACAGGAGTACTTCTTTCATATATCTCACGATATGATATTCCCTCCTCATTGTTTCCTGAATACGAGCCATGAAACGCATCTGATATATTTTCTAGCGTCTTTCTTATTTTTGAAAATGCAATCATTGATATTCATTATAGTTGCATACTAGCGAAGACACCCGCAGATATTGCGAATGGTCAATTGCATACTTTTTTTCTGTATGCCTTCAATCAAAACACGCGTATAGCAGTATACGCTGTTATGACAGACTTAGAACGCAATGTAATTATACAAATGATTGTAAGACACGCCAAGATTATAGGAATTACTAATGCAAACGACATACATGATTATGTCCATTTTGTGCTAGAAAATGTATATTACATAGAATTTGAGTACCAATAAGTAGTGATAATTCCCACAAGAGCATCCGATAGATAAAGTATTGATTTATACCATTGATTGACCCCGTCCCTATGGAAACGCTTCTAAAGACTGCTTTTGTATTGCCTTAAAGATTGATTGAAAGCACTATTCTTCAAGGTCTAGGGAACTATCGCGTACGTCTAAGCATTGCTTGTTTGCTCTTCAATGTTTGTACGCGGGTGCACAACACTTGCGTTTTCTGCTTGGTCACTAGCATTGCGCGCTATGCTGGCGGCTATCGATGGCTGAGTCTTTGCAAGCGCTTCACTCATCCTCGACAATGACATGCGCGCTGAAATAGAAAGTGATTCCATGTATTTCACAACCTTTCGCGCGTTCCCATCGGTGTAGTAGGAGTCGGCCACTTTTATGCGTTTTCTTGGGTCGTATGTCGGGTCTGTTTCTACGACTTTAAACTGTGGCTCCTTTTGAGGATGTGCCCCCGCTCTCGCGTCAGCTTGCGCGTCTTCTTGTGCTGAATCTGCAATTGATTGCGAATTTGCCAAACCTTCCCCTGAAAATAGTGCCTCCACAGTAGTGTTGAGTGCTCGGGCTATTTTTATTGCAGTGTCTACACTTGGTTTGCTATTACGCCTAATACAAGAAGCGAGACTATGTTCGCTCGCCCCAACATCTTTTGCGAGTTGCCTAATCCATCCGTGTGTTTTATTTATTTTTACAACAACTAATTGCTGCACATTATCCCAAAAGCCCACTGTTTTTATTATCGCGCATTACCACAAAAAAATGAAAATTTTTTATAAAAGTGCTTGACACAAATAATGATATTTCCTTATCATTTAAATATAAGGAAATATCCTTATATGGAGAAGAAGAAATGAAAGAACCGAGAGCAGATTATCACATGGCGGTGGCGGTCAACGCAGCAGAATGCGCGGAGATAGTTGAATTTAGAAAGCAGAACCCCAACATAAAGATGAATGGGGAAATGGCGAAGCTGGTACTCGCGTACATACGTGGAAAAATACCACTGGAATACATAAATAGAAACGTAAAATTTGTAAAAAAATAAGGAGTAAAGATATGGTGGGATATCAAGCAAATCAAACAGCACGGGACTTATCTGAGACGAGGTCAGTAAGTACTGAAAATCAAAAAGCATTAAGCAAAGATGTGAAGGCACGCAGCTTAGATGATTATATTAAATCTGATTGTGAGTGGAGGCGTGACTGTACGTTGGAGTTTGAGAGAATTGAACCTCTACCACTTGGTAGCTGTTGGGGTTGTAGCGAAAGTGCAACGCATAAAGTTGTGATACGAGAGAAAGGAGTGGTAACTTGTACAGAGCCTTGTTGTGAAGTATGCGGATTTCATATTGAACTGTATTCTGATGAGGACTTTCACAAGGAGTGCTTAGATACAAAAGGTATATAAGAATGCGGCGGATGTCAAAAAATGTCCGCTGCTTTAAAAAGAATAAATAAAAAAAATAAGGAGTAAAGATATGGTGGGATATCCAGAAAATCAAAGAATACAGGACTTACTCGCAACGAGACCAGTAAGTACTGAAGCTAAAAAAGTATTAAGCGAGAATGAAGCAGAGGCATTGGGCCTTATTGCAATGGGCGTTGGCATGTATACCGCGGACGAGGAGGCATGGAGCGATGAAGATACCTTTCGCGTTAGCTTCACCCCACGCTCGGATATATGGGGTTCCAAGTATTATATAGCGCGCTCTCACAAGGGCAAGTTTGTTGCGAACTTCTGGTTTAATACTTGGGGCGAGAAGACGGCAGAGCGGCTCACGCGCTGGTTACAAAAGAGTTTTTATATTGATGAAGGTGGGCATTTGCGCATACGTTAGTAAGATTTACAGGAGTGTGCGTGCGTCTGTAAGACACACGCAGGCTTCTATATTTAAGGAGGCAGATGATGCACGAAGGGATAGAACAAGCACCAATAATGGTAGCGTATCGACATGGCATGCAAGGCGTGAATGCACGAGACTTGCATGGGCACTTAGGCGTGGGACGAGACTTCACAAGTTGGGTCAAGGGACGTATTGAGCAGTACGGATTTGTCGAATATGAAGATTATGAGGTTTTCACCAAATCGGGGGAAAACCCCCTGGGCGGCCGACCATTAGGGGAATACTTCATCAGCGTGGACATGGCAAAGGAGCTATGTTTGGTGGAGAACAACGAGCGGGGTCGTGCGTGTCGGCGCTATTTTATAGCGTGCGAACGCACGGTACGTGAAGCAAAAGCCTTGCTCGATTATTTCAAGACACGCGGGAGGTGGACATTTGGGGAGGTGCATAAGCTTATAGAATACGCGAACCGCACAACCCCGCCACTTACCATTGCAGAAATAGCCAAGCTATTGAAGAAAACGCGCGGCACCGTACGCCCCATAGTGCACATGATACGAGGACGTTCGGGTACGCAAGAGAACTCTATTGCTTGTAGAGAAAACACGTTGCAGCTTGTAGGGGGCGGGGTATGAAAGAAGAGCAAAAAAAGCGCAATGCGCAAGTAGTGTTAGAGCACATTAAAAAGCAGAATCCTACGCTTGAAAAAATAGCGATGGATACACAAGGAGAATTTATGGTGACCCTCACGCTCCGCCTCCCACAATCGGCATGTTCATCTGCTGTATTACAAGAAGGTCGAGTTTTAGAAATGAGTGATAAGGCAAGCTAAGAATGATAAAGCGCATCAATGAAATAGTAAGAGACGTGAACAACGCGCAAGAAGAAGCGCTATTAAGCGCGCTTGAAGCAGCGGCAAAACAAGCAAATGAAGGCGCATTGAATAAAGTAAGCGCATTACTCCAAGAGCATTGCGAGAGTGATAGCATACGCGTGCGAATATACGCGTATGACACATTGCGCGAAGACTGCCTGTTTCACGTACTACACAAGGGGCGCGTAGTCATGGGCTTAGGCTTCCATATAATGGACGAGCAAACATTGGAGCGCATAAAGGCGTTTGTAAAAAGTAGGCGATGAGAAATAGGAGAAAAGCATACATGAGTAAAAACATAGGCGCAATAAAGCATACGCTACGAAAAAAACTCAACGCGTGTTATGAAGAAGCGCGTGATTACATGGATCGTATGAGCAGAGAGCCGAGTGTTATGAAAAAAGCATATTGCTTATTCATGGCCAAAACACACATGGTAAATGCGAGGCAGACATTATTGAAACTCCATGCATTACAAGTGCAAGAAAAAAAATTAGAAGATTATCGGAGGCGTTATGACGTTAAAAGAGTTATTAGATAGCAAGATACCCGCGGGTATGAATGCAAAAAGTTTTTATGGCAAACACGGCTTGTTCCCATCAGCGTATGTTGCGGCAAGTGGCAAGCGCGCAGTGCAAGGAGATGTATTAATACGCCTTGCTGCCGTGCTTGATATGGATGTAGAAACCATCAAGAAGCTCCATGAGAAGGCGCGCAAAAGCCATGAGAAAAGTCAACGAAAAGCAGAGGGTTCTCTGCTTGCGTCTAGCAGTGAAGCAGGGGCTCCCAAGCCCGAAGTTATTTTGGAGGAAGGAGTACAAAACAAAGTGATTGATAGTGTCGTGCGCGCGGTTTATAGCGTGTGCGAAGTCATATCGGTTATTGCGGACGAGCAGAGCATTGAAGTAATACTCGATGGAAAAGACGTAGCAAAGGTATTACGAGCAACGCGGGGATTAAAGGTTCATGCAATAAGCGTGAGTGATGCTGAAGGCACACAAAATGCAAAGGTACTTGATTTAGGGTACCGCAGATGAAAGAGAAAAGAAACGCCATAAATATGGCGTACCGAGGAGCCGCAGGGGGTGGCATGTGTCCCCTCCCACTACAGACACATAGTTACGATGTATCCCTTGCGGGGATTCGGTTTTATAGAGGAGTGTAAGGAATGAAATACAAACTATTACAGCTACCACCCCAGCAGTTAAAGGCGCACCCGAGTCAGTCACAGTTCAGCGCAATTGCGGGCGAGGATTGGGCAGTCTTTGCGGCCTCGGTTGCAAAGACGGGCATCATTCAACCCGTGGTAGTCGGGCTCGTAGCCGCTCATGAGGCCGAGACACAAGAGGGTGCCGCTCAGGAATACACCATAGTCAGTGGACATCACCGCTATCAAGCAGCACTACAACACGGTTATAAGACCATCCCGTGCCTTGTCGGCATATACCCCGACAAAGCCGCGCTCAATGATGCGTTTTTCTTGTCAAACCAAGGGCGCACCCTCTCATTGACGGATAAATACGTGATGTATCAGCACATGGCGGCACAGGAGCCCGACCGTAGAGCAGAGCGAGAACATGGCGAAGATGGGCGCTTTCACCATTCGGCGCAAAATGCGCCGAATGGTGAAACTCGCAAGCGTGACCGTATCTTAGGAGCTATCCCCGAGATTACCAGCAAAGACTACACACTTTTTCGAGCGTTTGACAATCTTTCACCGGTGGAGCGTGAACGCATACTCTCACTTGGCGGTACCAAAAAGCAATTGTTTAAAGAAATTAAGAAAGTGAAAGAGCAGCGGAAGGAGCTTAAGGCGGCAAAAGCAGAACTCCAAGCGCGCGCGAGTACCACAGCAAACCTTGTGAAGCGCGAAGCCCTACTGGTTAACCGAGAGCGCGCGACCTTTGGCACCTTAGAAGCAGACCAAGCCCTAAAGTCGCTCATACAAGCGAGCAACACAATGCGCGAAGCCACCGCAAAGGCGCATGAGTGCATAAGTTCAGCGCCCGCGCGAGGAAGCAAGCTGCTTGACTTATCGCCCGAGGCACAAGCGGAGATACGCGACTACATCACGAGCCTCGAAGGTTCCGTGCAGCTCTTTTTACAAGACATGCGCGGGGCTTACTCATGTCTGTTTGAAGCACAGGCAAAGCGTGAAGCTGAAGAAGAAGCAAAGAAGTACATGAATAGCCCTGCCTTGCAAGAGAGAGAAACAGGAATGGAGGAATGATGAGGAAAGAGCAAGGTAACGATATAACCAAAATGAACAAAGAAGAAATACTGGCGCACATGAATTGGTATGGCTTTAAGGACGGGAAATATCATCCTTTGAGTTCTTCTAAGGAGTTTTTGCACCTTGTAAACGCATACATAGCATTACGGGACGCGAGAGTACAATCAGAGAGCGCATTTTCATATGAATTTCTGAAGCAAGAACGCAAAAAGAATCTTATTACGTTTCTATATAACATATTAGCAAATCATAGACAGCTTTGTGCTACGCAAGAGGTTATGCTCAAGCGCATTGCGAAGCTATGGATGCTTGTGCGCGTATTATGTATTGGTTGCACGATAGCGCTTGCAGTAATCTGCGCATTGCTTTGGAAGATTTATGGAGCGTAATAAAAATGTCGTTTTGTATTTTTGAAAATTCTTTCCCGATGTGGTCAATGTTCGTGCAAGCAGAACACTCTAACGCCGTCAAAAGAAGTGTTTTTCGAATAGTAGTTGCAAAAGAGTTATGTGTTGACTGTATAAGCCCTTTTGTAAATGCAAATGTTTTTATAGCTTCGGCGGCGCGCGGTGGTTTATACAAGGTATTGCATGAGATGATATTGTGTTTGCAAAGTCGAAGCCATTCACGATTTGAAGAGTATATATGTGAGCATTTGTTTACAATCCATGTACATAAAGCTGTAAAGGTAGCGGAAGATAAAGAAGTAATGAGGAGAATAGGTATATCGATATCAATATTCATATACAAATTATATATTCTTAAGACCAAGATTGTGAGTATGATAAAACTCATACAGTCGGCAGCCTCAGTCCCCACTACCGCAGAAGAAAAAGACGCACAGAAATACGCCATAGGTAGAAAGCCTCGTAGGAGGCGCATGTTGTTGTAGAGATAGGGTTATGGGAAGTATGACGAGAAAAAAAACAGCCATATAAGGCTTACCGAGTATTCGGGTACATAACACAGAGGAGGCTTGCAGGAGCAGCATAAAAATATCGATACAAAAAAAGAAGATGAGGAACAAGAGAGGCAATGCCATATCATTGCCCCTCAGGAATGTACTCCCCGCTACCACCCTTAAGCGCTATGAGTACACCCGCGCATGAGTTGCGGAAGGCGTTATCGCTTTTGCGACGGCGCCTTCCATACCTTTAAACAAAGTAGGAGACCTCCTTAATCTTCTGTTAATCAATGTTGTGGTTGGTTGACATAATCCTTTGGGAGTATTGCAGGGATTAACGATTTGTCATTTTGCATGGGTTGATATGGCAACCCCTCCCATTTTTATTATGTCGATATTGTATATTTTTTGTTTCCTTAAGAAAAAAAATGATGAAAAACGAACTAAAACAACTACATATGAAAAAATTGGCATCATGCGCAAACGAAGGAGTGAAGTAATGAACATCTCACCGAGTGCAGATACGGCGCGTGCCCGGCAGAGGCGGCGCGATATCGCGATATATCGGGCATGCCACGGCAGTCGAAGGCATAGCACAATAGAGCGCGTAGCGCAGGAGCATGCTATTAGCGCCGCGACGGTGTATAGAGCAATAAGCCGCATAGAGCATGGGAACGCAGCGCATGAGCAGAAGAGCTGGGGAGTAAGCCGTGCGTGGACAGAGGAGGCGCTACTCTATATGCGCGGCTATTATTTAAAGGTGCTGCGCGAATGTGGCACCGCAAACAAAGCAGCGGCGTATGATGCAGTATGTCGCGAAGCGAAGCTACGCGGTTGGCACGTAGGCTCGCGTTCTTCTGCGTATGTATATTTTAAGCAGCTGCCGCCATTATTAGAAGATTACGCATCAGGCGGAGCTGCGGCAGTAGATACGGCACTGTATCAACCCCGCGATTATAGTAAATTAAAGCCGTTAGATTGCATCATAGGCGACCAACACCGCTTCGATTATTTTGTGGTAGATGAGCGAGGTAGACCATTTCGCCCTGAATGTTTTGTCTGGATGGACGCAGCAACGCGCAGTATATATGGCATCCATTGCGATAGCGTGTATAACAAGCAGACGGTGGCGGCAGCGTTACGGATGGGGATACTGCGCTATGGCCTGTTTAGCACGATGTACACAGATAACGGCTCGTCAGAGCTGAGCCAGCACATTCAAGATATTAGAGGAGATTTAAGCGCATATGGCTGTGAAAGTGAGATACGGCATGTACGCGCGCGCGTACGCAATGCGAAGGCGAAGCCGATAGAGAGAGCGTTTCGCACGCTTGAGACGTACCTCGACCGGCAATGTTTACCGGGCAAGGTACGCGAGATAGGCGCAAGCAGCGCGGTAGAGTGGCAGCATTCGCTGCGCTTAAAGCGGCAAGAGCGTGGTAAGCAACTCTTGAGCATAGAAGAATTTACCATAGCGCTCATCCGCGCGCTTGATTATTACATGAATAGGAGTCATAGCGCGTTAGGCATGTCACCTTTAGAAAAGCTCGATGAGTTTGTGCGCAGCGGCTGGCAGCCGGTGAGGATGAGCGAGCAAGAGCTCGATTATATATTGTTGGCGCGCGAGATACGCAAAGTATACGCGGGCGGGCGTGTACGCATAGCGGGCAATGTGTATGAAGCAGCAACTGAAGAAGGGATAAGTCCGCTCGCGTGTGTAGCGAAGGGCACGCGTGTGGTGGTACGCTACGATGCATCCGACCCTGATGTAGCGTATGCCGAAGTACCGCCACAGCAGCGCATATGTCGCCTGCGCCGAGTAGCGAAGCTCGACTTTTTGGCGCGCGGTGAAGAGGTGGCGAGTGCAATGGCGCGCAAGAGGGCGCAGATACAAGCGGTAGCGCATGAGTATCGGCGTCTTACAGAGCCGCTGCCACAATTGGTAGGCGCGCGCAGAGTTCAAGAAGCAGAGCACGCATGCAAAGCACCGCGACTATCAGGGTCGTCAGCAGTAGCGGCGCAAGAGAACCCAAGAATAGAGGTGCATGTTACAGACGACACATACAGCCTACCAAGGATGGAGAACATGAGCGATACACAGCACGATAGGTACGCCGCGCATCTTCGTGGCATACAGGTTGATGCTGCGTTTGCGCAGAATTACGAACAACAACTCACGCACGCCGAGCGCGTGTATTGGGAAGAATATATACGACTACAAACACACGGAGGCAGTCATGAATAAACTCAAATGCATTTTGCATCACCAGTGCATAGGTGTAAACCAATTAGCGCGCATTGCGAAAAAAAGTAAAAGCACCATTTCAGAACTCTTGAATGCAAAATACAACGGCAAGGCCGAAGCGCTTGAGGCGGAGTGTCTACGCGCCCTAGAATCTGCAGGCTATAAAACAGAGTTCTCACCAGCAGATACGTTTATACGCACGGTGAACGTGGAGCGCATAGAAGAACTGATAGACGAGCTCGAGACGCCAGCGAGTGATTATACCTCTACGCTTGGCGTGGTAATAGGGCGCGCAGGACGCGGGAAGACCTCGACACTCAAGCGCATAGCGGCACAGTCTGCGAATGTACACTACGTGTATTACGTAGATGGCTATAGCTTGGTGGATGTCGCGAGAGAGTTATGCTTTGAAGTATCGAGCACGCGTCCTGCGCAGTTTAGGTCGTGTCGAGACGCGTTAAAAAGCGCATGTGAGAAAGACCACCGCGTATTCATCATCGATGAGGCGGATAAGATGCCGATGCGCACCCTTGAGATGCTCCGTTCCTTAAATGAATATTTATCAGCGCCGATTATTTTAAGCGGCGAAGAGCCGCTACAGTCCAAGCTCTTACAAGAGCGCAGGCTCACTTCGCGCGTGAGGCGTACCGTGGTGTGTCAACAAATCATCGGGGTGGAAATCTCTGCGTATTACCGCTTGGCATATGACACGACGCTTGAAGCCGATGTGATAGACAGCCTGTATAGACGCAGTGGCGGCGACTGGCGTCCGGTCATCCGGGATGCAGGGAACCTGCAGCGCATCCTACGCAAGAGTAAAAGCGAAATAATCACGAAAGAGCTGGTACAAAAACTATCATGAGTAAATTCACACCTTCGATGAGAGAATCAAAATTAAACGCCTTTAAACACCCTTGGAGCGCGAGTATAGCAGGAGCAGGAACGTGCACACACACTGCGCAAGAGCCGCATTCACCAATGCCCGTGAATACATTCTCACATAATGGCAGAAAATCAAAATCGAACGCCATCGAACACCCTAGGAGCACGAATGCGGGACGCGCAGGATATACGCAAAAGATAAGCCGCGCGCAATTACGGCTCATTCACACAGCCAAGCGTGTGCTTAACCTTTCCGATGCGCAGTATAGGGACTTACTCGAAGAACACTGTGGCGTACGGAGCGCAAAGGAATTACGCACACATGCGCAGGTGCAAACAATTATGAATGCGTTTTATGCGCAGGGCTTTGAGTCGCAGAAGGGTGATGAAGCTATAGGAACGCGCCGAATTCGAGCCGTGCGTGCACTCGAAAAAGAAGCAGAGCTTATACTCGGTAACAACTGGCACGCACGCCTACGCGGAGCGTGCAACTACTGCTTTGCGTTTTATGAATACGAAGCATGCACCTTTGAACAAATACGCCGCTTACGCGGTTTTATCACAAAAACCCACAAACGAGCAGGAGGAATGAAATGAATGTACACGGATACATGAGCGAAGCACCACTAGAAGAAATGCGACTAGTGCTTAAGAAACTCAAGAGCGCATTACTTGATGGCCTTGACGATGCACGTACGGTGCATGAGAAAAATGAGCAGATGCGTAAAGCGTGGGGCTATATTGAAGTTTTAGAAACGCATGTACGGAATGCAAAAAAAATAATTGTCTAAGGAGGCAAAAAAATGAGTGAGGAACAAATGGAAGTGCCGAAGGGCTACATGCTCGATGCACGAGGCAATCTTGTGAGCAAGAAAAACATCAAGGCGATAGAGAGAGCAACATACACCATAAAAACTATAACGTCATAGGAGGATAAATATGGCACGATTAAAACCACAAACAAAAAAACTGAATTCACTCGATCAAGTGAACGATGCAATTATGGATATTGCGACACTGGAAGCGCAATTGCAAAACATAGATGCAAGCGCAAGCGAACGAGTTGCGCTTATTAAAAAAGAGGCTGCAAAAGACGGCGAGAACCTGCGTAAACGCATCGCCGACTTAAGCCATATGGTTGGCGCGTTTGCAGAATACAACAAAGATGAGCTTTTCAAAGATAGGAAGAGCATTTCGCTTGCTGCGGGTGAGTTTGGATACCGCAAGAGCACATCTATTGGCATCAAAAAAACCACGCTAGAACTCTTGAAAAAACTGGGACTTACAAACTATGTCAACATCAAGGAAACGCCGAACAAAGATGCTATGCGTGAACTCGATGATGATACCTTGTGCCATGTTGATGCCGTGCGCAAGGTTGAAGACAAATTTTTTGTAGAGGTTGACCGCGAGAAAATAAATCAAGACTTACTTCAGCGAGAACTCGCATGACCTTATATATAGCTGGGCCTATAACGGGCGTAGTAGATTACAAAAAGTATTTTTCAGGTGCAGAGGAGCGCTTAGAAGCTGCAGGCTTTGGGACAATAAACCCCGCGGCGCTTCCACACGAAGACCCACAAAACTGGGTTGCATGCATGCGTTTGGACATCCCAATTATGATTCAAAACGCAGACGGACTTGCACTGCTGCCGGGTTGGATTGATAGTAAAGGCGCGTGGCTTGAGGTAACCATAGCGCGCGCACTGAATATGCCCATCCAGCACTTAGAAAACTGGCTAGGGCAGCGCAGTACATTGCACATTATATAAGGAGAACATATGAGAAACCAATTAAAAAGAATTCCGGACATGCGTGTAGAAAAAAGCGTGTATGTGTGCGGTACTTGGATGCCCGAGAATTCTCTGCGCTATGCTAAGATTGAGTTTCTGCATAATTTATACAAGGAAGGCGGAAACTCGTCATTTTGGCCGGGGTCATATATTTATGAATCTCAGTGGAGTGCTTCCACATTTTACAAAGCGGTGAGGGAGTTAGCTGCCCAAGGGTTCATCGTACGCAAAAAAGTGCCAACAAGTGGGCTGCGCACAGTGTGGAATTTTTCTATAACCGATGAAGGCGTGCAAGAACTCTACAATTTAAATCTATTTGAGAAATAGGCAAGAGGGTAATAGTGTGAAAGAAAGCATCTTTGAACTACAGGTGTTAGAAGAGCTGGTAGGAGAAAGTCTGTTTTGGGCAATAATAGAGGCGCACAAGGGCACGCGATTATATATTCCGAAGAGTCCGAGCCCGTGTTTAGAGACACGGCGGCTTGTGGGCATCGTAGGGGACGAAGTATACGCAATGCTCTGTCAGAGCATAGGAGGCAGCTACATGTACTTTCCAATGAAGCTTGTGAGGAGTCGGCGCGATGAGCGAATACGGCAGTTGTACTACGAGCAACACGTGCCCATGCGCGAAATCGCACGGCGTGTACACGTCTCAGAAGCCTGCGTACAATCCGTGCTGCGCGCAGATTAGTCTTGCTGTAAAAGGCTACGAGTGCGGTTATTTTTGCTATTGAAAAATAGCAGCATCTTTTGCTTTGTATATGCTAGAGTCAATATTTTATAATTCTATAGTTTGTTGCATTAGAAACCGATTTTCTTATTATGTCTGATTTTCAAATAAGTGAATGTCTATTTCAAGATGTAAATTTTAAGTGTGATTTTTTTTCAAGTCTTAAAGAAGACTATTCGGAATTTCTTGATTGGACTAAAAAGAAAGCACGGGAGCAGTGCTTTATTGCAAAAAAAAATGACATAATTGGATTCTTGTACTTAAAGATAGAAAATGAAGAATTGAAATTACAACCGATATTACCGGCAAAAAAAAGAGTAAAAATAGGAACGTTCAAAATTATTCCACATGGAACTAAGCTGGGAGAAAGATTTCTTAAGAAAGTCTTTGATATTGCAATGGGGAATAAGGTTCAGGAAATATATGTAACCGTTTTTCCTAAGCATAAAGATTTAATTGATATGTTTAAAAATTATGGATTTAAAAAAGAAGCTAGTAAGAAAACTAGTAATGGGGTAGAGGATGTTTACGTTAAAGACTTAGATAGTAAAATATCTATTTCTGAACCAACACTGAATGCGTATCCTAGAGTTCAATTAGGTGCATCACCGCGCTTCTATCTTTTATCGATATACCCAAAATATCATACCTTACTCTTCCCTGATTCAAAATTAAAAACTGAAAGATTTCATCTTGTATCTGATGTCTCATACACTAATAGCATACACAAAGTATACGTCACTAAAATGCAACTGGTAAATGATTTTAGAAAAGACGATGTATTAATAATTTATAGAACAGCAGAAAGTGGAAAAATTGCTGAATATAATTCTGTAGCAACATCTATTTGCGTGATAGAAAGCAAAACTAATATATATGATTATTCTACAGAATCTCAATTTGTAGAAGATATATCAAAGTATAGTGTCTTTGAAAAGAGTGATTTGTCTAAATTTTATCGTACTAAAGCATATCCTTATGTAATCAAAATGTTGTATAACATTGCATTAACTAAACGAATTACTAGACATGATTTGATTGAAGAAATAGGTCTTGATAGAGATTTGTATTGGGGATGTCTTTCTTTAAAAGAAGAACAGTTTAGAAAAATTTTAAGTATAGGGATGGAAGGCAATTATGAAAATTATATTATCGATTAAACCAGAGTACGCAGAAAAGATATTTTCAGAAGAAAAAAAATTTGAGTATAGAAAGAGGATACCAGCAGCTATAGAAGAAGTGTTAGTATACGCATCAAGTCCGATTAAAGAAGTAATAGGAAAATTTTATGTGAAATCTATACTCGAAGACACCCCATCTATGCTTTGGAAGAATACGCAAAAATGGGGAGGCATCTCGAAGGATGATTACGAGAGCTATTTTGGGAACCGAGAGAGTGGATATGCTATTGAAATTGCACATGTCGAAAAATTCATACAACCAAGAACGCTTTCTGAGTATTCGATAAAAGTCCCACCCCAATCATACGCGTATATATAGTCCGCTATAGTCCGTCGGTACATAAGATGCGCGTATCTTAGTATAAGAGGGAGCTATCACAAATTTATGCTACACGTGTGCACGGAGATACGCGCACACTTAAGAGTATGAAAGAACGAAGTACGAAACTGCTGCGTTTAGAACTCGCCAAAGTGGGCACGTATAAAGCAGGGGAGACAAGCGTAAGACTGACAGATGCGATGCTCAAAGAAATGGCAGATACCTTCCCCGGCACAGTACCGGTAGGGCTCGGTCACAGTGGCGCACAGAGCGACAATCTACCCGCAGTCGGCAGTGTCATATCAGCGTTCTATGATACGCACAGTGGCGCACTCATCGGTGATGTAGCGTTCTCGGATGCGATGGCGCAAGCGTGGGACGCGCAAGCGTACACAAGCTGGAGCATCGGTGCTAACAAAAACGTCGATAACAAATGGGAGCTGCATCACCTCGCCGTCTTAGGAGCCACACCGCCCGCAATAAAAAACTTAGCGGTACTCCAGCGCCTCGATCTTTCAGAAAAAAACACGCACATTTTTAATTTTTCAGACAAGCAGGAGGGCACAATGCCAGAGACAACACAAGCACTAAAACAAAAGACGAGAGGCGCTGACCTTTCACCAGAGCATGACGGTAGCGCAGCGACACAGACACAGGCTGAGACACCACCGGACGGCGGCAGACCACCGACAAACACAGACGCATCCACAGGCGCTGAATCTGTGGCCTTAAGCAATGCTATTAGCAAAGACCCCAACGTACAAGCGGTCATGGCTCATTTGCAAGAGCAGGGTAGGCAAAGCGTACGCGCTTCTTTCGAGGGCAAGCTACCGCCAGAAGGTATTGAAAAAATGATATCTCTCGCCGATGCAGTGTCCATAACGCAGAGCATACAACTCTCCGATACACAGGGGCAGCAACGCACACTCAGTTCGTATGCACTCCTGAGCGAAGTCGGCATGGCTCTGGCGCACCCCGTGCATGCGGGGGAGCTTACTTTCAGCGACAACGTATCAGGCGGCGAAGATGCAAAAACAAGAGCGGCCGAAGAAGCTGCAATGTACAAAAAACTCTAGGAGGAACGTATGGCACTAAACGCAGTACAGGGGAAAATAGAATTAAAAGCAACACCGATAGTTCACGGCGCGCATCCCGCAGTAGTTGTGAGCACACAATTCAAGGCGAGTAACGGCGAAATAAAAGCAGGCGCTATTATTGCGCTTAATAGTTCAAGCGAGGCGCTCTTGTACGAGCGAGGGGGCACATCGCCTATTAATGCGATACACGGCGTACTCATCGAGGACGTAAACACGGCCAAGCAAACGGTAGGGCGTGTACTCATTCACGGAGCAGTCGTTTCAAAAAAGGTGCTGCACAAAACCAGTGCGGCTACGAGTGCAGACTTCACAGCGTTGCGCGCCGCAGGCATCTACGCGCTATAAATTTTTGAGGAGAAAAACCATGCCAGTATATAACAACATAGATTTGAATAAAATATTCACACCCGCGGCGGTGCGCCAAGCAATTGGGCGCTTGCCCGAAATACCCTCGCCACTCTTCGATGCCGTCTTTGCAGACCGCGCAGCGTATCCACATGCAGCGATACCAGTATCAGACATCGTGCATGTCGTGCAGAACATCCCCCTCGTACGCCGCGGCACGCAAGCCCTACCGCTTACTGGACAGTCAGGCTCGGTGTCCATCATCGCGCCCGACCCCATATCGGTCACCAGTTTTCTCGATGCAAAAGACATCAACGATTTACGATATATGGGCGGAAAAAACACGCAAGCCTTACTCGATGAAACCGTGGACAAGCTACGGCGTGTGATCGTCAAAACCACGCGCGCACTTGCCTACTCGGCACTCACCGGCACCATAGCATACCATGCCTCGGGCGGCTTCGGCACGCTAGAGCCGTACACCATAGAATACGGCACCATCAAAGACTACAAAGTGGCATCGTCCAAACGTTGGGCACAAGGCGCAGGCACCATTGCCGACATATTGAGCGACCTCATCGCGATGTCGCAAAAGGTTCAGGAGTCAGGATACGGCGCTACCATTACGTTTTTTGTCGGCGCAAAGGTTTTCCAAGAACTAGCAAAGCAAGCTACGAGTCTTAACGATGCTTCGCCCATTCGTGCTAGTGTGAACGCAAACGCGATACGCATTGCGGGCTTTGAGCTCATCTATAGCGGCGACAGTAGTATCGACTTATCAAGCGACACAGCAAAAAATGCGATCGGGGAAAAGGAAGTCTTGGCTATTGCAACGGACGCGCCGCACCGCATCCGCTACCTTGCCATCGATGACCTCGATGCAGGCTTGCAAGCCTTGCCGTTCTTTGTCAAAACCAAGAAGAAGGACAACCCCTCAGGCTACGACGTCATAGCGCATAGCAAGCCACTACCCATAGTCGTGCCATCGGCGATATGTAAGGCGGTTGTGTTAGCATAAAAAATGCTAATATCTCTAGTATCGAAATTGCAAGACGGGCATGCATTGCCCGTTTTGTTTTCATAAGGCGATAATGAAATTACAAGCGAGCGACATACAATCGAAGCTGCCCGCGCACGTGTGGCAGCTCTTAACGGGCGGCGTGGCACAAGTCGCCACAGACGCGATAACAGCAGCGCGCGCCTACCTTAGCCCACGCATGGCGCGTAGTAAGCACACCCTTGATGAAGAGAAGAACAGCACGCATCGGCGCGCGGTGTATCTCATATCGCTCTATCAGCTCTACGCGCGCGTAGAGCGCGAGGCTGTCGCTCGGGACAAGCTGCGCGAGGGCATCGCATTGCTCGAATCCTTGTACGGCAGGGGTTCATTGGGCGAGAGTCCGAATGCCGCAGGAGACGAAGGAGAGAGCGCAGAGGCAGGAACCTTCGCGCGCAAGCCCACAAGCGCGGTCGTAGCGGGTGCCACTTCGTGGCGAGGCTTCGCGTGAAACTCGAACTGAATCACACGAAGATATCGCAAGCCCTTAGCAAGATTGGCAGACTCTCGGCCCCGCGCGCCTTACTCCAAAAAATTGGCGCTACCACGGTTTCGCTTACCCAACTCAAAATAGAGCGCGGCATCAGCCCTACAAATGCGCCGCTGACGCAAAAACTTAAAGGCGGCGCAAACACACTTCGTGATACCGGGAGCCTCATGAATTCCATCACCTACGCGATTACTCCCAGAAATGTTACCATAGGCTCGCCCCTCCCGTATGCCGCACACGTACACGATGGCGGAACCATCACGCCAAAGAAAAGCACCTACCTCTGGATACCCGCAACGCGCACGATAGCGAGCATGACAAGACGCCTCGGTGTCGGAGGGGCTATCAACAACATAAAAAAAAGCGGCTACTCATGCTTTATCTCGAAGTCTAAAAAAGCATTCCTCGGCGTAACGACCGTGCCACGGAGGGCACGCATAGGGCGCCATGGACGGCAAAAAGGCAAGAGTCGCGCAAGACCCACCATACTTTTTATACTCAAAACATCCATCACCGTACCCGCGCGTCCCTACCTCACCCTTACCCCCCGCGACAACGCAGTACTCAATGCCGAAATAAACGCGTATATAAAAAAAGTAGTTCTATCATAGTTTTGTGCTATAACCTTATACGATATCTCGCGCACAATAGAAACACATGATAAGCACGTGCAAAGCCATAGTACACAAAGTCATAACGGATGTAACCGACATTCCCCCCTCGCTTATCCTGCGCTCCTCACGAGAAGAAACCCAAGCACTGAAAACCGGAGGCGCACCATTTGTAGTCATCACCACAAATCCCGCGGACTTCGATGACAGGCATGCACGCATCGACACCTACTACGACAAAAACGCCAAAGTGTTCAAGCGCCGTTTCATACGCGGAGAGCGCCGCGTGCCCTTTACGCTCAAGCTCTATTGCAAAACAGAACAAGCAATAAGCGACTACCTCGATGCCATCATCCCCGCAATCCCGCGTGAGTTTCAACACGACGGATATCGCGGGAGCATTACCATCGGAATCGAAACACATAGCGAGCCCGAGCCACCACACAATGAAGTCGCCGATTTTGAGGTCGAATACGAGACGATACAACTGTACAGCGTAGCAGTACAAGTACTCTTTGCCGTAGCGGTCGCAACGCAGGCCACTGATGTTGCGACCGCCACAAGCACCAACTCGCAAAGCGATTACAAAAAACCATAAGCATATAAGGAGTTTTTTTATGGAAGAGGAGAACAAAAAAACATTAGCGCAGGGCTCAGCGCCACCACCTGTAGAGGGTGAGAACGCTACAGAACCACCGACACCACCTACAGAAGATGAGAACGCTACAAAGCCGCCGATACCACCTACAGAAGGTGAGAACGCTATAGAACCGCCGACACCACCTACAGAAGGTGAGAACGCTATAGAACCGCCGACACCTCCACGAAAAAAAACACCCCCCAAGGAGTCGAAAGAGACACTCGAATCGTGGGCGAAAAAACACAACACCTCATGCGAGGTACTCGTTGGTATAGAGAATTTACGCGATTGGTCATTGACCTCGCTCATTACCGAGCAACAGTATCTTAGCGCCCTCGAAGCATGGAAACACCATGAGGCGGGCAATGCGGAGGAAACATCATGAGTTTGCCCGGTGTAAAAACAACGGTACGTGACGGCGCACTCGGCGTGTCGACTAGCACCGGCGTCGGCTCTTACGCCGCACTCGGCGTTGCTTCCAAACCCGATGCAAACACGATACGCATTTTCTCTTCTCCCGATGAGGTCGAAGCAAAGATAGGCTACGGACCCTTACGAGACCTGCTCGTAAACTCGCTTAGCATAGCAAGCGGCCCCGTGTACGCTATCGCGCTACCGGCCACCACAAACGGCAGCGCCTCTTCGGTTACAAAAGGCGCTTCAAATGTTGCAAACGCTGTCGGCACCCTGAGCGTCAAAGCAGACAGTACGCCCCATGCCGATTATAGCGTTCTCGTTACCATCACCAAAGACGGCGCACTGGGGGTAGCGCGCGCGCATTACGCTCGGGCGTACCACACTCCCAGAGTTCACGCTCCCCACAGACGGTGAGTATACCATCGCGGGCACGGGCATCACCCTGAAACTTGCAAACGGCTCGCCTACAGGCAACCAAGTTTCCTTCAAAGCACTCGACACCTATAGCTTTACGACCACCGCACCGACCACACAAAACAAGAGCATAACCGATGCGTTTAAAAAACTCATCGATAGCGACTTCGCCTTCGAGTTTGTAGCAGTCGCAGGCGCTACCGACCTTACACTCTGGGGCTCGCTTGCATCCTTAAGCGAAACGGCCGCGCAAAAACACAAGTATATTTTTGCGCTCAGCCAAACGCGCGGACAAAACAGGAATGAGAGTACAGACGCCTACGTTACTTCCCTTACCGAGACCTTGCGCGGCACCACACAAGACAAGCGGCTGGGCATCAGCGCTGCTACCATTATGCTCACCGATGCCATCTCAGGCGTTGCGCGTAAGCAACCGCTTATCAATGTATTGCCCGGCCTCATCGCGCGCAGACAAGTGCATGAGGGTTGTGACGCCTACAAGTACGGAAGCATACCAAATGCGCACGCACTTTCCCCGCGAGGCCTTACCGATGCGCACATCGAAAGCCTCATGCGTTCTGGCTACATCACCGCACGCACCTACCCCTACGTACCGGGCATATACGTAACCTTAGGCGTCCTCACATCACCCGCAGGCTCCGACTTCGATACACTCGAAAAAATACGAGTCGTCAACAAAGCGAGCGCACTCTCGCGTATTGCGATGCTCCGCTACATCAACGACTCCGTTGCACTCTTAGCCGATGAGGCAGGGCTCGCACAAGTGCGCATCACAGCACTCCAGCCGCTGCTTCTTATGAAAAATGCTGGCGAAATATCGGACGCCGAAGTCGTCATTCCGCCGGGACAAAACATTCTTAGTACCAAGAGCTTAAAAATTGTATTACGCATTATCCCCCTTGGAAAATTAAGCTACATAGAAAACGTCATCACCTTTTATAATCCGCAGAACGCAGGAGGCACAGCATGATTGGCAACATGGCATACGATTACGAGTCCATTAAAATAATACTACCCTCGGGGCCTACGCTCATGGTCGAGAGCATCAACTACTCGGACGAGCAGGGTGGCGAGGTAATAACAGGTCAAAACGGCATGCCCGTAGGACGCGGCAGGAGCGGCTATTCAGGCAAGTGCGACATCGAAATGGCTCGTGATGAATTCGAAAAACTCGATGCCGCCTTAACCGCGCAGGGCGGTGGCGCATTCTACAACCATAGTGAATGCCCCATAACCGTATCCTACGGATCGCTTGGACAGAAAACCATCATCGAACAACTCTTTGTGCACTTCTCTTCTCGCGATTTCTCACAAGCGAAGGGCGACACCAACCTCAAGGTAAAACTCTCAGGCGTGCTTACAAAACCCATCATACGCAATGGCTCACCTGCGTATGCGCCATCACTATAAAAAATAAAGGGCGAGAGCCCAAAAAAGAAAATTTAAGGAGAAAAACCATGATTGAAAAAAACACCATAGACGAATTAAAAAAACAGCATCCAAAGACACCGCTGTTCTTAAGTAAGTTCACCTTCACTGATGAAGATGGACAGAAGCAACACGTAGCACTTGTCTATCGCAAGCCAAATGTCGAAGAAGTCGCACGCTTGCAAAAAGAAGCCGCACGCGACCCCGCTCTTGCAAGCGAGGGACTCTCGCGCTCCATCATCATAAAAACCGAACCAGAAAACGCGCTTGAGACATTGCGCACATACCCACTCACACTCGATAAATTTCTAAGCGAGTCCATCTTCCCTTTGCTCGGCAGCGGGGCGCAGATACACACCCGCAAGCTCTAAGCGACATGGAGAAGACTGTGCTGTTTATACAGAAGTACTGTGGCTACGATGTCGGTGCCCTACCCCTCGATGAACTCGAGCACCACGTGATGCGCGCACGCTATGCGCGCGCTCTTGCCGTATCTGAGATTGCCGAGGCTCTTTCCAAAGTCCTCCAATGACACGATACACCATGATGAGAAAGGTTATGACGCCCCCTAAAAATAAGAATGCATACACTGCCGCGGTACACACCGCAATCAATATGTATGGTATACCGAATATCACTTTTATCGCAAAAAGTATCATGTCGTTCACACCTGTAGTATAAATCATGGCACAGTTCACCGCAAGCGTTGTATTCACCTTTGTAGATAAAATGTCGGGCGCATCGCGCAAGGCCTTTGCCGGCATGCGCAGTGGCATCGACTCCGTAAAAAGTAGCATCGCAGACCTTGCCAATGGCTCCAAGTATCTACAAAGTGCAGCGAACCTCTCGCTTGTCGCCCAGCAGTTTAGCTCCATGACGCAGTCCGTCGCTGCGATAGTAGACAAACCCTCACAGGTAGCCGCCGCTTTCGAAACGGGCATGGCGCGCGTTTCTATTGTACTTACCTCAACAAACGCCATAGGCGGCGATGTCGCAAGAACACAAGAGACTATCGCAAATGCCGCGCGCGATATGGCAGGCGGCATGACCGAGGCGAGTAAGGTCGCGGCACTCGGCATGGACGAATTCGCATCGTCCGTATACACCATGCTCTCAAGTGGCTTGCAAAGTGAGCAAGCTATTGCCGCGACTAACCAAGCTGCCATACTCGCGAAAGCGACTGGTGGCAATCTTGCCGATGCTGCATCCGCCATCACCGGCGTATTTAACAACCTCGGCGATAAAAGCGCAGACGCTACCACTGAAATGACACGCCTCTCGGACGTCATCGCAGGAACACAAAACTATTTCGCCTTTGAAAACTTAAGCCAGTTTACGGACGGCTTAAAAAACGTATCCGGTGCCGCCATAGGCTTCGGCGTTCCGCTCGAACAAGTCGCAGCAAGCATAGGGCAACTGAACACCAACATGATTACTGGCACCCAAGCGGGCACTGCCATAAAATCCGTGCTTGCCCAAATGGCAAACGCAAGCAAACGCCTCGGCTTTGACATTGTCAACACTGACAGCGGTGGCGTCGACCTACTCGCCACCCTTACCAACATTGCAAAAACCGGTGCCGATGGGGCAGCTATGACACGCGCATTCGGTACCGAAGCGGGACCCGCGGTATCCATACTTACAGAAAACTTAAAAGAACTCAAAGACGGCTTTGATGCCGTACAAAACTCCGCAGGGGTTACCTTAAGCAACGCCGCAAAGATGGCAGAGACTCTCACAGAAAAACAACTGCGCCTTTCTAAAGCGACCGAAGTCTTTCAGCAACGCATGGGCGCAGGTGCCAATGCCGTCAAAGGATTCGGCACCGACCTCGCATTCCTCGGGGTACAGACACTCAATTTCTTAAGTGACTTACCCCTTGTCGGCGACGCGTTCTCTTCCCTTGCAGGCGCATTCACACAAGGCGGGAGCTTTGTCTTTGGGTTTGCTAACTCCATACTGCAAATGTCGACAGGCCTCGCAAGCTTCATGTGGCTTGGCGAAAAAATGCCTGTCATGCTCAAAGCTGCCAAGGGCGCATTTGGCCTCTTGCGCAGCGGCATACTCACCGCCATACCCACGCTCCTCTCTTGGACTGCAGGCATGTACTCAGCTGCCGCAGCACACCTCGCAGCATTCGGCTGGATCTACGCTATAGTAGCCGCACTTGCCGCAGTTGGTATTGGCATCTATGCACTCATAAAACACTGGAGCAGCGTCTGGAACGTCATGAAAGCAATCGGAGCATGGATTATAGACGTATTCCTCGGTACATGGAATGCCATCACAAGCGTCATATCATTCGTATACAACACCATAGCATCACTCTTTGACAACACACTCATAGCAACGCTTGGGGCGCTCTTCGCGCCCTTCATCACCATACCCGCGCTTATCATCAAGTACTGGAGACCCATAGCCGACTTTTTTAGTAACACCTTCTCATCTATCGCAGGCGGCATAAAGTCCGCGGGCTCCTTCATCGCTTCATTCTTTGGCCTTGGTAACGATGAACTCGCAACAGTACCTGCGCGCTTTAACGGTGGCGGCGTTCTGCCAAACACCACATACCTTGTCGGCGAGAAAGGCCCCGAACTCTTTACCCCCCGCACCAGTGGGCATATTATCCCAAATTCAAAAACCAACGCAATATTTTCAGGATCGCAACAAACCATGAACAAAACCGTGAACATACACATCTCTGGCGTGCAAGTTCACGTACCCCAGCAAAATGGCGCGCAGGCCTTCATCGACTCACTCCTAGAAATAGCGGAGGCACACGCATCATGACCTTAAATCTAGACTCCGAAATACTCGCCCTTGATGACATCCACATGCCCGCCGTCATAGACAGCATCACCATATCCGGCAAACTGGTGCTCGATAAAAAAACACCGAGAACACCTCGGGTGCCACTACGACCGTTAACGGCTGGCAGAACGCCACCATGAACGTATCACTCATCGTACTAAACGACCCAGAGCCCAACACCGCCGCGAGCAAACTTCAAAAAATCGTGCAGGCCTTTCACTCCATGGACGCACAAAACAAGCCACCTCTGTACACTCTTACGTGCCCCTTAAGCGAAGCGTGGGGCATACACGCCGTGCGCCTTGAGGAGCTCAGCTCGTCCATCGATAGAAACTCCGATGCCATACAGGTAACACTCAAACTCTCTGAAGAGAACACAACCCAACGCCTCATAGCACAGCGCACTCCGCTACCTGCGAGAGAAGAAGAAACACAAGCCACACAGTCCACAGACATACCCGATAATGAACTCTCTGTGCAGCAGCGGCGCACACTGCACGAACGACTGGGGCGCACATCATGAATACACATCTTCACATTGCAGGGCGAAAAACGCCCTATCATCACATCATACTCACAACGCATCACCACCACGCTACATTGAGTCTTGCCTTAGAGCGCGCCATCCAAAAAGGCGATTCTGTAACCTTTGACCTCGATACTCACCGACTCTTCACAGGGAGTATAACCCATGCAACAACCAATCGCGCCATAACACACGCCCTCGCGCACAATGACTCCTACGCACTTTTCAAACCCATGACGCACCCCGATGGACTTGCAAACATCACCATCACTGAACTTATCGAGTACATCGTACGCGATACGCCTATAACCAAGAAACACATCAGCGCACCAAAGATAGACCTTCCTCACTTCTCATGGCCGAACCATACGCGCCGTACTGCACTTCTCGATAGCATCGTGCGAATCCTTCAAACCGAAAACCCCGATGCACGCTACCGCTACTTCTGCGACAACAACGGCGCATTCCGTTTCGGTACACACGCCGATACCGGCGCACAACCACCATTGGTAAAGACCATACAAACCACAGACGTCATACAACATGAGCCAAAGCATCGACAGCTGAAAACGCTGCCCTTGCCCATAGTAAACTACCAAACCATAACCCTTGAAAACAAACTACGCTCCGTTATAAGCACCGAGCTTGTCATAAGCCCCGAGGACTCGTATGCGAGGATACACTATGCAAACTAATCTCATAGACGGCTTGCGTATCGCGCTTGCCGACAACGCCCGAGCCCCCCAACTCGCAGAAGTCATCGAAACTCACGCGGGCAACAAACACGCAGTCGATGTCGAAATTATCAAGCCTGTATCACGTGAAAAAACCGGCGAGATGCTCCAAGAAGTACCACTCTCACCACTGTGGGCAGGCACGGCGGGGCACGGCATCTACGCGCCGCCCCAACCCACCTCACATGTCATCATAGCTTTCATCGATGGCAACGGCGCACACCCCTTCGTGCTCTGCCCCTACGGACTTGACTACCCCACCGCCGACCATGATAAAAATGCACTCACCATCACTGACGGCAAGGCGAACATTTGCATCACCGAACAAAGTCTTATCACCATAGCAAGCGCCACACAGAACCTTCACGACCTTCTCGCGCAACTGCTAGACGAGCTCATGAAACTACAAACACAGGGCGGACCGACCAACCAACTCGTATCCGCCGCCAACATTACAAACTTTATCAAAATAAAGAGCGACCTTGCACAGCTCTTACAAGGAGGCACCTAATGCCCTACAATCGCGTCACCATAGAGACCGCAGTAAAAACTAAGCTCGACAACATGTCATCCGACATGCAAAAAAAATTCAATGCTGACCCGCCGACTGCAGTGCAGCCCGATACTACCAACGCACTCATAGCCGCCGCCGTCGTAGAGGCCGTCGACCAGCTTGTTAAAACCGCAGACATTATCATCAATGTTGGCACGACAGTAGCGGGCGCGGGCTTCCCGACACCCGCAGGCCTCGTGCCGGGCTCAATCACGACTACGGCGCCAATTATGGGCAAAATTCAAGGAGAGAAACCAAAATGAACAACGAACAATACGGCATAGATTTCTTCTTCGACACTGACATCCTCTTCACAGACGATGACGTGCGCACTCAAAGCGGTCCCGCTCTTGTAGCCCAAGATATAAAACGCGACACGACCTTCCCGCGCGGCTCGCTCCCGTGGGATACTCACGCGGGCTCTACCATACCACACGCACTGGGCGCGCCCGACACCTCACCACAAACCATGCAGGCCGAGCTTACACGCATCGCTCGGAATGACCCACGCATCAAGCCACAAAGCGTATCCACATCCTACAACCCCGCGCAGCGCACCATTACGCTCCGCTTCACTCCACTGCACAAAGTCGAACCCCAAACTCTTACTTTTACACAAGAGAGGACAGCATGAATACTATCCCAACATTTAAAAACCGTACCAAAGACCAAATACGCGAAAGTCTTATTCAGCTCATGAAGGAAAAAACAGGACTTACCAACCTCAAACCCACGGGCGTGCTACGCGGCATCATAGAAGCTAACATAGACCTCATTCACCAAACCGCACACTACCTTACCAACCTCGACAAACAAGTTGATATACGCAAAGCGACCGGACAGTACCTCGACATGCACGCCGCACGCTTTGACATCGCGCGCGAAACTCCGCGCCACGCCCTCGCATCCCTATCCCTTACCGTCTCTCGCGCCGCGAAAGTGCAAAAAGGCGACATATTCAAAGACGCTACAACAGACCTGCGCTACATCGTAACCGCTGACACCGCTTACAAAGCAAACACACCACAAACCATACCCGTCATCGCAGAAGAGACAGGCGCACGCTATAACCTACACCCCAATACACCTATGCAACCCATCAAGGCCACCCCAGGGCTTATCTCCGCAACCCTTACTATACAAACAAACGGCACCGATGCCCAAACCGATGAAGCACTACGCACTGTCGTACTCGACGCCTACACCTCCATCATACAGGGTGCAGTCAGCGCAAAATACACCGCAATCCTCAAAAAAACAGAACCTGCCATTACCAGCACCGCCATCGACAGAACCCCAGACGGCTTCAACTCTGTCGACATCTACGTCCAAACAGAAGGCGCGCCACTCTCTACGAAAAGAAAAAAAGAACTCCTAAAAACCCTCGATAGCATCAGACCCGCCTCCACCACCTTACGCATTAAAGACGCCATACCTGTACCCGTCAACATCACCATGACAGTCGACCGCGCTTCTGGCACCGCTACAGACCAAGCCATCCTTACCGCTCTGCAAGCCTTCTTCCATAAATTAAAAATACACCAGAGCATTGAAGAACGTGACCTCTACAAAGCCCTTGAACACTTAAGCGCCGACACACTCTTCATAACCGCACCCAACGCACCCATACTCGTGCAAAAACACCAAGCCGCTACACTCGGCACCCTTACCATTAACGGAGGCACCGTATGATACGCCCACCCGCACACCAAACAAACCTCAATGCCCTTTATGATTTCTTAGAAGCTACCTACAACACCCTTCAGCTCGACATCCGTAACACGCTCAACGGATTCCAACCGCTGACCTCTCTCAGTTCCTCTATGCGACCCTTCACTCCCTACCCAGAACTCTTTACCGGCCTAAAAAACGCTCAAATAAAAAACGAACTCATTACCGAATTCCGATACCTCCAAACACTCGGCGCAAGAACGCTCATCGACACCGTCTTACAAAGCATCGCAAAAAATGCCTACAAAATCCTCGAATACCCGCCCATGTCTTTTATTCTTAATGACGAAGCCTCACACTTGAACGACCCTAAAAAACTTATGGCTCAGACTGTCGGTATTATCGTGCTACTGCGGCATGACCTACCACACACCGACCTTACCGCCATTCAAACAATACTCGACATTATAGTACCGCCACATATCACTCTTGTGGTAACAAAAAATACAGGAGCTTAAACCATGAAACACAAAACCTTTTATCCACACACACGCCTTGACGCATCTGACCTCAACGACTTACATCACAACCAAGCCCAGCACGAAAAACACACCGCAGCTATGTTCTCCACAGGCATACTCCACGGCCTTGTCCCTACCGTCAATAGTGCCTCTATCACCATATCCCCCGGCGCTTTCATCGCGCAGCACACACACAACAACACAACTACAAAAAATATCTTCTACGTAGACTCACCGCTGACCATATCCCCACTACCCACCAAAGACCAAGATCTATCCATCTACACAATCTCCACCACATCAGACCCCATCACGGACGCACTCGGCGACACACACAATCGCACCACCTCCACTACCTTCACCACCACAGCACCACAAGCCCCAACGTACAAAGTACTCGTCGGCTCCTACATAGCAGCTTCTAAAACCATATCGCTTACCAAGACACCTTACGCACACGCTCTCTGGCATCCAAGATTAGAAAACGCACTAGAACAAAAACTTAACACAGAAATCGCCAAAGCAAAAACCGAAGCACGAAACGCCGTAGCACAAGCAAAAACCGAAGCACAAAACGCCATCACGCAAGCAAAGAAAGACGTACTAAATTCCGCCATTCCCATCGGCTTTATCTACACCCAGTTTCCAAACCAACCTACTCCACAACAACTCTGGGGCAACACCATGACATGGCAAAACATCAGTAGTCAATACGCAGATTGCTTCTTTCGTGCCGAGGGTAGGGACAACGACTATTATGGCGCAAAAAAATTTCAAACAGGAAAACAGACTGATGCTATTCGAGATTTTACATTTGCATTTAAGACAAATTTGGGATGGGGTTATGGCTTGCAACAAAACATGAGCATTGTAGATCAAGGAAACGACTGGGGTTGGTCAGATGGCTCATCTAGAAGACACAGTGATAGAGTAGGATATAGATTTTCCGTATCTACAGTAGTTACCACTGCAGCTGAAAATAGACCCGTAAACTACACCGTGCGTATTTGGAAACGCACTGCATAAAGGAGCATTAAAAATGAGCACAAAAACATATTACGAACTAGACAAAAATGGACACATCATAGGGCAGTTTGATAGCCCACCACCCAAAGACTTAAGTCTTACCATAGCACACACCACACCGCCGCCGCAGTCCATGCTCAAGCCCTCATGGATCGGCGATACCACCACAGGCACATGGGTAGACGCCGCATCTCGTGCAGAGCAGGAAGACTGTATTGACGGAGAAACTGACGCTGCCATTCAAAACTGGGCACGCGAAAAAGGCAAAAACGAAGCCTACTACATAAACTGCGGCATACGCGTCTGCATAAACAAAATCACGGATACCACGCATAGAGACTACCGCCATTACCACGAATACCGCGCTTTTGTTGACGCTCAAAAAAAACTCGGCAAAGCAAAAAAAGACGCTCTCACCTAAGCACCAACACAGCACGCGCCTTGCTCCAGTACCCTTGCCAGCCTTAATGCCCCGTCCATGGGGCAGCTGTCGCCCAAACACATAGCCCCTCCAACATGCAAAACCAAATCCTAAAAAACACGCCATTTCAGCCCCCGTCCCTCCACGCTATTCCACGCAAAAACACGCAAAAACACGCTATTTCCACTCCCCACTCGCACTTTTCTGGACTTTCTCTCTCACTTTTTTTTGGATTGAATATTTCTTTGGTGCAAGTTCCATGTTTGTGCCGCATCGCGGCACTTATGCAGTAGTTTGCGCCCGTTCGCTACGCTCTCGACTCTTTTTGCGTCATCACAGCCGCCCCATGGATGGGGCGCATTGGCTGCCATGGATGGTAAAAAAGAAAAGAAAGTACAGCCGCCCGAGGCATCATCGTATCGCGTCACGCGTCTTGGCAACAAAAAGCGTGAGCAGCACACCGCGTGAGCTACAAAACAGACACTCACGCGAAGCGTAAATAAACGTGATACACCAAGGGGAGTGTGGGGGGACTCCCCCACAAAGGGGTGGCGGGCGGGCAGAGGCTAAAACTTATAGTACTTGGTCTTTTTGCCTTTATACATAAAGTCCATGCTTTTGGGGTACATTTTGTACGCGGCGATGCTTTTTTGCATGGTGCCGTCTGCGCCCTTGTAGCTAAGCTGAACCACAGACTTGCCCGCCTTGTATTTACCTGCTATTTTTTGAGCAGTGCCGTCTTTGTTGTAAAACTGCGCGCTAAAGTCTCCTTCCTTGGTAAAGGTGAGCTTTTCGTCACCGTTGGCCCCGGGTGCTGCCCATGTGCCAATGAGAAAGTTGGGCATGAAGGCATCGCAGGAGGCAAGCACAGCTAAAACTGTAATTGCTAGCGTTGCCAAGAGGTTGTGGGTTGATACAATATTACTTTGTTGTTGTTTCATATAAGCTCCTTAAATCTTTAGACCTACGACTATGGTTGATGGACGTCATCGTTGTTTACCTTACCCTCTGGTACTCCATTGTTTTGCTTTACTGTGTATGTCCCCCCGCTGGCAGACCCCGAGGTTATTCTTAAATTTCCCTTTACATTAGCAGCGTTTGGAAAGCCATACATGCCGCCAATGGTGTAGTTCAATGACTGCGTACCATTTGGATTCAAAGAAATGTCTATTGTAACTGTAGTGGTGTTAGAACCATTAATAACTAAAAAGGGCTTTGTTGCATCAAGCTTGTCTTTTTTGTCCGCGTAGTTAGTATAAACATTCACAATCTTTGCTCCCAAGCCTTGCCCCTGCCCGTGATACTTTACATGACCACTTACGTAGCCCCTCTTGGTTTCCTCCCCCAGTGCATTTGGCCCCCATTTATGCATCAAGGTAAGCTTTGCATGTGAGCTTCCTATGGTGCGGTTCAGTTGGTTCACCAGCTCTTTGTTTGTCAAAGCCCCGTAGCCAGCGACGGCTGTGCTTCTGTCGCTCGAAGCCTTGATGCTGTTTTCTGCAGAGACTTTGTAGTAGTAGTAGGTTCCAACTTCCATGTCGCTGCTTTCGTCATAGGCCTGTGTATTGGTAGTGTCTGCAATTTTAGAGTATGCGCCGTCTTTGCGTTCTGCGCGCCACAGGGTGTAGCGCGTAGCCCCCCATGCTTTGTTCCACGTTACTTTCACGGGGTATATAGCCCCAATAGACAAACGAGCGTAGTAGCTATCATAGGCATTTTTTGAAGCTTGTACATGCGCTGGTACGTCTGGCAGGGGGGCTATGGGCTTTGCTTGTTTTGACACAATAAGATCTTGTACGGCAAACACTTTGTAGAATATCGGAGCGGTACTGGCTCCTTGTTTTTCGTGTCGATACGTAGCAACATCCCCGAGTGTCCCTGTTTTTGTGTATGGGCCATTCATGGAACTTGCAGCATGTACTTCATAGCCCGTAGCCTTTTTTGACTTGGTCCATGTAATGACAACATCATTGCCACTACGCGTAGCTTGTACGTTTGTAGGCGATGAAAGGATGTAGCCCGTCTGTGGATTTTCCCCAAGGGCAGGGTCTACATCCGCACTATAGGCCCCTACTAGTTTTTCATTGTTCTGGAATACTTCAACTGCCTGCACAAAGTAGTGATACTCGACATTTTCCTCTAGAGCATCAGCGTCAAGATGGGTGGTATTTTGACTGTCCGTCAGAAGTTCAATGATACGAGAAGACTTACTGCTATTTCTGAAGACATTGTAAGAAATAGTGCTTGTTAGTTTTGAAGGTTTTACTTCATTCCAGCTTACTGTTATTTCAGAGACAGACGCTGCCTTGCTTGCTTGTACCTGCGGCGGCTTGGGTGCTTTTGCCTCTATGCGCATGCCATTAACGACGGGGTGGCGTTTTTCTCCAATGGCGCTTGTTTCTCCTGAGGCGGAAATTGCCACAACGTAGTAGTAGTAGTTCTTTCCAAATTCTAAGCTTGGTTCTGTGTCAGTAAAACGCCGCAAGCCCTTTGCAAAGGTAAGGGGCAACAAGGTGCCAAATGAATTTTTTACCTCGCTTCTGTACAGCTTATAGCGTGAAGCCCCTCGAATGTCTTGCCATGTCACGGTAATGGTGGGGAGGCTTTTTGTGGCTTTTAATAATGCTCGCGGAGGTAGCAATAAATACGCGTCTTCTGAATAGAGTGATGTGCTTTTTGAGCCCTTATAGGTGAGGGCTTCGACCTTGTATTGATATGATGCATACAAGTCATCTTCTTGCATGGAGTCTATGTCAAAGACATCCGTGTAGGAGGTGGTGCCCTTGAGGACGGCAGGCTTTACAAGCGTGAAGGGCACTGGTGTGTTGTCTGTTGGTTTTTTTCTGCGTAGCACCTTGTAGTAGTCAGCGTACTGTATCGCCTTCCAAGCGACAACAATTCTGTTTCCGTACTCTCCTTGCGAAACCCGAATTTTGAGATTGCCTAGTTTGGGCTTGCTTTTTTTGTCGCTCGCAAAAAGCTCTCCAAGGCTGCTCGCGCCAGCGTCGTCACTGCTAGCAACTGCTTGTGGAAATTCAAAGACCACAAAGTCTTCACAGCTCATAAACGCCATGGTCATAATAACAGTCATGAGCGCTACTATGCTCACGGGGTTATAATATTTCAATTTCATACAATGCTACCTCAAGCTTATAACACACATACTAGGTGACACTAGAGCATGTACCCAAGTGAAAGGAAATAACTCGGCCCCATCTTGTTTGCGGATATTTCAAAGTTGCCTCCTATGCCGCCTTCTACGTACATTTTAAAGCTAAAGACATAGCGTGAACCCACATGCGTTTGCATAAGAAAGCCGCTTGTAAGCCACGGCACATTGGTGACTTTATAGCCAAGGTTGCCGCTGAGAAAAAATGTCACCCCATATATGCTGTTGGAATGCGCGCGTAGCCCAATGGTGGGAATGTACACATAGCCGCCGCGCATGGGGAAACGCACGATTTGTGAGGTATGAGCTTGGAAGTTGTCGGTAAAGTCAAAACCCGCAACGAGGCTCACGGGAACATGAACGCCATCGGGTTCAAAAAACGCAGTGGTTGTGTCGGCAAGGTCAAGCCCAAGACTCCAGCGCGCCTTTTGAGGTTCTTTTTCTTTTTGAGCCTCGTCTTGTGCATATGCGTATGGCAGGAGGAGGGCAGAGGAAACAAACAATAGTAATACAAACTTTTTCATAAACACCCTACTTATCATACACAGCCTTCAAAAAGGTTTTGTAGTCTCTGTTAAAGCGCAGTGGCATAACATGCGGATTTAATGCTCCTTGTGCTCCAGTGTTTTGGCTTTGAGAAAACTCAAACCCAGCCTTGCCGCTAAGGTTTACCTTCTTTGCAGCCTTAAAGGTAACCGCACTTGCTTTACTCGCATCAAAGTTATTCCATGCAAATTCTATAGTGCCACCGCTGAAATCATACACAATATCCTTAATGTTGATGAATGCTTCTCCATAGGGTGACTGGACACTGACAAGCCTACCTTGCGTAGTATAGTCTTTACTAAGAGTAAAACTACCGCCACGGTCATTACCAGTACCCTTCAATTCTTGCATGTGTTTAATTACCAACTCTTCTGTTTTACGCTTCTCCCGTGCGTTTTTGTTTGTAATGTTTTTTGCCTTCGCGCCAAGTGAATACTCTGTTAGTGTAAAATACCACTTGCCCCAACTCGACCGAAAAGCAACGCCATACTTTGTACTGGCTGTTTGTTTTGAACCATCGTAAACTCCATCGCCAATAACCGCCAAGCTCCAATTGAGGTACTCGCGCGGGGTAATCCACCTACTCCCTACGTCAACATTTGCGTTTTTGCTCATAGCTTGTATGTTTTGTGTTTGCTGAGCTGCATCAAATTGTGTAAATGACACCGCCGCAGTTACTGTGTTTGTAGGTGTCTTATTGGGGTCTCCTGATAGTGAGGCATCGGCATTCCATGTATGCTTTTTGTCCTGAGCAAAGGCTACTACCCAATACAAGGCACGGTATTCTCGCAGCACCAGCGCCTTGGTGTCAAAAAACACACGCGCCTCATTTGCTTTGCGCTCCCCTATCTTGCGCCAAACATTTGTAAGTTTATTAAAGTCCATGCGGTAAATATAATACTTGTCGGCACCGGGGACATTGTTCCACGTAATCTTTGTAGCGTAGCTTAAATCAGTAGTTCTATTTATTTTGTATATATCGCCCTTTGAGTCGTAATCATGCGCATCAGCCTCATGCTTGGCAATGTATATGCCCTTATTGTTTTTATAGTCAACATCGCTTGCTTGTACTCCTGTTACCAGCCCCAGGGTGTACCCAACGGCAACACCCTTTTCGTCGGGCATTCTACTTGTTAAGTTGTTACTTGTATTTTTAGCAGTAACTTTATAGTATCCTTTTTTTTGTGGGGCAAGACTCGTATGCTCATATTCAACTTCGTTTCCTATGTTCTTACTTCCTGCACTAATGCTCGCAAGCTCATTATAAGTTCCATTTTTGCTATCAGAAAAATGCACTACGTACTCAGAAGCACCTCCTACAGCTTCCCACGTCAATAGTATTTTGTCACCGTAATCTTTATCAGAAGCTACTACGTTTCGCGGCGAGGCAAACAAATACCCTTCGCTTGCTTCAGAGGGCATGTTGGATGTCACCCCGCGCTTTTTGGGTATAATGCTATATTCATAGACTTGGAAATATATTTTCTCCAAAGGCAGCGCTTTCGAGTTTGCGTAGCGAGCATCTATTTCATCATCATAGGTGTATGAAGTCTTTCCCCTTTCTGATAAAACTGTAGCAATTGTAGGGGCTTTGCCTGTGGCTTTGTTTTTTCGCACAATAGCATACTCTTCGGCATGGGGTACTGTATTCCAAGTAACCGTTATTTTATTTATTGAAGTACCTTTAGTGGCGCTAACGCGTATGCCCACAGGACCAAAGGTGCTGCCCTGCACTGGATCACTCGCTACTCTATCGCTTGTTTCGTCTTCACCTATTGCTACAACACTAATGTCGTATTCTGTGCCTCGTGAAGCAGCGTCATGGTTCTTCGGTGGGGTTAGCTTCTCTAGTTTTTGCTCACCCTTATTTCCGTTTTGTAGCAGGGGCTTATAGGTCTTCAGCACAGTGTTTTTTCCACGCTCTCGTAGCTCCACTTCATACTTTTTTGCGCCAACGCTGGGTTGCCAGCGCACCGTAATGTATTGTGCATGCGCAGCCTTTGTGGCGCTTACCTTTTGGGGAGCGCGCAATACATCGCCAAGCACAAGCCTTGAGGAGGTAGTAGTTCCGTTGTGGGCAAACACAAGCTTATAGAGGGCGGGCTTATAGCTTTTAGGGTCGACAACTAGCGTAGCTTCACCTGTGTTGCTTGCACCATTCAAGGTGGGACCAGAGTTAAGCACAACATTATTAAAAGTACCTGCACCTGTTGTGCTATCTTCTTTATGAATAGAAAAGTCACCTGCACTTACTGCAAGTTTCTCCGGGGTGCTCCAAGAAAACTTCAAGCTGTCTTTCTTACCACGCGAGATTGAAAAATTAAACTTGTGGTCTTGTACGTTTGGATACTCATAAGCTACAGCTTGAGAAAAAACGCCCTTGTTCAAGTCTTTTCTATTTTTTTTATCAATGACCGCGAGAGGAGCAATAAGGCGCACTTCGTATGTATAGGTTGTGGCTACATGCGGCCCTGCGTCAGTATATGAATTTCCTACAATGTCGCCGCTTGTCGATATTAGTTGAGGGTCAAGCCCTCCCTTTGAACGATAGACTTCCGCAAGGCCGTCTGTAAAATCACTCGGCACGCTCCACTGCACAAGCACGCCCCTTGTAGCGGCCTGTATGCTCAGGTTGCTTGCTTGGGGAATGACAGCCCCATGAATTACGAGGCTTGGTTTACCAAGCTTCTCATCCTTTCCGTATTTAGCCCTTATTCTATATTCATAGATCTTGTTTACTTCTACTGTTGTGTCTTGATAAACCAGCGAAGTTGTTGGATTAACACTTGCGTCGTTAAATATTTTGGTGAAATTTAAAGCGGCATCTGTTGGTGGCTGCAACTCAGTGGGCGTAGCAGTTGCAATACCCTTAAACACATTGGTCGGTGCATCGGACTTCTCCCTTCTTTCCACAACATAGCGCAAATCTTTGTTTTTCTTACCATCAAGCTCATCAGGTCCATTCCAAACAAGCAAGACTCTATCCGAATATGCATGCTCGACAGTAGCAAAGTCTTTGACCGCGGAGGGGGCATCTTGTTTTGGCGTCTGTACTGCAAATTCATGATTACTTTCGGCAACGACGGCCTGTCCGTTTGCTACGTAGGCAAGTACACGGTAATCGTAACTCATCTCGGGTTCGACATCTTCATCAACAAAGACCCAGCTTCCGTTTGTGTCTTGCATTGGTGTAGCTGTTGTTTTTTTATACGCTCCTACGCCTTGTTTTTTACGCTCAACCGCGTATCTGCTAACACCTTCTATAGGCGACCATGCAAAGCTAATGCTGTAAAAGTTTTTTTGAATTTGTGTTTGATGTATGGTGGGCTTCCCTAGAGTCTTACCCTCAATCATGTCAGAAGTAAATAATGCCTTGTTTGCACTATCCATTGCTACCACTATCACATAACGAATTTCTGTAAAAGTATTCGAGAGTTTTATCGTATGCTGCAAGGTATTTACCCCAAGAATGTAGTCGGGGCCTGTTTTTGCTTCAAGGGTATCGGTTCTATTTTTAAATTCATAGAGAAAATACGAAGCAGCATTGCGTACTTTCTTCCACGAAATAACAATTTTATCGGTGTACTGGTACGGCACGCTTTGAACAAGAAAGGGATTCTTCGACTGCCCCCCCGCGCCTTTATTGATAAAGGGAGCCAACTTTATTGGCTTTTCACACGACATAATAGCCGCGAGCATGAACATACACCACAAAGGCGCGATAACGTTCTTTCTCTGCATAAATTCACTTTTCATACTATTCTGCCACATCCCTTTCAACTAAAAAACTTCAATAAAGCATATAACTTAATGAATTATACACAAAACTACATTTTACAAAAACACATCATACACAATAAAATCACGAATCAAGAGCTAATGAAGCCCATATGTTTATACATAGGCTTAACGCATTGCTTTTTCAAGTGTCTATAAGTCTTATTATGATGCAATAGGCAACAAATTAAGCAATAAACTTAAAAAAGCAGCTGAATAGTGCGCTTGTTCTTCTGTAAGCATTTCATGTCTACTTCGTAATTCCTTACTTCACTATATATGAGTAAATTGCCCAGAGTTAATTAAAAGCGAACGCCTGCATGAAAAATGATGTTGCTATAGGGCGTTGCTTCCCCCGTGCGAATGATTGCCCTTGCCGCATGGGTGCGCCTTTTAAATTCCTCATGGGCAATGTATGCCACGGGAATGTCTTGCATAAGACGCTGTATGTACTGGAACTGTGGCGCATTGTGTTGTGTAATTTCAGAAGCTACGGTGCAGGACTCAATAAGCATTTCGTCAAAGAGCATGTCGCATACTTCTTGAAACGTAGGGTGACCCAGGGTTGTGGAAATATCAATTTTTTGCACCGAGGCTGGGATGGGCAACCCGCAGTCGGCAATAACAATTGTGTCAGTGTGTCCTAAGCTTGCAAGTACCGCAATAATTTCGCTGTTGAGCATGCCGTGTTTTTTCATAACTTTAAGTGTAGCAAAGGCTTGTAAAACGCACCGTCAATTTTGCAAGCTCGGTAGTTGTTTAAAGGCATCCAAGGCTTCGGGGTTTGCCAAGGCGCTAGCGTTTTTTATAGACCGTCCCATCACAACATCGCGTACGGCAATTTCAGAAACCTTGCCCGAGCGAGTACGCGGAATATCCGCTACTTGCACTATTTTTGCAGGCACATGGTGCGGACTACAATGCGTTTTTATGCGGGCTTCTAGTTCCACTACAAGCGCATTATTCAGTTTTTTTCCGGGCTGCATTTTTACAAACAACACCACGCGCACGTCGTTGTTCCACGGCTGCCCTATGACCACGCTTTCCTCAACGTCGCTAAAGTGTGCAAGCTGTGCATAAATTTCCGCAGTCCCAATGCGCACCCCGCCGGGGTTCAACACGGCGTCGCTGCGCCCATGAATAATAAAGCCCGTCTCGGTTTTTTCCACAAAGTCGCCGTGACACCAGAGTCCTGCAAATTTTTCAAAATACGCAGCACGGTACTTTTCGCCCCGCGCATCGTTCCAAAAATAAATAGGCATGGAAGGAAAGGGCTTCACACACATCAGTTCTCCCGTGCCGCGCTCAAGCTTCACTCCATCATCGCCCCACACCTCAACTGCCTTGCCAAGAACGGGGCCAACAAGCTCGCCTTTGTGCACGGGAGTAAGCGGGTTACCCATGAGAAAGCACCCCAAAATGTCAGTGCCGCCTGAAAGTGATGAAATGTAGACATTGCGCTTGACGCTCTCATGTATCCACTCAAATGCCTGTGCTGGCAAGACCGAGCCCGTTGACCCCAGCGTTTGTAAGTGGCTGAGATCGTGGCTTACACAGGGCTGCATGTTCCGCTTCATGGCAACCTCAATGTACTTTGCGGAAACACCCATAAATGTTGCCCGCTCATCCTGCATAAAATCAAACAACGCAGTAGCAGAAGGCGAGAAGGGCGAGCCATCAAACAGCAAAATGGTAGCGCCACAGGCCATTTGCCCAACAAGCCAGTTCCACATCATCCAGCCACAGGTGCTGTAAAAAAACACGCGAGAGTCTTCGCCGAGCTTGCTGTGGTACTTTCCTTCAACGAGCACGGACAGCAGGGTGCCACCTGCCCCGTGTACAATGCACTTTGGTTTGCCCGTGGTACCCGAGGAGTACATAATAAACAAGGGGTCATTAAAGGCCACGGGAGTATAGTGCACCTCGCGGGGTTTATATGAGCGCAAGGCTTCTTGCCAAGACACAGCCCCGCGTATTTGTGAAAGCCCCGCTCCTTCACCACCGTTTTCAAAGACTACCACGCTGCGTAACGAGTCTAGGCCTTCAACAAGGCTCGCAATTTTTGGTAGGCTTTCATAGCGCTTGCCGTGGTAGTAGTAACCCTCAGCACTAAAAAGCACTATGGGCTTGGTTTGCCCAAATCTATCAAGCACGCCATCCACCCCAAAGTCGGGCGAGCAAGAAGTCCATACCGCGCCCAAAGAGGTGGTGGCAAGCATGGCTATAACAGCCTCGGGGCAGTTGGGCACAAAACCTGCAACCACATCCCCCTTGCCCACGCCTACATCTGCAAGGCACTGCTGCAAGCGCGAGACTTGCCCTCTAACCTCGTCCCAGCTCATGCGCGCGTGTATTGCATCTTCGCAACGGTAGACAAGGCAGTCTGCCTCGCCATTCTTTTTCAGCAAATTTTCTGCAAAGTTCAGCGTGCTGTCCTTAAAAAACTGTCCGCCTTTCATGACATGCGGCTCATCAATCACTTTTTTTCCGCGATGAGAAAAGCGCACCCCTAAGTCGTCCACGGCGTAACTCCAAAAATCTTCCATGCGCGTTACGGAAGACCCATGCACCTCTTCAGCATTGCGCAAGTTAAGCCCGGCGAGCAAGCGACCATAGGCGCTGGTCTTCACAATATCTGTCGCGGGCGTGTGGAGAATATCAGCGTTCATTGGGAACTTCCAAAGTTCACCCACTCTGTTAGGCTTATGCATGCCGAACTTTTTTGTGGACCTGGTTGTGGGTGTTTTATTTTTTCCGAGGCTGTCGCGTCCGTCAAGGTGTAAATTGTCTTATCCGCGGTGTATATGTTTTCTATAATCGCATCAGAATTCGTTTCAATTTCTACTTCGCAGCTATAGACATAGGCTTTTTGTACTTGCACACCAAACAACCAGCGATATTTTACGCTTCCCTCACTCGCGTGTGTCTCATCATAAGTAGGAGTTAGCACGCTCAGCGCCTCGTCTATGCGCTTGCCCTTCAGCGACTCCAAAGCCGCCCTAAACTCACGGTAATATAAAAACTTTCTGCGCAGTTTCTCATCCCTCATCGCCATTACCCAAAACGGAATTTCCGTTGCAAGCAAGACTGGACCTGCACTAACAAAAAGAGAACCCAAGACTATCATCGCAATTGCTCGATCAGAATCTGAGTTCGATGTATCAGATGCGCTTCTTGGGTGCTCAAAATTTCGCGAGCCATGCTCATTATAAGGGTCAGAATAATCAGAGGAATGAGTAGGTGGCTCATGATGCGCAACAGAACTCATAATCATGCCCGCGGGAAGCAGGGCAGCTCCAAGCACCGTGGAAATTATTCCCGCTATGGTAAGCCCTATACCCGTAACTCTTTTCCGCTTCAAGGCCTCTGCATATTGTTCGTTGTACAACAGCATCATAGTCTCGACAGGGATCTTGTTGCCATTAAATTTAAAATATCGTTGCGCCTCTGCATAGACCACAAAAGGCTGATACATACACGCAATAAGCAATAGCGTACTTAATACTTTCTTCATAACATTCCCCCTGTATCATTTATTTTCATTAACTCTTCAAAAGGACGCATTCATAATGCCTCATGCTTCTACTCACATGAGGCAACTCTCGTCATTCTGTAACTCCCGCTAGTATTTTTCCACCGCCTTCGTGTCTCCTACAATGCGCCGCACGTTTTTTGCGTATTCCTTCATCGCCTCTTGGGGGCTCAGTTCACCCGAGGCCACTGCCTCCACAGCAATGCGCGCCTCCATAGAAACGGCGGGATATTCTTCATTTATTGGGCGAAAATGCGTAAAGGGCAAAAAGCTAGATGCCTTTGACAAGACCCCCCATCTTCAAGTACTGCTCATTATCCGCAACATCCACACGGGCGAGCATGTCGTTAGAAAGAAAGGCAAGCTCAAGCACGTTTTCTTTTTGTGAAGCAAACTTGATGAAGTCCAAGGTAAGATCCTTGTGCTGAGAAAGCGCGCTCATGGACAAGCCCCAGCCTCCGGACATTGAGGTAAACCCCGGCGCTTGCCCATACTGCGTCGGCATGGGGATAAAGTTCATCACATCGCGCCAGTCTCTTTCCCATTGCTTCCAACCATTGGGAATCCACATACCGTCCAAATATTATGGCAACTTTATCCACGGGCACCATGGTGTCAAAAAGCTCACTCGCGCCGCTGGGGTTGAAAATAAGCGAAATAGGCGGCCCCAACTCTTCTCGGTAGACCGTGTTATAAAATGCAAGAGAGTCGAGTAAGCCCTGTGACCTCACAACCCATTTGCCATTTTCATACATGGTGTCTTCCGTACCATAGAGCAACATTTGCAAGCCTTGCATGGTCGTTCCCTCTTCGCTCGCCTTGGTTGAATGAAGATAAAAGGGCACTATGTCATCGGGCGTCTTTTCTTTAATGGTGCGCGCCGTGTTTAAAATATCATCCCAGCTTCGTGGACTCCACTCCTCAGGTAAGCCCAATTTTTTAAAAAGCTGCACATTATAAAACAAGCCTCTCACGTCCGTGGTAACGGGTATGTAATATATCTTCCCTTCCCACATGCCCGCTTTTCGGAATGCTTCTGTATACTTCTCGTTCCAGTCCGCCCAGTCTTCAATCTCCAAGGGGCTCAAGTACCCCGCTGCCGCATCGGCCTTCACCATAAACGAGTCTTCAAAAACTACGTCGATAGCCTCATCCGCCTGTAACATAAGCGCAAGCTTGGTAAAATAATCACCCTGCGTGGCCACCACTTCTTCAACAACAACATCAATGCTTGGCTTCTCCACCTTGTAGCGCTCCGCCACCATTTCAAACCAGCGCGGGAAAATTCTACTTCCCGAACCGGGCACCACAACCTTAATAGTCGTGTTGTCACTTTTCTCCTTCTTGCTGTTACCACAAGATCCCAAAACAAGCACGCTTACTATAACGCATGCCCATACAAATTTTACGTATGTACGCATAATTCCTCCTATTAATTTATTTACAAATATCTCCCGCGGGCTTGTTTCCATGCTCCGCATAAACCACTTACTATCACACTCATGTGCTCATAAACATAAAACCCCGCGCCATAAATTTTTGACTGTAGAAATACAAAACCGCCGATGGTATGGTGTACAAAATGGAAAAGGCTGCGAGCTGCCCGTACAAAATTACATTGCCTTGGTCGCGCTCTCCAAAATATTGAAAAATACGCACGGCGGCGGGCATTTTCTCCGGGCTACTTAAGAGCAAATACGGCACAAAAAAATTCCCCCATGCTCCCGAGAAGGAGAGAATAAACACAGTCGCGAGGCCCGGCAGCATGAGTGGCAGCGTAATTTTAATGAGCGTTTGCATGGGCGTTGCACCGTCAATTGAAGCAGCCTCTTCTATATCAAGCGGCACGGCATTCATAAAATTGCGCAACAACCACGTACTAAAAGGAATTGCAGTTGCCGCCATAAACAAAATGGTGCTCGTAAAGGTGTTCATAATTCTAAACATTGAAAAAAGTTGATAGACAGGAATCATAATGCTGATAAGCGGGAGCCCCGTTAAAAACAAAAGCGTCAATAGAATTGTTTTTTTGTGCGCCATGCGGAAGCGCGAAAGCGGGTAGGCCGCAAATAAACTTACGCACACCGTAACAAATGCCTGTCCCGCCGCAATAATAAGCGAATTACCAAAGGCGCGCATATTCACCTTATTGAGAAAGACCTTGAAGTAGTTTTCAATCGTCCACTGTGGAAAGCGCAGCATCACCGTTGCGCCCTTATCAAAAGACGCAGTAATAAGCCACAAAATGGGAATGAAAAACACCACCGCTATGCTGCTTAAAGAAATGTACTGTGCGTAGACAATGCTTTTTTTCTGAAACACCATGATAACCTACAGTCTTTGTTTTGCCGAACGCATGTAAAGCAGCGTCAAGGCCATGCTAAAAACCAAAAGCACCAGCGAAATGGCCGTGCCGTACCCAATTTGAAAGCGCACCATGGCTCTGTCATACAAAAACAGCGGCAGGGTCTGAGACCCCCCCGCTGGGACCACCTCCGGTGAGCAAATAAATTAAACCAAACACCCCCATGGTGCCAAGCGTTACCAAAATGGAATTGGTAACAATGGTTTCTTTAATAAGCGGCAGCGTAACGTAGCGCACCTTTTGCCATATTCCAATTCCCTCTAAGTACGCATATTCTCCCAGCTCGCTCGGAATGCTTGAAAGTGCGGCTCGGTATATCATCATTGAAAAGGCAGTGCCACGCCAAATGTTTGCAATGGTTACCGTGGTCATGGGGAAGGAGAACAACCACGTTATTCCCTCCATGCCCAAAAATTTTGTGAGCCCCGCGTTCAGCGTCCCGTTGTTGCCAAAAAAGGCGTAGAGACAAAACGCACCGACAACCTCGGGCGCAATCCACGGAATGAGCACCACAATGCCGATAATGCGAACAAAGGTCTTATTGCGCCCCTTTTGCAACAAAGCGAGCAGCAAGCCCAGCACTTGTTGACCCACAAGACCCGAGCACACAAGAAATATAAGCGTACGCATAGCAGCGCCACCAACACGTGGGTCGCGAAACATCTCAATAAAGTTTTCAAAGCCCACAAAGCGGTACTGCGTTGCATTGATACCAGTAAGCGTTTTATTGGTAAAGGCATACCACAGCGCTATCATTCCGGGGCCAAGGTAGAAAAACGCAATGAGCACAAAACTGGGTAGAAAAAACAACAGGTATTTACGCTTCACATTTTTGCTCCACAAGCTTGAATGTCTTTATCTCAAAAGGCTTAAAAGCAATGCGCTCTGCATTCTTATACCGTGCGCCCGTCTCCTTCTACTCCAGCACGTCAATCTCCACAAAAGACAGCGCAGGGTTAGAAACAAAAAGACGCGCATCATTATACCTGCCCTGCCCTTCTACCAAACGCAACACCGCATGCTTACCCTTCTGCGCCTTTTTTAGAGCAACCACATCGACATGCGGCGTATCAACAGCAACGCTCAGCGGCTCTTTCTTAAGTTGCTTTCCTAAAAACACCAGCGGCGCCCTATTACAGTCAAAGGCCTCTTGGCGCACAGGGCTGTCTACAAGGCTTTGCGTGTGCGGGAGCAGGGCATACACAAATTCATGCTCTCCCCTGTCGGCATCGGCGTCGGGCATGGTTGGCGAACGCAAGAGGTTTACATCCAAGACCCCGTCTTTCACGCGGTAGCCGTACTTACAGTCGTTGAGCAGCGCCACGCCAAAATCAGCATTGCTAAGGTCGGCGTACTTGTGAGCGCACACTTCAAACTGCGCCCTGTCAAAAGACGTGTTCTCATGGGCACTGCGCTGTACATAGCCATACTGAATGTCAAAGCTTGCGCAGTCGGACTGCACCATTGTGGGAAAACTCACGCGCAGCATGCGGTGGCGCTCATACCATGAAACGCGCGTGCAAAAATCAAGGCGCTTACTCCCACGCCGCAAAAGCACCCGCTGCACAATTCGCGACGCTCCAAACTCATAGCGTATTTCCAACTCTTCTCGCAATTCGCCACACGCGCGCGCAGCAATTGACTGCGCCTCTACATGCACAACAGGCGCATCGCGGTAATATATGTCAATGTCCCACGCGTCCCAGTTTACGGGGCGGTCTTCATACAAGGTCAAAACATTGCCTTCAGCGCGCAAGACATTGCGTTGCAATTCTTTGTCAAAGGCCTCCGTTATTCTGCCTGCAGCATTAAACACGTAGCGCACACAGTCGTTTTCAAGCACATGCATAGCCTCACTGGACGCAGCGCCTTTTTCCGTCTGATGCTGCGTGTTCTGCGCGCCTTCTGTAGCCGTAGCCCCGCGCCGCAGCGTACACCACATGCCCGCCTTAAGCGGCACCTCAGCAAAAAGCGTGTCCTCACACACTTGCGTGCGCAGCTTGCCATGCGGCGCAACAACCTCATGACCCCGCCATGAGGGAGGCAAGGCAACATGCGCAGTGTAGTTAAAATTCCACGGGTTGTACATGAGCGCCGCATCTGGTGCGTCCTCCATGGCCTCAGCCACTATGGCGTTTTTCAGGTCCTCCAGTGTTTCAAAACACTGCGCGTACTGCGCATCAGTAGTCTCGTACACCTTCCTAATACTTGAACCCGGAATAATGTCGTGAAATTGATTCAAGAGCGCCCTTCTCCAAATGCCGTCAAGGGCGTTTTGCGGATAGGCTTCAAGCGCAAGAGAAACCGCTAAGGCCTCTGTAGCTTGCAATGCAAATTCTAGCTTTCTATTCTTTTTTTTGTTTGCCGCTTGGGTGGTCAAGGTGCCTCGGTGTAACTCCAAGTACAACTCACCGCGCCAGCGTGCAAGCTGCGACTTCTGCGTTTCCAAGTACGCAAAGACTTGCTCAGCACGAGTAAAGGAAACGCGCGGGCAGCCTTCGAGGTTTTGCATGCGCATCCCGCGTTCTATTTGCTCAGGCGTAGGACCGCCTCCGCCATCACCAACCCCAAAAAGCACCATAAACTTTTCAAGCCTGTCCCTCTCCACAAAGGCCTGCTCTGCAAAAACAAGGCCTTCCTTTGCATCAGCATGCTGCTTATAACTACGCAAAGGCAGCATGGCGCCGTTGTAGGTGTCCTCGGGCGGAAAGTGGGTAATGACTTCAGAGCCGTCTATGCCCTGCCACAAAAAGGTGTGGTGCGGAAATTTGTTAAACTGGCTCCACGAAAGCTTCTGCGTCAAAAAGTAATCCACGCCCGCGCTCTTCATAATTTGTGGCAAGGCGGCAGAATAGCCAAAAACGTCGGGCAGCCACAGGTTTTTTACGTCTTGGCCAAACTCGTCTTTGTAGTAGTTTTTGCCGTACAAAAACTGCCGCACCAAGGACTCACCGCTGGGAATGTTGCAGTCCGCCTCAACCCACATGCCGCCTTGCAGTTCCCAACGCCCCTCGGACACCTTGGCTTTTACGCGCTCAAAAAGCATGGGGTAATGCTCCTGCAAAAAGGCCAAGTGCTGCGGCGCAGAGCTACCAAAGACATACGAGGGGTATTTTTCCAAAAGGTTTAATTGACTCACAAAGGTGCGCGCTATTTTGCGAATGCTCTCATCAACAGGCCACAGCCACGCCGTGTCAATGTGCGCATGCCCTACGGCACATGCTTGCAAACTAGAGGCATGGGCTTGCTTTTCTAAAAGCGCTTGCACTACTTCTTGAGCCCTCGCGCAATTACGCGCATCATCTGCATAGGCAGCACTTGCGCGCATAAGCGTGTGCAAAATTTTTGCTTTACGCACGCTACCCTTTGGCAAGCTTGCGTACAGAGAAAGCAAAACCTCTATGTCGAGACTCAAATTCCACAAGGCTTGGTCAAAGACGGCGAGGCAGAGGGTTTTTATTACCGGCTCAAAACGCCCATGCCTCGCAGCGTCGTCTACCGCAGGGTCACTTGGCAACTCCACGCCAAAAAGCCCGCTTGCCGTGCCTTCCAAAAACGCATGAAATACTTCACCACCTTGGGCGCGGGGGTACAAAATGGCGTAATTGCGTATAAACTGCGCGTCAAAAATTGAGGCACTGGAAAACGCGTGCAGTGGCTCTCCATCTTTAGAGTAGAGAAGCGCTTCCCCCCCTATGTCAACTAGGCAATGCACTCACCCGCATGTTTTTCACTCACATGGGCGTGCAACTCAAACCATGCGCTTTGCCACGCGCGCCCCCACACTTGCCCATGCTCCACGCGCTTGTAGTGCAAGCTGTTTTTTTCTTCAAAACGCAGCCTGTGGTCTGTTACCGCAATACTCGCTTCTACATCAGCACAAGGCCTAAACACAGCGCCTTGCACGCGCTCAAGCCACTGCAACAAGCGCGTACAATACAATGCATTCAACTTCTCGTGCATGTCTTTTATTATACCATTACAACAATGAATTTCCCCAACACAAACCCAAACATTAATAACACATAGGTTTCATTATTTAGCTAAAAACCCTAATAGTCTTTAGCACACACAATTCCTCTTATTAACACTTGTACCATAGAGCTGCAAAGAAACACCACTTACAAAGTCCGCCTTATCAACATCAGCGATATCGCACATCATAGAAACACCATACCCATCTTGTATGCTTCTCTTGGCATTTTCTAAAGCTGTTTGTTGTTGCCATGCCTCACTTACCTGAATTGCACTTGCACTAAGCTGCTTCTTTGCAGTTTTCCGACATATTTTTTTGATCATTACAATAAGCCATCTAAAGTATTAAAAAAAAAATTCTTTTATATTGCATAAAAGAAATAAATATATTATTATATAAAACAATAAAAACAGTTCTAATCATAATGGAGGAAAAATTATGAAAAAAAATATATTTATTATGTACAATCTTGTTGTTGTTCTCGCACTGACCGCTTTAATAACGTGCGTAGATCCAACACTAGATCAAGCTCCAGAAGGAAAGTCTACCCCCCCCCCGGAAAAAAATTGATAATCTTGATTGAGGAATATACAGATGCGGTACTAGCATTCAAACAAGCAGCAAGTGAAGCTAAAAATCAAGCGATGATATTATTCAAAGAAGTAGACAACAAGACCCAAATAACTGGAAAGGATGTAGCCTCAAAGGCGCAAACATCGTTTGAGAAAGCAGAAGCGGCAGTGCTTAAAGGACAAACAGCTGATGATGCGAAGCAAGCACTAAATCAGAAACTTAATAGGCCTAACACGAACATTCAAGCAGCTGTAAGTGCTCCATCAACACAAAATATCTCCTTTAAGAGTAAGGCAGTTGAAGCAAAAGATGCGGCGCAAAACGTGTTAAAACTTGTGAAGGAGATTCAAAACGATTCAGACCTAATATCTAATGCTGTGAAAGATGCGATAACAAAATCAGCCCTAGTAGCTTTAAAATTAGAAACGACAGCAACGCTAGCAACGACAGTTATAACAAAAATACGTGCAATAGCAGCAGAACCCAATATTACTGAGGAACAAATAACTAACATAGTTAATGAGAAAGAAACGACGTTAGCTACAACACTTACGCAAGTAGACAAGGCGCTAAATAACACAAAGAAAGTAAAAGACCTAGAAAGAGAGAGAGCTGCCATAGAAAAAGCAGCAAAAGGTGAAGGCACAATAACAGTGAAAGCAGCACCAAGCGAGGTTGGACGTGTTTCCTACGACACGGCTGAGCCCACGCTGTGGATATATGAAAAGCAAAGTTACGAACTAATAGTAAATGGGGACGGTGGCCAGCTAAGTATTGCTCCTAATCAGACATCTCAAGGAAAAACGGCTCCCGTAAGGGCTAAGTTAGAGAACACAAACATAATAACAATAACCGCTAATGCCTATACGAAGAATGAAAATGATAATAAGACAACAATTACCATAAAGCGAGCGGCAGGCAATAACAAAAGTGCCGCTAAAGATTTTGTGCTACAGGTACAAGTTTTGAAACTCGAATTTATCCGTAGTGCCAAATATATCAGCACACCTAAAGATGGAAAAAATTATAAAACTGGTGAGAAAATTCAGTTTCAAATTCGTTTTTGGAAAAAGCTGAAATTTGAGAATGGCGTGCCATCTCTGAAACTCATAATAGGAGACAAAACCAAAACAAGCATCAACCCCTTGCAAAACGTTCAGACAGTCACTATGAAATATGTTTCCCCTCAAAATACTAGCGACTTTCTAGAATATGCAAACTTTGAGCATGTAGTACAGAAGAACGATGCATCAATGAAGACAAAGGACACGGGCTTTGTGAAACCAGATGGGAGTCTCACGGGTACGGTCACCCTCAGTGCTTGCATTGAGAAAGAATCGCTACAAATACCTCAAAGCGCAAGTATCGTATACGAAGACAACTCGAGTTTTGATTCAGATCCGGGTTTTATAACCCCAAGCAGAAAAACAGTGAACCCAAAATTTAAGTATATAGACAATCCAGGAGTATGCGTTTCGACAAAACATTTCACAATAAATGAATAATCCATATCTTGTAACATAATAGATCTACTATAGGGGGCTTAACAAAAGCCCCCTATTTTTTTATGCATGCTGGTCTCTAAAAATTCATTACAAGCTCAATGCCCATCTTGCATGCTTCTCTTGGCACTTCCTACAGCCGTGCGCTGTTACCCTACATTGAATTTGCACATAAATCGTGATACCGTATTGTTATATTCAACAACAGGAGTGTGTATGCAGTGTTTTGTAAATAACCCCAGCACCATTGTGGACGACATGCTGGCAGGCTTTGTAAAGAGCCACGCATGTATCATTGCGCCAACAAGAAACCCGCGCGTTCTCAGGTACAAAAAAGCGCCCATAGCGGGAAAGGTCGGCGTAGTAACCGGCGGTGGTTCAGGACACAAGCCCGCATTCATAGGCTACCTTGGGCGCAACATGGTGGACGCCGTTGCCGTGGGTGAAATATTTTCTTCGCCTACGGCACAGGCTTTTGCTGATGCCTTTGCAGCAGCCGACTGCGGCAAGGGCGTTGCGTGCCTCTACGGCAACTATGCAGGCGACATCATGAATGTGAAAATGGCCATAAAAATGGCAGAGGCACAAGGCATAAAGGTGAAAACCGTGGTTGCCAACGACGACGTGCCCTCAGCACCCCTAGCAGAACGCGAAAAGCGCCGCGGCGTTGCGGGCGAAGTGCTCATGTGGAAAACGGCAGGCGCGCGCGCTACGCAGGGGGCAAGCCTCAATGAAGTAATTGCCACGGCACAAAAGGCAATAGACAACACGCGCAGCGTGGGCGTGGGGCTTGCCCCCTGCACCATTCCCGAGGTGGGCAAACCAAATTTTTCCATAGACGAAGGATGCATGGAGTTTGGCATTGGACACCACGGCGAGCCGGGCGTGCGCGTAGAAGCCACACAAACCGCCGAAGTCGTTGCCACACAAATGGTGGAAACAATACTTGCCGACAAGCCCTTAAAAAACTCAGACGAAGTGGTGGTGGTACTCTCAGGCTTAGGCGCCACGCCCGTCATGGAGCTGTACGTACTCTACAACACGGTCGAAAGCCTCCTGGCAAAACAAGGCATACGCGTGTACACCTCCTACGTAGGCAACTACTTCACCTCGCTTGACATGAAAGGGGCTACGCTCACGCTCATGCAACTGGACGAAGAATTAAAGCCACTTATAGACATGGAAGCACACAGCGTAGGGCTCACGCAATTTCAGAGGTAGGCATGCAGTCTTTTAAAAACGCCCTCGGGCTCTGCGTGGTGCAAGACATGGCGCGCGCCATTGCAGAAAACAAAGAGTACTTAAGCGCCTTGGACGGCGCCATTGGAGACGGGGACCACGGCATAAACATGAACAAGGGCTTTGCAAGCTGCGCCGCGTGCCTCGAAGCCTCCGACTCTATGAGCACCGGCCTTGAAAAATTGAGCGCCGTGCTGCTGGGCGAAATTGGCGGGAGCATGGGGCCACTCTACGGCATGTTTTTTGCCGCCATGCAGCGTCTCAGCGCACACAAAGAGCACATAGACGCGCGCGTCTTTGGCGACATGCTCAAGGCAGCCTATGATGAAATTGTGGAACTCGGCGGTGCAAAGGTGGGAGACAAAACCCTCATAGACACCCTAGAGCCCGCGCTTGCAGCCTACAAAGAACACCTCAAAGAGGAAGCAAGCTTTAGCCAAGCCCTCGACGCCATGGACGCAGCAGCAGAACAAGGCAAGGAGTCTACCAAGGACTTGGTTGCTAAAATTGGGCGCGCAAGCCGCCTAGGTGATCGTACGCGCGGTGCCTTGGACGCGGGCGCGGCTTCATGCTACGTGCTGCTACACAGCATGGCAGGCTCCATAAAAAACCTACTGGAGGAGGAGTCAGCATGACCATAGCCATAGGCTGCGACCCAAACGCCGCGCGCTTAAAACACATGCTCATAAAAGTAATACAAGACATGGGGCATGCATGCCAAGACTTTGGCAGCGAAGACACCATTTATGCAAACGTTGCCTTTGACCTAGCCCGCGCCGTGGCACAGGGGACTTATGAGCGCGGCGTGCTACTGTGCGGCACGGGCATAGGCATGTCCATAGCCGCCAACAAGGTGCGCGGCGCCTTTGCAGCCTTGGTCTACGACACCTACTCGGCTGCAAAGGCAGTCACCAGCAACAAGGCCAACATTATGTGCTTAGGCGCGCTTACTACGGGCGACGCCGTGGCAGCAGCCATTGTGCAAAGCTACCTCAACGCGCGCTACGTCACCGGTACGCCTTCAGAAAAAAAGGCGCAGTGCTACATTGACTACGACAACACGCGGGATGAGACATTTAAGCATTGAAAGCAAGCTATCTTTCCACTCATGTACAAAAAACAGGGTTGCCTATGAGACAACCCTGTTTTAAACACGCCTCCACTTTTCTGATGAAGATATGTTATGGAAAATTTTAATATGGAGTCAGGCCTAATGCTCTATCAAGCCCATCTTCAATCCTCTGTCCTTTAGCATAAACATACAGAGCATCAGCATTAATAATAAGAATTATCGCACGCTGCTCTTTCTATTCCATCCACTATTGGGCTCATGATAGACATCATAGGGTCATCTTTTTGTGCATTCATTTTATAAGCTTGAAAAAGCTTAAGTTGATTCTCAATCTCAGGTGTTCGTTTTATACAATTTCTATTGACTGTATCTACATCATACCCATTAATTTTGTATTGATTATACCCTATTCTTTTTTTATAGATGGGTTCGCCATACAACTTTTTTGAAATAGCACTAAGATAATTCGACCAACCACCAGTGTTTAATCCAAATATCATATAGACTCCATATCCTTCTTTTACAGTTCTCTTTGCAAAACGTTCAGCTAAAAACTGCTTTGTGAATTTTTGAGAGTCTCGACTAAGTCGAATTGCCGCAGGGCTAAATTGAGACTTTGTAAATCCTAGTCCCGAGTTTATAAACCAATCATCATAACTTGAGTATGAAGAATTATAAATGTAATCAAGATAATCATTTGCTTTGTATCCATTCCATTGGAAATACTTTTCAGAAATAGCTATATTAAAGAGAGAAATGATTTTATTGGGCAATAATTTTCGCAATTCTTGAAGAAACATAATAAATGAACTATCATTGGGTTGATCTGTACCATTCTTGCCATGTTCTACATATTCATTATCCAAATCAATACCATCTAAATTATATTTTTGTACGACACTAGCAACTTGTTGGGCAAAATCTTTAGCTGCTGCTCTATACGGAAAATTATCAAAACCTACTCCTTGACGGTTTCCCAAAATAGTGAGAAGAACCTTTATGCCCTTAGACTGCAAATAATCAATGTTATTTAGTGCGGTGTA
>CBDAKK010000006.1:0-29292 GCA_965196605.1 Spirochaetia bacterium
GGAGCACGCAAGCAAGGAAGCATGCCTCCTTCATGCGCGTGAAGCGCTGCAGCCCCTTCCAATGCCATGCTCGCCACACTCATACGCTCGTAGGTGTTTGTGCGCGCAGCGAAGCCTTAAAAAAGCCATGCCAGTTCTTCCCCATAATCTTTTCGACCTCTTCCTCATCAAAGCCGTGAGCTATCATGGCATCCTCAAGCAAGGCAAAGTCCGAAATACGCCGGTACCACGAGGCAGGCCTTGGCCACCCGCTATTCTCAGCTGAACCCTCACCGTAGTCCTTTACCTTGGTCCAGTGCCCATTCCGCATGTACTCCAGCTCGTCTACCGAACGCCCTTGACAAATGTCCGTGCCTAACCCAAGGTGTTCTATTCCCACCACATCCACCAATCGTTTTATCTCATCCATCATCTCAGAGAGCGTACAGTCGGAGGTGTTTTTCAAATGAAACGGATACAGACTCAAGCCCAACATACCGCCCGAAGCACCCAATGCGCGCAAGACCTCATCAGGCTTGTTGCGTATAGACTTGCGAAACGACAAGCTCTGCGCATGCGTTATTACTATGGGACGCTGTGAGTACTCTATGGCCTCCAACGTGGAGCGCGAAGAACTGTGTGACATATCGATGAGCATGCCAACCCTGTTCATTTCCGCAATAACACCCTTGCCAAAGCGACTTATGCCCACGTCGTCTTTTTCATAACAACCCCCGCAAAGCGGCGATTGGTTATTATACGAAAGCTGAATGACCCCCACATTCAAGCGACGATACAACTCTATAAAGTCGATGTTATTTTCCATGGAGGAGCAATTTTGAAACCCAAAAAGCACTGCAAGGCGCTTCTCTGTGCCAACGCAGGCCTTAAGCCCCTCGGTGTCTGTGGCGGGATAAATCAAGTCGGCATAGCTATCAAACAAGCGAAACCACTGGCCAAAGACACGCAAAGTCTCACTTGCATTTTCCCAAAACACCACGGTAACATGCACCATGTCCAAGCCCGCATCAAGCGCCTCTTGAAAATACTCTCGCGTGGGCAAGCCGTACTGTAACCCGTCTATGTACACCTTGTTGTTTCTCATGCCGCCTCCTATATATAAATGTTATGAGCGTATGTACGCAGTCTTTACCTTTGTATAAAACTCTATGGCATAGGTCCCCTGCTCACGCGGCCCAAAGGAAGAGTTTTTGGTACCACCAAAGGGCACATGATAGTCCGTGCCCGCCGTGGGGAGATTAACCATAACGCAGCCCGAACGCGCATTACGCTTAAAATGCGTGGCATGCTGGAGCGAGCGCGTCACAATACCCGCGGTAAGCCCATAATCAGTGTCGTTGCATATCTCTAAGCCTTCAGCATAGTCCCGCACCTTCATAACGCAGGTTATGGGGCCAAAAATTTCTTCCCTATTAATACGCATGGCATTGTTCGTATTAGTAAAAATTACGGGGCTAAAATAATATCCCTCTTTTTCCACCTTGGGCAACTCTCCTTGATAAAACAAGGTAGCCCCTTCATCTCTGGCTATGTTCATGTATTTGTTGTTGTTAGCAAGCTGGGCTTCACTTGCACAAGGACCTAGGTTTATTCCCGCCTCAAGCGCATGCCCTATTTTTAAGCGCGAGCTTGCCTCTGCAAACTTTTCAAGAAATGCATCATATACCCCCGCAGTCACAATGATGCGCGAAGAAGCTGTGCACTTTTGCCCCGTACCCCCAAAGGCACCATTCACCGCACAGGCAAGTGCCACATCCATGTCCGCATCATCGAGGACAAGCAATGCATTTTTGCTGCCCATTTCCAGCTGAAAGGGACGTAAAAAGGCGCTGGACTCCTGAGCAACAATGCGCCCCGTGGGCAAGGAACCCGTAAAGCTTACCGCGTTAATAGCTTCATTGCGCAGCAAGGCCTGCCCCGCTTTTGCGTCACCCAAGACCATTTGAAAGGCACCTTCTGGCAAACCTGCACGCTCAATTATTGCAGCCAAAGCACAGGCGCTTGCAGGCGTAGTGGGCGCAGGCTTAAAAACAACGCTGTTGCCAAAGGCCAAGGCAGGCGCTATTTTCCACGCGGGCAAGGCCACGGGAAAATTCCACGGCGTAATAATAAGCACCGTACCAACAGGCTCTCGCAACACTTCTATTTCCACACCCGCGCGCACAGAGTCGGCAAAGTTGCCAAGGTTTCTCAAGGCCTCTGCTGCAAAATACTGAAAAAAGCGCCCCGCGCAGTCTACCTCTCCCACGCCCTCCGCAAGCGGCTTGCCCTCCTCCAAGGAAATCAAAGTTCCAATCTCTTGCTTCTTTTCAATAAGCTCATTCCCAATACGCATGAGCACATCAGAACGCGCCTCAATGCCACACGCAGCCCACGCGCGCTGCCCCGCTTGCGCACCCGCTACGGCACGCGCAATACACGCATCATCAGCAAGCAATGCAGTACCAAGCGGATTTTGTATATCAGAAGGGTTTATGTTTATCAGTCTTTCACTCCCTCCAACCCACGCACCATTTACAAAATTCTTATATTCTTCCATAGTTATTACCTCACATTATCAATAAATTAACACAAACATTACTTATTAGTATATCAAATACACAGCAAAACATTAATAGCATTACATTTGCCCCTGTGGGGGGGAGTGCCCCCACAGCGGCTTTTGCTATAAGCTCCATCTCTGTGTCGCACCATCCATGACGCTCAATGCGTCCCATCCATGGGACGAGCGACCGCTGCGCTCCGCAATCTGAATGTCAGCACCCGTACCATCCATGGCAGCCAATGCGTAGCGTGATGTCGGCTCCATGTTAATTACACGGGACTCCATCCTGCTTCGCAGATACGAAGTCACTGCTGACAGCTGCATCTAGCGCAGCAACGCGGAGCGTAACATGGATACTCACAGACATGCTACAGCTGTCCATCCTTGGCGCCCTATGCGTGCCGTCCGTGGCACGGGCGTCGCTACGCTCTCGACATTTTTTCTTTGGTACCTTTCTTGTTGTCGCTTGCTCTATTTCATGTTCCATCCTTGGCGCCCCTTCAGCCCCATCCGTGGGGCGGTCGTCCGCTAACGCTCCACTATCTAGCAGTGGCGCCCGCTCGCTCTGCTCGCGTTATTTTGAAAAAAGAAAAAAGTCGTGAGCCGAAGGCGAGCGGCTAGAAACAATTAAAATAAGTGTCGCAACGCGACACAGAAATGAAGCTTATAGCAAGTACGGCCAACCGAAGCGTTTGCATAGTGCGTTTCGATGCATGGCTACCAATGGCGTTCATAAAAAACAGCGTCAACAAAACTGTGGTAGCTTACACGCGCGGAGCGCAGGGCAGCGTCACACCCCATGGGGGGTGTGGGGGGACACTCCCCCACACAAAGGTTATGCCCTGTGACTTTACAAGAGCATGACGCAGCACTTACAAGTCTTGTGCATAATGGCTTATAATAAAGACACTTGATATATATAACTCGGCGCATGCAGGAGTAACATAACTTTTAAAGGACAAGCCATGAACAAAACACAAAATTTTGACCTCACCAATGGGAGCATAGCAAGGCACATGGTGCGCATTGCAACGCCGCCATGTGGGGGCTTATATTTAGCTCGTTGTACAACTGGATAGACACCTTTTGGGCGGGCAGATATCAACAAATGCGCTTGCGGCGCTTTCGCTTTCTTTTCCCATATTTTTAGCGAGCATAGGCATTACGCAATGCATTTTTAGTGGCGCCATGGTGCTCATAGCCAACTCACTTGGTGCGGGCGACCAAGAAAAAGCAAAGTATTACTTAGAAAAAGCAGTAGGCTTAAGCCTTGTAGCGGGTGTGCTCGCCATGCTCACTGTGTGGACGACAGCCCGCCCCCTCATGCGTGCCCTAGGCGGGAAAGGCGAAGTGCTAGAAATGGCATGGGACTACTTACAAGTGTTGGCATTAGGCTTGCCTTTTATGGTAAGCTCCTTTACGCTTAATGCGGGACTTCTGAGCCGTGGCAACACAAGGTTTCAACGCAACCTCTACATTATGAACGCGCTCATTAACCTTGCGCTCGACCCGCTGCTTCTCTACGGGTTTTCTTTCCGAGGGGTGCGAATTATACCCGCAATGGGCGTACGCGGCATAGCGCTTGCAACGGTGATGGTCTTTGCCTTGGGCGCGCTGCTTACGCTGCGCAAGGTGCTCAAGGAGCAAGACATGCGCTCGGACAGCCTGCACCGCTATGCCCTAACCCTCAAAGACAGCGCTCAAATTCTCTATTATGGACTACCCGCATTCACACACCTAGCCTTAGTCTCCCTCGGGCTTGCTATTGTCAATTTTTTTCTCTACCGCCTCGGTGGCAGCCACGTAGTGGCGGGCTACGGCATAGGGCTACGCATAGAACAACTAGCGCTCGTACCGTCCATAGGCATAGGCACGGCACTCTCCGCCATTGTGGGGCAAAACAACGGCGCAGGGCGCTTTAACAGAATATGCGAGGCCTACCGGGTTGGTCTGCTCATGGCATTAGCCGTGCTAGTGTTGGGCATGCTCCCCATAGCCCTTTTGGGCAAGCAAATTGCTAGCGTATTTTCAAGCGACCCTTCCGTAATTACGGTAGTGAACCATTACCTCTGGTTCGCCGCCGTCATATTTTTTGCCTATCAATTCATAGGGCTCTCTTCATCCACCTTCCAGGGCATGAAGCACCCGCTTGTCCCCATATTATTTGTTACCCTAAGACAACTTGTGCTCCCTTGGATTTTCATTCCCCTTTTTGCCTACGCACTCTCATGGGGCATATACGGCGTCTTCAGCTCAGTACTCGTATGTGCATGGATAAACGCCCTCGGCCTTCTTGTATATGTAACGACACTCCTGCGCAAAAAAATGCGTACCACCACCACATAAGCAAATGACGTTTACTCCGTGAATAATACCTCATTGAAACACGGGCGCCTTTGCAAAGCAAGCCCCACACCCACCGAGTATTGAAGAACGTCTCTTCTCTCTGCTGTTCGTGATACAGCTATTCATGCAATAAGACGTAGTGAGATTGCGCTCACATACGACAATTATTAAACAGTTGCCCGAGAAATGCCTTGACTTCTAAGCACCTGCTCAATGCTTTTTTGTTGCACACAGCAATTTGAATTCACCCCGTGCCTATTATTTAAGTGCCCTTTATAAAAGGGTAAACAGACGTTTAATTCACACATGTTATATAGACATATTCTATTCGTGTACAATTTATGTATACAAGTATCTTGGGCATAGAGAACATATAACAAGCGTTACTTTAAGCTCTCCATAAGCAAAACAACACTAAATATGTGGAATAGAGGCAGCGAGAAACGGGACTTGAACCCGCGACTTCCACCTTGGCAAGGTGGCGCTCTACCAGCTGAGCTATTCTCGCATTTTTAATAATAATACTCATAATCATAGTACTCGTCAATACGAAGCAATAATAAAGGGGTGGATTCAAGGGGGAAGTGCAACAGAGAGGGAGAAAGAGGAAATAAAAAAAGGGACACCTTGTACGATTGATAGATAAAGAAAAATCAAGAATCGAGGAGGAGTCCCAATATGGGTAGTATATCAAAACCAACAAGCGTATATACGCATCTGAGTGCTGCAGAGCGAGAAACAATAGCACTTATGAGGTACATAGGAAGGCCACTGCGAGCAATAGCACAAAAACTTGGACGAAGCGTGAGTACGATATGCCGAGAATTGCACCGCACGCTTATTTGTTGAGCATAGTTCTCAGAGAAACCCCGCCGCCATTGAGTTGGCTCTCAGAGAGTTTTACCACGGCACTTTATACCGGGGTGTAGTTTTTCCTTTCGCTAGCTTGTTTATATTGGCTAGAACATGTCCTAACTTCCAAACGCCTTTCAGTGCTTGTCTGTTGTACGTAGCAATTTGAATCCACCTTTGATTTTATTTATGCTATTTCTCATTATGGACGATAGGTTATTATTGGCTTGTCACCAGTAGGAATAGGAGTACCCGTCATCGTCACCGTCTGGAAAATAATCCTGCTCCATTGGCTTTGAATGTGAGGCGTATTGAATGATTGAGGCAAAGATATACGGAGAGGATTTACATTTCCCAAGAAGGCCTGAGGATGTATCTCATGCCCCCCTTTATTAGTAGCTTTTCGTTATTCATAACAATGTCCTTAATTTTATTGTTTGCAAAAGCTTTTACACCTATATGAGAAACATTAGAAGGAATAGTGACATGTGTAAGTTTATTTCCCTTAAATGCCTCCATATCAATCATCTTAAGACTATCGGGAAGCGTGATGCTTGTGATCTTATTGTCTGCAAATGCACCACGGTTAATCTGTATAAGTTTGCTTGGTTGTTCAAACACTACCTTGGTATATCCCTTGTTCTTGTACTTATTTTGCTCGATAGTGGTAACGTCTTTTGCTATACAAAGCGTAGTAGCTGTAGTAACACATGCTTTTGCTTTTGCTTTTGTAGTGTCTTCACAGGCAACAAAGCCCATCATCACGATAAACACAATTATTAATATCTGTAAATGTTTCATATTGTTTCTCCTATTTTTGTCTTTACATTCCTATAAAGGTGGTAGACACTGAACGCTATAGAATAAGAATCTTACTATAAAGATACAAATTTTATATATGAATAAGCGTTCTTTATAAAGTTAGTACAAATGATTTGCTAATACAAGGGTAGATTCAAAAAAAGGGGACACCTTGTGCAATTGCGTTAGAGTTTCCTCAAAAGCTACCATACTGGTTGTGTTAGAAAAGCGTACTCGCCATCTTTGGCTCCACAAAATCCCAAACAAAACTGCCCATACGCTCAAGTATGCCTTGTTATTTTTATTCCGTGCTATACCTGAGCACATGAGAAAGTCTTTTACCTATGACAACGGTAGTGAGAATGCATATCACCATCAGGTAAACAAGCGGCTTGGTACTCAATCTTATTTTTGTCAGCCCTATTGTTCTTGGGAAAAAGGCGCCGTGGAAAACGCCATTGGTTTAGTTCGCCAGTACTTCCGCAATAAATTAAATGAGGGGGCACACCTTTTCATAAAGTAAAACATAGTGAGATTACTCACGTTCAACATCTATTAAACAATCGCCCAAGAAAATGTCTTGATTTCCTAACTTCTGCTCACTGCTTTTCTGTTGCACTTGCCTCTTGAATCCACCACGCAATAGTAAAGAAGCTATGTCGACAAAGAGCAAAAGAGTTGAGCAGGAGAATGGAATACAAGGGCGCTTGTGTGATCTTCGCCATTGCCTTTTGTACATCCGTTGCGCTTTTTCATCGTTGTATTGTATGCGCGTTTTTTTGAAGCAGCCTCTCCATAACGAGCGAGTTCTTTACACAGTCGTCCCATGCTGCGAATACCCATGTTACGCTCCGCCTTGCTCCGCTCGATGCAGCTGTCAGCAGTGACTTCGTATCTGCGCAGCAGGATGGTCGCTCGTCCCATGTCTGCGCAGCAGGATGGAGTCCCGTGTAATTAATATGGAGCCGACATCAGGGGACGCATTGAGCGCCATGGACGGTGACCCGTGTAATTACCATGGAGCCGACATCAGGATACGTATAGGCACCAAGAATGGACAACGTAATATATTAAGACAACGCCATACGCAAAGCAACTTTGCGCGCCTAAACCACTAAAATAACTTATACGCTGTTACGCTGCCTTCTGAAACATTGCCAAAAAGTTTTTATATACACAGATATCACTAAAACAGTGCTAAAATATATTTAGTCATACATTGCTTTTTTTCAAGCAACTATCAAAAACCGATTCTCACTTTGAATTGGATTCTTTGTCACATAGTTAGTTCAATTTTACATTCATGAAGAATATTTTCAAGCTACCAAAAGCCGTACACTTACCCTTACAAGAAGAATTTTTTGAAACTCTTTTGCACATGAAAGACGTGCGAGTAGAACGCATTATTTCGCAAGGGCAGTGCTCACCGAGGGGCTTTTGGTATGACCAAGAGCAAGACGAATGGATTGTGCTTTTGCAAGGCAGCGCAGAAATTACCACGAAGGACGAACAAGGCAAAGAAACACTGTGGCGTTTGGAAGCAGGAGACCACATGCTACTAAAAGCGCATTGCAAACACCGAGTTGAAAAAACCAGCAGTAGTCCGCAAGCGGTTTGGCTTGCGCTTCATGGTGTTAGTAACGCGCACTAAAATAAAAAAAGCCCTAACTTTAGTTAGGGCCTTTTCATTGAGAATATGAGACGGTATTCTCGTAAATCAAGTTAGTTATAGTAAAGATGGAGGGACTATAGTAAGTGGCGGTCTTCTCCATCCATTGGCTATAAATTTATTACGACAGAATTCATTGGTCAGACCAGCAATCTTTACATCGAAGGTAATACGAGCGGTGCCTTTTATTATCCCCGGAGAATCAAAAGTAAAGGTGCTATCTGCCGTACCTTCTATCTTGGGGGTTGCTTGACTCCAAAAGTAGCCTAAGCCTACCATTAGCTCGCCTCTTTTCATTACTCTGAGGTGTCCCACGGGCCTAAGGGTGTGTCCAAATTATCAATGTTGATTCCACTTCGGAGCTCTGCTTGTATGCTTGCTAGAATTTCCCCCGCATTCCAGCGGGTTGGAAATTACCGTAAACACACACTGTTTTAGTAAGTTCTACGTTCAAGTTTATTTCGCCCTTTTTCACAATAAAGGGTATGTCCATGCTTGAGGGAACTACCTTGTGTGTGGGAGATGAAAAGGTTATGGTGTAGGTACTTTGTTGTCCTGCTTCTGGAAGTGCATTGATATCTGTAAAGGTGAGTGTTTTTTCTTCAGAGTTTGATGTGAGAATATCAGGCGTATCAGCAACACTTATTACGCTATCAATGCTCAATGCGGCAGTATTTGTAGGTTCTACAAATGCAAGAATTTCGTCATAAGTAAATGCGGTCAAGCTGCCTGTGTAAGCCTTGGTTGTTTGAGTAAGTGTTGGAGAAGTCAATGTGATAACGGGCTTTTGTTTTGGAGTTGGATTGTCTGGCTTGGAATCAGTTGCTTTTGGTACGTTTGCTGCTGATGTAATGGAATTGGTAGGTATTGCTATTATTTTGTACAGTAGAAGTTTTTTCAGTGTGGTTGCGTTTTTGTGGAACTTGTTCTTGTTCAGGCGCGCAGCCACTAAATATTACACCAATAGCAAGAACAAAAAATATACAATACCATCCCTTATAAATAAATACGCTCAATCCTTTGAAAGAATACGCACGCGTGTTTAATGCCATATTTTACTCCTTAGTATGTTACCTAATAATGGTGGCATACTATTAAAATATGATAGTCAAGATACAAAGAAAATCAAGAGGCAGAAGAAATATTTGTAAAAATTTTATATTCGCTTGCGAATATTGGATTCAATTCATGTTTTTTAATTTTAAATTCACAAAAAATTAAATTAAGCAAATAACGAAAAGACTCATGCGCCACAAAGCTTGAAGACAAGGACCACATGCTACTTAAGGCGCATTGCAAACACCGAGTAGCAAAACCCGTAATAGTCCGCAAGCGCTTTGGCTTGCGCCTCATGGCGTTAGTTATGCGCTCGCTAAAATAAAAAAGCCCTAGCCAAGGTCGGTTTGGCTAGGGTACTTATGTATATTCAAGAACAATACATCGAAATCAAGTCATCAAAATTTAGTACTCGTACTCTGATTTTTTTACATTAATATAACAGTAACATATCCTTTTATTATTCCTGGAGCATCAAAAGAAAAACGTATAGGAGCCTTTCCAAATGGGCTTTTCTCATCGGTAGCACTGAACATTATAAAGAAGTCGGGAGCTCGCCGGAAGTCTGTAAGAAAAAGCTGGCTATAAGCACCTAAGGGTGCGCTGAAATTACTAAATTTGCTGGGAAGCACTGACCGTACGCTCCTTGTCACCTGGGCTTTATTCCAGAGCATGGCGATGTGATTGAAGTCTTTAGGTAATTCTTGAACAAGTTCTATGTCGTCTAAATTCATATACCCTTTTTTCACAACAAAGGGTATGTTCATGCTTGAGGGGACTACCTTGTGTGTGGAAGATGAAAAAGTTACCGTGTACATACCTTGCTGTCCTCTAGCTGTAAGTAAGCCTATGTCTGCAAAAGTGAGCGTTTTTTCTTCAGGATTTGGCGTAAGAATGTTGAGTTGGCCGGTAACTCTTGTTATGCTATCAATGCTCAATGCAGCGGTGTTTCCCGGTGCTACCAGTGCAAGAATTTCGTCATAGGTAAATGCAGTTGGAGTGCCAGTATAAGCCTTGCTTGCGTTAGCAGATGTTGGCTCAACCAGTCTTATAATAAGCTCTTGTTTTGCAGTGCCTTCTACTGGCGTGATGGAATTGGTATCGCTATTATTTTGTGCAGTAGAAGTTTTTTCAGTGTGATTATGCTCTTGTGAAGATTGTGGAGTTTGTTTTTGTTCAGGCACACACCCACTAAATACTACACTAATAGCAAAAACAAAAAATACACAATACCATCCCTTATAAGTAAATACGCTCAATCCTTTGAAAGAATACGCATGAATCTTTAATACCATATTTTACTCCTTAGTATGCTGCTTAGCAATGTTAACCATACTACATGTGATAATAGTCAAAATAATCTGGAAATCAAGAGGCAGAAGAAATATTGGTATACTTTTTATTTTCACTTGCGAACTATTAAAGACATTTGAAACTTTGACTTAATTTGAACGGTGCAAAAAGTAAAACTAGGTAATTATGTAAGCAATGAGAAGACTCATGCGCCACAAAGCTTAAAGACAAGGACCACATGCTACTAAAAGCGCATTGCAAACATCGAGTAGCAAAATCCAGCAATAATCCGCAAATAATTTGGCTTGCGCCTCATGGCGCTAGTTATGCGCTCACTAAAATAAAAAAGCCCTAGACAAGGTCGGGTTGGCTAGGGCGGCGCTTATGCACATTGGAAAGCAACGCTATTTAAGGACCTATTGAGGCAGATTCCACCTCAAATTTAATTACAATATATCCTGCTGTTATTTCTGGCGCATCAAAAGAAAAGCGTATGGGAGGAATCTGTAAACTTCCTGCTCCATTATATATTACGTTGAAATCCTGATTTTTTTTAGGGTCATGGGGAGTAATAATGAGACTATTACCATACTGACCTGCTGTAGCGCCGAAATTACTAAATCCGATGGGGAATCTTGATTGTATTTCATTTACAATATCGGCTTTATTCCATATGACGATTTCTTTATTTTCATCGTCTTCTTGTAACTTGGTAGTGAGCATTACAGAATCTAAATACATAATTGTTTTCTTCACAACAAAGGGTATGTCCATCCTTGAGGGGACTACTTTGTGTGTGTGAGATGAAAAAGTTACGGTGTAGTCGCCTTGTTGTCCTACCGTCGTAAGTGCATCTGTATTTGTAAAGGTGAGTGTTTTTGCATCAGGATTTGGCGTAAGAATATCGGGGTTATCAGCAACTCTTGTTACGCTATCAATGCTCAATGCAGCAGTGTTTCCGGGTGCTACCAGTGCCAGAATTTGGGCATAAGTAAATGCAGTGGGAGTACCAGTGTAAGCCTTGGTTGTTTGAGCAAGTGTTGGGAGAGTCAATGTGATAATGGGCTTTTGTGCTGGAGTTGGAGTGTCTGGTTTAGAATTAGTTGCTCTTGGTACGTTTTCCGCTGGTGTGAGGGAATTAGTATCGCTATTATTTTGTGCAGTAGAAACTTTTTCAGTGTGGTTATGTTCCTCTGGAGATTGTTCTTGTTCAGGCGCGCAGCCACTAAATACTACACCAATAGCAAGAACAAAAAATACACAATACCATCCCTTATAAATAAATGTGCTCAATCCTTTAGAAGAATGCACATGAATATTTAATACCATATTATACTCCTTAATGTACTGTTTAGTAATGTCGACATACCATAAGTGATAGTAGGCAAGATAAGCAGTAAATCAAGAGGCAAAAGAAATATTTTTAGAACTCTCAAGATTGATCGCCAAAGTAACGTTATTTGATTATATAAATTTAATATTGTGCAAACTTTGCACGGGCAAATGTGCCTTTGTGGAGGCACGCCCCCACGCCCCCCCCTTGGGTAAGACGCTGTACTGCGCTCCGCGCGTGAGTGACTGTTTTATAGCTGACGCGGTATTGCATGAACGTCTCTTGTTGCCACCACGCGTGACGCGATACGATGATGCCTCGACAGCTGTACTTGCTATAAGCTCCATTTCTGTGTGGCTACGCCATAGGGACTAAGGAACTGAGTATAGGAAGCTACGCGGGCGGGGCTAACGCCATAGGCAGAAAGACACAAGCGCAAGTATTAAAAAGCACCAAAACACGAACGAGCAAGGGGATGCAAACTACTGCATAAGCACCGCTGTGCAGTGCAAACATAGAGCTTGCATCAAAGCCGAGAGCGCGCCAAGCCGCGGCGCCCAAAACACACGGCGCGCCAGCAGGCTGCTTGCACTCACAAAGTCACTTCACGCGTTTAAGCAGCGCCACCTACACAAAGCTACTTTGCGCGCTAGCGCAGGCTGCTTGCACTCACAAAGTCACTTCACGCGTTTAAGCAGCGCCACCTACACAAAGCTACTTTGCGCGCCCAAGCCGTGGCGCGGAGTACAGACTGCGGGACGCAGGCAACTTATACCTACAAAGTAACTTTATGCACTAAAGCAAACCTAGCGCGCCCAAGCCACGGCGTGGAGTACAGACTGCACGCCGGTGCAGACAGCTTACACATGCAAAGTCACTTCAGGCGTTTAAGCAACACCACCTACACAAAGCTACTTTGCGCGCGCCAAGCCGCGGCGCGGAGTACAAACTGCACGCCAGTGCAGACAGCTTACACATGCAAAGTAACCTATACGCTGTTAAGCTACTTTGCGCGCCAAGCCGCGCCGCGGAATACAGACTGTGCGTAGCACAGACCGCTTATACTTACAAAGTAAGCTCTGCCCCACTGCTGCCCAATACAGACGTGAGCCTAGGGCTCACGACCACTTACGCGCTCCAAGCCGCGGCGCGGAGTACAAACTGCACGCCAGTGCAGACAGCTTACACATGCAAAGTAACCTATACGCTGTTAAGCTACTTTGCGCGCCTTAGCGGCGGCGCGGAATACAGACTGCGGGACGCAGGCAACTTATACCTACAAAGTAACTTTATGCACTAAAGCAAACCTAGCGCGCCAAGCCGTGCCGCGGAGTACAGACTGCACGCCAGTGCAGACAGCTTACACTTACAAAGTCACTTCACGCGTTTAAGCAACACTACCTACGCAAGGCAACTTTGCGCGCCAGCAGGCTGCTTGCACTCACAAAGTCACTTCACGCGTTTAAGCAACACCACCTACACAAAGCTACTTTGCGCGCCTTAGCGGCGGCGCGGAATACAGACTGCGGGACGCAGGCAACTTATACCTACAAAGTAACTTTATGCACTAAAGCAAACCTAGCGCGCCAAGCCGTGCCGCGGAGTACAGACTGCACGCCAGTGCAGACAGCTTACACATGCAAAGTAACCTATACGCTGTTAAGCTACTTTGCGCGCTAGCGCAGGCTGCTTGCACTCATAAAGTCACTTCACGCGCTTAAGCACCGCCACCTACACAAAGCTACTTTGCGTGCTCAAGCCGCGGCGCGGAATACAGACTGCGGGACGCAGGCAACTTATACCTACAAAGTAACTTTATGCACTAAAGCAAACCTAGCGCGCCAAGCCGCGCCGCCCAGTACACACATGAGCCCTAGGCTCATGACTGCTTTAGCCCAAAACACACGGCGCGCGAGCAGACTGCTTACGCTCACAAAGTCACTCCACGGGCTTAAGCAACACCACCTACGCAAAGCTACTTTGCGAGTCCAAGCCGTGCCGCGGAGTACAAACTGCACGCCAGTGCAGACAGCTTACACATGCAAAGTAACCTATACGCTGTTAAGCTACTTTGCGCGCCTTAGCGGCGGCGCGGAGTACAGACTGCGGGACGCAGGCTGCTTACGCTCACAAAGTCACTCCACGGGCTTAAGCAACACCACCTACGCAAAGCTACTTTGCGAGTCCAAGCCGTGCCGCGGAGTACAAACTGCACGCCAGTGCAGACAGCTTACACATGCAAAGTAACCTATACGCTGTTAAGCTACTTTGCGCGCCTTAGCGGCGGCGCGGAGTACAGACTGCGGGACGCAGGCTGCTTACACTCACAAAGTAACTCTTACGCGCGCTTAAGCAACACCACCTACACAAAGCTACTTTGCGCGCCTTAGCGGCGCCGCGGAATATAGACTGCGGGACGCAGGCAACTTATACCTACAAAGGTAACTTTATGCACTAAAGCAAACCTAGCGCGCCCAAGCCACGGCGTGGAGTACAGACTGCACGCCGGTGCAGACAGCTTACACATGAAAAGTAACCTATACGCTGTAAGCTACTTTGCGCGCCTTAGCGGCGGCGCGGAATACAGACTGCGGGACGCAGGCAACTTATACACACAAAGGTAACTTTATGCACTAAAGCTACTTTGCGCGCTAGCGCAGGCTGCTTGCACTCATAAAGTCACTTCACGCGCTTAAGCAACACCACCTACGCAAAGCTACTTTGCGAGTCCAAGCCGTGCCGCGGAGTACAAACTGCACGCCAGTGCAGACAGCTTACACATGCAAAGTAACCTATACGCTGTTAAGCTACTTTGCGCGCCTTAGCGGCGGCGCGGAGTACAGACTGCGGGACGCAGGCTGCTTACACTCACAAAGTAACTCTTACGCGCGCTTAAGCAACACCACCTACACAAAGCTACTTTGCGCGCCAAGCCGCGCCGCGGAATATAGACTGCGGGACGCAGGCAACTTATACCTACAAAGGTAACTTTATGCACTAAAGCAAACCTAGCGCGCCCAAGCCACGGCGTGGAGTACAGACTGCACGCCGGTGCAGACAGCTTACACATGCAAAGTAACCTATACGCTGTAAGCTACTTTGCGCGCCTTAGCGGCGGCGCGGAATACAGACTGCGGGACGCAGGCAACTTATACACACAAAGGTAACTTTATGCACTAAAGCTACTTTGCGCGCCAAGCCGCGGCGCAGAGTACAGACTGCGGGACGCAGGCTGCTTACACTCACAAAGTAACTCTTACGCGCGCTTAAGCAACACCACCTACACAAAGCTACTTTGCGCGCCAAGCCGCGGCGCCCAATACAGACGTGAGCCTAGGGCTCACGACCACTTACGCGCTCCAAGCCGCGCCGCGGAGTACAAACTGCACGCCAGTGTAGACAACTTACACATGAAAAGTAACCTATACGCTGTTAAGCTACTTTGCGCGCCTTAGCCACGCCGCCCAAAACACACATGAGCCCTAGGCTCATGACTGCTTTAGCCTAAAACACACGGCGCAGAGTACAGACTGCACGCCAGTGCAGACAGCTTACACATGTAAAGTAACCTATACGCTGTAAGCTACTTTGCGCGCTCCAAGCCACGGCGTGGAGTACAGACTGCACGCCGGTGCAGACAGCTTACACATGCAAAGTAACCTATACGCTGTTAAACTACTTTGCGCGCCAAGCCGCGGCGCCCAATACAGACGTGAGCCTAGGGCTCACGACCACTTACGCGCTCCAAGCCGTGCCGCGGAATACAGACTGTGCGTAGCACAGACCGCTTATACTTACAAAGTAACCTCACGCGTTTAAGCAACACCACCTACGCAAAGCTACTTTGCGCGCCCAAGCCGCGCCGCTGAATACAGACTGCGGGACGCAGGCAACTTATACACACAAAGGTAACTTTATGCACTAAAGCTTGGCGCTACCGCAACTTCTCAGTCACCCTAATAAGCTTTCCATTCCGCGCATCAGTAAGAAGCCACACCGCACCTTGTGGCCCAACGCGCACGTCCCGTATTCTGCCAAAAACGTTTTTAAAATAATGCTCTTCTCGCACCACGGTGTCACCCTCCAACACAAGGCGCACCAACACTTCCGCCAGAAGCCCGCCCACAAGCAAGCTACCCTTCCAGCGCGGAATTGCAGGACGCTTTGGGCTGTAAAACGCAAAACCCGAGGGCGCTATGGACGGATCCCAATAATAAATTGGCTGTTCATACCCGGGCTCGTGTGTGCCAACCCCAATGCGTGCGCCTGAATAATGCCTCCCATAACTAATGACAGGCCACCCGTAATTACGACCACCCTTTATAAGATTAACCTCGTCACCCCCCTTAGGGCCGTGCCCCAATGTCCACAAGTCACCAGTAACGGGGTGAATAGCGGCACCCTGCTCACTCCTGAGACCGAGGGCAAAAATTTCTGGCAGAGCATGAGGCTCACCAGCCTTTACAAAGGGATTGTCTTGTGGAACAGAGCCGTCGGAGTTTATGCGAATAACAGAACCCGCATGATCAAGGGGATCCTGCGCACGCATTTGCCCCCCCCTATCCCCAATGGTGGCAAAAAGCGTGCCGTCCCTAGCAAAGACTAAGCGAGAACCAAAATGCGATCCCCCCACACTTTTATGCGACTGCGAAAAAATAACCCTCGTATCCACAAGCTCGTAGCGCTCCTCGCTGCGCTGGACAAGGCGCGCGCGCGCAATGGCCGTACCCATTTTGCGTGCATCATCCTCATCATACTCCGAAAAACTCATATATATAAGGTTATTCTCTGCAAAGTTTGGGTCCAACACAAGGTCCAAAAGCCCACCATGCCCTACCACGGCCACCTTGGGCAAGCCCGAAACAGGCGCTAACAATACACCATTGCGTATAACCCGCAACCTCCCCACCTTTTCAGTAACCAACAAGTCGCCCTGCGGCAAAAAGGCAAGTGCCCACGGAAACTCAAGCCCCGAAGCAACAACCTCTGTTGCAAGCGCAGTTTGAGACTCAACCACCTTACAGCACAAGTCAGCGCTGTGCTCATGGTCATGTAAATGCAGCGCTTCTTCATGCGCATAAAGTGCATGCACAACAAAAGCTAAAGCAACAAACAACCCTAAGACACGCAATATTATCGACATACATCCCCTTATGTAAACCATAATGTATATTTATTTTAGCATAGGCACGACACATTGACGACACAACAAGGCTTGTAATACCATAGAGCTATGGTTTCTATAGTCGTTGGCATCGTATGCATTGCAATATTTCTGCTCGTTCTCTTCCCCGTTCTACCGTGGGAATTCCTCCACTTAAGCGAAGAGATAGTGTACACCCTCAAAGGGGCTGTGCCACTCTTCATAGTTGCATTTGGCCTCTTTAGCGTTTTAATTGGCATAACCGACATGATGGACAGACACCAAGCCAAGAAGGAAATGAAACTCCAAGAGGAGTTTGAAAAAAACACAGCCTCTACGGACTAAGCCCCGGAATAAGCCTTAAACCCGTCCAGCCAGCCCAGAGCACGCACAGCAGCTAGTCCCTCGGGCCTAGTACAAGACCGCCTCCCCTACATACGCATCCGAATATTCCTTTGCCGCCTCTCGCAGCGCATTGCACAAGCGCTTTTGCAACTCCTTGGTGTTAAGCTTTGCCGTAGGGTCGTTTTTACAAAGCGCTATTTCATCCTCCAGCAGCTCTTTATTCCTCACGCTCAGCCCATGCACAATGCCCTTGTAGGCATCATCGCCGCAGAGCACCACAATTCTCGCAAGCTCATACAAGCTAAAAGCACCCAATATCTCGCTCACACGCCTTTGTGGAATATCAAAGCACAGCTGCCATGAAAACAGGCTTTCCTCTAGCTGCGAAGCAAGGGCATCATCACCCAAATCCGCAAGCAATGCATTCTGCGCCCCCACATCCATGTGCTCCAATATAGAAGAAAGCCCCGTCATGCCCCCAACCCTGCCTTCAAGGCTTTCACGCGCGGTCAACTCATGCAGCTTCTTCTTCAAAGTCTGCTCTATTATCTCCACAATGCTCACTTCAGGACTCTGCTGCTTGGCAATGTAGGCAATAACCGCCGCACGCACGGGGCTTGAAAGCAAGGTAAGCACGCGCGCCGCGCTACGCGAGTCCATGGCGCTCAAGACTATGCTCATAACCGCGGGAGACTCGCCTTGTATCACCTGCAAAATCTCATCATCATTATAGGCCTTAAGAAAATCAAGCTTGCGCTTCATCTTTCTACGCAGCAGCTGCTTCACCAACTCTTGACTCTTGTGCGCACCAAAGGCCACCCTATAAAGCGCCCTCACTATTTCAAGCGAGGAATTATACGGCTCGGTTTCTTTGCGCAAGCCCGTATCCGCGTGCGCAGCCTTGGTAAGCTTATGAGTCTCACCATGCTGCAAAATAGCCTCACCCACGACAATCAGCGTCCCTTCATCAAGGCGGCGCAACACATCAGCTGCTTTATGCGGATGCAAAGACAAAATAGTACGAGCAATATTCTCTTGCGACATAATCTTTTCCCACAATCAGTATACCACACATCACCCCTGCTTTTGCTAAAAACTGCGCTCTCTGTATACTGAAGAATAAGCATGGTATTTTCAACACTCACACTTTTTATTGCAATTATTATCACCTTTGTCATTACAGCCCTCCTCACGTGGCTGCTGACAAGCGCGCTGCTCACTACGCGCATGCAAAAAAAACTCATGGTGAGTGAAAAGGAGCGCGCAGCCGCGACAGCACAAGTGACACAGCTACAAGAAACGCTTGAAAGCACGCGCAACATTGAAGCGCAACTTGCGCGCACCTTTGAAAGCCTCTCCTCGCGCGTCTTACGAGAAAACTCATCCGCCTACCTAGAACACACACGGCAACACCTACACCGCATTGTTGACCCCCTCCTTGCCGACATGCAAAAACTAGAAGGCAACATTAGAGACATGGAGTCCAAGCGACAAGGCGCGTACTCCTCCATGGCCACGCGCCTAAGCGGGCTCAACGAACAAATTATGCAACTGCAACAGTCAAACCACAGGCTCAACACCAGCGCGCAAGGCCTACGCAACGCCCTGCAGTCAGAGCACGCAACGCGCGGCAAGTGGGGCGAAATGCAACTACGCCGCATTGTGGAACTCTCGGGCATGAAGCAGCACATAGACTTTGAGACACAAGCAAGCTTTACCAACGACGTGGGAGACAAAAAGCGCCCCGACATGGTTGTGTACCTACCACAAGAAGGCGCGGTTTTTGTTGATGCAAAAGCGCCCATGCACGCCTACCTTGCCGCATGTGAAGCACGCTCACCAAGCGAAAAAGAAGCCCTGCTGGAAAACCACAAAAAGGCCTTGCGCGAACACGTGAAGAGCCTTGCCAAGAAAGAGTACTGGGACATAGGCGCGCACAACACGCCGCAAATCACCATTTTGTTTCTGCCCTACGAAAGCGGACTCGGCACCTCCTTTGAGCGCGACCCCACCCTCTTAGACGAAGCCTTTGACAACAAAATCATCATTGCAAGCCCCTCCACCCTCTACGCCTTTTTAAAAGTAATCTCCTACGGCTGGATGCAAGTAGAGCTGTCTAAAAACGCGCGCAAAATAGCGGACGCAAGCAAGGAACTCGTAGACAGGTTCAAGACCTTCTCCAATCACTTCTCGGCAATACGCACGGGGCTTTCGCAAGCCACAAACGCCTTTAACAAGGCAACCAGCTCCTTCAACAGCCGCCTCATGCCCACCATGCGCAAAATAGAAAACTTGCGCGGCGGGCACAACGCCTTTGAAGAACAAGACACCCTGCACATTGAAAGCGCGGGCGAGCCTTAAGGCACAAAGCGCACCCAACAAGCCGTGCCCCACAAAGTCATTCCCGCGCCTTAAGCCGCATCACTTTGGCACCAGCTTGACAACCGTCTCGACATGATAGGTCTGAGGAAACATGTCCACAGCCCGCCACGCCACAAGGTCATAACGCTCACGCAGTAGCGCAAGGTCACGCGCAAGCGTGTTTGGGTTGCATGAGGCGTACACCAAAGTCCGAGGGCTCAAGGCATTGAGGTAGGCAATGACGCGTTTGTGTAAACCCGCGCGCGGCGGGTCCACAATAACACACTGCGCGCTTTTCAAGGCGTGGCTCAGCATAGCCTGCTCAGCCCCATTTTCACCATCAGTCCCATTCTTAGCATCAGTCTTACCATCAGTCTCAGCATCAGCAGCTTCAGCCTCCTACCTCGCCACAACGGCGTCTTCAGAAGAGAGCGCAAAAAAGTGTGCATTGCCTATGTTGTTATAGCGCGCGTTCTCCCGCGCCGCCTCAATGGACTGCGGCACAATGTCCACGCCCACAACGCGCCGCGCCGCATGCGCCACAAAGAGCCCAATACTCCCTATGCCGCAGTACAAGTCCAACACGGTCTCATCAGCATGCACATCAGCATAGGCGCCTATTACCTCGTACAAACGCTGCGCCTGTTCTGAGTTGGTTTGATAAAACACCTGCGGGTAGAGCCTTAAACGCAAACTCCCGCACTGCTCGGTTATAGCCGCACTCCCGTGCATCAAGGTGTACTCCACGTTTGGCGCGGAGTCGTTGTAGCTGGGGTTAAGCACGCTGTACAGAGAGGTCACTTGCGGGTGCGCCGCGACAAGCGCCTTGCACAAGGCGGCAATGTGTTCACTCTCGTACGCAAAGTGCAAGACCACCATGGTCTCTTGACTCAGCGTAGTGCGCACCGTCATAAGGCGCAGCAAGCCCTCATGCGTGCGGCTGTTGTAGTACGGCACCCCGTGCTCAAGCGCCCATTGGTGCACCGTCTTACGCAAGGCGTTACTCTCATGCAAAAAGCAATGCTCCACATGCACCACCTTGTCATAAAAACCCTTGACGTGAAAACCCGCGCCGCGGCGGTCTGCATCCACGGGCAGCATAGCCTCATGCTTTTCAAACCAGCGCGCCGCACCAAAGGTGTAATCAACGCGGTTTCTATAATACACCCTGCGTGGCGCAGCAAGAATGGCAGGCTGAGCCTCCCCCTCCCTTACATAGGGCGCAAGCAAGCGCGCAACTGCCCCTTGCTTGAGCAGCAGCTGTTCTTCATATGAAAGATGCTGCAGGGCACAGCCCCCGCATGTGGCGTAGTGCGAACAAAAAGGCGCCATGCGATGCCACGAAGAAAGCAGCACGCGTTCCACCTGCGCACGCTTGGCGCGCCGTTTACGCCGAGAGCGCGGCGCAACAATAGCAACGCGGTCGCCGGGCAAGGCGCCCTCCGCGACAAAAGACGTACCATCTACACCCGCTACAACACCCTTGCCCTTATCATCAATGTGGGTAGTCTGCCCCACTTCCACGCGGCTACTCTTGTGCGGACAAGTCAATGCGATATACCGCAAACCCCGCTTCATTGGTGCCTACGCGCTCTACGGGGTATTGCGACTGCTCCTTTATAAAGCTTGATGCCCTATCACTCGGCGAGGTTTCAAAGACAAGATCAAGCGCAACAGCAGCCTTAATGGGCGTAAAGCGCCAGTTGTTATCGGCGCGCGGGCTTATCTCACCACGTTCCTCGCTCACGGTGCGAATGTACTGTGCAAGAATGCTACGGTTTTCGTCGGGAGAACTAAAAGCCACAAAGGCTTCACCCGTGCCCGCAAAGGCAGCACCGTAGGCTCGGTAATTATTGGTGGCAATAATAAACTCCTGCGCATCATCCACCGGCTTGCCCTTAAACGTCAAGTTCTTAATACGGCGCGCCTCTGCATCAACCAGCGCACAACTGCGGTCATAGCGCGCAGCTTGTGAGACATCAATCTCATACTCCACCCCATCTATGACGTCAAAGTTATAGGTAGGGAACCCCTCCCAGTTAATAAGGTGCTGCGTTTCACTACTCGTCGCATCAATGCGGTTAAACAAGCCTGCGGAACATTCGAGACACTCGCGCACATGCTCACCACGCACCTTGAGCGCCACCAAGGTGTTGGGGTACAAGTACAGGTCAGCGGCATTACGAAACGTGAGCTCACCCGCCTGCACCTCCGTAAAGTTGCTGGGGTCATTCGCGCGCCCGCCCGCCTTAAAGGGCGCCGCAGCAGAAAGCACGGGAATACCCTTAAAATTTGCATCGCCCTCAATAAAGCGCTCCACATAGTCGCGTTGCGCCATGTTCACAATCTGTATGGTGGGGTCGTCTTGCACCAGCGCCAAAAAGCTGTACATGTCTTCGCTTGCCCGCCCTATGGGTCGCCCCACAAAGGCGCGCGTAGCCGCATGCTCCTCAGCAACCGCGCGGCTCACCTCCTCGTCTGCCTCAACCAAGGCCTCGTTCTCAAAAATGGGGCGCACATGCGTCTGCGCATGGGCTACCACCAACGCATCCCCCTGTTTGGTAAGCCGCATGTCTATGACCCCAAGGTGGTCACCCCAACGCCCCGGCATAACCGAAGGCACGCCATTAATCGTGCCCTGCTCCACATCGGCACCCGGCAACCCCTCATACGTCTTGCTGGGAAACACCGCATGAGAATGCCCAAAGGCAATGGCGTCTATGCCCGCCACCGTGCTTAAGTAATACACCGAGTTTTCAGCCATGGCCTCATAGGCCTTGGTGGCAATTCCCGAATGTGGAATGGCTATAACAAGATCAGCCCCCTCAGCCCTCATGCGCGGCACAAGCCTTTCAGCAGTCTCCACAATGTCAAGCGCCTCAACCCTGCCCTCTAGGTTTTTCTTGTCCCAGCTCATAATCTGCGGGGGCACAAAGCCAATGTAGCCAATAGCAAGCTCATGCGCCCTACCCTGCGTGTCCTCAAAGCTATACGGAATAATTACATACGGCTTAAACACGGGCTGCTTTGTAGCCGCATCAATGACATTTGCGCTCATGTAAGGAAAGCGCGCATCATCAATGGCCTCCTGCAGAAACTCAAGCCCGTAGTTAAACTCGTGGTTGCCTATGTTCCCAACGTCATAATCCAGCAGGTTCATGGCCTTGTACACGGGGTGCACCTCACCCTCCTCAAGCCCTCGCGCCGCCATATAATCACCCATGGGGTTGCCCTGTATCAAGTCCCCATTATCAACAAGCACGCTGTTTGACACCTCCGCGCGCGCGCGCCGTATTAACGAAGCCGTGCGCGCCAAGCCAAACTTTTGCGTTGCCTTGTCCTTGTAGTAGTCATAGTCCATGACGTGTGTGTGCAAGTCGGTGGTTTCTAAAATGCGCAACTCAATGGTAGCCTCCGTACCCTGCGCCTTACAAGAAACGCCCACGGCGCACAGCACCAGCACCAGCACCCCCATTGCTGCAAAAAACACCCTGCTCATACACACCCCCTTGGTCGTAATAATCGTATTCATAATATATAGCACCATTATAGAACAGGGCTGCCCCAAGGTTGGCTTTTGTGGGGGCAGCACGCCCCCACACCCCCACTGTTGTTCGTTCTGCGCTTACACGCGCGCGAGGGCTGCACGCCGTGTGTATTCTGCTTGCGCTTTGTGTGTGCACACTGCGTGCTGCGCGTCTTGAGTGCTACCGCACGGGTGGTTTTGCTTGTTTGCTGTAGGTGCAAAGCACGGGTTACTTTAGCTTGATTGCTCACGCTTTTTGTACCATCCATGGCGCCCTATGCGTGTCGTCCATGACACGGGCGTGCCACGGTGTGAGCGCACTATGCAAACACTTCGGGTGGCAGTTCTTTTTCTTTTCTTTTTCTTGCGAGGGAAAAAGAAAAGAAAAACGCGCTGTGGGGGCACGCCCCCACACCCCCGAGCATTCAGCAAATGCCTTTTGCGCTTGTGCGCGAGTATATTTGTCTGTAGGCGTAAATACCTTGAGGTGCTGCGCACAGGTGGCGCAGGTTTGCTTCAGGTGTGGGGCTACGCCATAGGGACTTAAGACGTGGGGTGCAAGTATGGTGTGGTCTAGGGCGAGGGAGGTGTTCCCTTAGGGCGGAGGGAGTGCGTAGCCTAGGGCTGGCTAGCGCGTAGCCTAGTGCGGCATGATTGCGTAGTCTAGGGCGGGTTGTGCGTGTGCCCGCACAGGCGGGGGAGGTGTTTCCACCAGTGTGGGCGGAGGGGTACACTGATGTTTTATGAAACACCTCCAATACACTAGGAGGTGTATATTCTTTGTAAAGTATGTACAAAAACACCAGCATGCATGGTTTTGCTTGTTATACTGCCTATAGATACAATGAGTGTGCGACTCAAGACGCAATGCCCTTAAATAGCTCGCGTCCTTTTTTTGCAAATGCTTGCGTTTATTTTTGTACATACAATACATTATGATAGTAGTATAATAAGTTATAATAACTATTGCAAGGGGTATTTATGGAGTTTTATTAGACTTATGTATTTTTGCCTTTGTGGGGGAGCTGCCCCCCCCCCCCCCCCCCCCCCCACCTTGGGGGTATCACGCGGGTTTTGCGCATGCGGCGCGGCGCGATATGCAGTGCATGCTACCAGCGGTACTGAATGAACGCCTCTTGTTGCCACGGCGTGGGCGCACTATGCAAACACTTCGGATGGCCGTACTTTCTTTTTTCTTTTTTCAAAAAGAAAAAAGAAAGGTACCAAAGAAAAAAAAGAAAAAGAAGTAGTTCAGCGCTGCGCGTCTTGAGTGCTACGCACAGGGGCTTTGTTGTTTGCTCCCGTCTCTTATTCCCTATGGCGTAGCCCCACACCTACAGCTGTGCCACGGAGGGCACGCATAGGCTGCCAAGGATGGTAAGCAAGCCTGCACCACCTGTGCGTAGCACCTCAAGGTACTTACACCTATAGATAGGTACAGTCGCGCGTAAGCGCATTACTCGTGTCATAGCTGATAAGGCTAGCGAGTTTTCTTTTCTTTCTTTGGTACTTTCTTTCTTTTCTTTTTCGTCGCAAAAAAAAGAAAAGAAAGAAAGAACGGCCACCCGAGTGGATAGCGTATTGAGAATGGCTGCTTGGCAACAGAAGGCGTGAGCCATCACACACACGGCGTGCAGCTCTCACGCGCGTAAGCGCAGAACGAACAACAGTGGGGGCGTGGGGCACCCCCCCCACGAAGGAGCGGCGGGCGGGTAAACTGCACGCGCGGAGCACAAAACGACCAGCAGTGGGGGTGTGGGGGCGTGCTGCCCCCACAAAAGAGACTATTTGACCTATTATACAAACAATAACAAAAAAGTACTTGCATTAAATTACTACTATAGGTTATACTCAAGGGGTAAAAGATACAAAATGCTAAATAAACAAGTGTCTCTATGGGGTTGCTTGGGTTATTTGGTGCACAAATGAATAAGGAGAATCTATGAGAAAACACAACTTTTATGAGGGCATGATTCCCATGCCTGAGGATTTTACGGCTTTGCAGGAGAATGCGGAGGCGGCAGTGCGTGAGAGCAGCGTGGCGCTGAGTGGCGCGGGTGTGCTGGAGGGCTTGGAGCTGAGGCTGGACGGCGCGGCTAAAAACTTAAGCGTGACAGCGGGTAAGGGCTTGCGCGTGGACGGGCAGTTGCTACAGCTGGGCGCGGCGCAAGACTTAAAGCTGCCCAGCGACGGCAAGGCCTACGCCGTGGTTTTGCGCTACCAGAGTGCCGAGACGCAGGAGCGCGCAACCACCCTACAGGGTGAGGACACGTGGACGGAAAAACAAGACGAGACGAGCGCGCTGGTGGTGGAATGGACACAAAGTAAGGACAAGCAACACCGACAGGCAGACGACCTTGTGCTGGGCACGCTGCAAAACGGCGCGCTAGACTTGGGTAAGCGTGAAGTGGCACAGGGCTGGCAGGCTGTGAAGACGCAGGCGCAGGACTTGCAAGGCTTTAAAGGCAGCACGGCGCAAAACTTTGACAAGGCGGAGCAAGCCTTAAAGCAAAGCCGCGCGGCGCTGGGCGGAAAGGGCGTACTTGAGGGCTTGGAGCTGAAGCTGGACGCCACGGCAAAAACGCTGAGCGTGACAGCGGGTAAGGCCTTGCGCGCGGACGGGCAGCTGCTGCAACTGGGCGCGGCGCAGGACTTAAAGCTGCCCAGCGACAACAGGGGCTACGGAGTGGTGCTACGCCACGAGGCGCAAAGCGGCAGCACAAAGGCGCAGCTGGAGTACAGCCCGCAAGCAGACGACCTTGTGCTGGGGCAGCTGCTACGCGACCCCAAGGACAACAGTAAGCACGTGCTTGACCTACTTAAGCGCGAGGTGGCGCGAGGTTGGCCCAGCCTGACCAGCGCGCCCTTTGGGGTCAAGAGCCCCCTGCTCACCCTCAACGCGGGGGAGGACAGCAGCAGCATAAGCACGCCAAGCCCCAATGTGCCACACATACAGCGCAGCAAGACGCCCTACACCGCGCCCTTTAGCGCCCGTAACAGCCACCAGTGCGCGGTGTTCGCCCCCAAGGGTAACAGTGCGCCACGCCTCTGGCTTATAGGAGGTTATAACCAGAATGGAGCAACAAACGATGTGTGGTCTACGGTAGATGGAATAAGGTGGAAGAAACACAGCGGTGCGCCCTTTGCCCCCCGTAGAATCCATCAAGTAGTGGCATTTCAAAACAAGCTCTGGGTACTGGGGGGTGATACAGGAGGCGGTGGTGTATCAAGCGAGTCGTGGTACAGCGAGGATGGGGAAAGTTGGAAGCAGTGGTCAGGTAGTAATTTTAGATCACGCTGGGGACACCAAGCCGTAGTTTTTAAGGCTAAGGGGGACAGCGCCGAGAAGCTGTGGCTTATAGGGGGAAGCTATGGCACTAGACTTAATGACGTTTGGAGCTTTGATGGCAACAGCTGGACGAATCACGGCAATGCTAATTTCACGGCTCGTTACAGCCATCAAGTAGTTGCCTTTGGGGGCAGGCTGTGGCTCATAGGAGGACAAACTAATAATAGTGTTCACAACAACGATGTGCTCTGGAGCGAGGACGGGGTAAGCTGGAGTAGACCCTACACCGCAGCCTTCAGCCCACGCTATGCCCACCAAGCGCTGATCTACGACAGCAAGATGTGGATCATGGGAGGCTACATTAAAAACGGCATAGTGAACGACGTGTGGTCTACGCAGGACGGCATACACTGGCAGGGTAAGGCGTGGTCAGCCGCCTTTAGCCCACGCGGTGATCACGAAGCTTTGGTTTTTAACAAGCGCATGTGGGTTATTGGTGGAGCTGGCAACAATGGCTATGTAGCGGATGTGTGGAGTAGCACGGACGGCGTGGACTGGCGCAACTACGCCGTGGAGGAGCAGCGCGTGACAAAGGAGAAGCGCGTGGCGGGCCTGCGCGTGGAGCGTGGCAGCGCGGGGCAGAGCGTGCTTGCCTACGCTGAAGAGAGCGGGCAGTGGGAAATAGACGGGCGCGGCATTGCCACCAACGAAGCGGAGGTGCAAGACGCCTTAAGCCTCAACAAAGCCAAGCTAGACGCCCTGCGCGCGCAGCTGCTGGGGGAAATAAACAAGGCTAAGCATGAGTGGTGCCCCATTGGCACGATAATAGCTTTTAGTGGGAAGCAGTGGGTGGACAACCAGACCCTACCGGGCTGGTACCAGTGCAACGGAAAGAACAACACGCCTGACTTGCGAGACAGGTTTATAAAAGGCAAGACGGACCCCGAAAACACCGGGGACGGCGGGGGCGCAAACAGCCAAAGGCTGAGTGCAAACCAGCTGCCCGCGCACAAGCACGACGCGACGGGGCTTAGCGCCTCCTGCGCCACCGCGGGGAGTCATAGACACTATAATGGAGCTGTTTATGAAGATTCCACAGCAGCTAAGTATGGATACTCGAACAATACTTTCTTTGACATACATTTGATTGATATATGGATACCATCTGTGCAAAAGCGAGCATATGAGTATGTGACCAGCTATGCTGGCAGCCACTCCCACAGCATCAGCCTAAGCGGTAGCACGGCAGACACGGGTGGCGGGCAGGCGCTGGACATGCGCCCCGCCTTTTATTCAGTTATTTATATCATGAGGGTACAATAATGTATTACGGAATTAACGCACAGGGCGCAATACTTTGCGCATCACGGGAAAAAGACAAGAGCATGGCTCCAAACATAGCGCAGTGGGTAGACCAAGAGCCGCCCCAGCATTTGGTGTCGCCGGCTTACATAAGCGGGGCGTGGGTAGAAACGGCCTCGGTGGTTGAGCAGCAGCAGGCCATTGACCGAGAAACCTACCGCGCCATAGAGCAGTGGTGCGCCTCACAGGGCAAGTGTGAGCAGTACTACCTCAACGTGGGCATACAGCAGGGCAAAGACCACAAGGAGTACCACGCATACGCCGCAAAACGCGCCGCGCTCATTGCCACCGCCGCAAAACGCAAGGCTGCGCTCGTGTGACTTTGGTGGGGGGAGTGTCCCCCCACATCCCCCCCTTGGGGTAAGACGCGGGTTTTGCGCTCCGCGCGTCTTTTGTGTTGTAGCTGACGCTGGTTTTTGTGAACGTTTCTGCGGCTAAGACGCAAGCTGTTATATGCTAATGCCTATAGTAGCCGTACTTTCTTTCTTTGGTGCGAGTACTCCATTTCTGCTACGCTGCGCTCCGCAATCTGAATGCCAGCATCCCCTCGCTACGCTCGTGACTTTGGTCTTTTCTTTGGATGCAAGCTCCATGCTTGCGCACAGTATCTAGGTTATTACTGCTTTAGCACACAGCATGCTTTTTTCTCTTTTCTTTGGTACTTTCTTGTAAAATCCAACTAAATATGCGACAAAAAATCCAACTCAAAGTGAGAATGGGAAGCACTGTAGCCTCTTGAAACACAAGAAGTGTATAATAGAGTATACACCAACAGCCTTTTATTAGTATTTTTTTGCACGAAAATCACTCGGCTGTAGAAATTTGCCGCTCCAATTTTGCAAAAATGGATTGCTCAAAAATACACGTTTTTTTACGTGACATTGTTTCATTTTTTGGCACCTAGAAACGGGTATAAACATCCATCCATCTATACTCTTTTTTATTTTTGTAGTATCATTAATTTCATGGAATTCAACATAGTGCTTGCTGTTATTTATATTGTTGCAACCCTAGTATTCACGGTATTATGTTTGTTTCTTGCTCCTTCTTACGGATATTCACTTAAATTTTTTGTATTGACATTAATATCAATGATAGGAATGGTTATTCCTATCATGATTGTAAGTGTAGAATTTCGTAATATTGTATTTTTTGTTCTTTTTCTTATTACATGGTACTTTGGACATTCTATCTTTTTTCACGTATTTGTAAAAATAAAAAATAAGCTATTACGAATAATCAAGTTTATAAAATATTTGTGATTTTAGAGAAACATGCAAAGTCTAACGTGCTATACACTTGTACACAAAAATCCAATCTGCAAAAAAATGTATGGCTCTTTACTTTAACCCTACGCGCGTATGTTCTCTT
>CBDAKK010000007.1:0-20606 GCA_965196605.1 Spirochaetia bacterium
AGTCGCGGCGCACAATGGCGTCTAAAGCACCAAAAGGCTCGTCTAACAGCAACACTTTCGGCTGTATGGCAAGCACCCGTGCAAGCGCTATGCGCTGCTACTGCCCACCAGACAGTTGGTGCGGAAACTTTTTACTTTGATTGTCCAGCTGCACAAGGCTCAAAACCTCATGTACGCGCTCCTGTATTTGTTGGTCTGACAGCCGCTCTTTTTTGGGCTTGACGGTGAGTCCAAAGGCAACGTTATCAAATACACTCATGTGCTGAAAAAGCGCATAGTGCTGAAACACAAAACCTACATCACGCTTTTCCGTAGCCTTGCTCACATCACGCCCATCCACCAAAACCCTACCAGCACTTGGGTACTCCAAGCCGGAAATAATTCTCAGCAATGTAGTCTTGCCACAACCCGAGGGTCCGAGCAAAGACGTGAGCGTTCCCTCCATCATGCTCAGAGAGACGTTTTCTAATGCAACGTGTTCGCCAAATGTTTTACTTATATTCTCAAGTGTTACTGTCATATAATTTACCTCCCTATTGAAGTGCGTTTTGTAACTATGCGTTTTACAAACAATGTAAACACAGACAACAGTACAAAAAGCGTTGCTGAGACAAATGCCTGCGTTGAAAGATATTCGCTGTAAAACACATGTACTTGCAAAGGCAAGGTTACTGTTTTGCCCCGTATAAAACCCGAGACAACCGAGGCTGCGCCAAATTCCCCCGCTCCACGCGCGGCTGCCAAAATTATGCCGTAGAGTAATGCCCACTTTATGCGAGGCAGCGTAATGCGAAAGACTATTTGCAAGCCTCGCGCGCCGAGTAAATAAGCCATTTCTTCTTGCTCCTTGCCCAGTTCTTGCATTGCGGGAATTAACGCGCGCGCCACATAGGGTAACGTTATGCTTATGTTGGTAAGCACAAGTCCGGGCAGCGCAAAAATAATGACCAAGCCCATGTTTTCAAAATACCTTCCAAGCATGCCGTACTTACCGTACATGAGCATGAACATGAGCCCTATGATGATGGGCGAAATGGATATGGGGAGGTCTATGAGGCTTGTGAGTATTCTCTTACCCCGAAAGTCAAAGTACGCAATACACCACGCGGCGCATATGCCAAAGAGTGTAGAACAAAGCACGGACAGCGCGGTTACCAGAATGGAAAACCACGGCGCTATGCTCGTAGTTTCTGAAAAAAGTGTTTCAAAAAACAGTGCTGCGCCTTTTGCAAAGGCTTCTATAAATATGACTACAAGCGGTAGCACAATAAGGCAGAGCAAAAACACAAGCGAAGTTGTTATTGCCATAAGCCGCATGCCTTTGCTCTCAAGCTTTATTGCGGTAGCACCTTCAGCACTTTTATTTTCATGGAGTTTTTTTTCTATTACGCGCACGCTTTCTTTCATCACTTTCTACCTCTCGCGCGGTGTTGCAATATGTTCATGAATATCAGTAACACAAATGATATGAGCAGCAATACAAGCGCGCTGGCCATGGCGCCTTCAATGTCGTATTGGTCTATTTTATTGTAAATGTAGCGTGAGATTACTTCGCTCTTTAGGGGAATGTTGCCCGCTACAAAAATGACCGTGCCGTATTCTCCTATGGAGCGTGCAAAGGCGAGTATAAAGCCACTGAGTATGCCCGGAATAAGTTTTGGCAATTGTATTCTTAAAAAAATATGGTGCGATCGCGCGCCGAGTAAATGCGCGGCGTATTCTTCGTTTGCATCAAGCTGTGCAATAAGGGGCTGTACGGCACGCACGGTAAAGGGCAGCGTGATAAACAGGAGCCCTATCATAATGCCAAACTGGTTGTACACCAGTTGCAGGTCGTAGCGCGCAAAAATGCCTCCTATGATGCCGTTTTTTCCAAAGACGCTTCCAAGCGCTATGCCCCCAATGGCGCCGGGTAGCGCAAAGGGTATGTCGACAAGTGAGTCGAGAACCGCGCTACCAAAAAACTTGTAGCGCGTAATTGCCCAAGCAATAACAAAGCCAATGCATGCGTTGATGCATGCAGCAAAAAAGGCATAGCGAAAGGTTATAAAAAACGCCGAAAGCGCGGCGGGTCTTGAGAGTAGCTTGACAAGTTGCGCGGGTGAAAGGCTTATGGTTTTTGTGAGCATGGAGAATATGGGCAGCATGAGCATGAGTCCAAGCCACCCAAGGGTAACACCACAAGTCAAAGAAAACCCCGGAAGTACGTTTCTATGTTTCATGTGTCCCCCCAATCCTCGCGCAAACTTATTGCAAACAAACTTCCCTTGAGTACTCATTACCTCATGGTACTAGTTTTTCCCCGTATCTTCGTATATTTTAGCGACAACCCCATCATCTGAAAAAAGCTGCTCCTTGACTTGCTTCCAGCCGCCAAAGACTGCGTCTATGTCAAAAAGTTCTATGTTTGGCAAGGCATTTTTGTACTTGTTTGCAATGCTCTCATTAATTGGACGAAAGAAAGTCTTTGCAACTATCTCCTGCCCCGCGTCTGTATATATAAAGTCCCAAAAAGCACGCGCAGCCGCGTAGTGTGCCTCGCCTTTTTTTTGCGCGTTCTGCTCTATGACCACGACATATATTTTTGCATCAACGCCATAGCTTGGCACAACAACTTCGTATTCGTCTGAACCAAGGTCGTTTACTATTAAGTTTACTTCTGCCTCAAAGGTAAGCAGCACATCCCCTACCCCGCGCTCTACAAACACATTTGTTGCAGCCCTGCCTTCTTGTGCAAGTACCACGGTGTTTTCAACCAATTTTTTTGTAAAATTATAAGCAACGTTTTCATCCCCTACCCCACCCTTGTACTTATGGAGTCCGTAGGCATAGGCGGTTAAAAAGCTATATCGTCCATTGCCTGTGGAGCGGTAATTGGGCGCTACAATTTCCACGCCGGCGCGTGTGAGGTCATCCCAATCTTGTATATTTTTTGGGTTGCCTTTGCGCACGACAAACGCCATGGTTGAGCTTGCGGGACTGCTGTTATTGGGGTACGCTTCCTGCCAGTTTTGCGGAATAAGTGAGCCCTCGGGGACGTCTTTTGAGCGCTCATATATGAGGTCTATATCTAAATACTGATTCATGCTTACCACGTCCGCAGGCAAACCATCTGAGACTGCGCGCGCCTGTCTGCTGGAACCCCCATTTGATTGCTCAAGACTCACGGTTATGCCCGTTTTCTCTTTATACCACGGCACAAAGCCCGCAGTAAGTTGCTTGCCTATTTCACGTGCTATGTCGAAAGACACATGCAATAAGGATATTTCCTGCGTTTCGGATTCATCAGCAGTTTTTTTTCCCTTCTTTTTGTTACATGCGCTGGAAAGAAACACCAGCATTATGACAACGACTAATAGTAGTAGAATATGTATATAGTTTCTTTTTTTCATATGTTAAGAGACTCCTTATATTGATATATGATGATATGATGATTTATTTGTAAAAACATGTCAAGGTGATACACTATATTTCTATAAAAAAGCACGGAATGTTTTTAACATCTTGTTAGTACTGCCAAGCATAGCAAGCCATAACCCATTATGCCATAAAAAATAGAGCAAGACAAACGTATGCTAAAAGTATTTTCTCTTCTTCTTTGCTAAGTCTTCCTCTGCGTTCTTTTGTTCTTGAGTACCTTTCGGTTTTTTCAGACTTTCTCGTTCTGCTGCTAATTGGCGTTTTCGGCGTCCGCCATTGTGTTCACTTTGCGTGCTGCGCACAGGGCACTCCGCTTGTTTGCTCTAGGTACTTCGTACGGGTGGCTTTGTGTTTTGTGTTGACGCTGCTTGTTGCCACGCCTCACGGCGCACTATACGTGCCATGATGTCGGCTCCATGTTAATTACACGGGACTCCATCCTGCTGCGCAGATACGCAGTCACTGCTGACAACTGCATCCAGCGCAGCAACGCGGAGCGTAACATGGATACTCGCAGACATGACACGGGCGTGCCACGGCGTGGGGTACGTTATGCTATGCCTCGGTTGGCTCGACGCCCACAAGCGCAGCGAGGGTATTACACAAGGCCGCTGTATGGCTGTAACTACTGCCATAGTGCCTAAAATGTTAGTCGGAATTTACACACTCTATAGTTCATCACACTCCCACGTAATAATCTACGTAGTCTTTTCTACCTTTACGTATACCGACGACGGTATTCGTAGCAGGCAATACCCGCACTTACGCTTACGTTGAGGGAGTCAAGCGTGCTATTCTTGGGTAAAAACATGGGAATAGCAAGCTTATCATCGCATTCGCGCAGCACCAGCGGAGAAACACCTTTATGCTCATTGCCTAGCACAAAGGCAGCGCGCTGTGGCAAGGCATACTCCACCAAAGAGTGACCACCCATAACAAGGGCATAAGTCCATATATCGTGTTTTTTCAACATGCGTATGGCTTCCGCTATATTGGTGACCTTGCATGAAGGCACGCTGCCCATGGTGCCCGATGAAGCCTTGAGGGCATATTCATTCTCTGGGGCACTGCGCTTTAGCGTGCTTATTACAAGCTTTGCGCCAAAAACCGCAGCACTTCTAAAAACCGCTCCAAGATTTTGTGCATCTTGTACGTGGTCTAAAACAAGCACCATAAGCCGCTCTTGCTGTGAATTGTTATGGAGCCACTCTTTTAAATCACCATGGGAATGACCTTGCTCGCCTTCACTTACAAACAAGGCGCCTTGCTTTGTCCCCATAGCGGCAAGCTCACGTCGTGATTTATACACAAGGCGTACTTGTGAACCGCTGCGTTTTATTATGTGCGTAAACTCATGCTTAGCACGGTGGTCTGCGCTAATGTAGAGTATTCCTTCGCTCCCTTTCCTATGCAATGCTTCGCGTATAGCATGCGTTCCAAAAATACGCATGCTCCTTAAAAAACTCTATCAATATCTACGTAGCCATCAAAATCTTTATCTCTTTGAAAGCGCTTCATATACTTGCCATCTTTTATGCTAATCCACAAATCTATCTTCTTATCATAGTTGCTGTCTATTTCTTGAAACAGCATGCTCCCCGTTTCATCAAAGTAGGCAAAGTCATCCGCGAGTCCATCAAAATTAGAATCGAGCACTTCGAGCATTTTTTTGTAGCCATTGGGACGAACCCTGGTAGCAACATCGTTCTTGCCGTCCCCATTACTATCGACAACCACCCAGGGTAAGTCGTAGCCTTTCATTTCCCATTTTTTTTCTTGGTCTACGTATTCGACGTCGGGCAACTCAGCTTGTTTCTTATCGCCTTTTGCATATGTACGCGTATCAATAGCTAGAACTGGCATAACAATGAAAAAGAAAAACAAGCCTGTAAAAAAAACGTAGACGTACTTACTCATATATATATATGTGTGTTGATACAAGGTACTTAAGCCCTCAATGTATTTATAATAGCATGAAGTACTATAGTGAAGTATGCAAGCTAACAAAAAGCTGCAATTACAACTTTATTTCTTTTGAGCATAACTTCGTAAGGCTTCCATAATTGTTTCATTGCTAAGCCTCAACCTTTCCCATGGCACCCACGCTATGTTTCTCACTTCATCCGCATTCATTTGTACATCCCCATGTGCATAGGCAATATACTGCAAGTCGCAGTGATAATGCTCAGGCTCACCATTCCTAGGGTTTTTCGGAATTTTATGTATGTCTATAAAATGGGGCTGCATGCCTTCTAGACTTTGAGCGTCAATGACAAGCCCTGTCTCTTCTAAGCACTCCCTCGCCGCTGCCATGTGAGGAAGCTCATCGACTTCTATGTGTCCTCCGGGCTGTAGCCACACCTGCAGAGACTTATGCAATATCTGTAGTATACACTCTCCGTCCGACGACACGGGGTAGACAGATGCTGTAACGTGCATGGGAAAAGATGTACGAGAACTTATATCTCGAATTGGCTCTAGCAATTTTACATAAGAAGTCTTGTGTAGAACATCATATGCTGCTACCACATCAATGATATATGCTCTATTATTCATGCGAGCGTATTTTGTGTTACACAAACATTAGGATGCTCTGTCACCTTTGCCTACGACGCGCAGCACAAAACCTTAGAGAAATTGCAATATTTGCTACTGCGCGGCCACTAGTTCAACAAGCGCGGGTACTCAAACACGGCGCATACAACAAGGGCATCCTTCCTTTTTATTCCGTATTGGTGGTAGCACCCTCGTTTGGCGTGCTTGTCGCCCCGTCCTCATTTGTAGCTTCGGGCTCTGCCACGCCTTCGCTTGTAGGTGCTACGGAACCAGCGGGTTCTGTACTGCTTTCATTTGTAGGACTTGTCGCTGCCTCAACTCCACCTTCGGCTTGTTCCTCGTTTGCCTCGTTTGCTTCTTCAACATCTGTTTCCCACCATTTGACAATGTCGCTTTTTTCTTGTTTTTTCTCAGCCGCCCTTTGCAAAGAACTTGAGTCATCTTTGTCAGTGAGCAAAAAAGCAAGCACAAAGGCTAAGACCATAAACACAGTCGCCAATATGCCTGTGGTTTTGGTTACAATGTTTCCCTTTCGCACGCCATACTGTTGAGACGCGGCGCTCCCAAAAATCATGCCCGCACCCTCTGAACCATCGTCTTGCATGAGTATGATGATAACCAACAACAAGGCGCATAACACCAAAATTCCTATTAAAAATCCTATAAGTATTCCCATAATCTTCCTCTCTCAACGGCCTTATGCCGCTTTTATAATGCGAAGGAATGAATCCGAACTCAGTGATGCTCCGCCAACTAACAGACCATCCACATGTTCCTCTTTCATTAAGTCGGCTGCGTTTTCAGGCTTCGCCGAGCCTCCATAGAGTATTACTATTTTTTCAGCAATGCCCTCACCATACATGTCTATAATTCTCTTCCTAATCATGGCGTGTACTTCATTCGCATCTGCCGATGAGGCACTCTTCCCCGTTCCAATTGCCCATACTGGTTCATAGGCTATCATGAGCTTTGCCATATGCTCAGAAGACACAGAGGCAAGCCCTCCAATGAGTTGGGCATCTATTACATCACGAAGTTTGCCCGCATCTCGTTCCTCGCCTGTCTCGCCTATGCATAGTATAACGTGCAATCCATGGCTTAGTGCTTGTAATACCTTCTTGTTTATTTCTTCGTTGCCTTCATGAAACAATGACCTACGCTCTGAATGTCCAAGTATAACATAGGACACTCCAAGGGTGCGCAGCATTGCAGCGGAAACTTCTCCGGTATAGCTACCTGCCTCATAAGCCGAGGCGTTTTGTGCCGCTAGCTCAAGTGGGCTATCGCGTAGCACGTCTGCTACCGCGCTCAACGAAGTAAATGGAGGTGCCACTACCACATGCCTTGCGTCCGAAGCTTGTATTTCCTTGACTATTTCCCCCGCCAGCTGCGCACTTTCGCGAAGCTCGGTGTTCATTTTCCAGTTTCCTACAATGTATCTTTTCCTCATAAAACAATTCCTTAATCTTTATTATACGCTACTTAGAGTGATAGCATAACACGGCGTATGCTGAAACACAATATGTCCAATATTCAACTTTGCAAAACGCGTATGCCCGGTAGCTCTTTGCCCTCTAAAAACTCTAAAGACGCGCCGCCTCCAGTAGAAACATGAGAGAACTTTTCCACAAGCTTAAATTTATTTGCTGCGGCAACTGAGTCTCCACCACCTACTACGGATACAGCCTCACTCTTTGCAATAGCCTCTGCAAGTTCGCGCGTTCCGCGAGCAAAGGCATCAAATTCAAAAACGCCCATGGGGCCGTTCCACACCACTGTGGCCGCAGACACCATGCATTGCTTTATTGCCTCTATCGATTTCGAGCCTACATCCATTGCAATACGTCCCTCGGGTATATCAACACCATGTATAGCCTCTGCCTCGGCATCCTCTGAAAACTCCCTTGCACAAACATGGTCAAGGGGTAGTATAACCTCAACATTGCGCTTCTTCGCTTCGTTCAAAAAGTCTTGTGCAACGCCCTCAAACTCCGCTTCATAGAGGCTCTTGCCTATGCTGTGTCCTTGCGCCTTTAAAAACGTGTAGGCCATGCCGCCCCCTATGATAAAGGTTTTTGTCGTAGCGAGAAGCGACTGGAGCACCTGTATTTTGCTTGAAACCTTTGCTCCCCCCACAACTGCAACAAAGGGTTGCGCAGGGCTTGATAAAAGCGGTTGTAAAAAAGAAACCTCTTTTTTTATAAGCAAGCCAGCATAAGACGGGAGTACGTGAGCAACACCCTCTGTAGAGGCATGCGCGCGGTGCGCGCTACCAAATGCGTCGTTTACAAAGACATCCGCAAGCAATGCAAGCTGCTGAGCAAAGGTTTCATCATTATCGGTTTCTTCTTTATAATAGCGCACGTTTTCCAAGAGCAAGACATTCCCAGCATCAAGGTTCTCCACTGCGTCCTGAACATCTTTGCCAATAACGTCATTCGCCATGACAACCTTTGCTTGCATACCCGTTTCTTTAAAAAGCATTTGCAAGTGATCTGCAACGGGCGCCAAGGAATACTCGGGCAGTTTTTTTCCCTTTGGTCTTCCTAAGTGACTCACTAAAATAAGCTTTGCCTTGTGGTTCAGCACATGTTGTATTGAACTCAGTGCTGCGCGTATGCGCGTATCATCTGAAATGCGCCCGTCACGGAGCGGGACATTAAAGTCAACGCGCATGAGTACGCGTTTAGACTCACACGCGGCGGCAAAAGAGCTGCTGTCAATGGTTTGTAGCATAGCCAACTTAGAGTGTAGAAAGTTTCTTTGCAAGGTCTACAACACGCGAAGAATACCCCCACTCGTTGTCATACCACGAAAATACCTTAATCATATTTCCCATGACCATGGTGCTCGTTGCATCAAATATAGACGAATGCGGGTTATGCACAATGTCTATGGACACAATGGGGTCTTCGGTATATTCCAAAACGCCCTTGAGTTGGTTCTGCGCATAGTCTTTCACTACGGCGTTTACTTCTTCCACGCTCGTTTGTTTTTCCACAATTGCAACCAAGTCGACAATCGAGCCCGTAGGCGTTGGTACGCGCATGGCCACCCCATCAAGTTTGCCGTTAAGCTGAGGCAAGACCTTGCCCACCGCTCGCGCAGCACCCGTAGTGGTTGGAATAATAGACAAGGCTGCCGAACGTGCTCTGCGCAAGTCTTTATGCGGCGCGTCTAGTATAATTTGGTCGTTTGTGTAGGCATGCACCGTGGTCATATACCCCTTTTGTATGCCAAACTTTTCATCGAGTATTTTCGCTATGGGCGCAAGGCAGTTTGTAGTACATGATGCGTTAGAAACACAGCGGTCTGTGCTGCGCAGCGCATCCTCGTTAACGCCCATGACAATAGTATTATCTATTGCATCCTTTGCAGGCACAGTAAGTATAACGCGCTTTGCGGGAAACTGTGCGTTTTCAAGATGGTCTCCATATCCGCCTTTAGCAGAACTGCGTTCTGCAAAGACGCCAGTAGCCTCGACAACTACGTCTGGCGCTACACCCCAAGGAATGTTCTTTGGGCTTCGCTCCGCGAAAACCTTATATTGCTTTCCATTTACGATGAGCGAGGTATCATCATACGAAACCTCACCAGGAAATTTGCCCTGCGTTGAATCATAACGCAAAAGCATGCACAGCGTCTTAGTATCAGTAAGGTCATTAATCCCCACCACGTCTAGCCCCTTCTCCAGTGCTATTTTAAAAACATTTCGCCCTATACGGCCAAACCCGTTAATTGCAAGCTTCATGTATCCTCCTAAACAATTACATTTATATAAACGTATCGTGTAATATTGTATTCTTTTTTATTGTAGGTAATAGAACAAATAGCTGTCAATCTAACAATGCTATGCGGACAAAGTTGCCTTGTGGAAGCCCCCCATGGGACGGCTTGAGGACTCTCATGAGCGAAGCGTGGGGGTGCAAACTATATTGTATAAGCACCGCTGTGCGGTGCAAACATAGAGTCATAGCAAAACTCGCTGTCTTATGAAATATGACACGAGTAATGCGCTTATGCGCGGGTGAGTAGCGGCAAATATGAAATTGACCTGTTCTGCATTGCATGTGAAATTGTTCACGTACAACAATTATTACACCATCTATTACACCATCGCCTAAAGTAAATGTCTTGATTTCCAAACTCATGCTCACTGCTTTTCTGTTGCACTTATCCCTTTAATCCACCCTTCAGTGCAAACACTACCTTGACCTAGCTAATACTGCAGCACTATAATAACTTTGATGTCTAAAGTGCTATCATTTTTTAATCATAAAGGAGGCGTGGGCAAAACAACATCAGTACATAACATTGGATATGGATTAGCAAAACTAGGAAAAAAAGTCTTACTTATTGATGCAGACCCACAAATGAATTTGACAGCGGCCGTATATGGTCTATCAACTGAATCTTATTATGGCTATGATGAAATTTCAAAGTGGAAGGAATATAATCAAAAGTATACCGCTTTTAGTAAAGTACTAGAAAACATAATACAAAGCAAAACCAATAACACTACGCAGTTTTACACATATCAAGATGCACAATATAATAACATTGCATTTGATTTATTACGTGGTGATATAACACTAAATTCACTTGATGCAGACGTTATGAGTCTGGTATTAACCAAGAATAATTTAACAAAACATGCGATACATGCTTTACCAAGTAAACTATTTGATATATATAAAGACTATGATTTCGTACTCATAGATCAATCGCCCTCAGCATCAAGTATCATTAACGCTATAGTTTCTCTCACGGCTTCATATGTAATTATCCCATGCACCCCAACATTTTTTAGCTTGCAAGCAGTAAATAATTTAGTCGATGTTTGGAAACACTGGAGACGTCTTCTAGAATATTATGAAGCTACTTACAATGAACAAGGACTTATATTAGAATCAAAATTTTTAGGAATAATAATACAACTTGGAAAAAGATGGAAAAGTGGCAACGCAAAGCATACAGAAGAATGGAAAAAAATTGTTAACGAAGGAATATCTGAATTTGTAAAGTTTCAAAGCAGCAACAGTATTGACAAGGATGATTTTAGAAAAATCTTTTCAGGAGAGGAAAGTTCTCCGTACATAATTTCAACATATGATGATTTCACACCGAAACTTAGAAGTATTGCAGAAGACAAAGGAACTGCATTTGTAGCTCTTAAAGAATCAGATTTGCCACAAAGTAATGCTAATGAAAATAATAACCAGTATCTCAAATCATGGCAAAGCATGCAAAAAACAAACGAATATATTTGTCAAAGTCTTATAAAATTACTCTAGTCTTTTTTCGAATATTATTACTATTCATCCCACGCTTCTGCCATTTTGTCAAAACTAACGCAGAGTAATTTCAGCATAGGTCGCGTATATAGTCCCCACTCTCGCAATACCATCTAGGCACATACCACCACTATCACAAGCATTCATACAGACCATATCCACACGTTTTGTTTCATACATTCCATTCCTTAATTATTTGCTACTTCATACTTACCAATCACACAAGGTGTCTCTTTTGTTTTGCACTTATCCCTTTAATCCACCCTGTTTCACACTCAAGTATTGCAATAAAATATTTTTTATATTACAATTATGAAAAACAATGGAGATTATGTTATGAAAAAACTCTCAAAATTATACGTGAGTCTCTTGTGCACCCTTGTGCTTGTAGGCTCATGCGACCTAAACCTAGACAAGGTACTGGAGAAAAATGGAAATAAACCGTCACAAACATCATTGAACAAAAGCTTGCTTATTGCCAGCAAAAACGGCAACCTACAGCAAGTACAGGCCTTGTTGCAAGCGGGGGCTGATGTAAACGCACAAGACCTCCAGGGCTACACCGCGCTCATGTACGCAGCACAAGGGGGGCACGACACCGTGCTTGCAACGCTGCTTAAAAACAAGGCCAACCCCACAATACAGGACAAGCGCGGCAATGACGTGCTAGCATTCCTCTCGGCTCAGCCAAGCGCAAGTACCATGCAGCTCTTAAAAAGCGCGCTCACGCAACACAAGGCAAGCCCAGCGACTATGACCGCATTTAGTAGTGCGCTTGCTAAACAAGGGACAAAATCCCAAACAGAACTGAATAATGAATTGTTCTTATGGGCAGAGCGTGGACTCACCTCACGAGTACGGGCAGTGCTTGCCCAAGGCGCAGAGATTAACAGCGCTTACACAACACACAGCAACTACACTCCCTTAGCAGCTGCCATAAATGGATATCATGAAGAGACCGTAATGGCGTTACTAAGCTATAAGAATATCGATGTTAATAAAGCGTATGGTAACTATGACCTTTCTTCATTCCCCCTACGAGAAGCAGCAATAAGTGGGCAGGCTTCCATATTCTACGCCTTGCTCAAACACCCCAATATAGACGTAAACCAGCAAGACCATGAAGGTAGAACTACGCTGTCTGGACTTGAAAAAGAACTAACACCCTTGTCTGTTTATAAAGATAATATACGCCTTTCTGACAAACAAAAGCAGGAAATACAGCAGCAAATAACCCTACTCAAGCAAAAGGGCGCGGAGTCTGTGAGCAAGGTAGTAATTGACGGCATGAGTACAAGAACAAAAGCTCTAGAAATAAAAGCAGGAACAACCCACCAATTCACAGCCACAATAACGCAAAGCCCCAACAAGGTAGCACTCAAACCCCATTGGAAAATATGCTGGTCAGCTGGAAATGGGCGCGGATACATAGACCAAACCGGGCTTTACACCGCCCCAAAGACGTTAACCACTTCAAGTAAGCAGCCTCCATCTTCCACAAAACCCTCTAAAAACCCTACTCCGCCTTCGTCCCCAAAGACACGTATACAAATCTGTGTACACGCGGGTGGTAAAAAAGATGAAACAGGCTCATACCATCAAGATGTAAAAACGGTTTTCATTGTTAGTAATTAAAATAACACAAATCAAACCTAAGGCGCATAGTGCTAAGCCTACGCGCCTTTTCATGCAAGCCTTGCTGATGTTGTAATAAGCAACAAGTCTAGACTTTTCCTCCAACATGTTTAGACTTCTTCCCCAACATGTTTAGACTTTTCCTCCAACATGTTTAGACTTCTTCCCCAACATGTTTAGACTTTTTCCCCAACATGTTTAGACTTTTCCCTCAAAAAGTCTAGACTTTTTCCTCACTCGTGGTGAAGCCGTGCGTGTGCTTAGCCCTATGTGGGTGTGTACCTGCATGGTCTCATGCGAGTGCGTGGTGTGAGGCACCGGGGTGTAGAAAACAGAACTTACAACAACAATAGCTTTTCTAAGAGACGCGCGGCGCCGTCTTCCTCATTGCTGTAGTCGGTGCGTGGTAGCTGCGGGGCAAGGCTTGCGGGCGCATTTTTCATGACGTAGGCGTGTTTGCACACTTCGAGCATGGGTGCGTCATTGTATGAGTCACCCAAGGCAAGCGCCTGTGAAGCGTTGAGGTTAAGTTGCTGCATGACGTGCAAGAGCGCGTGAGACTTGGATGCTTCGCGCGTGAATATTTCTAAGTAGTGCAACATACTAAAGGTGGGAGTAACATCGGGTATGGCATGATGTATGGCGTTTTGTAATTCTTTCAGTTCTTCATGTTCGCTCACGCACATTATTTTTGATATGGCATTGTCTTCAATGTCGTCCCATTCTTTGAGGAGGGTCACGGCAAGGCTGCTACGCTGCGTGTATTCTCGCAGCTCTTCTGTCGTCGCCCGCGCGTAGAGGGCATCGCCTATGTAGCAATGCATGTGCATGCTTTCAAAGTCCCGTTCCTTTATTTCAATGACCTTGCGCGCGGTCTGCCAGCTGAGGCTCTTGTCCCATATGAGCGAGAATTCATCACCCTCGCGCTTGTAAATGTGTACACCATTGGTGCAAATGAGGTAGTCACACAAATGCGTTGGCACTGCTTCCTTCATGGCGGCAAAGGGTCTGCCCGTAGTGGGTACCAGGTGTATGCCCTTGTCTCGGAGTTTTTGCCACACTTCGCAAGTGTAGGTGCTCATGGTGTGGTCATTGCGTAGCAAGGTTCCATCAAGGTCTAGTGCAAGTAATGAAATGGACATATAAATTTAATTATACTATAAAACCATGAATAAAAAAGCTTGTTACCCGCCGTATCATGGCATGCTTATAGATAGTCACTGCCATCTTATAAGGGTATTGCCTTATGATGAGGGGCTTTGTGCGCGTTTGTGTGACTACCCCGCGCGCTGTATTTTGGATGTGGGGATTAGCCCAAGCGACTGGGATGAACGCGTGCGGGTGTTTTCAGGAATAACGGGGGTGCATTTTTCGGTGGGCCTGCACCCCTGTATGTACGCTCATGTTGCGTTGAATGAGGCGCATGCTCAGATTGAGTAGCATGTACAAGGGGCCTGTTGCCTTGGGTGAAATGGGGCTTGATTGGCAAAATTTATACGCGCCGCCTCAGGAGCAGTGTAAATTTTTTGAAATGCAATTGTCTCTTGCGCAGCAGCATGGTAAGCCCGCCATAATACACGCGCGCAGTGGGCAGAGCAACGCTTGCAGTACAGACGGGGACGCAGTTGCAAGTGTGTTGGAGCTTATTGAAGCTATGAACTACACCGCAGGTGGCATTATGCATTGCTTTAGTGGTAGCTATGAACAGGCAAAGCGCTGTATTGACAAGGGTTTTTATATATCATGCGCGGCAAATGTGAGTTATGCCTCGGCGCATGAGCTACAAGAACTTGTGCGACGCATTCCTCTGGAGTACTTGTTGGTGGAGACAGACGCGCCGTACTTGCTGCACAAAAAAACGCATGTCATGCAGCGCGCGTATTATAAGCAGGCACTCAAGTTGCCTTCTGTGAGTGGTGAGCCCGCACAAAAAAAAAGAAGGTACAACCATCCGTCGTACCTTCCTTTTGTTTATGAAAGCGTGGCTACGCTTCGCGCCATGAGTGTTGAAACTCTGGTTCAAGCCTTGTATGCAAACATGCAAAAGTTGCTGAGGCTTTGAACGTTAAGCACGGCAGCGAATATCACCAACCGTCTGCAATGTCATCTTCGTCTCTAATGGCATCTTCTAAGACGTCAGTTACGGCGCGTATGTTGTCAAAATATATGTAGTAGCGCCCTACGGTGTCTTCAAATTTGGTGTCGACCACAAAGCCTATGATGTATAAACCATAGCCTGCGTCGTTTACATCTACTTGGTCTAGTTCAATGGGAATGGAGGTTTCAAGCTTTTTCCAACCCGTGTAGCCTAAGCTGCCAAGTGGCAATTTTTTTACATTGCCCGCCATGTCGCGTAGCACAATATGAAGTTCGTGTCCCTTGTCACGTCCAGAAACCCACACAGAAATCTTTTTTACAATGCCGGGTACGTAGCGTGGGCGCACCGACTTTAGTGCTATTTGTGTATTGTTGCGCGAGAAGTATTCTACGCGTACCCCGTATACATAATTGTCCGCAGGGTTGTAGTTGTTTATTTGTTCTTGCACGCGAATGGGGGGCTTTTGCTTTGAGCCACCAAACATTCTTTGTGAATGTACCACGCCCTTGTCTATAGGCATTTGAACCTGCCACAGGGTTGGGTCGTCAAAGGTATCGACGAGTATTTCTCTCAGCAACATGCGTCCCGTATTTTGTGGCGCGTTGAGCGTATCAGTGGTGTTGTCATTTTCCGTGCTTTGCGCAAAGACTGAAAATGCCACCAGCTGAACCATGAATAGTAAAAGTATTTTTTTCATCATTAACCTCTTAATTTTTAAAGCTTTTATTGACCATCGCCTTGCTGAGGTTCAGGTTGCGTCTGCGCAGCGGGAGCGGGGCTTTCATCGCCTGCTGCCCACTCAATGGTGTCTATGAGACGCTTTTCACCAAGTTCACGCCCATCGTAGTCTAAACGCGTAATTGATTCCGTTACAAAGAGCGTATCAAAATATACAATAAAATCATCCACTCGTTCCGCTGCCTTTGTGCGCAAAACTACCTTGTTGAGTTTTACAACATACGATGATTTTTGCACAAGGTCTGCCGCGCGGTAATGGCGGGCGGGAATGTTTGTTTTAAGCGACTTCCAGCCTTGGTAGTTAATGGAACCAAAGGAAACCGTAAAGGTTGTTCCTCTATTGGTTTCAAATTCGGCTTCAAGCGTGTAGTCTCTGTTACTGCCCCATACATACAGCCCTATTTCCAAAATAGGGTTGTCAAAATAAATGCCCGGAAGAACATTGCCTTCTCTGTCCACTTCGCGTGGTTCGGGGGCATTTTCATGCGGAATAAGTTCAATATAGTTATGACCTTTTTTGTTGAAGGCTGCTCGTAGTGCAAGCACGCGCATGCTTTCTTTGTCTTCTTTGTAGAAAGTCCTATTCAAAGTGCTTGGATAGGCTTTTACCCGCGCTTGCTGCGGATACGGCTTTTCATCCGTCTTTGTGACATAAAGACTTGGATTTAATGACCATGTAATGTTTGCGAAATTACCTTTGGCACCCTCAGGATCATCAAAATCTTGGATGATAATCACATCTCGTGTAGAACCTCCAAGCAGATTGTAGACTGCTTCCTGACTAAATACCGAGTCTATGACTATAAAAAATAAAAAAACCAACAATAGCTTTTGTAACACGGTAATACTCCTTATTATATATAATTAATCTAACGGCTTTAAGAATAATCCTAGTGTACCTCAAATACACCGCCCTGTCTATATTATAAGATTCGGTATAGTTTTGCACTTACGTAATTCTTATTTTCAAATAGTGCCGATAGTGGTGCTGCAACCCATGTGTCCGCATATATGCCATAACTCATGGTGTTTTGGGTATTATAGGGGAGATGCTGCCAACTTGTTATTGCAAATATTCGCTTTTGTTCTACACGCTCCTGCTCACGTAAATATTGGGATGCCCTACTGGTGTACATGCCTGCATGCAAGAGTACGATTTCATTGTCTGCAATGCTATCAAGCTCTTCAAAGGTTTTTGCTTCAGAATTGGAATTCCGTTTCTCCCATAGGAGGCGTATTTGGAAGTCGTCCACAGTGTTTTTCAAGGCAGAAATAAGTATGCTTATATCTTCAACATTGCGTACTGTGGGTTCATCGAGTATTGCAACCATGCTGTTGATGTTTTCTTCTTGCATGCGGTGGGCAATGATGGCGGACATTTCTTGCACTGCTTGTGTATAGCGCACGGTGATAGAGCGCTCTGTATTTTTATTGTACCCTCCAGCATTAAGGGTACGCATAGGAGGCATGGTGCATCTTTTTCTGTATGCTTCTATGTACTCCATTTGCCGTGGGGCAAAAAGCCTCATGAGGGGAGACAAGACTACAGCGCGTGAACGTAGCGCGGTAGCAAGGCTACGCTTTGAAAGCGCTTTGAAATGTAGTTGTACCTCTTGAGGCAAGTTTTCTAGTGGCAGGCCTAAGCGTGCTGCAGACTGCGCTTCGGCGCTTACAAACATGCGAGCGTCCTTGTGTTGTCTCAGCGCCATGGCATAAAACTCACTGTAGTTTGTTTTTGCGTCTGTTATAAAGTGAAGGGCAAAAATGGGGTCACTCAGAAACACAAGGTCGGCGCTGTAGGCAAAACTACATGAGGTTTCTTCAAGGCTTTCATCTTCTGTAAGTAGCGCGTCATTAGTTTCATTGATACTGTTGTTTTGTTCTTCTGTGCTTACTTGCTCTGGCGTAGCGTCCTTAGCTTCGGCATCCTCCGCCTTTTTGTTGCAAGAAATTACCAACAAGAGGAGCATTGTCAACATGGTAGCGACAAGCAGCTGAGTTACAAAACGCATATAAAAGTGCTTACTATGCATGTGTGTTTTATACGGGCACCTTACGCCGTGATGATAATGCGTAATGGAATACCAGCATGGCGTGAAGACACAGGACTACTAAAACTAATGCAAAGGCTTGTACGGGGTATGCGTATATTGATAAAAACGTAGCGGTTATGCCAATAAGTACCATGAAAAAAGCAGCAAGCGCATAGGTATAAGCACGCCCCGAAATAACACCTAAAGTATAGGTGATGATGCTAGACATGCGAAGTACGGGATACAAAAAGTACTCTCTATAAGTAAAGTGATGACTTGCTATGAGGAGTGTGCCTAAGGCAAACCAGAATTCAAGTGTGCATATTGTTATGAGCATGCATTCTTGTGTCCAAAAGGAGGTGCGACGTAAGATTGCGTGCATGTAGAATAGTGCGTGTAGATATGGGAGCAATGCAACAAGGGTGTAGAGCACAATGTAAACGGGAGTAAACAGGGTATAGGCCTTGGCTATGAAAAACCTCAAGAGTAGTATTGCTATGGGCGCAATGGGGACATGGAGTATGCTGATGGTTCCAAATAATTGTATATGTGCCTTTGCAGGTAGCGAAACCACGCCAATGGTATGTAATAGCAAACTATACAGGAGCGGGAAGAATAACAAAAATACGTACATTTTCTTTTAGTATAGCGAAATAGAAAGGGATGCAAACGATTGCATAAGCGCTTTGTGGGGGCACGCCCCCACAAAAAAAAGCCGTATGGCATAAAAGCGCTATAATAATAAATATAATTACCGTGTGTAATTATAAAAAAAATCAAAACTCTTAAGGAGCATAATATGAAAAAAATAGTAGTCTTGTTTGGCTTGTATGTATTAGCTGCAACAGGTATTAGTTGCGCCCAAAAAGAAACAAAGCCAACAATTGTGATCATGCCAAAGCTCGTTGGCATTCCTTATTTCAATGCAACTGAAAAAGGGGCCTTAGAAGCGGGTGAAGCCTTGGGCGTAGAGGTTATTTACACGGGTCCAACAACAGCAGACGCGGCGGAACAAGTGAGAATGATAGAGGATATGATAAGTCTTGGTGTGGATGCAATTGCCGTGGCACCCAATGACCCCAAGGCAGTAACACCGGTGTTGAAGAAGGCAAAAAAAGCGGGTATTGTCGTCATAGACTGGGACACTCCTGCGGAGCCCGAAAGCGTCGATTTGTCTGTTGCGCAAATTGATAATCAGGAATATGCTGAACACATTGTCGATTCGCTTGTTAAAAACATGGGCGATGCAGGTGATGTTGCAATTATCACTGGTGGTTTATCGGCTGCAAACCTAAATTTATGGATAGACTTAGGACTTGCGTATATGGAAAAGACCTATCCTCAGTTGAATCTTGTGAGTGACAGAATTCCTTCGGATGAAAAACAACAGGTTGCATATGCAAAAACTTTAGATCTGCTTAAGGCGTATCCGAATATCAAAGGGATTATAGGTTATTCAACTCCTGCGCCCTTGGGTGCGGCACAGGCTGTAAAGGAAAAAGGCTTGGAAGATGTTGTCGCGGTTGTGGGTACTACCACGCCTAAGGCTTCGGTGGAATATCTTGAGAGTGGAGCCTTAGATGTTGCCACTTTATGGGACTCCGCGAAGTTGGGCTATCTTGCTATAAGCATTGCACTTAAGCTTATAAATGGTGAGGAGATTACTGACGGCATGAATGTTGAGAATGTGGGAGTCATAACCAAAAAAGGCAAGACTATTATCATGGGGCCGCCTACCGATTTTACAAAAGAAAACGCTAAGAATTTCTATTTTTAGTAGAGTGCTATGAGTTGCATGGGCATTGATGGATATACCTGTATATGTGCTAAATGCCTATGTATTGCAAGGCTCTCTCGGCGCACGCGTAGGGTGTGTAGTGTTGCAACACAAATTCGCGGCCTGCATGAGCAATGTCTTCTAAGTGGGCGCGGGAGAGTTTTTTTTCAAATTTGTGGGGAAACAAAAATTCACTAGGGCTTACCCCTATGTAATGAATGTAATTCTTGGGCATGCGCGGCCACTGAATATTACACTTTTCTAAGTCAGCACAGAGCATAACGCATCCCGCAGCCCACGCTTCCCACATACGCCAACTGTCGTGTTGACGTAAGACAGTGCTGGGAAGAGAAAAAGTGCGCAATAGCTTGCTTCCTATTCGATTAACAAGTGAGTAATGGTAGCCCCAAAGGGCAATGTCAAAGAAACCGCCAAAACAAGCGCACATTATTTGAGAACAAAGTTTTTTATAATAGCTCGGATAATGTCGCCAATTTGTTTGGTGTAAATGTAATTGGTCACTTTCAGACCATGTTTTATATTCTTGTGAATCGTGGCTGGTATCTACAGAAAAATGCTTTTTTAATATTGGTTTAATGCGTGCTGCTGCAAGTGTTCTTGAGCTGTGTTCGCATCGGAAGTTCCATAGTACACTACTACTGCGCTCTGACCACGCAAGTGTACGCTCTGTTGACTTAATAATTCGATTTGTAAGCCCAAATACCCAAGGGCGTACATGTTTGGGATAAGAATATGCATTGTTGTAATCACAGAGTAGCACAAGGTCAAACTGGCACAAGAACTGCGTTTTTAATACATGTGTAGTCTGCTCCTGCGTTCGAGCAACGTATATCATTAAGGAATTACTATGGTGTGGAATAGGGTTTGGCTTACTATGAAGACCAACAGGCAGTGGATAATCGGCACCGATGAAAACTACTTTTGCGCTTTCTGCATATTCAACAGGAGCTTTTTGTATTAAGTATTGGGGATTATGCTTAGATGGTTCGGTTAGCCAATAGTTTACATTACCCCAACAGGGTATTCCCATTTCA
>CBDAKK010000008.1:0-1144098 GCA_965196605.1 Spirochaetia bacterium
TTGTAGGGATATGAGGAAGGTACATAAAAACACGCGTGCTAGCGTGTGCTATGGCATAGTGTGAGGAGGGATGCAATGAGCAAACCGCAGTTGATAGAAGAATTGATGGAAGTGTTGCAAGGTTGTGGATATGAGGGGCCAGAGGCAGAGAAAATACTGGATGTGTTGTGTGGGTATTTGGGTGGACGGCAAGTATATTTTCCGAGAAGCGCGCATGGGAATGAAGCGTTTCATGAGGAGAGAGACAGGGAGCTGTGGGAATTTGTGGATAGTGGTGTTGAGGTCAGTGAGCTTGTGGTGAAGTTTGGGATGAGTGAGGGTGCAATATACAGGGCGGTGAAGAGGCATAAGGGGCGCAGACATGAAGCGTGTTTAGAGCCGGAGCCAGGGGGGTTGTTTTGAGCATAGAAAGAAAGCATGTTGCGGTGATACACATAGCGAAGAAGCAACTGTGCATGAACGATGATGAGTATCGGGTGTTGTTGTATGCATCAGCGGGAGTGTCGAGTGCGAGTGAGCTACGGAGACTCGCACAATTCAGATCGGTAATGAAAGCGTTTGAGAAACTGGGGTATAAGAGTCCGCAAGAACGCAAGTGTACTTCGGGGCAAGATGAGGTGGCATGGGGATGCACGATTAAGCAACGGCGTAAGATAGAGGTGTTGTGGAGGGCGCGAGCACGGAATACTTCTGATGATGCGCTGTATAAATTTATTGAGCGTGTAGCGCAGGTGAACCATCCGCGATGGCTTTCTAAGCAGCTGGCGAGTAACGTTATTCTTGCATTGAAAAAACTATAAGGAGCAATAATGTCGGGGCATACACCAAAAGGCATGCTACGGAAAGAAATGTATCGTGATGCATGCACAAGAACTGAACAGTTACTTGCGTATATGCAACGCAAGAGGTTAGGTAAGAAAGACAAGGTTCGCGAATACAGCAAGCGATACCGCGAAGCAAACAAAGACAAGATTTCTGAACGCGGCAAGCAATACCGCGAAGCAAACAAAGACAAGGTTTCTGAATGCAAAAAGCGATACTACGAAGCAAACAAAGACAAGATTTCTGAATACCAAAAGCGATACCGCGAAGTAAACAAAGACAAGGTCTTTGAATACCAAAAGCGATACCGCGAAGTAAACAAAGACAAGGTCTTTGAATGCAAAAAGCGATACTACGAAGCAAACAAAGACAAGATTTCTGAATACCAAAAGCGATACCGCGAAGTAAACAAAGACAAGGTTTCTGAATACCAAAAGCGATAGTACAACAGTAAAAAATTTAGAAGCGATAGGAACACAACTGAAATGTGAAAAGAAGCTCGGCATGTTTTTTAAAGCGTGTCGGGCTTTTTTATTTGTTGGGAAAATGAAAAAAAAGAGCAACAATAACTGGGGTTATTTTGAGCGTGAAGAAAAAGTGGCGCAGTATGGTGGTATGCCGAAAGAGCGAATAGAACGTAATAGCATAGAGGGTTTACCGGAGCGATTGTTGTTGGTGCCTGCAGGGAAGGTAGCAGGGCGCGATAAAAGAATGTTTTACAACAATAACCCACAAAAAGTATTGAGCGCATTTGAGAGAGATGGTCGAGACATTCCAATAGACATGGATCATCAAATGGAGCTAGAGGGGCGAGGGAAGGCGTACGGCTGGGTGAAAGCGTTAGAGGTAGAGAACGGAGCGATATACGGGTGCGTGGAATGGAACAGTGCAGGACGCGAAGAGATAGAGGGTAAGAACTATCGGTACATATCGCCTGCGTTTTTGTTAGAGGAAAACAGAGAAATAAAAAAAATAGAAAGTGTGGGATTAGTTAATAAGCCTAATTTATACATTAAATCATTAAATAGCGAAGGAGCGAAGGAGGCAGCAATGGCAGAAGAAAATAGTGCGGTGGCAAAAGAGTTGTGCGTACAGCTTGGGATGAGCGAGGGCTCAAGCGCATCAGAGATTGTAGCGAAAGTAGCGGATTTACAAAAAGAAGTTACTTCGCAAAAGAGGCAGAAGGGAACAAGCGGTGCAACGGAGGTAGTGCCGAAGGCGGACTATGATGTGGTGCTTAATCGAGCGGAGGTTGCGGAGCGTGCACTTTTGGAGCAGGCGGAGGACGCTTTGAGAAAAGAGGTGAGTAGCGCGATAGACGAAGCGGTAGAGGCGGGCAAGATAGCGCCTGCAAGCAAGGGGTACTACGTGGAGCTGTGCAGAACACAAGAAGGACTTGAGAAGTTCAAGGAGTTTGTGAAAGTGGCGCCGAAAGTGGTAGTGGATACTACTGGCACGGAAGGTAACGTTGAAACAAATAGAACAGTGCTTAGTGCAGATGAGATAGCGTTATGCCGTCAAATTGGCGTGAGCGAAGAGACATATTTGAAAGGGAAAGGAGCGTAAATAGAATGGCGTTAACAAAAGAGGCGAAATTGGAAGCATTGCGCGTAGGGATGCGCGGAGAGTTTTTGAAAGCACTTGAGAGTGCAGAAAAAGAGTGGGGCGAGTTGGCGCGGGTAATACCGAGTACGACGGGGGCGAATGCGTATGGGTGGTTAAGTGATTTTCCGCAGTTACGAGAATGGACAAGCGACCGCGTGATACGAAACATGAAGGAGTATGGGTTCACGGTGCCGAATAAGAAGTATGAATCGACACTGGGTATTAAGCGTACAGACCTTGAGGATGACAACTTGGGGATGTATGGGACGTTGGCTGCGAATTTGGGAAGCGAAGTAGTGCGGTTTCAAAACGTGGGTGTGTTTGATGTTTTGAAGAATGGTGAGAGCACGATTATATACGATGGGCAGAATTTGTTTGACACCGACCACCCGGTGTACCCGAAGACGGATGGAACAGGCACAGCAGTGAGTACCTCCAATGTGTTGGGTACTGCAGGAGCGGGTAAAACGCCGTGGTATTTGCTCGATACAAGCAAGGTAATAAGACCGCTTATCATCCAAGAGCGAACGCGAGCTGAGTTTGAGAACATCACGGATACAGAGCAGTCGCATGTGTTTATGAAGGATGAATACTTGGTGGGGATACGATATCGAGTGGCGTTTACCGCGGGGTTCTGGCAGTTATCGGTGAAGAGCCATGAGAAGCTCGATGCGGATGGGTTTAATAAGGCGTTTAAAACGATGAGCGAATTCACGGCGCATGGCGGGCGACCACTTGGCATAACACCGACTGTGTTGGTGGTGCCACCGAGTTTGCGAGCAGATGCCTTAAAAGTCATCAATGCACAGTACCTTGCAAATGGTGAGAGTAACACGAACTATAAAGCGGTAGAAGTGATTGTAAGTCCGTATCTGTAGGAGTGTTGCATGAGTGAAAAAAATAACAAGAAAGGACAGTGTGGTGGTGCAGGAGTGCCATCTGCACCGGATGTACTTACTACCGAAGAAGCATTGCAAGCTTTGGAGGAGGTGAGGAAATCTGAAGCAGCGAAACAACACGCGGTGGAGTTATTGGAAACTGAACTTAAAGCAGCGCAACAAGAGCGCGATGAACTAGCTAAAAAACTGGAGATAGTGGCAAGGGAGCTATCGGCATTGAAAGCAAACAACGCCACTCCACCTGTAAAAGATGAGGGAGAAAAAGTTGTGGTGCAGTGTAAGAGCAAGACGGGAGGCGAGTATCGGCGGTGTGGGATAGTATTTGGCACGCAGTTTACGAAATACGAAGTGGGGGCACATGTTGCTTCCCGACTTCGTTTAGATGCACACCTTGAAGTGAAGGCATAAGGCGATGGCTGGCTATTGCAGTGTAGATGACATTCTCAAACGAGCAGGGGAAGGCGTACTTCCCAAAACGAAAGACGCGTATGACAAAACGCAAGTTCAGAGTACTCGCATAGAAACCGCAATAGCTGATGCAAAGGACATCATACACCAGATACTTCCCTTTTTGGGGAAGGATGGATACAGCGCAAGCAAAGAAGAGCTTGCAGTATTGAAAGTGATAAGTATCGACATAGCGATGTATAGGATGGTTGATGATGTGCAAGGGAGCAAGGGAGCGGAGAAGCGGTATCAGAGTGCAATAACGCGGTTAGAGGAGATAGGGAAGCGCAATCAAAAAGGGCTCGGTGGTATGAGTATGCAGTGGTGTGAGAGAATCGATGTGAGCGCTGCAGAGAAAAATGTTCGCTTTAAGAAAGGGAGATTGTTATGAGTGCGAGTATATCTATTGCGGGATGGCAAGAGATAGACCAGCGACTTACGCAATTTGCGCAGCATGAGCGAGTGTCGTTATTAAAAGACATTGGTGTAGAAATGGAAGCACAAACGCGGGAGCGTATTGATGAAAGCAAAGCTCCTGATGGGAGTGCGTGGACGCCATGGGCAGAAGCTACGGAGAAATATGTGAGGCGATACGCACGAGGGTCTAGAATGCTTCGGCGAAGTGGAAGCGGGGGCGGACGGTTATATGAGCGAATTGCAAGCACGGTGCGTGGTGGGGATGCTGTGATTGTAGGGGTCGATGTACCGTATGGCGAGATACACCAAGAAGGTGGGAATGCAGGGCGAGGACTAAGAGTAAGAATACCCGCTCGCCCGTATTTAGGGACATCAAAAGAAAACGAGCAAGAGATACAGAGCTTGATACGAGAGTGGGTTCAGGAGCGGTTATGACGATAGAGGGAGTACGCAATGAGTGCGTGCGATATTTTATTGAGCATGAAGGTGTGAGTAAAAGGTTTGCGGTGATAGGGGCAAGTCGTGGCGTGTGGACATCGGCTGATGTAGAGAAGTATGCACATGGAAGTATTCCTGCGTTGTACGTAGCTACGCTTGGCGTGGAAGGTGTTAGGGAAGATAATGGGTCATTGCATGGGGATGTGAAGTTAGGACTTTACATACTAGCTCGAGCAAGTGAGGGAGATAGCGCGGAGAACGTGGCATTGTCTTTGGTGCATGCGATAGCAACAGTGTATCGCGGGGTATCACATCAAGATTTTGTGAATAGACCACGCTGGGACGATGGGAGTAATTTGTTTAGTGGAAGCATGCGAGAGATAGACCTCGCGTTGTGGGGAGTGAAGATAACGCAGAGAGCGTATTTGCACGTGAACACAATCCCGACGATTGGAGATATACAAACTACAACATAGTTGTAAAGAAAATGTAGGAGGCTATAAAAATGAAATTACCAGGAGTAGCAATAGTAGCAGGGGAAGGCGGACTTGCGAGGGTAGGTGGGAGCGTTGGGACTATCGCGGTGATAGGAACGGGGACAAAACTGAAAGGACAAGTGAATTCAGTTGTGAGCGTGAAGGACGCCGAGAAGTTTGGAGACGGGAGCGTACAGCGAGCGTGTAAGCGTATTTTTGAGATGAGTGGTGCGAGCGTGATAGCGTATGTACTTCCGAGCGCGGGGAGTGTAGCTACCTATAGTGCGGGCATCGATGCGGTCTTAGCGTGGAACACGGTGTTGGAGTGTATTGCGATAGTAGATAGCACGGCGAAAGATGTGTGGGAAGTGCTTGCTGATAAAGCCCAAAATGCGACAAAGAGCCATAGGTATGTGTATGGAGTAGCGCAGACGCGAGGGAAGGTTACAGGCAATAGTGATGCGAGCAAGAACGAGAAAGATGTACAGTTTGCAAGTAAGCTTGTAGAGCCTGCGGAGCGAGGGCAGAAGAAGAGCAATCGATTAGTGATATGTGCGGGCACGATTATGGTGCGTGGTTCGGATGGGGTTCCTTCGGGGCACCCGATTATCGATACGGTCTTAGGATCTATTGCGAGACGAGATGCACATGAAGGGATAGACGCAGTGAAATGGGGTTCTCTTGCTGGTGCGACTGATGTAGGCGAAGCGTGGGATGAGACCACGCTTGAGAATTTGCTTAATGCAGGGTACACGACAGTGCGGAGGTTTTACGGACGAGCGGGGGTGTACATTACGCTTGCGCGGTTAGCTACGGACGATACAAGCGATTACGACACGCTTGAAAAAATACGAGTAATGAATAGAGCGAGTAACGCGGTGCGTGGGGTACAGATAGAGTTTGTGAACGGGAACATCCCTGCGAATGCTGGGGGCGTTGCGTTTATCAAGAAGGAGAGCGAAGTGCCATTAGAGGTGATGAAGTCCAACGGTGAGATTACAGACTTTAGCGTGTCGGTAGACACGAGCAAACTGATAAGCGAGCGACTGGTTAAGACTGCGGTTGCAATAGTACCGCTGGGCAAGACGAGTCGGATTGAAACAGAAATTACATATAAAGCGGGAGTGTAGTCATGGTAAGCATTAATAGCAGGGTGTATGAGTTTGGGAGCATACAGGTATTGTTGCCGACAGGCATCGTGATGTTGTGTCAGGGCATCACGTACAAGGACAAGATAAGTGGAGAGGCTGTTACGGACATGCGAGGGTTACCGGTAGGGCATTCGCATGGAGAGTAGAGCGGGGACTGCGACTTGGAAGTCTCTAGGGTTGAGTACGCAAAAATAAGCATGTATTCAGCAAGTGGTGGCGGGTTTTATAACATGAAGCCGATGAGCATCACGGTAACAATGGCGGGACTTGAGAAGGTGCCGCAGGTGGATGTGTTTACGGTGAAATGGACGGAACGTGAGCTTGGTGGGAAGAAGGGCGATAACGAACTTAACGTGCCGCTTAAAGGGATTATCATAAGTCCTATTGTGAGCAATGGGATACCGGCGTATGTAGGTCCTTTATAGAGTTTTTTAGTAGAAAGAAAAATAATGCAATAAAAAATATTTTCATAAAAGGAGAGAACTATGAAAGGGTTACAAATTACGCAAGAACAAATTGAGGAAGCGAAGAAGGTGCATAAGAAGTTACGTCTTGCGACACTTCAGTGGGATGACGAAGAGCGTGTGTCTCACAGCGTAGAAGTGTTGTTTCGCGTGCCGACCGTTGCAGATGCAGAAGTATACGGCAAGACTGCGAGTTTAGAGCCAGTGGTAGCAAGTCGCAACTTGTTTGCGTCTTTGGTGGTGTCTCCGAAGAGCGAAGAAATACTGGAAATCGTGGGAGACAAGAGTGCGGTGTTGGGTGCGTTTGTCGAAAACGAGGTAGCCCCTTTTTTCGGGAAAAACGTGAAGACAACAAGCCGAGTAGTGTAGGCGAGCTTGTAGCGTATATACACCATTACACAGGCATTGATATTTCTGGTATGGAAATGGATGCGGCGTGGAAGCTGTACAGTCGAGCGAGGTATATACGGAAGCTTAAGGTAACGGAGATACAAGAGGCGTTGTCTCCGTTTTTTTCAAGTCGGTGAAAAAACATGAGTAATTTTACGGCAAGTGTAACGCTTAAGTTTATCGACTCGTTTTCTTCCTCAATGGCGAGAGCTGCGGGCAAAGCGAGGGCGGCACTTGGGAGCGTGAAGCGTTCGGTAAACGCATTTAAGAGCGAGAACTTGTTGCAAACATCGGCGAACTTATCGTTGGTCTCGGGACACGTAGCGGGCATGGCACGCAGTGTGGGTGCTGCGACAAATGCGATGAGCGGGGAAGCGAGCGAGTTCGAAAGCTCGCTCGCTGCGGTACGCTCGTCTCTTGCGATGAGTGTTGGCGCAGGCAAGGAGATGGACAGAGCGTACAACGAGCTTGCAAAATCAGCAAAGGCGTGGAGCAGCGGACACGCAGAGAGTGCAAGCGAATACGCGCAAACAAGTTATTTGATGTTATCCGCTGGGCTTGATACCAAGAGCGCGATAGAAGGGACGAACGCATCGTTGTTATTAGCAAAAGCAACAATGGGCAGTAGTGCGGAGGCGGGAAACCTGCTTGCAACAGCGTACAACAACATGAGCCGAGATGGCGAGAGTGCGCAAGGTGCTATGAGCCGACTTTCTGATGTTATAGCCAAGACGCAAGGAATGTTTCAAATAGCAAATTTAAACCAGTTAGGCGAAGGGCTTAAGTATGCGGTGGCTGCAGCGAAACCAGCGGGCATGCAAATGGAGCAGGTTGCTACGATTGTAGGAGCTTTGAATAGCGCGGGCTTGCAAGGCAGCCAGGCAGGCACAGCGTTTGCTGCAACGTTACGGAACATAGACAAGGCGGGCAAACAACTGGGTTTTGAGGTTGCGTATGACAAGTCAGGCGGACTTAATCTTATTGCGACACTAGAAAATATAAACAGAAAATTTGGGGATGTGGAAACACGCACCGTAGAACAACGCCAAGCGTTGCAGAGAACATTCGGAGACGAAGGGGTGAGGGCTATAAACTTACTCGGCGGGTCGTTAGATACTCTTAAAAACAGTTATAAAGAGATACAGAATGCCAGTGGCACCACGGGCATTATGGCAGGCGAAATGGCAGATACCTACGCCCAGAAGATGCAAGTTGCAACAAACAGAGTAAAAAATTTCCAAGCAAGTTTGGGAGTGGGAGCAAATGCGGTTCGGCTATTTGGTATGGAAATGCTTGGTGGCGTAGCCGGGTTTGCAGGCTGGGTAGCACAGGGAAGCGAAGCGGGGAACGTACTTATGAACATTGCGGGTGGTGCGATGCAGGTTACGGGTAGTTTGTTTTCTGTGGGCAGTAGTGCATTGTCGTCTCTTACGGGCTTAGCGAGTTTTATGATGATAGCCGATAAGTTTCCGATTGTGGGTATGTTGGGTTCTAAGATAGGTGGGCTTGCCAAGGGTGTATTGGGACTTGGGAAAAGCATCATAGGATTACTTCCGACACTTGGCACATGGATAGCAGGTGTGTGGTCGGCGGCGGTGGCACATATTATAGCCCTTGCTCCTATATACAAAATAATTGCTGTGGTTGCGTTAGTTGGTGCTGGTCTCGCATTATTGGCAAAACACTGGGACGTTGTTAGTTCATTCATGAAAAAAGTGGTAGTCGGTGCATTTGAGGGCGTGAAGAGTGCAGTGAACTGGGTATATACCACGTTCATGAAATTGCTTGATAATCCGTTTATAGTAGGGGCGAGCATGTTGTTTGCTCCGTTTATTACGATACCTGCATTGATAATAAAACACTGGGAGCCGATAAAAGCATTTTTTGCAAAGTTGCTTGGAGGAGTAGGCAAAGTATTTTCAGCAGTCGGGAAATTTTTTGGAGCCACCAAAGGTGAAAGCATTACTGGGAATACGAACATAGCGGGGATACAAAGTGGAGCAGGGACGCACATACCAATCGCAGGAGCGCGGGCGATGGGTGGACCTGTAAAGGCGGGGCTTATATATGAAGTTGGTGAGAATGGACGAGAATTCTTCACGCCTAATAGAGATGGATATATTGTGCCAAACCACGCAATAGGACGAGGCGGCACTCATGGCACTGCAATACAGGCAGGCAGAGAAAAACCCACGCAAAACGTGAATATCACCATTGCGAAAGTAGCGCTTGATGCACCGAAGAACATTGGACATTTTATGCAGCTTCTAGCTGAATTTGCAAGAGAGGTTGGGTATGCCAACGCTTAAAGTGAACGAGCGAGGCGTGCTTATTGTCGATGGTGTACAAATAAGTGGTGTCGTAGAGAGCTATGAAATAGGCGGAGCTATGCGTATGGAGCGAGAAGCAAGCGACAGCACATCGGGCAAGACTGCAGTATTTAATGGCTACGATGACATGAGTTTGACGCTTACCGTTACGCTTCATTCATCAGAGCGGTATGAGGCGGTGCGCGTACTCGGTGATGCGTTTAAGAAATTAGAAGGAGCGTTGCCTGCGGTGTACACACTAGATTTTGCGTTAGCAAAATCGATGAATTATAAGACGGCGATAGTGAAGAAAATAACTATGAGTCAAGCAAAAATGGGTGAAGTTATTAGTGCCACGGTGGTGCTTGAAGAGACAAACCCTGTGATAAAAGAAGTGCAAGCCCAGCGGGGACGAGAAGTGAACGAGAGAAAAACAAAAGAGGCGCAGATTGATAACGAGGTTGCACTTACGCAGGATGAGGACAGAAAGCTACTTGAGAAAGCGAGGAGCGTGTATGGGTATGTTTGAGCAGATACGAAGAAAAATACTTGCAAGCGTAGCGTTTGCCTCTCTTATGAGAATAGACGAAGTGCGTATAACACAAGGCGAAGGGAGGTATGTTGCAGATGGCGAGATACTCAAGCCGCTGACGCTCGAGAACACGGGAAGCGTGCTTGAAGACGTGCCGATATGTCTTCCGTTTGCACATAGTGGCGGTGGATTGTTTGGAATGAGTAAACGCAACGAGATTGCGGTGGTGCAGTACATAGAAGGGCATCGAGCGTTTCCGGTAGTAACGGGATTTTGGACACAGTTATACGCAGGTGCCTGCGATGACAAAGCGGTGGTAAGTCTGCATGCGGGAGATGGTAAACTACGAGTTGCAAACGCACAGGCGAGTTTGTATGGCATCTTGAAAAAAGTACTTCAGGCTTTGAAGGGCTTAAAGACACAAGGCGGACCGAGTAACCAAGTCATAAGTCCTGACACTATTGCACTATTAGAAACAGAACAACAAAAACTAGCGCAGTTATTTGTGGAATGACATTCATAGAGCAAAAGGAGGGAGATAAAAATGTTTGATAAACACAGCATTAAAACACTGGTTAAAAGTCGTTTGCAAAGTATTTCTACGGAAGTAGAAACGAAGTTCAAAGATGGCAAGCACACCACGAGCGATGAGATAGATGAAAAGATAGCCATCGCAATAGCAGATGCGTTTGAGCATTTTGTAAAGACAGTACAGGTACAAATGCCAACGCAAACATTGGTAGCACCGGGGCAGGTTACGCTTGCTAACGGTGGCGGGCCTGCCATTGGCACGGTTCTCGTGCCACAAAACACGGGGAACATTGTATGAGTAGCGATAAGGACATGCGAGTTGGAGGGGACGCAGATATTGTGTTTACCGATGGACTTCATGGCTCTGATGTAGAGATAGTCGAAGGTGCGTCACTTGTGGCACAGGATGTTACGCGGATGATACGCATGGTACGTGGGGGCGTGCCGTGGGATAACAACGCTGGCTCGCAGATTTTAGAGCGTGTGAATACACCTATGGACAGTGCGTTTATAGAAAGCGAGTTGTTTCGCATTGTAAGAGCAGATGCACGTATTGACCAGGAGAGTTTTTTCATTGAAACCAAAGAAAATAAAACAGTGTTGAAATTTAGAGTGTTGGGAGAGAGCAGGGAACAGGAGGTGATGGTGTGAGTAAAACAATAAAAACATTGTTAGATAAAAAAGACAGTCAGATAGAAGCGGAGGTTGTGAAGATAGCAGAGCAAGAACTCGGGGTTTCGAAGTTTCGCTCGCAAGGAGTATTGGCAGGGTTGGTCTATACATTCGCCCGGGTTATTGCGTGGGTGTATAAAACGTTCTTAACACCGCTTGCCACACAAGTCTCGCTTGATAGTGCAAGTGCAACATTTTTAGATACATGGGGCGTGATGCTTGGGGTGATACGCAAAGAACCGACCACAGCACGAGGCAGAGCGGTTGTGCGCGTGAACACCAGCATCACTATTCCAAAAGACAGTGTGCTGACGATTTCGGGAAATAACCTGCAATTTGTGGTTGTAGAGACATACGAAAATATAGATTCGAATAAAGACGTAGAGATAGTGATAGAGGCGACTGAAGCGGGCGCTGTTGGAAACGTGGAGAGCGTATCGGGTGCGAGACTTAATTTCGTATCGCGTACGATGTGGAAAAGTATTGAGCGTGTGAGTATTCCGAGGGGGTGGAACAGTGGGGAGCGTGGACGCATGGGTACCGACAGAGAAGGAGATGAGACCTACCGAGCGAGGATAAAAGCAAAGTGGCTCCGCTCTGCAACAGGCGATGTGCCACTACTTTACAAAGCAGAGTCACAGGGCATAGATGGCGTTAGAGAAGCAAAAGTGTTTCGTGCGCCCAGTGGGTTTGGGTCAGTGCGCGTGGTGCTACGCGGTGCAAACAATACGCAAGTCGGTACTGATATAGTGACAAAGGTGCGTGCTCGACTCGATACAGTGGGGCTTATAGGGCGAAATACGGTAGTCGATACCGTAGGATTCGCCCCTCTTACCGTCAGTTGTACCTATGCAGGTACACTTACGGAAACAGAAGCAAAAAAAAGAATAACCGACTATTTTTATTCGCTTGGCATTGGCACGCGCTATACCATGCAAGATTTATACAACTTGTTTGACGACCAAGATGCCATTCAGTTTACCACGCCAACGGCAAGCGATAAGACGCTTGGCAATGATGGTGTATACAAACTTACAAGCGTGAGGGCAACCAAGAAGGTGTAGTGTAATGGCGTTTGAAAAATTTGTAGAAAAACAGATAGAAAAAAGCTCGTATGAAGGAGACCGGAAGAAAATACAGCTCGGCCGGTTGTATTCGGTGATGCGAGTATTGTGTGCAGTTGTAGCAAGCGATACACGAGATGTGTTTCGAGCATTTTTCCCCGCGTTGGGTACTCGCACTTTTATGGACAGACACGCTAAAGCATTAGCGTTACCACACATTAAAAACGAAAGTGACAAAAGTTTGAGAGACCGCCTTACTGTTGCAACGCATACGATGACCTATCTCGGTACGCGCCAAGCATTCACTCAGTTTATGGAGAGTAATTTTAAGAGTAGGTGCCGCGTCATTGAAATGCCGAAGAATGCGTTTACTGTAGGACACCTACCCTATGGCACGCCCATTGGCACTGGCATAATTATGGCTGGCGAAGGACTCTATGTGTACGTGCAAAACATTACGGCAGAGGAACGCATTGAGCTTGAAAGTTACCTAGAGACCAACACCCCGCCCGATGTAGGCTTTGTTATTTTTAATGAAAACACGAAAAAATCACATACAAACACAGGAGATAGAAACTTATGAAAAAACATCATTTTTACGAAGGTATGACACCTACCCCCAACGACTTCGATATACTTCAGCAGAATACCGAGGATGCGCTACATGAGAGTACGCACGCTATCACAGGCACGGGTGTACTCTCGGGGCTAACCGTGAGCATGGATGGCGCGGGGAAGGTTGTCATTAGTGCGGGAGATGCTGTTGCCCCTAATGGACAACGGCTCGCGCTCACCGCCAAGACTACAATAGATAAAAAAGACGGACTCGTGGTACTGCGTCACTCGGTTGTAGATACTACCACAACGCACGATATTCAACAAAAGCAAACATGGAAAACACGCGGGGATAAGACTACCGTGCATGTCGTTTTGTCTACGGACAAACAAGCCAATGATGTTGTCCTCGCACAAGTGAAAAACAATACCATCGACCTTACACCCCGTGAATCTGCGCACGGATGGAATTCTCTTACCTCACTACGTCAGCAGTTAAAAAGTGAACTTATGGCTGAAATCACCAAAGCAAAAACCGAAGCACAAAACGCCATCACGCAAGCAAAGAAAGACGTACTAAATTCCGCCATTCCCATCGGCTTTATCTACACCCAGTTTCCAAACCAACCTACTCCACAACAACTCTGGGGCAACACCATGACATGGCAAAACATCAGTAGTCAATACGCAGATTGCTTCTTTCGTGCCGAGGGTAGGGACAACGACTATTATGGCGCAAAAAAATTTCAAACAGGAAAACAGACTGATGCTATTCGAGATTTTACATTTGCATTTAAGACAAATTTGGGATGGGGTTATGGCTCGCAACAAAACATGAGCATTGTAGATCAAGGAGACGACTGGGGTTGGTCAGATGGCTCATCTAGAAGACACAGTGATAGAGTAGGATATAGATTTTCCGTATCTACAGTAGTTACCACTGCAGCTGAAAATAGACCCGTAAATTACACCGTGCGTATTTGGAAACGCACTGCATAAAGGAGCACTAAAAATGAGCACAAAAACATATTACGAACTAGACAAAAATGGACACATCATAGGGCAGTTTGATAGCCCACCACCCAAAGACTTAAGTCTTACCATAGCACACACCACACCGCCGCCGCAGGCCATGCTCAAGCCCTCATGGGTCGGCGATACCACCACAGGCACATGGGTAGACGCCGCCACGCGTGCAGAGCAGGAAGACTGTATTGACGGAGAAACTGACGCTGCCATTCAAAACTGGGCACGCGAAAAAGGCAAAAACGAAGCCTACTACATAAACTGCGGCATACGCGTGTGCATAAACAAAATCACGGATACCACCAATATTGACTACCGCCACTACCACGAATACCGTGCATATGTAGACGCTCAAAAGAAACTTAGTAAAGCAAAAAAAGACGCGCTACCATAAACAAAAAAGTGGCAGCCTGCGGGTGTACCAGCACCCACTGGCGAGTATTGTAGAAGCATACTCACAGCCCCTATGTGGTGTTACAACACAACCCCACACACGGTAACACTGCTACCACCATACTGTTATATCGGTGTGAGGCAGGTTACTATGTACGGAGTATTTGAACTTTTTATGAAAACACCACTTACCTATTACGGAGGTAAACAGTCTATGACACGCACCATCGTGCCACGACTGCACCCTCACACGTGCTATGTCGAGCCCTTCTGTGGCGGCGCGGCCGTCTTTTTCGCAAAAGAACCCGCGCCCATTGAAACACTCAATGACACCAACGCTGAAATTACAAACTTCTTTTCAGTCGTGCAAACAAAAAAACAGGAACTTACATCTCTTGTTGTAAGCACATCTCATAGTCGCAGAGCTCACAGCGATGCTCGTGTTGTCTATCAGAACCCACACCTCTTTAACCCCGTAAAACGCGCATGGGCTGTGTGGGTCTTAGCGCATCAATCATTCGCACACGACTTCCATGGTGCCTTCAGGTTCTCTCGCTCCGTGCGTAGCACAACAAGTAACGCACTCGCGCGCAAACGAGATACCTTCGATGTCCACACACTCGCACAACGCATCAAGTATGTGCAGTTAGAATGTGACGATGCACTCACCATCATACAACGCTATGATACTCCGCACACGCTTTTCTACTGCGACCCACCATACTTTAATGCACATATGGGACACTACGGAGGATACACCGAACAAGACTTTTACGCACTCCTGAAAAGTCTTAGTGCTATACAGGGAACATTTCTCTTAAGTTCGTATCCCTCGGACACTCTGCAGAGTTTCACCTCAAAACACGGATGGTACACACAGTGTTCTCGGAGACGTATTGTTAATTCGCCTCAAGGTCATACTAAATCAAAGACCGAAGTACTTACCGCAAACTACAATACAGAGTTCATCGCACAAGAGTATGCACTCAAACCATGTGAGGTGGCTGCATGAAGACGCCAGTGAGCTATTACGGAGGTAAGCAAAATCTCGTCAAAGAAATCGTCCCACTCCTACACCCACACACCTGTTACGTAGAACCCTTCTGCGGCGGTGCCGCTATCTTCTTCGCAAAGAAACCTTCAGAAATGGAAACACTTAACGACACAAACGGTGAGCTTATGAATTTCTACCGCATAGTACAGCAAGACTTTGTCTCACTCGAAAAACAAATACAAATCACGCTTCACAGCCGTATGGCACACCACGATGCGCTTGTTACATACAACAACCCGCACCGCTTCTCGCCCCTTGAGCGTGCGTGGGCAGTGTGGGTTTTGTCTCAAGAATCGTTCTGCTCCATGCTTGATGGCTCTTTCGGATACGACATGAGCGGCACTACTGCCCGCAAAATAGCACGCAAACGCGATACATTCTCTTACCACTACGCACAGCGACTCCAGCATGTACAGCTCGAATGTACAGACGCGATTAAAATCATACGCACCTACGACAGTCCTCATACTCTCTTTTACTGCGACCCACCGTATTACAACAGCGACTGTGGACACTATGACGGATACACCATAGAAGACTACACCGCACTCCTCAAGGCACTTAGTGTCATTGAGGGAAAATTCCTGTTAAGTTCTTATCCATCACCCGTGCTGGAAGAGTGCATACAGAAACACCGCTGGGATACAAAGCGCATGAAATTCACGGTTTCTATAGGAACTGGTACTCGGGACAAGGAAAAAACCGAGGCGCTTACCGCAAATTACACACTGGAAAAACAATACGATTTAGTCGATTTGATGCAGTTCCGAGAAGAGTGACAAAATACACTCTATTACCCCCCCATTAAATCCCATCTAAAGACACGTTAAAACACATATAGACACTCTAAAATACGGTATTTTCTCAATTCAACTGCAACTTTTTCTCAAATCACTTGCCCCCTACAGCACAAAGAGTTGTAGTATATAAAACTCATTTGTATATGCTACAACTCTAATTGCTTGGTTTATCTCATTTTTTTAGCGGAATTTATCTCGCGCGGGTATAGCGGGACTCATGCTCTTTGCGCTCACGTTCATACGCAAAATGGAAGTGTTTTTTATTAAAAGACACCGAAAAAAGAAAAAGCGTCTTGCAGCACTTAAAACTGTAATAGAAGCTTAAAAGTATATCGCGCATTTATATTCAGTGGAGTTTTGCCGTTCTAGAATAATATGAGAAAAGTTTTAGTAAAAGAAATTGTTCGCAAGCTTTTGCATGCTCCGTTTGTAGTTTGTGCATTGTTGATAGCTGAATTCCCGAACCACGCAAGGACACTTGAAGTGCTATTGATAGGAATGGGTGTTTTTTATTATGTAGTAGAGCAATTGCGTTTGCAAAAAAAACGCATTCCAGTGCTTCGGCGCATTCAAAGCCTTGCTTTACGTGAGCATGAAGAGCATCAATTTGCGTATGCGCCTTTGACACTTTTTATAGGCATAGTGCTTGTTATAGAATTTTATGTGCAACCTGTTGTTAGCGCCGCTATTATTGCAGTAACCATTGGTGATACAGCGGCGTCTATTGTGGGCATGACATTTTCACAATCACCGCGCTTACCATGGAATAACAAGAAAACCTATGTGGGAACTACAGCAAATGCCTTATGTGTTTTCATAGCGTGCTTTATGTTTTTTAGATTGTGGAAAATTGCGGTAATAACAAGTGTCTCATCAGCCTTAGTAGAGAGCCTTGATTTAGAGCATGTCGACAATCTCATTGTGCCTTTATTCGTTGGAATGACTTTATACTTAACTGTTGTGTAGCCTATAGCTTATGTACAAAATAGCGCTTCATGCTTACAACGGAATTAATTATGAGAAAAGCACTTATAATGGCAGTGAGAAAACTCGAGTTTGAGAAAAGCAGTATTTGCATTGCAATAATAAACGTAGACAATAAAAAGAATTCTAAAAGGGCTATTCGCCTTTCTATGTGAAGCCGTAGATGGTAGGAAAAATACAAGATAAGTATTATAAGATACAAGACTATTGCCCCAAAAACAAAAATGCGTTTACCGCCAACATAGAGACTTAAAGATGATGCAGTATTGTAAATAATGGGAGCTGCGGTACTTACCTTAAATGCAACGGCAAGGGCAAACAAAAACAGTAATGTACTGTAGGGCATGTTTCGTGAATAAGTACAAAGGATGGAAAAAAACCAAAAAAGCGACATTGCAATATAAAAGCCACTGTACATTCTTATAGATGTGTGCAACACTGCTGTAGATATTTCTTGTACTGTGGGCAGTGAAAAAAGCATGTGTATTATAAGAGGGGGGATGTTGCTTAATAGTGCGGCAGCAAAGAAAAATTGATGCAAATTTATAGTTTGTGTACGAAAAGAAAGTATTATGAGTAAGGCCTTGATAAGCAATACAGTTGATAGAACAATACACAAGTGATGAAGTGCAAACATATTCTGTTGAAAATGGTGCAAAATTTTTCCATTTCCTAAATATGAGAAACACCAAAATACTATGAGTATTACGCATATAATGTACATTGATAAAATTATGGTTCTTGCTTGCGATCTTCTCATCTATTGTAAATTATATAATTAATGCTTTATCGTCTCCCTAAAATATCCGAAAAACTAATGTGTAGAGGTTTATAAATTAAGTGAGAAAATACCTTTTTGCCACAATCGTTCTAGTTTCTCTTGTAACGCAGGTTTATTCAGGAGAAGTAGCCCACTATAAAATAGTTGGTATATCCGGTGATTCCCAGTACTTGGCGTTTGCAGAATACGGAATAAATCAAGAAAACAAAATGTTTGCAAGCATATCAATTGTGGATATTCCACAAAATGCGTTTATTGCAAACGGCATACGAAAAAATGTATATGATGTTATTCCGCAAATAGATCAGGATGGAATAAATGCCTTGTTGGAGACAGCCACAGCCAACGCTGCGCTCTTCAGGCAGTACAATATAAACTTGCTCGACTCTGGCAAACTTATATACATATTGCTTGATGGAGATGTGGCGGCTAACTCTATACTTTTTACGGACTACGATTCTGATATTGATTACTCTGCGACACTCTCGCAGCACATAAAAACCATAAGTGCAAAAAATGAAACTTCTGGCGCGTTTCACATAACCGTTGGTATTACACACAATGGCGAAACATTTAGTGCTGCCGTAGGTTCTTCCCAGCATTACAGAGCTCAGGTCAAAAACTACATAATGCGAGCAGTCTACACAACACAAGACAACAGTTCTCTTATATTTGTCGTAGAAAAACAAATGACATCTCCATCTTCAAAACAAGACACCAATATTCACTACATGGTAGAAACCATACGCTGGCGTAAATAAGCTATCGCAATTTTGCCTTTGTGGGAGGCTTGCCCCCACACCCCCCTTGGGTAAGACGCGGTGCTGCGCTACGCGCGCGAGGGCTGCACGCCGTGTGTGTTCACGCTGTTTGTTGCCAAGACGCAACACCAAATAAGCAATATACTCGGATGGCCGTTCTTTTTTTCTCTTTTTACCATCCTTGGCAGCCTATGCGTGCCGTCCATGGCACGGCTGTATGGAGGCAAAAAAGAGAAAAAAAGAACCAAAAAAAGAGTCGGGAGCCGTTAGGCGAGGGGCTAGAAACGATTAAAATAAGTGTCGCAACGCGACACAGAGATGGAGCTTATAGCAAAAGCCTCCTGTGAGCTAAAGCAATAATGACATAGATACTGTGTGCAAGTATGAAAATTGTATGGAAGTAAGTTTGTGTGAGTACGTTGCTTACCATCCATGGGGCGGCTGTGTGATCTTGCCTCTACAAAGGTAAGGCGCCACTGTGCAAATAACTGCGGCACGCACATAAGCTTTGTATGCCTATAAGAAAAGCATGTGCATGATATCATGGAGCTATGAAGGTAATCACAGCGCTCCTTGCTATTATGGGAGTTTTTTTTCTAGCCTCCTGCGTGGGTTTTTCAAACACCAATTCGTTAACCATTGCGTTTTCCATGCATTCAGAAGATACTGCGGTGCGTGCGGTAAAACGTGAGTTGCAAGCGCATGTAGCACAAGGTCTTATTAAAAAAGTAACACTGCACAATGCCGTTCAAAATACGCAAGCGCAACTTTCAAAAGTACGTTCATTGTTAGACACAAAATCCATTGACGCACTTGTAATACAAAGCCCTGATACAAACCTTATAAAGCATGCGTACGATTTTATGAAAACTACCAATACGAGTACGCCTATAATTTTTTTGGTTTCTGATGAGTCGGTCTTTGAAAATGCACTTGTTTATGTGCCCGCCTATGAAAAAATTGGCTGTGTTATAATGTTTGGTGCAGAGGCAGGAAGAGCGCAGGCGCAATTTGTAAAAGCTGCTTTACGTGGTAGTGGTAGTGTTGGGCTGTTGGTTGGTAAGCTGGGCAGCGCTCCTCAAGTACGTAGAACGCGTGGTTTTGAGCAGGGGTTGCGCAACACCAATGTTGTGATAAGCCACCAAGAGTCTGCAAACTCAAGAAGCATAGCAGCCTTAAAAATTGTGAAAACGTGGCTACACAACAAAACACATGGCATAGATGCCATTGTTGCGAATGACGACAGCATGGCCTTGGGCGCAGCCTTAGGTTTACAAGAACTGGGGATGAGAAAACGCGTCCTGATTGTGGGCGGCGGGACATCAGAAGAGGGGCTTGCTGGGGTAAAAACGGGTGAACTTGATATGACGCTCAAGCCCAATGCGTCCGTAATTGTGCGAGAAATTCTGCGCATGGCAAGGAGCATGGCACAGAGCGAGTTTTGGCAGCGCGAAATTGCGGTGCCGCCGCTTGTTGTTACGCGTTGAGTCTATTAAAAGCTTTATGGCAAATTCAAAAACTGCATCACTGCATCTTTTTTTTCTTTAAATTCATCACGCGCGATTTCTTTAAGATTTGTGATGATAGCTTTATCTACATCGTCTATTTTTGAAAATGGCGCCTTCTCAAATGGAATATGCATAAAATTATCTCCTAAAAGTTTTTCACAATTCCTTACGGAGTTCAAGGCTGGGGTCAGCATCATTCTTTCTATCAAACGTCCAGTGTCTAACCAACTTTTCGTAGTCCATTCTCGCGAATCTTCTTTTTCATCTTCTTCAATCTCAGGTGGTCGGATCGCCGCACCTATGGATAAAATTTTAACCCTATCGTGAAGTTTTGCAATGTTAGGATTATGTTTAGCCTCAAATAAGGCATTGAGGCACATATTGTTTGAGAGAAATGATCCATCCATGAAATAATTCTTTTTCTTTTTTGCTTTGATTTCTCTTTCAATGACCGTAAGCTTAAAATATGCCGGTGCTGCACTTGTGGCATCTGCAATATCACTCAGACGCGTCTCTAAGTACTCGCTAGAGCTGTTAGAAAAGTAAACGGCTTTACTCTCTACATATTCATATGCCGGTATAAGTACATCCTTTGTTGCATCTGCTAATGTATGGTTCTTAAACACGCCTTCAAGGAAAAGCTTTTTTGCGTCACCATATTCTGGACCAGCCATAACCGGTGCTCCAGTCAAAGTGGCCAGCCACCCTTTTTCGGGGAATATTTTTTTAAGGCTCTCGTCGGAATAAAGTTCAAGCAGCTTTGCGGCGCTGTTACTTAGTATGCCATTTTCTTCTGTAGCTGGCTTTGTAAAAAAGAGCGCATGTATGCCACCAATGCTTGAGCCTGCAAAAAAATCAAAAAATTCAGGAATAGTTTTACCGCTGGTACTTTTTTCAATTTCTCCTTCAAGTAGGGCGAGAAATTGTGCTCCCAAAACTCCACGGGCTCCGCCACCTTCCATTACGAGTTACAAACACATTTTTGGAGTTTGTAACATCACTTGCTGTTACTGTTTGGTCACTTGCAGATTCTGTTACCGGGGAGGAAAAATTAATACTTTGTTGTTCCTTAAGCAGCCATATCAATTGCTTGTGTTTTTTTATTTCTTGCTTATGTTGTAATTTCATAGCTCTAATCAGCTTATGTGTATAGGCTTTTTCTTTTTCTAAGATTTGAATTTTACAAGCAAGCGAAGGTTCAGCATTGGGAGGTGGAGGACATGGAGAATTTTCTTGAAGGCCTTTATGGGCACTATCACCGTCATTAGGTAATGAGTCGGGACAACTTACAAGTAGTGCAAATGGAAACAGTAAAAAAACTATTTTTTTTATAAAACACACCTCATATAAAACTTTACACTCAATTTATTTTTGTAAGACAATAGAAAAAAGCATAATAGGCAATTTATGTCTTACAAATAACCGTGGCGCAACATAGAAGTCATGCATGAGGCAATAAGCTGCGATATCATTACTGGGGAAAGGTTTTTTGTAAGCAGGGCACGGGCTTCACTGTGGGGGCGCAGTGCGCAAACACTGGAGGAGACGAGGCGCGCATGGCAAGACACATGGTGCAGAGTAGCGTTTTGGCAGCGGGAAATTGTTCTGCCGCCCCTTGTTATTGCACATTTACGCGTATGCCTGCGTAAGGGCGCGCATATAAAAAAGGCCCGCACAAGGCGGGCTAGTTTGAGCGCGGGGTAATGCTACTTGCGCTTGAATGTAATTTTGGGCGTGAGGTTGATGCTCTCAAGCCTAGCCCCATTGTCTAGGACTTTGTAGTCGCCATGTACATTCAGTGGTAATGACAGGTATATCCTAATTTGGTCTATATCGTCATACAACGTTGTGTTACGAACATATAGTGGAAAAGTCTTGCCCGTCTTGTCCTTATATTCTTCAACGGTAATTGACACTTCATTATTGTGTGCTTGGCGCTTTAGATAAAAGCGTATTGTCTGATTTCCAACCTTGCCTTCAAAGTTTCCATCTATAATTACCGTTGATGCGTTACAGGAAAACAGCAATGCGAGCACTACAAGCGATATAAAAAATGCGTGATATGATTTCATAATTCCTCCTTATTTTCTCTCAAAGACTATGGGCTTGCTGCCCTTGGGGTGGTTAATGCTCTCAAGTTTTGTGCCATTTTCAAGTACCTTGTACTGATAAGCACTATTTTTACCAATATGAATATATAACCTCACATAAATAAAATCCTTTGCATCGTAGAGAGATGATATTGATATATCATCTTTGGTGTTGCGCGTTCCAACTGTATATTTACGATTTATAGAATCATAATAAATATACTTATATTCTTCAATTTCAAATTTCAGCAAAACAACATTATCAAAACTTTGTCGTTTTAATGAAAACTTTATGGTCTGTTCAGGTACAGTCACCTTGTTTGCGCCTGTTCCTGCTGAATAAGATGGAATTTTGCCCTCAAAGGTACCATCAATGTTCACCGTAGACGCATTGCAGCCAAAGAATAGCAGCGACATTATCGCTACTATGTACAGTATGTTGTATTTCTTCATGAAATCCTCCTGTGCGTGTTATTATTATATAAGTTTTAACATGTGAAATATTTTTTCACAATATTAATTTGATAAAATTTCGTAAATTGTCATGTAACATGTGTAAATTAAGAAATTTGAGAAACCGTGATTTACGCATGAGGCATATTGTCTGGTGCTTGTGCTGCCGTAAGACTACCCGCACATGCGCTATACTTTATAAATAACACAGGTGCGCAGTAGTTTTTAGCTTGCACGCTGCGTGTAATGCGCAAATAATTGGAGGGGCATATGACCTACATAGAGAGCATGTTTTCATGCAAAAATCAGCGCGTTGTAATTACGGGCGGCGCGGGGGTCATTGCACAGTCGCTTGCTGCGGGCTTTTTGCAAGCAGGCGCACGCGTCTCACTCTGGGGGCGCAGCGCGCAAACGCTGGAGGAGACGAGGCGCGCCCTTGTGGAGGCCACACATGGAGACGAAAGCGCCCTTGCCTTGGAAGTGGTGGACTGCACGGACAAAAGCGCCTTGGAGCACAGCTTTGAAAACAGCACAAAGCTGCAAGGCCTGCCCAGCGTGCTGGTAAACTGCGTAGGTGGCAACAAGGGCAAGGTCCCCTTTGTGCAACAAGACGCAGAAGCCTTTAAAGAAGTCTTGGAACTAAACCTCATGGCTGGTTTGTTGTTACCCTCGCAAATTTTTGTAAAGGCATGGCAGCGCGAGGGAAAGGGGGGCTCAATTATCAATTTTGCCTCCATGGCGGCCTACCAGTGTTTTTCCGGAGTGTGGGCATATGATGCCGCAAAGGCGGGGGTGCTCAACCTCACCAAGGGCATGGCAAAGGAATTTGCCTCTTTAGGCATACGCGTTAATTCAATTTCGCCGGGCTTTTTTTTAGGTAAGCAAAACAAGGCCTTGCTGGTAGAAAAAGACGAGCCCTACACGCTCACCGCACGAGGAAAACAAGTAATAGAGAGAACGTCCATGGCGCGTTTTGGTAACCACCGCGACTTGCAAGGCGCAGCCTTGTTTTTGGCAAGCAGCACGGCGGCGGGTTTTGTCACGGGCGTTGATATTCCCGTAGACGGCGGCTTTTTAGCCGACAGCATTTAAGCAGTATAAGGAAGGCATACACCATGGAGTTAAGTTTTCGATGGTATGGATTAAATGACCCCGTGTCCTTGTCTCACATACGGCAAATTCCACGCATGCAGGGCATTGTAAGTTCATTGCAAAACATTGCCATAGGTGAGGCGTGGAACAAAGAGGCTGTACAAGCACATGCGCAATTTATTGCCAAGCACGGCATGCGCTGGAATGTAGTAGAAAGCCTGCCTGTGCACGAAGAAATAAAATGGGGCGGGCCGCGGCGTGATTATTTTATAGAGAACTACCAAAAAAGCATGCGCGCGATAGCACAGGCTGAAATTTTCATAATATGCTACAACTTTATGCCCATATGTGATTGGATGCGAACCATGCTCAAAGAACCCTTTGCCGATGGCTCACATGGTCTGTCATACTACCACAAAGACATAGCCACCTTAACCCTTTCAGAAGTACTTGCATGGAACATGCCCGCATGGGCGTCTTTTAGCAAAGAGGAAATGCAAAAATTGCAGCAAGCCTTTGCGCAACTTGATGAAGCCACTTTAAGAAAAAACCTCGAGTATTTTTTACAAGCCGTTGTTCCTGTAGCAGAAGAGGTGGGAGTACGCATGGCAATTCACCCCGACGACCCGCCGTGGTCAATTTTTGGGCTGCCGAGAATAGTAAAAAACACAGAAGATTTAGAGGCCATAATGCGCATGGTAGAAAGTCCCGCCAATGGCATAACCTTTTGCACGGGCTCCTTAGGCGCCGACCGACAAAACGATCTTGTGCAAATGATATGCCACTTTGGCGGCATGGGGCGCATACACTTTGCGCACTGCCGTAAAGTCCAGACACAGGGTGAAAAAAACTTTCGCGAAGTAGCGCATGCCGCAGACCTAGACAATGCGGTAGACATGGCAGGGGTGATGCGGGCATATAAAAAGACAGGCTTTAGCAGTCCCATGCGCCCCGACCACGGACGAACCATATGGGGCGAAGGAAACACAATTGCAGGCTATGGCTTGTATGACAGAGCGCTTGGAGCAATGTACTTACAGGGGCTTTGGGACGCGCAATAAACATTCTGTATTTGCCTTTGTGGGGGAGTGCCCCCACGCCCCCCTTTGGGTAAGACGCGGTGCTGCGCTTGCGCGCGCGGGAGCTGCACGCCGTGTGTCTCCTGCTTGCGCTTTGTGTGTGCACGCTTTCTGCGGTCAAGCAGCCGCGCCTGCTATGATATACGCTCGGATGCTGACATTCAGATTGCGGAGCGTAGCGTAGCAGACATGGAGTATTCGCATCAAAGAAAAAACATGCTGTGTGCTAAAGCAGTAATAACATAGACACTGTGCGCAAGTATGAAGATTGCATGGAAGTAAGTTTGTGTGAGTGCGTCGCTCACCATTCATAGCACGGCTTGAGGACGCTCACGAGCGAAGCGAGGGGATGCTGACATTCAGATTGCGGAGCGGAGCGAAGCCAAGATGGAGTACTCGCATCAAAGAAAAACGCGCTGTGGGGGAGCTGCCCCCACGCCCCCCTTTGAGTAAGACACGGTGTTGCGCTATGCGTGAGTCTTTGTGCCATGGCTCACACGGTGTGTTGCTCACGCTATTTGCTGCCACGGCGCAAAACGCACTATCTAAACGCTTCGGTTTGCCGTACTTTTTTTTTCTTTTTTCGAAAAGAAACAAAAAAGTACCAAAAAATAAAGAAAAAGGAGCCTGCGGCTACAGCCGCAGGAACAGTGTTACGCTACACGCAACATATGAAAATCGAATGCAAATAAGTTTGTGTGAGTGGCCTTGAGGTGCTACGCCATAGGGGCTAAGGAACTGAGTTTGAAGCTGCTGATGCTGTTTTGGCGCTTCGCGCGAGTAGGCTGCACGACGTGTGTGTTGTAGCTGACGCTGTTTCTGTGAACGCCATTGGTTGCCAAAAAGCTATTCTAAATACGCTATCCATTCGGATGGCTGTACTTTCTTTTCTCTTTTTACCATCCTTGGCAGCCAATGCGTGCCGTCCATGGCACGGCTGTATGGATGTAAAAAAGAGAAAAGAAAGAAGAGTACCAAAGTCACGAGCAAAGCGAGGGGGTGCTGACATTCAGATTGCGGAGCGGAGCGTAGCAAAAATGGAGTACTCGCACCAAAGAGAAAAAAGCCTCCTGTGTGCTAAAGCAGTAATAACATAGACACTGTGCGCAAGTATGAAAAAAGCACCAAAGACAGTCGCAAACGCGTGACGCCCGTGCCATGGAGGGCACGCATAGGGCGCCAAGGATGGACAGCCGCCCCATGTCTGCGAGTATCCATATTACGCTCCGCATTGCTTCGCTAGATGCAGTTGTCAGCAGTGACTGCGTATCCGCGAAGCGGGATAGAGTCCCGTGTAATTAACATGGAGCTGACATCATGGGGCATTAAGGCTGCCGAGAACGATACGGATGCAAACTATTGCATAAGCACCGCTGTGCGGTGCAAACATGGAGCTTGCATCAAAGAAAAAAGCATGCTGTGTGCTAAAGCAGTAATGACATAGGTACTGTGCGCAAGCATGCGTTAATTCAGTAAGTATTTTTTCACTTCTGCTTCTGTCATCCAATGCATTTCATCATAGGGCGCACTTTCAATGGTAAACCAATAAAAGTCACGCGGTATTCCAAGTTCTTCATAAAGCGCAATGTAAGGCTTATGAAATTCGGAGTTTTCTTCATAGTCTTGAGCGGTTTTCATGATGTCGTCGATCTTATGCGCCCAGCTATGAACGCCAATTTTAGCAGGAAACACTACTGTGCGTTTTACTCCTCCTGTAAAAAAATCAACACCGCCAGAAGAAATGATTCCATTTTTAGGAACATGCGTATCGTAGCCTAATTCGCGTACGGTTATGATTACGTCCCACAAAGTTTCATCGTCATAAGAACCCGGGACGTCTTGCATAATGAATAACTTTTTATGAGGTATGTTTTGTAATTCTTCACCCATTTGTGGCGTAAAAGTTCCGAGTTCGCTGTACATATTGACGCCGTTCTTTTCAACTTTCCAAACTGCTGTTAAGTCTGCATCCCAATCTTCTGAGTAATCGATAGCGACTATTGCATCACGGTATACATAGACTATGCATTCGATTTTATATTCAGGAATGAAGTCATCATAGTTTTTTTCTCGCTTTACAATCTTACAATGGTCCACTTCCTCATCAGCATAAAGTGCGGAGGGTTCTGCAAAAACTGCTAGTATTGTATTTATAAAAATCATAATTGCTATGCGTGTCATGTTTCTACAATTATAGCTACATAAGCCACAAAAAGTTTTATGGCATACATAGTTGCTTTAGTTTTCTTATCTCCTATGGTGTTGGCCCCGCACATGTCATGGAGGGCATGCATTGTGCGCCATTGATGGTAAAAAAAGAAAAAAGTCGTGAGCCGAAAGCGAGCGGCTAGAAACGTTAAATGGAGCGGAGCAAACGACCGCCCCAATGGATGGGGCTGAGGGGGCGCCATGGACGGTGCGACACAGAAATGGAGCTTATAGCAAGTACAGCTATCGGTGCATATGGCTTATTTGGAGCCCAGCCTTGGCCGCCACAGTGTAAGCATGAAAGCATGCTTGCATAAAAATTACTCGCGTGGAGCGCAGAACAGCATCTTACCCACGGGGGGTGTGGGGGCAAGCCCCCACCACTGCATATGGAATAGGCATTGGGTGTACAAACGCGCATGCTTCGATACAATAAAAAGATATGCAACCATATTCTATTAAAACCTATAATTCAATACAGCAAAAGGGCTTAGACATTTTTTCAAAGCGCTCCTATGTTGTTAGTGAATCTGAAGAAACTCCTGATGCCATAGTATGCCGTAGCGCGAAACTTAGTGATGAAATGATAGCTCCGAGCACCAAGATTATTGCGCGCGCGGGAGTGGGCGTGAATACCATTCCCATAGAGCGTTGTTCAGAGCGTGGCATTGTGGTGTGCAACACACCCGGTGCAAATTCCAACGCTGTTAAGGAGCTTGTCATGGCTTCTATGCTTATAGCTTCGCGCAACATACACCATGGACTGCATTGGATGAGTGAACTTTCTAAAGATGCCAAAGACGGTGTGGATGCGCCAATATCAACGCTGGTAGAAAAAGAAAAGTCACGTTTTGTTGGCACAGAATTGCGTGGCAAAACAATTGGCATTATTGGACTTGGCATTATTGGCCAGCGTGTTGCTAACATGTGCGTTTCTTTTGGCATGAATGTGGTCGGCTATGATCCATACTTGTCTGTAGATGGCGCGTTGCGACTTTCACGTGCGGTAACGCGTGAATATTCTCTTAGAGCCTTGGTAGGTGTAGCGGACTATGTTTCAATACACGTTCCATATCTCAAAGAGACACACCATCTCATAGATGCCGCGTTGTTGTCGCAATGCAAAAAAAATACTGTTGTACTCAACTTTGCGCGCGCCGAGCTTGTAGATGAAGTTGCAATGGAAAAGCAACTGAATGCGCAAGCCATACGCATGTATGCTACGGATTTTCCAACGGAAAAGCTTTTGACGCATCCGCGTGTTTTAAACATTCCGCACCTTGGGGCATCCACAGAAGAGTCGGAGCAAAACTGTGCGCTCATGGCATGTGAGCAGGTTGTGCAATACCTTGAGTATGGCACCATCGCTAACAGCGTCAATTTTCCGAATTGTGCACTTGATCTTACATCTGAGAGTAGGGCGCGCTTACTCATAGGTAACTACAATAAAAAAAATGTTGTCGCGAATATAAGCACCTTGTTAGGTGATGCGGGTATCAACATAGAAAATATGATAAATAAAAATAAGGATCATATTGCGTATAGTATTATTGATATTAACAAGAGCATGGATGAAGCTATGATAGCAAAGCTCAGTGCTGTGGATGATGTATTGTTTGTGCGTCACTTGACCTTTAGGTCGCAACACCATGTTTAATTTTCATATTATTCGTGATAGAATAATGAAGAGGTATTTTGTGAAAAAAATGTATTTTCTTTCTTTATTTACGGCGCTGTTTACGACCACGGCGTGCGTGAGAGCGGGCCACTTGTCGGATTTGTCTGCGGGGCTCTATGGAATTATTGAGACCAGCAAGGGTATTGTGGTTTTACAGTTGTATTACACAAAAACGCCTATGACGGTAAGTAACTTTGTGGGGCTTGCCAATGGTGCGTTTGAGGGACATCATCCTTACGATAAAAACTACTATGATGGGCTTACCTTTCATAGGGTTATAGCAGACTTTGTGGTTCAGGGAGGAGATCCACATGGAGATGGCACGGGAGGTCCGGGGTACAATTTTGCCGATGAAATAGATACACCCTTTGTCTTTGATGCTGAAGGCGTACTTGCCATGGCAAATTCGGGGCAACATACAAATGGCAGCCAGTTTTTTATTACGCTTGGGGCTGCTACCTGGCTTAATGGCAAACATACTATTTTTGGAAAGGTTGTCAAAGGCATGAATGTAGTACGAGGCATTGAGCAAGGCGATGAGATGATTTCAGTGAGCGTAAAGGCAAAAGGCAATGAAGCGAGTAATTTCTTAAAAAAAGTGTCGTGGGACACGTTTACCGTTTTGCAAAGTACCATTGAAGATAAAATAAAAAAACAGTACGAAGAAAACCAAGAGCTTGTTAGAAAGCAAATTTTTGCAGAGGAAGTCGAATTTGAAAAAACAAACGATGGAATGTATTTTGTAGTGCAAAAACGAGGCTTTGGTAAGCCAGTTGAAAAAGGCAATGTTGTCTTGGTTGATTATGAACTCAAAATATACGGGAAGTCGCATATAACAGATAGCTCTATAAAACGAGGTAAGCCCATAGAGGTTACCGTTGGTAATGGAGAAGTAATTAAGGGATGGGATAGCATATTACAACAAATGGTCGATGGCGAAAAACGACGCGTTATTATTCCCCCTGAGCTCGCTTATGGCGCGCGCTCTGTAGGCGGCGTTATTCCTCCGCATTCTTTTTTAGAATTTGAAATAGAAATTATAGAAATAAAATAATGTTTATATGTAGTGTGTGTGGGCACACTACTCCGAAGTGGGTGGGCAAGTGCCTTGAGTGCAACAGCTGGAACAGCTTAGAAGAGACTAAAGCGCTTACAAAAGCGCGCGCCGAAGTACGTGCGCCTAAGCGACATAGCGCCACGCCCTTTGACAGCAATAGCGAGTCTTGCGTTGTTAGCATGCGCGAAACGCTTGTGCAAGATTCTTCAGATGCGCGGTTTTTTTCGCATTCTAGTGAATTTGACCGCGTGCTCGGTGGGGGCTTGACGCATAACTCAGTTGTGCTACTCAGCGGCGAACCCGGAATAGGCAAGTCAACGGTGTTGCTACAAACCGCTTCACGCATAAAAGAACACGGGTTGGTCTTGTACGTATGTGCGGAAGAGTCGCCAAAACAAGTTGCGCTTCGTGCACAGCGCTTAGGTCTTTTTGCTGTAGAACAAGGCGCTAGAACCACAAAAAACTCCGCTGGTGCTGAGGTTCTGCTTACCTCTGAATATCGAGTAGAACGCATAGAGGCGCTTGTACGTAAACATCAACCTATCTGTGTTATTGTAGACTCCATTCAAACTATTCGTTCTGAAGAATTGGGTCAGTTGTCGGGCAGAATTGCGCACATAAGCGCTTGCGCCGCGCTGTGTTGTGAATGGGCGCGCAACTATAACACGACAGTTTTTCTGGTAGCGCACGTTACAAAAGACGGCTCTATAGCAGGTCCAAAATTCATAGAGCATATGGTCGATACCGTTATCGTTTTTGAATCAGCGCAAAACAACGTGCGATTTTTATACGCGCAAAAAAATAGATATGGCGCTACGGATGAGATTGGTATTTTCAAAATGACGGAGAAGGGGCTTATTGACATGGGCGATGCGGGCTCCCTTTTTTTAGAAGAGCGTGAAGGTGCCTTGCCTTCAGGCATTTGCATTGCCGCAACCTATGAAGGCAGTCGACCATTTCTTGTGGAAATACAAGCCCTGACTATAGCATCGCAAGCATCACAAAGCCGCGTGTTTTCTGACAGAATAGACGCACGACAAGTTTTTAGAATAGCTGCAGTTTTAGAGCGTCATTTGAAGCTTCCACTCTCTGAAAATAGTATTTACGTGAATGTTGCTGGTGGTATGCGCGTACAAGAAACAGGGTTTGAGCTTGCCTTACTTATAGCATTACATTCCGCGTATAGGCAGCATGCAATTTCTGAACGCGTGTGCGCCATAGGTGAAGTAAGCCTTGCAGGTGAAATACGCCCCGTGGAATACTTTGAGCAACGCGTACGCCAAGCAGTAGACTACGGTTTTTCCGTTGTGCTTGCGCCTCAACACAACGTGAAAAAATATGCGGGAAAAGCGCGGGAAAAACTGTATGGCGCTAAAACCATAGCCGAGGCGGTAGAAATTGTCTCTGCGGCTGATATGACTTCAGGGCGTGCTTAAGTTCTAGGGCGGTTATTCATAAGCTTCTTCTTTTGAGATTTTCCAAAGCTTATAAATATAGTGCGTATCATGTTTAGTAACATTACAAATGCGCCTATGCCTATAAGGCTTATTATGATAGTCGCTGGTGTGTTTAATACATATGTCCTATAGTATTCATTGCCTAATGCTGTGTGAAGAAAAAATGCACTGTATGCTTTGCTAATACTATATGCAAAGCCGAGGCATATATCTAAAAAATATACGCGTGTAAAAGATGGTGTATCCTCATTTTTAGAATACAGCAATTTCATTTTTGTGAATATATATAACGCTGCTATAAAGAATAATATGTTCAGCAAAGTTTCTATAATATTTTTATACAACAACGGCGCATTTAAGGAATGTTTCTTCCACAGTGGAATCGAAATGAGGTAGTTTATTATACTCTGTGTTTTGAAAAATATTTCATCCATTGGAGCGTGTAAAAACATAATTTCTTTTGCCTGTACAGAGGTGTTAAGATGCCACGGTGCTTCTACTAAATTTTTATACCAAGAAACTGGTTTTGGAGTATTAGGTGAAGCAATGCTCCCTGGTTCTAGGCTGTATAGCATGAGCTTATTGTTGCTAAGTTTGGCATAAGGGCTTTTGATGTGCCACAAAATTGTCCCCGTGTTTGTAAGTGAAGCCCTAGAGTGCGTATTTTCAGCTCTTGTTGTTTTGCCTTGTATTCGAATAAGCTCTATATTCTCTAGATATGCAACGTTGTTTACATATGATACATCTTTTGCTATCCACATCGTTCTGTGCGAGTCCCCATTTTCAACAAACATTAGGGGCATTTTTTTCGTAGACTTTAATAATGCCTCACGAGCTTCGTCTGCAAAAAAAATTTCTTGAGTTAATAGCTCAAAGTATGCCTTTTGCAACCATTGTAGCTGTTCGTTATGGGGGTAATTATGTCCCAGTGCAATACTTTGATAGTATCGGTTAATCGTTTTTTCGTTAACCGTGTTTTCTGATAGAACATTGTATAAGTATTGTATTTGAGTTTGGAGTTGTATGCGACTTTGTTCCGTATAGGATGTTTGCGTATTTTCTATGCGCTGTTGTATAAGTGCTTGGAGTTTTTTGCTTCGGCTATCTTGTCCATATTTTTTGATGTAGTGTGTGAGCAGAAGATTTGCTGCGTAAAACTGGGAATCGTTTGCATAATCAGCTGTTTTCTGAATAAGGTCAAGCTTCCCAAGGTTGAAATACGTAAGTGGCGTGAAACTTTCGCTTATTTTGTGAATTTCAGTAAGGTTCTTTTTGTTTCTATTGAAGTATCTTATAAGATGTAGCGATCTCACAACATCGGAGGAATCTTTAGTTCGTATATCTAATTGTTGATTTAGTCCAGGAAAATCCCAAGGATCATTAGGAAAGTATTTATTATATAGCTCAACATAGTGTATCATTTCGTGAGTATTACTCATACTACGTGCATGCTCGTAATAGTCTTTGATACGCATTTTGAAATTTGATGTCTTTGGTGAGTCGTATACCCATTTTATAATACGGGGCGCATAAAATATTGAAAATACAATATATGATGTCGCTATGATTCCACATAATACAAGAGATATTTGTGTTAATACACTGTGTCGTGGATAGGTAAGAAGCATGAAAAACAGGAGTATGCATGGAACAAGCATATACTCCAAAAAAAATAGTATGGCGTTATTGTAGGGAAACACGAAAAACATACCTACAAAACTTAAGGCCATAAATAAGGTAAGCATTAAAAACTTCATTGCGTACTACCGTATACTGTCATATTTTTCATTTTCTGGTGTTTCCTCATTATCAATGCCATAATATAGGCGAAATATGACAAACAATACCAGCAGAATAATTACAAGTGTCATAATTCCTATAAGGAACCATACGTATGGAATGAGCAAATTTAATAATATGTTTAAAATTCCATGCGCATTTATAAGAAATATGGCTTGTGTAAATATGTTTGTTGCCCATAGCGAAGCTAGACTTATGCCTATGTATATGCAGCTAAGCATAATACAAAAACTCAATACTATTATAAATGGCTGCTGAGTGCTATGTTGTTTCGCGTTATAAATGAGATGTTTTAAGAAAGGCTGAAACAAATGATTATTTTCCATGTTTGAATAGCCTTTAATGTGTGAAGTTGACTCTGTACTCTGTACCCTTGTTTTTTTCTTTTCAGAACTGTAGATTGTATATGTTTTTTTCTTTTCAGCGTTTTTTGGGTACTGAGTCCATGAATATGTATATTCTCTATTTTGCCAGTGTTGATGTACGATGTTGGTCATGGCATGATATGGCAATGCATCACTCATGAGCTGTGGATTAAAATATAGTAGTGTTGTCCATAGTGTAGCTGATGAAGTAGCGAGAATAATAGTGGCTGCTGTGATTAGGATGGTTTTCCTACTTATTTGCAAAAAGTATTTATTTGCTACAATGTATGTTATAAGTGATGCGGGAAGTGCTACCGGAATGAATGCTAGAATGGTAGCAAGTAATGGTATGTGGGATTGCGAGCTTATGAAGAATGCAGATAGTGTTATTGCAATTATTATTAATAGGGGAGTAAAAAATAGTAATAACCATAGACTTGATCTATTCATGTATTGTAATTGTACTATAAAAAAATGAATTTTGATGTGGCGAACGTAGAATAAGTTACATATAACTTACAAGTCAAGTTTTTTTGTAATTGCTTGCTATGTAATAATTTATATGCTGTTTTTGTTTGTGTTTTCTCTGTAGTTCTGCTATAAGTTACATATAACTTGCAGCATATTGTCGTAATTAATATAAATTATTCTTTTAGCTAATTGTGAGTAAAGCTTTTATATGAAGTGGTTTTTGACATCAAAAAAAATAACACAGTATTTTTATTTGCTTTTATTGCTCACTACTATATTCTTCTTGGATCTTTATCTTTTTTCTATCTTATTGCAGTACTATGAAACACAATTGTTGCTTATTATTATGGGGTTATTGTGCGGTATTGGGGCATTATTAACGCTCAATAGCATAGCCGCGCGTATTAAAGTAATGCAGAAAAATGCGTATACCGCTACGGTTTTGTATAAACGTTTTTCAGAGGTGCTTGTGTTGTCTGTTGGTGGAACATTGATGGTATTGCCGGGTTTTGTAACATGCGCCTTAGGTCTTGTGCTTTATATAAAACCCGTGAGATTGTTATGTGCTCATTTTTTTTATAAAAGACACAAAGATTTTCTTATAAAATTATTCTCACTATTTTTAATTGATATAATTTCGAAGCATAAATAATTCAAATACGACAGTAAAGTAGTTACCACTCCAAAGAGGAGCAGCGTTGACACGGAAAGCGGACATCGAGAATATCTTTGAGGCATGCAAAGGCTGCTGTTGGAGATGAGTCGCCGAAAATAAAGACTTCACAATGGCATAAGGTATACTCATATTTTCTTTTTTGTATCTTTCATGCGGTGAAATTTTGTAACGAACGCAGAGGTATAGAGTGATTTGCATCTATTTTTTGTTGTATTTCTAACATGTTTTTCTTGTTAGTTAGTTTTTATTGGAAACACCTTCTTTACTTGTCGCGGTAGTTATTTATTATTTCTGGATGTAAAAAAACACTTGACGAAATGTTGCAGTAATAGTATATTACATATAGGCAATTGTCTAGAATTATTTGAGTAATACTTTATTCAGGAGCAACGATTATGAATATTACATGTAATGTAAAGGTGAGATTATTTTTAATAAGTAGCATAATTTTATTTTTGTTAGGGTGTCCGCCCCCCCCCCAGAAAAACCAGAGCCCCTTTGGGGACCAGAAAAGGGTTCGTCGAAAGATATAAGCACAAAATTGATAGGAACAACATTTGCGTTTAAGAAAGCCAGTGTAACCGAAAGTCTTGTAAAAGGTAAAGATATATTTGTACAGCGACTTCATGTGACACGAGACGCGAATGATACTATGCCTATTTTGATTACGGTAAGGCCTCTTAAGAAATCATTAGCAACAAGAGTGAAGATAAACGGTAGTGAAAATGCAGTGGTGTATAAAGAGAAGGAGCCTTTGAAGCTTGAAGGGCTGGTTCCGGGCGGCGTGTTTAGAATTATTGCAAAAAAAGCAGGGTCTGAGAAATATCATGGAGAAGAAAAAGCATACGTATTGATTATTGAAGGGATGAAGGGAGAAAACTTGGGTTTCATAACTTTAGAGGCAGTGTATGACCCAGTGAATTTAAACATTTTTAATGAACAATATATTGTTGCGCAACTAACAACGCAAAGGAAAGACCTTAGCGGTTATGGTATAAGGGATGTGATAAGTTATCAGGGAAATCCGGTAGTAGTTTGGGAGAGTGCGCAGAAGGGATTTAAGATAGAAAGAGTGGGCGAAGCGTGGTATGGCGTACAGTTTGGGAGCAGTGATGTCGGGCAATCATTAAAGCGAGCACATGTTCGGTTTAAAGTTAATCCTGGGGAAGGAGGGGCATTGAGTCCTGTGAGTGGTAGTACTCCGCTTGTTATGACCTATGCACCTGACGGAGCATTTGGAAGTGCTGCAATAAAGAAGGCCGTTACAGGAGCCTTTACAACTCGTAGTGGATTTGCAATATTGAATGCAGAAATGGTCAAGGGGCAAGACACAAAAGGAAATGCAGCGCAGATATTGGCATGGGAAGAGAATGGAAAGAGTTTAAAGGTACAAAATGCAGGGGAAGCAGCGTACAAAATTACGTTTGGGGCGACAAACTACCAAAGCAAAGATATCCAGATTGATTTTAAGGTTACAAAAGGAGTGATGAGTGATAAGGTGACAGGGAAGGCTCATACAGCGGTTTATGCAGATGGTGAGACCTACAATGAAGGTGATTTATTGGGGATGATAGAGGGTGAGCCAGAAGGTACCAGTATTAATACGTTGATGATGGGTAATGGTAGTAGCGTAGAAATTGTAGGAGTGGATAAGAAGAGCGTTACACACAAGAGAGCAGGAAGTGCGAAGGTTAGGGTAACCCTTGAGCATAGGAATTATGAGAATAGAGAGGTAGAGATACATTTTAACATTCTTTTTGGGAAGGGGAAGCAGGCATCGAAAGTAGAGTTGTTCTCGGATAAAGAGGCATGGGGGACTGGGATACGTATAAGGAATTACAATGCAGGGAAGTATGAGTATCAATTAATACCAGATAATACGGAAGTTAGAATTAATAATAGTGGAGTAATAAGCGCAACGGCGCCATATAAGGGAGTGATATGGCGTCGAATAAAGAAAACACAGACACATGCTCAGTCAGATTGGTCGGATACGGTGAATATTGAGTTTACGAGGAAAGAGCAGGGAGCGTTAGAGTTCGCGAGTCCAGCGCAGGATCAGCCGTGGAATGGAGGTGGAGTAGCGCTAAGTCTTGCGAAAGATAAGGCGGGTGCTGGTAGTGGTGACTTGAGGTATAGTGTAGATCTAAACAAAACTACGGCAGAGGATGCACGGGTAAGCGCTAGTGGAGTAGTGAGTGCAAGTGGTCCTGGTAAGGTAGCAGTGAAGGTTACGAAAAGGGGAGATGATAAGTATCAGGAGAAGGTTTCGGATAATGTAACGATAAGGTTTGCTGTAGGGGCGTTTTCTAGTAATGTGAAAGGTAGAACAGAAACGGTAGCGTACAATGCAGGGACGACTTATGACACAACAGCCTTGTTAGGACTTATAGACAATGTTCCCGATAAAACCGAGATAGCGTCTATTAGTCGTAATAGTGGAACGAGTGTGAATGTTGACATGCAAAACAAGAAAGTGAATCATGCGGGAGTAGGCAAAAGTAGGGTAAAGGTAGAGTTACAGAATCCGAAGTATAGTCCGAAACTGGTCTATATAAGTTTTGAAATACAGAGTCAAGGACAGGTTAAGCCGAGCCCAGTGACATTATCGCAGTCTTCGGTAGCGTGGGGAACAGATGTAACAATAACGGATAGGGATTACGATACAAACAAGTATGAGTATCAGTTAAAAAGCACTGGAGGAAGAGGAGCATCGCTTCGTGGTAGAGTAATAAGCGCGAATGGTGGTCCCGGCGCAGCGACGATATGGCGACGCTTAAAGGCAACGAAGACGCATAGTGCATCGCTGTTGTCGGATAGTGTGACTGTTACTTTTACAAAGCGGGATCAAGGTGAACTGCAAATAGCGTCGCCTGTATCACAGCCATGGAATCAAGGCGTAAGCCTTGGCCTTGTACAAGGTAAAACTGGCAGTGGCACGGGAAAGTTTAAGTATGAGCAAGTTTTAAGTGGCACAACAGCATTAGGAGCGATAGTAACACGTGACGGCGTGGTTACGGCGAAAGGTCCGGGTACTGTGAGGGTAAAGGTTACCAAAGCAACGGATGCACAATACAATGCAAAGACTTCTGCAACCATTAGCGTTACTTTTACAAAGCGGGATCAAGGTGAACTGCAAATAGCGTCGTCTGTATCACGGCCATGGAATCAAGGCGTAAGCCTTGGCCTTGTACAAGGTAAAACTGGCAGTGGCACGGGAAAGTTTAAGTATGAGCAAGTTTTAAGTGACACAACAGCATTAGGAGCGATAGTAACACGTGACGGCGTGGTTACGGCGAAAGGTCCGGGTACTGTGAGGGTAAAGGTTACCAAAGCAACGGATGCACAATACAATGCAAAGACTTCTGCAACCATTAGCGTTACTTTTACAAAGCGGGATCAAGGTGAGCTGCAAATAGCGTCGTCTGTATCACGGCCATGGAATCAAGGCGTAAGCCTTGGCCTTGTACAAGGTAAAACTGGCAGTGGCACGGGAAAGTTTAAGTATGAGCAAGTTTTAAGTGGCACAACAGCATTAGGAGCGATAGTAACACGTGACGGCGTGGTTACGGCGAAATGTCCGGGTATTGTGAGGGTAAAGGTTACGAGGTTGGGAGATGGTAAGTATAACGCGAAGGAGTCGAATAGTGTAAGAGTAGAGTTTAAGAAAGCGGCGTTTGGTCTTAATGTAACAGGGAGAACAGAAACGGTAGCGTACAAGGCAGGGATAACTTATGTCGAAAATGACTTGTTGGGATTTATAGACCATGAGCCAACGGGAACCAGCATAGCGTCTATTAGGCTTAAAGGAAATGGAAGCAGTGTGAAGATTGACACGCAAAACAAGACGGTGAGCCATGCCGGTGTAGGTACAAGTACTGTAGTAGTGCAATTGAGTAATCCGAAGTATAACCCTAAAACCGTAGAGATAAAGTTTGAACTACAAGCGTTAAGACAGAATAAGCCGGGTCCAGTGACATTATCGCAGTCTAAGGTAGCGTGGGGAACAGATGTAACAATAAATGATTACAAGGCTAGTAAGTATGAATATGAGTTACAATCAACGAGTGGAGGCGTGAAGCGTAATGGTCAAAAAATAAGCGCGAATGGTGGGCCCGGCACAGCGACGATACAGCGACGTTTAAGGGCAACGAAGACGCATGGTGCATCAGCTTGGTCGGATGATGATGTGAAGGTTGAGTTTACGAAGAAAGCACAGGGAGTGTTAGAGCTAGCGAGTCCGTCATCGGTTGGTCCGTGGGATCAGAGTGTACAGCTGAGTTTTGTGCAAGGCAAGGCTGGTGATGGTAATGGTAGCTTGAAGTATATTGTAGACACGCAGAAAACTACGGCTGAGCAAGGGCAGGTAAGTAATAGTGGAGAAGTGAGTGCGAGAGGTCCCGGTAATGTAGTAGTAAAGGTTACAAAGGCAGGAGATGTTTTGTACACACCGAAAACTTCAAAAGAAGTCCTGGTGAGTTTTGACAAAGTCACGCTACCTGATGTGAAAGGAGTAAAAGGTTACATAAAAGCAGCTGGAAGTACTAGCCTTAAAAGGACTTTTCAATATATTTGGGGAGATTACAGTTTTTTTGGCTCAGCGAAAAGTGTATATGATGCTGCTAATATTGCAGTGAATTTTGGTGTAAACTTCTCTAATAATCTTAAGTTAAAGAATGACAGTTCTGTTAAGAACATGGTTACGATTGATAATAATAAGCAAGAAATTGAATTCAATGATTATCCACTGAAAACAGTTTGGTTTGAGCTTATCTTAAGTCATAAGAAGTATCATACAAAAACAGTAGGCTTCGGGGTTGATGTTGTTAAAAGCGATATGTCTTATCTTTTTCCAAAAGGTAAGAGCGCCCAGAGGTCATTCAAAGTTTCTGATAAGTATGACTCGAATACAACTTATGATGAGGCTTACTTGTTGAAGATGATGGGAGTTGCGATTGATGGAATGACGCTTGCGGACATGAAGGTGGAGAAATCAACTGGTGGGAAAGCTAGTGTGAAAGTTAGTAATAATACTGTGAGTCATTTGGGAGTCGGTCGTACGCTTGTTAAGGCGACTTTGAAGCAGAAATTTTATAAGGATGAGGTAGTTGAGATAACTTTTGATATTAGCAAGAATAATATGTCGAATGTTAAGTTTAAGACTACGACAAGGATTCCTACTTATACTGGCAGAAAGTATGATGAGCAATACATATTGAGTAAATTTATTACAGGTGTACCACAAGGTGCAACAATTAAAAAGATACACGGCTATAACCTCCCAGGAGATATACGAATACATATGCCGAATAATGGAAATGGGTATTCGCTTGAAGAGGTTGGAGCGGGAAGGGCCAATAACATTTTTAAATTCACCTTGTCTCATCCGTATTACAATGACAACGAAGATGCTGTATTTAACATTGTTGTTGGCAAGGGTAGTATGAATGTCAGTGGTGTAGATAGAGTTGTTGCTTATGATGGTAAAAGATATAATGAGCAAGATATATTGGATAGGTTTATTAAGAATAAACCTTCGGGTATAAAAATTAGCTCTATCTCCAGTTCTAATCCTAATGTAATAGTGGTAAATGGTGATAATAGCATTCGAGAACTCAAAGCAGGAACTGCTAAGGTTACGGTTACGTTGTCGCATCCAGGGTATATTGATAAAAAAGTTACGTTTACGCTACAGATCTCTCGCGCACATCGAAGTGCCGACTCGTTGAAGAAGTTAAACCCATCTTCGGATATACCGAGTGCTTACGAAAGCAGCTATCTTACTATGCTTGGGCCTGATGATCGAAGTCACAAACCTCATGTAATGGCTGACCATGCGAATTTGTCAGACTTTTCCTTTAGTACTGACTTTGAATATCAGTTTGTATCGGTGAAAGATTTTATTTCGGGTAAGCCTGCATATAAGTTTGTAAAACATGGAAATCCTCAAATACAATCGGCGCATGGTAATAGCGGTGGATCGATTAAAATTAGAAGGCGTTACCCGCAAACTGATAGGTTAAAAGCCTCACGGTGGTCAGAGTGGCTCTATATAAATTTTTACAGATAAGCTTTAATCCAGCATGAAGAGCAAAGTGGGCAGTTACAGTTACCTGCCCGCTTTTTTGTTATTGATGTATTATCGTAAGCACTTAGCAAAGCTATTTGCTACTCATATTTTTACAAACAGCTTCACAAAAGTTTCAATATACAAACACGAATAATTCTTCAACTAAGCCGGAAAGTCTATAGCGTACCTTTGCGTATCATCTCCACTGTGCTACGTAACACCGAATCAAATTCTAGGTTGAAAACCTCTATAATGTTTTTGTGCCTGTTGCGCGCAGAATGCAAGCTGCGCTTTATCAAGAAATCATCAATGTCTAGTTTTTGTTTTGTAAGCTCTTTTTTAAATAAGTGAAACATTTCTTCATTAGTTAGGTTGCTGTTCTTTTCTACAAAGTGCAATGCCATGTTTGCTTGTACCATTTTTTCTAAGTCACGTAGTTTTTCAGCATTGGCATTGTCATCCAAGTACTCGGGTTTTATTTCTACGTCGGGGCTCACTCCTTTTTTGTTTATAAAGGTGCCGCTTGGTGTGTAATATTGTGAAATAGTAATATTAATAAATCCTGATTCAAAGGCATTTACTGATTGAACGAGTCCTTTTCCGAAGGTGGTGCTACCTACAACCGTGCCGCGCCCGCGGTCTTTTATTGCTCCTGAGAATATTTCGGAGGCTGAAGCTGAACCTTTGTTAACAATGACGACCACTTTTTTGTTCTTGGGTATTAGCAGTGTGTCAGTAGAATGGTATACTTTGTTTTCTTTGGCGTCGCGCGCTTTGGTGCCAACAACAATTCCAGCTTCCAAAAATGCATCCGCAAGCTTTACCACTGAACTCAGTGAACCTCCGGGGTTATTGCGTAAATCAACAATAAGCGTTTTGTAGTTTTTTTTGTTAATTTCTTTTATTGCTTTTTCAAAGTCTTGTGGTAGGTCTTGAGAAAAACTGCTTATGAAAAGGTACGCTATGTCGTCGTCTATAAAGTCGTATTCTAAGTTGATGTTGTTGATGATGGCGCGTACTATTTCTAGTGAAAATATTCTTGAGCCACGCTTAATAGTCAAGGTAACCTTGGTGCCCGGCTTTCCGCGCATAATTTTTACCGCTTCTAGGGTGGTGTAATTTGCAAGGCTTGTATTGTCTACGGAAAGTATGAGGTCTCCGGATAGAATTCCAAGGCGTTCTGCAGGGGTGCCACGAATGGGGGCTACGACCTTAATGTATGATGTATCTGTGTCATTATCAGTTCCAACATCTATACGTATGCCAAGTCCACCAAATTCTCCCGCAATGTTTTCGCTGTAGCGTTTTGCTTGTTCCGGGGTAATAAAACTTGAATAGGGATCACCCAAATTTCCCATCATGCCGGAGAGTGAGCCGAAAAGCATTTTGTCAGTGTCGGGCTCTTGATAATAGTTTTCAAGTACGTAGTCATAAATTAATGACATGTCGCGTAAAAAACGTTTTTTTGCCGCATTTCTTTCTAGCAATGATAATGGCTTATTTTGCTTTTTAGTTGCGTTACTATTATTGCTCGAAGACGAAAGCGTGGTGCTTTGTGCGTCTTGTGATTGAGCAAACCCATTCCATAGAGGAATGATAACCATGATGATAAAAACGGTGCGAAGAAGTTTCATATTGAATATAATTATAACATGTTATATATCACATATCCACATTGGCTCTCTCCAGAGATTATTCCGGGTTTTCCTATTCGCTGGTATGGGCTTATGTATCTTTTTGCATTTGCTACGTGCTATGCATTTACGATATGGCAGCTGAAAAAGGATGAGCACCTTGGTTTTTTTGTGCCTCGTATTTCTAATGTTTTCTTTTGGGGAATTATAGGCTTGCTTTTGGGAGCTCGGTTTGTTTCAGAACTTGTTTATAGCCGAAATATTGGAATACTCATTAAGCCGTGGTTGTTGGTATGGCCTTTTGACAGCAACATGAATTTTGTGGGACTGCAGGGTATGAGTTATCATGGTGGACTTATTGGAGCTGCGGTTTTTGCTATTGTATATTGTGCTATTTCTCGCATGCCAACCTTAAAAATAGTCGATAGAATAGTCATTGGGGCTTCACTTGGTTATGGTTTTGGGCGTCTCGGTAATTTTGCAAATGGCGAACTTTATGGCAGAATAACCTCGTCACCTTTTGGCATGCTCTTTCCCAATGCTGAGCGGCTGCCTTATGGCGATGTGCGCGTACAGGCTGTTGCTGACAAAGTTAGCATAGAACCCGATGCTTTTGGAATGGTTAATGTGCCGCGCCACCCTTCGCAGCTTTATGAAGCCTTCCTTGAAAGCATCCTCACTTTTATAATTCTCTTTGTTATTTATAAACTTATATGTCGCAGCAAGCATTACATGCCGGGCATGTTTGTGTTTTTGTATGTCATATGCTACAGCGTAGGTCGCTTTATAGCTGAATATTTTCGGCAGCCCGATGCAGGATTAGATTTTGTTATATCCCTTTCGGATGTTTCAAATCCGCGTTGGCTTTTGGTAAGTCCGTGGAATTTTACTACTGGGCAGGTGTTTTCGTTTGTGTTAATTACAATAAGCATTGTGGGGCTTGTAATTATGAAAATGCTACATGCTTCTAAAAAGCGTAAAATGCTTTATGCTTCGTATAAATAAACCTACGCCCCCTACATGAATAAAAAGCGCTATCGACATCTAACTTATAATGCATTTATTGTAAAAGTAGCACGATGGTTTGTGGTTCCTTGTTTGCGGTGGTTCTTTCGTATTTCAGCAAGGGGTTTGAAGAGCTTGGCTGTAAAGCCTCCATATATAGTACTTGCGCAGCATGCAAGCGTTTGGGATCCCCTTGTCTACAATGCGTATATAAAGGTGCCTTTGCACTTTGTGGTTTCAGACTCGCAGTTTCGCGTGCCTTTTATGAGACGCGTCTTGGGGCTTGTGGGGAGCATTGCAAAAAAAAAGTCAGCTATAGATATGAATGCAGTTTTAGAGATCATGCATGTTCTTAAAGCGCGTAAAGAAGCCTTGTGTATATTCCCTGAGGGGGTGAACACATGGGACGGGTGTTCTTTTGAAATGGTGGAGTCAACCGCAAAGCTTATAAAACGCATGCAAATTCCTGTAATATGTGCGCGTTCTCATGGAGCGTATTTGTCTCGCCCTCGCTGGGGGCGTGGTGCACGGCGTGGTATGTGGCGCGTGCATTATGAGCTTTCTTTAACGCCTCAGCGTATTAAAAGCTTGAGTGAAGAAGCTATTTTGGAGTATGTAAAAAAAGGGCTTTATAATGATGAGTATGAAAACCAGCGTATAAATAAAACTTCTTTTATTTCTTCTCAATCAGCGGAATATATAGAGCGGGTTTTGTTTGCTTGCCCCTATTGCGAAACAGTGCAAAGCCTTGTTTCGGAACAGACATGCTTTTCTTGTCGAGTGTGTTGCAATATGTGGAGGTTTCGTTCGGACGGTTTTATACAGAGGCGTAGGCATGGTCCGCTTGCGCAGAGAAACCTAAGCGATGTGGAAATGCATATTACTACTGTTGCACAATGGAATGCGTGGCAGCAAGGATTCTTGGAGCATCTCTTGGAACAACAATGGGCTGGGCAAGCCTCAGCGATATTTTACGATGAGGATGTGCGGCTTTTTTGGGGGGAAAAGCGCTTGGTATATGGCGGCATATGTGGTGCATGCGAACTTACTCATGACGAGTTTGTTTTTACTCCGTATGGTGGGGGGAGGCGTGGTTTAGAAAAAAGTGTATTGCGCATTGAAATTTCAGACATGAAAAGTAGTAATGTGCAAAACAATGAAAAATTTGAATGGACTTCCTCGCGGGGGCTTACCTATGAGCTTAGTTCTAAAAACCCGCGTGTCAATATGTATAAGTATATGTGTGCGCTCAAGCTTTTACAAAATAAGCGGGTATGAAGACTCAGTACGACAGTCTTTACAAGACAGAAAAACTTTTTGGGGATATGTATCAAGAGTTGCGTGATTTTTTTCTCAGTGCAAGCGCGGGAAGCTCTTGGATCTAGGGTGTGGACAGGGTAGAAATGCTGTTCCACTTGCTGCGCTTGGTTATGAGGTTACTGGGATTGATGCTTCACACGTTGGAATTGAGCAAATGAAAAAGGAAGCACAGGCGAAGAATGTCGAAATTACTGGGGTTGTTGCGGACATGTATGAATGGCATGCATTTTCTGATTACGACTATATAGTGCTTGACAACATGTTCCATTTTTTGAAAAGAGATAGAGAAAAGGAAACTGTCTTTATTAAAAACATGCTTTCAAAAAGTAGTCCAAATGTTCTTGTTGTCTTTTGTATTCAGGATAAGAGCAAGAGGGTTGCAGTTTTGGATGAAATTATCAATGCTGAAGAAACCTATCACACGCTACTTACTAAGAGTTTTGTGCACGTATATAATTTTTTTGAGAATGCTGCGGATCATTATTCGCACATGAATTATAGAATGATAGTTATAAAAAAACTTGGGGGGTAAGGTAGTTTCTGCTTTATCGAGGGACTTTGTCAAAAGGCTTTCTTAGAGGATGAGGATGATTTTTTATCTTGGGGTATGCGTATCAACGTGGTTCTAAAGAACCATGTGTAACCATGATACGTGTATGTGTGCAGTGAAATTTTTACAAAAACCTACAGCGTTTTATTAAATAAATGTAATATTGTTCGATTTATTGATTTTACAATTGATTTTAGGGCTTTTTTGTAGAAAAATCATTATGTAGTTATGAGTTTTTGTAAAAATTTGTTTTTATAGTTTTGGTGTAAATTTGTTTAAGAACCTAATTTCTAGACATGGGCAAACTGAGGCGCTATACTAATAACAAAATTTTATTATTTCCTAGGAGGAAAGCAATGAAAAAAAATTATTTCGTATTTGTGCTTTGTGTAAGCATAACACTATATGCTTGCGATGACTTCAGTGATGTTTCTGGTGTAAATACACTTGAAAATGTTTCTACAAGCTCTTTGCAGGTTCAAGTTACGCCGCCTATACTTAAGGGTACGTATGATGACTTCCTGACTGCAGTTCGGACTTTTGAGTCTTCGATAGATCCTAAGCAGGCTGCCTATTATGCGGAAAATTACAATAATCCCAATGCTATAAAATATTCACAAGTAGAATATCCGGGGCGCGTTATTCGCGATTATAAGACTGGTAAGCCGCTTTCGAGTATAACATCAATTAAGGGCTATTTTAAAAAGATAGGTGTTGATCATTTATATGACCCAAAATCCACCGATCCTAACATGTTTAAGCTTATGCAGTATTCTGTTACAAATTATCTTGGGTTTATAGGGTACCAATTTAGTGAGCAAGATTTACATGACCTAGGCTATTACAATTATCATAAAGATGCGCAAGGACTTCCTGAGTATTATTCCGATATTCCGGTATCTAACTGGGCAGGTGGAGTCCGCAATAAAGTTATGGGCAATGTGGATATTACGGATGTGAATAGATGGAAGGGAACGTTTACTGGGAAGCACGGCATTTACACCATGCAAGACTTTAAGGACCCGAAAAAGCAGGATTTTATTGCGAAGGATCATTTTAAATTTAAGCATGATAACATTGTGAAGTTTCTCGCAGAGAGAGGCAAAAAGCTAGAGGACTACCTCGGTACCAAGTTGTATTGGAGCACATTGAAGCCGGTATTTATTCTCCCAGTGGGGCGCTCAGATGCAGTAACTGTTACCATGTCAGGGCTACTTGCCGGTGCTCATTTGCGTGGTGCTAAGGGAGTTGTTGAACTCTTGGTAGACCATAAAAATCCTGAAGACGAAAATCATACAGCAATTTTACAGTACGTGCAGGATTATGGTAACTACGATACTCCTTGGGATAAAAACGTACGTTTGAAGTATTAGTTCTTCAAAGATTTCAGATAATTACTTTGGAGGAAAAGTATGAATAAAAGTAAGAAGTATTTTTTAAATATTCTCATCGCCTTAAGCGTGAGTTTTTTCTTTTTTGGCATTCTCGCTTGCACGAAGAAAAAAGGTTCAAATGATTCTGCGTCAGCAGAAAGCAAGGTGGCAAAAAATGAGATTGTGCTTGGTACTAAAGGCCCCAATGGAAACGATCCCGTTTCTTATGAGGAGTTGCAGTTAAGCGAAGCTCAAAAGGATGCAGCGCGTGAGAAAAAGTTGAAAATAGCAGTACTTATGCACACAAGTTCTGATTTTGCAAATTCTGTCATTGCAGGGGTGGAAGATGCAGCAAGGGATATAGGCGCTCAAATTGTCTTTAATAGTGATGCAGAGTTTGATGCAAACAAGCAGAAAACCGATATAGAAAATGCGCTTGTGCGTGAACCCGATATCATTATCACGCTTATTCTCGATGGAGTTTCCGGCGCTGCGGCCTTGCGACCAGCTGTGGATAAGGGTGTAAAAATAGCACTCTTAAGTAATTTACCTGAGGGTTTTGTTCATGGGCAAGACTATGCATCCATTGTAACTGATGACCTTTTTGGTATGGGCAAGGCGGCAGCGGAGCTCATAGGCGAACAGCTTTCGGGTAATGGAGAGGTTGGCCTCATGTTTCATGATGCAAACTATTACGTTACAAACCAACGGGACGCTGCCGTACGCACCGTGCTTGAGCAAAACTTTCCCGGTATAGAAATTGTTACCTCTCAAGGCATTGCAAACCCTGCTGATGGTGCGGTTATTGCTTCTGCTATGATGACGCAGTTTCCTAATTTGCAGGCAATTTACGCGCCGTGGGACAGCATTGCAGAAGGAGTTGTTGCAGCAGCGCGTTCAGCGGGGAGACGAGACCTTAAAATATTCACTATGGATTTAGGTGCGACTACGGTTTTAGATTTGGCAAAAGGTGGAAATATGGCGGGCATTGTTGCAGACTTGCCATATGAGCTTGGAGTTACGCTTGCAAATGCGGGAATTATAAGCGCGCTTGGTCAAACAACGCCCCCTTTTGTTACCGTTCCTGCTATAAAAGTTACCAAGGAAAATCTTGAAGAAGGCTGGAGGCAATCTTTGCATAGAGACCTGCCAGTAGAGATTACAAACGCACTTTCTAAATAAGCAGTGCCTTAAAACTATATGAATAGTGCATCTCACATACGCAGCTCCAATACTTCAGGAGCTGCGTTTTTTTTACGCGATGTTTCCATCGCTTTTGATAATATTCCCGTTTTAAAGAAGATATCCTTTGCGCTTGAAAAAAATGAAATACACGCAATAGTCGGTAAGAATGGGGCGGGCAAGTCTACGCTCATGAAAATACTTGCAGGGGTTTACACTGCTAATGAAGGGAGTATTTCAATTTTTGATACTGACGTTACCGCAAAGTCATCGGTAGAGGTGCTTCAAAGCGGACTTGCTATGGTCTATCAAGAGCTGAGTCTCATTCCGAGTATGACAGTAACACAGAATGTTTTTCTTAGCCGTCATCCGTACAAACAATGGGGGCTGCTCAACGACCTAAAAGCCCAAGAGCAAACCCGTGCAATTTTGAAAACCATGGGGATAGACTTTATTGACCCCAACGCGCTTGTAGAAAAATTAAGCGTTGGAGAGGCGCAGCTTGTAGAAATTGCAAAGGCCTTGTCCCAAGATCCGAAAATAATTATTTTTGATGAGCCAACAGCCGCGCTTTCTAAAATAGAGACAGCGCAGCTTTTTAGTACCATACGTAGGCTGAAGAGTAGGGGCATGTCTATGATATACATAACCCACTACTTGGAAGACGTAATGAGTTTGTGTGATAAAGTAAGCGTGTTGCGCGATGGTATGATAGTTGCCACGGAAGAGACAAGCAAGACTTCTATTGCAAGCGTGGTAGGTCACATGCTTGGTGATGAACATGTGGCTACAAGAGCGCGAGATAAGCAAAAAAATTTGGAGAAAAAAACGCCGCTTGTCAAAGCACACAAGGCCGTTACAAGGCATGTAGGCCCGGTAAGTTTTCATGCGTATGCTGGAGAGGTCGTGGGTTTTGCAGGCCTTTTGGGCAGCGGCCGAACCGAAATTTTGCGTATGTTGTACGGACTTGATCTTGTGACGTCGGGCTCTATAGAAATGAATGGTAAACTTGTGCACTATAAACACGCTTATGACGCTACCAAAAATGGCGTTGCGCTTGTGCCTGAAGAGCGGCGGAAACAGGGGTTGGTTTTGGACTTTTCTATAGAACACAATGTGTCTTTGAGTATATTGCACAAGCTTAGACAGCGCTTGTTTATTAATGGAAAAAAACGCAGCAAGCTAGCAAGGGACGCAATACAAAATTTTCACATAAAAGCTGTGGACGAGCAACAAAAGGTGCGCTTTCTTTCAGGGGGCAATCAGCAAAAGGTTGTTTTTGGAAAATGCCTTGTAAGTGAACCCCACATTTTATTGTTGGATGACCCAACATTTGGGGTCGATGTTCATGCTAAAACCGAGATAATGAAAGTTATTGAAGCCTATGCAGCAGCGGGAAATGTTGTTTTTTTTGTCTCTTCTGAGTTGAGCGAAATAGCTGCATTTTGCGACAGAACCTATATAGTCAAAAAAAGACAAATTGTAGACGAAATTGAAAACATCGATCTTAGCGAAAAAAAACTTTTAGAAATAGTTCAATGAGGATTATATGAACATTATAACCAAAAAAAACGCATTCGATATAAATAAATACATTATATACATCGTATTCGTGAGCATCTTTTTATTCTTTTCTGTTTTGCTTTTTAACAAGGGCTTTTTAAGCCCCACCAACTTGATGAATATTGCAAGGCAGGTTGCCATGACCTCTATTATGGCTGTCGGGGTTACCTTTGTACTCTGCGCTGCCGAAATAGACTTGTCTTTTGGCTCGGTGGTGGCGCTTGCCGCGGTGGTAACTGCGCTCATGCTTCGTTGGACGCAAAGCATTTTGCTCGCTGTTGTCGCAGGCCTGCTTGTTGGTCTCATCATTGGCTTGGTCAATGGCGTCTTGGTTGGCTATGTGCGCATTCCCGGGTTTTTAGTTACGCTTGGAACCTCGGGCATCATTATTGGCATGGCGAGACGCGTTACGGGGCTCAAGTCCATAGCGGTTGACAATGACGCATTTGTGTTTATCTTTGGCTCTGGAGACATAGGCAAAATTTCCGTTTTGTTTTTTTGGATGCTCCTTATTACGGGTGGTGGAGCGCTCTTGTTAAACAAAACCATGTTTGGGCGGCATGTTCTAGCGACGGGTGGCAACGAGACGGCGGCGCTGTATTCCGGCGTAAAAACCAAGCGCATAAAAATGCTGGTCTTTGTAATAAGCGGTATTTTGGCGGCCTTAGCGGGCATTTTGTACACGGGGCGTCTTCATGGTGCGCGCTACACGCTGGGCGAAAACGACCTCATGGTGGTCATTGCCGCGGTTATCATAGGCGGAACAAGCCTTTTTGGAGGCAAGGGACGCGTCATAGGCTCGGTCATAGGCGCGCTCATTATGGGCATGATAAATAACGGCTTGGTGCTTATGTCGCTCTCGGTAGATCACCAGCTTATACTGCGTGGCATTATCATCATTGTTTCGGTCATCATAATGATGAAAAGTGAAAAATAATATAAGGCGCTTGAGGATTGATTATGACATTTGATGCACAAGTTACAAAGATTATAAATTCCATGACCATGGAAGAAAAAATAGGACAGCTTTTTATACTTGCTTTTCCGGGTAAAGACGCGCAAGTGGCGCGGGAAATGGTGGAAAATTACGGCATAGGTGGTTGTTACATAAGTCAGGACAATGCTGAAACTTTTGAAGAAGCGCGCGCCTTGAGTGCCACGCTGCAAAGCGCCGCGCAGGCTGGGAGTGCGAAGCTACCGCTTATTTTAGGCGTAGACCAAGAGGGCGCATGGGGCGTGCTCATTCCTCAAGCAACCATAGGGCCGGGCAATTTGGCACTTGGCCTTTCGGATGATATAAGCAACACGCATGCGATGTACAGTATTTTTGCGCAGGAGATGCGCGCTGTGGGCTACCAGACTATACTCGGCCCCTGTGCGGACGTGAACATAAACCCGCAAAACCCCATTATAGGCACGCGTTCATTTGGAGAAGAGCCACGGCGTGTAGCTGCGCATGTGGCCGCGGCGGTTACGGCGCTTAAAGAGAACGGCGCGCTTGCGACGGCAAAGCATTTTCCGGGGCATGGGGATACGCACAGCGACACGCATAGGGAAATTCCCGTGGTAGATAAGGCGCTCACGCTGCTTGAAAGCACGGAGCTGCTCCCGTTTCAGGCGGCAATAGATGCGGGTGTGGACATAATAATGACAAGTCACATTCTCTACCCGCACATAGACGCCACGTACCCCGCTACGCTTTCAAGGGCAATATTGACAGAACTCTTGCGAGAGAAAATGGGTTTTGCAGGCATTGTCATTACGGACAGCATGAACATGGGCGCCATTCGTAAACACTACAGTCCTGAGGAAGCGACAGTGCGCGCGCTTAAGGCGGGGGCAGACCTTGTAATGCTCTCGGAGGAGCATTATGACCACAACGGCAACTATCGCGAAAACCAAATTGCTTCCATTATGAGTGTGCACAATGCGCTGAAAGACGGCACAATTTCCGAAGGCTTGATTGATGAGAAGCTTGCGCGCATTGTTAGTACAAAGCTGCGTATGTCCAATGAAGTACAAGCGGCTTTGTTTTCAGAAGAAGAGAAAAAAAACCTTGAGCAAAAAGCCGCGAGAGCCTCGGTTAAAACACTGAAAAACACAAACGGAGCCTTGCCCTTACAACAAGGCGAACGAGTTGCGCTCATTAACGCTACACCGCGCAATGTGTACCACAATTTAATGAACAGCCGTGGCATAGGGACTAACCAAGCTGAGCCTGCTTTTGACGCCTTTGTGCGAATTTTTTCTGAGCAGTGGAGTGCGCTTGATGTTTTTACCCACGAAGAAATTTGTAGTACTTGCGAGAATGGCATGCGCAAACTGCGCGCGCATGACAAGTTGATCGTAATTACGGAAGACCACCCGCTACCCGGTGAGGACTTTGACAAAGTTGAACAAATTGCCTTAGTGAAAAAAATAGTACAAGCGTATAGTGCGAAAACCGCGGTCATGGCTTTGCGTAGTCCGTATGATATACAGCAGTTTCCAAAGCTTGAATCTTACGCTTGTGCGTACTCTAGCAGAACGTGCTCAGCACACGCAGCGGCCGCCTTTCTTGCGGACCCACAGTAAGTGTCTTTGTGGGGGGCAAGCCCCCACACCCCCACTGTAGTCTTTGAGCGCTTACGCGCGCGTAGGCTATGCCATGGCTCACGCAGTGTTATGAATTCTTTTTGTTGCCAAGAAGCTACTCTAAATATGCTATCTATTCGGATGGCCGTTCTTTTTTTCTCTTTTTAACATCCCTGTCAGCCAATGCGTCCCGTCCGTGGGACGGCTGTGAGGACGCTCACGAGCGAAGCGAGGGGATGCAAACTATTGCATGAGCACCGCTGTGCGGTGCAAAGATGGAACTTGCATCAAAAAGAGAAAAAAAGAACCAAAAAAGAGTCGAGAACGCGAAGCGTGAACGGCTAGAAACAATTGACATAAGTGTCGCAGAGCGACACAGAGATGGAGCTTATAGCAAAAACATCCTGTGAGCTAAAGCAGTAATGACCTAGACACTGTGCGCAAGTATCAAAAAGAACCAAAGCAAGTCATGAGCGTAGCGAGGGGATGCAAACTATTGCATAAGCGCCGCTGTGCGGCTAGAAACGATTAATATGTAATAGAGTAGATGATCGTCCGAAGGACGGGGGTGTGGGGGCGTGCCCCCACAGCGGCTTTTTCTTTGATGCAAGTTCCATTTTTGCTTCACTACGTTCCGCTATTAGCTGTTTGCATCCGTTCGCCTTCGGCTCTCGACTTTCTTTGGTGCTTATACCCATAAAACTTTGAGTACCTCAAAAAGACACGAGCGAAGCGAGGGGGTGCTGACATTCAGATTGCGGAGCGGAGCGCAGCGGAGCAGAAATGGAGTACTCGCACCAAAGAAAGAAAGTACAGCTATCGGCGCATATGGCTTATTTGCAGTCTAGTCTTGGCCGCCACAGTGTGAGCTGAAAACATATTTGCATAAAATTAGTTACGCGCAGCGTAGATACGGCCATCTGAGGTATTATCATAGTGCATTATATATCTTGGCAACAAATAGCGTGAGCAATCAAGCTAAAGCAACCCGTGCTTTGCACCTACAGTAAACAAGCGAAGCCACCTGTGCGTAGCACTCAAGACGCGCAGCGCTGAACTACTTCTTTTTCTTTTTTTCTTTGGTACCTTTCTTGTTGTCGCTTGCTCTATTTCATGTTTCGCTAACGCTCCACTATCTAGCAGTGGCGCCCGCTCGCTCTGCTCGCGTTATTTTGAAAAAAGAAAAAAGTCGGGAGCCGTTAGGCGAGCGGCTAGAAACAATTAAAATAAGTGTCGCAACGCGACACAGAGATGGAGCTTATAGCAAGTACAGCCGTCCGAGGCATCATCATAGTGCAACTCGCTACTTGGCAACAAGACGCGTTCACGCAGTGCCGCGTCAGCTACAACACAGAAAGGCGCGCGCGCACGCGCAAAACCCGCGTCTTACCCAAGGGGGGTGTGGGGGGACACTCCCCCCACCAAAGATAACAGAGAATAAAGACTATAATTTTTATATGGCTAAACTGCGCTTTTTGTTTTTTTCGGTCTTCTTGTTGCATGTGTTTTATGGTGTCTTTGCTGGAGGTTCATATGAGCGTGGAGGGCAAGAGGGTGGAGGTGTTCCTATTTCGGATACGCTTACAATAGCGCACCCTAAGCAGCAGCTTACTTTTAATTTTGTAAAGAGCATAAGCGTATTTGAAAGCACGCTTTATACGGCGCTTTACAATGGCTTGGTAACGGCAGACCCCCGAACCTTGCAGCCCCGCGTAGGGCTTGCGGTCTCTTGGTTTGTAAGCGAAGACAAAAAAACCTATACCTTTAACTTGCGAAAAAATGCGCGTTTTTCAGACGGCTCATACGTTACTGCGGAAGACGTGCGCGCTTCATGGTTGGCGAGCATACAAGCAAAAACTCCCTTTGCGTATTTGTTTTATTCCATAGAAGGGGTTACCGATTATGTAAACGGTACGGGTACTGTGGCAGACATAGGCATTACGGTTCTGTCAGACAGAGTTTTGCAGGTAAGGCTTACTCACCCAATAAATTATTTTCTTAAAGTCATATCGCATAGTGCATTTTCCGTAACCTCGAGATTCCAAATTGCTGCACAAGACTGGGATACATCTCCAAATGAAATATTGTATTCGGGTGCGTATGTCGTAGAAAGTGCAAGTGATGATGAAATTATTCTTGTGAAGAACCCGTACTTTTGGGGAAAAGAAAATGTGCAAATAGAAAAGATTGTTGCCCACCTCTATGACAGCACCAATGCAAAAGCCATGTTTGATGCATTTCAGAAGGGCGACATACAATGGCTGGATCCGAGCAATGAGATAACGAGTGAACAAGTTGCTGAAGTTGATAAAAAAATGGTGCAGAGTTTTTCTGTTTTTGGTACAACCTACTTGTTTTTTAAGGCGAGCGATGAGCCGTGGACTCATGCCTCTGTTCGTAAGGCGCTACAGCTGCTACTTCCCTTGGATAAACTTCTACCCAAATTGTATAGTTTTGCGGCTAAAAGCTTGGTCCCAGAAATAAGCGGCGTCTATTCTTCTGTGCGAAAAACCATACCCTCTGAGGATACAAAGACCGCGTACGAATTATTAGAAACTGCGGGTTACCCTAAGGGAGCGGGACTTCCTCCGCTTGTTATTCTTGTACCTTCAGACAAAAAAGGAACGTATGCGCAAATTTTCACGGAAATAAAAACAGCCCTTGAAAAAGCGTTGGAGCTCGAAGTTGTTATTAAGCCAATACTCTTTGAAAACTACTACGCTGCTTTGCAGAGTGAAGAATTTGTAATTGGCTCTAATAATTGGGTAGGCGACTTTGCAGACCCCATGGCTTTTTTGCAGATGTGGATGTACGAAAACAAATCGATAGGACATTATTATGACGAAGAAAGCTTCCGGGCTATAATTGAACAATCTTTTGTATTGTCAGGAAATGAACGTCAAGCAATTTTACAAAAGGCTGAAAGGCAGCTGCTCAACTCTGGAATAGTACTGCCTTTGCACCACTTGTATGCCCTTGAGCTTGTGCGCACCGATCTTTTAAAAGGATGGGTCGCTAACCCACTGAACACGCCAAATTTTGCTGCCCTGTCCTTTGCTTCAGAGCAGAGTATTCCTTATATCATATATAATCAAAAATATCACGCTACACCAAAAAAACTGCTTGTTAAAAAGTAGTGAATAATTACGCGTTAAGGAGAGGCACCATTTATGCCAAGAAAAAAAGAAGAAGAGTCGCCCGTAAAGAAGACAACTACTTCTAAGAAAAAAACAACTACAGCTGAAAAAGCCACAAAGGTCACAAAAGCAACAAAAGAGACAAAGGCGCAAACGCAGACAAAATCTACGACAAAGCAGAAAGCAAGTACAAAGCGAGCTGCTGAAGATGTACCATTACCCTTTGAAGTCGGAAGCCATGTGTTCTATCCCCATGAAGGACTTGGCCTCATTAGAAAACTTGAACATAGGGAATTTGATGGTAAGGATACGCTCTATTACGAAATATTTTTTGAGTCTCAAAAAATGATATCTCACATTCCGGTAAAAAACGTAAAGCTTCTTAAATTGAGAAAGGTAATAAGTAAGTCCAATGCTCAGAAGGTAATAAAAAGCCTTGCCGCTACCAAAGACGCGCTCGAATTGTCATGGAAGGATAGGCTTAACCTATATCAAGAAATACTCAAGAAGGGCAGTGCACTTGAAATGGCGGATATAGTCTCGACACTTTATGGGCGTAGGAAGATAAAGCCCCTTTCTTTTCAAGAGCGCCAATACTATGAGTTTGCCCTTGAATCACTTGTTGGCGAAATTGCGGTGGCACTTAACATAGAAAAAGAGCTTGCAAATGAAAAAGTACATTCCGCGCTCGAAACTTCTGCATCGAAAAGTTGACTAATATTCATGAAACGAGTTTTTCTTTGTATTCTTATTTTCTTCATAGGCGGCGGAATTAGCTTTGCTCAATACTCCGCCGACCTTAACAGCGAAATCTACAGAGACATAGAACTTTGGGAAGGGCGAGGCTATATTCGGCAACTCCCCATATTTCGCCCCTTGCCAGAGACGGTGCTTGTTGACCTCATGCGCCAAGTCATGAAAAAAGGCATGTTTGCTGATCAGCAAAAGGCAAAACTATATTTTAATAAACTCACCCGACTGTATTTTTCAGGCGACATCTACACCTTCCATTCCCTTAATTTTTCCTCTAAGAATGGAGAACAAAACAAATCAAAGTGGTATGGAAGCGGCGCAATACAGGCTAATTTTTTATCATTCTTTGCATCCCCCCTTGTGAGCATATCCGTTGGCTTTGGCGGAAAACTTGTTGCAAACAAGGACGACAAATCTTCTGTAAATGAGATACGCCGCGTTCATGCAGGTAATAGGTACCTTAACAAGACAGAGGAAATTCCCGACAGTTTTAAACTGGGCACAGCAGAACCTATTACCTTTAGGGGTTTTTGGAATGCACGCACAAGCTTTTCTGTAGGCAAACCCAATATATTTATGCAAGCAGGACTCATGCGCAGAAGCATAGGGCCTTTTTTTGATGACGGTCTTATAGTAAGCTCGCGTGCGCCCCAAACAGGCAGCATATTTGTGCACTGGCGTGGAAAGTATTTAGCAGCAACGTGGGGCTTGTTTATGCTCACCTCTCGTCAAGAATATAAAAAATTTAAGAGCCCCAAAGACTTTGCACCGAGCTATAGTTACAAATTTAACAAAGTATTCTTTTACAATTCACTCTCATGGTTTATTACTCCAAACATAGAGTTCAACATTTTTGAAGCCGTCATGTTTGGTGACTTAAACTTTGCATACCTGCTTCCCATCAAAATAATTTACGCCATTGACGGCTTAAGCAGCTTTGTATCAGGCAATATGTTTCTTGGTTTTTCGTTTGATTTTAGAATAGCCAAGACTGTGAAAATTCCCATAATTTTTCTTGTGGATGACGTGAATGTAAACGACTTAGTGCGCTTTAAATTTGACACCAAAATAAAGGTTGCAGCTCAAACAGGGCTTACGTGGACCCCGCAAAACTCCGTACTAAGAAAGCTACGTTTCGACTACCAAATAGTGCTACCTTACACCTACTCGCATTCTCGGGATGGCAAGACACTCTATTCCACCCAGTACAACACAACAAACCACACCGTGCAAGGGCAGCACTTAGCAACAACGCTTAAACCCAGTTCGCATAGAATTACGCTTGAAGCGGTTATTGCACCGGTGGAGGTTTTTGAACTTGGGTTTGCACTGCGCTTTATGCAACACAACAACCCTTCCGAGGGCATACTCAAGGGCCCAAAAAACGACGGGAGCATAATAGACGATGGCTACTACTCCAAGGCCTATGATGGCAAGGAAGGCCCGAGTTTTCAAAACCGCAACGGCTTTCTTTCAGGGCTCATTGAACACACCATAGAGCCTTCAATTTTTTTAGGAACGAACATTCCTATTTTTACCAACACAACATTGTACGCCGATGCTTCGTACACCTACCGCCACACCATTAATAACAATTTGATTTCAGGCGATGTCGCTATGGAACACATACTCTTGTTTCACCTTGGGTTTAATATTGCTACGTACTAGCCTAGTAGCATGCCGCATTTGCATAACCACACGAGACCATGAACACAAGCAAAGAAACAGAGCGCGCAGAGCTACACCGCACCATTTGGACTATTGCCAACAATCTCCGTGGCAGCGTAGATGGCTGGGACTTTAAGCAGTATGTACTTGGCGCGCTGTTTTACCGATTTATTAGTGAAAACCTAGCGCATTACATCAATGAGAACGAACGCAAAACAAATGCGCACTTTAGCTATGAAGACTTGAGCGATGAAAGCGCAGAACACGGTCGCGAAGACACGGTTAAGGAAAAAGGCTTTTTCATACTTCCGAGTGAACTGTTCATCAATGTTTGCAAGAATGCCGAAAGCAATGCTGGCCTTAATGAGACGCTCACAAAGACCTTTCACAACATTGAACAATCAGCAAAAGACTCTGAGAGCGAACATGCCTTAAAGGGCTTGTTTGATGACCTCGATGTCAATTCAAACAAGCTTGGCAACACAGTAGAGCAGAGAAACAAACAACTTGTGAAGTTACTCAAGGCCATAGGTGAGCTTAAGCTTGGTAATTACAACAAGCATGCTATTGATGCCTTTGGCGATGCATACGAATATTTAATGACGATGTACGCCTCTAGTGCAGGCAAGTCAGGGGGCGAGTTTTACACCCCGCAAGAAGTAAGCGAGCTATTAGCCGAGATTACGACCCTTGGCAAAACTGAAATAAACAAAGTCTATGACCCCGCATGTGGCTCGGGCTCATTGCTCTTGAAGTTTAATAAGGTAATTGGTAGCAAAAAAATACGTCAAGGCTTCTTTGGTCAAGAGATTAACTTGACAACCTATAACCTCTGTCGTATCAACATGTTTTTACACAACATCAATTACAATCACTTTGACATTGCCCACGGAGACACCCTAACCGACCCCAAGCATAATGACGATGAGCCCTTTGACGCCATTGTTTCCAACCCCCCGTACTCCATTAAATGGGAAGGCGACAGCAACGCCGTGTTAATAAATGACCCACGCTTTTCTCCGGCGGGGGTTCTGTCCCCTAAAAGCAAAGCCGACCTTGCCTTTACCATGCACATACTCTCGTGGCTTTCCACAAGTGGCGTTGCCGCCATTGTTGAATTTCCGGGGGTGCTCTACCGAGGCGGTGCTGAGCAAAAAATTCGTAAGTATTTAATAGAAAACAACTACATAGACAGCGTTATACAGCTACCCCCTGATTTGTTTTTTGGCACTACTATTGCTACGTGTATTATTGTGCTGAAAAAAAATAAGGTAGACAATAAAATTTTGTTTATTAATGCATCTGATGAATATGTTCGTGCGGGCAACAAAAACACCTTAGGTGATGATAAGCGCAAAAAAATACTTGCCGCCTTTGCAGCGCGCGAAGATGTCCCACACTTTGTGGCGCTTATTGACAACAAAGACATTGCCAAAAATGACTACAACCTCGCAGTAAGTAGCTATGTAGAGCAAGAAGACACACGCGAAGTCGTCGACATAGACGAGCTGAATGCCAATATTGCGGAGATTGTGCAGCGCCCCACCTAAGCAGCTTGTAGTAAAGCACGCGAGTGACATGTACGAGCCACTGAGGTGAAAATTAGCGAGCGCACGGGTGATATGTACAAGCCATTGAGGTGAGACCTAGCGAAGCACACAGGCGACACGTACGAGCCACTGAGGTGAAAATTAGCGCAGCGCACAGGCGACACGTACGAGCCACTGAGGTGAGACCTAGCGAAGCGCGCAAGTGACACGTATGAACCACTGAGGTGAGACTTAGCGAAGCGCGCAGGTGACATGTGCAAGCCACTGAGGTGAGACCTAGCAAAGCGCGCAGGTGACACACACGAGCCACTGAGGTGAGACCTAGTAAAGCGCGCGAGTGACACGCACAGAACCACTGAGGTGAGACTTAGAAAAGCGCGCGAGTGACACGCACAGAACCACTGAGGTGAGACTTAGAAAAGCGCGCGAGTGACACGTGCAAGCCACTGAGGTGAGACCTAGCGAAGCGCGCAAGTGACACGTATGAACCACTGAGGTGAGACTTAGCGAAGCGCGCAGGTGACACACACGAGCCACTGAGGTGAGACCTAGCAAAGCGCGCGAGTAACACGCATGCGAGCCACTGAGGCGAGATGCAGCTATACATTACCAAGCCTCACACAAGGCGTTAGGCTTTTTTGTAGGTCAGTCTTGTTAATACTTCCTTAAATTTCTTGCCCGGATAAAATGCAATCTTGCTTCCGGTTATCGAGTGAGCATCTACATCTTTTTCAGAGTCTTCGCCCGCGCTGCTAATACTAATTTTGAAAGAACCTATGTCTCCACAGTCAACAATATTGCCTGCTTCCAAATGATTGGGGATAGTCTCAAACAAGGCATACAAAACCGCGCGAATGTCTGCTCCACTCACCGTGCTGGTGCGCTCTATATCCTTGGTTAAGCCCTCAAGCTTTGTTCTGCCCGTATTACTTGCAATTGCGTAATACTTCTTTTTGCCTTTGTCAGGCCCTGCTAGCACGGTGCGTGCCGTTACCTTGTATTCTATTGCCATATTTATACCACTCCTTATATGTATAATGAAATAATGCTTTATGCATTAGCATAGCATAATATATAGGAGTATTTACATATAACTAAAAAGTTATACACAATAAGAGGACTGTATTACATGGATGTGTGCCTATGAACACCATTGAAAGCCTGCTTGCCACGCACTGCCCACAGGGGGTGGAGCACAAGGAGTTGGGGGAGTTGTGTGAAGTAATTAGTGGGCAATCCCCAGAAGGAAAAAATTATAATAATGAGAAAAAAGGCACACCATTTTATCAAGGAAAAACAGAATTTCAAAATATGTATATTGGTGAGCCTAAAATATGGACTATTCAAAGTACAAAAATTGCATTAAAGGGTGATATTTTAATGTCTGTGCGCGCTCCTGTAGGCCCCGTAAATTTTGCTACTCAAAAAATTTGTATAGGAAGAGGACTGGCAGGTATTAGGATAAATACTGAAAAAATTAATCAAAAGTATTTGTTTTATGTTTTGAAGAATAAAGAAGATTCAATAAAGGGAGCTGTAGGAGCGGTTTTCGAATCTATTAGTAAAACTGATATTAAAAAAATCAAAATTCCCGTGCCACCCTTGGTGGTGCAAGAAGAAATTGTGAAGGTGCTAGACTGCTTTACAGAGCTTGAGACAGAGCTTGAGACAGAGCTTGAGACAGAGCTTGAGACAGAGCTTGAGACAGAGCTTGAGACAGAGCTTGAGACAGAGCTTGGGGCGCGCAAGGCGCAGTATGAGTACTACCGCGAGGAGTTGCTGAGCTTTGGTGACGAGGTGGAGTGGAAGGCGCTGGGGGAGCTTGGTACTTTAGTCAGGGGCAATGGCTTACAGAAAAAAGACTTTACTACCAGTGGTGTTGGGTGCATTCATTACGGTCAAATATATACATATTATGGGACGTTTACTCATACTACTAAATCGTTTGTATCAAAAGAGCTGGCACAAAAACTTAAGAAAGTGCAAACAGGTGATTTAATAATTGCTTGTACGGGTGAAAATGTTCAAGACATATGTAAAGTAGTGGCATGGATTGGTCATGAAGAAATTGTTACTGGTGGTCATGCTACAATTTTGAAGCATCATGAGAATCCAAAGTATTTAGCCTATTATTTTCAAACATTATCTTTCTATCTTCAAAAGAAAAAATATATAACGGGAACAAAGGTTATAGACATATCTGCAAAGAACTTATCAAAAATCAAAATTCCCGTGCCGCCCTTAGCGGAACAAGAGCGCATTGTTGCGGTACTAGACAAGTTTGATGCATTGGTGCATAGCATAGCAGAGGGCTTGCCCGCGGAAATACGGGCACGTAGAAAACAGTATGAATATTACCGTAACAAACTGTTAACATTTAAACATTATGAGCCAAAATAATGGCTACCACATGGTGGTAGAGAGCCCGCAGAGTACGGTGCTTGCTGAGTACACGCCCGTGTACACCACAGAGACGCAGCATCAAAGCGAGGCGGAGTTAGAAAAAGTTTTTATTACAACTTTGCAAGCCCAAGGTTACGACTATGTGCATATTACGAAAGAAGCTGATTTAATTGATAACCTTCGCAGGCAGTTAGAAAGGCTTAACAATATTGAGTTTAGCGAGAAGGAGTGGCAGGGCTTTTTTCACCATGAGTTGGCTAATCCTCATTGGAGCATTGAGGAAAAGACGGCTACGATTCAAGAAGACAGTATTAAAATACTACGGCGTGATGATGGTAGTATCAAGAACATTCGCTTGTTGGAAAAAAAGACTATTCACGATAATCACGTACAAGTTATCAATCAGTATGCTAGCAATGCGGGTACGCGTGGTAATAGGTACGATGTTACGGTGCTGGTAAACGGACTGCCCTTGGTGCATGTTGAGCTAAAGAAACGCGGGGTTGCCTTACAAGAGGCTTTTAATCAAATTAAGCGCTATCAACGCGAGAGTTTTTGGGCGGGCTCGGGCTTGTTTGAGTATGTGCAGTTGTTTGTTATTTCTAATGGTACGCACACCAAGTATTACAGCAACACGGTGCGCGAGCAGCACGTAAGGAATGTGAGTAATAACAAGGTGCGCAGGGGCAAGTCTTCAAGCCATAGTTTTGAGTTTACCAGTTGGTGGACGGACAAAAAGAATAAGCTCATTACAGAACTGCTGGATTTTACGAAAACCTTTTTTGCTAAGCATTCATTGTTGAGGGTTATTACGCGTTATTGTGTATTTACCGCAGAGCGTCAATTGTTGGTTATGCGTCCTTACCAAATTGTGGCAAGTGAGGAAATTATGAGGCGTATTGAAATTGCTCATAATTATAAGAAATACGGGAGCACTGAAGCGGGTGGGTATGTGTGGCATACTACGGGGTCGGGCAAGACGCTCACCAGTTTTAAAACGGCGCTTTTAGCGAGTGCCTTGCCCTACGTTGAAAAGGTGCTGTTTGTGGTGGACAGAAAGGATTTAGATTATCAAACCATGAAGGAGTACGACAGGTTTGAAAAGGGAGCCGCTAATAGCAACACCAGCACCGCGGTGTTAAAGCGCCAGCTAGAGGATAGTAGCGCGCGGATTATTGTTACCACTATTCAAAAGTTAGCTCGTTTTATTGCAAGAAACAAAGGGCATTGCGTTTTTAACCAGCAGATGGTGCTCATTTTTGATGAGTGTCATCGTTCGCAGTTTGGTGATATGCATGGGGCTATTACGAAGTCGTTTAAGAATTATTATATGTTTGGGTTTACGGGGACCCCAATTTTTGCTGGTAACGCAAGCTTGAGTAAGACGGGGGTGTTCAAAACTACTGAGCAGACTTTTGGTAGCCGGCTACACACGTACACCATAATCAACGCGATTGCGGATAAAAACGTTTTGCCCTTTAAGGTTGATTATTTTGCCACCATGCGTGAAGCAGAAAGTATTGAAGATAAAAAAGTACCGGATATAGATCGCGAAAAGGCCTTGTGTGCACCTCAGAGGCTGTCAAACATTGTCTCTTATATAAGAGCACATTTTGATCAAAAAACCAAGCGCAATGCTACGTACCAGCTTAAGGAGCGGCGCGTAAGGGGGTTTAATTCCATTTTTGCTGTTGCCTCAATAGACTTAGCAAAAAAATACTACGCGGAGTTTAAAAAACAGCTTGCGGGGCTTGCGAGTGACCAGCAATTAAAGGTTGCGTTGATTTACAGCTTTGGCACGAGTGGGGAACATGGCTTGGCTGATGAAAATTCAGAGGACACAAGTGGCTTAGACGCTGGTTCGCGCCGCTTTTTAGATGATGCTATTAAAGACTATAATGCAATGTTTGGTACTTCGTATGATACTTCATCTGATAAGTTTCAGAATTATTATAAGGATGTTAGCTGCAAGGTAAAAGATAGGGAAGTGGATATTTTGATAGTGGTGAATATGTTTTTAACGGGCTTTGATGCTACAACCCTGAACACTTTGTGGGTGGATAAAAACCTGCGCTTTCATGGTCTGCTACAGGCTTATTCACGTACCAATCGTATTTTAAATAGTGTCAAAAGCTTTGGTAATATTGTTTGTTTTCGGAATTTAGAGGAGGCGACTAATAGGGCTATTGCGCTCTTTGGTGATAAAGGAGCGAGCGGCATTGTGTTGTTGAAAGCGTACCGTGATTATTACCACGGGTATCGTGATGGAGAAAAACAGGTACCGGGTTATGTTCAAATGGTACATAAACTCATGCAGCAATTTCCTATTGATAGTACTCAGAGGATTGATAGCGAGCAGAAGCAAAAGGAGTTTATCAAGCTTTACGGCGCTATTTTAAAGTTGCGAAATATATTAACAAGCTTTGATGAGTTTGCTGGTAATGAATTGCTTTCTGCTCGGCAGATGCAAGACTATCATAGCTTGTACATCGATTTATATAAGGAGTTTCGTGACAACAACGAGCGCGTTGAAAAAGAAAACATCAACGATGACATTGTGTTTGAAATGGAGCTTATTAAACAGGTTGAAATCAATATTGATTATATACTGGAGTTGATTAAAAAATACCATGAGCACCATGCTAAAGACGAAGAGTTGTTGATTGAAATTAAGAAATCGATTGATGCGAGTGTTGAATTGCGGAATAAGAGGGATTTGATACATGCCTTTATTGTGTCGCTTAAGGCTTCGTCTGTGGTTGATGATGAGTGGCGAAACTTTGTTGAGTCAAAACAAGAGGAAGCATTGGAGCGCATTATTGAGGAAGAGGCTCTTGATTCCGAGAAAACGCATGAATTTATGCGCAATGCTTTTTGCGATGGGGCTCTTAAGACAAGTGGGGTTGATTTTGCTGGAATTTTACCTGCTATTTCTCGTTTTTCTGTGAATAATGAGCGTGGGAAGAAGCGCGAGGTTGTTGAAGCGAAACTTGGTGAGTTTTTTGAGCGCTTTTATGGCTTGTAAGAATAATGCGCCTGCATGTTGTGGCGGGCGGGGTATTAAAAAAACTAAAGGCGGGACCTAGATAATTCCCGCCCTTTTTGAAAAATAATGTAGTGACGCTTAGCGCTTGCCCGCCTCGCGTTCTTCTAAAAACTTTTTGCGTAAGTCTTCTTGAATGCTTGCAGGTACGCGTCCGTACTTTAAAAACTCCATGGAGTATTCTGCCTTGCCCTGTGTTGAAGAGCGTAGCTCGGTAGAAAAGCCAAACATTTCGCTTAAGGGTACTTCTGCTTCAATAACGGACATTACGCCTTCGTCTGAACTTGCAGAAATAAGTCCGCGCCGTTGGTTTAAGAGTGCCATTGAGTTTCCTTGAAATTCAGTTGGCGTTTCAACTACAACTTTCATAATGGGTTCCAGTGCAATTGGCTTTGCCCTTTCATAGGCTTGTCGGAATGCTCCTATTGCTGCTTGTTGAAATGCGTTATCAGAAGAGTCCACGGCATGGTAAGAGCCATCGTTTATTGTCATGCGCACTCTCACTATGGGGTAGCCTATGAGCGTGCCTTTGGTCATGGAGGCTTTAAAACCTTTGTCGCATGAAGGTATAAACTCGTTTGGAATGGCGCCGCCTTTTATTTTGTTGACAAATTCGTAGTTGCCAATTTCTGCGGCGTCTTCTTCTGAAATAAACTCCATGTAGCCTGCAACACGGCCAAATTGTCCTGCGCCGCCCGTTTGTTTTTTGTGTGTGTAGTCAAAGTCGGCGCGTTGTGTAACTGCTTCTCGGTAGGCAACTTGCGGTTTGCCCGTTTCCACAATGGCGTTGTACTCACGCTTCATGCGCTCTACGTAGACGTCAAGGTGTAGCTCTCCCATGCCTTGAATGATGGTCTCGTTCGATTCTTCGTCAACATAGGTGCGGAAGGTGGGGTCTTCTTTGGTAAACCTATTGAGCGCTTTTGCCATTTGGTCAGAGGACTTTTTATCAACTGGCGTAATAGAAAGCGATATGACGGGGTCGGGGACGTACATGGAAGTCATGGAGTAATTGAGTTGTGGAGCGCAGAAGGTGTCACCCGATGCGCAGTCAATGCCGAAGAGTGCAACAATGTCTCCAGCGCCCGCTTCGCTAATGTCCTCCATGGTATCGGAGTGCATGCGTATTAACCTGCCAACTTTGAATTTTTTTCGACTGCGTGTGTTGATAAGCTCCATGCCTTTTTTTACCATGCCTTGGTAAATGCGCGTATAGGTAAGTTGTCCGTACTGCCCGTCTTCAAGCTTGAAGGCAAGCGCCACGGTTGGTTCGTTGTCAAGGCTTTTTAGTGCAACTTGCGCTTCATTGTTGTCTAAGTCCAGTGATGTATTTTGCACTTCATTGGGCGCGGGTAAGTATCTGGTGACCGCGTCTAGCAGAATTTGCACACCCTTGTTGTGATATGCGGAGCCTACAAAAACGGGGCAAAATTTGTTTTCTATAACCGCGTGTCGTATTGCCTTGTGTACAAGTTCTATAGGCGCCTTGTCTTCCATCATGTGTTCCATGAGTTCGTCATCAAATATTGATATTGCGTCTAAAAGTTCATGGCGTTTTTCTTCCGCTTCTTCTTGCAAATGCTCAGGAATGGCTTCTTCACGCACATTTTCGCCGTTGCTCCCATCAAAATAATATGCCTTCATGCTAATGAGGTCAATAACGCCCTCAAGCTTGTCTTCAAGGCCTATGGGCATTTGTACAAAATGCGCGTTAAGCATAAGTTTTTCGCGCAGCTGTGAAACAACGCGCTCGGGGTTTGCGCCTGTTCTGTCGCATTTGTTAATGAATGCAAGGCGCGGCACGTTGTAGCGCTTGAGCTGCCTGTCCACGGTTATGGACTGTGACTGTACACCAGAGACTGAACAGAGTACTAAAATAGCCCCGTCGAGTACGCGTAGTGAGCGCTCTACTTCTATGGTAAAGTCGACGTGTCCAGGCGTGTCTATAATGTTGATAGGGTAGTCTTTCCACGTTACGTTTGTAGATGCACTTGCTATGGTAATTCCGCGCTCGCGCTCTAGCTCCATAGAGTCCATAACTGCGCCAACACCGTCTTTGCCGCGTACTTCGTGAATTGCGTGAATTTTTTCGCAGTAAAATAATATACGCTCTGTAAGCGTTGTTTTTCCACTATCGATGTGTGCGCTAATACCTATATTGCGCAATTTTTTTATGTCAAATCCCATGATTACTCCGTATACTAATGTTTGTATTAACTAATGATTAAGATAAAAAAGCTTGAAACAGCTTATATTATTATATATAGTAAGACAGCGTGACTTTTATATCAAGCAGTGATATTTTTTCACCACGCTGTTGCTATGTTGCCAATTCGGTTGTTTATAGTTGCTAAGGCTGTGTAAATAAATATAGTAGTCTTACTATTTTTTATGCCCCACAAGCGAATCACCCGTGTCTTTATCGAAAACATGGGGGTGCTTTTCAGAAAATTCAAAAAAACAGGTGTCTCCTACGTTAACGGTATCATCGCGCTTTAACTTGATGATGAGAAATACTTCGCCTTCTTCATTGCGCCCACGAGGAATATATGCATATCCTTCTGAGCCTAGGTTTTCCACAACACCAACGGCGCCGCTAATGTAGTTGTCTTTGTTTTTTGCCCTTGTCTTTTTGAGGTTTTCAGGTCTAATTCCGATCACGACTGTTTTGTTGTCGTATTGTTGTAACACGTCAAATTCTTTGCCCTTTACAACAAATCTATAATCTTCTGCTGACAACTCTATGCCCGTTTTCAATGCTTTCACTTGCGCGTCGAAAATGTTCATAGGAGGTGATCCTATAAATCGAGCAACAAACCTGTTGACGGGGGCATCATATAAATCTAAGGGCGCGCCTACTTGTTGAATGACACCTTCATTCATGATGATTATTTTATTTGCAAGCGTCATGGCTTCAATTTGATCGTGTGTTACATAAATCATGGTGGTATCCAAGCGTCTATGCAGGTCTGCAAGTTCGGCGCGCATATGTGCGCGGAGTTTTGCGTCTAAGTTTGAAAGTGGCTCGTCAAACAAAAAGACTTTAGGCTTACGCACTATGGCGCGCCCCAGCGCAACGCGTTGTCGTTGCCCTCCTGAAAGTTGCTTAGGTTTTCTAGTAAGGAGTTTTTCCAATTGTAAAATTTTAGCCGCTGCGTCTACGCGTTCTTTGATTTCCTGCTTGGGTATTTTTCTCAGTTTAAGTCCAAAAGACATGTTTTCAAGTACGCTCATATGCGGGTAGAGCGCGTAATTTTGAAACACCATTGCAATATTTCTGTCTTTTGGCAAAACATCGTTCACGCGCGTGTCATCTATCAAGAGGTCTCCGCCCGTTATGTCTTCAAGTCCTGCTATCATGCGCAAAGTTGTAGTTTTGCCGCAACCAGAGGGCCCAAGCAAGACTACAAATTCTTTGTTTTCAATTTCAACAGAAATGTTTTTTACGGCTTCAAATCCATTGTCGTATACTTTTTGAATATTCTTAAGAATTACATTACTCATAAGAAAATTATAATACAACATTCATCATAAAATCAAATGATTTTCAAAGCTATGTACGTAATAAAAACATGTTGCATGTTTTGCTCAACAATTTTTTGGTGGTAGTATGCTTCTTTTTGCTTTTGTACAAAATTAAGTATGTTGCTTTTAGTTTAATTTTTTGTAATTTATGAATTATTTATATTGAATTTTGTGATATATTTTGTATTGTATAGTTGTGGAGGAGTTTTTTGAGGCATTGCTATTTTCTTATTCTAGTGGGATTTGCTTTTTTTTCTTGTAATTCTGAGGCAGTACTTCCAGAGTTGCGGTTTTCATCTCCAAGAATAACAGAAAGATTTTTTGATGAAAACTCCTTGTTTTTGAAATGGAACATAGAAAAAAATTCTGAAGAAATATTGGGTTATAGGGTTTCTTATGGCATTGTTGCTGGAAGTGATGAGGGCGCAATAAATTGTGCAGCAACTGCTATTGATACGGGTTGTACCATGGGCAATTTGCAGAAAGGACAACGTTATTTTGCACAAGTACAAGCGGTGTATTATGACTTTTTTGGCCCTTGGTCAGAATTTGTCAATGGGGTTACTGGGCAGCCTGCGCCAGTAAAACGCTTGGCGGTCAATAGAAACAAAAATGCTAGCGGGGACTTTGTTTTGGATTTGGCGTGGGAGGATGACGCGTCCAATGCAAAGCGTAGCATTGAAGGCTACGTAGTCTCATGTTGGGAGACAGCAGACGAAAATAACAAGACGAAGGACTTGTTTATAAATAAAAAACCCAATACACAGACCTATGCCTACACCGTACAGTCGTCTGATTTGAAGATTGGCTATGAAGCGTATACGTGTAGTATGCGCGTGAGAATGAGTAAGAATATTCTCAGTGATAAAATAACAAGCGCATCTAGGGCGTCAAGCGATGTTGTGTTTGCCTTTAAAAAGCCGGTTGTTGAGCGCAAATTTAATGCGGCTGACAATGTTTTTACAATAACCCCAGAAGTTTACAACGCCGGTCTTGTAGATAATCGCACAATTGAGTACAAGATAAGCCCGGAAAATGCTGGTGTAGTAGTAACAACAGACACGGGGCAAGTGACGGTGAGCAGTATTGGTGAGTTTACTGTCACTGCTCAAAAAGCAGCAAATGGACAGCACCAGCAAGCTAGTACACAATATACCTTAAAAATTACAAACCCAGAAGTGGTTAGCATACATTCTGAGCGTTTGCTTGGTAGCTTGTCCTCAATAGCAGTGGATAAGCAGGGGAATATATATGCGATTGAGATGAATGAAAAGCGAGTTATAAAATGAGTTTGCGCGTTGCATATACGAAAGCCTTGCCCTTGAGTACTATAAAACCTTGTGTGAGTTGGAAGAAGTTACAGGTACTGCTTATACGAGTATTAACATCATAGGAGGCGGCTCACGCAATGATTTTCTCAATCAGTGTAGCGCAAATGTAACGCAGCGGCGCGTTATTGCGGGCCCGGTTGAGACTTCTTCTATTGGCAATGCCGCCGTGCAAATGATATCCTTAGGTTGGATTGAGGACTTACAAGCTGCGCGTAAGATTATTGCGCGCTCTGAAGATGTGACGTACTACGAGCCTAAGACTACGGTCTCTCAAGACCTAGTGCATTTTTTCAATGGTTTACACAAGCATGAGTGTGGAGGTTAAGACATGAATTCAGAAGCTAAAACAGAGCGCGCAATTATCGCCTCGTATGAATGCGCAAAAGAGCGTTATGCAGAACTTAGTGTGGATGTAGATGCGGTGATGCGCCGCATTGACGCCATTCCCCTATCGGTGCATTGTTGGCAAGGCGATGATGTAGGTGGGTTTGAGCACGAAAGGCGCGCTTTAAGCGGTGGCATACAGGCTACGGGCAACTACCCCGGTAAGCCGCGAAGCATCAGCGAGTTCCGTGCCGACGTAGAAGAGGCCTTTCGCTTTATTCCGGGCAAGAAGAAGTTTAATCTTCACGCACTCTATTTAGACTGTGAAAAAAGTATTGGACGTGATGAAATTGAACCTGAACACTTTGCCTCATGGGTGGCGTGGGCAAGGGCGCAGGGCGTGGGCTTAGACTTTAACCCCAGTTGTTTTTCGCACCCACTTTCAAAAGATGACATGACCTTGAGCCACCCTCAAAAGGCCGTGCGTGACTTTTGGGTGGAGCATGTAAGGCGCTCACGGAGAATAAGCGCTTTTTTTGGAGAGCAGCTGGGACAACGTGTGCTTACCAATATATGGATTCCCGACGGGTTTAAGGACACTCCCGTAGACCGCCTTGGCCCGCGCCAACGCCTTGCAGAAGCCTTGGATGCCTGCCTAGAAGAAACTTTGGATGCGCGACATTGCCTTGATGTGGTTGAAAGCAAGCTTTTTGGCATAGGCTCTGAAAGCTATGTTGTGGGCTCGCATGAGTTTTACATGCTTTATGCCATGAAGAAGGGCATAGCCTTGTGTATGGACACGGGACATTTTCACCCTACTGAAATGGTTTCTAACAAGCTCTCCGCGGCGGCCTTGTTTTTTAATGACCTGCTCCTGCACATTAGTAGGCCTGTGCGTTGGGACAGCGACCACGTCGTAGCCCTTGACGAAGAATTGATTGCCCTTGCGCAGGAAATTATGCGGCATGGCTTAGAAGAAAAAATTCACCTTGGTTTGGACTTTTTTGATGCGAGTATTAACCGCATTGCAGCGTGGGTTGTTGGTGCGCGTAACGTGAAAAAAGCCTTGCTCATTGCAGCCTTGGAACCCACGCCCCTGCTCATGGAGAACGAAAGAAAATTTGACTTTACGAAGCGCCTTGTCTACCAAGAGGAATTGAAGGGCTACCCATGGTAAGGCGTGTGGGACTACTACTGCCACACACAAGGGGTGCGCTGTGGGCTTGATTGGTTTGATGATGTGTTGCGTTATGAGCAAAAGCATTTTGCACAACGCGCGCTTTGACGCGTGCAAGTGTACAATAAGTATGAGGAGTATATGAACGAAGAGCAAAAAATAAAAGAACTGCTATGCGACATTGGTCGGCGTGTCTACGACAGAAACATGATAGCGGCTAATGACGGTAATTTTTCCGTAAAGCTGAAGGACGGGACATTTTTGTGTACCCCCACGGGTGTTTCGAAGGGCTTTATGACCCCCGAAATGATTTGCAAAATTGATGCAAACGGCGAAGTTTTGGAAGCGAATAAAAGTTGGAAGCCATCTACGGAAATGAAAATGCATATGCGCATTTACGAAAGGCGCGCAGACGTTGGCGCAATAGTGCATGCGCATCCGCAGTATGCAACCGCGCATGCCGTTGCAGGCATTCCACTCAACAAAAACATTATGCCCGAAGCGGTTATTTTTTTGGGTGAAGTGCCCATTGCGCCTTATGGACTGCCTTCTACCATGGAAATACCCGATGCGCTTGAACCTTATTTTAAGGACTACAACGCGGTTTTGTTGGAAAACCACGGCGCGCTTGCGTGGGGCAGTGACTTGATGAATGCCTACTTTCTCATGGAAGGCTTGGAATTTTACGCCTCTGTGATGTACAAGGCGCGCATGTTGTGTGACACTAAGGAGCTCACACCAGATAAGGAGATAGCGCCACATGAGGTTGAGCGCTTGCGCGAGTTGCGCAGTAAGTACGAGGCGGTAAGGAAACAGTCGGGAGTTTTAAACGCACAATCATGAAGGAAACAAGAGGCGACTATGGCAGTTGAAATAGTACTCCCAAAATTGGGAAACACGGTGGAAGAATGCATTATTAGGCAGTGGAATAAAAATGTGGGAGACAGCGTTGCCGTAGATGAAGCATTGTGCGAGGTTGAAACCGACAAAACCACCATGGAAGTTACTGCTACTGAGGCGGGTGTTTTGCGCCATGTGTTTTACGCAGCGGGTGATGTTGTGGCTGTTATGAGCGTAATTGCCATAGTCGCCGGTGCTGATGAAGCTATAGATGCGCTGGTTGCAAAGCATGAAGGTGCTTCAAATGCGGACGAAACTGTGACAGCACATGCAGAGCATGGCGCGCAAGGCTCACAAAGTCCTCAAGAGGCAGCGGCGGCTTTAGAAGATGCTGCAGGTTCTACGCAAGCGCAGAGTTCAGGAGATGCCTTAGTGCAACGTGAGCTTGATTACACGCCGCGTGCATGCGCTTATTTAGCGCGCATAAATATTCAGCCTGCGCAGTGTACTCGCCACTTTCCTATTTCGCGTGTTTTGAAAACTTCACAGTCGGTGGTAGAGGAAAAAGACCTACGCGCCTTTTTTGATGGCATGGCCTCCATAAGCCCTGGGGCGCTTGAGGCGCTTATAGCGCAAGATAAATTTCTGACTATTACACAAGGTAGTGGCGCAGGTGGCAGAATAATGGCAAGCGACATTGCCGCATTAGAAAGTGTAGCGAGGGCTACGCAGCAAGGCGCGCAGTCTTCCAACTTTGCCACGGGCATGGGAGCCGCTGCTGAGCACGCGAGGCGCCCGCTTATTAGCATGCGTAAAATAATTGCGCAGAGAATAATGCAGTCCTTACAAAGCACGGCCCAAGTTACGCTTAATGCTCAGGCGGACGCGCGGGCTTTGCGAAGGGCGCGTGCGCATTACAAAGAGCGCGCTTTGCCTATTAGCATCAACGACATGCTTTTGTACATTGTGGCGCGCGTGCTTAAGGAGCATGTGTGGGCAAACAGCTTGTTGGTGGGCGATGCGATTATTGAGTACAGAGAAGTGAACATGGGCTGTGCGGTGCAAACGCCCAAGGGACTCATGGTGCCGTGCATTGCCAACGCATCCGATAAAAATATAGAAGTGCTTTCTGCTGAAATGAAAAGTTTAGCTACGAAGTGCAAGGATGGCAGTATTACGCCAGACGAGTTGGAGGGCGCCACCTTCACGCTGAGCAACTTGGGGGCTTTGGGGGTTCAGACTTTCACGCCTATTTTGAATGCGCCGCAGACGGGAATTTTGGGCGTTGGGGGTGTTGACATACGCGCCGTGGAAATTGGGGAAGATGAATTTGTCTTTAGGCCTTGCTTACACTTGTCGCTTACCTTTGACCACCGGGCATATGACGGCGCGGATGGCGCAGTGCTATTGAAGGCATTTGCGGATGCTATTGCTGCTTTTGATGTTGAAAAGTCATGAGCTTATGAAATTATGAAGAGGTTATTATGGAACAATACGATGTAATCGTAATTGGTGGTGGTCCTGGTGGTTACCACGCAGCGCACCTTGCGGGAAGTAAAGGAATGAAAACCTTGCTTGTGGAGCAAGAGGCGCTTGGAGGCACTTGTCTGAATTGGGGGTGCATACCCACAAAGACGCTGCTCAATGTTGCAAAGCACAAAAGCTACGGTGAAAAGCTGGAAAAAATGGGGCTTGCCACTACCAGCACCTATGCGCATGAAACTGCCTTGCACTGGAAAAACGAGGTTGTGAAAACCCTGCAGCGTCATGTAGGGGCTATGCTTAAAAAAAGCAAGGCGGACGTGGTCACGGGTGTGGCTAGCATAGAGAAGCTTTCAGCTGATGAAAAGCGTGTAGTGGTGAAGGGTGAAACCAATGCTGTGTACAGCGCAAAGCAGCTTATTGTGGCGAGTGGGGTGGAGAGTTACATTCCGCCTATTGAGGGCATACAAGACGTGGCTGTGTGCACTAGTAGGGACATGCTTGAGCTTGAGAAAGTGCCACAAAAGCTTGCCATTGTTGGCGGCGGTGTCATTGGCATTGAGTTTGCCTCACTCTTTGCGCAGCTGGGGTCTAAGGTTGCGGTCTTTGAGGCCTTACCGAGCATTTTGCCCATGATGGATGGAGAAAGTGCCGCGCTGCTTCAACAGACTTTGAGTGCCGAACAGGGCATAGAGTTTTTTTGTGGCGCGAAGGTGCAGCGCATTGAAAAACAAAAACTCGTCTTTACTAACGCCGAGGGAGCAGAGGCTTCGTATGCATACGACGAAGTACTGGTAAGCGTTGGGCGCAAGAGAGACATGCAGCCCTTTGCTACCGTGGGCTTGCAGGTTTCAAAAACCAACATTGTCGTTGATGAGCGCATGATGACCAACATTCCGGGCGTGTATGCAATTGGTGATGTGGCGGGCAGCTTGCAACTTGCGCATGTAGCCTACAGAATGGCAGAGGTTGCCGTCGATGCTATGAACGGTGGGCACTCTCAGATGCGCTACACAGCCGTGCCCATGGTGGTCTACGCTAACCCCGAGTTGGCAAGCTGTGGCTTGAGTGAAGCGCAAGCTAGCGAGCAGGGCTATGAACCCGTTGCGGCTGCTTTGCCTGTTGCGGTAAGCGGACGCGCGCTGGCTGAGTACGGCACGGGGGTAAAGGGCACATGCAAAATTGTAGCGGATGCAAAGAGTGCAATGGTTCTTGGTGTGCACATGGTAGGTCCTACGGCAAGTGAAATTATTTCTGCTGCCGCGGTAATTTTGGAAGCGGGCTTGCGCGTTCGTGAGCTCAGCGAAATTATTTTCCCGCACCCCACCGTGGGTGAAATTATACACAACGTCAGCATGGCCTTGCTACAAAAAATAAAAGGAATTACCTAATATTGTATTAAACGCATGTGATTGTAATCTTGACATTATTGGCAGAGTTGCGTTTTTAGTTGATAGCGTAAGCGATAAAGGGGTACCCTATAAAGGTAGTCAATGATTAATGAAAGGATAACAGAAAATATAGTTAGAGCTCATTTGCATGACGATTACCTGTTCAAAAGTAATCATGTAATTGTTGAAGAACAATCATCAGAAAATAATAAAATAAATAAGCTTTTGTCTAATGCTTCTAAAAGTGGTAATGGAAAAGGGTATCCTGAATTTATTGTCCAATATAGTGAAGATGATAATGTAATAATAGTTATTGAATGTAAGGCAGAAATTGCAAAGCATGAGAGTTTAGAGAGAACACAATACAATGATTATGCTGTGGATGGTGTTTTATTGTATGCTTCCTTTTTGTCTAAGGAATACGATGTTATTGCGATTGCAGTCAGTGGCAATGACCTACATACAAAAATATCTCATTTTTTACAACTAAAGGGAACACAGAAGGCTCATAATATTTTTAATGATGATACTTTTTTAAGCCTCGAAGATTATTTGAATGGATACAAAACAGACGAAAGAAAATTTAATCAGGATTTTCAAGAGTTGTTGAAGTTCTCTAAGACTCTAAACGACAAACTGCATTCCTTAAAGGTCAAAGAGGGTGAAAGAAGTTTACTTATTAGTGGAACATTAATAGCTTTAACGGATAAGGCATTTGTAAATAGTTACAAGTACGAAACGCCACAGTCGTTAGCAAATTTATTAGTTAATAAAATTGATGAAAAATTATCATCCGTTCAAACTCAGCATATTACAGATATTACTTCATCGTATTCATTCATAAAAACTCACACTATTCTTGCACAGCAAACAGGAAAGTTGAAAGAGATCATCGATGCAATAGACGAGAGGATACATAGCTTTATTAAAACCTATAAATACTTTGATATATTAGGACAGTTTTATATAGAGTTTTTACGCTACGCTAATAATGACAAAGGATTAGGAATAGTTTTAACTCCTCCGCATATAACAGAATTATTTTGTGAAATAGCTAGTGTGAACAAGGATAGCGTAGTTTTAGATACTTGTACAGGGACAGGTGGTTTTTTGATTTCTGCTATGCAAAAGATGATTGTTGATGCTGGGGGTGATAAAGAAAGGGAAAGGCGTATTAAAGAGAAACAAATTGTAGGAGTTGAATTACAACATGATATTTATTCATTACTCTGCTCTAACATGTATATACACGGGGATGGAAGGAGTAATTTAATGAAGGGCAGTTGTTTTGATGAAAATATCAAAGAACAAATTGCAACATTTAAGCCTAATGTTGGGTTTTTAAATCCTCCTTATAAAATCAACAAAGATGATACAGAGGAGCTCCAATTTGTCTTAAATAACTTAGAACAACTAGAAAAAGGGGGGTGTTGTGTGGCTATTATCCCCATGAGTTCCGTTATTGAAGAAACAGAAATAAGTCATGCCTTAAAGAAAAAACTACTAGATAACCATACGCTGGATGCTGTTCTTTCTATGCCAAATGAATTATTCTACAACTCTAAAGTCTCAGTGGCGACTTGCGTATGCGTATTTAAAGCAAAAGAAAGACACCCCCAATCTTATAAGACATATTTTGCAATATGGTGTAATGATGGTTTTATAAAAATAAAAAATACCGGTAGAACTGATTACCATAATCAATGGGATGCTATAAAAAACAGTTGGCTAATTAATTATAAGAATAAGGACACTAAAATTGGACATAGCATTAAAAAAGCTATCTCACATCAAGATGAGTGGTGTAGCGAAGCATTTATTGAAATAGATTATAAAAGTATCACTAAAGAGTGTTTCGAGGAGTTTGTAAGGAATTATATAAACAATTTATTTTCATTAAAAAAAATAAATTCGATTGTAAATAATAGCAGCAACCATCAATCTTTTAGATTGGAAGATAGAAAATTCTTATCTTTTAATGTAACAGGAAACGATGGGCTATTTGAAATTTCAAAAGGCGAAAGGTTGAATAAACTTGATAGAAAAAATGGTCTCATTCCATTATTAACATCAACTTCTTTAAATAATGGAATATCTCAATTTATAGACAAAGATTTTTTTATAGGAGAAAAAAAATTGTTTAAAAATAAAATTACTATTGATATGCTCTCTAATGTATTTTTTCATGGCTATGAGTATTTTAGTGATGACAATATACATACTTTAATTTTGAAAGACAAATATAAAAAGCAAGAAAGTGTTTTTGTAAATATTTTCATCGCAGTATTATTGCAAAAATTGAGTATTAGATATCAATATGGACGTCAAGTTCGTCTTAAAAGACTTACTAGTGAAACAATATCATTGCCTGTAGACAATGATAATGAACCAGATTGGCAATTTATGGAGAATTACATAAAATCATTGCCGTATAGTAGTAATTTATAGTTATTTTTATAAAATAAACAAAAATAAAACATAAGGAAAATCACATGGCAAAAAAAATACCTATTCACATAGAAACAATACGCAAGACGGAGGTGTTGGAACTACCTACCATTCCCGTAAACGCGTATAAGGAGAACTTTTCTGAAGAAGTGAAACGCTACGGAAAAGAAAGACTTGTTTTCGTGCTGCAGAGCATGATGATGATACGAGAGTTTGAAAACATGCTGAACAGCATTAAAAAACTTGGTGAGTACGAAGGCATTGCATATACGCACCTTGGGCCTGCGCACCTTTCCATTGGACAGGAGAGCGCGGCGGTGGGGCAGGCACTGGCCTTAGAAAACAACGATGTAATCTTTGGCTCTCACAGAAGCCATGGTGAAATTATTGCAAAGTGCCTCTCGTCCATACACACGCTTGATGAGCAAGAGTTGCAAGCCATTTTAGAAGGCTACGATGGCGGGCACATGTACGCCGTACTGGAGCAACACCACAAGTCGGACTCGCTGCGCGATTTTGCCATGCACTACATTCTCTACGGCCTGCTTGCCGAAATTTTTGCACGAGGTAATGGCATAAACAAAGGGCTTGGTGGGTCTATGCACGCATTTTTTAGCCCCTTTGGTAGCATGCCCAACAACGCCATTGTGGGGGGCAGCGCGGACATAGGCGTGGGCGCAGCGCTGTATAAAAAAATACGGAATTATCACTTTATAGGTTGATATAATCACGCACACTTTTTGCAATGAAAGTATACAGAGTATTTATGTAATAAATTTCCCGTATTCCGACAACATAGACATTTCTTTGTTTATTTCATTTTTATGATTAAAAATGTCTTTAATACTTTTTTTAATTTGCTCTTTTTTTTTCTCACATTTGTGTATAGGTAATAATAATTCTCTCCAGCGTTCCCCAATATTCGGCAAAGTAGTATCTATCATTATTTTGTTGTATAGTTGCTTTTGTGTCATATGGTTAGAAAACAAGTACATTAAATAATGTGGGTCTATTCCATAATCATTATGTTGTTTATTTACTCGTAAAACGTAGCAATGAGAATTTACTAGAACATCTAAATCATACTTAGTCAGTAAAGCAACGCTGCCTATTCTGTAGCTACCTTCTTTTACAAAGATTATATCATTTTCCTGTAGATTTTCTTTGTTGCCCTTTACTCTATTATATTCTGATTCTGGTATCATGGAAGCAGGATTTTTATACACACCCCAATTAACAACATCATCTACACGCACATAAGGAATATCCCCAAATCCTTTCAGTTCTGACTTAGGCGATCCATGACCACGATATACTACTTTTATGATATTCTCATCTATGAATTTCTGAACAGGTATCAATACAATATTGTGTTTTTTTGCCTCTTCTTCTAATTGCGTTATGTTGTGCTTCCAGTAGTATCTAGGAACAAGAATACTTCCATAATTGATTTCATCTTTTTTCAAAGCAAAAGTATATATATTTTTCTTATTTTCAATATTTTCTAACTCTTTTTCTATGTTTTTAGTATCATCCCATATTTCATTAGTTATGCGGCCTTGCTTGTCTACTCTATAGATTGTTTCACCTCGATGGTCATGTCCCATATTTTCGGCAATCCCCATAGCTATATTGCCTTGTTGCTTCTGCTTTTTTGCTATTAATAAACAAGTTTTAGCGTTACAATACGGTCTGAAAGTATTGTGAGGCAAATCAATTATATGCGATATATTCATTTGTTGTTTTATATATTGTAAAATGTGTTTTTTCGTTGGAGCATGGAAATAAGTCTCAGGCAATATAATCGCTAATGTACCACCATCTTTTAAAAGATTGATACATCTTTCTATAAATAACTCTTGTGGTGGAGTTTCTTTTACTTTTTCAGTTTTCACCCATGCATTAGTCTCTTTTTCATACTTATATTTGTGTCCTAAATCAAAATATTTACTATCATGTTTATTTACTTTTATCTTTGAACCAAATGGCGGGTTGGTTACCACATAATCAAATTTTTTTAGTTGGTTATCTTCTAGTAATAATTCCTTAGACTTTGTTTGAAACTCTTGTAATGGATGTAGCGTATTTTCTTGAACTATTTTACTTTTACCATCCCCCAATATAGTCATGTACGCTTTTGCAATTCTGACTAAATCATGTTCCTTATAAATTCCGTAAATACATTTTTCTGCCATTTCTTTTTTGTGCATTGAAAATAAAACTTCATCATTTGTGGAGTATCTTTTATCATTTATCATTGACTTCCATAAATAATCTAAAACATATACAAGAAATCCGCCTGACCCACATGCTGGATCAATAATTAAACTACCTAAAGTTGGTTTTATAATGTTTACCGCAAGTCTTATTACTTCCCTAGGTGTAAAAAATTCCCCCTTCTCCCCAACCAGCTTACTTTCTGCAAATACTTCAAATGCCTCTCCTATTACATCCTTCTCTGTATTTAGTAAAGAATAATTCTGCAACTCTGCAACAACTTGTGATATAGATTTGTCATCTAAAGTAATTCCTTCTGATGGAAGAAAGATATTGTCCTCTTTTATATCTTCTTTGACAGAAGAAAAAAGCTTTTTTATTCTACTCGCACACTTACTATACTCATTTTTTAATAAATCGTTTGTTTTTTTCTGCTCAAATCTAAAATCGGGTATGCTATTTCTTTTATATTTTTCGTCCCATAGTTTACAAAAAATAATCTTTATCATCTCGCTGCCTAGCTTTTCTTTTCTACTAATATTTGTATTGGAATACAAGGTGGTTAGTATCTTTTTAAAGATAGGTTTTAAGTTTTTTATTGGTCTTAATTTTGATTTATCGAAATATCCTATTGTCTCTATACTTTCGCCATATTTTGGAATATTAAATATAAAATTTTTTTTTACTTGACCATCTGCAGACTTATATAAATACTCAATGTCTTCCCCATTAGTCCAAACTCCCCATGTACATGAACACGCTGACATATAACTTATCAATTGGGCAACACCATCTTTTTTATCAATACTTTTTGTTTCAACTATGCCTAATATGTCTTTGTGTTGTTCCCTATTGACAGAATCATTAAAAATCACGATGTCTGCTTTTTCTTTTCTTTGACTACCTCGTTGTATAGTAACTTCTATATCAATATTTTTTTTAGGATAATCATAATCTTGGCAGAGTATTTGCTCATATTTTTGTCTTGTTTTTTCTTCAGGAAGATTGGTATTAATTTTTTTTCCTGTGGCAAAATCTATACCCAGCATCTTTTAATTTCCTAACAAATTGCTTAGCAGTCCATGAAATGCCGCTGTATTATGACGATTATTGAACCTGTACGTGAATTCATCTATGTACTTGGTCAAGTACTTCTTACTAACTTTGTGAAAGTTACCTAGTATACCGCGCTTAAGAATAGCCCAAAAGCTTTCAATGGTATTGGTGTGTACCGCACCACCACTCACATACTCCCGTTGATGATTGACCTGCAAGTGATCAATAAGCTTGTGCATACTCATGTACCCTTTGTACTCATCTGTGATAAGTGTAGCACATGTCGTGTCTACGTACTTGCGCACTAAGCTCTTAAGCCCCTTGGCGCGCAATCTAATTTTGTCAACGTGCTCCACTTTCACTTTACCTTCACGCTCAATCATACCGACCACACATTCTTTGTTTGTTCCTCGCCCTCGTGGATGTTGCGTGTCGTCATCCTTGCTACTCTTGCGTGGCTTACCTCCTACGTATGTCTCGTCCATTTCTACGATGCCTCTAAGCAACTCCCCGTCTTGCTCCTTCATAGCTTTGCGTATTCTGTGAGACAATGAAAATGCTGTCTTCTGTGGAATTTCTAACTCTCTTGCTAACTGCATGCTCGATATCCCTTTCTTTGCATTGAGAATGAGCGATATTGCGAGAAACCATTTTTGTAATGGTAAGCGCGTGTCGTGCATAATTGTACCAACTGTTACGCTAAATGACTTACGGCATGTGTTACAGTGATGTCTGTACTGCGACTTATAATTAAGTGGGTAAGTGTTTTCGCTATTGCAATACGCACATCGTGGCTTATCACCCCACCGTAATTGCTCAAGATGCTTTACGCAACTTTCTTGTGTTGGAAATTGTTTGAATATCTGTATAATGTTCATAGGTACTCCTTGCTTTATTTGTGTTCGTTATACTTAATATAGCAAGGTAGTATTTTTATGTCAACCTATAAAGTGATAATTCCGAAAAAATAAACCAGCAAGGCGGCATTGTTATTGCCAACATTGGGGATGCAGCGATGGGCTGCGGCCCTGTGTGGGAAGCGCTCAACCTTGCCTCTATGGACCAGTACCACACTTTGTGGGGCGAACATACAGGCGCGCCACCCTACATGCTCAATTTGTTTAACAACTTTTATGGCATGGGCGGGCAAACGGTTGGTGAAACCATGGGGCAGGGCTACATGGCGCGCATTGGCGCCGGTGTCAATGCAAGTGCCATGCACGCCGAGCGCGTGGACGGCTTTAACCCGCTTGCTGTTGCGGACGCGGTGAGTCGCAAAAAAAAGTTGTTGCTTGAGGGCAAGGGTCCCGCGCTCCTCGACACTATCACCTACCGAGTGTCGGGGCATTCTCCTTCGGACGCCTCCTCCTACAGAACCAAGGAGGAGATTGACGAGTTTATAGAACACGATGCGATACAAGCCTACAAAGAGCAGCTGTACAAAAACAAGCTCTTGAGTGAGTCTGATTTTGCCGCTTTAGAGGATAGTGTCAAAACCATGATGAAAAAGACGCTTTCGCTTGTGATAGACGAAAGTATAACGCCGTATGTGCAGGCTTCAATTATTGAAGGGGTTATGTTTTCGCGTGAAAAGCACAAAATTGATGCGGAGCGCAAACCCGAGGTGTGCATTGCCTATGAAGAGAACCCTCGCGTGCAGCAGCTTGCTACAAAAAAGCGCTACGCCTATGACGAAAAAGGCAAGGCGCATTCTGCTATAAAATTGTACACCTTGCGCGATGCCATATTTGAGGCGGTCTTGCACAATGCCTACACAAACCCCGACTTGATTATTTATGGCGAAGAAAATCGCGATTGGGGCGGTGCCTTTGCTTGCTACCGTGGCTTGACGGTGTCGCTACCGAATCATCGCTTGTTTAACTCTTCCATATCCGAAGGTGCCATTGTGGGTTCGGGGGTTGGCTATGCCTTGAGCGGTGGCACTGCGCTTGTAGAGCTTATGTACTGCGACTTTTTGGGGCGCGCGGGCGATGAAGTCTTTAACCAAATGCCAAAGTGGCAGTCCATGAGCGGGGGCACCTTGCGTATGCCCTTGGTGTTACGCATATCAGTTGGAGACAAGTACGGCGCGCAGCACTCACAGGACTGGACGGCACTCGTCGCGCACATGCCGGGACTCATGGTGTTTTACCCCGTGACGCCCTACGACGCAAAAGGAATGCTTCAATATGCACTTACTCACAATGATCCTGTTGTGTTTGTGGAAAGCCAAAAACTCTACGGCATTGGCGAACAGTTTTACGCTGAGGGCGTGCCAGAAACAGCGTATGAAGTGCCGCTTGGTGAGCCCGCCGTGCGTGCCAATGGAGATGACCTTACCATTATTACGCTGGGCCCGCCGCTCTACGCCGCTTTGGAGGCGCGTAGTGTTCTTTTAGAAAAATACGGCGTCTCAAGTGAAGTGATTGACCTGCGCTTTGTAAACCCGCTGAATTATGAAAAAATATTTGCTTCGGTGAACAAGACGGGCAAGGTGCTTTTGGTGAGCAACGCCTCCGAACGCGGCTGCTTTATGCACACGGTGGCCTCTCACATAAGCCAGCACGCCTTTAAGTCCTTAGACGCCGCACCCGTGGTTGTGGGTTCACAAAATTGGATTACGCCACCTGCGGAACTTGAGAGCGCGTTTTTCCCCAATGCTACTACTATTGTGGACGCCGTGCACCGCTGCCTTACCCCACTTGAGGGGCATGTGGAGCAAAGCATACAAACACCGCTTGAAAAAATGCGTAAAAACACTTTGGGGGTGTAGGGCTTACAGCGAGGTAGAACGTGGGCAAAAAACAAGAAGTGTTAGAGGATATTTTTAACCACTGTGTGTTAGCTTAGCCTACTTATAGCATACAGCGGTCTAAAGGTAGTGCACCTCTACGATGCATGCTGTCTTTAGCGAGTTGCTGTTCTGTCAAACATTAAAGCGTAACTTTATTAGTTGTGAAATTCACAAGGAGTATTATGAAATGATATTCGATAGGCTTGCTCATGATGGGGAAATACGCGACGCATACAAGTTGCCTTTTGTTGCGAAGAATAATTGTTCATAGCGGCTGAGTGAGAAAGACAACGGAACTTTGTGGGCTATAAACGATTCACGCTCTGATGGTGCGGTGACTTTTCTATAACGTAAAAATTTACGCACGCAGCGAGCAGTTCACTGCCGTTGTTGCGTAATAATGCTTCAATACGTCCTGCCTGCTTTATAATGTAAATAAAGCAGGCTGGGCTAACCCCTCTTAACTTATTGGGTGCAGCTTGCTTCAACAAATAATAAACAGGGATTATGAGTGTAGACTATCATTACAATAAATTTCCACCTAAAATTGATGAAGATAAAGCATTACTATCATTAGTAAATGAAGCACGAGCAGAACTAGGAAGATATGATGGACTTTTATCTTCTATGGAGAATAGCGACGTTTTATTATCTCCTTTATTTACTCAAGAAGCTGTTTTGTCTTCAAGAATAGAAGGCACTCAATCAACTCTCACGGAAGTATTAGAGTTTGAAGCTTATGAAGGAAAACAAAATTTATCGCAAGAAAAAAAAGAAGACATAAAAGAAGTACTAAATTATCGCCATGCTATGACAAAAGCAACTGAATTATTAAAAGAAGTAATGCCATTGTGCCAAAGGGTTTTATTAAGCGCACACGAAGAGTTAATGCAGGGTGTAAGAGGCAAAAATAAATCACCGGGAAATTATAGAAAAATTTCTGTCTGGATTGGGTCTGATAAAACCGATATAAAAAATGCTCGTTTTATACCTGTAGAGGCACAAAAAATTCAAAATGCAATGTCTGACTTTGAAAAGTATATTCATAATAATCAAGACTATGATGATTTGATAAAGATAGCTATTTTGCATGCAGAGTTTGAATCTATACACCCTTTTTTAGATGGAAATGGAAGGGTTGGAAGGCTGTTTATACCTATATACTTATGGTACAAAAAACTTCTTATTAGCCCATCGTTTTATATAAGCACCTATCTTGAAAAAAACAAAGATGCCTATTATGACTTATTGCTTAATGTTTCAAAACAGGACGACTGGATAACTTGGGTGAGGTTTTTTGTAAAAGGTATAGTTGAAAAATCAAAAGACAACTTTATTAGGGCAAAAAAGATTGTAGATTTTTATAAAGAATTAAAAGTAAAAATCCCTAAAATTAGTAAATCTTCTTATGGAATTACTGCTTTAGATTTTATATTTAAAAATACTTACTTTAACACCACTGTTTTTCATGAAAAATCAGGTCTTCCTCCAACAATAACTAAAAGAATTCTCGTTGCTTTTGAAAAAGCAAATCTTTTACTTTGTAAAAAAGGTCAAGGAAGGACCCCTAATTTCTATATTTTTAAAAAACTGATTGATATTGCTGACGGGAAGTAGTTTTGTGGCCCACTTGCGGGCTACAAATAGTTTTGTAGCTCACTTAAGGGCTACAAGTAGTTTTGTGGCCCACTTACGGGCTACAAATAGTTTTGTAGCCCACTTATGCACTACAAAACATAAAAACAAATGCACCCGTAGCTTTTTATTTAAAGGAGCAGCGTATTAATAAATTAAGGCACTACGTAGATGTTGCCCACGCTACTGCTGCTTGTGCGTGAATAGCCGTGGTGTCGTAGAGGGGCACGGCAGTGTGTTTTTGCTGAACAAGCAGGGCAACTTCTGTGCAGCCAAGAATAACGGCTTGAACTCCGCGTTTGTGGAGGTCTGTAATAATCTCTAGGTATTTTTTGCGCGCTTCATCCGTTATTTTTCCAAGGCATAGCTCGTGGTAGATGATGTTGTGAATGACTTCGCGTTGTGCTTCATGCGGAATGAGCGTTTCAATGCCAAAGTCACGCTTCAAGCACTCTTTGTAAAACGCTTGCTCCATGGTAAATTTTGTACCCAAAAGACCCACTCGGCCTATGTTGGCTGCGGTGAGCTTTTGTGCGGTTGCCTCAGCAATGTGAAGGAGCGGTATGGACATAGCACTTTCAACTTCTTCAGCTACCTTGTGCATGGTGTTGGTACAAATAATGAGAAAATCCGCGCCACCTGCTTCTACAGACTTTGCCGCTTTTACGAGAATAGTAGCGGTTTCATCCCATTTCCCCGCATGCTGTAGCCTTTCAATTTCAGCAAAATCTACGCTGTAAAGGCAAATTTTTGCCGAATGTAGACCTCCAAGGCGCTTTTTAATTTCTTCGTTAATTACTGTGTAGTAGGTGAGTGTCGACTCCCAACTCATACCACCAAGCATGCCTATTGTTTTCATAGTACTTCCCCCTTACATCCACCACGACAATACGGATATCGGCTTTTGATGCAAGCTCCATGTTTGCACCGCACAGCGGTGCTTATGCAGTAGTTTGCATCCCCTCGCTGCGCTCGTGACTTTGGTACTTTTTTCATAATTGCTCTTGTATCTTAGTCCCTATCGCGTAGCCACACCTGCGTAGCTTCTTAAACTCAGTTTCTTAGTCCCTATGGCGTAGCACCACAAGGCCACTCACACAAACTTACTTGCGTTCGGTTTTCATATGTTGCGTGCAGCGTAACACTGTTCCTGCGGCTGTAGCCGCAGGCTCCTTTTTCTTTATTTTTTGGTACTTTTTTTTCTTTTCGAAAAAAGAAAAAAAAAGCACAGCCAACCGAAGCGTTTGCATAGTGCGTCTCGATGCATGGCAACAAATAGCGTGAGCAACATACCGCGTCTAGCGCCTTAGCCGCCACAGGCGTTCACGCAACACTGCGCAAGCAAAATATACACAGGGCGTGCAGCCTACTCGCGTGTAGCGCAGAGCAGCGTCTTACCCCAAGGGGGGTGTGGGGGCTACTCCCCCACAAAGCGCTCATGCAAATAGCGCAAGCAAAACACACATGGCGTGCAGCCTACTCGCGTGTAGCGCAGCACCGCGTCTTACCCGCGTGGGGGTGTGGGGGCTTGCCCCCACAAAAGCAATATTGTATATTTTCTTGACTTAATGTTAGCACATGTAGTAATTTATGAGTGTAGGCCATTTTTCTATGGCGCATAAGCTATAAATCACAGTTTCGTATCGTAATATTATTCAACAAAGTTTTTACGTTCGCATGTATGCGCATGTAGTTGCTTGTAATGCATTTATTAATTAGGAGTTTATTATGTCTGACGATATACAAGAAGAGCGACAAGTGGATACATCTACAAAAGAAATATCTGTAGTTTCTAATGCGGAAGAGGCAGTGGAGATTACTGTTGCTGAGAGCTTGACAGAAGAGACGGGATCGTCTGAGCTACGCTCAAGGGCAAAGCGCCCAAGATTTAAGAAAAATAATAATAACAACAAAAGTAGATGGAATAAAGAGAGGCAGAGCGAAGAGCCTGAAGAGCCGATTGAAATTCCTGAAGAAATCAAAGGCACAAGTGAGGTGTATCACGATACCTTAACACAATATTCCATGCTCACGCTGCGTGAATTAGCGACGAAACTCAAAATAAAATCTGAAAACATTGCAGCGCTTAAAAAGCAGGAGATAATATACGAAATACTCAGTACGTATATGAAATATAGAGTCTCTGTCTATGCTCGCGGCACCTTGGAAATAATAACGGATTCCTACGGCTTTTTGCGCTCTATACAAAACTCTTACCTTCCCGGGCCAGAGGATATCTATGTTTCTGCCTCTCACATTAAGCGCATGAACTTAAAAACAGGTGATACCGTTGAAGGGCTTATTCGCGCGCCACGTGAGAGTGAGCGGTTTTTTGCGCTCAAAAGCGTAAAAAAAGTTAACTTCAATGATCCCTCGGTTGCGCAAGAACGCATACCCTTTGATAACTTGACACCGCTCTATCCTCAAGAGCGGCTCAAGCTCGAAACAAAAAGCGGCGACATTTCTACGCGCATCATCGATTTAATGTGTCCTGTTGGTAAGGGGCAGCGGGGGCTTGTTGTTGCTCCACCGCGCACCGGTAAAACAATATTGCTGCAAAAAATAGCAAACGCAATTACGGAAAATAATCCGGAAATATACCTCATTGTGTTGCTTGTAGGCGAGCGCCCTGAAGAGGTTACAGACATGCAGCGCAATGTCAAGGCAGAGGTAATATCGGCTACCTTTGATGAACCCGATATACGGCATGTGCAGGTTGCTGAAATGGTACTTGAAAAGTCGCGCCGCCTTGTTGAGCACGGACGCGATGTGGTAATTTTGCTAGACTCTATCACTCGCTTAGCGCGCGCCTATAATCAAACTGTGCCGACTTCCGGCAAAATTCTTTCAGGCGGGGTCGACTCAAATGCACTACACAGACCAAAGCGCTTTTTTGGAGCGGCGCGTAACATAGAGCATGGAGGTAGCCTCACTATAGTTGCAACAGCACTTGTTGAGACTGGTAGCCGCATGGACGAAGTTATTTTTGAAGAGTTTAAGGGCACGGGTAATATGGAAGTGAGCCTTGATAGAAGAATATCCGATAGGCGCATTTTCCCCGCCATCAATGTAAAACGTTCGGGTACGCGGCGCGAAGACTTATTGCTCACCGAAACCGAGCTTCAGAAAACGTGGGTTTTGCGCAAGGTCATAAGCTCTATGGATGATATAGAAATTATGGAGCTGTTTGTGGACAAAATGGGGAAGACAAAAACAAATGAAGATTTCCTTCTTTCTATGAATACTTCATAAATTTTTTAGTTGTTAGTGCAATGACTGTACATGTGATACAATGTATACAATATTTATAAGGAGCAATTGATGAAAAAAGACATACACCCTCGCTACGACTCGGTAGTGTTTAAAGATATATCTACAGGTGAAATGTTTCTCATTCCCTCCACGGTTAGATCAAAAAAAACTGTTCAGTATAGTGACGGCAAGGAATACCCGCTTGTGGAAATGGAAATAACAAGTTCTTCTCACCCTTTTTATACTGGCACACAAAAACTTGTTGATACCGCAGGGCGCATAGAACGATTCCGTAAAAAATTTAATATAAAATAAGTCTTGTCTTAAGATCTGCTTGCCCGTAAGTCTTTACTAACTCTTGCTCGCCTTTCGTTTTCTTCTTCTAATGCTCAAAATGATGTATGCGGCTGCGGCAACCATGAGGTATGCAAAGCTGTCTCCTATGACAAGATAGGGCGTCTTTCGCTTTTCGTACATTGGCACGTCCACTTGTAAGGTAGCTTCTGTAAACATTGGCAGACTTTTGCCCATGCGCCCCCATGGGTCTACAATGCTTGTTACACCGCTGTTGGTGCTGCGTACAAGCGGCAACCCGGTTTCTATGCTGCGGAATTTTGCCGCTGCAAGTTGCTGAACCTGCGCACTCTTTGAACTTGACCAGCTTACGTTTGTAATGTTGATTAAAACATCCGCGCCATTGTTGGTCATAGCTCTTGTGATATATGGAAAGCTGTCTTCAAAGCAAATAGGTGTTCCTATATATAAAGTATTCCCTTGCCCGTCATAGTTGCTCCATGCAAGGGGCGCAAATGATTTTACGCGAGACCAGGTTCCATAAACGTTGATAACATTGTTCATAAAGGTGCGCACGGGCTTGTATTCGTAAAATGGGATGAGTTCTGCGAAAGGCACAAGTTGATATTTTGCGTACTTATCTAATAAGCTGCCGTCGGGATGTATGAGTATGGCGCTATTATAGGCAAGAGAGTCATCTACCTCATCAAACTGAGCCGAGCCAGAAAGCAAAGGAGTATTGTAGCGCTTCAAAAATTCTCGAAATGGAAGCGAACTTGGCCTTGTTGCGTAAAGTTCATCCCACGACTCACTAACACCGGGCTGATATGGCTTTTTTAAACTGGTTTCGCTCCATACAATGAGCTCTGGTTTTTTGTCCGCGGTTTCTATGCTGTTTTGGGTTTGTTCAATTATGTTCTCTAAGTTTTTTACAATGCCATCTGTGTCTTGAAATTCCCAGCTATCTATGTTTTGTTGCACCAAGAGCATGGGTATGTGTTTTTTTATGGGGCGGTTTTTGCTTGAACTTATGCTATACATTCCGTATGTGAGCACTGCTGCCAAGCTTAGGCCAAACGCAGCCCATTGTTTTATTATTTTTTTTCCTTGAATGTAGTGTTCTTTTTTTCTTTTGTTAATGGCGTGATACAGGCTGCTGTACACAAGCCCGTTGCAAATGGCCAGTATGAACGAGACGCCCCATACGCCCGTTATGCGCGCCAACTGAATAATAGGTAATGCACCATGTACAGACTGCGCCAACAAGGTCCATGGAAAGCCTAAAAAACCTATGGACTTTAAATATTCGTAGGCTGTCCATGCAATGGCAAGCGGTAAGCCTTGTTTTTCATACGGGGTATTGTCAATTATAAAACGCAGCGCTAGAAACACCAGTGAGTATTCCACGGCGTAACCAATACATACGCTCCCCAATGCCCACGCGGAGTAGTCTTGAAAGCGTGAGAGCCAAAAGTACGCAAGGCATGTGGTTGCTATTCCAAAAAAGGCTCCAAGCATGAGCGCGTGTTTCCGAGTACGGATGAGCGTAAGCGCAAAAAACACGGGCACTAACGCAACAGCCCCCAAGCCTTGTATTCCGTTTTCAAATACAAAATTTGGGAAACTCAGCATGAATAATATTGATGATAGAAGCGTAAGTAGTAATGGGAAAACCGATGATTTGTCTTTAAAGCTATGGCGCATAGTTATAGTGTATACTATACCTACTATGAAGATAATCGTTACCAACGATGACGGCTATGATAGCGTGCTGGTCAAAGAATTATTTTACTATTGTCAAAATAACATGAAGGAATACGAGAGTTTTCTCGTCGTTCCTAGTGCTGATAATAGCGGGGTTTCTCAAGCTATTAATGTGTCAGGAAAAATATGCTATACAAAACATAGCGAAAATCAATACACGGTAGATGGTACTCCTACAGATTGCGTTAACGTTGCATGTAACATATTGGGAAACGTTGATGTTGTTTTGTCTGGCCCTAACATTGGCTCAAATCTTGGACGCGATATAATGTATTCTGGCACTGTTGCCGCAGCGCGTGAAGCTGCTGTGCGTGGCATTCCCTCGGTGGCGTTTTCCATGGTCGATGACTCTGAGCATCCCCTTGAAAGTTTTGACAAGGCTTCGTTTGCCTCTTTTTTAGATACGTGGCTCAAGCCTCTTATTGCGTTTATTTCAAAGAGAAAGAACAAGTTTGTAAACGTAAACATAGCAGACTGTGCTTCAAAACAACTTCATGAGAGCGGACTCTCCATGCGCTATTATTTTGATTATCATAGCGTTACTAAGGATGAACAACATGAAAATGTTTACTGTGCTTTGCAGCGTCTTGGGGTTGATGAATCACGAGTTGTGGAAGGAACAGATTGGGGGCTCACCTTAGAAGGCAAAAATGTTTACACCGTTCTCAATGTGTGGCCGAAGATAGAAGAAGGTACAGAATTAGAATTGCAATCGTATTTATGAGGATGTTTTGAAGCTAAGTCTTATTGCTACCCTATTTCATAAAAAAGAATTCTTAGAAGCGCTGAAATATATAGAGCGGAATAAGCGTGTTATTCCCTCTTTGGCAGCAGATCAATTTGTGAAAGTGCTGTACTATCAAGGGCTGTGCTACGCTAATTTAAAAAAGTACCAAAAGGCGCTTGAGTTTTTGGACTCCTGTGTAAAATCAAATCTCGATTCTTCGTACATCTATCAGTGCCGTATGTTGCGTGGTTATATTTACACTATTACAAACCGCTTACGCCTTGCAGAAGCCGAATTTTTGGGATTACTTAATGAAGGGTATGAGTCTGCGCGTATATATGCCGCCGTGGCGCATGTGGAATATCAATTAAAAAAAGTTTCGGCTGCAGTGCGTCATTTACAAAAAGCCTTGCACATAGACCCTGACAACATCAATGCCCTTAACTCCATGAGCTATATACTAGCTGACAATAACGTAAAATTATCTTTTGCGCTTGAATACATAGAAAAAGTGCTACAGGCTGAGCCGCAAAATGCAGCCTATCTCGACACCTATGGATATGTGTTGATAAAGCTTCGGCGCTTTTCTGAGGCAAAACGTATTTTAAAATATGCCTTAACCATAAGTGATCATCCACAAATTAAAAAACATTATGATAGTGTTGATTCACAAAAGTGAAAACTGTAGGGCGCGCATGCGTTTTATAGCCTTAGGGCTTCATTTACATCTATATGTAATATCGGTGCTGCTCATCTTTTTTATCATGGCCTGCCAGCAAAATGTTGAGCAAGAAAGCACCCTCGCGCCGCCCAAGTCCGTGGTTTTTGATTTTGCGTATGATGCGCTTGTTGAAAAATCGAAGGCAAAGGCAGATTTCTATCAAGGAGTACGCCTTCTTAATTCGGGTAATGTTGCTGAGTCCATTCTTGCATTACAGCGCGCCGTTTCCTTGGAGCCCCAAAATACGCTTATTCGATATTGGCTTGCGCGCGCACATGCAGCCTACGGACAAGGAGATTTTGCAAACACTATTTATAGAGAACTTATTGATGCGAATTTTTACCCGACATATCTTTCTGCAGCGTTGGAGCTGTCACAGCACATGGCGCGCAAAACTCAAACTACGTTTTTAGAACGAGGCATAGCTACTGCTATTCGCGCAGCCTCATTGGATATAACACAATATAACTACCGCTTGCCTATGAGTGTGCGTTCATTTCCCTCGGGCGCTTTGCTCATTTCCGCGCTCGGCTCTAATACCCTTTCGTTGTTTAACCCCATAACCACGTCGGGGAGAGATTTTGTAAAAACAACTGCGCTTTTACACAGACCTATAGATGCGATGATGCTTGAAAATGGCACGATAGTGGTTTCGGAATTTGCTTCTAATACTATCAGCGCTTTTTCCTATGATGGGACATTTCTCGGTAGTTTTATACAAGAACCCCCTCCAGTAGCCTTTAGTGGCCCTCAGTTTTTAGCAAGCGATGCGCAGGGCAACGTGTATGTAAGCACTGCAGGAACAGCGCGTATCATGAAATTTGATAGCGCAGGTGTTTTTTTATTGGAATTTGGCAGTGGAAGCAATAACATTGATGGACTTTTGCAAGACTCCACGGGTATTGCAGTTATAGAAAATGATTTGTGGGTGCTCGACCATAAAGCGAAATCAGTATATTTGGTTCGGTACGACCAAAGTGGAAATTTTATTGGACGTTATTTTGTAGCTGAAACAAGGGCCGAAAGTCTGCGTGCTTATGGACGTTTTTTGTTGCTAGCTGGTGAAACGAGCGTCATGCTTTTTGACACCGAAAAGCTTGCGATGATAGACGAACTTAGTAGTAGTGAGTTTGTAAAAATTAGCTCAGCAACTTTTGATAATAACGAAACGCTCTGGGTTGTAGATCAATTTCGAGGTAGGCTTGAAGCATTTTCAGAGGCCACAAATCAATACGCGGGGCTACACGCACGGCTACTTTCGCTACGCACAGAAGACTTTCCAAATATAACCGCAAGAGTTGCAGTTGCTTCTGCCTCGGGTGCGCCAGTAATGGGCTTGGGGCGCAAAAGTTTTGTGTTGTTTGAAGATGATGTTTCTGTCGGTACCATGCGCGTGCGTTCAGATGATGAAACCATACAAAATACACAAGTGGTTCTTGTTCCTATTTCCAATGGTGAAAGTGTGCATAAGACGCAAGTAATTGAGAGTGTCGAACAACTGGTAAACGGAGGGCTCTTTGTGCAATCTCCCGAAGATGTCCAGAATGATATTGCCAACATTTGGGTTGTGAGAACTTCATCATCACTTGGCTATGAGCTTAAACAAGGGAATGTGGCCGCTCACATTGTCAGAGCTGTGAACAACGCAATAGTAAACCCTGCCTCTTCGCAGGCACAACGCGCGCAATTACAGATACAGGCCTTTCGTATGGCTGTAAACACACTGCTTCCTATTGCGGGCAAAAAATCAGTGCTTTTTATTGGCAGTAAGCCTGAACCTGCAGCCTTAGAAAGCGAGGTCTGGAGACAAACAATGGAGCTGGCGCGCTACAATGCAATTTCCATTTTGTGGGTCTCTGTAACTCCGTCCATGCAAGTAGGCCTTGGTGAAAGAGACACCACTATGTTTGAAGACATGCTGCGCTCTCATGACCCATTGTTTCCTCATGTTCCCCATGTTTTTTATTACCCGTACATTATGCAAAATGTAAAAACAAATCTGGTGCAGCGCTTAAGGCAGCCTGTTTCTGGCATATACACCATTGCCTTTCAAAGTCGATATGCTGCTGGAGACAGACAGTACGGTGAAAAATACATCGCACTTTCTCTTGAGACTTACTATTTTACCCGCAGTGGTAAGGACATTGGAGGCTACGTTATACCCTCTCGGTAAGTTTAAGATAATGGTGTGCCTGTTCATGCAATATTGTTGAGTATAAATTTTCTAAAAACACTTGACATATTTTTCAGTTCTGCGCGATAATGTTTAATACACTATATATGAGTAATGTAAATTAGCATGCCAACGATTAATCAATTAGTTCGCTACGGACGTAAGCGACAGCTGAAAAAAACAAAGTCCCCCGCATTGCAAGCCTGTCCGCAAAAGCGAGGTGTTTGCACAAGAATTATGACGGTAACCCCTAAGAAGCCAAATTCGGCATTGCGTAAGGTTGCTCGTATACGCCTTGTGAACGGCGTTGAGGTTACGGGCTATGTGCCGGGTGAAGGGCATAATTTACAAGAGCACTCTGTGGTTTTTGTTCGTGGTGGTAGAGTAAAAGATTTACCGGGTGTTCGTTATCACATTGTGCGCGGAGCGCGTGATTTATTGGGTGTAGAAAAAAGAAGGCGTGGGCGTTCTAAGTACGGCACCAAGAGACCTAAGGCTTAGCGTCTTTAATGAAATGATATTATTATAAAGGAAATAGCATGGGTAAAGCAAAATACAACAAATTAAAAATTGTTGACTACAAGTACAACGATAGAGTGCTTTCTAAGTTTGTAAACGCGCTTATGCTTAGTGGTAAAAAGTCGAAGGCGCTTTCTATTATGTATGAAATTTTTGATGTTTTGAAGAGTAAGGTTGATGAGGATCCGCTGAAGGTCTTTCATGAAGCCTTAAATAATGTGAAGCCCATGCTGGAGATAAAATCTAAGCGTGTGGGTGGATCTACCTATCAAATTCCAATAGAGGTTTCGAAGGAGCGGCAAGACACGCTTTCGAGGCGCTGGATTATTTCTGGTGCGCGTAAGCGCCCTGGGAAATCTATGGTTCAAAAATTGAGCGCAGAGTTGATGGATGCTCACAAGTCCACGGGCTTTGCGTATAAAAAAATGGAGGAGACTCATCGTATGGCGGAGTCTAATAAGCCCTTTTTGAACTATCGATAGTCTTTTATTGTGATGATTTTGCATGAGCGCAATAAGTGCTCATGGTGTTTAGAAGCAGGTTCTTGATTGTAAGTTTTGATGGCTTAGGATTAAGATAACGGTTTTATTTTTGCGTGAACTCTTTTGATAGCCACGTGTCCGACCTATATATGCCTTGCTTCTTGTTTTGGTGAAATTTAAATGCGTAAAAGCGCATGTGAAATGTTAGAAACAATTTGTAATTAAGGAGGCCACCATGGCTGAAAAAATGAAATTTGAGAGAAATAAACCTCATATCAATGTTGGTACCATTGGTCACGTAGACCATGGTAAAACTACATTAACTGCAGCTATTTCGCAATTTTGTGCTCTGCAAAATGGCGCTTCTGCGCTTAAGTATGAAGATATCGACAATGCACCTGAAGAAAAGGCGCGCGGTATTACGATTAATACTCGACACATTGAGTATGAAACAGGCAACAGGCATTACGCTCACGTTGATTGTCCCGGGCATGCCGACTACATTAAAAACATGATAACGGGTGCAGCCCAAATGGATGGCGCCGTGCTGGTGGTTTCAGCTCCTGATGGAGCCATGTCTCAAACGAGAGAGCATATTCTGCTTGCGCGACAAGTGGGTGTGCCTAAAATGGTTGTTTTCCTCAATAAAGTAGATCAAGTAGATGATGCTGATATGACCGATTTGGTTGAGGAGGAAATTCGTGAGATACTTACAAACTACGATTTCCCCGGAGATGAAATTCCAATAATTCGTGGAAGTGCCTTTCAGGCTATGGAAAACCCCAATGATGAAGAGAAGAACAAGGCTATCAAAGAGCTTCTCGAAAAAATGGATGAATACTTTCCTATTCCTAAGCGTGATGTGGAAAAGTCTTTCCTTATGCCTATTGAAGATATATTTTCAATTCAGGGTCGTGGTACGGTTGTAACCGGTCGTATTGAAACTGGTATTGTGAAAACCGGTGAAGAAATTGAAATAGTTGGTATTCGTGATACGCAAAAAACCACGTGTACTGGTGTTGAGATGTTTAAGAAAATTCTCGATGAAGGGCAAGCGGGTGATAATGTTGGTGTTTTGCTCAGAGGCACCGGCAAAGACGAAGTAGAGCGTGGGCAAGTACTTGCAAAGCCCGGCACCATTACTCCGCATAAAAAATTCAAGGGTCAAATTTACGTGCTTACAAAAGAGGAAGGTGGTCGTCATACCAACTTTCAGTCGGGTTATAGGCCGCAGTTCTACTTTAGAACGACTGATGTTACTGGTGCGGTTACTTTGGCGGCTGGTACTGAAATTGTCTTGCCTGGTGATAATGTGGCTATTGAAGTTGAGCTTATTAAGCCTATTGCGATGGACAAGGGTTTGCGCTTTGCTATTCGCGAAGGTGGGCGCACGGTTGCTAGTGGTCAAGTCACCGAAGTGGTTGAATAGACTCTTTGTAGTTTGTAGAGGAATAGGCGATGCAAAATAAATTTCGTGTAAAATTGAGAAGTTTTGACCCTCGGCTTGTAGATGCAGGGGCGAGAAATATAGTGGATGTAGTGAAGAAAAGCAACGCAGAAGTTTTGGGGCCTGTTCCTCTTCCAACTAAAATAGAAAAGTTTACGGTTTTGAGATCTCCTCACGTTAATAAAAAATCTCGTGAGCAATTTGAGATACGTACGCATTATAGATTGATAGATGTACTGAGCCCCACCCAAGAAGTTATGGGAGCGCTTATGAAGCTTGAGCTTCCGTCAGGGGTTGATGTACAGGTGAAGCAGTAAATTGCTAAAGAATGAAGGTGATGTATGGTAGCGCTATACGGAAAAAAAATACGAATGACGCAATTTTTTGATGACTTTGGTTCTCTTGTTCCCGTTACTCTTCTGAAGATTTCGTCTAATCTTGTGATAGGCTTGAAGGAAGAAGAGAAGGACGGTTATTCTGCAAAGGTGCTTGCGGCATTTGATGGGCGCGAAAAACAGATGAACAAGTCTCATTGTGGGCAATTCCCGAAGGGGGAGGCTCCCAAGAAGAAAATTTTTGAAGTCAAGGGCTTTGAGGATAAAAACGTAGGGGACTCTGTGACCATTGATGTTTTTAAAGACATGAGTTTTGTTGATGTTACAAGCTACAGCAAGGGGCGTGGAACACAGGGTGTTATGAAGCGTCACGGTGCTCATGGTGGGCCTGCGCGCCATGGTTCAAAATTTCATAGAAGTGCCGGTGCCATAGGGCAAGGCGGAACGCCTGCTCGCTTTAGAAAGGGTTCTAAAATGGCGGGGCGTATGGGTAATGCAAAAGTGACCGTGCAGAATCTTAAAGTTGTCAAGGTTGATGTAGAGAATAATATTCTTATGGTCGCGGGGGCAGCTCCCGGCGCCAATGGTTCTGATGTTTTTGTGCGAGGAGCTATTAAGAAATGAAGTGCTCTAGGTGTGTAAAAGAGGAATTGTGATGCAAGTGGATGTATTGGCCTCAGGTGGTGCCACGGCTGGCACTCTTGAGCTTAACGAAAAAGTCTTTGGCATAAAGGTTAGCGAAGGCTCTATTTATTATAAACTGCGCAATGAGTGCGCGAATGCTCGGCAGGGAACCGTGAAGACAAAGCAGCGCGGTGAAGTTGCCTATTCTGGGCGCAAGCCGTGGAAGCAAAAGGGTACGGGTAGGGCTCGTGCTGGCACAAGGCGTTCTCCCATTTGGGTTGGTGGCGGTACCATATTTGGTCCTCAACCGCGTGATTATAGTTATACCTTACCTAAAAAAATACGTCGCCTCGCCGTTCGTTCTGTGCTTACGCAAAAGCTTATTGATAAAAGCCTTGTTGTTATAGAGGGCGTGAATTCTGAGAATGGAAAAACCAAAGACTTTGTTGCTAAGTTTCGTGACTTTGTGCCTCAGGAATATCACAATGTAGTGCTTATTATTGGTGAGCATGATGCGCTTATAAAGCGTGCTGCTCGGAATGTGCCGTGGCTTACGGTGCTTGTGTATTCGCAGCTTGTTTTGCAAAAATTGTTGTACGCTCAGCGTATAGTCGTGACCAAGTCTGCGGCTGAAAAACTCAATGTGTTTTTTCATGGGGAGGAGCATTCGAATGAATCCTGAGGATATTATTATAGAGCCCCTTTTGACTGAAAAGTCAAACGGCATGAAGGAACTGCATAAGTACACCTTTAAGGTTGCGCGAGCAGCAAATAAAATTCAAATTAAGCGTGCATTGAAAACCCTGTACAAGGTAGAGGCGCTTGATTGCCGCACGGTGAATATGCAGGGTAAGCTAAAAAGACAAGGGCGTTTTGTTGGCAAAACAAGCGCGTGGAAAAAAGCAATAGTGACCTTGAAAAAGGGTGATACCATTGCCTTGTATGAGGGACTATAGATGGCAGTAAAAACATATAAGCCGATTACACCGAGCTTGCGTGCTCGCGCGACTCGTGATTATGCGCATCTTACCACTGATGAGTCTCTAAAGTCGCTTACAAAAGGGAAAAACAAAATAAGTGGGCGTAGAGGTAGTGGGCAAATAACCGTGCGCAGACGTGGTGGTGGTGCCAAGAGGCTGTATAGGCTGGTCGATTTTCGGCGCAACAAGCATGAGGTGAAGGCGCGGGTCGCTGATATAGCGTATGACCCTAATAGAAGCGCTGACATTTGTCTTTTGCATTACCTTGACGGTGAAAAGCGATATATACTCGCGCCGCGTGGTATTCAAGTGAATGATGTTGTGGTGAGTGGAGAAAAGGTTGAGCCAAAACTTGGCAACAGCATGTGTATGGGTAACATGCCTCTTGGTACTGTTGTGCACAATGTGGAACTTGCCTTGGGTTCTGGTGGCGTGTTTGCGCGCTCTGCGGGCAGTTTTGCAACTTTGGTTGCTAAAGATGGCGATTATGTGACTATCAAGTTGCCCTCTGGTGAAATGCGTATGGTGTTTCACAAGTGTTGCGCTACCGTTGGTGCTGTAGGTGGTGAAGACCACTTCAATACGTCTTTAGGTAAGGCGGGTATTGCGAGAATAAAGGGGCGTAGGCCTAAGGTTCGTGGGGTAGTCATGAACCCATGTGATCACCCGCATGGTGGAGGCGAGGGTCGCACTTCTGGTGGTCGTCACCCGGTGTCCCCACAGGGTTTGCTTGCAAAGGGTTACAAAACGCGCAACAAGCGTAAGACGTCAAGTAAGTTTATTGTAAAGCGAAGAGGGTCGTAGGAGTTAATTGTGTCTAGATCGATAAAGAAAGGGCCTTTTATAAAGGCGAGTTTGTACAAAAAAGTGCTTGAAGCCCAAAAGGAATCTAAAAAGGTGAATATCAAAACATATTCGAGGGAGTCTACCATTATTCCTGAAATGGTGGGGCTTACGCTTTCTGTGCATAATGGAAAAACTTTTATTCCCGTCTACGTCTCAGAAGAATTGGTGGGACACAAGCTTGGGGAGTTTTCTCCTACACGGCTGTTTCGTGGACATGCTGGTTCTGACAAAAAGGTGGGTAGGCGATGATATACAAGAGTGTTCATAAGTACGCGCGAATTTCACCTACAAAGGTTCGGCGTGTTGCAAACGTAATGGTGGGCAGAAGCTATGATGAAGCCATGGCGTATTTGAAGTATTTGCCTCATTCGGGCGCACGTCTTATTAAAAACGTGGCACATGCTGCCGCCGCAAATGCGCTTTCACAAAACAGTCAGTTGGATGAAGCCTCTCTTGTGGTGACTTCCATAATTGTTAATGAGGGTCCGCGCATGAAGCGCATGTGGCCTCGTGGGCGCGGGAGAGCTGATATTTTGCTCAAGCGCTTTAGTCACATAACGGTTGCGGTTTCTGATGAAGGTGGTGCTCGGGTGAATAAGAGAAAAAACAATAGAGGAGTGCGCTAGTGGGACAGAAAGTAAATCCGTATGGTTTGCGTATAGGTATAAACAAGGGATGGAAGTCGAGCTGGTATGCGAAGGGGAGACAGTACATTGAAAGTTTGACTGAAGACCTTACGCTTCGTCGCGTTATGGCTTCTATGCCAGAATTGCAAAATGTCGATATTGCCGACATTCAAATAATTAGAAAACCACAGCTTGTGACACTGGTTATTTACACCTCGCGCCCGGGAATACTCATTGGGGTTAAGGGAGCGAATATAGAAAAGCTTACATCCAAACTTTCTAAGTATTCCAAAATGAAAATACTCATCAAGATACGGATGATACACAAGCCTGAAGCTAGCGCTCAGCTCTTAGCGATACACGTTGCGCGGCAGTTAAAGCAGCGCCCCGCATGGAGACGAACCTTGAAGCTTTCTCTCGTCAATGCCATGAGGTCGGGGATACAGGGAGTTAAAATTAAGGTTGCGGGGCGACTTGGCGGTGCTGAAATGTCTCAGAACAAAACCGTCAAGGAAGGACGTATTCCGCTTCATACCTTGCGTGCAGACATTGATTACGGCTTTGCCGAAGCTCATACAAAGTACGGTGTTATTGGCGTAAAGGTGTGGGTGTTCAAGGGTGAGCTTTTGAAAAAGCAGCGAGTTGATGCAGGGAATGTAATGTCAGTTGGAAAGGGTGTAAAGCCATCTGCGTTAGAAGAGGGAGATAGCGATGCTTAGCCCTAAGAGAGTAAAACATAGAAAAGAGCAGCGGCGTATATCGAGGCGTTTGCTTGGGACTGCTACACGAGGTATTAGCATTGCCTTTGGTGATTTTGGCCTCGTTGCACTTGATCACGGATTTATTAGTTCAAGACAAATAGAGGCTGCGCGTATTGCGCTTACTCGCTTTATCAAGCGTGGTGGCAAGGTATGGATACGCATTTTTCCGTCTTTTCCGTACACCAAAAAACCTGCAGAAACGCGCATGGGAAGTGGAAAGGGAAGCCTAGACAGATGGGTGGCTCCCGTAAAACCGGGGCAAGTCATTTTTGAAATTGGGGGCGTAAGCGCAGAACTTGCAAAAGGAGCAATACAGCGCGCAATAGCAAAGTTGCCAACAAGGGCAAAGTTTGTTTCGCGAGGAATATAGATATGAAGAATTCATTTGTCGATATGAGTTTTGAAGAGCTCATTGTAAAACGGGATGAGGTGCGCAGAAAATTGCACGAATTGCGCGCGCAAATAATTATGGGACAAGTAAATAATACGGTCGAAAAGAGAAATTTGCGGCGCCAAATTGCTCGGCTTAATACGCGTATTTACAACATTATTGAGGTTGAAAGCAACAATGAGTAAAGAAAATCGTAAAGTGCTGCAGGGGCAGGTTGTGAGCGACAAAATGCAAAAGACAATTGTCGTGGCAATTAAGCGTAGAAAAATGCATGCTCTATATAAAAAGTATATAGGAGCTACAAAAAAAGTCATGGCGCATGATGAAAAGCAAGAAGCGCATGTTGGTGATCTTGTTCGTGTTGTGGAGGCAAGGCCGCTTTCTCGGCTAAAGCGATGGGAGCTTTTGTCTATTGTGCAGAAGGCGCAGTAGTCCACGGCTAAAATAACAACGTGTAGGTGAAATATGATACAGGTAGGAACACAATTAATTGTAGCGGATAATAGCGGCGCCAAGAAGGTTGAGTGTATAAGGATACTTGGTGGGACTAATAGACGCAATGCATCTGTTGGCGATATTATTGTTGTGGCGGTAAAAATAGCGGTGCCAGAGTCGGCGGTGCCTAAGGGTTCTGTGCAGCGCGCGGTTATTGTGAGGGTTTCAAAAGAATATAGGCGTACGGATGGCACGTATATTCGTTTTGATGATAATGCCTGCGTGGTGCTTGATGCGGCTGAAAAACCTAGGGGTAAGCGCGTTTTTGGCCCCGTGGCAAGAGAGCTTCGTGAGGTTGGGCAGATGAAAATAATTTCTTTGGCACCAGAGGTTTTGTAATGAGCAAGATTAAGAAAAACGACCTCGTCCAAGTTATGAATGGTCGAGAGAAGGGCAAAACGGGTAAGGTTACCGAAGTGAATACACAAAAAAATGTAGTGTATGTTTCTGGGGTAAACATGGTAAAAAAGGCTGTGAAGCCACGCTCGCAACAGGAAAAGGGTGGTATACGCACGGTTGAGGCACCGCTTCATATTTCAAAGCTATGTGTAGTTTCAAAGGGTAAGCCGTCTCGTGTTGGTTACAAGTTTGAAAATGGAAAGAAGGTTCGCTTTGCGAAAAAAACCGGGGAGGTGTTGTAATGGCAGTACCGTATTTTAATGAGCTTTATGCAAGTGATATTGTCCCGCAGCTTAAAAAGCAATTTGGTTATAAGTCGGTCATGCAAGTGCCTCGACTTATGAAAATAGTTGTTTCTTCTGGTGTGGGTGATGTTATTCAAAATAGAAAACGCATAGAAAATGTAATGGAAGAAATAAGTGCTATAACGGGACAGAAACCAGTTTCTACAAAGGCGCGCTTGTCAATTTCTAACTTTAAGTTGCGTGAGGGTATGCCCATAGGGGTGAAGGTGACTTTAAGAAAAAAACGCATGTATGATTTTTTCTATCGTCTTGTGCACATAGCAATACCGCGCATTAAGGATTTTCGAGGCGTAAAGAAAAATGGATTTGATGGACATGGTTCGTACTCTTTGGGTATTCAAGAGCACATCATATTTCCAGAAATAGATTATGATTCAATAGAAAAAATCATTGGATTGAATATAACATTTGTTACATCTGCAAAGACAGACGAAGAAGCAAAGGCGTTGCTTGAAAAATTTCAAATGCCTTTTGTAAAATAAAGAGGTTTATATGGCAAAAAAATCCTTAATATTTAAAGCGAAACGTACTCCTAAATATAGCACTCGTCAAGTAAATCGTTGTAATGTATGTGGTCGCGTAAGGGGCTACATGAGGCGTTTTCAACTTTGCAGAATTTGCTTTCGGAAGTTTGCAAGCGCAGGGCAAATTTCTGGAGTGAGAAAATCAAGTTGGTAAGGGAGTAGGAGGAAAAATGGCAGTTTCAGATCCAATAGCCGATATGCTCACGATGGTTCGCAATGCGTATAGTGCGAAGCATGAGAGTATTACAGTTCGGAATTCTAAAATAAATAAAGAGATACTTCGAGTTCTTAGTTCTGAAGGATACATTAACAAGTTTTCAGTTGCAAAGGGTACTAAAAAGCCTTTTCCGGTTTTGAAAGTAACCTTGAAGTATGATACGAAGGGAAATTCTGTTATTCATGAAATAAAGAAAATATCGAAGCCCGGTCGTCGTGTGTATTCGCGTTATAAGAACATAGGACGAGAACGTAATGGCTTTGGTACTATTATCGTTTCAACTTCTCACGGGGTAATAACCGATCGTGAAGCAAGAGCGAAGAAAGTAGGGGGCGAACTCATTTGTTCGGTGTGGTAGGTTAATATGTCACGTATAGGAAGAATGCCAATTGTAATACCTAGCGGAGTTTCTTTGGAACAAAGTGATGGTGTGCTTGTTGTTAAGGGAGCGAAGGGTACGCTCTCTCAAAAATTAGTGCCAGAGGTGCAGTGTGTTGTTGAAGGCGAGCAGTGTGCGGTAAGGCGTGTTAGTGAAGAAAAACGAGCCAAGCAAATGCACGGGCTTTTTAGACAGCTTGTTAACAACATGATTGTCGGTGTCTCTGCGGGCTTTGAGAGGCGATTGCAACTTGTGGGCGTTGGATATAGAGCGGAACTTAAGAAAGAGAGCGTTGTTTTTAACTTGGGTTATTCCACTTCTATTGAGTATGCTATTCCACAAGATATAGAAATACAGGTTGAGGGTCAGCAAGATATTGTTGTGGTCAAGGGTATTAGTAAAGAGCTTGTTGGCAAAACGGCTTCTGAAATACGCAGTTTGCGGAAACCAGAGCCTTATAAGGGCAAGGGTATTCGTTATAGTGATGAAGTTGTCCGCCGTAAAGAAGGAAAGTCAGGTTCTAAAAAGTAAGTGAGGCACGGGTGTAAACATGAAGGTTCAACAGATAAGTAAAAAGATACCTCTAAAACTTGTACGGAGAGTGCGCAGAAAGCGTCGTGTGCGTGGAAAAATTTCCGGCACATCGGCGTGCCCGCGCATAAGTATTTTTCGTTCTAATCGACATCTGTTTGTTCAGGCTATAGATGATGTCGAGAAAAAAACGAGTGTAAGTATTTCTTCATATGGCAAGGAGCAAAAGGTCACGAATGTGAACCTTGAAATTGCCAAGAAGCTTGGCACGCAGTTTTCTGCTGCGCTTCGTGAGAAAAACATTGAGTCCGTGGTTTTCGATAGAAATGGATATCGCTATCATGGTGTGGTAAAAGCCTTTGCTGATGGCATGCGGGAGAATATTGCATTTTAATGTGAGGAATGTTTATGGCTGAAGAAAATCAAAAAAATGTACAAGCAACGCCCGATGGGCGAGAAAAGGCGGGCGCACAAACGCGTGATTCGAGACCATCTCGTCGTAGGCGTTTTCAAGACAATAGATCGCGGGATTCTCGTGGTGCGCCTGAAGAAGAAAAGGAGTTTAGCGAAAACCTCGTAAAGCTTAACCGTGTTACAAAGGTTTTGAAGGGCGGAAGACGCTTTTCTTTTTCTGCGCTTGTTATAATAGGTAATAAAAAAGGCAAGGTTGGCTATGGTTTTGGTAAGGCGGGCGATGTTTCTGAAGCCATACGCAAGGCAATACAGAACGCGAGAAAAAATTTAATAACGGTGCCTATGTACAAGCAGACTATTCCGCATTGGATAGTGGGAAAATTTGATAGTGCTCGTGTGTTGCTTAAGCCCGCCGCCCCCGGTGCTGGAATTATTGCCGGAGGCCCAGTGCGCATTATTTTGGAAATGGCGGGAGTTTCTGACATTCTTTCAAAATGCATGGGTTCGAGAAATGCTATTAATGTTATAAAGGCAACGCTCGATGGTCTTTTGCGGATTTCGTCTGTGCGTGATGCTGCGCTTGCACGTGGAAAGCACATGCAGGATTTGTGGAGTTAAAATGAGTAAGTTACAAATAACACAGGTAAAAAGTGCTATTGGTCGCTTGCCTGCACAAAGGGCAACGCTTACGGCATTGGGCTTGAAAAAAATCAATGCTACTGTTACACAAGTGGACAATGCGTGCATACGAGGCATGGTGCGCGCGGTTGGACATCTTATAAAGGTTGAGGAAATACAATGAACGCAACTTCCGTAGAAAAAACACCTATATCAATTCCGCCTAGTACCGTTACGCGGCGTAAGCGCGTAGGGCGCGGCGCGGGCTCGGGTACTGGTTGTACGGCGGGTCGTGGAACCAAGGGGCAAAAGGCTCGTTCAGGTTCAAAGACGCGTCCGGGCTTTGAAGGTGGGCAAATGCCCTTGTACAGAAGACTCCCGCGTAGGGGTTTTTCTAATTACCCTTTCAAGCAAAAGCCGCTTGTGCTTTCGCTTGGCTTTGTAGACAAAAAATATCAGGCTTCTGAAGTCGTTTCATTAGAAAGTCTTAAAGAGAAAAAGCTGATTAGAGAGCGCGTTAAGTTTGTAAAAATACTGGGTACGGGTGATGTAAGCAAGGCGCTTATTATAGATGAAAGTGTATACCTTGCAGCTTCGGTGCGAGATAAAATACTCGCTCAAGGCGGAGAGGTTCGCTCGCTTGTTGCTGACAACACTACTTCTGGAGAAAATACCTCATGAATCTACGTTCTCTTTTCACAATAGTAGAGTTGCGCAATAGAATATTGTTCACGTTTTCAATGCTGGTGATATTCCGTCTTGGCGCTGTCATACCTATTCCGGGTATTAACTTGGATGCTTTGAATACCTACTTTTTACAGCAGCAATCGGGAGGGGGCATTGGCACGTCGCTTGTGAACTACTTGGACTTTTTTGCAGGCGGTGCATTTTCGCGCTTTTCTATATTTATGCTAGGGGTGGTCCCGTATATTTCCACATCAATTATAATGCAGCTTTTGTCGGTAACCTTTCCCGCTTTAAAGCGCATATATGAAATGGAAGGCGGTCGTCGTAAAATGCAGCGCTATACGCGCTATGCTACGGTGCTTGTAACCTTTGCCCAGTCTTTTATTGTTACGGTCTATGCTCGTTCTATTCCTGATGCAATATCGCTTCCCTTTCTTCAGTACTCGCTTATTGCAATGCTTACCGTTACTACTGGAACCATGCTTTTATTGTGGCTAGGCGATCAAATAAACTTGCGCGGAATAGGAAATGGCGTGTCGCTGATTATTTTTGCAGGGATTGTGGCTCAAATGCCACGGGCGATTTATTCGTTGTACACCATTATTCAAAGCGGGCAACTCAACCCTCTGTATTTTATTTTTGTCTTTGTGCTTTTTGCTGGCATTATTTCGTTGGTAGTTATAGAGCAGCGTGGACAACGGCGCATACCAGTGCATTACGCAAAACGCGTTGTGGGTAGAAAAATGTATGGTGCGCAGAATGTTTACATTCCGTTTAAATTGAATCCTTCGGGGGTTATTCCTGTTATTTTCGCTTCTTCTCTTTTGACCTTTCCCTTGCAGATATTGCAGGGTGCTGGTAGTACTTCCACGTGGATTGCCAAGCTTTCATATTGGTTGCGTCCTACGGGTTGGGTGTATATGTTGGTGTACACGCTTCTTATTGTGTTTTTTGCTTACTTCTATACGCAGGTTACCTTGAATCCTATTGAAATATCAAAGAATGTGCGAGAAAATGGCGGTACAATACCGGGAATACGTAGTGAAAATATGGAGTTGTATTTTTTACGTATTCTCAATAGAATAGTCTTGCCCGGCGCTTTATTTTTAGCCTTTATTGCAATTATGCCTACGCTTATACAGTCTATATTAGGGTTTCCTGAACAGGTTTCCTACATATTGGGTGGAACTTCCATGCTAATTTTGGTAGGCGTTGCGCTCGACCTTATTTCTCAAATAGAGGCAAGCCAAAAGATGCACCATCAAGGTGGAAGTTCGGGTGCAAAAGGCTCAATAAGAGGAAGGAATTTATAATGATAATGTCTTGCATGAGGACTGGAGGTGCTCGATGAAAGTTAAAGTAAATGTAAAAAAAAGATGCGATCATTGCAAAATTATACGCAGGCGCGGAGTGCTTCGCGTAATATGCAGCAATAATCCTAATCATAAACAAAGGCAGAGGTAATAAATAATAATGGCACGTATAGCTGGAGTAGATTTGCCAAACAAGCATATTGATGTTGCGCTCACGTATATCTATGGGATAGGGCGTGTGTCTGCAATAGAGATATGCAAAAAAGTTGGCGTAGATACTGAAAAATTGGCAAATGATCTTAGTACCGATGAGATAAGTCATGTGCGACAAGTTATTGAGAATGACTACGTAGTGGAAGGTCGTTTACGTACTGAAATTGCGCTTAATATTAAGCGGCTTATGGATACGGGGAGCTACAGGGGTATACGTCATAGAAAGGGCTTGCCAACGCGTGGTCAAAACACACAGAAAAACGCGCGAACTCGCAAGGGTAAGAAAAAAACAGTAGCGGGTAAAAAGAAATAGGAGTAGCACATGGCAAAACAAAAAAAGAGAGAAAAAAAGAATATTGTCAACGGCCGTGTATATATTCAGGCTACGTTTAACAACACGTTTGTCACTGTTACTGACCAAAGCGGAGCAGTGTTGTGTTGGTCAAGTTCGGGTTCATTGGGTTTTAGGGGTGCTAAAAAGTCAACTCCGTATGCCGCACAAATGGCAACGGAAGCGGCTCTTAAAAAGGCCTCAGACTATGGGCTTGAAAGAGTGTCGGTCTTTGTAAAAGGGCCTGGTGCGGGTAGAGATTCTGCAATACGTTCTATTGTAGGTTTGAACATTGATATTCTTTCTATTCACGATTTGACTGCTATTCCGCACAATGGGTGTCGTCCCCGAAAAGTTCGACATCCGTAATATGCATCGCACATGGCGTTGTAAGTATTATGTATTATTTACTACTATGGAGGGACGATGTCCGCTAAACATTTATTAAAAGATTTTACATTGCCTACGCAGGTAATAAAAGCAGAAGATGTAGTCACGGAAAATGTTGCTGTAATTTCTATGGAAACTTTTGAGCGCGGATTTGCTACAACCGTGGGTAATAGTCTTCGCAGAACATTGCTTTCGTCTATGCAAAGTTTTTCAGTTACGGGAGTAAGAATTACTGTTTTTTCAGAAGGTAGCCAGCAGCGCTTTATAACCAGTGAGTACGATGCAATACCCGGTATTAAGGAAGACACGGTTGATGTTTTTGATGCTATTAAGCGCATGAAGTTTCTTGTTGATGATGAAAATAAAGCAAGCTTTACCCTTGATGCGGAATGCTCTGGAAAGAAAAAATTTGATATGAGCGTTTTTGAGACTTTTGGGATACGCGTACTGAATGCACATGATACGCTGATGACTGCAATGGATGATGTGACTATGCGCATTGAGCTGCAGGTTGATCTTGGGCGTGGCTATGTTCCAGCCGAGGAGCATGAAAAGCGTATTGATGAGGAAGGCATTATTGCTGTAGATTCATTGTTTTCTCCCATAGTTGCTGCGTCTTATGATGTTGAAAATGTGCGTGTGGGACATAGAAATGATTATGAAAAGCTTGTATTGAAGGTGGAAACGGATGGTTCTATTGCTCCTGTAGATGCGGTTTCGCATGCAGCAAAGCTTATGAAGGATATTCTTCAACCGCTTATTAATTTTGAGGAGTCGCTTGTACAGGCTGCACCAATGATGGATGAAAAACTTGTAGAACTCGATAAAAAGTTGAATATACCAATAGAGGATTTGGAACTCTCTCAGCGGTCAAGTAACTGCTTTAGACTTGCGAAAATTATATTGGTACGAGATTTAGTAAAAATGTCTGAGCGCGAAGTCGAAAATCTCCCAAATTTTGGCAAGAAGTGTATGGACGAAGTAAAAGAACAATTGAAGGAATTAGAACTTTCTTTTGGAATGGATACTGGCGAGTAAATAGCGCCAAGGATTCCATAAGGTTATTTAAGCAGTTGGAGAATATGCCATGAAACACAGGGTATCATTAAAAAAATTAAGTAAAACGCCCGCCCATCGTAAGGCGATGATGCGCAATATGCTTGTTGCGCTTTTTAGGGAAGAACGCATTAAGACAACGTTTGCCAAGGCAAGGGTTTTAAGGCGCTTTGCCGAGCGGCTGATAACGCGCGCTCGTAAGGATGGCGTGCATAATAGGCGTATGGCACGGAAGTGGGTTCAAGATAAGGCAATACTTAATAAACTGTTTACCGAGCTAGGACCTCGCTATGTGCAAAGGCCTGGTGGCTATACGCGTATAGTGAAACTAGGCCCGCGTTATGGGGATGCGAGTGAAATGGCCTATATAGCACTGGTGGTTGATGAAGCGCAGGCAAGTGCGCCGACCAAGAAGTCTAAAAAGCGAGTGAAAAGTGCAGATACAAAAAGCACTGAAGTAAGTGAAACAACAGAGCTTGTAGATGACGCAAAGTCTGCTGAGGCTTCGGCATCAGAGAAAGAAGAGAAAAAAGATTCTGATGTAAAAACACAAGATGCTGCTGAGGCTCAGACAGAAGTTCATAAAGAACAAAAGACGCATCATGAACAGCCTAAGCACACAAGCAAGACTGCGCATGCACATGTAGCGAGCCAAAAGGCAAAAATGCCGAGCGCCGTACAACAAAAGGCGCAGCGCTATCGCTCTGATAAAGGCAAGTAGTTTTAGAAGAGTACTTCGTTTGTGCATATTCCTCGCGCTAGTTTAGAAGCATATCAATCGCGCTCGCAATTTTTTTATTCCATAATTCTGCGCTCTGCAAATAAACACCTTTTAGGGTGGGAGAGTGAAAAAACTCAAGCAAAACGTTTTCGTATTTTTGTAGAAGAAATACCCACGCTTATTCCAGATGCATATGCAAGTACGTCTAGGCCATTTTCGCTTTTGGACGCGGGCTGTGGTTATGGTGCCTTGTATGCGTATCTTAAGCAGCACAAGCTAGCGTGCAAATACACCGGCATGGACTATGCTGAGGAATGTGTAAACCATGCGCGCTCAGTATATGGTGGTGAGGTTGCGTTTTTAAAGGCAAATTTGTTTGAACCTACACACGAAGTGCAGAATTGGGGCATGCACGATGTGTGTTTTATTTCAGGAGTGCTTAACCTCAATATAGATACAATAATGTATGCCGGGGCAACCCATGAGGTTATGCTTTTTGTTATACAAAAATTACTGAGCATTTCGAGGTATGGCGTTATCTTCAATGTTTTGCATGTAAAATCTCCTACAAAGGACAATACCTTTTTTTATCATGACCCGCGCCATATATCTCATTTTTTTAAGAGCAGTGGTATTCGCGTTTTACGTATACGAGACGAATACCTTCCAAATGACATGACTTTAATTTTGAAAAGAAACATCAAACGTGGTATAAATACTTCCACATATTCTAATTAGTATAAGGAGTTAGCTTGTGAGTGATTTTGTTAACGATGTTGTTTTGTATACAGATGGGGGGTGTAGCGACAACCCCGGCGTGGGTGCGTGGGCCTTTGTGGCATGTGGCGGTACAGATACTGAAGTGCTTTTTTCAGACAGCGGTGGTGATGAGCAGACTACTAACAACCGCATGGAATTGTTTGCTGCTATTGCTGCGTTGCAATGGTTGCATCAGCATGATGAGGGCGTGGAGCATGTGGTGTTGTACACGGATTCACAGTACCTCAAGAAAGGTATGAACGAATGGCTTGCGCAGTGGGTGCGGCGCGGATGGAAACTTTCTTCTGGCAGTTGTGTGCGCAACAAAGACTTGTGGCAAGAGTTGAGGCATTATCAAAATGAATGCAAGAAAAAAAATGTGAATTTAAGCTTAGAGTGGGTCAAGGGACATGCGGGAAATACTTATAATGAAATGTGTCACAACCTTGTTACTAAAAAAATTGCAGAGTTAAAAGGAGGCATGGTGTAAGGATGAAGTATGAGCGGTAAGATAATGCAGCACTGGGCGGACATATACGCCGAACGAGTTATTCGAGAGCGTGGAGAGCAAGCGCAGTACACATGCGCCTCTGGCATTACTCCTTCGGGTACGGTGCACATAGGAAATTTTCGCGAAATAATTTCTGTGGAGCTTGTGGTGCGCGCCTTGCGTGAAAAAGGGAAAAACGCGCGCTTCATATATTCGTGGGATGACTTTGATGTCTTCCGCAAGGTGCCGCAAAACATACCGCAGGGTGAGGACTACCACGCGTATTTGCGCAAGCCCATAGTCGACATACCTGACCCGTACCAGCGCATGGAAAGCTATGCCCGCGGCAATGAGCGTGATATAGAAAGAGTGCTTGATGGTCTTGGAATACATCCGCAGTATATTTATCAAGCTGAAGAGTACAGAAAGGGCGTGTATGCAGAAGGAATACGGCGCGCCTTGGTGCACAGACGTGAGATTATGGCCATTTTGAACGAACACCGTAGCACGCCCTTGGCGGATACGTGGTATCCTGTTTCTGTTTTTAGTTCTTTTACGGGCAAGGACACAACTGCAATTCTTTCGTGGGACGGCGAGTGGGCACTCACCTACAAGTGCGAAGAAACAAATCAAGAAGAGACCATAGACATACGCAACACTGGGCTTGTAAAGCTTTTATGGCGTGTTGATTGGCCCATGCGTTGGAAGCACGAAGGCGTTGATTTTGAGCCTGCGGGCAAAGATCATCACTCACAGGGTGGGAGTTTTGATACGGCGCGTGATATTGTGCGCGTAGCGTATGAAGGGCAAGCCCCCGTTACCTTTCAGTATGACTTCGTGCGCATTAAGGGGGGGAGCGGCAAGCTTTCGTCTTCCAGCGGTGAGGTGGTAAGCGTAGAAGATGTGCTTGCAATATATCAGCCTGAAATTGTGCGCTACTTGTTTGCGGGGACAAGGCCAAACAGCGAGTTTGCTATTTCGTTTGATTTGGATGTGATTAAGGTTTATGAAGACTACGATAGGTGTGAGCGCATTTATTTTGGTGAGGAAGTAGTGGGTGAGGCGCGCAAGGCAAAGGAGTGTAGAATATATGAGCTGTCTCAAGTTGAGGCGGTGCCAAAGGTTATGCCACAACAAGCGCCCTTTCGGCATTTGTGTAGTGTGCTGCAGACCTATGCTTGTGATGTAGAGAAGACGCTGGAATTTTTGCGTGTGAATAAAGAGAGCGAGATCTTGGTGAGGAGGCGCTGTGAGTGCGCGTTATATTGGATTAAGACCTACGCACCAGAGAAATTTGTTTTTACGCTCAAAGAGAGTAGTACTGAATTTGTGTGTGAGAGTGCAGAACTTGCTTCGGCCTTCGCGCATCTTTATGCCTTGATTGAAAGTAAGTGGGACGCGCTTTCTGATAAGGAGATAAACGACAGCATTTATGCGTGCGCACGAGAGGCAAGCGTGGAGCCTAAGGATTTTTTTAGAGCCTTGTACTTGCGTTTGGTTGGCAAGGAGCGGGGGCCTCGCCTTGGAACTTTTTTCACTATTTTGGGTAAGGAACGCGTGTTAGAATATTTACAGCTTACACATGAAAACTAAGTAGTTTACAGACAATGGTACGCCTAAGCGTATCTTATAAGGAGGTAACATGTCGAGTGAGGGTAAGTCTCGTGATGAATTAAAGCGTGCGGTGGGCGAGTATGCTGTGAGAACTTTTGTAAAAAGTGGCATGGCTGTAGGCTTGGGCACGGGCACAACTGCAATTTGGGCGGTGCGTGAAATAGCGCGGCTGTATAGTACTGGCGAGCTTAGTAACATACGCTGTGCGGTAACGGGACCGGGCACTGCCCTTGAAGCTGCCACCTTAGGGCTACCCGTGTATGATTTAAATGCATCGCAGGTGCAACGTTTCGATGTTACCATTGATGGTGCTGATGAATACGACGAAAAGCGTAACCTCACCAAGGGCGGTGGTGGTTGCTTGTTTCACGAAAAAATAATTGCGTATAGCAGTGAGCTGTTTGTTTGCGTTGCCGACTTGCAGAAAAGGGTTGCGCACTTAGGCAAAAGTTTTTGCATTCCCATTGAGGTTATTCCCGTTGCGGTAAGCCGCGTCATGCACGCGCTTGAAAAGCGTTTTAATATTGAGTCGCTTGCCATTCGTTATGACGCGCGGGGGGTAAGCCCCTTTATAACGGTGGAGGGGAATTATATTTTAGACTTAGGTTTTGCGAGCAGCTTTGTAGCAGAGGAGCGTGAGCGGGAAATTGATGCAATGCTCGGTGTTGTGGAGTGTGGCATATTTCCTGCTGCGAGATTTGCAAAGCCCCCTGTGTTGTGCCTGGTAGATGAAGCGGGTGAGGTGCAGGTGCATGCGTAGTTGCGCGTGAGCCTATGCTACAATAAATGGGGTTGATTATGAAGATTGCAATACTTGATGTGGCGGTCATAGGCAAGGATATTGATTATTCTCGTTTTTCTGAACTTGGGGAATGTGCGCTTTATGATCATACAAGTGATGAAGACTTTTTAAGGCATTGTCACGATTGCGAGGTGCTAATAAGTAACCGCGTGAGTTTTAATGCAGAGCGTATTGCTGCGCTGCCGAATTTGAAACTTATTTGTTCTGCTGCCACGGGTTATAATTTAATAGACATTGAAGCGGCGCAGGAGCGCGGCATTGCGCTTGCAAATGTGCCTGCTTATTCAACGCACAGCGTAACGCAGTTTACACTTGCCATGGCGTTTTATCTCCTCATGGAAATTTACAAATACGATTCCTTTGTAAAAACTAAGGGTTATTCACAAGGTACGCTTTCTACAAATTTAGAATACCCGTGGCATGATTTAAGTGGTTTGCAATGGGGCGTTATAGGGCTGGGTGCCATAGGAAAAAGCGTGGCGCGCGTTGTTTCTGCGCTCGGCTCACAAGTGGTTTACTACTCCGTCTCTGGTAACAACACATGCACTGACTACCCACGCGTAAGCCTTGAAGAGCTTTTGCGTAGCAGCGATATTATTTCCATTCACGCGCCTTTGAGTCCCTTGACGCAAAATTTACTAAACGCTGAAAATCTTGTCTTGCTTAAAAGCACGGCCTTGTTGATAAACGTAGGACGCGGAAGCATAGTTGATGAAAATGAGCTGGCACGCATGCTGAACGAAAACTGCATAGGTGGCGTTGCCTTGGACGTGTTTGAAACTGAGCCACTGCAACTTGAGAGTCCGTTGCTCAGTGTTTCTCACCCTGAAAAGTTGCTCATGACGCCGCATGTTGCATGGTCGAGTTTAGAGGCTCGAAAAAAACTTGTTTCGGAAATTTTTGAGAACATTGCTGCCTTTGTACGCGGTGAAAAACGCAATAGAATATGCTAGTTTTTTGAGCGTTACATACGCATGTGAACTTTCTGGGGGAGTGTCCCCCACGCCCCCCACGGGCATGAAGCTGTTCTGCGCTCGGCGTGTGTGAGTTATCGCAGTTTTGCTGACGCTGTTTTTTATGAACGCTTTCTGTGGCTAAGGCGCTAGCTATAATATCACTTGCAGTGAGCTAAGGTTCTATCTTCTGTTGCCACGATGTGGCACGCACTATGCAAACGCTTCGGTTGGCCGTACTTTTTTTTTCTTTTTTCGAAAAGAAAAAAAAGTACCAAAAAATAAAGAAAAAGGAGCCTGCGGCTACAGCCGCAGGAACAGTGTTACGCTGCACGCAACATATGAAAACCGAACGCAAATAAGTTTGTGTGAGTGGCCTTGAGGTGCTACGCCATAGGGACTAAGGAACTGAGTATAGGAAGCTACGCGGGCGGGGCTAACGCCATAGAAAACAAGACACAAAGCGAAATACCGCATGAGCCATGGCACGGGTGTCGCGCGTTCGCGCTTCTCGACTTTGATGCGAATACTGCATTTCTACTACGCTGCGCTCCGCAATCTGAATGTCAGCAGCCGTACCGTCCTTGGCAGCCTTAATGCCCCGTGATGTCGGCTCCATGTTAATTACACGGGACTCCATCCTGCTTCGCAGACATGGGGCGGCTGTCGCGCTTTTCAGCGCTCACGCCTTTTTTTCTTTGGTATTTTTTAATACTTGCGTACAGTATCTGTGTCATTACTGCTTTAGCACACAGCATGTTTTTTCTTTTCTTTTTGGTACCTTTTTCTTTTCTTTTTTTCGTGCTAAAAAAAGAAAAGAAAAAGTACAGCCATTCGAGGCATCATCATAATGCGCCTAGCTTCGTGGCAACAGAAAGAATTCATACAATGCCGCGTGAGCTATAACACAGAAAGACGCGCGTAAGCGCAAAGAGACGTCTTACCCCAAGGGGGGGTGTGGGGGCGTGCCCCCACAAAGGCAAAAACAAGCGCTCTCGACATTGATTTTTTACTATTACCAGTTTTTTTAAGAGGCATTGCTATGAAAATATTTTTGTGATAAAGTAAATATACATAAAATTATAAGTGTAAGGACGGTTCTTAGTGCCCTGTGGAAGAAAGCGAAAGCGAAAAAAAATATCTAAGCATAAGTTTAAGAAAAGATTAAGACAAAATCGCCATAAGAAAAAATAGATACAATCCTCAATACTTATAAGATTAAGGCTTTCATATGTTTTACGGTCTTTTTTCTCTTGAGGGATACGATGTTTTTCAAATAGTCAGAGGAGCAGCAGATATAATACTGTTGAGTATTATTTTTTATTTTGCCTATAAGTTATTTGGTGATGTAAAGTCTCGTTTATTATCTAATTTTCTCCTCATCATTGTACTTACCTATGTTGTTGCGTCCTTGTTTCGACTTGAGGCGCTTCTGTGGGTTTTAAAGAGTATTGTTGTATGGTTAGTTGTTGGAGCACTGATTATATTTCAACCTGAGTTGCGTTCTTTGGTATTTAGGAAAAACTATGCAAGGTTTTTAAAGTCTCATAAAAAATTTCACAATGTTGTAGATTTTGATGTTATAAAGCAGGCTGCTCAGTTTTTGGTGAAAATGCGTAGGGGAGCACTTTTTGTATTTACTCGCAATGTGCAGCTTGATAGTGTTGTCAACACTCGTGTTGAGATTGATGCTCGTTTAAGTGCTGAAATTCTGCAGACTATTTTTTCTCACGATACGCCCTTGCATGATGGAGCTGTGATATTGGAAAATAATCGCCTTAGTTATGCGGGATGTTATCTCCCCTTAGAAGAAAGTTCTAATATTGCTACCGAGCTTGGTTCCCGTCATAGGGCGGCTTTGTCTTTAACAAATAATAGCGATGCCATTGTGCTTGTTATTTCAGAGCAACGCGGGGCGGTGTCATTAGCCTATAATGGAGAGCTGTTTTACGATATAGGTATTGAGAGAGCGTCTGAGTATGCTGCAAAATTGCTGAATGGACAAACTATAGAAATATCATGGATTAAGGATTATACAAAAACTGCGATTCCTCGTAAGGAATTGTAGGAGTGATACGATGAACCAGAAAGGGTATATAAGAGAGTTTTTAGAATATATCATAGCGCTTGCAGTTGCAGTACTCACATACTTTTTTTTTACGCTTAATGAAAATGTAGATGAGAGTAATTTTGTTATACCCCTTATATCGGAATTTAATAGTGATTTTGTTTCTTTGAAGCCTATTCCCCAAACTGTGCAAGTTATCGTAAAAGGCAATCCATCGTCTTTAAATAGAATTGTGGAAAAGAACATGACTGCCGTTGTAGATTTTAGCGGAGCTACGCAAGCAGGGGAAATTCTTGTTCCAGTTGTTTTGCAACGTTCGGGTTCCTTTGCACAAATAGATAATGTAGAAGTGACTGTCTCTCCTATTGAGGTTAGAACAGAACTTGATAAGAAGGTTGGAAAAAATCTTCAAGTTCGTCCAGCGCTTGTAAATTCACTTCCTCGCGGATATACCTTTGAACGCTCAAAAGTTTTTCCGCAATCCGTGCGTGTTTTTGGTCCCCACTCGGTTTTAAATACTATTGATTATATAGCTACGTCTAACATAGATCTTTCTAATGTTACCGAAAATATTGTTATGAATGTTGCACTACAATCTCCAGATGCGCTCATTGAGTATACTGATACTACGAGTGTGATGGTGAATATTGTTGTACAACAGTCTAATGTTGTGCGAGTTTTCACTGGGGTTGTCCCTCAAATGCGAAACTTGTCATCGGATTTAGTCGTAAGTCGACAGATTATGCCTGTGGCTGTTACCGTGCAGGGATCTTTGCTTGCTTTAGATGATGAGTATAGTCCTCGTGTTTTTATAGATGCGTATCGATATAGGAATCCCGGAGTATATGAAGTGGAAATACAAATGAGCAATGTAGAAGGCGTTGATCTGGTATCATTAGAACCGAGCGCGTTTTTTATAGAATTGCGTGCGCGTACACAATATCCGGTGCCGAGTCTTGACCCACGAATACAACGTCAAAATAATTCTTCGTCGAGCAACAATTAATGAGGTGTTTCACATATTGGGAAGTTTTTATTAATAGGTGTAGAACTCTAGCATAATGTGAGAAATATACTATATTTATGATACAGGGTTTAGGTTGCGACATTTTGCGGATAGAGCGGCTACGGAAGTGGTGCTTTTCTCCCGCATTGCTTACGAGAGTTTTTACCAGTGCTGAAATTGCGTTATTACCAAAGTTTTTTGGGCGCGTAAATACGCAGAGCGTTTCTAACGCTGTGTTGCACCGTGCGTGTGAACAACTTGGGGGAATGTTTAGCGCAAAGGAAGCGTATAAAAAAGCCGTTGGAACTAAGTATGCCAACATTGTGTATATGAAGGATATTGTGGTAGAAAAGAATACAAATGGTGCTCCTTGCCTAAAGCTTGGAGGTAGTGCTGCGCGCGCGCTTGCTGCGTGCTCTGCGCAGTATTCGCTTGTTTCTATTTCTCATGAGAAGGAATATGTAATAGCAACGGTAATAATAGGATCATAATGAGGAATTTATGCTTGATGAAGATATAAAAGGATCGGAGAATATCAGTGAGTCTATGACATTTTTTATGTCTAAGGGTATGCCATGCCCCGTATGTAACCACGATGTGTACCCTGAAGAACTTCGGCAAGGGCGTTCGCGCATTAACGCTGGCGAATTACGAGATGATTTATTTCGCAATTATATTCCCGACAAAGATTCTGGAGAAGTCTTTCCTTTTTTATATTCGGTTGGAGTATGTTCCCAGTGTCTTTTTGCGGGGTTTTGGAATGACTTCAAAAAAATTCATAAAAAAAACGTAGCAGCTTTGGCTACTTCAGAAGCGAAGAATGACAGAATAAATGCTTTAGGGCTTTTATATAAGAAAATACCGGATTTTACGGCAAGGAAAAGTTTACTTAATGGGTTTGCTGCATATGTTTTAGCCTTGGAGACTTATGAAAAATTTCGAGAAAACGATGCGCCGAATATACGACAAGCAATTTGTTCTTTGCGTCTTGCGTGGCTTGCGAGAATTTTGTTGGAACATGGATATGGGGAAGAGTGCAAAAATTTTATAAAGATGTTTTATAAAAAAGCGCTGTTTTTTTATACGCAGGCAATTCAAAGGGATACGAGTGGATATGAGCCTCTGCATGTGGTTACGTTTTTAGGACCAGATGTGGATAAAGACTACGGCTATGATGGCGTTGTATATATGAGAGCGTGGTTGGAACTCCACTATGGAGATAAAACTTGCGCACTTGAGCGTCAAAATATGCTTAATACACTTCGCAACAGTTTGAGTAAGGTCTTTGGCTTTGGGCGTTCATCTAAAGAAAAGCCGTCCGTACTACTAAACACTGCGAGAAAAACTTTTGAAGCGGTAGAAGCCGAAATAGCTGAACTCATGTAATAATCAATGTGAAACATGGAGCTGTGTATGTGATGATGGAAGCGAGTCAAGAACGCATAGTTTTGTGTTTACACTATGATGGCACGCATTTTTATGGCTTTCAAGTGCAGGCTGCGCGGCGCACGGTACAAGGCGAACTAGAGGCAGCGCTTCATGCTGTGTACGCGTCCCCAATACGTGTGCATCCTTCCGGGAGAACAGACACGGGCGTTCACGCCCTGCGTCAGTATGTGCATTTTTCACAGCCTGCTTTGCATAAGCGCCGCATTCCACCAAACAAGCTTCTCCATGCTTTAAACGCCCTACTGCCACCCGATGTGCGCGTGGAATATTCGCGTGCCGTGCCCCATGGTTTTCATGCTCGATACAGCGCCGAAAGCAGAACGTACTGCTACTTTATGCGCGCATCAAACACGTCTTTTGCACCGTGGCGCGGCGTTTTTGCATGCGTTTCACCACACACGCAGTGGAATGTGTGGATGCGTGATGCACAAGAATTTGTTGGAAGCTGGGATTTTGCTCACTTTTGTAGAGGCGCACAAGTCCTACACAAACAAGGCAAAAGCACAGTGCGCATCATTACGCGCGTTTCACTGGTAAAGGAAGGTGAGGTGATAAAGTTTTTCATAGAGGCGCAAGGCTTTTTGTGGAACATGGTACGCACCATAGTGGGCATGCTGATGCACCGTGCGCGTCTGAGTACACAGGCGTATGAGCAGTTGCCGAGCGTGAGTTCCATATTACAGTCTGAACGCAGACCTCCATGCAGCATAATGGGGCGCGTAGCGCCTGCGCACGGCTTGTACTTGTACGATGTCAAGTATAATGATAGCTATGCATTGCCGCATAAACCCGTGCCACCTTCAGAATATTAAGTAAGCTCATATGCAAAAAGAAACTCCTACACCTCGCATGCCTGCAGCGCGTAGCAAAGCGTACCGCAAACTTTTACATGAGGCAACACAAAGCATAAAATATGACTTTGTTCTCATGCATAGCACAAATGCTGACGAAGAAGCACCCCAGGTCATAGGCGGCGCATCTGCAGATTTGGGGGCTCCTGACTCTTTGCGCACCATAGAAGATGCCGTACAAGTCTGCCGTCTTTGCAAGCTTTCTCAAACGCGCACACGCCCTGTAGCTGGTGAAGGCGTTGAAAAACCGCTAGTCATGGTTATAGGAGAAGCTCCGGGCGCGCAGGAAGACAAGGCAGGGCGCCCCTTTGTTGGACCTGCGGGGCAGTACTTAGACAAGTGGCTGCATTCCATAAGCTTGTCGCGTACCGAGAATGTTTTCATAACCAACACGGTAAAATGTAGGCCTCCAAATAACCGGGACCCCGAAGCAGAAGAGTACGCCGCGTGCAATGCCTACCTCATGAGGCAAGTCTTGCTATTAGAGCCGCAGTGCATACTTGCGCTTGGCAGAATTGCCGCGCGTCTCCTTATAGGCAAAGACGAGAGAGACTCTCTTGCCTCCATGCGAAGAAGTGTGCACTCCTATGGCAACATTCCCGTGTTTGTGACCTACCACCCCAGTGCGGTGTTGCGCAATGACTCACTGCGCCGCCCGGTGTGGGAAGACTTGCAAGGATTAAAACGCTACCTCGATGAACAAACGGGTACTGGCACTGCGCGTGCATAAAAGTCTCTAGTATGCCATATTATCAGCTTGCATTTAATAAGCCCCTTACTCCCCTTTACACCTACCAACATGATGAAATACTGCCGCCGCTTATTAGAGTAGAAGCACCTTTGGGACCCCGCACCTACCCTGCGCTGCTCATTTGTGCTAGTGAAAAAAAAGACACAGCGGCGCTTTTTGACAAAGGCATTGCAATTAAACACATAAGGCGCATAGTCGATAAAACGCCACTGATAACACATGAGCAATACAAGCTTGCATTGTGGATGAGCGAATATTACCTCGCCTCTTTAGGCGAATGTTTGTTTACCATGCTCCCCTCCGCGCGGCGCGAAAAACACCATGAGCTTTCTCAAGCCGCAGTAAGCCACTTTACAGAAACCGCGGCCGCGCTTAGCCCCGCGCAGCAAGATTGTGTACGCGCCATTGTAGGTGAAAAAGATGCCGCAGCTCATGCAGAAACAAACACCCTGTACCTCTACGGACCTACGGGCAGTGGAAAAACGGAAGTGTTTTTGCAAGCGGCCCATAAAGTGTTGCAACGAGGAAAACAGGTACTCTACCTTGTGCCCGAAATATCGCTTGTGAATCAAACTTATCCCGTCATGTGCAAGCGCTTTGACCCCTCCCTTATAGCCGTGTTGCACTCTGCGCTCACGCCCTCGCAGCGCCTTAGAGAGTGGAAACGCATTATGAATGGAGAGGCACGCGTAATATTGGGAGTGCGTAGCGCGGTGTTTGCGCCCGCTCAAAAACTTGCGCTCATCATAATAGATGAAGAACACGACACTGCATACAAGTCAGACAAAACCCCGCGCTACCATGTGCGGCAAATAGCCATGAAGCGCTCCCTGATAACGGGCGCGCGACTTGTCATGGGTTCGGCGACACCATCTCTTGAAAGCTGGAACTACATGCACAGCAGGCGTTGCACTGCCTTGCACTTAAGCCGCAGAGTCTCAGGTGGACAGGAGTCACAGGTGGAGTTGGTCTCTTTGCAAAACGTTGCGGGCATTATTTCACCCACGCTACAAGCCCACATGAGCCGCACGCTTGAAGCAGGCTTTCAAGTGCTACTGCTCATTAACAGACGTGGATTCTCGCGCCTCTTTTTGTGCGTGCACTGTGGACATGCCCTTTCTTGCCCGCAGTGTTCAGTGCCATTGGTGCTACACAAAAAAAACAATACCAACACTTTGCAGTGCCATCACTGTGGCTACAATGCCGTAGCGCCCACCACATGCCCCGAGTGCGGCTACACGTCTTTAAGCATACGCGGTTGGGGCACGCAGCGTGTGGAGACGGAAGTACAGAGGCTGTTCCCACATCATAGTGTTGCGCGCTTTGACTCAGACATAGCCTCAAATCGCGAAGAAGCGGCGCGCGTGGTCGCCTCTTTTTACACCGGTGAAACTTCCATATTGGTAGGTACGCAAATAATGGCAAAGGGCATTAACATTCCGCGCTTACAGCTTGTGGGCGTGCTTTGTGCAGACAACGTCTTTTCATTGCCCGACTTTCGTTCTTCAGAGCGCGCCATGAGTTTGCTGACGCAAGTGGCAGGCAGGGCAGGACGTTTTTTCAAAGGCGGAAAAGTTGTCATTCAAACCTACATGAAAGAGCACCCCCTTCTACAAGCCATGCTTGAAGGTTCTCAAACTGCGTTTTATGAGAGAGAGCTTGAGCGGCGCAAGACCTTTGCCCTGCCTCCATTTGCCCGCATAGTTCGGCTTGTCTTTCGCGGCAAAAGCGAGGAACACGTAATGCAGTGCGCAGAGGTTTTTGCACAGAAGGTGCAAGAGTATAAGCGCACCAATGCGACATACCGCGCGTGTAGCGTTTTAGGTCCTGCCGAATGTGCACTTGCAAAAATAGCGGGGAATTACCGCGCACACATCCTACTCAGTGCAGCAAAACAAAGCATGCTCATTGCGTTGTTGCGTGAACTTTTTGTACACGCAGGCTTACAAGCCCACGCACGCGCCAAACGCGTGTATATAGAAATAGACCCGGACGCGCAGTCCATGATGTAAGCGGTTTTTTTCATAAGTCTAGCGCAACAATACGGCAAAGTGAGACCTTGTTAGTTCGCATATTTGTTTTTTAAGCAATTATGGATCTAACGTAGCATAAGTCTTTGTTCATGCTTTTTGCCTTTGCATGGAATTTTTATTTCTCTATTGAAACATTTATGCAATGAATATATAATTATATATGCGTATTTTGCTGTTTTAAAGGGAGGTTATTGAGTGAAACGTAGTGTTTTTTTTAACGTAATATGGTTTGTGCTCATAACACTTAGTTGTGATCCTGAAAAAGTTATAACGGTAATAGATCTGTATCCTCCAAAAATAGAATATTTCTTGTTTAAAAAGAATACGGTGGATTTGAAGTGGACAATACAAAAGACGGAAGAAGAGATACTGGGATATAAGGTTTCGTACAAGGCTGTAGGAAGTGAGGAAAGCGGGCAGACTCTAGTCTCAGCGAGTGCGCTGAGCGATGGGTATGAGCTACCGGGATTGTTAGAGGGGCAGAAGTACCAAGTGAAAGTGCAGCCGGTGTATGGTAATTATTTTGGTGAGTGGTCAAATGTTGTGGAAGGGGTAGTAGGTAAACCTGAAACGGTGAAGGGTTTTGCGCTTGTAAAAAACACACGGAATAAAAATTGGTTTTTGGAGCTTGAGTGGAATAAAAACGAAATAAATGATCAGAAACGGCTTACTATAGCTAGCTATGATGTAACGTGTTTTGGTGAGGGCAGTAAGAATAAGCATGTGTTTAGTATTGCGGCGGGAGGACAGTCTAGCTATGAAGGCAGAACAGACTCAGCAAATTTGAAATTAGACCCCGGTAGGTACTTGTGCGAGGTGTTTGCGAGGACGAACACGGGGATAAAGAGCGATGGAGTGAGCGCAAGGGTTGAAGTAGCAAGGATAGAAGAGCCTGCTTTTAGTGCATTAAGCGTTGAGTGGGGTACAGTAATTAGCTTTCCAAGAAGCTATGAACATACATATACATTAGCAAGTAATACGAGTAGCGTTGTTACCTGTGAAGGATGTGGCAACAGCACAACTTCAGAAATAAAAATAAGCGCAACAGAGTTTGCGGCGGGGATAGTGGTGAATGTAGAGCGTGCGGGTTATAACAAAATAGTAAGAAGCAAAGAGATTACGTTTCTGAAGCAAGCGGGTCCAGTAATAAAGCCTGCCTTGAGTTCTACGGCGGTGGAATGGGGACCGAAAAATGATATTACATTTACGCTACAAAAAAACCATGAGTATGTGTTAAAGAATGGTAACAGTAGGGGAGCTACCTTGGCTTTTGATAGAACTAGCACACGCACACCTAATATTGGGAGAATTACTGCGACACAGGGAGTGAGGAACGTAGTAGTAGTCGCAACGTGGAAAGAGGACAATAAATACCTTGCAGCAAGAGTAGAGAGTGAGGCAATTGAGTTTAGAAAGCAAGTGGGGCCAGTAATACAACCAGTCTTAGGGCTTCAATCAGCAGAGTGGGGCACGCCGATTACCTTTGCGCTACAGGATGGCCATACGTATGAGCTGAACAATACTGATACCAAGATTGTGAAGTTGGACTTGGACAGAGGCAAAAAGCTTGGGACAATTACTGCAACACAAGGGGTTGAGAATCTAGTAGTGATAGCAATGTGTCCAGAGGACGAGAAATACATTGAGAAAAAAGCATACAGTAATAAAATTAGGTTTACCAAAAAGCCGCGTTTAGCAGCAACAATAAAGCCTGTCTTAAGTTCTCAATTAGAAGTGTGGGGAACAACGCCGATTACCTTTGCGGCAGAGCATGACCATGATTATAGCCTAGGCGGTAACAGTAATGGCGTTACCTTGAATTTTGATACCAATAGGAGAACTGGGACAATTGCTGCGACACAGGTGGCGAAGAACGTAATAGTGGTAGCAACGCGGAGAGCGGACAACAAGTATTTTGCAGGAGCAAGTGAGAGTGCTATGCTTGAATTTACAGAGAAGGTGCGCGTAGTTACAGCGGGAAGAGAATACACGGTAGGGATACAGGAAGATGGAACGCTGTGGAGCTGGGGGGCTAATTATAGTGGTCAGCTTGGGCGTGGAGGAAAAACAGAAAGTCCGAAAGAGGTGAAAAAAAACACGAAGTGGAAGATGGTTGTAGCGGGAAGAGAATACACGGTAGCGATAAAGGCAGATGGAACGCTGTGGAGTTGGGGAGGTAATGGTTATGGTCAGCTTGGCTTGGGCCATACGAATGATAGGAAGACTCCTCAACAGGTTGGTAATGCGAAAAACTGGAAGGCGATTGCAGCGGGACAGGGACACACAGTAGCAATACAGGCGGATGGAACGCTGTGGAGCTGGGGAAGTAATGGATATGGTCAGCTTGGTTTGGGTGGTACTACGGATAGGAAGAGCCCTCAGCAGGTTGGTAATGGTACGAAATGGAAGTCGGTTGTAGCGGGGAGTGGGCACACGGTAGCGATAAAGGCAGATGGAACGCTGTGGAGCTGGGGAAGTAATGGATATGGTCAGCTTGGTTTGGGTGGTACTACGGATAGGAAGAGCCCTCAGCAGGTTGGTAATGGTACGAAGTGGAAGGCGATTGCAGCGGGACAGGGACACACAATAGCAATAAAGAAAGATGGAACGCTGTGGAGCTGGGGGAATAATCATGTTCATCAGCTTGGACGTACGGTCAATAAAACGTATCCACAAGAAAAACCAGGAAAAGTGAAACATGGCACAAAGTGGAAAGAAGCTGCAGCAGATATCTTGCACACGGTAGGGATACAGGAGGATGGAACGCTGTGGAGCTGGGGGTCTAATTATATAGGTCAGCTTGGTTTAGGTTCTACTGTGAGTACGCAAAATACTCCTCGACAGGTTAGTAGTGATGTGTGGAAGGCAGTTACAACAGGTGGGTTTCACACAATAGCAATAAAGGAGGATGGAACATTGTGGAGTTGGGGGAATTATAATGATGGTCAGCTTGGACGCACGGACAGAGTAAATACATACAATGAGCCGGGGCAGGTCAAGTTTTAAGGGCTGCTTGTATTAGGGTCAAGTGTGCCACAGGTGGTAAAAGCATGCGCAGATGCGCACACTATTACGAGGGCTTTCTTAATATTTTGCGTACCTCCTTGCCCGTGGCTTTGCGTATTGCCTTTTCTACATCGCATAGCAAGCCCTGAAATACGCGCATGTCTATGCCGTTGGCGTGAATAATGCGTGTGCTGTCAAGCATCATGCCAACATGCCCTTTCCAAAAAACTAGGTCACCCGCTTGTAGCGGTGCCCCTTTGGCTATTTCGTTCCAGTTCATGGCTTGTTGCACACTTGTGTCCCGTGGAATTTCAACCCCACAGGCCTTGTAAACCATTTGTACAAAGCCCGAGCAATCAATGCCATCATAGCCCTTGCCTCCCCACACATATGGCGTGCCTATGAAGGTTTTTGCAAGTTCGGCAAGGCCTTGCTGTTGCGGAGCAAGGTGTGGTGTATATATCCACCCAAGCGGAGTTTGCGAATACTGCTTTTCGGTTTTTAAAACGCGCACGCGTGAGTTAAGTGAAAGGTTGCATATGTGGTATGACTCAGTGTGGGCATTACCTCGCACGGGCGTAGCTGCTACAGACACTATGTGTGTGTATTCAATAACCTCACCAAGATCTTCCGTTTCTACATAGCCGCGGTAGGCGTCCCATGTGCTTTCGCACAACACCTTGCCGTGTGAGGTCTCGGGGAATACTTTCACAACTTCTCCGTACAAGTACTGACTAATAGTCTCGTCGTCTTCTTGATTTCTCACGCGTGTAAATGGACTGTTTACCATGTACAGCGTGAATGGTGCTTGTGAATTTTCGTAGTTCATAACAGCTCCTTAAGTACGCGTATTTATAAAATGCATAGTAAAATGAGTGTTAATTTACAATACTATAGTGATTTTTATGAGTGAATTACGGCATTTTTGTGTAAAAACACCGATGTGTTTCTTTGTCATTGTTTTTTTTTGTAGGGACGTGCGCCACAAAAAGAAAATATCAAGATGGATTTAGATTGTTGCGTGCAACGCAGGGAGAGTAAGAAAGAGGCACTACTGTCAAAACTAACAAGACTATATACGCTTGGTAACTTTGATATACTATCCATATTGGGACTTCTCCTCGATTCTTGATTTTTCTTTTATGTATCAACCGTACAAGGTGTCCCTTTTTTATTTCCTCTTTCTTACTCCCCCTCTGTTGCACTTGCCTCTTGAATTCACCCCCCACCTTGCGCTTTGGTATTGACAGACTTGTGCTCATGTGTTACGTTAATAAAAACACATGAAAAAGACATATCAACCAAGTAGAGTAAAGCGCACGCGCAAGTTTGGCTTTCGGGCACGTATGAAGACCAAGGGTGGAAGGCTCGTTTTGAAGCGTAGGCGATGCAAGGGTAGAGCAAAATTAAGTGTCTCTGACGAGAAAAAGCCATACTAGTTTTGTTTCATATTGATAGCACAATGTGTCATATAGAGTACTAAAGAATAAAGACAACATAAGCAGGGTGTTTTCCAGTAATAAAGCGCTCTCAAATGAAATATTACGCATAAAAATATGCTCAAGTCCCGTGGGGGATGTTCGCATTGTGTTTGCTATATCAAAAAAATTAGCACACAAACCAATGCGAAATAAACAAATTAGGAGAATGAGGGTTATTGCAGCAATGACGAGTGAATATATTCACTCATGTGACGTTGCTATAATAATACGCGCTGCGCATGCGTCGTTTGATGAACTGAGAATGGCGTATAAAGACTTGATGGCGCGTATTAAACAATAGGCTGTAATAGCACTATATAATCATAATTATGAATAAAAATACATTTTACGCCATTTTTCTTTCTTTTCTCATTGTTACAGTGAGTTTTTACATACAAGTGCGCTTTTTCCCTCCTGCACCTAGTGAAAATAGAGCGCTTGCCTCGGAAAGTGAAAATACGGTGGAGTCCTTTGTAAAGGCAGTTTCAGCAACTAACGAGAAGGAAGAAACGGTTTCTATTGAAACAGACGTGTTCTCAGTAACACTTTCTAGCAAAAATGCGGTGGTAAAGTCGCTTACGCGTATTCGCACTATCAACGGCAAAAAGGAAGCAGTAGCCCTGTTGCCACCATCTCATAGGGATGACGCTTTTCGTCTCTTGCTCTCAAGTTCGCATCAAAAAGCAAAGGCTTCAGGCGATGCCTTTGAAAAGATTGAGGATGTTTTCTTCGATGTTTCGAGGCCAAGTGAGCATACCGTGGTTTTTTCAAGAGATTTTGTAACACAAGATGAACAGACCTTTAGGGTACGCAAAACCTACATGTTTAAAGACGACGAAAATGTGTTTCAGCTTTTGGTGTCTATACAAAACGAGAAGAATGAGGTGCTGAACTTAGGAGATTCTGCCTATACGCTTACCTTTGGCCCCCAGCTTGGTCCAGTTGATGAAATTGTCGGAGTCAAGAAAAAAACGAGGGCGGGCAGGCGCTGGTTTGTAACCCTTTTAGGGAATAAAACAAAAAACATCAATCTAAAAGCTGGTAGAGAGTCGGCGCAGAACAATCAATACAAGTGGTCGGGCATTGCAGGACGCTATTTTTCGCTTTTGGTGCTCACCAACACCGCGCAGTATAAAACCACATTTTCTACGTACCCCGTACAAGGCTTGGCGTCCGGCGGGCAACTTGCATATACGCGCGCTCCAATACAAAGTTCAGCGGTAGAGGACGTATTTAGAATTTACGTGGGTCCCAGCGGTGATGCTGCTGCCCTTGCAAAGTACAACGATGCAGACGCCAACGCTTTTGGAATATCGAATGCGCGTTTCGATAAAATAAAACCGCGGCGCCTGTTGGGTTTTTTGGAGCGCTTGTTTTCGTGGCTCTTGAGAGGCCTGTATACGCTCATCCCCAATTACGGTATTGCTATTATACTCCTCACACTTTTGGTGCGTTTTGCAACCTTGCCTATTTTGCGCAAAAGCAAGAAAAATGCGGAGAAGATGAAGTCGCTTGGTCCAAAAATGAAGGAAATAAAAGAGCGCTTTCCTGACGACCCCATGCGGCAAAATCAAGAAATGATGGCCTTGTACAAGCGCGAGCATTTTTCCCCCTTTAGCTCAATGTTCGGTATGATGATACAGATACCCTTTTTCCTTGCGATGTATCGCGTGATATATGAAAACTTTGACTTGTGGAGACAGCCCTTTTTTGGATGGATGAACGACTTGTCGGAGCCTGATAGATTACTCTCTTTCGGTGAATTTGTTTTGCCCGTGTTGGGCTGGAAAGCGCTGAATGTGCTACCAATAATTATGTTGTGCACCCAATTTTTCTCAAGCCTCATTTTAACCAAACAACAATCACAAGCGGGCTCTGCTTCACCCATGGGGGGTAAGGGCATGATGATGATGCTTTCTTATGGCTTTCCATGCATCATATTCTTTGCCTTATATAATTCTCCTTCGGGGTTGATTTTATACTGGATAGTTTCTAATCTTTTTACGGTTGTTACGATGATAGATAAGAAAAAGACTTCTGAGGCTATTACGGCAGATGCGAAAAGCAGTGCTACAGAGACAAAGCGTGCAGCGCTTGCCGAGCAGAAGGGGCGTAAAAACAACAAGAAAACCTTTATGCAAAGGTTACAAGCTTATGCGAATGAACAAACCAAAATGGCGAGAAAACGAAGATAATGGTTTGTGAAATTATTGGAAATAGGTATGCAGGAGGACGGTAAGTAGTATGGAAAAGATTTTTCAAGGGCGTACGGAACAAGAAGCTGTAGAGCTTGCTGTGCAAGAGTTTGGGGTAAGTCCAGAAGTCATTGATGTTGAAGTTATTAAGCGCAGCAAAGGGAATATTTTTGGCTTACAGGGTAAAGTTACCATACGTGCAAGTGTTTCAGGCTTTCCAAGTGCAGACGATGATGAGCATGAGGAGAGTGTTTCAGAAACTGCTGATTATGACGATATTGCTGTCGACGAAAATGAAGTTGATAATGACATGGTGCTCAGCGATGAAATGAAAAATGCCATTGAAGATTTTGTTGGCACCATAACAAAGGCACTCGGTATCGATGTGAGGGGCATAGATATGGACAATGGCGCCTATGTGGAAATAGACATTGAAGATGAACAAGACCAAAACTTACTTATAGGCAGGTTTGGAAAAAATGTAGAGGCCTTGCAAATTTTAATAAACGCCATGCTACAAAATAAGATAGAGGACTTAGACGGCTGGGTTATTGTGGACATAAGCGGTTATAGAAAAAAACGCACAGCATGGATTAGAGACATGGCGAAGAAAAAAGCAGAGTATGTCTTACAATCAGGAAAGTCATATTTGTTTGACAATTTTAGCCCCTACGACAGAAGGCAAATACATCAAGTTATTCGGTCTATTGAGGGAATTGATACGGAAAGCGAGGGATACGGGTATCTTAAGCGAGTGAGAGTATTTTTATCGTAATTGTTTTTACTATAATTTAGGTGTTATGAAAATTTTTTCGTTTTTTACAAACAATACAATACTCATGCTTGGTGCATTTTTGCTCATGTCTTTGCGCATGAGTATTGCCCTCAATATTGAACAAAGCGTTTTTGAGTCTGACACATACATGGTGCGCCCCGCATCATCAAATTCTATGTACGACGCAGTACCATATGAGCCCTTGTTTGAGTTGGTCGATGCGTATTTGAAGTACTCGCCCGATCCAATAACCAGCCTCTATAACGAAAGAATTACTCGCGAATTGGTACGAGATTTTTTTATTGCAAAGACGGGTTCTGAAAGCATTGCAAATACGATTTTGTTTCATGCAGATAATGAGAATGTTCCTATAGGTATAGTGTTTTCTTTGGCATTTGTAGAAAGCAGCTTTCGTCCCAGCGTTGCAAACGTTAACAAAGACGCATCACGCGATTTAGGATTGTTCCAACTCAATACCAAGACTTTTCGTTATATGAAGCGAGAGGATTTTTTTCATCTTGATACAAATGTTAAAGCGGGCGTTGGCTATTTAAAGTACGCCTTTAGTTTAGACCCCGACCCCAAAATTGCCCTCGCCATTTACAACGCGGGTCCAAGCCGCCCCTTACGTGGAATTATTCCTGATGTTACACAAAAACACCGTGAAAAAGTTTTTACCTACTTGGAAAAACTCAACCGTGAGTTTGATTACTATATCCGCAAACGTTTTGCAAGCGTAATAGCTTCAGAATATCCACGTGCAGAAAGCGCAGAGTTGTAATATGTACGAAAATGTATCAGTCGCATTTCAAGGGAGCAAGGGCTCATTTAGTGAAGAAGCTCTTATAAAGTTTTTTAGTGCGCGATGCAAGCCGCGGTCATTTTCAAGTTTTACTGCAACCTTTGACGCGGTGGATGATGGCGTTTGCCATTATGGCATAGTCCCCATAGAAAACTCCATTATAGGAACTATTACGGAATGCTTTGATAAATTTATTGAGTACCCCCGTCTTGCCATAGTTGGAGAAATTACTTTAAAAATAGAGCATGCCCTTATAGGCTTACGTGGCGTGGCGCTTTCTGACATTACAACAGTCTATTCACAATTGCCCGGTTTGGGCCAGTGTAGCAACTTTCTCTCTAAGCATGAATGGACACTGGTGCCCTTTATTGACACCGCCGCTGCCGTTGAGCATGTTGCGCATGAGCAAAATAAACACTTTGCTGCAGTTGCCTCCGCGCGCGCCGCTACCATGTACGGACTTCACGTCTTAGAATCAAATGTAGAAAACAGCGAACAAAACTTTACTCGATTTGCAATTGTAAAGAAAGTGCAAGAACCCTTAGACCTTTCTCGCGACATTCAGTATCAAAATGTAAACGTTGGATTTGTGATTTTCTCCACACCCGACAGACCCGGCGCGCTTCTTGAATGCTTGCAATTTTTCCGCAATAATGGCATTAACCTACACAAAATAGAATCACGCCCCATAGTTGGAAAACCGTGGTCGTATCAATTTTTTGTTGAACTTGACAATGCCTCTGGTGCTGGTGATATTTACAAGGGGCTTCATGAGTTGTCTCACTGCGCTACTGAGACACACATTATAGGTTTGTACAGTCGAGACATCACCACCTAAAACAAGGCTTCAAGCACCCCTTATTTTCTGCAGTATGAAACTACATGCGGGCTACAACACTTGGACTCGGGGTACTCTTGGGCTCTATAAGCATTTTTTTTGCATGCGAAGCCTTGCCCTTTTACGGGCAGCCACTCACACTTGAGTTTCCACAAATACCCCCAAAAAAAACAGTGGCGCGGCTTTACGAAACGCAAAATATACTACATTTCAACAAGTGGGCAGCAAGGCGTTGTTGCAGAAGACGTTGCAAGAAAATACAAAAAACTACTGGTTTATAGAGGTGGTGCCTTACCAGTATTAGCATGCCTTGTCGTTGACGAGAGGTTTTCACCCGCAAGCTTTGGGAGCGCAGGCTGCCCACTTGCCGCTGGTGGGGTCTACCCCTACGACAAAACCAAGATTGGCGCGCTCCGCCTGAGTTATGGCAACAAAGCCATCATGGCGCGGCTTATACTTTTGTTTCACCAACGTGGTGGAAAAATTCGTGTGCTTAACACTAACAAGCTTTACAAAGTCATAAGTGCAACATCTTTCTTTATAGATAGCGATGTATTCTTCCGATCATTGGCACGCAACAAACTCAGTAGGTACAGTATAAAAAAGCAAAAGTTTTTTACAGTACCCGTACCAGTAGAAGCAAGAACGTGGCTGCGTTCGTGGATACCCGTAAGCTATAAGGGGTTTTCTCTCGTACAGGAACGCGCACAAATACCCATGGGCGCGTGGATATTTCTAAACCCGCACAACAATGATTATGCCGTAATAACTATGAGCGCACACGGAAGCGCCATGTTTTCCCTGCATCAATAACTTGAGCCCTCGACATTCATGCCGCGGTAATAGCATGAATAGAGTACTGCTGCTATGCGCCGTATAAGCGCACTTTCTTGTTTGTTTTCTGCTGCTCCCCGTAAGGAGGTAGGGGACATATGTATTTCAGTATAAGGCGTTATACCCTGAAAGCTATATTTCACTTCACGCAGCATGCCATCTGAAAACACGGCGGTATGCACCATGCCCTGCAAGGGTATGAGCACCTCAAACACAGGCGTTCTACCGAATATCCATGCATCGCCAGCAAGGCGAGTTTCAGCATGCATTGTTTCCTCTTGGGAGTGGAACTCATGCGCTCCGCCTTTGTGCTGCACTACATGCGCCTGCGTTTTCAGCGTTTTTTCAAAATGATGAATGTAGGCCTCTATAATAAGGTTTGCCGCACAGTGAATATTGGCAACCGAATGCGGGCGCGACGCTACGGACTTTGTTTCTATTGCAAAGTAATCTATGGGACGAAGTGTTTTTTTCAGCAAGGAAAGGTCTGCATTAAGCAGTAGCGTAAAATGATGCAAGAGCGAGGTTTTTATAATACGCATTGCCGAACCCGTTATTTTTTTTTCGCCAACAAGCACGTCGTTATGCTCACTTATGTGAGCTTGTATGTGATGTGATGACTTGAGCGCTTGCGTAAGTATTGTCAAATTTGATTGAATGCGATTCTCGCCTTTTTGAGCTGTTGGAGAGAACACCGACACATTCAGGTTACCCTCATCATGAAATACCGCGCCGCCACCTGAGTCGCGTCGTGCAAGCACTATATCATTTTCTTGTAAAAACGCGCAGTTACACTCTTTCCATGGGTTTTGGTTACGCCCTATCACCACCGCTTTTTGCGACTTCCAAAATAGCAGGACATATTTATTACTATGGGCTGCTGTGCTTTGCGTAGAAATGCACTTATCAAAAAGCGTTTGTTCTATTGCCAATGCGCGGTGAATAGGCAAGGGCTTTGTAAATACATGAACATCGAGTTCACTTGTCATGGTAAATTTTTGAACTGTAACGCCATTACGCCGCGCTCTGTAAAAGCACGGTGCTAGTTACCAAGATAAGGGCACATCATCACTCTTCCCTTGAGATGCGACGCCATACATTTGATTCCCATATCCACAAGCTATTATTTTGACTTTTAGGCACAGCAACAAAGGTTTCTTTATCTTCGCTTTCAAGATAATAGAAAAACTTGCTGTCCGAAAATATTTTGTAATTCACCGTATAAAACGGAGTTTTGTGAAGCCAAAGTTCACCATCTATTTGTACGAAACTTCCACCATTGTAGTGATATGCTATTTCTTGAGAGGGTATTGACGTAGTACGCTCTATATCCGCAAACTGCGGTTGCTGTAGGAGTTGTTGTTGCTGTTGTTGTAATTGCTGTTGCTGTTGTACTGGAAGTTGGCTTTGAATAACTGTTTCTATTTGTGCAGAGCGCACAGGTGCGTTGGCAGTGGTATTTACATTGGTATTTAACAAGTCAAGCACATGTTCAGTCGACATTATACCTGAGAGATTATTAATAATCTTTTGTCCCGTCGGATCTGTAATGATAATAGTAGGATGTCGAATAACATTGAACGTAGAAACCAATTGTGGATTGTTTTTTATACGCAAAGGCACGAAGCGCTCATTTACAATACGTACAACCTCAGGGTTAGTAAAGGTATGCTGAAGCAAGCTTAAAGTAATAGCATTTGTTGGAGTATCCTCAAAGAACAAAAACAGCGGCCTATTCACACTTTGCGCAAGTGTTTGGGCAGCAGAAAAACTAGTATTCCACGCTACGGACGAACTGTTTGTTTGCGCAAATGCCGCAGAACCTAACACAAGCAACACTAACGAGAAGAGAAACAATTTTTTATCTCGCGCCTGCTTGGTTAATAATGTGCTTAAGATATGAAATTTATTTTTGTACTCCATATAATCTCCTCACGTAAAGTTACGAATATTTGTACATACTCCTATACACAATTACATCGACATAAAATGTGGATAACATAAGCAAATTTTTTATAAAATAAACAACCTCAATGGTTTGTTTTTGTGGGGGCGTGCCCCCACGCCCCCCTTGGGGTAAGACGCGGTATTTGCATATGCAGTGCAGCGTGATATCACTTGCAGTGAGCTAAGACTGATGCTTTCTGTTGCCAAGCAGCAGTTTTAAATACGCTATCCATTCGGATGGCCGTACTTTCTTTCTTTTCTTTTTGGTTCTTTTTCTTTTCTTTTTCCCTCGCAAGAAAAAGAAAAGAAAAAGAACTGCCACCCGAGGCGTCATAATAGTGCGTGCTAGCCGTGGCACGCCTGTGTCATGGATGACACGCATTAGGCGCCATGGATGGTACAAAAAGCGTGAGCGGTCAAGCTAAAGTAACCCGTGCTTTGCACCTACAGCAAACAAGCGAAGCCACCTGTGCGTAGCACTCAAGACGCGCAGCGATACAGAAATGGAGCTTGTAGCAAGTCCAACCGTCCCGGGCATTATCGTATCGCACTACGCGCCGTAGCAACAAAAGGCGTGCGCCTTAGCAACTATAGGTGTGAACACACGGCGTGCAGTCTACTCGCGCGTAAGCGCTCAGTACAGGGGGGTGTGGGGGGATGCATCCCCCCACATAGCTTATGCACGCAATGGAGCAATATGCTATTATCCTAAGCATGAGCATACGTCCTTCCATACCATGTACTCCCGCATTACTTGTGGTTGATATGCAATACGACTTTTTACCTCCTCATGGCGCATTAGCAGTTGCAGGTGGTGAAGAAATAGTTGAACCAATATGCGCAGCAATAGCATGCTACAACTGCGTGGCGGCAACGCAGGACTTTCACCCCAAAGGGCATAAGAGTTTTGCCTCTACACATGGCAAGCAGGTTGGAGAAATGGTAGATTTACACGGCATAGAACAAAGACTATGGCCAGAACACTGCGTGCAAGGTAGTTTTGGCGCTGCCATTGAGTCGAGAATTATGCACAAACTTCAAGAGCATAAAAACGCATGCATAGTAGAAAAAGGCACAAATGTAGAAATGGATAGCTACAGCGGCTTTTTTGAAAACGACAAAAAAACCAGTACACCGCTGCACGCACTTTTGCAAGAACGTCAAGTACAAGAACTACACGTATGCGGACTTGCAAGTGATTATTGTGTGAAGTACACCGTCTTAGATGCGCTTACTTTGGGCTACAAGGTTACCTTATTGAGCGAACTCACGCGTGCGGTAAACATACATCCCAATGACGAACAAGACGCCATTGCCCAGATGCGCAAGGCAGGTGCCACCATACATCCGTAAAACACATGTGAAGACGCGATCTAGTGTGAGAAAAACCTCAGGTTAGTGCAGCAACAAACCAACACACAATACGTGCTTCTGCGTGTAAGATAAAAAACATGAAAGGCTTTAGAGACAAAATACTATATAACCACAAGGAACGAGGCGCCTTTTTATGCATAGGGCTGGACCCGCGAATTACCCCCGATGAAACCGCGAGCACGCAAGCACGACGTAGCCAAACCATATGCGAAGAGATTGTCGCAACAAACAAACGAATAATAGAAGAGACCAAAGATGTATGCGCATGCTACAAACCCAACATAGCCTTTTATGAATGCTGGGGCGCAGCAGGATTGGAGGCGCTTATAAAAACCCTCGCGCTTATTCCTTCTGAAATTCCCGTGATACTTGATGCAAAACGCTCTGACATAGGATCAACTGCCCAAGCCTATGCGCGTGCAGCCTTTGAACACTGTAAGGTAGATGCAGTAACCCTCTCACCCTACATGGGTAAAGAAAGCATAGAACCCTTTCTCTCTTATGAACATGCGTTTGTATTTATGTTGGTGCGCACATCAAACCCAAGCTCACATAAGTTTCAAATGCTAGAGGCACAGGGTAAGCCTTTGTACCAACACGTAGCCAATGAAAGCGCACAATGGGCGCCCGATCAAAGGCTTGGCTTTGTTGTTGGCGCAGCAGAACTAGAGGCACTTGCTTACATGAAAGAAGCACAACCCACGCGCCTCTTACTCTGCCCCGGCATAGGCGCGCAAGGCGGTGACATAGAACCATGCGTACAACACGCGCTTAGTAAAAGCAAAGACACCGTGCTCCCCGTTGTCTCACGCAGCATAGCGAATGCGCAAGACCCGCGCGCCGTAGCAAGCCAGTACAACGAAAAAACGCGTAAAGCCTTTGCCTTACAAGCAACAGAGTCCATGGGCGCGCAGCACAAGGCGTCTCCCCGCTTCGCCACCACCACGGTGTCCGTACAAGAGGCGCACTCCCTCATAGACGACCTGTTCCGCACAGCCTGTTTCAAGCTTGGCGACTTCACCCTCAAGTCGGGAGCTCGCTCACCGTTTTACATAGACCTCCGCCGCATTGTTTCCTTTCCCCACCTCATGAAGCGTGTGGTAAAAACCTACAACACGCTTGCGGCATCACTTACGTATAATTGCATTGCAGGCATACCCACGGCGGGCTTGCCCTTTGCAGCAGCGCTTGCCTACACGCAGAACCTCCCCATGATATACCCGCGCATTCCTAAAAAACCGCACGGTACGGGCAACTCCATTGAGGGCGAGTACCAAAAAGGCACAAAAGTACTGCTGCTAGACGACCTTATTACCCAAGGCACCAGCAAGCATGAAGCAATTAGCATATTACGTGAAGCGGAAATAGCGGTGCAAGATTTAGTCGTGCTTATACGTCGCTCACCCCACGCCGAGGAAGACATGCGTCAGTGTGGCATAACCCTACACTACGCCCTTGACATTGCAGACATAGCCCACCGCGGCAAGCAAACGGGCGCAATAAGCGCAGCACAGTACAAAGCCGTGTGCGCCTTTATCTCCACATAAACAGTGCCCCAACAATGCCGCGTCTCCCAATATGTACGGTTGTTTGTAAGTGCAAGCAGCCTGCTGACACGCGGTGTGTTTTGTGCGGCGCGGCTTAGGCACGCAAAGTTCCCTTGCCTAGGTGGTGGTGCTTAAGCGCGTGTAGGTTGCTTTGAAAGTGCAAGCAGCCTGCGCTGGTGCGCCGTGTGTTTTGGCGCCGCGGATTTAAGCGCGCAAAGGTGCCTTGCTGTACGTGATGATGCTTAAGCGCGTGTAGGTTGCTTTGAAAGTGCAAGCAGCCAGCGCTTACGCGCCGTGTGTTTTGGGGGCGCCCCACCTTTGGAGTTAAAGCAGTCATTCGCCTAGGGCTCATGTGTATACTGGGCGGCGCGGCTTAGGCGCGAGGTTTGCTTTAGTGCATAAAGTTACTTTGCATGTGTAAGCTGTCTGCGCTGGTGCGCCGTGTGTCTTGGCGCCGCAGCTTAAGGCGCGCAAAGGTACCTTGCCTAGGTGGCGTTACTTAAACGCGCAAGGCTGCTTTGTAAGTTCACGCAGCCTGCGCTGGTGCGCCGTGTGTTTTGGCGCCGCGGATTTAAGCGCGCAAAGGTGCCTTGCTGTACGTGATGATGCTTAAGCGCGTGTAGGTTGCTTTGTGAGTGCAAGCAGCTTGCGCTGACGCGCCGTGTGTTTTTGGCGCCGCGGCTTGGGTTAAAGCGGTCATGAGCCTAGGGCTCATGTGTATACTGGGCGGCGCCGCTTGGAGCGCTAGGTTTGCTTTAGTGCATAAAGTTACTTTGTATGTATAAGTAGCCTGCGTCCCGCAGTCTGTACTCCGCGCCGCGGCTTGGAGCGCGTAAGTGGTCGTGAGCCCTAGGCTCACGTCTGTATTGGGCAGCTGGGGCAGAGCTTGCTTTGTATGTATAAGCGGTCTGTGCTACGCACAGTCTGTATTCCGCGCCGTGGCTTGGCGCGCTAGGTTTGCTTTAGTGCATAAAGTTACTTTGTATGTATAAGTTACCTGCGCCCCGCAGTCTGTATTCCGCGCCGCGGCTTGGGCGCGCAAAGTAGCTTTGTGTAGGTGGTGTTGCTTAAACGCGTGAAGTGACTTTGTGAGTGCAAGCAGCCTGCTGGCGCGCCGTGTGTTTTAGATGCCGCGGCTTAAGGCGCGCAAAGGTATCTTGCGTAGGTGGTGTTGCTTAAACGCGTAAGTCTGCTTTGTGAGTGCAAGCAGCTTGCGCTTACGCGCCGTGTGTTTTTGGCGCCGCGGCTTGGGTTAAAGCAGTCATGAGCCTAGGGCTCATGTGTATACTGGGCGGCGCCGCTTGGCGCGCTAGGTTTGCTTTAGTGCATAAAGTTACTTTGCATGTGTAAGCTGTCTGCACTGGCGTGCAGTCTGTACTCCACGCCGTGGCTTGGCGCGCTAGGTTTGCTTTAGTGCATAAAGTTACCTTTGTATGTATAAGTAGCCTGCGTCCCGCAGTTTGTATTCCGCGGCGCGGCTTGAGGCGCGCAAAGTAGCTTTGCGTAGGTGGTGTTGCTTAAACGCGTAAGGTTGCCTTGTGAGTACAAGCAGCTTGCGCTTATGCGCCGTGTGTCTTGGTGCCGCGGCTAAGGCGCGCAAAGGTGCCTTGCGTGCGTGGTGTTGCTTAAGCGCGTAAGGCTGCTTTGTGAGTACAAGCAGCTTGCGCTTACGCGCCGTGTGTCTTGGCGCCGCGGTTTGGGCGCGCAAAGTAGCTTTGCGTAGGTCGCGGTGCTGTAGCACGTAAGGATTGCTTTGTGAGTACAAGCAGCCTGCTGGCGCGCCGTGTGTTTTAGATGCCGCGGCTTGGGTTAAAGCAGTCATGAGCCTAGGGCTCATGTGTATACTGGGCGGCGCCGCTTGGAGCGCTAGGTTTGCTTTAGTGCATAAAGTTACTTTGCATGTGTAAGCTGTCTGCACTGGCGTGCAGTCTGTACTCCACGCCGTGGCTTGGCGCGCTAGGTTTGCTTTAGTGCATAAAGTTACCTTTGTATGTATAAGTAGCCTGCGTCCCGCAGTTTGTATTCCGCGGCGCGGCTTGAGGCGCGCAAAGTAGCTTTGCGTAGGTGGTGTTGCTTAAACGCGTAAGGTTGCCTTGTGAGTACAAGCAGCTTGCGCTTATGCGCCGTGTGTCTTGGTGCCGCGGCTAAGGCGCGCAAAGGTGCCTTGCGTGCGTGGTGTTGCTTAAGCGCGTAAGGCTGCTTTGTGAGTACAAGCAGCCAGCGCTTACGCGCCGTGTGTTTTGGTGCCGCGGTTTGGGCGCGCAAAGTAGCTTTGCGTAGGTCGCGGTGCTGTAGCACGTAAGGATTGCTTTGTGAGTACAAGCAGCCTGCTGGCGCGCCGTGTGTTTTTGGCGGCGCGGTTTGAGGCGCGCAAAGTAGCTTTGCGTATGTGGCGTTGCTTAAACGCATTAAGCTGCTTTGTGAGTGCAAGCAGCTTGCGCTTACGCGCCGTGTGTTTTGTGCGTCGCGGCTTGGGTTAAAGCGGTCATGAGCCTAGGGCTCATGTGTATACTGGGCGGCGCCGCTTGGAGCGCTAGGTTTGCTTTAGTGCATAAAGTTACTTTGTATGTATAAGTAGCCTGCGTCCCGCAGTCTGTACTCCGCGCCGCGTCTTTAAGCGCGCAAAGTAGCTTTGCGTAGGTGGTGTTACTTAAGCGCGTTAAGTTACTTTGTAGGTATAAGTAGCCTGCGTCCCGCAATCTGTATTCCGCGGCGCGGCTTGGAGCGCTAGGTTTGCTTTAGTGCATAAAGTTACTTTGTATGTATAAGTAGCCTGCGTCCCGCAGTTTGTATTCCGCGGCGCGGCTAAGGCGCGCAAAGGTGCCTTGCGTGCGTGGTGTTGCTTAAGCGCGTAAGGCTGCTTTGTGAGTACAAGCAGCTTGCGCTTATGCGCCGTGTGTTTTTGGCGCCGCGGCTTGGGCGCGCTAAGCTGCCTTGCGTAGGTGGTGTTGCCTTGTTAATACATCACATACCCATGCCCTCTCTCGCGTGTCAAATGAGGGGTTTACATTTCTTTGTAGTTTCTTTAAAATTACAAATGCGCAATATTTATTATTTATTGAGGAGGTTATATATGAAGCACAATAGTTATAAAGCTATAAACGCATTGCTCAAAGTAAGCACAGTAGTGATTTTTGCTTTGATGCCTTTTACCTTTTTAGGGTGTGATGAACTAATAAACGAAGTATTTGAACAGATAACAATCAAGGGTAAAAATGCCCGCCACTCTAGAGGAGAAGAGCAAACATTACAGGGAAGACCTCAGTCTGGTGAAGAAAGCAATGCGAAGTTGCAAGCAGGTACAACGGTTACGAATTTTTCAGAGAATCTGCCATTGACCCGTAATACATACAAACCGGTAATACAATTTGCAAAAATAGAAGGAGATACGAGAGTAATAAGCTATAAGTCGAGTAAGCCCGATGTAGCAACGGTAGATGCGACAGGAAGAGTAACATTCAACAAGGCTGGATTTACGATTATTACTGCAACGAAGGCAGCGACAGCAGGGTATCAGTCAGAGAGTGCATCGTATGCCCTTGCAATACAGGGTAATGCCCCCCTTGTGAAAAAACCGCAGTTACAAACATCTCTGAAGAATGTGGAGTCGGGAACACCAGTTGCTTTTACAAAAGAGCAAGGTCATACGTACGATATAGTGTCAGACACGAAGGGACGAGTAAGTATAGACGAGAATGCTTCTACAATAGAAGCGACGGGAGCAGCAGAAGTGTGGTTGCTAGCAACGCAAACGAGTGATGGGAGTGTAGCGGTAAGCGAAAAAATAACGTTTGACTTAGCAGAGGGGACAAGGCTTAAGTTTGACAAAGATTTAGTAGAGGTGGAATATAAAACAGGAAGCTATAGGCAAGAGGTAACTGCAACGAGCACGCAAAAAGGTAAGAGCGGAATAAGCTATGAGTCGAGCGATAAGGGTGTAGCAACAGTAGATGGAACTGGAAATGTAAGCTTTAAGAAGGGCGGTACAGTTGTCATTACCGCGACAAAAACGGAAACAAACCAGTACAAGTTTCACAGCGCAAGCTATACGCTTATCATTGAAAAATCAGGTATGCAGGATCCTGACAAGCCAGAGATTGACGGAGTGCAGGGTTCATGGAAAATTGCGAGGAAGATAACCAACTATGATGCGAAACATGAATATAGATCAAACACAAACACAATAAGCATAGTCAATGGTAAGGTGAAAGCAACTGAAGAAACAAGCGGGACTATCAGTGTACGAAAAAGGGAAACAGATACCGAAAAGGCATCGGAGTGGGTGGCAAGTAAGCTAATAAGCTTTGACCTCGATAAAGGAACAACCTTGGAGTTTGGTACACCTGCAAAGAATGTTAGGTATAAAGACGGAGGTTATAAGCAGGCAGTAACGAAGAACTATGAAGTTACAGAAGATACGGGCGGAATAAGCTATAAGTCGAATGATAAAAATATAGCAATAGTAGATGGGATTACTGGGAAGGTAAGCTTTAAAAAGAATGGGACAGTTACGATTACTGCGGAAAAGGCGGGTATACCGAAAAAGTACAGGACACAAAGAGCGACGTATACGCTTATCATTACCTCTCAGCATCCAGTTACCAAAACGCGATACGTAACAAAAACAGAGCTTATTATTGGGAGTGACATGCTCAAAATCACTTCGATAGACGATAAGAAATATAGTAACTTTGACGGTGGAAATAAGAATCTGCTTACTAAGCTCAGTTTTGACTCCCCCTCATACGTGACTACTATTGGCTTCGAAGCTTTTGCATACAATAATCTTAAGAGTCTTACAATACCCAACTCCGTTACTGAGATTGGTTACAGTGCTTTTCAAAACAACAAGCTTAAAAAGCTTACGATACCCAACTCCGTCACTGAGATTGACTACAGTGCTTTTAAAAACAACAAGCTTGAAAACCTTACGATACCCAACTCCATCATTGAGATTGGAAGCGATGCTTTTAAAGACAATGAGATTGAAACACTTACGCTTGGCAACTCTGTCACTTATATTGGTCGCTGTGCTGTTGCCAAAAACAAGCTTAAAAAGGTTACGATACCCAAGTCCGTCACTGATATTCGAGATTGTGCTTTTACAAACAACCCCAATCTTACAGAGGTTACACTGTCTGAAACGTTATATAAGAAATATACGAAGGGACACGCAGTGAAATATAAAGGTAAGCTAGTAGTTGACTCAGTCGTCAAATTAAAAGATGTATTCGGTAGTCAAGTAATCACATATCAAGACCATAATGGAACACAACTTAATTAATAGAGATGTCTTTCACGCGTCATGTGATTCTTTACGAGTAAAGCGGTCGTGAGCCGCAAGGCTCACGTCTATCTACTAGATGCCGCGGCTAAGGGCGCGCAAAGTAGCTTTGCGTAGGTGGCGTTGCTTAAGCGCGTAAGGCTGCTTTGTAAGTATAAGCAGCCTGCGCTGGCGCGCAGTGTGTACTCCGCGCCGCGGCTTGGCGCGCAAAGGTGCCTTGCATGTGTGGCGTTGCTTAAACGCGTAAGGTTGCTTTGTGAGTGCAAGTTGTCTGCGTCCCGCAGTGTGTATTCCGCGCCGCGGCTTTAAGCGCGCAAAGTTGCTTTGCGTAGGTGGTGGTGCTTTAGCGCGTGGAGTGACTTTCTAGGTATAAGTTGCCTGCGTCCCGCAGTGTGTATTTCGCGCCGCGGCTAAGGGCGCACAAAGTAGCTTTGCGTAGGTGATGTTGCTTTAAGCGTGTGAAGTGACTTTGTAGCTATAAGTTGCCTGCGTCCCGCAGTGTGTATTTCGCGCCGCGGCTAAGGGCGCGCAAAGTAGCTTTGCGTAGGTGGTGGTGCTTTAGCGCGCGTAAGGGTTACTTTGTGAGTGCAAGCAGCCTGCTAGCGCGCAGTGTGTATTTCGCGCCGCGGCTAAGGCGCGCAAAGTAGCCTTGCGTAGGTGGTGGTGCTTTAGCGCGCGTAAGGGTTACTTTGTGAGTGCAAGCAGCCTGCTAGCGCGCAGTGTGTATTTCGCGCCGCGGCTAAGGCGCGCAAAGTAGCCTTGCGTAGATGGTGGTGCTTTAGCGCGTGGAGTGACTTTGTAGGTATAAGTTGCCTGCGTCCCGCAGTGTGTATTTCGCGCCGCGGCTAAGGCGCGCAAAGTTGTCTTGCGTAGGTGGTGGTGCTTTAGCGCGTGGAGTGACTTTGTAGGTATAAGTTGCCTGCGTCCCGCAGTCTGTATTCCGCGCCGCGGCTAAGGCGCGCAAAGTTGCTTTGCGTAGGTGGTGGTGCTTTAGCGCGTGGAGTGACTTTGTAGGTATAAGTTGCCTGCGTCCCGCAGTGTGTATTTCGCGCCGCGGCTAAGGGCGCACAAAGTAGCTTTGCGTAGGTGATGTTGCTTTAAGCGTGTGAAGTGACTTTGTAGCTATAAGTTGCCTGCGTCCCGCAGTGTGTATTTCGCGCCGCGGCTAAGGGCGCGCAAAGTAGCTTTGCGTAGGTGGTGGTGCTTTAGCGCGTGGAGTGACTTTGTAGGTATAAGTTGCCTGCGTCCCGCAGTGTGTATTCCGCGCCGCGGCTAAGGCGCGCAAAGTTGCCTTGCGTAGGTGGTGGTGCTTTAGCGCGCGTAAGGGTTACTTTGTGAGTGCAAGCAGCCTGCTAGCGCGCAGTGTGTATTTCGCGCCGCGGCTAAGGCGCGCAAAGTTGTCTTGCGTAGGTGGTGGTGCTTTAGCGCGTGGAGTGACTTTGTAGGTATAAGTTGCCTGCGTCCCGCAGTCTGTATTCCGCGCCGCGGCTAAGGCGCGCAAAGTTGCCTTGCGTAGGTGGTGTTGCTTTAAGCGTGTAAGGGTTACTTTGTGAGTGTAAGTAGTCTGCTGGCGCGCCGTGTGTCTTGGGCGCCGCGGCTAAGGCGCGCAAAGTTGCTTTGCGTGCGTGGTGGTGCTTTAGCGCGTAATGGCTGCTTTGTGAGTATAAGCAGCCTGCGCTGGCGCGCAGTATGTACTCCGCGCCGCGGCTTGGCGCGCAAAGGTGCCTTGCGTGTGTGGCGTTGCTTAAACGCGTAAGGGTTACTTTGTGAGTGTAAGTAGTCTGCTGGCGCGCCGTGTGTCTTGGGCGCCGCGGCTAAGGCGCGCAAAGTTGCTTTGCGTGCGTGGTGGTGCTTTAGCGCGTAATGGCTGCTTTGTGAGTATAAGCAGCCTGCGCTGGCGCGCAGTGTGTACTCCGCGCCGCGGCTTGGCGCGCAAAGGTGCCTTGCGTGTGTGGCGTTGCTTAAACGCGTAAGGGTTACTTTATGAATGCAAGCAGCCTGCGCTGGTGCGCAAGTTCAAAAATTGTCTAGACTTTTCCCTCAACAAGTTTAGACTTTTTTTAAAAATTTTTTAGACTTTTTGGGAGTTTGTTTGTGCTTTGTGCATGCTTTGGGTGCGTGCGTTAATATTGACAGAAGCATGCAAAAGCGCATATCATGATTTGTAGCTGTAGGGCCAGTAGCTCAGTTGGTTAGAGCACTTCTCTGATAAGGAAGGGGTCACTAGTTCAAATCTAGTCTGGCCCAGTACTCCTTCTGTAATGTTCATAATTTTTGTTTGTTCTCATGCCTGTTTGGTAAGGTTTGCGTAAGCTTGTGCTATAATGTATCTAACTAATGGAGGCATGTGTATATGAAAGGAATCGATAAGAAAGATCTAGATATGATTTGGCAGTGGTTCAGCGAGACCGACTTGGCGTCTGCTACACTGCAATGCGACGAAAAGGGAGCATATAAAATAGAACTTTCTCGCGCTAGTAATAACCCCGTACAAGCTGCGCCGCAAGCACTGAGCATGGTTGCGCCTGCTGCGCCGCAGGTTGTGGCTGAACGCGCGTCTGCAGCACCCCCAATAGCTGAGCCCAAGGCTACGCAAAATGCCGCACATAAAGAAATAAAAGCACCTATTGTGGGTACTTTTTATCGCTCTGCTAGCCCTGACGTGCCCGCGTTTGTGCAAGTGGGGGACAAGGTTAAAAAGGGGCAGACGCTGTGCATTGTGGAGGCTATGAAGGTAATGAATGAGTTTGAGGCGGAATTTGATATGGAAATAGTCGATATTCTCGTCGAGAACGCAACGCTTGTTGAATATGAACAAGTGCTGTTTCGGGTCATTCCGTTATGATACGTTCTTTATTCATTGCGAATAGAGGGGAAATTGCCATGCGCATTATTCGCGCATGTCGTGAGTTGGGCATAAGCAGCGTGCTTGCTTATTCAAAGGCTGACGAGCATTCTATTCCTGTTAAGCACGCGGACAAGCGCGTGTGTGTGGGGGCTGCTGCTTCAAGTGAGTCTTACTTACACATGGACAATCTCATTGCGGCGGCTTCGGGATATGGTTGTGATGCCGTGCATCCCGGTGTGGGCTTTTTGAGTGAAAATGCCGGGTTTGCACAAAAGGTGCGCGATGCAGGGCTTGTGTTTGTTGGCCCGAGTCCGCAGTCCATTGCCTTGTTGGGCGACAAGGTTGCGGCAAAAAACGCGGCGGTTGCGGCAGGCGTGCCCATTGTGCCGGGTACTGACGGAGCGGTTGAGACGCTTGACGAGGCTCAAGCCTTTGTGGAAAAAAACGGCTACCCCGTTATTATTAAGGCGGCAAGTGGCGGCGGTGGCAAGGGCATGCGTATTGTGCATAAGGCTGAAGAGTTGGAGCGCAATTTAGCAATGGCGTCCAATGAGGCTGAAAAGTCTTTTTCGGACAAGCGCGTGTACATAGAGCGCTTTCTTACCAAGCCGCGGCATGTTGAAATACAGCTTATGGCGGACTTGCATGGTAACACGCTCCACTTTGGTGAGCGCGACTGTACGGTGCAAATGCGACACCAAAAGTTAATAGAGGAGAGTCCTTCGCCTGCAATTGATGCAAGTATGCGTCGCGAGATGGGGGACGCCGCGGTGCGCTTGCTTGCTTCCATTGGGTATGAGAATGCGGGCACGGTGGAGTTTTTGGTAGATGGGAACGATTTTTACTTTATGGAGGTCAATGCGCGCATACAAGTTGAGCATCCTGTTACGGAACTTGTTACGGGGGTCGATTTAATAGAATGGCAGTTGCGTGTTGCTTCTGGTGAGGCGCTTCCGTATAAACAAGAGGACATAGTGCAAAATGGTTATGCCATGGAGTGTAGAATAAACGCGCTGAGCCCCGGTCGCATAGAGCGTCTTTTTACCCCTGGAGGCTTGGGCGTGCGTGTTGACACGTGGGTGGGACAGGACAGCGTGGTAAGTCCTTTTTATGATTCGCTTGTTATGAAATTGTTGGTGCATGCAGAAGACCGAACGAGTGGTATAGAGCGCATGCAACGCGCGCTTGCCGAGCTTGAGTTGGAGGGCAAGGGGTTCTCGCATAATAAAGCGTGGTTTCAAAAAATTCTTTCCAACAAGGTGTTTAAGTCGGGTACGTACACCATACAATTTTTAGAGGAGACTAAGGTTCTCGATGCATAAGGCTCGCACGCTGTGTGGGTTGTAAGCCTTGGGAGTTTTATAGGAATAAAGGTATTATATGTCTCAATCAAAACTTGAAGAAATAAAAGAAAAGGTAATTCATTTTTTTCATAAAGACCCTCGCCCTAAGGTAAGGCGTCTTTCGGAGCAGCCTGTTGACCAGCAGTCGATGCAAGACCAGCATCAATGTCCGCAGTGTCACAAAAAGTTTGACGATGAAACACATCAAAACAACTTTTTTGTGTGCGTGCATTGTAACTACCACTTTAGAATAAGTGCGAATACGCGCTTTTCTATTTTGTTTGATAGTGGTTTGTATGAGGATATTTCCATACCGCCGGTCTATGAAAACCCTATTGGCTTTCCGGAGTATGAGCGTAAGCTTCAACTTTCTTATGACAAGACAAAGGAGCATGAGGCTGTGGCCGTTGCTGTGGGAAAGATTGCGGAGCATGATGTGGTTGCCGCGTGTATGTCATTTGCCTTTTTGGGCGGTAGCATGGGCGCGTGGGTTGGTGAGAGTATATTACAGGCCTTGTTTACTGCGGCAAAGCAGAAGATGCCCTGTGTGCTTATAAGCGCTAGTGGCGGCGCGCGCATGTATGAGGGGCTTTTTTCGCTTATGCAGATGGCGCGTACCTCGCATGCCATAGCCTTGTTAAAAAAGCACCGTGTTCCGCTTTTTGTGTTGCTGACTGACCCCACCACGGGCGGTGTTACTGCTTCTTTTGCCATGCTTGGGGACGTAATTCTTGCTGAGCCCGGCGCGCTCATTGGGTTTGCAGGGCCGCGGGTCATAGAGGGTACCATAAAGCACAAGTTGCCTGACGGTTTTCAGCGTGCTGAGTTTCAGCTTGAAAAGGGCTTTGTCGATGCGGTGGTGCATCGCAGCAATGTGCGCAAAGTCATTGCGTATCTCATAGAAACGCATAGCATAAAGGGTAATGGCAATGAGTAAGGATATAGAGAAGCAAATACAGAATCTCCACAAGATGGCGGAAAAGTCGGGGGTGGATGTACATGAGTTTTTGGAGCGCGCACAGGAAACCTTGTTAAAAGAAACGCAGGGTGAGGGGGAAGCACCGCCGCAGCTTAAGCCCGTGGTCAAGGAGCCTGAGAGTGGTAAGTCCGCGGAAGAGGCAGCGCAGTTGCATGAACAGGAAAAGGCGTGGGATACGGTGTTGCTTGCGCGCCATGCGGACAGGCCTAATGCGCTTCAGTATGTGGAGAAAATAAGCGACCAATACTTGGAGCTCAAGGGCGACAGGCTTTTTGGAGACGACAATGCGCTGGTGGGTGGTATTTGTACTATACAGGGTACGCACTTTACCTTTATGGGTAATCAAAAGGGCGCTAACATGAAGGAGAGCATTAAGCGGAACTACGGAATGGCGCACCCGGAAGGCTACCGTAAGGCCTTGCGTCTTGCCAAGCAGGCGGAGCAGTTTCGTAGACCTATACTGTCTTTTATTGACACCTCAGGAGCCTACCCCGGGCTTGCTTCGGAGGAGCGCGGCATAGGTGAGGCTATTGCAAAGAACCTCATGGAGTTTTCTATTTTGGAAGTGCCTATTATTTGCATAATAATAGGTGAAGGTGGCTCCGGGGGTGCTTTGGGCATAGGGGTAGGAGATGCAATTTTTATGTTGGAGAATTCCGTGTATTCTGTTATTTCTCCGGAGGGTTTTGCCTCTATTTTGTTGCGCGACCCTAAACGCATGAAAGAGGCTGCCGCGCTTATGAAAATGACCGCGCGCGATGTGCTGGACTTTGGGTTTATTGATGGTATTATTCCTGAGCCGCAAGGTGGCGCGCATGTGGATGTGGATGCTATGGCGCAGAGTATTTCCGATGCGGTTTTGCATGCGCATGCAAAGCTTAAGTCAAAAGACGTGCATCAGCTTATAGAGCAGCGCTCAAAAAAAATAATAAATTGGACGCGCAGCGCTAAGGACGCACCTGAAAAAAACAAGAAGCTCTTACAGCGCGTGAAAGACTTTTTTGTTGATTCTTAAGCAGCAGAGAATGCAAAGGAATATACAATTATATTGTAAGAACAGTGCGCAATGGTGTTTGCCCACAAGGACTTTCGCAAAATCATGAAGAGTGAGAGTACCATACCCGCGCTGAAGGCAAATATTATGCCTTTTGCTCCGTATGGTAGGTGCCCCAGCGCGAACAAGAGGGCAGAAAACAGCAGTGTTAGCGGCACTTTGAGTTTCATGCGTTGTAGTTGGCTTATGATGTAGCTTCTATAAAAGAGCTCTTCTGAGAGGGCTGCAAACATTATAAGGAGCATGCCCCAAAAAAATGATGACCTTGAGATTGGAATGTCAAGGGTTGGAGAGAAGCCTAAGAGGGAAGGTAGCGTATTAATTCCTAAGAGTACAAGGCCGATGCTTAAGCCTATGAATGTGTCGGTCATTGTGATGCGTCGTAGTCCTATGAAGTACTGGCGAGGGTCATGATTTTGAGTGCTTGTTTGATTAAGGCTTTTTTTGTTTTTGCTTGTGGTGTGTAACCAAACGGCAATAACTATGAGTACAAATATAATGTTCAGAATTATCTGAGCCTGTGTTTCTTCCAAAAAACGTGTTGCAAAGCTTTGCACAGAGTGAAACAAGCGCGCGGCAACAAACCCACCAATTATGAGCATATCTTTCATGTTTTTATGGTAGCAGAGATGCACAAGTGGCCTTTTTGTGGGGGGGATGCCCCCACACCCCCCTTGGGGTAAGACGCTGTTTTGCGCATGCAGTGCAGCGCGATATCACTTGCAGTGGGCTAAGGTGTAAGCCTTTGTTGCCAAGAGGCTATTTTAAATAAGCTATCCATTCGGATGGCCGTACTTGCTATAAGCTCCATTTCTGTGTCGCACCGTCCATGGCGCCCCCTTAGCCCCGTCCATTGGGGCGGTCGTTTGCTCCGCTCCATGTAACGTTTCTAGCCGCTCGCGCTTTTCAGCGCTCACGACTTTTCTTTTTTACCATCCATGGCAGCCAATGCGCCCCATCCATGGGGCGGCTGTCAGGACGGAAAAGTCGAGAGCGTAGCGAGGGGATGCTGACATTCAGATTGCGGAGCGCAGCGTAGCAGACATGGAGTATTCGCATCAAAGAAAAAACATGCTGTGTGCTAAAGCAGTAGTGACGTAGATACTGTGCGCAAGTATTAAAAGTACCAAAACATGAGCGAAGAGAGGGAGGGCGCCATAGCAAAAGCATGTAAAGTTGTGGCGCAGGCGCAAGAAAAGAGGCTGCGCATACTGGAGGCGCTGTTGTACGATGAGGCCTAGCCGTAGATGTTTTAGCTTTAGTCGTGTGCTGAAATTTTCTCTGCTTCTTTGTCTATGAACAGCAAAGCACTGGGGTTGTTTATGCCAATGAGTGCAATGCGGTCCAGCATTCTACGCACAAGGTCTTCTTCTTCATGTTGCTCATCCGCAGACCACTGCATGAGTCCCACCGTTGCGTAGTCTTTTTCTGCCAAGGCAAGCGTGTAAATCTTTGTAATAGATGCCGTTACTGCTTCTTCGTGCTTAAGCGCTGCTTGAAACAAGTCCTCAATATTTTCAAAGGATGCTTCTGGTGCTTCAATGTGTCCTAAAATAGGCATTTCACCCGAGGCTTGAATGTAGTCAAAAATTTTTTGCATGTGCGCGCGTTCTTCTTCCGAATGTTTGCGCAAAAACGCACTGCAGCCCGTCAAGCCTCGCGAGTCTGCCCACGCCGAGTATTGCAAGTACACATTGGATGCGTGAAATTCCATAGTGACTTGATTGTTTAATGCTTTGAGAACCGGTGCTGATAACATAAGAACCTCCGTAGAATAGCACTTCATCCGTATGTAGTGGGGATGAGATATACGTTAATTGTTTTACGTTCACCGCGGTTTGTCAAGCATGTAGGCAAGATTGCCTTTGTGGGGGGAGCCCCCACACCCCCCGTGGGGTAAGACGCGGTGTTGCGCTACGCGCGTCTTTCTGTGTTATAGCTGACGCTAATCTTGTATGAACTTTTTCTGCGGTCAAGCAGCCGCGCTTGCTATGATATACGCTCGGATGACTGTTCTTTTTCTTTTCTTTTTTTAGCACGAAAAAAAGAAAAGAAAAAGAACCAAAAAGAAAAGAAAAAAGCATGCTGTGAGCTAAAGCAGTAGTGACGTAGATATTGTGCGCAAGTATGAAGATTGTATGGAAGTAAGTTTGTATGAGTGCTCGTACCAAAGTCATGAGCGAAGCGAGGGGACGACCGCTCCATGGATGGAGCATAATGGGCGCGATGGATGGATGCAAACTACTGCATAAGCGGCTTTGTGGGGGGGATGCCCCCACACCCCCCCGTGGGGTAAGACGCGGTATTGCGCTCCGCGCGTGAGGGCTGCACGCCGTGTGTGTTTTGCTTGCGCAGCATTGCGTGAACGCCTCTTGTAGCCAAGCAGCTATTTTAAATACGCTATTCATTCGGATGGCCGTACTTGCTATAAGCTCCATTTCTGTGTCGCAACGCGACACAGAAATGGAGCTTATAGCAAAACCATGCTGTGTGCTAAAGCAGTAATGACATAGATGCTGTACTCAAGTATTAAAAAGTACCCAAAAGTCATGAGCAAAGCGAAGGGATGCAGACTATTGCATAAGCGGCTTTGTGGGGGACACGAGACAAGCAGTGTGTCAAGCATGAGTGCGTGCGTGCAGTATTATTATGTATGAAGAGCATTCCTCTTTCGCTGTGGCTTTCGGGTGCTTTTGCTTTTTACGCATTCAAAACGCCCATAGGGCTTTATTTTATTCTCTTAACAAGCGCGCTGACTTTGGCGCTTTGTTTGTTTGGCAAATGCTCTGCCTTTCAAAAGGCGGTGCTCTGTGCCGTTATGATGGGCGCAATATTGGGTGGGTTTTGTGCCTTCCGCCTTGAGGTGACTTTGTTTACTACAAGGGAAAAAAAAGCGCTGCGTTCTTTTATTTTGCTTACTCACAATGCGGAAAAAACCGCTGAGACATTGTACACGTATTTAGCACGCGTAAGGCATGCGCACACAGAGCAGGCGAGTGGAGAAGGCGTGCGGCGCGCGAAGCTATCTACAAGTACTGCGGCTTTGTTTGTGGCACTTACCACGGGGCGCAGAATGTATGTCTCGCGTGCTCTACAGGACATTGTGCGCAGGAGTGGCATAAGTCACTTGCTTGCGCTTTCGGGCTTTCATCTTCAAGTGCTGTTGTTTTTTATAACGCGCTTTCAACGCGTGTTACCGCGCACGCTGTTTTGTCTAAGCGCCTGCGTGTTGGTGTGGCTTTACTGCTTGTGGATTGGCTTTATTCCGTCTTTGTGGCGTGCGGCGTGTATGTACACCATGAGCGCATTGGGCATTGTGTGCATGGGCATAAGTAACTTTACAATCATTTGGTCGCTCACCGGGTTTGCTATGATGCTCATGTTTCCGCAGGCGCTTACCATGCCCGGGTTTGTATTGTCTATGCTTGCTTTATATGGCGTGGTGCGCGGGGGTACTTTTTACGCGCAAGTTTTTGAAAGCTACCGAACAAAGCTGATGAGTCTTGTGGGGTTGCAAGCCTTGCCTAAAGTAGTGCATGCTTGCATGGCTCATGTGTGTAGTGCGTGTGCCGTTGGTGTGGGCGCTGTGGCTACAACTATGTGGTACAGCATGGCGGTCTTTGGCGCAAGCTACCCCGTTGGCATTGCTGCGTCTTTGTTGTTAACACCCGTGGTGGTGTTTTTCATGATTGTGGGCATAAGCGTGATAGGCTTGCAATGCCTACAGGGCGCGCTTCTTTTTTTTGCACTGCGTCTCAGCGTCATAAAAGCGTGCATCACCATACTTGCGTTTTTTATGGATTTGTTGTCTTACAGCATGAATGCGCTGCTTGCACGCTTGGCACAGGCGCACAGCATTTCCACATGGGCGGGGGTTGTGTTTTTTTACGCTATACTGATAGCTGTATGCATACCCTATTGTTTGAACAGCCCGCGCGGAAAGTCGGTGTTGCGTTTTTTCTCTTGTGTGTTGGCTAAGCTATGTATAGCAAGGCGGAGATAAATGCGCTGTGTAGTCAGTGGGGCATAGGGCTTAAAAAGCGTTGGGGGCAAAACTTTCTCATTCATAGGCAAACAGCAGAAGATGTTGCCGCGCAGGCGCTTTCGCTTGTAGCGGGTGATGCAAGTCCACACACGGTGTGGGAGCTTGGCCCCGGTTTTGGCGCCTTAACGCGCGTGTTTTTACAGCAGAGTTTCATAAAGCAGCTTGTGGCTTTTGAAATAGACGCGGGCTTGTGTAGGGCGCTTGAGGCTGTGTTTAACAGCCACATTGCTGAGGGGCGCTTGCACATTGAGAATGGTGATGCCCTGCGTACGCTGCCCGCCTTTGAGGCGCGCCAAGTTCCGCAGCTTATATGTGGAAACTTGCCGTACAGCGTGGGCGTGCGCTTGCTTATCATGCTTGCGCAAATGCCGCATTTGCATGTGCCGCAGTGCGTTATGCTCCAAAAAGAAGCGGCTGAGCGTATAGCGGCGCACAGTGGTAGTAAAACCTATGGTGTGAGTTCTGTCATTTTGCAAAGCGTGTACACGGTACGTGTAGAACGCACGGTGGCACGCTCGTTTTTTTACCCCTACGCGCATGTGGACTCTGCCTTGTGCGTTTTGCGCCCTAACAATGAGGCTGCGTTTACGCGCGAGTACATGCAGGTTTTAACAGCCATTGCAAAGGCTGCATTCTCGGTGCGCCGCAAAAAACTTGCCAATACGCTTGTGCCGTATTTGCGTGGTAGCTACGGCCTAGGCGAAGCCTTACTAGAGAGTGTGGGCATAGACCCTTCTTGCAGGGCGGAAGCTATAAGCGTGGAGTGCTACCGCGCCTTGGCGTGGGAATGCATGAAAAAAAAGACGCCCTCTGTTTAGAAAAGCCACCTCAAGGCACTTGGCCTAGAGTGTTTATGCGCGCCCCTTGTATGCATCAAAGGCATTTTTTACGCGTTGCTTTTGCGCATCATCCAAACTGCACAAGGGCAGTCGGTAGACCTCTTCGCAGAGTCCCAATGCTGATGCAAGGTACTTTACGGGTATGGGGTTCGACTCCGTAGTCATGAGCGCGTTCATAAGTGGCAACATGGAATACAGGTCATTCCGTGCTGTTGCTAAGTCTCCTTGCAAGGCTGTTTGTATGCATGCTGAAAATTCTTGCGGTATAATGTTGCTTAAAACTGAAATAACGCCGTGACCTCCTAAGGCAATGAGGGCAAAGGCAAGGTTGTCGTCTCCGCTCAGCATGCATACATCTTTGCCTTGTGAAAGTATCTGCATGGCATCACTTATGCTGCCCGTTGCGTCCTTTACTCCGACTATGTTTTTGTGTTCTAAGAGTGAGAGCAGCGTTTGTACGTCTACTGCCTTACCCGTGCGTCCTGGAATGTTGTAGAGAATCATGGGCATGGGCACGGCATTTGCAATTGCCGTGAAGTGATGGAAGAACCCGGCTTGAGAAGGCTTATTGTAATAGGGCGCTACTTGCAATGACGCGGCGGCGCCTAGTTCATGCGCGGCAGCTGTTAGGTCTATTGCTTCTTGTGTGCTGTTAGACCCCGTGCCTGCTATGACGGGCACGCGTCCCCCTGCTTGGTCGAGCACTATTTTTATAATGCGCGTGTGCTCTTGGTGGGTAAGCGTGGGGCTTTCTCCCGTTGTGCCTACAGGCACAAGTCCGTTAATGCCGCTTTTTATTTGCTTTTCAACAAGTGTGCGAAGCGCCTTTTCGTCTATGTCACCCTTTTGGGTAAATGGTGTTATCAATGCTGTATAAGTTCCACGAAACATATTGTACTCCTTAATTACTTATTGTAGCGTAGCTTGTGTTTTGCTTGGTACTATGCAGCGCCGCCGAGCAATGCGTCAATTACCACGTCTACGGGTATAAGCCCGCGTTCTTGTTTGTGTTTGTTTTGTACCAGCCACTCCGCTGCAAGCACTGCGCCAAGGGCAAAGCCTGCCCTTGTGCGTGCGCGGTGAGAGAGCGCAATGGTGTCAAAGTCGCTGTCTATTACAAGCTCATGAAAGCCACGCTCATAGCCCACGCGTTGTGAAACAACTGCAAGCGCATCTTCTGCTACTTTTTCATTTTCAGGCAAGTTGCATGCTATGTGGTTTTTGCGTGCTAGCTGCGCTAAAACGCGTTCTGCTGTCATTAAGGCCGTGCCTGAGGGGCGGTCTTTTTTTTGGGTGTGGTGCGCCTCCCACAAGGCTACGTCGTAGTCGCTTATTTTGTTGATGAGGCGCGCGGCGTATTCAGCAACGCGGGCAAAGACTTGTGCCCCTATGGAAAAATTAGCCCCATAAACGCAGCACAAATCGCCCGCGCCTATTGTCTTTTGCACCGCCTCCTTGTCTGCCTCCCAGCCTGTTGTGCCTATGACAGCGGGCACGCCCGCAGCGCTGTAAACCTGCGCGTTTTTTAGCACCGCGTTTGCGAGTGAAAACTCTATGAGTACGTCTGTTTTGTCAAGCGTTTCTTGTTTTAGCTTGGCTAAGCTTGTTACGTCTGCCTCAGCCTTGTGTGGTGATGCGCGAAAGAGCACCTCATGAGAGCGCTTGCGCGCTTGTGTTTCTACTTCGCGCCCCATGTTTCCATATCCAACAATGCCAATTCTCATAAATTCTCCTTTGCGCATTTAAACTTATGCGTCTTGAACCAGCATGGCGGCGCTGGTTATTACAATGTCTTCTACGCTACAGCCGCGCGACAAGTCACTTGTTGGTGCGCTCAAGCCTTGTATAAAGGGACCGTAGGCACGCGCTCCGCCAATGCGCTGCGCTATTTTGTAGCCAATGTTACCCGAGGCAAGGTCGGGGAATACAAACACGTTTGCTGTGCCAGCAACGGGTGACTGCGGCGCTTTTTGTGCAGCTACGCCTTTGTCAATTGCCGCGTCAAACTGCAACTCTCCGTCTATCAAGAGCGAAGGCGCGCGTGTCTTGACAAGTGTGGTCGCCTCACGCACGCGTGCTACTTCTTCGTGTTCTGCCGAGCCCTTGCTTGAAAACGAGAGCATGGCAACATGTGGGGTTGCTTTGAGCATGGCTTGGCATGAGCGCGCGCTGCTGTAGGCTATGTGCGAAAGCTCTTCCGCCGAAGGTCGTGGAATAATAGCGCAATCGGAGAATATCATGCAACCATTGTGGCCTAAAGCGTGGTTGTCGCTTTCCATAACAAAAAACGAGGAGACTACTTTTACGCCTTCTGCAGGACGTATGATGGTAAGTGCAGCGCGCAGCACATCAGCAGTGGTGTGCGTAGCACCCGCGACCATTGCATGTGCTTCGCGGTTTTTCACCAGCATGGCTGCAAAGTTCAGTGGAGTTTGCAGCGCTGCTTTTGCATCGGCTTCGCTCATGCCCTTGTGCTTTCGCATTTCATAAAGCGTTTCTGCGTAGCCTGCACTGCGCGCGTCACTGCGCGGGTTGAGTATGCGTATTGTCTCGGTTTTTTCCGCAGCTTCAAATTCATCTTTTAAAGACGCCTGTGCTGCACCTTGCATAAGTTTTTCTTTCTCGCCAATCATGAAAACGTGTGAAGCAATGCCTTCTTTAATAAGGCGCAGTGCCGCCTCCAAAATGCGCGCATCTTCCGCTTCGGGGAGTACGACAGAGCGCTTTTTTTCTTGTGCTTGTTTTATAATTAATTGTGCAAAATTCATAATAATTCCTTATGACCCATTGTATAAAATTTTGCGTATTGCCATACAATAAATAGCAATGAGTACCCCCAGTGGTTTTACGTATGCCGCGTCTGTTATAGGCTATGGTCGTTTTGGCGCCTTGTGGAGCGAGATTCTTTCTTCGTACTTTTTTGCAAGGGGACGACGTATTGCGCTTGCAGACACACAGGCAATTTCATCACCCTTGCCTCAAGGAGCAAGCACATGCGCCTTAGCGGATGCCGTGCAATTAAGTGAGGCCGTTTTTCTATGCGTGCCAATTTCGCACATGCAAGCTCTGCTTAAAAAGATTGCGCCCCTGCTACACCCCAAGGCGCTTGTGTGCGACACATGTTCTGTCAAAGCCTTGCCGTCTTTGTGGATGCGGGAGATACTTTGTGAGCGTCAGAACATTTTGGCGACGCACCCACTCTTTGGCCCCGACTCGTTTACTCATGACGCACGGCATCATAATACCATTATTTGTTCTCCAATACGCATGAGCGCGGAAGACTACGCTTTGTGGATGCAGAGGTTTTCTGAGATGAACCTCGCGCCGAATACCATGGATCCTTTGGAGCATGATAAGCAAGCAGCCTACACGCAAGGACTCACCCATTTGTTGGGTCGCGTCTTGAGTGCGCTTGACCTCAGCCCTCAAGTTGTTTCAACGCGTGGCTATGAAGCCTTGCTCGAGATTATTTCGCAAACCTGTTCTGACTCCTCCACGCTTTTTGAAGACCTGCAGAACTACAACAGCTACTCCAAGAAAATGCGCCATGTCTTGCAACAAGCCTTTGCTGATGTTATACATACGCTTGATAAAAACCCCACACCTCCCTCGCTACGCTCGTGACTTTTTGGTTCTTTTTAATACTTGCGCACGGTATCTATGTCATTACTGCTTTAGCACACAGGAGGCTTTTTTCTCTTTGGTGCGAGTACTCCATTTCTGCACCGTCCATGGCGCTCTTATTTGCCCCATCCGTGGGGCGAGCGACCGCTGCGCTCCGCTATCTAAATGTCAGCACCCGTTCGCCTTCGGCTCTCGACTTTTTGCGTCATTACAGCCGTCCCACGGACGGGACGCATGGGCTGACAGGGATGTTAAAAGAAAAGAAAAAGAACGGCCATCCGAATAGATAGCGTATTTAGAGCAGCTTCTTGGCAACAGGGGCAAAACTTTAGCCCACTGCAAGTGATATTACAACTGGCGTCTTAGCCGCAGAAACGTTCAGAAAAACCAGCGTCAGCTACAACATAGAAAGGCACGCGCGTAAGCGCAAAATAGCGTCTTACCCCAAGGGGGGTGTGGGGGCGTGCTGCCCCCACAAAAGCAAGCGCAGCAGCATGGTATATAATAGTTACCATGAAAGATTTACAGTACACGCATATAGAAGAAAACGAGTTTGCAACCTTGGTAGCGCCCGATGTGGAAATGCAGGGTACGCTTAAAACGCAAGACACTGTTTTGATAAAGGGCAAAATAGTGAATGGGAATGTACAAGGTGGTATGATATGCGTTGCCTCGGAGGGGAATGTAGAGGGTACGGTAAAAACGGCGCATCTTATAGTCTCCGGTACGGTGGAGGGAAAAATGACTGTTTCGGAAAATTTGCATATTTTAAAAAACGGCGAAGTGAAGGGCACGGTTGAAACCGTTGATATTGTGGTAGATAAAGGCGCAAAGCTTAACAGTACTTGTAAGATGATATCTTCTGAGTACACAAGGCGAGAAGAGGAGTAGGGCTGTGAGGCGCATGAAAATATTTGTTTTTGCATGCATGGTGGCGCTTTGTGCTACGCCCTTTGCATTTGCCCAGTCGGCGGAATCCACGCCTACTCCAGCACCCGCGCCTGCACCCGCTGCGCCGGTGTCGCCTTACACGCTGTATAAACAAGGCAAATATAGGGCAGCAATACGCGAAGCGGAAATACTCATACAAAGGGATAGGGAAAGCATTGGCGCATACGCAGTGAAGGGCTGGGCGCATTTGTCTTTGCGCCAGTGGAACGAGGCTTTGAAAATAGCCAAGGCAGGGTATGCAATTACCCAAGGCGACAGACGCATTGTGGAAATACTGGGGGAAGCACACTACGAGTTAGGAAACTATACCGAGTCCTTAAACTACCTTGAGCGCTATCTTGTCATTGCCCCTAAGGGTCAATTAAAGGGCTGGGTGCATTATTTTATAGGCATGATATACCTCAAACGTGGGAAGTTACGCAAGGCTGATATTTCGTTTACCACGGCTGTGGAATACGAGAAGGCGCGAAAGAACGCGCCGCGTGTGCAGTGGGTTTTGGCGCTTGCAGGCCTCAAAGAAAAACGGGCGCGCAAGGAAGAAGCATTAGCAACCTACCGCTACGTGCTTTCAATAGACGCAAATAACACCACGGCGCGCAAGGCCATAATACGCCTCAATAGCTAGTACGCTGTTCATAGCTTGTGCAAGCCTTTAATGCATACAGTGTTTTGGTGTACATGCATCTTTACACAAAAAGCATCTTGCGCGCTAACTGTTCATCCACATCTGCCTCCGCGCATTTGTTGGTAATAACAAGATCAATGTCGTCTAATCTTGCAATGGAAGAAATTCCATTCTGTTGTATTTTAGACGCATCGGCAAGGACTATTACTTTTTCACTCGCAGCAATGGCCGCCCGCTTGTAGCCCGTTTCGTGCGCGTTGTTAATGCTTAAGCCAATCTCACTTACGCCGTTTACCCCCATAAAGGCTAGGTGCGGGCGTACGTTCTTAAAAAAATCCTCCGTAAAAACTCCATAAACCCCTTCGGTTGCTGCATCATATATTCCACCCGTAATAATTACATTGGTGGTTTTGTGTGCTTGTACCCTTAAGTTTTGCAAGGCTACGTAAGGCGTAATAATGGTGATGTTGGGGTGCGGGAGCAGAATTTCTAAAAGTTGTTTGCACGTGCTGCCGAGGTCTACAAAGACAATTGTCTCTTCTTTTATATGGTGCGCCGCGTGCTCGGCTATGATTTTTTTATGTTCTATGTTCACATGCGCGCGCTCGGAAAGACTGTGCTTGTGCGTTATGCCTCTGTCTTTCAAAATAGCACCGCCGTGGTAGCGAATAATAAGCCCTTGTTTTTCAAGCGCAAGCGTGTAGCGCCGTATTGTGTTTTCTGAAACCCTTAGTTCCTTGCTCAGCTCTGCAACGCTTGCGGACGCCGAAGGGCATTTTTTAAGTATGTCTACAATAAATATTTCTTTTTTCATAAGCTATGGTTGTTTAATATAAGCGCGTGTCTTTAGTTTATGGCTCGCTTTGATTTTTTACTATGCGCAACAATTCTATTATGAAATAATTTCAATATGCAGAATTGCAGCCAAGGTGTTAAGCGTTTTTGTGTGGTTGCCATACGCACAAACTACGTGGTGTCCAAAGCCGCGTTGCACCATGGTGTAAAAAGCCGCGCGCGCACCGCCAGCTATGCTCACGCGTGCATAGGTTCCCTTTAAGCTTTGGGTTGTGTTTTCAATTTCGCCGCGCGCCATATACAGCCGCGTTTGCCCGCGCGCGCTGTCTATTCTAAAAAGCGTAACTTCGCCGCGCTGTAACACAAAGTCTGCGGTTACCCCCTTGCCCCCCGCAAAGTAGCTGTCTAAAGAAATCCGTGCATCTTCATCAGCAAGCGTGTACGCGGCCTCTCCCATGTGCCACAAAAGCGCGGTGTCATCCTCATATATCTGCGAAATATCCATGAGCGCGGGCGGCATGGCAGAACATGTCTTGCCTACCATCATGGAGATAAGCCCCTCCACGTCACCCTCATTTGCAATGACGTAGCCCTCACCTTGCAGCATGGACATTGCGGCGTAGGGTGCCATGCCGTACTCTTGTGCAAATTCAGGCCAGCAGCGTAGCGCCATGCCGTCCAGCTTGTTTTCGTCCATACATTGTTTCATGGACGCAGCAAGACGCGCGCTTTTCTCAATTTGTTTATGACTCACGGTGCCCTGTGCAAAAATGCGTGAAAATTTCTCTTGGTATGCTTGCACAGCTTTTTCTTCAACTTCTGCGCTGTACAAAAGCTTGAGGTCGTAGAAGTGCAGGAGGGTAGAAAAGACCTTGAAGATGTGCAAGTCTTCCACGCCAAAATTGTAAAAACTGTGCGCGTGAGAGCCAAAGACACCCAGCTTGCAATTGCCAAGATACACCGCCGACCTAAGAGCCTGCACCCAATGTGCATCAATTTCATCGCCTATGTGTACGTGTACATCCACGCCTGCCTTGTACAAGTTGGACGCGTCAAGGTGTACGCCCACCGCGGAGTTCAGGCGTATGCGTCCGCCATCATAGGGCAATTCAGGCATGCCCCACAGCAGCATGGGCACATGCGGCAGGCGCTTGTAGACTTCCAAGGCAAGGTAGCCCAAGTGAAACGTGCCGCTTACCAGCACTAATGCATCAACCATGCCTTGCGCAAACCCTTGGGCAGCGCGCACCGCATCCTCCTGCTCAATAACAACTTCATCAATTGCAAGCCACGTAATTTCGCTATAGTCCTTTTTTAAAGCAGCAATGCGCTGCTTATACATCTTCTGCGCCGCTTCATAATCAAAGGTCTTTCTCACGCAGCATGCTATTCCAATTTTTAATTGTTTTGGCATTATCTCGCTTCCTTCCTTCTTTTCTCAACAACCTTATAAGTGGCGCTAAAATCTTCTTCGCCTAAGCGCAGCTGCATAGCCTCATCGTATACCGCAACCACGCTTTCCAATCCGCCAAAGTTCACCCCTTCTTCGCGCGCCATCTCCCGCGCAATGTGCACATCCTTGTGCATGTTCTTCACTGAGAAGGCGGTGGCAAAATTTTCATTTTTTAGAGCCTCAGCCTTTGCATCAAGGTAGGCGTTGCTTGCGCCACCGCAGCGCATGGCGCGCACAAAGTCGTCAAAGGCAATGCCCTTACTTCTAGCGAGCGTGAGCATTTCGTTAACACCGTTTTGTATTTGCCCCACAAGCATGTTGTGAATTGCCTTCATGGTAACGCCGCGCCCGTTTTCCCCTACATATACCGTTTCACTGCCCATGCACAAGAGGTATTCTTTTACCTGCTCGTATATGCGCTGTTCTCCACCGCAATATATTCCAAGCGTGCCGTTTTCTGCTGCCGCTTTTGACTTGACCACGGGGCAGTCCAGCATGAAAGCGCCGCGTTTTTTTACTTCAGCAGCAAGGGCTTGTGTAGTGCTTGGTTCAATGCTGCTCATGTCTATGAAAATTTGCTCTTTTTTCATGAGGGGGAAGAACGTGTCATATATATTTGCAACATCATTCCCCTGAGGCACTATAGAAAAAACAATTTCGCACTCTTCTGCCAGTGCCCCAACACTCTGGCATATTGTAGCGCCGCGTGCCTTGAAAAAATTTTGTTTCTCCTCACTACTGCTGTAAATAAAAAAACTGTCTGCCTTGTTTTTGTCCATGAGGTTTGTGCACATGGGCTTGCCCATAATACCGAGGCCGATAAATCCAATCTTCATGCGCTACTCCTTTTTAGTCTCGTCCCACGCGCGTGTAAAAACCCCAAGCCCATAGTCCGTAAAGGGATGCTGGAGACTTTCTTTATAGACTTGCAAACCACATGTAGTAATGTCTGCGCCCAAGGCGGCGGCTTCAGCAATTTGTTTGCCCGTTCTCAAAGCGGCGACTATAATGTGCGTTTTAAAGTTGTAGTTTTTATATATGCGTACTATTGTTTCTATGTAGCTCGAGCATGCCTCGCCGCTCGCCTCTTTCCAGCCAACAAAGGGGGAGACAAAGCTGGCCTTGTTTTTTGCGGGCAGCAAGGCCTGCGAAGGTGAAAAGACCAGCGTCACATTCGTGGGTATGCCGCGCGCCTCTAAAACCTTGCTTGCAATTATCCCTTCCTCCGTACAGGCTATTTTCACAACAAAGTTCTTTGACATCGCTGCTATTTTTTCACCCTCGCGTATCATGTCTTCGTGGTGCGTAAGATGCGGGTTTATCTCCACAGAAATAGGGAAGGTCTCGAAGCCCTCCAGTCCTGCGCGTATCACCCACTCTGCAAATTCTTCAACTACGCGCAAAAATGGCTTGCCGCTGTTTTGAATATGCCGCGGGTTTGTCGTTACCCCATCAAATCCGAGATATTCGTAGGCGTATTGTATCTCGTCTATTTTTGCGCTATCTAAAAAAAATTTCATATAGGTTCCTCAATTATAAATTTTTATTTTTCATATACTAATTTTCAGGCTGTCCAGCAATTCATGAATGACAACCGGTTGTCCACATTGCGCGGACTTTTCCGCAGCGGCGCCAACAACAACAGCCCAAAACCCTTCCTCTGCTGTGGCGCTGTCGCTTCTTCCTTGCGCAATGGCGTCTACAAACTTTACATGTTCTACCAGCGTTGAGCCGTGGTGTCCAAGCCGCTCCACAGCATGGGGGTAGCGCGTTTTCATAATGCGTGCGGGCTCCACTTCGCCCCGCAGTATTTCGAGGTATACCTCGGACTCTTCGCCGCCCGGAAAATCTTGCTTCTCAAAGCAGCGCAACCTGCCCGCGTCTCCGCACACTGAGAGCTCTTCGTAAAATTGCGGTGCAAACATACACAGGTTAAAACTCGCGCGTATGCCGTTTTTGTATTCAAGCGTGACCACGGCGTTGTCCACAATGTCGCTCTTGGCACCGCGGTAGCTAAAGTCCGTAAAGTTGACAGCTTGACTTGCGCTTGCAAACACGCGCGCGGGTCGGCTTTGCGCAAGGAGGTTGAAAAGGTCAAAGTAGTGGCAACATTTTTCCACAAGCGTCCCGCCGGACTTTTCTGAAAACTTGTTCCACTGTCCCACCTTGTCCAAAAATGGAATGCGGTGCTCGCACAGGTACATCAGCTTTATGTCGCCTAAGGCCTTGCGCTCAAGCGCTTCGTATAAAGCCTCGCGGTACATGCTTTTGTAGCGGTACTGCAAGCCCAGTTGTAAGGGCGCGCTGTAGCCCTGCGCCATTTGCAGTATTTTATACGCGTCTTCAATGGTGTGCGCCATGGGTTTTTCTAGCAAAATGGGCTTGTTGGACTTCATGACTCTTTGCAAAACCGCGCGGTGTGTGTAATTGGGCGTTGCTATTATAAACGCGTCTACGTGTTTATCTGCGCAGGCTTCTTCTAAACTTTTGTAAATATGAAGCGGCGCTTGCGTGTACTTTGCGTGCTCCCGCTGAGCCGCGGCTACGCTCCCCTCATTGGGGTCGTACACCCCCCTAATGCGCGCCCTGCCTTCAAAGTGCGTGCAGCGTATGTGCTCTTGCCCATTCACGCCCGCGCCAATTACCGCAAAGGTGTAGCGCGGGTTAGGCAGCTGTAAAAAAAACCTGTCCTCTTGCGGCATGTATTTCAGTAATGTATTGTGCGCCCAATCGCGGCTTATCATTTGTTTGTGCATGACACGCCTCCCACTAGAGCATTCCCAAAAGGCGCGGTAACAACAAGACCAGCGCAGGGAAAAATGAAATTAAAAACACGACCGCCACTTCAATCAAAATAAAGGGCAGGGCTTCTTTTGCTATTTGTTCTAATGAAACCTTGGACAGGTTTGAGGCCACAAAGAGCACTAAGCCCATGGGGGGCGTTGCAAGCCCAATGGTAACATTGATGCTCATGACCACGCCAAAGTGTACGGGGTCTACGCCTAAGGCAATAAGCGGGCGCGCAAGAATGGGCGCAAAAATTAAAATGGGGGGACCTGCATCTAAAAACATGCCAATAACCAACAGCATGAGGTTGACAATGGCAAAGAGCAGGTAGGGGTTTTGCGTAATGCCGTACAAAAAGTTGTTTATGTGCGTAGAAAGCGGCGTGAGGCTTACCATGCTGCCAAAGCCTGACGCCACGCCGACTAAGAGTAAAATGCCCGCTGAGTTTATGACGGAGTCTTTGATAATTTCAAACAAGTCTTGTATTTTTAAACTTTTGTAAACAAACAAGGCTATGAAGGCAGCGTAAAACACGGCAATTGCCGCCGCTTCCGTTGGCGTGAAAACCCCGCCGTAAATGCCACCCAAAATTATAAGCGGGGTGAGCAAGGCCCAAAATGCATTCTTGAAGCTGCGCCAACGTTCTGCGCCGCTCTCTCGCGGTGAGGTGAATAAAAAATTTTTTTTGTGGCATGCACAGTAGTTTACTATCATGAGGCTCATGGAAAACAAAAGCCCCGGAATTATTGCTGCTATAAACATGGCCCCTATGGATACGTTCATAACAAATGCGTAAATTATCATAATGCCGCTTGGCGGAATGATGGGGCCGAGAACGGTTGCGGCAGAGGTAATGGCCGCTGCGTATTTTGTGGAGTAGCCCTCCTCCTTCATTTTGGGTATGAGCATGCTCCCTATTGCCGAGGTTGCCGCAACTGCCGAGCCTGTTAGGGCGGAGTAAATGGTGGATGAGAGTATGACCACATGCCCAAGCCCGCCTTTTTTGTGCCCAATGAGCGACTTGGAAAAGTCTATGATGCGCGCGGTAATGCCGCCACGCCCCATGATGTTGCCTGCCAAAATAAAAAACGGCAAGGCTATGAGTACAAAGCTGCGCATGCTGTCTATGAACTTGTTCATGAACAATGCGTAAAACTGCTGCGCGTTTGAAATGTCTACCGCGACAAAAACCGAGAGGAGCAGTGAGAAAAACACCGGCAGGCTCGCAAGCATGAAGGCCAAAAAAATAAAAATGATTGCGGATGTCATAGTGCCTCCGCGGTTTTTTCAGGAGGGTGGTTGCTGTGGTAAAACGTGGAAATATCTTGTATAAGTTTTTGTAGTGTAATGCTCGCCATGAGAAAAAACGCAATGGGCACCACGGCGTACAAGTGCGCTTTGGAAATGGGGAGTTGCGTGAGGCTAACCGATGCATTTTTTACTACAAGGTCTACAACGCCCGGAAGGAAGCGCACGCAACTGTAGAGTATGAGCAAACGCAAAACCATGCTTGCAAGCAGTTTTATAAATGGCGTGGTGAGCTTGTCGTAAAACAAACTCATGTGTACGTTGAGTTGGTGCAACACAAGGTATGGCGCTGTTAAAAAAACCATGACAAACATGGCCGACACACTCCATTCTTCTACCCACGGTATGGGCTTGTTAAAGGCATAACGCATGAGAATTTGCAACAAAACGCTTAGCGTTATAACCGCCATAAGCGCCGTAGCCAAAGACAAAAATGCGCGACTTACCCCATCATGAAAGTAGCGTATGCCGCGTGCAACCTTGCGTAAGGCGCGTTTTAAAACTTTCATGTTGCGCCCTCAGTTGGTTTCTAAACTCCGAATAGTCGCTAAATTCTTGGTGTGTTTTGCAATAACCCGCTTGTATTTTGCAAGCCACTCCCTTGTCTCTTCAGAAACGTTTTCCATAAATTGCGTTTCCACAGAACGCGAAGCGCCTTTGAATGTTTCTAATTCTTGGGCGCTGGGCTTGTAAATGGTGCCCCCTGCTTTTACAAAGGCTTCAATACTCGCGCTTTCTGAATACTTCATGTATTGATTGAGGAATTCTCGCATGGCTTCAAAGGCGTCCACAAAAACCTGCTGCAAGGCGGGGGAAAGCGACTGAAACTTTTTGTTGTTAATCCACCAAAAGCCCGCCATGTAGGCGTGGCCATCCAAGACTATGAACTTCACGCTCTCGTGTAGTTTTGCATTTACAATGTCCACAATACCGTTTTTCGTTCCATCAACAACACCAGTAGAAAGCGCCACGTAGTTTTCACCCCATGGAATGGCCGTAGGCGAAGCGCCCAGCGCACTCGTCAATGTTTGCTGCACCTTTGAAGCTATGGTTCTAATTTTTAAGCCTGTAATGTCCTCAACTCTTTTTATTTGCTTCTTGGTAGTCGCAAAGTTTCTCCAGCGCCCGCTGTTTGCTACCATCATAAGCCGTGCATTTTTTGTCGCTTCAAGCGCCCCATCACGCAGCTCCTTGATAAACTGCGCATCACTAAAGACCGCTTCCGCAAGCCTGTCGTCACTCAGCATGTAGGGCAAATCGAATATAGAAATAGGCTCCCAGTAGACGCTCACGTCCCCCGTGGTGTTTACAATATCTACGGCTTCTTGAACAATGCCGTCCATGCGTTGGTCTACCGTGCTCGCAAGCTGCCCATTGGGGTAAATTTGAATACCAATAGCCCCGTTTGAATTTGCTTCCACAATGCTTTTAAGCAGCACCGCAGCTAGCTGTTTGTAGTTGTCTAGCGCGCCGTCGTGGCTGAGAATAAATGTAAACTGCGCATTTTCGGGCACGCTGCGGTAGTCGTAGGCTTCAGCTCCCTGCTCTGTAAGAGACGCGGGTGTTTCCGCTGCGTTTGTGTTTTGTGTACTCTTTATGCCGCAAGACGCTACAAAAATTGTAACCACGCTTATAACCATAAAAAAACGAATTGTACTCATGCTTGCCTCCACATGTTTTTGTTTATTTTACATCACTAAAAAACAATATGCAAGCGTTTTTTGATTGAATTTCACCATTGTACATGTGGGTTTTGTGGGGGAGCTGCCCCCACTCCCCCCTTTGGGTAAGACACGGTGTTGCGCATGTATGCTTTGCGGGGGCTAGCCCCCGCACCCCCTTTGAGTAAGACGCTGTTATGCGCTACACGCGCGGGCGTCTGTAGTATGGCTCACGCGGTGTATTGCTCACGCTTTTTGTTGCCAAGCAACTATTCTAAATATGCTATCTATTCGGACGGCCGTACTTGCTATAAGCTCCATCTTTGTGTCGCGTTGCGACACTTATTTTAATCGTTTCTAGCCGCTCGCCTACAGCTCACGACTTTTTTCTTTTTTCAAAAAGAAAAAAGAAAGGTACCAAAGAAAAAAAGAAAAAGAAGTGGTGCAGTTGCGGGGCTACGCCATAGGGAACAAGACACAAGCGCAAGTATGAAGTTTGTGTGGGGGAGCTGCCCCCACGCCCCCCTTTGGGTAAGACGTTGCTCTGCGCTACGCGCGAGTCTTTGTGCCATGGCTCACACGGTGTGTTGCTCACGCTATTTGCTGCCACGGCGCAAAACGCACTATCTAAACGCTTCGGTTGGCCGTACTTTTTTTTTCTTTTTTCGAAAAGAAACAAAAAAGTACCAAAAAATAAAGAAAAAGGAGCCTGCGGCTACAGCCGCAGGAACAGTGTTACGCTACACGCAACATATGAAAATCGAACGCAAATAAGTTTGTGTGAGTGGCCTTGAGGTGCTACGCCATAGGGGCTAAGGAACTGAGTTTGAAGCTGCTGATGCTGTTTTGGCGCTTCGCGCGAGTAGGCTATACGCCGTGTGTGCGATGGCTCACGCTGTTGGTTGTCAAGCAGCCGCGCCTGCTATGACATACGCTCGGTTGACTGTACTTGCTATAAGCTCCATCTTTGTGTCGCGTTGCGACACTTATTTTAATCGTTTCTAGCCGCTCGCCTACAGCTCACGACTTTTTTCTTTTTTTACCATCCATGGCGCACAATGCATGCCCTCTATGGCATGTGCGTGCGACGAAAAAAGAAAAAAGAAAGTACCAAAGAAAAAAGAAAAACTCGCTGTGGGGGGCTCCCCACAAAGGACCCAAATAATTATTTTTCAGTGCTAGCACAAAATTTATTCATTTGTTACAATGATTGTACCCTAAGTAATCTGTCTCCTTCGTCTAGTGGTTAGGACTCAAGGTTTTCATCCTTGCAACAGGGGTTCGACTCCCCTAGGAGATAGTGTTGTTTATGGGCTGCTAGCTCAGTTGGTAGAGCAACGCCCTTTTAAGGCGCAGGTCGCTGGTTCGAATCCAGCGCAGCTCATTGCTATGCGCATGTTTTACAGTTTGCGTAAGTCAAGCACATTGGAAAGCCGCCGTGGTATACATTTCTATGCGCAAAAGTTTTGCTCTTGTTTCAAAGCCTATCATACAAAAGTTTTTTCTCTTTCTAGCCTTTCTTGGCGCGCTGGCGTTTTTCTCTTGTGAGTCGTACCGCACAGCACTAGAGGTGCAGTATTTTCAGCAAGGGCAGGCTGCCTTTGAAAAAAAAGACTACGCAAAGGCTTTGGAGTTTTTCGGTAAGGCGCAAAAAGTGAGTTTCAATAATGTTGCGCGCTATCGTATGGCGGAAATACACCTCATACAGGATGAGTTTGAAGAAGCGAAAAAACTCATAAAGACCTTGCTGCGCATTGATAGAAAAAACATATTGGTGTACGAATTGAACATTTTATGGCACATCAAGAAAAACGAGAGGGAAAAAGCTGCCGAGTTATTTGAAGCATTGGAGTCAAAAAACATACGCATAGGTAGCAGAGCCTATGCAAACATTGCCATTTTCTATCTCAACGGGAGGGAGTACAAAAAAGCACTTGATTTTTTCAGAAAGGCGGATGACATAAGTGACGAGCAGTCTGCTGAAATGGTAAGGGCGTACTTAAGCGCGTTGCGATTCTACGTCCGTCCTCCAGAGTCTAAGAATGCTGAAAATGCGGAGGCTGATGCGCTAGTAGAAACGGGCGCTGATGATGCAGCGGAGGGAGCAGAAGCAGGCGCGCAAGGCCCCAAGCCCAACGACGTGGCAGAAGCGACCGCAGCAGAGGCGGAGCGTGGAGATGCGGGAGACGTGCAATCAGGGACGGGCGCTGATGATGCAGCAGCGGAGGGAGCAGAAGAGGGCACGCAAAGCCCCAAGCCCAGCGACGAAGTAGCGCCGACCACAGCAGAGGCGCAGCCTGCAGGAAAGGTGCAAACAGGGACGGGTGCTGATGCTGGAAAGAATGGAAACGCGCTAGAAGCTGCGAGCACGACAGAAGGTGAGGACGCAAAACAAGCTTCAGGAGAAGTTACGAAAGAGATACTCCTTGAGTTTGATAGAGTGACTTCTTTGCTCACGGGACTTTATGAAAAAAACAAAGTTTCGACTGAGGTCATGATGCAAGCGGCTGAGGATCTTGTAAACGATGAATTTTTTGCACACGCTTTTGCCTTGTACAAGGCTGTTGCAGAAAAGAACAAGGAAGACGAAGATGCTGGAGGGGACGAAGAAACTGAGGCTATTGTTGTCGATGCGCCTACTCGGGTTAAAGCCCACCTTGCGCTCATAAACCTCATTGCAAAAAAACAATACGAAGTAAGCGATGAGCATGCACCGCTTACCGTTATGGCTCATATAAAGGAAATTTTGAAACTATTGTTTCCAAGGGATGAAAGCCTTATTTCAGAGTACACAAGTAATCTTTTTGAGCTTTTGAAGATTGAGGAAATAACTGATGTGCTAAAGGCAAAAATGCGTGAGGTATATAATGAGTATGATCTTAAGCCTGAGGTTGAAACGCCCAGTGATGATGAAAAATCTACAGAAGAAGAGGCAACAGCCGATACACAAGCCGAGCCCGATGCTTGAAGCCCTTGCTAATTCTTATGAGTTTTTGCTCATATTGGGCGTATTCTGATTTTGCTTTTTTGCCCTGAGGCCTATGTTGTAAGCCTAAGTTGTATGGGGCAGTGGTCAGAACCCATGACGTCAGCAAGAATAATACTTTGTTCTAGCGCCTTTGTTGCGTAAGTATTAGTGCAAAAATAATCTATTCTCCAGCCTACGTTACGTTGCCGCGCGCCTCCGCGATATGACCACCATGTGTAGTTGTGCGGTTCTTCGCAAAAATGGCGGAAGCTGTCCGTATAGCCTTGTGAAGTAAAGTTGTCCATCCATGCGCGTTCCTCGGGAAGGTAGCCAGGACTCTCTTCGTTTTCCTTGGGGCGCGCGAGGTCTATTGGCGTATGCGCAATGTTGTAGTCGCCACAAAGTATGAGTGGACGCTTTTCGTTGGTAAGCTTATTGCAGCGTTCCAGCATGGCCTGACAAAATTCTAGTTTGTAGTTGAGGCGCTTGCCTTTCTCTTGGCTGTTGGGAAAGTATGCATTTATGAGCGTAAAAGCATCAGTATGGGCTATGAGTACGCGCCCTTCATTATCAAAAAGTTCATATCCCATTCGTTCTACGACTAACGGGGCTTTGCTGTACACGGCGGTCCCGCTATACCCTTTTTTTTCGGCAGAACTCCAGTAGGCATGGTAGCCATCGAGCTCGGTCAAAGAATTTGGAAGCTGTTCTTTGTGCGCTTTGGTTTCTTGTAGACACACAATGTCTGCCTGTGAAGCGCGCATAAATTCCACAAAACCTTTTTTCTCTATTGCGCGAATTCCGTTTACATTCCAGCTGATAATATTCATGTACAAATAATAGCACGTTTGTACGCTACATTGATACAAAGCTTACATTGTTTATCTTACGCATGTACTATTTTATTGACTGTTGAAGTCATTTACGCCATACTAAAAAACATACATAACTAAGGAACATAATGCCACAATCACAATCACTTGATAATAAAGCAACTGAGCAAAATGCAAACGCTATTTTGCATGCTATGGTTACCGCGCGTCTTCTCGATGAACTGGAACATGAATACACCGCGCGTGGTGAAGCCTTTTTTCACGTCTCGGGTGCGGGACATGAGGGTGTCGCTGCTTTAGAGCCGCACTTACGTTCAGAGGACTATATTCACGCGCATTACCGAGACAAGGCCTTGCTTGTGGCGCGCGGGCTTACTCCATATGATTATTTTCTTGCGCTTTTTGACAAAGACGCCTCTTCTTCAAAAGGGCGGCAGCTGAATGCGCATGTGATAGTTAAAAAACACAAGGTGTTAAGCATTGCAGGCCCCGTTGCAAACAACGCGCCACAATCTGCGGGCATATCCGCAGAGCTCAAAGCGCGCGCCACATCTGGCAACTACCCCATAAGCGTGTGCGCCGTTGGTGAGGGCACTACCCATGAGGGTGAATTTTTAGAAGCATTGACTCTTTCCATTATTAACAAACTGCCTGTCTTGTTTCTCATAGAGGATAACAAGTTTGCTATTTCTACTCCTACGGAAGGAAAAACCTTTTACCGCGTTGGTGATAAGGACCTAGACAGTTTCATGGACGTTCCTATTACGCGCATAGACGGACGCAAGCCTCATGAGGCATATGAGGCATTTGCAGAAGTTACGGCAGACATGCGCAAAAACGGCAACGCACGCATAGTCGTTTTTTCCGTTGATCGTCTTGCAAGTCACTCCAATGCGGATGACCAAAAAATATATCGCAGCATAGAAGAAATTCGGCATTTGGAAGACACGGCGGACCCAATTATAAATTACATTATGCACCTGCATGGCGAAGGCGTAGAGGACGCAAAAAAGCGTTTTCAGGCTTTGTGCGATGAAATGCGTCCTGCCTTGCGCGAAAAAGCGCAACAAGCGCAGCGTGAGGCTAACCCTAAGGCGGTGTTTTCGGCAAAGGCGCCCTTGCCGTCCGTAGTACATGAGAAGGCACAGCAGCCCTACGAAAGTGGAGACGCGACCATGATAGACGCGATGCGTGAGGTGCTTGACTCATGGCTTGAGAAAGACGAACGCGTCTTTTTGTATGGACAAGATATTGAAGACCCCAAGGGCGATGTGTTTGGGCTCACCAAGGGGCTTTCAAATAAGTTTAACGGCAGGGTGGTAAACAGCCCCTTAAGTGAGTCTTTTATTATTGGCACTTCCATAGGGCGCGCGCTTGCTGGCGGACGCCCGGTAGCCTTTTTGCAATTTGCGGACTTTCTCCCGCTTGCCTTTAATCAAATTTACGCTGAGTTGGGCAGCCTCTATTGGCGTACGGGCGGCACATGGCCGGTGCCCGTCATAGTAATGGTAACCTGTGGTGGCTATAGGCCGGGCTTAGGCCCCTTTCACGCTTCGGTTATGGAGTCCATAGTGACTCATGTGCCGGGCATTGATGTGCTGATGCCTTCAAATGCTGCGGATGCTGCGGGTTTGTTGAATGCTGCATTTCTTTCAGAGCGCCCCACGTTTTTCTTTTATCCAAAAAGTAGGCTTAATGCGCCCACAAAAACCATAAGCAAGCGTAGCGCGCGCAGCTATGTTGTGGTGCCCGGTACGGCTGACAGGGTGCGAGAAGGTAATGACATTACCATTGTGGGCTACGGCAACACCATGCCCTTGTGTGAAAAAGCGGCGGATGTCTTGGCTAAGGCGGGCAAGCATGCCGATGTTATAGACTTGCGCTCCATGAGTCCTCTTGATGACGAGATGATACGTAGATCCGTAAAGCGAACAGGCAGGCTGCTTGTTACGCACGAAGACACGCGCTCTGTGAGCATGAGTTCAGAAATTATAGCGCGTGTTGTAGAACATGCCGAGTTACAAGACCTGCGCGCCATCGCACGGGTAACGCGTGCAGATACTTACGTGCCCTGTAATTTTGAAAATCAACTTGAAGTTCTGCCATCTTACAAACGAATTTTGGAAACAGCAGTTGAGCTCTTGGGCGGTGCTGTGACGTGGCAGGTGGAGGAAAAAGACCAAGGTGGCGCATTTGCAGACATACTTGCAGTTGGCATAAGCCCCTCTGATGAGCACTTGACCATCATGAAATGGAATATTGCCGAGGGAGACACTATTCAAGAAGGCGATTTAATCGCCGAAGGTGAGGCTGATAAGTCTGCTTGTGATATTAGGGCGTCTATAAGCGGTACTGTTGATAAACTGTGTGTAGCGGAAGGCGATATGATAGCCATAGGGCAGCCTATTGTCCGCGTCAATGTAGAAGATGCAGAGCGCGCGCTTGTGCATACGGTGACGCGAGAAGAAGCAGGCGAAGCAACTATTTCTTTCCCTGCCTTAAAAGATGAGAGTGATAGTGTTACTAATAGTGCTCGTACAAAAGAGCATCGCGTGTGCGTGTCGCATATACGTAGCGTATTGGGTGCGCGCGTTGTGGACAATGCCGAAATGGTTTCTTTGTCTCCAGAATGGACGCAAGAAAAAATAGTTGCAAGCACAGGCATAGAGTCGCGCCATTGGGTTGGGAAAGAGCAAACTGCGGTTTCCATGGCTGCGGAGGCCGCGCGCAAAGCCCTTGGCGATGCAGGGCTTTCTTTGCAAGATGTAAGTGGCATTGTATGCGCGACAGGCACGCATGCCTACCAAGCGCCCTCGCTTGCTGCAATGGTGCAATATGAACTTGCTAAGGACTTGCAAAACCCCGAGAGCTACACGGGCTATGCCTATGACATAGCTGCAGCATGTTCGGGCTATGTCTTTGCCTTGGCTGAGGCCTACTATAGGGTCTCTCATAATCCTCATGAGCTTGTGTTAGTCCTGAGTTCCGAGGTGCTTTCAAAGCGCGTTGACATGGCGGACTATGGCACTGCGCCGGTGTTCTCTGACGCAGCAAGCGCGAGCATTGTTGCCTCAGATTCGGCTTTTCCGCATGCTGATGGTGCGAGTGTCCCTAAGGGCGTGTTGCAATTTTCTCCAATACTCCAAACCTTTGGAGAGCCCGCGCAAGACCTCGTAGTGCCTGAATGCGGATACATACGCATGAATGGCGTAAAGGTATACAAGGTTGCCGTTGCACATTTGACAAGCGTTGCAAAGCAGGTGTGTGAGCAACACGGCATTAGCTTTGACGATGTAGATATGATAGTGCCTCACCAAGCTAATGTGAAAATTATCAATGGTGTGGCTCGACGCTTACAATTACCCTTGGAAAAATTTTATTCAAGCATAGAAAAACACGGCAATAGTTCTTCAAACACCATACCTATTTGCTTGCATGAGTTGGAAAATGCCAACAACCTTGCAGGAAAAAAAGTTTTGCTCATTGCCTTTGGCAGTGGCTACACCTTTGGTGGCACGCTTTTAGACTACTCTTAAAATACGCAGGTAAAGCCAACGCCCTAAACGCCGCAGCCCTTCAAGGCATTATCATATCGCGCCTCCACGCCGTGCAGCCTACTCACACGTAAGCGCAGTACCGTGTCATACCCTACGGGGGCAGCTCCCCCACGGCGTCTATGTCATTATTGCTTTAGCACACAGCATGTTTTTCTTTTATGCGAATACTCCATTTCTGCTACGCTACGCTCCGCAATCTGAATGTCAGCATCTTCTCGCTATGCTCGCGACTTTTTGATGCAAACTTCATACTTGCGCACGGTATCTACGTCATTACTGCTTTAGCACACAGGATGTTTTTTTTCTTTGATGCAAGCTCCATGTTTGCACCGCACAGCGGTGCTTATGCAATAGTTTGCACCCCCTCGCTACGCTCGTGAGCGTCCTCACAGCCGCCCCATGGATGGGGCGCATTGGCTGCCATGGATGGTAAAAAAGAAAAGAAAGAACGGCCATCCGAATAGATAGCGTATTTAGAGCAGCTTCTTGGCAACAGGGGCAAAACTTTAGCCCATTGCAAGTGATATTACAACTGGCGCCTTAGCCGCACAAGGCGTTCACGCAATGCCGCGCAAGCACAATACACACGGCGTGCAGCCTACCCGCGCGTAAGCGCAAAAGGCGTTTACTGAATGCTTTGGGGGGTGTGGGGGCTTGCCCCCACAGCGCGTTTTTCTTTTCTTTTTCCCTCGCAAGAAAAAGAAAAGAAAAAGAACTGCCACCCGAAATGTTTGCATAGTGCGCCCACGCCGTGGCACGCCCGTGTCATGGATGACACGCATAGGGCGCCAAGGATGGTACAAAAAGCGTGAGCAATCAAGCTAAAGCAACTCGTGCTTTGCACCTACAGCAAACAAGCGAAGCTACCTGTCCGTAGCATACTACTGCGTCCTACCCAAGGGGGGCTGGGGGGGGGCACTCCCCCCACAAAAGCACGCTTGCCCTTACAAAGGTAAAATCAAACGGCAGATTGTGCTACAATAAAAAAGCAATACTTTTGTAATTTCTCATTTATTTTTGGAGGAGTCATGGTATCAAAAACCGTTACCGTAAAAAATGCAACAGGGCTGCATACTCGCCCCGGGCAGCGCTTTGTAAAGCAAGCGCAAATCTATGAGTGTGATGTTACGGTAAAAAAGGACGCTAAGGTTGCAAATGCAAAAAGTCTTCTTAAAATGCTTAAGCTTGGCATTTCACAAGGTGATGAAATGACCATAGAGTGTAGCGGCACTAACGAAGAAAAAGCCTTGGAAGCGTTGGTGCAGTGGGTAGAAGCCTTAGAAGAGTAATTGCGCGCTAGGGGGTTTTGTGGAAGAATTTTTTGAAAACCTTACCATAGGTTCAAAGGGCTGTGCACATGGCGTGCTGGTATGTATAGCAAAGACCGCAAGTCTTTCATATGCTCAAGCAATACATAAAGACGCGGTAGGTGCTGAATTAGAGCGCTTTGCTGTAGCTCATGCTAGCATGCTTGAACAACTGCAGGTGCTTATTGAAGATGCGAGAGCAAACTTAGGCGATGAACATGCGGAAATTTTTGAAGGACACTTAACGCTTGTTGAAGATGAAGAGTTGCAAAATGAAATAAAAGAAAAAATACGCGCCAAGTTGTATTCTGCGGAAAAGGCCGTGGAAGAATTTACACAAGAGACTTGCGATGAAATGATGCAGCTCGATGAGTACTTTAAGGAGCGGGCGCAGGATTTTAAAGATTTGGGCAGCAGGTTGATTGCTGTGTTACAACACGGGTCTGCACATAATCCCATTGCAGATTTACAACAAAAAAGCATTATTGTAGCGCATGAGCTTACGCCTTCTATGACGGCGCAAATGGATGTAAAAAATGTCTTGGGCTTTGTAACCGAAACAGGTGGAGCGACATCACATGTTTCATTTATTGCGCAAAACTTGGAAATTCCCGCACTCATTGGTGCTGAAGGAATATGCGATAAAGTTCAAACGGGCGATTATATTTTAGTAGATGCACTTGATGCGCGTGTTGTGCTGCGTCCTAGCGAAACAGAAATTGCGGCGTTGGAAGAGAAAAAGCGTGTGTATGAAAAGCAGATTCATGCGCTTTTGCAGCGCAGTGGCGAAGTAGCGCGCACAAAGGATGGACGCGTTGTAAAGGTTTACGCCAACATAGGGAGCGAAGACGATGCGCGCGCAGCTCATAAGTACGGAGCGGATGGCATAGGGCTTTTTCGCACCGAGTTTTTGTTTATGGGGGAGTCTTCACCCTCGCAAAGTGAACAGGAGAGTCTCTACAAAAATGTTATTACTACTATGGAAGGCAAACCGGTTACTGTGCGCATGTTGGATGTTGGTGGCGACAAAAACATTTCATACCTTAGTCTCCATCATGAAGAGAACCCCTTTTTAGGCTACCGCGGCGTGCGTATGTATGCCGACCACATCCAGCTCATTAAAGAACAAATAGCCGCCTTGCTTTTAGCAAGCGCGAACGCATCTGTAAAAATTATGGTGCCCATACTCATGGCGATACGAGAAATTCGCTGGTTTAAGGACGTTGTCCTTGAGACTGAAAAGGCTTTGCGTGCGCAGGGCAAGGAGGTTGGCGAGTACAGCATTGGTGTGATGATAGAAACGCCCGCCGCGAGTATTTTGAGCAATGTTTTGGCGCGCGAGGTGGATTTTTTCAGCATAGGTTCAAATGACCTTATACAATACACGCTTGCTGTAGATAGGGGAGAAAAAACTGTCGCGCACTTGTACCAGCCCTTTCATCCTGCTGTACTTCGGCTTATTCATAAAACTGTGCAGTTTGCCAACAAGGAATCAATAGAAGTTTCGCTATGTGGAGACATGGGAGGTAATGAAAAAGCAATTCCCCTTTTAGTTGCCTTCGGCATAGATGCGGTGAGTACCGCGCCGAGCAACATACCGCTTATCAAAAACCTCATACGGAGTCTTTGTTATGAGGATTTGCAACGCGATATAAAGCCCCTGCGCATGATAGGCACTCACGGAGATGCGGTGGAATTTATAGAAGCCTTTTTTGCACAGCATATTTAAAAAACTCGGCATGCATGAAAGGCATTTTTGTGATAAAATTTTACAAGCTACTCGCCGGAGTGGTGAAATTGGTAGACACACAGGACTTAAAATCCTGCGGCAGTAATGCTGTACCGGTTCAAGTCCGGTCTCCGGCATCCATGCATGGCCTTGCTTTCTTTCTATAAATGCAGTTTAGTAAATTGCATTGCAACCGATTATAATGATGGTAGGTAGGCTATGGAAGTTCCAATACCGGGCTATTCGAGCTCATCGGGTATAGACACACAAAAAATTATCAAAGACCTCGTTGAAGTAGAGCGCAAGCCAATTGTTAAATTGGAAGAGCGCATAGAAAACTCTAAGCAGGAAACGCGTTTGTGGAATAATCTTGAAAAAGATATGAGGCAATTTCAAACCTACGCAAAGCGCCTCTACGGCTTTCAAAACCCCTTTGATGAGCGCAGCGCTACGAGTAGCAATGAGGCCATTCTCACTGTAGAAGCTGCGCGGGGTGCGCAAAGGGGTGAACACGAAGTGCTTGTAAAGCAAATTGCCGCAGCGGATGTGTGGGCAAGTGACCCTGTTTTGAAAAGCTTGCAAATTCCTCAGGGCGCATACACATTTGCTGTTGGCGAGCATAGCGCTACGCTTGATTTTGCGGGTGGCGATGTTGAAGAATTTGTAAAGAAATTTGCCGCTCAGGTTGATAAAAAACTCCTTGTTATGAGAGCCGTGCAAAGAGGCGTAGATAAAAAGTACACCACGCTTGTTTTGGAAAGCAAAAAGCTTGGAAAAAAATTTGCGCTTTCACTCTCGGATGACGCTGAGCAGTTTTCTCATGACCTTGGTTTTCAGACTTATAGTGAAAAGAATACTACGCAGCCCTTCACGCTTAATGCTGAGAACATAACACGCGTTTTGAGTGACCCCTCGTTTGTAGAGAAAAAAGCTGAGACATTTTCCGCGCTTAAGCCCGGCGGCATAGTACACCTTACGCTTCCAAATTCATTTTTGCAAAGTGGCGCAGCTTCAAAAAACGAAGACGCGCTATTGAAACTGGAGTTTGAACGACAGCCTTTTAAGGAAGAAGCCCAAAGTGCGCTTTTGGAGACTAGCAGTATAGGTGATGCGCTTAAGGCTACCGTGGAAGATGTTACGGTTTTGGGTACCTCAAAGTCGATAGAGGGCATGTTGGAGAAACAAGCCCCGCGTGAACAAGAGGCAGCGCAAGAGCTGAGTCTTGTGTTTTCTGCGGATGCGAGCAAGTCTTTATACGCCTTTGATGAATCAACAGATGTGCAAGAGAACATCATTAGCATTGAGATACCCCTTTCGGATATTCGCGATGTCGAGGGACACGCATCTTTTATCGCGGCAAACCCATTTCCGAATTATAGGCTGGTTTTGCAAAGCGCGCGCTTTCAGGCTGCTGGTGGTGAGAATGCAGTAGTGGTAAAAAACCCCATTTCACGCGCGCGCAACGCCGTGGTACAGCTGAGTGGTGTTGACATGGAGCGTGAGACTAACGCCATTGATGACATGCTGCCCGGCTTGACGCTGAGAGCAAAACGAAGCTCCGATGAAGTGGTGCTCGTCTCAGTACAAAACGACGAGCAGTTGATAAAAGATTTCATTATAAACTTTGTAGGTTCGTACAACCAAATGATGAAGAAGATGGCTATATATACCAGCAACGATATTCCGTATACTAGCAAGGATATTCAACGTCGAGATTCGGTTTTGGACTTGCTAGAGTTTGAGAGCGATGGTGCGCGTGAACAGGCTGAAAAGGACTTAGGAAGGCTCTCGGGTAATTTCTCGCTTATTCGGCTTACCAACAGTCTTGTAACGGCTATGTCGCGACAGTACCCCAATGCCAGAAACTCGGAAATAACCTTGCTCAGGAATATTGGTATTGCTTCTCATTTAAGTGACCCGTCGGCAAGAAGCACGAGGTTGGGAAATAGGTTTTTAGATATAGATGAAACCGTGCTCGATGAAGCGCTTGCAAAATATATGGAGGACGTTGCTGAGCTTTTTGGATCCGACCAAAACAATGATCTTGTTATAGAGGAAGGTGTTGCATTTGCAAGCGCGGAGCTTGTGCAGCCATTTATAATAACAGGTGGCATTGCAAGCCAAAAGCGTACGGGCTTGCAACGAGATATACAAGATAATCGCACACAAATTTCACGCTACGAGAAACGCGTTAAAGACTTCCGTGAAAAAATAACCAGAGACTTTGCAACCATGGAACGCTCTTTGAGTAAGCTCGAAGACGCATCGAGTGCTTTGAAGGGACTTCAGGGTACGGGTTCTCAGTAAGTTTTACATGCATTGAGAGACATAATATAGTATGGAAATTCTTATAAATGGCGAGTGCATCTCGTATACGCTTGAAGGCGAGAAAAACTTATTTGATGTTATTGCATCCATTGAAAAAAACCTTGCGGAAACTGATAGCCTTATAACCGCACTCTTGCTCAATGACAAAACTATTGAACTTGATGAAGAAACCTTACAAGGCGTTGCCCTTGAAAGCATTGAACGTCTTGATATAGAAGTACGGCGTAGTGTAGACCTGCGCATAGAACAACTTGAAACTGTGTACGCGTATGTTCAGAGCATAGAACGCATAGCGAAGCACGCCGCCTTGGAGGATGCAAAGAAGCCTTCCGACTACAACGTGCATGGGGAAGATATTCAAAAAGTTGGAGAGAACATAGACGTGTTGTGTAAAACCAACGTGCTTTCATATTCTCCCGTGCGCTACTTGTTTATGTATGCGTGCACCATGCTTGGCTTGTTGAAAAAGGACGGAGAGGGCATTGCCCCAAGTGAAGAGGCTGCGGACATGCTCGGCAATGTGTTGACATTTTTAGAGCACCACATTCTTGTAATGCAAGATCATGCAATATCTGCTGCGCGTTCAAACGAACTTATGCTTGCAAACATTCCTAAGCTTATAAGCATTGCCCAGCGCTTGACCATGGGTGATGAGAAATGCGCATTGCATTATTTCATAGCAAGCATAGATTTCATATCAGCATGGCTCATGCTTGTGGCGCGTGTTTGTGACAATGCGCAGGGTGGAACAGAAGGAGTAACCGCCCTAGAATGGCGTAATGAACACAAGGGCTTTGCCGAGGGACTCGAGGTGTTTTTGCAAGAGCTTGCGCATGCCTTGGAAGCACAAGACTGGGTTACGGTAATCGACCTCATAGAATACGAAATTGCTCCACAAATAGAAACGCACGCCATAGCTATAAGGGAACGGTATCAATAGCTACGCATAACGCCATGCAGTACCTTTGTAATTCTGTAGAAGAAACCATTGTTTGTGCTGAAACCTTTGTGCGTAAAAAACTTTTTTCGCAGGCGTGCAAGGTAGTCTTGCTTGAAGGGCTTGTGGGCGTAGGAAAAAGCGTGTTTGTGCGCAGTGCTCTGCGTACCCTTGGCATTAACGGGGACATACCGAGTCCGACGTTTTCGCTTATCAATGAGTATGAACTCGATGTTTCTGAAGATGATGGCGCGCACGATGTGGTCTACCATGTGGATTTGTACCGCCTGCAAAGCGATGAAGCTTTTTTTTCTTTGGAGCTCGGTGAATGCGCGCATGAGGGCTTCGTCTTTGTGGAGTGGGCGCAGAATTTTCCACGCACCTATTATCCGCAGCCCCATTATTGTGTTTCAATTACCATGAGTGCAGAACATGATGCAGAAGCCTGCTTACAAAACAGCCCAGCAGCAACACCTCAAGCGCGCATAATAACTATTACGCAGCATCATTGGTAATGATGCGTCCGCTCGCGCGCAAAGGGCTAGGTATGTAAAAATTAAGTCGCTACGGCATGCAGGGCTTGATTACAATACAGGTAGATGAAAAACGACACAAGGTTTCACGTATTTTCTTGCGATGCTTCTGCAGAGCAAGTTTCGCTCTCATGGGCAGTTTGCGATGAGGCGCGCCGCGTCATGGAACACGCAGAGCTTGAGTATTTGTGTAGCAGAGCGCGCGGGCGTAGTGAGCGCTTTGTGCCAAGCGTAGAATATGTGCGCACTGTAGTTGGGGCGCATTATGATGACTTGCGCTGCATATGCTGCACAGTAGGCCCGGGCTCTTTTACGGGCTTGCGTAACACGCTTGCCTTTGTAAAGGGGCTTATTGCAGCGCGCGCGCAAGCCTCGCCTATTCGAGCCGTAGCGGTGCGCACTCATGATGCCATTGCCTATCGCTATAGGGTTGACGTAGATTCCGCTAGCCCGCTTTTAGTGGTAAACGATGCGAGAAGTGGTCGTTACTATGCAGCGTTGTATCACGCGCTTGAGCACACCAATGGTGATCATGAGCTTGACCCAAGCGTTGGGAGTGTTGCCCCCCCAATATATGACTATAGCGTGGATGAAGTACTGGACTTGCTAGGAGGCAACAAGCGGCTTTTTTGTGTGGGAAACGCAGCTGAAAACTTTGCTTGTGTTGCCAAGGAGCGGAAGCCCGCCCTGTGCCTAGAGGTCTTGCGCAGTGCGCCATGCACCATGGTACAGGCGGTTATGGCCTTGGGGCTGCAGTACTATGACGCAGGCAAATACGAAATAAGCGAGTTCTCCCAGCCCTTGTACGTACGCGCAGCACTCTAGGCGCGAGTTTATTGTGGCGTATCTGTTTGGCCTTGCGTGTCTTTGTTCTTAAGTTGAAAAAGCTTTTTATTTATTTGTGAAACATTTTGTGAGTCTGCTTGTGCTGCTGAGATATTTTCCGCTTGAATACTCTTCCATATTTCTTCTCGATATATTGCCACATTCCTAGGCGCATCAATGCCAACTTTTACACTGTCGCTACTTGTGCTGATAATTTTAATTCGTATAACGTCATTTACAACGATAACTTCGTTTATTTTTCGCGACAATACAAGCATACAGACTATTATACACACTTTGTTATACACAAGCGGGAGTTCTTGGTGCGAAGGCTGCTCTGTTTAGGGGTTGTTGAATTAAATTTTTGAAAAACGCAGTGAACAAATAAAACACTACATTGAGTATAGTTTCGGTGAGATTAATAAGTTTTTCTCGTCTTCATAGCGCGCATACTCATGGGTACACGCGCACAAGGACTAAGACCGAAGCGCGCAAAAAAACGCGCCTTTAAGTATCAAAAAACGCAATGCGCACGTACAGGCTTGTAAGCCTTCTGCGCATTACGTTCATAAAAGCAAGGCTTTTCATCACATATGGTGCGGGTGGGATAGGTTTTTCCCTCGCGCCGTTTTTATATTGTAAGCCCTCTCCTCCTGAGAGTAAGAGAAGCTACGCAAGTAGGGCTGTGCTACGATGGAGGCATGGTAACGTTTTTGTACATTGCGGCAGGGGGTGGCTTAGGTGCAATGCTGCGATATGGAACAACAAGGTACTTACAGGGATTGAGCATAGCCTCAGTACCCTTGGCTACGCTTGTGGTAAACAGCATTGGTTGTTTGATAATGGGGTTTTGCTTTTATGTCTTTGAGGAGGTACTAGCAAAGGATGGAGTGCGTCTCTTCTTGCTTGTGGGCTTTGCTGGCGCGTACACCACGTTTTCTGCGTATGCACTTGAGCTGTTGCACCTTATGAAAAGCGGGGCTGTGTACGCAGCGCTGTTTCACATGCTTTTACACAATGTGCTTTCTCTTGGTATGGTCTTTCTTGGTATGGGTATGGCTAGCCTGTTGTGGACGGGCACGCCTCCCTCACCCTAGCATAGCCCCTTGACTTGACAAGAAAAGAAAAAACCAAAACACACACGGCGTATTGAGCGCTACACAAATGAGGCTAGGCTGTGGAAAAAGAGGCGCGGAGTACAATAGAAAATAGCTACACGGATGGTAAGAATGCCATGGCAGAGAGCGCATGGACTGGAGGGAGAAGTTATGAGTATTAAAACTTGTGAGGTGGAATTATTATGAGTTCTTTGGTTGTTGTTGGGAGTGTTAATGTGGATATGAGCATTAATGCTCCGCGTCACCCTAAAGGGGGTGAAACCTTGTGCGGCAGTGGTTTTGCCGTGCGCCACGGAGGTAAGGGCGCAAATCAAGCCATTGCTGCTGCACGTTTTGGTGCATCGATATGCATGATAGGGTGTATTGGAGCGGATGATAACGGAGACAGAGCGCGGGAGAACCTTGTGAATGCGGGAGTAATAAGCGATGCGCTCATGGTATGTGAGAATGCACCTACGGGTGTTGCGCTTATTACTACTGCGCAAGGCGAAAACACCATTGTTATAGACCCTGCTGCAAATTATGAGTTGACCCCCGCCCTGCTTGAGAAGCATGAGGGCATGCTGCGTGGTGCCGCTGCGGTGTTGGTGCAGCATGAGCTGAGAAAAGAAACGGTAGAGGCTACTGCGCGGCTGTGTAAAAAGCATGATGTGCCGTGTATACTCAACCCCGCGCCTGCCTTTGAGCTTTCTGCTGCTACCATTGCTGCGGCATCATACATAACGCCTAATGAGCACGAATGCGCCATAGCCTTTGGTTGTGACATAGAACGTGCGCTTACTCTGCATGCTCAAAAACTCATTGTTACGCTGGGCAAACAGGGCATACGCACACGCGCGCATGGTGGTGCACAAGAGGATGAACTACGACTTGCTGCACATGCCGTGTCAGTTGTAGACACTACGGGTGCGGGGGATGTTTTTAATGGTGTATTTGCAGCAAGCATGGTGCAGGGCTGTAGTGTGAAGGAGGCGCTAGTGTATGCAAATGCCGCTGCTGCGCTTTCTATTACGCGCGTAGGTGCACAGACTGCTCCTTATTATGAAGCAGTGCGTGAGTTTTTAAGTACTTGACTTACGGGTAGTGGCTAGGCATGCGTTTTTCAGCGCGACTGCATGCGTGCGTGTACTATGAGTTCAGGCCTATATTCAAAGTGTATGGTGTCAAAGTTGTTCCACTTGCCTCCCCAAATGAAGCCATGCTTTTGAAAGACGCGTACCACGGCATGAGGGACGGCCCATCGTTTTTCAAGTGGAATGTCCTTCCAGCGCTTTGGGTAGTTGTTGCGTGTCCACACCCAGTATACTTCTTTTCCTTCGTAGCTACGGGGTATAATGTCTACCGCAAGCCCCAGTGCGTGCATGCTTATGTTGGCACTTTGGCTGCGTAGCACCGTTTTGTTTGCATAGCCAAAGGCGTTTTGTATTTTTGACAAAAAGGCATGCACCCTAGCATCGTGCTTGCGTAACTCGTCAAGTTCGGCATCTACTGCTTCTAGTGCCTTGCCTGCAAGGGGGTGCATTCGCAAGGTGTTATTCAAAAATCTGTGCTCCCTTGTTGCATGCGCTACTTCTGTACTTATGGCGGCGGCGCGTTGCGTCTCACGCGTACAGCATGAGACATTGAGGAGCGCTTGGTAAAAGTCAATGGGTCGAGTGTATGCAAGGGTTTCTGCGGGAGTGAATGCCTGCGTAAGGGGTTTGAGAGAATATGGGTAAAAGATGCTTCTATACTGTGTGTCTGCTATGTATGCTTTGCTTGTCATGCGTCCCTCGTCGTAGTATATCCATGTGCCGTGTATGAGAAATGCAGCGCTGTTTTTTTTGTATGCAAGGTCATCTATGAGTGTGGAATAGGCCAATGTTATTGAGAGAATGTATCCCCTCTCACTGCTTGGGTGTTGTAATAGCACGGCTTCAAGCGCGGGGAATTGTTGTTCTAGGTCGGATACGGAAGTTGTGCCAAAGCTTATGCTGCGATAGGGGGCGAGTACGTCTTGCCCTGACTTGAGGGGTGCGGGGTTGTTTTGTGTAGAAGTTGCGCCGCTGCCAGAGCTGTGCGTGTTGATAAAGGCAAGGGCGACAATGCACATGATGGCGAGTATGATACGCATGGTAGTATAGATGCCTTTTAGAAAGTTCACGACTATGCTTCCGAGGAGCGCTGTGGAAACAGTTGGTGTTGTTGTAGCATGGCTTTGGCTTGTGTAAGCGCGTGGTGTAATTGCGCATCGGAGTATATGCTAAAGACTTTGTGGCATTGGCTTTCTTCGTAGCATTGCTGTGGAGGGCTTTGTGGAGGTAGGTGAATACATAGCAAGGGCTTGCTCATGCTACGCATGGACCTAAGCTGCGCGGCGGCAATGGCGGGTATTGCATGCGGGCGTATGCTTGTGCTACTTTCGCGCATGGCGTAGGAGCGGTACATGCTTGCATTAAGGTGTTCAGCAAGGCCTTGGGCGTGCTGGTGTGAGCCGCGCACGCCTATTATTATAAGTAACTCGTCCTTCACCGCGGGTGTAATGTACTGCCAGTAGTCTTGTACATGTGTTTGTATTTCGGTTGATGAAACAGGCACAATGTCTCGCTGCGTATCAATGGGTACAAACTGGGCATTGAGCGCTTGTGCAAAGTCCCCGCCGTAGTTCTCGGAGGCAAAAACGGCATCAAAGGCAACGGGAATAAGCGTGGATATTTCGCGCGCCCATATTGACGGCGCATTGTGGTTGCTCACATGCGCTTCTTGTATTTCTTTGGTTATGTGGTACACTATGAGGTTGCCCGCGCGTATGTGTGCGTCATAGGTTTTCTTCATCCACGCGTAGCGACGCGCACCCGCTACTACATCCCCTTTTCGTGAACATAGGCAAATGTGCAAGGTCTTGCACAGCCTCAGCGCTGTGTCTATAAGAAAACAATGCCCCATGTGTAGGAGCATGAACTTGCCTATAATGAGTCCGTGCGTATATTCTGCTGCGGAGCGCGTCTCTTCCTGCACTGCATTACTCCCAGTTGCCATGGTTTTTAAAACGTATCGTAGCGCCCAGTATCCAATATCATCATGTCGACCTTGACTTTTGAAACGTAGGATTGCCCTTTGCGGACAAACAAGGGGTTTTTTGCAATGCGTACGGTTCCTTGAACCTCTTTGGGTTTGTTAGCTAGTTGTGACCTCAAGCGCCGTCTTACGGCATCGCGTATGGCATCGTATAGGGCATCTATTTTTGCATCGGCAGATGAGTTATCTAGCATTGCAAGACCAGTGCCCATGGTTGGGTATACGGTGGAGGTATTCCACAATTGCGCTCTTCGTACTTGTGCAGTACTCAAATTATAGCGGCTGAGCACAAAGAGTGAGGCATTGTGTATGTCGGTGTTTACCACGGACAAGTTTTCGTCTTTAAAGGAGACAGAGCCTACGGGCGTGAGGGTAAATTGTTCTTCCACGGCTCTTGCTTTATCGCTGGGGGTGTAGGAGAACGAATAGCCATATATCATGCCTGCCAATACTTCTGAAATAAGCGTGCGTATGTGCTTTGAAGCTTGCGATATTTTCGCTTTTTCTAGCGCTTCGTTTTCTATATCAGGTATTGATGGCATGGCGCGTGGGTCGTCAAGTTCTGCCCAGCCTTCTACAATAATAACCTTGGATTTGTACCAGTCTTGTGCATGGCTACTGCTAAGCCCTATGCTTGCGAACAAGAGCGCTGCAAAAAGTACATGGGTATATAAGGATGGCTGTTTTTTATTCATAGTAAGTAATGTTAAGTATCGGCAGAATATCCCTCAGCCATTACCATTTATTCAGCAGTCGTTTATATGGGTTGATGGAATGGCGTAGTAGCATGTATGCCCATGCCACTGCCATGCCGCCAAGGTGGGTTAAGTACGCAATGCCAGAGCCTATGCCACCTTGCAGGGAGATGAGTTGCAAGCCAATGTAAATGAGCATGAGTACGCGCGCGGTTACGGGGAAGATGCCAAATATGTAAATTTGCACGTTAGGGTAGAGACAGGTAAAGGCAAGCATGACGCCAAAGACTGCGCCCGACGCACCAAGCAAGAAAACGCTCCATGCACCAAAGAGTACGTAGACTATCAGTGAAATAATGCCTGCGCCTATTCCGCATAAGAAATATAAGAACAGGAACTCGCTACTGCCCCATGAGCGTTCTAAGGGCATGCCAAAGAAGTATAAGCCGAGCATGTTGAAGAGAATGTGCGAGAAGCTAGCGTGTGCAAACATGTAGCTGAACAAGGTCCAAATATAGCCCCTATTCAGTATCAAAAAGGGATTGAGAAATAACAATTCTTCTAGCAGTGGTGGCAGCAGCTGCTGGAGCACAAATACAGCGGCGGTAATGGCAATGAGCACGAGCACCACACTGCGCCTATAAAGCCTATAGGGTAGTGGGTTTTTTATCCAATGTAGTATTTTGTTCATACGTAGCTCCTTAGGTTCTTGAGTTGTTACTGCGCATGCCGTTGCTGCAAAACTTCAATGCATGCTTGTAAGGGAGTCTCGCTATGTACCAAGAGTACCATAAGGTGATATAGGAGGTCTGCAACTTCTGAACTCAGTTCTTCTTGTGATTGCGCGAGTATAACTTCTATAACTTCTTCTCCAAGTTTTTTTTTAATTTTGCTGCTTCCTGAGGTAAAGAGATGCGTGGTATATGAGCCTTGAGGACGCGTGCGGTTGCGCTGTGCAACAATGTCGTAGAGTGTGTGTAAGAAGACCGCGTTGTGTTCATGCTTGTGTGCTTCAGCTGATTCAGACGCAGGGGTGGTTTCACGCCTAGGTACAGGAATCGGGGCATGAGTGGGGAGTTCTGCTTCTTCAGGTTTGCAGGGCTCTTCGCGCTTGGTAGAAGGCTTGGGGTCTGTAGTATGGGCTACGTACCATGCGCCTGTACAAGAAACTGTTGTTATGGAAATGTGTGGATGTGCGGGAATAACGCGCTGGGTACTAGGGTGTACCTCCCACAGCATTTTGGTTTCAAGAGTTTTTTCAGCGGACTTTTCATGCGCAAGGGCTGCGTGTACTACTACACCTTCGCGCATTACTAGTAGCGGGAGTAGCGTCATTACCAGTCCATGCACGAACGCGGAGGGTATTTTTCAAATATGCTTTTCATGTCAACCTTGCCTTCGTAAATTGCCTTGCCCACAATGGTGCCGTACACATTCTCATGCGTGTTTTTCATAATGGCGTCAATGTCTGCAAGTGATCCAATGCCGCCTGAAAGCACTACGGGCACCCGTGCCTTAGCGGCTATTTCGTTGCCTCGTTCCACGTCTGCGCCGTGGAGCATGCCATCGTTGTGAATGTTAGTGTATACAATGCTGCACAAGTCCAGTTTTTCTAGTTGATGTAAGAAATTGTCGGTGTCTATTTCGCTGTCTTTAAGCCAGCCTGCTACTTGTACCACACCATCTCGCTCATCAATGGAGGCAACAAATACTTTGCCAAAGGTGTGTATCCATTTTTGTACTCCAAAAAAGTCATTGACCAGCACCGTGCCTAAAATAAGCCTGTGTACTCCCATGGCGAGCAATGCCTTTACATCGCTTTCTGCGCGTATGCCGCCGCCAACTTCAATAACGCAATCGCTCTTGGCAAGCTTTTGGCATATCTCTCGTATTATGCCGCGATTATTCCCCTTGCCAAAGGCTGCGTCTAAATCCACAATGTGTAGGCGTTTTGCTCCAAGTTCCACAAACTCCTGCGCAGTTTCCACGGGGTCACCGTCATATACTTGCTCTTGTTGGGGGTCTCCTTGAGTGAGACGTATACACCGCCCATAGCTTATGTCAATTGCTGGAATAACTGCTTTCATAAAATCTCCTTGTGTTTCTTAACAGACGTAACGCACGCTCTAAGTTCTGTAGTACTAGGACTCGTCCCACACAACAGTGCTAAAGTAGTCCTCTACTGTTTGCGCACGCCTTATAAGTTTTACCTCTCCATGTTCTTGTACCAACACCTCCGCTGAGCGTAACTTACCATTGTAATTAAACCCCATGGCATGTCCATGCGCGCCTACATCGTGAATACACACAATGTCTCCAACCTGCAACTCAGGAAGCGCTCTATCAATTGCAAACTTGTCGTTGTTCTCACATAAGCCACCAACGACATCGTAGGTATGCGAGGCGTTTTGTTCTTCCTTGCCAAGCACCGAAATGTGGTGATACGCGCCGTACATGCCCGGACGCATAAGGTTTGCCATGCACGCATCAAGGCCAATGTAGTGCTTGTAGGTTTGCTTTGTGTGGAGGACGCGACTGAACAAGTAGCCATAAGGCCCCGTTATAACTCTGCCGTTTTCCATTTTAATTTCAAGGCTTCCAAGCCCCGCAGGTACAAGAGTACTTTCATACGCGCGGCGTATTCCATCGGAGACCTTGTGGTAGTCTACCGCTGTTTTGTGAGGCTCATAGGGAATGCCTATGCCGCCACCGAGGTTTATGAATTCCACGGCTATTCCGAGCCTTTGTTTTATTTCCACTGCAAGGGCAAACATAAGCTCGGCAGTTTCTATAAAATAGGTTTCTTCCAGCTCATTTGATGCAACCATAATGTGTAGGCCAAAGCGCGTAATGCCAAGCTTCTGCGCTTTGGCATAGCCTTCAAATATCTGCTCACGCGTAAAGCCGTACTTGGCTTCTTCCGGCTTGCCTATAATGACATTGCCACTTTTCAAAGCGCCGGGATTATAGCGCATGGACAGCGGACGCTCACGCATGGTGGCAATGCCACATACTTCATCTAAAAAGTCTATGTCAGAAATATCGTCTAGGTTGATGATAGCGCCGAGCTTATGGGCTTTTTGCATGTCTTTTGCGGGTGTATCGTTGGAGGTGAACATAATATCTTCACCCAAAACGCCCAGCTTTTCTGCAAGCACCAGTTCGCTAAAAGAGCTACAGTCGAGTCCCATGCCTTCTTCACGCAAGAGTGAGATTACCGCAGGTGTAGGCGTTGCCTTAACTGCAAAGTAATTTTTAAAACGCGGAACCCACGCAAAGGCTTGTAAAAAAGCGCGCGCATTCTCTCGTATAGCGCGTTCGTCGTAGGCATACAAAGGCGTAGGAAACGCCTTGCACAAGTCAGTTACTACTTGAGCTGAAAAGGGAATTTTCTTCATGTACTTACTAAGGGTACAAAACCTCTATGCTTTCGTCAATTAAAACGCAATACAGGGAAATAGAGTGTAATGACATATGGTATTTCTCTTGTAAATACTGTGGTTCTTTGCTAATGTTCCTCTACCATTGCTGCAAAAATTCTAAATTTACAATATCGCGCTTGTAGAACTTCCAGCTTTCTAGCCCGTCTTTGACACTCCCGCGTGTGCCTTGCACTAGCGTCATAGATATAGATATGCGCGTTTTATTCAGCAAGAAGCCATTATCCTAGCTTTGAGAGTATAACTCCAAGTACAGCAAAAAGACCCGCAAACGCAATGCCTATAACCGCAATTGATATCCCCATTACAGCAAACATATTGCTAATGCGCTTGTCTGTCTTATCTATCATTGTTTTCATATCATCTATGCGTGCGTTAAGGCTTGTATCTAAGCTATCTATGCGTGCGTTAAGGCTTGTATCTAAGCTATCTATGCGTGCGTTAAGGCTTGTATCTAAGCTATCTATGCGTGCGTTAAGGCTTGTATCTAAGCTATCTATGCGTGCATTAGTACTCTTGATTTGCTCCGTGACAACATCTATGCGTGCATTGAGTCTGCCCTCTACCGCATCTATGTGTGCGTGTGTCTTTTCTATTTCATGCGTAAGTGTTGTTTTGAAATTGTCGAATTCCATATTTTGTACTTTTCCTGCAAGAAAGTCATATTGACTTGTTGGAGCATGTCCGTTGTCTTTTAATTCTTCTATGCGCGCTTCCATGTCTTTTATTATATGCCCTTTGCTTACAATGCTACAACTAGCTTTTATGCATTAGCCAATAGTAAAGAAGCAATGGCGACAGAGAGGTTACTTTCTAAGTGTAAGCAGTCTGCTCGCACGCCGTGTGTTTTGGTGCCGCGGTTTGAGGCGCGCAAAGGTGCCTTGCGTAGGTGGCGTTGCTTAAGCGCGTGGAGTGACTTTGTATGTATAAGTAGCCTGCGTCCCGCAGTCTGTATTCCGCGCCGCGGCTTGGACGCACAAAGTTGCCTTGTGTATGTGGCGTTGCTTAAGCGCGTGAGGTTACTTTGTATGTATAAGCAGCCTGCTGGCGCGCCGTGTGTTTTGGCGCCGCGGTTTGGGCGCACAAAGTTGCCTTGTGTATGTGGCGTTGCTTAAATGTGTGGAGTGACTTTGTAAGTATAAGTTGCCTGCGTCCCGCAGTCTGTATTCTGCGGCGCGGCTTGAGCGCGCAAAGGTGCCTTGTGTAGGTGGTGTTGCTTAAGCGCGTGAGGTTGCCTTGTGAGTACAAGTAGCCTGCGTCCCGCAGTCTGTATTCCGCGCCGCGGCTTGGACGCACAAAGTTGCCTTGTGTATGTGGCGTTGCTTAAACGCGTAAGGGTTACTTTGTGAGCACAAGCAGCCTGCTGGCGCGCGGTGTGTCTTGTGCGCCGCGGCTTGGGCGCACAAAGTTGTCTTGCGTAGGTGGTGTTGCTTAAGCGCGTGGAGTGACTTTGTAAGTATAAGTTGCCTGCGTCCCGCAGTCTGTATTCCGCGGCGCGGTTTGGGCGCGCTAAGTTATTTTGCGTAGGTGCCGTTGCTTAAACGCATGAGGTTGCTTTGTGAGTGCAAGCAGCCTGCTGGCGCGCGGTGTGTCTTGTGCGCCGCGGCTTGGGCGCACAAAGTTGTCTTGCGTAGGTGGTGTTGCTTAAGCGCGTGGAGTGACTTTGTAAGTATAAGTTGCCTGCGTCCCGCAGTCTGTATTCTGCGGCGCGGCTTGAGCGCGCAAAGGTGCCTTGTGTAGGTGGTGTTGCTTAAGCGCGTGAGGTTACTTTGTATGTATAAGCAGCCTGCTCGCGCGCAGTCTGTATTCCGCGGCGCGGTTTGAGGCGCGCAAAGGTGCCTTGCGTAGGTGGCGTTGCTTAAATGTGTGGAGTGACTTTGTAAGTATAAGTTGCCTGCGTCCCGCAGTCTGTATTCCGCGGCGCGGATTTAAGCGCGCTAAGTTGTCTTGCGTATGTGGCGTTGCTTAAGCGCGTGGAGTGACTTTGTGAGTGCAAGTAGTCTGCGCAAGCGCGCGGTGTGTTTTGGGCGGCGCGGCTTGAGGCGCGCTAAGTTGTCTTGCGTAGGTGGCGTTGCTTAAGCGCGTGAAGTTACTTTGTATGTATAAGTAGCCTGCGTCCCGCAGTCTGTATTCCGCGGCGCGGATTTAAGCGCGCTAAGTTGTCTTGCGTATGTGGCGTTGCTTAAGCGCGTGAGGTTACTTTGTATGTATAAGCAGCCTGCTAGCGCGCAGACTGTATTCCGCGGCGCGGCTTGAGCGCGCAAAGGTGCCTTGCGTAGGTCGCGGTGCTTAAGCGCGTGGAGTGACTTTGTGAGCGTAAGCAGTCTGCTCGCGCGCAGTCTGTATTCCGCGGCGCAGCTTGAGGCGCGCAAAGTAGCTTTGCGTAGGTGGCGTTGCTTAAACGCGTAAGGGTTACTTTGTGAGTACAAGCAGCCTGCTGGCGCGCCGTGTGTTTTTGGCGGCACGGCTTGAGGCGCGCAAAGTTGTCTTGTGTAGGTGGTGTTGCTTAAACGCGTAAGGTTGCTTTGCGAGTGCAAGCAGCTTGCGCTTACGCGCCGTGTGTCTTGGGGCACGGCTCGGGTTAAAGCAGTCATGAGCCTAGGGCTCATGTGTATACTGGGCGGCGCGGCGCGGGCGCGCAAAGTAGCTTTGCGTAGGTGGTGTTACTTAAGCGCGTTAAATTACTTTGTATGTATAAGTAGCCTGCGTCCCGCAGACTGTATTCCGCGGCGCGGTTTGAGGCGCGCAAAGGTGCTTTGTGTAGGTCGCGGTGCTTAAACGCGTGGAGTGACTTTGTATGTATAAGTAGCCTGCGTCCCGCAGTCTGTATTTCGCGCCGCTGTTTGAGGCGCGCAAAGTTGCCTTGCGTAGGTGGCGTTGCTTAAATGTGTGAGGTTGCTTTGTGAGCGTAAGCAGCCTGCTAGCGCGCAGTCTGTATTCCGCGCCGCGGCTTGAGGCGCACAAAGTAGCTTTGCGTAGGTGGCGTTGCTTAAGCGCGTGAGGTTACTTTGTAAGTATAAGTTGCCTGCGTCCCGCAGACTGTATTCCGCGCCGCGGTTTGAGGCGCGCAAAGGTGCCTTGCGTAGGTGGCGTTGCTTAAATGTGTGAGGTTGCTTTGTGAGCGTAAGCAGCCTGCTAGCGCGCAGTCTGTATTCCGCGCCGCGGTTTGAGGCGCGCAAAGTTGCCTTGCGTAGGTGGCGTTGCTTAAATGTGTGAGGTTGCTTTGTGAGCGTAAGCAGCCTGCTAGCGCGCAGACTGTATTCCGCGGCGCAGCTTGAGGCGCGCAAAGTAGCTTTGCGTAGGTGGCGTTGCTTAAACGCGTAAGGGTTACTTTGTGAGTACAAGCAGCCTGCTGGCGCGCCGTGTGTTTTTGGCGGCACGGCTTGAGGCGCGCAAAGTTGTCTTGTGTAGGTGGTGTTGCTTAAACGCGTAAGGTTACTTTCTAAGTGTAAGCAGCCTACTGGCGCGCCGTGTGTTTTGGTGCCGTGGTTTGAGGCGCGCAAAGGTGCTTTGCGTAGGTCGCGGTGCTGTAGCACGTAAGGATTGCTTTGTGAGTACAAGCAGCCTGTTGGCGCGTCGTGTGTTTTTGGCGGCACGGCTTGGGAGTTAAAGCAGTCATGAGCCTAGGGCTCATGTGTATATTGGGTGGCGCCGCTTGGAGCGCGAGGTTTGCTTAAACGCGTGAAGTTACTTTGTATGTATAAGTAGCCTGCGTCCCGCAGTCTGTATTCCGCGCCGCGGCTTGAGGCGCGCAAAGTAGCTTGCGCTAGCCCCATCTGTGTAGCATGCCCTTAACTTATTTTTTCAATGTCAGCGCCAAGTCCGCGCAGGCGTTGCGTGAGGTTTTCGTAGCCGCGTTCTATTTCGTAGGTGTTGTCTATAACGCTTGTGCCTTCGGCGCAGAGCGCGGCTAGCACCATGGCCATGCCTGCACGTACGTCAGGTGAAGAGAGCTGCGAGCCTATCAGGGTGCTGGGTCCTTGCACCAAGGCGCGGTGTGGGTCACACAGTATTATACGCGCGCCCATGCCTATGAGTTTGTCTGTAAAAAAGAGGCGCGACTCGAACATCTTCTCATGTATGAGTACGCTGCCGTGGACTTGCGTTGCCACCACGAGAATGATGCTTGTTAGGTCAGGGGGAAAGCCCGGCCATGGCGCGTCTGCAATGGTGGGAATAGCGCCGCCGAGGTCGGGGACCACGGTGTTTTTTTGCTTTTTCGGTACTACTACGGTATCCCCCTCATAATGCCACCGTATGCCTAGTTTACCAAATTGTAGTTCGCTTATCTTCATGTGTCGTGGTTCGGCGTGTGTAATGGCAATTTCGCTTTTGGTAACGCTTGCAAGTCCTATGAGCGATCCTACTTCCATAAAATCGGGGCCTATGGTAAAGTCTGTCCCGTGCAGTTTTTCCACACCTCTAATGTGTAAAATGTTTGAGCCTATGCCCGCAATGTCCGCGCCCATGCTCACCAACATATTGCACAAGTCCTGTACATGCGGCTCACAGGCAGCGTTTTCTATAACGGTGTGGCCATTAGCAAGCACGGCCGCCATTATGGTGTTCTCCGTTGCGGTTACCGAGGCCTCGTCTTGAAAAATGTGCGTGCCTTTCAACTCTTGTGCCTCAATGCTAAACGAATGGTCAATGGTAAATTTTGCACCAAGCGCAGAGAGTGAGGCAATGTGTGTATCTAAACGCCGTCTGCCTATTACGTCTCCACCCGGTGGAAAAATGACAACTTGCTTACAGCGTGCAAGCATGGGGCCTGCAAACAAAATGGAGGCACGTATCTTGCTAGAAAGCTCGTTTGGCACATGGGTGTTTTGTATTGAGGACGCCTTAATTTTGTAGCTGTGCTTGTCTTTTGAAACCGAGGCACCGAGGTGTTCTAAAATATTCACCATAATAGCCACGTCTTGTAATCGAGGGATGTTGTGTAAAACTACTTCTTCGTCGGTGAGCAATGCGGCAGCCAAACACGGCAGCGCGGCATTCTTGTTGCCAAGCGCCTTTATTTCGCCGCGCAGCGTAGAGCCCCCTTGTATCTTATAACGCATAGCTTCTATTCTACTGTATTTTTACGCCGCCCCTACAATGTGCGCAATGCTCATAAGATCTGTTATGCATGCCTCGGGCTTTATGCCCTCCAGTTCTTTCATGTCCTTGCGCGGCCTGTAAGACTGTGCGTCTCCAGCAAACAAGGCGGTTTTTATGCCAAGGCTAGCAGGCGGCGCTATGTCGTTGCGCATGTCGTTTCCCACAAAGAGTATTTCATGCGCTTTGTAGCGAGGCCACAGTGCCAAGAGTTTTTCATAAAGGCGTGCCGAGGGTTTGCCTTCACCCAGCTGGTATGACCACACGCAGGCAGAAAACATGTCTAGCACCGTGCCGCTTTCTTGCACGGCGGCGCTTGTCCCTGCCGTGCTTGCTTGACTGAGTAAGTAGGCTAGCACATGGGGGGTGTAAAACTGCGCGTTTGAGACTATGCCCAGCGCAATGCCCGCGGTGTGAAGACTGCGTATTACTTGCAGTGCTTGCGGCATGCGTGAAACAGGGTTTACTTGTAATTCGTAGCACAACGCGGTTTCCATTGCGCATGCTCTTAGGGCCTCTTTGGTAGTCACAGCCTTTGAAAAAATTGCTTCGTGCTGTAAAAGTTTCTCCCATATGTGCACTATGTCCACTTCGGGGTAGCGTATTCCTTGTGCGTGTTTTGCCGCGTGCTGCGCTCGTATTTCGCGCTCTAGCATGCGGGACAGTGTCGCGCTTGGCACACGTACACCTACATGTGGAAACTCAAGCTCTCTTTGTTGTACCACTTCGCTTGTGCTTATTTCGCCCGCGGCGGAATGCAGCAGCGTCCCATAAACATCAAATGCCACTGCTTTTATGCTAGCTAAGCGTGGGGCATGCACTACAATGTTGGGCGGCACATCGGGCTTGGTGTTTTGTACGTAACGTGCAAGCGTCTTTTGAAACTGCATGAATTGCTGCATACTATAATAATAGTATTGCAAATCAGAACTACAGGTACTTAGATGAATCAACTGTTTATTACTAAATTGCTGTATTGGAGCATTGTGTTTTACATTGCTGCCATTGTGTGTACTGTCATTGCACTTGTCATTCAATACACCGTTGCTATTTTTCAGCACACGGTGTTGTTCTCCATTCTGTCGGTGCTCATATTTTTTTTGTTTGGCTTTGCCTTTGTCTTCTCGCTTTGTAATACCTTGTGTTTTATACTACTTAAAACAAATTTCAAGCATGTGCTGTACGCGCTTTTATGGGGAGGGGTTGCCATTCTTACGGGTGGCGTCTTCGTCTTCTCGCTTGTCCAAGCAGTGCTTGCACAGGAGTTCGTCTAATGGTGTTTTTTATACGTGGGGCTTTTTGCCTTAATCAAGATGATGAAGCGGATATGACGGAGCGAATCCATGTGGTTATGGATGCACTGCTCCACAAAAATGCCGTAAAGACCAAGCATATTAAAAGCATATTTTTTACCCAGACACCGGATTTACAAACCACTAACGTTGCGTTTTGTTTGCGCAAGCGTGCTGGCTATGAGCGCATTGCGCTTTTTACCTCACAGGAGGTAATGGTGCAAGGCATGCTGAGTAAAACCGTGCGCATTATGCTGGTAGGGGAAAAACTCTTTGGTGTAAAAAAGCCGCGTCCCGTGTATATGTTTGGCGCTGAACAACTGCGCCCGGATTTGGCGCTATAAAAAATCATTACGAGAACTTGACTCTTACCACATAAAAACCTAGCTTACTCAATATGGGTAAATTAAATTTTGTAATGGCTGTTATCTTAGTAACAACTATTTTTGTAGGATGTGACGATTCTAGTAACTTCGAGAAAAACTGTCTATACGAATTAACGAGCAATGCTGGTTCACAATATAACAAGCGAGGATATTGTGAAATTGACAAAGCAGGGCAAATACTACGATATTCACATTTTAAAAATGCTGCCGTTGTAGATTTTATTGTTAATAAACAAGAAAAGACTATGAAAAATTCTAGTACAGCGAGCGGTACTCAAGAACAAGAGAAAATTGAAGTTGTGCATAATACTGACCCCAAACAATGGGTAGTTTCTAAACAAGATACAATGGGAAATGTACATTCTATTGCTATATTCACGCTTGGCAGTGAGCAAGATATCAAAGTGAAAAAGCGTTTTAAAGCCACGGTAAAACGTAATAAAAGAGGAAATCCAATTGTTACCCTTATTCGCACAAGTACAGAAAAAAAAACTGTACTTATGAACACACAAGCACAAGTGGCACTACCGTCTACATGAACGCAAGAGGCTATTGCATAGTCGATGATGTTATGAATGATTTATACTTTCATCGCATAAAAGATAAAGATGCATTGCTATTAGTGAGTAAACTTGATATGAACAACAATGTGCTGCAAAAATTTCCTTCCATTACTGAACAAAAACAAAAAACGATTGTAGGTGTTATAAACAAGATATCATCGAAAAAATGGACGCTTGATGATAACAATTCAATACATACATTTACACTTGATTAGTATGACACTCCAACAAATTTTTTAACAAAAAGTATCGCTCCGTGTATATGTTTGGCGCTGAACAACTGCGCCCGGATTTGGCTGACTAACTTGTAAGCTCGCAGAGACTTGCGTTGCAACGGCAAGTGTTACAGCACACCTATAATGAAGAGTAGCATGAAGCTACGCCGTTCTATATATGAAGTATCCTATGCAAAAAAAGTGCTGTGCACGCCTGTGCAAATGCTCAAGCAGTCCTATGTTGCAAAGGTTATTTCACGCTTCTTTCAGTCTTTGCAATCACCCATTCCTACAAACGTTACGAGCAGTCACATAGAAAAAGTTGCGCGCTATTACCTACAAAAGCACGGCTGTACTGCTGCACTGCGCGGCTATCACGGCTTTCCATCAGACATTAGCGTTAACGTGAACAATGTAGTAGCCCACGGCATACCCAACGAAACCCCACTTCAAAACGACGACATTGTCGTTGTTGACATTGTGGCTCATAGGACAGGTGAGCAATGGTTCGCGGATGCTTCGTGGACATTTTGTGTCGGCACACCGAGCGAGGAGTCGCAGTATCTCATTCGCGCCGCTTGGAACATAAGCTGCGCAGGCGTGGGCGCAGTGAGAGCGGGAGCGCGCATTTCGGACATTGCCTATGCGGTAGAAGAAGCCGCGTATAAATACAAGATGCATGTATATACGCAATTTACCGGGCACGGCATAGGCGCGGCAATACATCAGCGACCTCAGGTGCTCTATGACTACAAGCACGCTGAGAATACTGCAATTGTGCCGGGCATGGTGCTGTGCATTGAACCCATTGTAAGCGCAGCAGCGCAACCCGTGAAAAAAAACACTGACAATTCCTACGTTGGAACAAAAGGCCATAAAATTGCCGTTTTTGAACACATGGTAGGCGTTTTCTCCTCGCATGCTGTGGTGATGTCTCACGGCTGCCTCTTGCCGCAAGACATGCCTATGTTTTCTATGTGAAATTTTTAAAAAAAAAGTTGACTTCTTGCAGTATAGATACTGTCTATTTAGTGTATGAGTAAACTTTATATTTTATTAATTGCTTCTTTGGTTTTTGTTGGCTGTCCCAGCCCTAGTAAAAATGATGCACCTAAAAAGACTGTGGCGAAATACCCACTAAATTGTACGTATCAAATAGCAAATTCCGTAGAGGAACCAACAAAAGGCTTTTGTCGGGGACGCTATGTTTCAAATAGCTCTGACGTAACAAAAATGACTTTTTTTCTTGTAAACGGTAATTCTAAAACTAAGAGCAAAAGAATGAACAAAACAAAAAACACACTAAGGTTTTTTAATGGCACTTCTGATGCTCACTTTAAAGAAGATAGCGTTACCATTGTTTCTGAAGATGACAAATGGACAGCTACAGAAGTAGGGGGCTCGGAACATAGACATGAATTTATCTTTCATTCTAAACCTCCTGCAATTTCACAAGAAGCGAAAAAATAATGCATTTTTCCATGTAAGGCTTTATAAATTATTGCCTTACATGCTTTTAGTTTTTTTTTTTTGCAACTAGGCGCTCTAGCGCTACTTTGAACAAGTTCTCCTCTTACATAATAAAGAAAATTTCTTAATTTTAAGAATATAAATATTTATCTTATGCCCTCACATGGCTTATAATAAAGTAATAATTCTTTAAGGAGGACTTTATGAAGAAAGTTTTTTTATCTATTTTTTTAGTTGCGTTAGCCTTGCATGCGGTATGTGCAGAAGGGGAGCAGGCAGGAGGCAAGGGTGAATACACCATTGCGGGCATTGTGTTTCAAGCCGACTTGTACATGCGCACGGTGCAAATAGGCATGGAGGCAGCTGCTAAAAAACTTGGGGTTACGGTTTTGCTTGGCAATTCCGACAATAAGGTAGACAAAGAGGCGAGGCTTATTGACACCTACATTGCTCGTGGCGTTGATGCTATTGCCATTACGCCCATAGGGAACAAGGGCGGTTCTGATGCAGCCTTGCAGCGCGCGGCGGATGCGGGCATAAAAATTGTGTACTTCAATACCAAGGCAAATGTTCCAAGCATAGGTTTTGTTGGCACAAGCGATGCAAGTGTTGGCGCTACTTCGGGAAAGGCGGCGCGTGCCTTCATCGAGAAAAAATTTAAAGGACAACAAGTGAAGGTTGCAACCGTGAGTTTTCGCGCGCAGCTTCCAGAGTCAGCAGAGGCACGCTCTAGCGGCTTTTTTAATGAAATAAAAACTATACAAGGTGTCACGCTTGTTGCAGAACAAGACGCATGGCTTGCTGAAATGGCGGTGCGCGTTGTGGGTGACATGATCACCGCCAATCCCAACATTCAAATTATTCACGCGGCAAATGAGGGAAGTACCGTGGGCGCAGCTCAAGCAGTGCGTAACGCGGGCAAGCAGGGTAAAATATTCGTCTTTGGCACAGACGGCAGCGACCAAATTGCACAAATGCTTTTATCAGATGATAACGTACTTCAAGCGGCAGCGGCGCAAGAGCCCTTTCAAGTTGGAAGTAAGGCTGTGGAGATTGCCGTGAAAGCGCTTAAGGGTCAGTCCTTTGAAAAAAACGTGAACATTGCACCTCGGCTCTTGTCGCGTGAAAATGCAAAAGACGTCAAAAAATTTCAACAGGAAATTAAGTCTTACTAGCTTTTGAGCAGTACAAGCACTATGAATGCTAGCGTGCCGCGGGATGTTTTTTTAGAGGTTGCACAGCTTTCAAAGCAATACCCCGGCACTTTAGCAGTTGACAATGTCTCTTGCAGTTTTGAAAGAGGCAAAATTCACGCCCTCGTCGGTAAAAACGGCTCAGGCAAAAGCACCTTTGTAAACATGGTTTCGGGGCTCGTTGCTCCGACGAGTGGGCGTATATTTCTCGAAAATGAGGAAGTGCATTTTTCCTCTGCAAAAGACGCCATGAAACGCGGCGTTGCGGTCGTCCATCAAGAAATGAGTCTTATTGGCTCTTTGTCCGTGATGGAGAACATGTTTCTCGGTCGATTGAAAACCAAGAAAAAGGGCATTGCTCTTGTGGACTGGAAGGCAACTGAAAAAGAAGCGCGCGCTATTTTACAGCGCATGGGCATTGCCATTTCGCCCAAGGCGCTGGTTTCTTCCTTAAGCGTGGGGCAACAGCAACAAATTGAAATTGCCAAGGCAATTGCCGAAGAGCCGCGCTTGTTGATACTGGATGAGCCGACCAGCGCCCTTGTGCTAAAAGAAGTAGAAATGCTCTTCACGATTATGAAAAACCTTGCAAAAAACGGGGTTACCATGATATACATTTCACACAGGCTTCAAGAGCTTGAAAACATTGCGGATACGGTTACCGTTTTATGCGACGGAAGATACATGGGTGCCTTGCCCATGAAAGAAGCAAGTCGCGAGAAAATAGTACACTTGATGTTTGGCAATGTCTCACATTTTCATAAGCCTCACAATACTGCGGCCTCTGGGCAAGCGCATGCTGAAGAGGTTTTTGCAGTCAAAAACATGACGCGTGCGCCCTTTTTTAAAAACATAAGTTTTTCTTTAAAGCGCGGCGAAATACTGGGCATTGCGGGCATTTTAGGCTCGGGCAGAACCGAGCTACTGCGCAGCATTTTTGGATTGGACACCTTTGATGCAGGTGAGGTATTGGTACATGGACAAAAAATTAACAAGCTCCATCCACGGCGCATGAAACAACTTGGCATCAGCTATGTTTCTGAAGACAGAAAAGAAGAAGGCTTGGTGCAAATACTCAGCTCGCACGAAAACCTTGTGATGGCTTCTATGCGCGAAATAGCCTACAAGGGTTTTTTTACTACAAAGCAAAAAGAAGCGTCATACGTGAGAAAGCAAATTTCCGACTTGCACATTAAGGTAGGGAGCGTAGACTTGCCCGTCTCTCATTTAAGCGGTGGCAATCAACAAAAAATTGTTGTGGGAAATTGGCTTAACACCACTCCCAAGATCATGCTTTTTGATGAACCCTCGCGCGGCATTGACGTAGAAGCGAAGCAGCAAATTTTCCGCATTATGTGGAACGAAAAAGCGCAGGGCACTTCGGCGCTTGTGGTTTCTTCTGAATTGGAAGAACTGCTGGAAGTGTGTGACAGAATTCTCGTTCTCAAAGACGGCGCGCTCGTCAAAGAACTCTATCCACACAATACAAGTGCCAATCAATTGTACAACGAAGTCTAACAGTTTATTAAAGGAAGCAATATGAGCAAAAAAATAAAAAGCATTTTCATACTTCATTCACTCGAATGCATATTAATATTACTGGTAATAATACTTGCCTTTAGCGCCCCGGGTTTTTTTAGTTTCCGCAACTTTTTTAACGTTTTGAGAAACGTGTCCACACAAGGCATCATTGCATTTGGCATGACGCTTTTAATCATTTCAGGGGAAATAGACCTGTCTGTGGGCTCCTCTGTGGCTTTTGCGGGGTGCTTGTGCGCGTTTCTCACTGAAAAAATGCAAGGCGTGGTAAGCCCGCTGGTTGGGGTCACTCTAGCCATTGCCTCGGTGCTTGCCTTTGGTTTTGTGCAAGGCAGCATTACGGGGTTTTTGCGCAAAAAGTACAACATTCCATCGTTCATTATTACCCTTGCGTTTTTGACCGTACTCTTTGGCGCCGCCAACATTATCACAGGTGGCTTTCCCATCGCGCCGTACCCCGCATGGTTTGGCTTTTTAGGCAGTGGCAGAATTTTTGGGGTACCCTTCCCCGCCGTGGTGTTTTTGCTTGTGTTTCTCCTCGCGCATTTTGTGTTAAACTACACCATTTTCGGCAGGTCTATTTACGCCGTGGGTGGCAACATAAAATCAGCACGCGTTTCTGGCATAGACGTCTGGCAGGTGAAAACCAAGGCCTTTATCATAACCTCGGTCTTAGCAGCCTTAAGCGGCTTGCTGGTAAGCTCTCAAATACTCTCAGGCAATGCGGGCACGGCGCGTGGCTGGGAACTGGACGTTATTGCCTCCGTTATTATTGGAGGAACCAACTTGTTTGGGGGCATAGGGCGCGTGTGGGGCACCTTTATTGGCGTGTTGTTCTTAGGCGTGGTCTTCAACGGCATGACGCTACTCAACATAAATGAGTACTGGCAGTACGTAGTGCGCGGCTCACTCATACTTGCTGCAGTGCTTTTAAATGAAGTAAACAAGAAAAAGGCAGCGGCACTCCTATGATGAACAGCGCGCCCGTATACGATTTTTCACAGAAGACGGTTTTAATTACCGGCGCAGCGGGCGGCATAGGGCGTGCCCTTGCGCGTGGGTTTTCTAACAAGGGCGCGCACGTCATAGTGCACGACAAGCACCAAGCAGAGGCACGGGCGCTTGCAAATGCGCTAGAATCAGCTTCTTACATAGCGGCGGACTTTTCGTCTGGCCAAGCCGTTAGAAGCATGATAGAAACGATTGTTGAAACCTACTCACGCGTAGATGTATTAATTAACAATGCGGGTATTGAAATACGAAAGCCCTATGAAGAGTTTTCCATGGAAGAGTATGACCTTATTTTTTCCGTAAATCTTCGCAGCCTTTTTCAGCTTACCAAGGGCTTGTTCCCGCTGCTCAAAAATGCCGAGGGCGCCTGCGTCATCAACATGTCTTCCGTACACCAAAGCTTCCCCTATCCCACAAACATGCCTTACAGCATGAGCAAGGCCGCCATGGGCATGTTTGCAAAAATCGCCAGCGCTGAATGGGCGCCGTACAACATACGCGTTAACAACGTGGCGCCCGGCGCCATTGCTACGGAAATGAACCGCGAGGCCATAGACGCAATAGGCGCGGGGAAGTTTGCCTCATGGATAGGTAGCGGGAAAATTGGCACCACGCATGACGTGGTACAAGCCTGCTTTTTTCTCGCCTCAGAGGCCTCACGCTACATGAGTGGAGAAACTTTGTTTATAGACGGCGCCTTATCAAAGGCACTGCTGCCCTACGGCGTTACACCCGCCATGCAAGAAATGCGGGAAAAACTTATAAAAGCGTGAGTGTACTTGCAAAAATAAAAGTGTCGCAACCATAATGGTTACGACACTTTAAAAAAGCATCATAGAGGAAATCATTTCCTCTAAACGATTTTTGAAAGCTTATTGCTCTTTCCGGTACTTATTACCCGCAGAATCTATCAAGATCCCATTCTCTTGCACGGTAAGTGTATCGCTAATCTTGCTGCCGCGCACATTTGCAGAGAGCGTTATCAGAGTTGTAGAATTTGTGCTGTTCAGAGTTCCTATAACGTCAAAGCCTTTTTCAAAGCTGCGATTTGTTTTGTTGCCAAACCACATAGAGCCGCGCACCGCGTTGTCTTGTCCACGCGAAAGTCGATATTGCACAATAAGATTTTTTGTGCCAAGGGCAAGCGTAAAACTCAGTTTTTTTATAGAAGAGAGGCTCCGTCCACCACGAGCAACTAAAGATTTTGTTTCCATAGCATCTATGGTGCCTTCATAAGTACCAAGTATGTTTGTTTTAAACGAGCTTTCAATAATTGTTCTTATTTCATTACTTCTAGACATATGAACACCATGACCAGCGTTGGAAACTATTGTTACTGTAGCTCCTCTTTTTCGTAAAAAATTCACCTCTGCATCCGTCAACACACCTACCGCTGTGTCCTTAGCTCCAGAATAATAAACAATCTTACTCAAATTTTTACTTGCAAGCAACTTACTATATCGGTTTTGTCCTAGAGCGGCTTGTAATTTACTAGCAGTATCTCGCCTCACTAAAAACGCTTTTTTCAGCGCATCATCAATTTTGCCGTCTTTACATAGTTCTGCTGCCATAGGATTTTTAGGGTTACATCCACCCATTTGTTGCATCATCATAGGAAGCATTGCTTCAAATTTCATTCCTATCTGAATTGTCTTTCCATCATCTTTAAAGCTTGCAAATTTATTTTGGGAAAAACTTTTGTATATTTCCTCAGGCATATCAACACGCCCTACACTGATGATAGACTTTTGAAATGGGTCATCTCCATAGTGACGATACATTTCAAGAGCGAGGAAAGCTCCGAAAGATGTCGCAATAAGTGTAACTTTATGACCTTTGTTTTTAAAGTGCTCTGCTACAGCGTATAATATGGCTGCGCTATGAAGATTTATCTCGACAGCTTCAGAGAGCGTTATAGGTGTATCCTTACTCAGGGTATTATTGCTTGTACGTATCATTTATTCTTGCAATACACCTATAGTAATATACTGTTCACGATCCTTAGGTTCGCCCGGAGTTTGTTTTGCGTCATACGGACTACTGTACTTCACTACATCATGTCCCGTACTAGCTCCAGGAGTCTTTGGCTAATCTCCAAACTGAGGCCCTCCAGGGGCAATCAACAATATGTTGGCATTTTTTGTAATAGTGCCATCGTATACTTTATATAAAGTACGTATGTCTCTATTCTCAATTGATTTTAAGACCGATGCAGAATTTGAAATAACTTGTTGCGTTGCAGTATCATCAAGCGACTTAGTGCTTTTGCTTACATCATATTCGCTAGAAAGCAGAGTATCGCAACTACTGAGCAATAATACAAACACTACGCTCATGGCAATCAAAATTTTTTTTATATTCATAATAGTAAGTTCTCCTTAAGAATTATAGATTTTGTGAATATACTCTTATAAGTAGTAATTCATGTTTCTTCAGACAAGGCTTGATGTGGAAAAAGTGGACTATTCGTAGTTATTAAAGTATAATTAAACAATAAGCACACCAAAACATGAAAAGAATAGAAACATTCCAAGGCTCAGACGCAGGCTTTTGGCCATGCTTGCAGACGCCGCAATGGCAAGTCGCCATTCTCAACTTTGCGCAAGAACAAGCGCTCCACGCCATCAACAAAATCGAAGTACATCGCGAAACCGATGAGGTTTTTATGCTGCAATGCGGGCAAGCAAGCCTCGTTGCGGTTGACATAGAAAATGGAACAGCGCGCAATTGGCAATCTTTAAGCATGCAACGTGGCGTTGTATACAACGTGGTGCGCGGGGTGTGGCACACCGTGGTCATGAGTCAAGACGCGCGCATCTTTATAACCGAGAATGCACGTACGCATGAGCGCGATGTTAGCTACCACGCCTTGTCCACAGAAGAACAAGCTACCCTGCAACGCGTGGTAAAAAAAACGTGGGAGGGCTCATGAAGCTTGGCTTTGGTTTGTACTACCACATGCTTAAACCCGAGTACTTTGCCTTTGCAAAGCAATGCGGGGCTACGCACATTACGGTGCACCTCACGGATTATTTTCACCGCGCGCGTAAGGATGCGCCCACACAACAAGCGCAAGACCAGCCCGTGGGGGGCAATGATGGCTGGGGACTGGCGGGCAGCAACCCACAGGTGTGGGAATACGACTACCTTGCAAACCTCAAGCAGCAGCTGAACCAACACGGGTTAGTCTTAGAAGCTGTAGAAAACTTTGACCCCGCGCACTGGTATGCCATTTTGCTGGACTTGCCAGAAAAAGAGGCGCAGGTGAAAAAACTACAAGGCATGGTAGCAAGCATGGGGCGCGCAGGCATTGCGCACCTTGGCTACAACTTTAGCATAGCGGGTGTGTGCAGCCGCTTTGTAACGCACAAGGCACGCGGTGGCGCACAGAGCGTGGGCATGAGCAGCATTGACACCAGGCCTATTGAAAACGGCATGGTGTGGAACATGACCTATGACGAAAGCCTGCGCAGCACGGGGTTTGTGCCGCCAACTTTACATAAAGCGCTCTGGCAAAGGCTTGAATATTTTTTGCGCCACATGCTCCCCGTTGCCAAAAAAAGCGGCGTACGACTTGCCGCGCACCCCGATGACCCACCCGCGGAGTTTGTGCGTGGGCAGGCGCGCCTTGTACACAAACCCGAACTCTACCTCAAGCTGTTAGACATGATGCCCAGTGAGTCCAATGTACTTGAGCTGTGCCTCGGCACGCTGCAAGAAATGAATGACCCACAAAACAAGGACATTTACTACTGGGTAGAATGCTACGCTGAGCGGGGTGCCATTGGCTACGTGCACTTTAGAAACGTGCGCGGCACAGTGCCACAGTACTACGAAACCTTTATAGACGAAGGCGACATAGACATGCGCAGAATAATTTCCATTTTGCGCAAGCACAATTTTAACGGCATGCTCATACCCGACCACACACCACAAATGAGTTGTGATGCGCCGTGGCATGCGGGCATGGCCTACGCCATGGGCTACATGAAGGCATTGCTAGACTAAAACCTCACCATACACAACAAGGAGCATCATGAAAACAAAAAAAATACAAAACGAGTGGAAGAATGACAAGGAACTCTTTGCGCTCATACGAGAGCATTTGTACACACCCGTTGTGGGAGACATGCTGGACGCCGCGGCTTGCTTTCATCAGTTTTTGCCACAACGCGTGCGCCCCATGTCGTCAAGCATGCGCCTTGTGGGGCGCGCCATGCCCGTCTTGATGATGGACGTTTACGGCACACAAGAAGAGCCCTTTGGCAAAATGACCGCCGCACTCGACGCCCTAAAAGAAAACGAAGTCTACATTGCAGGTGGCACGTTTCACCGTTGCGCAAACTGGGGCGAAATAATGACCGCCGCTGCGCGCGCGCGCAAGGCTGCAGGCGCAGTGGTCTACGGCTACCACAGAGACACGCCGCAAGTGCTAGAACAGAATTTTCCAGTTTTTAGTTGCGGCGCATACGCGCAGGACTCCGCGCCACGCATGAAGGTTGCCGAGTACAGAGTTACCATAGAAATTGAAGGCGTGCTTATAAAACCCGGCGACCTTGTTTTTGGGGATGCAGACGGCGTGTTGATTGTACCGCAAGAACGTGAAGTAGCAGTCATTACAAGTGCGCTGGAAAAGGCGCGGGGCGAAAAAGTGGTTCGGCGCGAAATAGAAAACGGCATGAGTGTAAGTGACGCATTTGCAAAGTACGGCATTTTGTAATGCATGATGCGCGTAGTGCAAGCTCATCTAGGCTGTTGCTGCTTGTTGCACTTATAAACACACCCAGTCCTGCGCTACATTCTTGATTTTTCCAAGATGGAATAATTTGATGGCTAAGACGGGGGAAGAATATAAGTACTCTCAAGACAATGTTATTCAGAATACTGCTGTGAAGTTGGATATTTCTTATAGGTATGAGTTATTTTGGCTCTGCGTACATTATAGAGAATGGGAGTACATTGAAGAACTAGAGAAAAAAAATGATAGGAGTAGCGAAAGGACATATGAGCCGTATAAAACTAAATTAAAAAGGCTTGCAAAACTCATGCCACTTTTTATAGCGACTTTTCACACTTTGCCAAAATATAGTACGTATTGGAATATCGATTCAAAAGAAGAAAAATTTTACAACGAGTTATTCGATTTGATGATTGTGGATGAAGCGGGACAGGTTTCTCCCGAAATTGCAGTGGCCTCGCTAAGTTTGACAAAAAGCGTGCTTGCAGTTGGCGACGTACACCAAATTGAACCAGTGTGGAATATTCTGCCAAGTGTTGATTATGCAAACGCTCAAAGATATAAGGTGCTTGAAGATAAAACGCTTGAAAGTAAAAAAAATTTTGAGAAACTTGAAATGTTGGGATTTACTGCTTCTAGTGGTAGTCTGATGAAAATTATTAGAAAGTCAACACCATTTTTATTTAAACATAATCCCATGGTTGCAGAAAAAGGTGCCTATCTCCTAGAACACAGACGATGCTTAGATCAGATTGCTAGGTTTTCCGCAGAGTATGTATATAAAGGTTCTCTCAATTTGATGGTCGGAAACGTGCACAACAAGAAACACGATTTGCCTCCCTTGGGGTTTGTTAACGTCCCGGATGGAAGTTCGGAAAAGCATCGAGGGAGGAGTAGAAAAAACGTCAAAGAGGCTGAAGCCATAGTAGCGTGGCTTTGTAAGCATCAACAAAATATTGAAAACGCGTACCATACAACACTCGATAAAACTTTGGCAATTATTACACCTTTCGCTGCTCAGAAAACCATTATTCGAGAAACATTGAAAAGTTCAAAAGAAATCGGCACCATGCCATTTGTAAAAAACATCACTATTGGTACAGTACACGCATTACAAGGTGCCGAAAGACCGGTCATTGTCTTTTCCGCCGTACACGACACAGATGATGCAATGCTGTTTTTTGATTATGAAGGCAAGTACAATATGTTAAACGTCGCTTTGACGAGGGCAAAGCATTCTTTTATTATTTTTGGAAATAAGGATATATTCAATGTGGCTATGAATTCTCCATCCGGAAATTTGGCTAAAATATTATTTTCTTCCCAGTGATATTTCAAGTTCTATAGCATGAGGGAAATACACATGACTTTATGTGCATAAGATATAGCATTGTTTTTTTTGTTTCAGTACAATTATAAATACATAAAATTGTAATAATACATTTATAGACTTTTGTTCTTAGGAGGAGCTTTGGCACTTTCAAATATTTTTCAAAAGCAACTGATAATGCGTCGCGTCTGTTATGCGATTACACCGTTGTTTTTATACTCTATTTTGCTCTATGGCATACGCCCCATCTATCAGGTGGCAATTGCATTTATAGTAGGTATTCTCACCGAGTATCTTTTCGAGAAGAAACGCGACAAAAAAACGTCTGAAGCCGTGTTAGTCACTTGTTATTTATACGGATTGTCGCTTCCGCCGACTCTTCCTATTTGGATGAACATAGTGGGAATATTTTTCTCTGTTTTTATTGCCAAATGCGTGTTTGGCGGCTTTGGGCGCAACGTGTACAACCCCGCCATAACAGGGCGTTTGTTTATTTATTTGTCCTTTCCCATGGCGCTTACCACGCTGTACTGGACGGGCTTAGGCCCCATAGGTGAGAGTTTTTCTCGTGCCTTGGGTGGTGGCGCGTACACGCAGCAGGCTGTTGAGGCCGTTGCTGTTGTAACACCACTTGCAAGCTTACGTGAGGGCGTTATTCCCCCGCTGTGGAATTTGTTTTTTGGTTTACGTAGCGGCTCTTTGGGTGAAGGTGCAATATTCTTGCTCATACTTTCTGCTGCGTACATGATATATACAAAAACCGCGGATTGGAAGCTTATTTTCTCCACGTTTTTAAGCGCTACGCTGTTTTTAACCCTGTTTTATGCCTTGGGACTCATGCCCGGCTTTAAAGAAGGGCTTAATTTTGATGAGGGACTCTGCGTCGTACTTGCGTACCTCATGTCAGGCTCTCTTATATATGTAGCGGTTTTTATGTCCACCGACCCCGTGTCGGGACCAAACAACCCACGCGCAAAGTGGATCTACGGCGCTATTATAGGGCTCTCAACCGTACTCATACGCCTTTTTAGTGGCTTTCCAGAAGGCGTGAGTTTTGCCGTCATGATAGGCAACACCTTTGCGTGCCTTTTGGATGAAATAACGCCCAAGGCAAAGGTAAAAAAGAAAGCGCCCGTGAAAAAAACGGCAGCGCCAACTGCCGCGGCCACCGCGCTGGTTTTAGCGCCCATGACAGGGGAGGAACAATAATGAAAAATACATTTGCATATACGGTTGTCTTTACCTTTGTCTTGTGTTTTGTCTTTGTTTTGGTTTTGTCCTTTATTGATGCTGCCACAAAAGACAAAATAGCCGAAAACAGACGCTTTACAGAACAACGCGCAATACTCTTGGCCTTGGGCGCAAAGGGTGTGGACACGCCTGAAGCAGTGGACAAGCAATTTGCCGAGGTGAGCACTGAAGAACGTGGCGAGACTACCTATTATACGGCGGACTTTGGCCAGCCTGCCATTGCCAAGAGTTTTGTAGGCCCCGGTCTCTGGGGACTCATGTTTGGTTACATAGCGCTTTCTGAAGACTTAAGCAAGGTAGTTGGCTTTGAAGTCACCGCTCAAAATGAGACGCCGGGACTCGGTGCCCGTGTTGCTGAGCCGTGGTTTAAGGAACAGCTTTATAACGAAAAAATTCAAAATGACACCATTGTCGTTGGCGCAGGTGGTTCCGGAGACGCCGACAAAGAAAACGGCATGATTGATGGGATTTCTGGAGCTACGCGCACAAGCGATGGCGTACAAGCCATACTCAATCAAGAAATTGAGGCCTTTTATAGAGACAGGCAGTAGGTAGGAGTATAAAATGAGTATTTTAAAAGAAAACATGTGGACGAATAATCCTATTTTTATGCAAGTATTGGGCATTTGCTCCGCACTTGCGGTTACCAACCAATTGACCAATACGGTCATTATGGCCTTGGGGGTAACGGGAGTAACGGGCTTTAGCTCTCTTACCATTTCACTCATCAAGGACCTTATTCCTCGCAAGGTGCGCATGATAACGCAAGTGCTTGTCATAGCCTTTTATACGGTAGTTGTAGACATTATTTTGATGGCCTACGTACCCGAGGTTTCAAAGCAGCTCGGCCCTTACGTAGGACTTATTATTACCAACTGCATCATTATGGGCAGGGCAGAAGCCTTCGCTCAGTCCAACCCGCCGTTGCCCGCGCTGTGGGACGGCATAACAAGCGGTTTAGGCTACATGGCCGTGCTCATGGTCGTCGCCTTTTTTCGAGAAATACTGGGCTTTGGCACCTTGTTTGGCTTTCAAATTATGCCCGAAGGCTTTACTACATGGTCTATAATGGTTTCTCCTCCGAGTGCGTTTTTCTTTTTGGGAATACTCATTTGGATAGTGAAAACCATACAAATGCGTCAGGCGGCGCCCGCGCCCGCGCCCGCACCAGCACCCGCTGCTCCAGCAGCAGCTAAATAAAGGAGAATGAGAATATGCCAGCAATACTTGCGCCATCCATAGCGCCACTTACTTTGTTTTTTGCTTCTATTTTTACAAGCAATATTTTATTATCAAACTTTTTGGGCATGTGCTCATTCATAGCCATTTCAAAAGACATGAAATCCTCTTTTGGCTTAGGCTTCGCCGTTACCATAGTGCTTACACTTACCACCATTATCAACTGGTTTGTGTATTACTACGTAGTTGTACCATTTCAACTTGAGTACTTACGCTACATTGTCTTTATCATTGTCATAGCTGCGGTTGTACAAATGCTAGAAATGATTATAGACAGGGTTTCGCAACCCCTCTACATTACGCTTGGAATTTTTCTACCGCTCATTACCGTAAACTGCTCAATTCTCGGTGTGGCACTCTTCATGCAAATTCGGCAATATTCGTTTTTGCAAACCGTGGTTTTCAGCATAGGTTCAGGCTTGGGCTGGTGGCTTGCCATCATTGCGCTTGCAGCCATGCGAAAACAAAAAATAGAAAAGGCACCCATCCCAGAAGGTTTAAAAGGTGCGGGCATAGTCTTTATAACCATAGGGCTCATGGCCATGGCGTTTACGGGCTTTTCGGGCATGCTGCCGGTACAGTAAACCAACAATACATTGATTGAAACTTTAAGGAGAATATATGTCGTTAACATTTATCATTGCACCCTTGGTGCTCGGTGCTGCAAGCGCAATACTCGCAGCGCTCATTGACATTACTGATAAGCTTGTAAACAACTACGGGGTATGCACCGTAAGCATTAACGAAGGCAAGAAAAAATTTGATATAAAAGGTGGCTCGCCGCTTTTGTTTACCCTTGCTGAAGAAAAAATATTTGTTCCTTCAGCATGCGGCGGCAGAGGCAGCTGTGGCGCTTGCAAGGTAATTATAGACAGCGATGTCGGTCCTGTGCTCCCTACGGAGTTGCCCTACTTAAGCGATGAACAACTTAAGCAAAAGACACGCCTTTCATGCCAAGTAAAACTTAAGCAGAACATAGACATACAAATTCCTGAAGAAATTTTCAACGTCAAGAAACTGCAGGCAACGGTTACTTCCATAAAAGACGTAACCTACGACATAAAGGAAGTACGCTTTGCCTTACCCGATGAAATAAACTTTAAGCCGGGACAGTACCAGCAGTTTGAAGCGCCGAAATACAAGCATGAAAAAAAGACACAAGACTCGACCATGCGCGCATATTCGCTTGCATCTTGTACGCACGACAAAACAGAATCGGAAATGCTCATTAGGCTTGTGCCCGGCGGCATTGTTACTACCTATGTTCACAGCTACCTCAAAGAAGGCGACAAAATAAACTTGATTGGCCCCTTTGGCGATTTTTACGTGCGGGACACCGATGCTATTATGGTCTGCGTAGCAGGAGGCAGTGGCATGGCTCCGTTTAAGTCGATATTTCAAACCATGATAGCAGAGGGCACATTTAACAAACGCGAAATTTGGTACTTTTTTGGTGCGCGCGCCGTGCGAGACGTGTATTACCTCGATTGGCTCTACGGCCTTGAAAAAGAGTACAGCAACTTTCACTTTGTACCCGCGCTTTCAGACCCGCTCCCCGATGATAATTGGAAAGGGCCTACCGGGCTTATTACAGAAGTGCTGGACACCTATTTGAAAAAGGACATAAACCCTAGCGCAGCACGCGAAGGCTACCTGTGTGGAAGCCCCGGCATGCTTGATGCATGTATGGCAGTAATGGGCAAAAACGACATGAGCCCCGACAAAATTTACTTTGACAAGTTTGCATAAGCTTTTATGCAACGGCAGCCTTTTGATCAATGCCCGGCAGTAGTTTTGGCACGCATTTTCGCGTTACAACCTTTGGAGAATCGCACGGTGGCGGTATTGGCGTCATAGTCGATGGAGTGACTCCGGGCTTATCTATTGATGAAGCTGAAATTCAGAAGGAACTTAATAGGAGAAAGCCGGGGCAGTCCGACATTACCACGCCGCGCAGCGAACAAGACAAGGTGCAGATACTCTCGGGCATTTTTGAAGGCAAAACCACGGGCACTCCCGTTGGCATGATACTCTACAACAAGGACGCCAACCCCGGCGCCTACGATGAAATAAAGCATTTGTTCCGTCCGGGGCATGCCGATTACAGCTACATACACAAGTATGGGTTTCGTGATTGGCGCGGCAGCGGTAGGGCGAGCGGGCGAGAAACCGCCGGACGCGTTGCTGCGGGGGCACTTGCGAAAAAGTCGCTTGCACGGCGCGGCGTTACCATAACCGCTTTTACGCGTGCCGCAGGTGGCATAGAATGCCAACACATTGACCTAAGCCTTATAGAAAAAAACGCCATGCGCGCGCCCGACATGCAAGCGGCGGAAAAAATGCTCAATAAAGGCATGGAACTCAAAGCGCAAAACAACAGCATGGGCGGCATTATTGAATGCCGCATACAAGGCGTAAAACCCGGCCTTGGAGAACCCGTATTTGACAAGCTTGACGCCCTACTTGCGCACGCGCTTATGTCCATAGGGGCCATTAAGGGCTTTGAGGTTGGCTTAGGTTTTGCCGCCGCCGCCCTCACCGGCTTTGAAAACAACGACCAAATGAACCAAGACGGCTTTGTTACCAACAACGCGGGCGGCATACTCGGTGGCATTTCAACCGGCGAACTCATCACCATCCGTGTAGCGGTAAAACCCCCATCGTCCATAGCCCTCAGCCAACAAACGCAGCATGAAGACGGAAGCCTTGTCTCTATAAAAACAGAGGGCAGACACGACGTGTGCATCTGCCCTCGAGTAGTCCCCGTTGTTGAAGCCATGTGCGCGCTTGTACTTGAAGACATGTACAAGGCACACGCGGCACTTCACGCATAAAAGCGCATTTTATTCATCGGGTTCAAACTCATCCTTGCTTGCTCCACAAACTGGGCACACCCAATCCTCTGGCAAATCATTAAATTCAGTTCCCGGCTCTATATTTCCATCGGGATCCCCCTCTTCAGGGTCATAAATATAACCGCAAACGCTGCAAACGTATTTCATGTCATTGCTCCTTATATCTTATAAAGTACTTAACTATACAAATGTATACTTATATTCTAGCAAATAATATATACGCTGCACACCAATAGTAGCTGTTATTTTTCTTTTGCAAGGTGGTAAACCTACATTCCTACGCCTGCTTTGCCTGTAGCTGAAATTAAGCTTCAAATTAGCAGTTTACATTTCTTTTTAATTTCTCTATAATTACAAATACGAAATATTCTATATCCCTTAAGGAGATTATTATGAAACGTGGTAATTATAAAGCAATGAGTGTATTGCTCAAAGCAGGTCTGGTAGCAATTTTTGCTTTGATGCCCTTTGTGTTTTTTGGATGCAGTGAATTAGTGGATGAGGTAGCGCAAACGCTAGCCCCGAAGGGTACCCCCCCCCCCCCCCCCCCCCCCAATGACGAGGGAGGGCGAGGTGACGCCGGCAAAACAATAAGTACGCCACTGCAGGACGGCACAACCCTGACGTTTAGCACAGTTGCACAAAATGTCGTTTATGCAAAAGATGGAAGCCACACGCAAGCGGTAACACCAACGGACGTGCAAGGAGATACGGGCGAAATACGCTATGAGTCGAGTAACCCTGAAGTGGCAACGGTAAATGAGACGAGTGGAAAGGTAAGCTTCAAGAAGCCTGGATTTACGATTATTACGGCAACAAAGGCGGCGACAGCAGCGTATAAGGCACACAGTGTATCATATGCACTTGCAATACAGGATAGTAGTGCTCAAAATTCCGTCAAGGCACCGACATTCATAATTCCCACTAATTTGCAATGGGGTACGCTTGTTACTTTTACAAGAGACTCAGGCTATGCATACCGCATAGTGCCACCGACAAACCTTGTGAAGATACAAGATAGTACTCAAAAAGGTGAGTCTGAAATAGTAGCAGTGGGAGCAGCAACAGTAGCGCTGCTTGCAACGCGAACCACGGATGGGAGTGTAGTAGTAAGCAAACAAGTAAGTTTTGGTTTGCAAAAAGGTACCACGCTGAAGTTTACTAATCCTCAAGAGAAGGTTCTGTATAAAAAGGGAGGAAGCTACACGCAAGCGGTAACGTCAACGAGCGTGCAAGGAGATGCGGGTGCAATAAGCTATAAGTCGAGTGATGATGCTATAGCAACGGTGGATAAGAAGACTGGAAGGGTGACTTTTAAGAAAGGGGGAGATGTGACCATTACTGCGAGAAAAGCGGCAACAAATAAGTACAAGAAGCACAGCGCGCAATATACGCTTACCATAGGCGACATAAGCATAACCTTTGCATTGCATGGAGGTACGTTAACCGGAGGTGCAACAGATACTACACTTATTGTGCAAAAGGGACAAAGCTTGAATGATATTGGGATACGTCAAAAACTTACGTACCCCTCGATCAATGGAGTAACCCGTACGCTAGTACGCTTTGAGCATAATAATAACAAGCACAATGAAAAAACAGCAATTACTTCTGACATAAGCCTATCGGTGGTGTGGCAGAACTCATGTGGCGCCACAGAGACTAAGCACCCGAAAGACAGGAAAACACTCAAAGAACTCGTTGAAAAGGCCATCAGCAAAACGTCTCGCCCCAATCTCAACCACATTGACACCTCAGCTATCACTGACATGAATAATTTATTTTATTGGCAAACATCGTTCAATGGTGAGGTAGGGTGCTGGAACACGACTCAGGTGAAGGATATGAATTCCATGTTTGCTGCCGCTCACGCTTTCAACCAAGACATTAGTAAGTGGAAAACGTCTCAGGTGGAGAATATGGAGAGCATGTTTCAGCACGCTCGTGTTTTCAACCAAGACATTGGTGGCTGGGACACGTCTCAGGTGAAGAATATGCCACGCATGTTTCGGGACGCTCATGTTTTCAACCAAGACATTGGCGACTGGGACACGTCTCAGGTGAAGAATATGTCATACATGTTTTATAACGCTCGCGCTTTCAACCAAGACCTTAGTAGCTGGAAGGTAGATAATGTAGAGCACCGGTGGAGTATTTTCCTTAACTCAGGTATGGTAAACAAAAGTAAATGGCCTGCAAGATTTAGATAACCACGACCATAATGTGTGAGTTATGTGGGGGGTTGGTGGTGGTGCGCTTTCACCCCCACTGCTTGACCTTGTGCGTGTTACGCATGCTTTGTCTGCGGCGTCTTGATATGACAAGGTGCTGATTGGCGTAAGGAGTTGTTTGCTGTCGCGCAAGTTACTTAAGAGACTAGCGCGGTCGGGAGCCTTCGGCTCACGTCTATTATTATTAGGTATTATTAGGCGCGTGGCTTGCGTGCCTATATATTGCCGCATGCCCCCTGCGTCACTTGCGTCTAGGGTTATGTTTTTGAATATGCAAAATTAGCAGTATATAACCTTGCTTCAAGCGCGCTAGGAATAAAAACAACACTGTATGTGGAGTAGTAAAGTACTGTATGTAGAGCAATAAAACAGTGTATGTCCAATGACAAAACACTGTGTGTCAAATAATACATGGAGATGGCGGGAATTGAACCCGCGTCTTACAAGCACCCAAAATCTTATGGTCTACGAGCCTAGTTTGCTATTTATTTTCGAGCTGCGCTATGCGGCAAACACGCATGTACGCAGATCTAGCCTTTATAATTTCTCGCGTAAGCCCAAAGGCTATGACTCACACAAAAAGCTCTTGTACTTGTACAGGACTTCTCCATAGAGCAATGGAGAAACTGCAAGCGGTCAAATTTATGCCGCTAAAGCGTAATGTTCGTCTGCGTTTATTACAGAACAGCACGTAAGGTGTACAACCCCGCTCGCACATAAGCCGACTACTTCCAATCAAATCCAAACATCCCCATAATGTTTATGGCGTACATGCCAAAACCATTATACGCATAGCGCGCGCCTAAAGCAAGCCCTGGGGCAAGCTTACGGGTGAATTCAAGAGGCAAATGCTTTTTTATTGTTTCTTTTCTTAGTGCAGGGTTTACATATATCCTCTTCAGAATATATTGCCTCTTTTGAGTTATGCCTGCCTCTAAAATTTTATTTAACAGTTACGACAATTTTTCCTACCGTTCTTCCAGTGGCTAATTGTTCAAAAGCTTTTTTAGTATTCGCAAAATCAAAGTTATGAGAAATATGCGGTATGATTTTTTTTGTTTTTAACAGTATGGCAATTTTTTCCATATCTGCTGCGCTACTAACCACATACTCAAATCCTATTTTCACATTGTTTGCAAGTGCAAGGTTAACGACTTTATCGGTATAAGGTACTTCAGAATTTAAATTAGTAACATGTCCACCATGCCTAACAACTTTAATTGATTTGATGAATGATTCTTCGTCTGTGGCTACAGTATCAAAAACATAGTCGATATTTTTTAATTTCTCTGAAAAATCAGTTGTCTTATAATCAATGAATTCATCAAGCCCTATTGAAGTAAGAAACTCTTTGTTGATTGAAGATCCTGTTCCAATAACGTAAGCTCCCAACTCTTTTGCAATTTGCACTGCATAATGTCCTACTCCTCCAGAGGCAGCATGTATCAGTACTGTGTCTCCAGATTTTATATTTTTAGATAGTATTTGATAAGCTGTTAGCGCCGCCAATGTTGAGGCTGCTGCTTCCTGATATGAAACATCAGCAGGTTTATAAGTTACGTGATTTTCAGGTGCTGTGCAGTATTCAGCGTGTCCTTTGCCATGCCCTGGAAAGTTAATCATACCAAATACATTGTCTCCAGTCTTAAATTTAGTTACTTGTTCCCCGGTGTCCACGACTTCTCCCGCAATATCTGAACCCAAAATAATGGGATCTTCCGATTTTAACATTTCATTAAGACCACCGGGTTTTTTTAATAGAGTTTTTAACTCAACTGGATTGATAGCAAAGGCCTTAATTTTAATTAAAACTTCATTTTTATTTGGTTTGGGCATGTCAAAGTCAATGACTTTTAAAGAATCTTCTACTCCCATATGTTTAAATGTATATGCTTTCATTCTTTTTTCTCTTAATTTAACAATATAATATCTTTAATTATAGGTGACATCAAAGATTTAGTGCAACGCTGCCAGTATTTATAAGAGTATTAAAAACCTCAAAAGGTGTTCTAAAATCGAGCGTTTTTCTCGGTCTGCTATTAAGCAAACTATGAACGGTCATCTCTCGATCTTGATTATATGTCAGGCTTACATGCATTTACTCTTAGTGCGCTTGTAATTTTTTATAAAGGCTCATGACGCCGAGGGTGCTACAATGGTTGTGTGTGGGTTTTTACACGCCGCGCTACGTGGTAAGGAGGCAGCATGAAGACAGTGCACAGCACAAGCCGTGCCGTACGCGCACGCATACGAGAGGGCGCATTGAGCGGGCAAACGTCTGGCCAAGCGCCACACTGCATTCAAGGCAACCTTGTGGTGCTACCCCTGCGCTACGCCGCCGACTTTTTGCATTATTGCCACAACAACCCCAAGCCATGCCCCCCTCATCTTCGTTTCCACGCCGGGTCAGTTTTGCTTCCCCGAGCTTGGCGTTGACCTCGACGTTCGCAGCGACGTTCCTCAGTACTACGTCTACCAAAAGGGCGTACGCACAAGCTCTGAGACGGATGTAAGGCACTTGTGGCGCGATGACTTTGTAAGCTTTGTGCTGGGCTGCTCCTTTAGCTTTGAACAAGCCCTCCTGCGCGGCGGCTTTGAGTTGCGCCACATTTCGCAAGGGTGCAACGTGCCCATGTTTATAAGCACCGTGCCTACTGTGCCCGCGGGGCGCTTCTCTGGTTCGCTGGTACTCTCCATGCGCCCCTACAAGCGCCGCGACATTCCCGCTGTCTTTGACCTCTGCGCCGCCTACCCGCACGCACACGGTGCCCCGCTTTATTGGGGCAATGCCGCCGCCATTGGCATTGAGTCCTTAAGCGCGCCACACTTTGGGGATGCAGTACGTCTTGAAAAAGACGAAGTGCCCGTATTTTGGGCTTGCGGAGTTACGCCGCAACGTGCCATTGAAAATGCGCGCCCGGATATTTGCATAACCCACGCGCCGGGCTGCATGCTCATTACCGACTTGCCCGCAGACCAAGCCCCGCAGGTGCAAAGTTGCATGCGCGCCTTGCAGTCTTACGCGTAAGGCTGCGTGGTATTTCATGCGCACCTTGTATGGCTTTGCCTGTACTCATGGGTGGCTTATGCGCGCCTGAGGCACCGAACATGACGTGCTGTGTGTGTAGCCTTGACTGCTCCCTAACCCAAGGGTGGCGCCAAATTTGCTGCAGATTTGCCATGTTTTTACGCCATTTGATAAATAAATTCACGAATATCATTTATATAACATCAATGTCATGCAATGATTCTTTAATATTTTCATTCTTGTAGAGTACAATAAAAACATAAAGAAACACAAAGTGAATTAACAGCTTTAGCTGTATATTAATGGAGGAGGTAGTATGAATACTGCATCACAAGCGGCGTCTGAGGCACAGGCTCAGGGAAAGTCGCGTATTTCTATGGGGCCGGGCGCGCTTGTCGCTGCGGCGTTTATTGGACCGGGCACGGTCACCGCCTGTACCTTGGCAGGCGCAAATTTTGGCTATGCGCTTATATGGGCGCTGGTTTTTGCTACTGTTGCAACCATTATTTTGCAAGAAATGACTTCGCGCCTTGGGGTTGTTGTCCAGCAGGGGCTTGGCACTGCCCTTTTGTCTATGTCGGATAATAAAATAATTCGCGCCTTCATTGTGGGGCTTATTGTCTTTGCGCTCTATGTTGGTAACGCCGCCTATGAAGCGGGGAACTTGGCGGGCGCCGCCTTGGGTGCTGACGCCATGCTGGACTTTTTGGGTTATAAGGCTGCCATTGTGCTCATTGCGCTTATTTCCGCGCTGCTGTTGTTAACGGGGACTTACAAGCGCATAGAGCGCGTCTTGATTGTTTTGGTACTCATTATGGCGCTGTGTTTTCTCCTCAACATGCTTATTGTGCGCCCCAATATACCGCGCCTTCTTGCGGGGCTTGTGCCGCGCGTGCCCGACAAGGCCTTGTTCACTACCATTGCGCTTATTGGCACCACCATTGTTCCGTACAATCTTTTTTTGCACGCGGCAGCTGCCAAGGAGCGTTGGCATAGTGCAAAAGACTTACGGGAGTCGCGCATTGATGCGGGTGTTTCCATAGGGCTTGGCGGCGTAATCTCCATACTAATAGTAGCGACAGCGGCATCGAGCTTGTTTGCCAAGGGGTTGGAGGTTAAAAACGCCGCGGACATGGCCTTGCAGCTGGAGCCAACTTTTGGCACGCTGTCAAAGGTGCTGATGGCGGGCGGCTTGTTTGCCGCGGGGCTCACCTCTGCCATTTGCGCGCCCATGGCCACAGGTTATGCCGTAAGTGAGGTACTGCGTCTTAAGGGCGGCGTATCGAGCAAGGGCTTTCGTGTTATAGCCATGAGCGTTATTCTCGTGGGTACGGTGGTGAGTTTCCTCGGCATTAAGCCCGTGACCATAATTATGATTGCGCAAATTGCCAACGGCTTACTCTTGCCTATTGTGGCGGTGTTTTTGCTGGTTGCCATGAACAAAAAGAAATTGCTTGGCATGTATGTCAACGGTCGTGTTACAAACATGCTTGGCATTGTGGTGGTGCTTGTTGCGCTTGGCCTTGGCCTCAGGTTGATTATAAGAGTTTTTACCTAAATGCGCAGCATCGACTGTAATGTGGATGCGGGAGAATACGCAAGCGCCGCCGAGCGGGACAAGGAGTCTCAGATTCTTGCCTTGCTCAGTCGTTGCAACATTGCTTGTGGTGGCCATGCAGGAAATGAAACAAGCATGCGCCACACGCTGCGCTGTGCAAGGCACTATGGCTTGCAGTGTGGCGCGCATCCCTCTTACCCCGACGTGCAGGGCTTTGGGCGCCGCGTGCTGTCTATGAGTGCAGGCGATTTGCGGAATTCATTGAAGCAACAAATAGGGGCTTTGCAAACAATAGCGCGTGAGCTTGATTGTGCGCTTACGCACGTTAAGCCGCACGGCGCGTTGTACAACAAGGCCATGGAGGATGACGCGCTGAGCGTGCTTATTGCTGAAGTGGTTGCAGAACTTGACGTAAACTTTGCCTTGTTGGGCATGCCAAACTCGGCGTTAGAAGCGGCCGCCGCGCGCGTGGGGCTTGCCTTTTTGCGTGAGGGCTTTGTAGACAGGCGTTACCGTGCAAATGGCGCGCTTGTTGCACGCAGCGAAAAGGGCGCCGTCATTGAAGAGCCTCACGCATGTGCAGCACAGGCGCTGGCCCTTGCTGAAGCAAGGCCTGTGCGCAGCTATGAGGGTGCTGCACTTACCCTGCAGGTGCAAACCCTGTGCTTGCACGGCGACAACCCGCATGCCTTGGAGGTAGCGCGGTCCCTACATGCGGCCTTTGTTGAGGCGGGGTTTTCTGTGGGGTGCGGGGAATAGCGCATGCGCATTGGTGTAAAGGGCCTTGTTTTTGGTGGTGACGATTGGTTGCTTGCCTCCTTTGATGCTGCGGTGGATGCGTTTGTGCGTTGTACGGCACTGCAAGCGACTGCGCAAAAACTGCGCAATGCGGGGCATTGGCTTGAAGTAGTACCTTCCACGCATGATCTTGCTGTTCGCTTTGACCCTATGAGGTACATGCCCGACGAGGCAAAGGCATTGTTTAAACACGACTTGCGCGTGCTTGAAACCACGACTGAATATAAAGCGCCTACGGTCATGCGCATGCCCGTGTGTTACAGCGGGACGCATGCCCCAGACCTTGCGTATTGCGCAAAGAGGCTGGCCATGAGTTGTGAGCAAATTATTGCGCTGCACACAGCTGCGCCGCTGCTTGTACAAATGATGGGCTTTGCGCCGGGCTTTGCGTATTGTGGAGAGACGCCGCCTGCGCTCAACATGCCCCGCTTAGAGCAGCCGCGCGCGCATGTTGCAGAGGGCTCAGTGGGCATTGTGGGTAGGCAGAGCTGCATTTATTCGCTTGCCAGTCCGGGCGGTTGGCCTATTATAGGGCGCACGCCGCGCGCTCTTTTTAGCGCGAGGTTGCACAATCCTTTTTTGCTTAGCGCGGGCAGCTCCGTGCATTTTTACGCAATTAGCGAAGTAGAATTTGACGAGTATAAGGGGCGTCTGTAATGGCGCTGCTTGTCCAAAAAGCGGGGCTTGCTACCAGCATTCAGGGCGGCGGCAGGGTAAGCGTGCAGCACCTCGGCGTGCCCTTTTGCGGCGCGGCAGACCTGCTCTCGCTTGCGCTTGCAAACTACCTTGTGAGCAAGGAGAGCGATGCGCCCGCCTTAGAGTTTACGCTTGGTGGGGCTACTATTGTTTTTAAGACACGCCTTGCCTTTGCATTGGCGGGCGCTTTTTCGCGTTGTAGTTTAAATGCAAAGGCTGTTCCTTTATATGAGCAAATTGTGGCACAGGCACATGACGTGCTTACCATTTCTCCCCTTGCCGTGGGCGCCCGCTTGTACATGGCGGTTTCTCCCTCCTTGAAGGCTGACTGTGTTTTGGGTTCATGTTCTACCTATGCTCCAGGGCGCTTTGGTGGCTTTGGTGGGCGCATGCTCCGTGACGGTGACGTTTTGGAAATGAGCGGGAGCGGTTTTGTGCCTGTGCCGCGTAGCGTAGAAAAAAAATACCGCCCAATGATAACAAGGCACATTGTGGTGCGCGCAGTTGCGGGTGCTGAAATAAACCAGCTGTCGCACAATTCGCGACATGAGCTTTTTGCTACGCCCTTTGTGGTGAGCGCGCGTAACAGCCGCATGGGCTTGGAGCTTGCACGCCCGCAGCTTGCAATAGAGGAGGCTAGTCTCATGAAAAGCAGCGCCGTTTTCCCGGGGCTGGTGCAATGTCCACCCTCGGGCAAGCTTTTTTTGTTGCTTTGTGATGCGCAAACAACGGGAGGGTATCCGCGTATTGCACAGGTTATTCGAGCGGGGAGGCACTTGCTTGGCCAATTGCGCGCGGGCAGTTCTCTGCGTTTTGTCTTGTGCTCCCAAAGAGAGGCTGCGCGCATACTTCGTGAAAAAAACCGCTTGTACGCACAACTTTTTGGCAAAGCCATTTTTTAATTCACTACGCCTGCGCCCCATGTGTTTTTTTGTGGGGGCAAGCCCCCACACCCCCACGGGATAAGACGCGGTATTTGTATAAGCGCTTTGTGGGGGGCTCGCCCCTACAAAGATAAAGCGCCACTGCGCAGAAAGAGGGTGGTGGGTGGGCATATAGAAGTTTAAGATGTAGTTTGTAAACTTCATAAATTATTTTTTAATAGCTATTGACATTTTTATATTAATATATTTATATATATAAATATATCTATTCAAAAAAATAAGGAGGCTTTATGAGTAGGCACTACACAAACACTTTTATAAATACCGCCTTAAAAGACTCTCACAAGAAAAGAAGACTTCGTGTCGGTGTGTACGCAGGCTTTGCTCCTTTTGTAGAGAAAAGAACACCAAAGCAGTGGGGTGGGTGGGACATAAGGTTTCTCGAAAATTTTGCAAGAGGCAAAGGGTTTTCTCTCGATTTTGTAGAAATAGATCAGTTTGCTGGTATTTGGAATGCGCCCGCACGAGGAGTCTGCGATATTGTGGCGGCGGGAATTGGGGATACAAAAAAACGGCGTTCTGAAAACAGTGATGTGCAGTGGTCATGCCATTATTACAGCGTTATGCGCGCATTTGTTATTAAAAAATCCAAGGACAGTGTGCTACAAAGCATACATGATCTCGAAAACAAGACTGTTATAGTAACCAAAAACTCTAATGCTCACATAGATTTGTTGCTACAAATGAAAGAGGCGCGTCTATCATCGGTTACCATACAATACACGGATGATGAACACGAGGGTGTAAAAAAAGTTCTCTCGGGAGAGGCCTTTGCTTATGGCGGTGGCGTAGGCAGCATTGAGTATTTAAGGAGCAAATACGCGCAGCTAGAAGTGGCGTGGAGGCACAGGGCGCACGAAAGTTTGCTTGTTGAAAACACTGACGACTTGAGCGCGCCTAAGGAGGAGTATTTTTCTTTTGTGTTGAAAAAAGAAGCTAGGGCTCTTACGCATGAATTAAATGCATTTATTAGGCAGAATAGAAATATGTATGGAAAAGATGTATGAAAAACAAGGTGTTGTTTACCTATGCCTAAGTACTAAGGAGCAATACTATTCATAGGTGCCTTTCATTTTTATTGTTCCTTGTTCCATTCCAAGCTTGCCGCCTATGAGCAGCGTTTCTATATCAAGGTTTGTGTCTAGTATGAGAAGGTCAGCGTAAGAGCCGCACGCTATATGTCCGCGTGCTATGCCGAGGGCGCGCGCTACATTGCTTGTGCCAAGTGGAATAGCTTCCGCTATGCTGAGTGTGCCCTTGTGTACAAGCGTGCGTAGCGCCTCATGTACGGCATTGTATGGGTAGCACCCTATGTCTTGCAAGAGACCTTGCGCATCATATGTAGACCAGCTACCTCCGCCATCCGCACTCAATGTTACGCGTGAAAGGGGGACATTGTTTTCCTTCAGTAGCTCTAGCAGCTTTACAAGTGGGAGGGCATTGGCGCTGTCTTTCGCGGTTATGTCTATGAACCCACCCTGCTTTGCAAATTCCATTGCTTCATGAAAGAGTTGTTGAGCACGCCCAACGTGGGTGGGACGAAAATGCAGTATGGGAATTTCAGTCTCTTCTAGTACTTGGCGTACCAGTGACAGGCCTTGCCTGCCACTACCCATGTGAAGCTTGATGTATGCGTTTTTGCCTGAAAGCATGCCAGCAACGCGCACGTCACTTGCAAGTTGCTTGAAGGCTTCTTTGCTAATAAGGGGAGCTCTGTGGTCTGAAAGGGCAAGCTTGACGCCCAGTATTTCTTTGATAAACACAATGTCTTTTTTAACCGAACCCGTGAGAGTGGGGCTTGGGTAGTCATAACTGCCACAAAGACAGTAGGCGTTCATGCCTTCTTCTCGCAAGGACTTGGCCTTTGCTAAGAGATTTTCTACGCTGCGGGTCATGCTGTCTGTGCCCAAGAGCCCCACCACGCTGGTTATGCCGCCTCTAAGCAGCGCGCTCAAATGCACTTCTGGCGTGCGGGTTTTGAAACTACCTTCGCCACCGCCACCAATTATGTGTATGTGTTGGTCTACAATGCCCGGAATTATTATTTTGCCATGCGCGTTTATTGTGTGCATCGGCGCATGAGTCGAGAGAATTTCGCGCGCAAGGTCGTTTCCAAGTGCAATGATTTTGTCGTTGCATGTGAGTATGTCGACTACTCCGAGGTCTTGTGGGCTAAAGACATGCCCGCCTTCTATGAGGGTAAACACGGTACTCATAGTTTTTTCTCTTGTGCCTCTTGTGCGGGTTTTTCAAGGCGCGCAATGCCAACGCCACTTAATGCAATGAAAATGGCGAATACAATGCCCATGTAGTTAAACACTGCCCAAGGGAGGTATTTCACGGTATCCACGCCCAAGGTCGCGGTCATGTAGGCGCCCGCCGCTGACCACGGCACAAGAGGCACAAATACGGTTACGGAGTCTTCTAGGGTGCGAGAAAGATTTTTCGGGTCTAACCCGCGTTTTACATAGCTGTCTTTAAATAACTCACCCGGTATCAATATTGATAAATACGAACTACCCGTGACGATGGCCATGGTGATGCAAGAGAGTATGGTTGAGAGTACCAGCGAGGCGGTGGAGCGTATGCGTTGTAGCATGGCCTGCAAGACGCTGTTGAGCATGCCAGAGCAGCTCATGATGCCGGCAAAACCCATGGCGCAAAAAATGAGCACCGTGGTGCTGGTAACAGAGACGACCCCGCCGCGGTTTACAAGGCGTGCTATGTGCTCTATGGTGCTGGGCTCTACGCCGCTCATGGAAATGGAAAAGCCTTTTATGAGTGAAGTAAGCCCGTCTTTGAGGCTAAAGCCTTGTATGAGCACGCCCAAGGCCACCGAGAACAGGCTGGTACCCAGCATGGTGGGCACGGCGGGCAGCTTGATTATAGAGCTTGTGAGTATAATTGCCACGGGCAGAAGCAAGAGGGGGTTCCACGTGAACATGGTGTTCAGTTCCTCAAGCATGGCAGTCACGGCTTGGGGTGTAGCGGCATTGCCCGACGAACGTAGCCCGACAAGTAAGTATATGATGACAGCAACTATTGTGGCGGGAATGGTAGTGTAGAACATGTGTTTAATGTGCGCGTACAAGTCAGTGCCGGCCGCAATGGGCGCCAAGTTGGTAGTGTCAGAAAGTGGTGAAATTTTGTCCCCAAAATATGCGCCTGCAACTACTGCGCCAGCAGTTGCGGGCAAGGAGACGCCCAGACCCGAGGCAATGCCCATGATGGCAAGCCCTATGGTGCCAGCCGAGCCCCATGAGGTACCCGTAACCGTGGAGACCAGCGCGGTAATAAGAAAGGCCGAGACTAGCAAAAACTTAGGGTTGGTGACTTGTACCCCGTAGTAAATAATCATCGGTACCGTGCCAGAAAATATCCAAGAGCCAATGAGAAGCCCCACGCTCCACAACACCAGTGTTGCAGGCATAGCTCGGGCTATTTTTTCTATTATTGCTGCCTGCAAGTCCTTCCAGCGGTACCCAAGACGCAGCGCTATGAACCCCGCCACAAAGGCGGACGTAATGAGAATTGGCTCCGCTCTGTAACCAAGGTAGCCGTACCCAACGGCAAGCGCCCCTATCATAAAAACTATAGGGAAAATCGACTGCAAGAATGATGGTTGTTTTTTCATAATATATTTTTATGATGATACATTTTGAATAACTGCGAAATAACTTTTTCGGAAAAAACGAACTGCCATTATGTTGTTTGTGTCTCGGCCAGAAGTGGCGGTAAGCACCGATGAAGCATCACATATATAAATAGACAGCACTACTATTAGTCACAGTGAATTATGTCATTGTCATACAATGGTGTATCTTTATCTCAACCCAATAAAAGCAAACAACGCAAAAAAGCCGATGCCCATAAAAATAAGTATAAGATTTAATTTTGAATTCATGCTTTTTTCAAGACTATCAATGCGGGTATTCGTGGATTTAATCTCAGTAAGTAAATTTTGCTCTACGGAATCTATTCTTTTATCAACGCCGGCAATGCGTTCAGAAAGTTCATTTTTTGTAGAATCTATTTTTATATCTAAACCACTAATGCGTTCAGAGAGAAAATCATAAGGGCTTATAGTAGGATCTAAAAGACTATTCGCTTGTATTTGCGCTTTCGATTGAGTTTTACGTGGCTATATCCTCGTTTTTTTGTGATATCGGTCGTAAGAACTTTTGTTTTTGTAGTAGCTGTTGCAAGCGCGATGTTTATTATTATATCAGTTTACTTTGAAAATATTGTGAGGCTGTTGAAAAATGAGTAAGGAGCACATGAGTGTTTTACATGGTAGGCTCCCTAAGGAATTAACGATTTATTTGGCTACTATAGGCTCTATAATAGCAATGTCTTTTTGTGTTTTATACACCATGGTTTTGAGTGTTAATGCGTGCCCCCTTTATTTACGTACTCTCGTGCCATGTTTCAACAGCCCCCTTTAAGGAGACTTTTCTCTCTTCTTTGCCTCACTGACCCATCTCTTTCTAGGAGAGTGCCTTCTTTCTTGATCTTGCATTTTTCGCAAAAACGAACTGCCATTATGTTGTTTGTGTCTCAGCAGTTGCCGTGAGCCCCCGCGCCTTCATGCATGGAGGTCAGTATTGTCCACACGCTGCTGCTCTCGCACATGCCGCGCGGCGCGCAAAAAATGTTCTGTCATGAGCAGCTGTGCACGCGCTTCGTCGCCTTTTTTCACCGCCTCAATTATGCCCACATGGTCACGCCAAGATTCCTCCATGCTGTTTTGCAAGCCGCGCTGGTTGCTTTTAATGTTGTAGCCCGCCCGTATCCACATGTCCATCAAAAGCTTATTAGCGCTCATCCTTATTATGGTTTCGTGAAACTCGTTGTCTTTCAGCACATACGCTTCCATGCTGCTGGGCTTGTGCGCGTCCCAAAATGTAGTAACTGCGCGCATGTCTACGCCACGCTGGCTGTTTTGCACCACCAAGCGTATAGCAATGCTCTCCAACGCCGCGCGCAACTCAAAAAATTCTATCAACTGCTCGCTCGTGTACATTTTTACAAAGTAGCCGCGCCTGTTTTTGTATTCAATAAAATTTTCACCCACCAGCTTCTTCAGCGCCTCAGTCACGGGCGTAATGGAAATCCCAAGCTTTTCCGCAATAAGCCGCTTGTTTATTCTTGAGCCCGAAGGAATGCCGCCGTGGGCAATCATTTCCCTAATTTCGTTGTAGGCAATGTCTGTGGTGTTTATTGAAAGATAGTCGCGCATATAATTATGTGTTACCTGTGTGCGAGTGCACACCTCCATTATTTTAGTATTTTGTGAAAATTTTCTTGACCTTTGTTTCTGTACTTTGTATTATATTAAATATAAAATTTTATATTTTAAATTTGAAAGGGAAAATAATGAAGAACACATTTTTTCATAGAGTGGTACGTCAAACGCCGACGCGTTTTTGGATTAACAACGTAACAGAAGAAGAGGCGCGCAATGCAATAGCACATGGGGCGACAGGTTGCACGCAAAATCCGTCGTACACCCATAAAATACTCACGCATGCAGATGCTCGCGCACGCGAAGCCGCGTTAGGGCGCGTAAAAAAGCACCTTGCCCATACAGCAAACGACAACGAAGTTGAAATTGCCGTGCAGAAAGAATTGGTAAACGCAATTGCTGAAGTCTTTTTGCCGCTCTACGAGGCCTCAGGCGGGTTAGAAGGCTACGTGAGCATACAAGGCGACCCCCTACAGGAGGATGAAGCGACCATAACGCGACTTGCTCGCTTTCACCGAGAAGGCACGCACCCCAACATTATGGCGAAAATTCCTGCAACCGAGGACGGCATAAAAGCCCTTGATGCGCTTATGCGCGAAGGCGTGCCGCTGAACATAACCGAGGTGTTTGCACTTGCGCAGGTAAAGGAAATTTGCGACTTGTACAACGCGGTAAAAGCCGACAAAAAAGCCGACAAAAAAGGCGACATGCCAGTCGTGTATATTTCGCACATTACGGGCATTTACGACGAGTACATGCACAAATGGGCGAAGGAAACCAAGCTTGTCATAGAGCCTGATGTGCTCTACCAAGCAGGCATCATTTCCGCAAAAAAAACCTATGAATACATGCAAGCCTTTGCGCCAGAGCTTGGCTTTATTGGTGGCGGGGTGCGCGGCTTGCAGCACTTTACGGAAATGATGGGCTCGAAGGCCTGCATTACTATGAACTGGACGGGTACGGTGGACGCCTTGTTAGAACAAGACCCGCCCGTACTTGAGCATTTTCACAGGCCGGTGAGTAGCATAGTCGTGGATGAACTCTTGGCAAAGGTCCCTGCTTTTAAGCAAGGCTACCTTATTGATGGGCTTGCCCCTCATGAGTTTGAGGAGTTCGGCCCTGTCGAGTTGTTTCGCGATAGCTTTGTCCGCAGCTGGAAAGAGGCACTGCGCATCATTAAAAATTGCAGAGGATAATGTACCATGGGCGATATACGATACACGACAGACAGTATTCCTGTGATCGAAGATATTATTTCAGTATATAATTCTTCGGGCATTAACCGCCCTACTCATGATTTTGAGAGAATTCAAAAAATGTATGAGAACTCAAACCTCGTGATAAGCGCGTGGAATGGTGAAATCTTGATTGGCATAGTGCGCTCATTAAGCGATTTTTCATACTGTTGTTATTTGTCTGACCTCGCGGTGCGCAGTGAGTACCAACATCGGGGTATTGGCAAAAAACTCATTGCGCTCACCAAGGAAGCTGCGGGCAGCAATTCTATGCTGCTGCTACTTTCTGCTCAAGAAGCAATGGAATACTACCCCAAAGTTGGGTTCAAGCACGTCGATAACGGGTTTATTATTAAGCGCGAAGTAGCTACGCAATGAAGTTTTGCTATGAATACCGCAGCAAAGCTAAGCGACACCGCGTTTTTGTGTTGCATGTGTAAGTTTTAAGGAGTTTGTAATGAGAATTGTTGTGACTGGTGCGGGCGGCTTTTTGGGCTCTTATCTCACAAAAAAACTCATCCAGCAAAACGGTATATATATAGACAACAAAAAACATGCTATAAGCTCCTTGTTGTTGGTAGACGCGCGCCCGCTGCCACAAAATTACCAGGAGTACGGCTATGTGCAAAGTGCCATATGCGACCTCTCGGATACACGCGCCACGGAGAAGCTTTTTAAAGAACCCTGCGATGTTATTTTTCACCTTGCGGCAGTGGTGAGTGGACAAGCGGAGCAGGAGTTTGACCTCGGCTATAAAGGAAACGTTCAAGCAACGCTTGCCATACTCAACGCCATAAGAGGCTACGCGCGCGCGCCAAGGTTTTTTATGACCAGTTCAGTTGCCGTTTTTGGGGACACCGGCGCAGGCATTGTAAGCGACCGCGCGCCGCGTTTGCCGCTCTCAAGCTATGGCACACAAAAGGCACTCTGCGAACTCTACGTTTCAGACTACAGCCGCAAGGGCTACTGTGATGGGCGTGTGTTGCGCCTGCCTACCGTGGTTGTGCGACCCGGCGCGCCCAACGCGGCGGCTTCCAGCTTTGTAAGCGCCATTATACGAGAGCCCTTGAATAAAAAGCGCACCCTTTGTCCCGTGAGTGAGGACGCTCAATTGTGGATTATTTCACCAAACGATGCGATTGACTCCATGTTGCACATGGTGAATCTTACTCAACGCACGGTGAGCAAAACGCGCATCATCAACCCCATTGGGCGCACGGTATGCGTACGCGACATGCTTGAGGCCTTACGCAAAGTTGGGGGCGAGCACGCCCTTAAATACATAAAATTTAAACGCGATACATTTATTGAAACCATAGTGTTGACATGGCCTTCGCGATTTTCTTCAAAAACAGCGCGCGCGCTCGACTTCCCCAAAGCTAAAACCATGGTGGAAATTGTAAGAGAATTTTATGAGACGCTTTTATAGCTAATAAAAAACAGGAGGTGCCATATGAATGGTGACTTAATTCAAATTATTGTAGGTCTTGTGCTTGGTACAAGTGTGCTTGTAGGGTTGGTCATTTTTACGCGCGTGCATGCCTTCCCCGCCTTAATTATTGCTGCGCTTATTGCGGGCTCCGTCGGTGGCTATGGTCTTGGCCCTACGCTGCTTTCCATTAAAAAAGGCTTTGGGGGCACCCTAGGCAGCATAGGCATTATCATTGGTTTTGGCGTCATACTCGGTGCCGTGTTTGAAATGTCAGGAGCAGCCAAGCGAATGGCCTTGTTTTTCATAAAAATATTCGGTAAGGGTAGGGAAGAATACGCCCTCGCGGCTACGGGCTTTTTGGTTTCAATTCCCATATTCTGCGACTCCGCGTTTATCATTCTCTCATCACTCGCTAAGGCAATTGCACGCAATACGGGCAAGAGTCTCACCACCTTGGGGCTTGCCTTGGCCGTGGGGCTTGTGGTAACACACACGCTCGTCCCCCCCACGCCCGGGCCGCTTGTTGTGGTTGCAAACTTTGGGCTTGACTTAGGCACCTTCATAGTGTGGAGTTTACTCCTCTCCATTCCTTTGGTTTTTGTCGCCATTTTGTACGCGCAATACATAGGCAAAAAAGTATTTCGTCTTCCCTCCTTAAGCGGTGAAGGTTTTTTCTCCATGCCTTATGCAGAGTCTGTGAAAAACGAAACAGACGATGGAACAGACGAACAGCTTCCTTCAGCCTTCCACTCATTTTTGCCCATAATTTTGCCCTTGCTGCGGAACAGACGAACAGCTTCCTTCAGCCTTCCACTCATTTTTGCCCATAATTTTGCCCTTGCTGCTCATTTTTTTAAGCACCCTTTTAAATGCGCTTGAGCTTAAGACGGGCAGTAGCGCGTTTATTACGGTTGTACACAACCTCGGCAACCCCATCATCGCGGTAGGCCTTGGGCTACTCATAGCCTTGTTTACGCTTACGCGCAGGTTTAGCAAAGAGCAAGTTATTCAAGCAACTGATGACGCAATAAAACAAGCGGGCATAATTGTGTTTGTTACGGGTGGTGGTGGAGCGCTTGGCATGGTTTTGCGCGACAGCGGTGCAGGCAATGCCATTGCTGAAGCCTTGGTGCAGACCAACATTCCACTGGTTCTCTTGCCCATCATCATAGCATCGCTTGTGAGGGTATTACAAGGTTCGGGGACGGTCGCGCTTATTACTTCGTCGACTATTTTTGCACCCATAGTTACAAATGGAGATCTTGCTATTTCACCGTTGCTAGCTGCACTGGGGTGTTGCGTGGGCAGCCTGTTTTTTCCCTACTTTAACGACAGCTATTTTTGGGTGGTAACGCGCACGCTTGGAATAAAAACCACTTCAGAACAAATACGAACATGGACCTTTACTTCTAACGTGACGTGGGTAGTCGGGATTGTCATTTTGCTTATAGCAAACTTTTTGAAAGTATTCTAAAATTTAAGTAAAAACATGAGACTTATAGTATGCGATAACGCCAATAAAGCATCTCGCTGGGTAGCGGATTATATACAACAAACCATTGCTCGCAGCGTTGATGAACGAGGTAAGGCGGTTTTGGGGCTTCCAACAGGCGGCAGTATAGAACAAACCTATGCCTTTCTTGTAGAAAAATGCGCACAAAAGGAATTGTCATTTCAGGCAGTCACCACCTTTAATATGGACGAATATGTAGGGCTGCCGCCAAGTAACCCAAATAGCTATAACGCATTTATGTATGAACATTTGTTTTCACATGTGGACATTAAAAGCGAGAACGTGCATATTCCCAACGGAATGGTGGATGATATAGCGCAAGAATGCAGTGAATACGAACGGAGCATTGTCCGTGCGGGGGGCATTGATTTATTTGTCGGTGGTGTTGGTGCAGACGGACACCTTGCCTTTAATGAACCGGGTTCGTCTTTGCAATCTCGCACGCGCGAAAAAACCTTGACCCATGATACGCGCGTGAAGAATTCAAGGTTTTTTTCGTCATTAGACGAGGTGCCGCGCACCGCTATTACGGTTGGCATACAGACTATTCTGGATGCACGAGAAGTCTTGGTTATAGCAACGGGCGAGAATAAGGCGCGCGCAGTACACCACATGGTGGAAGGTGGCATTAACACCATGTGGACTTCCAGCATGGTACAAATGCACCCGCACGCCGTTGTGGTATGCGACCAAGACGCAACGGTAGAATTAAAAGTTGGCACGGTACGCTATTTTCAAGAATTAGAGCGCGAAAATATTCAATAGGGGCTGTACTAGATAAGAGGCAATCAGAGACTACGCTAATCTTGAAGAAAAGAGAGTGAGAAAAACAAGATTAGAAAAAGAGCAAATAAAGAAATTGATAGAGCATTTTCTAATAGAGGTATCTGCGCGGACAAGTGTAAAAATGTGTACGGTAAATTTCAAAACAGCAGTAGCGTGATCTCATAGATCGAGAGCATTGATAGCAGAAGCACTGGAAAAAGAACACAGAATATTTGCAGGAGAAGTAGAGCTAGACAAAAGTTATTTCGGTGAAAAAAGAAAAGGAAAATGAGGACGAGGAGCAGGTGGAAAAGTAGCAGTGTTTGGAATTTGCAAGCGAAATGGATATGTGCATGGGTTACGTGTTTGTAATACAAGAAGTTCTATGCTCATGCCATTAGTGGATAAGCATGTAAAACCTGACAGTATAGTCTATACAGATTACTACAAAAATTATGATGTCTTGGATGCATGACAGTTTCATCATCATAGAATTAATCATGATAAGAGATTTGTAGAGAATAAAAACCATATAAATGGACAGCCGTCCTATGGATGGGACGCATTGAGCGCCAGGGATGGTATTCCCAAAAAGAGTTTTGATTTATTTCTAAAAGAGTGCGAATGGCGTTTCAACTATCGCCCCACAGAAGGCTTACTAGCAATGTTGTACACTTTAGTCATGGAACTTGGATTAGCCCGTTTTTAGTTTCTAGTACAGCCTCCTTTATTTTTATAAATACTCTAATAAAACTCTAGTCAATCTGCAAAAAATTTACTATGCATTAGATGCTATGAAGTTTGCAGTTTATATTACGTTATTGGCAAGCCTTTTTTTATATGCATGCCCTGCTTCTGGTGCTAAAAATGATGGTTCTAATGGCTCATCGGCTGCTGCTGTAAGCGGGTTAGAAAATTTGCCTAGATTTTATAAAACAACTTCTTCCGATGGTACTTATAAATTTCTTGATCGTAATAAAAAACTAGTTGGTAAAGTAATTGTTTCTAACAAGGGCGCTAAAAGAAAGTTTGTTGTGCTGAATACTATTGTGAATATTTCTGCTTTTACAGGCTTTGAATACGGACTTACTCATGTTGATCTATCACCAACAAAAAAGATTGGCCGTACTGCTTTCTATGGCAAAAAGCTTGTCAATGTCATGATACCACATTCGGTAACAGAGATTGGCGAGGGGGCTTTTATGAAAAACGAGATTGTTGCGGTTATTATTACTAATTCAGCCATCGAGATTGGTAGACTAGCGTTTAGACAAAACCCAGGACTTACCACGGTTTCCTTGCCACAAGAATTGTTTGACAAGCTTTCAGAAAAAGAATTAGAAGAAAAATTTGGTGCGCAAGTTACAACTTACCAAAACCTTGTAGGCAAGCGTTTGACAAAGTAACGCGTATCAGCAGAGCATAGCCAAGCCACATTTGTAAGTAGGCACGTACCATGCCTATAACAAGGCTGCTTCAACATTGCCAGAGGCAGCCTTTTTTGTATTAGTGTTTCCCTTTTTTAAAAAAGCAACATTGTCTATTTATATATTTTTTGTAATTTATTGACAATATTTTTGATATATTTTATAGTAAATCACTATGAAGTATCTATATTTTACAATTTTCTTTGCTGGTATTTTTTTGTATTCATGCAGTGTTTCCGATATTGGAAATATTGCAGGAAAAGACTTTTCTCCGAATGTTGTTCAAGCTCCCGAGACTGAGAATTTTGGCGGCATTCCACAACCTGTTGTTGTTATTGACTTAAGGTTGTCGGCTGTTGACTTAACTGGTCTCGCTGAGTATGAAACAACTTCTCCCGATGGTAGCTATAGAATAGGCAAGTTCGGTAAGGTGGCGGTCTCAAACTCCGGGACACAGCGGGAATTAACAATAGTAACAAATATTACGCGTATTCCCCATTTTACTTTTCAGAAAAAGAAGCTTACTTCGGTAAATATTCCAAGCTCGCTTACGTACATTGGAAGTTATGCCTTTGCAAATAATAATCTTAGTTCCGTGAACATTCCACATTCGGTGACTGACATAGAAGATTATGCTTTTTTTGCTAATGAGCTTACTTCTGTGAGCATTCCAAGGGCAGTAGGGCATATTGGAAGGTATGCTTTTGCAAATAATAACCTTACTTTTGTAGACATCCCAAGCTCGGTAACAGAGATTGGCGACTATGCTTTTTCGTATAATCGCCTTACTGCCCTTAGTATTCCATGGTCGGTTACTCGCATTGGAGAGTCTGCTTTTTTTAGCAATAATCTCGTTGCTCTTAGCCTTTCATGGTCAGTAAAACATATTGGACGATACGCCTTTGCATATAATAAACTTACTTTTATAAGCATTCCAGGCTCGGTTATCCATCTTGGACAATTCGCTTTTTCAAATAATGCCCTTACATCCGTGAACATTCCAAAATCCATAAGGCGTATTAAGGATGGGGTTTTTATGGATAACAATATTACTTCACTGCATCTCACAGACTCTGTAGAATTTATTGGACCAGGGGCTTTTATGAATAATAAGCTTATTTCAGTTACCATTCCCAGTTCAGTAAAAAAAATAAGATATGTTGCCTTTCAAAATAATCCACTTATTGCTGTTACCTTATTAGGTCAGAATGTGAATATTGAAGATTCAACAACTTTTGCGCAGACTCCAAAACTCGTTACGGTTGCGCTGCCCAAGACTTTGTTTGACAAGTTTTCAAAAAAAGAGTTGCAAAGTAATTTTGGTGCGCAAGTTACACGCTACCAAAACCTTGCAGGCAAGCGCTTAAAAAAGTAAGGTGCATGCGCAAAGCGTAGCTAAGCCACACTTGCAAGTGTCGTACAAAAAACAGGTTGCTTCAGCGTTGCTAGAGGCAGCCTTTTTGTTTTTTACACATTACGTCAGCGGTGCTCCATGCAAGCTTTTGTAGCTTGAGGAGTAAAGGTGTGCATGTAGCGCGGAGTTTTGTTTTGTGCTGAGCGCCGTGTTAGCATTTTTTTTGCCGCTATACTAAAAGCATGGCTATAAAAAAATCACACTCCAGCACGCGCATGATACACGGTGCCTTCGATTCTGAAAATGTACATGGGGCTGTGACCTACCCCGTGTTTCAAAACAGCACCTTTGCATTCCCTTCATGGGAGGCAATTGACAAGGCCTTTGTAGAGCGTGAGCGTTCTTATATTTACACGCGCGGCAACAACCCCTCATGCGCCCTTGTAGAGAAAAAAATTGCAAGTCTTGCTGGTGGACACTGTGCTAAAATTTTTGCCTCTGGCATGGCAGCAATGAGTAGTACCATCATGCATTGCGTAAATTTTGGGGCGCATGTGGTCGCGGTTTCCAACGTTTACGGGCCAACAAATACCTTTATTAGTAATTACCTGAAGAAAAAACTGAATCTAGAAACCACCTTTGTACAGGGCTGCGAAATTGCGGATTTTGAAAAAGCAATACAGCCTAACACAAAACTCTTCATATTGGAGTCACCCTCCTCTGTGGTGTTCTCACTACAAGACTTGCGTGCTGTAGCCCAGCTTGCCCGCGCGCACGGCATAAAAACGCTCTGTGACAATTCGTGGGCCACCCCCTTGTTTCAAAAACCGCTTGAGCTTGGCATTGACTTTGAGGTGCACGCGGTGTCAAAATACCTCGCGGGACACAGTGACGTGGTCGCTGGTGTCGTCATAGGCAGTGAAGAAGACTTGCATAGCATGGCTTTGGAAGAACGGGAACTTTTGGGCGCTTGTCTCTCTCCGCACGATGCGGCTCTTATTGACCGCAGTTTGAAAACCCTACACCTACGCATGATGCGCCATCAAGATTCCGCTTTGCAGATAGCGCGCTATCTTGAGCAATGCCCCAAGGTTGCGCGAGTACGCCACCCCTTGCTTGAGAGTCACCCGCAACACGAGCTTGCAAAAAGACAAATGAGCGGGAGCGCAGGCTTGTTTTCTTTTGCTTTAAAAAGCACGGACTTGTCAAAAATAAAAGCCTTTGTAAATGCCCTGCGCTATTTTCGCATAGCCGTGAGCTGGGGCGGCACGGAAAGTCTGGTCTACGCCCCCGCCATTTCGTATTCAAAAGAACTAAGCCCTGCGCAGTTTGAAGCCATGGGCATTTCGCTTGGGGACATCCGCATATCAGTGGGGCTTGAAGACGCACATGATTTAATTGCTGACTTAGACGAGGCAATGGTGCATGTGTAATTTTGCGCTACAATAACAATAATAGATACAAGTTTGTCTAGGAGGCATATGACATGAAAACACCCACCCTCAAAGACGGCATTATTGTCATTGGGTTTTTAGTTGCAAGTTTGGCTTATGGGCTTTCCATTCGCCCGCTCATGGGGCAAGAGCAGCTGCCCATAGAAACACTCTTTTTGCTCTCTTCGTTTTTAAGCGCTGCGTATTTGCTCATTTCTAAAAAAGCCACGTGGGAAATGATGCAAGCGAGCATACAAAAAAAAGTCTCCAGCGCTGTGACCGCCATGCTTATTTTAATGATGATTGGCGTCATTATAGGCGCGTGGATAGTAAGCGGAACTATACCCATGTTTATCTACTACGGTATTACGCTGGTAAATCCCTCCTTTATATATGCCATGGCATTTTTGCTCCCCCTTGTTTTTTCCATGCTCACGGGTACGTCGTGGGGCTCAGCGGGCACCATGGGTGTTGTAATGATAAGTCTGGGTACGGCCATTGGTGCAGAGCTTGCCATAGTGGCAGGCGCCGTTGTCGGTGGCGCGTATTTTGGTGATAAACTTTCCCCCTTGTCGGACACGACCAACTTTGCCTCCATTGGGGCAGGCGTGCCCTTGTACACGCATGTGCGCTCCATGATAAACACCACCGTGCCCGCAGGCATAGCCGCGCTTATCATTTATTTTGTGCTGGGCTTTGTCTACCCGCCCACCACAACAGACGTAAATGACCCATCAATACGTGCTATTTTAAACACGCTTTCGGGCGCGTTCCGCATACACGGCGTTACTGCGCTTATGCTCCTTTTACCCGTTGCGGTGGTAATATACGGCTCTGTTACAAAAAAGTCCACCGTTGCGACCCTGCTCTCTTCGTCCATGCTCGCGGCGCTTGTCGCCATTGTTTTTCAACCCTTCTCTGTAAAAGACATATCAGACGCGCTTATTCACGGTTTTAACGATTCCATGATACGCGGGGTGCAATTCCCCGAAGCATTCAGCGGCATGCTCAACAGAGGCGGTTTGTTCTCGCTCTCTGGCGGCGTCATGATAGTCCTGCTTGCGTTTCCATACATTGGAATTATTGAATCTATCAATTCCATAGACCTAGTGCTCATGCGGCTTTTGCGCAAGGCGAAAACGCGCAGCTCCACAATTTTGCTTTCTCAAGCCGCCACGGCTTTTGCTAATGCTACAACCTCTAACCAGTCGGTTACTTCTTTTACCATTGGCCCCGCCTTTAGCGCAAAGTACGACGAAATGAAAATTCCACGCAAAGTACTTTCTCGCAGCATTGAGGACTTTGGCACCATGTTAGAAAACATATTGCCGTGGACTGCGACAGGCGTGTTTATGGCGGCAACCCTTGGCGTGCCCGTTGGTGAGTACTGGTACTGGCAGTTTCTTTCGCTCTTTGGTTTTGCGCTCGCCATCTTTTACGCCATTACAGGCATAGGCTGTTTTTATGGCGAGGTTGAAGATGAAAGTAATGAAAAAGCATTGACGAGCACGCGGTAATTCATCACCATAAATGTAGCATGTCCAAAGAAAATACCCGCACCATTAAAGAGACAACGCAGTTGCTCTATGTTTCTGTAAGTCCCGAAAGACAAAAAATAATAGGGGCATCCTTTGAAAGGTTGTTAGAATATTTTGCAGTAATGAAAAGCGTTTCTGTGGATGAGGAAGTCTCTTCTAAAAATGAGGATGCGGAGGATAATGCAATGCATGCCGCAGGCGTGCTGAGAGATGGTGTGGCAAAGTCTTATGAAAATACGCAAGAACTTATAGAGCGCAGCGAAGAGCATGAGGCACAATACATAGTTATTCCAAATGTTTTGTAGTTCTTAGGTGTGTTCATGAATGTAAAAACTTCTAGCGCGAATTCGTATTGGAATAGAGTTTTACCAGATTTTGGCGGAGAATACCGCGCCGCGGTACAAAAAGCAAACGAGGCACTCAATGCCTTTGTTTCTTTTGAGAATGACACCGAAATACAAAGTGCACTTGCAAAAGCCGCGGGTTTATCTGGAGCTTTGGCGCGCGTGCCCTTTGCAATAAAAGAAAACATATCGCATGCGGCGCACTCGCTTAGTTGCGCCTCTCACTTACTTGAAAACTTTACCAGCCCCTTTAGCGCAAGCGCTGTACAGCAGCTACTCGAGGCGGGAGCAGTGCCCATAGGCAGAACCAACATGGACGAATTTGGCATGGGCTCGGACACCACCAATAGCATATATGGGCGCACAAACAACCCTTGGGATATTGAAAAAACCGCGGGCGGCTCCAGCGGTGGCTCAGCAGCAGCAGTCGCAGCAGGCCTTGTACCCTTTGCGCTTGGTAGTGACACCGGGGGCTCTGTGAGGCAGCCCGCGTCCTTCTGCGGCATATGGGGCTTAAAACCAACCTATGGCGCAGTTTCTCGCTACGGCCTTGTTGCCTTTGCGTCTTCTTTGGACGTCATAGGCATACTTGCGGAAAGCATTGCGTGGATTAGGGAGGTTTTTTCCGCCATAAAGGTGCGCGGGCGCGATGAGCGCGACGCAAGTTCGTTTTACCCCGAGGCAGATGCCCTACCTTCTGCGGAAGTGAAAACCGTTGCGGTTTACCGAGCAAAGGCAGGGGAACTACAAAGTGAGGTAGAAACCGCGCTAAAACTGGCGCAGAACAAGTATGAAAAAATGGGCTACACGGTAGTGCCCATAGACTTGCCCTTTTTAGAATATTCGCCCGCGGTCTACACCAATATTTCCACCGCGGAGGCAAGCGCCAACCTCGCGCGTTTTGACGGCGTGCGCTACGGTACACGCGGCGCATTTGCAGAAAACAACTTTGAACTTATTCGTAACGCGCGCAGCGGCGGCTTTGGGCGCGAGGTTACCTTTCGCATTATAACGGGCTGTTTTGCCCTGCGTTCGGGTTTTCAAGATGAGTGCTATATTAAGGCTCAGAATATTCGTAAGCACATGCGTAAAACGCTTAAGGAAATTTTCACACAGGCAGACGTCTTGGTGCTTCCCACATTCCCGCGCCCCGCCTTTCGTTTTGACAACGCGAGCATGGACCCCTTTCAGCAAAAATTGGGAGATGCCTATTCGGTGGTTGCAAACTTAGTCGGCGCGCCTGCCTTGAACATGCCCATTTCTTTTGAAGGCGGCATGCCCGTAGGCGTGCAAGCAGTGGCTCCGCATTACGCCGAAGAGCGCTTGTTTGACTTTGCGGAAAAAACATGCCGTGACTTTGCGCACCAGTATTCACCCTATGCACAGGAACTTTTTGAAAAGACCAAGCGCGCGGAATTAGAAGGCCTTGCAGAAAAGGGGAGGCATGCATGAGCGCCCCTGCGTTTGATGTTTTTATAGGGCTTGAAATTCACGCGCAGTTGCTTACCAAAAGCAAAATGTTTTGCCCCTGCCCGGCGGCCTTTGAAAAAACGCCCAACGTGCATGTGTGCCCAACCTGCCTCGGCTACCCCGGCACGCTGCCCGTGCCCAATGGAGAAGCCGTAGCGTACGCCTACCGCATTGCTAAGGCGCTTGATTGCGAGCTTGCACCCGTGTTGTCTTTTGACAGAAAAAATTACTTCTACCCTGACCTCGTTAAAAACTACCAAATAAGTCAGTTTTATCACCCCGTAGGGCAGCGCGGCGCGTTCAAGTTTTTTCATGAGGGCGCGGAGCACAGCCTTGGCATTATACAAGCGCATCTCGAAGAAGACGCGGGCAAGCTTATTCACACATCCGACTGCACCTTGTGTGACTACAACCGCGCGGGTACTCCGCTTATGGAAATAGTCACCGCTCCTGAAATAAAAACGCCGCAGCACGCGGAGTCCGTTTTGAAGCAATTCAGGCGCTTGGTGCGTTATTTGGGCGTATGCGATGGCACCATGGAAGAAGGCTCATTGCGCTGTGATGCGAATGTCTCAATTAACGAGCCGGGCAAGGGGCTTGGCAAGAAGGTGGAAATTAAAAACATGAACAGCTTCCGATTTGTCCGCCTTGCGCTTGAGCACGAAATACAAAGACAGGCGGAGCTTTTAAAAGCTGGCAAGCCTATAGAAAGAGAAACGCGCCTGTGGAATGAAAATAGAGGGCTTACTATAGCCATGCGTTCCAAGGAGCTAGCCAACGATTATCGATACTTTCCTGAGCCTGATATGCTTCCGGTAAGGCTATCGCAGGAATTTTTTGATGACCTTTCCAAAAACAGCGTGGAACTACCCTTTGAGCGAGCCAAGAGAATGCGCGCAGAGCATGAACTTGATGACGCTACGCTGGGCTTTTTATTAGAAGAAAAAACGACGGCAGATTTTTTTGAACAGACGGTGTCACTGGGCGTAAGCGCTAAGCTTGTTGCCACATGGTGTATGTCTGATGTTCAAAGGCTTCTGCATCGATATAAGAACGAATTCGGCCAACCACCGCTTACTCCAAAACGCTTTGCATGGATGCTTGCAGCGCTTGAGTCGGGAGAAATACACGGGAAGCTTGCAAAACAAATACTCGAAAGGGTTTTTGCAGAAGACCGTGATCCTAAAGATATTGTAGAAAGCGATAATCTTACTGCGCTATCTTCGGATGACCTTGCTGCTGTAGTTTCGGAGTTTATTGCTGCGCACGCGCAAGCTGTGCAGCAGTACAAGGATGGTAACACAAAACTTTTTGGCTTTTTTATGGGGCAAATAATGAAAAAGACGCAGGGCAAAGCTGACCCCGCTGCTTTGAAAGACATGCTCCTTAGCAGCTTAAGCTAAGGTAGCTGAGCTTAAAGTTTTGAACACAGGGACTATGTATGGAAACACAGACGCATGTTTTTACGCCTGAACTGAAACGCACACACACATGCGGGTGCTTGCGCGCCGAGCATGAGGGTGACAACGTGGTACTCAACGGCTGGGTACACAGACTCCGAGATCATGGCGGCGTCTACTTCATAAGCTTGCGCGACCGTTATGGGCTTGTGCAGGTTGTGGTAGACGAGGCGGCTGACCAAGAAATAGCGGCGCGTGTGGCAGCCTTACGCCATGAAGATTGCCTTGCAGTGCAAGGCAGCGTGAGGCTACGTCCCCAAGACATGCGCAACGCGGACATGGCAACGGGTGAGGTGGAAGTACAAGCTGCACAAATAAGCGTGCTGTCTCGATCAGCGGTGCTCCCTTTTGTTGTGGAGGCGGAAAAAAGTAGCGCTCACGAAGACTTGCGCCTAAAACACCGCTACTTGGACATGCGAAGCGGGAGTATGAGCAGGGCGCTTGTGCTACGGCACAAAACTGCGCACACAATACGGCAGCATTTGCACGCGCGCGGCTTTTTAGAAATAGAGACCCCCACGCTCATTCGCTCCACCCCCGAGGGTGCGCGCGACTTTTTGGTGCCCTCACGCACGGCGCCCGGTAGTTTTTACGCCCTTGCGCAAAGTCCACAGCTCTACAAGCAAATATTGATGATGGGCGGCATGGATAAATATTACCAATGCGCGCACTGCTACCGCGATGAAGATGCGCGCGGTGACAGGCAGCCCGAGCATACGCAAGTAGATATAGAAATGAGCTTTGTAACGGCGGAAGACGTTATGGCCATGACAGAAGCGCTTATGTGCGATGTCTTTAAAAGCGTGCTTGATGTTTCGTTGCCCCAGCCCTTTGCGCGCATGAGTTATGATGACGCCCTAGAACGCTATGGGAGCGACAAGCCCGATACGCGCTATGACTTGCTGCTGAGCAATGTTGGGTTTGTCTTTGAAGGCAGCGGTTTTACGCTTTTTGAGGATGTCTTGAAAGCCAAAGGGCGCGTGGCCATGTTGCGTGTGCCTGCGGAAATAGCAAGCGCTTTTAGCAGAAAGCACATTGGTGAATTAGAACTACTCGCAAAACAACATGGAGCTCCGGCGCTCATCTGGACGCGCTACACGCCTTCAGAGTCTAATAAACAAGCTCCCGCATTTACCGGCGGGGTGGCAAAATTTCTCATTTCAGCACAACAAGCGAATGCTGAAGCTTACCAGCGCTTTTTAGAAAATGACGGGGACGCGCTCCACAATGGTGACTTGCTCCTTTTTGTTGGTGCTGAGCCAAAGGTTGCGTTGAGCGCCTTGGGTGCGGTGCGCAAAGCCCTTGCCGAGCAAGCGCGCCTTAGTGAAAATCTTCCGCTAGAAAAAAAGTATGCCTTTACATGGGTTGTCGATTTTCCACTCTTTGAGTGGGATGCTGAAAATGAGGCATGGAGTCCCGCGCACCACATGTTTACCATGCCACAGGCACAGTACATGGAAACCTTGGAGCAAAACCCCGGCGCAGTGCGAGGTGAGCTTTATGACTTGGTATGCAACGGCATGGAAATTGCCTCAGGCTCCATACGTATTCACGATGCGCACTTACAACGCCGTATTTTTGAAATTGTAGGCATGAGTACTGAGCGCGCCGAGTCACGCTTTGGCTTTTTGCTCACCGCGCTCAAATACGGCGCGCCGCCACATGGGGGCATAGCCCCGGGCTTGGACAGACTCCTCATGCTCATGCTGGGCGAAAAGACCATTCGCGATGTAATGGCCTTTCCTAAAAATGCAAGCGGGGCTTCGCCCATGGACGGCTCTCCCGCCACGGTGGATCAAGTCCAGCTCGATGAGTTGTTTCTGTCGATTGTGGAAAAAAAGCCTTAAAAGTTACGCTCTAAAGTTATGACCGGTAGGCACGGCTAATACACCTTGTCCAGCCAATTATGCTTGTCAGGTATAAGCCCGTGTTGTATGAACTTAAGGGTTTTTTGCAACTCTTGTGATATTGCGCCTATGCGTCCGTCCCCAAACTCTACGCTTTTGTCCTTGTAGGTAAGCTTGCCAAAATGGGAGACTCCAACTGCCGTGCCTGTTGTAAAGCATTCCTTCGCATTTTCCATAACTTCCGTTATGCTTACTTTGCGCTCTTCCACCCTGTACCCCGCATCACGGGCTAGCCTTATGACGCTGTCGCGCGTAATGCCCGGCAATATGGTGTCCCCCAATTCAGGCGTAATTATTGTGTCGTCTTCCAGCACAAAAAATACGTTGCATGATGAGCATTCTTCAACATAGGCTTGCTCTTGTCCGTCTAAAAACAACGCCTCGTTATACCCGCTATTGTGCGCTTCTTGTTTTGCAAGCGCCGAGGTGAGGTAATTTGCCGAACATTTTATGGCGCCAGTACCGTGGGCGGTGGCTCTAATTCTCTTGCTTACAAGAAGCGCGGGGCAATCGACAATTTCAAAGTAATTTTCAACCTCAGTTGCTACAATAATAACCCAAGGCTCTGTGCTAATGTTTACCCCCAAGCCCCCTTCAGAGTAAGAAAAGGGACGTACGTAAATGCCCTTTGCCGTTGCAAAGTTGCTTTCCTTCCACGCTTCTTCAAATGCGGGCGTGTAGCCAAGTTCGCGCGAATTCAGTATAACGCGGTGCAAGGCATCTCTAAACATATTTGTTGGGAATGGAGGCATGAATATGCCTTGCATGGAGTTGTAAAAGCGCTTTGCGTTTTCATTGGGGCGGAAAAGCGCCATGCCTCCCTGCGCTTGTGGGTAGGCCTTGAGCCCCTCAAAGCATGAAAGTCCGTATTGTGTGGTGTAGTTGACTAATGGCAATTGTGCGTAATTACGCTCTTCTAGCAATGCTTCGCGCTTTTTTTCTGAAAGCGCGTCTTCATTTTCTGCATGGGGAAGCGTGTGAAATTCTTCGTGCCAGCCTTGGGTTTCAAGACTGTACTTTGCCTGATAGCGTATGGGGTATGGATTAAATACAAATTCTGCTTGCGACATACACATTATTATATCATGCAGTTGATGTATACGAGTTTTAAAATGTGCACAAAATTGCAACAAATTAATAAATGATATTTTGTGCACAAAAAAACACATTTTTAAGTGGTAATACTTGAAATTGCTGTACTCAAACTTGTATTAGAAATGCGTATGAACTATAAAATAAAACTATATACATAACTATTTCACATGTTTTAGGAGGAATAAATCATGAAAAAAATAATGGTGCTTTTTGCAATATTGTTCGCAATGTCTTCTGTTGCTACAGTATTTGCAGAAATAACTCGCGTTCAGTCTGGGAACGGAGTGGAAGTGGAGTGGAAATTTAAACCAGAGGTTTCTACGTATGCGGGATACAACATAGACTGGAGGCACTTTGGTATGGAGGGCAAGGCAAAACTCACCTTCAAGAATATAATTCGTGCCAAGGACAACGAAGAATTTACACGAGACGATGAATCTCAGACCCTGTATTCCAAGATAGTGATAAAAGATCTTGAGATTAAGTTTGAAGTCGAAGGCGCTCAAGGGCAGAAGCGAAGCGATGATACGCTGACTCAGAAAACTGTCAAGATAAAGGGCGTAGATGGAAAAGAGCATGAAGTATTGACAAAAGACACAAAGCTTGAAGAAGGCAAACAAAGCATACGCGTAAAGTGGGGCAACATTAACGCCACGGTGTACCTTGGGCCTGCCTACATTCAGCTTAAGTCTAAAGAACACGAAAAAGTAAACTATGTAGAAAGTCTTTCTGATTTAGACTTTGTAAACATTGAAGAAGACGTTATAACGCCTTACAGTACTGCGCAATATCAAGCTTCTCAGTTGTTTGCGAAAGACAAAGACTTGAAAACTTCCGATGATGGAACTGCAAGTGCAGTGAAGAGAACTTTGGACTACAAGGGTAGTAGCATAAACAATGAGGGCATGAATAAGCAACTTGCGGCTCTTAAGATTGGGTTTAAGCTCGACAAAATTGTTGACGTTGCCGTCGGTGTTTCTACAAAGTACAGCTTTAAGGAAAGCTTGGCTCTTGCGGGTAAATTCGATAAAAACAAGAAGCCTTTCAATCCCTTTGCGGTTTCACTGGAGGCACAACTCCTTGCTGTGGAAAATTTAACCTTAAAGTTTAAGTATGCGAATATTTTTTCAAAGCTTAATAAAGACAAGAAACTCGAGTTCTTGGGTGAAGGCAACCCGCTTTCTTTGGGCTTACTTGGGGGTTATAAGTTGAACATAGGGGACTCCTTTTTTGTTAAACCAAGCCTTGGGTTTGAAGTTGCGCTTGAAAACAAAGCGCCGTATGGAACTGCTTTATCAGTAACTCCAGCTAAAAGCAGCGATGAGAAAATTCTCACTGCTTCGTACGAAGCTGCCTTAGGTACGACCTTGGGTTTTCAGGATAGTGCACGATATTATGTTGAGAAAAAAGAAGATGATTTGATGGATCTTTTTGATGGCGATGAAGAAGTTCTCGACGGTTTTGGTTTCGCTGTTTTGTACGGAAGCACTCCATATGAAAGAGTGCGTAAGATAAACATTCCCTACATTGGCGCAAAACTCACTGTGTGGGACTCTGAAGACGGCGATGTTGTTGGATTAGTTCCCGGTTTGAAGCATGGGCTTATCTTCAACTTTAACTACGCGCTTGGTGCAACGCAAACAGTAGATGATGTTGAATACAAGATTAACCCAACTGCTGATGTGGGACTTAGCTATGAAGGTTCATACACCATATCCTTTATCAAACCAAAACTGGGTATCTTGTTTAAGGCCTTTAACATTACCAATCAAGAGACTGACTCTATTACTCCTAAAGGTGGTAAGAGCGTAGATTTCAAAAGACAAACACCAAATCCTTTTGATTTACGTTTACGACTTGGTGTAGACATTGTCAATGTTGTGCCTAACACTACGTTTGAAGTTATGTGGGAAAGTGGCGACTTAATCCGCACAAAGGACAGTTCAGTTACTGCCGATGGTTATCACAAAACCGAAAACTTCTTTAGAGCAAAGGAAACAGGCACCGGTGCTGATAGCGCTGAGTCTAAAGCACAGTACGGCTATGTATACGCAGGAGTTAAAGTAAAATTCTAATTTTTAGAATTTCTTAAAAACCTCAAAGGAAATCGCGCAAGCGGTTTCCTTTTTTTTTTGGTTCGCTAATGTTACACATAATTTGCGTTCGTGTCTTGCTCCCTATGGCGTAGCACCTCAAGGTACTTACGCATATGGGTAGATACAGTCGCGCGTAAGCGCAAAAGGCGTTCGCTGAATGCTCTGGGGTGTGGGGGCTTGCCCCCACAAAGCGCACTCACACAAACTTACTTCCATACAATCTTCATATTTGCGCACAGTATCTATGTCATTACCTTTAGCATACAGGATGTTTTTTTTCTTTGATGCAAGCTCCATGTTTGCACCGCACAGCGGTGCTTATGCAGTAGTTTGCATCCCCTCGCTTCGCTCGCGACTTTGGTACTTGCTATAAGCTCCATTTCTGTGTTGCTGCGCAACACTTATTTTAATCGTTTCTAGCCGCTCGCCTTCGGCTCACGACTTTGGTGCAAGTTCCATGTTTGTGCCGCACAGCGGCACTTATGCAGTAGTTTGCACCCGTACCATCCTTGGCAGCCAATGCGTAGCATCCCTGCTACGGCTGTCGCTACGCTCTCGACTCTTTTTGCATGCATAAAAAAAGAAAAAAAAGAACAGTCATCCGAGCGTATGTCATAGCAGGTGCGGCTGCTTGACCGCAGAAAGCGCGCACATACACTGCGTTAGCAAAATTGCGATAGCTCACACGCGCTAAGCGCAGCACCGCGTCATACTCCAAAGGGGGTGTGGGGGCAGCTCCCCCACAAAGCGCTTATGCACATACCGCGTCTTACCCATGGGGGGCGTGGGGGACACTTCCCCCCACAAAGGCAACTTTGCCCCCACATGTGGTATAATAAACCATCATGAGTTCTATAACATATCACGATTTTGATGTCATTGTAGTTGGTGGTGGTGGAGCGGGCTTGTATGCCGCGTTACAGGTGAGCGGGGTTACAAAACGAGTTGCGGTTGTTAGTAAGTTATACCCTATGCGTAGTCATACGGGTGCCGCACAAGGCGGGGTTGCCGCCTCTCTTGGAAATATGGGTGAAGATAGTCCCGAATGGCATGCTTACGACACGGTCAAGGGCGGCGATTATTTGGTTGATCAAAAGGCTGCGCTTATTTTGGCAGAAGATGCGCCAAAGGTTATATGCGACCTTGAGCATAAGGGCTTGCCGTTTTCTCGTACTGAGCAAGGAAAAATAGCGCAGCGCCGCTTTGGTGGGCACACGCACCATTTTGGTGAGGGGCCTATTATGCGTACCTGTTATGCTGCGGATAGGGTAGGGCACTTGATATTGCACACGCTTTATCAGCAATGCATAAAAAACGACATAACTTTTTTTGATGAGTACCACGTTATAAAGCTTTTGATGAATGGAAATACTGCGGTGGGTGTTGCTGCGGTACGAGTGGAGGATAGTTCGCTCCATGTGTTTAAGGCAAAGGCGGTGCTTTTTGCAACGGGAGGAGCGGGGCGTCTGTTTAAAATAACGTCGAATGCATTGGCTAACACGGGTGATGGTGCTGCGCTTTGCGCGCGTGCGGGTATTCCTGTGGAGGATTTTGAATTTTATCAGTTTCACCCTACGGGTATAAAAGACATTGGCGTGCTTATAACCGAGGGTACGCGTGGTGAAGGGGGCATACTGCGCAACAGAGACGGGGAGCCCTTTATGGAGCGCTACTCGCCCAAGCTGAAGGACTTAGCACCGCGCGATATGGTGGCGCGTTCTATTACGACAGAGTTGCTTGCGGGGCGTGGCATAGTGGGAAACAAGCAAATAGATGACTATGTGCATTTGGACGCCACGCATTTGGGGGCAGATGTGATAAATAATAAGTTGCCCGATGTGCGTGAGTTTTGCCAAACCTATGTTGGCATAGACCCCATAGAGCAACCCATACCCGTGCACCCTACGTCGCATTACACAATGGGCGGCATACCCACAAATAGTGACGGGCAAGTTGAATATTCAAAGCAACGTTACGAGGGCTTGTACGCTGCGGGAGAATGTGCATGCGTTTCGGTGCACGGGGCTAATCGTTTAGGTTCAAATAGTTTGTTGGAGCTTCTGGTTTTTGGGAGGCGTGCAGGTTTGCATATAGGCAGCTATTGTAATGGCGCTAGTGAGTGTGAAGTGCCTCAGTCTGAAATAGAGGATGCGCATGCCATATGGCAGGGTATTCTTGCGCGAAAAGAATCTGCAAAGAGTTCAGCGGCGCCGAGTATTGGTGAGGTGTACAATCGTATGCAGTTGCTTATGTCGGAGAAGGTTGGCGTGTTTCGGAATGAGCAGGGGCTTATAGAATGCGCAAAGGAGCTTGAGAATATTCGGCAGACTTACGCGGATGTGAAGGTGCACAATAATAGCACCGACTATAATTACGATACCCTGCGGATTTTTGAAGTTGGTTGCATGATAGACCTTGCGGAGGTAGTTGTAGAGGGTGCAAGAATGCGCAAGGAGAGCCGTGGGGGGCACGCGCGTGAGGACTACCCCGAGCGTGATGATGAGAACTTTCTTAAGCACACTATGGCACATTTAGACATAAGTAAAGAAACCGGCCGCGTTAGCGTGGAATACGATGATGTGGATACGAGTATTTGGGAACCTAAACCGCGTGTGTATTAAGCGGGTGATGCAAAATTATTTTTAAGGAGATGCTATGAAAACTACGATAAAAATTAAGCGATTTGACCCTAAGGCACAGGTGAAAATGTACTATTCCGAGTACACGGTGGAGGTTGAAGACACCACACGTGTTATTGACACGCTTGAAATGCTGGCGCGCACGGAGGACACGACGCTCTCATTTCGCCGTAGCTGTGCTCATGGCGTGTGCGGCTCGGATGCTATGCGCATAAATGGAAAAGAGCGACTTGCGTGTAAAACCTTGTTTAAGGATGTGAGTACGGAAGACAATGCCTTTACTGTGGAAATAGAGCCCTTGCAACACTTAGAAACAAAGAAGGATTTGGTTGTTGAACAAAAACCGTTTTTTGATAAGTACAAGTCGGTTAAGCCTTACTTTGTGCCTAAAAACGATTTGCCCGAAATAGGCGAGTTTTTGCAAACGCCTGAAGAGCGCAAACTGCTTGACGATGCGTCTACATGTATAGACTGCGCTTCGTGTTATTCCGCGTGCCCAATTTTAGACAAGAATTCTGATTTTATAGGGCCTATGGCGCTTGTGCAGGCTGCGCGTTTTGTTGATGATTCGCGTGATGTGGGCTTAAAGGAGCGCATAGATGTGTTGGACAGCAAGAATGGTGTGTGGGCTTGTGAGGGCATGTTTAATTGCACCATAGTGTGCCCGCGCGGTATTAAAATAACCAAGCTTATCAATCTTATGAAGCGTAAGGTCAAGGAGTACCGAGAGGCGCGCGGTGAAAAGACGCAAGAGTCTTCTGAGAAGTTGTTTTCTCCAGAAGAGCGTAAACTCAAGCAGTACAGCGCACAGGGTGCAAAAGCATCGCCTGCGGCAAAAAGCAAAAGCTAGTGCGTTACTAGTAAGTTTAAAAATTATAGGGTGTATTACTTTAAAAATTAAAACTTCATAAAAATAGGAGGTTGCTGTGAGTGTTGAGCAACTGAGGTATTATCAAGAAAAACTGTCCTATGAAATTGACGCATGGGATTTATATGAGGCCTTGTCACGGGATGAGCCCTTTGTTGTTGTAGATGGACGAGCAGCTGAAGCCTTTGCATTAAGCCATGTGCCAAACGCCATTAATCTGCCTCATAGGGAAATATGCGCTACTAGTACCTCGCATCTTGATAAGTCAAAAATTTATGTTTGTTATTGTGATGGCATTGGTTGTAATGCTTCGACTAAAACAGCTCTGAAGCTTGTAACGCTTGGTTTCAAGGTTAAAGAATTGATAGGTGGGCTTGATTGGTGGAAACGCGATGGCTATGCCACTGAGGGAACGCAAGCAACGGCAGGAAAGGCAATTACTTGTGGGTGTTAGTGTGCGGATAGGCTTTGTGCTGTCTGTGGCCTTGTGGTAATAAAGACGTTGTAGATTTTGCTGGCTTATTTTTAGCGCTGCTTTGGTTTGTGTGTGCGTTTAAGGGTGCAGTGGCGTTTTACACCAATCCCGTTTCTCGAGCTTGGTTTTTAAACTTAAGGCACTGTTTTTTGAGCAGGGCTATGCCGCAATCAATGGTGCCTTTGGGCACGCCAAGTACTTCACTTAAGCGCGCATGTGAGATGCTTCCCATGGTGTTCTGTAATTGTCTTGCTAGCTTTCGATAGCGCTGGTTGTAGGTTTCGCGGCGTTCTTTGATACGTAGCTCTTCTTGTTTTGATAATATGTCTTCTTCAAGTTCTCTGTCGAGCAAAGCACGCTGTGCAAAATACATATTACAGCGTCCCTGTAAAATATTAAGGCGTATTTGTTCTTGCTGTATGTCTTCTTTTAGTGACTCAAGTACGCGATGAACTTCTTCTTTTGCTACTCCAAGTCTATCGCCCATTTCGCTTATGCGCGTTATGGGAAACATGGGACTGTAATGTAACAAAAGCCACCATAGACGCTCATGTGATGTGTTGGTTTTCACATGCTCGTTGATGAACCAAATAAGTAGTTCCATGCCCAACTCTTTTTTGCTATGCGTTGTGTCTTCCCACGGTGCAATGGAAAATAGCGCATGCGCCTTGTTATACATTCGTGTTTCCTTGGTATGACGTATGGTGTTGTTCAAAAATGTAATAAATTGAAACTTCATGGTCAAAGACAAATAGCGCTCAAAGGGTATGGAAGTGTAGATAAAATTTGTAATATATTTCGGTATCTTGTGTGCTATCGCACTCCAAAAATCTCCACAGAGTTCTTCGTATTGTCGTGAAACCACTAAGGGGTATTGGTATACGTATAGGGTAACGGCTTCCGTTATCTGCGGGTAAGCATTTTTATCCTTACAATACAATTCGTAGCACTTATCAACATTAAGGGCAATTTTATTATTCATGAATAATACCTCCAAAGTATTTGTATAGTTATATAACTACAGATACTGTGTCTGTGTTGTTTTGCTTGAATATAAATATAAAATTACGAAAAAATGTATATTTTAATTGTACTTGATGTTCTAAATTTTCATTTATTGAACATTGGTAAAAATGAAAACTTGTATCAGGTGAAGAAATAGCGTAGATTAGAGAGAAATTTGCAAGCTTGGGTATATGCAGTGCCGATATTGTTTATGTAGTAAGTGTTTGTAATGCAAGAACTTCTACGCCCATTGCATGCGATCTATGCGCATATAAAATTCGGCTGCATTCTTATGTGTTCTGAAAAGCATGTCAAAATTTCGGAAGACACTTGTTCTATACTTGTTCTTCTATAGAAAAAGTGATGAATTGCGCTGCCCTTTTGGCTCAAGAGAGATTTTGCGCTTGATTCAGCCTTTATTTTTTCTTGCCTTGTTTTTTTGCGTGACGAACTAAAGGGCGTTTTCCTTTTTTCTGGAAGCTCAGAATAATTTTTTCAGCCCGTTCAAAGGGTACTGTAATAAACGAGCACGTATTGGTTACTTCTATATTTTTAATAAGGTTAGGCTTGATAGATGCTTTTTCTCCAATGAACTGTGCAATTTTTTTTGCGTTAAAATTATCCTTTTTGCCAAGCGCAACTACAAGTCTGGTTTTGCCTTGTTTGTCTAAAAATGCATCCTCGCGTGTTGTTAATTCTTGAACTTCACTGTAAGCATTGCGGTCTATTTTTTCATCAAAACAATAATGCAACAATGTTGCTGCTATTTGTAGGGGATCAAACCCTTTTTCAATAATTCCATGAGCCCATTGATAATATAGTTCGTCCACATCATTTTCTAAAAGATTCATGATCTCTCCATGTATCTTTTTCTGCTTCGTGTCAATAATGTCTTGCACTTTTGGTACGCTTGATTTTTTAATACTTGCATTGGATAGTTTTTGAATAAGCATGAGTTCTTTGTATTCATTTGGAGTAATGAAGGTAATAGCGGTACCTTCGTTCCCCGCTCTCCCCGTTCGTCCTATTCTATGTACGTAGGATTCGGGATTTTGGGGCAATGAATAGTTTATAACATGCGTGAGATTGTTCACATCGATGCCACGTGCGGCAACATCGGTTACCACCATAATATTTATTTGTTGCTTTTTAAATTTGCCAAGCGTCCGCTCTCGTTGTACTTGTGAAATGTCGCCGTGAATGGCTTCTGCGTCATAGCCTCTGCTTGTTAAATGAGACACAACGGAGTCTACCTTGCTTTTGGTTCTACAAAACACCATGCCGTAAAAGTGTTCTTCAATATCAATAATTCTACAAAGCGCTTCAAATTTATCAGACGCACGTATTTCAAAATATATTTGTTCTGTAAGGGCTGTTTCTAATTTGTTTTTTTTCACCGTTAGTAAGGTGTGGTCTTGCATATACTTTTTGGCAAGTTTTTTTATTCTTTCGGGCATGGTCGCAGAAAACAAGAAGGTTTTTTTATTCTCGTTGGTATGCTGCATTATTGCTTCTAAATCATCAATAAAACCCATGTTGAGCATTTCGTCTGCTTCGTCTATAACAAGGTGCTTAATATTTTTAAGCTTCAGTGTCTTGCGCTTGAGGTGATCAATGATGCGTCCGGGCGTTCCTACAATAATATCAATGCCAGAGCGCAGTCGTCTCATTTGTTGTTCTATTGATTGTCCGCCATATATAGGAGCTATTTTAATATTTTTACTTCCTGTAAAAGAGTTCATCTCCTCTGCTACTTGCAGCGCTAGTTCACGAGTAGGGACCAAAACTAAGGCTTGAATAATTGTTGCCTCATCATCTAATACATCGATAAGCGGAAGTCCAAAGGCCGCGGTTTTTCCCGTGCCTGTTTGTGCTTGTGCAATAATGTTATTCTCATTTTTTAATATGGCAGGAATAGCCATGGTTTGAATTGCCGTGGGTTCTTCAAACCCCTTTTTTTCTATTGCAGCCAATATTTGTGCTGATAATCCCAGCTCAGTAAATGTTTTTTTATTTTCCATGATATTTTTGAACGATTTTTTTTACGTGCTAAGCTTGGCGCATGTATAATATGCAGTGCATGTAAAATTTTGTAGGAGGACTGTGACAATGTAGGTTACAAAGAACATGCTACATTACGCCACCTCTTTAACCTCAGTGTATAACATAATTCATATTTGTGGGGGGACACCCCCCCCACCCCCCTTTGGGTAAGACGCTGTACTGCGCTATGCGCGGGTGTTTGTGTTGTAGTTCACGCGGTATGCTGGTCACGCTCTGTGTTGCCACGGCGCGTGACGCGATATGATGATGCCCCGGACAGCTGTACTTTCTTTTCTCTTTTTTTAGCACGAAAAAAAGAGAAAAGAAAGTACCAAAGAAAAGAGAAAAAACATGCTGTGTGCTAAAGCAGTAATGACATAGATACTGTGCGCAAGTATGAAAAAAGCACCAAAGACAGTCGCGAACGCGTGACGCCTGTGCCAAGGATGGTACGGCTAGAAACGTTAAATGGAGCGGAGCAAACGACCGCCCCAATGGAGGGGGCTGAGGGGGCGCCATGGACGGTGCGACACAGAGATGGAGCTTATAGCAAAAGCCGCTGTGGGGGTGTGGGGGCTTGCCCCCACAAAGCAAAGTTGTGTATTCTAAACTGCGTCTATAATATAACAAGCATGAGCAATATTCCCATATTTGTCATAAACCTAGCACGAAGTAGTTTACGAAAAAAGCAAATGGCATTTCAGCTAACGCGACTGGGCTTGGAGCATGAATTTGTACCTGCAGTAGATGGGGCAAGTTTGGACGATGCTACCCTTGTTGCTATTGAAAATAATCGTGATGCGCAATTGTATGCAAAGCCTTTTACTGTAGGTGAAATAGGATGCGGGCTTTCGCATCTTGCGGTTTACAAAAAAATATGTGATGACGCTATCCCTTGCGCGCTTATTCTTGAGGATGATGTATTTCTAGAAGCGCAGCTTGCTCATATTGTGGACGCTCCCGTTATTGCGCAAATGCCAAAAGGTTGGGACATGCTTTTGTGCGCCTACGTGCAACGTGGCAACATGTATTCAAAGCCTTATAAACACGCGCGCATACAGTGGAGTGGCAGGACGCGCCTTGTTGGGGGACACGGTAATTGTTTTACTGCAGGTTTTGCGACAGAATTTTGTTATCATACTGCAGCGTATATAGTGTCACAGGCGGGGGCGCAAAAATTTTGCGAGATTGGCTCGCCCATGAAAATGCCCGCGGATATTTTAACCGGCAATGCGCATGCCTACGGAATGAAAGCGTATGTGCTACAAAAACCTTGTGCTCGACAACATGTAGTGTGGGCGCAAACCTCTACCATTAAAGAGCATGCGCAAGAGCATAAAAAAAGCATTCGCAAAAAAGCAGTGCGCTACATACGCGCGCATGCATCTAAAAACATGCTTTTCTATGGCATAAATCTTTTCATGCGAATGGTACTTGTATGCGGGCATTTCTCCATACTCGTAGCGCGCGGGCATAGAGGTCCCGTGCCATTTTTGCGTAAACTTGGTATAGTTCCACGCCAAATTATGAAGCGCGAAAAATTCTAAATGAGTAGCGTGCTTCAATTAGGTTTTATTTAGGCAAAATCGTTGCGTTCAATACATGTTTTTTCAATTATTAGGTTTTTTTTTCATTTTTGCCCCAATAACGTATATTGACTATATTTTATAAAAGCACTCCACATAATTAGCCAAACTAACCATAATAAAAGTATGAATACAGTCTTTTGGGAAACAGTAGAAAAAATAGCTCGAGAAAAAAATAAACCCTATGGGTGGAAAAAAGAGTTGGCACGAAAAATAGGTATTGGACAAGATACCATTTCAAAACACAAGAAGCGCAATACAGAACCGCGGCGTGACATCATTATTAAAATAGCTCGGTATTTGGATGTCAGCCTTGATGAATTATTGCTGGGGGTACATCGTGCTCCTACGCACAAAGATCCTCTTGTGCAGCATGTTGTGGATTCACTCTATGGTCTACCATCTTCGTTTAGAAAAAAAGTTGCAGCAACCCTTGACAACATTGTTCTCACGCGTCCGTCAGAACACTCAAGAATTTTCAAAACAATCGAAGAAATTTCGTATGATGCAAAAGTTGCATACCCCGTGGCACTTTCTTTGCCCTTGCTTGCTACTATAGATGTTGAGAATATCATCTTGCCAAATGAAGCCCCGCATGCACACAAGGCTACCTTGTTCCCTACGCTGAGGCATGATTCTCACAAAGTGTATTACATATCCGTCCCCTATGTCAGCACTATTTCACAATCTGATTTTGCTGTTCAAATACAAGGGAATACCCTTCATGAAGAGAATATTCAAGATGGGGACATATGCGTATTTGCTCCGAGTGTCTCTATGGCAAAGCGTGGTGATATCGTATTATTTCAGTATCAACAATGCATCAATGTTCGCAAGCTTATTACGGACATGCCAACATATTATGAGCTGGGACATGCTGATAATGTCTTGCGCTTTGAAAAGAAAGACGTAGCGATATATGGTACGCTCAGCTATGTGCACTCACCACAAAGCGTGGAGCATGCTCAAAATAACAAACGAAACCTAGAAGGTGGAGCGCAGGAAGAAACTATATCTCCAAGTCCCTACCCAAGCCCAAGCGTGCCTTCATATCAGGTAAGTGAGGCGGCACCTCCGCCATATGAGGAAGAAGTTTTTATAAACGTTCCCCATTATACCGGTGTGGCAGCGGGTCCTCCCATCGACATGAATGACAGCATAGGCACCACCACCGTGCCGCGGCGTTTTTTGCAAGGCGACACAAGCAAGTACTACACGCTGAGCGTACAAGGCAACAGCATGAGCGAACTTGGTATTACTGATGGGTGCACCATATTGGTTCGCGACAGTCAAGGAGAATATCCACAAAACGGAGCAGTCTATGTTATGCGGCTTGGCGAAAGCGCGACAGTGAAAAAATTGAGTATAGAATTCTCAGAAACGGGGCAACCTCTGTATTACTGCTTGTGGTGTGATGGCAGCAATAGACGCGAATTACTCAAGGACTCGCAGTGGGCCATACTCGGTGCATTTGTATATGTTGTTCAAAAAAGTAAAAATGCTTAAGGCACGATTACAAAAACCTCGTAGTTAGAGGCCTTTGTGTCGTAGCAAAGGCCTACAAGGTGTGTCCCAGTTTTTCAGCCTTAGTCTTAAGGTACTTGCTGTTGTGGCTGGTGATGTTTTGAGGCTTCAAAGCAAGGTGTTGTGAAACCCGTACACCGTGTTTTTCTAACTGCGCAACCTTATCTGGATTATTGGTCATAAGCTGCACTGAACGCACTTGCAAATACATAAGCATGCTCGCAGCAAGTGCATATTCGCGCGCATCCACGGGGTGACCTAGATGAATATTGGCATCAACCGTGTCCATGCCCTTGCGCTGCAAATTATATGCGTGAAGTTTTTCTATGAGTCCTATGCCGCGCCCCTCTTGCCGTAAGTAAACAAGCACACCGCGCCCTGCCTCCGCTATTCTTGCGAGTGCGCGCTCCAGTTGTTCTTTGCAATCACAGCGCAGTGAATGAAACACTTCGCCCGTAAGACACTCGGAATGCACGCGACACAGCACGTCATCTGCATTGCTCACCTCTCCCATAACAAGCGCTACATGTTCTTTATGAGCGTGAGCATAGCCATATACCGTGAACTCGCCAAACGAAGTTGGGAGCACTGAAATAACAGAAGGCTCATGACTCTCAGTTGTGGCATTTATTGATGTCTTCGCGTTTTTAATTGGCACGTTCAGCGTATTCACCCGTTTCGGTATTCACCAAAATTTTTTCACCCTCCTGAATGAACCCCGGAACCTTAATCATTGCGCCCGTGTCGCACTCCACCATTTTGGTAACACTCGTTGCCGTGTCGCCCTTAATGGCTTCTGTAGCAGCGGTAACCGTGAGCACAACCTTGGGAGGCAATATCACGTCAATAATCTTGCCATCAAAAAACATGATCTGATACACCTCACCTGCGCGCAAGTAATTTTTGTGATTCTCAAAGTCTGTAATATTCACCGCGTACTCTTCAAAACTCTCGGAGTCCATAAAGAAAAACTGCTTGCCATCCTCGTACAAATACTGCCCCTTGCCATTTTCAACCTCGGCGAGATCAACGGTATCATTTGAGCGAATAACCTCTCGTACCAGTTGCCCCGACAAAAGCCCCTTAAGCTTGCAGCGCACAAATGCGCCACCCTTGCCCGGCTTTACAAACTCGCGTTCTTGCACCAAAAAGGGCTCATTGTTTTTATGGAGTATGCACATACCCTTCTCAAGTTGTCCTGCTTTCATAGTATTCCCAGTATATCACAAGCGCCTTTTGCCTCTGAGCCATACAGTTGTGCTTTTTGTGGGGGCACGCCCCCACACCCCCGAGCATTCAGTGAACGCCTTTTGCGCTTATGCGCGACTACATGTAGCTGTATGTGTAGGTACCTTGAGGTGCTACGCACGGGTTGCGCAGGTTTGCTTCGGGTGTGAGGCTACGCCATAGGGAATAATACATGAGGTATAGAGATTACTCATGTTGTTTTGTGCTTAGCGCGCAAGGGCTTCATGCCTTTTATCGTGGGGGAGTTTCCCCCCTTGGGGGCAGTAATAGCAAAAAGCTAGTTGTGGTATTGTAGGCAAAGGGCATATAATAAAAAACATGGAAGCGCGCATAGAAGAATTAAAAGACAACGGACATGCTCCAACAAGTCAATATGACTTTCTTGCTGGGCAAATGCGAGATATGCAGCTTGATAGCATTAGGGTATCGCTTACATATGAAATAGAGAAAAACAACAACCGCATAGATGCGCTGGATGAAAAACTTACAGAACAAGTCAAGGGCACAAACGTACGCATAGATAGCTTAGAAACAAGCCTTAACACACGCATAGATGCGACCAACACGCGCATAGACGACATGAAGACAATAGTAGATAAGACAGACAAGCGCATTAGCAATATGCTTATAATATTTGGCATTGCGTTTGCGGGTCTTTTTGCTGTACTTGGCGTTATACTCTCAAAGCTAGGATGATGGTTTATTTTTGTGGGGGGTGTCCCCCCACGCCCCCCTTGGGGTAAGACGCGGTGCTGCGCTTCGCGCGTGTATTTGTGCCATAGCTCACGCTATTTGCTATGAGCTTTTTCTGCGGTCAAGCAGCCACACCTGCTATGACATACACTCGGCGTGCAGCCCCCACAGCGCGTACTATGTGAAAAGCTGCACCATGTACAGCGCGTATAAGAGCAAAAACGCGCCGCCCGCTACTCGCGAAATGGTGTGCGTTTTACTTGAAAGCGCAATAATGCTTAAGAGACTTACAGAGAACGCATGAACCACAAGGTCTACAAGAGCCGCGCGCGGGGCTGCAATGGGGCTTATAAGTACGCAGGTGCCGAGTATAAAAAAAGCATTGAAGATGTTTGAGCCTACCACGTTGCCCAAGGCAAGCTCGCTGTGCCTTTTGTACGCGGAGGCTACAGACACGGCTAATTCAGGGAGTGAGGTGCCGAGTGCAACCACAACAATGGAAATGATGCGCGTAGACACCCCGAGGAGGGTTGCAAGCCCAAGCGCGTTAAGTACGATGATGCGCCCTCCCGCTATAAGCGCTACAAGCCCTATGATAAAGCCAAGCGTGTTTTTTACTATAGAAATTTGTTCACCTTGTGCTGCTTCTAAGCCTTCATGCCCCTCAGAACGCGTAAAAATTCTCATGGCATGAACCATAAAAAACACAAACACAACCAAGAGCAACAAGCCGTCAAAGCGTGAAAAGTACAACGTGCTGTGCGTGTCATTGCGTTCAAAGGGCAGCTTGACAAATGGAAGCGCCAGCATCATGAGAGCCGCCAGAATGCTCAGCGGAATATCAACGCGCATGCTTTGCCTTGAGACGACACAAGGGTAAATGAGCGCGCACAGCCCAAGCATTACTAAAACATTGAGAATATTGCTGCCCACAACGTTACCAAAGACCATGGCGTTTGCGCCTGAAACGCTAGCGCTCAAGCCTACAATGAGCTCAGGTAAAGACGTGCCAAATGCAAGCACGGTCGTGCCTATAATTGCAGGGGGTACGCCTAGCCTTTGTGCAAACAACACGCACATGTTCACCAAAACATGAGCCCCCCCTATAAGCAATATAAAACCGAGCAGTAATAACAGTATATACACCATACTAACTTGTAGAATACTACAGAGCGCCTTCTTAAAAACCTTGTTAGTACATTAATGCTAGAGCTCGGCCTTCAAGGCCTCTTCCAAAACAGCAATTTCATCCCAATCAATTGTGGCATTCGCATACTCAATGCTTTTTTCATGACCCTTGCCCAAGCACAGTACGCAATCACCTTCGCGCGCTAAGGCGCAGGCGCGGTGTATGGCCTGCTTCCTGTCGGGAATAAGCAAGAGTGTCTCACCCACGTCTCGCGTTGCTCCAGCGGCAATCTCACGCAATATGTCCATGGGCGCTTCTGCGCGCGGGTCTTCATCAGTCAGCACAAGCACGTCTGCATACTTGTCGGCAATGCCCCCTTGTACGGCGCGCTTTTTAACATCACGCTCACCCGCCGAGCCAAAAACAACAATAAGCCGCTTTTTTACCACGGAGCGTAACATGGGCAAAAGTTTTTGAAAGCTACCCGGCGTATGCGCGTAGTCAACAATGCCTGTAACGCCTTTGCATTGCATGGTGTGCATTCTCCCGCGCGGTGGAGTAAGCTTGTGCGCGTACGCTGCAAGCGCTTCAAGCTTTGCTATTCCCAAGGCATGCACTGCGCTTACAGCAAGCAAGGCATTCTCTGCATTGTACAGCCCGGTGCAGGGTACGCGTAGCTCAGAGGCAAAAGCCCCGTCACACAACAAGTCCCCGCGTATTTCATGAACGCTCATGCTCACGTTCTCAAGCGCATAGCGCACCTGCACCGCATCATCGCGCAACACACGCTGCGCCTGCTTGTCTTCAACTTCGCGCACGCAGTAGCTGGCAAGTCTTGCAGATGCCTCACGCGCTCGAGAGGCAAAGAGTTCGGCGTAGGGTTCATCTTCGCGCATAAGCGCCGTGCCGCTTGACTTCACTTGTGCAAACAGGGTGCTTTTATCATAGGCATATTGCTTAAGTGTGCCGTGAAAATCCAAATGCTCGCTTTCCACGTTAGTAAGCGCGGCACAATCAAAGGCTATGCCATGTACGCGCATGGTTTTGTTGCTCAAGGCGTGGCTGGTGACTTCTAAAACGGCGTGGGTACACTGGTTGTTTTTCATGCGCCGCATGGCACGGTGCAAGTCAGGCGCTTCAGGGGTTGATTGACGAAAGTCGTTGCCAAAGTAGCGCGTGCCGTCAAAACAATGCACGGTAGACCACAGCCCCGCACGAATGCCGCACTGCGTAAGCAGCTGGTGAATGAACTCCACGCTGGTACTCTTGCCGTCCGTTCCGGTGACTGCGCACAAGGTCAAGTCTTGTGCGGGGTAGTCAAAAAAACGCGCGCTCACTTCAGCCATAATTTTGCGTATGCTGCCGCGTGGCACTAGTGCACAGCCCACGTCTGCAGCAAGGTGCTGTGTTACCGCCTCAAGCGGCGCCTCACACACAAAGGCACGCGCGCCATTTTCAAGCGCCTGCGCTATAAAAAGCGTCCCATCCGCATGTATGCCGGGCAGCGCAAAAAACAACACGCCGCCTTGCTCTGAAGTTGACGCAGGGCTTAGGCGGCGTGAGTCGTAGAGAATGTCGCTCAGCGGAATGTTCACCGCGCCGTGGAGACTACACGCACCTTCATAAGGCGCAAACAATGATGCAAGCGTATGTCCCATGATTTACACGGCGTAGCCTTTACGCAAAAGCGCGGCGCACCTTAGCGCCCGCTGCTTCGGTAAAAATAACGGAAGTAATCTCCTTCAGTAGAAAGCACCTTGTCGAGTGAGGGCGCTGTTTTTTTGTACGACTCCATGGCGCGCCAAAACTGAAAAAAGCTTTGGTTCTGTCCATAAGCATTTGCGTAAATGCTCGCAGCTTCAGCATCTGCAGTACCGCGTATTGCTTCGGCTTGTGAATACGCACCCGAAAGTATAGAACGCTTTTCGTTTTCAAGTTGACCGAGGAGTTCTTGTTTACGCCCTTCACCCTGTGAGCGGTACACCTGCGCAATACGCTTGCGCTCTGAAATCATTCTGCTGTACACACTCTCGGTGAGGTCATCCGCATAGCGAATTTGGCGAATAACTATGTCTATAACCTCTATGCCAAATTCAGGAACCAGCTTTTTCACTGAGACGAGCATTTCCTCGCTTAAGCTTCTGCGCCCCTTGTTTATTTTAGGCTGCTTTTCAAGCTGCGTTACCAGCTCGCTCAGGTTCTCAATGCCCGAGTCGTCCACGTCTGAACTTGGCAACAAGTCATTTATAGACGTATCACGAACTTCCATAATATCGTTGGTGTTCCTCACAGCCTCCACCAATTTGTTGCCCGCTATGATAGTGCGCACGGCACTCTCTATTACGTCATCAAGGCGCGAAAAGGCTTGATTCATGGTGTTCACTGATTTATAAAAAGTGCGCGGGTCAACAATGCGCCAGCGCGCGGTAGTATCCACCCATATAAATTGTTTTTCATAGGTGGGCACGCGGCGCGGCTCGCCGTCCCATGGAAGTATCTTTTTAGAATAGCGCGTCACAGAATCTATAAACGGCGCCTTAAACTTAAGCCCCGCAGTCTCCTCTGTCCTCGTTATTTGTCCAAAACGAGTTACTACTGCCATTTCGCCCTCCGTTATTATGAAAAAGGGTTTTGAAACGTAAACTAGCACGCCCACTATTACAAAAACAATGAGCAGCTTCAATGCAAATGGTATTTTTATTGGTTGATGTGCCATATAATCTCCTTAACACGCGCGTCTACTGCGCACCGGCGGGCATCAACGCTTGTGAGCCCGAATTTGATTTTTGAAGTGACAAGAATGGAACAATGCTCTTGAAATCCTTGTCTATAAATTGCGTCTTACCCTCCGAGCTTGTCAATATCTTTTCAAGCGTTTCGTAATAAATACGCTCTCGTGTTACACTCGGACTCTTGTTGTACTCAGCAAGCACGGACTTAAAGCGCGCAACATCCCCTTTGGCGTTGTTAACACGCTCCGCGGCATAACCCTGCGCAACCTGTATCAACTGCTCCGCCTGCCCACGCGCCTTGGGTATTTCTTTGTTATAAGCCTCCCGCCCCTCGTTTATAAGACGGTTCATGTCTTGCACCGCTTTATTTACATCCTCAAAGGCATCTTGTACACTCCCCTCTGGTGGCACAATGTTTTGCAACCGCACCGCGGTAACTTGTATACCAATGTTATACAGATGAAAGGCCTCGCTCATAGCCTTAAGCGCCTTCACCTCTATTTCAGTTCTCCTATTCCCCAGTACGTCTGTAATGTAGTAGTCGCCCACAAGCTCATTGATAACAGAACGCGAAATATCACTTATGGTCTTTTCAGTATTTTCAACATTGAAGAGCCACGCCCGAGGGTCGGCAATTTTATACTGTATAACCCACTCCACATTTACAATGTTCAAGTCCCCCGTGAGCATGGTGGACTCAGCGCTGTAATCACCACGTGCGCGCACTGATACAACATCCGACTTCTGCGCCCTAAAGCCAAAGGTCTTATTTTGCACTATTTGCGTATCCACGTTGTAATTCTTTTCTATACCAAATGGCAGCTTGAACTTTAAGCCCGAACCAACCGTTCTGTTGTACTTACCAAACTGTACCACGACTGCTTGCTGTGTTTCGTCCACTACAAAAACGCTGGTAGCAACCACCACCACCAAGAGTAACATGAAAACAAAGCCAATGACGTATTTCGGCTTAAAAGAAAAATTCACATTTTCTATTCCGAGTTGTCGTAAAAATTCTTGTATATTCATATCTACTATAATGTAATAAAAATCAAATCCATGCAAGACATGTGTGTGCTCTATACTGCGCATACGCACTGTTTCTAGGAGGCTTTATGTCGTTTTCTCATCTTCACACCGCGCGTTTAGGTTACAAACCGCAACTCCCAAAGGCGCTTTCGGGTTCCATTAAAACCATGTCGCTGAGCCTTGGAGACAAAACAGGCGCTGTGTCGCACGCCAAGGAACTGCAAGCCATTTTTGCGCACAGCTTTGGCAAACCCATAGCCACGGTGAAAAAAGGCACAAACAAGCATGCTACTACAGCGCGCCGCGTTGGCGTAATACTCTCGGGTGGCCCCGCTGCGGGTGGGCACAATGTCATAGCGGGTATTTTTGACGCCCTTTACGCGGCATGTGAAACATCAAGCCTCATAGGCTTTTTAGGCGGACCGAGTGGACTCCTTGAAAACAAAAAGCGCATTCTCACTAAGGAACTTGTAGACTCATACCGCAACACCGGCGGCTTTGACATTATAGGCTCTGGGAGAACCAAAATAGAAACGCCTGAACAGTTTAAACGCGCACTTAAAAACGCTAAGGCCAACAAACTCGACGCGCTTATAATAATAGGGGGAGACGACAGCAACACCAACGCCGCGCTGCTTGCGGAATATTTTGTGGCGGAGCAAAGCGCCATTCAAGTGATAGGCGTACCAAAAACCATAGATGGCGACTTAAAAAACAAGCACATAGAAACCTCTTTTGGCTTTGACACCGCCGTGAAAACCTATTCAGAACTTATCGGCAACATAGCGCGAGATGCAGCAAGCGCGGGAAAGTACTGGCACTTTATCCGCCTCATGGGGCGCTCGGCAAGCCACATTACCCTTGAATGCGCGCTACAAACCCAGCCCAACATCGCCTTGATATCCGAAGAGGTAGAGAAAAACCAGCAGTCCTTACACGACATTGTGCAGCACATTGCGGACGGCGTTGTGTTGCGCAGCAAAAAAAAGCAAAACTTTGGCGTAGTACTGGTGCCCGAGGGACTCATAGAATTCATCCCTGAAATGCGCACGCTCATTGCATCACTTAATGAAATATTGGCACAGAACACCAGTGACAGCGTGGAAGAAAAAACAAAGGCTGTGGAAAAAAGCCTTGCGCCCGCATTGCGCAAAACCTTTCTTTCGCTGCCCGCTTCAATTCGTGAACAGCTCCTCTTAGACAGAGACGCGCATGGCAATGTACAAGTCTCGCTCATAGAAACCGAGCGCCTACTCATGCAAATGGTCAAGGAAGAACTCACGCGCAGAAAAAAGGCGGGGCAGTTTGCCGCTGCCTTTGCGGCGCAACACCACTTTTTTGGCTACGAAGCCCGCTGTGCATTCCCTACTAATTTTGATGCAACCTACTGCTATGCGCTGGGCTACACAGCATTTGTGCTCATTGCAAACGGACTGAGTGGTTACATGGCTGCTGTGGCAAGCCTTACAAAGCCCGCCAAGGACTGGGAGGCAGGCGGCATTCCACTAACCATGATGATGAACATAGAACGCCGCCACAGCGCAGACAAGCCCGTAATACGCAAGGCACTGGTTGAGCTTACCGGCGCGCCCTTTAAAAACCTTGTCAAAAACAGAAAGAAGTGGCTTGCAAACACGGCATTCCGCTACCCCGGCGCCATTCAGTACTTTGGCCTTGCTGAAATTGCAGACGCGCCCACCATGACCTTGCAGCTAGACAAAAGTTAACACATAATGTACAATATATAAATTAAAAATTTACCTATGGTTAAGGAGATGCTATGAAGAATTCCATATTTAAAAACACACTACTGGTAAGTATTACTGTGTGCGCGCTGATATTTTTGACGGCCTTTGGGTCACCGCCCAAAAAAAGCACTGAGGACATATTGGCGGGAATAGACGCAGAATTGATAAACGCTGACATACCAAACATTACCCTCAATACCCTACGCGGCACCTCAGAAAACGTGCGAGAAGCCCTCAAGGGCAACGTAACTATTGTCTCTGTTTGGAGATCAGGCTGCCGTTACTGTCACCTTGAGGCTCCCAAGCTTGCTAAAATGGCAAAGGAACTTGCAAAAGAAAGCAAGGTCAAATTTGCCTACGTCTCGTGGGATGAAGACAAACAAGACGCCCTTGCTTTTAAAAGTCAGTTTAACATAAGCGATGAAAGCATTATATTCATGGACACCATGGGCGAAACACTGCGCGCTACCCACCTCGGTACAGACGGTACACCTACCGTGTTTATTATAAATGCGCAAGGAAAGGTCATTGCACGCACCGTGGGGCTTCGTGAGTGGGGCGAGAAAAAAATTATAAAAGACATGAAAATTCTTGTGAAAAACTTGCAGTCTTAAAAGCTCATTTTTCAACTTTTACAAAACGCAACAAGGTGTGTGCCAAAGCAGTGGCGCGCACCTTTTTTATAATACGCGTCTCAATACCCCCTAAAAATATCCTGTTGTTACCAAATGCGCGTCCCCACATAGTCCTTGCCTTCAAAAACCGCCGCAAGGTTTGCAAGCGTAGGACCCACCGAAACAACCTGAAGACCCGCGGCGCGCGCCTGCACACACGCCACTGGGTCAAAGGGGACATTCATGCCCGGCTTCCAGCGTTCACCAACCATGGCAATCATTGCATCCCACCGAATGGACTCCAAGGGCTCTGCGCTTGGCTCATGTTTTGGGTCAGCGGTGTATATTTGCGCTATGTTGGAAATGTTCACAATGGTTTGAGCGCCGAAGCGCCGTGCCAACACAACGGCATCCAAGTCCGTAGAAAACCCCGGCTTCCAACCTGCGCCTATAAGTACGCTTTTGTTAAAGACAAGGTTCTCGGCCTCCGGGTTGCGTACAACAAGGCGCTCGGCATGTTCAGCAAAGACCTCGCGTATTAAGGCCGCGTTTAAATGCGTGGCAGCAATGCCTATTCTGTCCAAGGCATCATTGCTGCTTGTGCGCCCTGCGTGTTCTACCCCCTCCGCCACTTCATCACGCGCGCCGCCTTGTTCATCAAGCTCCGCCTGCAATCTCTTGTACGCATTCTGATACACGCGCGCGGGACTCCCGCCACCCACGATGATGATAAATCTATCATTCATAGCTATGCGCTTCGTGATACGTGTATAAAATTCACTGATAAATGCGACATCCACAAGATCATCACCCCCTTTGGGAGCAACAATAGAACCGCCAAGAGACAAAACCCACATCATACTTTATAAGTATAACCAAATGCTGCTGATAACCCACGCAAGGCGCTACAACACCCAGCACGCGTGGCAAACACCGCAAGCTCGACAACACCATGCGCGCGCCTCCTTAATATATATATGTGTGTGTGTTACGCTGAGAACCCATGTTTGCTTGTGATACACACCATGCATTGAAAAATGCAGGGACAAGCACGCGCGTTGCAAAATAGACTTGCAAGCGGTGGTGCATGTAATAAAGCCAATCGGGGCGGCAGGATTTGAACCTGCGATCTCCTGGTCCCAAACCAGGCGCCTTAGCCACTAGGCCACGCCCCGTGTTTATTGCACTATATGCTAGCATTCTAGCACAAACACAAAACTATGTACCACACTTCTTTAAAGTATTGAAAATTTAAAGAAAGAGTGCTTTTGTGCAACACAACTTCACGCATGTATTGACCTCGGACGCCCTACCTAAAAAAGTCTAGACAATTTTTAAAAAAGTCTAAACAAGTTGATGGAAAAGTCTAAACAAGTTGGGTGAGAAGTCTAGACATGTTGGTGGAAAAGTCTAAACAAGTTGGGTGAGAAGTCTAGACATGTTGGTGGAAAAGTCTAAGCAAATTGATGAAGAAGTCTAGACAATTTTTTAAAAAGTACCCACGCTTTGCCAAGCGGTGTATAGATGTATTGGTGAAACTTTGATATTTGTGTGTACATTCAGCCCGTAACGTGTATTGATAGACGCGCCCTTGTGATATTGTAAAAAAATACATGTATTTTGTGATGTTTGCTTTTGTAATTTGTATTATAGCAATTTTATACTTAGTTTATTGATTGTTAATTATTCATTAATTCAAATAATGACTTGCGTAAGGATTAAATTATTGTTATAATGTATAATACATTAAATAAAAGGGGGTGATAAAAATGCCTATAGAGTTTCATGTTGTGCGAAGAAGAGTACTCAGTGACCCTAAAAAGTCCAAGAAGTACTGCGTCTACAAGCTCAAGGGGAGAAACGACTCTTGAAATGCTTACTGAAGAAATCGAGAAGATAAGCGCCATGAGTGGTGCCGACATTCGCGCGGTTTTGTATGCCTTGGTGGACAGCATTCCACGTCATATAAGCGAAGGAAGAATAGTTCGCTTAGGTGATTTGGGAAACTTGCGTCTTACAATTAGTAGTAAAGGCGAGGCTCAAGAAAAAGACGTGGATGTACATTCCATAAGAAAGAGCAAAATAGTCTTTTCGCCTGGCAAAAAGCTGTCAGACATGCTAAAGCTACAAAGCTTTAAAAAGAAACAGTAATGCCGAGTACGTTTCATAAGTTGCTTGTGAGGGGAGGCACAGCGGCTTTTTTTTGATGCAAGCTCCATGTTTGCACCGCACAGCGGTGCTTATGCAATAGTTTGCATCCCCTCGCTACGCTCGTGAGCGTCGCAAAAAAGTCGAGAGCGCTGAAAAGCGCGACGCCCGTGCCACGGACGGGGCATTAAGGCTAACAGGGATGTTAAAGAAAAGAAAAAGAACAGTCGTCCGAGTGTATGTCATAGTAGGTGCGGCTGCTTGACCGCAGAAAAAGCTCATAGCAAATAGCGTGAGTTATGACACAAATACACGCGCGTAAGCGCAGCACCGTGTCTTACCCCACGGGGGGTGTGGGGGCAGCCCCCCCACAAAAAACCACATTGAACTTATGTGAAGGGAGCGTATAGACTATATATAACATAAGGTTGTCTATATATATATGAAAGTTCCGTACTGCAAACGCATAAGAGCATTAACACAATTTATAACCGAGCAGCGCTTACAGCGCATGGAGCGCGTGCTGGGTAACCGTACGCGTCACATAAGCGTGGTGCTTGAGGATATATATCAAGCGCACAATGCAAGCGCGGTGCTGCGCTCTTGTGACGCCTTTGGCATTCAAGACGTGCATGTTATTCAGCAGAACAACGCCTTTGTGCCCAACGAAGACGTGGCGCTGGGCAGCTCTAAGTGGCTGACGCTGCACCACTACCAAGAACAAGACACCAGCGAGGTCTACCAAAGCCTGCGTAGCAAGGGCTACAAAATAGTCGCAACCGCCTTGAACGAAAAGGCAACTAAGCTGCATGAATTGGCTGTGGATGAAAAACCCATAGCCCTTGCCTTTGGCAACGAACTACACGGCCTGCGCGCGCAGTCCATAGAAGAAGCCGATGAGGTTATGTACATCCCCATGGTCGGCTTTGTGGAAAGCTTTAACATATCAGTCTCCGTTGCTATTGCACTCTCACACCTCGTTTCAAAACTACGAGACATGCCGCACCTCCACTGGGGGCTTAAAAAAGACGAAATGCAAGCCGTGCTGCTCCAATGGCTGCGCCTAGACGTACACCGCGCCGAGGAAATAGAAGCAAGCCTGTGCGCACACTAAGACAAAAAGTACCACCACCCCTGTGCGCACACGCCCATGTGCAAGCTTTTTTAAGGCTGCAGTGCCAACACAACTATTGAGCGCTCTACCAAGGAGTTTTTACACACTTACGACAACTCCGCGAACTCATGCTCAAGTTTTAAGCACATAATACGCGGTGTAGCACAATATGTACAAACCACAGCCTCAAAAAGGCTTTTTATGCACAAAGCACACCCCTACACCCCACGCCCCCCCAAACTGCGTACAACAGCGTGCCAAGGCGCCGTAACACGCAATTATTTATTTAAAAAAAAAGCAAATTAACACTTGACATGCCGAGGCAAATACCCTAATAATTAGGTATATGCAAAAAATAAAAACCAAGGAGGTTTCATTTATGAAACACAAAACACAATTGCCTATGCTCATAGGCGTTTTTTCAATTATTGCAATCTTTCTCATGGCGCAAGACTGCGACAAAGCAAAGGACAAGAAGAAAACAGATGACCTTACGATTGCATTTTCTGGTGCTACTACGGTAACTAAAGTAGCGGCTGTAGCTGGTAATGGTAATAAAGAGTATTACACTGTTCCTGCACTTGCCGGCACTTTTAGTGTAGATGTTACTGCTAAGTCTAAAGACACATCAGGCATTTCCATTGAAATAGATGCGCCTGAAACGGCAAAAAGTGGGCTTGCTGCTAATCAGCAGCCAACAGTTGCAGGTAAGGTCGTAACCCTTAAAAATCACAATGGTTTCTTTTATATTATTGCAACCAAAGTAGCGAAGGGAGATTACGCGAAAACTACAAAGAAAATTATTGTTGCACAAGGTGCTGTTCCTATTCCAACTGCTGCTATAGTTCCTAATAAGGAACTGTTTAATGAAGGCCGAGGAGCTGCCGCTGGTACCTATACAGCAGCTATGGGTGGTTTTGTTGGTACTGGAGCTAATGCAGACAATATAATAAGGCATACTTCTGCTGTGGACACTGACCCAAGTAGGATAGACAAAACAATTATTGTAAAAGCGAAGGTAGATTACACTAAGCTTCCTCCTGAAGCTCCTCGACCAACTTCTGTTTATGTCTACGATCTTGGTACTACTGGTAGAGGTTATGCCACTGTTGCAGACCGCATTGATGGTCGTACTGGAACAGTAACTCTTGACGATTCTGTAACTGCTGGCCATAGTATAAATGTACGGGTAAGTGCTGCTGCTGCTGCACCATATGCTGCGTTGGCTCCACAGGATTTATACAAGATAGCATTACCTTAAGTTTGTTGATTCTTAATAATATAAAACCACCCTTTCGAGGGTGGTTTTTTTGTTTTGTGGTGTGGGCTTGGTGCACGCTGTGCTTGTGGAACGCACTGCTTTCACCTTCCCGTGGGCGCACTCACGTCCTTATTTACGCATTACGCATGCGCGCACTCTCTTGTGTGCAAGTGTGCTTTCAGCTCACGCGGCCGACTGGACTGCTAATAAGCCATGTACACCAATAGCTGTATTGCTATAAGTTCTATGCTTGTGCTGCACTCACGCAAAAAGCTGTATGCCTAGGGCATACGCTGTCTCTGGCGACACGCGTTCACGCTCTCAACTTTTTGGTACTTTTTCATACTTGCGCATAGTATCTCTGTTATTACTGCTTTAGCACACCGCAGGCTTTTTTTCTTTTTTTGGTTCTTTTTTTCTTTTTTTGCATGCATAAAAAAAGAAAAAAAGAACAGTCATCCGAGTGTATGTCATAGCAGGTGTGGCTGCTTGACCGCAGAAAAAGCTCATAGCAAATAGCGTGAGCTATGGCACAAATACACGCGCTTAAGCGCAGCACCGCGTCTTACCCCAAGGGGGGCGTGGGAGCATCCCCCCCACAAAGCGTGCTCACACAAACTTACTTCCATACAATCTTCATGCTTGCGCACAGTATCTATGTTATTACTGCTTTAGCACACAGGATGTTTTTTTCTTTTTTTGCATGCATAAAAAAAGAAAAAAAGAACAGTCATCCGAGTGTATGTCATAGTAGGCGCAGCTGCTTGACAACCAACAGCGTGAGCCATCGCACACACGGCGTGCAGCCCTCACGCGCGTAGCGCAATACCGCGTCTTACCCCACGGGGGGCGTGGGGGCATCCCCCCCCACAAAGCGCGTATGCACATACAGCGTCTTACCCCACGGGGGGCGTGGGGGCAGCTCCCCACAAAGCGCGTATGCTATAATACCTACATGGCACTTGCTCATGTTGTTCCAAACACTAAAGCTAGCTCAATGAGAAGGTCTCACGCTAAGAGAGCCCCAGTGGGAACCGTGGAAAATACGTTTACGGTACAAGATGCATATATTTATGAGCTACTGAATAATAAAATAGATAATGTACAAGATGTATTGAAAGCGGAAATAGCAAGCAATCGAGATGCTATTGGCTTACTGAGGACAGAGCTAAAGGCGGAAATAGCAAGCAACCGAGATGCGTTGAAGGCAGAAATAGCGAGTAATCGAGAGTTGTTTTTAGCTCATTTTAAAAGCATGGAGAATCAGTTTAAAACAGTACGTTGGGCATTAGGATTGATTTTTGTCTTTATTTTTGGAATAGCGACCAAGCTTTTCTTTTTTTAAGCGGTGCGTGAAATTAAGCGCATAGCAGGTATTGTTGCTTTTATACACGCTAGTCTGAGCATCACCCACGTAGCTTTTTATAGAGAATTGCGTAGCAGTGGGCTTTGCTATAAGCTCCATGTTTGCACCGCACAGCGGTGCTTATGCAGTAGTTTGCATCCCCTCGCTTCGCTCGTGAGCGTCCTCACAGCCGCCCCATGGATGGGGCGCATTGGCTGCCAAGGATGGTAAAAGAAAAGAAAAAGAACAGCCGTCCGAGGCATCATCATAGTGCGCCTCACGCCGTGGCAACAGAAAGCGTTCACGCATACAGCGTCAGCTACAACACAGAAAGGCGCGCGCGTAAGCGCACTAGCGCGTCTTACCTTACGGGGGGCGTGGGGGGCATCCCCCCCACAAAGCACATATGCACATACCGCGTCTTACCCAAGGGGGGTGTGGGGGCTTGCCCCCACAAAGCGCATATGGAATAGTTTGCATCCGTACCATCCTTGGCGCCCTATGCGTGCCATTCATGGCACGGACGTCACGCGTTCGCGACTGTCTTCGGGGCTTGTTTCATATTTGCGCACAATATCTATGTTATTACTGCTTTAGCACACAGGAGGCTTTTTTCTCTTTTCTTTGGTACTTTCTTTTCTCTTTTTTGCATCCATAAAAAAGAGAAAAGAAAGTACAGCCGTCCGAGGCATCATCATAATGCGCCCCATGCAGTGGCAGCAAAAAGCGTGAGCAATCAAGCTAAAGCAACCTGTGCTTTGCACCTACAGCAAACAAGCGAAGCCCCCTGTGCGTAGCACCTAAAAAAGAAAAGTCGTAAGCAAAATACACACGGCGTGCAGCCTACACGCGCGAAGCGCAGTACCGCGTCTTACCCCAAGGGGGGTGTGGGGGGACATCCCCCACAAAGCGCGTATGCACATACAGCGTCTTACCCCAAGGGGGGTGTGGGGGCAGCTCCCCCACAACAATAAACCATCATCCTAGCTTTGAGAGTATAACGCCAAGTACAGCAAAAAGGCCTGCAAACGCAATGCCAAATACTACAAGCATGTTGCTAATGCGCTTGTCTGTCTTATCTACTATTGTTTTCATGTCGTCTATACGTGTGTTGGTTGCATCTATGCGTGTGTTTGTACTCTTGATTTGCTCCGTGAGTTTTTCATCCAGCGCATCTATGCGTGTGTTTGTACTCTTGATTTGTTCTGTGACAATATCTATACGCGCATTGAGTCGTTCCTCTACTGTCTCTATACGCGCATTGAGTCTGCCCTCTACCGCATCTATATGCGTGTGTGTCTTTTCTATCTCATGCGTAAGTGTTATTTTGAAATTGTCAAATTCCATATTTTGTACTTTTCCTGCAAGAAAGTCATATTGACTTGTTGGAGCATGTCCGTTGTCTTTGAGTTCTTCTATGCGCGCTTCCATATTTTTTATTATATGCCCTTTGCCCACAATACCACAACTAGCTTTTTGCTCTTGCAATAGTTTGCATCCCCTCGCTATGCTCGTGACTTTTTGGTTCTTTTTAATATTTGCGCACGGTATCTCTGTCATTACTGCTTTAGCACACAGGATGTTTTTTTTCTTTTTTTGGTTCTTTTTTCTTTCTTTGGTGCAAGTTCCATTTTTGTACCGCACAGCGATGCTTATGCAGTAGTTTGCATCCCCTCGCTACGCTTGTGATTTTTTGGTTCTTTCTTTAGTACTTTTTAATACTTGCGCGCAGTATCTATGTCATTACTGCTTTAGCACACAGCAGGCTTTTTTTCTTTTTTTGGTTCTTTTTTTCTTTTTTTGCATGCATAAAAAAAGAAAAAAAGAACAGTCATCCGAGCGTATGTCATAGTAGGTGCGGCTGCTTGACCGCAGAAAGCGTGCACACACAAAGCGTAAGCAAAACACACACGGCGTGCAGCCTACACGCGCGTAAGCGCAGCACCGCGTCTTACCCCACGGGGGGCGTGGGGGCATCCCCCCCACAAAGCGCGTATGCACATACAGCGTCTTACCCCAAGGGGGGGGGCGTGGGGGGCATCCCCCCCACAAAGCGCATATGCACATACCGCGTCTTACCCAAGGGGGGCGTGGGGGCTTGCCCCCACCACAAAAGGCGTAAGCCCTATATTTCTTGTTCCAACAGCGATATAAGGCGTATCATGACGGCGGTGTCGTATTTGCAGTATTCGGCTATGTCTTGTAAGCGTATGTTGCGTGCGGTGTCAAAGGTGCGTAGGGTTTTGAGCAGCGTGGCGGGGTAGGCGTGCTCTTGCATGCTGGTAAGGTAGCCTTGTTTTTCGTCTCCCATGGCGGTGAAAAAGTAGTTGGCTTCCATGCCGTCTTGCACCGTGTATGCGCTGTAGTCGTTGGCGAGCCATACGTTTGCAAGGGTTTTGAGTGATATTTTGCCCTTTTGTCTGGGGTCATAGACGGAGAGGTAGAAGAATAACTCTTGTAGGTCCACTATTTTTTCTGTGAGTGTTTCGCCTAGTGCGTCTTCGCCCCCGTGCTGTGCGAGGTGGCGTATCATTTCATCTTCAAAATTTCTGTTATATACAATGATGCTTTGTGCCTCTTGGAGCAGCGGTTTTAGTTGTTGCCACATGGCAAGGCGCTCGTCGCTTGCGGGGGGCATGCCCCATAGTTGCGTGTGTACTGCATCGGCGTCGTAGTTTTGCCATTGCATGGAAAACAAAAAGGGTATAAAGCCGCCTGCCTTAATGCCTTGAAAAAGCGGCACGGCGGTTGATTGCCCTTCAAAGTCTAAGTAGTAGCGCGGGTAGGCTAGTTTATACAAGAAGTTGCGTATTTCTTTGCGGAAGAACAGGCGTCTGTTTTCGCGTACGGCTTTAACTTGCCTGCGCGCGGAGGTGTGTAGCTCCACTTGTAGGGGTATGTCCTGTATGCGCGTAATGTTGCAGTCGAGTAGGTCGTCTACCACGCGTTTTGACTTGCGTAAGGTGCGTACGTCGTCTTGGCTGTAGTCCTGTTCGGTTTTGCATGCGTCGCAGTAGCGTTTTTCACAGCCTTTCCACGCGTGCTCATTGCTTGCTTCGGCGCTGGTGAGCAGCGTGGTAATTTCTTGTAATAGCGCTTCGCATTCCGCACGGTACTTGCGCAGCGCGGCGCTTATGTCTTCTGTGTGCCAGCGGTGTTCTGCTACACTCTGGGCTTTTTCGTTGACCACAAGGCTGTGTAACAGCACGCGCGCTACGGGAATGCCGAGCTGCTCACAGTGTATGAGCGCACTTGCCCCGTATATTTTGTGTTCGGGGCGTAGTCCTGCTGATGCTGTGGGGAAGTGTAGTTCCCACGCCTTTGATGTAGTGTTCCATGTGCAAAGCGGGATGTACGCTGCAACTATGTCATCGCAGGAAATGACGGCGTGGCGTAGGCTTGACGGGGGTGGGGCAGCCTTTGTTTCTTGGTTTGGGGTGGCGGTAAGGCCTGCGGTTAAAAAGGCGCGCGTGTGAGTTATGGCGTGTTCAAGGCTTTGGTTGTGCGTGTTGGTAGCGTTTTGCATGGCGGTGCTTGCGTTAAAGGCGTGGAGTACGCGTACGTGCTCGCGTGTTTGTGAAGCCATTTGCACAGTGGTGCAGCCCATGGTGTGTAAGTAATACGCGCGGCGTGGGCATGTGGCGTATTCTGCTATTTCGTATGATGTAATCATGTAGTACCTCCCTTGTGTTGCGTGTGGTGTGTATGCCTTATTTCATGTGCCGTGTATGAGCTTGTGTGCATCCAGTGCAATTTGTAGCTCTTCGCGGGTTTCTATAACCGCTATGGGTACGGGTGAAAAGTCGGCAGAAATAATTCCTTCGCCTTTTCCTACGGTGCGGTTTTTCTCCTTGTCGAGGGACATGCCGAGGTTGTAAAAAGGCTCGCAAATTCTCTCGCGCATTTCTACGTCGTTTTGCCCCACGCCCGCGGTAAAAATGAGCATGTCCACGGTGTGTAGCAGCCCTACGTAGGCGCCTACGTGTTTTTGTACTGACCATGCAAACATTTGTAGGGCAAGTTCCGCGCGCTTGTTTCCCTCACGCGCAGCTTTTTGTAAGTCGCGCATGTCGTTTGAAACGCCTGAAATGCCGAGTAGTCCGCTTTGCTTGTTCATCATGGTGTCTAGTTCTCTAAAGCTCATGCCTTGCGACTGGAGGTAGACCAAGATTGCGGGGTCTATGTCGCCCGAGCGCGTGCCCATCATAATGCCTTGCAGGGGTGTGAAGCCCATGCTGGTTTCTACGCTTATTCCTTTTTCTACTGCAGTTATGGAGCAGCCATTGCCTAAGTGGCAGGTTATCACGTTAATCTCTTCGGGGAGTTTCCCCATTTTGCGCGCGGCTTCGCGGCTTACGTAGTAGTGGGAGGTGCCGTGAAAGCCGTAGCGTCGTATACCGTATTTTTGGTACACCTCGTAGGGGAGTGCGTACATGTAGGCGTGCTGTGGCATGGTTTGGTGAAACGCGGTGTCAAAAACTGCAACGTGCGGGCAGTGTGAAAAAATGGCTTTTGCTGCTTGTATGCCGCTTAGGTTTGCGGGGTTGTGGAGGGGCGCAAAGGGGGAGAGCTTTTCTATGGTTTGTTCTACTTCTGCATCAATAAGCACCGAGGCACTGTAGGCCTCGCCGCCGTGTACAACGCGGTGTCCCACGGCGTCTATGTTCTGCACGTCTTCTACCACGCCCCCTGCGTCTGAAGAAGTGAGTAGTGAAACCACGGTGTTGCAAGCTTGCATGTGGTCTTGTATTGGCATGGTTTTCTTAATAGAAATGTGTTCTGCATTTTCTTCATGTGCTACTACTTTGTGTGAGAGTACAGCGTCTTCAGAACCTATGCGTTCAACAATGCCCTTGCATATGCTGCTGTGGGTTTTCTTATTCCCCGCATTGCTTATTGCAAATATTTCGTACTTGAGAGAAGAACTCCCGCAGTTTATAACTAAAATATGAGATTGTCCTGTTTTCATAAATTAAAATTTTCATCCTCCCGTAGGTGTTCGTGTGTTTGTCGCTTAATCATTATTATAAACACAAACTTGATTACGGTATAAGTCAGTGTGTGCCTTTGCGGGGGGGGGAGTGTCCCCCCACACCCCCCGTGGAGTAAGATGCGATATTGCGCTTACGCGCGGGTAGGCTGCACGCCGTGTGTGTTTTGCTTATGCTTTGTGTGTGCACGCTTTCTGCGGTCAAGCAGCCGCACCTGCTATGGCATACGCTCGAATGACTATAGGGGGGTGAGTAGTCTGAGAATTTAGGGGCGGGGTTTATTTTTTTTAAATTGTTGTATTACAATGACTTGCATGTGCTTTCATGTGGGTTGGTTTTGCACGTAGTTTGAGAAAAATGGGAATTTATGCAAATTTTTGAAAGTGTTTTGTAGCAAAAGCGTTTTTGTTTAGTGCTTGTTTTAGTGTTGTTTTTGGGTCTAGGAGCACTGTACAGAAGATGTATTAAACATGTGCTAAACATACGGGTGTAGCTGGTGGTGTGGTGTGAATAATTGCATGTTATGCGTTGTTTAGTGGGTGTTTAGCGCCGTGAGTGCATGCTGTGCCGAGCAATATTTTTTTTAATGTTGTGGTGCGCGAGCTTAAGCAACTGGTTTACGTATTGTGGTTTGATGCGCATGTGCTGCGCGGTTTCATTTTGGGAGAAGCCTGCAAGCAAAAAGAGGACGGCGCGGCGTTGGCGGAGCGGTATAGTAAGGAGCGTGCGGAGAATGCGTGCAAGCTGTTCTGCTTGTGCGCCTGTGAGTTTGCTTCCAAAGTTCATGCGTTTACTATAGTTTTTGGAGCGCAATAATGACATGGCTTGCTTCTGGGGAAGAAAGCCAACAGGGGTGTGAGACGTGTGCAACGCGTTCTATAAAGGCGTAGAGCGCTTCTTGTGAGGGGTTGCGCGCCTTTTTTTTCCATAGGATTTGAATAAATGCGCGTTGTTTTTTGGAGCAGCCCCACTCGTTGTCGGGTTGGCCGGGTAAGGATTGGCGTGTTTTGTCGCTGCGAAAGCCGCGTGCGCTAAAGGCGCGCATGATGGCGTGAAATTGTTCTAAAGTGCGCATGTGTTTTGCGCTTGTGATGCCTGCCGTGTCAAAAAGCACGGCTCTATAAGCCACGTCTGTGAGTTGTAGCTGCGCTTTTGCAATGTGCACCATGGCCTTGTGTTTGCGTTTTATAGGTGTGCTTGTTATGGTGGTGGTATTCATGATCTAAGCCTCCTTTGTGCTTGTTTGTCTTTTTGTAGCCCACTTACGTGGCCACAAATAATTTTGTAGCCAACTTACGGGCCACAAAGGCGCGTGTGATGTCTTGCGCATGAAAGCGTAAGGGTTGGTATGCGCAGCCACAGGGTTTTAGTGTGGTGCTACTCATGATACGAGCCATGTCTCAAGGTCTTTTACGGGTATGTCGAGGGCACAGCTGAGCGTGCGTTCAATGCACGCGCCGCGGCTGGTGGCCCAGCCGGGTAAGAGTGCAAGTCCCTGTGCCTCATGCATCATGCGTGCAATATCATAGCGCATGCATTGATGCCAGTCTTGTGGGTCGGGGTGCGGGAAGTCTGCGGGGTTGAGTACGTCATAACCTGCGGCGCGCAGTTGTTCTGCCGCGCGCGCAAAGTTTTGTTTATAGTTTGGTTGGCCGGTTATGGGTCCGCTTATGTAGAGTGTCATGCAAGCTCCCGCGCTAGTAAGTCTTGGTTTATTTTTTCGTGATTGGGTTCTACAAAAAATTTATCTTCAACTTTACGTACAGCATCAATGTCCGCAAGGGTTGCGTCATCGAGTTCACGCAAGGCGTCTTTGTTGGGCGTTTCTTTCATGTGTAAATATTGTGTGAGCCCTCGTTGTTTGAGGTGGTCGACGGTTGTTTTTTTGACACTTATGGTGGTGCTTTTGCGGTAACCGAATTCTCCAAAGGCGAGCATAATGCTTTTTTTGTCCTTGAATAGTTCGTCCTTGTTGTATTCAGCAAAAGCGCCAATCATGTGACTTAAGTTTGCGATGCGTTCGCGTGCGGCCTCCCCTTCTTGCGCGGTCGCTTTTTTAATAAGTGCAATGCGTTCACTCGCGCTTGCGTCTATGTTTTGTAATTGCATCTCTAGGGCTGCAATGTCCATGATTGCCGCGTTCACTTCATCGAGTGAACTTAGCTTTTTTGTTTGTGGTTTTAATCGTGCCATACTTTGTGCCTCCTCAGGTAGTTATGATTTTTATGGCGCGCGTAGCGTCTTGAATTGTTTCAAGGTATGTGTGAGCTTCGCGCATTTTTGTATCTTTGGTTTGTGTGTCGTCTGCTACAAGGGCATCGACTATGAGCGCGTGCAGTGCCGCGCTTGCCTGTTTAAGTTGCTCTGGGTAGCGTGCATCAAAATAGCCGTAGGTTTTCATGCTACCTCCATGAGTGGGGCACTCATTACTTGCCCGTGCACCATTTCAATGGCTTCTTCAATGTGTTCAAGCGTGGGCGTGCGTGTTTGTGTTTTGCGAGCGACAAGCCACGCTATGGACATGAGGTTGTGCAGTACGCGCAAGCTGCCGCGTGCGGCTTGTACCAGTGCTTTGCGCGGTGGTGCGTCCATCTCTGGCCATATCGTGCTTACTATTTTCATGAGCTCTTTTGTCTGTGTTTTTTCAACATAGTATTTTAAGGTTATGCGTGAGTTGAGTTGGTCGTGCGTGTTTTTGAAGCTATGAAGTTCGTGTTCCAGCTTTGGGAGTCCTGCAAGAATAACGCCGCATTGTGCCTTGTCGTGAATGACGCGGCGTATCCAATCAAGGATTCGTGCAGTTAAATAGTCGCATTCATCGAAAATAAGGAGCGCGTCTGTCTCGCGTAATTTGTGTTGTATGCGCCGCGAGAGCGTGGTGAGTGTGCCCTTGTAGTCGAGGTCGAGGACGCGGCATATTTCGGCGGCGAGGCCTGCAAGGAGCATGCTTTGGTCTACTTCTATGAAATAGACGCCGCCGTTTTCTTGCGCGTACTGGCGCAGCGCGGTTGTTTTGCCACTGCCCGCGGCTCCGCAGATTAAGGCTACTTTGCGCGTGGTGTGTGCCGCGGCGCACACGGCGCGTATGTGCTTGGTTGGCGTGAGGCTCAGCGTGGGCATGGAAAGTACGGAGTTGCGCGCTTGTTCACGCGTTAGAAATTGTTCAAGCTTTGCTTCTAGGGGTGCAATTTTTATGCCCTGTGTTTCCGCTGTGCCGTTTTTGTAAAACGAAAGTGCGGGAGGCGAAACGCCTATGGCCTTTGCTGCACTGCGCAGCGTGGTGCTCGTTTTTTCCAAATAATCAAAGAATTGTTCTTTGAGTGTGGTGTTCATATTAGTATCCCTCCAATAATGTAAGTGTTTTTTTGCGCCGTGTAGGTGGCGTGTTATTTTTTTGTGTTGGCGTATGCGCGTGTGTTTCATGCATGAGCGTAGCGCCATAAGTGCCCGTGGCGGCGTAGGGCATGAGCTGTTGTGCTTGTGCTTTTTTTGCGCGCTTGAGCATGCTAAAATCGCGCTCACTGGTTCCGCGTTGTATCATGGCATTGGCGCGTGCGATTGCCACAATACGCCCGCTCATGTCGCGGATGTAGAGCACGCTCACGTCAAAGATGGGGCGTAGGCATTGTACGTATGAACCGCTATAGCGAATAAGTGAATCGGCGTAATATGGTACGCCGCCCCATGTCACACTACTTTGGTATACGCGCCGTCTCTCTACGCGTGAGAAAATGAGCGGGAGTACGTTGTGCGGAATCTGTTTTTTTTCGATGTGTGCTTCGTGTGTAAATACGTGGTGTGGTGTGCGTCCGTCCATGCCCTGTCCGCTGTGTTGGTGCGTGCTGTGCCACGCTTCAAGCCATGCGTGAAATGTGCGTTCTACTGCTTCTATGGTTGGCAGTTGCGCAATGTTGTGTTTGTGCTGTTTCCATAGTTCTTTGACGCGTTCTGGTCGGTCTGCGGTGTTGCTGCCGGCGTAAGAGGGAAAGAGGCGGCTAAATTTGTTGTTCACTTCTTTAAAAAAGCGCTCTATGGGTTTGCTCTCGGGGTGGTAGGGTGTGGCAAAGACTACGCGTGAGCCGAGGGAGGCGTAGATGCCCGTTATTTCGTTGCGCCGCTCGCTGTGTGTATAACAAAGCTTTGTCAATTTGTGTTTATAGCGCTTTTTTTCGCTGCCCGTGAGGAGGGTTGATGTGAAGTCCTTGCCATTGTCTATGTAGTAGTGTTCTGCTCCGCCGTGTTTGGTTGCAATGTCGTAGAGGCATTCTGCGATAGTTATTTCGTTGGGTTGGTCTACGATGCGCCATGCGACAATGTAACGGCTGCGTAAGTCCTGTGCGCAGGTGAGCCACACGCGCCGCATCTTGGTGCCTGCGTCATTGCGTACGATGATGTCTAGTAAATGGTGGTCTATGCATATCCATTGCATGACGCGCAAGGTGCGGTAGTCGCGGTGTGCGTGTACTACGTGGTGGTCATTAAAGTATTTTTCGCCCTTGCGGTATTTGTCTACGACGCTTACGGGCAATTGCTGCACGGCACGGCGCACGGCATAGTAGCTTATTGGTGCGCCGCGTGCTTGTTCTACCAGTGCTACGCAGTAACGGAGTTGGAGTTTGTTTTGTGTTAAGTAGAGTTGTAAGACGGCGTTGAGTGTCTGTTTATCTATGCTGCTACGTCCGCGCGTTTTGCCGTAGGATGGCGCAAGCGCCGTGTAGCCGCCCTGTTCATACAGCGCAAGCCAGCGGTAGAGTGTTTGGTGGCTTGGCGCGTCTGCGTTTTGCGTGCAAAAGGCTTTTGCAGTAAGCCCGCTTGCTCGGTAGGCATTAATAATGGTTATGCGCTCCGTTGCTCTGTTGTGTTGATGTTGTGCAAGCTGCTCGACTGGGGTGTTCATTGTTTTTTGTGTGTTACTCCAAGTTTTTGTATGGTTGTCATGCTCTTTGTGAGCGTCCCTATGGTTTGTAAACTTGCTTGTAGTTCTTCTGTATTGAGGTCTGCAGTGCCCCAGCGTTGGCTTAGTGCGTGTGCGCATAGAAGCAACGCATGTGCTTTTTTGAGTTGTTGCGCGTAGTGTGTGGCTTTTTGTATTTCTTGCGCCGCGCCCGGTTTGAGGAGCTGCACGTAGTGTATGCCCTTCTTGTTACTCATGCCTGCACTCCACGTGATATAATTTTTACATGGATATTCTGCCAATGCTTATTAGTGCTAGCGTGATGCTTTTGGCAACAATTTTGGGGATATATGTTGCGCAAAGGACATACTTGTATCAAAAAAAATTTGATAATAAAATAGCTGTCACCAAAGACACTATTGCTGAATATCGAACATTGTTTGCTATATATAAAAAAGTTGCTCTTATTTTTGCTATGTCGCATCAGGTTACAAAAGATACTGCAAAAATTACGGCAGAACTTCAGTCTCTCTATACTGAAATGCCAGTGTTTATATACGTCCTTGAAAGTGACATGCTGCCCATGTTTTCTGCCATGAAAGATGCGATGCAAACAATAGAGGAAGGCGATTCCTTTGCACAAGTACAAAAAATTGAAAAAAAATTGCGTGCTTGCTCTGTTGTAATTATGAAAAAAATTGATACTCATCAAAACACTCTTAATAAACTTTTGCACGTTAAAAAGGTATGATTGTACAACGTAACTGCGGCGTACGCTGCAACCAATGCGATAGTGACACCATACCATATAAGTTTCGTTTTCCACCGAACAAACGCTATTGATATTAAATAAATTACCGTCGGTGCCATAACTATTGCGTTTATGCACATATATTCCCCCTTGTAATCTCTTGCGATTCCTCGTCCTCCGTTTGTGGTATTTCTATTTCTATGAATATTTTGCTAATGCAGTCCATATAATCTTTGAGGATGGAGACGAGCATGCGCGCGTACATGCGCATTGTTTCGTTGTTCTTTGCCTCTGGGGGGAGTGGTAAGTGCGCTATGCGTGAGAGTTCACCCGTCATAAAGGCGCGTGCTTTTTCAAAGGCTTGAAGCACTTCGTCCATGTATGCGAACTCGGGGTGTTGTGTGCGCATTTCGCGCAGGCGCTGCGCTTCCTTCTTCAACTGCGTTTCTTTGCTACTGAGGTTGCGTAGTTTGCTGAGGCTTTTTTTAAGGCGCTTGTTTTCTGCTTTTAAGGATGCTGCGTATTTGCGTACCGCTGCCTTGTTGGGGTTCTGCTCTTCTATCCACGCCCACACCGCTGCTTGCGTCTCCTTGGGCAGGTTTTTTAGTGCGTTTATGGCCGCGATGTCGTGTGTGTGTAGCCCTAGCTCCTTGCACACTTTGTCGCGGGGCGCAAAACTCTGTGCAGATTGCACAGAGTTTTTTTGAGGGCGTCCGCCCTTGCTGCGTTGCTCCAGTTCAAGCCATCGGCTGGCCATGCGCAAGCGCTCTGCGTAGGTGTATTCTCGTTGTATGAGGTTGGCCGCAATGACCTTGCGCTCGGTTGTCGCCTCGTCTACAAAGGCTTGTATGACGCAGGGCACTGTCTGTAGCTCCAACTGCCGCGCAGCACGCACGCGCTGATGTCCGCTTATAATTCTGTAACACCCGTCTTGTGCGGGCTCCACAACCAGCGCGTGCAATATGCCGTCTGTCTCTATGGAGTGTAGCAACTCCTGCCACTTGTCGCCTTCGTAGTCCTTAAACCACTTTGCATTCTTTTCGTAATCGCGCAGCTGCTCAAGGGCTATGTGCTGTATTTGTTCATCATTCATGCTTCTGCCTCTTGCGTTTGTAGCTTGAAGCATACAAGGTGATTGTCATTGTCAAGGGTTGCTTCATATACACAAAGCCCCTCTGCTTCTATGTGCGTGAGAACTTCAGACATCTTGCGTGCCTTTTCTTGCATGCGTAATTCTGCATCAATGACGTGGCCGCTCTCGCCACATGCCTCCACGCAGCGAATGCGCGCCCCTATCTCAGACAATGTTTTAATTGCTTGTGCTAACACCATACTGCCTCCTATATTCTTGTAATTTTTTTTCTTGTACTTGTAATGCATGGAGTTTTAATAACACCATTCGAGCCTGTGCCATGCATGCTTTTGCCATGAATAAACAACACAGCTTTTTCAGCGCTGTACTCTCTGTTCGCCTGCGCTGCATGGAGTCGTGCGCTTCTTCATAATACGCTTTGAGTTTTTTTCGTAGCGTGTGCTTTATTGCGCTTATGTTCTTACTCATTATTTGTTAGCTCCACAGATATTTCATAAAGGATACAACCATATAAATAGCCGAGCCTATTGCTATCGCATTAAGAATGAAGCTTACGAGTTCAAGACATACTTGTATAAAAGATGCAACCCACTGCCTGCGATGCGTCCAGCTGTATGCTTCAGGAACTAATGCAATAATAAATGCCATAAGTGCGATAGCTAGCCTTTTGTATGCTTTCATATTGGTTCTAATTTCAAAAATTAGCTTATACTGTGTTTCTTTCATTTCGAATATTCTCCGTAATGTTGCGTATGCGCTACAAACGCCTTAATGCGTTCTAAGGTTTGTTTGTCCATCATATAAAAACCCAAGCCAAGGACTCTGCGCCCCTTGTACACCACGTGCCACAGGCAGTCTTCGCGCTGCGTGTCGTAGGCGTACACGCGCACGCCCACACCCGCATTGCCGCAGTACTCTTGGAGGTACTGCGCTATTTCCTGTGCCGCGCCCGAGTTTGCCCGTTCGCTTTCTTCTTCTAGCGCGTTTATAAGCGCCTCCTCATGCGCACCTATGACCCGTTGCATTATGCTATTAATTTTTTTGATCATTTTTGCTGCCCCTTGCATTCACGGCGTTTGCTACGCGCCGCCGCGCGGTGAGCAGTCTCACTTGGCCGTCCATAACATCATGCAAGTACGCGTGTAAGTATGCAACCGCAGAGGTGAGCACCTCGACCGCCACAGCTTCGCGAGAAGTCTGCTTCTCTCGCTTGCTATGCTCTTCGTCTATTAACTCGCGAAAGGCGTCTGCCCATGCTACTACCCGTGCATCAAATTCCGCAGCTTTCTTATTCACGTTATGCCTCCTCAACATGGGGCGTTTGTTTTTTCGCTTGAAGAATTATATGCCCTACAGGACGCTTCTGTGCTACGTGCGCGAGTTGCATTTCTTGTACGCTTTTTGGAGCGTTCTCACGCGCGAGTTTTTCCCGTATCACGGCTCCAATCCAGTGTGACTTTTTAATTCCCGGATTGACTTTAAAAAATTCATCCATAGCTTCTTTGATTGGTTTCTTTACCGTACATACAGTGAGTTGTATGAAGTATTTCTATTCTGTTTTTTTACGGTCGCCTTTTTGTGGCGTTTTTCTCGTACAAATTTTAGAAATTTAAACATTTTTATCTCCTCTGTTTTTTTTGTCACTCCAAAACGCTTGAGAAAGTGGCACTGTCTCTTTATGTAACGCGTTCTTTGGTAATTGCCCGCGGACGTACGCCATGATTAGCATTGCGAATTCCGAACCTACCTTAATATGTGGGTTCTGTTTTCTCCATTGCTTTATTTCTTGTCGCTCGGCAGGACTCAAATTTACTAGCATGTGATATTGGCTCATACTGTTTCTCATACTCTTGTTCCTTTAATACCCTTATTGGTAATTTAATATTACCATTATGGGTAATTCATGTCAACAACAAATTTACAAAAATATGTATTTTTGGGCAATAATAAGAAGTACTGTGTTTTGGGATAATGTGAAGACAATTTTAAAACAACAAGGAAGGTTACTTCATGGTTGGAAGAAAGACCTTGCTAACACCATAAATATGCCCTTAACTACTATGATGAATCAGTTACACCGCCGCACAGAGCCTAAGGTTTCTGACGCTATTAAAATAGCAGATTATCTTGGCATTAGTCTTGAAATATTGTTAAATAACAAAACTTCATTTTCAAGAATGCGTTCCAATGAAGAATTAAAACAGAGTCTAACAGAAATAATAAATCAGCAACTTGACGTTGCTAAAAAACTGAAAACACTAACAAAAAAAGGAAACTTGGAGCTATCAAACAAAATGCATATTGCCCAAGATAATGAAGCCCCACCCGCGGCAGCTGAGGAGCATGAGGTGGGCGAAGTGGCACTGGCATATGCTGGTGAGCGGCAGAGAGAGCGCCATGTGCTTGAGGTGTCTCCTGAAAAAATGGAATTAATTATGCTTATCGTAGAAGGGTTGGAGCGGCTGGACGAGGCGCAGGTTGAACTATTTGAACAATGGGTGAACTCGTCTGTGCCGCTGTCAAGGCAACGACCGAGAAAGCACTACACCCCTGTGGAGGAGTACGTATTTTCACGCAACGAGGGCGTGATTTACAGAATGGCGGTGAAGGGCGACACGTGGCATTTTTGCACGGACTGCGATTTTTGGCCTACTTCAGATTATAAGAGCTCAAAGACAATACCTGAAGGGCCGTTTTGTGGACAATGCATGGTGAAGGCGCACCAAGGCCGCGGTATACTCAACTACGAGTAGTTAAAATATGCTGTATAGCAAGTTCTATAGTCGCTTGTGCGCCGTTAAAATAAAGCAAGCGATGTAATTCGTGCGCGTATGCAATTTTGTTTTTACAAGCGCAGTCATCTAAGCAAGCAAGGCATACGGTGCCACGTTTTGATGGAGTCATGTATTTCCATATTGCATCCCCTACAATAAACTCAAGTATCATAACCCTATCGCAAATTTTACAGCGTTTTTGTACAGCCATAACAATCCTCCTTAAATAATCATTACATAATCATATCATTAAAATATCATGATTATATTTTAACAAATGCTTTATTTTATGAAAAAATAAAGAAGATAAGAATAATTAATGAATAAATATTTTCATGATTTTATGAAAGCCACGAAACAAGCTCGACTCAATTTATTACAATGAAATTACGTATACGTAACTTAGGGGGTAGCTATGAAACGTACAATGATATTGTGCGCTGTTTGCGCGTTATTTTTTGTGGGGTGCTCGCTCACCGCGGAACAGGCACAAAAGCCATACGTGGGAATTTATGAGGCTACTCTTATAAACAGGGTAGACAATGCACCTGCAGCCACGATACTCGTAGATGTAAAATCCGTAGAAAATGGATATATAAGCTATTCTGTGGATGTAGTGTTTGATAGTTCAGGGATAATGTTTAACTACATTCCTATGGACTGTACAGAAAAAAACATAAAGATAAAACTAACCAACAATAAGCTTTCTTTTGCTAGGCGAACTAAGCTGCTCGAATCTGGGCACGGTGCAACAAAGACAGGACAACCATTCAAGGGTACAGGTCCCCAACATGGAGAAAAGGACGACTATAAGTATACCTTTGGATTTGGTTTTATAGACAGATTGGGGGAATTGGCGAGCACTACTGAGATAACCCCCACAGAAGACACGATGTCATTAGCGCTTGGTATTCAATACAAACAAAAACAGACTTGCACACATCCAAAGACTTATAAACAAGAAGCTATGCCTGTATCAGCGTATTTACATGCATTAAGAAAACGCGCGTAAAACCTCAAGCAGCCGAGTGTGCAGGCAGTATGTGTATATAACAATTGGCGCGTTTATACTTGGATTAACTGAGCTGTTTTTTTAAAAATAGTTCAAGCACATAGTGGTAGTTATGAGTATGTAAAAATATGAGTAGCGGCAAGACAGCACGCAGCCAAAGCACGCGAGGTCGAAAAGCTCCATGGCGTACACATAAGCAAAATTCCGACTTTTTAATCAAAAAAGCAATCGAATAGCAAATAATAAGCCACTGTGATACACTGTGAGCACATGCGCGACTGGGCTCGATTACAAAACATTATAAAATCACCACGAATACTAGCGGCGATAGAGCGCGAGTTTAGCGGGCAGAGCGTGTACATTCCGCGGCGCAGCGAGCGGGAGAGTAAGCGTGAGCGCGTAGAGGCGTTGTGGCGTGGAGGTAAGAGTTTACAAGAGATAGCGCGCGCGGTGGGGTACACGACTACGCGCGTGCGTCAGTTAGTGCGGGCGTATAAGCGCAAGCGTAGAGCCTCGCTCGCTCCATCGATGCAACAAACGATATTTTAAAGCCGTATAAATATTTTAGAAAAATATTTTCATGTGAATAAGTAGCAATAGTGACGTCCATACTATGAGGTATGGGACGATATAAGCCAAAAGTGCAGGCAGCACCGGAAGAATCAAAACAAGAAGCAAGCAAAGAAGCAGCGCTACCCGCAGAGAAGGCCGCAGTGTCTCAGCATGGGAGTAGCACGCTGTTTAGAGACAGTGCGGGCGTAGTGAGCAGCAAGCGCGTAAGCGGTTTTTTAGCGGTGGTGGTGGGATTACTGCTGTGTGTAGTGGGCGCATTGTGCGGGAGTGAAGTAGCAATAAAGGCGGCGAGTCCTGCATTATGGTACGCGGTAGCGGCGTTGGTGGGCGGCACGGCAGCGGAGCGCATGCCACAGTTTGGAAAGAAGTAATGCGATGTGGGATTTTATCAAGAAATGGGGCGGTGTTATTGGTGCTGCTGTTGTGGGGCTATTCGTGTGTGTCTGCCGCGTATTCGCAAGAGGTGAGGCAGGAAGACGCGCAATTGCTAGACGAATTAGAGCGAATAATCGAGCGGCAAGCACAGCGAATAGCGCAGCTGGGCGCGGAGTTAGAGAAGCAAGAGCACTTAACAGAGGAGCAGGCGCGAATAATAGCGAACACAGAGAAAGCCTTGGCAGAAGTAGAAAGCTTGTTAAAGCGGCAGGGACAGATATTGAGCGAGCAAGAGCCGTTATTGGAGCGTTACGAGCGCAGCGCGCGGGTGAGCGCGATTGAGGCTGGGTTACTTGGCGGCTTTGGCGGCGCGGTGTTGGGTTTTGTTGGTGGCGTGCTAGGCATGTACTACCTCGGCGTGCGTTAAGGAGTGGTGAGCTTATGAGTGGAGCGGGCGCAAGGCGCGAGAGCACGGGCGTAACATTGGCGCGCATAGAAGAGCGGCTTAAGGTCGTGGAGGGTGTTGTACAAAATTTACAAGAATTTTTACGCACGGATTATTTAAAACATTTAGAAGAGAAAGTTACGAAGCTTGAGAAGCACAATGAGGAACAAGACGTACGGATAGAAGCGCATATGAAGGTGTTGTGGAAATGGCAGGGTATGTGGTATGGCGCCTTTGTGCTTATAAATGTGGCGGTATCGGTATGGAGGGCATTGAATGGCTGAGTGGAATATTATACGGGGAGATTGTTTAGAGGAGCTTGAGCAGTTGGAGGCGAAGTACGATGCGTGCATTATGGACCCGCCGTACGCGATGCCGAGTTTAGCGAGTGCGTCAAGACAAATATCGTACGGTGATAAGGTGCTTAATCCTGCTATGTTTTTTGCAAAGCTTGTAGAGAAAGTGCGGGCGGTGTTGGAAGAATCTGCATATATATTTCAATTTTGTTCATGGAAGACATTTCCGATAGTACACAAGGCGTATTATGAGGCGGGAGTCTCGTTAGACAGTGTGATGGTGTGGGACAAGCGTCCGGGCTTTGGGCGAGGTATACATTTACGTCCGCAGTATGAGCTTATCGCGGTTTCGTTTGTGGGGGGCGCGAAATTACACGATAGGAGTATAGGCGATATAGTCAGCTGTAAGCGCGTGGCGAGTGCGCGGCGTTTTCATCCTGTAGAGAAGCCAGTGGAGCTTATAAAGCATTTGATATACATAGCGCAGGCAACGAGGGTGATAGACCCGTTTGCGGGCAGTGGCAGCGTGGGCGTGGCGTGCATGCAAGCAGGAGTAGCATACACGGGCATAGAGTGCGAGAAGCGGTACGTGGAGGTAGCGCGCGCGCGCGCGCGTGCAGCAGCGGAGGCGGAGCATGTCGCCGGGTAAGGGTGGCGCGGAGCGCGAGCGGGCGCGCGAGTTGTATGTGCGCGGGTTTGGCATAGAAGAGATAGCGCGCGTGGTGAGCAAGAGTGAAGCGACGGTATATAGGTGGAAGGACGCGGCGGCGCGAGAGGGTCATTGTTGGGACGAGGCGCTGCGCGTGGCGAAACTTTCGCCGCTTGCGTTGAAGGAACGTTATTTTAATGTAGTGCAACGCGTGATAGCGAAAGCGGAAGAGGATGAGGAATTTGCAAAGTCCGGGGCCTTTGCGGATTCACTCGCAAAGCATATGAAGAACTTAAAAGCGTTGACGCCTGATTTTTTGAAGGAAGGGGCGGTGCTAGATTTTATAAAAATAACATCGTTAGTGTTATCGGAGCGCGCGCCCGAGGTACAAAAAGGGTTTATTGCTTGCGCGGTGCATGTGCGTAATAGGTTGCTTGAGTACGTGCATAAGGGGAGCGTATGAGTTTGGAATTATCGCGAGCCGGAGAGAAGCGCTGGAATAAGTTTATGCGAGATGCTCACGCGCATGGTGGGTTTAGGCATAGTGATGAAGAGACGCGCGCATTGCGAGTGAAGCGCGCGCGAGGCGACATGTGGTATTTTGCGCGTGAGTATTTCCCGCAATTTTTTGCGTGTGAGAGCGCGCGTTTTCATAAGGAATGGGCACGCATAGCGGTGGAGAGCAGTGACGAAGTGGCACAAGTGATGGCGTTTCGTGGATCGGGTAAGAGTACGTTTTTCACGCTAGTGAGTGCGGCACATGCGGTGGTCTTTGGGTATCGGAAGTATTTATTATTTGCAAGTTATACGGCAGAGAAGAGCGCGCTGCATGTTATGAGGCTGCTAGCGGAGTTGGAGCACAACGCGCGGATTGTGGCGGACTTTGGAGAGCCGAAGCGCGGAGTTAAGGGTGAGCATCATTGGAGTGAATTAGTGTATGAGCAGCATAGCGTTATGCTGCAGGGTTTGAGTATAGGGCAGGACCCGCGCGGCTTGGTCTATGGTGCGCATAGGCCGGACTTTGCGCGGCTTGATGATGTGCAGGAAGATAAGAAGGCGCGCAAGGAGCAGTTTGTTAAGGACACGTGTGATTGGGTGGTGGCAAAGTTACTCCCTGCGATGAGTCGCGGCTATAGTTGTGTAATACTTTCTACGCCGTTGAATGAGCGGTGTGTGGCCATGAGTTTAGAGAAGGGGTTGCATACACCTGCGGTTAAGACGTATCGCTATGCGGCGCAGGTGCGTGGGCGTAGTGCATGGCGCGCGCGCTATAGTGAGAGCGATTTAGAGAAGCTACGCGCGACGGTGGGCAGTTTAGTTTTTGAGCAGGAATACAATTTGATACCGCGGCGTAATGAGGATGCGGTGTTTCGTGTAGGAGACATAGCGCGCGGGAGTTATGAAGCAGCGGTGGGTCAGTTTGAGCACGTGGTGAGTTGGACGGACCCGAGCGCGAAGCAGAACACGCGAGGTAAGACGGGTCGCGATTATAAGGCAACGGTGGTGGTCGGCGTACGCGGGGCTGAGTTATATGTGCTTGATGCGCGCGTTAGAAACGAGAGCGTCGGGGCAATGATAGGCGGGATGTATACGTTATATAAGCGGTGGCACATGAGCGTGATGTACTGGGAGGATAACGGCGGGCAGGCGTTACTTGGTGAGATATTTAAGAACGCGGCGAGCGAGCGAGCATTGAGCCTACCGCTGAAGAGCGCGACAAACACGCTGAACAAGGAGCAGCGCATAGAGCAGAGTTTGAGCGCGCGCATAGAGAATGGCGTGGTGCGCTTTCCGCATGCGTACAAGAATAGTGAAGACATGCGCCTTGTGGTGGAGCAGTTGTTACAGTTTCCAGACGGAGCGCATGATGATGGCATAGACGCGCTGGAGGGCGCGGTGCGCATGTGTGTGCAGTGGCAGCGTAAGCAGCGTAGTGGCGTGCCACTCTCTGGCACGGCGCGCGAGAGTGAGCGAGTACTGGTAGGGTTTGTATGAAGTATCAAGAGCATTTTTTAGAAAAGCATAGCGCGCGCCGCAGTGGAAAACGGTTGGAGCGTGCACGTGCAATTGTGGTGCATTATACGGCGTGTGCAGGCGCGAGTGCTGATGATGTAGCGGCGTATTGGCAGCGTACGGCACACCGTGAGTACGCGTCTGCACATGTGCTCATTGGCGATAAGGAAGCAGTGCAGGTCATGCCCTACACGGAGGTTGCGTGGCATGTGGGCAGTGCGTACACGGCACCGCAGAACGCGCCAGAGAAATACACGGAGTACGGGATGCGACTCATAGACGCCATAAAGGGTACGCAATATGGCAAGGGCATGATTTCGGATAGAGAAGCGATAACGCCGAACTATTGCACCATCGGTGTGGAGATGTGTCAAGAGGGCGCAGCGCGTAGAAGCATAGGGATATCGGAGGCAACGAGAGAGAACACCATAGAGATTGTGCGCGATTTGATGAAGGCGTACGAGATAGGCGTTGAGGATGTAGTAACGCATTATGAGGTTGTGGGCTGGAAGAGTTGTCCGGCCATCGCGATAGCAGGCGGGGGGTATGGAACCTTGAGTGCGCGCGCGCAGCGCAGCATCACGCTCTCGGCGTGGTGGCGAAAATTTGTGGAGGCGTTAAAAAGCGATGAGGCTCACGTGCAGGCGCGTCATTGCACGGATGGTGCTCTATGAAGAAATACACGAGTGAAGGCGTAGAAGAAAATCTAAACACTACTAACAGGCCTTGTAGACGCGTTGTGAGGTTAGCGCGGGCGAGTATGAGTTTTGGAGGGCGTGAGTATGCTTTGGGGACTTGATGGGAGCGTAGTAAGTACGCGCGTATCGCGGCACTATGCGGATGGCGCGCGCTATGGTTTGCAGTACCTCGGCGCGCTGGCTGATGTCGATACGGTATTAGCGAAGGCGGGCAAGGGAGTTGCGGGCTTACGTGAATTGTTATATGACGCACATTTAAGTAGTGTGTGGGGTGTGCGAGAAAGCGGCGTGGTGAAGTATGGACATCGGATAGAAGGCACGGATGCACGGGCGGTGGCGTTGTGTGAGTCGCATGTTATGAGCTGGGATGTGGGGCGCATCTCGCGTGAGGTGTTGAGCGCGGTCTCCTATGGTATGGCGGCGTTTGAATTGTTGTGGCATGAGAAAGGCGGGTTGTGGCATATTGCGGATGTGGTGTGCAAGCCGTGTGAGTGGTTCGCGTGGGATGTGAAGTCGCAGGCTTGGAAGTTTCGGCAGACGTTTACGAAAATTCAGAGTATGCCGGCGTTACGTTTTATGTTTGAGAGGCATAATGCGAGTTATACCAACCCGTATGGCGAGAAGTTGTTTAGTCGTATATTTTGGAACGCAACGTTAAAGCGTAATGGTTTGAAGTGGTGGTCGCGCTGGCTAGAGAAGTTTGGGAGTCCGTATTTAATAGCGAAGTATGGCGGTGCTGATGAGGCAGAGCGAGCGCGTTTGTTAGATGCGCTGGATGTATTGCAGGGTAGCGCGGTGGGCGTTATAGGGAGCGAGGATGAGTTACAGACGATAGAGAGCGCCACGAAGGTAGCGAGTGCGAGTGCGCATAGGGAGTTTGTGAAGTTTCATAATGCGGAGATAAGCAAGGCGATACTCGGGCAGACGATGACGACAGAGCTAGACGGGCAGGGTTCGCGCGCGGCGGCGCAGGTACATGATGGGGTGCGGGTAGACATCGCACACAGTGATAGGCGGCGCGTCTCTAGTTTTTTTGAGAGGGTGTTTGCATTGTTGGTGCGCGTGAATCTCGGGGAGGGCGTGAGCGTACCGCGTTTTGTCTTTGATGAGCCTGAAGACTTGCAGGAGCCGCGCATAGCGCGAGATGCGCAGTTGTTTGCTCTTGCAGGCATGAGCGCGAGCGAAGAGTATTTAAAGCAATTTGGCATAGGGTCTCAGATGCTTGGGCAGCGGAGCCACGCGGGTGGCGTTTTTGGCGAGTCGCGCAATGCTGAGCAATTGTCGCAGCGTGGTGAGGATGCAGAGGCGAAGGAGGATAGGAAGCGCGAGAGCTGGTTGCGTGGTATTGTAGCGGGTTTGTTTGGCCGGCGCGCGAAGCGCTATCAAGGGCATGTGGATGCACTTGTGGAAGCACGCGCGCAGGAAATAGCGAGCGCGGGCAGTTTTGAAGAAGCGCTGGAAGTGGTGATGCGCGAGGAGCGCGCAGCGTCTGTAGAGGATGTGGCGGGCGATGTAGCGGAATTGCGCGCTGTAGCTCGTGCGGTCGGTGGCGCGTACGGCGCGGGGCGTGGGCATGAGTCGTAGTCGCTTTGTTGCGCCGGAGTATGCGGTGCGCTATTTGAAGCGTAAGCGCATTGTAGAGACTGAGGCGTGGGACGATTTGAGCAGTCACGAGCATGCGCACGCGTTTACGGTAGCGCACAGTATGCATGCGGGGATACTCAACGACACGCTTGGCTTGTTGATACAAGCTCGCGAGAGCGGGCAGAGTTATGAGGAATTTAAAAAGCGGTTTCGTGCCTTGATGAAACACAAGGGCTGGTACGGGAAAGACGTGAATAAGCAGACGAGTGAGCGGTATATGAATTGGCGCACGCGTCTTATATATGGAGTGAATATGCGCACCGCGCGCGCAGCTGGCGCGTATCGGCAGCAGTTGCAGGCTGCGCAGTTGCGCCCGTACTTGGTGTATAAGAGCATGCTGTACGGGCAGACTCGGCGCGATACGCACAAGCGCATGCATAATGTTGCGTTGCCTGTAGAGCACGAATTTTGGAAAGAGCATTATCCGCCGAACGGGTGGGGTTGTCAATGTTATGTGGTGAGTGCGCGCGAGGAGGATATAGAAGCGAAGGGTTATAGGAAGCATGACGGGGTAGCTGCGGGCGTGGTTACGAATAGTACGCCGCGTGAGTGGAAACAGAATGCGGGTTTAGAAGCGTATGCGCCGCGTTTTTCTCAGATGCCGTATTTGCAGCAGCATCCTAGCCTTATGAAGGAGGTTGCGCGCTCGTATGCTGAGGACATGCGGGGTAGCGCGCTCACGCGTGGAGAGTTTGCGGCGTTAGCGGAGCGCTTGAGCGACTACGGGGATGCGAAGTTAAAGCCGAATGTGCCCGTGTTGGTCGGTGCGATGCGTGATGAGGTATGGGAAGCTATGCAGCAGGCGGCGCCTGATGTGGATGTGAAACTCAACGCAACTACTGCGGACATTATGCACGCTGTACGGGTCGGTAAGGTGCACCGCGTGCCGACTACGAAGCTTGTACATGTGTGGGATGTGATGCAGAACCCGGATGTGGTGTATAGGCAAGGTGATGGCAATATTGTGTTTTTCAAGGAGTGGCGAAATAACGCGCAACAATTTAAAGAAGCGGTGAATGTAGCCTTTCGCGTAAACGATAGAGGAACGGCATTGCACATGAGAAGTTTTAATTATTTTACGCGAGAAAAAATTAAAAGCGAATCGGTGAAAGGGGGAAAGATTTTATATGAAAGCAAAAACAAGTAGCGAAGCATGGAAGGACTCGAACCTTCTCTTGAGGAACCCTCTAAGCCAATCCTGTTGCCATCATGCAACGCTACAGCCACAGAATACCTCGAAGCGGGTAAAAAGTCAAGGGGGAGTTAGAGCATGAAGCTTGTGATATTTAAGCCGGGCGTATGGAATGACGCGCGGTACACGAAGGAGTTTAGTCAGGAGTTAGCAACGCGCTATAACGCGAGCGAGCGCAGCGCGGCGGTGGTGATTGGGCATAGGTTTTTTGGCAGTGATGATGCGAGTGAGCTTGCGCATGGCTGGGTGCATGCCTTGGAGGTAGACGATGCCGGGGTGGTGCATGCGGATGTCTTGAACATAAGCGAAGAAGCGCGGGCGTGGGTGAAGGCGGGCAAGCTGAAGCACGCGTCCATAGAGTTTAGCTACAAGCAGGGTGAAGAGGGAGCGCGCACAGAGCCGAATTTAACGGCGGTGGCGTTGCTGGGGCGCACGCAACCTGCGGTAGAAGGAGCGAAGGTTATTAGTTTGAGCGCTGAAGAAACGGCGCGCGGAATAAACAAAATGTGCATAGCATGCACAGAATTATTAGGCGTAGAGGAGGAGAAGCATATGCCAGAGAAAGAGAAGAACGCGGGTGCTGCTGAGGCAGAACTGGCAAGGTTGCGGGAAGCACTTGCAGAGAAGGACGCGCAGCTTGCCGCGCTTGAGCAGGAAACAAACACGCAGGAGCTCAAAGCGCAGCTTGCAGAAAAAACGCAAGCGCTGACAAAGTTGGAGGCTTTGGAGCATGAGCGTATTTCGTTGGAGTTTGCGCAAGCACTTTGTAGTGCGGGCACACTGGTGCCGGCGCAGCGTGAGCGCGTGGCGAAGTTGCATGCGCAATTAAGGGGTGCGGCACAAGATGAGTTTGAGGCGTTGCTGCGCAGCTTGCCAAAGCAGGTGGAACTTGGGAAAGCGCATAGCGCTGAAGGTGCAAGTACTGCCGATGTTGCACCGAGTACGCGCGTGAGGGCGTATCAAAAAAAGCACGGCTTAGCGAGTTACGCGGACGCATTGGAAGTCTTGGCCGTGGAAGAGCCGGAGCTGTATAAGGCAGCGATGGCAGAAAATTAAGAGGCATTCAGGAGGATACTATGTCATTACAAGCAGGAGATATAAGTAACAAAGTATTAGCGAATATCGCAACGGATTATACGAGCGAAGCGCGCAAGGGTTTGGTGGGCACTGCGGTGTTTTCGCACATTGGGGTCAGTCGCGCGACGGGGCAAATTGCGAAATTTTCGCGCAGTGATTTATTGCATGTACCGGATGCGAAGCTTGCAAACACGAAAGCGACGCCAAAGGAATTGGAGCAGAGTCATAGCATGCAAGACTTTGCGTGTTTGCAATACGCTTTACGCGAGAGTGTTGCGTATGCTGATTTAGAGAAGGCAGACGGGCCGTTTCCGCGCGCTATAGAGAACACGATATGGCGCTTAGTTGCAAAGCTGGAGCTTGCGAAAGAGCAGCGCATTGCGAATGAAATTTTGGCACTGAGCGGGAGCGATAAAGTGACGAGTTTAAGTGGCGATGGCACGGGCGAGACGAACCAGTGGAGCGGGAAAGGCGGAAAGCCCTTGGAAGTTATCACGGCGAAGCTGGATGCTATGACGATACGCGGGAACACAATAATACTACCGCGCAGTGTGTGGAACAAGATACAGTTTCATGCGGATATTATTGCGAAGCTTCCGAGTACGGCGTATCAAACATTGACCGTAGAAGCGTTGGGCGCCTTGTTTGGGGTCGAGCGCGTGTTAATTGCCAATGGTGCTTTAAAGAGTACGGCGAAGGGGACAATTACGAGCATCTGGGGCAACAATGTAATTTTAGCGTATGTGGATGGTAGCGGCGATAAAGACGCACCGACTGCGGGGCGCGTGCTGCTCAATGAGTATGCGGACGGCGCTACTGATGGTTGGATAATTCGCCAATATGATGATGCGTCTATTGGCATGAAAGGCGGGCGCTATTATTCGGTGGGGCAAGAGACGGATGAGGTAATAATTTGTCCTGAACTGATGCATGTAATAAAAGACGTGGTCTAGTTGTGGCGTATTGTACGAAGGAGCAGCTCATTACGCGTTTTGGCACACACGTGAATACGCTGAGCGGCATGGACGATGCGGTGATAAGTGCGGCGTGTAAAAGCGCGAGTGCAGAGCTGGACGGGTACATGGAAAGCGCGGGGTACGCGGTGCCGCTTGCGCGCGCGCCGGAAATAGTGAGCGTGCATGCCGGTAGTATTGCGATGTACCGCTTGCTTGTGCGCGCGGGCATGTTGCCGGGCGAGCTGGACGGCGGGCAAGCACCTATTGTGGAGGACTACAAGGCAGCGGTGCGCTTTGGTGAGCAGGTCGCGCGTGGCGCGTTGCGCTTGCGCAGTGCCATGACGGCACACAAAGACACTGCTCACGCTACGCGGCGTGTGGTGCGCGCTGAGCAAAAGTTGCCGTTGGGCAGGTTTGTGTAAATGGTCGAGTTTACTATTAACGGCGTGGATGAGGTGACGGCGCAACTCTCACGCCTCACGCGGCGCACGGTGATACATGATGTATTGCGTGCGCTTGGTGAGGCTGCGCAGGCGAAGGCACATGAGGCGCTTGAGAAAAGTAAGGACGCGGATACTGGCGCACCTTACGCGCCGTTACAGGAACGTACGCGCAAGCGACACCCCACTGGTGTAGCGCTCATACGTAGCGGCGATTTAGCACGCGAGGCGGGCGCGTATAGCACCACGCCTACGCGTCTTACTATACGAGCGGGCATGGAGTACGCTATGCATCATCAAGAGGGGCGCGCGCCTGCCACAACGAAAGTTTATTGCGACCGATGCGCGCTGGTATAGGGATGAACTTGAAAGTACGCTGGTGCGGAGGTTGCAATTAGCATGAACATGATAAGCGAAATAAAAGAGGATGTGCGCACGCTGCTTATAGCTTGCGGTGTAATAAGGGGCTCGGTGCATTTTCATGCGGCGGATGAGCAAAGCGCATTAAGCAAGCGCGCGTACCCCTTTGCAACGGTGCTCACGGGCGATGAGAAGTTTACGAATGACTATGACGATTACACGCGCGGCGTGCGCATCATGCCTATGGAGGTACGCGTACACGCGCAGCATGAGCGTGCTTGCATGGACATTGTCGAGCAGTTGTATGCGCGTATGCCCGTGCGTTGGCAGTACGACGGGAGGACTGGCGAAGTTGCGATTATGGGCGCTACGCATAGTGACCATGTCGCGAAAATTACGCAGTATTATGCGTGCTTTATTGAATTGAATTTTACTATGCAAGTGCATAGAGTTATAACACCATAAGGAGGAATGCATATGAGTTTTGCATTTACAACAGCGGGCGCGAGCGATAATCGCGCAGTGGGGAGCAGCGGGAAATTATACCGCATGGATTTTGATAAGACGGCGACGAGTACCGGCACGATAAAGGCTGGCACGTGGTTTCGCGTTACGGGCAAGGCTGCTAAGGGCGGGAGTAATCCGAGTAAATTTGGCACGCTTGAGGTTGGGCAGGTGATGCGTGCGGGCGTGGATATCGATTTAAGCAAGGCGCCTACGGGCGATGCGTGCCAGACCTTTACGCCGGTGGCCATCGCGGCCGTGCGTGATATTTCGGGCGACTTAACAAAAGAAAAGTTTGATGTTACGACGCAAACAGACAAGATGGCGACCTATGCAATTAGTGCTACGACAGAACGTTCGGGCTCTATTGAGGGCGTGTTTGTTGCAAGTGACTCGTTTGTACAAGCCGTGCTCAGCGAGTTTTCAGACGGGGTACATGTTGATGCGAGTGGTACGCTGAAGACTACCAGTATAAGCAGTTCTGTTTTTCATTTGTTGCTTTCTCGTGATGAGACGAGCAACCCGGAAGTCTGGGAGTATTTGCCCGTGCGCCTTGAGAAGGTAAGCGGGAGTAAACCGCAGAAGGATGCGCAGACTTTAAGCATAAGCTACACCGCGGAAGGCAAAGAGCGTCCACATATTTTATTCATTAAGAAATAAGGGGGAAGGTATGATAATTACCGAACAAAAACAAATACGCTATGTGCCTGAAACGCATGATAACAAGAAACTAGAAGAGAAAAAGCGCGTGGTGGTAACCTTGCAGTTGCCAACTGCGGTGGAACGTTCGCAGTTTCGTAGTATCACGTATAAAAGCGGGGCAGACAAAGGCGCTGCGAGTACGGGTTATTCGCTTGAGAGGGACGCAAAGCGCATTATAGAGGCGTGTGTGCTGAGCATAGAGAATTTACAAGTGAAGCAGGCGAATGGCACCGTATGCGATATACGCACGGGTGCGCAGCTGCTTGCGTTACGCAATGTCTTTGCGAGTGAACTTGTGGATGAACTGACGACCTTGTTGCTTTTAGCGGATGAGATACCGGAGGAAGCGGAAAAAAAGTAATTATTGCGGCCGAGGTGCTGCTCTTGCGCATGAAGTCGGAGGTGCAGGACAGCGCGGGCGAGTATGTGGCAGAGAAACTGTGTGTCTTGCCCAGTGGTGCGGTAACTGGCGCAGAGGTCGCTGCCGCATTACGCTGTGAATTCGTTATGTGGAGTTGTGATTTGTGGATGAAGTATAAAAATTTTGGGTTGCCGCACGGCGCAGGTTGGGCTCATGAGCGAGCGCTTACTATTCGCGTACTCGAACTCTGGGAGTCCGTAAAAGCCGCCGTCGAACGCAGAGCATTAGAACACCACTAGCAATATGAAGGTAATGACAATGGCAAGCAAACATATTCCAAAAATACCCCACATAAAGTCAATGCTGGTCTCAAGGGCTTTCTCGACACGGTCCCCTATGGTAGCAAGCGCACCAAAAAAACCGCTGCGCTTGGGCGGTTGTTCTTCATACTCGATATTTTGTACTACATCATCGCTGTTGATGAAGATGTTTATTTCGGTATGGGTATCGTTATTACGCATGGCTATTAGTATAGCAGGAAATTATAAATTATGGAAAATGTCGTTTTAAATATTTTTGCCAACTCGAAGAACGCCGTACAAAACATAGGGCGTGTTTCGCAAGTGTTACAAAACACAAAGGTACAGGTGAAGAGCCTCACGCAGAGTATGTCAGTAGCCATGCGTAGCCCCTTTGTCACGGGTGCGCTGAGTATACCATCCCTGGCGCCCAATGCGTGCCGCGACTCGTATTGCGAAGAGTGCCTTTACGGCGGCCGCAGGGTTTGAAAAACTACAAAAAAGTATGAGCATGCTCCTCGGCAGTGAAAGCCTCGGTGAAAAACTCTTTGGCGATATACGCGTATTTGCAGCGAGGACGCCGCTAGAACTTGAGGCGGTTGCAGGTTCTGTGCGCAACTTGCTTGCGAATGCGGGCGAAAGCAGCGAGAGCGTGATTGAAACCGTGCGGCGCTTGGGCGACCTTGCGCTGGGGCAAGGCGATGTGCTCAACAGCCTTGTACGCGCTTACGGGCAGGTCAAGTCATTGGGCAAGGCGATGACGCAAGACTTGTACCAGTTTGCAAACGCGGGTATACCCATATTTAAAGCACTCGGCACCGTGCTTGGCGTTTCACAAGCACAGGTGCGCGAGCTGGTAAGCGCGGGCAAGGTCGGCTTTGAAGACGTACGGAAAGCGCTAGAGACATTGACGAATGAGGGTGGAAAATTTTATGGGCAATTAGACGCGCAGGCTGAACTACTCGGCGGTAAATGGAGTACCGCAATGAGCAATGTGAAGGAGGCGCAGGCTGCATTACTTGAGAGCTTTAAAACTGAGATTACGTGGGTCATTGATGGGGTCTCGCAGTTTGCTTCAGCAATTCGAGATTCTGGGGATGGCACAAGAAAATTTCTTGCGGCACTAACCGGTACAATAGCGGCTATTCCTATAGCTGTTGTAGGAGTGCATAGCCTTACTTTTATATACACTAAGCTCTTAGTTGTTATGAAGGCGGTGATGTTTAACCCCTTTGGCGCGACTATTGCTGCGGTTGGGCTGCTGAGTGCGGGACTTGCAAAAATTGTGCACGACTTGCACGAAGTGAAGCAGGCACAAAATGCGCTGGAGCAGGGGCAGCGCGGCGGGTGGATGGCATTGGCGCTTGATGACCAAAAGGCACTGCGAGATAGGCACACAACATTGAAAAAACAGGAATCCGCGCTCGCTCGGCAAGTGCAAGAACTTGAAAAGCTTAAAGGGCTCGCAGAGCGTGGCAGCACGGTAGTGCCCTACGATGCGCTTACACACCAAGATGTGATGGCGCGCTTGCACTCGGTGCGCAATGAGGTGAGCGAGATTGGTATGCTTATGCGTGAGGGCGCCGACTTTGCGCGGGCTACGGCTATGAACGCGCGCGGACGCAGTGCCGCGAAATCTCCCTCAGGTGAAAACGTTCAAAGCCCCGTGAACACTGCGCATATAGCCCTTGTTTCTAAACTGGCTGGCACGCAGCGCTTGCTTAATGCAGAATACCTCAGTGAATCAGACGCACTGAAGGCACGTATAAACGCGCGCGCTGCCTACATCGAGAGTCTTAATAAAGAAGGCGTTGTTGCGCGCAACAACATTGCCATAGTCAAGGAACTCAAGGCAGAGCTTGCAAACGTTTCGGAATTAGAAAAGGCACGCGAGGCGTGGAAGGCTATTGACGCACAGTTGTTTCAGCCGCGCGGCTTGGACGCGCAAAAGGCCGCCATTGATACGCAGAAAGCATTGTATTTAGAAGCTGGCATTGACCGCGTGTCCGTTGAAAAATGGGCGCAAAGTGAAATTGTAAAAATAGAGGGTGCTACATACAACAAGCGTTTACAAGCTGGGTTTAAATACGCGCAACAGGTTATGGGCATGTTGCAACAAACTTTTAGCATGACACAAGGCTTGGTTACTGAAATTATGAGAAGCGACAACATGCAGCACCAACAGCGTATAGCCAACCTCGACAAGGAGCTTGAGCGCACGCAAACGGACAAAGAAATAGCACTGGCAAACGCGCGCTTTTATGGAGAAAATGAGGCCTTAGTGCTTGAGGATTTTGCAGAGCGTGAGCGCAACATTAAGGAAGAGAAAGAGCGCGCAGAGCTTGCACAGAAAAAGAAAGCCTTTGAGGTAGAAAAGGGCATGAGGATTGCGCAAGTGAGTATCAGTATGGCGCAGGGTATACTACAAGCGTGGGTCGCGGCCATACCCTCCTCGGGTGGTATTGCGCCCATTGCTGCCGCGCTTGCTGGCATCATGACCGGCATTATTACCGGCCTCGGCGCCGCGCAAATTGGCATCATCGCCTCTCAACAATTCCCCGGACTCTACACCGGTGGCATTGTGCCTCCGCAAGGGCAGGCCGGCGGACTCTACCGACTGGGCGACAAAAATACTGCAGAGGCTGTCATTCCGCTTGATAAGCTCCCCCACTACGCGCCCACGCTCAGCATGGGTACACCACAGGCCACGCAAACGGTCAACCACTACAACATCAATATAGAGCACCTCTTTGGCAACGAAGAAGAAGCCGCGCGTTTTTACCGGTATTGTCCGGCCGGTCTCGGAGTTTGTCTCATCCGGTACGCCGGACACTGACGCCATCTCCATACAAGCTGTGGACATGCTTTACACCTTACAGACTGCGGCAAAAAAAACATTTATAGCCGCGCGCTCTGCGGGTTCTTCGCTGTATCTCACACAAGTGCTTTCTCAATTAGAAACCAGCGGGGTAGGCGTAAGCGTATCATTTGTTGTCACTCATGACATCTATGTCCAATTTTTTTCAATCAACAAAGACGCGAACATCTTTGAAGAATTGAACGAATTTTTATGGCAGCATTCGTGCTTTATGCGCGCGCTTGCTAATGGTACTATTAGCGTGGAACCGCTCATTTATAGGAGTTCTACAACCCCTACTCCCTTAGGGGACTCGGACATTATTGGCGCTCTTTCTATTAAAAAGCGTGAACAGAAATACAGCAGCGTTGTTGTGCACTACAGCGACTACGTTGCTACTGACAAGCGTGAAACACTTGTTGATGGCGCAGTTGTCGATAATGATGACGCTTTTAAAGAACTGCGATATGGCGGACAGGAGCGCAATAAAATAAAGCCCATCTTTATTCATGTGTGGGACCCACTTCTATTTGTCTTTGCGCGTATTGGTGGGCAAATAAATGGTAAAGATAAGACATGGACACTTGGGCGCACCAACGTCTCAGCCACCGGCATTCAAAAACACACAAAGTATTTACATAGATTATGGGATTGGTGGTGGCGACGACATGCATGGCTTGAAGCACGCTTTATTATTTGGGCTGAAATGGAGAAGAAGACAAACACCCATGTGAAAGCAAGGGGATATATCACTCAAGAAAGCGTAAACATCCGTGGTATTTCCTTCTCTCGTAAACCTGTTATGAATTTCTCTGCGCGTTTTAAAGCAGTCTACCCCGGGGCGCACCAAGTATCGGACACACTCGGTAACGGCAGCGGCGAGCGTGAACTGACTATAAAGGCCAAGTACATCATCACACAGCAGAACGCAACAAATCTTATTAAGGTGTGCCAACAACTCTACGTACAGAACAACACCGAGGCAACGATTACCACAGAGCGTGACTTTGCCCTCGGCTTACGCGTTTTTGTTAAGAGCTCCAATGCGGGCGCTGAGTTTACGGGCATCATCAAAAAAAAGAAGCTTAAAAAAACCATAGGAGCTCGGCGTATTTATACCTACACATGCGTTGCCGTTTCACCCGTCTCAGTTGCAAAAGACGTGCAAGGCGACATTATTACTGAATTGGTAAACGAAGAAATAGAGCAAAACTACATCGGTTATAATGAGCTTTTTAAGGCGCTCGCCATTGACCCGACACAAGGCTCGGGTGATATCTCGCTTATTGCGAATGTGAATAACCGCGCCGTAGACTTGCGTGTTGTACATCCGCATGTGGGCTACACGTACAACTTTCAACTGAGTGACGACGCCAAAACATGGCGCGGGCTGAACTTGGGGGACGCTGACGGTTCTTCCACACAAAGTGCTAGTAAAGTGTACTTTCACATTCCCGACATGAAACAAGACCAAGATGCACGTACGATATACTACCGCGTCTACGCCACCAAAAGCATAAACGGCACCGTGCACTACGACACCAGTACGCCCGTGAAAATTGTTATTAAAAAAATTAGCTACGATGAGCTTGCAGAGAACCTGCGCGTGAACAACCTCGACGTTGCGGGCGACATGATTGTAAGCGGCACACAAACCATTGTGAACACCCGCCAAATGCTTGTCAAAGACCCGCTTATTGATTTGAATGTTGACGAGCGAATGCTGCCGCAAAAAGATACATACAGGATTGTGAAAAAGAAGAAGTTTGTAAAATACCAAGCGGGGTGGAACGCGCGCGCTTACCACCAAGTTGTAATATTTAAGAACAAAATGTGGCTTCTCGGTGGAAAGAATAAAGATGATACCGCCGAGAACGAGATATGGTATTCCGATGACGGGATTATTTGGCATACGCCACCCTCCACCTTGAATTCTAATGATCGTTATTTTCAAAAAGCTGTAGTTTTTAATGGCAAACTTTGGGACTTCGGGCGTCGTTATATCCTTGTCGGTCCCGGCACCTTGCATAATGACATATGGTGGTCTGATGATGGATTGACGTGGAATGGGGCGACTTCCTCCACGCCGTGGACTATACGCTCTGGCTACCAAGTCGTAGTACATGATGGGAAAATGTGGCTATTGGGAGGAGAGGTCGATTACCATAATTATCAAAATGATGTATGGTGGTCTGATGATGGTAAGACATGGCACGAAGTTACAACAAGTGGTACGAAGTGGACTGGACGCACTTACCACCAAGCCGTAGCATTTGACGGTAAACTCTGGGTACTTGGAGGCTGGGACGGCAATTATAAAAATGATGTATGGTGGTCGAAAGATGGCGCAAGATGGTACGAAGCTACGCCCGCCGCGCCATGGTCTGCCCGCTCTGATTGCCAAGCCGTAGTGTTTGATAAAAAAATGTGGATATTAGGGGGAAGTGACGCTTCGCATAAAAACGATGTGTGGTGGTCTGATGATGGTAAGACGTGGTACGAAGCTACACCCGCCGCGCCATGGGTCGTGCGCAATGACCACCAAGCCGTAGCCTTTAATGACAAGCTCTGGGTGCTCGGAGGCAGGCATGGAAATAAATATAAGAACGACATATGGAGTAGCAAAGACGGTAAGACGTGGACAGATGACTACGAAGTTGAGGTTGTTACACGCGAAAAAATTCCGCCACCGCCGCCCAGCAAAGCCGATGCGGGTGTTAGCGTGAGTACTGACATCGTTATGCCCGAGTATCACACCTATGATGCAAATTTTGGTTCTCGTATAGATTATGACGTCATAGTATTTAATGACGAACTATATGTACTCGGCGGTAATGTAGATTTCATAAGCCGATGATGGCTTCAATTCAATAACAAAACTTGGGCAGTACCCACCATTTGGGGCTCATGAGAGGTAAATAAAATGGATGTAAAACCCCACAAATTTGAGACTATATTTCTAAATGATGTATGGCGCAGCGCAACAGGTTACAACTGGAAAAATATTAGGCAACATTCTATCACTCACAACAACACTAATTACATTTACCAACATAAAAATAACTCTTTAAAAAGCAAATATGGCGATGGATTTTTTTCCTCAAAAACAACCCTCCCATATGGAATTAACGTCTTAGCCATCTCCTTTAATAATAGAATGTGGTGTGTCTCTAGACATGGAGTCTCTTATAGCATGGACGGTGTAAAATGGATGGATGCACAAGCTAACATTCAAGTAGAAAAAGCGCGTAAATTGTTGGTTTTCAAAGATAAAATGATTTTTATTGCTGATGATGCCGCAGACAGGAAAACGTATTTATATCATACCCAAGATGGTGCCACATGGCAAAAAATATCTTTTCCATTGCAAGGGCTTGATGGATTTGCTGCCGTTGTTTTTCAGGACAAGCTTTGGATTATGGGGGGGTACATAAATAGTGTACGGAACCCGAATACTAGACATTTTTTGTTTGATGAACAATTACAGCGGAGCGATATAGATTTTACTGTAAGGCAAGTGCCGTCACCTCTGCAGTCGTTTACACATCGATACAGCCATACAATGGTAGTCTTTAAGGATAGGCTTTGGAGTTTTGGAGGCTTTGTCGACTGGAGCACTAAAATAAATCACGTGTTCAGTAGCGCTGATGGCATTGGCTGGCGACATGAGACTGTACTAAATTCATCATTACATGACAACATAAGAAAAATTTTAGTTTTTAAGAACAGACTTTGGCTCTTTACGAACCGCGCAGGCTTCTTTGCGGGTGAGCCTTTCCCTCACCCTATGTTTCCGGAATTACATTACTCTGATACTCGGTATAGTAGTATTTTTACTAGCGCGGACGGTAGGACATGGGTGAAGGGACACACATATGCAATGCCATATACAAAGAAAGTAGCGGGATTACGCGTAAACCGCGGTACAGAAATACCCAGTGTACTTGCTTTCAATGAAGAGACGGGCAAGTGGGAAATTGACGGCCGCGAAATCATGCTGAAGTAGTAATTTCGCTATAACTCCTAGCGCGCCGCGGTATAATGACTGTTCTTTTTTTCTTTTTTTATGCATGCAAAAAAAGAAAAAAAGAACCAAAAAAGAAAAAAAGCCTGCTGTGTGCTAAAGCAGTAATGACATAGATACCGTGCGCAAGTATTAAAAAGTACTAAAGAAAGAACCAAAGTCGCGAGCGTAGCGAGGGGATGCAAACTGTTGCATAAGTGCTTTGCGGGGGGAGTGTCCCCCCACACCCCCCGTGGAGTAAGACGCGATATTGCGCTTACGCGCGGGTAGGCTGCACGCCGTGTGTGTTTTGCTTATGCTTTGTGTGTGCACGCTTTCTGCGGTCAAGTAGCCGCACCTGCTATGACATACGCTCGAATGACTGTTCTTTTTTTCTTTTTTTATGCATGCAAAAAAAGAAAAAAAGAACCAAAAAAAGAAAAAAAGCCTGCTGTGTGCTAAAGCAGTAATGACATAGATACCGTGCGCAAGTATGAAGTTTGCATCAAAGTCGGGGGCACGAATGAACGACAGCCGTAGCAGGGAAGCTACGCGAGCGGGGCTACGCCATAGAAAATAAGACACTGAGTTTTAGAGAAGCTACGCGTGTGAGGTTAACGTCATAGGGACTAAGAAATTGAGTTTAGAGAGGCTACGCAGGCAGGGCTACGCCATGGAAAATAAGAAAGCTGAAGCAACTATGTTGGCTATTACGCTTTTTGTGTTATTTGTCCTTGATGTCTTATGGCGCAGCATTTGAAGAAGACATAAATTGTGTTCTGTGCTACTATTTTTTTAGAAGATGGCGGGTTGTTATGCGGCGTTTCTTGGGTGTGAGATGTGTGATTATGCATGTCTGTAAGGTGCTTATGTTTTATTAAGTGGCTTATTATTCTCATGAGGCGTATGTTGTTTCTTCTGCCCGCACGGTAATAGCGTTCATAGCTCAGTGGATAGAGCAACGGCCTTCTAAGCCGTAGGTCCGAGGTTCGAATCCTCGTGGGCGCGGTTGAGAGCAGCACGGCGATTCATGGTGCAATAATACACATTGAGCATACAATGCTTAAGGAGCTTTTATGAATGTACTGGTTGTTGGTATTGGCGCAATGGGTCTTGCTATAGCAAAGGCGCTTCATAAGGGTGGGGCGCATTGTGTGCATGTGTGTGGACGGCGTAATGGTGATGAGGCGCGGGCACTAGGCATGGTTGTTCATAGTTCGCTTGAAGTTTCTGAGCATGCAGAACATGCGTATGATGTAGTTTTGTTTGCCGTAAAGCCAAAAGACATGCGCGCTGCGTTAAACGCAGCAAGGGGCTTGGTGCGCGCTAGGGAGTCTACGGTGTTTTCCATAGCGGCGGGCATTGCAACGCAGAGCATGGCGGAGGCTTTGGGTGAGGGGAGGCAGCCCTACCCGCATGTGGTGCGCGCCATGCCTACTATTGCAGCGCTTGTTTCAAAGAGCATTACGGCGTTGAGTTTTGGCACAGGAGTGAGTAGCGCGGACAAGCAGCGCGCCGTGGAACTTGCGCAAAGTTTTGGTAGTACCATGGAGCTTGCAGAGTCACTTATGGACGCATTCACCGGCATTGCGGGTAGTGGCATTGCTTTTGCCGCTGCCTTTGTAGAGGCTTTGACGCTTGGCGGCGTAAAGGAGGGGCTTGCGTATGACCAAGCCTACGAGGCGGCGCGAAAGGCAAGTGCAGGCGCCCTAGCGTTGTTAGAGGCATCCTTTGCCTCTCCTGCTGAGGCCATGGCTGCCATTGCTTCTGCGGGGGGCACAACCATAGCGGGCATTCACGCCTTGCATGCGGGGTCCTTTCATGCTGCGGTCATAAACGCAGTAAGCGCCGCCGCCACGCGCTCTAAAAACATGCAACAATGAATATTGTTTTGTGGGGGCAAGTTCCCACACACCCGTGTGTTGGGTGAATGCCTTTTGCGTGCATACACGCAAAAAGTTGTATGCCTACGGCATACGCTATTTCTGGCGTCGCACGTTCACGCTCTCGACTTTGATGCAAACTCCATATTTACACCGCACAGCGGTGCTTATGCAATAGTTTGCATCCCTCGCTTCGCTTGTGAGCGTCCTCACAGTCGTGCCATGGATGGTAAAAAAGAAAAGAAAAAGAACAGCCATCCGAGTGTATGTCATAGTAGGTGCGGCTACTTGATCGCAGAAAACGTGCACATACACGGCGATAGTTTACTCCCGCGTAAGCGTAGAGCGACAGGCTGTGGGGGCATGCTCCCCACAAGTAAAAACTAATCGTTAATTCTACATGATTACAATGAATTTATTTTGTTCGTTGTTGCATAATATGCGTCCATTTATTTATACAAAAACACGCTATTTTTTATTTTATTATGATTTTTTGAGATTTTTTTTACTCATAAGTCATGAAAAAAAGAAAAGATAGTATAATAAAATAAATAAATTAAAATTCAAGTTTTAACTTGAAAACACTACTGTTCAGCTTTTATTAATGAATATGGAGGATTATATAGCAATAAAAGAATTGCCCTATAGCTGTAATAAAAAGAATCATAATACAGCGTTTTTTTCCTCTCATACATGCGCATATCGATGTCGCATTTCGCTCAGAATGCATCGTCACTGTTTAATGCTTCAAAATACGGTGATGATGATTAAGCCGCCTCCATGATAGAGTAATCATTTATGCATTAATATGCAGTTATACTATTGATCGCAAAGGTAGTAACTACATTCAATTCATGTTGTAAATGACTTGCATTATGTTGTGTGCCTTGTAATAAAATCCAAAAAATTTGAAAATCACAAAGGAGTAAACTATGTGTAATTCACATATTTATAAAAAAACTATAATAATTATTTTTCTAACTGTAGCGTTTGTGGCATGCGCTCCCGAACCCTTACCACAAATTGAATCTGCCAATCATGCTGAGGTGCTTTTGAAAAGTGCCAGCGGTCTTCCAATAACCAAGCATGCTACGGACTGTGAGGCGGTGCTTTCATCAACAAGCATCAATTCACTTAAGCCGTACCGCGCAAGTGTAACCATGGCGGGGAAGTATAAGCTTACTGATGATGGCATCGTAGTTGTATATGCAAACAATCAGAGAGAGCTTTGTATTAAAAAGGTGGCTACTATTAATCCAAGGGCTTTTGCATACAAGCGGCTCACTCATGTGGTGCTTCCCAAGTCATTGGTCACTATTGGTGCTCATGCCTTTAGAGGTAATTATCTCGTTGATGTTGTTATTCCCGACTCTGTAAAGACTATTGGCAAGTGTGCGTTTGCTGATAATCACTTACGGAATATTATCATTCCTGCTTCTGTAGATACTATTGACGATATGGCTTTTAGAGATAATGAAATTGGCAAGCTTATAATTCCAAAGTCGGTAAAACGCATTGGTAACAGATCATTTATAAAAAATCGTCTCACGGAAGTTATACTCAAGCCACCCATGCTTAGCATTGGAAGAAAGGCTTTTATGAATAATAATGTGCGTCTCGTAAAGCTAGGTTCGAAAGTCTATGAACTATATCACAAAAAACTGCAGTCTATTTTTCGTAATAATAGCAATGATCATCAGACGCACTATGAATTCCTTGATGCTACGTTACAATATAAGCCCGATACTTACGATTACAGCCCAATCGCTGATGATGACGTTATAAACAATGTAGGCATATATAAGCATAAAAGTGGACTCGGTACTGTTCATGTTTCGAGAAATGCTCAAGGAGAGCCAACAAGAGTGTTACACATCACACAGGGCACTCGCGTAATTCCCAAAGACGCCTTTCATAACAATAAACTCACCGCTGTTGTTATTCCTAACTCTGTGAGGGTTATTGGCAGTTATGCCTTCGACTGGAATGACTTAAAAACGCTTACTATTCCTCGCAGTGTTGAAGTTATTGGCGATAAAGCCTTTGCAAATAACACGCTCACAAAGGTGGACTTTGAATTTGATGCAGAGGTAGGGGTTATTATTGGCAGGCATGCTTTCTATAACAACACCAAACTTGAGATACTCTATCTCTCAGATGATATACAAAGCATTGGAGAGAGTGCTTTTGAAGGTTGTCCCCTCAATGGAATTGACATTCCTGCTAGTTTACAAAAAGTTGGGGCGCGTGCATTTAAGGGGCACAACATCTCAAATATTAGGTTTGTACCTCACGATGGACCTATAGCAATTGGAGATGAGGCTTTTCTGGGGTTATACAGCATGGGGACTTCACCAAAATTTGGTATAAGTGCAGTAAAGCTCAGCAATGTTTACATGCCTCAAAGCTTGTTTACAAAACATCAAAGTAGGCTGGCGGCTATCTTTGGTGCTAATCGTGCTGGGCAAACCATACGCTATAGAAATACAAAAGGCGAAAAAGAATTCGCGCGCTAGGTAGTATGCTAATTTAAGCGTGGAGCATGCTGTGCTCTGCGCTTAATTACCCGCGCGTAAGCGCAATACCGCGTCTTACCCCACGGGGGGCGTGGGGGGCACTCCCCCACAAAGACACACACGGCGTGCAGCCTACCCGCGCGTAAGCGCAATACCGCGTCTTACCCCACGGGGGGCGTGGGGGGCACTCCCCCACAAAGACACACACGGCGTGCAGCCTACCCGCGCGTAAGCGCAATACCGCGTCTTACCCCACGGGGGGCGTGGGGGGCACTCCCCCACAAAGACACACACGGCGTGCAGCCTACCCGCGCGTAAGCGCAATACCGCGTCTTACCCCACGGGGGGCGTGGGGGGCACTCCCCCACAAAGACACACACGGCGTGCAGCCTACCCGCGCGTAAGCGCAATACCGCGTCTTACCCCACGGGGGGCGTGGGGGGCACTCCCCCACAAAGACACACACGGCGTGCAGCCTACCCGCGCGTAAGCGCAATACCGCGTCTTACCCCACGGAGGGCGTGGGGGCATCCCCCCCACAAAGCGCTTATGCACATACTACGTTAGCCCTCGCGCGCGCAAGCGCAAAACAGCATGAGTAATCTCTATACCTTGTTTCTTAAGTCCCTATGGCGTAGCCCCACACCCGAAGCAAACCTGCGCCACCTGTGCATAGCACCTCAAGGCACTTACGCATATAGACAAATACACTCGCGCGTAAGCGCAGAAGGAGTTAGCTGAATGCTCGGGGGTGTGGGGGCGTGCCCCCACAGCGAGTTTTTCTTTTCTTTTTGGTTCTTTTTCTTTTCTTTTTCCTTCGCAAGAAAAAGAAAAGAAAAAGAACGGCCACCCGAAGTGTTTGCATAGTGCTCCCACGTCGTGGCAACAAGAGGCGCTCACAAAAAACAGCGTTAGCAAAACTGCGGAAGCCTACCCGCGCGTAAGCGCAATACCGCGTCTTACCCCGTGGGGGGCGTGGGGACACTCCCCCACAAAGACACACACGGCGTGCAGCCTACCCGCGCGTAAGCGCAATACCGCGTCTTACCCCGTGGGGGGCGTGGGGACACTCCCCCACAAAGACACACACGGCGTGCAGCCTACCCGCGCGTAAGCGCAATACCGCGTCTTACCCCGTGGGGGGCGTGGGGACACTCCCCCACAAAGACACACACGGCGTGCAGCCTACCCGCGCGTAAGCGCAATACCGCGTCTTACCCCGTGGGGGGCGTGGGGACACTCCCCCACAAAGACACACACGGCGTGCAGCCTACCCGCGCGTAAGCGCAGTACCGCGTCTTACCCCAAGGGGGGCGTGGGGGCAGCTCCCCCACAAAAGCAAGCGTGCCCCCACATGCTCAGCATACTTTATGCATTACAAAACGCGGCATGCTGCAATGCGCTTTTTAATACTACTGCGCTGCTGTGCATAGGTCGCCTCGTCTTTCTCCATGCCATCCAAGGCATCGTAAAAGGCATTCCACGCCGTGCGCTCACGCTGGTACTGCGCAGCAAGACGCCCCGCCCCGCCGCGCTCAAGCTCACGCGTGAGTTCACGGGAGGCAAGTTCAAGCTGTGCATGCGCATCTTCTTTCTTGCCCTGTGAGACTAAGCGAGCAAGGCTTAGCACCAGTCGCCCCATAACAAAGCACGCGGGAACGTCACTCATAAAACAACTGGTAAAGGGAGCAAAGTGTTGCTTTGCATACGCAAGGTCTCCATGCAGTGCCTTGGCGTAGTTTGAAAACAGCACGGTGCGCAGCAGGTCGCCAATAAAGGTGCCATGTTTTGCTGCCTGTATGGCTTCTGAGGCAAAGGCGGCCTTGTCATGCCTCATTAAAAAACCCGCAGCGTGTGCATAGCGCAAACGCGGCGCGTCACCCGCAACGTGCACTGACAATATATACGCTTGGTCTTCCGCGCGCCCAATAAAAGACGGCGTAAAAGGCCTATAGCGCCGCAACGCGTCTACTAAAATACCGTTTGTGCCACCCGTTACATGCACGCGTTGCAAGCACTCACGCCGTCCATCAAGCACCGCTTCCGCCCCTGTGCCATAACGCACCATCATTTCCGCACGCGTAGAAAGCGCCATAAAGGGCACACGCGGAAAAAACACGTCCTCAACCGCAAGCGCGCTTGTGCTTGGAAAGTTTACGTCAGGCGTAAACAGCCCCTTGTGTATGTCCGCCTCGTTTACCAAAGCGCCCGCTACCATGCCCAAATGCACAGCCTGTCCCTCAGCGTCCACGCCCTCGGCGCCCCACAACGCGCTGCTCATGTGCTCAAAGGCACTCTTGCTCGTCTCCTGCACCAAGGCTTCTTGCGGAAAGACTTGGTCGAGGTCTATCTTAAACGTAGCGCGCACGGCATCATCAAGACACACATGCCACAACGCAGCAATGGCTTTGAGAAAGGAATAATGCCGCCCATAGCGCCCATCAACACCAAAGACTTGCGCAATGCCCCCGCGCTCACCAGCCACAGCCTCAAGGCTACCAGCAATTTCAGCGGCGTCGTCTTCAGTAAACACGTACACCTTCAACCCCTCAAAATGCTCCTGCGCTATGTGCGCTTGCAAGTACTCTCGCGCAATAGCACCAAGGGAGGGGTGCGTAACCGAGACAGACAAAACAACAGTGAGCGCCGCATCATTGTCCACCGTGCCTCTACGCTTCTCAAAGCCTAGTGCATCTTCCAAACCCCGCAGCCCGTACACGAGCTCATCAGCTTCACGCGCAACGCCGAGGGGAATGGGGTGGTCGTACCAATACCGCTGCTTCTCGCTCTTGCATATGGCATGCAGCTTTTCTTTGGAGGCCTCACTAATAGGCAAAGACGCAATGCGCTCTTGCTTAGGCAGCGTAAGCAGCACGTTGGACGTAACAAGCAGCGCACGCGCAGGGTCTTCTATGGGCTGTGAGTTGAGCGTTGTAATGCGCACCTTGCGCTTCGTGCGTATCGCATCTATGGCAGGCTGCGCCGCTTGCTCTGCATCTGCAGCACCCAGCATGCCCTCAAGCGCAAGCCCCTGCGCCTCCTTGCTAAACACAGCCCACAAGCCCCGCCTAAAGGCTTCTGTTGCTACCACATGCGCCGCATCTTCGCCTGCAGCTTTTTGTGCAATGCTGCTCAACTCGCTCGCAGTCGCTTCGTCCATCTGCGCAAGCTCATCAGAAACTGCAGAGGCCGCGGTTTTCAAAAACAACTCAGGGGGATTATCTTCATCCCACGCCACTGCTTCACCCTTAACAGCAGCCACAAACTTTTGCACCAGCGCATCTACAGAAGCACTAGCTGCAAAAGCAGTCTGCAAGCCCGTAGTCTTACACTGCGCATTAACAAGACACTCAAGCACCCGCACAAAACACTCATTTCTATTACTCATGCCTTCTATTGTATTCCACACCGCGGTGCTAATGCAGTCTCTCTTTGTGGGGGGAGTGTCCCCCCACGCCCCCCTCCACGAGGTAAGACGCGAGTTTTGCGCTCCGCGCGGGTAGGCTGCACGCCGTGTGTGTTTTGCTTCGCAGTGTTGTATGAACTTTTCTGCGGTCAAGCAGCGCGGCGCAGTATGACTTGCAGTCGGCTAAAGTTCTACCTTTTGTTGCCATGCATCGAGACGCACTATGCAAACGCTTCGGTTGGCCGTTCTTTTTCTTTTCTTTTTGAGGACGCAAAAAGAAAAGAAAAAGAACCAAAAAGAAAAGAAAAACATCCTGTGAGCTAAAGCAGTAATGACATAGATACTGTGCGCAAGTATGAGGACTGTATAGAAGTAAGTTTGTGTGGGTGCACTGCTCACCATCCATGGGGCGGCTGTGAGGACGCTCATGAGCGCAGCGAGGGTATGTAAGCTATTGCATAAGCGCTGCGGTGCTGTGCAAAGATGGAGCTTGCATCAAAGTTGAGAGCGTAGCAACAACCACGCCACGGATGGCAGAAGAAGCGTTTGCTTAATACACGGGGGTGTGGGGGCTTGCCCCCACAGCGGCTTTTTCTTTTCTTTCTTTGGTACTTTCTTTCTTTTCTTTTTGCGTCGCACAAAAAGAAAAGAAAGAAAGTACGGCTACTATAGGCATTAGCATATAACAATTGGCGTCTTAGCAGCAGAAAAGCTCATACAAGATTAGCGTCAGCTACAATAGAAACGCTCGCGCGGAGCGCAGAACGGCGTCTTACTCAACGGGGGGTGTGGGGGAGTGCCCCCACATAGGTTTCCAACTATAGTGGGTTGTCCTAGTTTTCTACAAGGTAGGGTTGGTAATGAGCATTAAGCTGTATGGGCTTAGGGACAACGTCAAGAATCTTTCCATCTTGTATGTGAATTTCTGCAAGCAGGCCTTGCATGGTTTCTTCTGACCACGACTGGTCGAATACAAAGTTGCCGAGTGAGTAGATAATCCACCCGTCTCCATAGCGCTCTATTTCTTGGTCTACGTGTGGGTGATGCCCTATGACGACGTCAGCTCCTGCATCTACAAGCCTCTGTCCCAGACGCACCTGTGCATCGGTTGCACGGTTCTGGTACTCTTCACCCCAGTGCATAGACACCATAACAATGTCCACATTGGGCTCTTGCTTCAAGGCTGCAATGCGCGCTGTTATTTTCTCCATGTCATACTCGCTCATGCCCGCCTTGCTTGCTGTTGCATGCGCGCCCTTGTAAAATTCGGTATACGCAAGAAAGGCAATGCGCGTATTGCCTAGCGTGGTCATGTGTGGGCGCTCAGCTTCAGCGCTATTGCACCCCGCTCCTACAAAGTCTATGCTCACATTGCGCAAGTTGGTAGTAGTGGCACACAACGATGCTCTGCCCCAGTCCAGCATGTGGTTGTTGGCAAGCGACACTACGTCAATGCCCGCATCCGCAAGCGCCTGTGCAACTGCCACTTCAAAACGAAAGGAGTACACACTCCCAAGGTCAGCGCCCACATCGCTCAATGACCCTTCGAGGTTAGCAAACACAAGGTCGGCGCTCTTGAGGTAGTCGCGCACCTTGTCAAAAGCAAAGTCATAGTCCTTGCCAAGCTTCTTTATCTTTGCTTCCACCCCACGGTCGAGCATGAGGTCTCCCCCCGCTACCATGGTGTAGACTTTCTCGCGCGCCTCCCTCTCTTGGAGTTCACGCTCAAGCCTAGCAATGGCATTCTTCAGTTCATCTACTTCCTGAGTCTGTTGATGTTTGTCGTAGCTAGTCCAAGCAGAAAAAGCAAGAAGGGCTAGTACAGTTATTCCGAATAGGTATTTCATGGCTATGAGTATATCACTAAGCGGCTGCGGCGGTGTGTGTCCACCCTTGACGCACACGACCTCATGGTGTGCATAAGCATTGTAGGCAGTCGTACCTTATGGTGCAGCTATGTTACAGCGTGCGATTATGACGCAGTTCACACGTGTATCAAGACATTCATGTTTTACCTCAGTCTGTTAAAGGTCAGTATAATCGTACACAAGGTAAGCGCGCAGCGCGTGTCTTGCAAATTACTACTAGGAGGCTGCTAACCATGTATGCTTTAATAATTGTCGATATGCTTAACGACTTCGTATCCGAAGGCGCGCTTGCCAATGAGCGCAATGCCTTGCACATAATTCCCTCTCTTCAAACCATGCTACACCACGCGCGTGAACACGAAAATTGGGTAGTAGTGTACGCAAATGATGAACACAATGCACAAGACCGTGAAATGTCCATATGGGGAGAACACGCCATGAAAGGCACGCGTGGTGCACAGGTTGTTGATGCACTAAAGCCGCATGTACGTACGCGTGAGTGGGAGGAACCCAAGCAGTTTTATGGCGCCTTTGACAACACCACGCTAGCCCAAAAGCTAGGTGAACACGGCACACAGCGGGTCTTCATATGCGGTCAACACGCGGACTGCTGCGTACGACACACCTCCTATGGTGCTTTTATGCATAATTTTGATATCACCATACTCTCGGACTGCGTGTGCTTGTTTGAAGACAAAGAGAACACGGAGGCGGAAGAGACCAAAAGGTTCAACGACGCCTTGGGTTACTTGCAGTTGTTTTATGGTGCGGAAGTACTGAGCTCTGAGCAAGTTATACATAAATATCGGTGAGGGCTTTGTGGGGGGGCGTGCTGCCTCCACAAAGAGAGATCACGCCATAGAGAGCAAGACACAAGCGCAACTATGAAGAAAAGACCAAAGAGTCTAGCGCGTAGCCTAGGGCTGAGGGAGGTGTTCCCTCGGGGGCTAGGGAGGCGTTCCCTTAGGGCGGACTGAGCGCGTAGCCTAGGGCGGAGTGAGGGCTTTGTGGGGGGGGCGTGCTGCCTCCACAAAGAGAGATCACGCCATAGAGAGCAAGACACAAGCGCAACTATGAAGAAAAGACCAAAGAGTCTAGCGCGTAGCCTAGGGCTGAGGGAGGTGTTCCCTCGGGGGCTAGGGAAGTGTTCCCTTAGGGCGGACTGAGCGCGTAGCCTAGGGCGGAGTGAGGGCTTTGTGGGGGCTTGCCCCCCCACAGCGGCTTTTTCTTTGATGCGAGTACTCCATCTTGGCTTCGCTCCGCTCCGCAATCTGAATGTCAGCATCCCCTCGCTTCGCTCATGACTTTCTTTGGTACTCTTCTTTCTTTTCTTTTTGCGTCGCACAAAAAGAAAAGAAAGAAAGTACGGCTACTATAGGCATTAGCATATAACAACTGGCGTCTTGGCTGCAGAAAAGTTCATACAAGATTAGCGTGAGCTACAAAACAGATGCTCGCGCGAAGCGCAGGGCGGTAGCAGTGGGGGTGTGGGGGCGTGCTGCCCCCACAAAGGGAGGTGTGTTTTGTGTTAGTGGAGTGTTACAAACTACTAGAGTAGGGTGCTCAGGCGTTGCATGGCTTCTTCTACCTTGTCGCGGTGGTTGAAGGCGCTAATGCGTATAAAGCCCTCGCCGCAGCTGCCAAAGCCCGCGCCGGGTGTGGTTACCACTGCTGCTTTTTCTAACAGCAGTTGAAAAAAGTCCCAACTTGGCATGGGTGCGCGTAGCCATATGTAGGGCGCGTGTACTCCGCCGTGTACAACAAAGCTCTTGCGCTGCATTGCTTCGCGGATGATGCGCGCGTTCTCCATGTAGTAGGCAATGCGTTCCTCGGTTTCTTGGTGGCCTTGCGGGCTGTATATGGCAGCGGCTGCTTTTTGCACGGGGTAGGAGACGCCGTTGAATTTTGTGGTGTGCCTTCGCAACCATAAGGTGCTGAGCGCGCGGGCTTCTCCTTGACTGGTGAAGGCCTTGCATTCTTTGGGTATTACCACATACGCGCAGCGGGTGCCGGTAAAGCCCGCAGTCTTGGAAAAAGAACGGAATTCCACGGCGCATTCGCGCGCGCCTTCTACTTCAAAGATTGAGCGCGGGAACTCGCTGCCTTGTATGTACTGGCAATACGCAGCATCAAAGAGTATCAGCGCCTTGTGCTCGCGTGCGTAGCGCACGTAGTCGGCAAGTTGCGCATGGGTGGCAACGGTGCCCGTGGGGTTGTTGGGAAAGCACAAGTACAGCAAGTCTACTTCGTGCGCGGGTGGGGGTGGTACAAAGCCGTTGTCTTCTGTTGCCTCAAGGTAGCTTAGCCCTGCGTAGCGTCCGTCTGTAAAGCTGCCGGTGCGCCCCGCCATGACGTTGGTGTCTACGTACACGGGGTACACGGGGTCGGGTACGGCAACGCGCGTTTGCGCACTAAAGAGTTCTTGAAAGTTGGCGGTGTCGCACTTTGAGCCGTCACTTATTATTATTTCGTCTGCACTCATGCTAGTGCCGCGCTGCACAAATTCGTGTTGCGCAATGGCTTCTCGTAAAAACTCATAACCTTGTTCGGGTCCATAACCGTGAAAGGTGGCGTCCTGCCCCATGTCTTCCACGCCTTGGTGAAAGGCTGCTACTACGGCGGGGGTGAGGGGCTTGGTCACGTCCCCTATGCCCAACTTGATGATGGGGAGGTCTCCGCCCTTCTCTTGAGTTTCGGCCACCATGGTGGCTATGCGTGAAAAGAGGTATGAGGACTGTAGTTTGTTGTAGTGTTCGTTTATGGTAATCATGAGTGCATCTCCTTATAATTTGCGTGCCATGGGCATGGCACGTACAATGTGGGCGGCTTTAAGCGCGGTACTTTTTGAATATGACGACGCCGTTGTGTCCCCCAAAGCCAAAGGTGTTGGACATGGCGTAGTTCACTTCGCTTGATATGCCGTGGTTGGCAACGTGGTTGAGCTGGCAGGCTTCGTCTACGTTTTGAAGGTTGATGGTTGGGGGGATGAAGTCTTCTTGCACCGAGAGTATGCATGCCATGGCTTCAAAGAGGCCTGTGGCGCCTATGCAGTGCCCGGTCATGGACTTTGTCGAAGAGACTTTGGGCTGTTTGCTGCGGTCTTCCCCAAAGACTTCGGCTATTGCTTTGGTTTCTATGGGGTCGTTCATGGGCGTGGAGGTGCCGTGCGCGTTTATGTAGTCTATGTCTGTTGGGGCCACGGCTGCCCTTTGTAGCGCTAGTTTCATTGCTTGTATGGCACCGTAGCCTTTGGGGTGCGGCGCCGTGTAGTGGTAGGCGTCACATGTCCCTGCGTAGCCCGCAAACTCTGCATAAATTTTTGCTCCGCGCTTTTGGGCGTGTTCTAGGGTTTCTAGTACCATGACGCCTGCGCCTTCGCCCATTACAAAGCCGTCTCTGTCGGCGTCAAAGGGGCGTGAGGCTTGTTGGGGCGAGTCGGTGTGTTTTGTGCTGAGCGCGTGCAGCACGTTGAACCCTGAAATGCCAAAGCGTGTTATGCAGCATTCTACGCCGCCAGCCAACGCTACGTCTGCTTCGTCCAGCAGCAAGTGCCGTACGGCAGCGCCTATGGCGTCTGTGCCAGAGGAGCAGGCGGTGGTTACCACATATGCAAGCCCGCAGAGGCAGCCGTAGTTCATTGCTGCATTGGTGGGCCCGCTGTTGGAAATTATCTTAGGAATAGCCATAATAGGCACGGCTTTGGGACCCTTGTCAAACATTACTTTGATGGATTGCTCGTAGCTTTCCATGCCTCCTATGCCTATGCCGTGTACGCTTATTATGCGGAAGGGGTCTATGGTCTCAAGTGCAATGGCACTGTCGTTTATGGCTTGTTTGGTTGCCGCTATCGCAAATTGGGAAAACTTGTCCATCTTGCGGGCGTCTTTCTTTTCCATGTAGTCCTCGGACTTAAAGTCTTTTACTTCTGCTGCGTAGGTTGTGGTTAAGCCTTCGGTGTCAATGCTGGTTATGGGGCCAGCGCCGCTTGCTCCTGTTTTCAGACCTTCCCAAAAGGACTGCGTTGTATTTCCTAAGGGGCTTATTGCGCCCATGCCTGTTACGACTATGCGTGGTTTGTCACTCATGTTATACTCCCATGCCTCCTGCTACGGACAAGACTTGTCCGGTAATATATCGCGCCATGTTAGACGCCAAAAACACGGCGACATCGGCCACTTCTTCGGGTTCGCCAATGCGCGCCATGGGTATTTGCTCAATTATTTTAGCCTTGTATGGTTCGGCAATTGCGTCTGTCATTTCGGTTTCTATAAAGCCCGGGGCAATGACGTTAACCCGCACGGAGCGTTTTGCAACTTCGCGTGCAAGGCTTTTGCTAAGGCCTATGAGTCCTGCCTTGGAGGCGCTGTAGTTTGTTTGTCCGGGGTTGCCCGTAATGCCAACAATTGAGGAGACGTTGATGATGGAGCCGCTGCGCTTCTTGGCCATAAGCGCGGTTGCGGTTTTGCATACGTAGAACGCGCCTGTAAGGTTTACGTCCAGTACTTGCTGCCAGTCTTCTTGCTTCATGCCTATAATGAACTTGTCGCGTGTTATGCCTGCGTTGTTTATGACCACATCAAGGCTTTGCGCATCGGCAGCGAAGTGTTTTATTGCTTCTTCTACGCTGCTCTCCTCATTTACGCTGCCGGGGTAGTGCACAAGGGTGGCTCCTCGTTCTTCTGCAATAGCGGCTAACTCGTCGTGGTGCTTACTTTTTTCTCGTGAAAAGTAGGCTACGTAGCGGCTGCCGCTGTGCAAAAAGCGGCGCACTATGACACAGCCTATGCCCCGAGAACCACCTGTTATAAAAACCGACTTTCCGTCCAAAAGTCTTGTCTGTTCCATATAGTCACTCCTACATATACTTGTTGTTCTTACTTGTAATTATATAAACTCTATATGCTTTGAATGTGCTCCATTGTGCCTGCGGTCTTACAAAGTGGAATGCTCTCGTCGTCTTTAGTGCTACGCCATGCTTTCCAGAGGCCTGCCAGTACGCTGCCCGGGCCAACTTCTAGGACTTGCTGCGGCTTTTCTTGTATAAGCGTGTCTTGTTCATCAAGCCAGCGCACGGGTGAGACTAATTGGTCGAGGCACATGCTGCGAATGTCGTCGCCTGTGTGGAGTTGCGCGCCATGTACGTTGGTAAAAACGGGTATGCGCGGTTGCTTAAAGGCTACGCGTGCAGCTACTTCGGCAAATTGTTCTCGGGCTGCGCGCATAAGCGGCGTGTGAAATGGTCCGGAGACTTTGAGTGGTATGCACTTGCGCGCACCGAGGGTGCGGAGTTTTTCGCAGGCCTGAGTGCGCGCATGTTCTGTGCCTGCCACAACGCCTTGAATGGGGCTGTTGTACATGGCAAGGTGCACGTTGGGAATGCCCCATTCGGTTAGGGCTGTGCAAATCTCGTTGGGGTGCATGCCCAGTATGGCGGTCATTCCAAGGCTTCCTTCGTCTTGGTAGTGCCTTGCAATGTCTTGCGCGCATGCTTCCATAAAAGCGGAGCGTTGCATTACTAGAGTGCAGGCGTCTTCTAGGCTTAGTACGTCTGCAACAACCAAGGCGGCGTATTCTCCAAGGCTGAAACCTGCCACCAAGGCGGGTGTTATGCCTCGTTCTTTGAGTACGCATGCGGCGGCAAGGCTTGCAAGCATGACTGCAATTTGGGTGTTTTCGGTTTGCATAAGTGTCGTTTCATCAGCCTCAAAAAGCAGTGTAGCCATGTCTTTGCCTACTACGTTTGAGCATGCTTCAAAGAGGGTGCGAACGCCTGAAGATTCTTGATGCAAGTCTTGCGCCATGCTGGAATGTTGGGCGCCTTGTCCTGGAAATAGAAATGCTGTCTTCATTGCTTTTTAGTATACACTAGGATCCCTTACTTTTTCAAACAGCTGATGTCAGTATGGCTTTTTCATTAAAATTTAGGGTTTGTACTTAAAAAATGCAATAAATTTATCTATTTTTTAATTTAGTGAAGAAGCTATTTATGAAAAAATTTGCTATTCCCATTGTTATGGTTTTTGTTGGTATTTTGTGCCTTATTGTGTTTCAAATAGCGGGTAGTCAAGTTGATGCGTATGGAATTTTAAGGGAGCCTTTTGCATTTCTGCCTATTGGCTACGCGTTAATCAAAATAGGCTTGCTGTGGACCATGATTGTCTTTTTTTGCACATAACTTTACATGTAAAGAACTAAATTATTAACAAAAAGTAATGGTGATTTAACTGTTTTTGTTTGGGTGCATTGCATCTATTGCCTATGCATATTAATAGAAGGAGCTATAAGGTATGTATAATAAAAATTATATATTTCAAAGGCATTTTTTAGGGAGGCTTATGTTGCCTGTCATGATGCTCATAGGTGGAATTATCTGTATTGCTGTGTATAGTAACATAGCGCCTACAGTATCTTCTACAAATTCTAATGAGGCAATGAAAAATGCGTTGGTATTTGCTGGAGTAACACTCCTGTGTGTTGGTGGGTGTATTCTGACAATTCATGTGATGTGGAATGTAATTTTATCAGTGCAAGCACATCACTATGGGAAATTTTTTATTCCCATAATTGCACTTATTGCTGGTGTTGCATCACAAAATTGCTATTATCTTGTTGACGGTAAACAAGAGATGATTGGTGTATTTGCCTTTGGTGCTTTAAGTCTTTTTTGCTTTGCCATAGCCATTGTATGGCTTGTGAGTTTCTTATTGTGGCATATTATTAGCGCTATTCGTTCTAAAGACTCCGTGAGAATACATAAAAACACCTAGGTGACATGTCCACAGATGTGGACATTTTTTAATTGCGCTTTATTCTATCTTTGGTACCTTTGTTTGATTACGTTAGTTGTGGTCCACCTTCAATAAAAGAGCTACTATCGTATTTTTTAATGTTTGCATGAAACATATTGGCAAGCATGAGCGCTTGTGCTTCATAGGCTTGTACGTCTTTCCACATTTCACGGGGGTCTAGAGATTCGCTAATGCCGTCGCATTGTGTACATACTTCGAAGCCAAATAGGGAATCTTTTTTGAAGGTTCCATTCATTATTGAGCCATCGCAAATAGCGGAAATGATAGAGCGCGTGAGTGTAAGGGATATTCTCTTTCCTATAGAAAAACTTCCACCTATCCAACCCGTGTTTACGAGCCACACGCATGCATTGGTTTTTTGCATTTTTTTCTCAAATAATTCTGCATATACTACGGGGTTAAGCGGCAAAAAGACTTCTCCAAAGCAGGCTGAAAAGGTTGCGGTGGGGTCGGTTACGCCTACTTCGGTGCTCGGTGTTTTTGCAGTATACCCGCTAATAAAGTGGTACATAGCTTGCTTTTCATTAAGGCGTGCAACCGGGGGTAAAACGCCAAAGGCATCGCATGCAAGAAAAATGATATTCTTAGGTTCAGAAGCGCGCGCGGGTATCTTTATATTTTCGACGTGGTTTAGGGGGTATGCGCCACGGGTGTTTGTCGTGATGCTTTCGTCGCCATAATCCATTTCACGAGTAATAGGGTTATAGGTAAGATTTTCTAAGAGCGCACCAAATGAAATACATTTTTTTATATTTTCAGGGGGGTCAATACATTTAGGATAACATCCGCCTTCCATATTAAAAATGCCATCATCCGTCCAGCAATGTTCATCGTCGCCTATCAAGGCACGATCATCGTCGGCAGATAGGGTTGTTTTTCCTGTACCCGAAAGCCCAAAGAAAAGCGTGGTGTTATCGTCATCATCGACGTTGGCTGCACAGTGCATGGGGAGTATTTTCTTAGCCGGCATGAGATAGTTCATAATAAAAAATACGCCTTTCTTCATTTCTCCTGCATACTCCGTGCCTAAAATAGTCATTTCTTTGCGACTAAGATTTACAATGATGGAAGCATCGGAGGTAACGCCTTCTGTATGTCTGTTTGCGGGAAAGACTCCTGCGTTGATAATGGTGTAATCGGGTTCTCCATATTCTTCGAGCTCTTCAGGTGTAGGCACAATAAGCATGTTTCGCATAAAAAGAGCATGGTAGGCGCGCGAACAAATGGTGCGTATTTTAATACGGTGACGTGGATCCCAGCCGGCAAAACTATCTACAACGTAAATTCGATTTCGTGAATTTAAATAATCGAGTGCTCTCGAACGATTAATTAAATATGCGTGATCATCAATAGGTATATTTATGTCGCCCCACTGTACGGTGTTTTCTGTGGTTTGATCTTTTACGATTCTCTTTTCATTTGGTACCCTGCCACTATATTTATGTGAAGTAACAGCGAGTGCACCTGTATTTGAAATTATTGATCCTTTTTCATAACGAAGTGCTTCTTCATATAAAACGGGAGCAAAAAGGTTTCTAAGTACTAAGGGCTTGGTTATGTGCCATGCTGATAAATCATATGGAATAAGGTGTTCATGATAATTATGTACAAATTTCATTATGTATCTCCTTAACAGTGCATAGTACTTTAGCTATGCTCATGTTTATACATTGTAATACAAGAATTAGTACGTGTGTGTTAAGTCGCTAAAAAACTTAACAAGGTGTATGGAGAAAACAAGCAACTCGGCGTCTGTCGCTATTATTCGTATCAACGGGGAGTAATGGGGGTTCGTGTTGTTTGCATTTTGCCATGGCGTGTGAACAGCGGCTATAAAACGGACATCCGCGCGGCGCGCTTGTGAGTACAGGAACGCTGCCCTTTAGTGAAATGCGTGATCGTTTTTTTTCTATTATGGGGTCAGGTATATTTACTGCGGATAAGAGTGCCTGCGTGTAAGGATGTAGGGGATTCTCGTATACAGTCGCAACATCTCCTATTTCGATTATTTTTCCACAATACATAATGGCGATCTTATGTGAAACATGTTTTACTACCGCTAAGTCATGCGATATAAAAAGCAAACTAAGGTCGAGGCGTTTTTGTAAATCTTTAAACAAATTAATAATCTGTGCTTGAATTGAAACGTCTAAGGCGGAAACAACCTCGTCTACTAAAATAATTTTTGGCTTTAACATGAGCGCGCGTGCAATATTAATTCTTTGTCGTTCTCCCGTAGAAAAATTATGCGGGTATCGATGTTTTGCATTTGTAGATAGTCCTACGCATAGCAGTAGTTCATTTATGCGATGCTCAATTTCTTGCATGCGCATTTTTACAAGGCCATGTTTCATATACACTTGTATAGGTTCTGCCAAAATAGCACGCACTGTCATGCGAGGGTTTAAAGAAGAATATGGGTCTTGAAAAACCATTTGAATATTTTTTCGTGCAGCGAAAGACTTTGATTGTTTCATCGTAGCTATGTTCTGTTCTTCGTAGTACACATGTCCCGAAGAAGCCTTGTATAATCCTACTATTGCATATGCGATTGTAGATTTTCCACATCCCGACTCTCCCACTAAGCCAAGCGTTTGCCCCTTATCAATTGAAAAAGTTACTCCGTTAACGGCGTGAATATAAGAATTATTGCGACTTTGAAAAAATTTTTGTGGCATTGGAAATTGTACATGCAAGTTTTCCACCTGCAGTAGCGGAGGGCGTAGATCTGGTGTGGTTTTATGAATCATTATTCATCACCTTTTTTGTAACATTTACGGGATGAAAACAACGATACATTCTTTCGGAATTTTTGTCAGAACGCGTATGAGTGACAACAGCCCGTGGTTTGTGTTCATGGCAATGCCTTGTTGCATATTCGCAACGGGGGGCAAATGCACAGCCTGGCGGAAGCGCAAGTACATTAGGTGGGTTTCCGCGAATGCTGTGCAAGGTATCTTGTTTCTTATCCGTAATCCGTACAATAGAGCGTAGTAGTCCTTGCGTATAGGAATGGAATGGTTTATGAAATATATCTTCTACCGAAGCGCGTTCTATAATTTTGCCGGCGTACATGACGCAAACGTTCTGACAGAGGCGCGCAACCACCCCCCATGTGGTGCGTTATGAAAATGACAGCCGTATTAAAAACATCAACCAATTCTTCTATCAAATCCAATATTTGCGCTTGTACGGTTACATCTAAGGCAGTTGTAGGTTCGTCTGCAATAAGAATTTCTGGTTTACATGAAAGTGCCATAGCAATCATAATGCGTTGTTTCATGCCACCAGAAAAATGATGTGGGTATTGCTTCATGCGTTTTAATGGATCGGGAATATATACCTTTTGAAGCATTTCTACAGAATAATCAAAGGCCTCTTTTCTTTTCAAAGATGTGTGTAATAAAACGGTCTCAATTAATTGTTCTCCTATAGTCAGGAAGGGAGTCAAACAAGCCATGGGATTTTGAAAAATCATTGCAATTTTTGCTCCGCGTATTTTACGCATTTCTTTTTGGGATACTTCCAAGATATTTTGTTTTTGAAAAAGTATTGTGCCATTTACGGAAGCATGTATGTTGCCCTCATACAAGCGCATGAGTGACATACAACTTACGGTTTTTCCCCTCCCCGATTCCCCAACAATCCCTAAAATTTCTTTTTCATGTAAGTCATAGGATATATGGTTTACTGCTTGGACAAGCCCTTGGGCAGTTTTGAATTCGGTGGTAAGGTCTTTTACCTGTAGTAATGATGCTTGGCTTTTATTTAATTTCATGTCTGGGGTCAAAAATATCGCGAAGGCCATCGCCTAAAAAATTCATTGCTAATAGGAATACAAACATCATACATGCGGGAAAGAATAGTTGCCAAGGAGCGGAAGTCATTGAGTCTACTGCCTCGCTTATCAATGTTCCCCATGAAGCTAAGGGGGGAGTAATGCCAAGCCCTAAAAATGATAAAAAAGATTCCAAAATAATGAACATAGGAATGCGTAAGGTTGCGAAAATAATGATGACATTGAGCGTGTTGGGAATAAGGTGCTTGCCAATTATCCACAATGTTGGAGCGCCCAGAATTTGCGACATTTTGACAAACTCCGAATTTTTCAGCGATATGACTTGTCCTCGTACTACGCGAGCAGTGGTAAGCCAGCTAATACATATCAAGGCCATAAACAAATTAAACACGTTGCGTCCAAAAAACGCAATAAAAATTACGACAAGAAAAATATATGGAAGGCCGTATATGACATCTATACATCGAGTGATGAGAAAATCGGTTGTGCCACCTCGAAACCCCGCAAATGCGCCAATGACAGAGCCAATGAATACTGCGCATAAAGCACCGGAAATACCTATGGTTATTGATATGGTGCTACCCAGAATTACGCGAGAAAGCAAGTCACGTCCGAGATAATCTGTCCCCCATAGATAGCGGCGTTGATGTACCTTTTGAATTGCGCCGTTTTTGTCAACATACGTTTGCGTGTTTATGCGATGTTTTAATTCTCTAAGAACTTGTAGTTCTTTTTCATTGAGGTACATGCGTCCATTTTTTTGTGCCCATTTTGTAGTCTCTTTTTCTTTTTTCTCGTAGAGCAGTTCCCCAGAGGTTTTTAAGAGTGAGGGTGGTAAACTCTGATGAATGGGCACGGCTTTTTTATAGGAATGAAATGGCAAAAATGGGTAGAGGATGATAAGCAAGCCATAGGCGCATAAAATAACAAAAGAAATAACAGCGAGCTTATGTGTTAAAAATCTGCGAAGGGCGATTCTCCACAATATAAAGCGGTCTACTTTTTGTTCTTTTAATGGCGTATCGTGCTTAATTTTCATAGTGCATCCTGCTTATTAATAATACGCGGATCAAGAAAGTTATATACAAGGTCTACAAGAAAATTTGCTACGATTAATATGCTGGAATAAATAATAATAATGCTCATGACCATGGGGTAGTCTCTATTAAAAGAGGCTTCAGTGAAAAGTTGCCCAATACCGGGTATGCGAAAAATGCGCTCTATGACAACAGAGCCAGTTGCGAGTGAAGCAAATACAGGCGCACAATAGCTTATTACAGGCAGTAATACGCCTTTGAGTACATGTTTTATGAGTATAGCACTCATGGGCAGTCCCTTAGAAAACGCTGTGCGAACATAATCAGACTGCAATACGTCTATTGCGCTTGCGCGAGTAAGTCTGGTTATATTTGCTATGTATGGTAGAGACAATGTAATGAGAGGCATGACCATTGTTTTCCAACCAAAGCGACTTGTAATCCACCCCGATGTTGGTAAAATTTTTAGCGTAAGGGCCATGACGTATACAAGCAAGGGGCCGAGTACAAACAGAGGCAAAGAGTATCCTATGGAAGTTGCTGTGATAGTGCAATAGTCCTGCCATCTGTTGTGATGCAATGCAGCATGAAGTCCTGCTATAAGCCCTACCACTAAAATCAACAATAGGGCACAAGTGCCTAAAAGTAATGAATGTGGGAAGGAAGAAGCAATGTAGAAATTGATATTGCGTTCATAGTGCAAAGATGGTCCGAAATCGCCTCGAATTATACCTTTTACATACAACCAGTATTGCGCTATAAGGGACTTGTCGAGTTTGTATTTTTTCTCTAATGCTTTTATAGTTTTTTGCGGAAGTTGTTTCTCTGTATCAAAGGGGCCTCCAGGAGCAATGCGAATGATGAAAAAACTGACGGTGATAATGACCCATAAGGTTATCATGAGGCCTATGCTTCGTGTGAATAAAAACCGTCGTGCATCGCTCATTTCAAATAATCACCGTGGCTTTATAAATTTTAACTGATGCTTGTCTACAATATTGCTGTAAAAGCCTTGCCATGCGATGTTGTTAAACATATGTGATGAAGTGTAGTAATACAAGGGAATTATTCCTATATCTTTTTCAATTATAAGGCTTTCCGCTTCTTTCAGTAAACTCATACGCTTGGGGACGTTTTTAGTTTGTGCTGCCTCTGTCAAAAGAGCGTCGTATTGTGAATTAGCATAGCGTATGTTATTAGAGGCTCCGTCACTCATATACAAATCTAAAAACGTGTTAGGATCAAGATAATCACCAAACCAAATGCTGCTAGAAATATAGAAATCTCCCATCCGCCGTTTCTGTAAAAAGGTTTTCCACTCCATGTTTTCTAGCGTAACATGTATTCCCAAATTTTCAAGCCATTCTTGCTGTATGTATTCCGCAATACGCTTATTTCCAGTATTGGTATTGTACAAAATGGAAAGTTGAGGAAAGCCTGCACCATTGGCATATCCCGCTTCTGCGAGAAGTTGCTGTGCACGCTTGACATCATAGGCCAAGCCACAAACGGGTGTGTAGTTAGCAAGTGGTGGAACGTAGGCATTAGTCGGTATTTGATTTTGACGAAGCACATTTTCTATCAAATCTTTCTTATCAATGGCGCGTGCAAGAGCCTCGCGTATGCGTACATCCCGTAGCTCGGGTTTCTGCAGATGTAACGAATAATAATATGTTCCAAAGGCTGGCTCTGAATAATAGTCATTGCGAAGTTTTACTTCATCTATGCGTCCTTGTGGAACACCTATTAACCAGTCGACCTCATTATTGATGTACGAATTGTAATTTGTGTTCATGTTATCGCCGGACAAAAACACCACGCTATCGAGAGACACATTCTTAGCATCCCAGTAGCGTGGGTTTTTTTCGACCTGCAGTCTCTCTTGTTGCCTCCACTCTTTGAGCACAAAAGGACCGCTCGAAACTATGTTTTCAGGCAAAGTCCAGTTTTCCCCGTGTTGCTCGACTACATGCTTGGGAACAATGGTAAAGGCGGGATGCGTTAAAGCATCAAGTACATATGGAAGTGGACCTGTAAGGCTTAATTCAAACCTTCGTTCATCAATTGCTCGTACTCCCAATGCATCAACGTCGACCTCTCCCTTATTGTATGCGTATCCATTTTTTACAAACAATGCAGGAAACCATGTGTAGGGACTGGTGGATGAAGGATCTAGTATGCGTCTTAATGAAAATAGCACATCCTCGGTAGTAATTGGCATTCCGTCACTCCACACAAGATTATTCCGCAAAGTAAACTTATAAACTAAACCGTCTTCATTAATGCTATGAGATTCTACGAGTCCGTTAATGGGTTCTGCTGTTTTAGGATCATGTATGAAAAACGCTTCAAACATGCTTTGAGTAATTCTAGCTTCGATTGTTCCGCTTATCAGGTATGGGTCTATCGCTTCTGGCTCTGCCCCATTGGCAATAATGAACTCAACATCGTGAAACTTTTGTGCATAACAGCCTCCAAGTAATGTTATGAAAAACAACGCGATATATAAAAAAACTGTAACTGCTTGAAAAAAACGATTCATGACACATATTCCATTTCAATTACGCACAATAACCATGCTCATTCAACAATAGGACGAATTTAATTGCTTTTATTATACCATACAGCACCGTGAATTACTCATGCGATTTTTATCGTATGAATCATCTCGAGAATAGCAATATTTTTACTTGCTTTCAAAGAATTATGCTATTATAAAAAACAAGCACATATGGCGTCGTACCCAAGCGGTTAAGGGAGAGGTCTGCAAAACCTTCTTGCGCCGGTTCGAATCCGGCCGACGCCTTTCATGTTTTCTATAAGTCCGTGTTGGGGGCAGTAGCGCGAGCATGGCACTCCTAAATTTTGTTAAAAATCAATAAGTGGTAATCAAAGATTTGGCGCACTTGTGAGAAAAGCCTCGCATGAGGCTTTTGTGATTCAGTGATGGGCGAAGAGGGACTTGAACCCCCGACATCCTGCTTGTAAGGCAGGCGCTCTACCAGCTGAGCTATTCGCCCGTACTTTTTTAAAGTGTAAGTGCTTAGTTGCTGTTTGTCAATAAACCTATGCTTGCGTGGGTGGGAGCAGGTTTAATGAGGCAGTACAATTGAAATGCTGAATGCTCAATGCATGTTTTAAAAGTGTGCTATATAAAAGTTTGAAACTCATTATGTGTTGTACTGTAAGGCATTTGCAGTGTTTGCGACAAAAAAGGCGCTTCATGTAAAGCGCCTTTTGGGGTAATTGTTTGTTACGTGCCTATTTTATTGTGACAGCAGTACGCTGGCGCCTTTGTAAAGCGTAGGCGTGGTAGTTGTTTCACTACCGCTGGTGTAAATTTCGCGTAGCCTGTTGTTTGCTACACCCCACATGGTACCACCAGCTATAATGCCAGCACCGCCTATTGTTGTAAATGCAATGCCAGTAGCAAGCATTGCACCACCGAGGCTCCCTGGATTTTTCAAATAGTATGCCATAGCATTAGGGTTATTGTTACTAAATAGCGTGCCTACAAGGGCAATCTCAACAATTCCTACTATCAGGGAGCTTATTCCAATCCATGTTACGTATTGCCCCACTTTTCGTAGTTCCAGTGCTTTTTGTTTTTTCCACTCTACTGATTCTCCTTTATTCTGTAAAAGCGCAAAATTGATATTTGCCTGAGGCCTTGCAAAAACGGTTTGCGAAGTATTGAGTATAGTTGCGTATTGTGGGTTTGTGTACGACATAACGTTTATCTGTGATTGTTGTGCAAATGCTATAGCTGGTGCCACAGACATGCATATAAGTATACATATGATAGTGTTTTTCATGATTTCTCCTTTTATCGTTTTTTATTTGTATAATGACTTAAGTCATATAGGTAGTTATAACTGTAATTTTGTTTCTGTGTCTATAAACTTTATGTTTATGTTGTTTTTTAGTGTCAGAGTAAAGAGATAGGGCACATTATCTCTATGACTAGAGTGATTATATGGCTTTAATTATAGTGTCTATCAAAGGGTATGCATTGCCGTGAAAATTATTTGAAAAAGATAGAAAAAATGCTTGACGAGGAATGAGGTGTTTTATTAGTATTATTAATACATCTTCCATCTATGTGTTTTTTCGATGTTTTGACATGACACAGTGAGGAATGTGTTTTTTGATATTTTAAAGAGAAGAGGAGCGGGTGTATGCAATGTAATAATTGTATACCCTCAATTTTTTTGAAATAAGCATTCTAGGGTTAACAAACTATATAAATCATTCCTGCTTCGGTAGGAATAACTATGGAGAGTTTGATCCTGGCTCAGAACGAACGCTAGCGGTGCGTTTTAAGCATGCAAGTCGAACGGTATTTTTGTTGCTTGCAACAAAAAGAGAGTGGCGAACGGGTGAGTAACACGTAGGTAATCTTTCTATATGACTGGAATAGCCAGTGGAAACATTGGGTAATGCCAGATATTTTGTGTAAAGGAGACTTTATATAAAAAAGGGTATTTTTATGCCGCATATAGCGGAGCTTGCGGCTGATTAGCTTGTTGGTAAGGTAATGGCTTACCAAGGCGACGATCAGTAGCCGGCCTGAGAGGGTGATCGGCCACACTGGGACTGAGACACGGCCCAGACTCCTACGGGAGGCAGCAGCTAAGAATCTTCCGCAATGGGCGAAAGCCTGACGGAGCGACACCGCGTGAACGATGAAGGCCGAGAGGTTGTAAAGTTCTTTTTTCGCTGAAGAATAATTTTTATGCGCAAGTATAGAAAGATGACATTAAGCGAAGAATAAGCTCCGGCTAATTACGTGCCAGCAGCCGCGGTAATACGTAAGGGGCGAGCGTTGTTCGGATTTATTGGGCGTAAGGAGTATGTAGGCGGATAAGTAGGCTTTATGATAAAGGTCGTAGCTCAACTACGGTGTATTGTAAAGAACCACTTGTCTTGAGTTGTGGAGAGGGAACTGGAATTCCTGGTGTAGGGGTGGAATCCATAGATATCAGGAAGAACACCGGAGGCGAAAGCGAGTTCCTGGCCAATAACTGACGCTGAGATACGAAAGCATAGGGAGCGAACGGGATTAGATACCCCGGTAGTCTATGCCGTAAACGATGTGCACTAGGTGATGGGTTGTATAAATTTATTGCCGTAGCTAACGCGTTAAGTGCACCGCCTGGGAAGTATGCCGGCAACGGTGAAACTCAAAGGAATTGACGGGGGCCCGCACAAGCGGTGGAGCATGTGGTTTAATTCGATGATACGCGAGGAACCTTACCAGGGTTTGACATATACTGGAGGTCACAAGAGATTGTGGTGTCCTTCGGGACCAGTAAACAGGTGCTGCATGGCTGTCGTCAGCTCGTGCTGTGAAGTGTTGGGTTAAGTCCCGCAACGAGCGCAACCCCTGTTGTTTGTTACCATCACGTAATGGTGGGGACTCAAGCAAAACTGCCGGTGATAAACTGGAGGAAGGCGAGGACGACGTCAAGTCATCATGGCCCTTATATCCTGGGCTACACACGTGCTACAATGGCCGGTACAAAGCGCAGCGAGACAGTGATGTTAAGCAAATCGCAAAAAGCCGGTCTCAGTTCGGATTGAAGTCTGAAACTCGACTTCATGAAGGTGGAATCGCTAGTAATCGCGCATCAGAATGGCGCGGTGAATACGTTCCCGGGCCTTGTACACACCGCCCGTCACACCACCCGAGTTGAGGGTACCCGAAGCCGTTAGCCTAACCGTAAGGAGGGCAATGTCGAAGGTATGCTTAGTAAGGGAGGTGAAGTCGTAACAAGGTAGCCGTACCGGAAGGTGCGGCTGGATCACCTCCTTTCTCAGAGAGAAAGGTTACTGTACATGTGGCGTTCACAGCGCCACAAATTTTCTAAAATGTTTTACGCTCCTCTTTTCTTTAATTATTAAAAACTTCAAAGTTTGTTTGATTAATTTATTCATAAGCTAAAACTAATACTTTCACCAAAAATTTCATAAGTTTTAATACGTTCTTTCAAGTTCTACCCCAATGTATGCGTTTGTACTCAATGGAGTCTTGATAATATACTTCTTGGCAAGATTTGCCTACCTATGTCTTCTACTACTTAGCTTGTGTATTTTTTTGCTATCTTTCTCAATCTCAATTTTTCCTTTTTATTCATCGAAAATATGCTTATTTGCCTATATTTATTTACTTAATTGTATTAGAGTTTCTAAAATTATTTCTCTGTTTGTTGCTATTGCTTATTACCTATTAGATGTTTTCAGAAGTAATGTTGGTGTAATTTTTTTGATGCTTCTTTTTGTTTATAATTAGGGTAAACAATACCTCCTTTAAAATTTGTTTTACGGTGTCCAATTTGGACGCCGTTTTTTATTTGTCTTATGTATTCAATATCTACGTCGTGCTATAGAACGCATGGTATCCTTCCACATACAATGGCCTATTCTTTTTCACTTTCCTGTGCTGATTTGCCACTATCTTTGCTTTGTTTACACATTGCATAATAGCTTGTGATGATGTTATTAATAGAGTAGAGTCACGTCCGCGTTTCTGTTACCCTATACGTGCCATGATGTTGGCTCCATGTTAATAACACGGGTCACCGTCCATGGCGCTCAATGCGTCCCGTGATGTCGGCTCCATATTAATTATACGGGACTCCATCCTGCTGCGCAGACATGGGACGAGCGACCATCCTGCTTCGCAGATACGGAGTCACTGCTGACAACTGCATCGAGCGGAGCAAGGCGGAGCGTAACATGGATACTCGCAGATACGGAGTCACTGCTGACAACTGCATCGAGCGGAGCAAGGCGGAGCGTAACATGGATACTCGCAGATACGGAGTCACTGCTGACAGCTGCATCGAGCGGAGCAAAGCGGAGCGTAACATGGATACTCGCAGATACGGAGTCACTGCTGACAGCTGCATCGAGCGGAGCAAAGCGGAGCGTAACATGGATACTCGCAGATACGGAGTCACTGCTGACAGCTGCATCGAGCGGAGCAAAGCGGAGCGTAACATGGATACTCGCAGATACAGAGTCACTGCTGACAGCTGCATCGAGCGGAGCAAAGCGGAGCGTAACATGGATACTCGCAGACATGGGACGAGCGACCATCTTATTGGCGTCTACGCCCTATGGAGGGACAATTACTTGTTCATGGTAGACTTTGAGGCTAACGTCGTAGAAGTTTAAAGGAGCATAAGCGCGTCTACTATTTCTCAATATGAAATTGCTACAGAATCAGTAAAGAAAATACTCGGGCATGTAATATATGTAGAAAAATAAGAAATGTAAGTGAAAAAAAACATGTTAATAAACCGTAAAATTATATAAAAAATTATTATTATTTAATTAAGTTTTTATATTCGTATTATTTATATTTATTTTTTATATTTTGAAAATTATATAGAAATTTTCGTTATTTAAATTTTAATTAAAGACTTGAAGTTTTCAATATTGTTTCTATACATAATGTGTTATGAATTATTTAAAGTCAAATGAAAAGCGATATGCTTTCAGGAATATTATTATTATTATTCTAATCACAGTAACCTCGATACTTTTTGTATCTTGTGATCGTGATTTGGAAGAAACTCTTGCTGCTGGAATGATGGGCGTTATGAAAAAAGGCGGATCCAAAAAATCTGAAGATAATGAAACTCAACAAAAGCCCGCAAGAAAAGCAGGCGAAAGACTGGGAAAAGATGAAGCTGAGTCAAAAAATCAAGGTACAAAACCAGAAGGTAAAGATGGTGATGTGCTAGAGGGTGAAGATAAGAAACCAGAAGGTAAAAATGGTGATGTGCTAGAGGGTGAAGATAAGAAACCAGAAGGTAAAAATGGTGATGTGCTAGAGGGTGAAGATAAGAAACCAGAAGGTAAAGATGGTGATGTGCTAGAGGGTGAAGATAAGAAACCAGAAGGTAAAAATGGTGATGTGCTAGAGGGTGAAGATAAGAAACCAGAAGGTAAAAATGGTGATGTGCTAGAGGGTGAAGATAAGAAACCAGAAGGTAAAGATGGTGATGTGTTAGAGGGTGAAGATAAGAAGCCAGAAGGTAAAGAGGGTGATGTGTTAGAGGGTGAAGATAAGAAGCCAGAAGGTAAAGATGATGCTGAAACAACCATAAAAAAAATACAACGCGAAATGATTGAAGAACAACAACGTGTACTAGAAGAGGCTCGTAAGGCGGAAGAAGCACGCAGGGCGGAAGAGGCGCGCAAGGAGGAAGAGGCATTGAGGCTTATGAGAATACGATGGAACCAAGAAGGACGATGTCACGAACTGAAAAAGCTCCGAGGATTTGGAAGAGGTTGCTGAAAAGAAGCCAACTGTAGGAGGAGTGGGAGTGGGAGTTGTCAATAAACTGTGTAAATGTGATTTGGCGCGCCTTGTTATTTGCTGTAATTTGATATGTAAAACTCTACATGTAATCTGACAGGCAGATTACATGTAGAGTTTACAGGCTAGCAATGGGAGTGTCAAATAAATTGTGTAAATTGGGAGTGTCAAATAAACTGTGTAAATTGAATATTTGACAGATAATTACTTGATATATTTTTTCATGATTTGGTCAAAAAAAATACAAAGCCTAAGGGTAAATTTGGCCAATTTCTCACACGTGTCTTGTTCCATTTTTCCTGCATCTGATAACATGCGCAATAGATGACTTTAAAGGCAGCATCCATAGTCGGGAATGCTCCCCTATGCTTGGTCTTTTGCTTTATTCTCGCATGCAACGACTCTATAGGATTTGTAGTATAAATCAAACTTCGTACAACCTGCGGATACCCTAAAAAAGGTACTTAATTCACTCCAGTGCCGTTCCCACGATTTACTGATATGCGGATATTTAGCATCCCATACTTCCTTAAATGCTTCGAGCATATCCTTCGCGGTATCTTCAGTATTCGCATGATACACACATTTCAAACCATCGACTAAGGCCTTCCTATCTTTGTATGATACATGTCTCAATGAATCCCTCATCTGATGCACAATACATCTTTGTACTTCTGCATTCGGATACACTGCCCTAATCGCAGCCTCAAATCCACTCAACCCATCAACTGCAAATATCAAAACATCTCCTACCCCTCGTTCTTTCATATCGTTTAATACTCTCAGCCAATATTGAGCACTTTCGTTATTTTCTAGCCACATACCGATAATTTCTTTCTTTCCTTCCACGGTAATCCCGAGCATGCAGTGTGCGGCAACATTTCTTACCATTCCATCTACCTTGACCTTGATTACTGTCGCATCCATAAATACAATCGAATACACCGACTCCAGTGGTCTCTTGTGCCATTCTTTTGCCTTCATTATCAGCTGTTCCGTCATATTCGAGATCGTTGTTCTTGATAATTCATATCCGTATAAATCATCTAAATGCTTCTGTATATCTGTTACTGTCATCCCTTTGGCGTATAACGATATAATCAAATCTTCGCTTCCATTGAGTATAACCTCCCTTTTTTTCACCAGCTTCGGTTCAAAGGTTCCCTTCCTATCTCGTGGTATTGCCACATCAAACGCCCCATACTGACTCTGTAGCTTCTTCTTGCTATGCCCATTCCGATAGTTCTCATTTCCTACCCGTTCGTGCTTCTCATGCCCGAGATGCTCTGCTAATTCTCCTCCGCTCATCGTCTGTATTGCCTCTCGCATTATCTCTTTAAACTCATTCATCACTCCATCGAGCGACTTAATCTCTCTACTGCTGCTTCTAAGGTGTTTTGAAAAAACGTATACAGAGCATATGTTATATTTTTTGTTCAAATACATTCATCAAAATAACGAATTATTTATATTTTACTTAAATTTATTTTTGTTTTATTTTAATTTCAAAAAATAATTGAAATTATAAAAATTCTTTCTATGCATAATGTGTTATGAATTATTTAAGGTCGAATAAAAAGCGATGTGCTTTCAGAAATATAACTATTATCTTAAGCATAGTAACCTCAATATTTTTTGTATCTTGTGATGAAGAGTTGGAAAAGACGGTTGCAGCTGGAATGATGGGTGTTATGAAAAAAAGCGGATCCAAAAAATCTGAAGAGAATGAAACTCAACAAACACCCGAAAGAAAAGCAGGCGAAAAACCAGAAGGGAAAGATGGTAATGTGCTAGACGGTGAAGGTAAAAAGCCAGAAGGGAAAGATGGTAATGTGCTAGACGGTGAAGGTAAAAAGCCAGAAGGGAAAGATGGTAATGTGCTAGACGGTGAAGGTAAAAAGCCAGAAGAGAAGGATGATGGCGCGCCAGAGGATGAGGGTAAAAAGCCAGAAGGGAAAGATGGTAATGTGCTAGACGGTGAAGGTAAAAAGCCAGAAGGGAAAGATGGTAATGTGCTAGACGGTGAAGGTAAAAAGCCAGAAGAGAAGGATGATGGCGCGCCAGAGGATGAGGGTAAAAAGCCAGAAGAGAAGGATGATGGCGCGCCAGAGGATGAGGGTAAAAAGCCAGAAGAGAAGGATGATGGCGCGCCAGAGGATGAAGGTAAAAAGCCAGAAGAGAAGGGTGACGGCGAACCAGAGGATGAGGATAAAAAACCAGAAGGTAAGGATGACCCCGAGCTAGAAACAGAAGAAGCACGCAAGGCGGAAGAGGCACGTAGGGCGGCGGAAGAGGCACGCAAAGTGGAAGAGGCACGTAGGGCGGCGGAAGAGGCACGCAAAGTGGAAGAGGCACGTAGGGCGGCAGAAGAGGCGCGCAGACAACTGTGGGCTCGTGAATTTCGTGATGCCCAAGTAAACAATGTAATTACTGAAATAAAAAATACAAGTAGAGATTTTGAGTTCTCAAAAAGTGAAATGGACGAAGCATTGAAGACAGAACTAATAAAATTAAAGACAAAAGATGCTCGCTTGCGTGTATTGAAGTCTATTCAAAAAACTCTGCGAAGTAAGCGGCTACACTCAAGAATCAGACATATGTTGCTAGGAGAGCCGATGCGTAAAGTAACAACGGAATTTTTTAAAACAACAGTAGAAGATAGCATGTCTTTCGAACTAGATTCCTATTAGATTGATTGAGGAATGTCAAATTATCCGTGTAAACATAATTTGGCACCCCTCATTACTTCATGTATTTGAGGTGGAGGTGCATAATGAAGGACATGGCTTATGTGCAAAAATGTTCAGTGTAAACTTTTTCTACTTCTTCGAGGGCTTGTGAGCTAAGCCTTGCAGTAGGGGTTCTGCACACGCCTGCGTTGAGTCCAGCGAGGTTAAGCATTGCTTTCAGGCTTTGCAAAAACCCGTGTTTCGTGCAAGCTTCTATGAGGCTGTTTATTGAATTTTGTATGCCTCGCGCCGTCTCAATTGCTCCATTATTCACGCACTCGCGCAATTTTATAAATCGCTCTCCCTGAATATTGAGCGTTGAACCTATGGCTCCATCTGCACCCATGGCAAGCCCCGCAATGTACAGCTCATCAAAGCCGTTGAAAACAATGGATTGCGGCATGGTGCGCTTTATTTGTTCAAGTTGGAACATGTCGCTTGAAGTGAATTTAATAGCCTGCACATGCGGCAGGGCATGTAAATTTTGAATCTGCTCTAAAGACAAGGAAACACCGCTTAAACTGGGAATGACGTAAATGACAAAAGGCAAGGCGACAGCATTTGTCAAGGTTTTGTAGTAGTGGGTAATTTCCTCAAAGCTGTATTTATAGTAAAAAGGAGTTACGGCAGAAATCGCATGGTATCCTAATTCTTGTGCATGCAGTCCAAGCGCCACGGCTTCTCGAAGGTTCAGGCTGCCTACGTGGGCAATGCTTTGCAGCTTGTAGCGTTTGCAAGCAGTCGCTATTTCTTTCATGAGAGCGTGGCGCTCATTGTAAGAAAGCGTAAAAACCTCCGCGGTACTTCCTAACGCGTACACGCCTGTCATTCCTTGTTGTGCATTGTGAGCTACAAGCGCATCAATAGCGTGGTAGTTGACATCACCGTTTTCAAAAAACGGGGTAGGCAAGGCTGCGTATGTTCCTTTTTCAATCATAATTCTTCCTTCATCTTATAAAAATGTTTCTACGTTAGCGTACGAGGTTTGGCAAAAACGTAGCTATCCACGGCACGTACATCAAGGTTATCATAACAATGACGAGCGGAATGAGCCATGGAATAATGGCGCGTGCTAGTTTTACAAATGGAATATTTGCTACTTGTGAAACCACCAAAAGCGACATGCCCATAGGAGGAGTAAGCGTACTAATCATTAAGTTGAGCACCATCACTATTCCAAAGTGTATGCTGTCAATTCCATATACATTTGTGGCAATGGGCGCGAGTATGGGTATCATCATAATTAAAATTGGCAGCGACTCAATGACGGTGCCGAGCAGAAAGACCGCCAGCACGCTCACCCACAAAAACCCCATTTTTGTTGACACATGTGATAAAAAGAACTCTGTTATCATATCGGGCACTTTTTCACGAGCAATGATGTAATTGAATAACCCTATGCTTGCAATGATAAACCCAATAGATGCGCTGACCGTAATTGTTTTTTTTGCGCACTCCCATATTTTTTTGAAACTCAAATTATGGTAGAAGAAATAATCTATGAGCAGGGCATAAATAACGGTCACAAAGGCAGCTTCAGTTGGTGAAAACACCCCGCTAAAAATTCCGACTATTATGACACAGGGGGTAAGCAGCGCCCACAGCGATTGCTTAAAGCTTGTGAAGATTTCTTTCATAGATGCCCGCGTAGTTGTGGGATATTTGCGCTTTTTTGCCACAAAGTACACCATGACCATAAGCGCAAGGGTACATAAAAGCCCTACAAAGACTCCGCCTAGAAACAACTTGCCAATGGAGGTGCCCGTAAGTACGCCGTACAAGACCATGGTAATAGACGGCGGCACAATGGGCCCAATGATGGATGATGCTGCCGTAATTGCGCCCGAAAAGTCATCATCATATCCCGCTTCACGCATTGCCGTAATTTCAATGAGCCCGAGGCCGCTAGAGTCCGCAATGGCAGAACCCGACATGCCTGAGAAAAACAAACTCACCAGCACATTGACATGCCCTAAACCTCCCGTAATATGTTCCACAAGTTTTCTTTGCAAATTCAAAAAGTATGGAGGTTATCTTTGAGCTGTTAAAAAGATTGCCCGCAAATATAAACAAGGGAATGGCTAATAAAGAAAAAGAGTTCAGGGCGTCTACCATGCGTTGCGTTGCAAAACTAAGCCCATACCCCGCGTACATCATAAAACTCAGGCAAGCAATAATAAGCGCGGGAGCTACCGGCATGCCCAAAAAAATAAGCACAAGCCAACCCAGTACTAAAATCAAGGTTTCCACACGCTACTCCTTTTTTGCAAATAGAATTTTTGTTTGTCTCAAAAGGCGCAAAAATAAACGGAGGCTTAAAAAGAAAAATCCGACAGGTACCGAGGCATAAAGGTAAAAATTTGAAAGTGGGAGCGTGCTTGACATTGCCTTGTAGCTCCGTAGCAATTCTTGAAAACTAAAGTAAAAAATTACCAGCATGGCGCAGAGGTAGGCTACCGTAAAAAAACATGCATGCAAGCTTGCAAGCCGCGCGGGCATTTTGTGAAATATAAAATCAATTTTCAAGTGCGACTCTAAACGCGCGCTTTCACAGAGGCCGAGCATCACCATCCACACCCAGAGCCACCGAGAGAGTTCGCCCGTCCATTGAACGCGAGAACTCACCCATTGAACCAGCCCAGAGAGCATGCGTTCGTAGCCCGCGCCTTGAAAATATTGTGTAATAAACACATGAAGTTTTACAAACACCGAGGAGCCAATGCGCATGAATAACACAAAACACAAGAGAAAAAACAGCACCGTAGCAATGCGTATTTCTATGTGTGGAATACGCAAGGTGTGCTTACTGGTAGTCTTTTTCAACATGGTGTGAGCCTAGTGTAATGCTTGCAATTTTTGAATAATCTTCTCTCCGTATTGTTGTGCGTATTTCGCATTAAGCTTTTCGTAGTAGGCCTTCATAGCTTCCTGAATTGGCGCAATATCGGGGTAGGTAATGCTAAGCCCCTGCGCTTGAAAATATTCAAGCAAGCGTTTTTCCTCTGCATTCGCAATGGCGTTGTTTTCTGTACGCCCCGCCGCCACGGCTTGCGTAAGCCATGCTCGCTCTTCCGCCTCAAGTTCATCCCACAAATCTTTGTTTATCCACAGCCCCACCGTCGCAATAAAATGGCTTGTCATGGCAATGTTTTTTTGTACCTCAAAAAACTTCATGGACTCAATGGTAGAAAGTTGATTTTCCTGTGTCTCTACTTGGTTGGTCTGCAAGGCCAAGTACACCTCTTGAAAGGCTATGGGCGAAGGAATTGCACCGACCGCTTCTGCAAAATGTATCAAAAACGGCACATTAGGCGTACGCAATTTCAAGCCCTTAAAATCATCTATAGACTCCAGCGGCCTGTTAGACGTAGTCTGCCGCGCACCCGTGTACCACAAATCTACAAACTTAATATTTTGTTCTTCCAGCTTTGCATGCAAACTTTGAGCAAAGGCATCATCTTTTACCGTGAGCAAATGCTCATAGCTCGTAATGACATAGGGCTCACCAATAACCTCAAACGCGGGCACAAGAAAACTCATATCCGGGTACCCCGTAGTCACCATGTCCAACTCGCCAGAGCGCACCTGACCCACCATGGCTTTGTAATCCCCAAGCTGAGAAGACGGAAATAACTCCAAAGTTATTACCCCATTTGAAAGATGCTCCAAGCTTTCTTGCATCACCACAAGCCCCTTGTACTCAGGACTCTGCGTATTTTTTTGTGTACCAAGCCGTATAGTTCGAACCCCGTCGTCTTTTTTTGTGCACGATAAAACTAGCAGCAACAATACAAAAGTAAGGGTAATCATTCTTTGCGATATGCTTTTCATAGACGCCTCCTGCTTCATTTTTTGTGATTAATCACAGATATTATTATCTATTATTATTGCAAGGCAGCGCAGCGTTGTCAATGCATAAAGTTCTTTGCGGGGGAGTATCCCCCACACCCCCCACAGAGTAAGACGCTGCTCTGCGCTCCGCGCGTCTTTCTGTGTTAAAGCTGACGCGATATTATATGAATTCTTTCTGTTGCCAAGACGCAACACCAAATAAGCAATATACTCGGATGGCCGTACTTTCTTTCTTTTCTTTAACATCCCTGTCAGCCTTAATGCCCCGTCCATGGGGCGGCTGTCATGACGGAAAAGTCGAGAGCCGAAGGCGAACGGATGCAATCCTTTAGATTGCGGAGCGCAGCGTAGCAAAGATGTTACTTGCATCAAAGAAAGAAAGTACCAAAGAAAGAAAAGAAAACATCCTGTGAGCTAAAGCAGTAATGACATAGATACTGTACGCAAGTATGAAGAAAGTACCAAAGTCACGAGCGTAGCGAGGGGATGCAAACTATTGCATAAGCACCGCTGTGCGGTGCAAACATGGAACTTGCATCAAAGAGAAAAAAGCATGCTGTGTGCTAAAGCAGTAATGACAGAGATACTGTATACAAGTATGAAACTTGTATCAAAGAAAACATCCTGTTGAGTTACGCCATAGGAAGCAAGAGATGTGAGCAAAAAAGGAAGTCATCCGTGCGTGAGTGCCTGAAACAAGCCTGCGCCACCTGTGCGCCAGCACCTCAAGACGCGTGGGGGTGTGGGGGCGTGCCCCCACAAAAGCAAACCTGCACCACTATCATAGTAAGTACATGCGCACGAAGGAATCCGTAGTAACTAAAATTTACAACCATGTCGTGAGCGAACTCTTCTTAGGTAACCTCGAATTTGGGCAGGCTATTGTGAGAAAGGAACTTGCGGAAAAATTAAAGGTTAGCCGAGGCGCGGTTCTGCTTGCCATGAACAAACTCGCAAGTGATGGGTTTATAGACATTGCTCCGCGTAAAAGCACATGCATTAAGGCATTTTCTCAAGAGGCGGTTTGTGCAAATTTGCTTATACGCGAGTCCTTAGAATGTTGCGCTGTGCAAATTTATTCAGGTAAACTCTTGGAAAATGCGTACGAAGACTTGCTTGCTCTTGCAACAAAAATAGACGCTGCTGGCGCGGATTCCATTGAACGCATGCACATGGACATACAATTTCACATCAAGCTTATGTCACTTGTTGGAAATGAATACTTTATTGCAGAATGTCAACGCGTGCTACAAGTAAGCCTTTTTTTAAAAATAACAAAAGCACTGCCGCGCGGTAAACAAGTAAAAAACAACCCCCATGTGCAGTTACTCAAGGTCTTGCGTAAGGGCAACATTGCCAAAAGTCAAGACGCCGTACGCACGCACATACGCACAGGCCGCGAAGACATCTTCGACACGCTCACGCCATAGCAAGCAGCACACACACTGCAATCCCTCCATTCCGCAAGAAAAATGGTAGCCTTACGCGGTGCTTTTGTACACCACGCTGCTGCTTGGAGGGAGTGCCACACCTTGTGGGTAGAGGCGGTATTTGCGCAAAAGCAGGTCGGGTCTGTAGGTGCGCTTTGCTTGACGCAGCCCTTCTTCATTCAAGTCCTGCTCACGGTTTATGACCATGCATGAGGCGGGCAGCGAGCGTGCAAAGTGCCAGTTTACAAATTGAAAGAGTCCTTTGTATTCGGTGTTGGCTTTTTCAAAATGCACAATGCACCAACGGTTGTAGTTGCGCATTTCTGCAATAACAAAGCCAACGGGTTTGTCGTGCACAAAGGTAATTTCGCCCACGTAGGGCAGGCGCTTATAATTTTCTAAGGCTTGCACCACAGCTGCGTAGTCACCCATGGAGCCGTGGCGCTCCTTCCAATCTTCTAAGACCGTGTAGGCAGCACCAATGGTCTTTGCGCTTAAGGGCTGCGTGCTGTGTTGGTAGTGCTCCACAAAGTAGTTAACGTGGTTGCGCTTTTTGTGAAAAGTACGCCCGGGTAGTTCTGCTAGCCTGTGGCGCTTGTGCAAGTAGTCCCAGTCGCCCTCGTCGTAGCTCAGTGTTGCGTCAATGCGCGGGGCGGCATTGGCTATGAGTGTTTTTGCTGAGTTTTTGCAAGCGTGGGGAATGGCTTTGATGATGTAGTGTTGCTCCAAAAGGTCTATTAACACGCCTTGTGCGCAAAGCCCCCGCGGCATGAGCGCAAAGGGGTTTTCGTTTTCACAGCCCATGATAATGGGTACACCATGTGCGCATGTGAGTTTGTAGTTGTACGCGCCAGAAAAGGTTATGAGCCCCGCAAAACTGTATTCGCTTATGAGCGAGGGGTGGTTGTCAAAAATAAGGTCTATGAACTCTTTGTGTTCAAAGCCGAGGCTTTGTGTCTGAGGAAACTCCGGAATTATACAGGCCTCGTTTTCTGTGTCACGGAATTCCATAATAATACTGCCGCGTAAAGCATGGGGCTACATTCACAATATAGCCCTGCTCGCATTTGTGTTTGCGTACTGCTCCCTAGCTGCTTTGTGTAATATTTGCTTGATAGCCTATTCTATGCACAAAGTCGCATATTTTTTCAAGTTGCATAATGTTGCCGTCGTACTCAACATGAATGCAGCTTTCTTTTTTGTCCACCCAAACTTCATGTACGCCCTCAAGGCGAGAACCCATGTGCTCTATGCCTATTGCGCACGACGTACACGTTGCGCCTACCAACTCTATGCGTGCTTGTTTTATTTCTTGCGATTGTTGATTATTCATACACAATCTACTATATTGAAAAACACAGTAAAATACAACGAAGTTAGCATTACACATGTAAGGAGCGTATATGTCATTTACACTTGCAATAGGCGCAAAGGCGCCCAATTTTTCTTTGCCCGCAACTGATGGAAGGCGTTATTCTTTGGAGAGTTTTGACAGCTCGCCGTTTTTGGTTGTTTTTTTTACGTGTAACCACTGTCCTTATGTGATTAATTCGGATGAAATTACGCGCAAGAGTGCCGAGGCTTACGCGTCTAAGGGCGTGCGCTTTGTGGGCATTAACGCTAATAGTAAAAACACAAAACCGGGCGACAGCTTTGAAAAAATGGTTGAGCGCATGGAAGAACAAAAGTTTCCATGGGTGTATTTGCATGATGAGTCGCAGGATGTAGCGCGCGCTTACGGCGCTTTGCGCACGCCGCATTTTTACGTGTTTGACAGCGCGCGCGTGCTTGTTTACACGGGCAGGGGCGTGGACTCACCGCGTCAGCCTGAAAACATGAGTGAGAACACGCTGGACATGGTTTTGGACGACATTACCGCGGAAAGGCCTCTGCGCGTTGCCCAAACCAACCCCATAGGGTGCAACGTAAAGTGGGAAGGCAAGGACGCGCACTGGATGCCCGCCGAAGCCTGCGACTTAGTCTAACTAAACGTAACCTACGTGCGCAATTACGTAAAAGTTCTAAGCGTGTTTGGGCGCGCTAATTATGAAACTCCACCCTCTATTGTGAAGTTTGTAGTCCAATAACTAGCCCAATAAGGCGCGTACTCTGAAATAACCATTTATAATAAAGACCTAAAAAATTTGCTTAAAAAGCATAATCCCTATACAATAAAAAAAGATATAAATTAACGTAGGGGGAGTGTGTTATGAAATGCTTGCATGCAAAAAATAAATATATTATATGCACAATGTCTTTATTACTTGTGTGGTTGTTGTTCTCATGCCAAAAGGATGAGGTGCTTGACAACCCGCTAGAGGTGACGGGGCAGTTTGATTGGAGGCGCTATGAGGGAACAACCCTTACTATATTGTTTAACAACCATCCATACTCGCAAGCAGTTATCAAGAAAAAGGATGAGTTTACAGAGCGCACTGGCATAGAAATAAAGTTTACTGATACGCCGGAAGAAAATTATTTTGATAAAGTGAGTACGGCGCTCACAAGCCGTTCGGGAGAACCCGATGTTTTTATGACGGGTGCCTACCAGCTGTGGGACTACGCCTCGGCGGGGTATGTGGAGCCTTTGGCGCCCTACATTGCTAGTGAAAGCTTGACTGCGCGGGATTACAATGCGGATGACTTTTTTGAGGGAGTGCTCGGCTCTCTACGCTGGGACTTGGTGCCCGGCGATGCAGTGGGTACGGGGCCGCTTTGGGCGGTGCCAATGGGCTTTGAACTGTACTCGCTTGCTTATAACAAGGAGGTTTTTAAGGCACGTGGTATAACGGCGCCGAAGGACATAGAAGGACTTATTGAAACTTCAAAGTCGCTTAAGGAATTTGCGGGCTCTGGCACTTATGGCGTCGCCTTGCGCGGCACGAGAAACTGGGCTACTATACACCCCGGCTACATAACGACGTATGCAAACTACGGCGCAAAGGACATCATCAAAAAAGATGGCAAGCTTGTCTCTGCCGTAAATTCACCTGAAGCCATTGCCATGACTAAGGCGTGGGTCGAGCTTATAAAAAGCGGCGGCGCTCCCACATGGAGTACGTACACATGGTATCAGGCGGGTACTGACCTCGGTGCAAAAAAGGCTGCCATGTTATTTGATGCCGACATACTTTCGTATTTTCAAAACTTTCCCAATGCTACACAGGAGTCGGGCAACATTGCGTGGGTTCCAGCGCCGCTGCCCAAAGGAGTGAGCGAAGACGAGCGGAAGTCCAACTTGTGGGTTTGGGCTATGGCGATGAACGCGGCTTCAAAAAAGAAGGGAGCTGCGTGGTTGTTTTTGCAGTACTTTACCAATGCAGACTACCAGTTGTGGTCGGTAAGCAAGGACAAGGCCGTGAACCCGCCGCGCGCATCAGTCTTTAACCACAGTGAATTTCAAAAGGTTGTAGGAAATGCTGAAGGTTATTTAGAAGCCTTTGAAAAAACCATTAACGGCACGTCCATATTGTTTACGCCGCAACCGCATTTTTTTGAGCTTACCACCGAGTGGGCTGCCACGCTGCAGGACATTGTGGGCGGACGCTATGCATCGGTGGAAGAGGGCATGAATGCGCTGAAGAAAAAAATGGACAAGGTACTTGCCGATATAAAACTACCGTAAGGAGCTTATAGCGTATGCGAAAAGCAACATGGCAGCCCTATGTCGCGTTTATGCCTGCACTTATTACCACTGCAGGCATACTCATACCATTTGTGTTTTCAATCTTTTTGTCGTTTACGGGCTACTCCTTTCGCGCCCCGGTGATGAACTTTGTCGGACTTAAAAACTGGGTCGACATGCTCACGCAACTTGCATTTTGGAAGTCGCTGGGAATAACCTTGTCATATGCGGCGCTTACCACCGCGGTGGAAATGCTATTGGGCGTGAGTGTAGCATTGATTTTGTATAGGCTTTCAGGTGCATTTGTCAACATATTAAAAGTGGCCTTGGTCATGCCCTTAATGGTGGCCCCGGTTATAGCTACGCTTGTGTGGCAGCTCATGCTCAATAGTTCCGTAGGCGTGGTGGAGCAGTTTTTAAACATGCTTGGCATTTATAATTTTCCATGGTCGGCCTCACCTAGAACGGCACTGCTTACTGTAGCGCTCATTGATGTATGGGTGTACACCCCGTTTGTCATGCTGCTTGTTATTGCGGGCTTAAACACCTTGCCAAAATCGCCCTTTGAGGCTGCGCGCATTGATGGGGGGAGCCGTTGGTTTGTTTTCAAAACCTTGTTGCTTCCCATGCTCAAGCCCTTTTTATATATTGCGCTTATTTTTCGTCTCATGGCCGCCTTGCAAGAATTTGCTATTATTTTTGCGCTCACCAAGGGCGGGACCGGAGATGCGACCATGTCTTTGTCTATACGCGGGTACACCATAGGTTTTGCCTTTTCTAAACTTGCAGCCGCCATTCCGTACTTGCTGGTCTTGTGGGCAATTATTTACTTTATGAGTAGTTTTCTGGTAAAGCGCATGATGATAAGCATGCAAAACCAAAAACAGTGAGCAGAGCTATGATGAAAGAAACCATATCGCTTACTAAAATTTTGTTAGTCCTGCTCTTGCTTGTATGGGTTGTGTTTTCCTTGTTCCCCATTTTGTGGATGCTGCTTATTTCTTTTAAGAGCGATGCAGATATTTACCGGACGCTTTTTGTGTTTTCTCCGACCTTGGAAAACTACCGTGAAGTGCTTATTGGCACTGACTATGTGCGCGCATTTATCGACAACATTGTGGTGAGTGCGGGCGCTGTGCTGCTCTCAATGGCGGTTGGCATGCCCGCAGCCTATGCGCTTGCGCGCTATACCTTTAAGGGCAAAGACAGTCTTGCATTTACCATGCTTTCGTTTCGCTTTGCTCCAGAAATATTAGTCATTGTTCCGCTCTTCCTCATTTACCAAAAAATAGGCTTGTATGATACGCACTTGGGACTCATTTGGGTCTACCAGCTTATAACGCTGCCGCTTCTCATATGGGTTTTGCGTGGCTATTTTGAGGATATCTCGGTGGATTTGGAGCATGCGGCGCAAATAGACGGCTACAAGCGGCATCAGATTTTCTTCAAAATTTTGTTGCCACTTATTAGGCCTGGCTTGGTAGCATCAGCCTTGCTCGCTTTTATATTTGCGTGGAACAGCTTTACCTTTGGGCTGCTCTTAAGCGGCTATTCAGTTGAAACAATCACCGTGTCATCCCTCAAGTATCTTGCATCAGACACCGTGCACTATGGACAAATGGCGGCCGCTTCGCTTATTGCGGTGGTGCCCGAAATAGTGCTGGCAATTTTCATACAAAAGCACTTGGTGCGTGGCTTGAGTTTTGGGGCGGTCAAGGGTTAATATGGCGCGCATAAAAATTAAGGATATATCGAAGCGCTACAAAACGGTAGTTGCTCTTTCGGACGTGAGTTTTGAGGTGTACGACAAGGAGTTTGTCGTGCTTTTTGGTCCTGCAGGTGCGGGGAAGACGACGCTGCTTTCCATTATTGCCGGGTTTTTGTGTTGCGAAAAAGGCTCTGTGTCTTTTAATAACACGGTTGTTGATCACCTGCCTCCCAATAAAAGAAATGTCGCAATGGTTTTTGAAAACTATGCCTTATACCCGCATTTTACGGTCTACGAAAATATTGCGTTTCCGCTCCGTAGTCCAGAGTACCAACAAGAGGAGCGTGATATAGAGCGAGCGGTGTATGCCATTACCAAGAAAATGAACATAGCGCATTTGCTCCATAGGTTTCCTGCGCAGTTGAGCAATGGGCAGCGTCAGCGGGTTGCCTTAGGACGCGCGCTTGTTCGTAAGCCCAATGTGTTTCTCATGGACGAGCCACTTGCGCATCTTGATGCAAAGTTGAAAAATGTAATGCGCACCGAACTGAAGGAGATACAGCAGCAACTGAATACCACCACCATTTATGTAACGCACGATTATTTAGAGGCGTTGAGCCTTGGCGATAAAATTGTGATTATTGATAAGGGAAGTATTGTGCAAGTGGGTAGTCCCAACGAGATTTACTACATGCCGTGCAACACCTTTGTTGCTAAGCTGGTTGGGGAGCCTGAAATAAACTTGTATACCTGTGCCATTGAAAACAACAAGCTTTTGTTTTCTCCTGCTTCTATGAGCGTGAGTATGGACGCAAAAACTCATGCAGCTTTGAGCAAGCGTGGAATAGAGGAGCGCGTAATAGTTGGAGTACGCGGTGTGGATGTAGACGTTGCTTTTACTGCTACGCGCGGGTATAAACAGGCTAGCGTGCTTGGGTTTTACTCCATTGGTAACAGGTTTGTTATCAATGTTGATTGTGAGGGCTTGATTATGAATGCATTGGTTTCCTCAGATCATGTGCCTACAATAGACGGGGTAGTGTTTGTCCGTATAAAAAAAGAGCTATTGTTTTTCGACCCTCATGATGAAGGTTTTATTACGAGAATGGGAGATGATGTGTAATGGCACAGGTGGTAGTGGAAAACGTATATAAGAAATACGACAAGGCCTCTGATTACGCAGTAGATGGCATAAGTTTTACTTGTGAACAAGGTGAGTTTATAGCATTGTTGGGACCTTCGGGTTGTGGCAAAACCACGACCTTGCGCATGATAGCGGGTTTGGAAACGCTCAGTGATGGTGAGATACGTATGGATGGAGAGGCCATGCACATGCGCGAGCCACACAAGCGAGGAATAGGGCTTGCGTTTGAGGATTATGCACTCTACCCGCCGCTTAATTGCTACGACAACATTGCGTTTAACCTGCGGGCGCGGAAGCTCCGTGAGTCTGAAATAAAAAAGCGGGTTTTGAATATTGCAGACATGCTTCATGTTACGGAAATTTTAGACCGTTTTCCTCACCACTTAAGCGGCGGGCAAAAGCAGCGCGTTAATATTGCTCGCGCCATAGTGCGTGAGCCACGCGTCTTGCTCCTTGACGAACCAATGTCGCATTTGGATGGTAAGCTACGTCAAGTGCTGCGCCAAGAAATACGTAAGCTTCATAAGGAAATAGGGTGTACCACCATTCTTGTAACACACGACCAGTTGGAAGCAATGTCGTTGGCGGACCGGCTTGTGATTATGAATGAGGGTAGGGTGCAACAATATGCTCGCCCCTCGGAAGTGTACAACAAGCCTCACAATGAATTTGTAGCGTCTTTTATAGGAGACCCGCCTATGAACATAGTTGATGCGGTGGTTGCAAAAAACAGTAAAAGATGCGTCTTTACGTTTTCAGACATACGGCTTGCTGTGCCGAAGGACATAGTGCCAAACCTACACGATAAACAGCGCGTAAGGTTTGGCGTGCGCCCCGATGATGTTGTTATAAGCGCAGATGGACTGCCCGTACGGGTGTCTGTATTTGAAAATCTCGGTGAGGAAAAACGCATGAGTATTCGATTACATGATGATTCATACTTTATGATATCGACCTTGGAGCGTGTACAGTATTCTGCACATGCGGTTATTAAAGTGCGCTTGAAAGAGGGCAAGGTTCACGTATTTGACGTGGCAAAGAATGAATAGAAATTATATTTTAAGGAGACTCTATGAGTAACATACCATCAAAAATGAATGCTCTTGTAGCATACGCCCCGCACGACTATCGTTTAGAAGTTGTGGATGTGCCCAAGGTAGGCAAGGGCGAAATGTTGATAAAAGTTGAAGCCTGCGGTATTTGTGCGGGCGACATAAAGGCTTTTTTGGGTGCGCCGAGTTTTTGGGGAACGGACGGACACCCCAAGTATATTAAGGAGCCTGTCATTCCGGGGCATGAATTTGTTGGGCACATTGTCGAGCTCGGTGAAGATTGTAAGGGCAATTTTAAGCTTGGGGATAGAGTGATTTCCGAGCAAATTGTGCCGTGTTGGGATTGTAAATTTTGCAATACGGGCAAGCACTGGATGTGTCAAAAACACGACTTGTACGGCTTTCAAAACAATGTGCACGGTGGCATGGCGGAGTACATGAAGTTTACGAAGGAGGCAATTGTCTATCATGTGCCGAATGACATCCCCACAGAAAGCGCAATTTTAATAGAGCCTTATGCGTGTTCAAAACACTGTATAGACAGGTCACAAATGACCAACGAGGACTTTGTGGTGCTTTCTGGAGCGGGGCCGCTTGGGCTTGGAATGGTCGGCTGCATAAAACTGAAAAATCCTCAAAAATTGGTTGTCATTGATTTACGTGAAGACAGACTTGAGAGGGCAAAGGCCTTTGGGGCTGACGTTGTTATGAACCCCGCCAAAGAAAACGTGGTGCAAAAAATTCACGACATGACTGAAGGCTATGGGTGTGATGTATATATAGAAGCGACGGGGCACGGGGAGAGCGTAGTGCAGGGCTTACAAGCAATACGCAAGATGGGCACCTTTGTGGAATTTAGCGTTTTTAAAGACCCAACCACCGTGGATTGGAGCATCATAAGCGATAGGAAAGAACTCAATTTATATGGTGTACACCTAAGCCCCTACTGTTACGAACCCGTTATACAGTGGATTCGCTCTAAGCAATTACCAACAGAGCAGGTGGTAACACATTCCTTTCATTTAAAGGATTGGAAGGAAGCCTTTGATACTACGCAAGACCCGTCTAAAAAATCTATTAAGGTTATTTTCACAAAATTTGATTAGCGGTAGCACTATACAATAAGGGGCTCTGCATCCACAGCTTCCGTAGCTTCTATGTGCTGTGTTTCACTTTCATGTGAGTGTTGTACATAGAAGTGCCTCGCCTTTGCGCTTACGCACAGTGCGTTGTATTGCTCCTGCGCATCTTCAAGCAGGGTGTAGGTAATGCTATCCTCTATAGCGCGTATTCCCTTGCGTAGGCTGCGCGCGCCCGCTTCGCTTTTAAAGTACTTGCTGTGCAACAAGGCTTTTGCTGATGCATCTATCGTAAGACTTATGGCTTGTTTTGCAAGAGATGTTGTAAGCGGAACTATCATGGTATCTATTATTGCATCTACGACTGCGTGGTTGAGCGGATTAAAGCAAACTATTTCATCAAGTCTGTTTATAAACTCAGGACGAAATGTTTGTTCAAGCAATTCTTCAATTTTTGAACTATCGGGCGTGAATTCGCTCGGCTCTTCAGAGTTATAGGCCTCTCCAAAACCCATGCTCTTTTTGCTCAACAATTCTTCAGCCCCTATGTTAGAAGTCATGATGATAATGCAGTGTCTAAAATCGGCGACTTCCCCACGCGGGCCTTGGAGCGTGCCATCTTCAAAAATCTGCAGAAAAATGTCGAATATCTTGCTATGTGCTTTTTCAATTTCATCGAATAGCAATATTTGACGCGGCCTGCTACGCACGCTTTTTACGAGCATTCCCCCATCTTCAAAGCCTACATAGCCCGGAGGGGCGCCTATGAGTTTGCTGACTGCGTGACTTTCTACAAAATCTGACATATCAAAACGCGTAAGCAAGCGTTCATCTCCAAACAAGTTTTTCGCAAGTTCTCGTGCCGTGTAAGTCTTGCCTACGCCCGTAGAACCCAAAAACAAAAATGAACCCACAGGCCGTCCATCGTCCTTAAGCCCAACTGCATTGCGCCGTATGGCTCCAACAAGTGCGTCAATAGCGCGCTCTTGCCCTATGATGGTTTTCTTCAAATTTTCTGGCAGCGTTTTTACCAGTGAGGCCTGTTCAATATTCATTCTGTCAGTAGGTATGCCTGTTACGCTTGACATAACGTTTTGAACATGCCGTGCATTTATAGAAACTTGTGAATTATTTACCAGTACCTTCAATGCATTTTCCAGGGAAGTTCTACGGCTTATAATGCTATGTAATTCCTCATTTGTTTTTGCTATGTTTTCGTAAGTAACGGAGGCATTATTTTCAAATTTGCTTTCTTTTTCAAAATAGGCAAGCTGCGTGTTATTTTGAATATTGGGGTCAAGCTTAAATTCATCTATGTTTTGTTCTGCTTTTTCTAGCAATGAATGCATAGACTGATACAGATGCATTAACTCTGGTGACGAATCGCTTTTTTGTAGGTTGTAAAATGATCCTATTTCGTCCAACATGTCTATCGCCTTATCGGGCAGTTTCCTATCGAACATATAATTTTGTGTAAGGCGTATTATTTCCTTTAGGGCAGCATCTTCAAAATGTACAGAATGCTTTTTTTCAAAGGTCTTCTTAATGGTTTTCAACGCATGAAAGGTGTTTGCCTCCGAGAGTTCATCGATGGTAATAGGCATAAACCTACGCGCAAAAGCTCTATCGTGTTCTATATGTTTTTGATACTCCTCGGTTGTTGTTGCGCCTATGCAGCATATTTGCCCGCGAGCAAGCGCGGGTTTGAGTATGCCTGCTGCGTCCATGGTAGTGCCCGAAGAGAGGCCTGCACCAATGAGGTGATGAAACTCATCTATGAACACTATAGTCGGTGTTATTTTTGATTGGCGTTGTACGTATTCTATAACCTTGCACAAACGGTCTTCAAAGTCACCGCGAAAACGCGTTCCCGCAGTCATTGCCGCAAGGTCTAGTTGAAGTATTCGTGCGTGCAAGAGCGGAAGCGGCACCTCGCCCCAACAAATGCGCCGCGCCACTTCTTCTACAATGGCGCTTTTCCCAACCCCGGGTTCGCCTACAAGCAGTGGGTTGTTTTTATAATGCCGCATCAGCACCCGAAACATGCTTTGTATTTCTTTCTCGCGTCCATACATAGCGGTTTTCTGGTGAAACATTTTTTCCGTAAGGGCTGTTAAAAATTGAAGGTTATCGTTTTCTTGCGTTTCCTTCGCGGTTTTCTTAAGAGGTTTCTTTTCTTCTTCTTGTTTTTTGTCATCGCGCATTTCTCGAAATTTCAATTTGTTTTTCAAGTCACGCTCTTGTGCTATAGTGCGTCCATCTATGCTATCTTCCTTTGCGTTAAATGCATCATCATATGCATGCGAGCTATTGACGCTTGTGTTATTTTCGTAAAGCGTTATGTATTTTGTAAAACGGTGGTAGCTTAAGCGAAGGTTCTCAAACGAGATATCAAGACCCTGTGCAATTTGAAACAAGGTGCTGTTTTTTTCTTTGCAACACGCCATAAAAAGCACAAAGGTATCGAGCACGCTCAGTTGCAACATGCGCGCTTCTTCTACCGCTCTATACAAACACTTGTGCATGCGTTTTGACAAGGGGACTTTTACTTGAATATTATAAAAAGACTCTATGTCTCGATATTCCTTGTTTGGCTCATTTTTCGTCTCGGTTATTACCATGGTTGTCACATGGGTTTCTAAGAGCGTCTGTAATTGTACGGGGTCTATTATTTGCCCTATTACTTTATGAGCAATACCGCTACTATCTTTTAACAGAGCTATGATGACGTGCTCTGGTAATACTACCGAGTGATTGTAGCGCTTTGCTTCAAGTGCGGAAAGATGGTTTACTATCCTATTACTGCATTTTGTGAATCCCTTAAACATGATACTTCTTACGATAAGGTATCGGCGATTTGTCCCTAATTCTTGAGCAAAGCTACAAGGAGTATTTGGCTACCACACCGTAGCGCTACGCTTACGGTGCAATAATTTCAAATTCCACGCGTCTGTTGCGCCAAATGGTTTTTGCTGTTCTTGTTTTAGTCGCGGGCTCTGTGCCACCTATGGCGCGCATGGTAATTCTGTTTTCATCTATGCCTAAAATAACAAGCGCTCTTCTAATAGCTTCTGCCCTCTTGCGAGAAAGTGGAATCAGCACTTCGTTTTGTTCTGTAACGGCGCGTGCACCGCTTAAAAGTCGTGCAGCATGCCCCGTAATGGTAACTGAATGCTCTTTATAATTTTTCAAAAGCTTTGCAACACTGCGCACGGCAAGCAAGTTCTCGTATAGGGTTTTTTCTTCATCCCCTTTAAGCGCAAATATATCATCACTGTAGCGAGGAAAATATATTTTCGGCATCTCTCCATCTATGGAAAGCACCTTGCCACTTTCGTATATCGAAGTGTCTACAATAAACGAAGCGGTTTTTTCTATTCTGTTACCCGCGGCATCTTCTCCAATGAGTATGTAAAAATAATCTCCATCGGGTACAATTTCTCCGGAGTCGTTTTTAGCATCCCATGTAAACGTCTTAAGTGTATCAAAGCCTTGTTCGGCAATGACGGCATCAAAAATATTTCGCACTTCTGAACGCCATGTGCCACTCTCATCAGAACTTTCCTGCGTTACTATCAGCATCTTGGTCGCCTCATTTTCACCCTTAGGCGAGACAATGTCCGTGTTGGGGCTAAACACCTCAAGTGTCGGTGGCGTTGAATCCACGACTATGTCGCTGACGCGCTCTGTTGTACTGTGCCCGTTGTAATACACCGCTGTCAGCTCCACGCTGTAAGTTCCATCTTCTACAAGCTTGTTTTGGTTGTTGCGCGCGTTCCAGTAATATGACGGTAGGTGGTAGGGCAGGCTCTCCGAGCGCACAGTTTCACCCGCTGCATTGTTTATTTTGAGCAAGGACTCCTTGAGCCCGTCTTGAGAATAAAGCGCGCTTATTTGCAAGGGGTCTTTGCGGCCTGAAACGGTGGTCGCGGCAGTAGATAACTCCATGGTTTTTTCCTGCGTATCGCGTATTACTCTAACACTTGGGTATTTCGCTACATTCCCCGCTTCATCACGCGCAGAAACTACAATCTCGTACAGCCCATCTTCCATCATCTGGTCACCGAAGAGTCCGTCTTGCCCAACCACAAAGCCTATGGGCGAGGCTGTGGCATTCGCGTTAGAAGTAAGAAACACTTCGTTCTTATGCATAACTTCTATGGAAATAGTAGCTTCTTTGTCCTTTACTAATACTGATCCCTTGAGTTCGTTTCGCGTTTCTCCACCAAAGTACAATGGCTCGCCAACGGGCGTTTGACTTGGGCTTGTGTCTATGGAAAACGAAATGTCAGGCGCAGCGGTGTCTATGCGCACTGGTATGCTGTTTGTAACGTATACGTCATTACTTTCGCTTATCAAGTGCACGGCGATGCTGTACACCCCGTCTTCCAATACGCGGCCATTTTCATCTTTACCGTCAAAAAACTGCGGCACTCCTTGCCCCTTAATGGTGGCGTGCGTTTGCCTAGTGCCAGCTGTTTCTTGTGCTGTGGAAAGCACAACAATCTCAGAAGTAGCAAACGAGTTCAGCAACTCGGCATCGCCTCCTATTATAAGCGGCAATGAATCCATAATTTCGTCACCATTTGGAGAAATAACCGTGGCTTCTGCACGCAAACTAAGCGCGCCTGCGCTGCTTACAATAACGCTGGTATCCAAAGCAAGCTCGGCGCTGTTGCCCGCAGCATCGCGTGCGGCAATCACAAGCGTGTACGCACCATCCTCAAATGCTTCACCATTGCTGTTGCTTCCGCTCCAGCTCCACAGCTGTGGCGGTTTTTGTGGCGTCTCCGACTTTCTAGAAAACACGCTCGTGCGCGCACCCGTTTTGTTTATTGCCCAAGCTTCCCACAGCACCTCGGCGCTTCCATCTATTGAAACCTTTACGTCTATTTGTTCTTGAGGCGTTACAATGTTGCCCGTCATAAGTCGTACCGTGCGTATTTCAGGCGCCGTGTTATCCACCACCAAAGAAAATGGTTTTGAAACGCTCTCATTATTTTTGTCATCTTTTGCCATTATGGTAAACACATATGCTCCGTCACGCAGTAACTCACCCGCCGTATTTGTGCCATCATATATAACGTTTGGCAATACCTTTGCTTTTTCTAAGGCCACGCGATGCGTATAAGCCACTGCGCCATCAGCACCATAAACTGTAAAGGTACGCTCTACAAATGAACGCCCCTTTGGTGCAGCTATTGCGCCAAGGTCGAGTACAAGCGTGTCAAAATTTCCGTCTTTGACCCCAGCAGAAAGATAATATCGTGATATCTCATTATTAAAACGCGTCTCTTCAACTTTTCCACCCGCATAGATAAAGGCGGAAACTAGCATAAAAAATAATGCAAAAAATATAACTTTTTTCACAGTAAACTCCTCATGTGACAGATGCACTGTCAAAACTCATTACTATAATACTGCATTTCTTTATTTGAGTATGTCGTGATAGTGCCTTTGTGGGGGCAAGCCCCCACGCCCCCTTGGGTAAGACGCGATACTGCGCTATGCGCGCGTCTTTCTGTGTTATAGCTCACGCGATATTGGGTGAACGCCTTGTGCGGCTCAGGCGCTAGCGCGACATGTCAAGTCTTCGGATAGCTGTACTTTCTTTTCTCTTTTTACCATCCTTGGCAGCCAATGCGTGCCGTCCATGGCACGGCTGTATGGATGTAAAAAAGAAAAGTCGGGAGCGCTACAAGCGCGAGCGGCTAGAAACAATTGAATAAGTGTTGCGCAGCAACACAGACATGGAGCTTATAGCAAGTACCAAAGTCGCGAGCGTAGCGAGGGGATGCTGACATTCAGATTGCGGAGCGCAGCGTAGCAGACATGGAGTATTCGCATCAAAGAGAAAAAAGCCTCCTGTGTGCTAAAGCAGTAATGGCATAGATACTGTAGCAAGTATGAGAACTGTATGGAAGTAAGTTTGTGTGAGTACTCGTACCAAAGAAAGTCATGAGCGTAGCGAGGGGATGCCAACTATTACATAAGCGCTTTGTGGGGGAGCTGCCCCCACACCCCCCGTAGAGTAAGACGCGGTTTTGCATATGCAGTAGCATGCTACCTGCGGTATTGCATGAGCGTCTTTTGTTGCCAAGCAGCGGAATGCACTATGATAACGCCTCGGACGGCTGTACTTGCTATAAGCTCCATCTTTGTGTCGCGTTGCGACACTTATTTTAATCGTTTCTAGCCGCTCGCCTACAGCTCACGACTTTTTTCTTTTTTCAAAATAACGCGAGCAGAGCGAGCGGGCGCCACTGCTAGATGGTGGAGCGTTAGCGAAACATGAAATAGAGCAAGCGACAACAATAAAGGTACCAAAGAAAAAAGAAAAAGAAGTGGTGCAGTTGCGGGGCTAACGCCATAGGGAACAAGACACAAGCGCAACGATGAAGAAAGTACCAAAGTCGCGAGCGAAGCGAGGGGATGCAAACTATTGCATGAGCGCTTTGTGGGGGGCTAGCCCCACGCGGGTTTTTTTGTGGTTATTCTGAAGACCGGGGCGTTTACCTGCACGCTTTGGACGGTATTAACAAGATTTTGCAAAAAGACTTGGTGCTGCGTTTCGCGCGCTATGGCGAGCAGTAAGTCTTGTTCACCCATTGGGGGAGAAAGCGCAGTGTGGTACAAGCTTACTGAAGTTGCAAATATTTCGTTTGTTATTTTACGCAGTGCTACGGCGCGAATAATAATGGTTTCTCTTGTTTCGGTAGCACTCTGCTGTGAGTTGCTTGGAGCATCTGCTTTCAGAAAGCTGTCTACGATTAATACGCTTTCTCCTACGGTGTAGCCCCGTGCATAATTACTCAAGGGTACTTTGAATGCTCGTTGGTACGCGCCTTGCACAGAGGCGTAGGCATCTCCGCTTATAACATCCGAGAGTTTCTGTAATTTTGTTATGCTTATCGCTTTCTTGTCTTCGATATTTCCAAACGTGCCGTCTCGTGATAGGCTTAGAAACAGGGCTTGTTTGCTAATGCCTCCGTGTATCACCCGCATAGCGGACAAATCTGACAAGTACAAACTCCCTAAAAAGGACCGCGGCGTAAAAATGCGTTCATCTTTTGGAGTGGTAAGCAGCGCCACGCTGTTTGAAAATGCCACGTTGTTTTCGTGTTCAAAAATGCTCCATGTTTTTGGGTAGCTGAATGTAAAAAAAAGCTCAAAGGTCGTATAGGTCTCGTACAGACCATTATCGGACTCATTATTTGAAACGCAGGAGGGTAAAAAAAAGAATATGGCTACGCAGGTACTTGCAAAGGCTCTTTTTATGTGCCTCGCTGGCGTAGTGCGCGTGGCATTTTTTTTATGCATATAAAAGCAGTATACTAAAACCATGGAAGACACAATAGAAAGTCAAGAAAAATATTATACCATTACCTATAGTTTTACAGACGGCGGTGAGGAGCTGTTGGGTAGCTCAGAGACAAGTGGTCCTTACACGTTTTGTTTTGGTTCAGGTGATTGCATTCCCGGTTTGGAGCCGCGCATAGCGGACATGCAGGAGGGCGAAAGTCGCTCTTTTGTAATTCCCGCTGCCGAGGGCTACGGAACTTATAACCCTGACCTTGCACGCACCATTGCAAGAAGCAGCCTCCCCGAGTCCTTGCAGTTGCAAGAGGGCTTGCAGCTTACCATTAACAACACGCTTGTTACTGTGGTGAGCGTGGACGGCGACATGGTTACCGTTGATGGCAATCACCCGCTTGCTGGTGTAGACTTGCATTTTAGCGTGCGCATTGAAGCTATTAGCTTTGAGCCACCGCGCGGCTACGGCGAGTCCTGCGGCTGTAATAGCTCTTGTGGTTGCGGCGGGCACTAGGTGCGTTAAAAACACGTAGCACCGCCTCGCGTAAGGGCGCGCACAAGCTGTAGCGCATAGCCTGCACGCGCCGCGTAAAAAACCAGAGTTACAGACTATCAATGTTATAGTCTGTAACTCAAGGTGATGAATTCATGGCAACCTTAAGGCGCGCGGGGTTTCTTAAGCCCATTGTTATTTGATATTATGATTCTTGAGGTCTTTGTACGTTTTTACCTTTGTTCCAAAAATAGAGCCTAAGCTACTGGTAAGCGTACTGTACAATGAGCGAGGTAGCTTCACTTCAGTAAGTGGGTTGTCTGCAAAAGCACCGCTTGCAATAGTCTTTACTGAGTCGGGAATGGTAACAAAAGTAAGCCTATTCTTTTGAAAAGCAGCACTTTCTATAGTTTCTACAGAACTGCCTATACTAACAGAGGTAAGTTTGTTTTCATAAAACGCATGCGACTTAATAACTTTTACCTTGTTGGGAATGGTCACGGATTTGAGATTATTCTTCCTGAAGGTGTTAGACTCAATGCTGGTTAGAGCGTTGCTTATGCTCACAAAACTCAGGACATTGTCTTGAAATGCTGAGCTACCAACAAATGTTACGCTGTTGGGAATAATAACAGAGTCTAGCTTATTATAAGCAAAGGCAGAGTCTCTAATGCTAATTACCGTGGAAGGAATGGTAATGCTGTTGATTTTGTTGAAGTAAAATACCTTATTTTCAATAGTTGTAATAGATGTTCCAATATTAACGGAGACAAGATTATTATTATCAAAAGCATAAGGATGAATAGTTGTTACATTATTGGGAATGGTGAGAAACACTAATTTATTTTTTGCAAAAGCTGATTCACCGATACTCTTGACGGCTTTTCCAAGTCTAATACTACCTATGTTATTTTTAGCAAAAGCCGAAGCACCAATTTTTTTTACAGCACTACCGAGCGTGAGAGTATCAATAGCATTGTTGGCGAAGGCAGCATCTCCAATAGTTTTCACCTTGTCGGGAATGACAACATTTTTAAGCATATTCTGTTCAAAAGCAGAAGCACCAATGCTTGTTATAGCATTGCCAAGCCTCAGAGAACTCAGTACATTGTTATAAAACGCCGCGTTACCTATAACTTCTACAAAATTGGGGATTTCAAGAGACCCAAGATAGTTGTTAGCAAACGCAGCATCACCTATTCTTATTACATTATTGCCAAGTTTTAGAGTTTCAAGCAGACTGTATTCGAATGCCCTAGCGCTTATTGTGTGTACCTTGTCTGGAATATCAACAGACGTGAATTTGTTATGTGCAAATGCCTCTATTCCAATGGTAGTTACTCCGTTGTGAATAGCAACGCTGGTGTATCCTTTATTTTTGTGTTCATAATCGTCAATGACGTTAATATTCGACGCAATCACAAGCGGTTTTGCAGGTGTGTTGCTATCGTCCCCGGTGAGCGTATAAATTATGTTTCCCTTGCCAAAAGTATTTTGTAGCTTGTTTTGTTGAACAAGTCTATAGTACAAACCTTTTGGTAAGGTAACGCTTTGAAGAGGGTTGCCATAAAAAGCAGACATGCCAATAAATTTTACGGATTTGGGAATAATAAGCGATTTCAGTTGATTATAAGCAAAGGCGTATAGGCCAATGGAGACTACAGAGTTGGGGATTGTGAGGGATTTTAGTTTGTTTGATTGAAAAAATTGCTCTCCTATGCTCTTGACTGAATTTGGAATAATAACTTGTGTATAGCCTTGTGAAATGTACTGAGCAGTAATGGCGGTAGTACCAGCTGGAATACGTAGTGTGTTTTCTAGCGTTGTTCAGCCTGTCGCAGGGTTATTAGTACCGCTGGGTTGTGTACTTGTTGTACCAGTTTTACCGTCTATTTCCGTTGTTTCGTGATCTTTGCTACCCCCACTTTCGCCTGAAGCGGGTCTTTTGCCCACTCGTTCTTGGGGTACTGTAAGTTCCTCTAAGGTATCACACCCCAAAACCACAATAAAAACAACGCTTACCAAGACTACCTTTAAAAACAACTGCATAATACAATACCTCCTGCATAATTAATTGCGAAAATTTAATTATTATGTAATTATATCAGAATGATAGGGAGTGTTCAAAATTCTGCAAATCTAATCTCAAGCAATGTGCGCGTAGAGGAGTATGCATAAGTACATTAGCTTTAGGAGGCAATTATGAACAATCTTAATTCGGTGCTTATAGAAGGGTACCTCGTTGGGGAGCCAAAGCGAACTGATTTCCCAAACAATAAAAACGTATTGTGCAACTTTCGTATTGCAAACAATCGCTTTTACAAAAAGGGCGGTGAGCAAGTGCAAGAGACTTCGTATTTTAACGTGGACGTGTGGGGTAATGTAGCGGAGAACTGCGCGCGCTACTTAAAAAAAGGGAGCGGCGTACGCGTGGTAGGGCGCATAAAAGAAGAGCGCTGGAAGGACGCAGAGGAGAAAAACCACTACGCCGTGAAAATTATTGCCGAGCATGTGGATTTTCTTTCTAAGAGTGGGAATGCAACTCAAAAAAAGGCTACAGGTGACGCTGCTACTAAAACCGCCATGCATGCAGAGGCTGCTGGTATTGACAAGGAAATTATAAACTTGTGACGCCGCTTATTATGCGCGGCGCATTATAAACACAAGGCAGCGTCCGGATGCAGCGCCTTCGCGCCGGTGTGAGTGGAAACTTTTTGAGCATATGCTACACAGGGGCGCTGTGTGTACATTGTTGGGGAGTAGCCCGCTGGCGCTCAGTTGTGCTTGAATAACGCGCGCGAGGTCAAGGGTGTATTTTTTTGTCCTTTCATTGTAAACGCATGCTCTGGGATATGCGCTTACAAAATGTTCGGACACTTCCTTACCTACTTCGTAGCAACAGCCTCGCGCGCAGGGGCTTATCCATGCAATAAGCGACTTTACGCATGCAACCCCCTGTGCGTGAGCCTTTTTAATGCACATGCCGACTATGTTTTGCGCCGTGCCTTTCCAGCCGCTGTGTAGCGCCGCAGCATAGCCCGTGCTGGGGTCGTGGAGCAGTACGCCTGCGCAGTCGGCTACCAGCACCCCAAGGCATACGTTTGCCTGCATGGTGTAGTGTCCGTCTGCTTCCGCATAGGGCAACGCTTGAACATGCATGCTGCTTTGCGTTTCTGCTTGCTCTGGTACGTGAGGCACAACGCGCACGCCGTGTACTTGAGTGAGCAGGTGTGGACTCATGCCACAGCGCATTTGTAGCGCGGTTGCAAGCGCTGCCTTAAATGCGCTGCCCGTGTGCTTGGCGTACGCGGGGGTAAAAAACGACTTGTAGCTTATGCCCGCCACAATATTTTGAGGAAAACAGGGGGCTGAGAGCATGTGCGGGTCTAAGGATTTCATTGCTTATTTTGTATTTTATATCAAAGCTACACACATAGCCGATTAAGAAAATTTTATATGGTAAAAATTACACACTCTATGCGTTTTTAAAAACGCGGTGTATAAAAGAGGGCATTTTACCTATGAATGAAGCCCTCAACATCATAAAAACAGCATAAAAAAATACCTTGTAAGAAAATTTAAATTGTTGTAATACAATGATTTAAAAAATATTTCCAGTAAATGCCGCATTTTTGGCACGGCTCTTGCATTATAAATGGTGTACGGGGTAATGCCCGTAGCAATTAAAAATTTAATATTAATATAAGGAGGTTACCATGAGTAACTTAATTTCTGTTTTTGATTCAATGTTTTCGGATGTTTTTCCGAGGGTGTATCGTCGGCCTTGGGTTGTACAAAGGGCTTGTGATACCGAAAATTGTGGGTGTAACGCCTTGCCGCAACTGCGTACAAGCGAAGACGAGTACATCTTTGATTTAGATGTTCCCGGTGTTGAGAAAGATGACCTCGTCACAGAACTGGACAAGGACATTTTGACGATTTACACCAAGTCGAATGAAAGCGAAAAGGATGCACAACACGATGCGCAGTCGCGTGAAAGCAAAAGAACCTATCGCTTTCAGTTTAGGGTGCCTGAGAATATAGACGCTACGGGGTTAAAGGCAGTGCTTAAAAACGGGGTGCTAACTCTAACGCTCCCCAAGAGCGAGGATAAAAAACCGATAAAGGTACCCGTGATGATAGAGTAGGCGCGTAGACTATTCAAAGAGTTAGATTAAGGCGAGTTGTATGACTCGCCTTTTTTGTTGCGTATGCACAAATTACACAATTAGATTCACGGCTCACCTTATATTGCGCCTATGTCGTTTCGGTAATACGCGCCCTCAAAGCTAATGGCCTCCACGCCTTGGTAGGCTTGCGCGCGCGCGGCATTAAGCGTCTGCCCCCGTCCGACTACGCTTAAAACGCGTCCGCCACTGGTCACAAACCCTGTGCCATGTTTTTCAACGCCCGCGCAAAATACGTGTTCATGGTTGTGTTCTAAGCCCTGTATGGGATAGCCCGTTTTGTACGCAGCGGGGTAGCCTGCGGATGCAAGCACGACGCAGCATGAGGAGCCGCTATGCCATTCAAATGATGAAACTTCCAAATTCCCCACTAAGGCACTTTGTATTGCCTGCGATAAATCGCTCTTCAAAAGCGGCAAAAGCGCCTGCGCCTCGGGGTCTCCAAAGCGCACGTTGTACTCCAACAAATAACAGAGCTTGTTAACAACCATGACGCCAAAAAATACAAAGCCTGCAAATTGTAGACCCTCGGCGGCAAGTCCGCGTTCCGTGGGGCCTAATATGGCATGCATAAAATCTTGGTGTATAGCTTGAGTGAACAAGGGGTTGGGTGCAACAACCCCCATGCCGCCGGTGTTAGCGCCCTTTTCGCCCTCTTGTATTTTTTTGTGGTCTTTTGCGGACAAAAACGGGACTATGCGCGTGCCGTCGTAGATTGCAATTATGGAGGCTTCAAAGCCGTCTAAGTATTCTTCAAGCACAATGGTGTTTCCCGCGCTTCCAAAGACCTTGTCAACCATTATTTCTTCAAGGGCGCGCTCGGCCTCTTGTTTGCTTTGGCATATAATGACACCCTTGCCCGCTGCAAGCCCGTCGGCTTTTACTACAAGTGGGTACGGAAATGATGCGAGCAAGTCGCGCGCCTCTTCTACAGAAGCGGCGACCTTGTGTTGTGCGGTTCTTATTTTGTGAGTGTTCATAAAATTTTTTGCAAAGACCTTGCTGCCTTCAAGCATGGCGGCGCTTTTGTGTGGTCCAAAGACCGCAACTCCTTCAGCGCGGCACAGGTCAACAACGCCCTCCATAAGCACGCTTTCATTGCCTGCCACAACGCAGTCGACTTCATGCTCTTTTGCCCACAGTGCCACTTTGTGCACGGGCACAGGGGCTACGTTTACGCATTTATTGGTTGTGGCAGTACCGCCGTTTCCTTCCATGCAATACACGCGCCCAACGTCAGCGCTCATGCTAAGCTTCCATGCAAGGGCATGTTCCCTACCCCCGTTGCCAAGTATCAAATAATTCATGTGTTACTCCTTAAGTTTTTGCACGCACCAGCGAGGTTATAACGCGCGGGTACAAAAGCCGCTCCGCTTCTTGTACGCGCCGTGCAAGACTTTCTACGCTGTCGCTTGCTTCAACTATTACGCTTTGTTGGTCTACAATAGCCCCGCCATCTATGACATCAGTTACCCAGTGTACGCTACAGCCGCTCTCTTTTTCACCCGCTGCAAGCACAGCGCTGTGCACCCTGTTGCCGTACATGCCCTTGCCACCGTAGGCGGGCAGCAGTGACGGGTGTATGTTGATAATGCGCCCCTCGTACATAGAAGTGAACCAGCGTGGCAGTATGCCCAAAAAGCCCGCCAAGACCATGAGTGCAGGTTTTTTTGATTGCACAATTTCGTCTATGTCGTGAAAGTGCTCGCCCTTTTTTCGCGCGCCTTTGTCGCATAAATATGCAGGTATGCCGTGTTGCTCTGCGCGCTTTAAGGCGTAGCAGGGTCTGTCGCTTATCAGCGCGCAAATGCGCACGTCCTCTACGGTACTCAAAAATCGCGCTATTGCCTCCAAGGTGCTACCCGCACCTGAAGCGAACACAATTATTTCTGCCACGCGTTTTGCTGTGTTATTCATGCAACAAAACCTGCCCCGCGTTGTTGTCGCCTGTGCGCACCTCACCCATAACAAAGGCCTGCTCCCCCGCTGTGCGCAGCAGACTGAGCGCGTCCTCAACTGCATTGGGCGCAACCACAGCAACCGCGCCAACGCCCATGTTAAGTGTGCGCCACAGCTCGTCCCGCGCAACATTGTGCTGCGCCGCTATGTGAGAAAAAATGGCTTGTGTTGGTACAGCCGAGGCACTGACATGGGCGCAAAGCCCCGCGGGCAGGACGCGCGCAATGTTTTCAAATATGCCGCCGCCCGTAATGTGGCTAAGCGCGCGCAGTGGTTTTTCATTGTTGTGATTTTGCTCTGTTGTGAGGTTTTTTACCAAGCTTTGAAAGGCGCGCACATACAAGCGCGTGGGCTTTAGCAAGGTTTCATGCAAGGGCGCGCCGTCAAATTCCACGTCCGTTTTAGGGTACAGCATGCGTATGAGTGAAAACCCGTTGCTGTGAATGCCGTTTGAGGCAAGCCCAATGAGCACGTCTCCATCGCGTGTGTGCATGCCATCAACAACTTCGCATTCATCAACTACGCCTACGGCAAAGCCCGCCACGTCGTAGTCTCCTTTTGCGTACATGCCCGGCATCTCCGCCATTTCACCACCAACAAGTGAGCAGCCACATTCCGTGCAAGCCTCGGCTATGCCGCTGACTATGCGCTGCACGACTGAGGGGCTCAGCGAAGCGCACGCGATGTAGTCCAAAAAAAACAAGGGTGCGGCTCCGTGGCACGCTATGTCGTTTACGCACATGGCAACGCAGTCGTGCCCTATGCCTTCATAGGAGTTGTGTCGCTTTGCAATAAGCAACTTCGTCCCCACCCCGTCGGTGCCAGAAACGAGCAGTGGATTGCGGCACGTTTGCATTACATCTTGCAGCGAATACAGCGCCGCAAACTGCCCACTCGCGTGGCGTACTGCGCTACTGTGCGTTTTTTTGCACGTTTCGGCAATTAAGCCCACCGCAGTATTGCCCGCATCTATGTTCACGCCCGCATCGGCGTAGCTCACGCCATGGGTTGAAGTGCCTGAAAAATGTGCATTCATAATCTTTCATTGTAGTATAGCGTGCGCACGTCAAAGTACGTAGAACAAGGTAGTTGCTAGTCTACGCACATATTCTATACTTAATACATAGGGCTTCTTGTCATTTTGTTTAATTTTGTTTCTTCAGCATTGCGCGGAGTCGTTTGAATTCATTACTTGTCTTGCTTTGGTGTTGTAGGCAGCTCTTACATCGTGTTAAAATTTGAGTGGGTAAAAATTTAATTAATCTTAAGGAGTAGATTATGATGAAGAAAATATTGCTACTGGTAGTGGTCGGTGTATTTTTAACGCAAGCTTCAGTGTTTGCAAGCGGAATATTTGAGAAATTATTTTCAAAGAAAAAATCCAATGACACAAGCGCAATATGGGGGGACTCACTTGAAGGCAACTATAGTTTGGGCACGGGAGGGCAAAGCGGGATATACTACCCCTTTGGTGGTGCTATTGCAAAATTGTGGAGCGAAAATGTAGAAGGCCTTACCGTAAAGGCGGAGGTTACTTCGGCTTCTGTTGAAAACACTATCAAGGTTGCGGCACATGCCCTTATTGCGGGGTTTGCACAAGGCAACGTAGTAGAGCAGGCCTATCAAGGCAAGAGCAAATTTCAAGACAAGCAGCCTGTTGTGTCACTCATGTCGCTGTACCCTAATTTGCTTCACATACTTTTGCCCGCAAAAACAAGTATTAAAAGTCTTGCGGATATGAAGGGCGCAAAGATTTCTTTAGGTGCGCCAGCCTCGGGTACCGCCGTAACGGCTGAAAACATTCTCAAGGTAAATGGCATTGATATTGCTGAAGACATAGACGCGGTGTATCTCAACTATTCCGAGACGACCAACGCGCTTGCGAATGGGCAAATTGATGCAGGCTTTATTGTAGGTGGTTTGGGCGTTGGAGCCGTTACGGAACTTGCCTTGACCAAGGACATTATCATACTTTCACTTTCTCAAAATGAAATAGACACCTTTGTCAAAGTACAACCTTCATACAAGGCGCTCAAAGTGCAAGGCGATGTCTATAATAAGGTGCCTGCATTTGACACCGTTGCAATATGGAATGTCTTAGTAGTACATGAGAGCATGCCCGATGATGTGGCTTATAAACTAGCAAAACTCATTTATGAGAACAACGATTATTTAAAGCAAGTGGTAAAGTCGGCGCAGTATACGCTTCCTGAAAATGCGAAGGCTGTAGATACCGTGCCATTGCACGCGGGTACGCAACGCTACCTTGATGAAGTAAAAAAATAAGTTACCCTTCATGACAAGCGCTGTAAAAACTCTTGTTCGCATTAAGCACTTGGGAAATAGGGGAGTACTCGGACTCATCTTTTTCGCAGCGCTTGGTCTGTCCCTGTTTCAAATTTGGAATATTCTTTCTGCTCGCTTAAGCGCCACGCAGTTTAGACCTGTGCACCTTACGTGGGTTTTGGTGCTGGTGTTTCTCAAATATCCCCTGGTTCCACAGGGCACTAAGCATTTTACACTCTTACGCATATTCGACTTTTTTCTTGTTTTCTTAAGCCTTGTTGCGGGTGTGGTGATATTGTCTTTTGACCATAACGATTTTACTTATTTTATAAGCGGTTTGAGTACCGGCCATTTTATGGCTGCGCTTATTTTTTTTGCGCTTGTACTCGAGGCTACCCGCAGAGCTGTGGGCTCTGTAATGATGCTTTTATGTTTAGGGTTTGTTCTCTACAACCTTTGGGGACATTACTTACCGGGACAATTTGCTATTAAGGATTTTTCCATTACCGAGTTTTTCTCCTTTCAAATTTATTCTACGCACGGACTCTTTGGACTGTCGCTGGGCATTGCTGCGGGCGTGGTCTTTGTTTTTGTGCTCTTTGGAGCATTGCTAGAAGTGAGCAAGGCAGGTGATTTTTTTACTTTGCTTTCAGTGGCGCTTACTGGTCGTTTTCGCGGCGGTCCCGCAAAGGCAAGCGTTTTTGCCTCGGCCTTGCTTGGTTCCATATCAGGCTCTGCTATTGCAAACGCAGTCACTACGGGTACATTCACCATTCCGCTTATGAAAAAACTCGGCTACAAAGCGCAGCAAGCCGCGGGCATAGAGGCCGCAGCGTCTACCGGTGGACAAATCATGCCACCCATCATGGGTGCGGGTGCCTTCATTATGGCGCAGTTTACGGGCATGGCGTATAGCTCCATTGTGTTCATGTGCTTTGTGCCGGGCTTGCTTTACTTTTTTTCTACGCTGCTCTACGTGCACATCATGGCGCGCAAGCTGGAATTGCCATTTTCAAAGGCAATTCAGAGACGCGAACTATGGAACATTTTTAAATCAGGCGGACATGCTTTTATTTCTATACTGGTCATTTTGGTGCTGTTGGTCTGGGGCTTTACTCCCGCGCTTGTCGGCGTTATGGGCTGCGCAATGGTAGTTGTGGTAAGCTGGATGCGCAAACACACGCGCCTGTCTTTCCGAGACCTCCTCGTTGGACTTAAAAAAGGAGCCATGCTCGCGCTCCCAATTTCAATGGCATGCGCTACTGCGGGCATTATTGTTGGCGTGGTAGGGCAAACGGGCTTGGGGCTGCAGCTTACAAATTCGCTGCTTTCCCTTTCTCATGGCAACCTTTTTGGTGTGTTTGTGCTCACCGCATTTATTGCGCTCGTACTGGGCATGGGCTTACCTGTTACCGCAGCCTACGTTCTTCTTTCTATAGTTGCGGTGCCAGTTTTTACAAGCTTAGGGCTTCCCCTCATCACGGCGCACATCATCGTCTTTTGGCTCTCTCAAACATCAAACGTAACCCCGCCCATAGCCCTTGCCGCATTTGCTGCCGCAGGTATTGCAGATGCACGACCCATGCAGAGTGCCTTACAAGCCTTTAAGCTCAGCAGTGGGCTTTTGATTATTCCGCTGATGATGGTGCACACCTCACTTATTTATACGGACGGAGTAAACGTCTCAGCAAACCTCTTGGGAATAGTGCGTACTCTGTGCGTGGTGGTAGGCCTTGCCTTGAGCGTAGAAGGCTTTTTATTTATGCGTGTGAAGCTATGGGAGCGCCTTCTACTCGTAGCTGCCGTTCTTGCGCTGGTTTTTGCACAGCAGATGCTACAGCTGCTAGGGCTTGCAGTAGTGGCCGTTCTTGTTGTAAAAAACATTCTTGCAGCAAAAGTCACGACGCGGCGCGGCATTACATAGTGCTGTCCTGCTGATCTTCTATTTTAAGCAGTTTACCCCTGCGCTACTTGTGCCGCATGCAGTAAACGGTCACGGGGTGAAAGTAGCGATATGTCTTCAAGGTTACCTTTTAATAACATCAGTTATCACTCCACTATTGTTGTAGCATAAGTACGTAATATGCCTATCAGTAATAGTGTCTTTTGCTACCTTGACACCAAATACCATAGATAAATCATAGGTTGAAATTAAGCTCTTCTGATGTAAACTTTTATATAATGCGCTAGAGAGGTTGACTTTTGTAAGCGAAATAACCTGTTTGTATGCAATACGACGATGACCGGGTTTGTCAGACTTATCTATCCCTACTATACGATAATTATTAATAAAGGCGTAATCGTCAATCTGGTTGCTATTGGTGATGCCGGGAGGAATGCTTACTTGAGTAAGAGCATTATACGCAAAAGCGAATTTTCCAATGTGTGTAAGTTTATTATTGCTTGGGAGTTTGAGATATCTGATGTGGTTATGATTGATATGGTTCTTGGTACTAGCAGCGGAAAAAGCTCCTGCACCAATACTTTCGATCTCAGCGTCTTCAGGGAATATAACATGCATAAGCTGGTTATGAGAAAAGGCAAAATTATCAATGCGTTTGAGACTTTTGGGAAAAGTAAGGCTTCTCAGCTGATTTTTGTAAAAGGCTGCTTTACCAATAGTAGTAACCCCGTCTGATAATTCTAGGGCTGTGATGTTTTTATTCGAATACTCAAATTGATCTACGGGGTCGCTATTAACTGTGAGCTTCCATCCAAGGTAGAGCGTTATGTTCTCATGTATAGGGGTAGAGAAACTGAATTTTTTATTTGCACTCAGATTTGCATCGCTATACCAAGCCTCCATGCTATACGTATCACTACCAATAGCATTTCTTGTAAAACGAACAGGAGAAGCATTCATGCCACTCATAACTTTTTGAATTTGGGGTGAAGAGGCTTTGTTGTTGGGGTTAAACGTAATAGTGTATGCCCATCTCGCATACAGGGTGATGTTATTAGTGATGGTATTGTTACTATTAAATGGAGTTTTATAGTCCTTGGAAGTAAACCATCCCTTAAAGGTAGCACCATTAGGCTTTGTTGGGGTTGTTGGCATGTCGCTTGCAGATATTCTGACACCATTCTTATTATCAGCAGGCACGAACCTTGTTTGTGAAGGCATATTGTTATTAAAGATAAAGGTAAGTGTATAGCCCCATCTTGCATGTAGGGTGGTGTCACCAGTGATGCGAATAGAAGCAGTAATTTTTTCTCTCCAATATCTGAAGTCGTAGATAGGGCAGAGTTGAACCATCCTGCAAAGGGTGCGTCTCCTTTTGTGGGAGCTTGTATCTTGTTTATTGGTATTGTTGCACTACTGCCACCTACTACTACTAAGGAAGTGGTGCCTCCAGAGCTTGTGGCAAAACTCCCGCCATTGGGGTTAAGGCTAATGGTGTATTTCCACCCCGCATACAGAATGGTCTTACGAGTTATGGGAGTATCAAAATTAAATTTATTGCCATTGGTATAGTTAGAGTCAGAAGTGAACCATCCCGCAAAGGTAGCACCATTTTTAGTGGGTTGTGTAGGAGGGCTTACTGTTGCATTTTTTGAGACGGGCTGAGAGGCAATTGGAGAGCCTCCATTAGTAACAAAAACGACTCTTATTTGGGATGTGGGTTTGAGTTCAAGGTCAGGATTGAACTCAAAGAATTCATCACATGATGAGAGTATGCTAGCAAGCAGACCTATTACCAAAGTAACCCATGCTGTGTGTGAAGTAGAACTGTATTTATGCATCATGATTTCAATATTGTAATCTTTGAGACTTATTCTTGTAAGTTTCATTGTAGCATTTTATTGTCATAAAAAGTGTTTTTATCTTTAGTCCAATAGTAAAATCTATCTTGATAAAGCAAAGAAAGCCAATCACAGCCTTATCATATTTGTGCCAGTGCCTCGGCCACAAAAGACGTTCGCTGAATGCTCGGGGGCTTGCCCCCACAAAGCGCGCTCACACAAACTTACTTCCATACAATCTTCATACTTGTGTACAGTATCTATGCCATTACTGCTTTAGCTTACAGGATGTTTTTTGCTATAAGCTCCATCTCTGTGTCGCACCGTCCATGGCGCCCCCTCAGCCCCGTCCATTGGGGCGGTCGTTTGCTCCGCTCCATTTAACGTTTCTAGCCGCACCATCCTTGGCAGCCTTAATGCCCCGTCCATGGGGCGGCTGTCGCCTCCTATTTGTGCTCCCGACTTTGGTGCAAGTTCCATATTTGTGCCGCATCGCGGCACTTATACAGTAGTTTGCACCCGTTCGCCTTCGGCTCTCGACTCTTTTGATGCAAGCTCCATGTTTGCACCGCACAGCGGTGCTTATGTAGTAGTTGGCATCCCCTCGCTACGCTCGTGAGCGTCCTCACAGCCGTGCCACGGACGGCACAAGAAGTGTTTGCTTAATACTAGGGGGTGTGGGGGCTTGCCCCCACAGCGAGTTTTTCTTTTCTTTTTGGTTCTTTTTCTTTTCTTTTTCCGTCGCAAGAAAAAGAAAAGAAAAAGAACAGTCATCCGAGCGTATGGCATAGTAGGCGCGGCTGCTTGACCGCAGAGAAATTCATACAGTGCCGCGTGAGCTATAACACAGAAAGACGCGCGTAAGCGCAGTACCGCGTCTTACCCAAGAGGGGGGTGTGGGGGCATTCCCCCCACAAAGCGCTCATGCGCAAAACCCGCGTCTTACCCAAGAGGGGGCGTGGGGGCATTCCCCCCACAAAGCGCTCATGCGCAAAACCCGCGTCTTACCCCAAGAGGGGGGTGTGGGGGCATCCCTCCCACAAAGCGCATATGCACATACCGCATATGCTACGTTACAATATAAGGACAACATTTATAGCGTTATGGAGGAGTGAGGTATGGCGTATTCATTTTGTGTGGGTTCAATGAGGTGTCATTTGCTGAGTGATGGAGTGTGCTACCAAGACGGCGGGGCTTCTTGTGGGCTTGTGCCGCGCGTCTTGTGGGAGCGCTTTGTCCATGTGGACGAGAAAAACCGAATGAAGGTGCAAGTGCATTCTTTGCTCATAGAGTCTGAGGACGGGCTGGTGCTTGTTGACACTGGCTGGGGCGACAAGCTGCCTGAAAAGAGGCGCGCCGTTCTTGGGGTTGCGGATGAGAACGAGCGGCTTGTTTCTGACCTTGCACGCGTGGGGTATGCGCCAGAAGACGTGAGTACTGTGGTGCTGACGCACTTGCACGCAGACCACGCTGGCGGTGCCACGCGTTTTGGGGAGCATGAGACAAGCACCACGCGCCTCGTGCCCACCTTTGCAAATGCAAGACACCTATGCCAAGGGGTGGATCTTGCCGCTGCAAATGCCCCTAATGAGCGTACAAGGGCTACCTATGATGCGCAGAACTGGGAGGTGCTTGAAGAGCGCGGGCAGCTGTGCGTGTGCGATGGGGCACAGAGCGTTGCTAAAGGCGTGCGTACCGAAATTGCGCCGGGTCACACCGAGGCTCTGCAAGTTGTGTGGGTCGAGAGTGCGGGCGAGAGTTTGCTCTTTGCTAGTGATGCGTGCTCCTTTGCCATACAGCTAGAAAAACTTGCATGGGTGCCCGCCTTTGATATTTTGCCCATGCAGAGCATAGAGACTAAGCGCGCGCTGCGGAGCGCAGTACAAAGGCAAAACTCGCTTGTTGTGTTTCAGCATGATGCGAACATGCCCCTTGGGCGCTTTGAGGGGGATGCCCTAGTTGCGGCGCGTGAGTCTGAGACGCGCGCGTAAGCGTGCCGCCGCGCGTGCTGTGTGCTCCCGTTGTGTGCGCTAGCGCCTTGGCGCCTTGACTCACGTGTAGCTTGGGCATGGGTGAGCGCGTGCGGTTTTGTGTTCGTGCTTGCTATAAATTAAGTTCAGAATCTCTCCAATATTTACGCCACCATCTATAGTATTGTGGCATAAAAAGACGTACCTTCTATATAGAACACTACATACAGACACACTGCAACTGGAGGGTTTATGAGTCTTAAACCGCACATCTTTGACAAAAGCACCAGAATGAACGCGCTCATAGGAGTAGCTGGTATACTACTACTTGTGGCAAAGTACGGGCCACCATGGAGTTCCTTATCGCAGGCGGGCACCATAACCCTTGCGGTCATGGTGGTCATGGCCTTGTTTTGGGTCGTGGAGCCCATCCCCATTTATGCCACGGCGCTCATTCCCCTTGTGGTTTTCCCGCTGCTCGGCGTAGCGGGGTTTCAAGACGTGGCATACAGTTACGCAAACAAAAGCGTCTATCTCTTTTTTGGCGGTTTTCTGCTTGCCATAGCCATGGAGGCCACGGGGCTCCATAGGCGACTTGCGCTGCACATTTTGCGCGTTGTGGGCACGCGCCCCGCCAACATTCTTGCAGGCTTCATAGTCGCCACGGGCGGACTTTCCATGTGGATAAGCAACACCGCGTCCACGGTTATGATGATACCCATAGCCTTTTCGGTTTTGGCATTGCTCAAGAACATAGACGCCTCCATGCAAAAGTCCATGACGCTCGCCATCATGCTTGCCATTCCTTTTTCTGCGACCATTGGGGGCATGGCGACCCTCATAGGCACGCCGCCCAACGCGGTGTTTGCTGCCTTTGCCTCTGAGGTGGGCATGGACATTGGCTTTGGACAGTTTATGGTGCTGGGGCTGCCCATTGCCTTAGGGGGGCTGGCCCTCCTTTGGTTTTTGTTTGCAAAGGTCTTGTTCCGACTGCCCAAGCAGGCAGTGGCGGGCGCACGCGAGGTTATAGACAAAGAGCTGCGCAAGCTATCAAAGATGGAGCGTGCAGAGTTGATGGTACTCATTGTTTTTAAGTGCACCGCGTTTTTGTGGGTCTTTAGAAAGCTTCTCACGACCTACGTGTTTTCGCACATTGGCATGAGGCTTTCGGATCCCTTAATAGCCATGTTGGGTGGGCTCTCCCTGTTTTTTTTGCCCAACGGAGCGGGCGGCAGAATTATGACGTGGAAGCGTGCAAAAACACTCCCGTGGGGCGTGCTACTGCTTTTTGGGGGTGGCCTTGCCTTGGGCAAGCAAATACAGGCAACGGGCGTAGGGAGCTGGATTGCCTATGCTCTGCAAGGCCCCTTAGCGCGCGTGCCCCTGCTGCTTATAATAACGCTCATAGTCCTTGTGACCATTGTATTAAGCCAATTTGCAAGTAACACTGCAATTACCGCAGCCTTCCTCCCCATTTTCTACCCGCTCGCGCAGTCCATAAACATACACCCCCTCTTCATTTTGCTGCCCCTGACCCTAGCGGCAAGCACCGTCTTTATGTTGCCCTCCGCCACGCCGCCCAATGCCATAGCCATGGCCTCTGAGCAAATAAGCATACGTGAAATGGTAAAGTACGGGGGTGTGGTGAATGTTGTTTTTGCGGTGTTTGTGATAGCCGTCATTTATTGCTTTTTAAGGTTTAACCTAGCCTTTGACCTTGGGGACGGCAGCTTTGAGTTTTTTACGCGCACCATGATGAAGGAGTAGCCTTACCTGTCGTGATGCGTGGGCGGTAAATGCACAAGAAGCATAAGGAGCGCAGGGGCATGAGGTTATGGGTGCCGCGTAGGGTGGCGGCAGAGCCGCAATGCTTACATTCTTAACGTAAGCCTGCGCCCCCCTATGTGGTAAAAACGCGCGCCATGCGCTTGCGCATGGGCGGGCTTGCAAGTACGCTAGCGCGTCTACATGTGCGTGTCCACAGTAAACATTTCGTCCACATACGCTTCAAAGAGTGCCACCACGTTCTTGTTAGAACTCTCCAGCCTGCCCTGGAGCAGGTCGCACATTTCTCTATAAAAATGCATGCCCATGCGCGGAAACTCTTCCACAATGGAGAAGAAGGTTTTGTTTTCAATGAGGAGTAACTCCACCGGGGTGGCAGAGCGAATGGTGGCGGTACGCATTCGGTTACTTATGAGCGAAAGCTCCCCAATAATGGGATGCACATGCTTTTTGTAGTTTGCTTCCAATATGGCTATGACCGAGTCTTCGCCCGACATGTTTTTCATATGCACCTCCACTGACCCGTTGAGCATGATGAAGGTCTTGTTTCCCTTGTCCCCTTGCTTCATTAAGGTCTTGTTGGCACCTTCAGAAACCAAGAGGCTATGCTGCGCTAGCTTTTGAATGCCTTTATCTTCTGCTACCTTGCTAAACAAGGAAATGTTTGAGAATATGCTCAATATCTCAGTTTCGTTTAACTGCCTTTCCATTTCTATACCTCCTCAAAATGATGGCTGCGCTGTACATGGGAATAACATACTCTGGTTCGGGCAACAACACGGGGTTGTAGGGATGCAAGTTTTTCACGTTCTTAAGCTTGTTCACCATGTCCCTAAAGTTTGCGGTTTTCTGTGCGTCTCGTATGGCCTCGTTCCATATGGTGTGATGCTGCCCTATATTCTCAAGCACACCAATGACGAGACTATGCGGGGTCTTTTCAAAGGTCTGAGTAAAGTCCGCATAACTCTTGCCTATAAACTTAGGCTCTATATTCTTGGTAATAATACCGCTGTTCCTATCCTTGCCAATGAGAACATCAAAGACATTGACCAAGCCGTCTTGCAATACGCTCTTTATGAGAATATTAGAGTGCAGCTCATCCGAAAACAAAATCTCATCGCAGTTTGCCTTCTTCAAGTAGACTTCAAAGCTCCGCTCTAGCAGCTGCGCAGAAACATGCACGTTTTTATTCAGCGTCTTCACGGACAGCACCGTCATAACCGTACGCGAGTCAATCTCAAAGGTAGAGGGACGTTCCGCGCGCTCCTTGTTGTCAAAAATACCCTCGTCGGGAATAATGAGCACCTTTTGCGCGTGCATAACATTTGCCTTCATAAGCGTGTTCTTGTCAAAGTACTCCCCGCGTATAAACTTGATTGCACTCAACTTAGTCTTACTAAATATCTCATCCACCGCGTTTTGCGGAGGACTCGCAATTATCACTATGTTCTCTATCCCGATTCCGCGCTTGTTCACATCCTTGTACAACTGCAGCAGAAAATACGCCATGTTTGCCTTCCAGCCACATATGACTATATGGTTTCTCATGCGCTTACAACTTATATGCCCGCGTTGCGCCTTTTGCGTAGCCCCAAAGTAGCTAGAAGTCACCATGCCCGTGAGCATTGAGGTGGTAATAATGCCTGCAAGCATGGCAAAGGCCGAAACAAACTTGCCCGTCTCCGTTTTGGGGATTATGTCCCCCTACCCCGTGGTGCTAATGGTAACAATGCCAAACCACAAAGCCTCAAAAAAGGAGTCCATGTGCTCTGAGAACCACAAGGTCAAGCTTATGACTATGACAAAGAGCAAGAATATAGACAGCACCCGCATTGAAGGCATGCGCAGTATGCGCTTGCACGTTTGCATGCTGCTACGCAGGAAAAACAGTACATCCTTATACATAGTTTTTAGCTTATCAAATTTGTTACTTTTTGATGTGGGGGGAAAGTGTCCCCTCACACCCCCCTTGGGGTAAGACGCGATACTGCGCTTACGCGCGATTGTCTGTGCCATGGTTCACGCGGTATTGCGCTTTGTGTCTTGCTCCCTATGGCGTAGCCACGCTTGCGTAGCTTCCTGTGCCCGTTCCTTAGTCCCTATGGCGTAGCCACGCAGGATGTTTTGCTATAAGCTCCATTTCTGTGTTGCTGCGCAACACTTATTTCAATTGTTTCTAGCCGCTCGCGCTTATCAGCGCTCCCGACTTTTCTTAGTGTTTTTTTCATAGTTGCGCTTGTGTCTTGCTCCCTATGGCGTAGCCCCACAGGATGTTTTTTCTCTTTTCTTTGGTTCTTTCTTTTCTCTTTTTTGCGTCCTCAAAAAAGAGAAAAGAAAGAACGGCCATCCGAAGTGTCTGCATAGTGCGTGCTAGCCGTGGCAACAAGACGCGTTCACGCAGTGCCGCGTGAGCTACAAAACAGATGCTCGCGCAGAGCGCAAATAGGCGTCTTACCCAAAGGGAGGGGGCGTGGGGCACCCCCCACAAAGGGGCGGCGGGTGGGTAAACTGCACGCGCGTAAGCGCAAAACGACCAGCAGTGGGGGTGTGGGGGCGTGCTGCCCCCACAAAAGAGACTATTTGACCTATTATACAAACAATAACAAAAAAGTACTTGCATTAAATTACTACTATAGGTTATACTCAAGGGGTAAAAGATACAAAATGCTAAATAAACAAGTGTCTCTATGGGGTTGCTTGGGTTATTTGGTGCACAAATGAATAAGGAGAATCTATGAGAAAACACAACTTTTATGAGGGCATGATTCCCATGCCTGAGGATTTTACGGCTTTGCAGGAGAATGCGGAGGCGGCAGTGCGTGAGAGCAGCGTGGCGCTGAGTGGCGCGGGTGTGCTGGAGGGCTTGGAGCTGAGGCTGGACGGCGCGGCTAAAAACTTAAGCGTGACAGCGGGTAAGGGCTTGCGCGTGGACGGGCAGTTGCTACAGCTGGGCGCGGCGCAAGACTTAAAGCTGCCCAGCGACGGCAAGGCCTACGCCGTGGTTTTGCGCTACCAGAGTGCCGAGACGCAGGAGCGCGCAACCACCCTACAGGGTGAGGACACGTGGACGGAAAAACAAGACGAGACGAGCGCGCTGGTGGTGGAATGGACACAAAGTAAGGACAAGCAACACCGACAGGCAGACGACCTTGTGCTGGGCACGCTGCAAAACGGCGCGCTAGACTTGGGTAAGCGTGAAGTGGCACAGGGCTGGCAGGCTGTGAAGACGCAGGCGCAGGACTTGCAAGGCTTTAAAGGCAGCACGGCGCAAAACTTTGACAAGGCGGAGCAAGCCTTAAAGCAAAGCCGCGCGGCGCTGGGCGGAAAGGGCGTGCTTGAGGGCTTGGAGCTGAAGCTGGACGCCACGGCAAAAACGCTGAGCGTGACAGCGGGTAAGGCGCTGCGCGCGGACGGGCAGCTGCTGCAACTGGGCGCGGCGCAGGACTTAAAGCTGCCCAGCGACAGCAGGGGCTACCGCGTGGTGCTACGCCACGAGGCGCAAAGCGGCAGCACAAAGGCGCAGCTGGAGTACAGCCCGCAAGCAGACGACCTTGTGCTGGGGCAGCTGCTACGCGACCCCAAGGACAACAGTAAGCACGTGCTTGACCTACTTAAGCGCGAGGTGGCGCGAGGTTGGCCCAGCCTGACCAGCGCGCCCTTTGGGGTCAAGAGCCCCCTACTCACCCTCAACGCGGGGGAGGGCAGCAGCAGCATAAGCACGCCCAGCCCCAATGTGCCGCACATACAGCGCACCAAGACGCCCTACAGCGCGCCCTTTAGCGCCCGTAGCGACCACCAGTGTGCGGTGTTCACCCCCGCGGGCAGCGCGCCACGCCTCTGGCTCATAGGGGGTGGGGACTCTAATGGTAAGCAAAACGACGTGTGGTCTACGGCAGACGGAGTAACGTGGCAGGAACACAAGGGTAAGGGCGCACGCTTTAGTCCTCGATACCAACACCAAGTAGTAGTATTTCAAAACAAGCTCTGGGTGCTGCGGGGCTATGATGGTGACAGGTCAGACGAGGTGTGGTACAGCGAGAATGGCGAGCGCTGGACACAGCACAGCGCAAGCCCCCGATTTAGTGCTCGCTATGACCATCAATGTGCGGTATTTAAGGCTAAGGGGGGCAGCGCCGAGAAGCTCTGGCTTATAGGTGGATCTACTGGAGGCCGAGAAATATGGAGCTTTGATGGCAACAGCTGGACTAATCACGGCAATGGCAGTTTCACTGCTCGTTATAGACATCAAGTGCTTGCCTTTGATAACAAGCTGTGGGTCATAGGTGGTATAAGTCATCCTAGTTTAAAAAATGATGTGCACTGGAGCGAGGATGGCGTAAGCTGGAACCGCCCCTACACAGCAGCCTTCTCCGGACGTACTAATCACCAAGCTGTGGTTTTTAATAACAAAATGTGGGTCATAGGCGGTGTCGATATCGGTGGCAGGAAGAACGACGTGTAGTCTACGCGGGACGGAATCAACTGGCAGGGTGAGGTATGGTCAGCTGCCTTTAGCCCACGCACTGTGCACCAAGCGGTGGTTTTTAACAAGCGTATGTGGGTCATAGGTGGCGACACTGACAATGGCGATGTAGCGGACGTGTGGAGCAGCACGGACGGCGTGGACTGGCACAACTACGCGGTTGAGGAGCAGCGCGTTACAAAGGAGAAGCGCGTGGCGGGCCTGCGCGTGGAGCGCGGCAGCGCGGGGCAGAGCGTGCTTGCCTACGCTGAAGAGAGCGGGCAGTGGGAAATAGACGGGCGCGGCATTGCCACCAACGAGGCGGAGGTGCAAGACGCTTTGAGCTTAAATAAAGCCAAACTGGACGCCTTGCGCACGCAACTGCTGGGGGAAATAAACAAGGTTAAGGCGGAGGTGCTGGCCGCCACCATGCCCATTGGCTTTATGTACATACAGTTCCCCAATCAGCCTAGCCCGCAAACCCTGTGGGGCACGGGCATGACGTGGCAAAACGTGAGCAGCGACTACGCGGATTGTTTTTTCCGCGCGGAGGGTGCGAGCACTAGTACCAACAATTCTTATGGGGCAATAGGATTTGAGCAGGGTAGACAAAATGATGCTTTGCAAGCACACTACCATCGTTTTACTGCATTTCTTGCAACGCCTTTGTTTGCTCGTAATGGTGGAGATGGTGTTTTGGGTGATGGCTTTGGAACAAGTACTAGTACTACCACAGGCGTAGGAGGTGGCGGAAGGTCTGCAAACGAAACCCGACCAATCAACTACACCGTGCGCATTTGGAAGCGCACTGCATAAGGAGGAGAGAATGAAGAATGTAACGTATTATGAAGTGGACGCGCAAGGCAGCGTGGTAATGGTGTACACCTACAAGCCCGAGGGTGGTACTGCTACGGTGGTGGACACCCCGCCGCCCGGGGGCATGCTGAAGCCGCGCTGGGTGGGTGACGCAACAACGGGCACGTGGCTTGAGGCTGCAACGCGCACCGAGCGTGAGGAGCAGATTGACCGCGAGACTGACGAGGCCATTCAGGCGTGGGCGCGTGCCAAGGGCAAGAATGAGGCGTATTACATTAATTGCGGTATTTACGTCTGTATGAACAATGTGAGCGACACTACGGACACTCAGTATAGGCACTACCAAGAGTACCGCGCCACCTGTGACGCAGAAAAAAAGCTGGCTAAAGCGCGTAAGGGGTCACTAACGTGACTTTTTTTGGGGGCAGCACGCCCCCAAACCCCCACTGCTGGTCGTTCTGCGCTTACGCGCGAGCGTCTGTTTTGTAGCTGACGCGGCACTGCGTGAACGCGTCTTGTTGCCACGGCTAGCATGCACTATGCAAACACTTCGGGTGGCAGTTCTTTTTCTTTTCTTTTTGAGGACGCAAAAAGAAAAGAAAAAGAACCAAAAAGAAAAGAAAAACATCCTGTGTGGCTACGCCATAGGGACTAAGGAACTGAGTATAGGAAGCTACGCGTGTGTGGCTACGCCATAGGGAGCAAGAGACGAAATGCAATGGAGCGTGAGCTATCGCGCAGGCAATCGCGCGTGAGCGCAAAAGGCGTTTGCTTAATACGCGGGGGTGTGGGGGCTTGCCCCCACAGCGGCTTTTTCTTTGATGCGAATACTCCATGTTTGCTACGCTGCGCTCCGCAATCTGAATGTCAGCATCCTCTCGCTACGCTCGCGACTTTCTTTGGTACGAGTACTCATACAAACTTATTTCCATACAAGCTTCATACTTGCGCATAGTATCTATGTCATTACTGCTTTAGCACACAGCATGCTTTTTTCTCTTTGATGCAAGCTCCATGTTTGTGCCGCATCGCGGCACTTATGCAGTAGTTTGCACCCGTTCACGCTTCGCGTTCTCGACTTTTTGGTTCTTTTGCTATAAGCTCCATTTCTGTGTTGCTACGCAACACTTATTTCAATTGTTTCTAGCCGTTCGCTACGCTCTCGACTTTTCTTTTTTTTGCGTCATCACAGCCGTGCCATGGAGGGCACGCATAGGCTGACAGGGATGGTAAAAGAAAAGAAAAAGAACGGCCATCCGAGGCTTTTGCATGTGGCGTCTGGCTACGTGGCAACCCACAGCGTGAGCGTTTTTATGTCTTGCACAGGTCAGCGCGCGCGTAAGCGCAAAGAGACGTCTTGCCGAAGGGGGGGGGTGTGGGGGGGTACTCCCCCCCACAGAGGCAAATGTTAGCCCCGCTTGCGTGGGCGGTGTTTGTTTCTTGTGCGTTCTTGTGCGGGTGAATGCTGTTTTTGTGTGGTGTCGTGGCCTAGTTCTAGGGCTGCGTCGTATATGTCGGGGCAGCTTTCTTGGAGCCATTCGACGTGGCAGGGTGCTATGGAGCGTGCGAAGTAGCGGGAGGTGCTGACTATTTCGCCTGCGACTATTGCGACGGGTGTTTTTTCGCGGGGGGTGTCGAAGAGTACGGCGCCGGGGTGTACGAATATTTTTTCGGCGCTTCGGTTTATGTAGGACATGCCGTTGCGTGCGTTTTTGTCTCTGAGGCAGACGTTGTAGGCGAGTCCGCGTAGTATGGCTTTCATCATTGCTTCTTCGTGTTGTTGTAGCTTTTTGGTGCGGGGTTCGTTGTTAAAGGCTACGCCGTGTGAGCGTACTATGTCTTCGAGTTGGAGGTAGACGTTGTATATTTCTTCCATTATTTGTGTGTCGAGGTAGTGTTTGGCGCAAAAGGTGCTTGCGGATTTGTGTCTGCTTTGGGTGTAGCGTGTGAACAAGTTAAGGTAGAGGAGGAAGTCGCTGCTGCCTATGCCAAAGGAGCGGTGTGCGGCGCGCGCTTCTGTCATGGCGTCCATGGGTAGCAGAAAGGGGTTGGGGGTTGTGAGGAATGATATGACTACGAGTACTTCGTGGAGTGCCTCGGGGTAGCGTTGCATGGCTTCTATGACTATGCGGGCGTGCATGGGGCTTAAGGGAAAGTCGCCCATGATGGTGCCTATGGAGGTGATGCCTTGTTTGTCGTCGAGTGCGCCGAGGGATTGGAGGGTTTTGACTGCGGCGTGTATGGCGCTTTTTTGTGGCGCCGAGATGAAGGTGAAGGCTTCAAAGTCTTGTATGCCTATTTGCGCCATGCGTAGTACTACTTCTGAGAGGTCGGTGCGGTATATTTCTTCTTGGGTGTAGCGTTGCATGTGGTTGAAGTCTTGTTGTGAGTAGAGGCGGTAGCATATGCCGGCTCTGGTGCGCCCTGCGCGCCCGCAGCGTTGAATGGCTGATGCGCGAGAGATGGGCATTTCTTCGAGTATGGAGGCGAATTTGGCGTGGAGGAAGCTGTTTACCTTTGCCTTACCGCTGTCTATGACCACGGCTATGTTGTCTATGGTTATGCTGGTTTCGCCTATGTTGGTGGCTACTACTACTTTGGTTTTGTCTTGGGGTGTCTTGGTAAAGACGCGCGACTGGGTTTCTTTGTCTAGCCTGCCGTAGAGTGGTAGCATGTACAGCTTGTCTACGCAGTCGAGTTTGGTGAGGCCTTCCATGCACATTTTGATTTGCTTTTCGCCCGAGAGGAATATGAGTATGTCGCCTTCGCTGCGTGCAACGGAGCTTTCTACGAGGAGGACGAGGTTGTGTATGAGCGCTTCGTCTGAGACGCCGAGTGAGGATGGCTTGCGCTTTTGGGCGCGGGCGCGGCGGGGTGCTGGTTTGGGCTTTTGGGGTTCTTGCGCTTGTTGTATGGGCATGTAGCGTATGTCGACCTTGTGGAGTGGGGTGTTTACGCAGACTATGGGGCAGTCGAAGAAGAACTTTGAGAAGACGCTGCTGTTTATGGTTGCCGAGGATATGATGATTTTTAGGTCGGGGCGTAGTTCGCAGAGGTTGCGGAGGAGCCCGAGGGTAAAGTCTATGTTGAGGCTGCGTTCGTGTGCTTCGTCTACTATTATGACGGAGTAGTCGTCCATGTACGGCGTGTGCTTTATTTCTTGTAGGAGTACTCCGTCTGTCATTATTTTGATGCGCGTGTCTTGGGTTGTGGGGTCGTCAAAGCGTATTTTGTATTCCACAAAGGAGCTTGGGAGTTCTTGGTTTTGGTGGAGTGCTTGCATGCGTATGATGTCCGCGGTGGAGAATGCGGCGATGCGGCGGGGTTGGGTCATGCCTACTACGCCGTGCTTGGTGTAGCCTACTTCGTGGAGTATTATTGGCAGCTGGGTTGTTTTGCCTGAGCCGGTGTTGCTTTCGACTACCACGACTTGGTTGTCTGCTAGTGCGTTTATGACGTCTTGCTTGTGCTTGTATATGGGGAGTTGGTGCAGCTTTTCAAAGAGACTTTGGGGGCTGCTTTGTGTGCGCTCCTGTGTTAGGGCGTCGTCTTTTGTTGTTGTATGCATTGTAGTACTTCTTGTAGAGGTTGCTTGGCGTGTTGCTCGCGCGTGTGTAGGTTTTTCACGGTGAGCGTGCCGCTTGCGTGTTCCTCTTCTCCTATTATTATTAAGAATTGCGCGCCAATTTTTTGCGCGTACTTGAAGGCGTGTTTGAGGCCTTGGGTTGACGGGTAGACTTGCGCGGCTATGTCTGCGTGGTGAAATGCCTTGAGCTGCGCAAAGGCGCTTTCGAGGCATGGTCTTGTTTGTCCGTAGAGGAGGGCGCAGCTGGTGGTGGGGGTTGCTGCGTGTTCTTGTTCTTCTTCAAGCGCGGCGAGTAGTCTGTCCAGCCCTATGGAGGCCCCTACTCCTGCAAGGGGCGTTTTGCTAAAGCGCTGCGTCAGGTTGTCGTAGCGGCCGCCGGAGCATACTGAGCCTATGCTTGGGTTTTTGCGCATAAAGGTTTCGCAGACAAAGCCGGTGTAGTAGTCGAGGCCGCGCATGATGCTGGGGTCTATGATGAGCTGCGCGGTGGGCTCTGCGCCGCGCGTGATCTGTTCTATGCTTGCGAGTTCTTGGTAGGCCTGCGTGTCCTCAAGAAGCGGCGCTAGCTTGGCAAGGGTTTGTTCGTTGGTTTCTTCCGCGCTGCACAGCGCCATGAGGGAGTGCGCGCTTTTCTCGCTCATGTAGGCGCATAGGTCTCGCACGGTTTGCTCTTGTGGTACTTTGCGTGTTTTGTCCATAATGCGCAGCACGGGTATTGTGTGCGCCGCGCATTGCTCGCGTTCTAATATGCTGCTGAGTACGCCGCGGTGCGAAATGTGTATTGCGTATGTCCCTTGGTCTGCGGGGGTGCCGGTGATGATGGGGTGCAGTGTGGTGAGCGCGCGGTCTATGACCAGCGCAATGGTGCTGTCTGCGTACTGGTTGGTGAGCCCTATTATGTCGAAGTCGCATTGTATAAACTCGCGGTAGCGTCCGCGTTGCGCGTTTTCTCCGCGGAAGACCTTGCCAATTTGGTAGCGGTTGAATGGCTTGGGGAGGTCGAATTGGTTTATGGCTGCGTAGCGCGCAAAGGGTACGGTGAGGTCAAAGCGCATTGCTACCGCGCGCCTTCCCTTGTCTTCAAAGGTGTAGACTTGCTTTTCGGTTTCTGAAGCATGCGCGGGCTCTGTGCCGTGCGCGTGCCCTAGTAGCACGTCTTGGTGTTCAAGCACGGGCGTGTCTATGGGCACAAAGCCAAAGTTTTGAAAGACGCCTTGCAGCGCTTGAATGCAGCGCTCTCGTATTATTTGCTGCTGAGGCGGCATGTCGCGAAAGCCCTTGAGTACGCGCGGGGAAACCATTTGCTTGTTCATCTATGTTCTATCATACAAGATTGAAAGTAACGCAAATGTGCGTGCCTTGCCTTTGTGGGGGGAGCCTCCCCCCACACCCCCACTGGATAAGACGCTGTACTGCGCTCCGCGCGGGTGTCTGTGTTGTAGCTCACGCGGTGTTGTATGAGTTTTTTCTGCGGTCAAGCAGCCGCGCCTGCTATGACATACGCTCGGATGACTGTTCTTTTTCTTTTCTTTTTTACCATCCATGGCAGCCTATGCGTGCCCTCCATGGCACGGCTGTGAGGACGCAAAAAGAGTCGAGAGCCGAAGGCGAACGGGTGCAAACTATTGCATAAGTGCCGCGATGCGGCACAAACATGGAACTTGCACCAAAGAAAGAACCAAAGAAAAGAAAAAACATGCTGTGGGGCTACGCCATAGGGACTAAGAAACTGAGTATAGGAAGCTACGCAAGCGGGGCTACGCCATGGTAACAAAGGCGCTTAGTTTTAGGGGAGCTACGCGAGTGGGGCTAACGTCTAATAGGGAACAAGAGATGTGAGCAAAAAAACAAAGCCGCCCGTGTGTCAGCACCTCAAGATGCGCAGCGCCACCTGTGCGTAGCACCTCAATGTACTTACGCTTACAAATACATATACTCGCGCGTAAGCGCAGTACCAATGTCATAGCTCATAAGACTAGCGAGTTTTCTTTTCTTTCTTTGGTACTTTCTTTCTTTTCTTTTTCGTCGCAAAAAAAGAAAAGAAAGAAAGTACAGCCGTCCGAGGCATCATCGTATCGCGCCCTGCGCCGTGGCAACAGAAGGCGTGAGCAATCAAGCTAAAGTAACCCGTGCTTTGCACCTACAGCAAACAAGCAAAGCCCCCTGTGCGGTAGCACTCAAGACGCACAGCGCGGAGCAACACAGAGATGGAGCTTATAGCAAGTACGGCCATCCGAGGTGTCATCATAGTGCAACTTGCTGCTTGGCAACAGAAGGCATCAGTCTTAGCTCACTGCAAGTGATATCACGCCACGCCGCATGCGCAAAACTCGCGTCTTATCCAGTGGGGGTGTGGGGGCGTGCCCCCACAAAGCGCATATGCTATATCATGAAGCTATGAATGCTTTACAGAAATCAAGAATAACCTTGTTGCCTTTGGTCATGACAGCGCTGGTGATTGTCCTTGACCAGTTATCGAAGTACATGATTATAGTGCTTATTCCGCAGGATTCCTACGCTGATATAAAGAAAGTGATTGGAGAGTTTTTGTGGATTGTGCATGTGCGTAATACGGGTGCGGCGTTTAGCCTTGGCTCTGGTTTGGAGAGTACTGCGCGTGTAGTGGTTTTGTTTGTTATTCCTGTTGCGCTTATTGTTTACCTTTTGTATGCGTCAACCTACATGAAGTGGCAACTGCGTTTTAAGTTTCTGTCGGCTACCATTGCTGGTGGCGGCATAGGGAATATGATAGATAGGTTTATACGCCCCGACGGCGTTGTGGATTTTGTGAGCGTGAAGCTGTACGGGCTTTTTGGCATAGAGCGGTGGCCGACATTTAATATTGCAGATACCGCCATTGTCATAAGCATGGCTGTGTGGCTTTTCTTTGTTTTTTTTACTAAGGAGGCAAGGCCTGCTGAAGCTACGCCGCCTGCGGGTTCTGCCTCGCCGACTGTTGAGGCTACGCTGCCTGCGGGTTCTACGCCGCCACCTTCTGAAGAAACTCAAGCCGAGGGCACTGCTGCTGATGAGGGCATAGTTCTACCGCGGGTGTGATGCAAGGTGTGAAGTGGCAATAAGGTTGCTGTGCGGGGTGTGGGTTATACAATTTCCATACGTGTTTTGTAAGGTTGTGCTTATGGTGCATGCAAGGTGATTCTTTGTATGAAGGAATACTTGAGTATAAAACAAGCTAGCTTATGGGCGACGGCTCACTTGCAAAAAGAGGTAAGTGCTTCAAATATATCGTATCTTATTCAATATGGGAAGGTTGCGAAGCACACGCAAAACGGAAATGTTGTTGTAGACAAGCATGACTTGCTAGCCTATTACAAAAGGCTTGGGAGTCAACGAAAAAATAGTTGGGAACAAAAACTGGGGCAAGACTTGCATTGGGCTTTGTCGTTTGAGCATGTAAAGGAACGAGAGACTACAAAACATGTTCACAGGCTACATCCTTACAAGGGAAAGTTTATCCCGCAATTAGCGGAGTATTTTATGGGTGCGCACACTGATGCATATAAGCAGCGCGCTTATTTTCAGAAAGGCGACATCGTGCTCGACCCATTCTGTGGCAGTGGAACTACGCTTGTACAGGCAAGTGAATTGGGTATGCATGCAATTGGTGTGGATATTTCGGCATTTAACGCGCTCATAGCAAATGTCAAAGTAGCAGAAGTTGACTTATGTGATTTGGACGTAGCGATAAAAAAAATAACCAGTGCTTTAGAAGCATGCGTGGTAAAGAACAAGAATGCGGTGTTTGAGAATGATTTGCTTGAAGCCTTGTATGGTTTTAATAAAAAATACTTTCCTTCACCAGAGTACAAGGTCTGGTTGCGGCAAAACGCAATAGATGAGAAAGAGTACAGTCAAGAAAAGGAAGCGCGATTTCAGGAGCTATTCGAGGGGCTTAAAAGAAAACATGGTTTGGAAATAGTGCAGAATGGTTCGGATACTTTTCTCAAAAAATGGTATCTTGCACCAGTGCGAAAAGAGATTGACTGCATGTATGAAGAATTCCAAAACATTTCAAACCCCATAACAAAAAACATTGTGATGATCATGATAAGTCGAACGATTCGTTCTTGTCGCGCTACGACTCATGCAGATTTAGCAACGCTTAAAGAGCCTGTAACAAGGCCGTATTATTGTAGTAAGCATGGTAAAATATGTAAGCCTTTGTTTTCGGCGCTTTCATGGTGGAGGCGCTATTCTGTCGATACAAAAAGTCGTCTTCTTGCCTTTAAGGTGTTAAAAACTAATACGTTTCAAATTTGCTTGCAAGGCGATGCACGCACTGTTGAAATTGCAAGCGCCTTAAGTCAGAGTCACAGTAGCCTTGCAAGGCTTGTGGAAAAACAAAAAATTAAAGGAATATTTTCTAGCCCGCCATATGTTGGGCTTATCGACTACCATGAACAGCACGCATACGCGTATGAGCTATTTCAGCTTAGTCGCAATGATGCATTGGAGATAGGGCCGCTGTATAAAGGGCAAGGACAAGAAGCAAGGGCTACGTATATAGAAGGTATTGCCCGCACCCTTACTAATACGAAGCAATATTTACAAGAAGACTACGATGTTTTTCTTGTTGCAAATGACAAGTACAATATGTACAGTACTATTGCGGAAAAAGCGGGAATGAGCATTGTCAACAAATATCAAAGGCCTGTATTAAATAGAACAGAAAAGGACAAATCAGCTTATGCAGAAACAATTTTTCATCTCAAGGAAACATAATGTCATTATCAGTAAGTGAGAAACAGGGAATCGAGCATACCATCAAAAATAGTCTGCGGAAAAAGTTTGAAACCTACCATCCCGAGCCTGCATACATGCCATTTCATACAAGGTTGCTTGGGAAAGACAGGCTTGCGCTCTATTCATTTATACATTCGCTAAACACCAATTTTGGTACAACAATTTTTGAGCCCGTTGCGCTTTCTTTGGCTTCACGCACATTCACCCTTGCAAAGCGTCAAGTAAAATCAGGGGCATACCTTAGTAGTGATGCGCAATCTCAAATTCAGAATATCATGGATGGGCTGAATACTGCCAATAGGCAGCCCAATAAACAGAAAGAGATTGATGAACTCAGAAGGGTCTGTCAAAGTGGAGAAAGGCGCGCGGTAAAGCTTACTAATATCGATGTGTATCTTGAAAAGAGCGATGACTCAATCTATCTCATTGATATAAAAACAGCAAAGCCCAATAAGGGTGGTTTTAAGGAATATAAGCGCACTCTTTTAGAATGGGCGGCATCGGTCTTGTATGAAAACCCAAGGGCAAAGGTCTACACGCTCATAGCTATTCCCTACAACCCGTATGAGCCTAAACCCTACGAGCGCTGGACTATGGCGGGCATGCTTGACATGGAGGAAGAGCTAAAAGTAGCGGCAGAGTTTTGGAATTTTCTTGCAGGTGAAAATGCCTACGAAGACTTGTTGGAATGTTTTGAAAACGTAGGGCGTGAAATGCGTGAAGAAATAGACGCGTACTTTGCAAAGTCTTACGCGTAACGGCAGCACATGCAATTTATAGAGCGTCGCTTTGTCATATTTGCTTATGCATAATTCGGCAATACGCGAACTTAATCACATCTGAGCCAAGCCCCAATGCTTTACAACTTACTTGTGAGAAAAAACGAGCGAGTCGGTTGCAAAGCCTCTCTTTTTGGCTTCTAATATTAATTCTTGTTCTACGTCAAAGGGAATTTTTGTTTTGCGCGCCAGAACCCAGAGGAGCGATTTTCGCCGTCTGGATACCAATGCGTATTGGTAGTCGGGGTCGAGATAAAAGACAATGTAGGATGAATAAAATGGTCCGAAAAAAGACACCTTCAGATGCGCGCAATTTGGGCTATCTACAAAATACCCTTTCCCCTTTATGACCTTCCATTTTTTTTCACAATATCCGGAATTGACAACCGTAATGCCACCATCATTGCGAAGCATGTATTGTGCCTTTACTTTTGCTAAATTGCGTTCAAAAATATTATTTGTTCGCGCAACTTCATACCACAGCCCCGCGTACTTTTTAATGTCAAAATTTTCAACAGGGGTAATGTTGTTTGGAATGCCGATGCAGTTTCTGAAAATAAAGCAGAAAACACTAAAAGAATTTTTGACTATTTTTAATATAGTCCAAGCTATTTTTTTTAAGAACATGTTCTTAATATATCAAAAAAATTACATTTAGTACATGTCCTAAATAGCCTGTTTTGCGCGCGTTACAAAGGCGCGTAGTTTGATGTGGCTTTTCACGCCCGGTTTGTCTTCCACGCCGCTTGCTACGTCCACAAGTTCTGGCGCGTGCAGGGCAATTGCTGATGCAACATTTTCAGGGCTAAGTCCGCCTGCAAGCCACAGCGGCATGTGCTGCTTGACGCGCGCCACAAGGTCTGTGTCGGCCGTTTGGCCACTGCCCCCAGCGTGCGTGGGACTGTACGCGTCTACAAGCGTGCGCGGGCTTCCGCTTTTGTGGGCTGTTTCCACGCGCGCCTCGTCCTTGAGTGAGACTGCACGGTACCACGGCACGGAAATTGCATTGTAGTCTATGGGTTCTGTTGCGCCCTTGTCTTCGTGAATTTGCAGGGCGTCCAAAAAGCCTGATGTGACGAGCGCTATGTCTTCAGCCGTGGGCGCGCCGACAATGACGCCAACGCTCGGAATGTGCTTGGGGATGATGCGTTTGCTGTGCACGCTTTGTATAAAAGCTGGACTTGTTTGTCGCTTTGATGCAGCTAGGACAAAGCCGAGCATGTCCGCGCCCGCGTCTACTGCTGCGCGCACGTCTTCCTCGCGGCAGAGCCCGCATATTTTCACAAGTGGCGTGCGCTTGCCTTGCGCGTTTTGTGCCCGCGCAAGTGCATCTATAATGCCATTCCAAAACCAAGACGCGCTGTGCGTTTTTGCCACCTCACTTTGTGCGGCGCGCTTCCAAGCGCTAATTCTCTCGGGGTGTGTTACCGCAGCTTCCCCTATGAGCGCGGTACTGCATCCACTTTCGCGCGCAAATTGCACGTCGCTTGCATGAAAAACCGCGCTTTCATACACGTAAGAAGCCCTTGCATGTTTGTGCTTGCGCGCTATGTGCCGAATAACGCGCAGGGGAGTAAGCTTGTCCAAGGCAAAGCTGCTGAGGTCGCGGCAGTTTATGCCCACAAGCTGTGGCGCTATGCACGAAAAAACCCTGTCGGCTTCTTCCTCGTTGTGTACTTCAACCAAGGCACTCAAGCCCAGCGCTTGGGCTTTTTTGTACAACAGGGTCAAGCGCTCATTGCTTAACACAGAAGCCATGAGCAACACGGCGTCACAGCCCGCGCGGTAACTCACTTCTACGTCTTCTTCGTCCAACAAAAAATCTTTGCGCAACACGCTCAGCTGCGGGTTCGCGTTTTTTATGCGCATGAGGTCTTCCAAAGAACCCCCAAAATATGAAGCCTCGGTAAGTACCGAAATGCTCTGAACGCCCGCGCTGGCATAGGTTTTGGCGAGCGCCTCCACAGAAAACGCCGCGTTTTTATTGCCGCCATGCAGGCTGTTAGCGGGTGTGGAAAAAGAGCCGCGCGAAGGACTCTTGCGTTTTACTTCACAAATAAGCGCGCCGAGCGGAAAGCTATGCAGCGGCGTCTTGCGCGTCTTAGGCAGCGTAAGTCCTTGTTCGTGCCCAAGGCGCTCAAGGGAGGCGCGGCGCGTATCTACAATTTTTGTGAGTATGTTATGAGCCATGGGTGCTTGAAAATGCTATGCCTTTGTTGCCGCGGAGACTTGTGATGCCATGGAACTCGTTACATTTTCAAAGTAGCTCCACACTTTGCCGCTGTACAAAAAGGACCTCACCTTTTCTATTGATTCAGGGATGGCTTCCACTGAGTAAGAAATTGCAAGCGCGTGAGCGACTCCTGCATTTGCGGCAACCGCGTCCATCACTGCATCGCAGGCCTTGCCCTGCAAGCACGCCTTGGCTAGCTCAGCGCTGTGCTGCGCATCGCGCACGGCAAGGTCTTCTATCTTATGCAAGGCAAGCCCCATGTCTGAGGCCTTCAGCGTGTGTCGAGTGACCTGCGCTTGCCCATCTTGTGAAACAGCATAAAGTTCGGTAGGCGCGCATACGCTTACTTCGTCCATGCCGTCTTGCCCGCGCACAACCCACACGCGCTCTCTGCCTAAACGCAGCGCGCTTTTGAGCATGGGCTCGCACATATTCTGCTGTGAAACACCCAAAAGCTGTATGCCCACATTCACGGGGTTGAGCAGGGGTCCCAAAAAATTCATTATGGTGAAAACGCCTATGCCTTTGCGCACTTGCGCCACATGCTTAAAGGCGCTGTGGTATAGCGGGGCAAACAAAAAAGCAAAGCCGTGTTCTTCTAAAAAACCTTGCACAGTGCTGGTGCTTGCATGCAGTGGGTAGCCCAATTCTGACAAAAGGTCAGAGGCGCCCGAGCTTGAACTGACCGCGCGGTTGCCGTGCTTTGCCACTTTGTAGCCCAAGCCCGAAATAAGCGCGCCAAGCGTAATGGAGGCAAGCGTGGAAATATTGCAGGTTTTTAGAGCGTCCCCGCCCGTACCCACAATGTCTATGGTGCGCCGCGCAATTTGTGAATCCAGCACAATGCATTGCGCCTTGCTCAAAAACATGCGCGCAAAACCAAGCAGCTCGTCTTCCCCTATGCCCAGTGAAGTAATGCCCATAATGAGCGCGGCTACTTGCGTATCCTTGAGAACCCTGTTAGATATTTCGCGCGCCACAAAGGCTGCCCTGCGACTACCCAGCGGCTCTTTGCGCGACAGCATGCCGAGGCATTCCTTTATGGAGTAATGCTCCGACTCATATGCAAGAAAGTTGCGAATGAGGCTCATGCCTTCTGGGGTGCCTATGGACTCGGGGTGAAACTGCACGCCTTCTGTTGCGTGCTCCACATGCCGCACCCCCATAACGTGTCCGTCAGCGCTGCGGGCGGTGAGCTCTAGGCAGGCGGGCAAGGTACTCGGCTCGGCACACAAAGAATGGTAGCGCGTTGCGCTAAGCGGCGCGGTAAAGGTCCTGTAAAGACGCTTGCCGTCATGCAATATGGTATCAACCTTACCGTGCATAATGCGAGAGGCGCGGACTATGCGCCCGCCAAAGGCCTGCACTATCACTTGCAACCCAAGGCACACCCCCAATATGGGAATTTTCCCGCTAAACGTGCGTATGACATCCATCGCTATTCCCGTATCCTCAGGCGTGCCCGGCCCCGGCGAAATAACAATATGCGTAATGCTCCGCGATGCAATAGCATCGACGTTTATTTCATCATTACGCACAACCCACACCGAGTCAGCGCCCGCGCGCTTCAAATAATTTACAAGATTGAAGGTAAACGAATCGTAGTTGTCTATAACGAGAACATTACTCATGAAAACAATTATATCACAGCTGGTGTGCAAACAGCTCACACGTGCCTTTGTGGGGACAGCACGCATGTGCATGCCCGCCCACCGCCCTTTTTTGCGCCGGAGCGCCTCTGTTTGCGCTACGCGCGGGTGGCCAATCGCAGTTTTGCTAACGCGGTTTTTTATGAACGTTTTCTGTGGTCAAGCAGCTGCGTCTGCTATGACATAATCTCGGATGACTGTTCTTTTTCTTTTCTTTTACCATCCCTGTCAGCCTATGCGTGCCCTCCATGGCACGGCTGTGATGACGCAAAAAAAAGAAAAGTCGAGAGCGTAGCGAACGGCTAGAAACAATTGAAATAAGTGTTGCGTAGCAACACAGAAATGGAGCTTATAGCAAAAGAACCAAAAAGAAAAGAAAAACATCCTGTGAGGCTACGCCATAGGGACTAAGGAACTGAGTATAGGAAGCTATGCAAGCGGGGCTAACGCCATAGGAAACAAGACACAAAGCGCAATACCGCGTGAACAATCGCGCGTATGCGCAAAAGACGTTCACTGAATGCTCGGGGGTGTGGGGGCGTGCCCCCACCAAAAAATCATACGTGTTATTTTGACCCTGCATGAATGTCTTTGTCTCTCTTATTTTTAGTCATATATACGTAAATAAGGTTTTTTTATTGCCATAAAGCAGTGCGAGATTAAGAAATTTCGATGCATATTTGGCCATAAATGCATGAAAATCGAATTATATTTTGCTACATATGACCAAAAGATTGAATTTATATATTTGTATTGTTTTTTAAAATACATACTTGACATAATGAGTTATTATCACCATAATAATTTGTATATGATTTTTAAAAACATACATTTAAACAATAAAAAACAGAGGGATGTACATGCGAAGTGGTTGCGAGAACATATGAAAAAGAACGATGATTTTGTCAATGACTTTATACATCGTCTTGCTGAGCATGTGGCGAATGGTGGCGCAAAAACTATGATGCGTGCATTTTCCATTGCACATAGACCCACAAACCATAAGTTTGTGTCCCCACAGTATCCTCGCGCGAGTAAAAAGTACGACTACATTGCTCGGCTCAGCGCTGCTGCGTATGCAAGCAGTCTTCCGCGCGCACTAAAGGCTGCGCCGTAAAATTTAGGACAACAAAGGTAGGTGAAGCATATGAAGACACACGAAGTTTTAGAACACATACAAAAGGAGCTTGCGCGCAAAATGCCGAAGTTTGATGTTGTGCTTGGTGCGCGTGAGCCCTACACGGCAACGCGCTACCCCGCGCTCATGGTGTTTCCTGCGGCGGGAGAACAAGATGAAAAAGCGCCCTTTAGCACAGAGCTGACGGTGATTTTTTTGCTCTGCGTAAAGGACACAAAGCCCCCTGGGTTGAGTAAAAAAATGCATGAGGGCTGTGACGCATTGCGCGCGGCGCTTGAAACAATGGAGAGAAAAAACTACGGCCTAGCCGTTGGAACATGGATGTATTTTGACGGCGGACATTCTGCTAGCAACGTCGCAGTCGTCGAAATTGCATGCAAAATTATTATTTATAAGGAGTGTTGACTATGGCAAACACAACAGCAGATAGAGGGTACGCGTACAGCGCTACCTTCGGCAAAGATGTTACTAGCGGCAAATGTAAGGCCGGCTGGTACCGCGTAAAAAAAACTGTAACCGCGTCTACCGTTATTCCAAACAAGGCGCAAAAGAAGGATGTTTTTTATTTAAACGCGGAAAAAACCTTGGGGACGGGCGAGGAGGTGACGCCGATAATACTTGAGAAAATTTGTTTTCTCAATTCGCTTACGCTGAACTCCACGCGTGAAAAACAAGACGTGACCACATGGAACGACTCAGTGAAGCGTTACATTGTGCCGGGGCTCTCAGAGCAAACGGGCAGCGCTGCGGGCTACTTTGATGATGCAAGCGCATTGCAAAGCAGCATATTTGGGCAGTTTTTACCCGTGCTCACACAAGACGGCAGCACAGTTTCACGCAGCGAGCCGAGCGGCGGTACGGTGTTTTTAATGCAAAGCATACGTGAGAAAGACGCAAAGAGCGGTGAGTGGGTTACATGGCGTTGGCTGCCCATGGTAGTTGACAGCGTGGACGCAAACACAGAAGGGAATGCGGCTGTGCCTTTTAGTTTTAACTTTACTGTGGATGGCGGCGAAAACCCCATGATAGTGAAAATAAAACAAGCGTAGGTGCTGTGATGATTATCGAAGGGCTCAAAGACAAAGTCGAGTACACGCCAAAGTTTGGTGGTAACCGCAAAAACCCTGAGAGTGAGAAGGTGGTGTGTGTCATACGCACACCAACTGTCTCACAGGCGCAAGACTTTAAGTCGTACATTCACAGCACGGACGGCACCAAAGTGCGCATTGATTTAGACGCAATTATGAAATGCGTTATTGAGGTGCGCGGACTCACCTGCCGTGGCGAAAGCGTGAACACGGGAAGCGACCTTATGAAGTACCACGAGTTGTATGAACTTGTGGACGAAATTGGGGGATATGTGCTGACTATGGGAAAGTAGATACGCAGCGTATTTGTCAGGGTGTTATGGCGGCAGAACGGGGTATTTCAGCTGATGACGCCCACTTTTACGCTGACGAATTGTGCTTTTTGCACGACGGCTCATGCATTGCCAACAAGGACGCGTGGCAAATTATTACAAGCACGCAGTACAAAAACGCGGTGCATGAGTACACCATGTACAAGCGCTTTGGCATGCCCCGCGCGGGCGGCTGGAAAGACCAAAGCGTAGTGTGGATTGCCTCCGTGTTTGCGGTGGGTAGCGCCGTACAAGAAATTGAACGGGCACAACTAAAAAAAGCAGCGCGGGAGAACAAGCCCCGCATACATTGAGGAAACTATTATGGCAGAGAAAACAACAGTAGCATTAGAAGCGTTGAGCGCGCATGCAGCGAATAACCTTGCGAAGATAACAGCAGAGTTAGAGGGCGTGGCGGAGCGCATGCGCACGTACATTAAGCTTTCAAAGGTGCAAGAACAAGCACAAATGCAATTTACAAAGAGTATACAAGCAACCAGCAGCGCCCTTGCATACGCGCGAGCACAAATACAATCTATGAAAAAGGATCTTGAGCAGCTTAATGGCACTATGGTAAACATGGGGACTGCTGGTATTTCTGCCTTTAAAAATGTTGCTGATGGCATTGTGGGACTGGGGGACCTAGGGAACAAAACCATGCAAAACGTACTCAACGGCTTTGATAGCGTGAGGAATGCGGGTGTCTCTGCCTTTAATGATGTAGTAAACGAAATAACAAATTTGGGCAATGCGGGGGACGCCGCGCTGCAAAACGTACTCAACGGCTTTGGTAGTGTGAGGAATGCGGGTGTCTCTGCCTTTAATGATGTGGTAAACGAAATAATAAATTTGGGCAATGCGGGGGACGCCGCGCTGCAAAGCATGCTCAACGGCTTTAACGGTGTGCAGAGCGCGGGTGTTTCAGCATTTAACGACGTGGTGAACGAAATAACAAATTTGGGCAATGCGGGGGACGCCGCGCTGCAAAACGTACTCAACGGCTTTGGTAGTGTGAGGAATGCGGGTGTCTCTGCCTTTAATGATGTGGTAAACGAAATAATAAATTTGGGCAATGCGGGGGACGCAGCGCTGCAAAGCGTGCTCAACGGCTTTAACGGTGTGCAGAGCGCGGGCGCTTCAGCCTTTAACACCGTGGTCAATGAAGTAATGAATTTAAGGGACTCTGGGAGCGCCACGCTTCAAGTAATACTTGACGCTTTTAACGGCGTGGGGGAAGCGGGAACTGCCACATTTGAAGGCGTAGTGAATGGCATTACACACATGGGTAATGTGGGAATGTCCGCGCTGCAAGACGTACTCAATGGTTTTGGTAGCGTGGGAAACGAAGGCAATGCTGTTTTTAAAAGCATTGCTGAGAGCCTCAACGGAGTTGGTAGCATTGCGAAGGAGATTATGGGCACTTTCTCAAAGCTTGGCGATGGCATGGGAAAATCGCCTGCGGAAATTGCGCAGGGGTGGCTCTCTGCTGGAGAAGCGGCACTAGGATATGCGGATGCCATTGGGAGCTACATTATGGAGCAGCAGGAAGCCGCTACGGAGCGCGAAATTGAAACCTTGGATAACAAAATTGCGATGATGGAAGAGGAGCGAGACCATGCAATTGCCATGGTTGATGAGCAGGGCTTAAGTGAAGAAGAAGCGCTTAAGAAGAAAGCTGCAATTGAAGAGCGGTATAACGCGAAGATTAAAGCAGCGGAAGAAGAGAAGGTGAAAAAAAAGCATGAGCTTGCCGTGAAGCAGTTTAATTATGAAAAGGGCATGGCTATTGCAAATGCGCTTATTTCCATGGCCATGGGCATTGCCAATGCTTGGGCTACACCACAGGCAGCGCTGTCTATGGGCGTTACCGCAGGCATTATGACCGCGCTTGTTGTGGGGGCTACGGCTGCGCAAATAGGCATAATAGCCTCACAGTCACCGCCTGCGTTGGCGAAGGGTGGCATAGTGCCCGCACAGGCGGGGGGCGGGCTGTACACGCTGGGCGAAGCGGGCAAGGCGGAAACCGTGTTGCCCTTTGACGTGCGCGAGTTTTTTGCGCGGCCTGTTCGGGGTTTTGGCGGCACCAGCGTTGTGGTAAACGTGCACGGGGACGTTTTTGGAGAAGAGGGCAAGGACATGTTGGCGCAGGCGGTGCAGGACGGCATGGAAAGGCTGCAGAACACAAGGGCATTGGAAGCATATTAGGAGTGAGGACATGGCAAAGAAAAACAATGTAAGAATTTTTTTAGATAAAAAAGATGGAAGTCCTCAGATAGACATAACAGGATATCTCTTGCAGGGCAGCGGCATAAAAATAAAACGCGCACTGCACAACAAGGGCAAGGCGGTTATAAGCACGGCGCAGTGCACGGTAAAGAACAGCGTTGGAACTGTAGAGGACAAAAAGAGTTTGAAAGATGGGAGTGCCTTTGTTAAAAGGCTTATAGATTTAAGCGAGCAGAATGAAGGTCCGGAAGACAAGCGCCCCATAGTGCGCATTATAAAGATGCCGGAGAAAAAGAGCGAGCAAGTCAAGGTAATGTTTACCGGCTACCTACGCCTTGGGTTAAAAATAGACATAAAGGGGCATTATTCAACTGAGGCTACGGCTCTTTCATTGGAATTTGTGAGCCTCCTTGAGAGCCTTGAAAACATTAAAACGCCCGCTAAAATGTACCACCAACAGGCAGGGTACAAAATATCTGAGTTGATGGACGCGATTGTGAAAAATACTGCATTGCCTTCCCATATTACATTCAACTATGCAAATATAACCGACACTGATGTCATTGGGAGCTATGAAGTAGAGTCTGAGGAGCCTGTTTTTGATGTGCTTCAAGACATTGCCTTTGCCTATGGCTACGTGATGGTAACCAAGGGGGACGGCACCATAGACTTTAAAAAGTGGTGGGTGGAAAATAAGGTAACAGTAAAGTCTTTGAACCAGAGCGACATAATGGGGGACGTGAAGTTTCAGCAGAAGGAGATGCGCAAGGTGCGCGTGCAGGTGGATTATTCGAGCTACAAAGTTGTAAATGATTACCTGTTTTTGATTAAAGGTGAGAACGTAGCCTGTAAGACAAACAAGTACACCAAGACTTTGCTCAACGGTAATAACGACTTAACCCTTGAGTTGAATGACACCGACTTGAATGATGGCTATAACCTTTTGTCGGTAACAGATCATTATGTGAAGGCTTGGGGCTCTATAACTGGGGAGTGTCCGAATGTGGCGAATGCGACAGCTGATAAAGTCTGGAAGGTTTCAGCTCAGAGCCCTGTCAATGAAACGCTGGAGGCAAAGGGTGGCGCAAAACGCCCCGCCTATGTGCCGAAGGATTCTCAATTTAGCGGTAAGATGGTTTATGAAATAGACTCAAAGGCACATTTTGCCATGTCGCTTGCAAGCTCCACAAACGGTGGAAAACGACTTAAGGCTAAGGCGCTTTTAGAAACGGAAAACAAGGGTGTGTGGGGTTCGTGCACCTCTGCGTCGCTGAGGCTGGAATTACGAGGCAAGGCTGCCATGCACACCACCAAGGACAACGCTCGGGTAATGTCCGGAGAGGGCAAGGTGAAGAAAATAAGCGCGTTGTCTATAGACGACAAAAAGTACGCAGAACGTTTGGCGAAGGAATACAAGCGGGCTGTGGAAGATGGCAGCTATAGGATGTCTTTTACAAGTAGAAAAGCCATTCACCCTGAGACTAAACAAACCCTTGCCTTGGGCGATATGTTTAAGATGAATTTCAAAGACTTAAATTTTGAGGCTGCAGTACGCGTGTTAAAAATAGAACAGGTGATGAGCCCGGATGACAGTGTGTTTCATTACACGCTTGAGAAAATAGGGAAAATAACGGCAAGTGCCCAAGCTACGCAGGACACTTTTAAAGACGTGATATTGCCCAAGATAAGGAAAGGGAAACTCGCGACCGTAGACGAGGCACAACGCATTGTCACGAAGGCTATAGATAACAAAAACTTTGTAACCATGGAGGAGGCACAACGCATTGCCACGAAAGCGATACACAAGACGCTGATGACAAACACCAAGGATGGCGGCATAATCCCCATAAACGTGAAGGTGAACAACAGGCAGGTAACGGTGGAGATCTATTCACACGGAGACGACCCAAGCGGTCGTCTGAAGTTTCATTACACCTATTTGTATTCTACGGACAAGGTAACGTGGAAGCTATTTAAGAAGAGCAACGAAAGAATTGCAATTAAAACCTTTGTCCCCTTTGACGCTGACACTACTACGGTGTACATACGCGTCACGGGCTATGCCACGTACAGGGAAAGTGGCGTGCAAAAGTTTGTGGATGCCGTCTCTGAGGTGGTGGAAGTCGAAATTGCTAAGGTGAAAACCAAGGACTTAAGCACGCAAGACAACTTTAAGATGGACAGCCTTTTGGTCAAAAATAACTTGCACATTGGTACGCAGGACCCAAAGACTGGGCGAGGTCAAGGCGAAACGATTATAAATTCCAAGGACGTGAAAATAGGCGACACCCTCATAGACATAAACGCGCTGGAAGGCGGAGATGGTGTGAGTACCACTACGCCCATGTACAAAATGGAATACAAAGACTACGACGATGCGTTTTTTGGGCGATATGATATGGACGCAGTGGTGTTTAACAACCAGTTATTAGTAATTGGCGGAATACAAAGAGAGTATACAAAAAATTAACGGAGGTAACTATGGGATATAAAGAGGTATATAAAAACGATGTGTTGAGTACAACGGATGTGCTGAAATGGAAAACAGAGCTTACACATGATGACAATCCGCCCGCTACGCAGTTTACGCCTCGCACTCTCCACCAAGTAGTAATGTTTAAGAATAAAATGTGGCTTCTAGGTGGATGGGATAGATATTACACAAACGATGTATGGAGTAGTGTCGATGGTAAGACGTGGACGCGAGAGACAGCGAACGCAAACTGGGACGTGCGCATGAGTCATCAAGTTGTAGTGTTTAGGAACAAGCTATGGGTGCTTGGGGGAGCTAGTAGATATGGCTCTGTTAAAAACGATGTGTGGAGTAGTGCGGATGGTAAGACGTGGACGCGAGAGACAGCGAACGCAGACTGGAGCGTGCGAAGTTCTCACCAAGTAGTAGTGTTTAAGAACAAAATGTGGTTGCTTGGTGGGTATGATGGTAAGAAAGATTTCAACGATGTGTGGAGTTTTGATGGTAAGACATGGACGCCAGAGACAGCGAACGCAGACTGGAGCGGGCGCGGTAATCACAGAGTAGTAGTGTTTAAGAACAAAATGTGGTTGCTTGGGGGGCATGGTGATAAAAAACGGCTCAACGATGTGTGGAGTTTTGATGGTAAGACATGGACGCCAGAGACAATGAACGCAGACTGGAGCGCGCGCACCGCTCACCAAGTCGTGGTATTTCATGACAAAATGTGGTTGCTTGGTGGGTATGATGATAAAAAACGGCTCAACGATGTGTGGAGTTTTGATGGTAAGACATGGACGCCAGAGACAGCGAACGCAGACTGGAGCACGCGCACCACTCACCAAGTCGTGGTATTTCATGACAAAATGTGGTTGCTTGGGGGAGGACACGGATACGAAAATGGCAAGAATGATGTATTGAGTAGTGCGGATGGTAAAAAATGGGACTTAGAGCTTGCGCATAATGAGAATCCACCTGCTACGAAGTTTAGACCTCGGTCTAAACACCAAGTGCTAGTGTTCAATGGGCGCATGTGGATCATCGGTAGGAGTGATAGAGGTAGAATAACCAATGATGTGTGGAGCAGCACTGATGGTAAGAAGTGGGACTTAGAGCTTGCGCATAATGAGACACCTGCTTCTACGCAGTTCACACCTCGCTATGGACACCAAGCAGTAGTATTCAACGGACACATGTGGCTCATCGGCGGGCGTGATAAAGATTACAAAAGACTCAATGATGTGTGGAGTAGCACCGATGGTAAGAAATGGGACTTAGAACTTGCGCATACTGACACACCTGCTTCTACGCAGTTTACGCCTCGGTATAACCATCAAGCAGTAGTATTCAATGGGCGCATGTGGATTATTGGCGGGCGTGATAAAGATTACAAAAAACTCAATGATGTGTGGAGCTTTGATGGTAAGACTAAGACATGGACACAAGAGCTTGCGCATACTGACAACCCACCTGCTACGCAGTTTACGCCTCGCCATAGCCACCAAGCAGTAGTATTCGATGGCAAAATGTGGGTTATTGGGGGCTTTGATGGTCAAAAACGGTTCAACGATGTGTGGAGCTTTGATGGTAAGACTAAGACATGGACACAAGAGCTTGCACATACTGACACACCTGCTTCTACGCAATTTAGCCCTCGCTATGCTCATAAAGTAATTGTATTCAATGGGCGCATGTGGGTTATGGGCGGGAGAACGCCTGAAATGGAAGACGCTAATACATGGAAAAGTAAGCCTAACAAAAAAGACATATGGAGTAGTGTTGACGGCAAGACGTGGGTGAGGGGGCATGATTATAGTGTGCTGTCGCAAAGTTCAAAAAAAGTTTCTGGCTTACGCGTGATGCGCGGCAAGAAGCGGTCAAGCGTGTTGGCATGGGATGAGGACGCGCAGGGCTGGCAGGCGGACGGCGTAGATTTGGTAACCAAGCAAGGCGGCTGGCAGGCCGTGGTGCAGCTGGTAGACGAAAAAATTGCAGAAGCCAAAATAGACGAAAAAATCACACAAGCCAAAAAAGACGCCCTCAATACCGCCATCCCCCTAGGCTTTATCTACATACAGTTTCCTTCGTCACAACAATCTCCTAGGGAATTATGGGGTGGCTTTGAGGTGCTGTACGATAAATATAAAAGTAGTGATCGTGAAAATGACGTATTGAACCAATACCGGCACAAAATTGGTAAGGAAATGATATGGTTGAACATAAGCAGTAAGTGGCCAGGGTATTTTTTTAGAGTTGAAAACTACCCAAATTATGTGCTAGGAAACTCGCAGCAGGATACTGTTAAAACTGGAACACAGAAAGTCAACACTAGATGTGACGGCGGACACGACATGGTGGTTGGTGCTCACACAGGGTATAAATCTTCAGCAGATGGAAATTGTTCCGCAACCATCGACTTAAGTACTGGAAGTGAAACCCGCCCCGTGAACTACGCCATACGCATTTGGAAGCGCATTGCTTAAAAAACAAAACAATATAAACGCATAAAATGAGGAGCGCAATATGAGTGAAAAAACACAAGAAGTAAAAGCGAATAGTTCAATATATGAGCTGCTCACCAAAGCGGTGGAGCGGGGTAATGTGGAGCTTGTGAAAGAGCTGCACATTTTGTACACCGAAGAAGTGCGCAACCATGCACGCAAGCAATATTACGCATCAATGCCTAAGGCTGTAGCGGAATTTGCAGATGTGAAAAAAAATTGTCAAGTAAACAATGGCACATTTTCTTATGAATATGCAGACCTCTCGGGAGTTCTGGAAGCAGTGAAAAAGCCCCCCGTTAGAAGAAGCGCCAAAGGCGGGCTTTACGCTCCATTTTTCTAGTGTCGCAAAGCGGGATGAAGTAACCACGACATTAACAATAACGCATGAGGGCGGGCATTGTGAGCGTTACAACTTAACTATGCCCGTTGTGCAATCAAAATTAAGCGCAATACAAGCGGAGGCGGGGGCAATTACCTTTTCAAGGCGGTACTTATTTCACGGGAGCCTTGAGCTTAGCAGCAGACGCAGACAATACCGAAAACGACATGGAAGGGGAGCAGAGGCAGAAACGCGCGCCGTTAGAAAAAGCACCAAAAGCGGAAGCCTTGAAGGAGTGCGACATGGCTATAGACGCAGCGGTAGCAGATGGCCTGCTAAGCGATGAACAAGCGGGCGCAGCAAAGAAACTTCTTGAGCATGGCACAACAAAGGTTATGAACTCCATATATTCAAGAATTGAAAAGCTACGAGTTACTAGTACTGCCTAAAATTATTTGATATAATAAACGTATGGCGTTAGCTACTGTTACCACAAAGCAAAAAACTACTCCTATTGGAAACCTAAAGAATACAAAAATAAAGGCTGCCAAAACTCAAGCAAAATCAGTAGTAAGCAGTATATTAAATGACACCATAAGCCCGTATGACTTGCTCTCTGAACGCGTTAGCAGTTTAGACAGAAAAATAGACTCTGTAGAGAAGAATTTACTTACAGAAATTAAAGCCACGAATACTCGTATTGAAGGAGTAAGAACGGAATTGCTTACTGAAATCAAAGCAACCAATACCCGCATTGACGGTTTAGAAAATAGTATGAATACCCGTATTGATAGTCTTGAAAAAAGCATGAATAGATCATTTACGATGTTGACCATTGTCATGGCTTTTGTGGGCATTGGGATTGCGTTACTTCAAATATTTGGCAGATAACAATTAATAATTTGTTGTATAACGGTGACGCATATCACTAGTGATGAGTTTCGTATATTCAAGAATTGAAAAGCTACGAGTTACGAGTGCTGCCTAAAATTATTTGATATAATAAGCATATGGCGTTAGCTACTGTTACCACAAAGCAAAAAACTACTCCTATTGGAAACCCAAAGAATACAAAAATAAAGGCTGCCAAAACTCAAGCAAAATCAGTAGTAAGCAGTATATTAAATGACACCATAAGCCCGTATGACTTGCTCTCTGAACGCGTTAGCAGTTTAGACAGAAAAATAGACTCTGTAGAGAAGAATTTACTTACAGAAATTAAAGCCACGAATACTCGTATTGAAGGTGTAAGAACAGAATTACTTACTGAAATCAAAACAACAAATACTCGTATTGATGCACTTGATGAAAAATTAACTACCCGCATTGATGCAACGAATACCCGCATTGATGGTTTAGAAAATAGTATGAATACCCGCATTGATAGTCTTGAAAAAAGCATGAATAGATCATTTACGATGCTGACTATTGTCATGGCCTTTGTGGGAATTGGGATTGCGTTACTTCAAATATTTGGTAGATAACAATTAATAATTTGTTGTATAACGGTGACGCATATCACTAGTGATGAGTTTCATATATTCAAGAATTGAAAAGCTACGAGTTACGAGTGCTGCCTAAAATTATTTGATATAATAGGCTGGTGTACTAAGATAGGAGGCAATTACGCGTACATATTTTATATGTAACATGAGTCTACGCTACTTTTGCCCGAGAGAGGACTTGAACCTCCAAGACCTTGCAGTCACTAGAACCTGAATCTAGCGTGTTTACCAATTTCACCACTCGGGCACTGATGTATGTTTTATGATATCGCAATAACGCATTTGTGTTGCTAGTGCTTCTATAATTGCATGACATACCGAATTCATGGGTGGCGCATTTTTCAACAGGCTTGCTATGCTTGTTAGTCCTACTTGTGGCATGCCGCAGGGCACTATCCAACTAAAGGCGTCAAGGTTGTTTGCAACGTTAAGCGCAAAACCATGTTGAGTAACTCCGCGAGAAATACTAATGCCTATGGAGGCTATTTTTTTGCCGCCTACCCATACGCCCGTGTGTTTTTCGTCGTGATGCGCGCTTATGGAAAAAGAAGCAAGCGCGTCTATAAGTACTTGCTCAAGGCTGTGGACAAAGGCATGAGCTGCGCGTTGCTTGTTATAGAGGTGGAAAATAAAATAGCCAATGAGCTGCCCCGGCGTATGGAGAGTAACCTGCCCACCCCGCGGCGTTTGCGCAATTGAGACGCGGTTTTGCTCCAGTATGCTTGGTGGTGCGAGAATATCAGACTGAACGCCGCGCTTACCAATGGTTATGACGTTGGGGTGCTCAAGGAGCAAAAGCGTGTCGGATATTTCTTCGTGCAAACGCTGAGTATGCAGTTTATTTTGTAGCGCGCTTGCCTCTTGGTAAGCTACGCTACCAAGTGTGTGTACAGCGAGTGTTCTTTTTTCAGGTGCGTTTATGTGCGGCTTTTTCATGCTATTATAATAGTAATAAAATGGTACAACAAAAAAACAAGCCAGTGAAACACGGCGGAAAATACGTATTTGTAACGGGCGGAGTTTGTTCTTCGCTGGGTAAGGGCATTGCTGCTTCATCAATAGGCTGCCTTTTAGAAATGTGCGGCTACGCGGTTCAAATGATAAAGATAGATCCTTACATCAACGTGGATGCGGGTACCATGAGTCCCTATCAGCACGGTGAGGTGTACGTAACGGACGACAAGACTGAGGCAGACTTGGACTTGGGCAACTACGAACGCTTTACTTCTGCGCCCATGAGCAAGGACAATTCCATAACAACGGGGCAAATATACCAAGAAGTTATACAGGGTGAGCGTGAGGGGCGCTACCTCGGGCGCACGGTGCAAGTTATTCCCCATATTTCGGATTGCATTAAGTCGCGCATACTGCGCGTGGGTTCTGCGGCAGAGGTTGACATTACCATCATTGAAGTGGGCGGCACGGTGGGCGACATAGAGTCTTTTCCCTTTTTGGAAGCCCTGCGGCAAATAATTCACGATAATCCGCAAGACACATGCACGGTGCATTTGACACTTTTGCCCGATTTGTCGAACGGCGAACTCAAAACAAAACCGACGCAGCATTCTATTAAGGAGTTGCGTTCTGCGGGCATACAACCTGATTGCATCATGTGCCGCTCGGATGCCCCAGTAAGCGAGGAGTACCTTTCAAAAATAGAGCGTTCAAGCGATGTGCGCCGTGATGGGGTTATTTCTGCACATAATGAGACGCCAATTTATAACATTCCCTTTGTCTACGAAGAGCAAAAAGTCGATGCGCTCATACTGCGTCGTTTGTCTTTGCCCGTACGTAACAAAATTGCAGAGCGCGTGAATAAGTGGAAGCAGGTTGTTTCAACCTACAGGAATGCAGAAAAAACGGTAACCATAGGCATGGTGGGCAAGTATGTGGAGTTAAGTGATGCCTACAGGTCTGTGGATGAAGCCCTTGTGCACGGGGGCATTAAAAACAAGGTCAAAACGCGCATAGTAAAAATAGATTCTGAAACGCTAGAAAAAAAGAGGAAAGAGACACAGGGGCTTTTAGGTGAGCTTGATGGTGTTTTAGTGCCCGGTGGCTTTGGGCAGCGCGGCGCATTAGGAATGATTTATGCTGCTGAGTGGGCGCGTACAAATAATGTGCCGTATTTTGGCATATGCCTCGGTTTGCAAATAATGGTCATAGAATATGCGCGTAATGTGCTGGGGTTTAAGGATGCCGACAGCACGGAGTTTAAGCCTGAAACCAAGCACCCCGTCATAAGCCTACTGACCGAGCAAAAAAACGTGGTAGTATACGGCGCGTCCATGCGTCTCGGTGCTAATATTTCAGTCTTGCAAGAAGGCTCGCTTATTCACCAGCTCTACGGCAAAAAGAATATTTCAGAACGTCACCGCCACCGCTACGAAGTTTCTTCGGAATTTGTAGAGGTTTTGGAGGGTGCGGGGCTTATTCCTACGGGCAAAACGCAGGACAGCTCTTTGGTAGAAAGCGTGGAGTGGAAGAACCACCGTTGGGGACTTGGGGTGCAGTTCCACCCTGAATTTACCTCAAAGCCCATTAAACCGCATCCCTTGTTCTCGGGGTTTATAAAGGCATGTTTAGAAAAATAGTACAACTTCATTGTCTCATAGGCTTACTCCTAAGCGTAGTTTCTTGTAGCTATGACTACAAGCAGGGTGATGTTGCAGAAGACCTTGATGAATCAAAGCCAGACATTGTGATGGAAGATGTTTCATTAAGTTTTGTGCGGGGCACTACGGTTATTATGAACGCGAAAAAAATTGAGCTTTATTCAAAACGTAAAATGCAAGAGATGAGCGATCTTACGTTTAAGGAAATTGATAGCAAGGGCGAAGTGCGCATGGAAGGCAAGGCTAAGAGCGCGTTTGTTGAAACCGATACAAATAATGTGACTATAGTAGGTGAGTTTTACGCGCGTTCTAGTCAGGACGAGGCTACTATAAAAACAAAGTATCTTACTTGGAATGACGAGGAGCGTCGTATTGAAGGGAGTCCCACGGAGTTAGTAACCGTAACGCGTGATGACGAGTCTGAAATATCTGGCTATGGTTTTGTTGCGGATGCAAAGAAGCGTACGCTTTCTTTGACCAAAGAAGTTCAAGGAAGTCTCACTGTCGATGAGTAGGCGCATGTTTTTTCAGCGCTGCGCATGCGTGGTAGCGCTTAGTTTTTTTATGTACACGCACACTCACGCTGAGCGCAAAGTTTTTACTTTTTCTGCAAACAGCACCTCAGCGAACCTCGCAGAAGGCAAGGAGTTTACCAAGCTTAGTGGGAATGCAGAAGTTACTGCGGATGATGTGCGCATACGCGCGGATGAAATAGAGCTGTATGGAGATGATTTTCAATTTGCGGAAGTGTCCGGGCGCTTTGAAGCGTATGATATAAAAAACGACTTTGTACTTGAAGGCAATTCATTGTTTTACGACAGGCAGGAAAAGCTTTTGCGAGCAGAAGGCAATATTATTATGAAGGACAACAAGAATGACCTCATAATACGCGCAAGTTTTTTGGAGTCAAAGGAAGACGGAAAATTTATGGTGGTGCAGCTGGGCGTGCGCATGACCAAAAAAGATGAATTAAGCGCTCGCAGTGAATTTGTGACCTATTACCGAGAAACCGATGAAATTGAAATGTCGGGTTTCCCTTACGCGCTTTGGAAAGATGACGAATACAGTGCTAATAGAATTACGATAAACTTGGAGACAGACGAAGTCCAGCTCTCTGGGAAGGTGACTGGCTCAATTTCAACCAAGGCTGAGGATGAAGAAACAGAGGCTGAGGATAAAGAGACAGGCGGGGAAAAAGAAGACGCTGCTACATCAGAAGAGAAGCAAAATGAACAAGATAAGGGCACTGCAAGAGACAAACCAGATGCGGATGCTGAACTCAAAAGCGAAGATGCACCAACAAATAGTGTAGAAAGTAGTGGTGAGGCACAAAAATCAACAGGGGCTGCAAGTGATGCTCCGTAATATCGTAGCGGAACTTATCATTGTTTTTGTTATGGGGAATTAAGAAAGATGTACTTTATACCATTCGTCTGTAACTTTACATTAAAGAGGAAATATCATGCCTGAGAAAAAGAGTACGAAAAAACCAAGTAGTCCCAAGCCTGAGAGTGCGCCTAGCACAGAGTCTATAGAAAATACAAAAGATACAAAAAATCAAGAAGTAAAACCTGCGCGCGCAACGAGTAGCGCATCAGCAAAAGCAACAACGAGAAAGCGCGTTAGTGCTGTTGTGTCCACTAAGTCCGCTACAAAGCCCGTGCTAGCGCCGCCTCCTATAAGCGAAAAGCCCTCACGCAAAGATGAGATGCAACATGACGAGTACGTAGTGCCTCATGTGGCGCTGCCTTCTCGGCATTCCTTTGAAATAGTGGTGAAAAATTTACATAAGCATTTTGGGAAAAAGAAAGCAGTAAATGGAGTAAGCTTTAATATACACTCAAGCGAAATGGTCGGCATTTTAGGTCCAAATGGTGCGGGGAAAACTACGGCGTTTTACATGATAGTAGGGTTTCTAAAACCAACCGCAGGTAGCATTATGCTTAATAACGTAGACATTACGAATTATCCCATGTATAAACGCGCACAACTTGGCATCGCATATCTCCCTCAAGAAGCATCGGTCTTCCGACAACTTTCGGTGGAAAAAAACATTATGGCTGTTTTACAAACTATAAAAACTATGTCGAGTAAGGAACGTAAGCACCGTCTCGATGAACTCTTACATGAGTTTGGTATTGTACAGCTACGCAAGCAAAAAGCCTACACGCTCTCTGGTGGTGAGCGCAGACGAACGGAAATAGCGCGATGTATGGCATTAAACCCCAAGTTTATTTTGCTCGATGAGCCTTTTACTGGCATAGACCCTAAGGCGCGCCACGAATTGAAACAAATTATAGCTTCTTTAAGTAAGCGAAACGTCGGGGTACTTATTACCGACCACAACGAACGAGATACCCTCTCAATAATCGATAGAGCCTTCATAGTATACAACGGCAAAATTATAATAGGCGGTTCACGCGATGAAATTGTACAAAATGTACGAGCTCGTGAAGTATATTTAGGCGAACATTACGATTGAATCTTTTTGAGTTTATACATTCATTTTCATACAGGATATTCTCATTTCATCAAAATAATCTTCAAATTCAAAAAAGAAAAACAGAAACATTTTATTTTTTTCTAATATAATAATTAAAATAAACTCAAAAATAACAAATAATGCTCAGAAAAGTAATGCATAAAAATCATTTCTTATTTTTAATGAAATTTTTATAAATAAGGGGTGTACGTTTGCAATTACTAGTACTATATTATGAATAACGGAAAGATAGAGGGTATAAACATAAATATTTATAAAAATTTTATTCTACTACCATCAATGTGAGAATATATACTCAAGAGGTAATTATTATGAACAACGATATGAGGAAATCTGACAGCATTGTTGAATATATTGGAAAAAAAGAAAAGGTATTCACGCGAGAGTTGGTGCGCGAATTTGGTGTTTCTGTGCCAACAGTGCATCGCGCCTTTGATAAAATGGAGCGCAAAAATGAAATAAAGCGCATACACGGTGGCGCCATATCTCTGATAAACAAGCGCGAATCTTTGTTTGAAAAGCGGCTTAAAATAAAACGTGCGCAGAAGAAGTCTATATGCGCGTACGTAGCTGAAAAATTTATAAACGAGGGCGACATTATAGGACTAGACGGAGGAACCACTGGGTATGATATTGTCGACCACATAAGGGTGAGTAACTTAAGTATTATTTCCAATGGCTTGAACCTTGCAAACCATGCGGCACAAGTAATGCCCCACGCCAACATTATGTGCGCAGGTGGCATGTTGCGTCCACAACTCTCTGCATGTGCGGGTACTGATTGTATGACTTTTTTGCGTGATAAGAAAATTACAACATTCATACTCACCTGCTCAGGCATAGACGTGCAAAATGATGCAATTTATGAAGAAGATTCGCTTTTAGGAGAAATAAAACGCGCGATGATATCTATTGCGTCTCGCGTAGTTTTGCTGATTACCAGCAATAAAATAAACGTCCCTTCGTTTACGTATCTTACCAATATTTCTTCGGTTGATGATATAGTATGCGATGCAGAAGTAGAATCCGAATTATTGCAAGCCCTTGGTCCTAAGCCTAAGCTGCACATAGCGCCACCTCTCTAGGTGGATACATATGTATAGTTTTTGTGGGGGAGCTGCCCCACACCCCCCCTTGGGGTATCACGCGGTACTGCGCTATACGCGAGTAGGCTGCACACCGTATGTATTCTGCTTATGCAGTATTGCGTGAACGCCTCTTGTTGCCAAGACGCAACAGCAAATAAGCAATATATTCGGATGGCCGTACTTTCTTTTTTCTTTTTTCAAAAAGAAAAAAGAAAGGTACCAAAGAAAAAAGAAAAAGAAGTAGTTCAGCGCTGCGCGTCTTGAGTGCTATGCACAGGTTGCTTTGTTTTTTGCTCACACTTTTTGTACCCTCCATGGCACGGCTGTGATGACGCAAAAAGAGTCGAGAGCGTAGCGAACGGGTGCAAACTACTGCATAAGTGCCGCGATGCGGCACAAACATGGAACTTGCACCAAAGAAAGTACCAAAAAAAGAGTCGGGAGCCGTTAGGCGAGCGGCTAGAAACGTTACATGGAGCGGAGCAAACGACCGCCCCAATGGACGGGGCTAAGGGGGCGCCATGGACGGTGCGACACAGAATTGGAACTTATAGCAAAAAACCTCCTGTGTGCTAAAGCAGTAATGACATAGATACTGTGCGCAAGTATGAAAAAGCACCAAAGAAAGTACCAAAGTCACGATAGCGAGGGGATGCAAACCTATTGCATAAGCGCTTTGTGGGGGGAAGCTGCCCCCACAGCCCCGAGCATTCAGTGAACGCCTTTTGTGCTTACGCGCGTGTAAGCTAACGCCGTGTGTATTCTGCTGGCGCAGTGTATGAGCGCTTTCTGTGGCTAAGACGCTAGCGCGGTATGTCAGCCTTCGGATAGCTGTACTTTCTTTTCTTTTTGTGCGACGCTCACGAGCGTAGCGAGGGGATGCAAACTATTGCATAAGCACCGCTGTGCGGTGCAAACATGGAGCTTGCATCAAAAGAAAAGAAAGAAGAGTACCAAAGAAAAAAAGTCGAGAACGCGAAGCGTGAACGGCTAGAAACAATTAAATAAGTGTCGCAACGCGACACAAAGATGGAGCTTATAGCAAAAGCCGCTGTGGGGGCACGCCCCCACACCCCCGAGCATTCAGCAAACGCTTTTTGTGCCGTTCTGGGACGTGCGGGTGACATTCACAAGCGTAGCGAGGGGGTGCTGACATTCAGATTGCGGAGCGCAGCGTAGCAAAAATGGAGTACTCGCACCAAAGAAAAACATCCTGTGGGGCTACGCCATAGGGAGCGAGAGACAAGCGCAACTATGCAGAAAGTATCAAAAAGTCGAGAGCGCGAAAAGCGACGCTCGCGTCATGGATGGTACAAATAGCGTGAGCAACACACCGCATGAGCCATGACACAGAAAGACGCGCGTAGCGCGGTATCGTGTGATACCCGGTGGGGGTGTGAGTGCTTGCCCCCGTATAAACATAATACAGTCGCGTACATGGATGGTATATCTTTGATACAATGCAAATATGTCAATTACGAATATACAGAAGAAAAAAACAAAAATAGTTGCAACGCTAGGGCCTGCTTGTCATGATGCCGATGTGCTTGTGAAAATGATACGTGCAGGCATGAACTGCGCTCGGTTTAATTTTAGTCATGGTTCTCATGAAGAGCATTTTGAGCGATTACAACTGCTGCGAAAGGCAGAAAAAATAACAGGACAAAATATTGCAATTATGCTTGACACCATGGGCCCGGAAATACGGACGGGTAAACTAGAGGGTAAGGATGTCTTGCTTGAAGAGGGGAAGACTATAGCAATTTCGGGTGCAGTTGAAAAAACAAATGAGCAAGTAATTGCACTCTCGTATGCACACATACACAAGGAAGTGCAGCCCGGTGCAGTATTCAAAATTGCAGATGGTTCGATAGTTTTGGAAGTGCAGTCTCTTGAAAACACAAAGCTTATATGCAAAATTGTCAAGGGTGGATTGTTGGGTGCACGCAAAAACGTGAATGTTCCCGGTGTAAAAATAAATTTGCCGAGCCTCACAAAAAAAGATATAGATGATATTTTCTTTGCTATAGAAAACAAATACGACTATATCGCAGCATCATTTATACGTAACATAGGAGACGTTATTGCTATACGCGCCATTTTGTCAGAGAAGGACAGCACCATACGCATAATTTCGAAAATAGAAGATCAAGAAGGTCTTGATAATTTTGAAGGTATTCTTCAAGTCTCAGATGGAATTATGGTAGCGCGCGGAGATCTTGCAGAGCAAATTCCCTCTGAAGAAATTCCTTTGCGACAAAAGAGCATGATAAAAGCATGCAATAGAAGTCAAAGGTTTGCAATAACGGCCACACAAATGCTACAGTCCATGGAGACATCTGCTGTGCCAACCCGCGCAGAGTTAACTGATGTTGCAAACGCAATATTTGATGGAACAGATGCGCTCATGCTTTCAGGTGAGTCGGCAAAGGGTAAGTATCCCGTAGAAGCAATTGAAACTATGTCGCGCGTTTCGTTAACCGTAGAGTCTTCAGCGCAATTTCAAGAGCATATGCGTACTACCTCATTTTCTCATACTCGCGAAATATTTACAGAAAGTTCTGCGGATGAGTCGATAATAGCAGCGGCGCAAATAGTAGCGGACAAGTCTAAAGCCAAGGCCATTGCTTGCCCAACCTTAACGGGCAACACACCGCGTCACATATCGTCCTTGCGTCCTACCAATCAGCACATCATAGCAACATGTCACAGAGAATACGTGTGTAGACAATTGCTTCTCGTATGGGGTGTTATTCCCGTGCTTACCAAGGCAGGAAAAACTAATAAAGAAATTATAGACACAACTATTGAGGCAAGTAGTAGCTTAGGCTTTTTAGATAAAAACGAAAAGCTTATCATCGTAGCGGGGCTGCCCATTAATAAACCGCTCATGGTTAACACCATACAAATGCACTTCAACGGCAAGGTGCTACTTCGCGGCCGACAGGGCATAGGACCCATAGTCAAAGGAAAGATAGTCCACGTCTCAAGCCCCGGGCAAATATCTGCCCACGCAGCAGCACATAAAGATGAAGAATTCATATACATTACGCATCAGCTTACCTATAATATGCTGCCCATGCTCTCAGGCGTGTCGGGGCTCATAGTACAGCAGCGTGCAGAAGTACCATTTGAAATACTAAGAAAACAATATCCCAACCTTGCTTGCCTTGCATATGTAAATGAGCTTACATTTCATGAGCTTCAAGAAGGGCAAGAAATCATCATATCTGGAAAAGAAAAATTTGCCTATGAAGCATAAGGGGACACCCCAAACCTCCGAGAGCATCCAAGACCAATTCGCTATATTGCTAGAAATATCTCGATTATTGGATTCCACTGAAAACGCAAATGATATTTTAAGTCCTGTGCTGATGATGATATCGGATTTGTACAAATGCGAAAATATTGCCTGCACGCTTTTTGATAAAAGCAAGGACGAAATATATGTGAATGTTTCTTTGGGGCTCTCGGATGTCGAACAAATGCGGGGGCGTTACAAGCCGGGTGAAGGCATAACCGGTATGGTCTTTAAAAGCGGCAAGCTGCAAATAGTCCCTAAGATTACGCTGGAGCCTAATTTTCTTCATAAAACCAAATCGCAAATACGCTCCAAGGAATGCTCATTCATATGTATTCCCATAAAGTATGGGACGCTTGTCACGGGTACTTTAAGCGTAATGCTCCCGTATGCAGAGGATAGAGACCTCCAAGGTATTGCGGAGTTTTTAAGCATTATTAGCACGCTTATAGCGCAACCGCTCATACTCAAACGGCAGCTGCGTGAAATGGAAACAGAGGTGCGCATTATACATGATGAATACTACAGACCCGATTTAGAAACACCACTTTTGACGGGAAACTCACACAGTATACGCGAGTTGAAAGCCGCTCTCTATCGATACGCAAAAAGCGACACGTCGGTACTCATTGCTGGAGAAAGCGGCACGGGCAAAACTTTTATTGCGCACCGATTGCATGCAATGGGGTTGCGAAAGTCTCTTCCGCTCATACGCTGCAACATACACACCATGCCAAAGGACACTATTATGGAGCGTCTCTTCGGTATTTCAAAATTGATAGGAGAGTCCACAAGCAATTCCCTTGTTCCGCTCATTAAACAAGCTGATAACACGTCTCTTCTTATAGAAGAAATACATTTATTACCCTTTGAAGCGCAAGATGTGCTGTATACCATATTGCAAACGCAAGAGATTACCTTGCATGCCAGCGTTGAAAAAAGCTATGCGCGTATGCTGTTAACCACCTCACAAGACATACAAGAAGACGAGACATTTCACAAAGGCTTGCGTGCCTTGCTTGCGCCTCATACAATCAACATGCCGTCTTTGCGCAATAGAAAAGACGACATAATGCTGCTTGCAGATACCTTTTTAAAGGAGACGTCTGAAAAACAGCGCAAAAACATAAAGCGCTTTTCTACCCCCGCCATAGACTTGTTGTGCTCTTACCACTGGCCAGGAAACTTGAACGAGTTGAAGCAAGTTATAGCGCATGCTGCGCGTATTTGCGAAGGCGGGGTTATTCACGCGCACATGTTGCCGCCCAGCCTGCAAAGTGGAGAAAGCACCAACACCATAGAGCGTCAAGGTTTGCAAGAAACCATTGCCCATGTTGAAAGCGACCTCATTATAGACACGCTTAAATTTACTCGTGGCAATATGAATAAATCCGCAAACATTTTAAAAGTGTCAGAACGAGTACTGCGCTTAAGAATAAAGAAATACCATATTACTCCATCGCAATATCGTCGCTAATTAATAATGAGTTGGTAACTAACGTAGAAGCCTGCATTTAGTTTTGTGACTGCACTTTGCCCGAACCACTAATGCGTACTTGAACATTGGGATTTTCTTTATAGAAAATATTTCCTGAGCCACTAATAGTCCCTTTAAGTATATTGTGCGCGGTAGTTTCGATATCTCCCGACCCGCTGATTGTAGCCACGACAGTATCACTTTCCAATTTGTAAGCATTAATATTACCAGAACCAAAAATATTCGCTTCTAGTAGATTGGTTTTACGCGCTACGGTAATAGTTCCCGAGCCACTAATAGATATTGAAACATTCTGAGCTTCTACACTCGCTTCTATATCCCCTGACCCCGCTATACTCAAGGAAATGTCATTTGACCTCATGGTATCTTTACTCACTATATCTCCGGAGCCTCGTAAAGAAATTGAGTTGATATTCTTAATTGGAATTGTAAGTTGTAGTTTTTTGGTTGTTCTCAGCTGAATACCTTTTTCTACTTTAATGGTTAAAGCACCTCCTTTTACTTCTGTAAGGATATGCGGAAGGAGGTTTTCTTCAGCCTCAATAACAACCTTGTTTTGTGATCCTGAAACCAACGCTAGATCAAAAAAGCCCTCAACGGATATATTGCTATACTTCGATGTAACTGTTCTATATTGCGTAGTTACAACGCCATTCCCACGAATAATATTCAGTGCACTCCAACCATAAGCATGCGTAATAATTAAAGCAGCACTAAGACATAGGCAGAAAAAATACTTTTTTTTCATATACATTTCTTAAAACTCAATGCTGTACTACTATCTTAGTACGCAATTTTGCTCATTTAGTGGAATACACTATTTCATGATTACACTTCTTGGACACTATGTAAGGTATTAACTAACAATTACAGTTCAAGAAACTCCAACAATCACTATTTTTGAAAACAATTTTCTTACTGTCTTATAAGCATCGGGGACGCCTATTTCATCAAATATATTGAGTATTGCAGAAACAAATGAAGTGTCAGCTGCTATTTTCTTATTCACGATTTCTGTGACCTGAGGAACCGCTGTTGTAATAAGGCGTGCGGGAGTATACTGGTCGCTGGAGAATATAATTCTACGCAACATAAATATTGTGGTGCGCGCAAAGGTGTGCGCTACATCTTCATCATTGAGTTGCGCTACAGCAGCGGCATATAGACCCACGGATTTTTCGAGAATAAGCACATCATTATTGTGCTGCAAAATATCATCGGCTATTTTTGCAACCCTCTTTGCATCGAGGGCATTCACGTTTTTCGTAGCAGCGACTATCGTGTCGTGCAACAAATAATCGAACATCGTCTTCTTCGACAACGAAAAAAGCCTTGAATCGACCCTCCCAAGGACTGAAAGAAAATCTTCAGTTACAACGGCGGGGTCTATGGTTCTATCGGTGCTGTCACCGTAGAGATAATCCTCAATAATAGAACGCAAATGTACATTATTGGGGTCCAAAGTGCTTATAAATGAAATAATGGGATTTCGCAGATCCCCTTCTTGATTCGCTTGTTCGTTTTCTTCAGTCTGCGCTACAACGGCAACCGTGAACAGCGAGAGCAGAAAAATAATCGCATAATATTTGCGCATGTAAAAACTCCTTTTATTCCTAGTATTACAAAGGTTTACTTACGCTTATTATAGCACAAGTCTCTCTACTTTATAACAAAATGTCTTAGAGCGCGAGATATCCTCAGACGTACATGTTTTCTAAACAGCGTAGCAAAACTTGCCTACATGTATGCGCATTGTCTGTTGATTATTGACTTAGTCGGTTTTGGATTTCGCTGATTAGAGTCTGACCCAACTCTGACTTGCTCATGAGTGGAAGGGCTTTGTCGCCGTCTTTCCAGTATAGGTGCAGGGCGTTGTCATTGCTGTTAAAGCCCTGGCCGACAACAGAAACATCATTCGCGCAAATCATATCGAGATTTTTGCGGATAAGCTTATCTTTGGCGAATCTTGCTACATCTTGGGTATCAGCTGCAAAGCCAACAGTGAAGGGACGCTGAGTCTGCAATGCAGCTACAGAGGCAATAATATCGGGGTTTTTGACCATTTCGACAGTCATCATGTTGTTATCGGTAGTTTTTTTGATTTTCTGCTTGGCAACATTGACCGGACGATAGTCAGCTACTGCGGCGCAACCGATGAAGATGTCGCTGCTGACGGCATGTTCCATCGCTGCGGCATGCATCTGGGCGGCACTTTCTACATTTATTCGAGTGACGTTGGCTGGAGTGCTGAGATTGACATAGCCACTGATAAGGACGACTTCAGCACCTTGCGCCTTTGCCGCTTCGGCAATAGCAAAGCCCATTTTTCCTGAGCTGTGATTGCTAATAAAACGGACTGGGTCGATTGCTTCACGGGTAGGTCCAGCAGTGATGGTGATTTTTTTATCCGCCATCGTTTTTGTTTGCAGAGCCTGTTCACAGTGTGTAACCAACTGCATTGGCTCCAACATACAGCCCAGACCGATGTCCCCACAGGCTTGTTCACCTGAGGCTGGCCCCCAGATGAGAAAGCCTCGACGGGCGAGCGTCGCAATATTTTCTTGAGTGGCGATATTGGCATACATGTGTTGATTCATTGATGGAGACACGGCAACAAGCGAGTCTGTCGCTAGAAGCAGTGTTGTCAGCAGGTCATTCCCCATGCCAGCGGCTATTCTTGCTATTAGATTGGCGGTTGCCGGGGCAAGAAGAACCATATCAGACCACTTAGCAAGCTCAATATGCCTCATAGAAACTTCTGCTATTGGGGCAAACAGGTCATCAAAAACCGGATGACCGCATATTGCTTGCATAGTGAGTGGGGTAATAAACTCTTTGGCTGAACTGGTCATCACAACGCGGAGATTAGCGCCACGTTCGATAAGGCGACGGGTTAACTCCGCACATTTATAGGCAGCAACGCCGCCACTAATACCTAGTAAAATATTCTTACCAGCCAGTGTTTTCATGGACTCTCTTATTCATTTTTCTACGGCTATTTTATCACAGATTGAGTGCATGAGATGAGAAAACAACCAAAGGGTAGGTGGAAAGTTAAGAGCGGCGAGAAAATGCAGGGGGGAAATTTCAGTATTGTATGGAGGACATCACATCATGTCCTACTGTATTTGAAAAGCCTCTCGACTATCGTATCGTGCAACAAAGGCAAGGTGGGAATAAAAATAATCGCATAATATTTGCGTATGTAAAAACTCCTTTTATTCCTAGCCTTACAAAGGCTTGTCTACGCTTAACTTGTAGCACAAGCCTCTCTACTTTATAACAAAATGTCTGAGAGCGCGAGATCTCCTAAGATGTACATGTTTTCTAAACAACGTAGCAAAACTTGCCTACAGGTATGCGCGTCATCCAATGCCCTGTGAGCATTACCAACTGCTATGCCAAAGTGCTCGGCTAAAACCTGCAAGCTATAACCTGAGGACTTTACTGCCTTACGCGCCACTTGCAAGCTATCAACAAGCGGCACATTCTGCAAAGTTTGCTTGCCACTGTGCATAAGCGCTGCGTTCAAAAACTGAAAATCAAAGCGTATGTTGTGCGCTATAAGAACCGTCTCTTTCATGAGGGACAACAGGGCATCCATGCATTCACCAACCCTTGGTGCATCAGCAACATCCGCGTCGGTAATGCCGTGTACATTACTTGCCTCTTGCGGAATGGGAATGGTCGGCTTTATAAACGTGGCATACTCATGCGTTACTTCGCTGGTTGTAAAGCAGACTGCCCCTATTTCTACAATTTGGTCGAGGTCGGGGTTTGTGCCCGTAGTCTCAAAGTCAAGTGCTGTAAAAAGCACATCATGCACGGACGCATTCACATCTATGCTTCCAGCCACGAATGTACCTCTTTTTCTGCATCGTTTAACACGCTTTTAAGCGCATGCTTTTGCGCCTCATACGCCTGCTCATCACTCTGCTTGGCATTGTAGAGCAAGTAAAATTTTATTTTTGGTTCTGTGCCAGACGGGCGGACGCATATTTTGTTTCCACCCTCCGTGGTAAAAACAAGCACGTCTGAAGGAGGCAATGCTATGTCCGCTTCTTTCTCAAGCCCCGCCTCATGTGCGGCATATACATACGACTGTAAATAATCATGCACAGTAGCAACACGTTCTTTTCCAATGTATTTCGGCGTCTCTTCACGCAGCATCTTCATGATGTTTTGTATTTTTTCTTTGCCCTCTCTTCCCAAAAAGGTCTTGCTCACCGCCCGCTCTTCGTGGTAGCCATGGGCACGATACACGCGCTCTAAAACGTCAGTAAGCCTCAATCCTTCCTCATGGTATTTTTGGGCCATCTGCATGCACAATATGGCTATGGAAATACCATCCTTATCACGTACTTCGTCACTGGCAAGGTAGCCGTAACTCTCTTCGCACGCAAACAAAAAGCGACGCTCAGCGCTACTGTCCACCTCGTTCATAAACACCGCTATGTTTTTAAACCCGGTATAACCCGCAGAAACTTCCGCACCATGAGCGCGTGCTAGTTTCTCCTGCAAGGTCGTAGTAACAATGGTGTTTATAAACACCGGTGTGCGTTCCTTATCTTCAGGCGCCTTACGCTCATGAGAAAGTATAAAATGCAAAAGCAATGCACCTATTTGGTTGCCCGTTATACACAAAAAACTTCCATCCTCTTGGCGCTCCGCAATACCCACTCTGTCAGCGTCGGGGTCGTTTGCAACCACCAAGGACGCGCCTGTCTTCTTCGCCGTCTCTATTGCATTAGTGAGTGCTTTCGGCTCTTCAGGGTTTGGGTACTCAACAGTAGGAAAACGCCCGTCTGCTTCGCGCTGTGAGGGCTCAACAATACAGTCTATGCCAAAGCGTTTTGTGGCAGCCTCTACGTGAAACGCGCCCGTACCGTGTAGGGGAGTGTACACCACCGAATACGGTTTTGAAGATGCGCTTGTCTCATCATCACTTTGTACGCGTTTTATGACCCGCTCTATATAGTCTTGAAACTTCGCATCATATGAAGCGTCCAAGGGAGTGTACAGCCCCGCTTGCTCTGCTTCTGTAAGCTTCATAGATGGACTGCGCGGCACGGCTTTGGTAATGTGCTCCATGACCTGCGTATCATAAGGCGAAACAAGCTGCGCTCCCTCGGTCCCATATATTTTCAAGCCGTTGTATTCAGGAGGGTTGTGACTCGCAGTAATCACCATGCCCGACTGCGCGCCTATTTCGCGTATGCAAAACGACAATTGCGGGGTCGGTCGCGGGTCGCTAAAGGCATATACATGCACACCTTCGTTTATGAGTGTTTCGCTTACTATGCGCGAAAACACATCCGAGAAATTCCGCGAGTCATAAGCAATGACCACTGCAATAGAGCTATCACCGTGGCGTGCTTGTAAGTACCGCGCCCACCCCGTGGCTATGGTACGCACCACCAGTGAATTAAGCCTATTGGTGCCCGCGCCCACCACGCCGCGTATGCCACCCGTACCAAATTCAAGCGTGGTGTAAAAGCGCTCTTGTATTTCCTTCTCATCGTTTTGCTTCAAAACATCCTCGAGCTCCTGTAAAAAATACTCGTCGCTTTCGTGTTTTTTATAATGCTCAATGCTTTGCTTGATTTTCTCATTCATGTGCACTCCTCCTTAAATTTTATGCTATGTCGCTTATTATACCATTATCATGCCTTAGCTTACGCAAAGTTATTATTGGTTTATGCTTCAGCATTTCAGCATAAGGTGTATTGTCCATGCTCGCGTTTTGCGTGTGTGTACAAAACTCTGCACTAGCACATTATTCACAAGCGTGCACCTTAGCGCGCGGTGAAAAACTCCGCTACAAATTCAGAGGCTGCTTTTATAAATGCAACAATAAAAGCGGTCAGCACAACAATGGCTTGTACCACCTCAATGTCGCGTGCAATGACAGAATGCAAAAGTAAACTGCCTAAGCCTGAAAGTGAGAACATGGTTTCTATAATAAGCGTGCCAGTAAGTAAGTACCCCAGTTGTACCGCCGCGACACCCAGCGTGAATAAAAATGCACTCGGCACTATTTCGCGCCACCACACCCAGCGCGAGGAAAAACCGAGTGTGAAAGCAAAGGTGACAAAGGAGCTTTTTTTGACCAGCATAACGGAAGAAAGCAAGGACTGTACGTAGAGTGGAATTTGCCCCAAGGTTAAGACAACTACGGGCAATATGTAGCGCGTGAGGCTTTGTCCGTAAAAAACAGGAAAGGGGAATGGCAGAAAACGCACCACAAGCAGTGCGTAGAGAGAGAGCGTAAAAGGCGTAAAGGCCATGAGTGTTAAAACTCCTCCGTGCAAAAAACGCCGTAGCAGTGGGCTACCCGTGTCGAGAACACGTACAAGCAACAACGCTGACAAGAGCGCCATGGAAAAGCTTAGCACAGCAAGGAGTACGGTTGTTTTCCACCGCGCCAGTATAGTGGTTTTTATTGGCTCTGCTGTTAAAAAAGACGTGCCAAAGTCAAACTGCACGGCGCGTTGTAGCCAAGACCCGTAGTCTACAACAAGGCTTGTAAAAGTACGTTCTTCCTCCTGTTCTTCATAATGAGCAGGCGCATCAATGCCGCGCAGCGCATCATGTGCACTGCCTGCAATGCCGTGTAGCAACAAATAAGAAAAAAATGAAACGCAGATCACCAGCAGTGCCGTGCGAATACTCAGTACACTCGCACGGTAAAAAATGAACTTCACCTTGATATGATAAAGCAATGCCGTTAAACATGCTCAACAATTATTTAGACGCATGTCTTGACTTTCAAACTCCTGCTCAGTGCTTTTCTGCTTGATTGCATTCTACAGCGCAAAACTCATAAAGGCAAACAACGCGGAAAACCCTATGCCCATAAAGACAAACATAAGATTTAATTTTGTATTTATGCTTTTTTCTAGACTATCTATACGCGTATTTGTACTTTTTATTTCTGTCAGTAGTTCTGTTTTAACACCTTCTATACGTTCATTAGTCGCATCTATACGCGTATTTGTACTTTTTATCTCTGTCAGTAGCTCTGTTTTGACACCTTCTATACATTCATTAGTCGCATCTATACGCGTATTTGTACTTTTTATCTCTGTCAGTAGCTCTGTTTTAACACTTTCTATACGCTCATTCGTGGAGTTTATCCGCTCATGAACTGTATTAAATTTTTCCGTGATTTTTGTATCTAAGGCGTCAATACGCTCATTCGTGGAATTTATCCGCTCATGAACTGTATTAAATTTTTCACTTATTACTTCTTCAAGTTTATCAATACGCGCGTCCTTAAGACGTTCCGTCAGTATTTCATAGTGAGTTACTGGAGTATGTAAGTCATCTTCTTGTTTTTGAGCGAGCGCCATGCTCTTAGTATATCAGACCATTTTTCAATTTTCAATTACAAATGGGCGGAAAGACAGGTGGGTCTTGCACTATTATTGTAAGTAATTGTGGAGTTTCCATACAACAGTAGCACAGAAGGCAGCCCACAAAAGAGAAGCAAAAAAGCATTATGCGGTTGTTGCTCATATGAGTGGGTTGTATGCAAGAGGGTGTGAGTTTTTACCTCAAGTGGGCAAAAAAACTCTACGAAGCACAAAACTACATGTTGTTTTTTAGTCATTATGCGGACTCACACCGCGGTGTGTGCATAGAGTACGTAATAGACGCCTCCTTTTTTGAGGGCAAGCGTATGTTCTATGCGCCGGTGAGGTATCAGGAAACGATGAAGGCAGAGAGTGTTGAACAGCTGTTTGCAATGAAGCATGCGCAGTGGAGCTATGAGCGCGAGGCGCGTATTGTTGCCTTTGGGGCTGAGGGCTTGCAGGCTGCGGCTGCCCCACATGGCGTGGAAATAAAGAAAATTATTTTTGGTTTTCAGACGACGGAGGAGGACAAGGCATTGATCTACCGCCTTATGAAGGAGAAGGGCATTGCCTTTTATGAGGTGCAAAAACCAAAAATAATGAACCTTGCGTTTGAGCTTGCGCCCTATGCGGGGGCAAACAACGATGGCGCGCATGCCTAACGCGTGGGTGCGTGGTAATGTGACTGCGGGGTTTTTGTGGGCTCATGGGCTTGAACTATACTAAAGTTATGTCGCAGTTTAGGCTTAATGCTGCTTTTAGAAAGGGCAGCCCTGAGGAGCGTTATGAAGAGTTGTGTGCTGTTTTGCCTAAGGGCGCAGGAGTGCAGGCGCAGGAGTTTGTTGCACCTAATACCGCTGTGCGAGGTCTAGCCAATGCTATGACGGAGTGCGCGGTTGGGGCCATGGCTGTGCCCTTGGGCGTGGTGAACAACCTGTGCGTTGATGATGTGTTGTTTCAAGTGCCCATTGCTACGGAGGAGCCCTCGGTGTGTGCTGCAGCCTCCTTTGGGGCAAAGCTGCTGGGCAACGTGCGCACGCAGTGTGACGAGCCCTTGCAAGATGCGCACATTGCCTTGTGTGGTGTGGATGCGGCGGGCGAAGCGCGCTTTAAAAAAGCCCTGCCCTCAATGACGAGCAAGCTCATGGTGCTTTTAGAAAGTATGCAGAAGCGCGGCGGTGGCGTACGCGGCTTGTACCACTACAGGACAAAGGATGACCTATTTGTGGTGCTTATTCGCGTGGATGTGCGCGATGCCTTGGGCGCCAATGCGGTAAACACGGCGGCTGAGCACCTTGCGCCCTTGGTGGCCGAGTGTACGGGCGGGGCAGTTCTTTCGGCCATAGTGAGCAATTACAGTGACGTGCGGCTTGTGCGCGCCTTTTGCAGCGTGAGTGTCGAGGGCATTTCAAGGATGCATAGTGAGGCGGTGGCGCGCAACATAGTACGCATGGGCGCATGGGCCAAAGAGGACATACGGCGCGCGGTCACGCACAACAAGGGCATTATGAACGGCGTAAGCGCTTTTGCACTTGCAACGGGCAATGACACGCGCGCCATTGAGGCGGCGACCCACGCGCATGCTTGTACGGGCGGGCTCTACCGTCCCTTGAGCAGTTTTGAATACTCCGAGAATGATGAGACCCTGCACGGCACGCTGGAAATTCCCGCCTTGTTTGCGGCAGTTGGCGGAGGCACTGCCCACCCTACTGCGCAATGGGTGCGTGCCGTGCTGGGCATCAACTACCCCAAAAGGGTAACGGCGCACGTGCTTAACCGCGTTGCGGCGGCGCTGGGGCTTGCCCAAAACTTTGCGGCCTTGCGCGCGCTGGTAACAGAGGGCATACAAAAGGGACACATGAAATTGCACGCACGGCGTGAGGCATTGGGGCAGGCATGAGCGCACAAGCAACAACGGCGCGCGCTTGTACAGCCACGGCTCAGCCTTCACTTGCCCTTGTCAAGTACTGGGGAAAAAAGACGCGCGGGGTAAACCTGCCTGCAACTACCAGCGTGGCGGTGACCTTGTCACACTTGTGCTCCACGGTGCGCGTCTCGCTTTTGCCTCAGACTCTGCAAGCAAGTGAGGCAGTTTTTGAGCTTGAGGGGCGTGAACAAGATGCAGCGCGCCTGCGCGTCTTGTGCGAGGCTGTAGATGCACGCTTTGGTTCTAGGAGTGCAGCCGCGCAATTGCTTAAGATGCATAGGCTACGGGTGCGCGCTGAGAACAACTTTGCAACGGCGGCGGGGCTTGCAAGCAGCGCAAGCGGTGGGGCTGCACTTACGCGCGCCTTGCTCGGCGCCTTGGGACTGCATTGCTCAACAAGGGCTGCGTCTGCACTTGCGCGCCATTATTCTGGTTCGGCGTGCCGCTCACTTTTTGGTGGCTTTGTGCAGTGGAAGCGTGGGGCGCACTACGCTACGCCGCTTGTTGATGAAAGACATTGGAGTGATTTTCGCGTCATTGTGCTTACGCTCACAAATGCGCGCAAGGGCATGTCCTCGCGTGCTGGCATGGAAATAACCCGCAAGAGTTCTGCCTACTACCCCGCGTGGGTGCGTAGCAACAAGGCGCTTGCACGGGAGGCACGGCGCGCAATAATGAACAGAGACATAGAAAAACTGGGCGAAATTGCCGTGCGCAGTTACAGCGCAATGCATGCAAGCGCATTTGCGGCGTATCGGCCTGTTTTGTACTGGCAGCCCGCGAGCCTTGCGGTACTACACGCCGTGCACGCAATGAGAAAAAACAACCTTGCAGTCTGGGAGACCATGGACGCGGGGCCACAGGTAAAGCTTATAACCCTTGAAGGGCATGTTGCGGCTGTGCAAGACGCGCTTACAAAGCGTGTAGTTGAGGAACACGGCACGGAGCTTGACATGAGGGTGTGCGGCGTGGGTGCTTGCGCCGCGCTTGTAAAAGAGCCGTGAGTCATGGGGTGAATGCTACGCCTTTGGAGCGCGCCTTGAAGGTTACGCATGATGGTGTGCGGCTTGTTTTGCGCGCGCCCGCTGCACTGCTACTGGGTGGTGAGTACTTTGTGACTGAGCGACATGGGCAGGGTTTGTCTCTTGCCGTAGAGCCCTATGCCCACTGCACGCTTAGGTGGCATGGGGCGCAGGCACAAGACAAGGGGCATGCTGCGGTCATGCTTACCCTGCGCTTTGGTGATGAAACACGCGTGTTTGAAAACGCGAGTGAGGATGAACTCTACAAGCACTGTGAGACTTGTGCAGCGCCGTATTTGTCTTTGTACACTGCGCAGGCCCTACCGCGAGAAAAAAGACTCCACATATGCGTGGACACGCGCGCCTTTTATACGCACACCTCTGGAGAAGTACGGAAGCGGGGCTTGGGCTCAAGTGAGTGTGCGGCGCTGCTTATGTGCGCGGCGCTTGCGCTTTGCAATGGTAAGGACCCTTTGACAAACCCTAAGGCGCTTGCGTCTCACGCAGCACACGCGCATTATGCGTGGCAAGGCGGGTGCGGCAGTGGCTACGGCGCGTGGACGTCTGTCTTTGGCGGCATGGGCATTTACACCAATGGCAGCCTTACGGAAACCGGAGGTGCGCGTTGGCATGGCGCGTGGCGCAGCGTACCACAGGCGCTGACGCAACTACCATGGTGGTTTTGGAACTGTGAAGCGGCGCAGTCTTCTCAAAAAGCCATGCAGTACTACCACGCATGGAAGCACGAACACCCCCGTGAAGCGCGCGAATTTAGCGCGCAGTACCGCGAGCTTTTTATTACATTGGAGCGTGAACTATGGGAGCATGGGCGCGCAAAACAGCATGAAACCAGCGCGAGTCTCATAAAAAGCCTTGAGCGGGCTAAGGCGCTGGGTGTGTGGATTGGCGATGCCATAGGCGTGAGCGCAAGGCTTGCAAATGAGCAGAGCATGCAGCGCGCAATGTGCATGTACAAGGCGGTGGGCGCGGGCAATGAGTGTGCGGTCGGTGTCTCGTATAACGCGGCATGCGAGACTCAGGCCTTGGGTTCTGCGCTAGGCTTGCGCGTGGCTAAAGGCATGGCCTATGGTGAGTGAAACAAGGAGCGGGTTTGCGTGCCGCGTGCAAGCCAAGCTTTTGCTGTGCGGAGAGCACATTGCGCTGTGCGGCGGCGGGGCGGCGGGGCTGCCCGTGCCTGAGAGTTTGCATCTTCACTTTACCAAGCATGAAGGCGCGCTTGTCTGTACTTCGCGCATAACAGCGCCCTGCGGCAGCGTGTCTGAACTGCCCGTGCCACATGCCTTTTTTGCCTTTGTGCGTAGGGTCTGCGCGCATCACGCCTTGCCACTGCTGGGAGAAACCCTCACGGGCACTCTGAATATAGAAAGTAGCATTCCACTCGGTAGTGGCCTCGGTTCATCTGCTGCGCTCTGCTGTGCCATTGCAAGGCTTGTTTTGCATTATGCGCAGGCCAAGCATGTACAAAAAAAACAAGCGCAGCAAGAGAGGCGCGTGTGGTACTTGGCACATGAGTTTGAGCAGTTTTTTCATGCACGCGCCTCGGGCATAGACACGGCATTGTGCGCCTTTGCGCGTCCTTTGGTGCTGGAGCCTGCGCGTCTTAGCGACACGCTCCCGCAGTTTCAGCCCGTCCCCATAGCGCGCAAGGTCTTGGACAAGCTCCACGTGGTCTATGGCTTTATGCCACGAGAGGCGGCGTGCAGCACAAGCATAGCGGCGGTGCAAGGGCATGTAAACACGCCACAAAAGGCGCAGGCCTTTATAGAAGAAACCGCCATGGTGTTGAAGCTTTTGCAAAGTACAAGCGCGCATGAGCTGTGTTCAAACCTCGCGCCGCATCTTACGCGCATACACCAGCACTTGGTGCGTGTAGGCGTGAGCACACAAACCATGGAAAAAGTCATAGCCTACGCGCAAACACAGGGTGCGTGTGCAGCAAAAATAAGCGGCGCGGGTGCGGGAGGTGCCTTGGTGTGCTTGTGCGCGTCAGAGGAAAACGCGCGCCATCTTGCCCGCATGCTCATGCACACCTTTGCTGCTAGCGCTGAACTGCAGGCATACATGCTACCTCATGGGGGGGCTGCCCCCACACCCCCCTTTGAGTAAGATGCGGTGCTGCGCTTACGCGCGAGTAGGCTAACGTCGTGTGTGTTTTGCTTGCGCTTTGTGTGTGCACGCTGCATGCTGCCATCGCGTGGGGCGCAGTATGATAATGCCTCGGACGGCCGTACTTGCTATAAGCTCCATCTCTGTGTCGCTCCGCGACACTTATTTTAATCGTTTCTAGCCGTTCGCCTTCGGCTCACGACTTTCTTTTCTTTAACATCCCTGTCAGCCTTAATGCCCCGTCCATGGGGCGGCTGTCATGACGGAAAAGTCGAGAGCGTAGCGACAGCCGTAGCAGGGATGCTACGCATTGGCTGCCAAGGACGGTACGGGTGCAAACTACTGCATAAGCACCGCTGTGCGGTGCAAACATGGAGCTTGCATCAAAGAAAAAAACATCCTGTGAGCTAAAGCAGTAATGACATAGATATTGTGTGCAAGTATGAAGATTGTGTGAAAATAAGCTTGTGTGAATGCGCTTTGTGGGGGGGCTGTCCCCACACCCTGAGTATTAGTATTAAGCAAACGCTTCTTGTGCTCTTACAATGGCACATTTGTCGCTACACTCTCAACTCGCTATGCGCGAGTATATGTATCTGTATGGGTACGTACCTTGCGGTACTGCGCGCGGGTGGTGCAGGGTTGCTTTTGTAGAGACACGTCCTATGCTTTACAAGATAAAATACAGTCAAAGCTGTATAAAAACCCACAAGCACGCACTAAGTTTTGCCCTCGACCTCCCATGCATACGCAACACCATAGTGCACCCCAACCATGGCTTGGCAACCATGTCTCAATGAAAAAGTCCCCATGAGTTGAATAAAAACACTGGTGTTTTTTGAAAAAAGACTTGTGTTTTTTTTAAATTGTCTAGACTTGTTGGTGAAAAAGTCCCCATGAGTTGAATAAAAACACTGGTGTTTTTTGAAAAAAGACTTGTGTTTTTTTTAAATTGTCTAGACTTGTTGGTGAAAAAGTCCCCATGAGTTGAATAAAAACACTGGTGTTTTTTGAAAAAAGACTTGTGTTTTTTTTAAATTGTCTAGACTTGTTGGTGAAAAAGTCCCCATGAGTTGAATAAAAACACTGGTGTTTTTTGAAAAAAGACTTGTGTTTTTTTTAAATTGTCTAGACTTGTTGGTGAAAAAGTCCCCATGAGTTGAATAAAAACACTGGTGTTTTTTGAAAAAAGACTTGTGTTTTTTTTAAATTGTCTAGACTTGTTGGTGAAAAAGTCCCCATGAGTTGAATAAAAACACTGGTGTTTTTTGAAAAAAGACTTGTGTTTTTTTTAAATTGTCTAGACTTGTTGGTGAAAAAGTCCCCATGAGTTGAATAAAAACACTGGTGTTTTTTGAAAAAAGACTTGTGTTTTTTTTAAATTGTCTAGACTTGTTGGTGAAAAAGTCCCCATGAGTTGAATAAAAACACTGGTGTTTTTTGAAAAAAGACTTGTGTTTTTTTTCAAAATGTCTAGACTTGTTGGTGAAAAAGTCTCCATGGGTTGAATAAAAACACTGGTGTTTTTTGCACAAGTGCTGCCATGAGTGCTTGGCTTTGTGGGCTTTCGCTTCATGTACGCATTGTATTTTTTGAAAAAAAAATGAAAAATCACCTCTTGTTTTTTCGCTTTTTTGATAGAATACTTATAAAATAATTATTACTATAAGGAGTTTGATATGAAACGATATTTCTCGATTATGCTTTTGAGTGCTGTGTTCTTTTTGCTTGCAGGCTTTGTTAGTGCTTTTGCTGGTACTCCACCTGCTAAGACGGTAGGTGCAACGAGTGGCAAAATTTCACAATTGGTGGATGTAGAAAGCAGCACGTACGTTGCGGTTTTGGAAGACGGTGCAGTGACTGCGTTCTTTTTTCAACCGGATCCACCGGGGGATGCAGATGATGCATTTCACCGTTCCGTGTTAAAGGATGCGTATGATGGTAAGACTACTTCGCCTGCATGGATTCCCGCCGATAAGAGCCTTTATGGCAAGTGCAAGCCATGGTACCAGTATGACGGAAAGAACTACACGAAGTTGAAAGAAGCTACACAAAGTTGTAGTTAGTTGTGTAGAACTTTTGAAAAAGGGGTTGCGTCAAGCAACGCCTTTTTTGTGCCACGGACGGCACAAGAAGCGTTTGTTTAATAAGCGTCGTTGTGGGGGCGTGCCCCCACAACGACGCTTATGTAGTAGTTTGCATCCCCTCGCTACGCTTGTGACTTTGGTTCTTTTTCATAGTTGCTTTTGTTTCTTATTCCCTATGGCGGTAGCCTCACCCGCGTAGCTTCCTATACTCATATCTTAGTCCCTATGGCGTAGCCTCACAGGATGTTTTTCTTTGATGCAAGCTCCATGTTTGTGCCGCATCGCGGCACTTATGCAGTAGTTTGCACCCGTACCGTCCTTGGCAGCCAATGCGTAGCATCCCTGCTACGGCTGTCGCTACGCTCTCGACTTTTCCGTCATGACAGCCGCCCCATGGACGGGGCATTAAGGCTGACAGGGATGTTAAAGAAAAGAAAGTCGTGAGCCGAAGGCGAACGGCTAGAAACGATTAAAATAAGTGTCGCGGAGCGACACAGAGATGGAGCTTATAGCAAGTACAGCTATCCGAAGACTGACATATCGCGCTAGCGTCTTAGCCGCACAAGGCGCTCACAAAAAACAGCGTCAGCTACAAAACAAACGCTCGCGCAGAGCGCAGATAGACGTGATACACCAAGGGGGGTGTGGGGGCAGCCCCCCCCACAAAGCGCATTCACACAATCTTCATACTTGCGCACAGTATCTATGTCATTACTGCTGTAGCATACAGGATGTTTTTTTCTTTTCTTTGGTTCTTTCTTTTCTTTTTTTGCGTTCTCAAAAAAAGAAAAGAAAGAACAGCCGTCCGAGGCATTATCATACTGCGCCCCACGCGATGGCAGCATGCAGCATGCACACACAAAGCGCAAGCAAAACACACACGACGTTAGCCTACTCGCGCGTAAGCGCAGCACCGCGTCTTACCCCAAGGGGGGCGTGGGGGCAACTCCCCCACAAAGGCACCCCCGCTAGACAGGCATTAGCCATAGCCTATGGTGGCGTACAAGTTCAAAGCTTTGTGACTACTTTTGTTTCACTACCGCCACTTGGTAATTATAACGCTTTGTAAAGTTTGGGTTATCTTCAATCACAGAAGTCCATACCTTTCTATCCTTGGACTTCCAAACTTCACCGTATTTTCCAAATACATACAGCTCATCTCCAACAACCTCAGCAGCTTGGTACTCCATTTTGGGAAACTTCGCCTCTTTTGTCCATGTCTTTCCTTCATCTGCTGACTTCCACACATCATTCTGATATGTGCCAGATACCAGCCCCCCCATAAGGTACATGGCATCTTTGAAAACTACTACATTGTGCCCAGCACGCTCTGAAAACCTTGTCTCTGTTTCTGTCTCCGTCTTGGCCTCTGTTGTTGTCTCTGCCACTGTCTTGGTCTCTCTTGTTACTTTGGTCCATGTCTCTCCCTTACTATCTGACTTCCAAACATCATTGTAATACAAGTCAACCCCCCCTTTTCCCCCTATAAGGTACATGGCATCTTTGATAACTACCACATCGTGCCCAGTACGCTTTGGAAATGCTGCTTTTCCTGTTACTTTGGTCCAGGTCTCTCCCTTGTTATCTGACTTCCACACATCATTGTAATAATGTGTTCCCTTCCCCCCTATAAGATACATGGCATCTTTGAAAATTACTACATTGTGCCCAGCACGACTTTTAAACTCTGCCTTTGCTGTTACTGCAGTCCATGTCTTTCCTTCATCTGCTGACTTCCACACATCATTGTAATACTCTTCATAATCGTAGGGGCTACCAGGCTCTTTGTATACTCCCCCTATTATGTACAATTCACTATTCAGTTGTACAAAACCATGCGCGCTGCGCGGAGTAAACTCAAGAATTTTAGTAGATTTCCATACCTGTCCATCAGTAGACGTTAACACCTCATTAGAGGCAGCCTGGTTAATACGATCGCGGCCTGCAATGCTATAGAGTGCATCATTGAATGCGACCAGCGCATGGTTACTGCGTTCTCCAAACCCCTGAATATTTTCTATTTTTTGCCATTGTTTCTGCCCTGCTTTCTCAGTCGTCTTTTCTTCTTCTTTAGCATTCTCAGTCGCCTTTTCCTCAGCATCTATAAGCTTCCACACGTCTTTTGCACTCGTGGGTGGCCAGTCGCCATTTGTACCACCCGTAATATAAATGGCATCCCTCCATACAGCCACTGCTGGCGACTTACGATTAGGCAAGTCACTGGCATTGGTAATTGCAACCGTTTCCCATGTTTTGCCATCGCTTGATTTCCGCACATCGTTGTAAGAAAGCTGCTGTTGTCCCCCTAAGAGATACATGGTGTCGTTCATGACCACCACCTTATTAAGGTATTTTGGAAGCTGTGTGTTTTTGTCTGCTAGTAACTGAGTCCATTCTGTGCCATTTTTTGATTTCCAGACATCGTTGTAAAAAATAGAGCCCTTCTGCCCCCCTATGACGTACATGGCTTCGCCCACCACCACTACGTGTAAGAGACTACGCTCTGAAAAGACCTGATCGCTTATTACTGTAACTTTTTCCCAATCCTTTCCATTGGCAGACTTCCATATTTTGTTATGGTACTTCCCACTTGTGGACTGCCCCCCTATGACATATATGGCGTCCTTCCATACCACGGATGCATGTTTGTAGATCAAACCAAACGCCGTATCGGATTTTTGTACCAGTTGCACCCATTCAGATCCATTGGATGACTTCCACACATCTTGTCTGGGCTTAAAATTCGCATAACCTCCTATGACGTACAGTTCATCCTTAAAGACCAATGTAGTATGAAATATGCGTGAAGGAAATGTATTACCACGGTTGTGATGTTCCTTCATCTGCTGCCATGAGGTTGCTTTATTTGAAGACATCCAAACATCGTTAAAGGTTTTCGTAGGAGATTTTTCTTCCCCGCCAGAGAGAAAAATATTAAACGTGGGAGAGGGGGGGAGGTAACGGGTTTATCGCCATCGGGATTTTTTACAGTATTTCCTGTGTTAGGACTACTTGGTAGGCTTGGTGGATCGCAGGAAAAAAGTAATATAAGACAAGCAAAACTTGTTATTAACGCAAATAAAATGTTTTTTTTGTGTGTTCATGTATAATGAATATGAAAATATTAACCTTATTTCAATAGGAAAATAATAAAAAATAACAAAAAAAAATTCATATATATGTATGTAAAAATTAGCGAGTTTTATGTGATATATGAGCTAAAACTCATGCATGTGTCTCGTTGCGTGAGTTTTGAAGGTTTTTGTAAAAAGCGCGTGGGTTTTTACATGGCAAAGAGTTCGTAATGAATGTTGCGCTTTGATATTCCCAGTGAGTGTAGCATGCGAATAATGGAGCGCGTGAGCGTGGAGGAGGCGCAGATGTAATACGCGCGAGTACGATAGTCGGGGTCTGCCACAATGTCTTTTTCACACAGGGGTGTGCCGCGACTGCGAGAGTAGGTGCGCATTTTCACAAGGTCTTGTGCGCGTTCTTGTACCTTTTTTCCAAAGGCGTCATCGTATGTGTTGCTCAGCCAGTGGAATGACACCATGTCTTTCGCCGCATTGTTTTTTATGCGCGCAAGGTCTGCGAGTATGCCTAAAAAGGGTGTGACGCCTATGCCTCCTGCTATAAAGGTTATAGCGTGCTTTTTTTTGCCCTCGGTTTGGCGCATGAGTTTGGCTTCGTCAATGCAAAAGCTGCCGTAGGGCGCGTCACAAACCAGCAGGTCGCCAAGGGCACAGTCGCTGCGCAGGCGCTTGGTAAAGTCGCCTTCCTTTTGCACGGTAATGCTTATGTTTTTTGCATTGCTTGCTGATGAAAAAGAAAAGGGGTGCTCTTCTGATTTGAGGGCGCCGCTGATAAAGCGAAAAAATCCGAATTGTCCCGCCTTGTATGTGAGCGGTTTGCCCGAGACTTGCTCAAACTCTATGGTGGTTATTGCCTCGTTTTCTGCTTGTATGTGCACCACTTTCCACACGCGCCGCCGCAGCACCAAGGGGCGCAGGAGTTTGTGGTAGAGATAAGAGCCAAAACTTATTACAAAAAACACTACTAATAGTGCCGCGGCAAGGGGGCTGTCAGCAAAGTAGTTTGAAAGCATGATGTGCCAAAACACTAACACTGCGCCAAGCGCGTTTATGTTGTGTAGCAGCCTAAAATGCTTGTATTGTACTTTGCTCCCCACAAGTTTTTTTACTTTACGCATAAAAGGAATGCGGTGAATGAGTGTTTCTACCCATAGGGTAATAGCAAGTATGTAGAGGCTCACAAAAATGGTTGCCGCGCTCAGTCCCAAAAACGCGGTAAAGGAGCCTAAGCCCCGCAAGAGCGCGTGAATAGTGGTAAGTATTACTATGCCCGAGGTAGTGACAACGTGCAGGCGCATGACTGTGGGAAGGCCAACTGATTTTTCTATTATTTTAACGCGTGAGCCCGTTATGAACTGGCTCATAAACCAAAAGTACAGAAACACTCCCGGTATTGTAAAGGAAAATATTCCCCACAAAAGCTCGGCGGGGAAGAGCGCTTGTATTTGGTAGTAGTAGACGCCGAGCGTTATGAGTGGAAGTAGTACGTATGTTGATACAACGTATGCGATAAATATCATAGCATGCTAACTACGCTTGAGTACTTCTAGTACTTTTGCAGCAACTGTGTTTATCATAAAAGGCTCAGCATATCGTTCAGGTGAGGGGCTGGTCAGGGCATCCACATCTTCGGGTAGTCCGGGGAGTGTTGGCTTCATGGGCAGAAAGTGTACAACAAGGAGTTTTTTGTTTTCTTTGTGACGCACCACAAAGGGTGTTATGCCAATTTTCAGCGAGGCCTCGTTTCTTTGGATGTATACAACTACTGCATCGTATTTTGAAAACAGAGTATCTGTTGCGTTTTTATACGCAATGAATTTTTGTTTTACCTTCACGGTTTTGTCTTTTTTTTGATGCCAAGCTCAAGGTCTTTGAGTAAGTAGCGTATGTTTTTATCACGCGTGCTTTTCAACAAGACTGCTACATTGTAAGTTTTTGTCTGTGCTGACAGCGTCACTACGGCGCTATATGCAAGGAAAAAAAATGCTAAAGCAAAAAAACGTAAAATGTAAGCGGTAATATGGTTGTGTGTTTTCATGAGCATAAACCTTTTTGGTAATTTCTTTTAATTATATCATAGTGTAGCAAGTGCAATCTTTTCAGTAATATATTTCAAATATGAAATTATAATTCCATTAAAACGCAAAAAAGAAAGACCTATATTAATTTATAGAGTTAAAATATTTATTTTTTTAATTTATTGCGTAATTTTAGTTAATAAAAAGAAACTAATTATGAAAAAAATATATCGAAGAAAAAAAAGAAGCGGAAGCATATAATCCCTTTCATAGTTTCATAATTTTAAGAGTTTATCTTAAGCATGTTCGACCATTTATCTTAAACCTAGGACAAAAAGAAAACACGTCTCAAATAGTTCGATCACAGAAAAGCTCGACAGTAGCGCTGATAATACTCTTAATAAATATAACATTTATACAATCATTTTTTTACAATTTATACAATATGGATGCAGTTCTTATAAAGATTTCTTTTGCTTATATAGGATTTAACATAGTGTTACTTGCAATTTTTCATGTTACAAAAAGTTATAATTTTCTCTTTTTTTCATTTGTCACACTGATGTTCTGTTTTCTTATTGTAATAACATTATTGCTCGGTGGTTTTTCAAAATCGGGCTTTGTATTGATTTTTGGTATCATTTTGCCATTATCTGCAAATTTCACTCATAGTATTGTTGCGGGAGCCGTAGTAACTGTTGCCTACATAGCTTCAATCATTGTAATAGCATTTAATACTATTTTTAACTTTCTTCCCATTCCAAATTTCATTCCTATTTCTGAAGTATCACTACAGGCTCAGATAACGTTTTTAACCATTAATGTGAGTTCTGTTGTATTTCTTATATATACAGCTACAGCATTCATGCACCTCAACCACATATTTCATAGAGAGCGCTCAGAGCTTTTATTAGAAAATGTCCTCCCAAAATCTCTTGTGCAACGCATGGAAGATGCAAAAAATATCGATGATGAACTAGACGATACTTTTTCAGATCACCATGATGACGTTGTGGTACTCTTTGCTGACATGTCAAATTTTACTCAACTTTCCGCTAAAATGACTTCAACAAAATTAATACAAGAGTTGAACACGATATTTTCACAATTTGATGTAATTGCCGATAAGTATAACGTAGAAAAAATCAAAACCATTGGGGATGCATACATGGCAATGGCAAAACCAATAGAACACACTTCTCATCATGTACGCATGCTGGAGTTTGCATTAGAAATCATTGAATTTATAAAAACAGCGCCTATTTTGGGGTTCCCAATCAAAGTACGCATTGGTGCGCACGCAGGCGAGGCTATAACGGGCGTTATAGGTGTAGACAAACTTTCGTATGATGTGTGGGGTACCACCGTCAACATTGCAAGCCGTATTGAAAACTATGCTCCATCAAATGGAATTACTATCTCAGAAGATATATACCAAAAAATATCCCATATATTTTCATGTACTAACAATAGAACAGAAGTTTTAAAGGGAGTAGGTGCTATATCATTATGGGATGTAACAAATAAAGCCACACAATAATTTCATAATAAACAAGCATATGTGCTTACCTCACAGTGATTATTTTCACAGGTACAATAAGGCCCTTGATTTGCAATAGTAAAGGGATTATGTCGACATAGCTGTTTTGCCTTTGTGGGGGAGTGTCCCTCACGCGCCCTTTGGGTAAGACGCGGGTTTTGCGTTTACGCGCGAGTAGGCTAACGCCGTGTGTGTTTTGTTTGCGTAGTATGGGGTGCTACCAGCGGTATTGTATGAATTCTTTTTGTATCATCCATGGTGCCTAATGCGTGTCATCCATGACACAGGCGTGCCACGACGTGAGCGCACTATGATAATGCTTCGGACGGCTGTACTTGCTACAAATTCCATTTCTGTGTTGCTGTGCAACACTTGTTTTAATTGTTTCTAGCCGCTCGCCTTCGGTTCACGACTTTTTTTCTTTTTTTGCCATCCATGGCGTGTGTATGCACGAAAAAAGAAAATTTATAAAAGCATTTTTATTTTTATAGCGTTATGTTGTGTAATGTTTTAATGAAAGATTGCCGATAGTTTAAAATATGAAACAGATTATATTTTTTGTATTCATGATACTTGTTCTTACAAACGCTTTGTATGCTAATATTCCAGAAATTAATAAGTATGAAAGTATAATTTTTCTTAATGAAAAATTGAAACAACAAACCCCTCTCATTGCAGCGGGAGCGGGGCTCTTAGCTGGCGGAATTTTATTAACCGCAACATCTTTGGCTCTTACGTTAACAAATATATTTGGTCCAGAGTTGGGATGGTCATATGTCGGAATTGGGGGGGGAGCCACGCTAGTAGGTATACCACTATTAAGCGTTGGAGTAGTTAAATCTAAAAATATAGAGAATAAAATAGAAAATACAAAAATTGATGTAACAGAGAAGTATTATTATGACTTATTCTCAATTGAAAAAGATGACTTTAGTGATAGAGAAAAAATTTCTAGCGAATTTATACCTATAGATCTTCCTCTAACTCAAAAGGTACAAATTAGTTTTGTAGCTGGAAACAATAATCGTATTTATCCCAGTCAGACACGCAGTACGTTTATGATTAGAACTTTTAATAAATCAATACAAGTATATTTGAATTTTATATCTAATAATGGCATTGCTTCTTATTACTCAGCAAAAGATGATGATAAAGAAACTTTAAAAATAACAAGTATAAACTCTGACAAGTCTTGTAAAATCAGTATTACATCAACCTACACAACCACCTATAATAGGTATACTCCTTACATATCAAATACTACGGGCTTTACAAATTCGGAACAATCTTGTGTGTATTATGAAGATGCCGCAGCTTTTATAACATTAGAAAAACTCAAAGAAAATAAAGATAGTGGTTATGCAATAAGATTTTATGGTAAGAGAGAAAACACTACTATCAATATTCCCTCTTTATATATAAAAGCATTTTTACAAAGATATAATGAAGAACTTAATTAAGATAGTTTAGGGTATAAGCTATTTTATGATAGTAACCGCAGATTAAAAGAAAAAAAGTTTCGTGGCTATACTGAAAATAAACACAAAGATTAGCCCTAGTATCCAACGCATAATTTTGAAATGAGTTAAAAATAATTCACGATTACTAGCAATTTCAGCCCTTAAGGCATCGCGGTTACTAGCGATTTCAGCCCTTAACTCTGTCTTGAGAGTTTTTATCGTATCGCGATTGCTGGCAATTTCAGCCCTTAGCTCTGTCTTGAGAGTTTTTATCGCATCGCGATTGCTGGCAATCTCAGCCTTTAAGGTATCGCGGTTATTGGCAATTTCAGTCTTTAAAGCATCTATGTTAAGTTCTGTTTCTTTTCTAAGGATGTCTATCTTGTTATTAAGAAGTTCATATATGTATGTTTCTTTGACAGTAAAAGTATTGTCTATAGATGCTGCTTTTTTTGTCTTTAATGAAGGTCTTTTCGTGTTTGTAACAACAGAAGTAAGCGCCATAAATGTAGTATATCACGATGCAATGATGTGTATTGTCTTTTAAAGATGCAAGGCGTGGATTCAAGGGGCAAGAGCAACAGAGAGGGAGAAAGAGGAAATAAAAAAAGGGATTTATGCCACACCGCGCATCATGTACACTGCCTGCAATGCAGTGCGAATACTGAGCACACTTGCACGGTAAAAAATGAACCTCACCTTGATATGATAAAGCAATGCCGCTACATACGCTAACAGCATTGCTTATTAAAAAATACGGCTTTACACTAAAAGCGTGTTATGCCAAAACCTTAGAGCGAATAATACAGCTTGTATTCCAATGGCGTTGGGTGTATCTTGTTTGGCATAACTTCATTCTCCATCTTAAAGTCTATGTAGGCATTTATGAAGTCCTCTGAAAACACTTCATTGACCGTAAGATACTCGCTGTCTTTACGCAGCTCTTCAAGTGCAATTTCCAAACTACCACAGGTTGCGGGCACGTCCTTGAGTTCCTCCGCTGGTAAGTCGTAAATGTTTTTGTCCAAGGCTTGCCCAGGGTCAATGTGGTTGCGTATGCCGTCTATCATCGCCATGGTCATTGCTGCAAAACTCAAATGCGGGCTTCCAGAAGAGTCGCCGCAACGGAATTCAAAACGCCGTGCCTTGTCGCTACTGACGTAGGGAATGCGAATAGCGGCGGAGCGGTTTGTCGCGCTGTAAGCCAAACGCACGGGCGCTTCATAACCCGGCACCAACCTTCGGTAACTGTTAAGCGTTGGGTTTGTAAAGGCTTGTATGGAGCGCCCGTGTTTCAAGAGTCCCCCAATTGCATACAAGGCTTCTTGTGACAAACTTGCATACTTATCACCTGCAAACAAATTCTTGCCGTCCTTCCAAATGGACGTGTGTACATGCATGCCACTGCCGTTGTCCCCGTACAGGGGCTTGGGCATAAAGGTTGCGGACTTTCCAAACTCCGCTGCCGTGTTTTTTACCGCATACTTGTACTTGTAGACATCATCTCCCGCTAGCACCGCGCTGTTGTACTCTATGCCAATCTCGCATTGTGCAGTCCCAACCTCGTGGTGGTGCAAACTCACTCCCAGCCCCATCTCCATCATGTGTGAAGTCATCTCAGAGCGCAAGTCCATAAGCCCATCTTGCGGCGTAACGGGCAAATAGCCCTCTTTGTGCTGTATGGTGTGCCCATGCTCCCCTTCCTCGCTGCTGCTATTCCATGGACCTTCTGAGCTATCCACATGCAAAACAGAAAAGTTTTTCTTAACCTCGAAGGAAACCTTATCGAACACAAAAAATTCTGGTTCAGCACCGAAGAATATTTCATTCCCTATGCCCGTGTTACGTAAATACTGAACCGCCAAGTTTGCTATGTTGCGCGGAGCCCTGTGGTACAAGTCACCCGTGCGCGGCTCCTTAATGTTCCCGTACATGACCAAGGTCTTGCGAGAACGAAAGGGGTCTAAAAACGCGGTACTCACATCGGGGACAAACAACATGTCCGAACGCTCAATACCCTTCCACGCTCGTATGGATGACCCATCGAAGGGAAGCCCATCCGTCAGTTTATCCGCATCGAGCATGTCAGCAGTAAAGGTAATATGATGAAGTTTGCCAAACATATCATCAAATTGCATGTCTACATACTCAATGTTCTCTTTTTCTACCCATTTTAAAATGGAATCTATTGTATAAGCCATAAAGCCCCCTATGTTACACAATCGCAATTAAATTTTTAAAATTTACAAAAATGTAAATAAATAATATTTATTGCCATTTTTGTTATATTCTTAATGATAGAAAATCGCACATTATTTTGCAAGTACTTTGCAAAGTTTTGTAAAAATAATTTCACTACTTCATATTGAAGACGCTCACGCGTGCCTTTGCGGGGGGCAATCCCCCGCACCCCTCCTTGGGGTAAGATGCGGTATGTGCATAAGCGCTTTGCGGGGGAGTGTCCCCCACACTCCCCCCGTTGGGTAAGACGCTGTATTTGCGCATACGCGCGTGTGAGCTACCGCAATTTTGCTGACGCAGTGTGTGACACCTCTTGTTGCCAAGCAGCGGTTTTAAATACGCTATCTATTCGGGTGGCCGTTCTTTCTTTTCTTTTTTTGAGGACGCAAAAAAAGAAAAGAAAGAACCAAAGAAAAGAAAAAAACAGCCTGTGTGCTAAAGCAGTAATGACATAGGATACTGTGTGCAAGTATGAAAATTGTATGGAAGTAAGTTTGTGTGAGTGCGCTGCTCACCATCCATGGGAAGCTACGCGGGTGGGGCTACGCCATAGGGAACAAGAGATAAAGCGCAATACCGCGTGAACCATGGCACAGACAATCGCGCGTGAGCGCAAAAGGTATTCGCTGAATGCTCGGGGGTGTGGGGGTATCCCCCACAGCGGCTTTTGCTATAAGCTCCATCTTTGTGTCGCGTTGCGACACTTATTTAATTGTTTCTAGCCGTTCACGCTTCGCGTTCTCGACTTTTTTTCTTTGGTACTCTTCTTTCTTTTCTTTTGATGCAAGCTCCATGTTTGCACCGCACAGCGGTGCTTATGCAATAGTTTGCATCCCCTCGCTACGCTCGTGAGCGTCGCACAAAAAGAAAAGAAAGAAAGTACAGCCGTCCGAGGCATCATCATATCGCGTCATGCGCAGTGGCAGCATGCAGTGTGCACACACATTGCGAAGCAAAATACATACGGCGTATAGCCTACTCGCGCGTAGCGCAGCACCGCGTCTTACCAACGGGGGGTGTGGGGGCTTGCCCTCACAAAGGCAAAGTACCACGCCTCACAAAAGGACGTCTTTAAACCTCAGCGTGTGTGTTTTCAAACCACCGAAGGTATTGCTCAGCAATGGTGCGAGGGTGAAATTTTTGCATAATGGCGCGTTTTTCTCGCACAAGATCTGCATGATATCGTTCCTTGTTTTTCCAAAAATTCTGCACGTGTGTACAGAACGCGTCTTTATCCTTGCATGAGGCGTACCAAAGATCGCTTACAAACAACTCGCGCGCAATGGGTGTGTCTTGCATAATCACGGGTGTCTCTTGTAAAAAAGCCTCACAGGGCACAAGTCCAAAGCCCTCATCTTGGGAGGGGAACAAGACAATGTCGGCGTATTTCATGTATGCGTACACGTCCATAATGTGCCCCAAAAAGTGTACCTGCTGCGCAAGCCCCAAACGCTGTACCAAAGCCTCCAGCTGCTTGCGCAAGGGGCCTGCTCCCGCAAGGTATAAGCGAGCATGGGGGTATGCCGTACAAAATTTTGCCATCATGTGCAACATATGCTCATGCCCCTTGCCTTTGTGTAGGCGCGAAGCGCAAAATAAAAGCGGTGCCTCGTCTGTCTTGTGCCCATAGGGGTTATGAGAAGTTTGCGCATACTCCACGGGGTTGTGCAGTACCGTGGACTTGAGTCGCCTATAGTTTTTTTTGCTAAAAAGCTGCGAGTAAGAATTAAGACAATCTTGTGAAACCGCACTTACCCCGTGAAAATGGGGAAGCATGCTTGTAAGTGCAAGGCGCGTTAAAGCAGAAAAGTAGGAAAACTTATTGTGTAATGTTGCCAATAGTGCGGTGTTTTTGTGCAGCGACTTCGCGCGCTTATACGCGGCACAGGCAATAATATACGCTCTTCCAAGATGCGCGTGCATAATATCCGGTGAGGTTTTTTCAATGAAATCACGCAACTTTTTTGCAGCCTTCAGCACCGCTAGTTTTTTGCACTCAAGAGAAACAAGCGCTATGCCCATTTCTGAGAGCTTTTGTGCAGCGTTGCTACTTTTTATTGGCTCTATGCAGAGAAACCTAATATCGTATTTTTTTTGCATGTATGGAGCAAGCAGAAAAAATATTTTTGAGACCGCGCTCTCATCGAGTGCCGTGGTAATCCAAAGCAGTTTCTTTTTTGCACTCTTAGGCGCTTTGGCTTTCATCTCATCAGCGGCAGGCTGCGCAGCCTCACGCGTAGTTTTTTTATTTGCATACTTCAGTGCGCGCAGAGCATCTTGAATCTTCAGTGGTAGCAGCATGCGCACATATCGCTTAGAGTATTCCTTCGCAACAAAAAGACCAACACGCAAAAAATCACGCATACTAGGGTAGAGTTCTCGTTGTATGCGTATGCGCTCGCGCATCATACTTGCAAAATTATTGGTAGAGTAGCCCTGCGCTTGCACCGTTACAATGCGTTCATCAGAAAAAAAAATTTTCTTTCCCGTTTTAAGCACGCGCGCCATTTGGTGAGCGTCTGCGCACACCTTGTAGCGCAGGTCAAACAAGTGTTGCATGGCCACATGCTTGCGTATAAAAAGCGCTTGGTGAGAAGTCGGCATGGCGCAGGGCAGAGCATTTTGTGAAACCACATTTTTGGGCACAAGGCCATTTCGCAAATTTTCGTAAAAGGCAGCGGCGACATAGGCATAGTCTTTCCTTTCGTCTGCAAAATCACCATAGCGCTCCATAGCACTGCGCACGCGCATGAGCGCCGTGGCATCGCAAAAGACATCGCCCGTGTTCAAAAACAAGATCCAGTCGCCGTGAGCATCTCCTATGCCCTTGTTCATTGCATCGTATATTCCCGTATCTTCGCCACACACATGGCGCACCGCATGCGCGTCTTTTTCGCCTGCACAGGCTTGTACACACATGCGTACTTGGGGCAAAAAGCCCCCATCAATTACCAAAACGTCTAACGCGGCCTTGGGTATGCTTTGCGCACATACAGACAAAAGCGTTGTTTGCAAGCCCTCGACATCATCTTTTACCACGGTTACAACGCTAAAAAGCGGCTTCTCTTCTCGCATGTTGTAATAATGATATTTGTTTTTTACAAGGAGCACTAGGGGAGTACTTGGACTTTGTGGCATGTGCCATGAGTTATGCATGCGCTGCTACCAATAGTAAATAAGTAGACAAGGTATTACGACATGTGGTATTGAAGCGGTATTGAAAAAGAGGACGTTTTAATTCGATGGCTTTTTCGCAATGAGGTAGGGTGCGCCTGTCTTTGCGTCTATCGCGTTGTTTATGATGAGCGTGTTAACGTAGAGGTCTTCCGTGCGCCGTGGAACAATGCTTCTATTCCGTGGGTCGAGAATATCGTAGTTGCCAACTTGAAAGTAATAGTAGTAGGTGCCCTTATCTAGAGTTACATCTGCATAATAAAGGTTTTCTTGTTCAGGCGATTTTTGCATGCGTATGAGAAATGGGTCCCATGCGCTAAAATTGCCAACCACATATATGGGAACATGCTGTATTGTGGTAGCGTCCACCTCTTGTAGCGAAGTGTCGGTAAGCGTCTGAGGGTTCTCGATATCGAGGTATAAGAAAAACCGTAGCTGCTTTTTCTTGCTGTTGTACACAAAGGATGGAAAGAACATGCGCGGTAAGGGGGACATGGTGCTTGTCGAAACATGGACGTTGTTTTCATCTATGAGTGAATTGGGATTTTGGTAGTCATGCGTCCAAACGCCATTTATCACTAACCGGTATTGTAGCGTTGTTGCGGTTTCTTTTTTGGGGAGAATGTAGACTAAGATTTTTGGGTTGCTTTTTAAGCGTACAAAATGGTGTGTTTGTGCATACTGTTCATCAGCAAAGGCTATGGATGCCCGCGCGTCTTCCGATTTGTCGTAGTGTGTGAATATGAAGTACTTTCCGTACGAAAATGGCGCGGTGGGTGACTTTATACTTGCGAGTATCGTGTAGAGCATGCTATCTAAAAGGGCTTCTTGCGTAACTTTTTCTATTCCACCGCGTGGGAATGGTTCGCGTATTATGCCAGTGATTGTCTGAGCAAGAGAACCTGCTCTGCCTGTAGTTCCTGTATCTTGGGCATGGGCGCTGTGTGCCATAAACACGGCTAGGAGAAACACTGTGATAATTGACGCTGCTTTTTTGCTTAGAGAAAAAGAAAAGCCGACTGCATGCATGTTCATACAATCGGCGTAATTTCTCTTGTGGTAGAGAGTAATTTTACAATAGCTACAAACTAATAGAGGTCTTTTATCATATCTTCATATTTTTCGAGTATGAAGTGACGCTTGAGTTTCAAGGTTTGCGTCAGCTCTACCCCAACTTCAAACTCATGCGGCAGTATGGCATAACTTACCACGCGTTCATAAGCGTTGAGGTGCGTGTTGCATGTTGCAACTACTTCAGACATAAGAGTGCGCACGGCATTTGAGCTACTTATTTGCTTGTTTGAGTCGTAGGCAATTTCATTGCTCTGCGCGTATTCTTTGAGCATTTCAAAATCTGGAACTATAAGTGCAACTATGTATTTTTTGTCTTGCCCAAACACTATGGCATTGTCTATGTGCTCGGATTCTTTGAGTATGTTTTCTACCCGTGTAGGCGAAACGTTCTCTCCTGTTTTTAGCACCAGCGTCTCAGTAGCGCGTCCTACTATTTTTATAGCACCGTCTGAATCGTGAACAACAATGTCGCCTGTGTTCAACCAGCCATCTTTGTCGAGTACTGCTGCGGTTGCTTCCGGATCTTTGTAGTAGCACTGCATAACTTGCGGGCTCCGCACATGGAGTACGCCCGGCACTCCATAAGAAACAATGCGCCCCGTTTTTTCATCCACCACTTTATACTCAACACCCGCAAGCAACTTGCCTATGCTGTTTGCTTCAGGACGTGTCTGGTTTCTCACCGAGAGCACGGGGGAGGTTTCGGTAAGCCCATAACCTTCGAGTATTTTTATATTTGCCGCTTGAAAAAACCAATCCACATGATGTGGTAGTGCACCGCCTCCTGAAACACCGGCAAGAAAGCGCTTACCCAAGAGCTTGCGTATTTTTTTGAAGACAAGCGTATCAAGGAGAAAACGCAGGGGAAAGAGCAAGAGAAACAAGGGGAGTGCCTTGAGTATTTCCAGTGAACGAGAGATGCGTCCTTTTTCTTCTAGACTTGTGTAACGAACGTAGGTGTTGTACAAAACGTGTTTCAAATACGCTTGTTTCTTTCCTACCGCGACAGCAACTTTGAAAATATGCTTTCGTATTGTTGAGCCATTGCGCACCTTTCGGTGAATTGCTGCATAAACGCCTTCCCAAATGCGCGGCACTGAAGTCATCCAATGAGCCTGTACGCTTTGCAAGTCCTCAAGCAGTACTTTCCCTATGGGCTTGGAGTATGCTATGGAACTACCTACGCCGAGCACTATGTATTGTATTTCACGTTCATAGGCATGCCACAACGGGAGTACGCTTAAGAACACATGCTCGGGACGTAGCTGCAAGACTCTGGGTACTATGGCATCAATTTGAAATAGAAAGCCGCGGTGTGATAGGCACACGCCTTTGGGGTGTGCGGTGGTGCCAGAGGTGTAAATTATAGTTGCGAGGTCGTCAATTTTCCCCGATGAAATGCTGTCCTTAACTGCTTGAATAGCGCTTTCGTTTATTTCAGAAGCAATAATGTCTTCATAAAGATACACGTCTGTCTCTTCATTCTTGTAGGCCTGCGCATCGTAGTCTTCCGGAGTGTCTAAAAGCAGAACAAACGAGAGTTGCTTTATAACTTTGGGGTCATGGTTTTTTACCAGTTTGTATACCGTAGCGTCTTCAAAAATGGCGCCCTTTGCTTCCGAGTGTTGGAGAATGTATGCAATTTCAGCAGCCACGGTGTCATTACCCCTTGGTACGTCTGCAGCGCCAAGTCCCAAAATGGCAAGGTCAAAGAGCAGCCATTCGGGCCTGTTCTGGCTTATGAGGGCTATTTTATCACCGCGTGCTACATTCAACTTTGTGCTCAGAAAGTGCGCGGTTCTATACACCTCATGCATAAATTCTTTATAGCTCCGAGTGGTAAAAATACCCTCTTTGCTTTTGATATGCTGTGCTACTTCCAAAGGCCGTGTTTCAGCAATGGCCTGTATACGTTGGACTATGGTTGTAGATCCAGTTTTGTCTTTTGCAAATACATCGATGTTACTCACGTGGTGCCTCCCCAACAAGACACATCCATGAGGCCTCGGCGCACAGTACGTCGCCTTTAAAAACCTTGCCCGACTGCTTTATCATGCGCGTGCTTATTGTATTATTGTTTATTTCGAACTGCACAGTGTCGTCAGGTAACACGGGCTTACGAAATTTTACCTTGTCTATGGTTGCTAAAAAAAACAAGTGCTCTTCGGCTATTTTGCCAAGTGCACGCACCCCTGCGCCGCCGCACTGCGCCATTGCTTCTACAAGAATGACGCCCGGAACTATGGCGTACTGGGGAAAGTGCCCTTCAAAAAAGGCGCTGGTTTTTTCAAACTTCCGCGTTCCTCGTATGGTCTCTTCGCTTATATGCGTGAGAGCATCGACAAATAAAAACGGGTTTCTATGCGGTATAAGAGCGGTTATTTCTTTCATAGTATTAATGATACCATTGTAAGCATGAAATGTCATAGCCTTGTGCGCGGTGTGGTTGTTAGTACAACGGCGGTTGGTGAATCAAACAATAGTGTTGGCATTTACACGGAGCAGGGGCTTATCTACGCCATGGCTTATGGCGGGCGCAGTCTAAAAAGCAAGCTCAGTGGCAGCAATGCGCTTTTTACCATGGGGCGTTTCGCGCTTGAAGAGAGCAAGGGACAATATTACAAAATATACGACGTCTTTGTTCATGAGCATTGTTACGAGCTTTCTGCTTCTTTGTCTTGTTACTACGCGGCATGTGTTTGTGTAGAGCTCGTGAAATATTTAGAGGGCTCACAGCATGATGCGCAGTTTAAGGCGCTGGTTGATGCCTTGCTGTATTTGCTTGGCCTCTGTAGGCGTGAGAAGGTCGAACATAAGCTTTGTACGCACGCCACGCTTTTGGTTTATTTATTTCGTAGCCTTTGTTGCAATGGCTGGCATCCACAGCAACTGGAGCATTCACACCATGTGGGCACTGACCACTTTAGCCTTGACATGAGACAAGGAGCGTTTGTCCCCCTCGCTAGCGCTGGTTACAAAAGCACCATCAAACCCTACATCTCTCGCACATGCATTGACGCAGTGCAGCAAACACTTGCAAAGCCCTTTGCCATGAGCGTTGACCATGTTTGTGACAAAATGGCAAGTTCAGAGAAAAAGGAACTGAGCATTGCTGTGAAACACTTATTGGAGACATGGCAGCTGGTCTTAGAGCGCACCTTTCGCGCTGCCCTTTTTGTCACTTCTTAAAACTACTATTTTTCATCAATACAGGATTATTTGTGTTGTAATTGTAATGCACGACCCGTAGCTAAATTACTATTATGTATATATGCAAAAACTATTTGCTTGTTTACGCTTAAGCCTATTAGGGGCGTTGTTTATTCTTACTTCCTGTGGCAATTTCAGCATTCCCCTCACCATAAAAAACGAGTACATTGAACCAATGTCTGAAGTAATAATAGGCACCGAATACGTTAAAAATATAGGAATAGGACAATCGAGGAAGGTGAAGTCTCCCGTAAACATGGTCTTAGTAACCGCCTATACTGCATCAAATGAAGTCGTTCATGGCATTTTTTACTTGTATCTCCACAATGCTAACAATGTTTTAACCATTACTCGGCGAGGACGTATGGTACTCAAATAAGCCCTGCAGTCTTTTGTGCCCAATATGTATCATTAACATATTCTCATAAGATTATATTATAATACGTGTATGAATTCAGAAGGCACGGCGCTGTTCCGGGTTTTAAGTGAAGTAAATAGGAGGAGAATTCTCTCGGCATTGTACAATAGGGAGTTTTCGGTCCAAGATCTTCAAGACATGCTTCTCATCGGTCAAAGCACCATATCCGCGCACCTTGCGCAACTCAAGTTGAACAACCTTGTCTCTTCGCGCCGCAATGGCAGGTTTGTCTTGTACCGCATAGCTACGGGAGCAAACAGCTCGGTAGACACCTTTATAGAAGCCGTCATAGATTTTGCCAAGCAAGAAGCGTGGCACGAAAAAGACGAGCGCAAGATTGCCTTGTTTTTAAGAAAGAAAAACGAAGCCTCGCTTTCATTTTACGAGGGGGTAGAAACCCAAAATAAACGTTCGCCCGGTCAAACGGACTTTGCGCTTGCCATAGGGCTTATGCGTTCAATTCGCGCTAAGCGCATTGTTGACATAGGGTGTGGAGTAGGCAACTTGGTGCGGGAGTTCAGCTACTTAAACACCTCCGTTGTGGGCATAGACATTGAACAAAAGCAAATAGAACTTGCGCGCAAAATCCACATAAACGAGCAGACTCAGCGCTCCTTGTCGTTTTTGCTTGCAAGCGGCGAAGACACGCAGCAAAAAGATAAAAGCGCAGACATAGTGATATTCTCGCATTCGCTGCATCACATAGAGCAGCCTCGCAAAGCCATTGCCGAAGGGTATCGCATCTTAGACGGAGGCGGAGTCATCATTATTATCGATTTGCAGAAACACGACGAGACATGGACGCGCGATATTTACCGCGATGTTCACATGGGCTTTGAACAAGAAACCCTTGCGCAGTGGTTAGGCGATGCAGGGTTTCAGAACATCAAGGTGGATCTAGATTCCAGTGATGTGGACTTTCCTCAGTTTGAAACGCTTATAGCGACAGCAGAAAAAAGAATATAAATTCATTGTAATTAATAAACATTTAAGGAGTATACATGAAACACTTATACAGCACCATTTTAGGCTTCCCGCGCATTGGCGCAGAACGTGAGCTCAAGCGCATATTAGAAAAATACTGGAAGGGCGAAGCATCCGAAGACGAGCTTTTTAGCACGGCGCAGGGCTTACGCACCCTGCACTGGCAAAAGCAGGTTGACGCAGGAATAGACGTACTGCCCGTCAACGACTTTTCATTCTACGACACCGTCTTGGACTTGACCTTTCAACTCAAGGCCATACCCAAGCGCTACGAGCACTTGCAAGGAGAGAGCCCCTTACGGCAGTACTTTGCCATGGCGCGCGGCGAAAAAGGCGACAGCGCAAGCGTCACCGCTATGGAAATGAGCAAGTGGTTCGACACCAACTACCACTACATAGTGCCAGAGTTCTCCGCTGAAACTGCCTTTGCGGACTTGTCTGAAACCCCGGCGCATGAAATAAAAGTTTTGCAAGAAATAGAAGAAGCAAAGGCAGTGGTAGACGGTGACCTCAGCCGCATTCGACCCGTGCTTGTAGGTCCCGTTACCTACCTCCAGCTTGGCAAGTGTAGCGACGGTGTAGATACAGTTGCGCTTTTTACCAAGCTCCTCGACTCCTACATAACCCTGCTACGGCGCATTGCAAGCACGGGCGTAACGCAAGTGCAGCTTGATGAGCCCGCGCTTATTACTGACTTAGACGAACCTACCAAGGCCTTGTACGTACTTGCCTATGAAAAAATAGCCCAAGCACTACCCAAGCTCGGGGTCTTTCTCGCAACCTATTTTGATGATCTACACGAAAACGTGGAGCTTGTTGCAAAACTACCAGTGGACGTGGTGCACCTAGACTTAGTGCGCGGCAGCACGCATGCAGTGGCAGTGCTTGCCAAGGCAGGCAAGCGCTTGTCCCTTGGCCTTGTAGATGGAAGAAACATTTGGAAAAGCGACCTACGCGAAAAACTCGAGCAAGTAAAGTCGCTTATGAGCGAGCACAAGTACAAAGAAGACGAACCATGGTTTGTCTCCTCCTCATGCTCCCTGCTCCACTGCCCCTTTGACGTTTCCTACGAAACAAAGATTGCGAAAGAAATAGTCCAATGGCTTGCCTTCTCGCTACAAAAACTCCGCGAAGTATCACTACTCTCGCTTGCGTACCACCAAGAGGCTGAGGGCATACAAGCGGAAATACAGGCGAATGCACAAGCAGCCCAAAGCCGCAAAAGCAGTGCGCTGGTACACAAGGCAGCGGTGTTAGAACGCGTACGCGCAATAAGCCCAGAAATGGCGCAGCGCAACAGCGAATTTGCACAGAGACGGCAAGCGCAACGGGAGGTGTTTACGCTTCCGCTCTTTCCCACCACTACCATAGGCAGCTACCCCCAAACCAGCGCCATTAGAAAGGCGCGCGCTGACTTTAAGAAAAACCTCATATCAGAAGACGAATACGTAGGCGCAATGAAGCAGAACATTGAAGAAGTAGTGCGCTTTCAAGAAGAAGTAGACATTGACGTGTTGGTGCACGGTGAGCCCGAACGCAACGACATGGTCGAATACTTTGGCGAAAACTTTGACGGCTTTGTATCAACACTCAACGGGTGGGTTCAAAGCTACGGCAGCCGTTGCGTAAAGCCCCCCATTATTTACGGAGACCTCTCGCGTGTAGGCGCCATCACGGTTGATTGGATACGCTACGCGCAGTCGCTTACCCCGCGCCCCATGAAAGGCATGCTCACGGGCCCCATTACCATATTGCAATGGTCTTTTGTGCGAGATGACCAAGCAAGGTCACAAACAGCAATGCAAATAGCCCTACTCATACGCGATGAAGTTGCCGACCTCGAAAAGGCGGGCATCTCCGTCATTCAAGTAGACGAACCCGCCATACGCGAAGGACTACCCTTAAGAAAACGCGACCATGCAAGCTACCTCCAATGGTCAATTGAAGCCTTTAAAGTATCCACCTGCTGCGTCCAAGACGCCACGCAAATACACACGCACATGTGCTACTCGGAGTTTAACGAAATGATAGAGTCCATTGCAGCCCTTGATGCCGACGTCATATCCATAGAAGCCTCGCGGTCGCGCATGGACCTACTCAATGCCTTTAAGCACTTTCAGTACCCAAACGACATAGGCCCAGGAGTCTACGACATACACTCGCCGCGCGTACCCTCGGTGCAAGAAATAGTCGAACTCTTAGAAAAAGCCATGCAGTATATTCCTAAGGAACAGCTGTGGGTAAACCCCGACTGCGGACTAAAAACCCGCGCGTGGGCTGAAGTACGCGACTCACTTGCAAACGTAGTTGCCGCTGCAAAAATACTCAGAGAACGCGCTTAAGATACTCTAATGGTGGGGGCACGCCCCCACACCCCCCTTGGGGTAAGACGCGCTAGTGCGCTTACGCGCGCATCTGTTTTGTAGCTCACGCCGCGGCGGCCAAGACTGAGCTCCAAATAAGCCATATGCGCCGATAGCTGTACTTTCTTTTCTCTTTTTTTGGCACGAAAAAAAGAGAAAAGAAAGTACCAAAGAAAAGAGAAAAAAGCATGCTGTGTGCTAAAGCAGTAATAACCTAGATATTGTGCGCAAGTATGGAGCTTGCATCCAAAAAGAAAAGTCGGGAGCCGAAGGCGAGCGGCTAGAAACGTTAAATGGAGCGGAGCGGTCGCTCGTCCCATGGATGGGACGCATTGAGCGCCATGGACGGTGCAACACAGAAATGGATCTTATAGCAAAACATCCTGTGTGGCTAACGCCATAGGGAACAAGAGACAAAGCGCAATACCGCGTGAGCCATGGCATAGACAATCGCGCATATGCGCAAAGGCATTCACTGAATACGCGGGGGTGTGGGGGCTTGCCCCCACAGCGGCTTTTTCTTTTTTTTCTTTGGTACTTTCTTTTTTTTCTTTTGATGCAAGCTCCATGTTTGCACCGCACAGCGGTGCTTATGCAATAGTTTGCATCCCCTCGCTTCGCTCGTGAGCGTCGCACAAAAAGAAAAAAAAGAAAGTACGGCCATCCGAATAGATAGCGTATTTAACATGGCTGCTTGGCAACAAGAAGTGCACACACACTGCGTCAGCAAAACTGCGACAGCTTACACGCGCGTAGCGTAGTACAGCCGTCCGAGGTGTCATCATAGTGCGTTTTGCTGCTTGGCAACAGAAGGCATCAGTCTTAGCTCACTGCAAGTGATATTATAGCTCGTGTCTTGGCAACAAGAAGTGCGCACACACAAAGCGCAAGCAAAATAGATATGGCGTGCAGCCCTCACACGCGCAGCCTCTCTAAACCCAGTGTCTTAGTCCCTATGGCGTAGCCTCACAGGATGTTTTTCTTTTCTTTTGATGCAAGCTCCATGTTTGCACCGCACAGCGGTGCTTATGCAATAGTTTGCATCCCCTCGCTTCGCTCGTGAGCGTCCTCACAGCCGTGCCATGGAGGGCACGCATAGGCTGCCAAGGATGGTAAAAGAAAAGAAAAAGAACAGTCATCCGAGCATATGTCATAGTAGGTGTGGCTACTTGACCACAGAAAAAGTTCATATAAGACTAGCGTGAGCTACAAAACAGACGCTCGCGCATAGCGCAAAGAGGCGTCTTACCCAAAGGGGTGTGGGGGACACCCCCACAAAGCGCATATGCACATACAGCGTCTTACTCCGTGGGGGTGTGGGGGCTTGCCCCCACAAGAAAAAACCTATGCTATACTATCACTGGTGAATATAACGCTTGCACCTACTATGGAGGTAGTATGAACACATCAGAATTATTAAAACACATACGCTTTACAAAGGACATAGAAGACGTACTGAAGAATGCACCTGAGGTGCTTGTTCCGCAGAGTCGGAGCAAGCTTTTGACCATGGTTTTTGGCGATGACACAGCTCTGCAAGCAGATGTAGTATTTGACGTGCCGGGCAAGGGTCCCTACAAGGAAGCATACATAGCGCGTTGTAAAAATGGCGTTGCGGTGAACTTTTGCGACACCTACATGAGACGGCGCGACCCCAATGCCATGGTCATAGCCGATGAACTGCCTACGGATAAGAAGACCTACAAGGAGCGCTTTAACGCTGACTTTAGCACCACGCGCAAAGAGACGCTGGAATGGCTTAAAACGCAGCGCCTGTTTGCCATGCCTTTTTATGCCGGTGATGCAGAACACAACTACTTGTCCGTTGCCATAGCACCCGTAGAAGCTGCCTTTTTTATTCTCGCGCTTGCCGACTTACAAGGCTTTATTTTGCCAGAACGGCTCCCAAGTGCAGCAAAAATAGTAAGCGCGTTCCTTGTGGCTCCCCCCTTCCGCCATACACACTTTGATGGCAAGCAAGTGGTGGTACACAACCGCAGTGACGAAATACACGAAGTCTTCTCTTATAACTTGTACCCCGGCCCCAGTGCCAAAAAGGGAGTATACAGCATGCTGCTCAACATAGGCGAGCGCGAAGTGCCGCCGTGGAGTACCTTGCACTGCTCAACGGTGCGCATCGTGACCCCCTATGAATGCGAGCTTGTCATTATGCACGAAGGCGCATCTGGCGGCGGCAAAACCGAAATGACGCAAGATCCGCACTTAAATAACGGCGGCATGATGACCCTTGCCTACAACCCGGATACAGAAGACAGTACCATCATCGACATGAAAGACACCTGCGAACTCTTCCCGCTTACCGACGACATGGGCTTGGTACATCACCGTGAGCAGACGGGGCGCAAAATACGCGTACAAGACGCCGAAGAAGCATGGTTCTTGCGCGTAGACCACCTCAAGCAATACGGCACCGACCCCAAACTCGAAGCACTGTGCATAAGCCCCCCCGAACCTCTTATATTCTTAAACATAGAGGGCAAGCCGGGCGCCACAGCCCTGATATGGGACCACACACTGGACGCTCCCGACACGCCGTGCCCAAATCCGCGAATAATACTGCCCCGCAAATACGTACCCAACGTTATAAGCGACATAGTCTCGGTGGACATTCGCAGCATGGGCGTACGCACCCCGCGCTGCACAAGGAGTGAACCCTCCTATGGCATTATTGGCGTCATGCATGTGCTACCCCCAGCACTGGCGTGGATCTGGCGCTTAATAGCACCGCGCGGGCATGCCAACCCCAGCATAGTAGCAGCAGGCAAGGCACTTACCAGCGAAGGCGTGGGCTCATACTGGCCTTTTGCCATTGGCAGACGCGTTGACCAAGCCAACCTGCTGCTGCGCCAAATACAAGAAACACCCGAGACAGGCTACTTGCTCATTCCTAACCAGTTTATTGGGGCCTACAAAGTTGGCTTTAATGCCGAGTGGCTTGCCCGCGAATACACCGCGCGCCGTGGAGGCATACGCTACCGCAGAGGGCAACTGATGAGCTCACGCTGCTCACTCCTCGGCTTTAGCCCCAGCTCACTTAAGTTTAACAGCGCGCCCATACCGCGCGGCCTGCTACGCGTAGAAGAACAACAAGAAGTAGGCTATGAAGCCTATGACGCGGGCGCCTTGGAACTTGTTGAGTTTTTTAAGAAGGAACTTGAGCCCTACCGCAGCATGAAAGACCTAAGCCCGCTGGGCAAGGCCATAGTGGACGTTGTCTTTAATAACGGCACGGTAGAAGACTACATGCAAGCCCTACCCTTCAACACAGCCGCGCTTGGCTTAAGCTAGGAGTATGTCTTTATGAAAAACGAAATACCCTCCCACGTACAGGCGCTTATCTTTGACTTAGATGGCACGCTCATCGACTCAAAGCAAGCGCATGTTCTTGCATGGCGCAAGGTTATGGAAAGCGACGGCAAAAACATGAGCGATGATGACTACGAAGCACTGAAGGGGCGCACCTCGCATGCATTTGCCGAAGGACTCCAAGACATGCATGGACTCTCGCTACCCTCTGAAGAAGCAAAAACCTTGAAGGACGCCTTTTACATAGAACTCCTGCACTGCGTTGTTACCTACCACCAAACCATGGACCTCGTTCAGTCGTACCACCAACGCCTCCCCCTTGCCCTTGGCACAAACGAAGACAAAGAGGTAGCGCATCGCATTATAGAGTTTTTGAATATCAAGCGCTTCTTTGACATTGTGGTCACCTCTAGCGAGGTAGCAAACCCCAAGCCTGCGCCCGACTTATTTTTAGAATGCGCACGCCGCATGCACGTAGAGCCCGCGCACTGCCACGTGTTTGAAGACAGCCCCGTGGGAATACAAGCCGCAAAGGCTGCGGGCATGGGCGTGACCGATGTTACGAAGTTTTTTAACTCCTAACGAGCCTTAATAAAGCGCACGCTTACGCTTCATTCTCTGTATGCCCTTTCTCACAACAAATACAAGGGCATAGAGAAAAGCAATGGACAGCATATATAAGCTTATGTAGAGCCATGGAACACCGCCCCATGATACTGAGCCCATCAAGAAATGCTTAGTAAGCTTAAGGAAGAACAAGAACACGCCCGCAAGCACAAACGCCATTACTGGAACCAGTAATGGCCACGCTAGCACAGCAAGCCTCGACCTCAAACTCCTTTGCGTTTTACGCATCTTTTCTACCACCCCAACAGGTATCTTGTATCTTGTTGATTTACTTTCACCCACTACTATTATAGTAGGCAACTCAGATAGAAATGCAAAGTATTCTCATTTTAAGAAATGCCCTTTGTGGGGGAGCGTCCCCCCATGCCCCCCTTGGGTAAGATGCGGGTTTTGCGCTCCGCGCCTGAAGGCTGCTGCAGTTTTGCTAACGCAATGTTGTATGCACGCCTCTTGTGACTAAGGCGCTAACGTGATACGCTGTGGTGGAGTACCAGACTACGCTGTGGTGACACATCACACACAGCACCTTCCTTTTGCGGGGGCAAGCAGCCGCACTTGCTATGACATATGCTCGGATGACTGTTCTTTTTCTTTTCTTTTTCTTGCGACGGAAAAAGAAAAGAAAAACTCGCTAGTCTTGTGAGATATGACACGGGTAATGCGCTTACGCGCGACTGTATCTACCCATGTGCGTAGGTACATTGAGGTGCTACGCACGGGTGGTGCAAAGTTGTTTCAGGTGTGGGACTACGTCATAGGGGGTAAGACGCGGGGTTTGGGGACGCTCATGCGTGTTGAGAGCTGCGCGCGTAAGCAGCGGCAAGTATGGGAAAGCTAGGCAGGTGAGGCTTGTCTCCACCACTATACACCGTAGGTCACATCACACCCCGTGTCTTATTGTAACCATCTTTTCTTTTACTGCACCTATTGTTGTTGTATAATGAGAAAAAACTATAACGTAATTAAGGAGCGATTATGAAACATTTATTAATACTACCCGTGATATTTGTTACCTTTACCATGTCATGTGCAACATTAACTTCAGCGGGGTTTATGCGAGGCGCTACACCCGAAGCAGTACGCGAGGCACTTGCTGAAGAAGGAGCAGGCGTGAATATTCGTGATGGCAGGCAAAGAACGCCCTTGCATGTGGCTGCAGAGAGCAGTAATGACCCCGCGGTTATACAGGTGTTGCTGGAAGCGGGAGCGGACGTGAACGCTCATGATGCATTAAGGAATAGGCCTTTGCATTGGGCTGCTATGCGTAATGAGAACCCCGCAATTATTAAGATATTGCTAGGAGTGGAATCAGTTGTTGTCGATCGTAATGGATTTGGAAGTATGCCTTTACATTTAGCTAGTGCGTTTAATAAGAATCCAGAAATAGTAAAGATATTACTCAAAGCAGGAACAAACGTCAACGAACGTGGACAAAATCAACAAACACCATTGCATGGTGCTACTCTGTTTAATTTGAATCCCATGGTTATACAGGTGTTGCTGGAAGCGGGAGCAGATGTAAATGCTCGCAATAAAAATGGGCACACACCATTGGACTTCTTGGAAATATCTCTTGGAAAAGACAGGCCGTATTTTGGTGGTGGATACCAAGAAATACGCGACATGTTGAAGAAGGCAGGAGCTAAATAGTAGCACAAACTAATCAACACGCATAAGCACAGCTCACCTCAGTGGGGAGCTGTGTCTTAGCACATGTGGCAAGGACTTACCACACTACGCTGTGGTGGAGTGCCACACTATGCTGTGGTGGAGTGCCACACTACGCTGTGGTGGAGTGCCACACTACGCTGTTGCGACACATCACACACAGCGCCTTCCCTTTGCGGGGGCAAGCCCCCACACCCCCGCGTATTCAGTGAATGCCTTTGCGCATATGCGCGATTGTTCGTGCCATGGTTCACGCGGTATTGCGCTTTGATGCAAGCTCCATGTTTGCACCGCACAGCGGTGCTTATGCAATAGTTGGCATCCCCTCGCTACGCTCGTGAGCGTCATCACAGCCGCCCCATGTCTGCGAGTATCCATGTTACGCTCCGCCTTGCTCCGCTCGATGCAGCTGTCAGCAGTGACTTCGTATCTGCGCAGCAGGATGGAGTCTCGTGTAATTAACATGGATCCGACATCATGGGGCGCATTGGCTGCCATGGATGGTAAAAAAGAAAAGAAAGTACAGTCATCCGAGCGTATGGCATAGCAGGCGTGGCTGCTTGCCCGCAGAAAAGTTCATACAAGATTAGCGTCAGCTACAACACAGAAAGACGCATGCATCGTCCTCATGTACAATGGCTATATGGGCCATCGTGATACTGCTTTGCAATCTCATTATGATATGTATCTTCCTGTTGCGCAGGGGGTGATACGCGCTGCGAAGGCGCGTAAGCCGCGTGGGTATTTTGGGAGCTATGGCGGGTGCTATGTGCCAGAGGTGCTGCGTGCTGCCTTGATGGAGCTGGATGCAGCGTTTTTTGCGCTTGAAGATGACCATGGCTTTTGGAGTGAGTACGATGAGGTGTTGTGTAACTACGTCTCGCGGCCTACGCCCTTGTACTACGCTGCGGGTGTTACGGATCATGTGCGGGGGGGGCAAGACGAGAGGCACGGCGCACGCGTGTTTGTAAAGCTTGAGGGCTTTGCGCATACGGGCGCGCATAAAATTAACAACGCGCTGGGGCAAGTCTTGCTTGCAAAGCGTTTGGGAAAAACGCGTATTATTGCTGAGACGGGCGCGGGGCAGCACGGGCTTGCAACGGCTACCGCTTGTGCCAAGTTGGGGCTGGCGTGCCGCATATACATGGGTGCGGTGGATGTGCGGCGGCAGCGACCCAATGTGCATATTATGCGCATGTTGGGTGCGGAGCTTGTGGCGGTGGAGAGTGGACAGCAGACGCTCAAGGATGCGATAAACGAGGCGATGCGCGATTGGGCTACAAACTTTGCTTCCACGCACTACGTCATAGGTTCGGCCTTGGGTCCTGCGCCCTTTCCTGACATGGTGCAGTGTTTCCAATCTGTCATAGGCGCGGAGCTTGTTGCGCAGTGCAAGGCACGGGGGCTGCGTCCCTCCGCCATTGTTTCGTGCGTAGGCGGGGGGTCAAACGCCATGGGCATATGCACGCCCTTTTTGCGTGAAATACGCCAGTACGTACAAACGCACGACTTTAGTCCGTCCTTGCATATAGCAGAGGCGGGGGGGCGCGGCAGGCGCATTGGGGAGCATGCAACGCGCCTTGCGTGCGATGAAGAGATGCAAGAGAGCGTGCGCGAGGGCGTGGTGCAGGGCTACCGGTCGCGCTTTATTTCTAATAGTGATGGACAGCTTGCGCATACGTATTCAATTTCTGCGGGCTTGGACTACCCCGGTGTTGGGCCGCATCTTGCGCATTTGGTTGAACGGGGCGAGTTGCACCCCAGCAGCACAACGGACGCTGAGGCGCTTGAGGGCTTGCGTTTGTTTGCCCGCAAGGAGGGCATTGTCTTTGCGCTTGAGTCTGCGCATGCGGTGGCACCTGCGCTCAAGCTTGCTGCGAGCATGGGGCGTGATGAGACGGTGTTTATACACATGTCGGGGCGTGGTGATAAGGACTTGTTTATAACTGCGCCGGAGCGTGATAGCGAAGCGTGGAAGGAGTTTTTGCGCAGCGAGTTGGAGCGCTTGTCTGATGTCTCAAGCTCGCAATGCGCTTCGTCCGTGAAAGGGGAGTAGTTATGGGAGAAACAGCACAGGATATGAAGCCTACTATCATGGCGCATTGTATTTCGCACTTTCCAGATGAACAAACGTCACTTGATGTGGCGCGCTCATTAGCCGCTGCGGGCGCGCGTTACCTAGAGGTGCAGGTTCCCTTTTCAGACCCCTTTGCTGATGGGGCGCTTATACAAGGTGCGTGCGCTGAGGCACTTGAAGAGCCTGATGCGTTTAGTGTTGCCAAGGGCTTTGCCATGCTGGAGAGGCTGGTGCAAAGCGTGAAGGAAAACCCCACGCCTGTTGCGGTGTTTCTCATGTGTTATGGCAACACCCCCGTGGCGTATGGACTTGATGCTTTTGTAAAGGAGGCGCAGCGTGTTGGCGTTGGTGGGCTTATCATACCCGATATTCCCTTTGATAGTGACGTGGGTGTTCAAATACAAGCGGCGTGTAAGGCTGCGGGCTTGCACTACATACCCGTTGCGGTTGTAACAAGTGGGCGTGAGCGCCTTCAAGTGCTTGTGCAAAGTCTTAAGCCGCAGTACTTGTACATGTCCTTACGCACGGGCATAACGGGGCAAAAAACCAGCATAGATGGCGAGCTTGTGGACTTTCTCACCGATGCTGTGTTTGCGTCCACGCGCCTTTTAGGGGGCTTTGGTATACAGAACGCCGAGCAGGTGCAAGCCTTGTCCCCGTATGTACATGCCTGTGTAGTTGGTAGTGCATTTGTCAAGGCTATTATAAACGCGCGCACGCATGGTGCTGATATTCCACAGGCGGTGCGTGCTGCATATGAAGCATTAGTGTAAGTTTCTTGTGTTATTTGTGTGTTATTTGTAAGGGGCGCGCCTCTAGGCTCAAAGCAACAATGAGTCTCAAAGGGTAGTTCTATATAATAAGTAGCATAATGCGTAATGTCTTTTTTGGAGTAGTAGCAGCTGCGTTTGTGTTTTGTGTTTCATGTGCAAAGTCCTACACCGTGGGGCTTGTGTTTCTTCAAGGTGTTGATTCAAGTCCTGCAGGGCTTGGTAAGGCTGAAATTATAGACGCGCTTAAGCGTATGCGCAAGAGTGAAAAGGCTGCTAACGCAGCGCTTGTGCCACGGTGGGTAGTGCGGACAGTGCCAAAAGCCGTGTGTGAACCTCAAGAAGATGCGCAAACGAGTCTTGATGAACAGCATGTGAAGAAAGTTAAACGCACACTGAGTGATCTTGCTTCGCGTACACATGTGGTGTTTGACTACACGTGTGAGCGGGCGCTTGTTCTGCTTGCGCCTTGGTATGCACAAAACAATCTCACGGTGGTTTCTCCCTATGGGCAAGAGCTCAGGGCAACTGCGCCGCAGCACGCCAAGGGTGTGTTTAGCACTGCCATAGCGCTTGATGCCGAGCAGCATGCTATGGCGCGTTTTTTAAGTGAACGAGGCATTAAACACGTAAACATTGTGCAGCGTGGGTTTGGGTATAGTCATGATAATAGTGTTCTGCTCATGAACATCTTGGAGGACTTTGGCATTGGGTGCGCTCTTATCAATGAACCCCCGTCTTCAGATGGGGCTACCCTTATAAGGCGTGTTATAGAGGGAAAGAATGGTGTGTTGATGAAGAACGGGAGTGGCGCGTTTGTCTACATGGGCACACAGGTGGGAGCAGCGGATTTTGTAAGGAATATGCGTAAGGTCGCAGGCTACACGAAGCCTATTGTTTTGCCAAGTCTTGCTGGGGGGGTGCATGTAACTGAGCGCCTTGCTGCTTACTCTGATGAAGTGTACCTTGTAGCTAAAGGTGCTCTTACTAGCAGCGCTTCGTGGAGTGTATTTAATGCGTGGTTTCAGAGTCATTATCCAAAGCTTGTGCCTACGCGCGCGGTAACAGAGGCCTATGTTGCGCTTGAAGTAGCGCTGAGCAAGGCGCGGGGTGAGCGTGCACAAGGGCGTGTTTCTACGCTTTTTGGTGAGGTGTACTTTGATGAAGAGAATGCTATGCGTGGGGTGTATTATGTGCGTGGTGTAAAGCATGGCTCGGAGCCGTGATAGGGTAGGAGTAACGGTGGTATTGATATAGTTTAGAGTTTGATTGTATTTGTTGAAGGTGGTACTTGTATAGTTGTTGATTGAGGGGTTGATATATGAAGTGTGGTAGTTTTTTTCTATTGGTGTTGTTTGCAGGTGTTGTAGTAGGGTGTGTGCGTGATGATGGTGGAGTACAGAGTGCCGAGAAGCGAGAGCTTACGCTCTGGCAGATTTTCACTCCACCTGAAGGCACGACCAATGGTAGTCATGCTGATTGGCAAGAGTTTTTTGAGCACGTTAAGGGGCGCTTTGAGGCTCACACGGGCGCGACTTTGAACAATGTGTACATTGCCAATGAGGCGTACAAGACGCATATAAAGGCTGCTGTCGAGTCGAGAGAGGCGCCGGATGTGTTTCACTCATGGTCAGGGAGGCGCGGCATGGACTTTGTTGAGGCGGGGGCTGTGCTTGACATTACCCAAGAGGTGCAATCCATGATAGGCACGTATTTTGCCAAAGTGTATGCTGATTCATTCTTGAAGACGGAAGATAACAGGTATTATGGAGTTCCCTTCTTGTATACTTCTAAGTTTATGTTTTACAATGAGAGGCTTTTTAAGAAGTATAATATGGCAGTTCCAAGAACCTTTGGTGATATTCTCAAGTCATGCAAGGTCTTTCGTGCAAATGGTGTCATTCCGCTGGTCATTGGTAATGGTGAAAGCTGGCAGGCTAATCATTACATGACGGTCTTAAACCCACGCTATGTTGGTGTTGAACGCGTGCGTGCTGATTATGCCTTGCAATCGTCTGAGTATGAGCTGTATGCGGATTCGGGCTATGTGCGTGCTTTGAAAAAGTTGCAAAGTCTCAATGAGGCGGGTTGCTTTCAAAGGGGGGTGAATGCTACAAAGCCCGAGGTTGCAGCTGCGTCTTTTGGTATGGGGGAGGCAGCTATGTTTTTTGGAGGCACATGGCGAATATCGGTATTTGATAGAGAATATAAAGATTTGAAGTACACGATGTCGTTATTCCCCCTGACGAGTATCAAAGGAAGCCTAGAGTTATAAATGCGCTGGCGTCTGAAGGTTTTGTTGTTTCCAGTGCTTCGAAGAATAAGGATCTCGCCTTGATACTTTTCAAAATTATGCTTTCTAAGGATGCGTCTGAGATAGTTGCGAAGTCAGGCAACTTTACAGTAAGTTCTGTAGTCAATGCCCAAGTTTTAACTCCTTCGGTTAAGCGTGCCTTGTCTTTGTTGGAGATGGTCGAGTCGCCTGTGATATGGGCTGACTTAGGAATGGATCAAGTGGTAAGTGACTATTATTTAAAAGCAACACAGGGCGTGCTAGCTGGAACCATGAAGCCTTATGTAGTGATGAGAGAGTTACGAAAGATTGCCCTTGCGCGTAAAAAAGAGCGTGGGTTGTAGGGCAAGGTAGAAGCATGCGTAGCGTGTCGAGTGCATGTATTACAATGTACGGTAAAGGATGTACAAAATATGAAGGGGTTTTTAGAGTTTTCACAAGAGTGGCGTCCCGCGCTTGAAGAGGCAATAAGGAAACACATTGACCAGTTGTGTGATGAGGTGCTGCGTGATGACCCGCGCATGGAAGTGGCGTGGCAGGAGTTGTTGCGTAAAAAGCTCATGGATTACGCATGTGGCGGAAAGATGATACGAGGCTTATTCGCTGTGTACTGGGCTCAGTTGTACGGTTGTGAAATAGCAACGCATAAGGCATTGTTTTCTGTTGGTGCCTCGCTTGAGCTTTTGCAAATGTTTTTGTTGATACATGATGACATAATGGATGGAGACGAGATGCGCCGTGCCATGCCGAGTATGCACGTACAGCTTGAAAACGCGGCACGCACTCATGCGCCATCTGGTTCAGCTGTTTCGGCACAGTTTCATGGTGAGCATAATTTTGCGCGCATGGGAGAGTCGCTTGCCATATGCCTTGGTGACATAGTTTTTTCGCATGCGCTAGGGATCATAAGCGCGGCAATTCCCGCTTCGCATGCAGGGCGTGCCTTGCATGTTTTTACTACATACGTAAGCAGAGTGGGGCTTGCGCAAATGAACGACATGTACTGGGAAAGCAGAGCCACGCCGCCTAGCAAGGAAGCGATACTCGCCATGTATGAAGGGAAGACGGGGCATTATACCTTTACCTTGCCCGCGCTCATGGGGTATTTTTATTCTTTGGGCGCGCATGCGAAAGTTGTTGATGAGCGTGAGATGAATAATTTGACTTGTGTGGGCGGACTGATGGGGCAGCTGTTTCAAATTTGCGATGATGTACTCGATATACGATATCCCGCGTCAATGACGGGTAAGCCGCGCGGCTCTGATTTTATGAAGAAGAAGCGTACTTTTTTTCAGTGGAAGCTTTTGCGGTGCGCTGCTCAGCATGGTAAAGGTGCAGAACTCGAAGCCTTGTGTAATGGTGACATTGGTGCTTATGAGATAGAGAAGGTGTGCCGTTACGCAGAGGAATGGAGTGTATACGATGAGATACAAAAAGAATGCAAACTTCTCGTAAGCGAGATTGAAGCGTGCGTAGCTGAGCTTGCAATAAACCAAGAGGCAAAAAAACACATGCGCGTCTTTGTCCAGTACTTATTAGAACGTAAGGCCTAAGTTATTGAATTGTTTTTGTAATTACAGCTTCTCCTCATCCGCGGCAAGGCGTTTTAAAAAAAAGCAGTGTAGTGAATCATCATCCACAGCCTCGGGATGAAAGGTTGTCATAAGCATTGAATCTTGCATGACTATGACGGGGTCTTCCTTGTAGTAGCCCAGCACTTCCACGCCTTCGCCTACTTCTGTAATGACGGGTGCACGTATGAACATGCCTGCTACATCAAAGCCCATGGTGGTTTCAATGTTTGCACTAAAGCTAAACACTTGCCTTCCATACCCGTTTCTGTTTACGCTAATGCGTGCAGCCGAAAACGCAACCGCCATAGGGTCGTATTCTTTTTTTTCAGGGCCAAGTGGGTCAAAGCTTTCTTTGTGAATATATTGTGCAAGCAAAATAGTGCCCGCACACGTTGCAAATATCGGTACTCTCTTGTAAATAAGACGCTGCAGAGAATCAAAGAGACCTTGTTTATGAAGCAAGGTTTTCATAGTGCTGCTCTCACCGCCCGGCAGTATGAGTGCGTCGTATGGGTTCATGAGATCTTTGGCATTTGTTACCAAATGAGAGAATACGTTTTGGGGTATTTTGCTTTCAGCCACACGCAGAACTTCTTGATGCTGCTCAAAGTTTCCTTGTAGTGCTAGTATTCCTATATGTAAATCTGTTTTCATAGTTACTCCACTCGCTGAGTTAGGGAGTTTAATGTCCCCTGTGTGCCATGCGTGCTGCTTCTTCTATTTCTAGCACAGCAACGCTTTTCATGGGTTGTCCAAGATCGTATGAAATTTTTGCTATTACCTCGGGGTTGTTGTAATTTGCAACGGCTTCAACCATGGCCTTAGCGCGCTTTAAGGGGTTTTCAGACTTGAATATTCCAGAGCCTACAAAAACGGCTTCTGCGCCGAGCTGGCACATAAGCGCTGCGTCTGCAGGAATAGCCACGCCGCCTGCGGAAAAATTTGGCACAGGCAACTTCCCGCTTTGTGCAGCTTCTGCTACAAGCTCGTAAGGCGCGCTTAAGGTTTTCGCAGCGTGCATAAGTTCGTCTTCTCTGAGCATTGTTAAGGCTTTTATTTCTTTCATAAGCGTGCGCATGTGTTTGACGGCTTCAACAATATCACCAGTGCCTGCCTCACCCTTGGTGCGTATGAGCACTGCGCCTTCTCCTATTCTGCGCAGCGCCTCGGCAAGGTTTCTGCATCCGCATACAAAGGGCACGGTAAAGTCGTGTTTATACACATGGTGGACGTCGTCCGCAGGAGTGAGTACCTCGCTTTCGTCTATAAAGTCGACCTCAAGGGCTTGCAAAACTTGCGCTTCTACAATATGCCCTATGCGGCATTTTGCCATGACGGGTATCTGCACAGCCTTTTGTATTTCCTCTATCATTTTGGGGTCAGACATGCGCGCAACCCCGCCATCACGGCGTATATCCGCAGGAACACGCTCCAACGCCATAACCGACTGCGCGCCCGCATCCTCGGCAATCTTTGCCTCTTCAGCATTGACGACATCCATTATTACGCCACCTTTGAGCATTTCTGCAAGTGAACGTTTCACACTCCACTGCTCATTCTGAGTTTTGCTATAGTTCATACTATTATTATGTAGCGTTTATGAGAAAAAAAACAATATAATAAAAACATATTTCATGAATCTTGAGAACTGTTTTTCGCGTGCCCGCACGCAGGTCATGCGTACTATAGAGGATATTGCTAGAGAGTGCGGGCGCAATGCAAATGATATTACGCTTATGGCGGTAAGTAAAACCGTGGAGTTTGCGGATATTCTGCGTATGTACCACACGGGGCAGCGCTTGTTTGGTGAAAACAGGGTGCAAGAAGCCGAGGCAAAATTTACTTCTACAGCCTTGGAAGCCATGCCCAAGCTTGAACTACATTGCATAGGCACCTTGCAGCGCAACAAAGTGGCAAGGGCATTAAAGTTGTTTCATTGTGTTCAAAGTGTTGATAGCCTTCAGCTACTCATGGATCTTGCGAAAGCGTGCGCTGCCATGCCGAAAAAGACAATAAGAACTCAGGGTATTTTTTTGCAAGTAAACCCTCTTGCGGATGCAGCAAAGTATGGGATTCTTGAGTACAATGAGCTACTCACTACCGCCCGTTACGCTCAGGAACATGAGGCGTCGTTTTCAGCATTGCGCGTACGCGGGCTTATGACTATAGCCCCTTTTGACAAGAATGACGCTCTGCGTACGCAACGTGAAACAGAAAAGGCCTTTGCCCGCACGCGCCTGTGGAAGGAGCGGCTGGAAACTGACATGCGTTACGAAAGCCCTTTGGAACTTTCTATGGGCATGAGCGGCGATTTTGCCTATGCCATACGTGAGCAAAGCACCATGGTGCGAGTGGGTACTGCGCTTTTTGGCAAAAGGCTGTAGCATGGGTGTAGGGGAATAGAATTAGTGCGTAAAATACTCGTATTGTTTTTCATAACGTGTTTTTGTTTTATTGGCTTTGACTTATACGCTCAGAGTAGCAACTCAGATGATGCAAATAGCGGTGGTACTGCAAAGGCTGATGTAGAAGAAGGATCTAAGAATCCGGAAGAATATTTACTTCCGCCTACTACAAAAAAAGAAAAAGCAGATCCACAGTCTTATACAACTGGAGAATTTGCGCCATGGGCTTATTTTACCGTGCGCTTCTTTGCGGTTACCGTAGGCTCCTTTCCGTTTTGCATCCTCTTAGGTGGTATTGGGTTTGATTTGTACAAAACTGGAGTGGAGAGCGACAAAGCGGGTAAGTTTGAACCAAAGTATTTGCCTCTTTTTTTTGGTGGCGCTGAAAAGCCAAAGTACACAAGTGACGAAGTTGGGACCTTGTTGTTGACCGCCGTGGGCATTTCACTCGGCGTTGGCGTTATCGACCTCATTATAGGGCTTGTCAAGCATTTTAGAAAACAAGAAATAAACGAATTGTTTCTTTCAACTACAAAATAGCTTGAAGCGCCATGCCTCATACGCTTTGGTTTTCCTATGCCTCACAAACTCCTCAACGACTCGACTGCGTTCTTGCAGCAATGTTTCCAAGCCTAAGTCGCACTAAACTTTCAAAGTACTGTACGCATTTGAGCCTTAATGACATTTCCATAAAATTTTCACATAAACTGCGCTATGGAGATAGTATTAAAGCCCTTATAGAAATCCCAGCAACGCCGAGTTCCGAATGCCTCGCATATCAGGCTCCGCTTGATGTGGGTTTTGCAAGGCGCATACAAGAAAGCGTACGCTACAGCGATGAAACGCTACTTGTGTTAAACAAACAGCGCGGAGACGTGGTGCACATTGGCGCGGGGCATTACTCCGCTACCATTGCGCAGGCTGTTTTCCCTATGCTGCAGAGTTACCGCAAGGGCGATATGAGCGCAGGCAGAGCAGGAATTGTGCATCGTCTCGATAAAGATACCTCGGGCATTCTGCTGGTAGCAAGAACAGCCGCGGCGCATGATTTTTATGCCAAGCAGTTCGCGTGCCGCGCAGTGAAAAAAACCTACCTTTCCATTTTGAAGGGGACGCCACCGCTGGCGCACGCAGAGGTCACAAGCTACATAGCGCGCCATGTAAAAAATAGAAAAAAGTTTTGTAACTATACACACGCTTCTCAGGGCAAAGAGGCGCGCTCGCATTATACGGTACTGAATTCCAATGGAAAATACAGCCTTGTGCAGTGGAACATACTCACGGGACGCACGCACCAAATACGCTTGCATGCGCAGCATATTGGTAGCCCCGTTTTAGGTGACGCACTCTATGCGCGCGCCGTGCATGATGATGCTTTGCGTAATGTGCCCTTGATGCTTCATGCGTGGAAGCTCGAAATTGCTTTGTACAATGCTCATGCGATGCATGCCGTTGAAAGAAGCAAGGGCAAAAAAGAATTTTGCGCGCCCATGCCCCAAGACATGCAAGAAGTATGCGCACATCTTTTTGATGATACATTGCCATGATCCGCATGGTGATTTTTGTTTTTAGAAAGCGCTTTATGGTTGTGGCGCTTTTTTCGTTTTGCCCTTTTTAGGCACGTATACTTGTTGGGAATTGACTTTCCCAAAGGTAGATTTTCCCGTGTGAACAATATACCAATCATCTGCGCTGTTCGTGTCCTTGTGCTGCTTTCTGTTTATAGAGCGCGTAGTCGTGCTGTCCGTGGGATTAAGCGCGTCAGAGGGAAAAAGTTCCGTTCCGTTTTTCGGCTTCCACATCCCAGCTTGCTCAATTTCTTGAACCCAAGAGTACACTTCCTTACTTGCAAAGCCGCGGTCTTTTTTCGTTTTATCGTCTTTTTTGTTTGAGTAGAGCACAACATCCATGGGCCTTCCATGCGGGTTTTCTAGCAATGTCAATGCCCCATTGGAATTTCCTATGCCCGTTAATTTTTCATGAGTGTGAAAAATGTCCCACGCGCTTTTGTAGGCAATTTTCAGCTGCGACTCCGCCTTGCTTTTGCGCTCTGACACCGCGTTTGGTGGCGCCCTGAAATGCACGACAATGAAGTCGTCTTTTTGTACTTGCATTGCGGGGAACAACACGCGCTGTTTGTAACTGCGTATTCCACCCTCTTGGAGGGTAATGCCGGCCGTGTTTCCGCTTGATAGGACGAGCATTTCCACCTTGTCGGGTTTTGACTTCGAGCCTTCGGTAGTAAATTCGTGTATCAGCAGCTTGGGTATGTTGGGGTTGAATCCGTATATTTTTTCTACAATAAGGGCGGTATTACCGACTGCATCTCGTACTGTAGCGCTCATGGTATACTCTTTTCCCGGGTCAGAGGGCTGCTCAAGCTCAAACGTCAAAAGGTTTTCTCTTATATTGACGGACTTCACGCTCATGTTATTATCAATTTCAACGGATGATTTTTTGTCTGATAGGTGTTCGTCGAATTCCATAATGAACTTTGTGGCGGTGTCCGCCTTTATGTCTGTAAGTGTAGGCGCTGTAATGTCTCCACCGTTGTACAACTTTACCGCTTGCGATAATTCTTCTTCACAGCCCGTGTTTATTAAAAACATAAGCGCCAAAAAAAATAAGCAATGCTTTATATGTCTGTAGTACTTCATGTTTGTAGATACTCCTCTTGTCTGCATCTGCTTTATATTTTGATTGTTTTTTTTAAAAAATATGCCGATACAAACAGTATGCGTCATATACTTTTTGGTGCGGTCTTCATGCTTGCCTTGTTTTGGGGTAGTGGTGTAACTTTTGCGGCTAATGAAAGTTTAAAGATTGATCCTGATGATCTTCGCATAGAAGATGCTCCTGCCGAGCAGGGAGTGTACTTGTATGTGCGAAAAAACCCGGAACTACGCTCAGTGCTCATCACGGAATCCGCAGAGCGTGAAGACAATGCGGCTGCAACCTATGCGTTTCGTACCTACGCCTATCATTCTGAAAATGGACAGGAGAGAAGAATACTGAATGGCGACTTTATACACCCTAAGACTGATGAGGGCTACTACATTATAGACAGCACTCCCAAGCCCGACGAAGCCTTTGGACAAGCCTTTGTGTTGTTTTTGCCCTATAAAATGCACTTTGGCTATCATAACACCCGCAAGGGTGTAATTGACCTCGAGGAGGGCGGTGCTTACATAAGCGTGCGCGCCTTCACCACCTTGTATGCTGATTATGAGGGAGAGTATCGAGATAATTCGTTTTATATTCAAAAACAGGTTTTTGTTGTAAAGACTTCGCAAGAGTCTAGCACGCCTGAAGAGCCCGTGTATGACACGACAACGGTCAATTCATTTCGCGCTATTGCGGAGGAGCATGGAACACTACCTACATTCATAAGTGAAGACAGCCCCATAACTGATTCCATAAAAGAACTACTGCTGCGCGTGCCGCGTGATGCATCTCTTGATATAGTTATAGCCCTTGACACTACCCGTAGCATGACTGACGACATAGACGAAATACGTGCTAATCTTGTGCCCGCATTGCAAGAGGCTACCCGCGGTATAACGCAGTTCCGCGTAGGGTTTGTTGAATACAAAGACGTAAACGAAGTATACCTTACGCGCAAGCACAATTTTTCAAAGAGCTTTAAGAATATGAATGACGTTCTTCAATCTTTAAAACTGGGTGGGGGCAAGGACTGGCCTGAGGAAGTATATGCGGCGCTGCATGTTGCCGTCAATGCTTTTGAATGGACGGCACAGCATAGAATGGTGTTTCTCATAGGGGATGCGCCCGCGCACGATCCGCCAAAAAGTCGTGTAAAAAAAGAAGCTGTGTTTGAACGCGCTCGTGAATTGTCGGTGCAGGTCTACCCTTTTATCATTCCCAAAAAAAAGTCGTGACTTGAGCTTGCGTAGATGCTCAGAAATTTTTTTTACGCGCAACACAAGGCTCCAGTAGCTTTTACGAAGTAAGGTTTTCAAGTAATCTACGTGCCCTTTTACTTGCGCGGGCTTTAAGCATGTGCATGCATGTATTTTGATAATTGCAAAGCCACGTTTTTTCTAAGGCTGTGAGTTTGCTTTCAATGATGAGGTTTTGCTGAAAGGGGAAAAACGTGAGGGTTTCAAATTGCAACAGTTCAGGTTTGTCACTCTTGCAAACGCGCATCATGTTTTCAAGGCGTATACCCCATATATTTTTTGCATAATACCCCGGCTCGTTGCTAAAAACCATGTTAGGCTTCAAGCCGCCTTTACGTGTTGCGCGCGTACTTATAGCTTCTTCACCTTCGTGTACGTCTGTGCAAAACCCTATTCCATGCCCCGTGCCGTGCCCAAAGCTTCTGTTATTTTCTTTGGCAAGTACGGCAAGCACTTGTTCATGCAGTGTTTTTCCTGTTGTAGAAGACGGAAAGACGCTTGTCGCAAGTGCAATGTGCGCCTTGAGGACTGCGGTGTAGTCCTCTTTGTATGCGTGGGCTTTTTCACTGTTGTTCACGCGTGCATTGTGTTTTGTAGATGACAGGAGTTCTGAAAATAAAAAGCTGCGCGTTATGTCTGTAGTGCCTGCATGTGTAGCGCATGCATAATGCGCTCCGCAGTCCAAGAGGTAGGGCTCATCGGTCTTTATAAGGCTTCCTGCTCCATCTGCTATGGCGTAGTGTGGCAATGCGCCGTTAACCCCTGCCGCTGAAATACTTTGAAAACTTTCCTCTAAAAAACCCGCCTGTGCCTTTCTGTGTTTTTGCACAATTTCTGCAATGCTCTTTTCATATAGTGTTTCATCTTGCTCCAGTTTTTCTACAACTTCGCTTAAGGCTTCCAAAAGTGCGGCGCAGTCCACTGCAATACTTTCTCGTATCAAAGCAATTTCCGCATCGCTGCGCACATCTTTTATGCTGCGTAGTGGAGACGTTACTTCTTCAAGTGTGCCTTTACACGCACGCATGGTGCTATCACCTTCCAAGGCGTGCACAAGGGCACTAGGAATATTTTTGGGGTCGTACAGTACGTGCGGGTTTTGGTGTCGCTGTAGCATGCTGGTAAAATTTGAAACATCAATAGTCTCTTTCATAAGAGCTTCGTATGCAATGGTATGTATGGATTTTAAGGGGACGGCAAGGTGTTTGTGGAGCGATTCAGCAAAAGAAGTTGTGCATAGTTTTTCGGGCAGCATGAACACGTAGTGCGTATCTTGTAATGCATGTATGAGGGCAAACACGCAAGGGCAAAGCATGAGGTAGGGGAGCAGCGTAGCGCGCAATCCCGTAAGGTAGGCTATTTCGTGTATGTTGGCGCTTACAAAGCAATGCGCTCCCTTGTTCTTTACAAAGTTTTTTAAGGCATGGAGTTTCTCCAGCGCATTGTAAGGCACATGTTTTTCGCACAAGTGCCACAAGTCTTTTGTGTCTTTGACTATGGTGTTGTTTGAAAGTAAGGCAATGCCGCGTTCATCATTGCGCTGTTTTAGCACCTGCAGGGCGCGTTTGCATAAAGAGGCATGAGAAATATTTTGTAGTCTATAGCCGTATTGCTGTGTACATAATGTAAGTTCTTTATATTCGCTTTGGGAAAACTGCAATTCGCATAGGACAATTAATGCCTTTTGAGTGCTTCTAGGTGCTTCTGAATGTTCAGCTATCCATTGAGCCTGCATCTCCCATGCGCACTCCGAGCTTATGATGAGACTCCAGCCCTTCGCTGTGCATATTTTTTGCGCTGCTAATTCATAGCGGCTGTCTGTCCACAAGCCGACCGCGCCGCTTTTGTGGACTATGAAAGTTCCTGCCGAGCCGTAGAACCCGCTTAATGCGTGGCGCACCATAAATGCCGCGTGAGGCATCTCCATGCTATGGAGGTCTGTACCACGAATGATGATGGCTTCACAATTTGTGTACTGTAATAAAATTTTGTGAATCACGGTACTGTAAATTTATTTTGTAGTCATTACAAAAACTCCGTTCCAGTCTTGAGGCGGAGGGTCTTGTATGTATTTTTTACATCGTTCTATATACATTTGAGCGAGAAAGTCATCTTTAAGTATTGTCATGACTTTTTCAAAAAGCGTTATTGCCTTTGCAAATTCTCTTTCACAGTAAAGCTGTACGGCTTGGTTGTGTAGTCCAAAGGCATCGATAATGCTCTCGCTAAATTCTGATATCGTTGTGTAAATTTTTTCACCTGTGGTTTTGCCCTTTGCTTGCACAGAGTCTATGAGACGGCATGGAACTACATTACGTATTTTATCGCACACAGAATTTGAAAATATAAGATGCTGCTTGTATTGTTTGGTAAGGCCTTCAAGGCGAGAGGCTAAGTTTACGGCATCGCCTATTACCGTGTAGTCCATTTTATGTTCTGATCCTATGTTGCCCACAGTAACTTGACCGTAATTAATACCCATGCCTGTTATAAATTGCGGCTTGTTTTTTTTACGCAGGTAGGCGTTGAATTTTTGTATTTCTGCTTGCATTTCAAGTGCTGCTTGAACTGCAGACAAAGAACTGTTTTTTAATGCGGTAGGGGCACCGAAAAATGCCATTATCGCATCGCCAATGTATTTGTCAATAATGCCTTGATGCTTTATAACAACGCCAACAGTCTTTTCAAAATATATGTTTAATTCAGCAACCAATTCGCTGGGCTGGTATGATTCCGATATTGTGGTGAAACTGCGTATGTCGGTAAAGAGTATGGCAAGTGGTTTTTCTTCGCCGCTGAGCATGCGCGATGGGTCCTGAAACAAGGTGTTTATTACAGAGTTTGGCACGTACTTTTGAAATATGTTTCGTATTTTGCTCTCTTGTTTTTTTGCGAGGACTGACTCAAATGCAAAGGTGCGTATTTCTTTATACGCTTGTTCAAGCTCTTCAATAGTCACGTTAAAGGTATGGCTGAGCGTCCCTATTTCGTCTTTATATATGACAGGGACGCGTTGGCTTAAGTCTTTGGCACGTATAATGTTATGCATGGATGCTATGAGTTTTTGAATAGGTGTTGTAAGCGCACGCGTGAATGCAATGATAATAAGAATACTTATAATGAGTGCAATTATTATTACGCCTAAAGTTATGTATATAATGTCTCTAACGCTTTTAAAAAATGCCTTCTCAGAATCTGTTACAAAAATCGTCCACTGTAATGGTTCGAAATTGAAAAAATATCCAATGTATTTTTCATTGCTTACAAAAAAAGATTCTTCAAGCCACTTTCGAGTAAGGCTCTCATTCTTTACTTTCATAGTTGCTACGATAGCTTGTAGTGCCGAGGCATTTTCTAAACTGATAACATTGGGAGTCGTACTTGCCTTCACTTCGTTAGACTTGTCTACTATAAAAATTATTTCTGAGTCGCTACGTATGAGGCTGGAAGAAAATGAAACAATATCTTTCGCAAATATTTCAATGTAGGACTTGGTAATTTCTACATTGCTGTCTTGTAATATGTTCCATTGGTCGTTTATATATTGTTCCAATTGATAGGCCTTGAGTGATTGATATTGCACGCCAAGACGCTTTAATCCAAAGTACGTTGATAGCGCGGAAATAGAACCAGCAATAGCTAGAGTGATGAGTACAAGCGGGATGATGACTGAAAATATCTTGTTTTGTATTCGCATTTTATATTACATTATAGTACAATAATGCTATAAAAATAGAGGATACGCAACTTGAAAATGAGCAAAATATCACACCAGAGGAGCGGGAGAGTATTGCTCAAGAGATGGAGGAAATACTCGCTTCGCGCCAACAAGTTGCGTCTTCTGATAAGTTAACGGTTTCTAGTAATACGAAGTTTTTTTCGTTTCCGATATATGTGAATATAATTATTTTTGTGTTCTTACTTGGGTCTGTAGGTGGAGTCTATGCTTATTTTGCTATTGGAGATAGGCAATTTCTGAACTCACAGGATACAACTAATTTTTCGGAAAATGTTTTGGCGCGCCTGCTTATAGATGAAGCGCAAAAGGCAATTGAAGAGCAAGAGGGTAAGATTGATGCTATTAATCAACAACTAGAAGAAGAGAGAGAAAGACAAGCTTTGTTGACACAGCAGTTTGATGAACGCGTACAAAGCTTTGTTGCTCAAGCAAAGAAAGAACTAAATTCAAAGCTTGATGAGTTTCGGCGGAAGCTTGAGGGTCAAAATATATCGGCTGCAGAAATAGAACGGCGTCTTAAAGAGTATGAAGGACAGCTTCGTAGAAAACAAGCGCAAGAATTAGATCGTTATAAAAAAGAGCAAGAAAATCAGCGTGAACGAGAGTTGGAGCGATTTAATGCAAGTGTTAAAGTTCTAAAACAGCAGATTGAGGATAGGCAGTCGCAATTGTAGTCTTTGGAGCAAAATTTGAATAGTGAAAAAGCTGTTCTTCAGCAGCAGATTGAGCAGCAGCGGGAGGCAAGCTCGCAGGAAATAGCAAAGGCGCAAAAACAAATTGCGCAGTTAAAGAAACGTAATGAACAGCGTTCTTCCGCTGTGCAATCTATAACTATTATGTATAAAGCCCTTCTCAATTCTTTTAATGGTGGTAAGTATGATGATGCTCGTAGTTCCCTGCAAAATGTAAACCTAGCAATAGAAAAGAGCATCTACAAAAATGATAGTGAGTTTGTGAGCATGAAAAGTAGCCTTGTATCAATTTCTAATGCATTAGAAACTATAGATTTACTTCAAAAGCAAGTGTCACAGCAATCACAAGCTTTCAAAAATGTGGGGTCTACAGAGGAAAGCAAAGAATTAAAGGCCATGCTTGAAACGGAAAAAGAAAAAATAGCGCTTTTGGAAAAGGAAATAGCTGATTTAAGTAAAGACTCTGAGTCGACGAAGAAATTGTTTGCTGCTCGTGAGAAGGAACTGAAGAATCTAAACAGTCGCTATACGCGCTTGGAAAATCAGTATAAATCCATTCAAACTGAAGTCAATAAAAACATGCAAATTATTGTTAATTATCTCATGCTGAAAAAGCAATCAGCAGATGAAAGTAGTGTTGCCTCCCTTAAGGCACTGGTCGATGGGCTGGTGAAAAAAGACAAGTACTACGGCGTTATTGGCGTGCTTCTTGCGCAGGACCTAGACCCCAGTGGTCAGCTGCAGTTTTAAAGCTTGGTAGGCGCCTTATAAAAAAAGCAATCTTCCTCAATTCTCCGTACGTACTTATAGCCATGAGAAGCTAGGAGTTTGTAAATTGGCTCGAATTGCTTTTCATGATAGCTTATTTCCACGCCGAGTAAGCTAATGTGCACCGCGTTAAAATCAATGCTCTTAAGACAGTCGAATTCACCGTTCTCGGTATCTAAAGACAAATAGTCAATGTGCGTAATGTTGTGTTTTTTGAAGACTGTTTCAAAACGCAGTGAGGGCACGCGCAGTATATTTGTTTTATTGCGTTCCCCAAAATCTTTGCGCTTAAGGTGTTGCCGAGTAAAGTGTTTTTTTATACCAGAAAGAAGCAAATCCGCTCCACCTAACATGAAATCCATCTCGCCTTCTTCAGAAGAAATACAAATAGTTTCTATAAGACTCTGTGGTCTGTTTTGTGCAAGCTTTTCCCAAAATTTGGGGCAGCCTTCTATGAGCAAACATTTCCATCCCAATGCGCGTTCTAGAAAAAAACTATTACTTAGTACAAGTCCATCTGACGCACCTATTTCTACACACAGCCCCTTTCTTACATGGTTAAGAAATCCTTCGACAAAGCAATCTTGATGATGCTGACTTTTGCAAAATTTTTCACGAATGGTGGCATTGTATATAATTTTTGCAATGAAGTCGCGGTTTGAGCTATCTTCTAAAGATGTTTGCTCTTCTATAAGATTTTTATTGTCCTGTATGCCTTGTTCGTACATACTCGTTTGAGGTTCTTGATCATTATTGTAAATTTTTTCATCTTCACGAGTATCATGAATATATGCCCTTCCACGTATTCTATTGCGAATTTTTCGTTTTATTCTTGACCACATAAATATCATTGTATCATAGGCTTGTGTGAGCACAGGTAGTTTATGGGTGAATTCACATTGCTGTGTGCAATAGAAAAGCATTGAAAAGGAGAACGGAAGTCAAGACATTTCTTGGGGACGATTGTTTAATAATTGTTGTGCGTAGGTAACCTATTACGTTTTACTGTAAGGACGCATATCTTATGGAGGGCATACATTGTGCGCCAAGGAGGGGAATATTGCAAAAAAGCATTTTGATTTATTGTTTAAAAAGTGTGCATGACGTTTCAATGATCAGCTCTATAGAAAACCTTGCACACCACACCCCATGTTTCGGTTAGAGAGGCGAGGTTAGCCTACTTTTAGCTAAGTAGGCAAAACCTTAACTTTAAGAAGGAGCGGAACTTATGGCTTATTAGTAGGCAAGTTATTACCATCGAGGTCTTTGTATGCAGCTTTATGCCCAAATCTGTTTTGTAGTTCAGATTTTGACAGACCGTTGTACAATGTTTTTGATAAACTAACCTTTGTAACCTTAGTATTGCCTGTAAAAGCCTTTGTGCCAATATTCGCCTTTTTGTTTATAGATTTTGGTATTACAAGTACTTCAAGAGCGTTGTCCATAAAAGCAGCATCCCCAATATAGCGTACTGACTCTGGAATAGTTAAGGCGCGAATTTTGTTTTGCATAAAAGCTTTTACTCCAATGTAGCTTACCGATTCTGGAATAACAAGTTCTACAATTTCATTAAATGAGAAAGCCCAACCTTCAATTTTTCTTGCACCTTCAATATTAATAGCTGTAAATTTTTTATCAAAAAAAGCGTCCTTAGGTATGCTTGTAGGAGAGCCTAGCAATGTAAATGTTTTATCTATGCCCTTATTTTCCACATTTACTGTGCCTAAAACTTGTTTGCCTTTGCTAACTTTGTATGTGCCGTCTTCAGAGTTTGTGGTGCTATACTCAGTGAATTTTGCATAGGGTGAATTTGGCTGATTGTTTGTGGGTTTAGATGGAGTGTTGATATATTTATCTTTAGGTGGAGTATTGGTGTCAGTCGGGCAGGCATACATGCCAATGCTTAAAAATAAAACAAAAAATATTATTACATAGTTACCCATATACAACCATTGTACAGCATATATATTCCTATAAAATCAATTTTTTTTCGATATTTTTCAAAATTAACATAAAATAATTCTAAATTAAATAATTCAATTATAGTGTGGAATTTAAAATAAACCTTTGGTTGATTTCTGTTTCTTTGAATATAGAAAAGTGCCATCTATTTTGTTTTAACGACTTGTGTGTAATGCTTTACTACAAAGTGCAATGTATGTTGTCTGTAAAAGTTGATAGCACGTTTGTGATGTAAGCATATCGTACATAGGGGGGCGCAGCGTTTGCGCATGATGGTTTGGCGTCATTTTGCTCACTAGTGTTTTGTGAATACTTCTTGGGTGCTTAATAAGGATTATTTGACTTGTATAATAAAAAAGAAGCTATGTAGGTAAGGTGCAAACTCATGTTTTGTAGTTTTGTTGGTACGCTGAAATACTTGTGATTAGCGTGTTTATGCCTTGCTCTGCTACGTAAGAACAGGCACTTATTTGCGTGAATAATAATTAATAAAAAAAGTTTCAAAAAATGCTTGACAGGGCTTTTGTGTTTTAGCAATAATAATATTACTCACGCGTAGTATAGCTTATCTCTAAGTATAAGTTTATCTGGTGTTGAGATTGTTTTTTGAGTGTATTAAAAAAATTAAGAGAAGGATAATACTGGCAATTTTACAATATAAGTCTTTTAATATTTTAAAAACTGCTTTGTTGGTAAAAACAATTAGTTAAGTAATTAAGAGTTCACGGTGGATGCCTTGGGGCTGTATGGCGATGAAGGTCGTGGTAAGCTGCGAAAAGCTTCGGGTAAGAGCAAACATCTTTTGATCCGGAGATCACCGAATGGGGTAACCCGTCAAGGTAAAGCCTTGTCATTATATGCTGAATACATAGGTATATAAAGTAATACCTGGGGAACTGAACCATCTAAGTACCCAGAGGAAAAGAAATCAACCGAGATTCCCTTAGTAGCGGCGAGCGAACAGGGAAAAGCCTAAACCATAGGAGTGTAAGCTGTACGGCGTTGCTTCTGTGGGGTACAGAGCTACTTTGGCACTGCGTGCACAGTGTCGCAAAGTTACAAAACATCATTATAACGGAAAATTTTTGGAAAGAATTACCAAAGAGGGTGATAGTCCCGTATGTGAAATAGTGATGTCTTTGCAGTAGTTTCTTAAGTAGGGCGGGACACGTGAAATCCTGTCTGAACATGGGAGGACCACCTTCCAAGGCTAAATACAATACAGCCACCGATAGTGAAACAGTACCGTGAGGGAAAGGTGAAAAGAACCCCGGAAGGGGAGTGAAATAGAATCTGAAACCGTGAACTTACAAGTAGTCAAAGCCCTCTGAATTTATTCATGTGGGGTGATGGCGTGCCTTTTGTAGAATGAGCCTGCGAGTTATCGTATGATGCAAGGTTAAGAAACTGAAGTTTCGAAGCCGAAGGGAAACCAAGTCTGAATAGGGCGTTTAGTATTGTGCGGTAGACCCGAAGCCGGGTGATCTATTTATGGTCAGGTTGAAGCTTGGGTAAAACCACGTGGAGGACCGAACCCTAGTCCATTTAAACGGGCAGGGATGAACTGTGAATAGGAGTGAAAAGCTAATCGAACCCGGAAATAGCTGGTTCTCGCCGAAATAGCTTTAGGGCTAGCCTTGTGTTATAGTTTTATGGTGGTAGAGCTCTGGTTGAGCTAGGGCCCTTCGCGGGGTACCAAACTCAAATAAACTTCGAATGCCATAAAATGTTTCACAGGAGTCAGTCTCTGGGGGAAAAGCTCCAGGGACAAGAGGGAAACAGCCCAGACCGTCAGCTAAGGTCCCTAAATTAACGCTAAGTGGAATAAGGTAGTGTAGTGGCACAGACAACCAGGAGGTTGGCTTAGAAGCAGCCATCCCTTGAAAGAGTGCGTAATAGCTCACTGGTCAAGTCACCATGCGCCGATAATGTAACGGGTCTTAAGCGTTATACCGAAGCTACGGATTATCTTTATAGATAGTGGTAGGCGAGCGTTCCGGATGCTGTTGAAGGCGTACTGTAAGGTGCGTTGGAGGTAACGGAAGTGAGGATGCAGGCATGAGTAACGAAAAAAGGGGTGAGATTCCCCTTCGCCGAAAACCTAAGGTTTCCTGGGTAAAGGTTGTCTTCCCAGGGTTAGTCGGCCCCTAAGGTGAGGCAGAAATGCGTAGTCGATGGGAAATCGGTTCATATTCCGATACCTTTGTATTGACTGATGGAGTGACGCATAGGGCAAGGTTCAGCCGGGCGATGGTCGTCCCGGTCGAAGCAATAAGCCGTTTAAGGCAGTAGGCAAATCCGCTGCTGTAGGTAAGTTGTTAATGCGAGCGAATCTACGGAGGAGCGAAGTGAATTGAGTCTCAGTGACAAGAAATAACTTCTAAAGATATCAATGCAAAGACCGTACCGCAAACCAACACAGGTAGGAAGGAAGAGTATTCTAAGGCGCTCGAGAGAACTCACGTTAAGGAACTCGGCAAAATTCATACGTAACTTCGGAATAAGTATGGCCCTGCGTAAGTGGGGTTGCAGTGAAAAGGCCCAGGCGACTGTTTACCAAAAACACAGGTCTCTGCTAAATCGCAAGATGATGTATAGGGACTGACACCTGCCCGGTGCCGGAAGGTTAAGAGGAGTGGTTAGCATCTGCGAAGCTATAAATTGAAGCCCCGGTAAACGGCGGCCGTAACTATAACGGTCCTATGGTAGCGAAATTCCTTGTCGGGTAAGTTCCGACCTGCACGAATGGTGTAACGATCTGGGCACTGTCTCAACGTGAGACTCGGTGAAATTAAAGTACCGGTGAAGATGCCGGTTTCCAGTGGTGGGACGAAAAGACCCCGTGAAGCTTTACTGCAGCTTGATATGGAAACTTTGCTTATTATGTGTAGCATAGGTGGAAGACTGTGAAGTACCGTCGTTAGATGGTATGGAGTCGTCAGTGAAATACCACCCTTAATACGTCAGAGTTTCTCACACATGCCTTGAATCAGGTATGTGGACAGTGTCTGGTAGGCGGTTTGACTGGGGCGGTCACCTCCCAAACGGTAACGGAGGTGTGCGAAGGTTCTCTTACGGTGGATGGAAATCATCGTGTAAGTGCAAAGGCATAAGAGAGCTTGACTGCGAGACAGACAAGTCAAGCAGGTACGAAAGTAGGTCTTAGTGATCTGGCGGTGGCGCGTGGAAGCGCCGTCACTTATCGGATAAAAGTTACTCCGGGGATAACAGGCTTATTCTACCCAAGAGTTCATATCGACGGTAGAGTTTGGCACCTCGATGTCGACTCATCTCATCCCGGGACTGAAGCAGGTCCCAAAGGTTTGGCTGTTCGCCAATTAAAGAGGTACGTGAGTTGGGTTCAGAACGTCGCGAGACAGTTCGGTTTCTATCTACCACTGGCGCTAGATGATTGAGGAGATCTGCCTTTAGTACGAGAGGACCAAGGTGGACGAACCTCTAGTGTATCAGTTATCGTGCCAACGGTAAGTGCTGAGTAGCTATGTTCGGAAAAGATAACCGCTGAAAGCATCTAAGTGGGAAGCTTTCTTCAAGATTAGTCATCCCTAGACCGCAAGGTCTCTAAAGGAACCACAGATAACATGTGGTCGATAGGCTAGAAGTGTACGCATGGTAACATGTTCAGCTGACTAGTACTAATTTTCCGTGAGGCTTAACTTATTGTTTTTACCAATGCAGTAGTTTTATATATGTATTAAAACTTATATTGTGCTAGTATTATTTTTCTTTTTTATATTTTGGTTAAAAATAACATTTAATAGTAATTAAAATAATTTTTCCGGTGACAACAGCGGAGGTGTCCCACCCGTTCCCATTCCGAACACGGAAGTTAAGCCCTCCAGCGCCGATGGTACTGCCAATAGGTGGGAGAGTAGGTCGTTGCCGGATTTTTTTTTAGAATAACAAAGGGATGCTACAGCATCCTTTTTTTTTACAACGACCTACTCTCCCACCAAGAGATGGAGAGGAAGAGCCGAGCCGAGAGAAACGAGGCGAAGTTGCATCGGTGGAGCGAAGCGAAACAATGCAAGGTCGTACCGTCCTTGGCGCTTAGGTGCATCCCGTCCATGGGACGAGCGTGCCGGATTTTTTTTTAGAATAACAAAGGGATGCTATTTTTAGCTTAATTGGACTAGCCCCATAATTAATGTATTTTCCAAGTGGTTTTTGCTATTTCTGCAAGTTTTTTTTGACGTGATGTTATGGTGTCTGTTGTCCATTCGGGGCAGTTGCCAATACTTGTATTGAGTTGGCAGATGTTTTTTTGTGCTAGTATTTCTTGTTTTTCTTTAAAAGGCTTTTGCTCTAGTTCTTGATTTACACTAGCTGGTACCAGTGCCATATTGCCTAAGCGTTGTTTAAACATATTCCAATGTTCGCCAAAATATTCTTGCCATGCCTCATTGGCATTGAGTGGGAGTATGTGTTCGACTGTGAAGGATGCTTCATCAAGTGTTGTGTCTCCCATGGTTTTTGAGAGTGCCCAGAGTAAATATCGCGCTTTTTTATGTGATTGTTCTGTTGGTAATGATTTTTCACTAAAAGCATCTATAAATGTTTTATCGTTAGGATATAGGGTTTCTACTATTGTCTTTTTAATTTCTGTGGATTTGCACTGTGTTTTTATTTTTTTACATATAGTGTTATACAGTCTTTCTTGCTCATTTGAGTGAAGGCGACAAATAACATTGTATCGTACAGAAAATATTACTATCCAATGAAGTATTCTTGCAAATTCTTGTTTGTCGTAATGCTTATAAGATGAAAGCAATACACTCATAGATTGCTTTATCCCAAACAAGTTTAACACGCGTATATCTTCTTTTATTTGTTTGTAATCGGGAAACTCTTTCCATATATCATGTTCGTGTTCAAAGAGTCCTCCATATATAGAGCTATTGCTTTCAAGTGTTTTGATGTATGCTTCTGCTTTTTTCTCTCCAACAATTTCTTTTCGCACATTGGCAAAAAGCTTTTCATTACGTGTCAGTGGACTATGTTCGCTGTTCCATTCTGTGAGAATATATTCACTATATTTTTGTTTTCCGATGTTCGCCCCTATAGTTTCCCATGTTTCTTCTAATGTTTCCAATGCTTCGTCTTCAATGGTATTGTCTTTGTCTATCTCAGAGAAAATATAGTTTTTTAACAAATCACTGGAAGAAAGCTGTACCCCACGAGCATTGAGGGTCTCAAATATTTTATATGCATTTAGTTCATCTTGAATAAAAATAGTAGTAAATAATAGTTTCTCGCCTATTGTTTTAAGTAGTGTTGCTACTTGTTCTCCGGTCAAAGTTTTCATTTTATTGCTGAAATATTCTAATGCCTTTCCCATTAGTAGTATGGTTTGTTTTTTTCTTCTTTTGTGAATGGGTGGTTTTTCTTGTGCGTTTTCTTTATAAAAATTTACTACTTGTTCGTAATAACGTTTATTGTTTTTATTAAGCGTGAGTTTATTTTTGCTTGCAAAATATGTAGATTCTTCTGACCCAATAAATGTAGTAAAAAAAGTTTTTGCCGAACTTTCATCCTTCATATCGTGAAATTTTTTTATCGCAGTGAGAGCAAGCAAAGAGAATGTGGTGAGGCGCTGTTGACCATCTACAATGGTAAATTGTTTTTTTTCTTTTCCTTGTTGTAATACGATATATCCCATGTAATGATATTCATCGATATTATGTATAATGTTTTCAATATCTTCCCAGAGTATTTCCCAGTGTTCTTGCTCCCATGAATAGTCACGCTGAAACTTTGGCACTATGTATTGTTTGCCATTACTAAGTATTTCTTCTAATGTTTCATTCTCTGTGGTAATAGGAGTATTATGTGCCATATGTGTTTCCTTTATTAATTATATAGTAGTCATGTTGAGATATTTCTCGTAAACATATTTGAAGCATGTGTGATATTGATATTATATTTACCATTAGTGAATTTTGTTGTTCTTTATGTATGCGTGCAAGTATTATAAGCACGTTTTCAACGAAAAAAGCGGCTTACTTTACATTGCGTTTTGAAGTGACTGCATCAATATGTAGGCTAGAGTACCCGCACTAATGCTGAGCAAGACTTTGCGTTTTGCCACTACGTGAACGAGTGCTGTTGTGGCTATACCGATGATTTCTGCATAGGCAAAATTTACACTCTTCAGCATTTTTATATTCCACTGCGCGTCTTTTACTGAGTAAATGATGAGGAGCGAGAGTATGACTGCGGGGAAAAATCTATTGAATTCTTGCAAAAGCGGGGCTTTGCTATACTTTGTAGGCAGCAATAATATAATAAACCGCGTAATTACAACTGCAATGCTCACGGTTAGCAGGAATTTAACGACGTATGTATTGTACATATGCTTTGGTACTTAAAAATAATATTGCGCTTAAGATTATGCTGCTTACAAGAAAATGCTCTCCGCGAAAAAGTACAAAGCTTAGCGCAGCAGCGGCACAAGCACAGAGGACAGGGGTTTTGTTTTTCGACTGGTAGAGTGTTTCTATGAGTAGGACCACGAACAATGAAGTGAGCACAAACCCTATGTTTGGTATGTTGAATGTAATGGTGCTACCGAGTATTGCGCCCAGTGTAGAGCCTAAGACCCACCAGAAGTGGTTGAGCATGCTTATGTGCAAAATAGTGTTGGTATTGTATTGCAGCTTTCTTGGCAAGGTGCTTATGATGGAGAAGGTCTCGTCGGTGAGTGAAAACAAGAGGTATAAGCGCTTTAGGGTGCGATGTTTACGATATATGTCGAAGGTGTAGAGTCCGTAGAAAATGTGGCGGGCGTTGAGTAGTAGCATGATGATGAAGACGTTTGTTAGTGAGACCTTATTGACAAGCATGGTGACGGACAAGAACTGTGCCGAGCCTGCAAGCGTGAATATGCTCATGAGTATTGCATAAAGGTAGTGATAGCCAGTTTGCGTGGTGAATAATATTCCAAAGACTAGCCCTAATGGGATGTAGCCGAGTGCAACGGTGCTGCTGTATTGAAAAACGTGTTTCATAATCTAGCTTTATGGTTTTTGTGGATATAGCATCAGTATAACAAAACTTAAAAACGATGGGAGAGTAGATATAAACATTGCATCCCAAAATAGTCAGCAGTAGAAAAGCAATGATATAATGATTGCCTCGTATTTAAATATAGCGTTGTATAGTAAAACAATAGCTACTTATTTATCTTGCTTTGTTTCTATGCATACGGTGTCTTTGTTTGTAGGTTTTACAATGAATATGGGCTTTTGTATCATTTCTTTATATTGTATATTCTGTGTAGAAAAATTTTTAGTTTCAACATTTGATATCTCGATATTCTTATAAAATATTGCATTATCAAGGCTTAGGGTGTCTATACATGTGCTGTGACCTAAATGGAAAAAGGTAAACTCGTCAGGCTTATATATGTGGCTATTTTCTCCAAAAATTGAGTTTGTGAAATTTATGCCTTGAAAGGTACAGTCTTCCATGAAGATGCCTTCTAGAAAATGCGTTTGATATGCTGTTAATGTTCCATGACAGGTAACATATTCAATTTGTGGGCATGAGACTAGCGAATGAGATATCATGATGTTGCCCATTATCGTTGTGTCTCGAATAGCCCAGTCACAGAAAAAAGACGTGGCAAAAGAGTCTATGTTTGTTTCAAGCGGTTTAATATTTGTATGCGACAGTTCAAGGTTGCCATCAAGGTCAGACAGGCTCAAGGTGAGTCCTTTATGAAACACGGTGTTATTTGCGATAAAGTCTTTTTCAAAGCGCACATTTTCAAAGATGCAAGCATGTGCAATTTCGAGGTTGGAGAGATCCATTACTTTGTGTACAATGCAGGCGTATAAAAACAAACTTTCGCCGTCCTCCAATTCGTTCAAAACATGGTGTATGTTGCCCTTGTGTTTGTTCATAAACGCTATATGTTTTTTTGATCTCGTAAGAATTGTTTGAGCGTGCTTGTTGTTCTCGTAGTATTTCTTATGTTTGCGAATGTACTTCTCGTCTAATGAAACCGTGTTTTGCATGCTGTGCTTACTGTACTGCGTTTTTATAGAGTTTGTGCAGCTCAAGACTACCGTAAAGTTATAAACTTAAATATTGCGTATAATGTTATTTATGGAGCTTAGCATAATACTAGATAGTATCATTTTAGCGGTCTGTGCTATTTTTGCTATACAGGGATTGTTTCGCGGCTTTGTCTACGAGGTAATGTCGCTTTTAGCCTTTGTTGGTGGGTACTTTGCTGTGGTGCTTTTTAAAGACGCGGCTGTGAAATTTTTTGAAAATACCTTTGGTGTTTCGGGCATGCTGGGCGTAGTACTAGCCTCAGTGATTCTTTTTGTTCTTGCGTACGTGCTTATAAAATTTCTGGAAGTGTACCTTTCCCGCTTTGTCAATATTGTGTTGCTTGCAGGGCTTAACAAAATTGCAGGCATGGTGATTGGCTTTTTGAAGGGTGTGGTTGTAGTCCTCATCGTGGTCTATGTCATTCGTAAACAGCCCATTTTCCCCAACCTTACGGAAAACCTCCGTCTCAATACAAGTGCTGTTTTGCCGTATTTTGAGCTACTGAGTACTTGGTTTACCTCGCTCTATGTTTGAAAACATCATTGGTTATAAGCATCATACTGAGCATTGGCAGCATCTTATACAAGGCAACACCTTGCCCGCAGGCTTGTGCATTAGTGGGCAGTCTTGCGCAGGCAGATGCTCATGCGCACTTGAGGTATCACGCGGTATTCTCTGTCAGGAGTCGGGCGCATGGAATTGTTCTTGTGCGGATTGCGTCTACATGAGGTTGCTTGAGCATGAGAACCTGCTCATGCTTGGTTCGCGCAACTTTTTGTCTGAATTGTATTGTGCTGATTTTATGGTGGAAAAACACCAAGACATGCAAACGCATATGGTTTTTTACAGAGCCTTGAAAAAACTTGTGCGCCGTGCGGATGAAATGTTGTGGGAAGGTACGGGGCTGTGGACGAGAGGCATAAAAACGGCCGTGGAGGGCGTACATGATGCCCTGAAAGAATGGCGTGAATTTTGTTTTGAATATGCGCAAAAAAAAGAGCCAAGGGATGCGCGAGTTTTAGAAAAAACGCTTACTCAAAGAAAGAGAAAGGCATTAGTGCGGCATGCAGAAAAATTACAAGAGGCTTTGCCGGTGTATTTGTACCCCGTACATGTGCTGCGTAATGTTATTTCGTGGGCGCATATACGAAGCCATGGAAATGCAAAGATCATCATACTGGAGTCGGCGGAAAGGCTTTTGGAGGCGTCCTCCAATATTTTGTTAAAAACACTTGAGGAGCCTCCCCAGCAGGTGTTTTTTATGTTTATCACCAGCCATGTTTCTTCATTGTTGCCGACCATTGTCTCGCGTTTGCGTTCTTATGTTTTGCCTATGCGCAGTGTTGAAGAGGAACGACAAGTCATTGAAAAGGTGTTCCGTAATAGTGATGCGCAGCTTTACGCGAGGAGTGTTGCCGAGTTTTTAGCAAACTTTACAAAGCAGGAAAATACTGAACAGGGCAAGGTTGCCGCCGAGCATTATTTAAACGCGAGCATACAAGGCAAGCCTTTTGATGCTAGGCTTATGGAGCTTTTGCAGGGTGCTTCAAGCGCAAACGGCGCCAAAGTCTTTATAGAAAACGTGCAGGAGTTATTGCGCGCACAGTTGCTTACTACTGCCGTTCCATCGCAGGTGATACACGCCTTTGCGCGGGATTGTGCGCAGACGCTTCATGCTATTACTACTCGCAATGTATCAGCCTTGATGGCTTTAGAAGCGCTTTATTATACCTTTGCTGAACATGCAAAACTTTATGCATATGAAAAAATTCTTACACACGGCGCGGCATAAACTTAGCAAGCTCAGCTTCCAGCAGTGTCGTTCCTTGTGTGAACATATGGCACATAATATTGAATTTCTCTTGTCTGTTTTTGACTCCTTAAGGCTGGGCATTATTGTTGTCGACCTTGAGGGCAAGGTGCGTATGAGCAACAAAATAGCGCAGGTGATGAGCGGGCGTGCCATACTTCCTCATAATTATGTGTGGCAGATTTTTCGTGAAAGTGTTCTTGCGCGCGACATACAGTACGCAATAGAACATGATGAGGACTTTGACTTTAGGGAGTATACTCTTATGGCTTATGGGCACGCTGATGCCGCGCACGCTGTGGATGGCGCGTATGCTATGGCTATGAAAACAGTACGCTGCGCCTTGTTGCCGCTTGTGGAGCAAAAGTCTGAGCGCGTGCTTGTCAATGCTGAAGTCTATGATGAGCATGATAAGGATTCGTTTGCTCCGCTGAGTGTTAAGAGAAGTCCTATTACGCAAAATGTGGTGACGGGCTCTATTGTGTGCTTGGAGGACGTGAGCGCCGAGCGAGAGGTGGAGCAAAAAGCCTATAGGGATAAATCCTTTATGTCTATGAAGCATATCACCGCGGGCATTGCTCACGAAATAAAAAACCCCTTGAGTGCTATAAGCTTGCATTTAGCGCTGTTGCGTAGAAAAATACAGAATGCGGAAAAAACCTTGAAAAGCGAAAAAGGGAAAACGAGCGTTCTTAAGTATCTTGACATTATTGAAGATGAAATACAGACGATGGATAAAATTGTCAGCGTGTTTCTCAATGACTTTAAAATTCAAAGTTCAGAATTAGAGCCTAAGGATATGGGGCAATTGCTTTCTGATGTATTGAAGTTTGTTGCACTAGATTTAAAGCAGCGTGGGGTGAAGGTGGTGAAGAAGCTTCAAAATGCCGTGCTTATGGTGTTTATATCTACGCCTGCAATGACGCATGTACTTTTGAATCTTATAAAAAATGCCATGGAGGCCATGGACTCTGGGGGTGAGTTGCGCATAGCCATGGATTATAGTGATGGCAAAGTACATGTTGTTATTTCCGACACGGGGGCTGGAGTTTCGGCAGAATTGCACAAGCATATTTTTGACCCCTATTTCACGACTAAGAGCACGGGTAGCGGCATAGGGCTTACCATAGCCTATAAGTTGGTGCGCCTGCATGGAGGTAATCTTGAACTCAATACGTCCTATACTCAGGGTGCTTCATTTGTTGTCAGTCTCCCCGCCTATGCGGATGAGCAGCGCTTGCTTTCTAATGAGTGATATAATTATACTAGGGCGTGCTTATTTATAAGGCGTCATTGCAGTTATATCATGGTTTTTAAATTATTAGTTGTAGATGATGAGCCAAATATTCGCAAGGGATTGAGCGAGTTTTTGGAAGAGGAAGGCTATTTAGTTTTTGAGGCGGAGAATGGCAAACACGCGTGGGATATTCTGCAAGATGAAGAAATAGATCTCATAATAAGTGACCTTCGTATGGCGCCAGTGAGCGGAGAGCAGCTTTTGCAACGCGTGGTTGCCAAATACCCCACGGTGTCTGTTATTATTTTGACTGGACATGGGACTGTTGATAGCGCTGTGCAGGCCATGCACAAAGGCGCGTATGATTTTATAGTGAAGCCTGTCGATTTGCATAGACTGCTCTTGTTAATACGCAGAGCCTTGCGCTCGCGTGAACTGGTAGTTCGTAATAGAGAAATGCAGGATGAGCTGGAGAAGCATCTTTCAAGCAAAAAGTTTTTTAGTAAAAGTAAGTCCATGCAAAAAATACAGGAGTCTATACAGAGCGTGGCTCCCACTAATGCTTCGTTGCTTATTACGGGGGAGAGCGGTGTTGGGAAAGAGGTGTTAAGCGACATCATACATAATGCTTCGTATCGTAAAGACAAGCCCTTTATAAAGGTTCACTGTGCAGCGCTTTCAGAGCCACTTTTGGAAAGCGAACTATTTGGGCATGAGAAGGGCGCGTTTACCGGAGCCATAGCGCAAAAGAAGGGGCGCTTTGAACTTGCGGATGGTGGAACCATATTCTTGGATGAAATAGGCGAAATAAATGCGAGTACGCAGGTGAAGTTGCTGAGGGTGATGCAAGAACAGACCTTTGAGCGCGTAGGGGGAGAGAAAACCGTTAAGGTGGATGTTCGGTATATTTTTGCGACAAACAAAAATTTGCGCGAAGAGGTGGAGAAGGGGAATTTTCGAGAAGACCTTTTTTATCGCTTAAGCGTTGTTAATATTGAAATTCCACCCTTGCGTGAGCGACGCGAAGATATTGTATTGTTAGCCCATGGCTTTTTAAAGGAATTTTCAGAACAAAACAAAAAGAATATAATAGCCTTCGATAAAAAGGTAATACAGATTTTCACGCAATATAGATGGCCCGGTAATATACGGGAATTGCGAAATTCTATAGAAAGTGCGGTTGTCTTGGCGCAGGGTGATGTAATAACGGTGAACGAATTGCCGGAAATTATGAGGGGTGATGAGCAATCTGATTTTGTGCAAGTTGCATTGGGTACTACGCTTAAAGATGTGGAGCGGGAATTTATATACGGCACGCTTGGTTTTTGTAAGTGGAACAAAAACAAGGCTGCTGAAGTCTTGGGAATAGGAAGGAAAACGCTTTATAATAAAATTGCTGAATATGGTCTTCACCAACATACAGCGCAGAAGAGCTAGAATTAGGCTCTTCAAATGTAATATAGTAAACGTATGAAAGTAGCAATTATTATGGGAAGTCTTTCCGATAAGGAAAAAATGTCTGGAGCAGCGCAGTGTCTTGCTGCATTTAAGGTTGAGTTTGTGGGGCGGGTTCTTTCTGCGCACCGAGTGCCTGAGGCTTTGGAGGAGTACCTTGACGAGCTTGAACGCGATGGGTGCAAGGTTATTATTGCAGGAGCGGGTTGCGCTGCTCACTTGCCGGGAGTTATAGCATCGAAGGTGACGATGCCTGTTATTGGTGTGCCCTTGGATGCGTCTTTGGATGGCATGGATTCCTTGCTTTCAATAGTGCAAATGCCTAAAAATATACCAGTCGCATCTGTTGCGATAAATAATTCTTTTAATGCAGCGATGCTTGCCGTGCAGATACTAGCGGTTGCTGATGAGAATCTTCAAAATGCATTGAAAGAGTTTCGTGCAAATATGAAAAAAGATTTTCTTGCACAGCACAACACGCACATAACGTGGTAATGCACGGTAGCACATAAGGTGGAAATATATATGGAAAAACGAGAACTTTTGTATGAAGGAAAGGCAAAGAAAATATTTGCTACAGATGAAACTGATAAAGTAATTATTTATTATAAGGATGATGCCACAGCTGACAACGCGCGCAAACACGGTACCGTGAATCAAAAAGGTGTTATTAATAATGCCATAACGGCGCGGTTATTTGAAAAACTTGAGGAATGTGGTATACGTACGCATTTTATAAAAACCCTTAATGAGCGAGAGCAGTTGTGTACGAAGGTGGATATTATTCCATTGGAGGTTATTGTGCGCAACATTATAGCGGGTTCTATGGCGCGGCGTTTGGGTATTGCGGAGGGTACGGAAATATCGAATACGATTTTGGAACTTTCGTATAAAGATGACGACTTGGGTGACCCGCTTATCAACGACCATCATGCCGTTGCAATTAATGTAGCAAGTTACGATGATATTGCCTATCTTTATAAACAGAGCGCTGAAATAAATACATTATTACAGGGCGTGTTTGCAGATGAGGGTATTATATTGGTTGATTTTAAAGTGGAGTACGGTAAGACTCATGCGGGAGAGATTGTATTAGCCGATGAGATAACGCCAGATACGTGCCGCTTGTGGGATGCACAGACGAAACAAAAGCTAGATAAGGATAGATTTCGAGAAGACTTGGGCGGAGTAGAAGAAGCGTACTTAGAGATATTGTCGCGACTTACGAAGAGAACTTTGTAATGCATGGAGGTGATACTCTGCCGTTTATGCGAGATGATATACTTGGTGATAAGCCGCGAGAGGAATGTGGCATATGTGCCGTATTTGCTCCTCATGTGCCAAATGTTGGAGAGTTGCTTTTTTTTGGTTTGCAAGCCTTGCAGCATAGGGGGCAGGAGAGTTGCGGCATATCGGTTGTAGATGCATCGACTCATGACAAGCCCCACATAAAAACGCACAAGAACATGGGCTTGGTTGCTGATGTGTTTAATTCTGAAGTGCTCTCGAATTTACAAGGCTCCATAGGCATAGGGCATGTTCGCTACTCTACCGTTGGAAGTTCAAGTATTTCTGGGGCGCAGCCCTTTTGTGTTGAGACGGATTCTGGGCCGCTTGCCATTGCGCACAATGGTACTATAAGCAACGCGGGGGTTTTGCGCGACTTTTTGGAAGATGTGGGCGAAGAGTTTTTTTCGGACACGGACAGCGAGATAATCGTAAGTCTCATACGGAGAAAAGTAAAGCACGGGTTTCCAAAGGCGGTGGGGCGAGCTGCATCCATGCTTCAAGGTTCGTACAGCATGGTATTTGCGCTTGGTGATAAGATTATGGGCATCAAAGACCCTTATGGCATACGGCCGCTGTGCGTGGGGTTGCTTGCAAATAACGCATATGTTTTGGCATCTGAAAGTTGTGCCCTTGATGCTATGGGAGCTCGCTATATTCGAGAAGTTGAGGGTGGAGAGATAGTTATTATAGACAAGGATGGATTGCATGCGCATAATTTTACTGAGCGCAGTCAGCAATTTCCTTGCGCCTTTGAGCAAATATATTTTGCAAGACCCGATAGTATTTTGAGTAATACCACCGTATACCACACTCGCGAAGCCATGGGGCGTCTTTTGTATGAGCAAAGTCCTGTAGAGGCCGATGCTGTAGTTGCGGTTCCCGACTCTGGAGTGCCTTCTGCCGTTGGTTTTGGTGAAGCCTCTGGCATACCGCTTGGAATAGGGCTTGTCAAAAACAAGTATGTTTCGCGTTCCTTCATCAACCCTACGCAAGAGATGCGAGAGAAGGCCGTGCGTGCAAAATTTAATGTTGTAGCAGATGTTGTATGTGGTAAGCGTGTGGTTCTTGTCGATGATTCATTGGTGCGCGGAACTACCAGCAGAATTATTATACAGATGATTCGAGATGCGGGAGCAAGGGAAGTCCACTTCCGATTAGCGTCTCCACCAGTGAGGTACTTATGCCACTTTGGAATAGACATTTCCAAGCGCAAGGAGCTTGCTGCAAATAATCAGAGTATAGAAAAGCTTGGCACAAGCATTGGTGCAGACACGCTGGCTTTTCTTTCCATAGAAAATTTGCGCACAATCTTGGCCGTCTCACCACACTGCATGGGTTGTTTCTCAGGGGTGTACCCAACCTATGCGCCTATGGCGGATGGACAAACGACTTCATAAGTTTCATTTGCTTCTTATAAAAATACCTTCTTCATTACGCTTTATTTTAGTGTAGTTCTCCAATGAGTGTATTCACCTGTGTGTGTTTTTAGTAAGGCGTCTGATACTGTCTGGCAAATAAAAAATGCTATTATGTGTAATACATTTATCTTGTTTAGGTACGAAGGGGGAGTATATATGAAATTATCTATGGTACGCATTGCATTGCTTTTGCTTGTTGTGGTTATTTTTAGTTGTGTTGGCGTGCCTTCACAGGAACATGCGCGTTTTATAAATTTTGCTACAGACAAACAGTACGTTATTGGTAACACAAAAAATGGAACTACCTATTATTTGCGTGCCAACCCTGAGTCTCAAAATAAAATAACAGTGGCACTCATTCTTAAAGTGGGGTCGGTTTTAGAAAAAGATACCCAGCTTGGGCTTGCCCACTTTGTAGAACACATGGGCTTTAATGGCTCGGAAAAGTTTCCGCGCAATGAAATCATTCAAACATTGGAGCGACATGGCGTTCATTTTGGTAAGGACCTAAACGCTAGTACTAGCTTTGATAAGACTGTGTTTCATATAACGATACCGTCTGAAAAAAAAGAGCTGCTCCCACTCTTGCTCGATATAGCCGAAGAATGGGCGCATAATCTTAGCTATGATCAGGAAGAAATAGAAAAAGAAAAAGGCGTGGTGCAAGAAGAAATACGAGGGGATTTGCAGCCCTTTGCGCATGCAAGGAAGCAGGCGCTAGAGTTCTTTTTAGATGGTAGTCGTTATGCCAAGCGTAATCCCGGAGGAACGATGGAGATAATAGGTTCCGCATCGCGACAGGTAATAAAATCATTCTACGACACATGGTATAAACCAAACCTTATGGCGCTTGCTGTTATTGGAGATATAGATACACGGAAAGTAGAAAAAGAAGTATTAGAGAGATTTCAATATGAGGATACTTTTGTAGAACGTTCAGAGTACTCCTTGCCCATGAATACATCTGATGAAGTTGAATTTGCTTCCTTCCCTGTCGATGAAAAAACTGAACTTCCTCTTGGATATATTGGACAGTTCCGTCCTGCCTATGATAACTACAGGGAAGCTATTATTGATGAGGTAATAAAACTTCTAGTAAATCGTAGATTTCGTACTCTTGTTCAGAAAAGTACAGCAGTAAATAAAGCGTATATACATACTCTTTTTTTAGGCACGCAGGGCGCGTATTTGAGAAGGCTTATTTTTAGGCCGCATAAAAATAAGTCTTATGCTGCATTTCAAGAAGTTGTTGCAGAGATTGAAAGATTACGGCAGTTTGGTTTTGATGAAGATGAGTACAAGACTTTGATTAAAGTAGTGATTGAAAATTTGGAAAATACACAAAAATCAAATTATGGGTTTTTGCGCAGCATTGTTCGGAATTTTGTACACAGTGAAATATTAGCAGAGAATAAAAAAATAATTTCAATATTTAAGAATTTGCTACAGGACAGATTTATTACTAGGGGTGAGATAAACGCACGGCTTGCACATTTTGGGAAGCAATCGAAGATGCGTATGGCTTTGATATATCCTGTTGGTGAAACGATACCCGATGCGCAAAAGTTTATAGAATTTTATAAAAATGCTTCGACTCTTCCGCTTACCGCAAGAAAGCCGATAAAAAAAATTAAGACGCTTCTGAGCGATGACGCTAAAAAACAAATTAAGCGTGGCACTATTGTGGAGCAAAGCTACAACAAGGGTAGTAGCATACATAGGTTTGTATTAGAGAACGGTGTTACCGTGTATTTCAAGCAACTTAGAACTGCGAAAAAAGACATTGTAATTCTCGGCTCTGCAGAAAACTCCCGACATATGAAATACGGAACAACTAAGAGTGATGTTCTTACTGCGGAATTTGCTCGTAGATCTTTGCCTTATGTGAAAATGGGAGGCCATGATGAAGAACAAATACGCCAATATCTAAGAGATAATTTTATTCGCGTGCGATTTAATTATGGACACAAGCGGAACATTGCAGTTTCTACAATGGCGCATCGCTCAGAATCTGTGTTTGAATTTTTGCATGTTCTTTTTCGTGACATAGCCTATGATCTTACAAAAACAGAGCTGCTTACACAGGCTGTTGAATCGGCGATACACAAATTATTAGCAAGTGATGGAGCTAATCTAGGCATTCGTTTTGATGGTGCAATGTTCCCTAGAAATCCTTTTGAGCTAAATATGGACGATTATGCGATTGCACACTTTAATCCAAGAAAAGCATTTGATATCGTACATGAAGCGTTTGATAATATCGCCGATTACACGTTCTATATTGCTGGTAATGTCAATGTCCATACGGTAAAAAAACTGCTCAGCACATATGTGGCCTCTGTGCCTAGAAATGTTGAGGAACAAGATACTCGCCTACGCTATGACATTGGTTTTACCAAGAAGGATAAGACCATTCTTGAATATGAACGAGGCAGAGAACAAGCGAAAGTGTTATATGGGTGGGGGCGTCGACTGCCTGTTGATACATCGTACAATGTTGGCGTGTACGAAAGGGTTGCACAAGGTTTTGTTGCGAATGCATTGGCCATTGCTATGAGGGAAACAATCCGTGAAGAGGAATCCAAAGTCTACGGCATACGTCCTAAATTTCATTTTAGTAGTGTTCCTGAGACAATGGGGTATTTGACAGTACGATTTAATTCGGCTTCCGATACGTCTCTTGAAATTATTGAAAAGTCACAGGGCTTGATAAAGCAATTTGCAAAAGGTAAGCTGGATAATCAGGTGGATATAATACAACGCGCTCGATTAGGCATGCTAGCATCATATGAAGAACTCCCAACGAAAGCGTATGATTATGCACATGCCATGCGAGATATAGATGATCTAGACGGACTTGGAGATATGACAAAAACAGTAGATGCTTTTTATAAAGATATACTTACAAGAATTACAAGCGCGGATGTGCCGACATATTTGTCAGAGTTTTTGGAATATGCAAAGTATGTTCAGTTGACACAAAAACCCAAGGAGTAAACGCACTAGTTTTTTAAGACTACTTTGGCGGGTGTTCTGGCACAAAGGGGCCGAGGTAATGTGGGGGGGCTGCTTCAACAAGTGGTGCGCGTATGGCTTCTGCTTTTTCATGGAGCTCCATAAGGGACTGCGTTATGTTTTGGGCAACGTGGTTTTTAAATTCAGCAGCGGGCAGATCGGGGGATTCCTCTTGGAGAGTCTTTAAAAACTCCTTGCTGTTTTGTACTTCATCTACAAAATACACTATGGTGTCTTTGCGCACAATGTCTTGTGCCATTGCATTGTTTGGGTTTACAACAAGGGTATTGCCTGCTATTCCTATGAGACAAAAATAATCGAATTGTTTTATAAAGCTGGCAACTTGCTGTAGCGCGTGGCGACTTTCGGGCTTGTTGGGTCTGTAGCGTGTACCAGCAGGAAACATAAGAATCGCATGCCCTTTGTTTTTGCACTCAAGCATTTTCTTAAGTCCGCGTTGGGTTAAGAGTTCTAGTTTTTGCTGTTCTTCTTTTGCTTGTTCTTCCTGTGCTTTTTCTTTCTCGCGCGCGGGGTATATCATAATACGATTAAATGCTTCTGAAAAGGCGAGTACCACTTTGCTTTCTGTGTTCAGCTTAGATGCTGCCATGCATATAAGTTTTTGAAACATAGGTGCAATGCTGCTGTGTTGCTGGCTCAAGTAAAAAAGTCCAGGGTAATCAAAATTGCTAAAATGTTCGGGCAGCAACAAGCACGATTTGCCTGCTTCGAGTAAACGCGAAAGCTTTTCTAGATGCTCAAGGTTTATAATTGCACTTTGAGGATGAAGTATTTCTTCAACAATGCTCATTACGCTTTTTTGATTTTTCTCGTTATATGGCTGTAGGGCATTTTCTTCAATGTCTTGTGCATAGCGCGAACTTTTTATCATATTTTGTATGATAGGAGCAAATTTTTTGTAAGCATCTGTGTATGCAAAGGCCTCTGTAGGAATGGTGTATATCATGAATGTTCTCATTATATAACATTTATCTCTAAACAGTTGTTTATAAAACGAATGTATTTGTTTCTGTGTTTCATGGCATGCGTTTTTTCTTGTGTTTCTTCGCGAATTTTGCGCTTGTGTGGTATGGAAAGCTATGTGCCTTTACGTAATCCTTTGCGTGAAAAACGCAGTGTATGTACGTAAGGTATTTTTTAACCTTTCTATTGCCTATCAAGTATTTTTTGAATTATTGCAATTTTATTTCTTTTTATTAATTATTTGGCTTTTTCGAGCATAATTATTGATTTTCTATTTTTTGTATGTTACTTTTTTCAAAGTGTTGAATTTTCTCAGTGCCTGCATTGGCATTAAGGAAAGCACACAAAAATTAATAAGACTTTATGAGGCGGAAAAAGATTATGAAGATGACAAAGATGAAGAGAAGCATGAAAAAGATTGTTCAGTGTGGATTAGTGGTATGTGCGCTTTGCGCGATGGTGTTGCTCAGTGGCTGTAAGAACGCGAAGTTGGAAGCAGGCGAGAGGCGGCTAGTGAAGGCGAGCCTCGGCGGAGGTGAAGTGCGTAGCGGGCGCGGGAGGCGCGCCGTAGCAAGTGGGCACGCGAGTGCACAGCCGGCGTATTACGAGAGCAAGTTTAGGGTGAAGTTAAAGACGGACACGATAACGCAGAAATGTTTGGCGGTGAATAGTGAAGGCAAGCTCGTACGCGAGGAATGTACGCAGGGGTACGATGCAAGCCAGATATGGTACTTTGACTACGATGGGTATATTTTTTCACTCTCTGGAGGCAAGAAGTCATGTCTGTATCAAAGCAAGGTTATTAACACAGAGTACTTGCCGAAGGTATTGAATTACGAGGAGTTGGTGGCGAGTCCGGTGGCGTGTAATCAGTCGTATTACAAGGTGAATCAAGAATTGTTCAAGGTGAAGTTGGAGCGTCATGAAGAAGGTGAGTTATATTTTATGACGACAAAGCGTTATGACGATAGGGGGAGAATTATTATCAAGGATGTGGCGCGCGCGAAGGTAGAAGATAAAGCATACTTAGGATCTCGACATGGCGGGAAACTGGTGTTTGATAGAGACACACGCTATGCGTTTTCGGTGGAGCTAGAAGCGGTGGAAGATGAGGAGGTTTCTCCCGTGTATAAGGACTTCAAAGGGTACTACGTGAACTTTGTGGAGGGTGAAGAGAAACAGCTGCCGTTTTTCACAAATAAGAAGAGTGGTAAGCATGCGTACATAGGCAAAGAGGTGATGATACACGATTTGTATAAGTACAAGGTAGCGTATTACAAGCATGCATTGAATGTACATGATGAAAGAAGAACAAAAAGCAAGGGACGGCGAAAAGGCGGGAAGCCGCGCACCTTTCTGCGAGAGAGCGTGATAGCGTTGGGGACGAAGCTTGAGGATTTGGCGGCACCGAACGTTGGGGAGCATGAAGCCTTGATTGTGTGCGTGTACACGGCGGAAGGGAAGCTTGTGGGGAATCGATGTACGGTATCGGCAAAGCATAAGAGAGGGAAACGGAAATTTCACAAAGCGGCATTGAAGAAGCCCGAGGGATATTATTATGAAGGACTTGATGCGAGTGAGATAGCGATAGCGAATGAGGAGTACAAGATTAAGGATGATTTGTATAGGCTGTATAGCGATGGGGGAGAGCAGGTATATATCAACCCGAATAAGTTTTGGCATGCCTTGAATGTAGTGATACCCGAAGGGGTGAAGTGGGAGCTGGAGACGAGTTATTTACCGAAGCGTGCGTTTGCTGAGCATGAGCAGCGGAATAACGTGAAGCTGTTGCTGCCCTTATATGTGGATAATATCGGGATGATAGGAGGATACATCACGGGAGCGCAGACGCTGTATGAGATGAAGATAGGGAGCGCGGAAGAAGAAGGAGCGCTCGGTGTAGTGAAGGTGGTGTACACGGATAAGGGCACATGGGATGGTCGGAATTATACGCCGCCCGATGCTGAGACGGCGGAGTTTCGCTATGAGTTTAAGGGGAAGGTAGTAGCAAAAAGGAATGTGCCTATAGTGAAGGGCAAGTTACAAGCGTTGCCGGTCTTGGCAGTGTTTGTGGATTTGGAAGCGAAGAAGTTGCTAGCGCAGATAGGTGAGTCGTCGTGGGACTGGGGTAGTGGCCCGAAGGTGCATCTTGATAAGAAAGCAGGTGGTGTAGTGAGCTTGTCGAGTTTGAGTGAAGCGAGTGTAAAGGGTTTATCGGGTGGCATGAAGTTTGTAGGCTCAGAGTCGAAGCATGGAATACAGTTTTTCATGCCTGAGGTGGAGCGGAATGCAGCATATGGTTTGAAGGATGTAGGCTTGGGTAAGAGTAGGCAAAGGCGCTGGGCGTTTTTAGCGAAGTTGTTTGGCTTTGGAGCACGCGGGGCAGCGGTACGCTATAGCGCAGGCAAGGCGTATGCGCGACTGGGTTATTTGGCACGTGGAGCACTGAGGCTGAGTAAGATAGCGAGGCTCAGACGCGTGTTGTCGCTCAATAGGTTCAAGATTTTAGGAGCTGGGATTGGAGGAGGAACCGCGATAGGGTTTATAGCAGCGGGAGCTGGTGGAGCGTTTACACCGAGCCATGGGAAGGCAGAGGAGAAGAAGCAGCTGCACCCTAGTTTGCCAAAAGACAGTAAGGCGGTGTTGCTCAGACGCAATGCTGCAGGAAGTTATAGGTCAGATGGGAAGCAGCAGGTGAAGAGTAAGGCGGCATGGGATGAGTTGTGCGCCATAGGAGCAGGAAATGACACGAGTTGTGTGAACACAGAAGTGGGAGTTAGCGGGAGCTATGAGGGGAAGTCGTTGAACTACAAGGTGGTGTACACGCGTAAGCGGGATAACACGAAGGCGGAGCGTGTGGAGGAGCATGTGAGTTTAGCGTGTTTTCACACGAATGAAAAGCTAAGCGGGCAGGTGTACAACTACGTATGTGTTACAGACGGGAAGCCGACAAAGGTGTACACGACGGTGAAGCCCGGAGACAAGAGAATAAAGCGTAAGATTAAGGGCAATGCGATGTATATGTGGGTAGACCCCAAAAACAGCCTGAAGGATGTGAAGCTGCATGTGCAGAGTATGAAGAAGATAGAGCGTAAGGGGGGCGTAGGCACTGATGAGTACTTGCTTATTGCAAAGTTGCCGAGCATAATTCTAGCTGCGAATGAGCCTGAAATGATGATTATAGATGAGAAGGGGCGCTATACTTTTGTAACACATGATAAGAAGACAAAGACGCTATCTTTTTCTCCAGATTCCGCACGATTGCGATATAGGACTCTGATCAGTGTTAATGAGCAAGAACGCCTACAATACAAAGAAGGAGAGGAAGAGGATGACGAAGAAGTGTGGTTTGACTGTCCACCTGCGGTACCGGGAGGGGGTATTTACCGCTGTGAGGCATCTAAGAAAGGGCAATATATGGCTCCGGGAGCTAGAATACTACGAAATGCAGCTACATCGGATGGAATAACAAATGAAGCTACGCAGCTGTATGCACAGACCTATGATTTTGGTCCGGGCACTGCGTATTGGGCAGGGAGTGGTAACAGCGACTACATGGAGACGAAAGAAACACCAAGAAACTACGTCGACGTACTATTTACAGATAGAGCAGCAATAACAAGCGTTTTTTATAAGACAACAACAAAAAAGGGTAGGACGATTATGATTCAAGAGCCCGTAGGTGTAGTGAAGGTCTTGTTTGATTTAGCCTTGGTGTCATTGATTGAAAAAACAAAGGGTCTCCCTAAGCCCAAAGTGTTAGGAAAAACCAATAAGTTTTTTGCTTTTCCAGATGAACAAAAATTTATTAGAACGCATGCGGCAAATTTTTTAGATTATATTCGTTTCAAGGTTAAGAATCTTCGGCTAGTGCCACCAGAAGGATATGATGAGTACTTAGATTATATACGCGTTGGTTTTGCCCAAACTATAGATAGTCGAATTATGTCATTGGATTTGTATAACGCTACGACTAAAAAAATGCATGTTGTTGATACTGAAGAGCTAGATAGAACGAAGGCTCAAAGGAGTTTTAGGCAGTCTGACAACATAATGAGAGTATATCCTTATTTTGATGGTATTTACGAGTTTTTTGAAGGCATATTTTATCCAGGCAATTTACCATCATTTGCAAGAGGAGCTAAAAACTCAGTGAGTCTCTTAGCTGGGTTCCATGATTTGGACAACCAAAGCATCCAGTCAGATACTCAGATGATTGCAGGTGTGGGAATACATGCTATATCTTTTTATGAAGGTCGGCGTATTAATGGTTGGAAGATGAACATGGCCGATGCACCGTTTGTGTATAAGACAAAATGGATGACGCCAATAGATTCAAATATTAATGGCTCACGACCATATCGATACAAGATAGTTGTTAAATTTAGTACTAGTTTGGCAGCTACTGCGTCGGATAATGGAGAGTATAACATTCTTGATATGGGAGAAAAAGCAGCAAAAAAAATGGATACAGAGGAACCGAATTTAACCATGGATGGAACATACACAAAGCTTGCGGAAATAAAGTGGAACGTGGTGCAAGAAGTTGGGTACTCCACAACGGCAGATATAGGGCATACGGATAGGGCTAAAATTACTGACTATTATTACGAGGTAAAGGGCTCGCTTCCAAGTAACAATAACTATAAAAATTGGATGGATAACTATGTCAAGCTTACGCAAGGTGATACTACTGCTTATGGTTTTAGAACGATGCATGAAAAAAATGGAGAGCGAGTTTTGTATTACAAGCAATCATATGATGACGCTGATGCACAAGGTACCTTTCCTTTTTCTGCATTTGTAAAAACAGACGACTACATCAAAACCCACTGGAAAGAAGTGCCCGTCTCAAAATAGCATAATGCATTGAAGTAGTCTTACTGCTTTTGTTATTTATGAAACACGCACCAAGATTCTTACGCCAAACCTCCATTATTTAATGAGAAACATACTTGCGCTTAGAGCCATATTGTGTTGCTGTGCTCCACCGCTTCTCCAATTTCTAGGATACGCTTTAGATTACTGTATTGCTACCTTCCCATTTTTCTTGCAATAGGAGGCGTGCGCAGCGTTCTATCCACTGGGTTCTAATTTTGTAGTTTTGTTTACGCGTCTTATGCAACACGCATGTGTGGGTAATACGCACTCCCGCAAAGTGGGCAAGTCGCTCTTCCGTTGCCCTTGCAATGCTCTTTGCGCTTTCGGCATTCTCCATGTCTGAAGTTACCGCGTAGAGCATGCGCATGTGTGAAAGACGCGGGAGTATTTCAAACTCTCCGTCTTTCTGCTCTTGTAGTTCAAAGGCCACGCCAAGGCACAGCACTCGTTGTAGCCAGCCCACAAGCCGTGCGGGTGGTATGCCCCACCAGTCGGGGTAAAACAAAGCAAGCTGCGTGCATCCTAGTACTTGTTTTTTATATGCAGCAGTCTGCTCATCAAATGAGAAATTCCTCATAAGTTCCTCTGCGGGCATGGTGGGGTCATAACCATGCGCATCGAGGTGGATGAGGGTGCTGGTGTGCTCATGTTGTACCAGCATCTTGTGCGCATGAGCTGCTGCGCGAACAGTAAGACTTTCTTTGTGAGGATGAGCGGTAACTATGAGCGTATTGCTATTGTGTACGTGCATGCGTTTTTTATTATAATGGATGGTAAGCATGGAGGTCTACATGTGAATGTAGTTGAGAGAGTAACGTGAGCTTAACTCCTTGAACCTGATCCAGATAATGCTGGCGGAGGGAATGCGATGATATCAAAGCAGTACAAGTCTTATATATTTTTTATTATATTTTTTAGCGCACTTATAGCAGCGTGGGAACTTGCTGTAGATTTTGGCATCATTCCTTCTTTTATTATTCCCTCACCTACAAGTATTTTTTCTACGCTTATACGTGATAGAGCCCTGGTTTTTTCAAACGCGTTGGTGACCATAGGTACCACCCTTTTAGGGCTCTTAATTTCTTTTTTTGTTGCTACAAGCCTTGCGGTTGTTATGGACAGATACGCATCTTTGCGCCGCATGCTATACCCCATTGTGCTTATTTTTCAAATTGTACCCATACTCATTTTTGCACCCATGTTGGTGTTGTGGTTTGGTTACGGTATAAAAACGCAATTGCTCATGGTCATTCTCATGTGCTTTTTCCCCATGTTACTTGCCCTTTTACGGGGGTTTGAGTCCGTGTCACAGTCGCACATCTTTTTACTACAAAGCATGGGCGCGCGTTCTCGCCACATATTATATTGGATAAAATTTCCAAATGCCGCTTTTAGTTTGTGGTCGGTCATGCGCATGGTTGTAACCTATGCTGTTACCGCATCAGTTATTAGCGAATGGGTGGGCTCGCTAAAAGGACTGGGCGTGATGATAATAGCAAGCCAAAAGTCTTTTGCGATAGAACGAGTCTTAGTCGTGATTGTAGTTATTGTAATTATGAGCCTTGCGCTCTACATATGCGTTGTAGCAGTGGAGCGAATATTTATGCCGTGGAGAAAGTATTGCTAAATAGTAATTGTTATTAATAAAATATTTAGAAATAAAAATTTACATGAAGGAGTTATAAGAAATGAAAACTATACGAGATATATTTATTTTTTTATGTGTTGCAATTATGCTTGTTGCTTGTGTACGCGCTAAAAATGATGAGAAAAAATCGACGAGCTTAGACTCAACCACTACTTTGATACGCGATACAGAATTTACAAAACTGAGTTTGTTACTCGACTGGACGCCAAATACCAACCACCTTGGTGCATATGCAGCGCGTGAACTTGGGTTTTTTGCGGATGAACACTTGGATGTCTCTATAGATAGAATAGGGGGAGTTTCTGTATCCTTGGTTGTTGGTAGTGGTAAGGCGGAGTTTGGGTATACATCTCAAGCAGCGGTTACGCGCGCACGAGCTACGGAGTCTCCAGTCCCCATTGTTGCTGTTGCTGCTGTTATTCAGCACAACACTTCGGGCTTTGCGGGGCTTGTCTCTAGTGGCATACAGACCCCTAAAGACTTTGAAGGCAAAAAGTACAGTGCGTATGGCACCGATCGTGAAAAGCCAATTTTAGATGATGTCATGAAACTCTTTGGGGGCGATGTGGAAAAAGTTACCTTTGTACCCGGCGGGCAAATTGATTTATTGCAGGGCATACAATCAAAGCTCTTTGACATTGTGTGGATTTTTGAAGGATGGCAAGCGGTAGCAGCGCGAGAAAAAAACATAGATTTATTTTATATTCCACTTATAGAAATAGACCCAAAGTTTGATTACTATACGCCCGTTATTATTTCATCCGAGCAGCATCTTGCGGAAAACCCAGAGGTTACCACGCGCTTTGTTCGCGCCATGAAAAAAGGCTACGAGTGGTCTGTCAAAAACCCAGAGGAGTCAGCGCGCATACTTTATGAAGCAGAACCCGCGCTCGATAAAAATTTAGTTCTCAAAAGCGCGCAGTTTCTTGCATCAAAGTTTATAGATGACGCGCCACATTGGGGCGTTATGAAACAATGACCGTGGGATAACTATACACAGTGGTTGCAGGAGAAAAATCTTGTAAGCGATTCTTTTTCTGTGGAAGGTGCATTTACCAATGAGTTTGTAACTCAAGAATAATGCCGCACATTCGGTATACGATGATTTTGCTATAGGACTACGTTATTATGAAACAGTTAAAAATTGCACTAGATTGGACAGCCAACGTCAACCACTCGGGTTTTTTTATTGCCAAAGAATTAGGTTTTTATGCGGAAAATGAGCTTGATGTAGACATTGTTGTACCCAATGTGCACGGCTATGTAGTTGGACCCGTACAAAAACTGGAGCAAGGCAGTGTAGACTTTGCGCTGGGGCCGCTTGAAGGCGTCGTGGGCTTACAGACTAAAACAACGCCGTGCAATGCAGTAGCCATTGCTGCAATTTTTACAGAAGATATAACGGCCATTGCTACAAGAGCTGATAGCGGTATTGTGACGCCAAAGGACTTTGACGAAAAAATATACGCTTCTTATTGCAGTGGAAACTACGGATGTAAAATAGTGCGACAGATGATTAAAAATACTGGAGGCATGGGGAATATAACTATTATTGATCCTAAAGAGTTTAGTATGTGGGACATTATTGTAAGTCGCAAGGCAGATTTTACATGGATTTTTACAAACTGGGAAGGATTCTATGCTCGTAGCAAAGGAATTGAACTCAAGACTTTTAAGCTTTCTGACTACGACATTCCCTATGGATATTCTCCAGTAATAATGGCGCGGAAGGAAAAAGTCTCTGAATATCAGAAGGAATATCGTAATTTTTTGCACGCTACAAAAAAGGGTTTTCTATTTGCAAAAAACAATCCTAAGCAGGCTAGCGATATTCTTACTCCGTTTTTGCCTGAAGAAGATAAAAATCTTGATGTATTGAAAAGCCAAATTTATACATCACAATATTATGGTGATGAAGATAACTGGGGAGTATTGGACATTGCAAAGGTTAACGATTATTTACAATGGATGCAGGCATACAATATAGAACCAACACAATTAGAAGTAAGAGATATTGTTACAAATGAACTTTTGTGAGAATGCTAGAGATACGTAAGTACATGTACGAGTTTTACTAAACTTTTTTACGTTAGCTTTTTTGCAATGTTTTTATATAATGGCTAGGCGCGTGCGGATGCCCCACAGCCCATGTGGCTTTTTGAAAGAATACAAAATTCAAAACCGAGAGGGTGAGTAGCAATAATAAAAACACAGATGTTACGACTATGAAGTATAACGGATGTGTTGTTAGATACCTGCGTGAATCCTGTAAAAGTGTTCCAAGGCTTGGGTGTGGTATGGGTATGCCGAGTCCAAAATAAGACAGACCACCTTCTATGCCTATTGCAACTGCGGTAAGCGAAATGCATTGCGCGCAGAGCTTTGGAACTAAAAATGGCATTCCATGTTTTAGCGCAATGAAGAACGGATGCATGCCAAGTGAGCGCGAGGTTTGAGCAAAATCTTGTTGCATCACAGCGTCTATTTCGTTGAGACACACGCGCATGGTCAGCGGCAAAAATGCAAGAGCTTGCCCTACAAAGAGCACATGTATTCCACTACCAAAGGATGCAAGAATTACAAGGCACACTACTATAATGGGCATGATGTGAACAATGTCAACGAGAAAGCTTAAGAAAATTTTGAAAAGCTTGTGTGAAGACACAGAAACTAGGGCTGCGCCTAGGCTTACAATGGCGATAACAAGCACAACACCAAGCGATAAACCCACGCTGGTGCGCAGCCCTGCAAGAACTCTACTGAAAATGTCGCGCCCAAGATCATCAGTGCCTAGCAAAAATTGTACTGAGGGACTTTCGAGTATGTGATCTGTGCGCGTGGTATAAGGGTCTAAGGGCAGCGCACACAGTGTAATAATGCTTAGCGTGAGCGTAACAAGTATTATAAGGTGTCGTTTTTTCATGCTACGCATTCCATAACACCTATTTTATTACTGCATGCCGAAAGTCGTAAAGTTCCAATACGGGGTCTATGCGTATATTTTTAACACGCTTATGATGAGCTACGTTTATAACTGACTGTCCCACAAACACAAAGGGTTGCGCTTCGCTCATACGCACAAAGGCTTGCTTATATAACTTTGCCTGTTTCTTTGCATTTGTAGTAGCACGCGCAGAAGCAAGTAGCGCTACAAAGGCTTCATCGTTCCACCCTACATAGCTTTTCGCCTCTCCATAACCACGAAGACGTTGATCAGGCGTGAGCTTGCCCGTGTGACCTATGACGGTAAAATCAAAAATACCCTTGGTATACACTCGTGACATCCATGTTGGCCAATCAACGAGTTCTATCGTGGTTTTCAGGCCTACGGCTTTTAGCATGTTTTGATATAACTGCGCCGCGCGCACATGATGTGCATAGGCTTGCGGTACGGTAATGACCAAGGGTTTTCCCTGTGGTATTCGCTCAAAATGTGCGGCGAAGTATTGCTTTGCTTCATCAGGGGCGTACTCTATTGGTGGCGTGCCATTGAGCACCGTGAATTCTTTTTTTGAAACGGAGTAAGGTGTCTTGTTTGGCCAGAAAATGGGGGTATACTCACCTCCCTTATACGCATCTTTTAGAACAGTTTCCGTATCTATTGCGCGCGCAACTGCCTTACGAAAGCCTTTGCTAGAAAGCAGATCATTTCTCATATTCATAGCAAGCACTAAAAGCGTGGCTCCACTTTTTTCTACAACCTTCATATGTTTCATTGCGCGTATTTGTGACAACTCAGACTCACTTATATACTTGGGGGCAACATCAAGCACCTTTTGAGCCATGGCTTGCATAGCCGCGGTGGGGTCAGCGAGAACAATAAATACTATAGATTCAAGTGCAATAGGATACAAGTAGTTCTCATTCTTGTTGAGCGTTATAGAAGTATTATCTTCCCAATGAGAAAACACAAAAGGCCCGGTGCCTACGGGCGTTCTATTAAAATTATGACCTTCTTCAATAAGATCTTGCGGAAGTATTGCAGATTGAGGGTCTGCAAACAAAGGCAGAATATCTGTCGATGCTTGGGTAAGCGTCATGAGAACGGTGTAATCGCCCTTGGTAAATGCACTTTTAATAATGGAAAAATTGTCTTTCATTGGTGAGTTTATTTGAGGGTCTTGAATGCGATGTATGCTCGCAATTACATCCTGTGCCGTTAACTGTTTTCCATGATGAAAGAAAACGTCATTGCGCAAGGTAAAACTCCAAGTACGCTTGTCTTGAGAGACGCTCCATGTCTCTGCTAGTAGCGGCGAGAAATCGGACTCTACAAGCGTGTCGTATATGTTGCGGGTTATTTCTTTTGTAATGGTTGCCGATGTTCTATGCGGGTCCAAGGAATTAGGGTTGCCGCCAATTGCAACCGTGACGGTATTTGCATTTTCTCTTATTGTGCAACTGAGCAGTGAGAGCACGCATAGCAACAATGAGAAGAAAGAAACAAGAGCATGGTTATATTTTTTCGTGCAATACATATCCTTTATTATAAGAGACTTACAATGTGCTCTCGCACAGCACATGGTATTCCTTCTTGCTTGGTTGATGCTTTATCAGGCTTGTAGTCTGTGCATCTTATGAGACTTTGAGTATTTTCCAAAAGGCGAAATGACGCGGGAGCGCCGCCGAGTACCGCTATAAAATCCGCAAGAGTAATAGCCTCTGTAATGTCATGTGTTACTAAAACAACTGTAGAGTCAAACTCTTGCCAAACTTTTTGCGACCACTGTTGGCATTCATCCTTTGTGATAGCGTCTAACTTAGAAAATGGCTCATCTAAAAGCAAGAGGGCGGGGGATGCAATACAAGCGCGCAGAAGCGCAATACGTTGACGCATGCCCCCAGAAAGTTGCTGAGGGTAGAAACTCGCAATGTCATTAAGATCAAAGTGTGCAAGCATGACAGACGCCTTTTCGCGCGCAAGCTTTTTAGACACACCCTGCACACGCAAAGGCAGCGCTACATTATCAAGTGCCTTCAAGTACGGCAGCAGCAAATCCTCTTGTTGCATAAAGCTTGCAATACCGCTTTTTTTCAATATTGACTCTTTGCGAAAATGCACATCACCGCTTTGCGGCATTTCAAGCCCGGCTATTATTCTTAAAAGCGAGCTTTTCCCACAGCCACTTTTCCCAACAATGGCAAGCACATTCCCCTGTGGCACCGTACAAGAAATATTCTCAAAAACTTGTTTAGCATCGTAAGAGAGTGAAAGATTCTGGAACTTGAGCATACAATCATTATAGGACGCTTATGTATTTTCGTCCTTCATCATATGCAAGAGTTTTTCACTACCCCTTTGCGCTATTTCTCATTTTGTCCAGCGTAACCGCGAGTATAATGACAATGCCCTTCATCACCAACTGCCAATAGAACGAAACTTGTAGCAATGTGAGTCCGTTGTTAAGCACTGCTATTATGAACGCACCTATGAGTGTTCCACCTATTCCGCCAATGCCACCTACAAAACTTGTGCCGCCTAAAATAACCGCAGCAATGGCATCGAGTTCAAAACTTTGCCCCATCAATCCATTTGCGCTGTATAGGCGACTTGATATCATAATACCCGCGAGCCCCGACAAGAGCCCCATGAAGCCGTAGGCAAAAAGCAAAATTGATGAAACGTTGATCCCGCTAAAGCGAGCGGCTTGCTCATTGCCCCCTACCGCGTATATGCGCACACCGAGCACCGTTTTTTGCAAAATAAACCAGCACAGAACAATGACAATGCACGCAATCCACCCCAACCACGGAATAAAGAGAAATTCATTATTTCCTATCCATGCATAGGTGATGTTGTTATTTATTACGGTGGTGCCGTTTGCAAACAAGTACGCCGCGCCGCGCCATGCCGTAAGCCCGCCAAGCGTTACAATAAACGGCGGTAGCTTTACGTAAGAAATAAGCACGGCGTGAAGCAGCCCTATGGCAGTACCAACAAGAAGCGCCACGGGAATTGCAAGGTACGAAAAGAGCAGTGAAACTTGCAAAGCAATGACGGACGTAACCGCAAGCAATGAGCCCACCGAAAGATCTATGCCCCCCGTTAAAATTACTATGGTCATCCCTGAAGCAAGCACTATGTTGATAGACGCTGCTCTAAAAATATTGCGAAGGTTATTAAAGGACCCAAAGTTTGAAGTAAGTGCAAAAAATATCAAGCAAATGCAAAAAAGCACAGGAAGCATACCTAGCTTTTTTATATACGGTTTATTTAAAAATGTGCCTATGGCGTTTTGTGTCATCTCGTATCCTCATTTTGTAAATTTGCTACCCTTTCTAAACCCGTAGCGTGTTTCATAATTCTCTCTTGTGATATCTCATCACCGCTCAGCTCTCCCGTTATTGCCCCCTCGTGCATTACAATAACCCGGTGCGCAACCCCTATTACCTCTGGCAAGTCGCTTGATATAAAAATAACAATGGCTCCCTGACGAGACATTTGGTGCATGAGTTTGTAAATCTCCATTTTGGTTGCAACGTCGACCCCGCGTGTTGGCTCGTCCAAAAAAATGACCCGCGGGCTTATGCTCACTAAGCGTGCTATGAGTAGCTTTTGTTGGTTGCCCCCGGAAAGAGAAGACGCAAGCGCTGTGGGGTGAGCAAGCTTTATTTGATACGCCTCTATGTTTTTTTGCACAAGCGCGTCTATTTCTTTTTTCTTCAAAACTCCGCAAGAAGCCGTGTCCGAAATTTTGTTTATGGCAATGTTCATGCCGCAGGACATGTCTAAAAACAAGCCCTGTTTTTTTCTATCCTCAGGCAAATAGACAATGCCGTGCTTCATAGCATCTATGGGGCTTGTAATATGCAAGGGCTCACCGTTAAGCAGTATTTCCCCCGACTCCATGGGGTCTATGCCGCATATCAAGCGTATGAATTCAGTGCGCCCTGCACCAATAAGCCCCGCAAAGCCCAGCACCTCCCCACAGCGCGCGCTAAAGTTTAAGTTCTGCATGCCTGAGCCTGAGACATTGCGTACCTCAAAGCTTTGAGAAGTTTCCGTATGCACGGCATCTTTGGTATAAAAATTTTCCAAGGGGCGGCCTACCATCATAGTAATAACCGCATCGTTGGTAATCTCCTCTTTCTCAAGCGTGCCTATGTAATTACCATCGCGCAGCACCGTGACCCTGTCGGCAAGCTCATATATTTCATTCATGCGGTGCGATATATAAATGATAGCGACGTTCTTTTTCCTGAGGCTTTTGAGAATTTCAAATAATTTATGAGACTCTTTCTCGCTTAATGATGAAGTCGGTTCATCTAAAATTATTATTTTCCCCTTGTGTACCAGCGCCTTGGCAATTTCTATTTGCTGTTGCTGCCCCATGGTAAGCGTGCCCGCAATGTCTGTAGCCTGAAAGTCTGCCCCTAAGGCATTTAAACACGTTTGCGCTTCTGCATTCATTGCGCGCGTGTTCTTCAAAAACCCCCCAATACGTTTTTCAAACCCTAAAAAAATATTCTCAGCAACAGTGATATTTTGTGCAATATTGAGCTCTTGATGTATGAGATTTATGCCACTCAAGATAGCCGCGTGAGGCGTCGTGTGGTGCATCTTCTCGCCGTCCACATGCACATGCCCACTATCCGCATGCTCCAAGCCCGAGATAATTTTCATCAACGTGCTTTTCCCCGCTCCATTTTCACCCACTAAAGCATGTATCTCACCCGCGCGCACATCAAAACCAACATCACGTAACACCGTGTTTTTAGAAAACGACTTGGTAATTTTATCGAGTATTAGCATCTATTCGCTTGCCCACCCCTTGTAATAATTTACAGCATCTTTTGTAATAAGCTCTGAAGCAATAAACGTTGTCTCTTGTTCAGGCGCAATGCCCTGCATAATATTATAACCAATTTGCACCGCAGCAACTGTCATAGCATGAGGAAATTGCGCAGCACTAGCCATAAAAATGGAATTAGCATTGCGCAATTCAACTTCAGCATCAGGAGAACCATCAACGGCAACTACAAACATTTCATCCTCTCGCTGTGCTTGCATAATAGCAAGTGCTGCCCCTATACCGCTGGGGTCATTAATGGCAAACACGGCATCTACACTCGGAAAAGCCGTAAGCAAGTCTGTCATAACCCGCAAGCCCCCATCTCTGTTGCCCCCAGCATTTTGATTGTCTGAAAGTACGGTGATATTTGGATATCGCGCAAGAGCCTTCTTTGCGCCTTCAAGCCTATCTAACACAGAAATAACCGGCGGACCATTGACAATCACAATGTTTCCTGCACCACCTATTTTCTGAGCAAGATACTCTAGCGCTAATTCTCCTGCCTGAACATTTTCTGTCATTACGGTCGCGTGCGCGCCCTCTCGTACCGCATCACCTACGGAGACCACAACAAGTCCAGCATCTCTTGCGCGTTTTATTGCAGGCACCATGGCGTCATAATCAATAGGATTGATGATAACAAGATCCACACCAGCAGCAATAAAGTCGTCAATCTGATTACTCTGTGTGCCTATGTCGTAGTTACATGAGACAACAGTCACTTTCGCCTTCGGGTCAATTTCTTGTGCCTGTAACCTTGCGGCCTTTCCCATCCGCACAAAAAAAGGATTACCGAGGTCACCAACACTAACTCCCACGCTAAGAATATCTTCTTTCTCACATGAGGCAAAAACACCTGCTAAAAAGAGAAAAAAAATATTGAGGAGCATAATACTTATGATAGCTTTTTTCATGAAAAGGGAATTATATACATAGCTAACCATTAGAACAAGTAATTCATTTCATGCCTTGACAAATTATGTGGCAACCCAGTTAGTTGCACATCGAATTTTAAAGATGGAGTTACTTTACTTTCGGCGTTGTGTATTCTAAATGATATTTGCCATCCTTTATCAAAAGAATACAAAGTAGTAGTTTTAGTAATGTCTCTACTATGTTCTATAGTAGTAGACAACGGAATTTTTTTACCCCATTTAAGAGAGCTGTGTATATTAAAAGATTGGACTATAGCTGTTCCATTGTCTTTTGTTGCCTTGTAAAAATCATAACGCCCTAACAAGTAATGCAACAAGTTTTTAGGCATATGCTCTTTATTGGCATTATACATACGTTGCAACTCTGTGTTAAATGCATACAATAAAGGTACATAAAATCTGTTCTCTTTTTCAGCGACATCGCGCCATAATTGACCGCTTTTGCTCCTGCTTTTCATTTCTCTAAAAATTGGCACAACCGTATCCCAATAAGTTTGTGATACAGGCATATCTAGCCACTTCATGCCAAAATCTATTCTTTCGGAAATGCGCGGATTTTTAACACCAAAATGCCTATTCTTTGCCGATATACCAACCGCCCCACTTGGAGTGTCAATTATTATATCTCGCACATCCCCCTTGCCTCCTTCTTGGTCGGACTGCAATTTAACAGTGCATAAATTTTGCTGTATTCTTGTATCTTCCCCTGTAAGAAAAATTACTATTTCTTTTGCTGCCTTCATAGCCTTGGTTTGCTCTATAATGTTGCACTCGTTATAGTACTGCTTAGCTGTATTTAAATGCTTGTTTTCAATTAAAGTCGCTTCTGCAATTTCTTGTAGTTGGTACGCTATAGCATACTCAAAACTTTTGCCATTTTTTACTTGACTCATGCCGCTTTTAATTCCAAATCGTGCGACAATACAACTATTTCATTAGAAATTTTGTTATTGCTCATTCCATATTGCCAATTAGTCTTTAATATTTGATAGTCTGAATACCATTTTCTAATACTCGGACAATCATTATAAGAAAGCATCCATTTATCACGCTGACCTAATAATTTCCGCAAGGTTTCGTGGTCAAACCCTTCATGTGTATCCCCCTTTATCCCGTATAGCTTTTGACCATTCAAATAAGGCGGGTCAAGATATAAAAAAGCATTTTTATTTTCAATTATTGATTGTCTATAGTCCGCTTTTTGAACAGTAAAATTATTTACGGCAAAATTCCGCAACCTTTCTATAGAGTTTTTTGTAAAACGTGGATGCCCTGTGGACATGCCACCAGAAAGTGTAACTCCAGAAAAAGAAGACCTATTCAATACATAAAATACAGCAGCTCTTTCCAAGGGGGAATTTAGTGAAATATATCTTTTTTGTAATGAATAAAATTGCGTTCTTTCTAACGGAAAATATTTTGCTACCCTACTTGCCAATTTATGAGGGTCATCTAATAAGCATTGCCAAAAGTCTACAAGTGGCGAAAATATATCATAACCTTTCACATTGATGCCTATTGCAGTGCAGGCTAATTCTATAGACGCCCCCCCTATAAATGGTGAGCATAGTTCTTTTGTGCCTTGTGGTATGATTGGCAATATAGAAGATACAGCACGGCTTTTTCCCCCCGGGTATCGTAAGGGGGAGTATGGATACTTGTGAGGAATATCATTTGCAAAATCCTCTAAAGAACCATTAAGAGGCTCAATTATTTTCTCTACTTTTCTTGCACACATTGTATTAATTTCTTGTACGGTAATTTCTTGGACTCCATGCCTATGACAGTCAATGCTAATATGTCTGTTGTATTAATATTTCTTTGATTCAATCTTGTTGCTATCTCATTTACGTAGCGTTGCAAGTGCTTTTTACTAATGTGGTGAAACGTTCCCATATAAGAACGTTTTAATATTGCCCAAACACTTTCAATGCCATTAGTGTGAGTATTACCCCTCACATATTCTTTAATGGAATGATTAACCATCAAATGACTGTAGCCTTGCAATCCAATGTAAGCGCGATGTTCGTCTGTATATACAATTGAACCCTTACTTACATTGCTTTTTATAAAACTTTGCAAAGTAAAAGCTTCTGTGTCGTTTACGACTTGACCTTTAACATAACCATTTCTACTTTTTGCCCCTACTACTGGCTGCTTGTTAGCTACGCCACGACCAAATAATTTCTTGTTAGCATGCTTATTTTTTTGCTTTCCTCCCATGTAAGTTTCATCAACTTCTACAATCCCGCTTAATGGAGCTTCACTTGGCTTCCATATTTCCCTAATTTTTTGGCTCAATATCCATGCGGTTTTTTGAGTAATACCTAGCTCCCTACTTAATTGTAAAGAGGATATACCTTTTTTAGCAACAGACATAAGGTAAGCACAGTACAACCATGTATGTAAAGGAAGCTTGCTAGAGGTTAATATAGTCCCAGTGCGGACACTAAAAAACTTTCTGCAATCTTTACACCTATAAGGTTGAGGAGTTTTATTTTTAATAATAGCAATTCTATTGCTATGACAGTGTGAACATTTAACGCCATTGCGCCAACGTAACTTCTCAAAATAATCTTGTGCTGATTTTTCGTTAGGATATTTCTTAAAAAATATGTAAGCACTTATAGTCTCTACTTTATGTTTTGTAGTATCCTTCATGGTTAGTATGTTACAATAATAACCTTGAATTGTCAATGTTTTTTTGAAATATTTTACAACCATTTTTTAATGGTTAGCTATGTATATAATTCCCATTTAATAGGATTGTAAAATCCTAATCTCCCTTATTTTGGAATAGTCAAACTCATCCATAATCGATGATACTTCATTATGACAAGGTTGTTTGAGGCGCTAGATTTGGAACTTTTCTATAAACGCATAGCTCCCAGCGTTTGGTAGGTGCAGCGTCTTGGGCACGCGCTATTCTGTTACCCACCCCTCATAGGAGTCTACGTTTTTTTTGGTAATAAGCCTCACGGGAATAAGCACCTGTGCCTCTGATGGTGGATTGCCTTGCAAAATGTCGTAGCCAACCTGCACGGCTTTTTGCGCCATGCTGTACGGGTCTTGCGCGGCACTAGCCTCAAAAATAGAACCCGCATCTTTAAGCTCCACAACGGCATTCGGCGCGCCGTCCACGCCAACAACAAAGATTTCACGTTCTCGCTTGGCCTGCCTAATGGCCAGCATGGCGCCTATTCCCGTAGGGTCATTTACGGCAAAGACTGCGTCAATGCTCGCAAACGCGGTTAAAAGGTCGCTCATAATTCGCAAGCCACCGTCCCTGCTCCCTCCAGCATTTTGGTTATCTGAAAGCACTCGTATATCGGGGTACTGCGCAAACACCGAAGCCGCACCGCTCATCCTGTCTATGGTCGCAGACACGGCGTCGCCCGTTGTCATCACAACATCACCTGCGCCGCCAAGCTTTTCCACAATGTACTGCGCACCCAAAACGCCCGCTTGAAAATTATCCGAGGTTATTGTCGCATGCGCACCTTCCTTAACCCCCACATCTGCAGCAACCACCACAACACCCGCATCGCGTGCCCGTTGCACCGCAGGCACCATGCCTTCGTAGTCCACCGCGTTTACTATAATAATATCCACCTTCGCGGCAATAAAGTCATCTATGTGTTTGGTCTGCGTGCTTATGTCGTAGTTTGCCGAGACTACGGAAACCTTAGCCTTAGGGTCAAGTGCCCGTGCCTTTGCCTGTGCGCCCCTGCTCATCTGCACAAAAAATGGATTTCCCAAATCACCAAGTGTTACGCCCAATTCCAAAACCTTTTCACCCCTTGTGCAAGCAAACACGGCAAGCATTGTGATCATAAAAACACCATAATGTTTTTTCATAATGTGTACTCCTAAAAAAAATGTGGAACCACTTACACAATGTTAAGCAATTCCACATGTACCCTTATAAATTTGACAAAGACTACTCTGTTGTCCAGCCCTTGTAAGAATCTATATTATCCTTTGTAATAAGCTTTACAGGAATAAGTATCGTTTCTTCAGACGGCGGGTTTCCCTGCATAATATCGTAGCCAACTTCCACGGCCTTTTGTGCCATAGTGTACGGGTCTTGTGCCGAGCTTGCCTCAAATATAGAATCAGCATTTTTAAGTTCTACCTCTGCATCGGGCGCACCATCTATGCCCACAACAAACATTTCAGAGTCTCTACCCGCTTGCTTAATAGCAAGAGATGCTCCAATACCCGTAGGGTCATTTATGGCAAACACCGCATCTATTTCAGGCAATGCCGTGAGCAAGTCGCTCATTATAGTAAGCCCCTTGTCCCTGCTTCCGCCCGCATTTTGATTTTCTGAGAGTATTACAATATCAGGATATTGTTCAAACACAGACTTAGCACCATTGACCCTATCTATAACTGCTGACACTGGAGGGCCGTTGACAATAACAACATTACCTTGCCCACCGAGTTGCTCTACTATATACTGTGCACCCAATTCACCCGCTTGAACATTGTTAGAAGTTATGGTGGCGTTTGCCCCCTCTTTTATGCTTACATCCGCCGCAATTACCACAATACCCGCATCGCGCGCTCTTTTCGCAGCAGGTGCCATGCCTTCGTAATCCACCGCGTTCAGCACAATTATGTCAACCTCCGTAGATATGAAGTCATCAATTTGATTGGTTTGCGTACTGATGTCGTAGTTTCCTGACACCACTGAAACCTTGGCATTAGGATCTATTGCCCTCGCTCCAGCTTCCGCACCCTTACCCATTTGCACAAAAAATGGGTTCCCTAAGTCACCCAAGGTTACCCCTACGCGCAAGGTATCTTCCTTATTACAATTTACAAACACAAACGCAAAAACCGCGAGTGTGAAAAGGATATATGTTTTTTTCATAAAAACCTCCAAAGAATATTATGTAAGTAATTATACCATAAGCATGGCACGCTGAAATATAAGGCATGCCCCTGCTGCTGAGCAAACCAAACGCATACGCTCCCTTCCACCATGTGCACTTTTGTTATAAACGCAATCGTAAAATAATTATAGGTAAGTCAAAAATAATAATGACGTTTATTTTGAAATTTTAACTCAAAAGAATATGATTTTTACTTGAAATAATGCAATGTTGTACTATTTTTCTCTTAGACTATGTTGTTGTGTTATATGAAATTACGAGTGAAATATTCAGGCATATTGAGCCTTATGAGCCTTGTTTTGCTCATGCTCAGTTGCGAAGAAGAAAGACTCCTCCCCGTAGTAAAGTTATATCCACCAAAAATAGCACACGCAAACTTTAAGAAAGACGCGGTGTTTTTCAAGTGGAACATACGCAAGACAAGCGAAGAAATACTCGGCTATAGAATTTCATATGAGAATGTAGCACGCAAAAAGACTGCGGAACGACTTGTAGGAACCAGCGTGGTAGACGGAGGCTTTGAGCTAGCGGGACTTGCAGAAGGCGAGGCGTACAAGGTAAAAATACAAGCAGAGTACGGCGAGTACGCCGGAGCATGGTCACAAGCAGTAGAAGGAGTGGCAGGCAAACCCGCAGGAGTGAAAAACTTTGTGCTGAAGAAAAACACACAAAGCGCAGATTGGTTTTTGGACTTAGCGTGGAACAAGAACGAAGCAAACAAAGAGAAACGATTGACCATTGTGGGGTATGACCTACGATGTTTTAATAATGCTACGAACAAAACCCAGAGCATGACTGTTGCAGCAGTTGATGAACAGGTGGCGTATAACAAACAAACAGATGTGGTAGCGTTACCACTAGAGGCAGGCAGCTACCAGTGTGACATTGTTACCAAAGCAGAAAACGGACTGGTAAGTGATAGCGCAAACCTCAATGTTGAAATAGCCACGGTAGAAAAGCCCGTGTTTAATGCGCCCCATGCTCCATGGGGAGCGCCAATACGCTTTGTTAAAAGTTTTGAGCACACCTACACATTAACAAGCGACAAAGGCGGTGTAGTACGCTTGACTGAGAGCACCACAAGCCCCGGAGTAATGGAAGTAAGTGCTACGGAGTATGCTGCAGACGTGGTAGTAGAAGCACGGCGCAATGGCTACGCAGGCAAGGTAGCAGCAAGCGAGGCTATAACGTTTAACAAGCATGATCAAGGTGCATTAACAATAGGGTTACAAACCTCAGTTCCATGGAGCACACGTGTTGAATTACACGCTGCCGAAACAGGCAGTGGCAGTGGTAGGGTAGTGTATGCCCAAGCGGGTGGAAGCACTGCCAATGGAGCAAAAGTAACAAAAGCGGGAATAGTAACTGCCCGTGGTCCGGGGACGGTGATGGTAAGCGCGACCAAGGCAGCAGATGCGCAATACAATGCTAAGACCTCCCCAGTTGCAACAATAACCTTTACAAAAAATCTTGTAGTGACGCCTTCAGCGCCAACCATAGAAGGCACAGACGGATTTTGGAAGAAGGCTCGCCCTATTGCAGAACACGATGCGAGCACGTACGAGTACAGAATACACCCTACGGTATCAGGAGTACGCATTGCTAACGGCAGCGTGGAGGTACACGCACAGGCGGGTGTACAAGCACAAAACGTTAGGGTGCAACGGCGTACAAAAGAAACGAGGAGATATTTCGCATCTCCATGGAGCGATGGCAGCGCCCCGCTAAAATTTACCAATGTAATAAAAGTACGTACGTCTGTTGTCAGTTTGACAGGCGTGGGCGAAGACGTTGAGTACCGTGGACCTATCATCATTGCTGTGTACACCAATAGCACAAAGCGCCAGACTGTAGCGGGTGGCGCTAAAAAGACGGTGTGGCAAGTTGATGCTATAGAACTGGATGATGAAGAGTCAAGAACCTATACTGTAGGACAGCATGCAACGATTCAAACGCTCACTATTCCTTTTGGCACTCCTTATTTTGTACTCTCCTCAAACATAACTGCAAAATACACCGTGCAAGAAAGTTATGAAGAAAGCTATGAAGTAATGGTAACTCGTGGCGGTCACAGGGGGACAGAAACCAAATATAGGACTGCATATCGAGACAAGTCTAGAACCGCTAACATAGGACAGAAGAGTACGCCATGGGAGCACATGCTGTCTCAACTTCTCATTGGATCAGTGATAGAGACGCATACTACTGATGAACGCGATGGAATACAGCTAGCAATAAAAGTTCGGCTTGAGATTGTGGAGTAGCGGAGTGGGTGTCGCACGTCATGCGTGCGCGTAGGCTTGGAGGCAAGGTACCCTGCTTGTTACGAAGCACCATGCGCCCTTACTCACCACACGCGTAAATACAGCTAAAGTTTGTACATCTTCCCCACAAAGCCTTGCCCCCATGCATACGCAACACCATGTGCACCCACGCCATGGTGTGGCAGAAATGTCCCCATGAGCTGGAGAAAAACACTGGTGTTTTTTGAAAAAAGACTGGTGTTTTTTAAAAAATGTCTAGACATGTTGATGAAGAAGTCCCCATGAGTGGGAGAAAAACACTAGTGTTTTTTAAAAAAAAGACTGGTGTTTTTTAAAAAATGTCTAGACATGTTGATGAAGAAGTCCCCATGAGTGGGAGAAAAACACTGGTGTTTTTTGCGCAGGCGCCGCCATGAGGGCTTTGTCTTTGTGGGGGAGCGTCCCCCACGCCCCCCTTGGTGTATCACGTCTATCTGCGCTCTGCGCGGGTAGCTATCGCAATTTTGCTTACGCTTTGTGTGTGTATGCTTTCTGTGGTCAAGCAGCTGCGCCTGCTATGACATAAGCTCGGATGACTGTACTTTCTTTTTTCTTTTTTTACCATCCATGGCGCACAATGCATGCCCTCCATGGCATGTGCGTGCGACGAAAAAAGAAAAAAGAAAAGTACCAAAGAAAAAAGAAAAACTCGCTGTGGGGGCACGCCCCCACACCCCCGCGTATTAAACAAACGCTTCTTGTGCCGTCCGTGGCACGGCTGTGAGGACGCTCACGAGCGTAGCGAGGGGATGCAAACTATTGCATAAGCGCCGCTGTGCGGTGCAAAGATGGAACTTGCATCAAAAGAGTCGAGAGCCGAAGGCGACAGCCGTAGCAGGGATGCTACGTATTGGCTGCCATGGATGGTACGGGTGCAAACTACTGCATAAGTGCCGCGATGCGGCACAAACATGGAACTTGCACCAAAGTCGGGAGCGCTGACAAGCGCGATCGGCTAGAAACAATTAAAATAAGTGTCGCGCAGCGACACAGACATGGAGCTTATAGCAAAAACATCCTGTGTGCTAAAGCAGTAATAACATAGATACTGTGCACAAGTATTAAAAAGTACCAAAGAAAGTCACAAGCGAAGCGTTCGGATGTAAACACTGCATAAGCGCTACGGCTTGAGGCGGAAGGTAGCTTGAGCGCGTGAAGTTACTTTGTGAGTGCAGCAGCCTGCGCTGACGCACAGTGCGTATTCTGCGCCGCCGCTTGGGGCTCAAGGTAGCTTTAGGACTCAAGCAGTCATGAGCCTGCGGCTCATGTGTGTATTGGGTGGCCGTGATTTTGGGGCGCAATAAAAAAAGCCCCCAAGGAATGGGGGCTTCTCGGCATGTGTGAAGTAGTATCTTACATACTAACTCAACTCACACAACATACTTTATGAATGTTGCTGTTCACACGCCTTTAGCCCAATCTTTCTAAGATCTTCTATCGCAGCTTTTGCCTTATCTTTTTTTTCTTGAGTGGTTGTGGAACTAAGTGGTGTATTATTAATTTTAGCTATGCTTTCATCCATCTTTTTATTGATATCAGCTTTATACTTGGTAAGTTCAGGGTTCTCACACGCACCCAAAAAAACAGCAAACACTGCTATACATAATATTTTTATTCATAATAAACTCCTATGATATAAAAAATGATTTGTTCTTATTATACACACAAGCATGTCTTTATTGCAACTTTTTTGAAATAATTTTTATAGGTTAAAGTGGCTGTATGCAATGCTAGGGGTGGGGGTGAATACAAAGCAAGCTTTTAAATGTGTGAACACCTTGTGTGCATGCGTGGTACAGAGTAACGAACGCTCTATAATATAAGACATGAAGAAACAACTGGGCTTTTTTGATGTTTTTGCAATTTGTAGTGGTTCCATGATAAGTTCGGGTTTGTTTATTCTGCCTGCCCTTGCCGCTGCTAAGGTTGGTCCCATGGTAATAGCGGCGTATGCGCTCTCAGGGGTTTTGCTTATTCCTGCAATGTTTTCCACGGCTGAAATGGCCACGGCCATGCCTCGCATGGGAGGTACCTACTTTTTTATTAGTAGAATTCTCGGTGGAATGTTTGGCACCATAGATGGAATAGGGGTGTGGTTTGCGCTCATGTTAAAAACGAGCATTGCCTTGTTGGGATTGGGTGCGTATATTTCCTTGTTTGTTTCGCTTTCTCCACAGGTCATTGCGGTTATTATTACGCTTGTCTTTATGTTTTTAAACATTGTGGGTACCAAAGAGGCAACAGTCGTGCAAAATGTCATGGTGTTGGGGTTGCTCGCCATACTGGGTTTGCTGGTGGTTAAGGGCGTGCCTGCTGTTTCACTTGCCCGCTTTAGCCCCTTTGCGCCGCATGGCTGGGGGCAGTTTTTGCCCACGGTTGCGCTTGTGTTTGTTAGTTACATTGGTGTTACCAAGGTTGCTAGCGTGGCCGAGGAGGTGAAAAACGCCGAGCGCAACATACCCTACGGCATGATTACTGCGCTCATAGTTGTGGGCTTGTTGTACATTGCGGCCATTTTTGTTGCCGTGGGTGTCTTGCCGCTTGAGGCCTTGAGCACCACCCTAAGCCCCTTGTCGGATGCTGCGCGTGTTGCAATGGGTTCATGGGGCGCGCATGTCGTGAGCCTTGCGGCAGCCCTTGCGTTTGCAACCACTGCCAATGCGGGCATTGTTGCGGGTAGTCGCTATTTGGTTGCCATGAGTAAAGACACCGTGATGCCGCAAGCCTTATCTAAGACATCATCTAAGGGCGTGCCATATGTAGCTATTTTATTTACCAGCCTCATGGTCATAGTGTTTGTAAGCACGGCGGGCTTTGAGCGCATTGCAAAACTCGCTAGTACCTTTCAGCTTTTAGTTTTTGCGCTTGTAAACATATCGGTTATTGTCATGCGCGAAAGTGGGCTTGCGAGTTATGACCCCGGTTTCAAGAGTCCATGGTATCCCTACATGCAAATTGTAGGTGTTATTATTTCTGCAGTGCTTATTCCCGAAATGGGCATAGTCTCCAGCATTTTTGCTTTTGCGCTTATTGGCGTAGGCGTGCTGTGGTATTATTTTTACGTCTTGCCGAGAACGGATGGGAGGGTTGGTGCTGTTGCAAAAATGGCGGAGCGTCTTGCTGAAAAGTTGCTTGCGCGCGATGCCAATGTTATGGGCTTGCGTTCCGAGCTTCGGCAGATTATCAAGGAAAAAAAGCTGCGTGAAGGCGACCCGTTTTTTGCTTTGTTGAAGTCGGCTACGGTGTTGGAGGTGCCTGCGGGTGCAAGTGCAAAGCAGGTTATAGAGCAGGGCGCAACAATGCTTGCGCAAAAAGGTGGCGTGGCGTACGAGCTTATTCTCGGCGCTATGTTGGAGCGAAACCGTTTGGGTGAGACGCCTGTGTCCGCGGGTGTTGCCTTACCGCATGTTCAGCTTGATGATTATGAGCAATCGCATATGGTGGTTTTGCGCAGCAAGGATGGCGTGAGTTTTGAGAACTCGATTACAGAGGGTAGAGAGACTATACATGCGGTTTTTATGCTGTTAGGCAGTAGTCAGAACCCAACGCAGCATCTGCGCATTCTCGCGGAAATTGCACGGCGTGCAGAGACACCTAGGTTTATGGACGCTTGGCTTGCTTGCCTTGAAACCAATGGCCTTATTACCTTGTTAGAGGCTCCTGTTGATGGTGATAAAAAAGCCTAATTATTGGTGTCTGTATTTTTACCTGTGGTGCCCCCGTGCTGTAAGGCTTGCTGTACAATAGAGCCATGACTACGCTTGAAGATTTACGTGTTCACCCTGTGTGGAAATATTTTTTTGAACTTTCGGAAGTTCCCCGCCCCTCAAAACATGAGGAAAAAGCAAGAGAATGGATTATATCCTATGCAAAGAAATGGAATATTCCGTATAGAGAAGACGACTTTGGTAACATTGTCTACGATGTTGCAGCAAACGACCCGGAGTACGCAAACGCGCCGCGCGTGGTTATTCAGAGTCATTTAGACATGGTCTGCGAAAAAGACGAAGCCGTGCAGCATGACTTTTTTTCAGACCCCCTGCGTTTGCAAATAATAGAGGATGAGAAAGGCGAAGCATGGTGCAGCGCGACGGGCACCACGCTTGGGGCTGACAATGGCATTGCGGTGGCAATGGCAATGGCGCTTGCTGACCCTGCGTGTACAAAGCCACATGGGCCCTTGCAGCTGCTGTTTACCCTTGATGAAGAGACGGGGCTTAACGGCGCGGCGAATTTGGGTGAGAGCATGCTGGATGCGCCGTATTTGATAAACATAGATAATTCAGAAGAGGGTGTGTTGTGCATTGGCTGCGCGGGTGGCGTGGACTTTGTAACCGAGCTGCCTATTACGAGGGAAGCAGCGCCTACTGCTCAAGAGTGCGCGCCTTATAAGCTTGTTGTGCGCGGACTTTCTGGTGGGCACAGCGGCATGGAAATTTATGACGGGCGCGGCAGTGCCATTAAGGTTATGGAGTGGGCATTAAGTACGCTTTGTGATACGCTTACACAATGCATGGTCTACGAAGTACATGGGGGAGATAAGCGTAACGCAATTCCTCACTTTGCGTATGCGGGGCTCTTGCTTTCAGAAGAGGACTACCGAATTGCACAAGAGTGTCTTGTAGGTTTTGAGAAAGATGTAAAGGCAACCGTGCCGTCTTGCGACAGTGCTTTGAGCATAACGCTGGAAGCCGTACAAGACGTAGCGCAGCCGCAGAGTGTCATAGCGTGTGCATCGCTTCAGAATGTGTGTGCTGCACTACGCTTGTCTCCACATGGGGTCATACAGCGCACGGGGCTTAGTTCTTCCAGTTCTTCGCTTTCTAATAACCTTGCTTTCATACATACAAATGGAGACAGTGCTATTCTTGTTAATTACAGTCGCTTTTCTAGTCCTTATCAACATAAATATATGGAGCGCATGTTTGAGTGCCTTTTTACGGGCCGGGCACAGCAAACGAAGCAAGAAAATTTCCACCCCGCATGGCAAAATGTAAATACTTCCAAGTTGCAGGCAGTGTTTGCAACTGTGTATAAAAAGCATTCTCAGAGAGAACCGCGTGTGGAATGTGTGCATGCGGGGTTAGAGTGTGGGCTGGTAAAAATGCGTTCTAAGCAGTGTGAGCTTGATGCAATCTCCATAGGCCCTACCATTGAGTTTTTGCATTCACCGCAGGAGCGGTTACATGTGGAGTCTACGCACAGAACGTGGAATGTGTTGTGTGATATTCTCACCTCGCTATGAGGCGCAAGAATTGCAAAAGACGCATTGCAGTAAAAATTTTTGTATTGCTATTGATAAAATTCGAAGAAATCCTATATTACATAATGTCTAGTGTGAATTTTCTAACTGCACAATTAATCCCCCGTAGAATAATGTAAGGAGCTTAAAAATAGCATTATGCAAAAGGAAAGAGTAGAAAAAATATTATTTGTATGCTCGGGCAATATTTGTCGAAGCCCGCTTGCCCATAAATTGTTTGAGAGAATGGCGCGAACAGACGGGCTTGAGAATAAGTTTGAGGTAGACTCATGTGGTACAGGGTCGTGGAATGTTGGTCATAATGCGGATGAGAGAATCAGAAATCTTGCGCAGGAAAAAGGTTGGACGCTTGAGAAGATATCGCGTCAGATACGCCCCAGTGATATTAATTATTTTGATCATGTGCTGGTCATGGACAGGGGGCATTTGTACGAAATAAAAAACATGCTTTCTATTGACAAGGTGACGTATCATCAAAAATTAAAGCTGTTTCGTAACTTTGATTCACAGGCTACTGAAGATGATGACGAAGTCATAGACCCTTACTATGGCGGCACGCAGAAGTTTACACAGGTATATGAAATAATAGAGCGTACTTGTAAGGGCTTACTGGATTTTTTTACGAGTGATAAGGCGTCTTCTGTGGCGAAAACCGCATAGGTGAGCGTATTTCACGGAGTGTGATGGTATACCCTTAATTGTTTTGTGTGCAAGTTTTGGGTGAATTGTCTATGCTGTGCATCTTTGCATGAAACGCACTTTTCTTGTGCTTCATTCTGTGCTTCAGTAGACTTGCCGAAATAACTCCAAGAATTGCCCAGCCTATCATAATTGCAAATATTCTTTCGTAAGCGCCATTGTCTTTATAAACGTCTGCAATATACCCGTAGAGTACGTAGCCCCAAGCGGCGGGTGAATACACCAAGAGCGACACTATAGCCATGGTTGCCCCCGATATTTTTGGTGGAATATTCATTTCTCCTACGGGTGCAAAATAGAGGGTGCGCAAGAAATACACAATAAGGGTACCAATAATGAGGACGCTCATTGCAAACGGAGCGAGTGCGGATCCTCGTGGCATTGTTGCTATTACCATAAGTGCGCCTATCATGACGAGTAAGGCAAGCCTCATGGCGCTTGTTGAGCCCTTGAACACATGGTCGGATGTTGCCCCCGCTATGGGCGCTATGAATATTCGTGTTAGTGACGTGTTAAACAGCGCAAAGACGGAGGCAAGGGTTAGGGGCATTGCATAGTGGTCTTTTAAAAATATTTGAAAGTAGGGTACGGCAACATAGGTTGCGTAAATTGATGCGCCTGTTATGCCGATGAGCCATACTTCGGGTAAGCGTAAGACCGTGAGTAGCCCAAGTAGGGATTCCTTTGTTCTTGCTCCCGCCTTCTGCGCATGGAGAAACACCTTGTCAGGGTAGTGCCTCCACACCAGCAGGCAGAGCACAAACATAATGAGCGCGTTAATAGCCATGGCTGTGCGTAAGCCACCAACGCGTTCACCAAGCTTTACAAGCAACCAAAGCGCAAGGGCATTTTGTGCAAGTTCCACACAACCCCTTATGAACTCCATAATTCCAAAGGCCTTGCCCTGAGCTTGGTGGTGTGTGGAATGGCGCATTGCGTGTAGCACGGCAGGCCAAAAGTACCCCTCCGTCATCATGCCTAAGATTGCAAAGAGTGTGAGCAACAACCAGTACTGACGAGCGGAGACTACCAAAAACGTTATAATGCCAATTGCGCCCATGCCCGTAGTAAGCATAAAGCGAATGGAAAACCTATCGTGCATCCATGCGAGGAGGAAGCACGAAAGCATGCCTGCGAATGCATTAATGCTGAACAATGCGCCAAGCTCCGTAGTGCTTAAGCGCCACATTTGGGTCATTTGCTCAAACGCCACGCTTTTAAGCGAGGAGACGGCGTAGATGCACTGACTGGAAAGGGCAACCAACAAAAAATTGAGGAAGCTTCTCTTTTCAGGAAACAAGACTCGCAGTACGCCGTTCATGCTATGTGGTTCTTTAGTGCGAAGCTATTGGCATGTTGCTCAGAATTTTTCTCCATTCAAAGGGCATTGTAAAGATTGATGGTCGTTGGGTATCAAGTTTTTAAGCACTTTCCACAGTCTCGATGTGTAGTTTTTCAAGTTGGGTATCTATGGCGTTTATTCTTGCTTGAAACTTCTCCTTTTTATGTTTCATTCTATATTTCAGTAGGCTTGCCGAAATAATGCCAAGAGTCGCCCAGCCTATCATAATTGCAAATATTCTTTCGTAGGCGCCATTGTCTTTATAAACGTCTGTAATGTACCCGTAGAGCACGTAACCCCAAGCAGCGGGTGAATACACCAAGAGTGAGCCTATGGCCATGGCCGAGCCCGATACTCTCTCTGGCATGTTCATTTCACCTACAGGAACAAAATACAAAGGACGCAGAAAATACACCATAACGGTAGATAAAATGAGCATGATCATGGCAGGAAAAATAAAAGTAGCGCCGCGAGGCATAATCGAAATTATGACAAGCACGCCTATCATGACGAGCAAGGCAACTCTCATGGCGTTTGTTGAGCCCTTGAATACATGATCGGATGTTGTACCTGCTATGGGCGCTACTAAAAGCCGTGTTAGTGAAGTATTAAACAGGGCAAAGACGGAGGCAAGGGTTACGGGCATTGCATAGTGGTCTTTTAAGAATATTTGAAAATAGGGTACCGCAACATAGGCTGCGTAAACTGATGCGCCTGTTATGCCGACGAGCCATACTTCTGGCAAGCGTAAAACGGTGAGCAGTCCTATGAACGACTCCTTTGTTTTTCCGCCCGCCTTTTTTGCATGGAGGAAGACTTTTTCAGGGTAGACTTTCCACACTATAACGGCGAGTATTATCATTATGACGGCGTTCACAGCCATGGCTCCGCGTAAGCCACCAACGCTTTCCCCGAGCTTGACAAACAACCAAAGCGCAAAGGCATTTTGTGCAAATTCTATTGAGCCTCTGAGAAACTCCATAACTCCAAAGGCCTTGCCTTGCGCGCTGTGGTCCGTAGACTGACGCACTGCATTGAGCACGGCAGGCCAAAAGTAGCCTTCTGTCATGAGCCCCAAAACGGCAAAGAGGGCAAACAATAACCAATATTGATGAGAGAACACTATAAAAAAGGTCATGACACCCACCGCGCCAATGCCTGTTGAAAGCATGAAGCGAACCGAAAATCTATCGTGCATCCACGCGAGAAAAAAGTATGAAAAGGTGCCTACAAAGGCATTAATGCTGAGCAAGGCACCGAGCTCCGTAGCACTTACCTCCCACATGTCAGTCATTTGTTGAAACGCCACGCCTTTCAGTGCTAAAACAACGTAGATAAACTGGCTGCACAAGGCAACCAACAAAAAATTTAACAAGCTTCTTTTTTCGGGAAACAATACTCTCAATATATTTTTCATAACTACTCCTTAACTAGCGTTATTGACGTTTTGAAACTACCATTTCATGTAGTCTATCCCCAACGAATTTATTGCGTTTAAAAAACGTAGCGTGAAACTCACCTTCATACATCACCGTCTCCAATGTCAAGGGTAGTTCATAGTCCGTTTTTGCAATTAAATCGGTAATGTATTCCCAATCTAAGGTGCCAAACATTCCACCGAGAATTCTACTAATAAAAAAGTAGGTACCTCCCATGCGAGGCATGGCCGTGGCCATTTCAGCCGTGGAAAACATTGCAGGAATAAGCAAAACCCCTGAGAGCGCATACGCCGCTATTACCATGGGACCAACCTTAGCAGCGGCAAGGGCAGGCAGAATAAACAAACCCGAACTTATCATGGAACCACTACAAATTGCAAAAACATCAAAAAAGCCCAGTTGTTTCTTCATGTCTTATATTATAGAGCGTTCGTTACTCTGTACCACGCATGCACACAAGGTGTTCACACATTTAAAAGCTTGCTTTGTATTCACCCCCACCCCTAGCATTGCATACAGCCACTTTAACCTATAAAAATTATTTCAAAAAAGTTGCAATAAAGACATGCTTGTGTGTATAATAAGAACAAATCATTTTTTATATCATAGGAGTTTATTATGAATAAAAATATTATGTATAGCAGTGTTTGCTGTTTTTTTGGGTGCGTGTGAGAACCCTGAACTTACCAAGTATAAAGCTGATATCAATAAAAAGATGGATGAAAGCATAGCTAAAATTAATAATACACCACTTAGTTCCACAACCACTCAAGAAAAAAAAGATAAGGCAAAAGCTGCGATAGAAGATCTTAGAAAGATTGGGCTAAAGGCGTGTGAACAGCAACATTCATAAAGTATGTTGTGTGAGTTGAGTTAGTATGTAAGATACTACTTCACACATGCCGAGAAGCCCCCATTCCTTGGGGGCTTTTTTTATTGCGCCCCAAAATCACGGCCACCCAATACACACATGAGCCGCAGGCTCATGACTGCTTGAGTCCTAAAGCTACCTTGAGCCCCAAGCGGCGGCGCAGAATACGCACTGTGCGTCAGCGCAGGCTGCTGCACTCACAAAGTAACTTCACGCGCTCAAGCTACCTTCCGCCTCAAGCCGTAGCGCTTATGCAGTGTTTACATCCGAACGCTTCGCTTGTGACTTTCTTTGGTACTTTTTAATACTTGTGCACAGTATCTATGTTATTACTGCTTTAGCACACAGGATGTTTTTGCTATAAGCTCCATGTCTGTGTCGCTGCGCGACACTTATTTTAATTGTTTCTAGCCGATCGCGCTTGTCAGCGCTCCCGACTTTGGTGCAAGTTCCATGTTTGTGCCGCATCGCGGCACTTATGCAGTAGTTTGCACCCGTACCATCCATGGCAGCCAATACGTAGCATCCCTGCTACGGCTGTCGCCTTCGGCTCTCGACTCTTTTGATGCAAGTTCCATCTTTGCACCGCACAGCGGCGCTTATGCAATAGTTTGCATCCCCTCGCTACGCTCGTGAGCGTCCTCACAGCCGTGCCACGGACGGCACAAGAAGCGTTTGTTTAATACGCGGGGGTGTGGGGGCGTGCCCCCACAGCGAGTTTTTCTTTTTTCTTTGGTACTTTTCTTTTTTCTTTTTTCGTCGCACGCACATGCCATGGAGGGCATGCATTGTGCGCCATGGATGGTAAAAAAAGAAAAAAGAAAGTACAGTCATCCGAGCTTATGTCATAGCAGGCGCAGCTGCTTGACCACAGAAAGCATACACACACAAAGCGTAAGCAAAATTGCGATAGCTACCCGCGCAGAGCGCAGATAGACGTGATACACCAAGGGGGGCGTGGGGGTATACACCCCCCACAAAGGTAAAGCGCTTGTGCAGTAGTATTGAGTATAATTTTTATGTTACAAGCAATTTGTGAAAGCTTGAATGCATGCTTCTTGATTGCTTAGATATAAAGTCAAAATTCAAAGATTTCAGGAGATGCTATGTATACAACTTTACAATACCGATTGCGAAATATTTCATTATTATTGTGCTGTGTTGTGCTGGGGATGATAATTAATATGCGAGCGCATGCCCAAGAAAAACAAGCGCATATTGTGGAAGTCACGGGTTATGGCACGGCAAGTGCTGCTTCAGATTACGCAACCATAGCGGTAGGGGTAGCTCATACGGCAGATTCAGCAGCGGTAGCAATGGAGCGCACCTCGAAGAGTATGAATGAACTTTTTCGCGTACTTGATGACTTGCAAATTCCTAAGAAGCATAGAAAGACCCAAAATATTTCTCTGTACCCTAGCTATGAGCAGGTTGCATGTATGAAAAACTCTCATGGGTGGTGTGAAGAAGGTGCAGATCGAAAACGTGTATATGATGCAAGCAATGCCATTCGCATACATGTTGGGAATTTAGATATTTTACCAACAGTGCTTATTAAGCTTACCACGGTAGGTGCTAACACTATACACTCCATACAATTTGGTGTTGCATCAAGAGATGTGCTTGAGGCACAGGCGCAGGAAAAGGCAATTATCGACGCTACAAAGCGCGCGCGGCGATACGCAGAGGCAGCGGGACTTGCTCTTGGGTCTGTCATTTCGATTATAGAACAGCCTATAATGAACGAGCGAAGCTACTATGCTGCTCAAAATTTGCAATCGGACATGGCGACAAGTGTACCAATAGCCGAAGGAGAATCTTCTGTTTCCACAGCCGTGCGCGTGGTTTTTGCATTGCAGTAGGCGCTATGATGAGGAACCGCGTTTTTAAGAAGCAAGCATGAGGCGCAGCGCCATGGCAAAGCAGGTGAGTACCACCATGGGCTTAATGATGCGTGAGCCTTTTTTGACAACCGTGTGTACGCCTATGCTTGCGCCTATAATTTGCCCCACTATCATGGCGGCGCCGATCGACCAGTAAACTGTGCCAAAGACTACAAAGTAGCAGAGTGACGAAAGGTTGCTGACAAAATTAAAAAGCTTTGCATAGGCGGTAGCTTCAGAAAGCCCCACACCGCGCAGTGAGACAAACGAGAGTATCATAAAGCTACCGGTGCCCGGGCCAAAAAAACCGTCATAAAAACCCAAGAGCGGTGCGGGAATAAGCGCGAAGCTGCGCAATGAAATTTTACTTGCTCTTTGTGCATCGTCAATGTTTTTTGCAAAAAGCATGTACAGCCCAATGGCAAGCAGCAGTACGGGCAAAAATTTCATTAAGTACGCGTTGCCAATTTTTAAGACGAGGGCAGTGCCGAGCGTGGCGCCTACAAAAATGGTGAGTAACACAAAAAGTACTGGGCGAATGCGCATTGTGCCGTTTTTTACAAAATGCCACGAAGCACACAGCGTGCCACTGCTGCCTTGTAGTTTGTTTGTCGCTAGGGCTGCGGCGGGAGGCACGCCCAGCAATATGAGCGTTGGCAGGGTTATAAGCCCGCCACCGCCGCTTATGGTGTCAACCCAGCCCGCAAGCACTGCCACGGCAAAGGCAATGAGTAGCATTTCAAAACCAATGGTCATGAGCACATTGTACAACAAGCGTGAGAGATATACTTATCTATTTGTACCTTGAATTATTGGAACACCCTTATGCGCGCAATTGGTGGCGTGTATTTGTTTCACAAGAGTGGCTTTATAAAGGCGTATATTTCTTGTATTACTTCATTTTGTATATCAGCCCTTGTTCGTTCACCATCGTGGCAAATTTCACCCTCACCTTCTTCCGCAAATATAGCAACTCCTTTTTCAGTACACCTGTTTATAAAAGAAAAGTGACTCGCATCACGGAGTATTTTGTAGGTTATGTTTGAATTAGAGGACTCTGCAAATACCTTGAGGTTTAAGCGCCTTGTTTTATCACTCGGTTTGTAATACGATGCTCCTAAAATGAATGTTGGCACTGATATATTTTGTACACTTTTGTTTGTTATAATTTCACCACCGCCCGGGTCTAAGGCAATGGCAAATTTCACTCTTTTGTCTTCGTAGTTTTTTTCCATTTTCACTCTATTGAGTTTAGATATGTCGACATTGTTTTCTACGTAAAATGAACAGTTTGGATTTTGCGGAGTTTCTGAACAAAGTTGTATGTATGCGTCCATGCTAATTTGAACTCCGACTAATGCCAAAACAGAATAGCCTCCTTTGGAATGACCAAGTAGGCCAATATTCTTTTCCTCAACATATGGAGATAGCGTTGTGTCTGCTAACACGGCATCAATCAAAAAAGAAATATCCTCAACTTGTTTGTAAAGTTTTGTCCCTTCTTGTGGAATGGAATTACCTGTGGTGCTTCCGGGATGATTAGCGGCCGCAACCACAAAGCCCTTCTGCGCTAAGGCAGTAGCCAAATAAGAGACGTTGAGATTATTCCCACCGCTGCCATGACTGAAAATGACCAGAGGGAATTTTCCCTGTGCCAACGGTGCATCCACAACTGCTTTAGAAATTTCAAACACTATGTTTTGAGAATACGCTACAGGCTGTTCCTTAGAGCGCGTTGGATAGTAGAAAATCGTATCTAAGCTTCTTTTACGTTTGGTATCTTCATATGTTTTTTGTGTAACCCCCACATTGTAGACGCCCGAAGCATAGCCATGTGTAGAAACAAGCACAAGAACCAGTAATCCAAGATATATTCTTTTTAATCTCATTTAAAAACCCCAAATTAAAAATAATCTAATCATATTATAACGAAAAAAACACATGCTGCCTCATGAATAAAAACATACTGTTGTATTATGCCATGGCTTAGGCGGTATTGCATTTTGTCTCTTATCACCTACGGCGTTAGCCCCACACCTGAAGCAACCCTGCGCCACCCGTGCGTAGCACTTCAAGGTACTTACGGATACAAATAAAATAGTCGCGCGTAAGCGCATTGCCCGTGTCATATCTCATAACGCTAGCGAGTTTTGCTATAAGCTCCATCTTTGTGTCGCTGCGCGACACTTATTTTAATCGTTTCTAGCCGCTCGCCTACGACTCACGACTTTTCTTCTCTTGCGTCATCACAGCCGCCCCATGGACGGGACGCATTGGCTGATAGGAATGGTCAGCATCGCACTCATACAAACTTATTTCCATACAATCTTCATGCTTGCACACAGCATCTATGTCATTATTGCTTTAGCACACAGCATGCTTTTTTCTTTTCTTTTTGGTTCTTTTTCTTTTCTTTTTTTCGTGCCAAAAAAAGAAAAGAAAAAGAACAGTCATTCGAGCGTATGTCATAGCAGGCGCGGCTGCTTGACCGCAGAAAAAGTTCATACAACACTGCGTTAGCAAAATTGCGATAGCTACCCGCGCGTAAGCGCAGTACCGCGTCTTACCCACGGGGGGTGTGGGGGCTTGCCCCCACAAAGCGCTTATGCACATATAGCGTCTTACCCCACGGGGGGCGTGGGGGATACACCCCCACAAAGACAAAACGCCTACGCAAAAGCAAGGGAATGAATATACTTAAAAACATGAGTACTACTATTTCAGTTTTAGGATGCGGGCGTACGGGGGTGCAAACGAGCATTGTCTTGCTTGAGCGCTTTGTCGGCGGAGTCGCAGTGTATGATGAAGATACGGATTATGCAAAGGGCATGGTGCTTGATTTTATGCAAGCTTCATCAGTTCAGGGTTACCATGGGCATGCCACGGCAGTTGAAAGTGCCCAAGGGCTCACGCAATCGCGCGTATTAATTATAGGGGAGCATCGGGACGAGACTGCTCCGAGTGTTGAAACTATACAGGGTCTTATAAAAGACATTCCGGTGTGTGTATACGCCTGTCGGGACCTCTCGCCCTTGTCGCAGATTAAAAGCGACAAGATATTTGGAGTGCATGGTTTGGTTGATGCTGCAATTTTGAAGGCGCATGTTGCGCGCGAAATTGACATTGCGCAAAAGGACATAGAGGTGATGATGCACGGCGGCGTGGGTAAAGACATGCAAAGTTCGCCCGAACTGGTGCGCGTAGGGGGCATACCCGTAAATGAAGTTGTTGCTGGTTCATATGAGCGCGCGCTCGAAAAGGCGAAAAAGTCCTACGATGCTTTTGAGGGAGGGCCGTGGAACACGTACTATACCCTTGCATCTGCGGCGGCTGAAGCTGCGTTGTTAGTGGCGAGTGGACAGGGTGCCATTATTCCTGTTACCACCGCAGAAGGCACCAAAGCCGCGCGGGTAGACGAAAAAGGATATAAGGAGCTTGGACTATGAGTGAAAAACAAAAGAATATAAAAGTTGCAGTAATAGGCGGAGGCAACGTTGGCGCATCCGCGGTGCATTACATTGCGAAAAAGCTGACGGAGAACGGTAAGAGCGAGGTAGTGTTACTAGATGTGGTGCCATCCCTTGCGGAGCAGAAAGGCATAGACTTTAGCTATGCTTCAGAATATTTTGCCTACCATGCAAAGGTTTCTGGTGGCACCGACTTTGCGGCGTTAGCGGATGCGGACGTGGTGGTGCACACTGCGGGCATAGCGCGTAAGCCGGGCATGGACAGAATGGATCTCTTAAAAACCAATGTGAAAATAGCCCGCGATGTTGCACACAACGTTGCCCGCTATGCTCCTAATGCGCTTTTCATTGTAGTTGCCAACCCGCTCGATGTTATTTCCATGGTTTGTTATAAGGAAAGCGGCTTTGCACGAGACAAGGTTATAGGCATGGCGGGCGTTTTGGACAGCGCGCGCTACCGCTATTTTATTGCTGAAAAGCTGCGCACCATGCCCTCGCAGGTGCAAACCATGGTGCTTGGTGGACACGGAGACGCCATGGTGCCCGTGCGCGCCTATTCGTCTGTCTCGGGCATTGAGGCAACAAAGCTCATTGACGCTTCTGAAATTGCCGCAATGGAAGAGCGCACCTGTCACGGTGGTGCTGAAATTGTCAAGTACCTTAAAACAGGCAGCGCATACTATGGGCCTGCGGCATCAGCGGCGGACATGGTAGAAGCCTTTGCATTGGGTAAACGCAGGCTTATTCCCGCTTCCGTGCTTTTAGAGGGCGAGTACGGAATACGCGATGTGTTCTTAGGGGTGCCGGTAATACTGGGGCCAAACGGCGTTGAGAAAATTATAGAAGTTTCCTTAAGCAATGATGAGAAAGCGGCCTTGCAGTCTTCTGTCGAAATGGTTCAAGGCGGGCTTGCGCAGCTTGAAAGCATATAAGTAGCGTCGCAGCAGTATTGTTGCTTGTGCGTGCTTAACAAGTATTTGTATGAAAAAGCTGATTGTCTTTGTTCCGCAAGAATACGCAGAGGCGGTGAAAAATGCGCTTTTTTGTGCAGGTGCGGGGGCGTATAAGCACTACTCACACTGTTGCTTTGAAACACATGGCGTGGGTCAGTATAAGCCCCTTGAGTGCGCGCAGCCTTTCCTCGGACAGCAGGGGAGACTTGAGCGCACCAAGGAGCTTAAAATAGAAATGCTGTGTGATGATGGCCTTGTGGAAGCGGCGCTTGAAAAAATGAAGGAAGCGCATCCCTATGAGTCGCCCGCATATGAGGTGAGTGCCTTGGAATATTGGGGGACATAAAAGAGAGGAATATTATGAGCCCAAAGTATCTTGCATCACATTCAAACACTGCCGCACCTGCGCCTGCCTTGCATGAGTACGCGTGCTTAGTAATAGGTGATGAAATTTTAAGTGGCCACGTTAGGGAAAGCAATGTGCCGTACATTATTACGGCGCTTAATCCGCGTGGCTACAACCTACAAGAAGCACGCATTGTAACAGACGCGCCTGAGGACATAGCGCGGCATCTAAGCGAGCTTAGAGACGCTTTTGCCTTTGTCATAAGCCTCGGCGGGTTGGGGCCTACGCATGATGATAGAACCATGCAGGGGTACGCCTTAAGCTTTGGTTGTGAGCGCGTAGTGCATAAAGACATGCATGAATTTTTTATGGAAAAGCCACGCACTACTGAAGAGCAGCTGAGCGCGGTACAGGCTATGAGCACCATGCCACAAGCGGTGGAAGTTATACGGCTTGGTTCAGGCTGGCCACTCTTGAAAATGGAGAATTGTTTTGCGCTGCCCGGACTGCCGTCTATATGCAGAAAAACCGTGGACATACTTGCATCCATTTTGCCTCCACATGAGGCCTTGCATTATTGCGAATGCTTTGTAACCCTTGCAGAGCATGAGTTTGCGCTGTGGTTGAGCCAGCTTCATGCGCGCTACCCCGTTGTTTGCATAGGCTCGTACCCCATAGATAAGGATATGCAAAAGCATGAAGCGCATGTTCCGGAAGAGCGGGTAGCGCGTTCTAAAATTGCGCTTACGTCATCAGATGAGTCCGCATTTAAAACGTGTTGTGAAGAGTTGTGTACGTATATTAATACACGAGACGCCATGGTGCGTATGAACTAACACGAAGAATACTATTGAAGGAAGAGGAGAGACTACACTATGAGTACACTTGAAGTAATTGAAGTAGGAATACGAAAACAGGAAAAACCCATTGGGGTAATGCTACACGGCTTTGGCAGTTGCGCGGAAAACATAGCGCCCTTGTGTAATGTGTTTCTCGATACGGTGCCTTATTGGCTGGTGCTCCAAGCACCCGTGTCAATGGAAACATTGCTCGGTTACCCTGACTCTGGCTATGCGTGGTTTCCAAAACAGGACGACGGCTTTGGCAAGGACCCTACTATGTTGTGGTATGACTTAGAAGATTATGATCTCAATGACCTTGTCGAAGCAGCACTGTTAGTAGAAGCAACCTTACGTGATAGAGACGTGTTCTCAGAGCAGGTGGCGCTTGCGGGTTTTAGCCAAGGCGGCATGATAGCGACCGAAGTTGCCCTACAGCGCGCGCGCGCATTGAGTGAAAATGACGGAACAACGCATAATTACGCTGCCTTGCTTTTGTTTTCCTCCGCGTTTCTTGCACGAAAGCGGCGTACTGAGTTGGTACAAGCAGCAGCTGCTTCAAACAAGGCTTCTTTTCCGCCGGTTATGACTGCGCATGGAAAAAACGACGAGGTGCTACTTTACAAGCAGGGCTTAGCACTCCATGAATTTTGGAAGACCTACGCGCCGCATGCTGAATTTTGCTCATTTGACGGCGGACATGAAGTAAGCGATAAAGTATGCGAACAGGCAGCGGCGTTTTTAGATACATCTCTTAATACGTAAGGCGTGCACTACATGTGTGGGAACCTAACGCTGCATCAATGCGCGTGAGTTTTTCTTGTAAGCCATTGGGAAATTGCACCTCATTCCACAGTGTTTCGCAAATGCTTGCAGTATCATGCCAATTTCCTTTAACAAGCCAATCTACTAAAGGCGTGGGGTCATGAGGAAACACTATGGGCCGAGCATTGGGTGATTCAAGCCATTCTTCAATTTTTTCAGTGTTCAAAGTATTCATACTGTGGCATAGTTCAAACTGCGATAGGATAAACGCATTTGTCAATTGCTCCCATTGTCCGAGCAGCGGCTTTATGAGCATTTTTTTTCCTAATTGCAAGCATTCACTCGCCAAATAAAAGCCGCCATTAGCAATTACACCTACACATTTTTGTAAACTTTGTTTAAACTTGGTTCTTGAGACTTCATGCCATTGTATATGACCATCTTCTCTTTCTTCTCTAATATCTGGATGATAACAGAGAAAATTTACACCCTTGAGCGGCTTCAAGGTTGCCTCAATATCCTCAAGATTCTCAAATGGCAAATATACAAGATAGCACTCATGCGCATTATTGTTTTGTGTTTCAGGGCGTTCTTCGACAAAAGGAGGCAAGATGTTTTTTGCGCCAAAATGATGCCAAAATACTCCAAGCTGTACATTGGCGGGGGCAAGGTGCTTAGTTATCAACTTATCTATAAACGGGTATCCTTTTCCAGTCTTTGGTACTTCATCATGAAAGTATGACAAAAGGTGGCTCATAGAAATTGACGGCTTTTTTTGCAATTTTGCAGACCACGCTGAAATAGGCTCGCCATCACTAATAACCACATCGTAACGCGACACATCAATAGTCCGTATGTCTTTGTAAAATGTTAAGGGCTTCAGGGCCATTATGGTTTTCCAGTGGCATTTGCATCCTTTATGATAAATAAAACTGATTCCATCTTTCGTTTGATAATTACCAAAAAGGTCCATATCAAAATATTTATCTCTTTCACGACCGCTAAAAATGTAGTCAATTTCTATGTCGTCTCTCTTTGCAAGAGTACAAGCGCGACTAATATGACCATTCCCCGTAGCGTGAGCACCATAGAGTATTCTCATAATAATTCCTTAGTGAGACCTTAGGAAATACCTTATAAGAATTCAATATTAAAACAAACATACTTACATAAACATCATGGTACATACATAGAAATGCCAAAATGTCATAAAAAGAGTCGCATATATTATGAGTGCTAAATGCTCATAGCTCTTACATTCGATGAAAATCTATTTTCAATTTCAGTTTTCTTAAGCACTGTGCCTCATATAATAATAATTAAGGAGGCAATACTGTTAATGATAATAATGTATTATAGTATTACTGTTACAAATTATATCTAACATTTTATAGTTCATTGTCATAAATATAATGAACACTAATTTCTTTGGAGGAAAGCATGGAACTACTCAATTCTTTGGTAAATACCATGAACACGGTATTGTGGTCATATATTCTCATTTTTATGCTTATTGGATTAGGGCTTTATTTTACACTTAAGTCTAAGTTCGTTCAATTTAGGCTTTCAGGCGAGATGCTGCGATTGCTGGGCGAGAACACAACTCGTAGTGCTGCAAAAAATCAGATATCGCCATTTCAAGCATTCTGCATTAGCGCAGCATCTCGCATTGGGACTGGCAACCTTGCGGGTGTAGCAATTGCAATTGCCGTAGGCGGGCCAGGCGCTGTTTTTTGGATGTGGCTCATTGCCCTTATCGGCGCGGCTTCCGCATTTATAGAAAGCACGCTAGCTCAGGTATATAAGGTAAAAGACCCCGAGGGTTTTAGAGGCGGACCCGCGTATTACATGGAGAAGGCATTGAATGCGCGATGGATGGGCATAATCTTTGCCATACTCATTACGCTCTGCTTTGGCCTCGCTTTTAATTCCATTCAATCAAACACCATCAGCTTTGCATTTGAAGAAGCCTTTAACATTAACAGGCTAACCATAGGTATTATTATAGCGGTGCTTACCGCACTTATCATTTTTGGTGGCGTAAAGCGCATCGCCTATGTGTCATCGATTATTGTGCCCATCATGGCACTCATATACATACTCGTAGCACTTGTCATCATCATCATAAACATAGCAGCAGTACCATCGGTTATTGCACTCATTTTCAAAAGCGCCTTTGGAATAGAACAAGCCATAGGCGGTGGCATTGGCGTTGCCATGCTACAAGGCATGAAGCGCGGCTTGTTTTCAAACGAAGCAGGTATGGGTAGTGCTCCTAATGCCGCAGCAATCGCTACCACGTCGCACCCCGTCAAGCAAGGTCTTATTCAAGCGCTTGGCGTATTTGTTGACACCCTGCTCATTTGTAGTGCGACGGCATTTGTAATTCTCATTAGTGGTGTGTACACCAATGCTGATTTAAGCGGCATACAACTTACCCAAAACGCGATAAGCTCATACGTGGGCTCATGGGGGACCATGTTTGTCGCAGTGTGTATCTTCCTCTTTGCCTTTAGCTCGATTATCGGTAACTACTACTATGGAGAAACAAACATCGAGTTTATCAAAAAAAGCGCGATAGGACTCTTTATTTACAGAATTGCCGTAATTGCAATGGTGCTCTTTGGCTCAGTACAAAGCTTGAGTACGGTGTGGAACTTAGGTGACTTGTTTATGGGACTTATGGCAATTGTCAACCTCATTGCTATTACCCTACTTGCAGATGTAGCATTTTCAGCATTGAAGAATTACCTACAACAAAAGCGCGAAGGTAAAGAACCCACTTTTAGGAGTAGCAGTATTGACACTCCACAAGGCATTGAATGTTGGGACGAATGATGGAAGATAGCATGAATAAAGAATTAAATACTATAAGCGTTGAAAATATTTCAGCGAAAAGTAGATTGGTAGCCTTATTATTATGTATATTTTTTTCTTGGCTCGGTGTGCATAGATTTTATGTCGGCAAAATAGGTTCTGGTATTGCAATGATACTCATAGGATGGCTTACTTTTGGCATTTGGCATCTCATTCATTTGGTTGTTCTCCTTACGGGCAATTTTAAAGACAATGAAGGCAAGGTAGTAAGAAAATGGATAGACGACTCTAGTCTATAAATAAAATTTCTATGCAAGTGTTATGAAAAAATTCATCATTGCCCATCATTACCTTAGACGAATAAAAACGTGCTCTTCAAAGCCTCATGTATTACGCACATGGGGCTTTTTATTACTTACTCTCCACGCTTCTTTTTTTTGCGTAGCGTGGCAGTATGCGCGTCTATCGTGTACTGATGTGTGTCACCCTAAGCCCACATGAGCCTTCGCTAACTTCTACATGCATTTTCCCAAAAAGTACAGGGCTATACATTACCTGCGAATGTGTGTTTTGCGTTTGTGTGTTTTTTGCAAGGGCTGAGATTCAGCGCACAGTCTGTGCCGAACACCCCAAGACTTTTTTATATATATGATTCGCATGTCCCGAACTCTGCCTATAATCACACAACTCCTGAGGCACTTCATCAAAAGTAAGATTCAAGGGCCTCATGCCACTATCTATAAGCACCCTATCATCAAAGACAAAGCATGCGCCTTGCCACAAACTTTCGCCTTCGGGCATGCGGTTAAAATACTCCAATATACCCCCACGCAGTTGGTAGACCTTGGCAAAATTTTGAGCCATTAAAAATGCGGAAGCCTTTTCGCATCTAATGCCACCCGTGCAATACATGGCTATGGCTTTGTAACCAACGTGCTTGTCAGCAAAATGCTGTGCTACAAAGTTTGGAAATTCTTTGAATACCTTTGTCTCGGGGTTTACTGCATTGCGGAAATGTCCGAGGCAATACTCATACGTATTGCGTGTGTCTATGACAAGCGTAGCCTCATCGCGTAGCAGTTCGTTCCATTCCCACGGGTCTACATGGTCACCTATGGCACACGAAGCATCACCGGGGTTAAGGTCGGGCATGCCTAAGGCAACTACTTCATCCTTTACGCGCACCTTAAACTTGCGGAAAGGCAATTTCTCATTTTCGGTAAAACGCGTAACAAAAGGGTTAAAAGAACTCTTGAGTTCGCTTTGCAAAAAGTCCATAAAAGCTGTGACTACTTCATCACTTCCACAAATGGAAACATTGACCCCCTCAGGTGCAATGAGCACCGTGCCCCGCACCCCCAGCGCTGCACCCACAAGGCGCACTTTATTGCATAAAGCCTCACAATTTGTAATAGGAAGAAAGGCGTAAAAATTTTGTAACTGCATATTTTATACTATAAAATAAAAAGAAATTTTCTTATGTATAAATACCGTAATTTTATAATTATAAGCCTTCTCTCTTGTGTGCTTGCTCTGCAGCCTCAGCGTGCACATGCGCAGCCTCATGCCAACGGCGTGCTTGTCATAGACATGCCCGCTACCGTCAACACACAAGACAGCTACGTGTTAGAGCTACGCTACACATACAAAACGCCCTTAGAAGCTATTCCCACGCTTCGCTTTGCCCAGTACAGTGCCACGCAGCTTCACATGCTACCAAATCTATTTTCACTTGATGTAAAAACCACAAGGCGTGAATATTCATACACGGTGCTTATGCAGAAGGGCACGCATTCACTCTACCTCTACCCACATATGCTCGAAGGAGATGTTGTGTCGCTGACGCTGGAAGTACCACAAGCCTTGCTCGACATTTTTGGTAGTATACAAAACACTATAGAAGTGCAAATATACGCGCGCGGTGTTGAAACCATGCGCAAGCTGTGGTCACACGCCTTGCCGCTTTCTGTAGAAGACATGCTTTTTTGGAAGAGCTCTCTGCATACCGACATAGGCAATGGAGACGGTGACGTGTTTCGGTGGAGCGCGTACCCGTCTGCAGTAGTGCTTGTCTTTAAGTCAAATGCCGTGCAAGCACAGTACTTAAAAAGACTTGCCTTTTTTGTAGAAAAAAAAGGCACAAGAGGTAGCTTGCTCACCCAAGCGGCATTACAAGCGCGCAAGGGCTGGGGTGCGCATGACTACAAGGCGGATGACCTCGCGCGGTTTTTTGAAGCAGCACGTTTGCAAAACGTAACACTTACCCTTAAGGAATATGCGCTCAAAAAACTCTTGCTCGACCTCGGCATTTTGCAATATAAAGAGCCGCGCTCGGCAGAAACTGATATTGCACGCAGCGCCGTGACCCACGCAGTAGGCACCATATCTACCATATCGCGTAGTTATTCTCAGGCATTGCAAAAAACCTTGCTCACACATGAGTTGCTACACGCGTGGTTTTTCACAGACGCGCGCCTACGCGATGTGGTGAACGAGCAGTGGGTGCAAAGCTCCCCCGCGCTGAAAAAAGCTTGGAAAGCTTTTCTTGCGCGTAAGGGGTATGACTCCAACTTTGAGTATTTAGTACAAAATGAGTTTTTTGCCTACTTGCTACAAAACTCTAAAGACAGCTTAGCGCGCTCTGTAAACTCATGGTTTGCCTATGCAAAAGTAGAAACACGGCGTGCTTTTTTGCAAGAAATGACAAGTGTTGCGGAAAAATTGGAAGCATACGTGCGCCAAGTATATAATGCACAAGCGGGCTTTCTACAGTACCGCTTTTAGCGTGAATTGGAGTCTAGGTACGTGGAACTCCTAAATTTATGTGTTAGCAGATGGTGTGATTCTATAAAATTATAAAAATAATTAAACACTTTTTATAGACCTGCCGATACAAATATATACTTAGGTACATTAGAATGTATGTTGATGACATTATGTGCTTATTTGTTTACGCTAATAAATAAGTAGACATACAGAGTTAGGGATAACGTGAATATAGAGAAGTCAGAAAAAAATAAATTATTCACTCTTATGGTCGTGCCTCACAATGGTAAAAAAATACTTTCTTTGGAAGTTAGTATTTTTTTTATGGCTATGATTGGGTTTTTGCTCTGCCTCACGCTATTTTCCGCATTGTTTTTTTCGTATAAGCACATAACAAACCAAGCAAGCGTCTTGCAAAGCACTGCGCAACTCAGCAGTGAAAAAGAAAAAAGTAAGAAACTTGCAAGTGATATTCAGAAGGTTTCTCAATTAAATAATACGTTTAGCGCTGAATTAGAAAAGACCAATGGCATTTTGAATAACCCTCCCAGTAACACAAGCATATCATCAGAACAAGCTGGCGATTTTTCACAGGCATTGTACCTAGACGTAGCAGAGCAAGAAGACGATGCTATTAAAACCATTGCGAGCCTTACAGAAACGCTTAATAAAAACATTCCCTTGCTAGCAAATGTAAACAAGGCTTTGGAAACGCACACAAGTCTTATGAAGGAACTCCCTGTATATTGGCCTGTCCCTAATTCTGTAATTAGCGCAGAATGGGGGGCCAACATACACCCTGTTTACGGGAGTTGGTACATTCACAAAGGGCTTGACTTTGCAGCGGTAACAGGCACCCCCGTGTATGCCGCCGCCGAGGGCGTTGTTACTGAGACGGGCTACGACAGAGGGCATGGGCTTAATGTATATGTTTCGCACAAATACGGGTTTAAAACCCACTATTCACACTTAAGCGTCATAAAGGTTACTAAAGGTCAAGAAGTAAAACAAGGCCAACGTCTTGGCAATGTTGGGGCTACCGGCTTGGTTACTGGTCCACATCTCCACCTTGAGGTATATCTTGGTGAAGAAATCATAGACCCCGGTGTGTACATGAAGCTTTTACATTCTAAAAGATATGCGCAAGTAATGCGCATTCGTTAAAATGCTCAATTCACTTCATTTACCACAAGGCTTACAATAAGAGTATGGCAAAAACAACTATTATAAACTCTGTCATTGGGGAAGGAACCTTTTATAACGGAAGTATAGATGCGGTAGATATTCTGCGCATCGATGGAAATTTTGCAGGCACTGCGCATAGCAGAGACGTTATAGTCATAGGCATACACGGAAAAGTCAAAGGGACATTATCAGCACCTCGAATAATAGTAACAGGGGTCATAGATGGCGTTGTGCAAAATACATCCTTGGTTATCTTGCAAGCTACAAGCATCGTATTAGGTCGCATAGAAGCATCAAACATCATAATAGAATCAAGTGCACTCATAAGTGCCAACCTCCAGTCTGCGCATGTGAGCTACGTTGAAACCGATGCTCTGGAAAATGAAGAGACTCATAACGCTGCCGCATTTCAAAAACCCTTGATAAGAATAGTAGAGCGTTTTTCAGGCAAGACACTTGCAAACATGTTCTCTGAATAAGTAAATACGCACCAATGGACCGCATACGAGATAAGCGTTCTTCGAGCTTGTGGAGTAAGAGTACGGGCTCAAACGCAAAAAAGGCGCAGCATGCCGAAACCACTCAAGGCGGCACGGCTACAAAAAAAACCTCATCGTTTTCAGAACGCTTACAAGTAGAGTTACAGCCCCAACAAGCAGAAGGCGTTTCTATACTCCTTGCAGATGGCAGTTTTGACACCGCAGCCCTACAAGAGTTGCAGGACACCATACATCAAGTTGGTGATAAACTAGTACAAAACCCGCGCATAGACACGGCTATGGAATACAAAAAAGCGGTGCAACAACTGCTACAGTCAATAGTACCGCATCTCCACAACAAACAGACACACACCATAAAAAAGGGGACCATGACTGCCAATGGACCCGACTTTACGGAATATAAATTTACCATTGTTACCAAAATAAACAAGAAGCTAGACGACGTGCTTAAGCTCATACTCGGAACGCAAACTGACCAAATGAAACTTATGGAGTCCTTAGACGAAATAAAAGGCCTTGTCGTAGATTTACTTCAATAGGCTTTGGTGCATGCTTGCCTTTGTGGGGGGTGTATACCCCCACGCCCCCCGTGGGTAAGATGCGCATTTGCGCTACGCGCGCGAGGCTGCACGCCGTGTGTGTTCTGCTTGCGCCGTTTTTTATGAACGCTTCTGCGGCTAAGACGCTAGCGTGCTACCAGCGGTATTGTATGAACGTCTCTTGTTGCCACGACGTAGGATGCACTATGAAAACATTTCGGACGGCTGTACTTTCTTTTTTCTTTTTTCAAAATAACGCGAGCAGAGCGAGCGGGCGCCACTGCTAGATAGTGGAGCGTTAGCGAAACATGAAATAGAGCAAGCGACAACAAGAAAGGTACCAAAGAAAAAAAGAAAAAGGAGCCTGCGGCTACAGCCGCAGGAACAGTGTTACGCTGCACGCAACATATGAAAACTATACACAAATAAGTTTGTGTGAATGGCCTTCCCCCCGGCGCTCAATGCGTCCCATCCATGGGGCGGCTGTGATGACGCTCACAAGCGTAGCGAGGGGATGCAAACTATTGCATAAGCGCCGCTGTGCGGTGCAAAGATGGAACTTGCATCAAAAGAGTCGAGAGCCGAAGGCGACAGCCGTAGCAGGGATGCTACGTATTGGCTGCCATGGATGGTACGGGTGCAAACTACTGCATAAGTGCCGCGATGCGGCACAAACATGGAACTTGCACCAAAGTCGGGAGCGCTGACAAGCGCGATCGGCTAGAAACAATTAAAATAAGTGTCGCGCAGCGACACAGACATGGAGCTTATAGCAAACTCGCTAGTCTTATGAGATATGACACGGACAACGCGCTTACGCGCGATTATTTTATTTATATCCGTAAGTACCTTGAGGTGCTACACACAAGTGGCGCAGATTTGCTTCAGATGTGGGGCTACGCCATAGGGAGCAAGACACGAGTATAGGAAGCTACGCGGGTGAGGCTACGCCATAGGAACTAAGATACTGAGTTTAGGAAGCTATGCGGGCGAGGCTACCGCCATAGGGGGTAAGAGACAAGCGCAAATTGTAAAAAAGACACCAATGACGAGCGCGCGGTGCTGGGAAGCTGGCGTGTAGGCACACAAGCTTATATACATGCGTGTTTCTGCACGGGTGGCTTTGCGCTGTGTGCTTTGGTACTCATGGGTGAGGTGTTGGTGTATGGTGTGTTTGAGTTTGCAGAGCAAAAACGAGAAAGGTAAAAAATGATTTTTTCTTGCAAACTTCCTTTTAGTGAGGTATAATTTAATTGCATAATTGTTTCATAAATCTTTCATTTTTGGCATAGAGGTAGATATGAATGCTCATAAAAGAAGGGTATTGTTCATTTTCTTTTTTACTCTTACACTCGCTGCAACTACATTCTTGTACACAAAAGAGGGCGCGTGCCTACAAGGCCGCGTAGAAGCGCGTACACATGTGCGCATAACCATAACAAATACAGGAGGTGTGGCGTAGATAAGTCTTGCATATTTTTTCTCAGGTCTGCGTTTTTATGGCGCATAAAACAAAGCGTGAGTTTTATAAGGAGTTATCATGAGTAATAAAAGATTTTTTCCATGGGGTAAAAAGGCACTGTGGGGTGGAGTATCAGCCCTTGCCTTGGTGCTGAGCCTTGTCTCATGCAACCCCGGCATAGCGGAGGTGCAAGACGCGCAACTGCAATTGCAAGAGGGCGCGGGTTTGCAGACGCGCTACGCGCTACCCCTTGCGAGTGAGCGTGAGCTGCTGGGCTTAACGAAAAACGGGGATGGTACGCTGGACTACCGCATAGCGCGCAAGACGGCCATTATTGAGTTTGAGACGGGCTACCGTGCGAGCCTCGACTGGACCAAGGGGGTGAGGCTCTCAGAGCGCCCCGTGGTAGTCTACAATGCCGACTCGAAGCCCGAGATATACGAGTTTTTCGTGCTGCAAGAAGGTCGCCCTATTGGTACGGTGAGTACCTATGCGCACACCACTTACCCGGAAATAATACGCAACGTGCTGCCCTTTGTGCGGGACTACAAGCCCTACACAACCAAGTACGCAGGCTACAAGCAGGTAGCGGACTACTACCCCTTGAGCGTGTACGTGGGCGTGGTGAGCAAGAGTGGTGGTGAAGTGCGCAATGTCATAGACCCAAGAACGGGTAAACGCAAAGCGCCCCCGCGCATACCTAAGCCCTCTGTAGAACCAAAGGAAATACAAAATGCAAAGGCGGTTGCAAAAATATACTGGAAGATAGTGCTGGAGCACGCGGACGAAATACTGAAGATGACCGATGAAGAGCTGTACGCCAAGCTGGAGACGAAGGCAGGCAACCCTAGCAATGCTGTCTACGCCAAAAAGTTTGAGGGATTCAAAAAACCTGCTACACACGCACCCGCGCGTACAATATGGAGTGGCTGGTGTGTGCCCAGTGCCTTGGCTGAGTTAGTGTGGGTGTGGGGAGACGGAAAATATAAGGGTGTTACCCTACCTGATGTATCTGATAATACTTTTCCATTTTCATTTTCATATAAGGAGTATATAAATGGAAAGGCTCAATATTGGAAAGCAAAACTACGAGTAAAAAATGGAAATACAGGCGCCTATGAATTCTACTATGACATAGAAGGGAAGAGAAGAGAATACAAAAATGGTAACAAGCCTCTTGTCAATCTCGATGCAATAAAAGCAGTCAGTAAAAAAATAGATAATGGACTTTATTATGACATTATCAATGCCTATGGTGTAGGGAGTAACTGGAGTGGAGGTATGTATATTCGCAGAGGTGCGCAAGCAGTGAAAAAAGTCACGAATAATAAAATTAGCTATAGAATTTTGAGAAATTGGAGACTTTTGAGAAACATGAATGAGCACATTACAGAAAATAAGAGACCTGTAATAGATGGTATTCGTACGTCTAAAAAAGGAGGGCATGCGAGACTACTTATTGGTACTATATCTTTTGATTGGAATGCTTATGTGCTACGTGAGTCTTTATGTTCATCGTCCTCATCGTCATCGTCTTACTCTGACCCGAATATTCATTTTCTTATATGGGATAATGGACATGATACTAAGCCGCACGGGTATATGCCCTATTGGGAAAGCAGTACTGCGGTTTCTCGCGACGATGCCGTTGGTTTTACGTATTGAAATATAAGGTAACCTTGCGGTGTTGTCACAACACTGCAAGGCCTAACTTATAAGTTATAGGGAGTATAGTATGAAAAAAAAGCGAATAATACAATATGCGCTCACGGGCTTATGTATACTATTCTACAGCTGTTCATGGAATGCGGGGAAAAATAGCACGAAAGATAATTTCAATAAAGATGAAGGCCATAAAGCGGGCGTAGGATCCTCGCGTATGGGTATAACGAATTTTCTTATGGTAAAGGGTAATATAAAAAAAGGTACTATGACAATAATTGCAAAATCTACAGGAAACCCAGTTGCTGTATCAATGATAGGACGGAAATTTACTTACGATACAAGAAGTGGTTTTAATATTAGGTGGACTTACGCTTCAAGTCAATATAAAAACGATGATATGTATATTGAGAAAATAGAGACGCATTATATCCCTCACTATTCCAGTGATGACCATTTATCAGAACTCCTGTACACATATCAACTAATTCCAAGTGCAGATTTTCAAGGCACCATACACATCTTTCTTAATTTTACATCTTGGTACACATGCGGTCTTCCCAGTGGTTCGTGTGATGTGCGCCGCTCTATTGTCTACGGCCAAAAACTCGCAGACATACTAAAAAACAACAAGCCAACAAGCATAACCCACATGGGCAAGAACAACACGCACCCCGTTGGCGCGCAGGAGCCTGTAGTCATTGACCACACCGCAAGCCCCGACAGTGTACGCGCGCTCATGAAAGCAGCAAAAGACCAAAGAGTGAAAGACCCGCGCTTACTGGTCATAGAGCGCACAGGCAGCGCGGGCAAGGTGACAATAACCGCCTTTGGCAAAGAAGAAAAGAGAGATGCGGGGCAGACTTATGAGTGGAAGTTTGGTGAAGAGCAACTCAAAGAACTACGGAAGTTTGTCGTGAAGCAGTAATGACATAGATACTGTTCGCTAGTATAAAAAAAGCACTAATGACAAGCGCAAATTGTGAATAAAGCACCAATGACGAGAGGGCGGCGCCAGAAACCAGTGTGTGCCATGCACACAACCTTGTACAAATGCATGCGTTCTTCAGTGCAGAGTGGCTTTGCGCTGTGTGCTTAGTGCATGGTGCGGGCTCACAGTTTATGCTGTGGGTGAAGGTATGGTGTAAATATGCCAGCGCGCTGTGTGTGTTGCGCACAATGCATGTTTAAGGCTTGCGCGGTTTGGGGACTAGGCTATGGTGCGTTGCATGTTTTGAATAAGCTGCGCATAGGACTTTTTTTCTTGTAGTAGTTGTGCATGAGTGCCGCGCTCAATAATCTGCCCTTCTTCTAAGTAGAGAATTTCATCACATGTTTTAATAGTGTTTAATCGGTGCGCTATGACGAGTGTTGAGCGCGTGCTCTGTAGTTCTTCTAAGAGGCTTTGAATCATGTGCTCTGTCTCATTATCCAAGACTGCACTAAATTCGTCGAGTATCAATATAGGGGGAGCCTCCAAAAATATACGACAAATACTTATGAGTCGCTGCTGCCCTGTGGAAAGCATTGACGCGCGTATGGCACTCTCCCACCCATGAGGAAGCTGGGCGATAAGCTCACTCAGGCCACTTTTCTGTGCTACGTAGTCCAAGGCTTTGTGCGCTATGGACTTACCCATGGTCAAATTCTCCCGCACGCTCCCTTCAAATATAAAGCTGTCTTGTTGCAGCAAGCGTATTTTTGAGCGCAGAAGCGCGCGCGGCATGCTGTTAATAGGATAACCATTCAGCGTAATGGCGCCGCCGCTTGCGTCCCAAAAACGCACGCAAAGCCGAGCAAGCGTACTCTTGCCCGAACCACTGTGCCCCACAAGGGCAATGCGCTTAGACGGCGTAAGGGCAAGCGAAATCTCGCGTAAGACAAAAGGAGCGTGCTCATGATAACGAAAACTCACATTCTCAAAGGCAAGCGTATATTCATGAGCAGTTTCAATAAGCGCAACATTCTTTTCACACACCGCACTCTCAGAAAGGGCTTGCTGCTCATCTAAAAAAAGAAAGATGCGCTCCACCCCCGCCATGGACTCTTGTATTTGCGTAGCGTTTTGCGCAAGCGTAATGATGGGGTTGAAAAAGTTGTTTGCAAGCTGAATAAAGGCTATGATGATACCAACAGTAACCAATCCCTTATTTATAAAATAAGCGCCGAAGACAATAATGATAAAAATAAGCAAGGCGAGAAACAAATTCATAAAAGGCCTTACAAACATCATGTAGCCACCAAGCCTTATTCTTTTTGCGTAGTAAGCATCGGTAATAGCATTACACGAGGCTATGCTTGCATCAAGCTTGTTGTAAATCTTTATATCCGCAGCACCTTGCAAATGCTCAGCAGTGTAGGTGTTAAGCTCACTCCGCTGCGCTCGCAATGACTGTGAAGCCTTAAGAATCTTTTTTCGGTAAAGTTCAACAAACACAATGATGAATGGCAGCCCTATGAACATGGCAGCAGTGAGCCTCCAATTCACAATGAACAAAGCAACATTTACCGCAACTAACGAAAGAATGCTGGCAAACATTTGTTCTATAAGGGTTTTAAGAAATGTTGTCGCTGCGTCAAGGTCGTTTGTCATACGCGTCACCATTCTCCCTATGGGCTCAGAATGAAAGTAACTCATGGACTGATTAAGACTATGGACTATGGCACGCCCTCGTAAGTCGATGATTATTTTTTGAATAAAGTAGCCCAACACCACCGTACTTACAAACATTGAGACTGCGGTTAACAGCGTAATAGCAAGCAACTGCAACAACAAAATGTTATCAAACAAATACCTAAAATCAATTACAACGGTCTGCAAAGTCCCCGCACGCATGTGTAGAGCAATAAAATCTACAAGGCGCTTTACAATAATGGGGCTTGCCATAGTCAAGCTTACTTCCAAAAACAAAAGCAAGACAACGCAGGCAAACCAATATGGGTGATGGCGTACAAGCGCAAACACGCGGCGCATAATCTGTGTATTGCTCAAATGACGGAGGTCTTGCGCCGCATAGGCGCTGCGCTTATGCAAGGTATTCTCCCTTGGCTATCATGTAGTCCTTCCACTGCGCCATGTACTGCCCCCGATGCTGCAACAACTGCTCATGCGTTCCATCCTCAATAATCTGCCCGCGCTCCATTACAAGTATTCTTTTGGTGTTACTCAAGATCGGGAGGTTGTGCGTAATAATTACCGTGGTTTTATCGCCGCGTATCTGCTGGAGATTTTCCAAAATAACGCGAGCCGTCTTGTTGTCAAGCTCTGAAAAAACATCATCCAGAATAAGCACCGGAGGCTCGGCGTACAAAGTGCGCGCAAGGGCAATGCGTTGCTTTTGCCCACCGGAGAGGCGCACACCCGCTTCCCCTATGGTCGTGTGCCATGAATCTGCAAAAGTGGCCACGTCATTTTCTAAGCAACTGAACATGCCATACTTGCGTGCAAGACCTTCCCCTTTCTCATCCATTTCATATTCGGTAAAGGCTATGTTTTGCAAAATAGAGGTTGAAAACAACTGAAAGTCCTGTGTCTGCAAGAGCACATGCCGTCTCAAGGTTGCTATATCATACTGGGCTATAGGCACGTCGTCCCACAAAAGTGTGCCTCCATCCACGTCATACAAGCGCGCAAGCAGCATTGCAAGCGTACTCTTACCGCAGCCTATGCGCCCCGTTATGCCAAGCCATGTACCCGCAGGCACGGCAAGGTTTATTCCGCTTATGCAAAACCCCTGCTCCTCTTGTGCATGCTGCGCCGCGCGCGGGTACTCAAAGCGTAGGTCTTGTAACTGCAAAGCGCCCGCTATGGGTTTTGCAAGTGCATCTGCGCTATTGCTAAGCGTGCTGTGCGTGTGTAAAACAGTCTTTATGCGGCGCGCGTTTGAAAGCCCCTTTTGCTGTATAGAAAGCGCAAAGCCAAGCCCCAGAAAAGGCTGCTGTATTTGCGTTAAATAATTCATGACGGCAAACAAGTCGCCTATGCTCGCACTACCCATTTGTATGGCGCGCATGCCAAGAAAAAGCGTAATAACAAGCGCTATGCCATGTATGAATAAGGCGGTAGGCCAAAGCAATGCTTCGAGCACGGCAATGCGAATTTGCATTTTGAGAATAGCATTGCCATCTTTAGAAAACTTGTCTATGTAAAATCCCTCACTATTATGCGCCTTTATATCGCCAATGTGCGTGAACATTTGCCGCGTCAATTCTGATATATGCGCTATGCGCTCTTGCGTTACTTCGTATAATTTGCCCGTTTTCCGCCACACCACGTACAGCATTACAGACGTCAGCGGGTACAAAAGCAGCGCAACCCACGCAATGCTTGGGTACAAAATAAGCAATATGATGCTGACGCTCACAATAGTAAAAAGCCCATCAACAAGCGCCAAAGTCCCCCAACTTATGGCTTCTGAAAGCTGCGTTGTTTCGCGACTTATAAGCGCTATTTGCGTTCCCACGCTGTACTCGCGCAGCGACTTTTTGCACAAAGAGAGCATGTGAGCAAAAAGCGACTTCTTGGTATCACGCTCTATTTCATAAGAAGGAAATATGATAAAACGCCTCCAACAAAGGCGCAAAAAGAATATGACTACGTTTAAGGCTAAAAACACGCCCGCCCAAAAAAGCACGGTTTGCACAGAAAAAGCCGCTTCTTGTGAAAACACATCTACTACATGCGCAAGAATGAGCGGAATAAACAGCAGGAGGGAATTAACTGCAAGAAGCGCAATAATGCCAAGGCGCATGCTCGGCACATGGCGGCGAATGAGAACTACGAGAAACTGAAGCAAACGCGGCTTTTCAGTAGGCCTTTTCATCATCGTGAAAGGGCATGCCTTCTCTGCGTATGTTCCGTAATAGGCAAGCTTACCCCATGTTCTTTTCTCCAACGCGCTATGTACGCTCGTATAAGTTCTTCTGCTTCCTCAACATGCTCTTTTGCCGAACCTCTTGTGACATTCTCAAAAACCTTCAATATTTTCATGTACATGTAGCGCTTGTTTTTCGTGTCAGGAAAGCTAAACAATTTTGGAAAAAAAACGCCACCATCGAGTGCTACGACAATAATATTCATAGGTCCATCTGTCAAGCTTGCGCGTACGGCCGCGTTGTGAAACTTCTTTACATCATCCGTGCGCGTGCGCGTGCCCTCCGCAAAAATGACCATGGGCGCAAGGTTTTTTCTACAACGCCGCGCCAAATCCCTTACAAGCCCTATGGTTTTTATGCCCGCCTTTCTGTCTATGAGCGCGTTTCTATAGGCTCTGTTCACCTTTGATATGTAGGGGACAAAACGTCCAAGTACCTTTTTAGAAACAAAGCGAATGGGGATGGGGAAGGCTGCAATTAACATCATGATGTCCATAAGGCTCTGATGGTTTGCAAGTATAATGGCGGGCTTTCCCAAGTGCATGCCAAGAGCACGCTTTATTTCATGCGCCGAAGGTACGGCAAATCGTATACCGAGAATGAATTCTGCAAGCTTGCAAAACATGCGGGCATGTCTATACAAGTGCTTGTCAAAGCGCTGGAGCGCTTTTTTATATGAGACTAAGCATAGTACGCTGTGCTGAAATTGCCGAACAATAAAGTAGGTAAAAGCAGCAGCAAGCACAAACAACAATCTAAAATGCAATAATACTTTTCGCATAGATACACTTATGATAGCAAAAAGCCATTGCATACACGCCGCGAGATAGTCTGTGCAAGGTTGTCTTTGTGTTTGTGGGGGTTTGCCCCCAAAGCGCTTATGCAATAGTTTGCATCCCCTCGCTACGCTCGCGACTTTTTGGTACTTTTTAATACTTGTGCACAGCATCTATGTTATTACTGCTTTAGCACACAGGATGTTTTCTTTGGTGCGAGTACTCCATTTTTGCTACGCTGCGCTGCGCAATCTGAATGTCAGCACCCGTTCACCTTCGGTTCTCGACTTTCTTTGGTTCTTTTCTTTCTTTGATGCAAGTAACATCTTTGCTACGCTGCGCTCCGCAATCTAAAGGATTGCATCCGTTCGCCTTCGACTCTCGACTTTTCCGTCATGACAGCCGCCCCATGGACGGGGCATTAAGGCTGACAGGGATGTTAAAGAAAAGAAAGAAAGAACGGCCGTCCGAATGAATAGCGTATTTAAAATAGCTTCTTGGCAGCAGAAAGCGCTCATACAACATTGCGTTAGCAAAATTGCGGCAACTTACTCGCGCGTAGCGCAAATGCGCGTCTTACCCAAAGGGGGGTGTGGGGGTAGCTCCCCCACAACAAAAGCACGCTTGCTCCCATACTTTCACTAATAATGTTATATAATAAAAAACAGTGGGGCTACAAAGCTATTACGAAAGTTTGGTTTATATGCTAGCTTCATGCACAAAACGCGCCATAATACATACGCCGCGCAAGCATCACCATGGCATATGCTTCAATGAAGTGTGATAATGCGCGTTTTGCATTTGTGCTGCAAGCTTGACAGAAATATAAGCTTGTGGTTATTATTGACTATAATATTATACACATACGTAATTTAAGGAGATAAGTTATCGCAAGTATAGAAGTTGGGCCTAATGAGCCTATGGAAAAAGCAATAAAACGTTTTAAGCGGCTTATAGATAAAGAGGGCATTATCCGAGAATGTAAGAAGCGAGAGTTTTTTGAAAAGCCCTCTACCATCCGAAACAGAAACAAAAAGGCACTGCAGCGTAAGTTAGAAAAGAGGCTTCGACGTATACGAGCGGGGAAGAGTTATTAATTTGCTATTTATGGAGAAGTAGCAATTGTTTGTATAATAACGTTATATGAAAAATACACTATCGCGTACGGCGTACGGTGCTTTGTTTTTTGTTCTCATTTCCTCTCTGTGTTTCTCCTGTAGTGGCGCAGACCCGGTTATTTATGCACTGGACTGGACTCTGCAGGCAGTCGCAAGTCCTGTTGTAAAAAACAAAATAAGTGAACAGCTTATTTTACATATTCTAGCTGATGATGAAGATGGCTTTGAAGAGCTGTACGAAATGTATGTAATACACGATGCGCGTGAGCTGTATTGGCGTGTTACTTCAGAAGAGTGGGGCGAGTTTTTAGTGGACAATAAAACGTGGATAGGGGTTAATGCTCTAAAGCGAGAAGCGGGAACACCCTTGCCACGTGGAGAGTATAGGGTATTGCTTCGCGATTTGTCGGGCTACGAAGATGAACGGAAGTTTACTTTAAGCGCAAGGAAATTGCGCTATACTTACGCGGCATTGCCGACCATGCGTTTTGAAAAAGATGTGGGATACCTTCCGAGATTTAGTGGAGCTGACTCCGGAGAGTCTGTGGGCTTTTTGCAGTTGTTTCACCCTCAAGAGGGTGAAGTCCTGAGCAAAGAGGGTGAGGCAGAAGATGTGGAATATCTTCGTTCTTTGCTGGGGGATAATGGCGTGCTGTATAGGGTGGAACACGGAAAGGAAATTGCTTTGACTTCTGAGGTGACTGCACGATTTTCTGCATATCTTCATTATCGTAAAAGCGACAGATTGATGCTTACGACTGGTCCATACGATATATCGATAAAGAAATAATGATGCATGGTGTTTGTACATACATGTGTATATAAAATAGTATGTGGAATAGGGTGTAATGGTGTAACGATGATGGTGTATCAAGTTTTGCTTGTAGCGCAGTATGTAATGGCTGCAATTGTTTTTGTGGCTCTTTTTAAGTATGTAGCAGCCTATGGCCGCTATGTTGATGATAAGAAGGGGGCTGCAACGCGCTTTATTTCCTATAGGCGGGGCTGGCTTATTATGGAAGTGCCTGCGGTTTTTACGATACTTATTATGTATGGTGCGGCACTTGCTCTTGGTAAAAAGCTCAGCATCTTTGCGCTTGCCTTTCTCATTGTGTGGGAAATACATTATGTATATAGAACCTTTATATTCCCTTTTTTAAACCGAAACAAGGCGCATGAGTTTACGCTACCCGTAGTCATTGGTGGGCTTGTTTTCAATATCATCAATGGGTTTATCAATGGTTGGGCCTTGTTTTTTACGCCACTCTTAGAAACGGTGTTGAGTAGAATGATGTATGTGTACATTGGGGTAGCGGTGTTTTTTGTGGGATTTGTTGTTCACGTTACCAGTGATAAAATATTACGGGATGTGAAGCGTGCCAATAAGGGGGGCTACGGGGTGCCTCATGGCTTTTTGCATAGTTATGTGGCTGCTCCTAATTATTTTGGGGAAATCCTCCAGTGGTTTGGATTTTATATTGCAACTGCGTCTCCGGCAGCCTTGGCCTTTGCCTTATTTACGTGTGGAAATCTCATTCCTCGTGCGTATAGGCACAGAAAGTGGTACAGGAGTAATTTTACAGAATATCCGCAAAGTCGGAAAATAATTATTCCCTTTGTGTGGTAGAGACACGGGGGAGATAGGGATTGATGTATGGATAGTATAGCAGTTACAGGTGCTTCGGGGCATTTGGGAAATGTGATAGTCCGAAAGTTGCTGGAGAAGGGGCTCTCGGTTCGAGTTTTGGTGCACAAGGATGCTCGTGCCTTGGAAGGCTTGGATATTGTGCGAATACATGGGGATATACAGGACATTAATGCATTGCGTACTTTGTGCAAGGGGTGTAAGACGCTGTATCACTGTGCTGCGCATATTTCTATAGTGTCGTATGAAAAGAAGAAGCTGCACAACGTGAATGTGGAGGGAACCCTCAACGCCATGAAGGTTGCGCGTGAGCAGGGAATGCGACTGGTGTACATAAGCTCCATAGAGGCTATAGGAAAACAGCATGAGGGCGTGCACAGTGAGAGTGATGGCTTTAGTCCTGAAGATACGCCTATAGATTATGGGAAAAGCAAGGCTGAAGCAACTTTGAGCATTATTAAGGCGGCGCAGTCTGATGAACTGGATGCCGTGGTGATATGCCCCGGCGGAATAACGGGGCCTTTTGAGTTTGGTACGTCTAAAATAGGCAAGATGGTGCGCGACTTTGTTGGCAAGAAATTACCCTCCGGTATTAAAGAGGGGGGCTTTTGCTTTGTGGATGTGCGCGATGTTGCAAATGCAGCTATAGCTGCTGCGGACAAGGGGAGGCGTGGAGCACATTATATTGCTTCATCTCAATACATAGAGCATAAGGCAATGTTGGGTATGATTGCAGAACATAGCGGCACGCCCATGCCTAAGTATTATATTTCCACGGGGTTTCTTAAGCTTATTGCACCGCTTGTGGAGTTGTGGGGTTTGCTCAGTATGAAGGAGCCTTTGTTTTCTTCTGGTGCAGCGCGCGTCTTAGAAAGCAAGTTTAAAGTGCATTCCGCTTGTTTGGAGCAAGACTTGGGGGTGGTTCCACGCCCATTGGTGGAGTCGCTTATAGACCAAGTTGCGTGGTATGAGGGCAAGAGCGTTCCATTATAAAAAAGCAACAGGCGCCATGCTTGTAAAGGCTTAGTACATCGTCTACGCCCAGCCGTAATGCAAGCTTTGCACATGCATAAAAATGCCTTAGTGTTCCGTGGGCTTGTCTAAAAATAGTACTTCTACCGTTTCTGTTTTTTTTCCTTTAGCGCGCCTTGCGTATGCTTTTTGTAGGTGCGCGCCAAGTGCCAAGGGTCCCCATATTTCAGTAAAGTAATGCCCCGCGCTCAGCACATGCATGCCGAGTTCTTCAGCGCGCAAGGCGGCTATGTGAGAGGCGTCTCCCGTTATCAACATGTCTGCGCCTTGTGCATGAACCTCGTCTAAAAAGGCATGTCCCGAGCCTGAGACCACGGCGACCTTTTGCACCATGGGCGCGCCGTGGAGGGCAAGAGACAGGGGACGTGGAAGCGTTGATGCTTGGGTGTTCTCAGATGTAGATGCTACCGCATGGCTGATAAGTCCATAGGGCGTGGCGTATGGGATGCATGCGTTTTGGTTTGTGGTGGGGCTGTTGGGGTAGGCAAAGAGCTTTTTTATTATGGCATGAGGGCTGAGCGCGCGTGTAAGCTGCCCGCACACGCCTATGGGGGTGCCTTTGTGCATGGCGCAGGGCTTGCAGTTTTTAAGCCCTATTTTGCGCGCGAGTTGGGCGTTGTTGCCAAGTGGTATGTGTGCGTCTAGTGGTAAGTGTACGGCGTAGAGCGCAATGTCATGAGCAATGAGCGCCTGTAGCTTTGTGTGCATGGCCTGCGTTATGGGCGCTGTGTGTCCCCAAAACAAGCCGTGGTGTACCACAAGCAGGTCTACGTTGTGCGTTGCCGCCGCGTTTATAATGGGCACTGAGGCGTCCACGGCAACGGCAATGCGCGCTATGTTTTTTTTTGACGGCGATGCATTGGCAACCTGTATGCCGTTTATTGTGTCTATGTCTTTAAAGGCTTGAAAGTCCAGGGTTTTGCTGAGCAGTGCATGTATTTCTTCTAAGGTCATATTTGTATTGTAGAAAAAACAGGCATGGTAAGAATGAGCACAAGGTGCTTATGAAAAGAAAAGAATATTTAGTGCTACGAAAGAGGGTTTAAAGAACTTTATTATTTTTTTCTGTACCTTGTTGCCTGCAGAGTCTACTACAACCTTGCCATTGTCCTGCATGGTGAGCGTGTCTTTTATGATTCTGCCTCGCACATTTGCAGAGAGCTGTATGGTGCTTGCAGAACCTGTGCTTTTTTGCGTCCCTGCAAGGTCAAAGCCTTTTTCAAAGCTGCGGCTTGTTTTGTTGCCAAACCACAGAGAACCACGCACGCTGTTGTTTTTTCCGCGTGTAAGTCGGTATTGCACAATGAGGTTTTTTGTGCCAAGTGCTAGAGAAAAAGAAAGTCGTTTTGCAAAAGGAAGGCTGCGTCCCCCACGAGCTGCCATAGATTTTGTTTCCATAGGGTCTATGGTTCCTTCATAGGTGCCAAGTGTGTGTTGTGGCGTGTTCTCACAGCTGGTGAAAACAAAGCTTACAGTTAATAAAAAGCATAAAAGTTTTTTCATATGTAATTACCTGCCTGCAATAAAGGTGCATAAAAAAACTCCCAAGGCGTAGAGTACGCCCGACGGGAGTTTTTTTATATATCAAGGTTAAACGAGCAATGTGCTACTTCTTTTTGAGTTTGTTGCCCATAGAGTCTTCTAATACCGCGCCATTGTCCTTTACCTTCAATTCTCCAGGGACTTTTTTTCCAAAAGCAGATTTTGGATTTACAACTATTTCTTCCAATTGCTTTTTTACTTTTTTGCGTTGCTCAGGAGATAAAGGTAGGGAGTTTAAAGAAGAAAGTTGTGTTGTTGCAGTTTTTTTTGTTTCTTCTAGTACTATTTTTTGATCTTCTGTACTTAAGCCTTCCAATGTAGTTTCTAGTGTGTACGCCAATATAACCATCCCAGCTCTATCTTCTAAATTTCCTGTTATCTTACCAATCTTGATAAACTTACTATCAAATTTTCTTAAAACAGTTCCAGTAACTTTATTGTTGCTTTCTCGTTTGAGTTTGAACTGACTAGTTACGTTGTTAGCAGTTCCTTCATACGTGCCGTCTATGTTGACAGACGATGCATTATTGCAGCCCTCCGCTGACATGGAAATAAGTAGCATGAGACCAAACAAAGCGGCCATTGATGTGATTATTCTTTTCATAGAATACTCCTTTTTATTATTAAAATAATAAGTTGTCAATACAACTTATTATTTATTAATAGTAGGATGCTATGATTTTTTTTCAAGTCTGCGAAGAGAAAAATTATGAAATATTTTCTTGATGAAAGCAACGTGAAAGTGTGCCTTTATGTAAATAAGGCATTTTATTATTGTGGTGTTTCTTGTGTGTTTTTTTATTACACATGCAATAAAAAAACTCCCACGCGTAGGGTACGCGGGGAGTTTTATATATCAAGGTGAAAAAAAGCAATGTGCTACTTCTTTTTGTACTTCTTGCCGGCAGGGTCTTCTAAGCTAGCGCCGTTATCAAGTACTTTGAACTTGGCCGCCTTGTTGTCCTTAAACGTGTACAAAGTTTTGAATTGAGCGAGAACTTTTCCAACTAATGTTGTATCTGCTGTAGCCGCTGCGCTAAACGCCTGCTTTAATTTTTGATTAATTTTATCGGGAACTTGTTTCCCAAGTTCTTTGTCTTGCACTGGTGTTACGGATGTGTTGAGTGTAATGCCACCTCCTTCATCTTTTAGGTCTCCCTTTATATCGGCAACTTTAATAAAGCCAAGAAACCCATTGGCGTTCATTTCTATGGTTCCGCTGACCTTTTTATTATTATCGCGTTTCATGGTAATCTTAAGGGTGCCTTGGAATTTTTCTTTTCCAATTAGTGTTTTAAAATTCCCAGCTGGTAGTTCATCGGTTCGTTCGTAGGTGCCGTCTACGTTGACGTTTGAGGCGCACTGCGCTGAAATAAGTAAAACAAGCCCCAGTAACGAAGCCATTGGTATGATAATTCTCTTCATAAGAATTTCTCCTTTATATGTGTGTATTTTTTGAGTTTTTTTTGTAACTACTCTTTAAACAATAATAAGTTTACTTAATGTTTTTAGTCAATAATATTAATGAAAATAAATAAATATTTTTGTTTTTGTGTAAATAAAAATTTTAATTATGCTATAATAAACCTTTCGTTTTAAGGGTGGTTAGAAAGACTGCTGCATGCATGCTGTTGTCGTGGTACTCATGCATGTCTTTTTTCAAGGCTGTGCTAGGTTGCAATAATCTTGTTTAGGCGTTTCCTACTGCGCTTAATGGCTTGAGTGTAACTTAAGGCTAACACGTTAGCATTGTGAGTAAAAGCTGCATATCAATAATATTTGCTTTCGCGATATGTTTGTTCTCTCATTATTTGCGGGGAAATGAGTCTTAAAAATAAGTCAACATCCGACTTGTCAAGGTAAATTGGCTCTAAGGTTAACGCCACATTAGAGGTGGAAGTCAAGGAGCCAAACATTATAACCAGCTGGTGTCGCTGCGCGCTTTGAGAGAAAAAAACAAATACAAGTTCTGCCGAACGCTCTAGTATTGGATAAAAGGTTTTTTCAGGAAAAACCTTTGAAATATGAATGCTTGCATTGAGGTTGTTTATACTCGTTATTTTCTTTTCTAGGGCTTCTTTGTTGTTCGTTGCTATTCTAGCCCACACGTAGTACTTTTCAAGTGCATCCCGCATCGCTTGTACACTGGCGGGGTCAAAGTAATAGTAGGCGCTACTGCCTATGGAGTTATAAAATTTTACGTATAAGGCATTATCTTGATAATAAATAGCGCTCTCTTGTTCTACAAATTGCTGTGAAGCGCTGTCGTATAATTTATATGTAAATGCTTGGTTCGTAACATCTGTAGCAAAAACCAAAGACACGTGTACGAGTATAAATAACACACTACATATTTTTTTCATTTGTAAACACCTTTATTTTATTATTGTTATTTTAAATATTTTACCCTATATAATTTATTATAATGAATTTATTTAATAATTCAATCATTTATAGTTATAATTAAATATCTGTAATGTAATTATAACGTAAAATACGTTTGCACTTTTACTATGTGCATTTTATGTGAATTGCAAGGTCACAGGTTTTTTACACCCGTTCAAGTTTTAAAATTTACAGTTGCTTGCATGCAAGGTGCGTAACTGTAGGTTGGCTCGCAAGTAAACGCTACGGCGCACTCAGGCAGGCTACAAGCTAACTGCGCATAATTTTAGGTTAGAAAACACCGCCATGTTTCTTGACTTTGGCGACAGTGGCGCTGCCATTAATACGCTTATGTAGCATGTCAAAAACATCGACTCCAAGTTGTTCCAGTACGTCTATAATGTCTATCATCACCCAGTTTTCCTTCAACAAGTTGCCTTCGCGCCTCCAAAAGTCCATAACTCGCATGGTGCAGGCAATGCCCGTAGCCTTGAGGCCGAGCCAACCATCACCCGTGTGTGTTGCGTACATGGAGGGGAAACCAAAGTCGCACGCGTAGTTTCCTTCAGCGTATGAGGCAAAGTAATTCTCTGTGTTCTTGGTCATAATACCCCTGTTGGGGAATGCCGTGAGGTAGGGAAACTGGTGATAATTTTGAAACCCTGCGAGTCCTCGCGTGGTGCCAATGCCTGCGGGGCTGTACCACATCATTTCCTTTGCATTCCAGTATTGAGACAAGTCTCCCATAGAAGTGGGGTCTTTTCCATCATAACGGCAGAGGGCATCAAGCATGGCTAAGGTGATATTCAGCGTTTTCTTGCTCTCCGTTTTTTCTACGGGGTATGTAATGATGCCGTCACAAGTCATGGGGGTGCCTACCATGTATGCCGCACCCCTGCTGGGGAAAATATCAAAGCCCGCTTGGTGTATGAGGTCTAATACATCAAGGAGGTACCAAGCGCGTGTAATTTTTCCATGTTCTAGAACAAAGTGTGCTTGGTATCGTATGGACGCAAGCTGATAGCTGGGTGGAATGCCAAGCCATGAATGCTCAAAGCTTCCTAGAAAATTCCCGGCAATACTTACGCATTGCTTTTCTTTATACGTGCCGCCCATGACTATGTACGGGGTATCCTCAATGTCGGGGAAGGCATGGTACAGGGGCTGCAGAAACTGCGTGCAATAGGCCTGTACTCCGTGTATTTCATGAAAGGGCTTTGAGGCATGAAGTACTACATCATCCGACATATGCGCAGCGACTATGCCCATGGGCACGGCATCTGTGCGCGCAATGTCGCGATTAAATGCGTTGATATAGGAGAGTACCGTTTTTTTATTTCGTGTGTTAGCATCCGCTGTGTGAAGTAATGTATGCCTAGTTTTGGGGTGTGCGGGCAGTGCGTATATTTGGCAGAGTACATCGAACATATCGAACACTGACCATTCTTCTTGAATTTTGCCATCTACAACTTGAAAGTGCGTTATGCCAACGACGTGTATTATTTTTTCTGAGGGAGCGCCAAAAACTCCATAATTGCAATGAACTCCTGTGATAGTCCAACGCACTGCAACCTTGTCTCCCGTCTTTCCCGTGTTGCACGTTATTCGTTCTATAAAAATATCCGCATTGGGAATGGAAGAAAAAAACGCGACAAAGTAGTCCCGGATTTGTCCGGTGCCACAATATTGCTTTTCGCGAATAGAATGTAAGACGGCATTCTCAGCGTAATATTGTTCCACGCGGTTAAAATAGTGCTTGTGCCACAGCTCTGTAAAAAGATCCACGACAAGGTCTATAGAACTACCTCTCGTGTTGTTTGTAAACTCGCAACTCGCAATATTGCATGGGGTAATGGCGTTTTCTTCTCGTACCACGCGTTGGTCTTCTACTTCAAAGTTGAAATTGTAATGATGAGACTCTTTTGCCAACTCAAGCGGGTCACAGCCCAGTTGTTCAAGTATGTAATAATTATCGCGCACAAGCCATTCCTCTTCTATAATGTTGTTTGCAATAATGCAGTCCGCTATGCCCCGAAGGAAGATTTTTCTCCCCGTAGGCGCGCCATAGGCTACGCTGTGTCCCAAATGGGTGGCGGTGCTGCCCAAACGGTGCGAAGAGAAAAACTTGTCCCCCTTGGCTTCAGACCAAATGACCTCTTCGCCATAAGGTACACGGTCGGGAAAGGTTTGCAAGGTCTTAAGCGTACCGCTGATAACCGCATCCCTACCACTATGAGTGAACAAGCCCATGTGCAAGGTTATGTCTTCAGCATAGGTGTTGTACAACTCCCCAATACCTTTGTTTTCCCAAATATCATGCGTAATGGAAAGAATGTAATCGACAATGTTTACGTACTTCTTATCAAAATTTGTTAGCGTTTGTTTTTCTCCCTTTTTAAGCTGCTTTGCGCTGTAGACAAGTGCATCTATGCCATTCATAGTCTCTCCTCGTTTTAAAATTGCATGGGCATATTTACCCCGTGTTATTCTTTATTGCTTCTCTTATTTATCTCACTCATTCTGCCCAGCACATCGAGTCCTTGTTTATAAAGATAGTGGAGCAAGTCTATAAATACCCAGTTCTCAGCTATTTTGTCTTTGTGTCTGCGGTAGACGTCCACAACGCGCATAGGTGCATGTACCTCACTCGCGGGCAGTCCTAAAAACCCGCCTACGTTTTTGTTGTTTAAGTTAGGCCAACCAAAAAAGGCGCAATACGCACCTTCGGCAATGCGCGCGACGTGTCCATTAAAAACTTTATCGCGCAAGTTTTGTCTAAACGGCAGTTGATGATGCTCTTGATATCGCTCTATGGTATATGATGAACCAATTCCAACGGGCCCATGCCATATCATGTCTTCATGCCACGTTTGTTCCAAAACCGACTTGGGGCATGTGTTGCTCTTAGACTTGTTCAAGGCATCCAAGTCACCAATCATGCGGTTAATAAGCGCTAAGGTAAGTGCGCCTTCGCGTTCATCTTGCACGCTTATAAGCAAGCCGTCATGCGTGCGCGGCGCGCTTTTGTAGGCGCAAGGCGTACCAGTCATGGGAGGCAAGGGGTACACACCTGCTTGGTACATAAGGCTCAAAATGTCAATAAAAAGCGCCGTCTCTACAATGACCCCGTTCTCTACAGCGTGAAACTCCGCATAGGGTAAAAAAGCCATCTTCCCGTTTGAGGGTATGCCGAGCCAATTGTGGTCAAAGAGTCCTAAAAAATTCCCAATGCTCGCCACCCATGTGGTTTTACCACCATCGCAGTCATTTGCTCCTGCAAGGAATATGTCCTCACGCCTTTGCAAGGACAAGAGCGCGCGCCGAAGCGGCAGCCAAAATGCATGCGCAACTTCCGCCGCTCCATGTTTTTCGTCAAAGGGATGCATGCCCCGCCAGTAATATGAAGTGCTTGTATAGCGTTCTAAAATCCTCAGCAGGTCTTCATCGCGCGCATCCTCTAAGGCTTGGTGGTACTCTCGCACCACACGCTTGTCTTGAGCAAAATTATTCATTGCAGGTGTTTAGACAAGACTTTGGAACACAAGCAAGAACACAAAGGTGATAACAAAAAACGCTAGTAAGTAATAACTGTATTTTTCAAGCTTCCCGGGAACAACAAACCAACCATTATCTGTTTCGACTTTTCCCTGTTCCTTAAAAAGCAGCTGCTGCCCCTTAATGGAGTAGGGCGACCATGCCTGTTGCCTTCCATCCAGGGCAAGGCTCATGGGCAGTAAAACGGCAATGTTGACTGCAGCCCCAATTACGGCGTACCACGGCCACGCTATGCTTGTGTAGGTTGAAACGAGAATAAGCACCACCATGCCCGCGGCAACACCTACAAGTAGCCCTTTTTCTGTTGTGTGCTTTGAGAAAAAACCCAAGCCATACATGCTAAGTCGTGCCCCCACAAAGTACGAACCGACCTTACTTAATATTTCCAGAATAGAACCCGTAGACTTTGTGTACATGAGCGCAGGAATGATAATAAGCACTGCCCAAATAATGGTAAAGTAGCGCGTGGCTTTTAAGTAGTGTTGGGGCGACTGCCCCTTTTTAAAGTAGCGCTCGTAAAAGTCGACTGTCGTACACGTTGCCAATGAATTAAACGCGGAGTCTAAACTCGACATGCTTGCTGCCATGACGGACGCCACAATGAGTCCCATAAGTCCGGGAATCTTCAATTCATCTATAAATTCAAGAATGATGGTGTTTGCATTATCAAAGCTTTTTCCGCCGTAATAGCTGTAAAACAAGGTGCCCATGAGAATGAACAAAAAGTAAATAAAAAACGCAGCAAAGCCCATGAGCAAAAAGGACTTTTTCGCATCACCGATGTTTTTTGCGGCAAGCGTGCGTTGCACCATCATTTGGTTAGCGCCGTACACCGTAGTGTGATAGAGCGACATTGCTATGACCCCCGCCCATATGGTAGTACTTTTAGTAAGATCAGCTGACCAGTCTATGGCGTTCATCTTGCCTGCGCTTTTTAACTCGCTCAGTGTTTCGCTTAATGGTATGGGCATTTTATGCATGAGTTGGTAAATTACAATAATGCCGCCGCCAAGCAACATGAGCGCTTGTAGCACATCCGTCCATATAACCGCGGTAATACCGCCCATCACCGTGTACAGCAAGGCAACAAGGGTTACAATGATGATGCAATAGACTACGGATATGCCGGTGATGTAGGCTATGACCAAGGCCGTGCCGTAGAGTATGGCCGCGGAAGACATTGCTTGACTTATGAAAAAGACAATGGACATGATGATTCTCGATGTAGGGCCAAATCGCTTTTCTTGGTACTCATAAATAGAGGCAACATCGCTATTAAAAAAGAAGGGAAGGAAAAACGACATGACAATTACCACGACAATGGGGTAGTTCATGTGTATTGCAATAACCGACAGGACTGTAGAGTATGACCATGCGGGAGCACCCAAAAAAGTCATTGCGCTTACGTAAGTGGCAAGCACTGACAGCCCTATAGCCCACCATGGCGTGGTTTTTCTTCCTACGTAAAAATCGCTTGCAGTTTCTACTTTTTTACTCAACAGAGCACCAAGCACTAAGGTAAGCACCATGTACAACAGCAATACTGCAAAGTTAAATGAACCAAATTCTGCCATAATTCCCCCTTAAATTTTTTTGTGTCTTTGTACGCTTTCAAGTTAAGAACTTTAATATTATTGTATCAAGAATGCTCGAAAGAAATATGATGTATGCAAGGTGGTTTATAAAAGCTATAACACAATTGAAGGGGTGTTATTTGTAAGTGAGTAGTAGTAAAAACCAATCATGCCGGAGAATTCTGTTTCGTTCGTAGAAATTTGTGTACAAGCCCATTATGATGTCATGTGGTATAATTTGAACGTAGTATGGAAGAACCACAGAAAAATTCAGGCGATGCTTTACATTCTGCTCTTGCAGAAGTTGAGGCTGAAGGTGTAAAAGATTTTTCCGAGTACATGGAGGTTTCTCGGGACTTTGGTACTGTGTCTGAGGCGGAACAAAAAGAGCTTTCTAATACCGAGAAGGCACTGCAAAAAATACAAGAAGGAGAAAAAGAGTACTTACAGGAGTTTGAAAAATTTTATTCGGCTATACCTTTGCACCCGCCTAAGTCACAAGAGACGTATGACTTGCTGATTAACCCCAGTGCTTTTTATAAAACACTTATGGATTGGGGAGGCGAAGCTGCCAACAAGTTGCATGGCAACATACAGATGTTTTTATCAAACACAGATTCAAAGACACAACAGGTTGCCCGGCAGAGAATTATAACCTCTTATTGGAATTTTTATGAAGCTGTCATAGAAAATATAACGGGAGCGATGCCCGATGCCCTGTTATTCATGATGCGGTATGGTATTCTCATTAGTTCTTTGGTTTCAAAAGAGGTCTTGAGTGTTATTGCAAACATTGATATAAAGGCAGCCAATGAAACGACGTTTTATTATGTAGATGAATGGCTGAGCGCGGTTTCGTCTGGGGTGCTTACGCCTACCGTGCTTAATGAGCAAGGGCCGCAGAATGTGGGTGCAAACTTGGTTGCCATGAAGCAAAAAAAGGACAACATACAGAGGCAACAGGAACAAAAAATAAGCGCATGCCAAGGCCTAAACTCAGAGATGGGGCAGGTTTTTGACCAAGCAAAGGCTATATTAGACAAGCTTGAACATATGCGTAAGAATTCTGATTTTGATTTTGCTGCTCCCTACACCTCTACAGAGCTACAAGAGTTCAAAAATATTCACGAAGTATTAAGATCGATTGTCGGTAAGAACTCTCAATTAGAAGTAGAGTATAATAGCGTTCTCTACAATAAAAAAAACTTGGATAGTTTAAGCGAAGAAGTTGCTGCATTGGAAGCAAAGGCGGATTCCTCTCAATCCAATGAACCGCAAATACATAAGAGTTTGATTGTCGATGAGCTTACCGTTGTAAGGCAGATGTGTAAGCTTTGCGTTGGTGCTCGTGGAAATCATTTTCCCCTTTTGTATAAAAGCTATTTTAGTAGTCCCTTTAAGAACATGGGGTATAGAGAACAAGCCGTGCAAGTCTTTAAAGAAATAGAGTCGATTGATTTTACGCTGTTTCAGAGAATTGTAAAAAGTAACGTCATGCGTAACGCACCCATTGTCTTGCTTGTGCCTTGTTATGGAAGCCGTGGTTTTTGCTGGGAGCCTTTTGAAAGAGGGCAGCGCAATACCAGTTCTTCAAAATTAGTTGTGCCAATGTATTCACGTGATTTATACACCGCGGTTGTCTATGCCGTAGGTGATTATCGCTGGCAAATAGCAAAAGAGCTAGCAGGACAATTTTGGATGAAAGAAGGACTTACGGGCTGGTACTTTCAATGGTTTGACTCAAATATCAAGAAGGGTGACATTAAGGAAAAATTCATAGAAGACTACATATTGTGGATGAAATGGGAACAAAAAGGCGTGCAAAAACTTTCCAAAGAAGTAAGAGAGATATTTTGGCGTTTTATTCCCTTTACGAGAAAGGTTAAGAAAACCCTTGTTAAAATGGGCCCCGTATATCGCGAACTTAGTAAGAAAGAGCAGAATCGCGCTGTTTCGGAGATGATGTAAATTGCGCTTGCGATTGGAGGTATTATGAAACGCTTATTATTTATACTTATTTTACTTGTTGTGACTTGGGCACTCTGCGCGCAGTCATCAAACACAAGTGAGCAAACCAACAAAGGAAACTGGCTTTTGAGCCGTGTTTCTTCAGATAAACAAGCAATGAATGCGAGTATAGAAACTGCCATTCGTTCGGGGCTCATGCCGCAGGCAATGGAGCGCAATGAAGACGGTGTGTTTTTAATGCTTTCTCAAACAACTCCACCTGCGCGTTTTAGCAAGAGTTGGCAGCTTTTGCGTTACGCTTCTGAACGGAAGCTGATGGAAGAAATGCGCGCGCTTGCACAAGAGGACTGGACGCCAATAGCCATGGACGTACAAGATGATGGCGCATTTGTGCAATACGTAAAAAACGGATTACGCATTACCAATGCGCGCATGATAAGAATTTCACAGAGCAGTGAAATTCAAGACACCGTGCAAGTCTATCGCGACTTAGGATTTTTCCCCGCTGCCCTAAGCACGTATAAGGACGAACTGTGGTTTTTGTTTGCACAGTATGAAAACATGGCAGTCGAGGACTTTGAAATTTCTATCAAAAGTGGCGATGCTGTAAGCATAGAAGACATTATTGAACAGGGGCTGGCAAGTGAAAAAACACAGTTTATTGATATGGCAATAACCGTGGATAATCAAGTCATCATAGCCTTTATAGAGCCAATTACGCAAAGTCAATAATGCATAAGCGCGCAAGGCGTGTGGAAAAATTTAAGGTTTTAGGAAGTTTTGTTGCTCTCAAAAAGCGCTAGAACTACCCCTTGAAGTCCATGTTATGCTTGTTGAAAAATTGCGGGAGGAGTTCTTCCATGCTCCACGTTTTGTACGCATTTCCCTTAAGGTTTGTGCATATGATGATGGTGTGCTCACTAGCAAACTCTGCCGTAACTTGCCGACACGCGCCGCACATGCTCACAGGTTCTTGAGTGTCCGCTATAACTAGCAAGGTGTGTAACTGCCGCATGCCATGCGCCGCAGCGGTAAACAAAGCCACGCGCTCTGCACAGCAAGAGAGTCCGTACGAGGCATTTTCTATGTTAGCCCCCGAATACAGTGCGCCGCTCTCAGTACACAAGGCTGCGCCAACCTTAAAGTGAGAATACGGCACATAGGCCTTTTCGCGTACTTCGCGCGCTTGCTCCAGTAGCTTCTCGCGCAACTTCTCGTTGTCTTCTTGCAGCATATCAATACTTCCCCTTATTCTCATCTGCATTTTCAGCAGCGCGCATTTGCACTATGTCCACACCCGCGCTTGTACCAATTCTATCAGCGCCCGCTTCAATCATGGCACGGGCAGTCGCATAATTCCGTATGCCCCCCGCAGCCTTTACGCGCGCCTTTTTTCCAACTACACGCTTCATAAGACGTACATGCTCTACCGTAGCCCCAGCGTCCCCAAAGCCCGTGGAGGTTTTTACAAACTCAGCGCCCGCGCTTATGCACATTTCGCACAGCCGCACTATGTCCTCCTCTAAGAGGTAGCAGGTCTCAATAATAACCTTAAGCAGCGCATGCGTGTTTTTCACGGCATTGCTTGCTTTGCCAATTGCCTCACGCACCGCGCGTATTTCCTGCAAGACGTAGTCGTAGTCTTGGGAAAAATACGCGCCCAATGAAACCACCATGTCTATTTCCGTAACACCCTGTGTTACTAAATGCTGCGCCTCACGCGCCTTGCATGCGCTACTCTCATTGCCAAGCGGAAAGCCCACAACTGAACAAACACGCGTTGCGCAGCCCTCAAGCTCATGCACACACAAGCTAGCCCACTGGCCGCTTACACACACACAAGCAAACTCATGCGTCCTCGCCTCTTTGCACAAGGCCACTATATCGCTGCGCTGCGCTGTGGCTTTGAGTACCGTTGCATCTATATATGACGCTATGTCTTTCTCCATCATCAACTCCTCCAAATTTATAACACTTCGTAAATAAGCGGCACAGAGGGTGCAGCATCTGAAGTAGTATACGCCGACTGTATAAGCGCACTCACTTCATCCCGCGTGTGCTCACTCATCCCGCGTGCATAATATATACGTGCAAGCGCCTCTCCTTTTTCCAGTTTCTCCCCGGGCTTTTTATGCAGCACTATTCCAACCGCGTGATCTATATCGTCGCTCTTTGTCTTTCTTCCCGCGCCCAGCATCATGGCAGCCGTACCAATGCGCTGCGCATCAATGGCTTGCACCACCTGCGCGCCCCCGCTGTCCTCGTCATAAACAACCTCCATATGCTGCGGCTTACCCATATATGACTTCTCTTCAAGCTCTCGCGGGTCTGCTCCACAGCACACAATAAAGCGCTCTAACATCGTCAAGGCCTTACCCGTTTTTATAACACCCTCTACCAGCACCTTGCCCGCTTCATATTTTTTTACATCTCCCCGTGCAAGCAACGCCATGCCTGCAAGCGCGCAGGTGAGTTCGTACACATCACTCGGAGTTTCTTCCCCGCGCAGCATGCTAACGGCCTCATGTACCTCTAGCGCATTCCCCACCGCGCTACCAAGCGGCTGTCCCATGTCCGAAAGTACGCAGCGCACGTCGCGCCCCGCGCCCTCTCCAATTTTTTTCATGGTCCTTGCCAAAGCGCTTGCGGACGCTACATCCTTCATAAACGCGCCTGAACCAACCTTCACATCAAGCACTATTGCATTAGACGAGACAGCAAGCTTCTTACTCATAATAGACGAGGCGATGAGCGGAATGCTCTGCACGGTACCCGTAACATCGCGCAAGCTGTAGAGTTTTTTATCCAGCGGCACTATGCGCTCTGAATAACTCATGAGCGCCATGTTAGACTCCTTGAGCGTCCTTTCTATTGCACTGTCCTCCGAAGAAAAGTGGAAGTTCTGCAATGACTCAAGCTTGTCCACCGTGCCGCCCGTGTGCCCAAGCCCGCGCCCGCTAATCTTGAGCACGGCAAAATCAAGTGCCGCGAGTATGGGAAGGAGCGTAAGGCTTATTTTATCACCCACGCCCCCAGTCGAATGTTTATCTATAACGTACTTGTCACTTGGCACGCTTATGGTCTGCCCTGAAGCACGCATGGCCTCGGTTAATGCAGAAAGCTCAGCATCATTCATGCCGTTAAAATACACCGCCATAAGCAGCGCGCTCATTTGATAGTCGGGAATATCACCCCTTTGATAGGCTTCGCACATCTCGCCTATGGCCTCAGGCCTAAGCGCCTGAGCATTGCGTTTTTCCACAATGCAATCAACCATTCTCATACGTTACCGAGCTCCTTTTTCATATGGTATGCCGAGTGCTTTAGGAACCACTGTTTTACGACTAAAACCAACAAGCGCAAGCACTGTCAAAACGTAGGGCAATGCCTTAAAGGCTTCGAGCGGGAGGAAGGCCAAAAACGCAATGTCGTTTGAATAAATGACAAGTATTTGCGAAAACCCAAAAAACAAGGAAGCAGCCATAACCCCCAGCGGCTTCCACTGCCCAAAAATGAGCGCGGCAAGGGCAATGAACCCCGTGCCATGTACGCTACTCACCGAATATTGTGTGTCTTGTGTCAGCACCATGATGCCGCCTGCAAGTCCCGCACAAAGCCCCGAAATAATCACCCCCGCATAACGCATGTAGCTAACGTGTATACCCGCGCTGTCTACCGCTTGCGGGTGTTCACCTGTAGCGCGCAGGCGTAAGCCAAAGGTGGTTTTGCTAATAACAAACCACGCCACTACAATACACACAATCCCCAGATATACGGGAGCGTATATATTGGTGAAAAACATGTCCCCTACAATGGGAATGTCTTGCAAGAGTGGAACAGACACCTTTGAAAAGCCGCGTTGAAAGGCCTGCGTGCGCTGCTGTCCAAAGAATATCTCACAAAAGTATATGGTAGAACCAAGCGCAAAAAAGTTTAGCGCTGTTGCCGATATAATCTGATCTCCTTTCATGCTCACGCTTATGAATGCATGAATAGTAGCCACCGCCGCGCCTATAAGCGCTCCTACAAATATTGCGAGCCATGGTGCAAAAGCTGTAAGCGGCTCCAAGACCACGGTGATACTAGCTGCAACAAAGGCGCCAATCATCATAAGCCCCTCAAGCGCTATGTTGGTAACACCACTGCGTTCAGAAAAAAGCCCACCCAATCCTGCTATGACTATGGGCAAGGAATACGTGAGCGTTTGACTCATCACTGCTGAAAGATTCACTTTGAGCCTCCTGTACCCCTATGCATGCGCTTTATGCGATGGTAGGCAAGCGCATCTTGTAAGCCACGCTTCATTGCTATAAAAAAGATGATGGAGGCAATTACTATGATGGTAATGTCCTTGGAAACTCGCTGCACTTGCATGATGGGCTGTGCCGCCTGCAAGGAACCAAAGAGCAGTCCCGAGTACAAAACGCCCAGCGCGTTGTTGTTACCGAGCAGCGCAACCGCTATGCCATTAAACCCAAAGTTTTCAAAGGCAATAAGTATGCGTCCGTAGTTGTAGGTACCTATGGTTATAAAAACACCCGCCAAGCCCGCAAAGCCACCAGATATTGCCATGGAAAGCACAATGTTGCGCTTGACATGCATGCCCGCGTGCCGCGCAGCAAAAGGGTTGCCACCCGTTGCCTTGAGCGTAAAGCCCAAAGTGGTGCGCTCTGCTATAACGTAAAACACAATAAACGCGACAACACTTACCCCTATGCCCCAGTGCAAGCGTGAATTGTTGGTAAGCGCGCTCAGAAACTCACTATGCAAAAGCGCACTTTGCGGGAACAACGCCGTCTTGGTATTAACGCTATCCGGCAGTGAACGTATGATGAAGTTAGCTCCATAAAGCGCTATGTAGTTGAGCATAATGGTCACCACCACTTCATGCGCTTGAAACACCGCCTTGAGTACTCCCGGTATCAAGCCCCACAGCATGCCCATGAGCACCCCAGAAGCTATGACCACCACAAAATGGAGTCCCGCGATGGGAGGAAAACACAGCGCTGCGACGCTACTTGCAGCCGAGGCAGCTATAATCTGCCCTTCCGCGCCTATGTTAAACAAACCCGCCCTAAATGCAAATGCAACGGCAAGCCCCGTCATCCACAGCGGCATCACCGATACAAAAAACTCGCCTACATAGCGCGCATTAAACAACCTGCCCCCGCGCGCTAGTGCAGCAAAATCTATACCCGTGGCACCGCGTATCATCGACTGTATGAGTATAAGCGGATTGTAACCACTGATGAGCATGAGCAAAAGCCCCAAAGCCATGCCGCTAAAAATGGAAATAAAAAACAATAGGTTTGCATCGTGCTTATGATTCATTGCCACTCCTGCGTAAGCTTCATGGGGACAGAACTTGTCATTGCAAGCCCCAGCTGCCTTTCATTGGTTTCGCTCGTTGCCACGCGCTCGGTAATTTGCCCCTTGCTTAAAACCGCAATGCTGTCGGTAAGCTTTAAGAGCTCATCGAGATCATAAGAAATAAGCAGCACGGCAGCACCACGATCGCGCTCTACAAGCATGCGCTTATGCACGTACTCTATGGCTCCTATATCCAAACCCCGCGTAGGTTGAATGGCCAACAGCACCTTAGGAATACGAGCTATCTCCCGCGCTATGATGGCCTTTTGTTGGTTTCCACCCGACATACTCGCGGTATCGGTAAGCCACCCTTCCCCGCAACGTATGTCAAAGTTCTGTATCAAAGTATCCGCATGCTCATGTATGGCCTCCGGCTGTAGGGTGCCATGCCGTGAAAAGGGCACTTTGTAATAGTCGCTGAGCACAATGTTTTCACCCAGCATAAAATGTGGCACCATACCAAACTTATGCCTATCCTCAGGTATGCACGCAAGCCCATGCGATATGCGATGCCGTATATCCATGCCCGTAATGTCTACCCCATCGAGTATTACGCTACCCTGTGTAGGCGCAAGCAAGCCCACAATAACATCACTTAACTCATGCTGTCCATTCCCCTCAATACCCGCTATACCCAGTATCTCTCCCGCATACAAAGTAACGTTACAATTGCGCAGTTTTTCAACACCCCTCTCGTTGGTAAAGCTAATATTAGCAAGCTCAAGCTGCACCTTCTCGCCATGCGTAGGACGCTTCTCCAAAGAAAAACTCACCGGACGCCCCACCATCATCTGAGCAAGCGCTTCCTTACTTGTGTCTTGCACATCAACAGTACCAATGCTCAAACCCTTACGCAACACCGTGCAACTGTCAGCAACCGCGAGTATCTCCTTAAGCTTATGCGTAATAAAAATAATCGACTTACCCTCTTGCACAAGCCTTTTCATAATGGCAAGCAAGTCCTCAATCTCCTGTGGCGTTAAGACTGCCGTTGGCTCATCAAATATCAAAATGTCGCTCTTGCGGTACAGCATCTTCAAAATTTCAACACGTTGCTGCATGCTCACAGGAATGCTGTCTATGCGTGCATCCAAGTCAACCTTAAGCCCCACGGCGTTTGACATGGCGCTAATATCTGCATACGACTGCTTCTTTTCAAACATGCCGAGCACATTGTTCTTCTCAACTCCCAGTATGATGTTCTCAAACACACTGAAATTTTCCACAAGGTGAAAATGCTGATGCACCATGCCTATACCATATCTCGTAGCATCATTGGGGTTGCGGATGCGTGACTTCTCCCCCCGTATGTAAATTTCGCCGCTATCGGGCTCATAAAGTCCAAAAAGCAAACTCATGAGCGTGGACTTCCCCGCGCCATTTTCTCCGAGTATTGCGTGAATCTCTCCCTGCCTTACACGCAAAGTCACGCTGTCATTGGCAACCACCCCCGGAAACTGCTTAGTAATGCCTTGCATTTCCACTACATACGGCGATGCGACAGAGGACAATGCAGTATCTTGATCTTGTATTTCCATAAGTCAAAAAACAAAAAAAGCCGTAGACATATGCTGCGACTTTTATTGGTGCTCCTCCTACTACTGAAGACGTGAAGGCTTCTTAGGCACGCTTATTTCACCAGCAAGCACCTTCGCCTTGTAGGCTTCAACGCTTTCCAAAAACTCTGCTTCTACGTTAGGGTTTTCTTCGGGAATAGCAACGCCATTATTTGCTAAGGAAAAAATCAAGATCTCCCCTCCGGGAAACTTTCCTTCATGCGAGAGCTGCGCAACATCATGAGAAACTACATCCACGCGTTTTACCATGGAAGTGAGCATAACCGACTTTCCGTCAGCGTATACCCCATCTTGATACTGGTCGCGGTCTACCCCTATGACCCAAACAGCCTCCCCTGCCAGTACACGATCTTTTGCTTCTTTAATAGCGCCATTACCCGTTGCTCCCGCTGCTGAAAACACCACACTCGCGCCCGCATCATACATTTTTGCCGCAAGCGCCTGTCCAATTTGCGGCGCTGCAAAGTCCCCTGCATACTCGACAATAAGTTCAAGATCTGGAGCAACCGCTTTCACACCTGCCTCAAAGCCCGCTTCAAATCGGTGTATGAGTTCAAACTCCATACCACCTATGAACCCTACTTTTGTTCTACCTTCTGCCTTCGACTGCAAGCCCGCTATAATTCCCACCAGAAAAGAACCCTCCTCTTCATTGAAGATTGCGCTTACCACATTGGGGCCTGGAGCTACTGTGTCTACAAGTAGAAACTGCGTGTCGGGAAAATTCTTTGAGACTTCTGTCATAGCATCTTGAAACAAAAAGCCCGCCGCAACAATAAGCGTAGCACCCTCATCCGCAAGCGTACTCAAGTTTGGAATATAATCCGCATCCGTACCCGACTGCAAATACTTATATTGGCTTTCGGAAAAGCCATGTTCATTTGCAAATCGCTCAATGCCTTCCCACGTACCTTGATTAAATGAGGCATCATCAATACCCCCTATATCTGTCACCAAAGCAACTGAGAATTGAGGCTCCTCAGCCTTTTTTTCCTTTGTGCACGCAACGGCAAAAAGGACTGCTAGCGCTGTGAACACCGCCACATATATATTATGTTTCTTCATACATTCCTCCAAATGTTTTAACTATTACCATGGTGATGCTTTTGGCTCGTTATGTAAAGAATGAACATGCCTAAGCCGAGAGTGGGGGAGCTGCCCCCACGCCCCCCTTGGGGTAAGACACGGTATTGCGCATGAGCGCTTTGTGGGTGAGCGCCCCCCCACCCCCCTTTGGGCAAGACGCCTCTTTGCGCTATGCGCGAGTGTTTGTGCCATGGCTCACGCGATGTGTTGCTCACGCTATTTGTTGCCAAGCAGCTATTCTAAATACGCTATTCATTCGGATGGCCGTTCTTTCTTTTCTTTTTTACCATCCATGGCAGCCAATGCGCCCCGTCCATGGGGCGGCTGTGATGACGCAAAAAGAGTCGAGAGCCGAAGGCGAACGGGTGCAAACTATTGCATAAGTGCCGCAATGCGGCACAAACATGGAACTTGCACCAAAGAAAGAACCAAAGAAAAGAAAAAAACATCCTGTGTGCTAAAGCAGTAATGGCATAGATACTGTGCGTAAGTATTAAAAAGTACCCAAGAAAGTCACGAACGTAGTGAGGGGATGCAAACTATTAAATGGCGGAGCGAAGCGGTCGCTCGCCCCATGGATGGGGCAAATAAGAGCGCCATGGACGGTGCAGAAATGGAGTACTCGCACCAAAGAAAGAAAGTAAGCTATCCGAAGATTTAGCATATCGCGCTAGCGCCTTAGTCGCAAAAGGCGTTCACGCAATGCTGCGCAAGCAGAACACATACGGCGTTAGCCCCCGCGCGTGTAGCTCAGTACAGCGTCTTACCGCAGTGGGGGTGTGGGGGCGTGCTGTCCCCACAAAGGCACGTATGGCACGCAGCGTGTTTCTTGTGTGGTTCGCTCGGTGTCCCTTAAGTGGTATGTGTATGCCTTGCAAGGACGAAAGACGAAAGCCATAGGCGAAATAAGCAACGCGCTAAGGAAACGCTAGGAAAACGGAAAACGCTTTGCGCAAAGCGTCATTGCGTAAAAAGGGGGCGGTGGGTGGAAAGCCACGCGGCTCGGGGGCTTGGGGCTCAAGTTGTCATGAGCCTACGCCTCATGTGTATATTCCGCGGCGCGGCTTAAAGCCTCAAGCAGTTGTCCGCTGTCGCTTGTGCTGCGTACTACACGGTAGCATGAGCCCGCCGCGCCTACATACGCGCCTTAGCTGCTACTTACAACGCGCGGCAGTACTCGGCGTAGGCGTCTTCGTCCATAAGGGCTTGCAGTTCTTCTTCTAGTTTGAGCAAGTCTGAGACTTGCAGCTTAAGCACCCAACCCTCACCAAAGGGGTCTTTGTTTACACACTCGGGGTTGCGCTGCAAGGCCTTGTTTGCCTGTACCGCGGTGCCTGATATGGGGGTGTAAATGTCCAATGCCGCCTTTGAAGACTCAATTACTGCAACCACGTCCCCCGCCGCATAGTGTTTCTCGTCCTCTGGCACATCCACATATACCACATCACCCACTACGGACTGCCCATAGTCTGAAATGCCCATAACGAGAACTGCCCCATCGCTCGTCTCTCTTTCAACCCATTCGTGCGTGCTTGTAAAATACCTCATTCCTACCCATGTATTGTAGCACCTCTTTCCATTTTTGCGTTACGTCTGCGCGCGTGGACTACACTGAAGAGTATATGCCTTGCACTCCTTCAAAAAACATGCCCCCCCTGTTGCGCGTGCACAACTTGTGTGTAAGCGCACCCCACCATTCACAGCGCATTGTACGTGACGTGTCGTTTTGCATGCACCGTGGAGAGCACATTGCGGTCATAGGTGACTCGGGCTCGGGGAAAACAACGCTGCTCAAGGCCATTGCGGGGGTTCTCCCTCATGCGTGGCATGCATCGGGTTGTGTGCAGGTGCCGCACCATGAGCTTGCGTACATTATGCAAGAGCCCAAGGCAGCGCTTAACCCCATACGCAGCATTAAGGCCATGTTTGCAGCGCTGCGTCATAGCAGGCGCTTTGCCGGCATGAGCGCAAAGCAAACAAGCGAGCGCATTAGGCAGCGCATGCATGCAGCATTTAATGCAATGAAACTCATTGACAATGCTGAGGCAGACCTTGCAAAGAACGGGTCGGGCTTTTCGGACTTACACAACTTGCTTGCAAAGCGCCGTACGCAGGTCTCAGGAGGCATGGCGCAGCGCATTATGGTGGCCTTGGCCATTACTGCGGGTTCTACGGTGGCACTTGCTGATGAAGTGAGTTCCGCGCTCGATGAGAAGCACGAACGCAAAACCATTGAGACCTTGCTTGCCGCTATGCAAGGCGTGCTGTTTGTAACGCATAGAATGAACCTTGTTAAGGACTACTGCCATAAAGTGCTGGTGCTTCAGAATGGTGCAGTGCATTTTTTTGGTGACGTGGCGCAGTGGTTGCGGGAGCACGGTGATGATGAACACAACGCGGCAGGTGTTATGACGGGGCATGCTAGCACGCAAGGGCGTAAAAAGAGCCATGCGCGCGCTCAAAACGGCAGCACTGCTAGGCATGGCGGGCTTGGTGGCGTTGTGTTGCGCTGTGAGCGCGTAGGCGTGTACTATGACAAGCCGTCGTTTTTGCCACGCGCAACAAGCGGTGTGCGCAACTTTGTGCTGCAAGGCCTCAACTTTAGCGCGCGCGCGCGAGAGGTTGTCTTGGTGCGTGGCGAAACCGGCTGTGGCAAAAGCACCTTTGCGCATGTGTGCGCAGGGCAGCTTCAGCCTTGCACGGGGGCGGTGTGCATGCATAATACCCCCATGCCCTATGGTTCGGCGCGTGCCATGCGCATTTTTAGGCGGGACGTGCAGCTTATTTCGCAAGTGCCCTCCTTGAGTTTTAACCCGCTGCGCACGGTGCTCAGCAGCCTCATGGACGCGCACGCCACAATGTCGCGGGCAGAAAAACAGCGCAGTCAGGAGTACCTGCAGCAGCTGTGTAAGACCATGCACATTTCTCAGGCGCAGCTTGCGCGCTTCCCCCATGAGCTTTCTGGTGGGCAGCTCCAACGCATCGCCATTATACGCGCCTTGCTGCCGCACCCAAACATCCTCATCCTCGACGAACCGGTGAGTCACTTGGACCCACGCATACGCATACAAGTGTTGGAGCGCATAGCTGCATTGCACGCACAAACGCGCATAACGCTTATTGTTATTTCGCACCTTGAGGAGGTATGCGCCTTTATAAAACGTAGCTATGCGCAATACACCGCCTATGCCCTAGAACATGGCGCGCTTGTGCCGCTTGAAACCTAAGGCTTCACATGTGAAAGGTTGCCTTGTGTGGCACGCCCCTGCAAAGGCAAGGCACAGGGTGCGGCGCTCCACCGTAGCGTAGTGCTAGGGAGTCTGACAGCACTATGTCAGAGAGTCTGACAGCACTATGTCAGGGAGTCTGACGGCACTATGTCAGACACCACCGTAGCATAGTGCGGTACTCCACCGCAGCATAGTGCGCTGCCGCCTTGCCACATGTGCTAAGACACAGCCCCCCGCAGCACTGAGACGTGTAAGCTGCACGCCGTGTGTGTGATGGCTCACGCTATTTGTACCATTCATGGCACACAATGTGTCCCATGAATGGTGAGCAGCGCACTCACACAAACTTACTTCCATACAATCTTCATACTTGCGCACAGTATCTATGTTATTATTGCTTTAGCACACAGGATGTTTTCTTTTCTTTCTTTGGTTCTTTTCTTTCTTTTCTTTTCCGTCCTGAAAAGAAAAGAAAGAAAGAACGGCCAACCGAAGTGTTTGCTTAGTGCGCTCACGTCATGGCAACAAGAGGCGTTCACGCAATACTGCGCAAGCAAAACACACACGGCGTGCAGCCTACCCGCGCGTAGCGCAATATAGCGTCTTACCCCAAGGGGGGTGTGGGGGCGCTCCCCCACAAAGCGCTTATGCACATATAGCGTCTTACCCCAAGGGGGGGGGTGGGGGCGCTCCCCCACAAAGGCAAGACACAACGCTATGTGGTATGAAGGGTAGTTGCTTTATATATCATGCTTACATTTGTGCAGTACACCGCCTATGCCCTAGAACATGGCGCGCTTGTGCGTCTTGAGAATAAAAGTTTACTTTGTGCTTATTGTAAGCGCGTTGGTACTTTTGGTATGGTAAGTTTGCCCGATAATACCTGTTGTTTGTAGCGCGATACGAGCTCTAAAAATTCCGCGCTTACGTTGGGGTTTTCTTGTGGTATACCCACACCTCCGTTTTCTAGCGAGAATGTAAGTACTTTTCCACCAGGAAAATTGCCTTGCTTTGCTAAGTTTGCAACATTGTGTGTGGCAACATCTACGCGTTTTACCATGGAGCTGAGAATTACAGATTTGTCTTTAGCGTAAATGCCTTCTTCATATTGGTCTCTATCAACCCCAATAATCCATACACGTTCTCCGTTTAGTGCACGATCCTTCGCTTCTTTAATAGCACCGTTTCCAGTAGTTGCAGCTGCGTGAAAAATCACGCCAACGCCAGCGTCGTACATTTTTGCAGCAAAGGCTTGTCCAAGGGACGGGGCAGAAAAGTCAGCGGCGTATTCCACAAGTATTTCTAAATCTGGTGCAACTGTTTTCACGCCTTTTTCAAACCCGGCTTCAAAACGATGTATCACATCAAATTCCATTCCACCGATAAAGCCTACTTTTTCTTTCCTTTCTGCTTGTGATTGAAGCCCCGCTATAACTCCAACGAGGAATGAGCCTTCTTCTTCTTTAAACACAGCGCTTACAACATTGGGCTTTGGGACGGCGGTGTCAATGATGAGAAACTGTTTGGTGGGGAAATTTTGAGCAACTTTTGTAATGGCTTCGGTAAATGTAAAGCCCGCCGCCACAATAAGTGTTGTATCGTTGTCGGCAAGTGCGCTCAAATTTGGAAGATAATCGGAATGAGTACTTGATTGCACATAGGTATACTGCGCCTTTGAGAGATTTTCTTGAGATGCAAATTTTGTAATACCTTCCCATGCGCTTTGATTAAACGCCTTGTCATCAATGCCACCTATGTCGGTTACGAGCCCCACAGAAAATGACGTAGATTGTTTTTTAGTACAGGCGTTTAAACCGCCTCCCATGATCAATGCTATTGATAGTATGTAGAAAGTCGTCTTCATAAGTTCCCCCATGGTTTCTTATTCAGGGTATCAAATCTGTATCTTTTTAAAGATAGCAATATTGTATACTACAATAGTTGCTTGTTTATGTTTAGGATAATGACTTTTATGAAACTTCTGCTCCGCTTTTATTGCTTGGTATTCTTAGGGTTTTTTGTGGCTGTGGTTTGTGAGCCGCTCATGGCTCAAGAGATAGATGCACGGCTTGAGACCAAGCAGCAGGATGATGGCTCTGTTGTCTTTTCTGTTACAAACAATGAGGCTGTGCCTGTGTTTGTAGCGGTGCATTTTACTCAGTTGGATGGGCTTGTTGCAGATAGGGATGCTCCGATTGTTATTCCGCTTGAGGTGGGAGAGAATGAGGGGGTGCTTGCCTTGCGTCGCAAAGAGAACGCGAGGAGGCAGACCTACCGTGTTTCGTATCATTTTTTGTTTGTAAACCCTGCTGAGGTACAGCCTGATGGTTTTTTGTATTATTTGCCTTTTGAGCATGGAGTGAAGCATGTAATAACGCAGGGGTGGCATGGGAGTTTTAGCCATAGTGGGCAGAACACGTATGCTGTGGACTTTGACATGCTTGAGGGCGAAAAGGTCTATGCTGCTCGGGAGGGGGTAGTGGTTGCGGTGAAGCGGGACTCTCGTATAGGTGGGACTTCCCAAGCTTATGCAAAACACGCAAACTATGTGCTTATTCGGCATGCTGATAACACCATAGCGAGTTATGTACACTTGATGTTTAATGGTGCGCTTGTAGACGTGGGGCAGCGCGTGGTGCTTGGGCAGCATATAGGCTATGCGGGCAAGACGGGCTTTGCAAGCGGGGCGCATTTGCACTTTGATGTGCGCGCGTCTACCTTTGACCGCGGCATGCAGAGTGTTCGTTTTAGCTTTAGAGACAAGGACGGCGCGGCTGTAGAACCACAGGCTTACGCTACGTATTATGGGCGCTTTCCCGGCGGTGCGGATTTTACTGAACTCCGTGGAAGCGACATTAGCGCGGCTACCTTTGAGGATCATAGTGTGGAGCTAGCTAGCACCACTGCCTTTGATGGGCTGCACATACGTAAGGAGACCTACGACTCGGTGGTGGTGCTTTTTATAGCCAATGCATTTTCGTACGCGGTAGACGCGCGTGTTACGCTTACGCTGGGTAATTTGCGCATGGAGCAATCCATGCCCATAGGCGTAGTAATACCCGCTCGTAGGGAAGTCTTTCTCGGTATTGCGCGTATACAAAATGCGCGCAAGGGTATTGCCGTGCGTAGTAGCATTCGTTACAACCGCGCACAGGAGTAAGTGCCTTGTGGGGGCACGCCCCCACACCCCCGCGCGTCTTGAGTGCTAAGCACGGGTTACTTCGTGTTTGTTGCTTACGCTATTTGTGCCATCCATGGCACAGTTGTCGCCTTCGGCTCTCCACTCTTTTGATGCAAGCTCCATGTTTGCACCGCACAGCGGCGCTTATGCAATAGTTTGCATCCCCTCGCTACGCTCGCGACTTTTTGGTTCTTTTTCTTTTCTTTTGATGCAAGTTCCATGTTTGTGCCGCATTGCGGCACTTATGCAACAGTTTGCATCCCCTCGCTACGCTCGCGACTTTTTGGTTCTTTTTCTTTTCTTTTGATGCAAGTTCCATGTTTGTGCCGCATTGCGGCACTTATGCAACAGTTTGCATCCCCTCGCTACGCTCGTGACTTTGGTACTTTCTTCTTTGGCGCGAGTATTCATACAAACTTACTTACATACAATCTTCATACTTGCGTAGAGTAGCTATGTTATTACTGCTTTAGCACACAGGAGGCTTTTTTCTCTTTTCTTTGGTACTTTCTTTTCTCTTTTTTGCATCCATAAAAAAGAGAAAAGAAAGTACAGCCGTCCGAGGCATCATCATATCGCGTCACGCGCCGTGGCAACACAGAGCGTGAGCAACATACCGCGTGAGCCATCACACACACGGCGTGTAGCTTACTCGCGCGTAAGCGCAGAACGACCAGCAGTAGGGGTGTGGGGGCGTGCTGCCCCCACAAAGGCACGCGTGGAGCGCAAACAAGGGGGGTGGGTGGGGTGTTATTGCTATAAAATGGGTATTGTCGTATTCTTTTAGGTAGTGATACTTGGGTATTGCGGGTGCTATGTTCCCTTGTTTGTGGATATAGTCCTAGTATGAGTGGGTCATAAATTAATGAGAACAACGCAGAAGAAACTAGTTATATCGCTTTTTATTGTATGTATTGCTATTGGTGGGTTTTTGTTCCATCGCCTTGTGCGCGATTCTTCGCGTCTTAAGAATCAGCGAGAGGCTGCGTTGCAGAGTATTGTGGCCTTGTGGAATGAGAGTGATTATGAGGCGACTATTGAGGAGTCGGGGAAGTATTTATTGGATTACCCTGATGATAGTTATGTGCGGGTTTTGCGCGGTATTGCCTTGCTTAACAGTGCAGAGTTGGGGGTGGATAGCGTATATAAAAAGGATATAGAGAGTATTTGGCAGACTGTGTACGAAATACGGAAGGCGCTTGTTATTAATCCGAGCATTGCGTATAAGGACGAGGCTTTGTATGTGCTGGGTAAGGCGTATTACTTGCTTGGTGGTGCGCAGATACCTAAGGCTATACGCTACTTAGAGGGTGCGGTTAAAAACAAGGTTGCTTCTGCGGACTTGTATGAGTTTCTGGTTGCCGCGTATAAAAGCGACAATCGTTATGACGAGGCTATAGCGCTTATTAACAAAATGCTCAAGAAGTCTAAGAGTAATGGCGCGCCATCGCGTATTAGCTTGCAGTTGAGCTTAATAGATTTGCTGCTTGATACGGAGGATATAGTGGCAGCTGAGGAGCAGATACAAAGAGGGCTTGCGGATGCAAAGGTTTCTGAGCAGGAAAAGACTGCTTTTACTATACGCTCTGCGCAGGTGTTGTTGATACGAAAGGATGCAAATAAAGCAATGCAGATTTTATCTGCTATCATTAAGAAAGACCCTAATTCCTTTGAGGCGTTGTACTACATGGGTGTTGCGCATGATATTAGAGGGGAGTCGGGTAAGGCACGCTATTATTGGCGGAAGGCGCTGGCTATAAATCCGTATTGGGATAAAATACTTGAAAAGCTCAATACTACGTAGTGGCGCAACTATTTTAGGAATAGGGTAAGGATAAGAAGTATGTTTAATTTTTTACGTGCTGATATAGGCATAGATTTAGGAACGTGTAATACGCTTGTCGCAGTGAGGGGAAAGGGCATAGTGCTTGATGAACCTTCTGTTGTTGTTGTAGATAACCAAACACAAAAGGTGCTTGCTGTTGGTAAGGAGGCGAATAGAATGCTCTACCGCGCGCCGGGCTATATTTCTGTTGTGCGTCCTTTGCGCGATGGGGTTATTGCGGACTTGGGCGTGACTGAGAAAATGATTCGCCATTTTATTAACCGAGTGCTTAATAGCAAGTGGTTTACTAAGCCGCGCATTGTTATAGGTGTGCCCTCGTGTATAACCGATGTTGAAGAGCGCGCGGTGCTGGAATGTGCAGAGCGCGCAGGTACGAGGGAGACGCGCGTTATTCCAGAGTCTTTGGCGGCGGCAATAGGCGCAAAGTTGCCTATTTACAATCCCGAGGGCAACATGATATGCGATATAGGTGGCGGCACTACGGAAATATCGGTTTTGTCGCTGGGTGGCATGGTTATATCAAACGCAATTCGCGTAGGTGGTGATGAGTTTGATGAGGCTATAATACGGCGCGTGCGGAATGCTCACAATCTTACTATACGGCAGCCCACCGCAGAGCGCATAAAAAAGCAAATTGGCACATTAAACCCTAATCCTAAAAATGTGCAGACTATGGAAATTCGCGGTCGAGATGCGGTTTCGGGCTTTCCGAGAAAGCTAACGGTGAACAGCAAGGAGATATCAGAAGCCTTGAATGAGCCTTTTTATCAAATAGTCGACTCGCTTAAAAGCACGCTTTCACAAACCGCGGACGAGCTTGTCGCGGACATTATGGAGCGAGGCATAGTGCTTGCAGGTGGTGGTGCCTTGCTTGACGGCATAGACATTGTGCTTGCAAAGGAGTCGGGGGTTCCGGTTATTATTGCCGAAGATCCGCTTTTGTGTGTGGCAGAGGGCGCGGGTATGTACTTTGACCATGAGAAAAAAGTGAAACAAATATTTGAACACTAATTAATGGTGCTGCTACCATACATGGGTTCCTTCTTTCGGCTTAGAGTATTTTGGTTTCTTCTCTGTAGTGGGGCAAGCGTTTTTGCTATGTTCTCAGCTAATACGCAGGGTTCTTTTTTTCGGAGTCTTCTGTTCAGTGGTAGCAATGTCTTTCGTAATCTTACTGGGCGTAGCGCTGTTTGGTTTGAAAGTGTTTCTGGAAAGTTTATAGCTCGTAAAAAAACGCAGCTTGAGAATGAGCAATTGAAGCAAAAAATAGGGGAATACGAAGCGCGTATGCAGTCTATTAGTTCCTTGGAGTTTGAGAACGCGATGCTTCGTAAGATATTGGAATTTTCTCTAAGCATCGATTATAACTTGTTGCCTACGCAAGTTATTGCGGCTAATGGTGAGGCCGGAGAGGTGCAAGGTATTCTCATAGATAGGGGAAGTACCAGTGGCATTCGTGAAAACATGGCTGTTGTTGGAATACACAATAACGATATTGTCGTTGTTGGTTCTATATCGCAGGCTGCCTTATATACCGCGCAAGTTATTCCGCTAACCCATGTGAACTTTTCGGTGCCGGTACAGACTTCTCAATCTACACAGCGGGGTATACTTTCAGGGCATAGTGGACAGGATGGTTTATTGCTATTTATCAGTGATGTGATATATGATAGCGATTCAAGCTTTGTTTTTGTTGGAGAACAAGTGGTTGTCAATGCGTATTCAAAGTTTCTCCCGCGCGGTATGCTCATAGGGTCTGTGGTTGAAATTTCTTCGGATATTGAAGATCGTATATCGCGTTCGTATGTAAAGCCATATTTGCTGCCCGCTAATCTTGATTATGTTTTTGTTATAATTCCTCAAGACAAGCAGGGTGAGAATAACGCTGTTTCTGTGGAGTCCGTAGAGAAAGCCATTACTTCACAAGCAAAGGTGGCCACGCCATGATGAGAATGTTCTTTGTGCAGCTCATCCCGGGCCTGCTTATTTTGACGTTGCAAAATGTGCTTGCCGCACGTATTCATAGCGTTGTGTTCTTTTGTGATGTGCTTATTATCTTCTTAGCACTTCAAATATTTTTTGCACGCGATAATCAATGGTTGTTTATAAGTGCATTTATCCTTGGTTTTGTGGTAGGGGTGTGGTCAGGGCGTACTCTAGGATTTGATGCCTTGTTTTATGGGGGCTTGGCGTTTCTTCTGCATGACGTGAAAAAAGTTATACTTATGCATCTTCTTACTTTTCTTACTTTTGTTATTGTGCTTTTTGTCATAAAGTTTTTGTTTTATCTCACGCTTGGGGTCTTGCTGCATCAGGGTGCTTTGTATTCATTTGCAATGAATATTTCGTTTTTATATATGATGCTTGTAAGCCTTGGTATCTCCTTTATGTTGTATGTAGTTATGCAGATGATAAGGGGCTATATGAGGCGCTACCATGAATAAACGGTTTATTATTCTTGGGGTAATTGTCTCCTCTTTTGTGATACTCTTTGCGGGTATTTTGGTGAGGTTGCAAATATTAGAACAGGCCTTGTACAAAGAAAAAGTAGATACACTTGTTACGCAGGACAACACGTTCTTGTCATTGCGAGGTAGAATTTTTGACACTCATGCTGATAAAGCGCTTGTTTACAACATAAGTAGGTATAGCATATACCTCATGCCCGAGCAGGTTCCAACGAAGGATAGGGAAGGGTATATAGCTGCTATTGCTGATATGTTGTCTATAAGCGAAGAGAAGGTACGTAATGCCTTGGCGAAGAACAAGCATGAGCAGATGAGAACTCTTTTGCGTGGATTGAGTTATGAAGAACTTACGCAATATTTGGAGTCGCTACGAGCGTTTGAGGGACTCACGTGGAGGCGTGATTTACAGCGTTATTATGAGCATAATGAGTCCATGTCTCACATACTCGGTCATGTTGGTGATATATCAGCTTCTGAGTTGCGGGAATTGCAATATAAAAACTACGGAAGTTCGGAAATAATTGGAAAGACTGGCGTAGAAAAACAGTATGAAGATGAGCTTAGGGGCAAAAAAGGCCGGGTGAGAGAGCGTGTTAACGTTTTTGGACAAGGTGTTTCAGATACGCAGCGAATTTTGGAGGCTTCTGAACCGGGATACGATATTGTTTTAACTGTAGATAGAGATATACAGGAGCTGGTAGAAAAGGCATTGGGAGAGAGAATTGGCGCAGCTGTTGTAATGAAACCGACGGGTGAGATACTTGCTATGGCTTCTTATCCAAACTTTAATCCTAATTTGCTTGTTTCATCTGTAAATAAAAAGCATCTCGCTGCCATACAAAACAGTGTGCACTCACCATTTATAAATAGAACTATACAAGCACTTGCGCCACCTGCATCGACGTTTAAGATTGTGATGTCTTCTGCGTTTTTGCAAGAGTTTCCACATCAATGGAATTTTAGAGTGCGGTGTATTGGACATATATATGTAGGAAATCGTCGTTTTCATTGTTGGGTGCTCACCGGACATGGATGGCTTGACCCTGCAGGTGCACTTGCCCATTCTTGTGATGTGTTTTTTTATACAGTAGGCATTAGAAGGCTTGGCGCACCAATGATTGCTCAATACGCGCGCTCATTCGGATTGGGGCGCTACACCGGTATTGATTTACCTTTTGAAGTAATGGGAACAGTGCCTTCACCAGCGTGGAAAAAGGATAGATTTCGTGAAGTGTGGCAGGACGGAGATACTGCGAACATGTCTATTGGGCAAGGGTTTTTGGAAGTAACTCCATTGCAGTTAGCGCAGGTTACGGCAGCCATTATGAACGATGGGGTTATTTATAAACCGCATGTCTTAAAAGAAGTGCGAGATCAAGTTACGGAACAGGTTGTTCGTTCTGTAAAGCCAGAGATTGTACATTCTATAAAAGGCGTAAGCCCAAAGGTATTTCGTGAAATGCGTAATAGTATGAGAGGGGTTGTAACACGTGGTTCTGCTCGTGCGGTTATTACTACAAAGCAAACAAAGGTGGCAGCCAAAACAGGCACCGGGCAGATAACAGGCTTACATCATAAGCAGTGGCATTCCTTGTTTGTCTCTTATGCACCCTTTGGCGGTGATAGAAAAGACCAAGTTATTGTAGTGTTTTGGATTGATGCAGCAAACGAATGGGAGTGGTGGGCTCCTAAAGCGGCAAACATTGTGTACGAAGGCTTGTTTTCTGGGCTTTCATATGAAGAAGTTATAGCAAAATTTAAAAAGCAAGGGGTATGGTATTTGTAAATGCCGTAGCGTAATATGAGGCGTATAGATTTTGTGCAATGTTTCGTCGTTTTAGGACTTGTGGTTTTTAGTTCTTTATTTGTCTACTCAAGTTCTCTCGACATAGAAGGCGTTATGCAGTCTGTTGAATTCTCGCGCCAACTCTTGTTTGTGATTATAGGCTTTATTTGCATGTTTATAACCATGCTCATACCCATAAGCAAGGTCAAAGAATTTATTCCCGTGATATATGCCCTTGCCCTTGCCTTGCTCGTTCTTACCTTGTTTATTGGTGAAGTGCGCAATGGCGCGCGCTCATGGTTACAAGCCTTTGGGTTTAGCCTTCAGGCATCTGAGTTTGCAAAACTTGCCACCATACTCATGTACGCGTTTCTCATAGAAAAATATACTCCTCATTTACAACGCTATCGCTATGTGTTGCTTTACGTCTTGGTAGGTTTTGCTCCTATGGCGCTCATTCTTCTGCAACCTGATATGGGAACTTCACTGGTCTATATTCCGCTTGTACTCGCTATTTTGTACATAGCGGGCATTCCTGCAGAGCGCGCCTTGTTTGTCATTGGCGCAGGAGTTATAAGCATTGTTACGCTTATAGTTTCCTATAGCTTGCAAAGTATCGTAGCATCAGACCCCACTGCCATTACCTTATTGCGTACGGAGCATTTTGTAACCTATGTAATAATATTGGTCATTGTGTTCATGTTGAGCGCCTTTGGAACGCTCATTGGTTTTTTGCCGCGAATTTTTGCTACGCTTCGTTATTGCTCATTTATGACCTTAAGTGGTGCAGCCATGGCCTTTGTCGCAACCATAGTACTAAAGCCATACCAACTTCAAAGACTCCTTGTGTTTGTGCGACCTGAAAGCGACCCGCTCGGTTCAGGTTGGCATATATTGCAGTCAGTCTCCGCCATAGGCTCTGGTGGGCTATTGGGTGCGGGGTTTTTGCAGGGTAAGCAGAGTAGTCTGCAGTTTTTACCACAAAAATCCACAGACTTTATTTTTTCCCTCATAGGTGAGGAGTTTGGCTTTGTAGGAAGTGCTTCTGTTATACTGCTCTACGGTATACTCATGTGGCGTATCATTTTGGTTGGAATGGCGAGTAAAACCATGTTTTCAAGGCTCTGCTGTGCGGGCATTCTCGCCGTGTTTTTCACACACTTTATGGTAAACATAGGCATGACGCTTGGCATAATGCCCATTACCGGCATTCCTTTGCTCCTCGTCTCCTACGGTGGCTCTTCTATGTTGAGCGCATTTCTTGCCCTTGGTGTGGTGCAAGGTATTTATAGACACGAGGTACGCAATAGCAGCCTCATGACATCGGCTGCGTTTTCTGAATAATTTGGCGTATACTAACATTATGGAAGATTTCATTCGTAAGAAAATACGTGAAGATGTGGAGCGGTGTGGCATGAGCATACACACGCGTTTTCCCCCAGAGCCCAATGGTTATTTGCACATAGGGCATGCCAAGGCTATAATATTGAACTTTGAAATTGCACGGGAATTTCATGGGCTTTGCAATGTGCGTTTTGATGACACCAACCCCGAAAAGGAGCGCGTGGAATATGTTCATGCAATACAAAACGACATACGTGCTCTTGGCTATGAATGGAATGATAACGAATATTATGCTTCGCAGTATTTTGATAAGTTTTATGCCTACGCGAAGCAGCTCATAGAAAAAGGCCTTGCCTATGTCGATAATAGTAGCTTTGAAGAGATACGTAGCTTGCGAGGTACTCCCACTATGCCGGGGACAGACAGTCCGTATAGGACGCGAAGCGTAGAAGAGAATTTGAAGCTTTTTGGGGAAATGAAGGAGGGTGTCCATGAACAAGGCTCTTGTGTGCTTCGTGCGAAGATAGATATGAAGCATCCCAATATCATCATGCGTGACCCCACCATATATCGCATACGCATGCAGCAGCACCACAAAACAGGCGATGCGTGGTGCATATACCCTATGTACGATTTTGCTCATTGCTTGTCTGATGCCATAGAGGGCATTACGCATTCCTTGTGTACGCTTGAGTTTGAAATACACCGTCCCTTGTACGACTGGTTTTTAGATGCGCTTGAAATAGCGAGTCCTCGTCCGCAGCAAATTGAATTTGCACGGCTTAATATTACGCACACGGTGCTCAGTAAGCGCGTCTTGAAAACCTTGGTTGAGCGCAAGGTGGTAGACGGCTGGGATGATCCACGCATGCCCACTTTGTCGGGAATGCGTCGCCGTGGTTATACTGCGCCTGCGATAAAAGCGTTTTGTCAATCAGTGGGCATTACCAAAGCACAGGCTACGGTAGAAGTAGAACGCTTAGAAGAAGCGGTGCGTCAAAACCTCAATGTGCAGGCAACGCGCGCCATGGTTGTCATAGATCCTATAAAGTTGGTAATAACAAACTACCCCGAAGAGGCTAGCGAGGTGTTTCAAGCTGAAAACAACCCCGAGCAAGCGGAGTCTGGTACGCATGAGCTTGCCTTTAGTAGGACGCTCTACATAGAGCGCGATGATTTTATGGAGCAGCCGTCGAAAAAGTACTTTAGGCTTGCGGTGGGGCAAGAAGTACGGTTAAAGTACGCCTACTATGTTACATGTACGGGCTTTGTGAAAAACGATGATGGAAGTATACGCGAAGTACACGCGGAATATGACCCTGCCTCTCGTGGTGGTTGGAGCGATGATGGGCGCAAGGTTCGTGGCACCATTCATTGGGTTTCGCTGCATGATGCAAGGGACATTGTAATACACCAGTATGAGCGGCTCTTTCTTGCGCCTCACCCTGATGAGTTTGTAGACGATGAAAAAGCCATGCTGGAGTCTGTAAATCCCCGCTCTTTTTCTTGTGTGGAGGGTGCAAAAGCAGAGCCGTATGTGCATGCTTGTTTGCATGCTCACAATGAAGAAGACGAGGTGCTGTGTATGCAGTTTTTGCGCAAAGGCTACTTTGCCTATGACAAAGCTGCTTCAAAAGCAAGGCAGCACCCGGTATTTAACAGCACCGTAGCGCTCAAGCAAACGTGGAAATAATGCACAGCACGTTTATTTGTTGAGCATAGGTCTCAGAGAAACCCCGCCGCCATTGAGTGGGCTTTCAGAGTTTCTCTGTAGCACTTTATACCGGGGTGTAGTTTTTCCTTTCGATAGCTTTTATTATTGGCTTAGAGTATGTCTTGACTTCCAATCAGCTGCTCAGTGCTTGTCTGTTGCTCTTGCCCCTTGAATTCACCCACCTGTACGTATTGACATTGGCACAAGAAGCATTCAATAATATACATATTGCCATCTTAGCTCAGTTGGTAGAGCGCGTGACTTGTAATCTCGAAGTCGTCGGTTCGACTCCGACAGATGGCTAAGGGGGAGTTTCCCGAGCGGTCAAAGGGGGCAGACTGTAAATCTGTTGACTTCGTCTTCGCAGGTTCGAATCCTGCACTCCCCATAACGAGTACCCTATGATAGTACAGTATATAAGAAGTTTCGATAGTGTATAATACATGTAAGGTTTTGTATGGATTTTTGTTGTTATGGCGTTCGAGGTTCGCGCCCTGTTTTATTATCTGTTGATACCGTATTATCGACTTTTTCCAAATTACAGGGTATGCTCTCAAAAAAGGCACTTGGAGATTGTAAGAACAGCGAAGACTTCATGGCTTGTCTTACTAAGAAAATACCTACCGAAATGTTGCACACAATTTTTGGGGTAGGTGGAAATACTCCTTGTGTAGAAGTCTTTCCAAAGGTTCGCGATGATGCACATATCTTGTTTGACATGGGTACGGGTATTACGAATGTTCAAACCCATAAAAATTCACGTGTTTTTCATGTCTTCTTCAGCCATTTTCATTATGACCATATTCAAGGCTTTCCTTTTGCCCCGTGGCTCTACGATGAAGATGTGACGGTGCATTTTTATAGTCCATTTCAGGGTTTTGAGGGTATTCTTCGCAATATTATGAAGCCTCCGTATTTTCCTATTACTATGGCGAGCATGACGAAGAATATACATTTTCATGAGCTATGTAACAAGGACTGTGTTGAGCTACAAAGTATGCGCATAACGTGGAAAGAACTTAACCACCCTGGTAAAAGCTATGCGTATAAGGTTGAAGAGGACGGCAAAACATTTTGCTATTTTACAGACGTGAATATGCAGGGCGATTTGTTTGAGGATAGTGATGATAATAAGGCGTTTTTACAGGATATTGATTTTGTAGTATTGGATGCGGCTATGGGCTTTGTTAATGCGGTCGAAAAACAAGACTGGGGACATACGAGTTTGTTCAAGGGTTTAAGCTTTTGTAAGAGGTGGAAGATAAAACATGCGCATCTCTTTCACTTTGAGCCTTCTGATACCATAGAACTTGGGTTATTGCACTATCAAGTAGCGTTATGGTATAACAAGGCAATTAAGTCTAAAACGCAGGTATCCTTTGCGCAGGAAAACATGCTTGTTTCAGTGTAGTGACATTGCGCAGTATTTTTCACGGTATAGTTTCATGAGTACTTCAAATACAATTTCTTTTTCTGATGAAGAGATACGGTGTTTGTACACGCTTTTGTGTATGCCCCCTCACTTGCCTTCTTCGTATTGGAGTATAAAAGAAAAAATTGAGCAGCATCTTAAAAATAAGCTTACCTTACGTGATCTCATGTCCATTCAGAATTCAGCGAAGGCCATGAGTTCCTCGCGCCATGTCCCATAAAGCATGTGGCATTTGCGTTGGTAGCTTATAAAAGAGGAGCTATGGCGCGTATTCCACAAGAAACAATACAAGAGATATTAGAACGCTGTGATATGGTTGCCGTGGTAGGACGCTATGTTGCGCTTGCTAAGAAAGGAGACCGATTCTGGGGCTTGAGCCCCTTTAAGAATGAAAAGACACCTTCTTTCAGTGTTGATGCAAGGAGTAAGTTATTCTACTGTTTTAGCACAGGGCAGGGTGGAAGCATTTTCACTTTTTTGCAAAAAATGGAAAACATAAGCTTTGTGGAAGCCGTGAGAACACTTGCGCAAGAAGTTGGTGTTTCCCTTCCTCATCAATCACAGGGGATGCAGCAAGAACAAAAAAGCGAAAGCCTTTTGGCGCGTGATATGCTGCTGCGTATTACAAAAACTTTTGAGCATTTTTTTTGGGGCGAGACGGGGCATGCTGCGCGTGAATATATGCACTCAAGGGGTTTTGAAGAGGACGCGTTGCGGGCGTTCCGAGTAGGGTATATTCCCTATGACAAATATTGGTTACATAAATTCCTTATAAGCAAGGGCTATAAAGCTACAGAGCTTGCAAACAGCGGGCTTTTCAGTGCGCGGTATCCCACCATTAGTCTTTTTTCTCATAGAATAATGTTTCCTATTATGGGAGTGGATTCCTCAGTGTTGGGATTTGGGGGGCGCCTGCTCATGGGTGACGGTCCAAAGTATATTAATTCGCCACAAACGGAAATTTTTTACAAGAAGCGCATTTTGTATGGACTTAACTACAGTATTAAGGGTATAAAGGAACATAAAAAAGTATTTCTTGTGGAAGGGTATTTAGACGTTCTTGCGCTGCACCAAGCGGGGGTTTGCGCCGCGGTAGCACCGCTTGGCACTGCTTTTACTGACGAGCAGGCGCATATATTGCGGACAATGACTAGTGAAGTTGTTATGTTGTTTGATGATGATGAAGCGGGGAAAAATGCTGCAATCAAGTCGGCAATAGCTTTTGAAAAGGCGGGCATGCCGTCCATTAAAATAGTGCATTTGTCCGCCGCTGACCCCGCAGAAACACTGCAGAAGCATGGAAAAGAGGCACTTCGTGAAGAATTACTTGAACAGCAGGAATGGTTTGAATATTATATAAGTAACGTGCATTCTTTGTATAACTCAACCTATCAAGAACGTGAGCAAGTGTTGACAAATATAGTCAATTACATTGTGAACGTTCGTTCTGACTATAGACGTTCTATGTATACTTCGCGTCTAGCAGAAGTTTTTATGATGGATGTCCATGTCATACGCAAGCGTGTTGAGAATGCTGCATCTGGAGAGAGAGACAATCTTATCGGCGTGCCTTCTAGTAAGCATGAGCAACTAGAAGATGCGAAGGCTTTTATAGTGCCGGTGCATACCTGGGATTTTGTGGCGATGGTTGGTCTATGTAATTGCCCGAGTTTGTTTGACAAGGTGCATGTGGTGTGTAAAATTACGGATCTGATGGATGATAATGCTCGTAAGGTATATATCGCTCTTCAAGAGGCGCATCGAAGTGGTGCGCTTCATACGCAAGCAGTGCTCGCGTTATTAGAGAAGCCTTTGGCTCTGTATATTACAAAATTGATTGCTCGTGGAGAAGTCCCCGAATATTCAGATGATATTGTTGAGTATTTTAAGTATCATGTCAAAGTGTCTCGGCTAGAGAAATGTAGTCGTGATATTGACATGAAAATACGTAAGGTGAGTAGCCGCAATGAGGATGCCAAAGTTTTGCGTGAACTGTTAGAAGAAAAAAAGTTTTATGTGCAGCGTATAAATGAACTTAAAAAGTCTCATGTACTTTATGATGCTCGTGCATAGGCCTACGTTATAGGGAGAATTATCTTGGTATATTCATCGATAATTAAAAATGCTGTGTCTACAGCTGCGAGTGAAGATAAAAAGAAATCTGCGAAGCCGAAGTCAAAGAACGCAAGTGATGCGAAATCTAAAACTAAGTCGATAAAAAAAGCATCTACAGGTGCTAAAAAGACAAAATCTTCTGTTGTTAAAAATGCTAAAGAAACAGTTAAGAAAAAAACTACTCGTGGTGTAAAGTCTGTGGCAAAAACTACTGCGAAGGTGGCAAAAAAGCAAAAATCTAAAAAAACCTCCATGCATGATCAAGGCGATGATGTTTTGCAAGCTGCAAGTGATAGTAAGTCGTGGGAGAGTTTGGTAAACGATTATCTTGATAAGGCTGATTCAGATGTTCCCATTGTGTTGGATGAATTACTAGAGTATTCCCAAGTTAACATGAGCGATGAAGCTTTGAGAAAGCAGGTGGAAGATTATGTTATTGAGAAAAACTTTGATATTGATGATGAAGTTAAAAAAGAGTGGAATGTATTTGATACCAGCGATGATAAAATAGATGACCCTATACGCTTGTATTTACGAGAAATTGGAAAAAAGCGCTTGCTTTCTGCAGAGGAAGAGGTACAGTTTGCAAAGGAAATGCGAGATGGCGAACGGCAGATAGTTGAAATTATTAAGAGGTCAGGAATTTTTATTTTTGAACTTTATAAAATTATGCAAAATCTCAATAAAGAGAAAGAAGCTGGAAAAGAAGTATTTGCATATGATACGAAGGTTGATGATGAATACGAGAGACGCAGCGAGAATAAAAGACTTTCACAATTGTATAGGGATGTTATTAGACAGATAGGTGGCAAATTAGAAGAGTATATGCAATATAAAACGCAGATTTACGCGTCAGGGAAAAAAATTGCCACTGATACAAAGTTACAGTCTATGAAAGTGTATTTGCTAAAAAAGATACAGCATCTCTTTATAGATGCCTCAGAGGTGCACCGTTTAGCCGATGTGTTTTTGAAGGCACTCGAAATGATTAAGGCGTATAGAAAAAAGCAAGCTACTATATGTCGTGAGCTTGCAGCAAATTCTCTGGAAGATATTCGACTCTTGTGCAAACGCTTGATTATGAGATCGACTCGGGTGGAGTTGGAACGTGAACTTGGGAAGAGTTCTCATGAAATAAAGACGTATATACAAAACTATAAAACTGCCGAACAAAAGCTCATGAATGTAGAATTTGATTATGAAATGAGTATAGATGAGATAATGCATTATTCAAGAGAAATTGCGAAAAATCACTTGAAGGTGGAAGAGGTTAAAAACCACATTATAGAATCTAATTTGCGACTTGTGGTAAGCATTGCAAAAAATTACACAAACAGAGGCTTGTTCTTTTTTGATTTAGTGCAGGAAGGTAACCTTGGGCTCATGCGTGCGGTGGAAAAGTTTGAATTTCAAAGGGGCTTTAAGTTTTCTACGTATGCCACATGGTGGATACGCCAAGCAATTACGCGCTCCATATCTGACCATGCGCGTACTATACGGGTTCCTGTGCATATGATTGAACAAGTGAACAAAATTATGCGTGAAGAACGTCGAATGATACAAGAGCATGGAAGGGAGATAAGCGATGAAGAGATTGCGCAAAAATTAGGGTGGGAAAAAGAAAAGGTTATGAATGTACGGAGTGTCTCACGCGAGCCACTTTCCTTGGAAACTCCTATAGGGGAGGATGAGGATTCTCTGTTAAGTGATTTTATAGAGGATAAAAACACGGATTCACCGATGCAAATTACTTCGTCATCATTTTTACGAGAGCATTTACAAGAAGTGCTTTCAACGCTTTCGCCTCGTGAGCAATTGGTATTACGCCTGCGTTTTGGGCTTGACGATGGCTATCCGCTTACTTTAGAGGAAGTTGGATTGGACTTAAATGTTACGCGCGAGCGCGTGAGGCAAATAGAATCAAAAGCATTAAAGCGACTTCAGCACTCACGCCATCGTAAAAAATTACAACGATATCTCGACAACGGTGTAGAGTAATCTATACAATGGTAAATGTTTATACAATATAAAAAAATCAATTCATAGTGGAAACATGTGCAACGCTTTTAGTCTATAAGGCAACATAGGCGAAGCTAAGTTTCTACGTTATTTAATTTAGAACTAGGGGGCATTATGAGTTTTCATAAAACGCTAGAACAACTACGCTCATTGCAAGAGGTCTTTAATGAAAAATTTGATATTGAAAGTAAACTTCTAGAGCTACCACAAGAGGTGGATACTCGTGAACAAATGGTTTTACAGCTTCAAAAAGAATTTCTTATGTACAACGAAAAATATGGGCAGCTTAAAAAAGAGATGGGGCTTAAACAGGATGATTTACGACATGCTCAAGAACACCGAGAGAAACTAGAAAAAGAAATAAGCCTAGTCAGTTCACAACGCGATTATGAGCTTATGGATAGGGCTGTAAAAGAAAATGAAGAGCATGAAAATTCTATAGTACAGGAACTGAATAGTTTAAAACGTAAGTTCGATGAATTGCAAGAAAAGTTTCAAGCATCTGAAAACTTCTTGAAGGAACAAGAAGTAGAACTCGAAGAAACTAAAATAGAGGTAGATAAGCAAGTTGCTGCGTTGACCTTTGCGCTTCAAGAGTGTAAGAACAAGGAAATACTTATCTCATCGGATTTGAATGATAACCTTGCATTTAAATTTGAACGTATTATACGCTCGAAGGGAGGGGATGGCATTGTGCCTATACGCAATAGCGTATGTTACGGCTGTCATATTGTGCTGCCCGTACAATTTGTAAATGAAGTGCGTGCTGAAGATAAAATATTTACCTGTCCCTATTGCTCAAAGATAGTTTATTACGATAAAGACGATGATGCTACTGTCTTAGATAATGTTGATATACCGAGTCTTCAAGATATTGCGAGTGAAGATGATATAGAATTGGATGATTTTGAAACTGAAGATTACGAAGATCTCATGGATAAAAGTGACATGGGTTCTGACGCGTATATACCAGTTGCAAACTTAGAAGAAGGAAGTGAGGACGATGATGATATTACAGATGACGAGGAGGAGGAAGAATACGAATCAGAAACTTATGATGAAGACGATTTAGAAGACTAATATGTAAGTAATAAGCAGTATGGATATTGCTATTGTCGAGCGACAATAGAGGAAAGTCCGGGCTCCGAAGAGTAAACTACTGGTTAACGGCCAGCTAATGTTTATGACATTATGAGATAGTGCCACAGAAAAGATACCGCCAAAATAAATTTATTTCGGTAAGGGTGAAAAGGTGAGGTAAGAGCTTACCCGTATGCAGGATACTGCATATGTGTTGGTAAACCTTAGTTGGAGCAAAATCATGCAGTGGAGGGTTACTCGCCCATATTCACGGGTAGATTGCAAGAGGGGCGTAGCAATACGCGCTGAAGATAGATAATGTCCCACGACAGAATCCGGCTTATATACTGCTTTTTTATTTTAAAAAAACCTTAGCCCAATGTTTTCTTTTTGTACATAGTCAATTTTCGTTGCAAGCCTTGCTCGTCGACTATGAGAATTTTATCTTCGGCAATAGAAATATACCCATCATCTTGCAGTGAGCGTAGTACATCCTTGTTTTCCTTTGCTGAAATACCAACCCATTTTGATATATCTTCTGGATTTGATTGTACTATGTATTCTTTTTTTTCAAGATTCGCGGAGGCATCTGTTTTAAGAAGTACGCGCAAAGTTAAGAGGCACATGATCACTCGTGCTATAGGTTCATCATAAGAGTATATTTGTAAACGCTGTTGTTGTACAATAATTCTATTGACAAAGGTTTGTATGAGCCACAACGAGAGCTGTGGATTTTGTAGTATTACCGTTTCAAAGTTGTCCTTAGAAAACTCCAATACCGAGACAGTGCCACTTGCAATAGCTGATGCTGAACGTGGAACAGATTCTATAACCGCCATTTCTCCAAAAAAGACGCCGTTCTGCAACACATCTATCATGTGTTCCTGTCCATCGAGCATAGAAACGAGTTTCACTTCGCCCTTTTTAATAAAGTAAAACTTCGTGCTCCCCGTTTCATATTCGCAGAATATTATTTCGCCATCTTGATATGTTTTTTCAAGATGACTGAGGTCTACGCTAGTGTCCATGGCTTTTTAAATCCTGTAACATGGTTTGAATTTCAGACATGTGTTCTCCGTTAGAATGTAAAGTTACGTATTGCTTGAGTACGTACATGGCCTTTGTTGCATCACCATTTGTATAGTAGTTTTTTGCATGCAAATACAAACCTTCTTCTGCAGACAATTCTTTTTTTGAATCCATTACTGTTTGGGTAATGGTGTGTATTTGACGCAGCTCCTGAGAGAGTATGCGCATAAGTTGCAATGAAAGCTTGGGAGTTTTTGTAATTAATGCTTCAAATTCTTTCACATTAAAGACAATCAACACTACATCCGTAAGAGACATGGCATCATCGTTCCGCCCTATGTTGCCTATTGCAGAGTGCATGCCAAAAAAATCACCTTTTGCATGTCGCTTCTTTTTTTCAACTCCAAAAAGGTTAGAAGTTACTTGTACTTCACCTTCACTTATGAGAAATATTTCTGTCGCTTCTTCTCCACGAAAATATATAATGGAATTCTTTGCAAATTTTACTTTTCTAGACATGGTCTTTAATTACGTAAATAACCTTCTTTATTTACTATAGGCTTATTATAATTCATACTTCTATTGCATACAAGGGTCAAAATTTTTAATGCTTATCCTTCTAATACGCAATAGTGAGGTATTCCACACGCTATGCTATGAATGATTTGAACATATCTTCGATAGATTGTTCCGGTAGCGCTCCAACTTGTTGTTCCACTATTTCGCCTTGATGTATCAAGATAAGCGTTGGTATACTGCTTACATTAAATTTTTGTGCAAGTTCACCGGATTCATCTATGTTTACCTTTGCGATCTTTACTTTGCCTGCATGCTTCTCTGCAAGCTTATCGATTATAGGACTTATCATTTTACATGGAGGACACCATTCTGCCCAAAAATCCAGTAAAACTGGAATGGTGGAATTTTCTACCTCTGTAGTGTAGTTATCTTTTGTTATGTGCTGTGCACCCATACTATACTCCTGAAAATTAATTGATGTTATAACACCCTACTTATAAGGGTAGTATAAATTTTTTATAATGCCAATCATGCTGCGCTATTTTCTATGTTGTCTGAAGTTTGCATAGACCACGCCTCTGTCATGGTGTTTTTTCCACGGTACACCATGTTTTCAATATAGCGTGCAACTATATCGGGCTCTACATTCATTACGTCTTTTTCTGTAATGTCGCGGAGGTTTGTAACTGCTTTTGTATGCGGTATGATGCAACACGTTACGCTATTGTGTCCGGTTTCTGCAATGGTAAGGCTTATTCCGTCCAAGGCTATACTCCCTTCGCGTATCATGTACTTCATGTAGCGCGCGGGTATTTTTACAGTCAAAAAGCAATTTTCCTCATGTTCAATGACGCTCTCGACGCTTGCGACACAAGCAACGTGTCCCGTTACAACATGTCCGCCCATGCGCTGTGACGCGAGCATTGCGCGCTCAAGGTTCACCATGCCTCCCACTGCTAAGGTAGAAAGTGAGGTCTTCTCAAGCGTTGTTTCAAGCATTTCGACTTCAAACCATGCGTGCTGAGGCTTTTTGGTAAGCAAGGACACAAGCCTTTGCATGCGCGAGCTCTGCCGCACTGCGGTAAGGCAGGCTCCATTAACACATATGGAATCCCCTATGGCAATGCCGCTTTGTACAATGTGAGGACAACCTATACGCATGCGCGAGTATGCATTGGAAACGCCGTTATCTACGCGCTTGTGTCCGCTCATTGCTAGTACAATTCCTTTTGCCTCAATAAGCCCCGTGAACATAGTAGTACCATTGTACTAAAGAATAGCGGGGTAATAAAGCGCGTTGTCGCTATTGTGCTTGTTTACTATTACTACAGCAGCTTTTTACAAAAGCTTTTTCTGTGCATATGAGATCGTATTCCATGCTCATGCAGCGCGTGTTTGTGCGCCTTTGTGGGGTAGCCCTTGTTTGTTTCAAACTTATATTCTGGCATGTCGCGGTGCACAAGCGTCATAAAGGCATCACGTGCAACTTTGGCTACTATGGAGGCAGCCTGTATCTGCGGTATAAAATTGTCGCCCTTTACCCGCGCTTCTGCAGCAATAGGAATGTCGGGGGTAAAAAGGCCATCTACGAGCGCATATGGAGTTGATCTTTCATTTGTGGTGACACTCTTGCTGTATGAAAAGGCCTTGTGAAATGCGCGCTGCATGGCTAAAAGCGTTGCATGATGAATGTTGCGCGCATCAATTTCGTGTGGGTATGCCCACCCTATGCCCCATATGTATTGAGCGCGTATGAACGCCGCCGAGTCTTGGCGCTGGGCTGCGTTGAGCGCTTTTGAGTCGGCAAGCACCACAGCATGCTTGAAAAATTGCTGCGCGCATTGTGCGTCTGAATACTGAAATGCCACGCAAGCGGCGGTAACAGGACCTGCGAGACACCCGCGTCCCACTTCATCAATTCCATATACCATGCATGTATTGTACTGAAAGTATGTGTGAGGGCGTGTGCTCCCACCCCCACGGGGTAAGACGCTGTATGTGCATAAGCGCTTTGTGGGGGGAGTGTCCCCCCACGCCTCCCACGGGGTATGACGCTGTTATGCGCTACGCGCGGGTGTCTGTATTGTAGCTGACGCTAATTTTGTATGAACGTCTCTTGTTGCCACCGCGTGGCACGCACTATGCAGAACCCTCGGACGGCTGTACTTTCTTTTTTTCTTTTTTTGCGACGCTCACGAGCGAAGCGAGGGGATGCAAACTATTGCATAAGCACCGCTGTGCGGTGCAAACATGGAGCTTGCATCAAAAGAAAAAAAGAAAGTACCAAAGAAAAAAAGAAAACTCGCTGTGGGGGATACCCCCCACCCCCAAGCATTAAGCGAATGCTTCTTGTACCGTCCATTGGGCGGCTGTGATGACGCTCATGAGCGAAGCGAGAGGATGCAAACTACTGCATAAGCGCTTTGTGGGGGGAGTGTCCCCCCACGCCCCCCACGGGGTAAGACGCGGTACTTGCGCGTACGCGCGTGAAAGCTGCACGCTGTGTGTGTTTTGCTTCGCAGTGTTGCGTGAACGCCTTGTGTGGCTAAGACATTAGCGCGATATGTCAAGTCTTCGGATAGCCGTACTTTCTTTTTTTCTTTTTGTGCGACGCAAAAAGAAAAAAAAGAAAGTACCAAAGAAAAAAAAGAAAAAGCCGCTGTGGGGGCGTTGCCCCCACACCCCCGCGTATTAAGCAAACGCTTTTTGTGCCGTTCTGGGACGTGGGGGCGACATTCACAAGCGAAGCGAGGGGATGCAAACTATTGCATAAGCGCTTTGTGGGGGAGTGTTCCCCACCTCCCCGTGATGTAAGACGCGGTACTTGCGCTTACGCGCGACTATATGTACCTGTATGTATAGGTGTCTTGAGGTGCTACGCACAGGTGGCTCAGATTTGCTTCAGATGGCGGGTCTATACCGTAAAAACATGACACAAGCGCAAGTGATGAAAAAAGTACCAAAAAGTCACGAGCGAAGCGAGGGGATGCAAACTACTGCATAAGCGCTTTGTGGGGGGAGTGTCCCCCCACGCCCCCCACGGGGTAAGACGCGGTACTTGCGCGTACGCGCGTGAAAGCTGCACGCTGTGTGTGTTTTGCTTCGCAGTGTTGCGTGAATGCCTTTTGTTGCCACGGCGTAGGGCGCACTATGCAAACACTTCGGTTGGCCGTTCTTTTTTTCTCTTTTTTATGGATGCAAAAAAGAGAAAAAAAGAACCAAAAAAAGAGAAAAAAGCCTCCTGTGTGCTAAAGCAATAATAACATAGATACTTTATGTAAGTATGAAGATTGTATCGAAGTAAGTTTGTGTGAGTGCGGTGCAAACATGGAGTTTGCATCAAAAGAGTCGGGAGCCGAAGGCGAGCGACGCCCGTGCCACGGATGGCACAGATTGGGCGCCAAGAATGGACAGCCGCCCCATGTCCGCGAAGCGGGATGGAGTCCCGTGTAATTAACATGGAGCCGACATCATGGGGCATTAAGGCTGCCAAGGACGGTGCGACACAGAGATGGAGCTTATAGCAAAACATCCTGTGAGGCTACGCGGGTGGGGCTACGCCATAGAGACTAAGGCATAGGGCGTGAGGTGTGGGAGGCTGCGCGAATGGGGCTAACGCCATAGGAAGTAAGAACATGAGGCGCGGAATGTGGGGAGCTAAGCCATAGCTAGCAAGACACAAGAGTAATTATGAAGAAAGTATCAAAAGAAACAGTAGAGAGTCGATGGTAAAAAAGCTATGTCAATATAACTTCTCTACCATTGCCCATGGGCTGCAGAAAAACACTGGTGTTTTTTTTAAATTGTCTAGACTTGTTGATGAAAAAGTCCCCATGGGTTGGAGAAAAACACTGGTGTTTTTTTTAAATTGTCTAGACTTGTTGATGAAAAAGTCCCCATGAGTTGGAGAAAAACACTGGTGTTTTTAAAAAAAAAGACTGGTGTTTTTTACACAGGTACTGTCACGGGGTGTGGGTGCTCGCACAGGCTTGTAAGGCATGACTTGGGGCAACACAACGGCAAAGCGACTCTGCCCACACAACTCCTTTACTATTGTCTTACACTTATTGCTAGTGGCGTACCATGCTGCAGGGCTTAAGAGCGCAGCGCATCACCGAAGGCTATGCATATTGTACTATTTTGTTACAATGGTTTACACGTAGATTATAACTGTGGGACCTAGGGGATACGATGTTTCTAGAACATATTGAGATATTTGGATTTAAGTCATTTGCGGACAAGAGTCGCATTGCCTTTGATAAGGGCATGTCTGTTGTTGTTGGGCCTAATGGCTGTGGCAAGAGCAACATTGTCGATGCGCTGCGCTGGGTTTTGGGCGAGCAAGGGGCAAAGGGCTTGCGTGCGGATAAAATGGCGAGTGTTATTTTCAATGGCACGGGCGGGCGGCATGCGCTGAATGTTGCGGAAGTCTCTTTGACTTTTTCCAACGAGCAAAATATACTGCCCCTTGATTTTAGTGAAATTGAAATTAAACGCCGCATTTTCCGAGACGGGACGAGCGAATATTACATTAACAAAAATCAAGTACCACTGCGCGAGTTGCGTGAACTACTTGCTGACACGGGCGTTGGAAACACCGAATACGTAGTCATGGGACAGGGGCGCATGGACCAAATATTGGAAGCCAAGCCCACCGAGCGCAGGCAAATTTTGGAAGAGGCTGCAGGCATTGTAAAACACAGAATGCGCAGCTTGGAGGGTTCGCGGCGTCTTGAAAAAGTGCAAACGAATAAAGCGCAACTCATGCAGGTGCTCTCTGAGGTTGAAAAGCAGCACAGCAAACTTGAAGAGCAGTGTAAAAAAACCTTGAAGTACCGTGAGTACAAGGAGCGTATTTTTACCTATGAGCTTACAAAAACCTGTGCGCAGTACAATAGCTTGCAGCACTCACATGCGCGCTGTGAGCAGGAAAAACAAGGCATAGAACAAAAAATACAGGAGTGTGCGACTACTGCTCAAAGGCTTACTAAGGACAATGAAGATTTTTTGCTTGTTGTAAAGCAGCATCAGAGTAGCATAGCGGAGAAGCAGGGGAATATATCTTCGCTTGCTGCGCATATACAGCGCGTGGAAGAGAGCGTTGAGAAGAGCAAGGAGTATTTGCTTACTATAGGTGATCAAATTAACGCGCAAGATTTGCAATTGCAAGTGCTGAAGAAACGCGCGGGTGCGCAAAGGGTTGAGCGAGAGTCTCTGCTTGAGCGGATTGAAAAACAAAACGAGCAGGTTGCAGAGCTTGGAGAGCGCGTTGCGGATATGCAAAAAAGTGCTGCTGAAATTGATGCGAGTATAGGCACATGCGAGGCGGATATTGATGCCTCCGTGAAACGTGACTCTGAAGTTGGCGTGGAGCTGGAAGGGCATCAAAAAGACTTGCGCGAGGTTGTTGATAGGCTTGCTGCTGAACTCGATAGACAGTTGCGTGAGACGGGCTACTCGGTTGAAAAGCAACAGGCGCGTGCACAGGCAATAAGCATGCATGTTGAGACTGTGCGCGCTTTGGTAAAGGCATTGTTAAAAAACAAGAGTGCTGAAGTAATGTGCGAAAGTTTGGAAAAGATGCACCAGTCTATGGAAGTGCTTGCAGATGATTTTAAGAATTATTACGAGGCGCAACCTAGGTTTTTAGAAGACTTTCTTGCGCGTGATGGTGTATTGTCGCGTAAGCACATTATAGACAAAAAAATATCACAGCTTTATAGGGAGCGTGATGACTTGCGCGCTACGCGTGTGCAAAAGCAAGCAAGCATAGAGGATTTGCGTGCGCGCCAAGCTGGTTTGAAAAGTGATATGCAAGCATGTGTAGTGCAAAAGGCTTCGCTGGAACGTGAAAGCGTGGTGCTGGGTGAACAGGAGAAGAGAATACAAAAAATTTTGTCAGAGACTATTGAGGAAGAAAAGCGGCAAGAGGAAAATGTAAAAAACCTTGTGCTTTCAAAAGAGCGTGTGCTTGTTGATATAGAGCAACAGAAGAAACAATGTGAGAGTTTGCGCGTTGAAGATGCCGAGGCGCGGGAGGCACTGAAAGCGCTGCGTGAGCAGGTTGAAAAACACAATACCATGGCGAGTTCATATGCGCAAAAAATACGCGATGCTGAGGCAAAGGCAAAGAGTTTGCGTGTGAGCATGCATGAAATTGAAAAGCAAGAGGCGGATATTCAAACGCGTTGTAACGTGCTTTCGGAAAATTTTGCCGAGCGTTATGGTGAAATTTTGTCGGTGTACTTGCAAAAGGATGAATACAAAAATATAACGAAGCAGACTTTGTCCATGCAAGATATTTCCGAAAAATTGCAGAAAACCAAGGATGCTATGAAGGCTTTGGGCGGGGTTAACTTGCTTGCTCCCGATGAGTTTAGGCAGGTTAACACGCGTTATGAGTTTTTGACTTCGCAGCTTGCGGACTTGGAAGAGGCGGAAGGCGACTTGCAAAAAATTGTAGAGGAAATAGAACGAGAGTCTCGTAAAAAACTCGAAGTGACGTATGCAGAAGTGCGCAAACATTTTAAGCGCATTTTCACCAAGCTTATGGACGGTGGCACGGCGGATTTGCTATTAGTTGATTCAGAAGACATTTTGAACGCGGGTCTCGATATTATTGCGCAACCGCCACAGAAAAAAACCAAGGATTTGTCGCAGCTTTCGGGGGGGGAGCGTGCGCTCGTTTCGCTTGCCTTGTTGTTCTCCATACATTCAGTGCGTCCCGCGCCTTTTTGCGTGCTTGACGAGTTGGACGCTCCGCTTGATGAACAGAACATTGGGCGTTTTCTTGCGCTTGTTGATGACTTTTCTACTCAAACGCAGTTTATTGTTATAAGCCACAACAAGCGTACCATTGCTTCAGCAAAGCAGCTTATTGGGGTTACCATGGAGGAGCGCGGCGTGAGTAAAATTATAGGCGTGAAAACGGGAAATTAAAGAAACATAAGAATATATAGGATATCTGTAGTTATGAATGTAAATAATGCTGCCACACTCTTTTTTTTTGTGAGTTTTTTCGTATTATATGTTATAGCGTGCGGGGAAGAAAATTTCGTTCCAAGTGATGTTGAAACTGATATTACTACTACTATTACACAGTTATCTATAACCGATGCATATATAATGCCTGACCCTGTAGATGCGCTCTTGCTTAATGCGCTGCCACAGACTGTGAAAGATAGAAACGATGTTGAAAAAATTGTCGAGAAGATTGGAAATCTCATAAACCCTAAAATGGAATTGTATAAATACTTAGAGAGGAAACGAGAATATGCGAGAACGAGTATTTTTCATGACATACCGTAATGCACAGGCGTGGTACATTGCGTATGGTGTGCTTTGCGCGGCTTTGTTTTGTGCGCCTTCTTTGCATGCCTATGATGTGTTTGACTCTTTAGATGATGCTGCCTTGCCTATAGGCGAGAGGCTTTTGAAAATTATAGATGATGAAGAGTCCAAGGCTTCGCGCTTGGAGAATCTTGATATTGATAAAAGCACTCCGCGTGTTGCTGTGCCTCTTGGACGTACCTTGCTTGTGGGGCTTCACGGACGAAATTGGGTTTTGGATGCTCGTAGGTCGGATATTGCCCAAGCGAATAAGTCCGACATCATATGGCAAGGGCTACAAGAATCGCAGGGAAGGAGCATTTTCGTTTTTACTCGCAAGGCTCTTGGTACCAACAAGCTTGTTTTTTCACGAAGCGATAATGCTACCGCTGATCAATTTTGGTATTTTCTTTCAGTTGATTGGGTAGACGATTCGGCAGACAAAAGCGCTCTTGCATCATCTGCCTCTCATGCTCCGCGTACGCTTCTAAGTGATTCTCATGCAACGGTAATGATGGTAGCGCACGATGATGTAGGAGAAAATGTTGTAGACTTGTTTTCATCAGATACTCTAAAGGCGACGCAAAGTGAAGCGCCTATGAGTGATGCTGTGGAGTCTTCTGAAGTCGCGAATATCTCAATTCCCGCAGTTCCTCATGATATGCAAAACAAGGACGCGGAGACGAAGCCTGTGCCAATTGAAGATAGGACGCAAGAGGCGGGTGTAGACGACGAGTCTTCGGAGACACAAACTGCGAGCTCAGAGTTGGATCCATATAATGCTTCGTTGCAAAAGTTACATGCATTTTTGAAGGTTGGCAACTACGCGGAGGCGCAAGAGGCCATAGCACAGCATAAAAACGACCTCGAGTTGAAAGACGCTGTCCCGCGCTTTTTATTTGATAGCGCGCACTATTTAGAGACCATGCATGAGCGTGAAGGCGTACGTAGCATTCAAAATATAGAAAAGGCTATTATGTTTTATGAACGCATTGTAAATGAATACCCCTTAAGTGTGTTCTATGCCAATGCGCTTGAAAGATGCGAATTCTTACAGAAGAAATATGTGTTTATACGATGAGGATTTGCATGTGCAAGGATCTTAAGTTTGAAAATGGAGCTTGTATTTGATGAATGATACGATTGTAGTTTTAGACTTTGGTAGTCAATACAATCAGCTTATAGTAAGGCGTATTAGAGAATGCGGAGTGTACTGTGAACTTCTGAGCGCTACGACTCCCATGGAGCGTCTTAAAAAAGCACACATAAAGGGTGTCGTGCTGAGCGGAGGTCCAAAGTCAGTAGTTGCGTCTTCTGAGTGCGCGCTTCAGCAAGGGTTTTGGGACGCACTTTCTGTGCCAGTGCTGGGCATTTGCTACGGCATGCAGTCCATGGTGCAAGCCTTTGGGGGGGAGGTGCAGCGCGGCTCTGTGCAGGAGTACGGCACTGCAACTTTGAACCTACGCAGTGTGCAGAGTCCCTTGTTTGCTGATGTGCCGAAAAGCACAAGGGTGTGGATGTCTCACGCGGATATGGCCGTTGCTATTCCACAAGGGTGGCAGGGCATTGCTTATTCTGATGATTGTCCTTATGCGGCAGTTGTCGCGCCGCATGCCCCGTACTACGGCATACAATTTCATCCTGAGGTGACGCACAGCGAGTTTGGCATGCAGATTCTGAAGAATTTTGCATGTGGCATATGCGCAGCTGAGCCTACATGGTCTATGCGCACGTACATGCAAGAACAAATTGCTCAGGTTACGAAAGAGGTGGGGGAGAAGAACGTAATTTGTGGCCTAAGCGGTGGGGTTGACTCTACGGTAACGGCCATGCTCCTTGAAAAAGCCATAGGCAAGCAGCTCCACTGCATTTTTGTAGACCACGGTCTCTTGCGTCACAATGAACGAGAGGAGGTAGCTGCCCTGTTTTCTCAAACCTTCCAAGGGAGTTTGCACATTGTTGACGCTGCCAATACCTTTTTTGATAATCTCAAGGGTGTAAGTGACCCTGAAAAAAAGCGAAAAATAATAGGCGCTACCTTTGTAGAGGCATTTACCAACGCGGCCAAGGACATACCAAATGCCGAGTTTCTCGCGCAGGGCACGTTGTACACCGACATTGTAGAATCGGGACGAGGCGGTGCTTCACAAACAATAAAGTCACACCACAATGTAGGCGGGCTTCCCGATGCTATGAATTTTTCGCTTATAGAGCCACTTAAATTTTTGTACAAGGACGAGGTGCGTGCCCTTGGGCTTGAACTGGGGCTCGCAAAGCGCCTTGTGTATAGGCAGCCCTTTCCTGGCCCCGGGCTCGCTGTGCGCGTTCTTGGTGCAGTCAGTCCCTCACGCGTTTCCGTCATTCGCAAGGCTGATGCAATACTACGCGAAGAAATAGCACAAGCAGGACTTGAAGAAAAAATATGGCAGTATTTCACCGTGCTTACTGGCGTTAAAACCGTAGGGGTAAAAGGCGATGCGCGCGTATATGGGGATACCGTTGCCATTCGTGCGGTGCATAGCCAAGATGGCATGAGCGCCTCGGTGTACGATGTGCCCTTTGCGGTATTACAAAAAATTTCTTCGCGCATCACAAATGAAATTTTCGAGATCAACAGAGTGGTTTTTGATATAACGAGCAAACCACCTAGCACCATAGAATGGGAATAATGTAAAATATGTGATTATGGAGATACTCAAAACTTTATGAACCTACAGAGTAATGGACAAACAAGTAGCGCAAAAAAAGCCGCGCTTATAAGCGTTTTTGATAAGCGCAATGTTGTTGAGTGCGCGCGCGCGCTTAGTGATATGGGATATGTTATTTTGTCAACGGGAGGCACTTACAGGACCTTGGTAGCCCAGGGCATTGAGGCCGTCTCAATTGAAGAATACACGGGCTCTGCTGAATTTTTTGATGGTCGCGTGAAATCCTTGCATCCAAAAATATATGCAGGAATTCTTGCGCGCCGCAGTTCCGTACAGGATATTAGCATGTTAGAATCCGAGGAACTTTATTCTATAGATCTGGTTGTGGTAAACCTCTACCCATTTGAAAAAACAATACGCGAGCCTTCGCTCAACCACTACAACGCTGTGGAAAATATTGACATAGGTGGTATTACGCTTATAAGAGCTGCTGCAAAAAATCATGAGTCGGTCTCGGTGATAACTGACCCGTCGGATTATAAAAACTTTGTCAAGGTTTTACGCGCTTGTCACAATGGTGATGCAAAGGAAGCACACGCATTAAAGGTATGTAACGCTCGGTATGCAGCAAAGGCCTTTGCGCACACTGCGCATTATGACGCGCTTATTGCGCAGTACATGAATACGTACGCAGATGCTTTGTATGAGGAAAACACAAAAGAGGAAGTGAGCGCTCAGGCAGCGGACATACAAACCTTGGAGTACACGCTGCCCTTAAAAAAAATACAAACTTTGCGCTATGGGGAAAACCCGCATCAAGACGCTACGGTATATAAAATGTCTAGCGCGCTTTCTAAAAACTCTATAGTCGATGCAAAGCAAATTCATGGCAAGCAGCTGTCTTTTAATAACATTCGAGATGCTGAAGCTGCGGTGCGCATTGCGAGTAGTTTTTCTGATATATGTGTAGTCGCCATTAAGCACGGCAACCCTTGTGGGGTAGGGCTTGGCGACTCCGTAATGAAAGCGTGGAAAAAATGCTACGCTTCGGATACTGTTTCTATTTTTGGTGGCATTGTCGCTTGTAACAAACCCGTGGATGATGTATTTGCAAAGCAGCTTTCTAAAATATTTTTGGAAATCATCATTGCCCCTTCTTTTAGCGCCGAGGCGAAAACAATTTTGCAAAAGAAAAAAAACCTGCGACTTCTTACCATGCCGCTTACTGCAAATGCGCATAAAAAGGCGGGCTCTGACTCACAGCATTGTATTTCAGTTTTTGGCGGTGGCATGCTGATACAAAATTATGACGAGGGGCAGGTGACTGCAAAGCAGTGTAGTTGCGCTACGCATAAAAAAGCCAGCATGGCTCAAATGCGAGATTTACTTTTTGCGTGGAACGTATGTAAGTACGTAAAGTCAAACGCAATTGTTATAGCAAAAAATGAGGCGACGCTTGGCATTGGTGCGGGGCAAATGAACCGCGTAGGTGCTGCGGGAATTGCCATAGAGCAGGTGCAGCAAAAAAATGGTGGACTTACAAAACTCAAATCTTCTGTTATGGCCTCCGATGCCTTTTTCCCCATGCCCGACACGGTGGAACTGGCCGTGAAGCATGGCATTGCTGCTATCATTCAACCCGGCGGCTCGATTAGGGATGCGGATTCAATAGAACTTTGTAACGCACACGGCATTGTCATGGTGTTTACGGGCATGCGTCATTTTTTGCATTAGTTATTAGAATAATTATTGAACTTATTATGAAGAGGACTGTGTATGCTTGAGTCAATACGAGATGGGTTTGGGTCTATGTTACGCCGCATAAGCGGTACCCACGCCATTTCAGAAAAAAACGTACGAGATGCGGTAGAAGAAATAAAACTCGCGCTTTTAGAGGCTGATGTACATGTAAGGGTGGTGCGGCGTTTTGTGAATAAAACCCTTGAAGACGCGCTTGGAGAAAAGGTGCTCCGCTCGGTCTCGCCTGCACAAATGTTTACTAAAATATTGCACGACACGCTCTCTCGTTTTCTCGGTTCACAGGAGTCGGAAATACACCTTCAGGGCAGTCCCGCCGTTATACTTATGTGTGGTCTTCAGGGTTCTGGTAAAACTACAAGCTCTGCAAAACTCGCTGCGCATTATAAAGCCAAAGGCAAATCAGTTTCGCTAGCGGCAGCTGACATAACGAGACCCGCCGCTGTTGAGCAGCTTATGGTGCTTGGCAAGTCCATAGGGGCTACGGTATATTCTCTTGATGCGGCAAAGTCACCGCTTGATGTTGCAAATTTTGCGTATAAACAAGCGAAAAAATCAGGCGATGATATTCTCATTGTCGATACGGCGGGGCGTACGGAACTCAATGAAGAATTGCTTGATGAAATAGCGGGCATGCAAAAAACGCTTAAGCCTTGTTCTCGAATTTTGGTTCTCGATGCCATGACGGGACAGACTGCCGTGACGGTTGCACAAAAATTTCATGAGTCGGTAAACGTTACGGGTTTTATATTCACGAAGGCTGACTCGGACTCTCGTGGCGGGGCGCTTTTAAGCGTGAGAAGCATGGTTGATGCTCCGGTGCATTTTATGGGCACGGGCGAAAAAACCGAAGCCCTTGAGTTGTTTTACCCCGAGCGAATAGCTTCTCGCATACTTGGTATGGGCGATGTGGTGAGCTTGGTTGAAAAAGTGCAAGAGCAAGTTGATGAGAAAGAGGCAGAACGCTTGCACAAGAAAATTCTCAAAAAAACTTTCACGCTTTCTGACTACCTCCAACAATTTCAAAGTGTGCGCAACATGGGGAGTATGGAGAAAATAGCTGAAATGCTACCCGGAGTTACCAATGCCATGGTGCAAAACATAGACGAAAAAGCCTTGAGACGCGAAGAGGCTATTATATTGTCCATGACCCTCTTAGAGCGAGAGAATGCAAAAATAATAGGCTCTACTCGAAAGGCTCGCATAGCCCGAGGCAGTGGGACATCAGTTGCACAAGTAAATTCGCTTTTGAAAAAATTTGAGAAAACCAAGATTATGATGAAAAAAACGATGAAGAACAAGAAGCTACAAGATTCAATCTTTGGGCAACAAAATATAAATGAACTTGCTCAAAAATTTAATTTTTAGTAAAATAAAAATTACAGAATAAAATAAAAAAGAAACACAATGAAATAATGAGTTGTGTTATAATTTACAATAAGTTAACAAAACTTAATTTTTAATATAAAAGGAGTTCTCAATGGTTAAGATTAGGCTTAAGAGATTTGGTAAGAAGCGACAACCGTCATACAGAATAGTGGTTATGAATTCGCGTTCTAGTAGAGATGGTAGAGCTCTTGATGAGGTTGGATTTTATCACCCCTTGACGAGTGATAAGAATACGCAAATTCGCATTGACCTTGATAAGGTTGATTCATGGATGAGTAAAGGAGCTCAACCTACGGATACTGTGCGGGGTTTGATAAATAAGGAAAAAAAGAAATAAAAATAACGCAAAAAATAATCTTAAGTTAAGAGGTGCTGTATGGAAAAAGAATTTGTCGAATACATTGCGCGATCGCTTGTCGATGATCCTGATAGTGTTGAAGTCAACGAAGTTGCTGGTATTAAGTCCTTAATACTTGAGCTCAAAGTTGCCCCAGACGATGTTGGAAAAATCATTGGGCGAGAGGGGCGAATTGCAATATCAATTCGTGCGTTACTCGGTGCTATTTCTACTCGTTCTAATAAGCGAGTTACCTTGCATATTATAGACGACTAGTTAGGATAGCATTACACACAAGGTAAGAAGAATTCTACAGGACACCTATTTATAGGTGTTCTTGTGTCTTCTTATATTTGTATAGTATTATTACCCTGTGATAGCGGTAGGTCAGTTTCTCAAGACATTTGGCGTGAATGGTCTTATAAAGTTTCGTTCTCATTCTGGTGAAATCGAACATTTATCTAAGATAAAGACTTTTTGCATCAATACGACGAGCGTGTCTTATGAGAGTACTCATTCGCTAGAAAGTCACGAAGTAGAAGCGTGGTACCTGCAATCGAATAAAACCATTCGTTGTAAAATTGTTGGGTTTGATTCACCTGAAGACGCGCACTATTTTGTGAGCAAGAACATGTATGTGCCGCGTGAACAAGCTACAAAGTGTAAAAATGGTGAGTATTACATAGGTGATTTAGTTGGCATGCGCATTATGCACTGCGGCAAGATGCTTGGTGTAGTTAGCTCTGTCTTCACGGATGCATACGCGCCGCTTTTGGAGGTTGTAGTCTATAATAATGCACAAGAAGCGCATTCTGGTACTAAAGGCGCGCATGCAAAAAGGCTCATACCTTTTATGAAAGAGTTTGTTTCAGACCCCGTGAAAATGGAGCGCAATAGTGAAACGCAGGTTGAAGGTGAGACTTATGCAATTGAGCTTTACGATGTGACGTTGCTCAATTAACTTTTTAGCTCCGTTTCAATATAGTACAATGCCTACATGGTTATTGAAAAAATATTTCAAGGCAATGTGCATTGGGTTGAGTCCCAATTGGAAGGGGATGCCGCTTATTTTGAAAAACTCTCGGCGCCGCAAAAACCCCGCGCCTTATACATTGGTTGTTGTGATAGTAGGGTTGTTCCTGAAATGCTTATGGGTGTCATGCCCGGTGAGATCTTCGTCCATAGGAATATAGCAAATATTATTTCCTCTAAAGATGAAAATGTGATGTCTGTTATTCAATATGCGGTTGAAAACTTGTCGGTCGCACACATTATTGTTTGTGGTCATTATGGTTGTGGTGGCGTGCAAGCGGCTACGCAAATGCAGAGTGAGGATCAAAGTGTACTTGATGCATGGATACGCCCTATTGCGCGCTTGTATGAAAAGCATAAGGAGACTTTGCTGAAAGTGACAAGCGAGGAAGAGCGCCATAAAAAGCTTGTGCGCATGCACCTAGAGGAGCAATGTCGTAATCTTGTAGATTTGCCCATAATTGAAAAAGTACGCGCACAGCGTAGCCTTGCCATACACGGCTTGGTTTTTGACATTGCTTCGGGCTTGCTAGAGCCTGTGGTCAAGCTACCATAGTGTTATAATTATGCCTGTGTCTGCTTGGGTTACGGCGTGGAATGTGAATGCATGAAATTTATATTTGTGACGCTTTTTCCTGAAATTATAGAGCAGTATACACGCAGTTCAATTTTTGGGCGCAGTCGTGAAAATGAATGCATAGAGGTTGAAACTGTTAATATACGAGACTTTGCGGATGACGCGTATAGGCGATGCGACGATGCTCCTTATGGCGGTGGCAAGGGCATGGTCTTGTTGCCTGAGCCGCTTGATAAGGCGTTGTGCTCTGTGAAAACGGCCAAGTCGCGTGTGGTTTTTGCCACGCCCGCCGCGCCCTTGTTCACTCAAAAAGACGCACAAGCGCTTTCCAAAGGGCAAGAAATTGTGTTTCTCTGCGGGCGCTATGAAGGCGTAGACCAACGCATTGTGGACATGCACGTAGATGAGGTGTTTTCCGTAGGGGAGTACGTGCTCTCCTCAGGTGAGCTTGCGTCTCTTGTTATTGCAGATGCCGTGCATAGATTGATAGACGGCGTGCTAGCGCTAGGCTCGCTTGATGAAGAAAGCTACACAGACGGACTGTTGGAGTACCCTCATTACACGAGACCCGCGGTATTTAAAGAACACGCCGTGCCCGAGGTGCTGCTCTCAGGAGATCACAAGCGCATAGCGCAGTGGCGAGAAGAGCAGCGGCGGGCAGTTACACGACGTCATAGACCTGACCTCTGCCCTTAAGTGCTTGTGTTATATGCAGAGTTAACGTAAGGGGTATTTGTAGAGTCTGTTTCTGTCATTATGTTTTGGTATAATGAGACTTGTGAAAGCCCCTAAAATTTCCATCATCATTCCCGTGTATAATATACAAGATTACGTAGAGGGCGCCTTGCAAAGCGCCTGCTCTCAAACGCTTTCGGACATAGAAATCATCGTGATAGATGATGCCTCAACTGACAATTCCGCTGCCGTTGTAGAGCGTTATGCAGAAGAAGACCCGCGCATTGTTTTTCTACGTCATGAGAAAAACAAGAGTTTAGGGGCTACTCGCAACATGGGAATACGCGCAGCAAAAGCGCGGTATATTATGTTTTTTGATGGGGATGATACCATAAAGGAGAGGGACTATTTTCACAATTTATAAATTTCAAAGAATGGGGTAGTGCGTGCAATAAAATGTTTAGCCATAGTTTGTTTATAAAAAATAAAGCGTATTTTCCTGAAGGTATTACAAGTGAAGGTATGCCTTTCTTAATTTTTGTGGCTTTACGTTTAAAGAAGATGATATATATTCCTAACGTATTTTACAATTATTATATTAGAGAAAATTCTATTACGAATAGAGGTATAAAAGTAAAAAGAATAGATGATGTCTTTACTTCTTATTCTTTGTGTATACAGTACTTGCGAGAGAAAAATGTAATGAAGCAGCATGGTTGGACTATTGATAAAATAAATGGCGAATGGATTGCAAATTTTAAATCTATGCTTATTTCAGATGTCTATGAAAATAGAGAGATGCTTTTACAGCATATCAACAAAAAAATGCAAGATGCAGATGAACGCGTTCTATTATTTGAACAAGCACGACAATATTTTGAGGAGCAAAAAGAGGCCATATTACGTAGTCCCACATTTCGGCTTGGAAAATTTTTCATGTTTCCTTTGCGTTTTCTAAAACTCATGTTTCTTAAAATTGCTAAGTTGCGTAGGAAAGCACTGTGAGCATATCTGCTACTATGCCCAAAGTAAGCATCATTACCCCCGTGTACCAACTCATAGAGGGTGGTCGCGAAGCCTACTTTAGGCAACTTGTAGAGTCAGTACGCACTCAGAGCTATGGTGTGGATAACATCGAGCATGTAATTATAGACGGTGCAAGTACAGACGGCACGGTGGAACTCATTAAGGAATATGCAGATAAGGGTTATTTTGCGCATTGGAGGAGCGAAAAAGATACGGGTATATATAACGCGATGAATAAGGGGGGCCATGCATCGAGTGGAAAATACCTCATGTTTATAAACAGCGATGACTACCTTCTTCCTCATGGGGTTAAAGAGAGTGTGGAGGCATTGGAAAGAGAGAAAGCAGACTACAGCATAGGCGATGTAGAGGTAGCCTTTACTCATGTACAAAAAAGGCAAGAAGAGTTTAGAACATGGCATACTAGTATGGAGAGAATATTGCTTTGTTATAATCCTTGTCATCAGGGGCTTATGATGCGCAAAGATGTCTTTATGGAATGTGGTATGTTTGATGAAGGCTATACCATAGCGGCTGATGTAGCGCAATTCTTTGAATTGCATATGAGAAGAAAAAAATATGTGCTTGTTCCTAAAAGCGTTGCTGTGATGAGAGACTGTGGAATATCGTGGTCGCAACGAGAACAAGGTATTAATCAATGTGTGGATATCGCTATGAAGTACTATGGCAATGTGCTTGGATTAACACGCGACGAAGTGCATTTTCTCATAGACGATGGCACGGATAAGTGGTTTATGATGGGACGAAGAGAGGCGTTGTATTGCATAATTGACAAAGTTAAAACTAACTGTAGTTCATCAGAGCGTATAAAACTTGCTCAAGAATTGTACTACGCTATTTTGAGCCTCACCTTCGATGATGCAAGCGGTAGGGATGAAAAAAAAATGTCACTTTGCCATGTTGTGGATTGTGTGTGGACGCGCTCAAAGCGCCTGCCCTTCAAGCGAAGGTGTGCTTTTTTGCTCGCTGCGCTTGCAAAAAAAATGAAACTTTACGCGCTTATAAAACCACTGCGAGATATTATTGTTGCGTATTATGAGAGAAAACCTTAGTCGTTTTTGTTCTTTGTCATACCTTGTGCAAGGGCTTGCGCTACTGAATAAAGGCGCAACTTCTGTAAAATTTTCCTCACAATAAACTTGCCCATTTTCATAATTTTTTCCTTTCGTGTGAGCTGTCCAAAAGCATACCACTTGTCTTTGGATATCTTAGCTACCATTTTGGTATAAGCTTCTATGGCATAGTGTGCAGTTTCAGGGTTGAACTGGGGAATGGATGTGTTAATTGAGTACGGTTTTACATAGGTTTTTTTTCGTTCTGCAATGACGCTCTTATAGAGTTTATTGTATTTTTGCGCCTGCATTTGGGGTGTGAAGTATTTTACTGCGCAGTCCCTGCATGCCTTGCTCATGGCATAGTACTTTTCAGGAGGGAGCTTAGCAATTTTCTCAATAACTTGCGCAAGTCTTGTGGTGTTACCCATGGGTACGGTGTACCCGGTAATGTCGTTTTTTACAAAATGCTCACAGCCACCTACACCAGTAAAGGCAACAAGCGGTGTGCCACAAGCCAAACTTTCCAGCATGACATTTGGAAGTGTTTCTTCTAAAGAAGGCACTATTACAATGTCTGCAGCATTATAAAATCGCTTCATCTCATGTGGCGCAACATGGCCAAAGTAGCTGTGTGAGATTGGAATATCGGTAATATTGGCAACATTACCGAGCACTATGAGGTGGAATGCATCTTTATTTTGTAAGATTCTAAGTGTCTCAATACATTCTTTGTAGCCCTTGATTGTGGAAATATAATCGGCTGAATACATGAGTATTGTTTTGTCTTGCGGCAACTCTAGTTTTGCGCGTATGCTTTTTTTCTCTTCTTCAGAAACTGGGGTAAAAAACTCCGTGTCTATGCTGTTGTAAATAGTCTCTATCCTCGCATTTTTGAGCACGGGGCTTTTTTTATAGGTTTCTACTAAGTTGGGGTTTAACGCGACTATGGTCATGTTTTCAGTATTCCAGTATTTCTTTTTAAACTTCAATATTTTTGCGGGGAAGTCATCATAGGTGTTTTTCAATTGGGGGCAATCTTTACAATCTTTTTGCCATTTTTCGCAACCATGAAAACAATGACATCCACCGCTGAGTATGTTTTTATCATGAGCTGTCAACACAAGAGGAAGATCCGTATGCGACAAAAATGCTATGCTTTCCACTGACAGCATAGCATTTGTCCAATGAAGATTTATTACATCAAAGGAGCGCAGAAATGCTACTTCGTCAAAATTCAAACTAGGATAGTTACCTCCAAACATAGTATTTCCCTTATATTGGTTGCCTCTCATGTTTCCAAATTCAATGTACAAATCGTCAGGATACTTTCCTGCGACGTTGTATGTGTAGGGAAGATTCATGGCAATGTGGGAATAGGCTTTTTTAAGAAATAAATAACTGCTAATGTTCGAAGTGTTTTTTTGTTTTTCATTCCACAATGATTGATGAAGACGCTGTGTTGCAATAAACGCGCCACCTACATTTGTACTTTGCAAATGAGCAACTTTATGAGTACTAGGATTTCTTGTTGATGGAAGGTCTGGGACAACATTGCTAGCGTGAAGCGGCGTAATACCTTGTTGCGATACGAGATGCCTATGCATCTCATCGTCGCTTATGTTTTTAATTTGTGGGTAAAAATATTCGGGAATGTTGCCGTACGCTTTTGTAAACTCCAATGCAATGTCTTGGTTAACTTCTACGGTTTTGGGGTAGCTAATGTGTTCCAATGCTTTGCTTACGTTATGTACGGAGGCGGGGGGGCTTGTACTAATGTGTGTACCGGGTTCGTCATCGAGGTGGCTAGTGTACGAATAACGCGGGGCTAAGCATATTCCATTGTGTTTGGATATGCTGTAGGAAAACTGTATGTCCCATGCATCTATTTCATCATTGAGCTTGCTCTCCAGCATGGGGGAGAGATCATTTCCACCCTTGTTAAAAGACAATCTCGTATTAGGGTCTTGTATTTCCTTAGCAAGTGTTTTTTCATCCCACAGCACCTTGTTCCATCGATCCTTCCACGTAGCCCAACCATGGGATGCATTTCTATATGTAAAGTAGCTGTCCTCTTTATAGCTTGTAGAAAGTTGTTCTGCCTTTAAGTATGCCATAGCATTAATGCAAAATACATTCTCGGTATTTTGATATTTCTTTAGGGCATTGTTGCAGTACAACAGTGTATAAGGCGATGAGAGAATGTCGTCTTCAAATACAATTACTTTACCGTATGTGTTTACTACTTCCGTAATTCCGTCTTTTACTGAATGCATGGAGCCTTTGTTTATGGGGCTTTCTTGTATGTGTATGGATTTAAATCCTTCTATGGTTTTGAGAAACGCGCGCACTTTTGCTACTGCTTTCTCCGCTCCGGGCTTTGGCCCATCGGAGTATATAAACAAATCACTTTCTGGAGAAAGCGTATTTTTTTGCAAGGCCGCAATGGTTTTTTGCAGTACCAAGGGGCGGTTGTAACAAAAGAGCACTATAGGTGCTAAGTTTTTTTTGTCTTGAGGCATGAAAAAATTATATAAGATTTTTTACTATATCTTGAGTATCTTTCTCAAGCTTGCTTTTGCTTTTTGCAGTATTTTTTTGCCTCCAAATCTTAAGAGAAACTTTATTTTTTCTTTTTTGGGAAGCTGTCCGAATTTGTACCAGCGGTTTTTGGAAAGTTCTTGTATTTTGTTATGTATCCCCTCCGTAATAGCATGAATACCGTATTCACCATACTGCTTTAAGTATTCTTTTAAAAACAGTTTGTGTTCTGGTTGTGAAATATATTGCATAGATCTTTTAAATTCAAAATTCGCAATGCCTTGAATATGATTTGTACATGCTTTTTCAATACTCAAATCGTTTTTAGTATATGCTTGCATGTGTGATATGATGCGTTTTCGTAATATAGAAAGATGTGATAGTCGCTTTATTGATGATTGAGCATTTGTTATGTTGTCTATGCTACCTCTAAAATAAAAGCAGTATGATTTTGGCATTACAAGCATTTTTTTTGCGTGATATAACAGTAATGGAGTAATTGCAACATAATCTCTAAATGCATGCTTGGAAAAATACACTTTGTTATCGATCAATAAACTTCGGTGCCAAAGCTTATTCCATGGCATACTGAATATGTAAGGCATTTTTTGATAACAAAAATGGTAAAAGGAATCTTCTATCACAGTATCTTCTACTATGGGTAGGCTGTATTGTGATGCTAAGCCTCCTTGTCCTGATGCATCCATAATCCCGCACTCCACGACCTTCACCTTATGCTGTTTTGCTTTTTCCAACATTGTTTTTGCCATGTCCTTATGTATCCAGTCATCGCTGTCTACAAACAAGAGCCAGTCGGATTTTGCGTGGCGTATACCCGTGTTTCGTGCCCCCCCTAGTCCGAGTTTTTTTTTGTGCTTTATGTACACAATGCGTGGGTCTCGCTGTTGGTACTCCAGTACTATTTTTTCTGAATTGTCCGGTGAGCAGTCGTTTACCACGATGATTTCTATGTCCTCTAAGGACTGGTTGCACACGGACTCAAGGCAGCGCGCGAGGTAGGCTTGCACATTGTATACGGGAATTATTATGGAGGCCTGTGATGTTTTAGGCTTTGTCTGCACAAAGTTATGCGGTAGTGGTTTCCAGCGTGGTGGGGAAGGCTGCCGCGTTTTTGCGTTGTGCCGAAAATTAAAAAAATACGGCGTAATGACTTGTGAGTTTTTTGTGCTGCCAAACCACGCGGCAAGCCAACTAAAGCTAGAGTTGGCAATGATGAAGTGGTCGCAAAAACGCATGAGGTTGAAATCAGCTATGGTGCTTTTTGCACTCTCAGTACTTTGCACATACTCATGGGGCATGTCGAGACTAAGGTTTTTTTCAGCCCAGGCTATGTCGTCGCTAAAAATAAGCACGTATGGGTTTTTTACTTTTTTGCGCATTTCTTCTAAGGCTTGTTTATAATACGCGATGCTACAATTCCCATGTACGCCGCTTATTCTTTGATTTGTTACATAATCACCACGGCGTATGTGCAGAGCTATGAGCGCATGGGTTTGTTTTAAAGTGCGGAATTGTTTCGCAATTTTGAGTGGAAGTAATGCGTCTTTAAGCTGCGTTTCTATAGGTGCTAAGTACTTATGATGTTGGAAATATCCATCAAATAAAGTGTTATTTTCTGCACCTTGTAGCTTCTTATTAAAGGTAAACAGTTGTAGTTCTTGGAAGGTGAAGAATTCTCTTATTCTTTTCCGCCATAGTGGTGATGAAACATCCACGGTGGATACTTTGCTTTTAAGCACCTTAGGGAGCAAAAAATGCCTAAACGACTGGTGTTTGACACACGATACATCGTAGACTACTTTCTTTCCACATGTTTTTGTAAGGTACTGCCCAAAGGCATATTGCCATAGTTGATTTCCTAATCTACCTTGTAATTTTACTATGAACATGTGTTTATAATGCTAGCACGTATAAGACCATGCTTATGGCAGCGTAGTTTTGCTTTTTACGCGCAGGTGTTTTGCAAAGCCTTTGTATGCCAATAAAATAAGTCCGGTAGAGGCAAGCATGGTGAAGAGTAGCTGCATGCTTGTAAGATGCGAGAGCAACAAGAATTCTAGCATAAGCACAATGACGAGTAGGGAGAGTAGGTATATGCCCGATACGCTCTTACGTAGCTCCATTGTAGGGAGTGCGGGTTCTGTTATTGGAGTTTGCAGCCTTCTGTAGAATTCCGCGACCTCGTTTTTCCGATCCTCAGCGTAAGCTTTAAAAAATAATTGGCTTGCTATAAAAAAGCCGCCTGTTATGAACACCTGCGCGAGAAGTCCGCCAAAGGTTATAAGGGTTCTTATATCGCGGCTACTCAGTTCTTCAGTACTTAAGGCATTGCCAAGGTACGCAATGACGCTGCCTATGGACTCACCGGCGTATGTAAAAAAGAAGGAAATAGTAAACCCAAGTACTATGGTTACGGGCAAACTCCAATCGGGTGTGCGTTTCACCCATATCATGAGCAGCATGGGAATGGCGATGGGTAAGTAGACGTAGGTTATGAGTTTGTATGTGAGGTCAAAAAGCGAGGTGTTTTTCAAGGTTTCGTAGTACAGCGCCAAGAGTATGACTGCCATGCCGAAGAGCACCGTGTAGAGGCGCGCAAAGCGAATTTCCTTATTGCTTTGTTCTTCTGTTTGCTTATGAAAACTCTTTGTTATGAAGCCCGCACACCAGTTGAGGCTTGAGTCTAAAGAAGACATGGTGGCTGAAAACATGGCTGCTACTGCAAGGCCTAGCATGCCTGCCGGCATGAAGCTTTGTACAAATGCAAGGTAGGCCGCCATGGTAGGGCGGGTAAGCTGTGGGTACATTTCAGCTATGTTGGGAATGAAAACCGAAGAAGCCCACGCGGGCACAAACCAAATAAATGAGCCTGCAATGTAAATAAGCGCTGCGGTTACGGCAGCCTTGCGCGCTGCCCGAGAGCTAGTTACCGCGTTAAAACGCAAGGTGTTCATGACGCTATTAGTGCTTATGCTTTTTTGTAGACTCATGTAGGTAACCCATATTCCAAAGACAACCAGTTGCATGTTGTTTGGTACAATGCTGGATGGAGGGATGGCCTCTAAAAGCCCTGAGACACCACCGAGTTTGCCAAAGGCAAGACCTGCTGCGCTTAAACCAAGGGTGAACATGATGATGCATTGAATAAAGTCAGACGATATAACGCTCCAGCTGCCACCCAAGGCACTCATAAGAAGCGTTACTATACCAATGATGATGATTGTCCATGCAGTGGATATGTTGAAGGCGGCGCTTACAAAGACAGCGAGGCTGTTCAGCCATATGCCCGGAAATATAAGGTAGCTTGGAATATTCAGTAGCGCAAGAATTCTCTCATTTTTTTTACCAAAGCGCATGCGCGCTGCCTCCACGGGATTAGCAACCTTTAATTGCCGCAACTTGGGAGCAAAGTATAAGGCTGCAATTACAAACGCAAGAGCGCTTGCCCAGTAGGTTATAAAGACGCTATAGCCGTCTGTGTAGGCGCGTCCCGCAATAATGGTAAAGCTATAGGCGGAAAACTGGCTTACAAATGCCGATGCTCCAACCCAAAGCCACGGGATTTTTCCGCTACCGTAGAAAAAGTCGTTTGCGGTTTTATTGTGGCGGCGAAAGTAAAATCCCAAAAACAAAAGCAATACAAAGTACAAAGAAATAACTATTATATTCGTCATGTGGTGTCTCCTACCTGTCATTATATGATTTTGATGAAAGCTATGTGAATTTTAAGGTAATGTGTTTCATGCGCGAGTTTTTGAAGCCTCGTGCATGCCTTGCACATGGTTGCGCGGTAATTTTGAAGCATAACTTGATTAGATGTATTACGTATTCTATAATTTTAAGTGGGGAAGGGATGATGATCTCCATTTTTGATATTATACTTTTTTTATGTTTTGTGACGCTCTTTGTTCTGCACAGGGTGCATGTTACGCAGCGTAGAAACAGAGACAGCATAAGCGGCGTTGAAAAAATTGCGCATGAAATGCAAAGCACGGTTGAACAAAAACAACGTGCAATAGAGGCACTTGCAATTGAAGCAAATGCAGTGGAACGGAATGTGGCGGGCATTTTTAAGGAAATAGCCAGTACGGCCGAGCTAATGCAGAAGATGCACGGTGAAATGCGTGCAGAGAAACTGCGCATAGAACAGCTGAGCAAAAAGAACAAGCAATTTTTGGATGTAGTGCCTCAAGCGCGTAGCATGCAAGAGAACTTGCAAAGCATTATTGCGCACGCCGATGGCGTGAGTGCAGGCATGGCTTCAAAGATATCGCAGGCGCAAAGCGTACTAGAGCAATGCGATGTTCGCGAAGTACACCTAAACGAAAAGCTTGGAAGGCTTGAAGACCAAATGCACAGCGTCATTGAGAGTGGAAAAGACACCATGCGAAGTCTTGTAGGAGACATTGCCTCGCAGGTAGACGCTACCATGGAGCGCACGGATTATAAGTTTAAAACCTATGAAGAACAATATATTGAGAAAATTCGTGTTACACTTGAGCAATGCCGCACTTCCTTTGAAGAAGAAACAGAGCATGCTTCGCAAAGCACGCTTACGCAGTTTCAGAAATACATTTCAGGCATAGAGGAGCATAAAAAAGAGTACAGTGCCTTTGTAGACTCACAAAAACTCACAATAGCTACGCTAAAAGCGGACACGCTGAGTGATTTGGAAGGGGCTATTTCACGCAAGCACGACGAGCTTGCAAACGCGCTTTCTGCTTTTGAACAAACCCTTGAAGGCAGCATGAATACCATTAGAGACAAGTATGACCGAGAGATACTTGAGGTAAAGCAAAGTGTCTTGCCGATTAGCATCATGGTTGAAAAGCTTGAAAATGACACACAACGCACATGCACACAAATACAAGAACAGTATGCGAATCTGCGCGCATCCACTGCACAAGAGTTGGAAGCTGTCTCTAGTCAACAAGCATTACTTACGGGCGAAGTTACAAAGACGGAAGAGGAGCTGCTTGCATTGCGTGAAAATATTTACAACGCTTTTGAAAGCACCAGTGCAGAGCAACAGGAAATGTGGAATGAGAAGCTACAGAGCTACGAGGCGCAGCTGAAAGAAAGTATAACAAAGCACGAAGAACAAGCGGAGGTCTTGAACGCAGCGCATGAAGAGGTAGTGCGCAGCATGGAGCAGAAGTACAAGAATGCGCAAGAAGAGCTAGAAGCAGAACTGCATAAAGCACAAGAGGGCATTGTGGCTTTGCGTGAGCGTGCGCAGCAAGTATTGGAAAGTACCAGTGAAGAACAACAAGCGGTGTGGAATGAGAAGCTGCAGAGCTATGAGGCGCAGTTAGAAGAAAACATAACAAAGCATGAAGAACAAGCGGAGTCCTTGAACGCGGCGCATGAAGAGATAGTGCGCAGCATGGAGCAGAAGTACAAAAATGCACAAGAAGAGCTAGAAGCAGAACTTTATAAAGCACAAGAGGACATTGTGGCTTTGCGTGAGAGTGCACAGCAGGCATTGCAAAGCACCAGTGAAGAACAACAAGCGGTGTGGAATGAGAAGTTGCAGAGCTATGAGGCGCAGCTGGAGGAAAGTATAACCAAGCACGAAGAACAAGCGGAGGCCTTGAAGGCAGTGCATGAAAAAACTTTGCGTGATGTTTCGCATGCTTGTGAGGAAGAGAAGCGTGTCACGCTTGAAACTATGCGCACCACTATTACGCAAGGTGTGGATAATTCTGTAGAAGATGTAAGTTCTTTTGCCACAGAGTATTTTAATGCGAAAAAAGATGAGCTTGAGAAGACCATGCAGCAGCTACAGGAAGAACATAAGGAAAGCATACATAAGGTGTTGCACCAGTACAAAACCCTATGTGATGATGTGCAAATGCAGTATGAACAACGCGATGAATACATTGAACAGAAACATACGCAATGTCTACAAAAGATGGATGAACTTGAAAGTGCGCTGCAAACGCGCTTAGAAAGTCACGCAAAAATAATAGAGGAACGCGCGGATGCTGATGTGCTGCGCGTGGTAGAACATGTGAATACGTCCTTGGATACGGTGAAAAAATCTGTGGACAGCACGCAGGATACTATGCAACAAAAGCTGAGCTCCATGCAAGAACACTTTGATTCTTCTGAAGAAGCCATAGAACATAAGCTACAAAGCATACAACGCCTTGTTCAAGTATTGCAAGAGAAACACAAAAAACAAGTTGCGCTCATAGATGAAGATAACGAGTCTATCAAACTACTAGAAAAACTCCACCTTGACATTGAGAAGGATTTTGCAAAGACTGAAAGCGCAATAGTCGGACTCAAAACAAAGTATGCTGCAAGTGAAAAACTGGAAAAGAAACTGAGCAGCATTACAAAACAAGTTGATGCGTTACACGAAGTGCTTGCATCGGTAAAAAGTAAAGACCTAGAGTTGCGCCGCATCATCAAAGACCATGAGAAAATGAGCAAGCAGGTTGATAAAATTGATGTGCGTTCTGGCAAGATACACGATACTATTGAACTCCTGCAAAGCAAGGAAGAAAAAGTGCGTCGCATAAAAGAAAGCCTTACTGAAATACAAATAACGCAGAAGGATATAGAGAAACACAAGAGAGATCTTGAGAACGATAAGGCGCAGTATCAAATAGTGTTGGATTCCATGAATGCCCTTGAGCGCTCCATAGGAACGCTTGAAAAAAAGTCTAACCTACTACAAAACAACATGAACAATTGGGAAGGGCAAATACATGAAACGGGACAAGCGCTTGAGGCTATTACGCAGCACAAAGAGGAGGTGCAAAACATTGCCGCGCGCGTAGACGCGACAAAAAGCAATATTCCAGAAATTGTGCGCAAGTTAAGTGAAATAAAGGATGAGCAAGGACGCGTTGCCGAGCTAGAGACAAGGTTGCAAAAGCTTAACGAAGAGGCAGCAAACAAGCTGACCTTGCTTGCACTTGTCACCACACCGCCCAGCAGAAAGGGCAAGACTACAAAAATAGATGAAAAAACCAAAGACATCATTATTGGACTAAACGAAAACAGTTTCAAGCCTGAGCGCATTGCAAAAATTGTGGGCATTAGCACCAACGAAGTGCAAATGGTGTTAGAAAACATGTTTATAAAATAAGCATGTGATGTGGTATTGCATGTATGCACGCTTTGTGGGGGCAAGCCCCCACACCCCCGTGTGGTAAGACGCTGCTTTGCGCTCCGCGCGCGAGGCTGCCCGCCGTCCGTAACACGGCTTTAGATGCAAAACACGGGCTGCTTTAGCTTGATTGCTCACGCTTTTTGCTGCCACTGCATGGGGCGGCTGTGAGGACGCTCACGAGCGCAGCGAGGGGATGCGAACTATTGCATAAGCATTGTGGCGTGTGTGCGTGGATTATTTTTTTATAATTTGTTGCTAGTATGTATACAAAAAAGTCTCTGTGCTATAATTAAAACTCACATAAAATTTCTATAGCACATAGCAGTTATATAAAGGTAGGCTTACATGGCAAAAATGGTAATAACACCCAAGATAATGCGAAATATATGCATTAACGCGCACCCTCTGGGTTGCAGAAAGCTCGTTGAAGAGCAAATAAGCTACGTAAAAGAGGCGAAACCTGCAACCCAAGGAGAAACGGGGCCGAAAAACGTACTGGTAATAGGTGGCTCAGCGGGCTATGGGCTTGCTACACGCATAGCATGTGCCTACGGGTACAATGCGAAGACGCTCAATGTTGCCTTTGAAACGCCCGCGCTTGTGGAGAAAAAGCGCCCTGCGTCTGTTGGTTGGTATAACTCTCATGCTTTTGAGGAGCTTGCACATGGCGATGGGCTGTGGGCGAAGAGTATATTTGGGGATGCCTTTAGCGATGAGATAAAGCAAGAGGCGATTGAGCTTATTAAGAGCGAATTGGGTACGGTAGATCTTGTGATATACAGCCTTGCGTCAGGCAAGCGCGTTGATGCAAAGACTGGAGCGCTTTACAGCTCGGTTTTGAAACCTGTAGGACAGGATTTTGCAGAAAGAACTTTGGATGTGCTTTCGGGGCATGTGAAAGACGTGTCTATTGGCGCTGCCACAGAGGATGAAGTTGCTCATACGGTAAAAGTTATGGGTGGGGAAGACTGGCGCGCGTGGATTGATGCGCTTGTGGAAGCTGGTGTGCTTGCTGAAAACGCTACAACGATTGCGTATTCGTACATAGGTCCTGAGCTCACTAAGGCCTTGTACCGCAATGGTAGCATAGGCAAGGCAAAGGAACACTTGGAGGCAAGTGCGCATGAAATAGACACCATGCTGCAGGGCAAGGGCTTGGGGCGCGCCTACGTTTCTGTGAATAAGGCGCTTGTTACGCGCGCAAGCATGGTCATACCCGTAGTGCCTTTGTATCTTTCTATTTTGTATAAAGTGATGAAGGATAAAAACATACATGAGGGCTGCATTGAGCAAATGTATAGAATGCTGCATGAAAAGCTGTACAATGGCAAGGGTGTTATAACTGATGCGCAGCAGCGTATACGTGTTGATGATTGGGAAATGCGCGATGATGTGCAAGAAGAGGTACGGCGCGTGTGGCAGCTTGTAAATGATGATACGGTTAGGGAGTACACGGATATAGAAGGCTTTACAAAAGATTTTTATAATATACATGGGTTTATGTTTGATGGCGTGAACTACGAAGAGGAAGTAGCGGTCTCGTGACCCCTTCCTATATTTTTTCTGTTGTATTAGGGTATTCATGGTATTAGAATCGTTTGTATTGGGGACTAGTGGCTCCTTGCCACTGCCGAGACGGGGCTTGAGTTCCGTTCTCATTCATAGAGAGGGAGAGAAGTTTCTTTTTGATTGCGGTGAAGGCGTGCAAGTTAACCTTAAGGCTATGCATTTGCGTTGGAAACACCTCAAGCTTGTTTGTATATCTCACTCGCATGCTGACCACGTGACGGGGCTGCCGGGCATGCTCATGCTGTGCGCACAAGTGGAGCGAGAGGAGCCGCTTACTATTATTTGTCCCAGCGCTGTGAAAAACTTTATTACTGCGGTGCGCAAAGAGCTTGGAATATACGTAAATTATAAAATCAACTATGTCTTGTTGGATGATATTGTCAAAGAAGAAAAAGTATACGAAGATGTAAATAAGGAATACGATATTTTCGCATTTCCCGGTAAGCATACGAGGGCTGTGTGGGGTTTTTCCTTTGTAGAAAAGCCGAGAGCGGGACGCTTTTTTCCTGAGCTTGCGCGTGAGCGCGGGGTTCCTATGGGGCCTCTGTGGTCTGAGTTGCAAAAGGGAAAGAGCGTTACGCTTGACAATGGGGATGTGGTTTTGCCGAATGAAGTAGTGGGCTTGCCGCGTAAGGGGCGTAAAATATGCTACGTAACGGACACGCGTCCCACGCAGACTATAGAGCACGCAATAGCCGGAGCGGACTTGGTTTTTTGTGAAGGTATGTTTAAAAATGAGCACAGTCTTAGTGCAAAGGAGAAGTTGCACATGACTGGCGTTGAGGCAGCGGGAATGTTAAAAAAAGCATGTGTTGCCAAGGCGGGGCTTATTCATTTTAGTCCTCGTTATCTTGTAAAGGATATTTACGAGATAGAGAAGGAAGCGCAAGATGTTTTTCCGCATGTTTTTTGTTGTAAAGACAGAATGCATGTGAGCGTGCCCTACGATGAGGGCGAAGAAGAACATTATAATATTGAATATGAAAATAATGAAAACACTATTAAAGTTGCAGAGGCGTAAGGAGGGTACATGATAGAATTACGCAATGTTTCAAAATATTACAGTAGCTTTAAGGCTATACACGATATGAGTTTTTCCGTAAACACGGGCGAAATTGTGGGCTTATTAGGTCCCAATGGAGCGGGAAAAACCACGGTTATGAAAATGATAACCGGATACCATAATCCGCATGAGGGTACGGTGAAGGTTTGCGATGTGAACGTCATGGATGAACCTGTGAAGGCAAAACAGCACGTAGGCTATCTTCCTGAGCACAACCCACTCTATGAAGACTTGTTTGTCTACGAGTATTTGCGTTTTGTTGCGCGTTCACGTGGGGTGTCGGAGACTGAACTTGAAGGCTCACTTAAAAAGGTTATAGAGTTGTGCTCGCTTTCGGAGTTTTTGTACAAACCCATCAACAGCCTTTCAAAGGGCATGAGGCAGCGCGTTGGGCTTGCACAGGCTATTATTCATGAGCCCGATGTGGTTATTCTTGACGAGCCGACTTCGGGTCTCGACCCCAACCAAATTAAGGACATACGTGCGGTTATACGTGAGCTTGGTAAAACAAAAACGGTCATGCTTTCTACGCACATATTGCAGGAAGTGGAAATACTTTGTAACCGCATACTTATTGTTAATCAAGGACATATTGTCGCAGAGGGTACAAGTTCGGAAATAGCGGCAAAGCTCAAGGGCGAAGACGTGTACACGCTTGCGCTTTCTGGTGAGGTGGCAGCAAACACCATAGAGGGTTTAAAAACCTTGCGCGGTATTGCTGATGCTGCTGTACTCAGTGATGCGGGGGCGAATGGGTACACTGCCGTGCAAGTAAACGCGGAGTCAGGTCTTGTGCAAGGTGAAGATATCTTTGATTGGGCTGTTACCAATAAGCTGCGTATACGAGAACTGTATAAGAAAAGCGCTACGCTTGAGTCTATCTTTCAATCTATTACTTCGCATGAAGACAGTGCACAATCAACAGGAGGTGCCGTATGATACTTACGCTTATACGCAAAGAATTGCGTCAATATTTTAGTTCTCCCATTGCGTACATACTTATTTTCTTTTTCTGTTTTATTACTGCGGGGTGGACCTTTCAGCTTCAATCTTTTTTTGCCCAAGACACGGCAAACCTTCGGGCGTTTTTTAACATTATGCCGATTTTGTTTGTTATATTAGTGCCGGCTGTTACCATGCGTACGTGGGCGGAGGAGCGCAAGGTGGGTTCTGACCAATTGTTGCTTACCTTGCCCTACAGCGAAATGCAGCTGGTACTTGGTAAGTTTTTGGGCGCTATGACATTGTTTATGCTCATGCTCATAGGCACCGTAAGTGTTCCATTAACCTTACTGCCTTTTGGGCATTTTGAAATAGGCGTGCTGTTTGGTAATTACTTTGGGCTTTTGCTTATTATTGCCGCGGAGGTGAGTATAGGGTGTTTTCTTTCTTCAATCTCGAAGAATCAAATATCAAACTTTTTGCTTACGACCATGGTGTTGCTTCTTATAACCTTGCTTGGGTTTTTGCCTGGGCTTTTAACATTGCCGCGCTGGTTAGGCGGTGTTTTGCAATACCTTTCGGTTATGACGCATTTTAATAGCTTTGTAAAAGGCCTTATAGATACGCGCGACGTGGTTTTCTACATAGCCGTGATTGCGGTGTTTTTGTTTCTCAACAAGCAAGTGCTCTTGCAAAGGAAGTGGAGGTAAGTAATTATGCAACAGAAAAACGCTTTAAAGCTTAAACAAAATTTGACAGCCATTGTCTTTGCGGTTGTATTAGGACTTGTTATTGTAAATTCACTACTCTTTTACACACGCGTGGACTTAACGGAAAACAAGGCCTATTCTATTTCAAAAATTTCGCAAGATATCGTACGCGGTATACCCGATGCAGTGTATATAGATTATTACATATCGCCTAAGTTAAAAACGGCAACGCCGGATGCGCAGCACATGATAGACATACTTCAAGAGTATCAATCGCGTTCAAATGGGCGCGTAGTCTTTGCGGAAAAAGATCCCGACAAGCCTGAAAACATAGGTGTTGCTGAAGAGCGCGGACTTACACCTCAGCAAATACAAGTGCTTGAAAAAAACCAAGCGACGTATGCCGTTGTGTATTCTGGCTTAGTGCTTTCGTATCAAAATGAGACTCGCGTCATTCCTTTTTTCTTGCAACCTGCTGTTTTGGAGTACCAAATAACTTCAAAGGTACAAGAGATGATAACAAATGACACGCGTGTTATTGGCATGCTTATACTTGATGATGCGTATCAAGATGAGCGCTCATTGCAGGGGCTTCGCCAAACTTTGCAAAGTGATCACACACTTCGTGATATTGAAAAGGGCACGGCAGTAGATGAGGAAGTGGACGTGCTCTTTGTCATAGGGGCAAAGGACGTAGACAATGACACGGCGTATTATATAGACCAATTTCTTATGCAGGGTAAGGGCGCTTATTTTGCTGTAGACCGCGTACGTGTGGATGTGAGCAGGGGCTTGTTTGGTGTGTATCAAAACACCGTACTTCACGACATGCTTAAGCACTATGGCATTACTATAGAGGATACTATTGTACTGGATGAATATAACAAGCTTATTCCGGTGAACAGGGGGCAAGGCTTGCAAGTTTTGCAGAACTACCCCATGTGGATGACGGCGCTTCCAGAAAATGTGGACAAGGAAAACCCCATTACTGCGCGTTTTGGTGGGCTTGATTTGTTTTGGACGAGCCCTTTGAGCGTCTCTGAAGATAAGAAAGACTATGTTACTGCGTTAGTATCGAGTTCTGAAAAGTCATGGACAAAGGGGCATACGCAGTCTCCGAGCGCAGAGGAAAACTCTGATGATACGGCCCCTAAGGTCTATCAACTACAGCCTGACCAAACGCAGTTTTTTCTCGATAAGCGTTCTGATAATACCAAGTCTCACGTGGTAACGAATGCATTTTTAGGACCACTTACGAGCGCGGTTGAGGAAAAGATTATAAGCATACCAGAGGGGGCGGCGGATGATTACCGTAGTAGTGGAGAGTCTGCGCGCTTTGTGCTTACGGGTAGTACTTTTTTCCTTTCCTACTTATATCAAGTAACTAATGCGGGCTACAACCTCGCGTTTCTTTCAAACGCTTCCGACTGGCTTGGTAGTGATGAAAAGCTTTTGCAAATAAAGTCGCGTGTTGTAAAAGATGTGCGTCTTAACAAAATACAAGACGAGGCAAAGAAGAACACACTGGCATTGTTGGTGCAATTGTGGAATGTAATTCTTTTACCACTTCTAGTAATTGTAATTGCAATTATTGTTCTCACCTTTCGACGTAGTATTTCTGCTAAAAAATACTACTCCAAGAGTTAAGGTGTGAAAACATAAAAATTTAAGAGGTACACGATGAAAAAACAATCACTTATAATACTTGTTGTCATTGTTTTGCTCACCAGCACCATGATGCTGGGGTATTTTTTCAAAGCGTCAAAGCGCGCAGCGAGGGTGCAGTCTACTGCTGTGCTTAAAACCATAGGAGCAAAAATAGAGGTAGAGGACATTGGAGCAATACAGATCAACGACATGCGCTTAGAGCATGATGCTGATGAATATTCTGATTGGTGGGAATATGAAGATACAGAGAAAAACCTTACCATTGTAGCGTGGAGGGAGCGGGTAGAAGCATTTCTTAAGGATGTGAAAAACTTTTCTCAAGGACGAATTGTTGAAGCAAACCCTTCGGATATTGCTAAGTACGGCTTAGCAGAGTCAGAAGAAAAAGATAAAGCACCATATATTGTAACTTTAGAGTCGAAGTCGGGAAAGAATATTTTGAGTTTTGCATTTTCTCAGACCACAGACCCCGCCTATGCGCGCTTTGAAGACGACAAAGCAGTTTACAAAGTTGCGTCTACATTGCACAGCACGCTTTCTTCTGAAACCATCTATTGGCTGGACACGCGTATTTTTACGCCGAATGTTGCGCCTACCCTTGAGATTGATGAGGTGAGTTTTATTACCATAAGTCCGCGTGATGGTACAAAGATGGTGCTTGGTAAAGACTTAGATGATAAGAAAAAGAAAAGCAAGAAGGACGAAGACACTGCAGAATGGACGCTTGCTAACGCTGCGCTTACGCTTGATAATACAAAAGTTTCTCAGTATCTTAACGCTCTTCTGGAAGCAAAGGCAAAAGATTTTTCCGATGTTCAAGTTGTAGATTCCATGAAAGAGTCAGAGGTGCTTATAAAAACTAAAGACGGAACTGAAGTAGGCTTGACGCTGTATGCCTTTGCTGAAAATTTTTATGTGAAGAAAAAAACAGAGCATGAGAATGATTTTAATCAATACACCTTTCTTATTACAAAGTATCTTAAGGAAACGCTTTTTCCTACGTCTGCTGAACCCTTTGTAGCAGAGCCTCCTGTAGAGACACAGGAAGAAGCAGAAACAAAAGAGGAAACAGAAACAGAAGAAGAGAAAAAAACCGAGTAATTTTTAAAGATGCACAGCTGTAGCGCAAGCACCAAACCACGCTTGTGCTCTGAGGCTGTGCTTTTTTATTTTGTTCAGTGTTCTGCTGGTCAATAATGCGTAGTGCATGGCAGCATGGAGCGTGTGCGTGGCGTGTTTATGGAGGCATTGCAATGTGTAAAGTCTGTACATGCAAGCGGTAAATGCGCATGCATCATTAATAGCGGCTGTACACCTTGCGCGTTCAATAAACGGCAATAGTAAAAAAAGTCTAGACATTTCAGGCAAAAAGTCTAGACATTTCCAGCAAAAAGTCTAGACATTTCCGGCAAAAAGTCTAGACATTGCTTTTGTACTATTGCGCGTTAGCATGTCTTATTTTGACAAGCCTTTATGCAATGTAGTATTATAAATCTATATTTTGATATTGGTTTTTGCTACTACGTTGTTTGTGTTTATAACATTTGTAGTGAATAGCGTTGATGATTTTTTGCTTTTTTATGATACGGAGCATAAGCAACGTTTAGGTAAAAATAGTTGATATTGTACAAGGGATTGCAGTTCTGTAATGGATTTTTTAGTACGTGTAATATTTAGTGGACTTACCAAGGGCAGTATTTATGCGCTTCTAGCGCTTGGGTATACTATGGTTTATGGTATAGTCCAGCTTATAAATTTTGCACATGGTGAAATATACATGGTTGGCGCTTTTGTTGCTTTGCTGGTTTTTTCTATGCTTAGCACCTTAGGCCTTCCAATTGTTTTGGCAATAGCGCTGGCTATGCTGTTTGCAGTACTCATTTCATGTGGTTATGCGTATTTTATTAACAAAATAGCATACGCGCCTCTGCAAAATTCGCCGCGCCTTTCAGCGCTTATAAGCGCCATAGGTATGTCGATATTCTTGCAAAATTATGTGTTGCTCGTTCAGACGGCAAACTTTATTCCTTTTCCAAGCCTGCTTCCTGATAAGTCACTTATGGGTGGGTTGCTGAATTTACAGCAGCTTGTAATACTTGTAACCGTTGTGGTGTTTATGACGCTGTTTTCCTTGCTTATAAAGTATACGCGCATCGGCAAGGCTATGCGTGCCACGGCGCAGGATCTCACTATGGCGCGACTCTTAGGCATTGATGTGAGGCTTATTATTTCACTTGCCTTTATTATTGGGGCAGCTGCCGCAGCGCTTGGTGGGGTTATGATAGGCTCCTATGTAGGCCAAATAAATTTTTACATAGGCTTTTTAGTTGGTATTAAGGCCTTTGTGGCTGCGGTGCTTGGGGGAATAGGGAGCATTACCGGGGCTGTTATAGGCAGCTTTGTACTAGGGCTTGTGGAAAGTTTTGGCGCGGGGTATATTTCAAGTGATTACGAAGATGTTTTTGCATTTTTGTTTTTGATAATAATATTGACGCTGCGCCCCGCTGGTATATTAGGTAGCTCACAAAAAGAGAAAGTATGAAAAAAACGCTTAGTACTGCATTGTTTTTTACGGCGCTCTCTTTTATTTTGGTAGTCCCCAAAATAAATGCCAGCCTTAACAAAATTGAAATGCGCTGGATGAATATCCTTTTTATATTTGCTATTTCCCTTCTTGCTTCGGCCTTGTATTACTATTTGCTTCAGAAACGTCAAAAGGGCATGGAAAAATCTGGGAGAGTAATACAGCATGTTTTTCACGCTCGGTCGTTTCGTGTCTTTATAGCCCTGTTGTTTGTGCTTCTTTTGGTTATTCCCTTCATCTTTGGTATTTACCACACCAAGGTTTTAACCTTGGTATTTATTTACATTATTTTTTCTTTAGGGCTTAATGTTATCGTAGGCCTTACGGGCATGCTCTGCTTGGGGCAGGCTTTTTTTCTTGGGGTTGGTGCCTATACCTATGCGCTCTTAAACACGTATTTAGGGGTAAATTTTTACGCGGGTCTTGTGGCTGGTGCGGCTTTTGGCGTTGTTGCAGGCATGGTCTTTGCTATTATAACGCTTCGTTTGCGGGGAGACTACTTGGCTATTGTTACGCTTGGTTTAAGCGAAATATTTCGCCTTGTTGTTACAAACATGGACTTTACGGGAGGTCCGCGTGGCATATCTGGTATAGCAAAGCCCGGTATTGTAGGGTTAGAACTCGACTTTTTTGCACAGACTAAGCTGCTCTACTTCATATCACTCGCTTGCGTTGTTGTGGCTGTGTTTTTCATACGGAGGCTTGAGCATTCACGGTTTGGTCGTTCGTGGGAATCATTTCGCGAAGATGAAATTGCAAGCGCATCTATGGGCGTCAATGTTACGTTTGTGCGCATCGGCGTTTTTGCTATCAATGGTTTTTTGGGCGGCATAGCAGGAGTGTTGTTTGCATCCAATACCTCCTTTATAGACCCCAATAGTTTTTCTATATTGGTTTCTGTTACCGCGCTATGCATCGTAGTCCTCGGTGGTTTAGGTTCTATTTCGGGGGTTGCGCTGGGCGCTGTTGTGCTTATTATGCTGCCAGAATATTTGCGTGTTTTTGCCCAGTACCGCATGTTGCTCTTGGGCGCTATTTTGGTATTTATGATGCTTTTTAGACCGAGTGGGCTTATACCCAAGTCGAGGACAGAGTTTTTGCTTGAGAATAAACACAATGCTTGAAGTACGCGATATCACTATAAAATTTGGCGGTCTTACCGCCCTCAATTCTGTTTCTCTTTCTGTGAAGAAAAATTCTGTTACTGGGCTTATTGGCCCTAATGGTGCAGGCAAGACGACGTTTTTTAATTGCATAACAGGCATATATAAACCTACGGCAGGTCAGGCTACATTTATCGACAAAGCGGGCAAGGAACATGATGTCTTTGCCCGCGCTCATCACAGCATTGTGCGCTTGGGCATGGTGCGTACATTTCAAAATATTCGGCTCTTTTCAAAAATGTCCGTCTTAGAAAATGTACTTATAGGCGCGTACACGGTGCAAGGCTATTCGTTTTTTCAGACCTTGCTTCATACCAAGAAGATGCGCGCTGTGGAGCAACAACTCATAGAGCATTGTCATGATGTGCTGAAGGACTTGAACCTTGATCATGTGGCAAACGAGATAGCAGAGTCTTTGCCCTATGGTTTGCAAAAACGACTTGAGATAGCGCGCGCTATTGCTTCTAAGCCATCTCTTGTGTTACTCGATGAACCTGCCGCGGGCATGAATCCACAAGAGACCGAATCGCTCATGCACCTCATTCGTAGTTTACAAAAACGCTACGAGTTTACCGTGTTTCTCATAGAACATGATATGCATTTTGTTATGAATCTTTGCGATATCATTTATGTGGTAGATTATGGGCGACTTATTGCGCAAGGCACGCCCGAAGAAGTAAGAAATAATCCACGTACCATAGAGGCTTATCTTGGAACATAACGTAGACACTCCCGTTTCTCACAATGCAATGCTGCGACTACGCAATGTAAGCGCCTCATATGGGGTAATACAGGCTATTAGTTCTGTAAATTTGTATGTGGATGTGGGTGAAATTGTTACTATTGTAGGAGCGAATGGCGCGGGGAAGTCGACCATTCTCATGACGATATGCGGTATCGTCCGTGCTAAAGAAGGCGAAGTATATTTTTGTGAATCGAGAATAGATGGGGCTTCAGCTGAGAACATTGTCTCTCTCGGTATATCGCAGGTGCCAGAGGGACGCAAAATATTCCCCAAACTCACGGTGCAGGAAAATTTGGACTTAGGGGCATTTTTGCGCAAGGACTCACATGAGGTAAAAAACGACCTCGATTATGCTTTTAAGCTTTTTCCTATCTTGAAGGAACGCAGGCATCAAGTTGCTGGAACACTTTCAGGAGGTGAGCAGCAAATGTTGGCAATATCGCGTGCGCTTATGGCACGTCCGTGCCTGCTGTTATTGGATGAACCTTCGCTTGGACTTGCGCCGCTCATTATACAGCGCATTTTCCAAATATTGACCAAGCTTAACAGTGAACATAAAACGACCATTTTAATTGTGGAACAAAATGCGCGACAAGCTCTTAAAATTGCACACCGCGGCTATGTTATGGAAACGGGGAGAATAGTGCTCTCTGGTACTTCTAAAGAATTGTTGAATCACGACATGGTGCAAAAAGTCTACCTCGGGGTAAGCTAAATAATGCTACTCGCGTTCTTGTTTGCTTACAATACATTTGTTCATCTTTTTTGCATGTTACTTTGTAAAAGCACTACTATATAAAATATGTCCTTACACTGCGGTATTGTTGGACTACCAAATGTTGGTAAGTCTACCATTTTTTCAGCTTTAACAGCCATGCAAGTCGATGCGCAAAATTACCCCTTTTGCACCATAGAGCCCAATAGTGGTTTAGTCGCCGTCTCAGATGAGCGGCTTGATAAAATTGCGGAAATATACAAGCCCAAAAAGGTCACGCCTGCGACCGTAGAATTTGTAGACATTGCGGGGCTTGTTGAAGGAGCATCGCGCGGTGAAGGGCTGGGAAACAAGTTTTTGTCGCATATCCGAGAAGCAAGTATTATTGCTCATGTCGTGCGTTGTTTTGATGATGATGGTGTTGCGCATGTCAACGGCAGAGTCAACCCGATTTCGGATATATTGACTATTCAAACTGAATTAGCCCTTGCTGATGTTGCGGTGCTTGAGCGATGTATGCAGGGAATTGCTAGGGAGAAAAAGGCACGTAAGCCCGATGTGGTGCGTATCGCTCCAGTCTTGGAACCCTTACTTGATAATTTGCATGCGACGCTTAATAAAGGTAATCTTGCAAGTACCGTTTTGCTGAGTGAGGAAGAGCGCGAAATGGTGAAGTTTATGAACCTCATAACGCTCAAACCTGCCATATATGTGTGCAATGTTAAAGAAGAACACGCGGCGTCTGGAAATGATTATGTACGAGTAGTTTCAGAACACGCAGCGCGTGAAAATAACGAATGCATTACACTATGCGGGGCACTTGAAGCCGAAATAGCAGGCTTAAGCGCCGAAGAGCGCAATGACTTTTTGCGTGAAGCAAACCTAGAGCGTTCGGGGCTTGATGCACTGATTCGCTGTGCATATCATACTATGAATTTGCGTACTTATTTTACCGCAGGCGAAAAGGAGGTTAAGGCTTGGACCTTTCGCGAAGGTACGGCTGCTCCTCAGGCTGCGGGTATAATACACAGTGACTTTGAGCGAGGCTTTATAAAAGCTGATGTGTTTGGTTGCGATGATCTGTTTTCCTTAGGTAGCGAAGCAGCCATACGCTCTGCGGGCAAGCTGCGTATGGAAGGCAAGGAGTATGTGGTGCAAGATGGGGACGTCATGCACTTTAAGTTCAACGTGTAGCACACACGTAAGAAACCAGTTGCTGTAACTCAAGAGCTTTCATGTTCTTGTTTTCTTGTTGTAAAACACCTTCCAATTCGTAAAAATACAATACCATAGCACAAATATTTTTGAAAAATATTATCTGTGATAGATGTCTCATGCTTATGTTCCAAGATAGGTATGAATTTTTAACAATTACATTAAATATTACATTTTACTAAAGTATTGTAATGTTATTTTTACTATATTATTACTGAATAGTAAAGTATAATTTTTTTCTTAAAGCATTTTCTATGTAGAAAATATGTTTAGAAGTGTATTTTTTATGCGTTATAACTATTAAATGAGAATTTGTGGTAAAAAATTTATATTTTGGAGAGATTTATGAGTGATAAGCTTTTGGAATTATTTGGAATGCAAGAAAATCATAAAGTATCTTCAAATATTGCACAGGCGTGCTTGCATTATGATGATATTTATAAAAAAGTACGTGATATGTTTATTAAATCTGCAAAACACAACGTATCATATAATTCAATAAAAAACTTTATATCTACGGTTATGTATCCTAAAATACGGGAATGTGTGTTTCCTTACATTGCTGATCTTATAGGAATATCTTATTCCGATAGCAAAGTAGTTCAAATAGCTTGTAAAAGGGTTTTTTTTACTATGGCTTTTATGGAACAAGAGAGTTTTAAGACTACGTTTTTTCAAAGTGTAGATAGACGTATTGATGTAGCAGCGTGTCAATTTACAGCACACCTTGGGCATGTAATTGCGGATCGCCGCCTATATAAAGATATAGAAAGCAAAACAGAAAATGCGATTATAAATTATACAGTTTCTATGTTGAAAAAGAGAAACTTTCCAGATTATGTAATAGACATAGTAGCCAATCAATCTACAGAACTCCAGTCCAATGCAGAAATAGGAAAAGGTCTTTATGATAATAGTAAAAAGCTACTTATCGATAATTCTATAAGTAGTTTTGAGAGAACGTATAAAAATGCAAATCAAGATTTGATGATAAGCAATGGTCTTCGAATTGTGCATGATTATGTAGAAGTTATTTCTAATAATAATACTCCATTTGAGGCATTAAAAGAAATTATAAACAATAGCCAAAAATTTTATCCTGAAACTCGAAAAATTTTTTTCAATTTTCTTGGCGCTATCCCTATTGGTTCCTACGTCAAGCTTCGCAATGAATGCTATGGAATTGTATATGATATACCTTACAGAGATCCTAAAAATCCTCCTGTATATCTTATACAAGATGAAAACGAAGAAGCTCCTGAAATGCTTGTTAAAATAGATACGAATGTTCGTCCAGAAAGTAATGTTGTCGGAATTGTATCTTATGACTCAACTATAAAAATGAAAAAAAAATACCTTGAAATATTAAAAAGATACCTTTGAGAGTACATGTAAGGGCAGTACCCTTATGTGGAAAAAGAGTAGTTGGGAAGAGAATTGATGATGAAATCAAAGCTCAGTCGCCAAAGCCATACAGCTCTTGAGGTATGTCTATGTGGGCTTACAAAACATTGGTCACGAGAGCAGGTTACACCATTACGTGCGCGTAGTTATTTGTAAGCATGCATGGTATGCAAAAGTTTTTTACATCAATCATACTAGTGAATAGCAATTACACAAGAATGTAATTGTAAAATCTATTATTTGGTATGTTTTTCAAGATATTTTTTCCAAAATAGGGGTAATATGTATACAGTACTCGCCTTAGTCCCCATAGCGTATATTCTCATAGCTATGATTTTTTATTCACGATCATCGCGTCAGGTAATGCCCATTGCCTTAATTCTGACTGCGCTTATTGCGCTTGTCTTTTGGAAAGCTCCGATTTTTACAGTTATTGCATACGGCGTCTTTGGCGCTCTCAAGGCCATTGACATTATCGTGATTATTTTTGGTGCCATCCTTATTTTCAATACACTCAAAGAATCTGGTGCTATGCGTTCTATTGAGAGCAGTTTTAAAAACATAAGTTCAGACAAAAGAGTGCATATTTTGATTGCAGGGTATTTGTTTGTTCAGCTCATAGAAGGTGCTGCAGGTTTTGGTACGCCCGCTGCAATTGCAGCCCCCATGCTCATTGGCCTCGGCGTACCGCCACTTGCTGCGGTAAGCGTAGCACTCATTGCGGACTCCACCGCCGTCTCTTTTGGCGCCGTAGGCACGCCCATTAATGGCATGGTCTCCGTGCTTACAGGAGTTGCGTCCTTTGACCTTTCCGCGCTCACGTCCTTGACCGCCGTTTTGCATTTTGTGGGAGGCTTGTTTATACCGCTACTTTCCATTGCTGTGGTTGTATTTGTATTTGGTGGCACAAACAAGTCGTGGCAGGCGGTCTTTGAAATGGTGCCATTTTCCCTCTATGTCGCATTGAGCTATCTTATTCCCTACCTCCTGCTTGCCATATACCTTGGTCATGAAGTACCCTCGCTGGTAGCTTACGCATTTTCTTTGGTGCTGGTAATTACTACAACCAAAATGGGCTTTCTCGTTCCCAAAAACACATGGGACTTTCCTAGCGCTGAGAATGCTGATGATGGGAACAGCGCCAGTCAAGTATTGCTTACAACTACGGTACATGAAAATCGGGTAATGAGTACCTTACGTGCGTGGATGCCCTACGTGTTGATCATTGGCATGCTCATAATAACTCGCGTCCCCGCGCTGGGGCTTAAGCAGCTATTGGTGGCGCAAAAACTTTCCATTAACAACGTGTTAGGTGTGGAAGGACTTGATTATAATTTTTTGTAGGCCTATACTCCGGGCATTATTCCCTTTATGTTTGTTGCGCTCTTCTCGCATGTTTTGTTGAAAATGAATTTTGCAAGTTCAGTAAAAACGTGGCGTGCAACCTTGAGCCAAGTCAAGGGCGCTGCCATAGCACTTATATGCGGGGTTGCCATGGTACAGCTGATGCTTAAAACGGGCAACGCAAACTTAGGGCTAGAAAGCATGGTGAGAGAAATTGCAAGAGCCTTCCTTGGGTTACCACAAGTGCTCTATGTTTTCTTGTCACCGTGGATAGGCGTGCTGGGCGCATTTATGGCGGGGTCAAACACAGTCTCAAACATATTGTTTTCACCGCTACAATATGAAGCCGCTATTTTATACGGGTTAAAACCTGAGCTTATTCTCGCGCTGCAAAATGTTGGCGGTGCAGTTGGTAATATGATTTGTATAAGTAACGTTGTAGCCGCGCTAACGGTTACGGGGCTTGTTGGAAATAAAGGCTTGAAAGGCCGCGGAATGGAAGGTGCTATAATAAAGATAAATTTCGTCCCTGTGATTTTTTATTGCACGGTCGTTTCCTTAGCAACGTTCTTTTTAATAGCAATGTGAGAATTACACCATGAAGCACAGCCTTAAGCCCGCGCAATTTGTTGCGTGTGACAAAGAGTTTAAACAAAAAATAATAGGACTTGTGGGAGCGCGAAACGCGAGCGACGACAGGGCTAAGTGTCTTGCATATTCCCAAGATAAAACCGAAGACTTGCATTTTCCTCCGGACTTTGTAGTAACCCCTAATTCTGCTGTACAGATAAGCCAGATTATGAAATGGGCAAATGAATATGCGGTGCCCGTTACTGTGCGCGGGCGAGGTACGGGGCTTGCGGGCGCGGCACTTGCCTTGCATGGTGGCATATGCCTGTCCATGGAAAAGTTTGACAGAATTCTCCAAATAGATGTGCAGAACATGCAGGCAGTGGTGGAGCCATACATACGCAATTACGACTTGCAAGAAAAAGCGCAAGAAGCACAGCTGTTCTACCCACCCGACCCCGCGAGTTATAAAATATGTTCCTTAGGCGGAAACATTGCCCACAATGCGGGTGGCCCTAAGGCGCTTAAGTACGGTTCAACGCGTGGCTACGTCTTGGAGTTGGACCTCGTCATGCCCAACGGCGACATCATCACATCGGGCTCACGTGCGCTTAAAAACAGTACGGGCTACAGCATAAAAGACGTGGTCATAGGCAGTGAAGGCACTTTAGCCATTGTTACCAAGGCGGTGCTACGCCTCATTGCCATGCCGCGTTATGAAAAACTGATGTACGCCACGTTTAGCAGCGTGAAGAGTGCCGTTGAGGCGGTGCATGCCATTTTGATGGCGGGGCTCATGCCTAGTGGGCTTGAACTTATGGAGAGAACCGCGCTTACTTATGCAAAGTTGTATTGCAAAAGTAATTACCCGCCCATAAGAGAGGACACGCAAGCGCACTTGCTCATTGAACTTGATGGTAGCAACGAAGCACAAATTGATGCGGATAGGCACAAAATAACTGCGTTGCTACAAGCACAAGGGGGCATGCAGTCCATGTTTATGGCGCAGGACGAGAGCGAAAAAAAAGACATGTGGAAACTTCGGCGCAATGTCTACTTGGGCATAAAGGCGCAAGGCGTTATTAAGGAAATGGACATTTCCGTACCCATTGGCGCTTTGCCACGCGTCATGGATTACATGCAGCGTGTTGGCGAAAACCACGGGTTTAGGTGTGCCTCATATGGCCATGCGGGGGACGGAAACTTGCATGTAGGCATTGTGCCTCAAGAAGGGCGTGATGCTGCGCAGGACATACAAAAAACCGAGGAGGGCATTTACAAAATTTTTGCCTACGTCTGCCAAGAATGCCACGGCACTATTTCTGGTGAACACGGCATAGGGCTGGTACAACAACCCTTTATAAACTTGCCTTGTTCTGAAGAAGAACTCGCAGTCATGCGCAGCATCAAAAAGGCATTCGATCCCAACAACATCCTCAATCCGGGAAAAATATTTCCGTTGTGAGAAATTACTCATACATGGTTACACAGACATTAATTGCGTGAAGGACGCGACATGCACGCAAGGCACTATATGCGTATTTACTACAATGCAAAAAGAGGTGTTTTATGAAAAAAGTATTTGGTGTGTTGCAGCAGATTGGGAAAGCCTTTATGTTGCCTATTGCGGTTTTACCCATTGCCGGTGTCCTGCTTGGAATTGGAGGGGCTTTTACAAACCCTACGCTTATTGAAACCTATGGCTTGACCTTTTTAGAGTCGGGTACTTTTGCAAATAAGGTGCTGATTGTTTTTTTTCGCGCTGGGCTTTTGGTGTTTGCAAACCTGCCGCTTTTGTTTGCCGTTGGTGTTGCCATAGGGCTTGCGCGCAAAAATAAAGAGACCGCGGCGCTCGCGTCGGTTTTGGGCTTTTTGCTTTTGCACACCATTGTGGGTGTGGTGTTGCAGTTTCAAGGCTTTACTCCAGAGAGCACCACGCTTGATGCGCTTATTCAAGCGGGCTACAGCAGAGCAGACGCTACAGGACTTGCGGCAATGTACACAAAGGAACTCGGTATTTTCACGCTACAGTTGGGCGTCTTCGGCGGCATTATTGTAGGCATGCTTTCGGCGTTTATTACCAACAGGTTTTCCACGCAAAAGCTCCCCGAATATTTGGCATTTTTTAGTGGCACGCGCTTTGTCCCGCTTGTTACCATGGCGCTCTTTATGCCCTTGGGTGCACTGCTCCCCTTTGTGTGGCCTTTTGTTTTTAAGGGCATTGTAACAGCTGGTACGTGGTTTTCTGCCATGGGGTATATTGGCACATTTTTCTACGGCAGCTTTATGCGCATGCTCAACATTTTTGGTTTGCACCACGCCATTTACCCCCTGTTTTGGTACACGGAGCTGGGTGGCACTTTGGAGGTTGCGGGTGAAATGATTTCCGGAGGGCAGAGAATATTTTTTGCACAACTTGCGGATCCCAGCGTGCAGCATTTTAGTGCAGAGGCAACGCGAACCATGACGGGCGGGTTTTTGCCCATGATGTTTGGCTTACCCGCGGCGGCGATTGCCATGTACAAGGTGGCGGACCTAGGGCAAAAGCCGCTTGTCAAAGGCATACTGCTTTCCGCGGCGCTCACGTCTTTTTTAACGGGCATAACCGAGCCCATTGAGTTTACATTTTTGTTTGTTGCGCCGCCGCTCTACCTCATTCACGCCGTGCTTGAGGGGCTTTCATACATGCTTATGCACATGCTCAATGTTGCAGTTGGAATAACCTTTTCACGGGGCATCATTGACTTTACATTTTTTGCGCTGCTCCAAGGCATGGCTAAAACCTCGTATCATTGGATACTCATTCTAGGCCCCGTGTATGCTGTGGCCTACTACTACATTTTTAAGTTTTCCATTCTCACCTTTAATTACGCGACGCCCGGGCGGCTTGGCGCAGAGGCGCGGCTTTATAGGCGCGTTGATTATGACGCAAAGCGCAGTGGTGCTGAAACGCACGGCTTGGTTGAAAAAATTGTTGAGGCGCTGGGGGGCGCGGCTAACATTAGCGCTATTGATGCATGCATAACGCGCTTGCGGGTTACTGTTGAAAATACCGAGCTTGTTGTGGATGATGAGGCGTGGAAAGGCTTGGGCGCGCAAGGTGTTATTAAAAGTGGAAACGGCATTCAAATAATTTACGGCACCAAGGCTGAAGAGTACAAAAATGCGATACGAGAAAGATACAAACTTTAGGAGTGAAAGCTTATGAAAAAAATTGCAGATGTATTGCCCCGTGGGTTGGTAGTCTCATGTCAAGCCCTTGAGGATGAGCCGCTTCACAGCGACTTTATTATGAGCAAGCTCGCTTTAGCAGCTGAGGCGGGCGGTGCCGTTGGCATACGCGCTAATTCTCACAAAGACATTCTTGCCATAAAAAAGGAAGTCTCGCTGCCTGTTATTGGCATTGTGAAAAGAGAGTACGCACACTCGGAAGTCTTTATAACGCCGACTTTGCGAGAAGTTGCAGAGGTGCATGAAGCGGGCGCTGACATTGTGGCATTTGATGCAACCCTGCGCGCACGTCCTGATGGCCACACGCTTGGTGAATTTGTGCAGGAGGTAAAAGCAGCCTACCCGCAGCTTTTGCTTATGGCGGATGTGTCTACCTACGAGGAGGGGCTTGCTGCTGCCGCGCTGGAAGTGGACGTGGTTGCAACAACCCTGTGTGGCTACACGCCCCAAACGCGTGGGCAGAACCTGCCTGCGCTTGACGTGCTTGAAAAACTTGTGCGGGGTCTTAGCTTGCCTGTCATTGCCGAAGGTGGCATATGGACTACTGAAGACTTGAACGCGGCATTTGAGCGCGGTGCCTACGCCTGCGTCATGGGTACGGCAATAACTCGTGTGCGTGAAATTACGCGCAGGCTTGTGAGCAGCATAGACGTAGACATAGCGCGCGCATAAGGTACGTTTTCACCCCGCCGTGGGCTTACGCGCGCGGTGGGTGCAATAACACATTTCTGCGTTTACATTAACATACATTTAATAAAAACACCTCAATAAATACGATATAATTATGTTGTAAGGTTTTTGTACTGGTTTTGTATTACCACCTGTGGAGGTAGCTATGAAGATGCATGTATCATTATTCTGTATTTGCTGTACGCTCCTTGTTTTATTTTTTGCGTGTGAGGAAGGTAGCACAGCACATAAAACACCACGGGCAGAGACCGCGCTTTTTGCCTACATGCTTGCTGACAACGATCTTGAACTTTTCGCATTACGCGATGTAAACGAAATGGAGCGCGGGCGTAGCGAAGTAAAAGCCAAAAAAGCCTCCAAGCCTTCTTTGTACTTTGCAGCCTACATCGACAAGAAAAACTCTGTGCCGCAGCACGGTGTGGCGCTTGAAATACAAGCTGATGTGCATGAGACAATACCCAGCCCCATAGTGCGCGCCTACCCCGAGAACAACTCTGCAGATGTGGAGGTTTTCAGTTCAGTTATTGCCTACCTCATGCGGCGCTACCCCGCGCGCAACTCCATGCTCATGGTGTGGTCGCACGGCACGGGCTGGGTGAGTGAGGGCTACACTCCCACAAGCGCGCAGAAGCGTACAAACACAAAGTCCTTTGGTCGAGACGACTCATCGCAGCGTGCTGAAATGTCCATAGCCAAGTTGGCAGAGGCATTACGAAACCTGCCTCGGCGCTTGTCTGTGCTTGCCTTTGATGCGTGTTACATGGGGGATGTCGAAGTAGCGTATGAACTACAAGATGTCGCCGATTACATTGTGTTTTCTCAAGCCGAAATACAACACGATGGATTCCCCTACGATACGATGGTGCCATTGCTCAGTAACAATGAAACAGACGTGGAAGGGCGACTTGTGGCAAGCGCCAAGGCCTACTACGAGTACTACAACAACTTGAGCGCGGATGCACGAAAGACGGCGACACTTTCAATTATAAAAACTGCGCAGCTCCCCGCCCTAGCGCGTGCGGTAAAAACCTACATAGCAAAACACGGCATAAAAGCCTTGGAGCAGGCCGAGAAGTCAGCGCAAAAGTTGTCTATTGATAGTAGGCTTCAAGCCCTGCGCTCAGACATGCGTGACTTGTTTACGCGTGTAGCGCAATCACCTGAAGCACAAGGGGTGGTGCGCGCGCTTAAAAACGCAGTGCTTGCCTCGTACAACACAGACAAACTTTTTGACACGCTGGCGCTTGCAGACGTGCACGGCATGAGCATGTACGTACCCGAGGCCGTGCATGGAAAAGAGGCAGCGCTACGTAAGCATTACAAAACATTGCGCTGGGCAAAGGACACGGGGTTAGGTGATGCATGGAAGTAGCATTGTGGGGGACTACCCCCACACCCCCGTGTGGTATGACGCTGCTATGCGCTACGCGCGTGAGGGTTGTGTGTCGTGTATATTTTGCTTGGGCAGTATTACGAGAACGCCTTGTGTGGCTAAGGCGCTAGCGCGATATGTCAGTCTTCGGATAGCTGTACTTTCTTTCTTTTCTTTTTGCGTCCTCACAGCCGTGCCATGGATGGCACGCATTGGCTGACAGGGATGTTAAAAGAAAAGAAAAAGAACGGCCGTCCGAGGCATCATCATATCGCGTCTTACGCCGTGGCAACCGAAAGCATCAGCTTTAGCCCACTGCAAGTGATACCGCATTCCACGTCATGGCAGCACAAGACGTTCACAGAAACAGCGTCAGCTATGGCACAGAAAGACGCGCGTAGCGCACATACCGCGTCATACTTTCGTGGGGGTGTGGGGGCGTGTCCCCACAAAGGCAAAGCGCCACTACGCGGGCGGTGGGTGGGTCTGCTGCAATGGAGAATTAAGGAGGTGGCGAGTAAATATGAGTATGAAGGCAAATAAGTTTGTATTTCAGGTGTATTTTGCATGTGTGGTGTGTGTAAGCCTGTTGGTGCTCTATGGGTGTGGGGTGCAAGAGGTTGCGGTTGTGGTGCGTAATGAGTACTTTGAAAGCGTGCATAAGGTGGCGGTGGGTGTGGTGAGTTTTGGCACGCTTGCGCGAAATGTAGAGAGTGAGCCAAAAATGCTGCCAAGTGGTAGTTGGTACTTGCGCGCAGTTACCGACATTGGGCTGCGTTTACGGGCGCGCATTAGGGTAGAGGAGCGTACACAGGTGCGCATAACCATAACAAATACAGGAGGTGTGCGGATCGAATAAATACAAACATGTTTTTTCGGAGGTATATGTGGAATACATGGAAATTATTGAATATGTTAATGAGATTAATAATGAGACAGAATCGACCATTTTGTATGTATTGTAAAAAAGTCATGCTAGCTGTAGTTGTAGCATGTGCTTTTGTGTTTGCCGTAACCTCATGCAACCCCGGCATAGCGGAGGTGCAAGACGCACAGTTACAGTTGCAAGAGGGCGCGGGCTTGCAGACGCGCTACGCGCTACCCCTTGCGGGTGAGCGTGAGCTGCTGGGCTTAACGAAAAACGGGGATGGTACGCTGGACTACCGCATAGCGCGCAAGACGGCCATTATTGAGTTTGAGACGGGCTACCGTGCGAGCCTCGACTGGCCAAAGGGCGTGAGGCTCTCAGAGCGCTCCGTGGTAGTCTACAATGCGGACTCGAAGCCCGAGATATATGAGTTTTTCGTGTTGCAAGAAGGGCGCCCTATTGGTACGGTGAGTGCGTATGCGCACACACCTACCCGGAGATAATACGCAATGTGCTGCCCTTTGTGCGGGACTACAATCCCTACACCACCAAGTACGCGGGCTACAAGCAGGTGGCAGACTACTACCCCTTGAGCGTGTACGTGGGCGTGGTGAGCAAGAGTGGTAGTGAAGTGCGCAATGTCATAGACCCAAGCACGGGTAAACGCAAAGCGCCCCCGCGCGTGCCTAAACCTTCTGTAGAGCATAAGGAAATACAAGACGCAAAGGCAGTTGCAAAAATCTACTGGAAGATAGTGCTGGAGCATGCGGACGAAATACTGAAGATGACCGATGAAGAGCTCTACGCCAAGTTGGAGACGAAGGGGTATGAGTATAAGTATAAAGACCATACGTATATGCCGAAAAAGTTCGAATGGTTTGGGCATGCTTATAGAGAACCACTGGCTAGGACACGGTGGAATGGTTGGTGTGTGCCCAGTGCATTAGCAGGTTTGATTTGGGTAGTAAATGACCAATGGTATAAGGGATATTTGCCAAGAGTTGATGAGAGTAGCTTTCTTACAAAAAACTATCGTGAAAAAAATGGAAACACTGGATATTATGATTTTAATTGGAGTAATGATACGAAAAAAGATCGTATTAAAGCACGAAGTGCTATAGCTGATAATGGGCTTTATTATGATCTTGTGAAATCATTTAATCTAAAAAGTGACTGGGATGGTGCCGTAAATATTCATACGGGAGCTATAGGAGTCGTAAAGGTTACTAATAATAAGATTGGCTATGTTGCATTGGGACCTGATGGACTTAACATGCACAACCACATCAAAAACCGTAAAGGGCCTGTAATAGATGGTATTCGTACATCTAAAAAAGGTGGACATGCTAGATTACTTGTTGGTACGAAGTATTACTGGTATGAGCATTGGAACTGGTGGTACACTTACTATTGGTATATAAAGCGCTGGTATTTAAAATGGGGTTGGCTGTGGACTGCCGAATGGGCGCAGGGTAGCAACTACTGGGAGACTTCCGTACTCTCAGGTGAATGGGGTACCAAGTTTCTCGTCTGGGATAATGGAAGTGATACTAAACCGTATGGATATGTTCCTTACTGGGAAAACAGTACAGCGGTTTCTCGTACAGATGCAATTGGTTTTACATATTGATTATGTTTTGACAAATCTCATGGTGAGTTATTCAAACACTGTGAGAGTTCACTTAAGCTATGGAGAACACTATGAATAAGTTAATAATTAGTATATATATAAGTTTGTCTTTAATTGTATTTTTACAAGATTGTGATTATGGGTTATCTGGACAGAAAGAATCATCTACTAAGACATTGACCACATTTATTTTACAAGGCAGTATCGTAGATGGTAAAATAGTTATTAATCAAGAGGAAATATTTGCAAAAGATAATAAAAATGGTTTTGTTATAGAACAGATTGTTAAGTTTTTAGACTCATATAAGAAAGAAGATATTTACATAGGAAAAGTAAGTAATCGGTTTCGTGGTGCTAAGTCATCAAATTATTATTTTCCAAAACTTCATAAGATATTAATCTCGAAGGATTTTCAGGGAACTATGTATATATTCACCAGTTTTTCATCTTATCATGATGCTGGTAGTTATACGAAGCGTGGGAATTTTTGGCGTGATTCAATATATGGTACGGCACTTGCAGACGCGCTAAAAAACACCCACAGCATAACCCACATGAGCAAAAATAAGGACTACCCCGTGGGAGCACAAAAACCTATAGTAGTTAACGGTGGCGCAAACCCCGATAGCGTGCGCGCGCTCATGCAAGCCGCAAAAGACGCAAAAGTGAAAGACCCGCGCTTGTTGGTGATAAAACGCGGGGCGGGAGACACGCAAGTTACAATAACCGCCTTTGGGAAAGAGGAGAAAATAGATGCGGGCAAAACCTATGAGTGGAAGTTTGGTGAAGAGCATATCAAAGAACTACGCAAGTTTGTCGTGAAAAGGTAGGGGGTGTGTATGACAAAACGCTGGTACTTAAAATGGGGCTGGCTGTGGACTGCAGAATGGGCGCAGGGTAGTCATTATTGGGAGACTTCTGTGCTCTCGGGAGAATGGGGTACCAAGTTTCTCGTCTGGGATAATGGAAGCGATACTGGTTCACACGGGTATGTTCCTTATTGGGAAAATAATACTGCCACTGCAAGTGTTCGTAAATGGAATGGTATTTGGGGATTGACGTATTAATATCATTGATATCTTTAGAGCTATGAAAATTCATAGCTCTAAAGATTGCATTAAGGAGATTGTTACCATGTTAAAAAAATCTTTAATTTTACTATTGATAATTTTTTCAGTATTCATATATGGTTGTGATGATGATCGTGTGGGGCAAGCAGAGCCTAGCATAAATATATCGAATACACTTATTTTACAAGGACATATAAAAAAAGGAGATATAGGCATAAACAAAAAAAATGTCTTTATCAAAGATACAACAAATGGCTTTAATATAAAACAGATTGTTAGTTTTTTAGACTCATACAAGATAGATGATATCTACGGAGGAAAAACAATAAATTATATTACAGGTGCACGTTTTTCAAATTATGACTATTTGCCAAAGCTACTTGAACCATATGAAATAACAATAGGTAATGATTTTGAAGGCACCGTACATGTTTTTATTACCTTCACATCTCGGTATAACGCTGGTAGTTATACGAAGCGTGGGAATTTTTGGCGTGATTCAACATATGGTACGGCACTGGCAGAAGCGCTAAAAAACACCCACAGCATAACCCACATGAGCAAAAATAAGGACTACCCCGTGGGAGCACAAAAACCTATAGTAGTTAGCGTTGGCGCAAACCCCGATAGCGTGCGCGCGCTCATGCAAGCGGCAAAGGCTACCAAAGACCCGCGCCTGTTGGTGATAGGGCGCACAAGCAGCACGGGCAAGGTGACAATAACCGCCTTTGGCAAAGAAGAGAAGATAGATGCGGGCAAGACTTATGAGTGGAAGTTTGGCGAAGAGCAAATCAAAGCATTACGCAAGTTTGTCGTGAGGCGCTAGGGGGGGGCTTGAGCGCATGCATACGTTCTTCCGTACGGAAGGTTTCTGATAGCTTTAGGTGCTACGCACGGGTTGTTTCGGTTTAAGTTCTACGTTGTTGGTGGCCAAGACTGGGCTTTAGATACGTCATATGCTCGGATGGCTTGTACTTTTTCTTTCTTTTTTCAAAAAGAAAGAAAAAGGTACCAAAAAGAAGAGAAAAAGAGGTGGCGCGGCGCGGCTTTAAGTGCTAGCGCACAGGTGGCTTCGCTCGTTCATTTTGCGCGTTGCGTACAGGCTTTGGAGCGATGTAATAGTTTGCATCCCCTCGCTATGCTCGTGAGCGTCGCAAAAAAGTCGAGAGCGCTGAAAAGCGCGACGCCCGTGCCACGGACGGCACGCATAGGGCGCCAAGGATGGACAGCCGCCCCATGGACGGGGCATTAAGGCTGCCAAGGATGGTACGGGTGCTGACATTCAGATTGCGGAGCGCAGCGGTCGCTCGCCCCATGTCTGCGCAGCAGGATGGAGTCCCGTGTAATTAACATGGAGCCGACATCATGGGGCAAATAAGAGCGCCATGGACGGTGCAGAAATGGAGTACTCGCACCAAAGAAAGAAAGTACAGCTATCCGAAGACTTAGCATACCGCGCTAGCGCCTTAGCCGCAGAAACGTTCATAAAAAACAGCGTTAGCAAAATTGTGGTAGTTTACACGCGCATAGCGCAGAGCAGCGTCTTATGGCGTGGGGGCTTGCCCCACAAAGGCAAAGCGTCATTGCGCAAAAGTTTGACTATGGTATTTTTTGCATATATAATAGAAAGCACTATGGTGAGCAATGAGACTGTTTGTTTAAATACTCCTTCGTGCTACATTCTCAAGGTTAGAGCTGATGAATGTACGCCCATTACCCTGCTCTATTCCACAAATGCCATAGGTGTCTTGGAATCAGTGAATGCAGATTCTGGACGTAGTAGATACTCCATAGTTTTGGTGGAGGAGGCTGCGCGACTTGTGCAACGCGATGGCGTAATTGCCTTGCAGCAGGGCGAAGCGCAAGAAAAACACTATGAAGGCAAAGAAACCTTTCTTCAAATTTTGAAAGCATTTGCAGACCAGCACGCGCAACACGACATAAGCAACGCTTTGGGCATTCCATTTCCCGCAGGTGGCATAGGCTACTTGAGTTTTGAGTACGCACAGTACTGTGACGCCTTCCGCTTCGCCGAGCAAAAAAATTCTCTTAAGCAACCCGAGGCGCTTTTTATTTTGCCGCGCGTCTTCATAGTCTTTGACCATGTGGAAGAAATGCTCTACTTGGTGGCCTTGCATTATGAACACGCCTTGTTGCAAGACGAAGGCCGCAGCACAAAACCCCTTGCCACGCTTGTTGATGAAGTGAAAAAGGCCATTGCGCTCCGTGAGAGTAGTGGATATGAGGATGGAAAGAACGAAATAGTACCCAACCCTCAAGACAAGGCGCGTTACTGCAACGCGGTTGAAAAACTGCGTGAACGCATTATAGACGGCTACATTTTTCAAGCTGTGCCGTCTCGCAGAGTTACCGTGCGTTCAACCTTAAGCGCTTTAGAAGCCTATAGGCTACTCCGTCACCACAACCCCTCACCCTACTTGTTTTACCTCAATTTTGGTGACCATAGCTTGATTGGCTCTTCGCCTGAGTCGCACGTAAAGTCGGTGCGCGGCAAGGTAATAGTAACGCCCATAGCGGGCACGCGGCGTAGAGGTAGCGGCATAGCCGAAGATCTTGCCCTTGCTGATGAGCTTATAAACGATGAGAAGGAACGCGCTGAGCACCTCATGCTTGTAGACCTTGCGCGCAACGACATAAGCCGCGTGTGCATTCCAGAGTCAGTTGAAGTAAAACACTTTTTCGGGGTCAAATACTTTGCGCGCGTTATGCACATTGTCTCAGAAGTTAACGGAGACTTGCGTGCTGACAAAAGTGGCATAGATGCACTTGCAATGACCTTTCCCGCGGGCACGGTAAGCGGCGCACCAAAAATACAAGCCGTGTACGAAATTTCTCAACTAGAGGAAGAGCGCCGCGGCTTTTATGCAGGCGTGGTCGGCTACGTAGCCCCGGGCGGTGACGTAGACACATGCATAACCCTACGGAGCATGCTTCACAAAGACGGCAACTTTTACCTCCAAGCAGGCGGTGGCATTGTCTTTGACTCTGAGCCCGAGCGTGAGTTTGAAGAAACACAAGAGAAAATTTCTGCCCTCGTACGCGCACTCGGTGTAGACTGATGTGAGCATGTGGCGTGGCTTTCACTCACAAGGCTTAAGCCCCGCGTACTTGCCCTTGCATTACCATAATGGAATAATATATAGGTATGAATTCCATACAATACGTATCAACAGACGATGCACCGAAGGCCATAGGTCCCTATGTGCAGGCGAACATCTATGAAAGTTTTATTTTCACCTCGGGGCAAATTCCGCTCCATCCGCACACCGGCGAAGTAGTGGGGCAAAGCATAACCGAGCAAACCGAGCGCGTGTTAGAAAACTTGCAAGCAGTGCTTAAGGCTGCGCACTCGGGTCTGGAGCATGTCATAAAAACCACCTGCTTTCTTACTGACATGGGGCATTTTGCTGCCTTCAACGAGGTATATGCGCGCTACTTTGCTACTTCCACGCCTGCGCGTTCTTGTGTTGCCGTGCGCAGCTTGCCTAAAAACGTGCTGGTAGAAGTAGAAGCCATTGCCATACGCAAACCGTAAAGCACAAGGTCTTGGGGTGCTGTTGCACCTTACGCCTTATGATATAATTCAATTATTATTATTCATGCCATAGCATGGGTATCTTACACACTTAAAGAAGTAAAAGGAGAATTTTAATGACTATTCAAACTGCGTCATGGCTGCTCTTTGGAGGGGCAGTGGTTTCATTATTGTATGCATTTCTGCGTACCCAATGGATATATAAACAAGAGAAAGGAAGTGCGGATTTACAGCGTATAGGCTCATACGTTTCTAAGGGCGCAATGACGTTTTTAATGCAGGAGTATAAAGTACTGCTTCCCTTTGTGTTGCTTGTGGCACTTGTGCTGCTTTTTGTAAACACGGGTATCAATAAAATGCAAGCCCTGGCCTTTGTGCTCGGTGCACTTGCCTCTGCAGGAGCGGGTTTTATAGGCATGAAAGTTGCAACTGCGGCTAACTCGCGCACCACGCATGCCGCCAAAAAAGGCATTAACGCAGCGCTTCAAGTTGCCTTTGCAGGCGGCAGCGTCATGGGCATGAGCGTTATTGGCTTGGCAACGCTGGGCATTTTTACACTGCTTATCATTTTGCAAAACACCATTGGCATTGACGCCACGCTGTTTAAAGAAAACTACCTGCCCATAATCACGGGCTTTTCACTTGGGGCAAGTGCCATAGCACTTTTTGCCCGTGTGGGTGGTGGCATATTTACCAAGGCGGCAGACGTAGGCGCCGACCTCGTTGGTAAAGTTGAAAACAGCATTCCAGAAGACGACCCCCGCAACCCCGCAACCATTGCGGACAATGTTGGGGACAACGTAGGCGATGTCGCGGGCATGGGCGCGGATTTATTTGAATCCTTTGTGGGTTCTATAATCGGCGCGCTTATCTTGGCATTTGCCGCGCCAGTAAGCGATGAAGTAAAATTCAAGCTTGCGGTGGTTCCACTATTCATGGTTGTACTCGGCGTTGTCGCCTCCATAATTGGTGTGTTCTTTGTAAGGACAAAGCCGGGCAAGTCACCACAAAAGGCCTTGAACATAGGTACCTTTGCCGCTGCCTTCATAGTGGTTATTGCGCTACTACCGAGCATAAGCTTTATATTAGGCGTTCCAGTTGGTGGAATAATTGAAGGCATGAGTTCAACCAAAATTTTTCTCGCTGCCTTGTTTGGCCTCGGCGCAGGCATAGTCATAGGGCTTTTGACGGAGCACTACACCGGCTTTAACACCAAGCCCGTTAAAAGCATAGCCGAGTCTTGTGAAACAGGCAGCGCGACCAACATCATAACAGGCATAAGCGTTGGCATGTTTTCTTGCCTCCTCCCCATCATCACCATAGCCATAGCGGTTGGGGTAAGCTTTATGTTTGCAGGCTTCTACGGCATTGCAATTGCCGCACTCGGCATGCTCATTACCATTGGCATACAGCTTGCGGTGGACGCCTACGGCCCTATTGCCGACAACGCGGGCGGCCTTGCGGTTATGGCTGAGTACCCACCAGAAGTGCGTGAAATAACCGACACGCTTGACTCCGTTGGTAACACCACCGCCGCCATTGGCAAAGGCTTTGCAATAGGCAGCGCTGCGCTTACTGCGTTTATACTCTTTACCTCATTTAAGGCCTCAGTGGGCATTAGCTCGGTCGACCTTACCGCTATTCCAGTAATTATAGGGCTTATGATAGGCGCGGTAATACCCTACACCTTTAGTGCCTTTGCCATAGGCGCCATAGGAAAGGCCGCCTTAAAAATGGTCAACGAGGTGCGCCGTCAATTCAAGACAATATCGGGTATTTTAGAAAACAAAAATAGTCCGGACTACGACCGCTGCATCAGCATATCAACAACTGCCGCACTCAAGGAAATGATAATTCCAAGCGTAGGCGCCGTGGTCATTCCCGTACTCGTAGGCTTTTTAGGCGGCGTACAAATGCTCATGGGCTTTATTGTTGGCGTTACCATTAGCGGCATAACCCTTGCCATTTTCATGGCAAACTCCGGCGGCGCGTGGGACAATGCAAAAAAAATGATAGAAGCAGGCCAATACGGCGGCAAGGGAAGCGAGTCTCATAAGGCTGCTGTTGTGGGCGACACGGTAGGCGACCCCTTCAAAGACACTGCAGGTCCTTCGCTGAACATACTCATGAAACTCATGGCAGTTATTTCGCTAGTAATAGCACCACTCTTGGTGGGGTAACATTTACGGCACATTATGCGCGCAAGGCTAGCACATGCTGTAGGCCTTGCGCAATTTTATGTAAACCTTAGGAGTTGTAGAGGAGCCAATGAAAAACAGACTGTACCTTGTATTACACCCCCACACCGTCCTCGTTGCTTCGCAATTAGATCCTCCCCAGTTTGCTTCCCACTACATGTCGGGCTCATCTCGTCATTACACGGGCAAGCTCATCTATGCTGAGTTAAAGCACACCTTCCGTCATCCGTTCTTCCCCATAGGTGAGGTCATGCAAAACATGAAGCCGCACTCAGACGGCAGACCAAAGGCGACCAAGTTTATAAAAACATACCGAGTGCTTGAACACATCGACTTAAGTCAAGTACTCCATGCCTACCTAGCAAATGCAAACGGCACATGCTTAGAGCTTGACAAGGGCGAACTCTACGCCCCCATTGCCGGCAGTGTGGGCGAAATACATTTCTTTGCTGAAATATGCCCCATGAAAATGCTAGCAATATCGCAACTCAATTACAAAACCTTTGGACAATACAGAACAAACCCCCGTCACACAAAAGGCGCGCCCGCAATCTGTTACACGCAAATTCGCTGTGACGCTGATGCACTCTTAAGTGATGAAAGCTACGCCAAGCATTTGAAGACTAACCTCTTCCCCAGCGCCAACATTGAAAAGCTACAGCGCGCTATAAGGGTACTCAAGGAGCGCAAAGACAAGGAGACCAAGGGCATACTGCTCGAAACCGACTTTACGCACATTTCTTACAAGTACCTTGAACACGGCATAGTCCTGTGCAACAGCGACCAAATGGTTATCTTTACCATGCCGTCCTTAGAGGACATAGAAACAACAAACCCTGAGTTTTTCGCTTCACTCTAAGCACACAGCACACAGCAACGCGAAAAACACTCACAGGACTTAAGGCTATGGCTATCACAAATATGTGGTACAATGACCTAGAAATATTGCATGTCAACAAAATCCATCATCATAATCTATGACTAATCACTTTTTTTCTGTCTCTTTGAACGTGAGGGTGCGCATTTATTTTTAAGGATGGCAGATGTTTTGTCGGTGTTTTCAGATGCCGTAAAGCATTCTGTGTATATTTTATGTGCACGGGCAAAGTCTTTTTTCATGTATAGTGCAAAGGCCTTTTCATACGCTTGGCACAACTTTTCCATGTTTTTCCCATCATCATCTGTTTTTGAACCAATCATTTCGTATATCTTAATGTTGTTTTTTCTTCCTTTTATTACAACAGAATCCAGAACTCGACAATAAAAATGATCCTTAACCGATTCATACATTTTTTCGCTGAGTATGATGTTTGTCATATACGTCTTATTGAGGCTTTCTAAACGAGAACTAATATTTATAGTATCCCCGAGAGCAGAATAATTGAGCCTATCATTAGAACCAATGTTGCCAACTATTGCTGTACCGGTGTGTAGGCCAAAGCGTGTATGTAATAATGGTTTTTGCTCAAATGTCCATTTGTTGTTAAGTTCAGTAAGCTTTTTATTACATTGATATACAGCATTGCAGGCAGTAAGCTCATGATCTGCCATTTCTTGTGGGGCATTCCAAAAGGCCATAATCGCATCGCCAATATATTTGTCTATCGTGCCATGGCTCTTCATTATTATATCTGATAATGCACTGAGGTATTCTGACAAATGCTGCGTTAAATAAATGGGAGGCATTTGTTCAGCAATGCCGGTAAAGCCCTGAATATCACTAAACATGACGGTAATGTTTTTTTCTATACCGCCCGGCGTAGCGGCATGTTCTTCTTCTATAAGCTTACGCACAATATTGACGTTTACATACTTTCCAAAAAAGGTTAATCCGCGTTTGAGAGCTATCATGGCATCGTTTATTGTGTGTATTTCTTTATAATTAGTCGGGATGTATTGTTCATTATTGAGGTGAAAGTTTTTCATGTCGTCAAGTTGATCACTAATATTTAGTATTGGTTTGGTTATTCTGTTTATAGCGATATTTAAAATTACAATGAATACTGTGATAAACACTACAATTATGACCATTGAAGTCATAATTGGTGTTGTCAAAAACTTTGTTCTATCTTTTTTAGGGACAGTCGAAATGAGACGCCACGGTTTTTTAAAAGTATCGGGAAAATCCATAGATGAAAAAAGGTATTTATTGGTAAGTTTAGAAAGCAATGTTGGTTTCTTTGCGTTATTATTAAAATGATCGATTGCCATATTTCGTGTATGTGGTTCTTTAATATTATTTAAATACAATAAACGCGTATTTATATTTTGAGTATTTTGTGCTTTGTCTTCAAATTTTGTGACAGAATCAGGATTTGAATAAGCAATAATAAGCCCTGTCTCGATATTAGTTATAAAAGATTTGCTATTTTCAGATATGTTTTTCTTTTGTAGAAAGAAATTGAAGTCTTCTATGAGAATGTTAACTCCTATTATCGCATTGATGTTATTTTTTTCATCTAAAATTGGGTGCGATAGAGTCAAGCCTAAAGATTTTATATTATAAAATTGATAAACATCAGAATAATGTGTCTTATTTTCTGTCGTTGTGTTTTGAAACCACGGCCGTGTTCTTGGGTCATACGGCTTTTCTTTGTACTCAGATTTTATTACTCCATAATCTTGGTTTCTATAAATCCATAGTTCATAAGGCTTGGGATTCATACGATTTACAATACGGGTAACTTTATACTCTTGTGAATTTTTTATTACTAGTATCGCGTTTCCTTGCGTATCACCAATACATATACTTAAAGCTTGTGGAATATCTTCTAGTAAATCCCACAATAGCTTCCACATTTTTTCTTTGTCTTCGACAATGTTAATTGCATTGTTTTGTATATACGATGCTAGAAAGTGTACGCTGCCAGCAGGTAGATTTAGATAGTCTATGGTTTCTGTAATGATAGACTCAGAATTTTCTTTGATTTCTTGCTTAGTTATTCTCATGATAATATCAACAGAACTGAAATATAAGATAACAATTATTGCAAGAGTAATGATTAATGTAGCGATGGTCATCAGAGAAAAAAAACTTTTTTTAATTGTTGTTTGCTTCATAATGCTAAATTAACTTTTTTATATAAAATATCATGTTTTAGTATTAAATATATGCTTACCAAAATTAGTATTGGATTGATTATTGGATACATGGTAAAGGGTAGGTTTACTATTACCCCATAAAAACCATAAACGCTGTCACAAGGCCTAATACGACAAGAAAAAATCATGTTTATCTACAAAATTGTTGTTTTTATTCCCTCTTTTATACTCCTCGTTCTTCATCAAATACTTTAACTTTTTTGCTATTCGCTTTAATTACTGTAAGTTTTTTCCCTTGCAATAAATGCATGGTAAAAAAAGCACAAAAACCAAATGTGAAACTTAAGTTAAAATAATGTGTTTTATATTGTCTCAACAATATTTCCATAAAAACTGCAAATGTAACGAGACTAGCACATTTTCACCCTCAAAAACTCAAGTCTAATAGATCAATAAGGGACGCACAAGGCGTACTCAGTTAAAGAGCGGGCAGTTTGTTGTGAGGTGTTCTTCAGTGTGTCAGTATCTATAAAGCATCCCAAGCACGCCGCCTAATAATCTGGACTAACCACTTTTTTTCTGTCTCTTCGAACGTGAGGGTGCGCATTTATTTTTAAGGATGGCAGATGTTTTATCGGTATTTTCAGATGCCGCAAAGCATTCTGTGTATATTTTATATGCACGAGCAAAGTCTTTTTTCATGTATAGTGCAAAGGCCTTTTCATACGCTTGGCACAACGCTTCCATGTTTTTTCTATCATCATCTGTTTTTGAACCAATCATTTCGTATATCTTAATGCTGTTTTTTCTTCCTTTTACTACAACAGAATCGAGAACTCGACAATAAAAATGATCCTTAACCGATTCATACACTTTTTCGCTGAGTATGATGTTCGTCATATACGTCTTATTGAGGCTTTCTAAACGAGAGCTAATATTTATAGTATCCCCGAGAGCAGAATAATTGAGCCTATCATTAGAACCAATATTGCCAACGATTGCGGTACCGGTGTGTAGGCCAAAGCGTGTATGTAGTAATGGTTTTTGCTCAAATTCCCATTTGTTGTTAAGTTCAGTAAGCTTTTTATTACATTGATATACAGCGTTACAGGCAATAAGCTCATGATCTGTCATTTCTTGTGGGGCATTCCAAAAGGCCATAATCGCATCACCGATATATTTGTCTATCGTGCCATTACTCTTCATTATTATATTTGATAATGCACTGAAATATTCTGATAAATGCTGCGTTAAATAAACAGGAGGTATTTGTTCAGCAATGCCGGTAAAGCCCTGAATATCACTAAACATGACGGTAATGTTTTTTTCTATACCGCCCGGCGTAGGGGCATGTTCTTCTTCTATAAGCTTACGCACAATATTGACGTTTACATATTTTCCAAAAAAGGTTAACCCTCGTTTTAGAGCTATCATGGCATCGTTTATTGTGTGTATTTCTTTATAATTAGTCGAGATGTATTGCACATTATTGAGGTAAAAGTTTTTCATGTCGCCAAGTTGATCGCTAATGTTTAGTATTGGTTTGGTTATCCTGTTTATAGCGATATTTAAAATTACAATGAATACTGTGATAAACACTACAATTGTGACCATTGAAGTCATAATTGGTGTTGTCAAAAACTTTGTTCTATCTTTTTTAGGCACACTCGAAATGAGACGCCACGGTTTTTCAAAGGTATCGGGAAAATCCATAGATGAAAAAAGATATTTATCAGTAAGCCTAGAAAACAATGTTGGTTCCTGTGCGTTATTATTAAAATGATCGATTGCCAGATTTCGTATATATGGTTTTTTAATATTATTTAAATACAATAAACGAGTATTTGTATTTTGAGCATTCTGTGCTTTGTCTGCAAATTTTGTAATAGAATCAGGGTTTGAATAAGCAATAATAAGTCCCGTCTCGATGTTAGTTATAAAAGATCTGCTATTTTCAGATATGTTTTTCTTTTGTAGAAAGAAATTGAAGTCTTCTATGAGAATGTCAGCTCCTACTATCGCACTGATATTATTGTTTTCATCTAAAATTGGGTGCGATATAGTCAAGCCTAAAAGCTTTGTGTTATAAAATGCATAAATATCGGAGTAGTATGCTTTATCTTCTGTGCTTGTGTTTTGAAACCATGGTCGTGTTCTTGGGTCGTAGAGTGTTGTCTTTTTCTCAGATTTAACTATTTCATAATCTTGATTTCTATAAAACTCATAGAAATCGGCATTCATACGATCTACAATAGTAGTAATCCTATATACTTTGGAATCTTTTTTTACTAGTAGCATGTTTCCTTGTATATCACCAATGTATACACTCATGACCCCGGAGTGTATTTCTAGTAAATCCCATAATAGCTTCCACACTTTTTCTTTGTTTTCGACAATGTTAATTGCATTGTTTTGTATATGCGATGCTAGAAAGTGTATGCTACCGGCAGGTAGACTTAGGTAGTTTATAGTCTCTGTAATGATAGATTCAGAATTTTCTTTGATTTCTTGCTTAGTTATTCTCATGATAATATCAACAGAACTGAAATATAAGATAACAATTATTGCAAAGGTAATGATTAATGTAGCGATGGTCATCAGAGAAAAAAAACTTTTTTTAATTGTTATTTGCTTCATAATGCTAAATTAACTTTTTTATATAAAATATCATGTTTTAGTATTAAATATATGCTTACCAAAATTAGTATTGGATTGATTATTGGATACATGGCAAGGAGTAGATTCTATTACCCCATAAACACCATAAACGCTGTCACAAGGCCTAATACGACAAGAAAAAATCATGTTTATCTACAAAATTGTTGTTTTTATTCCCTCTTTTATACTCCTCGTTTTTTATCAAATGCTTTAATTTTTTTGGTTACTCGCTTTAACTCCTATAAGTTTTTTCCCTTACAATAAATGCATAGTAAAAAAAAGAGTAAAAACAAAATATGAAACTCAAATTAAAGAATTGTGTTTTTTATTGTTTCAATAAGATTTCCATAAAACTGCAGACGTAATGAGACTAGCGCACTTTCACCCTCAAAAACTCAAATCTAATAGTCAATAAAGAGCGCGCAAGGCGTACTCAGTTAAGGAATGGGCAGTTCGTGGCGGGGTGTTCTTCAGGGTGTCAGCATATTTACGTTTAGCCACATGTGCATAGCAACAAAAAGCGTAAGCCTGAACACACGTAACAATCCTCATATTTACGTACAACTTCCACCCATCTTTGTAAAGTCATAGTTGCGAGAATGGCGTAAAAAATGTAGAATAATCCCATATGGAAGCGCGCGCAGAAGCAATAAAAGACAATGGATACGAACCTACAAGCCAGTACGACTTTTTGGCGGGAAAAGTGCAGAACATGGAATTTGACAATTTTAAAGCAACTTTTACTCATGAAATAGAGAAGACGCACGCGCATATAGAAGGGACAGAAGGTAGGCTTAACTCGCGCATAGAAGTGGCGGAGGGTGCGCTTAACTCGCGCATAGAAGTGACTGAGAATACGCTTAACTCGCGCATAGAAGTGGCGGAGGGTCGATTAAATGCGCGTATAGATGTTGTAGCGGAGCAAATAAGAAGCACCAATGCCCGCATAGATAGTCTCGATGAGAGTCTTAATGGGCGCATAGATAGTCTCGATAAGAATCTTAATGGGCGCATAGATAGTCTCGATGAGAGTCTTAATGGGCGCATAGATGATGTGAAAACGATGGTAGACAAGATTGACAAGCGTGTTAGCACTATGTTTGTGGTTATCGGTATTGCGACTGCAGGGCTTTTTACTATACTGGGCGTCATACTTTCAAAGCTAGGCTAAAGTTATGCCCTGCGCAAGTGCTTAGAAGCAACCACGCACTACCTTTGCTGAGATGGCACGCGTGCACGGGCCAAGCACCCGCACGGAGACAGCGGTCTAAAGCTGCTCGTAAAACTTCTTCGTCTTTTCCATGCTACTTCGCAGATCTTCAGCCTGCGCCCTAACGCGCTCTACATAATCTGCGGAAGCCTTTTCCAAAAACTTCTCGTTTGTTAACTGAGCATTAAGGCTCGCGTACTGCTTTTCAAGCTTCCCAAGTTTCTTAGCAAGGCGCGCCCGTTCCACCTCCACGTCTATGCTCTCCTTTATATACACACTCGCAGAAAACCCCGTGCCCGTAACACCAATGCCATTGCTTGCATCGCGTTCACCCAGTGTTACCTCCGCATGCATGAGAAACTCAAGCAGCCTTTTTTGCCGCGTAAAGTAGTCCTCAAGCTTGTCAGATTCCATATACACAGAAACCCGTATGGTCTTTTTAGGCGCTATAGTAAACTCACTGCGCAGCGTGCGCACACCCGTCACCAACTCTTGAAGCGCCGAGAACAACTTCATTGCTTCTTCGTAGGGCGCGCGCTCCTCATGCTGGGGGTAGGCCTCAAGCGCCAGCAGCGGCGTCTCACCCCTTGTTCCGCCTCCTTTCGCTTTTAGTGCCACATGAATCGTTTTATATATCTCTTCCGTAACAAAGGGAAGGAAGGGGTGCAGCAACCGCAAGTTTGCTTGCAAAACCCACATCAGCACACTTGCGCTGCGAGTTTGCTCCGCCGCCACTTCCTGTGCCATGCACACCTTGTTCGCTTCCACATACCAGTCGCAAAAGTCCCACCAAAAGTATTCATACACATCCTTAGCCGCCTCGTCCAAACGGTAGGCCTCCATGTGCTTCTCAATGGCCGCGCTTGTGCGCTCAAGCCTACTTACCATCCACTTATCCGTTTCGTTCAGCACCTCAGACGGCAAGCGCTTTGCATTCATTATTGCTCCATCAAGCCTTATGCTTTCAAGTTGCATCAGCACAAAGCGAGATGCATTCCACACCTTGTTTGCAAAACGACTGCCCAGTTGAAAGCTATCCTCGCGCAGCAAAATGTCCGTATCCAACTTGCACAAAAAGGTAAGCGTAAAGCGCAGCGCATCCGCACCATAGGTGTCTATGACCGCAAGCGGGTCTATGCCGTTACCGAGCGACTTACTCATCTTGCGCCCCTTTTCATCGCGTATAAGCCCGTGCAGGTACACGTCGGGAAAGGGCACCTCCCCAACAAACTCAAGCCCCGCCATAATCATGCGTGCAACCCAAAAGAACAAAATGTCATAGCCCGTTACCAACACGCTGGTGGGGTAAAAACTTTGCAAGTCTTTGCTTGTTTCAGGCCAGCCAAACACTGAGAAGGGCCACAGCCACGAAGAAAACCACGTGTCGAGTACGTCACCCTCTTGACGCAAGCTACGCCCATGCGCTTCAGGCCTTTCACGCGAAACAATAACATCGCCGCTTGCATCGTCATACCACACAGGAATGCGATGCCCCCACAGCAGCTGGCGCGATATACACCAATCCTTGATATTCTTAAGCCAATGAACAAAGGTGTTCTCCCAATGCTTAGGATGAAACCTCACCTTGCCCGCCTCCCACGCCGCAAGCGCCTTGTCTGCCATGCCGCGCATTTTCACAAACCACTGCGTTGAAAGCATGGGCTCAACAACTGCACCCGTCCTGTAGCAATGCCCCACCGAATGCGTGTGTTCCTTTACATCAATTAAATACCCCTGCGCACGCAAGTCCTCAACCACGCGCTTACGCGCCGCTTGCACCGAGAGCCCCCGGTAGGCTTCCGGTGCATTCTCGTTTATGGTGCCATCCCCATTCAAAATAGAAATGCGCTCCATCCCATGGCGCTTCCCAAGCTCATAGTCATTGTAATCATGCGCCGGCGTTATCTTCACAGCACCCGTGCCAAACTCCGACTTTACGTACTCATCCGCAACAATGGGAATACTACGACCCGTAAGCGGCAAGCGCACTTGCTTACCAATTGCCTCTTTATAGCGCGCATCATCAGGATGCACGGCAACGGCAACATCACCCAGCATGGTTTCAGGACGCGTTGTTGCAATGTCTATAAAACGCTCCTGTTTGTCCTCCACAAAAGGGTAGCGTATGGTGTACAAAAAACCCTGCACCTCCTTGTGTTCAACCTCGTCGTCGCTAATGGCCGTGCCAATACCCACAGACCAGTTCACAAGATAGTCCCCACGATATATGAGCCCGCGCTCGTACAGCCTTACGAAGGCTTCGCGCACCGCGCGCGACATCCCCTCATCAAGCGTAAAGCGTTCCCTGCTCCAGTCGCAAGACGCGCCAAGCTTGCGCAGCTGATTGAGAATGATGCTCTTGTGCGCCTCCGAAAGCTCCATGGTCCTTTCCACAAACTCCTCACGGCTCAGGTCGGCGCGCGTCTTCCCCTCCTTCGCGAGGGCACGCTCCATAACCTGCTGGGTCGCTATACCCGCATGGTCAGTACCCGGCACCCACGTAGTAAGGTTACCACGCATGCGCTTATAACGCACTATCACGTCCTGTATGGTGTTATCCAAGCCATGCCCCATATGCAAAGTACCCGTAACATTGGGCGGAGGAATAACAACCACAAAAGCCTCCTTAAAAGCTCCACCACTCCCATGCACGCATTCAGGCGTACCTATGCCACACTCCCGCCATCGCGCCTCTATCGCATCCTCAAAATTCTTAAAATTATAGGTCTTGTCCATACTCCTTTGATTATAAATGTTTGTGCTCACACAATGTTTGTCTTTGTGGGGGAGCCCCCCACACCCCCCCTTGGGTAAGACGCGGTATTTGCATAAGCGCTTTGTGGGGGCAAGCCCCCACACCCCCACGCAGAGTATGACGCTTATTTGCGCTCCGTGTGGGTATCTGTTTCATAGCTCACGCGGTATTGCGCTTTGTCTCTTGTTTCCTATGGCGTAGCCCCACCCGCGTAGCTTCCTAGACTCCGTTCCTTAGTCCCTATGGCGTAGCCACACAGGATGTTTTTCTTTTCTTTTTGGTTCTTTTTCTTTTCTTTTGATGCAAGCTCCATATTTGCACCGCACAGCGGTGCTTATGCAATAGTTTGCATCCCCTCGCTTCGCTCGTGAGCGTCCTCACAGCCGCCCCATGGACGGGGCATTAAGGCTGACAGGGATGTTAAAAGAAAAGAAAAAGAACGGCCATCCGAGGTATTTGCGTAGTGCGCCTAGCGCCGTGGCAACAAGAGACGCTCATACAATACCGCTGGTAGTATGCCACCGCATATCGCGCTAGCGTCTTAGCCGCAGAAAAAGCTCATAGCAAATAGCGCAAGCAAAACACACACGGCGTGCAGCCCTCACGCGCGGAGCGCAGAATGACCAGCAGTGGGGGTGTGGGGGCGTGCTGCCCCCGCAAAGGCAGACTGCCCCCACAAGGCAACACTGGGTCAGCTACAATAAAGCTAACTCATGACAGCTAGCACGCACGAAGGATTAAAAAAACAAGTGGCGCTTTTTCCGCTGCATGCGGGTGTGTACATTATGAAGAACGCCGAAGATGCGGTGATATATGTGGGAAAGGCCAAGCAGCTTAAAAAGCGCGTGCAGTCCTACTTTAGCCCGCGCGGGAGTAGCAGGGTGCAACTACTCATGCAGCACGTTAGCAGCATAGAATACATGGTGACAGACGGGGAGCATGAGGCGCTGTTGTTAGAGCACAACCTCATAAAGTCGCACAAGCCTAAGTACAACGTGCTGCTTAAAGACGACAAGACCTTTCCCGTCATACGAGTGACTGCCGAAGCATATCCGCGCGTGTTTAAAACCCGCAGGCTGGTACGCGACGGCAGCGTGTACTATGGACCCTACCTCCACATGCACCTGCTGGATAAGTACCTCCAGTTTATAGAAAAGCACTACCCCCTGCGCCGCTGCCGCCACATGAAAAAGCGCGAACACCCCTGCTTGTACTTTCACCTTGGGCGCTGTGCAGCAGTGTGCGCAGGACGCACCACGCAGCAAGACTATGATGCACGCATACAAGCAGTGCACCGCTTGTTGCAAGGCAAGACCAAGGACATAAAAAAACAATGCACACTCACCATGCACGCGCAGGCAAAAAAGCAGGCCTTTGAAGAAGCGCAAAAGTACCGCGACCTACTCTTTGCGCTTGAGGAGCTTGAAAAAAAACAACGCGTTGTAGAACACGCAGAAGGTGAAGAGGCCTTTGTGGAATACGCAGCCTACAAGGTGGACGAAGACATGGGCTGCATTACCACCATTGTGCTCAAAGGCGGCAAGGTGATAGACAGCACCAGCTCCTACGTCTACGTCTTTGATGCCGAGCAAGAACCCTTTGAGCAGTTCTTTCTCTCCTACTACGACAAGCGTAGCGTCATACCCCAAACCCTCTTTGTTTCCACGCACGTCTCCAAAGAACTTGAGAGCGTTTTGCACAGCACCTACGGCATACGCGTACGCGTGCCTAAAGACCTCCACACGGTGCAAACCATGCGCTTTGCCCTCGAAAACGCACAGCAGTTTCTACGGCGCAAGCGGCAAGAGTTTGGCAACCCACACGCCGTGCGCATGCTACAAAGTGCACTCCATCTTAGCAACCCGCCCATACGCATAGAAGGCTTTGACATTGCCACGCTTGGGGGCACGCACACGGTCGCAGCCCTAGTCTGCTTTGTAAACGGCGTGCCCCGCCCCAGCGAGTACCGCCACTTTAGCATAAAAAGCGTAGAGCAAGGCCATGTGGACGACTACGCCGCGTTGCAAGAAGCGCTTGCACGCCGCTACACGCGCCTGAAAAACGAGAAGAAAGCACTGCCCGACCTCATCCTCATAGACGGTGGGCAGGGGCAGGCAAACAGCACGCAAGAAATACTCAATGCCCTTGAAATACCCGTGCCCCTTGTTGCCCTTGCAAAAAAGCATGAGGAAATCTTTTTCCCCACAGTACCCACACCACAAGCCCATGCACAAGCGGCACAGCAGCAAAACCCCCTGCGCTTACCCAAAAGCGACCCCGCTAGCAGGCTCCTACAAGCAGTGCGCAACGAAGCCCACAGGTTTGCTACCAGCTTTCGTGCAGACAAGCAAAAAAAGACCACGCAACTCTCGCTGTACATGTCAGTCTCCAGCATAGGCAAAAAGCGCGCCCAAAAACTCGCAACCCTCTTCCTCTCACCACAAGACCTCGTAGCCGCCGCACCACAACTCATAGCCACAAGCATAGGCATAAGCCTAGAAGTCGCACAACAACTCCAACAAACCGTACAACACAAACTAGAATCCACAGAATGACCTCCCCACCCACCACTCCTTTGTGGGGGCTTGCCCCCACACCCCCCGTATTAAGCAAACGCTTCTTGTGCCATCTGTGGCACGGGCATCGTTGATTCGCACTCTCGACTTTGATGCAAGCTCCATGCTTGCGCACATTATCTAGGTTATTACTGCTTTAGCACACAGGATGTTTTTTCTCTTTGATGCGAATACTCCATGTCTGCTCCGCTGCGCTTCGCAATCTGAATGTCAGCACCCGTACCATCCTTGGCAGCCTTAATGCCCCGTCCATGGGGCGGCTGTCCATCCTTGGCGCCCTATGCGTGCCGTCCGTGGCACGGGCGTCGCGCTTTTCGCGCTCTCGACTTTTCCATCGCACAAAAGGAAAAGAAAGTCGTGAGCCGAAGGCGAGCGGCTAGAAACGATTAAAATAAGTGTCGCAACGCGACACAGAGATGGAGCTTATAGCAAGTACGGCCATCCGAGGTATTATCGTATCGCGCTAGCGTCTTGGCAACCCACAGCGTGAACACACACCGCATGAGCTACAAAACAGACGCTCGCGCATAGCGCAAAAGGTGTTCGCTGAATGCTCGGGGGTGTGGGGGCAAGCCCCCACAGCGAGTTTTCTTTTCTTTCTTTGGTACTTTCTTTCTTTTCTTTTTCGTCGCAAAAAAAGAAAAGAAAGAAAGCACAGCCGTCCGAGGCATTATCGTATCGCGCTAGCGTCTTGGCAACCCACAGCGTGAACACACACCGCGTGAGCTACAAAACAGACGCTCGCGCATAGCGCAAATAAGCGTCTTACCCAAAGGGGGGCGTGGGGGCGTGCCCCCACAAAGGAGTGGCGGGCGGGTAAATTGCACGCGCGGAGCGCAGATAGACGTGATACCCAACGGGGGGCGTGGGGGGCACTCCCCCCACAAAGGCAAGCTTGTACTCGTAGAAAGCCTTAACTACGCGTGGAATGCAACCGAAACTATAAGGGATGAGTGCTACTTCACAGGAAATAAAGAAAGCCATAGAGAGTATTTCGGGCAAAAGGCGGCTTACACTGTTAGCAAAGTACGTGCAGTCGCACTACAAAGCGCCTGAAAAAGTGCTGAGCAGCATAAACGAGGGCGAATACAGCCCCAACGAGGTCATAGCGCACTTGCGCCTTGTTGTTAGTCACCTCAAAAGCCTGTGCGCAAACGACGGGAGACAACTAACGCGCTACTACTCAAGCGCGCGTGCAAAAGACGTGCTCAAGGCATTGCAGCCACTTGCAAAGCTCTGTGAAAACCTCTCCGCAAGTTCTAGCGAAACGGCAGTGCGCACAGCCTTTTTGGCAGTGCCCCGTGCACTTGAAACGCTTAAAAGCATTCTAGGACCCTTCACGGACATAAAGCTTGCTGTAGAGCTTGAAGACATAGCGGGGCAGTTGAGCGCCTTTCAAGAAACCATAAGCGACATGCACGCCACCAGCGCCGAGGTTAGCAGCATGGCGCAGGCAATTAAGAAAACGCACACGCTCTCTAGTAGCCAAGCTACAATAGCAAGCGAACTCATAGAAAACACCAAGGCGCTGGAAGCCCAGCTGGTTGCGCAAAAAGACGCAAGCAAGGAACTCTACGAACGCTCGCGCGTTATATCGCGTGGGGTGGAGCGTCAACAAGAGGAGCTAGAAAAGCGCTATGACGAAGTACGCCGTGACCACGCAGAAATAACCGCACTGAAAAACAAGTGCAATGACGCCTACACTGACCTGAGCACCAAGGCACAAGAATTTGACAGCGCCACTAAGACGCTGGAAGAAACAAGCCACCGCATACGCACGCTGACCGCGCAAGCCCAGCAAGTACTCAACCTCTCGCACGGCGCCGGGCTTTTACACACCTACCGCGGGCTGTACCACGAAGCACGCAAAAAGCGCTTTATACTCCCGTGGGTCTTTGGCATAGTGTGCAGCTTTGCAAGCACCCTTGCGCTCTCTGCCTTTAGCTACCTCGACTGGCGCGCCGTGCAGTCCTTTGGCATGTTTTTCAGCAAACCCTACAGCGTGCTACAAACACTCTTCATCCCCTTCATGCTCTTCATATTCTTTTTCTGCCTTGGTGGGTGGAGACGCCAAAAGCAACTCATAGACAAATACAAAGTCCGTTCTGTTGCGGTTGAGTCCTACCTCAAGCTTTCGGAACAACTACCAGTGCAAAGCCCTGAACGCAGCCGCAGCGCCGCAACCATTATGAAGCACATAGAGCAAGACTTCGGCGTGCTGGCTCACTCCATATTTCAACACGAAGTAGAGCCTTACGCCGAAGCACTATAATCCGCTTGCTCCTCAAGGCGCCTGCTAACGGCGTGCGCCAAGTGCCTTCATGGTTTGTTTAAGCACCACATCCATGGCCTTAGAGGCATCGATGTGTACGCACTCCTTCTTGTAGCCTATAAACTCCAGTATAGGGTGCGTCTTCTGCGTGTACACTTGAAAGCGCTTGACTATTTTTTCAGGCATGTCGTCCTCACGTTGTACAAGCGCTTCCCCCGTCTCGTCGTCTTGGTCGGCGACCTTGGGCGGGTCATAGGTTATGTGATACACACGCCCCGATGGCGGATGTACGCGACGCCCCGAAAGACGCTCCACCAAAATAGTCTCACTGATATCAAAGACAAGGTAATACGCAATACGATGTGTGATATCCAGCCAATTTGCCTGTCCTAAGGTACGTGGATACCCATCCAATATGTAACCCCGCATGACATCCGCCTCTGCAAGGCGCGACTTCACCAAATCGGTGGTAAGATTATCGGGAATAAGATCCCCCGATGCAAGAATATCCTCTATCTGCTTTCCAAGCTGAGTCTTACGCTTGATATGATCACGGAAGATGTCACCCGTGGAAATGTGAGGTATGGAATAATGCTGCGCAATGTGTTTTGCAATGGTGCTCTTCCCTGCGCCGGGAGGCCCAAATAGTACTATGTTCATACCCCCATGGTACAAGAAACACCAAAGCTACGCACGCGCTTTGTCTTTGTGGGGGGAGTGTCCCCCCACGCCCCCCCTTGGGGTGAGACGCGGTATTGCGCTACGCGCGTGATGCTGCACGCCGTGTGTGTTGTAGCTGGCGCTGTGTTGCTCACGCTTTTTGTTGCCAAGCAGCGGTCTTAAATACGCTATCTATTCGGGTGGCCGTTCTTTCTTTTCTTTTTTTGAGGACGCAAAAAAAGAAAAGAAAGAACCAAAGAAAAGAAAAAAACAGCCTGTGTGCTAAAGCAGTGATGACATAGATACTGCGCGCAAGCATGAAGATTGTATGGAAGTAAGTTTGTGTGAGTGCTCGCACCAAAGAAGCAAGCACCAAAGTCACGAGCGAAGCGAGGGGATGCAAACTATTGCATAAGCACCGCTGTGCGGTGCAAATATGGAGCTTGCATCAAAAGAAAAGAAAAAGAACCAAAAAGTCGCGAGCGTAGCGAGGGGGTGCTGACATTCAGATTGCGAAGCGAAGCGTAGCAAAAATGGAGTACTCGCACCAAAGAAAAACATCCTGTGTGCTAAAGCAGTAATGACAGAGATACTGTTTGCAAGCATGGAGATTGTATGGAAGTAAGTTTGTCTGAGTGCGCTGCTCACTATCTATGGGGGGCTACGCCGTAGGGACTTAAGACGTGGGGTGCAAGTATGGTGTGGTCTAGGGCGAGGGAGGTGTTCCCTTAGGGCGGAGGGAGTGCGTAGTCTAGGGCTGGCTAGCGCGTAGCCTAGTGCGGCATGATTGCGTAGTCTAGTGCGGGTTGTGCGTGTGCCCGCACAGGCGGGGGAGGTGTTTCCACCAGTGTGAATGAGGGTTCACACTGGTGTTTTATGAAACACCTCCAAATAAAGGAGGGTTTAGATTGTTTGTAAGGTATGTACAAAAACACCAGCGGTAACATAAGTAAATGTACGTCTCAAGACGCAATACCTCAAATATCTTATGTCCTTTTTTTGCAATTGCCTGTGTTTTTTTATTGTACATACGATACATTATAATAGTAGTATAATAAGTTATAATAACTATCGCAAGGGGTATTTATGGAGTTTTATTAGACTTATGTATTTTTTCCTTTGTGGGGGCTTGCCCCCACACCCCCCCCTTGGGTAAGACGCGGGTTTTGTGCTCTGCACGGGTAGTCCTCCGCCATGTGTGTTGCTCACGACTTTTCTCTTTTAGGTGCTACGCACGGGTGGCTTTGCTTGTTTGCTGTAGGTGCAAAGCACGGGTTGCTTTAGCTTGATTGCTCACGCTTTCTGTTGCCACGGCGCGGGACGCGATATGATGATGCCTCGGACGGCTGTACTTTCTTTCTTTTCTTTTTTTGCGACGAAAAGGAAAAGAAAGAAAGTACCAAAGAAAGAAAAGAAAACTCGCTAGCCTTATCAGCTATGACACGGGTATTGCGCATGCGCGATTATATCTACCTATATACGTAGGTACATTGAGGTGCTGCGCACAGGTGGCGCAGATTTGCTTCAGGTGTGGGGCTACGCCATAGGGGGTAAGAGATGGGTTTTTGGGGAGTTCTGCATCGTAAAATAGGCATATATCACTATTGTTAAAGTAATGGACAAAGAGTGCTTGCATTAAATTACTACTATGAGTTATACTCAAGGGGTAAGGGATACAAAATGCTAAATAAACAAGTGCCTATGTGGGTTTACTTGGGTTATTTGGTACACAAATGAATAAGGAGAATCTATGAGAAAACACAACTTTTATGAGGGCATGATTCCCATGCCTGAGGACTTTGCGGCTTTGCAGGACAACGCGGAGGCGGCAGTGCGTGAGAGCAGCGTTGCGCTGAGTGGTGCGGGTGTGCTGGAGGGCTTGGAGCTGAGGCTGGACGGCGCGGCTAAAAACTTAAGCGTGACAGCGGGTAAGGGCTTGCGCGTGGACGGGCAGTTGCTACAGCTGGGCGCGGCGCAAGACTTAAAGCTGCCCAGCGACGGCAAGGCCTACGCCGTGGTTTTGCGCTACCAGAGTGCCGAGACGCAGGAGCGCGCAACCACCCTACAGGGTGAAGACACGTGGACGGAAAAACAAGACGAGACGAGCGCGCTGGTGGTGGAATGGACACAAAGTAAGGACAAGCAACACCGACAGGCAGACGACCTTGTGCTCGGCACGCTGCAAAACGGCGTGCTTGACTTGGGTAAGCGCGAAGTGGCACAGGGCTGGCAGGCTGTGAAGACGCAGGCGCAGGCCTTGAAAGAGAACACCGCGGCGCTGGGCGGAAAGGGCGTGCTTGAGGGCTTGGAGCTGAAGCTGGACGCCACGGCTAACAAGCTGACCGTGCAAGCGGGTAAGGCGCTGCGCGCGGACGGGCAGCTGCTGCAACTGGGCGCGGCGCAAGACTTAAAGCTGCCCAGCGACAGCAGGGGCTACCGCGTGGTGCTACGCCACGAGGCGCAAAGTGGCAGCACAAAGGCACAGCTGGAGCAGAGCCCGCAAGCAGACGACCTTGTGCTGGGGCAGCTGCTACGCGACCCCCAAGACGCAGCTAAGCATGTGTTGGACCTAGCTAAGCGCGAGGTGGCGCGAGGTTGGCCCAGCCTGACCAGCGCGCCCTTTGGGGTCAAGAGCCCCCTGCTCACCCTCAACGCAGGAGAAAGCAGCAGCAGCATAAGCACGCCAACAGCCAATGTGCCGCACATAAAGCGAACCAAGACGCCCTACACCGCGCCCTTTAGCGCCCGCTATGCCCACCAATGCGTGGCGTTTACCCCCAAGGGTAACAGTGCGCCACGCCTCTGGCTTATAGGGGGGAATGACGGTAGTAGAAAAAACGACGTGTGGTCTACGGCAGACGGAATAACGTGGCAGGAACACAAGGGTAAGGGTGTGCGCTTCAGCCCCCGCTACGCACACCAAGTAGTGGTATTTCAAAACAAGCTCTGGGTGCTGGGTGGCCGCACAAACAGTGACTTTTCAGACGAGGTGTGGTACAGCGATGATGGCAAGGACTGGACACAGCACGGTGCAAGCCCCCGATTTAGTCCCCGCTATGACCATCAATGCGTGGTTTTTAAGGCTAAGGGCGACAGTGCCGAGAAGCTGTGGGTCATTGGTGGTTATGCAAATGGTAGTGGTAATAAAAATGACGTGTGGAGCTTTGACGGCAGCAACTGGGTCAATCACGGCAATGGCAAGTTCACTGCTCGTTACGCTCATCAAGTAGTTGCCTTTGGAGGTAGACTCTGGCTCATAGGGGGATATGATGGAAACTATCTTAATGATGTGCACTGGAGCGAGGATGGCATAAGCTGGCACAAGGAAAATTCCGCAAATTTCAGCCCACGCGCGCACCAATTGCTGACATACGAGAACAAAATGTGGGTAATTGGTGGTGAGACTAAGAATGGCTATGTCAACGACGTGTGGTCTACGCAGGACGGAATGAGTTGGCAGCCTGAGACGCAGGCAGCTGCCTTTAGCCCACGCTATGCACACCAAGCGGTGGTTTTTAACAACAAAATGTGGGTCATAGGGGGGTTCACTGGCAATGGCATGGTAGCGGATGTGTGGAGCAGCACGGACGGCGTGGACTGGCACGACTACGCGGTGGTGAAGGAGCAGCTGGTGCGCAAGGAGAAGCGTGTGGCGGGCCTGCGCGTGGAGCGCGGCAGCGCGGGGCAGAGCGTGCTTGCCTACGCTGAAGACAGCGGGCAGTGGGAAATAGACGGACGCAGCATTGCGCTGGATGAAGCCGTAGCGCGTAACAAAGCCAAGCTGGACGCCCTGCGCGTGCAGCTGCTGGGGGAAATAAAAGCCGCGGAGCAAAGGGCAGAGAAGAAGGTACAACAAGTCAAGGCAGACGCTGCCAAGCACATAACAGACGCCAACGCAAAAATAAGCAGCGCCAAGCAAGACGCCCTCAACGCCGCCGTACCCATCGGATTCATCTATGTTCAATATCCTCAACAAAAGGCTCCGAAAGCAGGAACATATAAAACGCCCTCCGGAGCATATCACACGGTAGACTCTCGTTACGCCTTTCAGTGGCCAGGATCTTGGGAAATCGTCAATTATATAGCTGCATTCTTTCGTGCTGAAGATGGCACTACTACCACTACACCAACAAATCTTGCAAATGACTTCTATGACGAAACCCATCGCGGAGCAACGACGGTTCAAGATGACGCCGGACGAAATGTATACGCTGCTGTGTCGGGTGTATCAGAAACTTTTGCCTCGGATGGTGGTTCCGCATATGCGTTTACTAAAACAAGTAACTTTTTTAAAGTAGGTACTCCAGTCCATACAGATGTGAGCGACGCTGGCATACTAGTTTTTAATGCTTCAAAAGTGTGGGGGGAATGCGCCACGGGCAACGAACTATATTATGATGCCCATGATAACAGTTATAAATTCAGAGATCTAGGTAATGGTCCTGCCGAGTTTCGTCCGCGCAACTACACCGTGCGTATATGGGAACGCATTGCATAAGGAGAAAAAATATGAGTACTAAAATATGTTACGAAATAGACAAAGACGGACAAATAATAGGGCAGTTTGGAAAATAACCCCCTGCAAACAACACCTTGAACATAGTTCACACCACCCCCCCGCCCGAGGCAATGCTCAAACCTCGCTGGGTCGGCAGTGCGGACGCGGGGCAATGGGTGGACGTGGCAACGCGCGCCGAGCATGAGGAGCACATTGACCAGCAGACCAGCGCGGCCATTAAGCAGTGGTGCAGGGGTAAGGGTAAGAATGAGGACTACTACATTAATTGCGGTATTCGCGTTGCTATAGGTGCGATTAGCGACAACACCAATGTGGACTTTCGACATTATCACGAGTACCGCACCTGCGTTGAAGCGCAAAAGAAACTAGCCAAAGTCAAAAAAGCTGCGCTAGTATAACTTTTGGTGGGGGCAGCACGCCCCACGCGTGAAGCAAACCTGCGTCACCCGTGCGTAGCACCTCAAGGTACTTACGCCTATAGATAGGTACATATACTCGCGCGTATGCGCAAAAGGCGTTTGCTTAATACGCGGGGCTGTGGGGGCTTGCCCCCACAGCGGCTTTTTCTTTTCTTTCTTTGGTACTCTTCTTTCTTTTCTTTTGATGCAAGCTCCATGTTTGCACCGCACAGCGGTGCTTATGCAATAGTTTGCATCCCCTCGCTTCGCTCGTGAGCGTCGCAAGAAAAAGTCGAGAGCCGAAGGCGAACGGGTGCTGACATTCAGATTGCGGAGCGTAGCGTAGCAGAGATGGAGTATTCGCACCAAAGAAAGAAAGTACAGCCGTCCGAGGCGTCATCATAGTGCGTCACGCGCCTTGGCAACAGAAAGAATGCATACAATACCGCGTGAGCCATGGCGCAGACACCCGCGCGGAGCGCAGATAAGCGTGATACCCCATGGGGGGGTGTGGGGGGACACTCCCCCCACAAAGCGCTTATGCACATACAGCTTGTGTCATTTGCTTAAGATATCTATACTAATCAATATGTTTGTACGTATTGCGTGCAGCAGTAACGGAGAAATGCGAGAGTGGTTGAATCGGGCTCCCTGCTAAGGAGTTGTGTTCTAACAGGGCACCGAGGGTTCGAATCCCTCTTTCTCCGTGTACCCATAGCTCAGCTGGATAGAGCATCAGATTGCGGTTCTGAAGGTCGGTGGTTCGAATCCACTTGGGTACGTACACAGCTATGACACAATGCCTTGCTATTATTCCCGCTCGCAGTGGTTCTAAGGAGTTCACTGATAAAAACGTACGTCTTTTGTGCGGTAAGCCCTTGCTGGCCTACACGGTGGAGGCGGCACAGAGGAGTGGCGTGTTTGCTGAGGTGCTGGTTTCAACGGACAGTGAGGTTTACGCGCAGTTGGCACGGGGCTTGGGGGCGCAGGTGCCTTTTTTGCGTTCTGCCTCGCTTGCGGGGGACGCCGTGCCGCTTTCTGAGGTGACGCTTGATGTGCTGCGGCGCTTGCAGGGCATGGGGCGCAGTTATGACCACTGTTGCGTGCTGCAGCCAACTTGCCCCTTTCGTAGCGCGGAGGACATTGTGCAGGCTTATGAACTCATGCAGGAAAAGGACGCCGACGTGGTGGTGAGCGTGTGTGAGAAAAAGCACCCGTCCTACACGGGGGGTGAGTTGCCTGTAGACATGTCGCTGCACAATTTTATAGCCGCGCCCTACCGAAACGTGCTGCGTCAAGGCATGAAGAAGTTTTATGAAATAAGCGGCGCCATGTGCTTTATGCGCGTACGGGCTTATATGCAAGAACAAAACCTCTACGGTGCAAAGTCCTACGCCCATGTCTTGAGCACGCGCAATGCGCTGGACATAGACACCGCCGTGGACTTTGCCTTGGCTGAGGTGCTACTGAGGCAAAACTAGCGCCCTAGTGCTTTGTGGGGGCAGCACGCTTGCCTTGGTGGGGGCACTCCCCCCACAAAGCGCTTATGCACATACAGCGTCTTACTCAAGGGGGGTGGGGGGGCTCCCCCCACACAAAGGCAAAGCGTGTGAGCGATTATACTTCCAAAATGGGGTAGGCTATGGGGGTTTCTCTCACGCTCTCCAGCGCAGCGCAGTCTTCGCATGCACGCATTAGGTCTTGCCAACGCGCGAGGTGGGTTATGATGATGAGCGCTACGCTTTCGCGGTGTTGAAACTTTTCGGGCGTGTGCGGGAGGTCTTCTTGCAACACGCGTTGTATGCTTATGTTGTGGTTCTTGAGTACGCTGGCAATGTTTGCTAACACGCCCACGCTGTCGTCTACGGCAAGGCGCAGGTAGGCGGAGGTTTGTAGGGGCTGCATGGTGGTTTGTAGGCTTTGCGTGTTGGTGTCACTGCGCATGCAAATGCTGCCATAGGTTTTTTCCGCGCTGCCGTTTGCAATGGAGACTAGGTCGGCTATAATGGCGCTGGTGGTGGGTTGCCCCCCTGCGCCGCGCCCAAGGTAGAGGGTTTGCCCCGTCTCGCTGCCAACCACGCTTACGGCATTAAAGGCACCTTTTAATGAAGCCATGGGGTGGGTGCACAGCAGAAATGCGGGGTGTACCCACACGGACACCTGTCCATTGTTCTTAATGGCCGCGGCTATGAGCTTCATGGTGTAGCCAAGGGTCTTGGCAAAAAAGAGGTCGGTGTTCTCTACCTCGCGTATGCCCTTAATGGGTATGTCGTCCATTGCTATGGTGGTGTTAAACGAGAGGGTTGATAAGACGGCTATTTTGTGTCCCGCATCAAAGCCGCCAATGTCCAGCGTGGGGTCGGCTTCTGCTAAGCCGAGTTGCTGCGCCTCCTCAAGCGCGTCTCCAAAGCTCAGCTTCTTTTCTTCCATTTCCGTCAAAATAAAGTTGCACGTGCCGTTGAGTACCCCGTACAGCGCGCTTATGTCGTTGGCTATAAGCCCGTCCGTGAGGGCGCGCACTATGGGTATGCCACCCCCGCAGCTTGCCTCAAAGGCTATGCTCACGCCGTTTTCTCGCGCCGTTTGTAGCAGCGCAGCCCCGTGGTAGGCAAGCAAGGCCTTGTTTGCCGTTACCACGTGTTTCTTGTTTTTCAAGGCGCGCTCTATTACTTCGCGCGCAAAGTCCATGCCGCCCATAAGTTCTACTATGCAGTCTATGGCGGGGTCATCTACCACTGCTTGCCAGTCTTGCGTAATGTAGGCGTCATCAATGCCTGCTTGGCGCGCCTTGTGCTCACTGCGCGTGTAGAGCGCGCGTAGGCGTGGTGTGCAGTGCGTGCGCGTTTTTAGTATTTCTTGTTTGTGTAAAAGATAGCGTGCGGTCTCGCTACCAACCGAGCCGCATCCAAATAGTCCAATGTTCATAGTTACTCTTACTATTATATACTGCTGTATGCTCCAGTCTTGTATATTAGTTGAGTCTTGGCGCCTAGGTACGCGGGCGCGCGTGGTGCTTGGCGCACTGCTGGTGGCAGTGGCACAGCGCGGCGCTAGTCCTTGGGTTTTTTATAGGAGCGTGCGGGTTTTGTTTTGTGCCAGCTGTCCCAAGGTTGCTGCCATGGCTTTACGCTGCGCTTGGTACTGTGCCGCTAGCTGCGCTGTTTTTTCCGCGGCGTAGGCAAGGTTGGGTGCGCCGGGTGCGCCTTGTGAGCTGCGTAAGGGGAGTACCTCTTGCGGGGTAAAGCGCACAGCCGCTTGGTGGTAGCTCTGCGCCGCTTGTACGTAGGCTTCGCGGAAGGGGAGTCCTTCTTCGCGTACCAAGCGGTAGGCCTCGTCTGTGGCGTAGACTTCGGGGCTAAAGGCGCGCAGCAGGTTTTCTTTGTGCACGTCAAAGTTGCGTAGTACTGCTTGCAATGCTTGCAGCATGCTGCGCATGGTGCGCATGCCTTCAAATGCGGGTTCTTTGCTCAGCTGTAAGTCTGCTTGGTAGCCCGAGGGCAAGCCCTTGCTCAAGCAGCGCAGGGTGGTGCTGTAGCCGGCAAAGTTTGCTGCGTAGGCGCGCAGTAGCTCTAGTACGTCGGGGTTCTTTTTTTGCGGCATTATGCTTGAGCCACTGCACAGCTGTGCGGGCAGGCTAAAGTAACCAAGCTCGGGCAGCGTAAAGAGTATAAAGTCTTCCGCAAAGCGGCTTATGGTGGTGGCTAGGTAGCCAAGTGAGTCTAGGGCTGCGCATTCGAGGCGCGCGCGGCTGTTTTGTACTGCTATTACGTTGTTTTGCACCTGCGCAAAGCCGAGTAGCTCTGCGGTGTAGGCGCGGTCTAGGTCAAGCGGTACGCCGTAGCCCGCCGCAGAGCCTAGGGGGCTGCGGTCTAGTTGCCTAAGCGCAAGGTTGAGGTGTTCTAAGTCGTCTATGAGCTGCTCGGCGTAGGAGGCAAGGTAGAGCCCCACGGTTGAGGGCATGGCGCTTTGTAGGTGAGTGCGTCCTACCATGGGCAGCGTCTGTGTTTCTTTTGCGCGCTCCATAAGGAGCCCGAGGCACTCTGTGGCCTTGGTGGCAATTTCTAACAAGTACTCCTTCATGTACAAGCGTAGTGCTGCTTGCACTTGGTCGTTGCGGCTGCGCCCCATGTGTATTTTCTTTCCAACGCTGCCCAGCTTTTGGGTAAGCGCAAGCTCTATGGCGGTGTGGCAGTCTTCCATTTCCGCTGCTATGCTAAACGTACCATCATCTGCCGCTTTGCACAACTCTGCAAGTGCCGCACACAAGGCGTGGCATTCTTCATTTGTCAAGGCACCGCATTTGAGCAGCGTTTTTGCATGCGCCACACTTGCAACACAATCCGCCTTCACTAGCGCCGCATCCAGCATGTGGTTTTTGCCCGTTATAAAAGCCTCTATCTCGGGGCTCAGTTCATAGCCCTTGCTCCACAGTTTTTTTGTCATAAGTACTGTTAGTATAATGCACTCCCCACCGTTTCATATTTGGGGGCAAGCATGTCTTTGTGGGGGGGGCAAGCCCCCATACCCCCCCGTGCGGTATCACGCTTATCTGCGCTCCGCGCGGGTGTCTGCGCCATGGCTCACGCGATGTGTTGCTCACGCTGTGGGTTGCCACGTAGCTAAACGCCACATGCAAAAGCCTCGGTTGGCAGTTCTTTTTCTTTTCTTTTTGAGGACGCAAAAAGAAAAGAAAAAGAACCAAAAAGAAAAGAAAAACATCCTGTGTGCTAAAGCAGTAATGACAGAGATACTGTGCGCAAGTATTAAAAAGTACTAAAAAAAGAACCAAAAAGTCGCGAGCGTAGCGAGGGGGTGCTGACATTCAGATTGCGGAGCGCAGCGTAGCACAAATAGAGCACTCGCACCTAAAGAAGTAGCTCCGCGCTGCGCGTCTTGAGTGCTACGCACAGGTGGCTTTGCTTGTTTGCTCATGTCTATTATTCCCTACGGCGTTAGCCCCACCCGCGTAGCGCAGCACAGCGTCTTGCCTAAAGGGGGGTGTGGGGGCACGCCCCCACACCCCCGAGCATTCAGCAAACGCCTTTTGCGCATATGCGCGATTGTTCGTGCCATTGTTCACGCGGTATTGCGCTTTGTCTCTTGTTTACTACGGCGTTAGCCCCGCCCGCGTAGCTTCCTATGCCCGTTCCTTAGTCCCTATGGCGTAGCCACGCAGGATGTTTTTTTCTTTTCTTTGGTTCTTTCTTTGGTGCAAGCTCCATGTTTGTGCCGCATCGCGGCACTTATGCAGTAGTTTGCACCCGTTCGCCTTCGGCTCTCGACTCTTTTGATGCAAGCTCCATGTTTGCACCGCACAGCGGTGCTTATGCAATAGTTTGCATCCCCTCGCTTCTCTCGTGAGCGTCATCACAGCCGCCCCATGGACGGGGCATTAAGGCTGACAGGGATGTTAAAAGAAAAGAAAGAAAGAACAGCCATCCGAAACATCATCATATTGCGTTAGCGTCTTGGCAACCAATGGCGTGACCCATCGCACACACGGCGTGCAGCCTTCGCGCGCGCTAGCGCAGAACGACCAGCAGTGGGGGTGTGGGGGCGTGCTGCCCCCACAAAAGCAAAAAAATGTGTTAGCTTACGCAGCGGGCAGCGCTAGGTTGTGTGAGACTGATTGGACATCGTCCAATTCTTCGAGTTTTTCTATGAGCGTGAGTATCTTCTCAGTAGTTGGCTCGTCGTGTTCAACGTAGCTTGAGGGTATGCGGATTATGTCGGCTTGTAGTGGCTTGCATGCTTTGTCTTCCATGCTTTGTACCACCTGTGAGAAAAGCTCGGGCGCGGTTATTACTTCGCACACGCCGTCTTCTACTTTTACGTCTTCCGCGCCGCCTTCGAGTGCGTATTCCAAAAAGGCTTCTTCGGATAATTGCGCCGCGTCGTAGACTATAATGCCCTTGCGCGAGAAAAGGTAGGCAACCGAGCCGAGTTCGCCGAGGCTGCCCCCGTATTTTGAAAACACATGCCGTATTTCAGGCATGGTTCTGTTTTTGTTGTCGGTAAGGCATTCCACCATTACGGCGACGCCGCCCTTCGCGTAGCCTTCGTACACCACTTCTTCGTACGTTGCGCCCTCAGTTTCACCCGTGCCGCGCTTTATGGCACGCTCTATGTTGTCATTGGGCATGTTCTCGCTCTTTGCCTTAGTAATTGCTGTGCGCAACTTGGCATTGGCATTGGGGTCTCCGCCGCTCTCACGCGCCGCAATAATAATTTCCTTTGCTATCCTGCTAAATATCTTCCCGCGCGCGGCATCCTGCGCGCCCTTTTTGCGTTTAATGGTTGACCACTTACTATGACCTGACATTCTGCCTCCGTACGTCTTTTTTTTTCATTGTACCACAGTGCTTTAGTAGCTTGGTTGTGCGCTTTCTTAAATCTATTGCCATGCTCACGCGGTGGGCGTTTATGATATAATAATTTTATCATGGCAGAAAAAGTCTTGACAGCACAATCTGACATCAAACAAACGCTTGTGAGTAACCTTGCAAAGGGGTTCAACTCCATGGGTGCGCTTGCTATTGTCATTGGGCTGGTAACTGCCTTGTTTCTGTACAATGCCGTTAAGATAGACAGTCTTTCTTCGGATGTAAATCAACGCATTGATAACCTTGCCACTGAAATGAACCGACGCTTTGATGCTATGGAGCAACGCTTTGAGTCTGTAAACCAACGCTTTGAGTCTGTAAACCAACGCTTTGAGGCTGTGGACAAACGTTTAGATCGTATTGAAAAAGCAATACTCACGCTTACTCACGAAATAAGAAGCAGCAAGAGATAATCACTCAGCGTCTGTAATGTCGCGCACCGTGCCATGATGCCCGCGCGTTAGCGTGCCTTATTCGCGCTCAGAAATGCTAGACGGAGGGTGCTGGTAGTCGCTTTGTTTTGCCGTAGTTGGCTTGTTGAAGGTTTGTCCCAGTATGTTGTCTTCAAACTCTTTTGTTCTTATTACGCCCACTAAGCGCGCGTTGTAGTCTGTTACCTTCCACATGTTTTGCATGCGTTGTAGATAAAACACAAAGCGTTTTATGGTGGTGCTGCTACCGAGTACCTTGTATAAGAGTGTAGTAATTTCTGCATTCCTGCGTGTGTAGTAGGTCTTTTCTATGCTAAAGTGGTCGGGTGGGGCAATATCAAGAACATTCTTGCTGTTGTTTATAATTCTCTGCTTAAAGTTTGCAAGCTCTGCCTGCTGCTCTAGCGTGCTTAATGTACCAAAACTTTCGTTTGATACCGTAGTGTTTATGTATAGACTGTGCAGGTCTATGAGGCTAAAGTAGCGTTCCCACTGCGCTGCTTGTAGTGCGCCTAACATGTGTTTTACTACTTCATCGGGCGTGTACTTTTGTAGTGTTTGCTGCGCTTCATACTCGGGGTTGCTTTCTGTTTTAGGAGCAAGCGCTTGGTTGTCTGCAAAGTCTGTAATGGGAATGAGTATGGCGCGCGATGCTATGAAGGCTTTGGGTGTCTCTGCTTGCGGATTGAGGTAGTAGCGCGCTTGTACTTTGTAGACCCCCGCAATGGGTATTCTCACGTAGTCGTCGAGGTCTATTTCAAAGCTGTGTCCATTTTTGGGCTCAATGCTGACGGTTTTGTAAGCGCTTGGTTCTGCTTCCTCCGCACTCGTCTTTTTTATGGGGAGGGGGACTTCGGTTTTGTCAAAAACGTCTATGCCAATGCTGCGCCGATAGTCCTCTGCTATTATAAGCCTCATGGTCTTGGGGGAGGCGTTGTATATGGTGAGCGTAATGGTTTTTGCCCCTACAAAGGGGGCTGCGAGTGCGTTTTTTTCAATGCGCAGTTCCAGTTGCGCATCATTCAGGCTTTGTCCCTGCACAGCATGCGGAGTTGCAAAAAAGAGTAAGCACGCAATGAGCCCATGCATATGCAGTACAATTATCATACGGTGTATAGCATTGTTGCGTAAGGTCTCTACGCTTCGCGTATATCGGTTCATACTACTTCACTATATCGGAATATAGAAGAATTGCTAAAGGTATAAGATATGCAGGCGACACAGGGTATTTTGTCTCTCTATGATAAGGCACGGGAGGATGTGGAGCGGTTTTCTCAGGCCTCTTATGCCTACATACAAAGCGCGCATACTAGCTACTTGCCCTTGTGGTGCTATGCCTTAAGTAAGCATACGGGTAGGCGCCTTGTGCTTGTTGCGCACAGCGATGAGTATGCTGCAGTGTTACAGAAGGACTTAGCTTTGTGTGAGGCACTTTTGGCTATGCTTGATGATGCAAGTGAGCCGCTTTCTTCGGTGTATGTTCCCTCATGGGGCTGCGCGGTGGGCACGCCCTTGTCGCATTATGCCGCTTCTCGCATGGCGCGCGCCCATGCGCTCCACGACATGACCAACAATCACAAGGACATTGCTACATGCAGCGTGCGCGTGTGGAACGAGTTGCTCACTCCCCCCAGTTTGTTGCGCTCCAACGCCGTGGAAATTGTCAAGGGCATGGCGTGTGACGTCCACGAAATAGCAGAGGAGCTTGTGCGCTATAATTTTTTGCGCGTGCCACAGGTAAGCGGCATTGGTGAGTTTGCCATACGGGGTGAGGTTTTAGATCTTGGTATGTACAGCGGCACATGGCGCATATTGGTGGACTTTGGCGCGGTGGAAAGCATAAGCCTCATAGATGCACAGCCGGGCATGAAGAACGCTCATGTGGAAAGCCTGCTCATACACCCGTACAGCGAAATTGTGTGGAGTGACGAGAACGTGGAGCGCTTTAAGCACATGGCAACGCGTGTGCGCGACATGCCCACTGCTGCGGTGCAAGGCACGGTGGAAAAACTGAGCAAGGACGCTTATGACGAGTACGACTACTTGTACTACCCCAGCATTTACGAAGAACCCGCCCATGTGAGTGAGTACTTTGATGAAAAGCCGCTGGTAGTTTTTTGTGACTTTCAGCTCTTGGACGCCGAGGAGCGCAGGTATAAGGACGCGTATAGGGCGCAGTTTTTGAAGAACGCACACGCGCAGTGCATACCCCGACCAGAGACGGTGTGGGCGCAGGTGGAAAAATGCACCAAGGGCTTGGAGTGGGTGAGGGCGCTGCACTCAGAACACCGTGATGGGCATGGCCTTGGGGATGCGCCCTCGCGCACTTTTTCTGGCAATGCGCGCTTTTTTGAAAAGCAGGCTGTCATGCAACTGGAGGAGCGCAGTGAGGCGCGCGTGCTAGTGTGCGCCTCTGGTGAGGTGGAGCGAGAGCGCTTGAAGGTGCTCCTCGATGATGAGCTACTTGAGCATGAGCGTTTCTCGTTGGAGGTGGCGCCCTTTCACCGTGGCTTTGCGCTTGAGCAGCACGGCGTCTACGTGTACCGAGAAGGCGACTTGTTTGGAAAAAAGCTGCTTTCCTTTGACTCGGGTGTGGCTGAAAAAATAGAGAGCTTGGACGCCATAGAGGTTGACGACTTGGTGGTGCATGTGCAGTATGGCATAGGGCTTTTTAAGGGCTTAAAGCGCATGAGCATACAGGGTGCGGAAAAGGACTTTATGCACATAGCCTACAAGAATGAGGAAATGCTCTACGTGCCCATTGAGCAAATGAACATGGTGCAAAAGTACATTGGCGCGCGTAAGGACGCCGTGCAAGTGGACGCGCTGGGTGGCAAGGGCTGGAGCGCGCGCAAAAAGAAGGTGCTACAACAGATTGAAGATTTATCAGAAGAACTCCTGAGTTTGCAGGCGGAGCGCAACACGCACCTTGGGTTTTCGTACCCCGAGGCTACCGAGTGGGAGCGCGAGTTTATTGCACAGTTTCCATTTTCTGAGACGCAAGATCAACTGAAGGCGTGGAGTGAGATTGAGAGTGACATGCAAAGCCCCGTGCCCATGGACAGGCTGGTGGTTGGCGATGTTGGCTTTGGCAAAACCGAGCTTGCCTTTCGCGCAGCCTTTAAGGCCATAAGCGCGGGTAAGCAAGTTGCCTTTTTGGTGCCTACAACCATTTTGGCGGAGCAGCATTACAACTCGGCACGCGAGCGCTTTGCAAACTTTCCCGTGTCCATTGCCATGCTCTCACGCTTTGTGGACGCAAAGACGCAAAAAAAAACCATAGCCGAACTTGCCACCGGGGCGGTTGAGCTGCTCATAGGTACGCACCGCATTGTGCAAAAGGACATAGCCTTTGACACCATTGGGCTCATTGTAATAGACGAAGAGCACCGCTTTGGCGTGAAGGACAAGGAGAGAATAAAGCAGTTCAAAAAGACGGTGGACTGCTTGTCTTTAAGTGCAACCCCCATACCGCGCACGCTCTATCAGTCGCTCATACAGGTGCGCAGCATGTCCACGCTTACCACCGCGCCGGGTGAGCGCAAGCCCATAAAAACCTTTGTGGAAAAGTACACCAGCACCATTGTGCGCAGCGCCATAGAGCAGGAGCTTGAGCGCAAGGGGCAGGTGTTTTTTTTGCATAACCGCGTGGATACGCTTGCAGAAGTAAAAGAGTACTTAGAAGAACTGGTGCCCACTGCCACGGTGCTCACCGCAAGTGGGCAAATGAGTTCTCGAGAACTTGAGGATACGATGTACACCTTTGTTCACGGTGGGGCAAATGTGCTGGTTTCAACCACCATCATTGAAAACGGCATAGACATACCATCGGTGAACACCATCATCATAGACCGCGCGGACATGTACGGGATTTCACAGTTGTACCAGCTGCGCGGGCGCGTGGGGCGCAGTAACAAAACGGCCTATGCGTATTTGCTCTACCCCGACGAAAACAGGATATCGGAAGTGGCTTTGAAGCGGCTTACCACCATAAGTGACTACAGCGACTTGGGCTCGGGCTTTCACGTGGCTATGCGCGACCTCGAAGTGCGCGGTGCGGGCAACTTGCTTGGCAAGGAGCAGAGTGGCAGCATTTGCTCTGTGGGCTATGAGTATTACCTCCAGCTTTTGGAGAAAACCATGAACAAGAACAAGGGGCTGAGCACAGAAGTAAAGGAGCCCGTGCTTGACCTGCGGTACACGGGCTTTATACCCTCTACGTATGTTTCTGACTTGAGTGTGAAAATGGACATGTACAAGCGAATAGCCCGAATTTACACGCAGGAGCAGTACCAAAAGGCGCAGGAGTATTTTACGCAAGCCTACGGGTCCATGCCCCCCGAGGTGCAAAACTTGTTTGGTATTGCCAAGATAAAGGTGCTAGCCCGCGCAATACAGGCGCATACGCTGACTGAAAGGGAGCACGCGATAGAGCTGCACTTAAGCAACCTTGCGCACATACACGCAAACGCGGCAATGCAGCGCGCCATCACTGCACACATGGCCTCTGGTGCCTTGCGCATGCACAGAAGCAAACCAGAGGTCTTGGTAATACCCTGCAAGAGTGGCATGAGCTTGGAAGAAAAATACGCCTTGCTTGAGCGCGTGCTCTCGAGCATTGCCGAAAAGGCTTGAGTGGGGCTGCAGCGCGTATGATGGAATTGGATTATGAGGCACAGCTTGCCTTGTTACGGTATTCTTTAGAAAGCCGCAGGGGCATGGAGGCAGAGGTGCTACAGGCGCTCTTCCCTCACAAGAGCTACGTCGTGCGGGGCACGCGTACCAGCGCGCGGCAAAAAAACACATGCGCTGAGGCACTTGCAGCATGGGGCGTGGACTATGACCCGCGGCGTACTTTGTGCAGCGCCCTTGCCGAGACTAAACGTGAGGGGCTTGTTTTAGACATTGGCTTTGGTTCTGGTGAAACGCTTGTCTCAATGGCAGAGTCTGAACCACAGACCTTGTTTGTTGGCATTGAAACATATAGGCAGGGCATAAGCGCTGCTTTTACGCGTGCAAGGGCGCAGGGGCTCAGCAACTTGCGCTTCATCTGCCACGACGCAGTCGAGGTTTTTTTGCGCATGGTAGATAACCAGTCGCTCGAGAGAATACAAGTCTTTTTCCCCGACCCGTGGAGGAAGAAGCGCCACTACAAACGCCGCCTTTTGCACGCGCCCTTTTTGCACATGTGCTACGCGGCCTTAAAACCGCGTGGTGTTTTGTGGATGGTGAGCGATTGGCACGACTACGCTGAGGACATACGGGAACACATGCGCACGCTGGAAGCGCGAGGCTTGTTTGCTCATGACGCGCATGCCTTGCCAACTTTAGAGCAGCGACGTGCACAGTCTCGCTTTGAGCAAAAGGGTAGGGCGCGCGGTCACGAAATATACGCCATGGTGTATAGGAAGGTTTAGGGCTAGTGCATGAAGAGGACATTTAAATTGCTGCGTGCAACAAAAAAGCATTGAGAAGGAGAACGAAATAAAAATGACAAGGCGTATTGCACGGCATGTGCGGTTGTATTGAATATTTTATGCAAGCAAAAATATCGAGTGTGCGTTTGTAAAATAACAAGTATGGTGGTTTTTGAGGAAGTTCCAACAAGGTCGACTTCATAATGTCCCATTTGTTGAATATACTTCCTCCTTCTGAGAGTCGCGGTTTTTCCTTATGTCGCTAAATTCTTGCGGACTTCTAGTCTGTGCGTTTCATAAATTCTATGTGCCCTCGCCCTGAATGGCTTGGATAGGATGTATGTTGGGACTTTTCGATTGTTTGTTTTTCTTAATGTGTCAATTGTACAAGGTGCCCTTTTTTATTTCCTCTTTTTACTCCCTCTCTGTTGCGCTTTCTCCTTGAATCCACCCTAATCTTCTGCTTGTTGGGGATCATCTGAGCCAATTAAATACCTGGGCATAAGTATTGAATCGGAAGATAGTATATGCAAAACAGGGTGTTTTGTGAAATGTTTTTGAAAAACAAGAGGAAAATCACTAACTATCAATGTAATGATTTTGCTTTATCGTTCTTAAGTATTCTTCTTTGATATCCGATAATTAGTATTGAGGTTAGAAGGTCGTAAAACTTTATTAAGGTGCACTAGAAAAATAATTATTTTTTCATATTATGTAAATAGCAGAGCTTAATTCCTTAAGCTAGTTCTGAAGATTTTGCATAAATATTTTTCTAGAGTTATTTGTAATAAACTGAAAAACTACTATACTGTAGTGTGTATAGTGAGGCTAAGTTTTATGCAGGAGGAATTTGTGATTAGACGTCATATAGTATTTTTGATGGTAGCTTTTATGTCCATACTCTGTTATGGATATGTTCATTCTATTGAGAGTGGAAGATACATAGAAAAGATAAAAAATAGAGGCACACTCGTTGTTGGTATGGTGGCAAAAGATCAATTTCCATTTTTTTTTGTGAATGATGTGAATGAATTAGTGGGACTTGATGTCGATATAGCGATGACTATCGCTAATTTGCTCGATGTAAATTTGGAGATAGATAGAAGCGCAAAGTCGTTTAACGATCTTATACCTTTGGTAGATAGTGGAGTGATAGATCTTGCTATTTCTAAGCTTAGTCGTACCTTAGGGCGTTCACAGACGGTGCTTTATAGCTCTCCGTACCTTGTTTTTCGTCAGGCACTTTTATTAAATCGTGTGCAAATTGCTAAGGTAAGTTCGAATGATGGCGAGCTGGTCTCGGTGTTACGCAACTTTTCAGGAAAATTAGGAGTTATAAAAAATTCTTCATATGAGCGTTATGCTAGAGCTAATTTTCCACTTGCTGAAATAGTATCGTTTGATACGTGGGGTGACGCTTTAGATGCGCTTAGTAGATCAGAGTTAATTGGCGTGTATAGAGATGAGATGGAAATAGAAGTGTATACGAGAACACACCCTGAGCAGAATTTGTATTTGAGGCCGATTATCATTAAAGATCAACAGGATCCTATTGCAGTAGCAATGCATTCTTCAGCAGTACACTTCATGCGTTTTATTAATTTGTTTTTTCAGTCTAGAGGAGATGTGTTTCCGAAAAATGTAAAAGACTTATTAGAAAAATATGAAGTAAAATAATTGATGAAAATTTAACGTTAATGTTATAATTGAGGAAAAAAATCATGAATAAACATATATATAATTTTTTACGAAATCCCATTGTTGTGTTTGCAGCTATGGGTCTTGGCATTCTACTTGGGATTTTTTATCCTGAGTTTTCATTAAAACTTCAGGGTTTTGGAGAAGTCTATCTTGTGCTTATAGGTATGACGGTTTTGCCAATATTAGTTTCCGCAATTATATCGAGTGTTGGAAATTTTGTTCAGCATCCTGTGTTGTATAAATTGACGTTTTATGCATTTAAGATAGTTGTATTGTCTATGTTTATAGTTGTCAGCTTGTCGTTAGCAGCGGGGTTTGTGTTTAAACCTGGCGAACTCCCAGATGAACAACAAAAGGTGTTATCTGAATATATAGGAGAGAACTCTACAATTTTTGAATTTGAGCTCTATGGTGATCAAAAGTCTACTGTCAAAGAAGGATTTGTTACAAGGTTTCTTAAAATACTCATACCGGGTAATATATTAGGTGCCTTTATGAACAATAATGCTTTGGCTCTTGCATTTATTTCCATAGTAATAGGCGTTTCAGCAGGGTTGTTATCCTCTGCTCAGCATGGTAGTCGTCAGAGTGCTATTTCAGGCAATGTCATTATTGAATTTTTTGAGAATTTCTTTAAAGTATTCCAAGTAGTCATTGGGTGGACTTTAACGCTTATTCCTATTGCGCTTGTGTGTATTATTGCTTCGCAAGTTGCAGGATTTGGGTTGACTATTATTAGTACAACTATTCGACTTATTGCTTTGTTTTATATACTTGGCGGTACATTGATAATAATTAATGGTATTCTTGCCGGTTATTTTTCGGGTAAAGGAGTGTTCAATGTATTTAAAGCATCGTTATATCCAACGTTGATTGGATTTACAACAAAGAATAGTATTGCTGCTATTCCATCTTCGATACAGTCTTTAAGCACTAACTTGAAGTTAAATGCTAGTTTTTCTCAATTGTTAGTTCCTCTTTTTGTTATTTTATGTCGTTATGGAAATTTAGCATGGTTTGGACTTGTGTCAGTTTTCGCTGCTCAGATTTATGGTATAAATCTGAGTGTCATAGAGATCATAGTTCTTATGGTAGGATTGGTCATTTCTGTTGTTGCGACGGCGGGCTCTACCGGTTTTGCTACGCTCAGTGTTATTACCATACCATTGGTGCCTCTTGGACTTCCAGCAGAGACTATTTTGCTTATTTTATATGCCATAGATCCTATTGTTGATCCCTTACGTTCAGCACTTATTGTGCAAACAAATTTTTGCACAGCTTCTCTTGTTTGCTCTAAACAGCCAAGTGACAACAATGCTACAGAAATAGCATTTTCGCAAAATGTTGAAGTTATAGGGGAGGTAAAGCCATAATTTAGATTTGCCATTATAGCTTAAGTGAAAAATTGTTGCCATGAATAAAAAAAATACACCATTTCTCGATTCAAAAAAAGCAAGTGCTGTGCAAAATGATAATCCAAAGGTAAAACACAAAAAAGAAAGGAATTTTGTTATTTCTTTGAGTATGTTTTTGCAAGCGATAATAGTAACTATTTTTTGCTTGTTTTTTCTTATAATATACTTCCTTGTGAATGCGCAAAATGATGCCATTACGGTTCAATCAAACCTACAGCTCCAAGGAGAGGTTTCGGAAAAAATACAGAATGAAATAAAAACTTATTTAGATGCTGCATCTGCAGAACTTTCAGTTTTACATAGTCTAGTTTCCAAAAGTTCTTTCTTTGAGAAAAAATTTGATGATGAAGTATTTTTTGCTTTTGTAGATAATGTTGTTGCTGAGCATGAAAGCATAAAATCTATCTATTTTGGAGATGTAGATGGCAATTTTTACATGGTTAAACGCACAGAGAATAATTATATTAGCAAAAGAATCATTAAAAATAATGGCGTAAAAATTATAAGTCGCTGGATACACCGCACTCCCAATTCAGAATTAGAAGCAAAGCTTAAGCCCTATGAAGAACTTTCTATTGATGTTGGTTACGATCCTCGTAAAAGGCCTTGGTATCAAAATTCGCAAGAAAGTAATATTTTATGGACTGATCCTTATTTTTTTGCTACTGAAGGAGTACTGAGGATATCAGGTTCAAGAAAAGTGTCTCAAGGAGGTGTTCCTGGGGTGCTAGGAATTGACTTAAATATTTCTTATTTGACGACTTTTCTTAAAAGATTGTCTTTTAGTAATTTGGGGCATATTATTATTACAGACAAGGAGAAGCGGCTTATTGCTTTTAATGATAAAAACAATACTGGGTTTGATAAGGTATATGAAGAATATTTTACAAGTGACAATCAAAAACGGAGAAGATTGCTATCGATAGACTCCTTAAAGAGTAGTGAGGAGATGACTTTTTTTGTTCGGGATATTGTTTCTTTGTCGGAAAGCAGTCTTGTAGATCGTTCTACAAGACAACAAAAAAACATTCTCGATATATTGCTTTCGACGTTCTTTCCAAAATATTCTAAGAGTGCGTCTCTTCGCGGGCTTTTGTTACGAGGACTTACTACTGGTAATGTTTTTTTTAACAATAAGCGATATATATATACGTATAGTCCTTTTGCTCCGTTTAGTAATAGCAGTGCTTCTAGTGAGGATAAAAAGTATTGGAGTGTATATACGTTTACAGATACGCTTAATATAAATGCATCTTCGGAATATATTACTAAGATTATTATATGGATATTTGCAGGATTTATTATTCTGTTTATTTTTATCATGTATCAATCGTCAAAAATTATTTCAAAACCGCTTATAGCAATTTCACAACTCATGCTTAATTTTAAGCAGCTAATTTTAAATACAAAATTTGTAAATCACTCTATGATACGTGTTGCAGAAATTGAGAATATTGGGGCAATTTATAATGATGTGAGAAGTAGTTTTTCGTCTTTTAAGAAATTTGTTCCTGATGTTGTTGTAAAGCAAACCTTGAAATCTTCATCTAGTTTGCAGGCTTCCATGAGCAAGAAAGTTGTAAGCGTTCTTTTCTCAGATATTGAAGGCTTTACAAGCATTACTGAGCGTGTAAAACCTGAAGTGCTGTGTGATAGTTTGACCTTGTATTTTTCTGAAATGAGTCAACAGATAGGCAAAAATGATGGTGTAATAGATAAATTTATTGGCGACGCGATTATGGCAATGTTTGGTGCTTTTGATGAAAATAATACTGGTACTGCAAAACAAGCAGTAAATGCTGCTCTTGCCATGCATGAAAGAGAAGAGATTGTAAATAAAAAGTTACAGGACATGAAATCTGATATTCACTTTCATACTCGTATAGGAATAAATACCGGCGATGCTATGGTTGGTATTATTGGTTCTGAAGTAAGGCTAAATTTTACCGTTATTGGTGACATGGTAAATCTCGCAAGTAGATTGGAAAGCGCCAATAAGCAATACGGCTCAAGCATTATTATCTCTGCAGATACCAAAAAATTAGCCGGTGAGGAATTTGTGTTTCGATTTTTGGATAATGTACAGGTTAAAGGAAAAGAAGAATTTGTCATGATATACCAGCTTGTAGGTAGAGTGGATACCGTGCCTTATATGGTACAAGATTACATTAGAGAGTATGAAGCATTGCAGACATTGTTGGTGCAAGAAGGGCGCAATGCTGCGAAGGAAAAAATTGCATCTATTGAAGAGCGTTTTATAGATGTGAAAGATTCACTCTTTGAGTCATTAAAGCATAAGATTCTTTCAGAATAAGGTAAGGGGCTATCAGAGATAAGAGGAAATGACATGCTGAGCTTCTTGAAGAAAGAGAGTGGAAAAGAACGCTTTAGAAGTTGTAGTTAGGGGGCTAGATTAGCCCATTGTTAGCTTTTCTAGTACAGCTCCCTAGGGTTTAAAATTCACTGTCTCGCAATTCAGGAAAAACGAATATATGTTTTTTTGATAAATTGAGTATTTCGGTAGCATTGGGGGCAATTGGCGCTTTTGTGAAATATTTTTGTACATTTTTTAATGCATAGGGTTCAATAATTGCATATGGTATATCAATTGCGTAATTTCTATTTGTAACATGTGGTGATCGCTTATCTTTTAATTGTTCGTTGGTGTTTATGTATACTTTTATTCCTGTAAATTTATTGCGATATCGTGTGCTTGGAATAAAAACAAAATTGTTAACAGTATCCTTTAAAGATATAATTTTGTTTTCGGCAATATTTCTTAAAGCATCTTGTTGTGCCATTCTTTGAGTTATATATCGTTCTAGTTCTGAACTCGCGGCCGCAAAATCATCAAAAAGGCTGTTTAAACTAATGAGGGCTTGTGTGTTTTTATTGTAGTTGAGTGTATACCATCGCTCTGTTTTGTGTGAATTGTTTGTCCAATATTGTACCTGAAAAACAAGGCTGACCGTTTTAAGGCGGTATGCCATAATATATCCATATATGGCTAGGTAGTGCTTTTCATCTGAATGAAGTGTACTATCTTCATCCTCATTTGTATTTATATCAATATCATTAGCCGTATCAATATTATCATTTATGCTAATATCATCAAAATTTATATCCATATCATCAAAAACGCGTTTTTCGGGAAATGCTTGTATGTATTTCTCTATCAATTGTTTTTGTTTTGGATCAGAGACTGTAGCAGGATATACTATGCGTATATGATAGTTGTTATAAGCTTTTTCAAGGATGAGATTGTTGTCTTCTAAGAGTTTTCGTGAAAAAGGTCCGCCAATATATAGTGTATCTCTTGAAGCACAAGTCATCAGTGTTACTGTGAATACAGCGGTGACAAAATATACGAAAATTTTTTTAATTGTTTGATGGCTTTGCATAAACAAATACTCCTCATGTTTTATTTCTAACATCGTCTTATTATCTATAATTTTACGCATGTTACTGAAATATTATAAATATAGCACGTATATAGTATAGTCGGTATTTTGTGTAGAATACTGAAGTAGTATTTTTGTAAGCGTTAAATTTTAGGAACAAAATTAAAAAAATTGAAGGAGTACTTACGTTATGATACTTTTGGAGGCTGTGGAAAAAGAGGAGTATTGGGAAGAAAATAAAAGGTAAGATGAAGAATGCGAGAGAGCGATTGAAATCTCAAAGACTGCGAAACATGGTCGAATAACAAATGCGAGCTGGACTCTCGCCACAACAAATAGCAGGGATACTCAAGCGTAGCGGGGCATTCGAGTACTGTAGTCATGAAGCTATCTATCACTATATCTACAAGGAGCGCCCCGCCCTTATTCAGTATCTACGCAAGAAACATAAAAAATGGAGAAAAAGAGGCATGAAAAAAGCGCGCAGCAATGTAGTAATGCAAGGAAAAACACGACTCTCAGAACGAGGCGCTATATCTGATGAATATGGACATTATGAAGTCGACCTTGTCGGTTCTTTCTCAAAAGCTACCATACTTGTTGTCTTAGAAAAGCGTACTCGCCATCTTTGTCTCCACAAAATCCCAAACAAAACTGCCCATACGCTATGGGTATGCCTTGTTATTTTTATTCCGTGCTATACCTGAGCACATGAGAAAGTCTTTTACCTATGACAACGGTAGTGAGAATGCATATCACCATCAGGTAAACAAGCGGCTTGGTACTCAATCTTATTTTTGTCAGCCCTATTGTTCTTGTGCTTAAGGTGCTGTAGAAAACGCTATTGGGTTACTTCGCCAGTACTTCCGCAATAGAATTTTTAGGGGGCACGGCTGTTCATACAGTAAAACATAGTGAGATTACTCACGTTCAACATGTATTAAACAATCGCCCGAGAAAATGTCTTGATTTCCAAACTCCTGCTCACTGCTTTTCTGTTGCACTTGCTTCTTGAATTCACCATCGACAACCAGTCGCTTGAAAGAATACAAGTCTTTTTCCCCGACCCGTGGAGGAAGAAGCGCCACTACAAACGCCGTCTTTTGCACGCGCCCTTTTTGCACATGTGCTACGCGGACTTAAAACCGCGTGGTGTTTTGTGGATGGTGAGCGACTGGCAAGACTACGCCGAGGACATACGGGAGCACATGCGCACCTTGGAAGCGCGAGGTTTGTTTGCCCTTGGCGCGCATGCCGTGCCAATTTTAGAGCAGCGCCGTGCGCAGTCTCGCTTTGAGCAAAAGGGCAGGGCGCGCGGTCACGAAATATACGCCATGGTGTATAGAAAACTCGAAGCGCATACTGAGACTTAATACGAGTCTCGAAATACTATGGTGGAAAGCGGGTTCTGTGGGCTCTTGTTCTTGCGTATTTCAAAGTGCACATGCGAGCCCGTTGACAGCCCCGTATTCCCCATGGTTGCGATGAACTCTCCCGCCTCAACGTAGTCACCAATTTTCACCTTCTTCTCCAGCAAATGCCCGTAGAGGCTCTCATGCCCTTTCTCATGTTGCAGAATAATAAAGTAACCAAATATTCTGTCGTAGCCCTCTTCCTTTACCGTGCCACTTTTAGAAGCAAATATCTCTGAGCCTGAACTCGAGGCTATATCTATGCCCTTGTGGAAAAACTTTTTCCCCGATATAGGGCTTATGCGATACCCAAAGCCCGAACTTACCGTGCCCTTAAGCACGGGCGCACGAAAGCCCTGTATGCTCCATGCATTCTTCTCTAAGCCTGAAAAAGCCATGTCGGGGAAGAAGTAAAACGTACCCCGTGTTTGTGCATGCGTAGCGCGTATGACTATGGGCTTTTGCTTCGCAAGGGTTTTGACAAGCCGCTTGTTTACCAAAAACTCCACGTCGTTTTTAGGCGAAACGCTCATGAACACGCCGCTTTGCGTTGGCAGTATAATAACGCTCCCCGCATCGTAGCTAGTACGCAGACTACTTCTGTTTGCGCTTATAAGCGCCTCAAGCGATATCTTGGTGAAGTTGGAAATATCTCGCAAGGTCTTAAGCGTGCTAATGCGGTACTCAAAAAACAAAAGCTGCGGATTTGCGCCGTCACGGCGTATTACAAACTGTTTGTACGCTATGTCACTACTTTCGTGCGACTCTATAAGGGGGTAGGCGTGGAGGAGGGCAGCGCCACCATGCACAAAGTACAAAACTATCAACCAAACAACTATTTTATGCATATAAATCTATACCGTGGGGAGTCAAGAACTGCTACACACGCCCTTACGATGAGAAGAGCCTTACAATCTCTGTTTCTTTCTTGCAGGCTAAAAGCGCCGTGCGAAACTCCTGTGCGTTGAGGAGCGTGCTTATTTTTGCAAGCACAGAGACATGCGGGTAGTCCTGAGGCGCGGCAAGCAGCACAATAATGGTGCTTAAACCCGAGTCGAGCGAGTCAAACTCCACCCCTTCGGGCTTGCACCCTATGACTATTTTAAGCTCCTTGCACGCTTCGCTGCGCGCATGTGGCAAGGCTATGCCGTGTTGCATGCCAGTAGAAAGCGTCCTCTGACGCTCGAAAATGTCTTTTAAAAACTGCGCCTCACTCTTCAGGTAGCCACCCTTGGCTAGCAGCCCCACCAGCTCTTTTATGACCGCGTCCTTTTCATTGGCTTGCACGGGTAAGGCAACGAGATAGGGGGAGAGAAAACCTGACAAATCACACGACTCCTCGGACGCCCGCTTTGCCCCCTTGCCGTGCTGCTGCTGTGGCATAAGGTGCTGAGGGCACACATTCTCTTTTAGCGACTGCGCAGCTTCGGCAATATTGGTGCTCGCCTCATACAAGGCAGTCTTGAAAAAGGGTATATGCTCCTCCTCAGACAGCAGCACTACCTTTCCTTTAGCAAATACCTGCAAGGTGAGAAATACCACATCTCGGCGTATGTGGTAGGTCTCCCTATCCTTTTGCAGCGTCTTGCTCACAAAAAACCCCTCACCCTCTACCAATGTGAGAAACTCCGAAATAATAAAGCGAGTAAGCTGCTCATGCCCAAAGTGCATTTCCGCCCTCGTAGTAGCGTGCCGCTCGCGCTTTCTTGTGCCCACCTTGTCCACGCCAAGCAAGGCATTAAGCCCAAAAGAAGCCGAGAACGAGGTGATAACTATCATCATCATAACCGCGCTGTACATGGTGTTGTCTATAATGCCACTGCCAAGCCCTATGCTGGCTATAATGAGCGAAACCTCCCCGCGCGGCACCATGCCCATGCCTATGCGCGCGGCACCGAGGGGCGTAAAGCCCGTGCAAAGCGCAATGCCACCCGAACCCACAAACTTTGCTACTACGCACACAGCGCCGTACGCAAGCCCTAAGAGCAGCACAGGCCTTGAAGCCATGGTGTATATATCTATGTTCATGCCACTCACCACAAAAAAGACGGGCACAAAGAGCATGAAAATAGGCATGAGCTTTTCTTGTATGACGTAGGACAAGTCGGTGTTTGAAAGCGTGAGCCCCACAATGTACGCGCCTATTATCATTGAAATACCCGCAGCCTCAAACAAGCCGCCTACAAAAAAGGCTATGCCCAGCACAAACACGGAGAGGTGAGTCCTACTCTTAATGGCGCTTTTAAGCCCCTTGCCAAAGGTGCGGGCAAAGAGAACACCCAGCGCCGTGCAACCCAGCCACAAGCCAAAGGCCTTCATGCCTATGGCAACTATATTCGACACTGGTATTGAACCCCCGCCTTGCTTAATTTCGCTCACCCCCGTAATAACCGCCAATGCTATGATGCTTACAACATCATCGAGAATAGAAGCAGAGAGTACGGTGACCCCTTCAGGCGAACTCATCTTTTTGTGACTAGAGAGTATGCTACTGCTTATGGCAACCGAGGTTGCCATGGCTATGCTCCCCATAAAAAAGTGCGTGAGGCTCAACCAGCTAAGCGTGGGGAAAAAGAGCGCACTCACCGCATAGCCCGCGACAAAAGACAGACTCAGTTCTCCAAAGCCTATGATGCTCCCCTTGGCGGCGTAGCGCAGAAAAAGCGCCACGTCGGTCTCTAGCCCCGAGTAGAACAGCAAAATAACCGATGCTATGACTGCCATGTAGTGTATGGTTTGCACCGATGAGGCTGAAGCCGCGCTTGAAAGCTGAAAAAGCCCCTGCGGAAACAGCGCACCGAGGGGGATTGAGCCCAAAAGAAAGGGGCCTATAAGAACGCCCACCGCAATATAACCAAGCACACGCGGAATACACGCCTTTTGCGTTACTATATCCGAAAGCCACGCAAGGGTTATGATGACGAAAAACTGAATGATGAGCACAGCTGCATTGTGGTACAGTGAAAAACTCGCTTCCATGCTTCTTATGATACAGGAGGTAGCATATGTAGTGCGTAAGTTCTCAAAAGTACTTTAGGACTTCTTGCTTATGTCGAGAACTATACTATGGCAGTACGAGGAATATACACCGCAGCAAGTGGCATGCTGGTGCAGCAAAACCGACTTGATGTATTATCGAACAACCTAGCAAACGCCACCACCACGGGCTACAAGCGCGACACCTCCATAGACAAGGCCTTTCCAGAAATGCTGTTGCGCCGCATGGACATGCACACGGTCAAGTTCCCCTACAACGAAATACCCAGCATTGGCGCCATAGACAAGGCACCCGTGGTGGGCAAGCTGGGCACGGGCGTTGAACAAAACGAAGTCTTCACGGTTTTTGAACAAGGCCCCTTACGCGCCACGCAAAACCCCTTTGACGTTGCCCTCCATGGCAATGGCTTTTTTGTAGTAGAAACCCCCAACGGACAGCAACGCTACACGCGCAACGGCAACTTTATTATTGGCTCGGGCAACATACTCATGACCAAAGAAGGCTACCCCGTACTGGGCGAAAAAGGCTACATACGCGTGCAGGAGAACAACTACCGCATAGACAAACAAGGGCGCGTCTTTGTAAACGCAGACCTCCGTGACCCCGTAGAAAACTTTGTGGATGCGCGGGAAAACGACTGGAAGGGCGAAGTACAGCTGGACGAGTTTAAAATAGCAAGCTTCGACTTTCCACGCTACTTACAAAAACAAGGCGACAGCCTGTGGAACAACAGCGAGTACTCGGGCGAGGCTCGTCTTTTAAACGCAGAAGGCTCGGAGCGCCCCGTCTTCCATCAAGGCTTTGTAGAAGCCTCCAACGTCAACCCCATACGGGAGATGGTAAGCATGATAGAAGTGCAGCGCTCATATGAAGCAAGCCAAAAGGCTCTTCAAACGCATGATAGTGCAACAAACCGTTTGTTAAGCTTGCAAACCTAGAAGACTTTAAGGAGATACCATGGTACGTTCATTATGGACAGCAGCCTCGGGCATGATGGGGCAGCAATTTAACATAGACACTATTTCAAACAACCTTTCCAACGTAAACACGACGGGCTTTAAGAAAAACAGAGCCGAGTTCCAAGACTTGATATATCAAACACTGCGGCACGCGGGCACACCCGCCACAGAACAAACGCTGGTACCCGTGGGCTTGCAAGTGGGCAACGGCGTGAGAAGCGCCGCATCAACAAAAGTTTTTACGCAAGGCGCGCCCCGTGAAACGGGCATAAAGACTGACCTTGCCGTACAAGGACAGGGCTTTTTTAGGGTACTGCTACCCGAGGGGCGCTATGCCTACACGCGCAACGGCGAGTTTAAAATAGACCGAGACAGACAGCTGGTAACACAAAACGGCTACCGCGTGCAGCCCGAGCTCTTTGTGCCTGCGGACGGCGACATGAAGACCCTCAAAATTACCACAGACGGCAGAGTCTCCATACAAGTTGCAAACGAAGAAGTGCCGCGAGAAATAGGACAGATTGTCTTGTTCCGATTTAGAAACAATGCCGGGCTGACCGCCGTAGGCGACAACAATTTTATAGAGACGGTGGCATCGGGTGAAGCCTTTGCTGCACAACCCGGCGAACCCGGCGCGGGACTCTTGCGCCAAGGCTTTGTGGAGCGCTCAAACGTGGACTTAATTTCGGAGTTTGTAAACATGATAACCGCACAACGCGCCTATGAGTTTAACTCCAAGGTCATACAGACAACCGACACCATGCTTGGAACCGCCGTTGCCCTCAAGCGCTAGTGCGCCTACGCACGGGGTTTTGCGCGTAATTTACTAGGAGAGTACAGCATGAGCATAGCACCACTACAAACACAAGCAGCACAACTGGTGAACACCGCGCAACAGCCGAGACAAGCAAGCGCATTAGGCAAGGCACCAAGCAAGGCACAAAGGCTCGAAAAAGTAGCACAAGAATACGAGTCATTCTTTGCGAAGATGCTCATCAAAAGCATGTACAAGTCAGTCAAGTCCGCAAACTCACTCTTCTCAAGCGAGAGTGGCGTCTCACAAAAGGTCTTTGATGACATGCTCTACGAGCAATACGCAAACGCTATATCAGACCAAAAAGTACTGGGCATAAGCACGCTCATTACCGACCACTACAAAGATGCCGTGTAATGCCACGCTTGCAAGGTTTACGGCAACGCAAGGCTGGTGACGGAACGGGCATTGCGCTTGTCTTGTTTTTCTTGGCCTTTGCGCTTGCTGCCGGTGCCGCACTCATGCATGTGGTGGCACAGAATAATGACCCGCCCCTTGCAAACAAGGCGCAGCCTCAGCCACCGCGCCCTGAGCAAAAGCGCATAGAAGCGCCCTTCAAACCCCTTGCACCCCCAAGTGCTAGGAGGGAGGCGGGGCCTTTCTTCTACCTCTTTGTCGTGCTTGACGACGCAGGCGCAGCACTTGAGCAGCTTGAGCCCTTTTACGCATTCCCTCAATTTGACAAGCTGAGCTTTGCAATTCTGCCGCACCTTAAGCACACGCAAGAAGTAGTGCGCACCCTTGCCCAAAGAAACGCCGCATATATATTGCACATGCCCATGCAACCGCTGGGCGCGCAAGACCCCGGACCCTTTGCGTTGCGCGTGGACTACGCCCCCAAAAAAATAGCAAGGCTTGCTTTGCAAAACATAGAGAACATACCACAGCTCATAGGGGTAAACAACCACATGGGCAGCGCAGCAACCCAAAACAAGCAGCTCATGCATACGCTCCTCACGCTTGTCAAAAAACAAGGCTTGTTCTTCATGGACAGCCGCACCTCCCCGCGCTCCGTTGCGCGCTTGGTTGCGCGCAGTGTAGACCTGCCGCTTATTACCAGAGACGTCTTCTTGGACAACAAAGAAGACCTTGGGTACATACAGCAACAACTCCAAGAGGCAGTGCACATTGCGCGTGAAAAAGGCTTTGCCGTTGTCATAGGCCACGTAACCAAACCCGCAACCGCCCAAGCACTGCGCGCAAGCTACTCCAGCATACAGTCACAAGGAGCAGCCTTTGCCTCCTTGCGTGAATATTTTCACCTTGTTCATTAAGCCTACTGCGCTGTGTAGCTAGTGGTGGGGGCAGCACGCCCCCACTGCTGGTCGTTTTGCGCTTACGCGCGTGAGGCTGCACGCCGTGTGGGTTTTGTTTGTGCAGTAGGGGCAATGCTGTACTAAAGCTTTCTATGAGGCTTACAAATACATAAAGATGCACAATTAATGGAAAAATAGTAACCCCTGTGATATAATTTGTACATAAATTTACAAGGAGGAATCTATGATTCAAAAGTACAAGACCTTTTTTAATACCTTATTTGTTATTGTTGTAAGTGCAATGCTTGCCGCTTGTCCACCTTCTATGGATACGGAGACAAGTGTTGAGGCATTTGAAAATACGCCGCAGGCGTCCATGCAGAGTAGGGCACTGGAAAGTGCAAAAACCCTCGCTGCAGGGGGCGAGCATGTGTTGGTGATAAAAAACGGTACTTTATTTGTCTGGGGAAAAAACGACAAGGGGCAGTTGGGCACAGGGAACACGACTGAGCAGCCCAAGCCTACGAAAATAGGGAGTTCGTGGAGTGCAGTAGCCGCGGGTGCCTCGCACAGTTTGGGCATACAAAGTGACGGCTCGCTATGGGCCTGGGGCAACAACGACAAGGGACAACTGGGTACGGGTGACACAAGCAGTAAAACCAGTCCCACAAAAATAGGCAGCGCTACATGGAATTTAGTAGTTGCAAGAGGCTCGCACAGCCTTGGCATACAAAGCAATGGCACACTATGGACTTGGGGAAACAACAACAAAGGACAACTGGGCACAGGCGACACTACAAACAAAACAAGTCCTACACAAGTAGGCACAGCAACATGGAAAACGCTTGCCACTGGGGATGAACATAGCGTAGGCATACAAAGCGGGGGCACGCTGTGGGCGTGGGGAAGCAACAGCAAAAAGCAACTTAATGGAGAAAAGACACCTGATGATCTAAGCCCGAGAAAAGTGCATGCTATGCATATACACCCGCCTGTTCTTGGCCATGGTGGATGGATTGCCGTTGCCGCAGGTGCTGATTACACGCTTGCAATGCGAAGTGATGGTAAGTTTTATTGGTGGGGTTTTCCAATATGGTTCGGTTCTCAGTCACCAAAAGCAAGTGATGCCAGATGGAAAGCGATGGCTGCAGGTAATAATCATAATCACGCAATAATAATACAAAGTGACGGCACGCTCTGGCGCTGGGCTCCGGGACACGGCCTTAAGAAGATAGACTCAGCACGTTGGCAGGCAGTAGCGGCAGGTCCCGATTATACCGTAGCCTTACAGAGTAATGGTTCGGTGTGGATATGGGGTAAGAAGGCCCCGGAAAAGCGTACCCTTGCAGACACAAGGCAATACGAACCGAGGATTATAGACCAATGGGGACGATGGAATGCCGTAGAGGCTAATTATAGCAGTACTCTCGCAATTAAGGACGATGACACACTCTGGGCTTGGGGGGAGAATAGCGATGGGCGATTAGGTACTGGGGATACGAAGGATAGACACAGTCCGGTGAAAATAGGGAGCGCCAAGTGGAAGGTAATTTCTCTTGGAACATGGCATGCAGCAGGCATACAAAGCGATGGCAGTCTTTGGACTTGGGGCTATAATCTCTACGGAAGATTAGGCACTGGGGATACGAAGGAAAGACATAGTCCTACAAAAATAGGCACTGCGAAGTGGAAGGCTGTGGCTTCATCGGAGCATCATACCTTGGGAATACAAAGCGATGGCAGCCTCTGGGCCTGGGGCTGGAATCGTGATGGAACCTTGGGCACGGGGGATACGAAAGACAGACACAGTCCGGTAAAAATAAGTAGTGCCAAGTGGAAGGCGATAGCTACACATGAAAGTCATTCCGCTGCGATACAAGACGATGGAACACTCTGGACCTGGGGCTATAATGGCAGTGGACAATTGGGCACGGGAGATTATAAGTATAGAAAAACCCCTACGCAGGTAGGTTCTGCAACATGGCGTGCGGTGTTTATAGGAGATTACTGGGATACCATAGGGATACAAGATGACGGTACGCTCTGGGCCTGGGGGTTACATGCATATGAGAGGGCAAATGATAATGCAACAACCCCAACGCGAGTGGGTACTGCTCTGTGGAGCACAATAAGTTTAACAACTGCGGAAATGCTCGGCATAAGAGAAGATGGAACCTTGTGGGAATGGACATTTGATAATAAATATAAACCAATGCAAGTAGGTAAAGATACATGGAGCGAAATATCTGTGGGCTCATTTCATAATGCTGCCATTAAAAATGATGGCAGCCTATGGACCTGGGGGCATAACGATTATGGCCAACTGGGGTTTGGAAAGGTAGAAGACATACCCTACCCAATCAAGGTTATGAACTAGTTTTGCAAGGGAATCCTTTTCCCTTAAGGTGGAGGGCGGCGCTAGCCCGCCCTAGGCTACACACTCCCTCGCTCCTGAGGGAACACTTCCCTTTGTGGGGGCAGCACACACGCGTATGCCCGCCCGCCACCCCTTTGTGGGGGGTGACCCCACGCCCCCCTTGGGGTAAGACGCCTATTTGCGCTTAAGCGCGAGCATCTGTTTTGTAGCTCATGCTAATCTCGTATGAACTTTTCTGCGGCTAAGACGCCAGTTGTTATATGCTCATGCCTATAGTAGCCGTACTTTCTTTCTTTTCTTTTTGTGCGACGCTCACGAGCGAAGCGAGGGGATGCAAACTATTGCATAAGCACCGCTGTGCGGTGCAAACATGGAGCTTGCATCAAAAGAAAAGAAAGAAGAGTACCAAAGAAAGTCGAGAGCCGAAGGCGAACGGATGCAAACAACTAATAGCGGAACGCAGTGAAGCAAAGATGGAACTTGCATCAAAGAAAAAGCCGCTGTGGGGGCACGCCCCCACACCCCCACTGCTGGTCGTTCTGCGCTAGCGCGAGCATCTGTATTGTAGCTGACGCGGTACTGTATGAATTCTTTCTGTTGCCACGGCGCGTGACGCGATACGATGATGCCTCGGATGGCCGTTCTTGCTATAAGCTCCATGTCTGTGTCGCATTGCGACACTTATTTTAATCGTTTCTAGCCGCTCGCCTACGGCTCACGACTTTCTTTTCTTTAACATCCCTGTCAGCCTTAATGCCCCGTGATGTCGGCTCCATGTTAATTACATGGGACTCCATCCTGCTGCGCAGATACGAAGTCACTGCTGACACCTGCATCTAGCGCAGCAACGCGGAGCGTAACATGGATACTCGCAGATACGAAGTCACTGCTGACACCTGCATCTAGCGCAGCAACGCGGAGCGTAACATGGATACTCGCAGATACGAAGTCACTGCTGACACCTGCATCCAGCGCAGCAAAGCGGAGCGTAACATGGATACTCGCAGATACGAAGTCACTGCTGACACCTGCATCCAGCGCAGCAAAGCGGAGCGTAACATGGATACTCGCAGACATGGGACGAGCGACCGCTCCGCTCCATTTAACGTTTCTAGCCGCTCGCGCTTTTCAGCGCTCCCGACTTTGGTGCAAGCTCCATGGCTGTCCGCACTCACACACACTTATTTGCATACAATCTTCATGCTTGCCCATAGTATCTAGGTCACTACTGCTTTAGCACACAGGATGTTTTCTTTGATGCAAGCTCCATGTTTGCACCGCACAGCGGCACTTATGCAGTAGTTTGCACCCGTACCATCCTTGGCAGCCAATACGTAGCATCCCTGCTACGGCTGTCCATCCTTGGCGCCCAATCTGTGCCATCCGTGGCACGGGCGTCGCCCGTTCTTCGTGCTCCCGACTTTGGTGCAAGCTCCATGGCTGTCCGCACTCACACACACTTATTTGCATACAATCTTCATGCTTGCTCATAGTATCTAGGTCACTACTGCTTTAGCACACAGGATGTTTTTTTCTTTTCTTTGGTTCTTTCTTTTCTTTTTTTGCGTCCTCAAAAAAAGAAAAGAAAGAACGGCCATCCGAATGGATAGCGTATTTAGAATAGCTGCTTGGCAACAAGAGGTGCGAACGCATATGGCGGAAGCCTACTCGCGCATAGCGCAGTAGCGCGTCTTACCCCAAGGGGGGCGTGGGGGCAGCACCCCCACAAAAGCAACCCTGCGTGCATGTGGTATACTACTAAAAGCTATGGATATACCAGTAGGATTGAGTTATAACGATGTGTTATTAGTGCCGGGTTATTCGGAAGTCTTGCCGAGTGACATAGTCACTGAAGTAAGGCTTGCGGGTACTATACCCTTGAAGATTCCCGTTTTGTCCGCAGCAATGGACACCATAACCGATGCGCGGCTTGCCTCGGCTTTGGCAATAGAGGGTGGAGTTGGCGTAATACACAGAAACTTACCGGTTGCAGAACAGGCTCGGCAGGTTGCTCAAGTAAAGGAGTCTTTGTCGTGGGTCATTCACAAGCCTGTTGTCATAGGGGCGGATGATACGGCGCGTGAAGCTTATCAAACTATGGAGCATAAAAACATAGATGGTTTGCCTGTTGTGCGGGGACAAAGGCTGGTGGGGGTTGTGACGCGCAAGGACTTGGTGCTTAACACAAAGTTTGATGCCCCTGTTAGGGATATTATGAACGACAAGCCCGTGTGTTATGTGGGGAACAACCCAAGTATTGAGGATATGATGGGTATTTTTCAGAAGCACAGGGTTGGAAGGGTCATGCTTGTTGATGATGAGCAAACCTTGCTGGGGCTTGTAACGCTCAATGACTTTTATAGTAAGCAAAGTGGTAATAGTTTTGAGAATGCAGCGCTCGATAGCATGGGGAGGCTTGTTGTTGGGGCGGCGCTTTCCCCGCATGGGCTTAAAGATAGGAGTGAGGCTTTGGTGAATGCTGGGGCTGACTTTTTGGTTTTGGACACGGCGCATGGGCATTCGGCAAACGTTATTGCGGCGGTACGGGATTTAAAGACGTGGTATGCTGATGTGCCTGTGGTGGCGGGCAATGTTGCTACTGCTGAGGCCACCAAGGCGCTTATTGAGGCGGGAGCAGACGTTGTAAAGGTTGGCATGGGGCCGGGGTCAATTTGTACCACGCGTGTAGTGAGTGGCATGGGCATGCCGCAGTTTAGCGCTGTTGTTGAGTGCGCACGCATGGCAAGGGATATGGGTTCGTCTATTATCGCCGATGGAGGTGTTGAATATTCGGGAGATATTACAAAGGCAATAGGTGCAGGGGCTTCGGCGGTAATGCTCGGGAGCATGTTTGCGGGTCTTGAAGAGACACCGGGAAAACAGCACATGTTTTCGGGACGCATGTATAAGTTATATCGTGGCATGGGTTCGGTCGGCGCTATATCTGCGGGGAGCGGGGACCGGTACCAGTTTTCTGTGGGTGAACGCATAGTGCCAGAGGGTGTTGAGTCTCGGGTTCCCTACAAGGGGCAGTTGAAGCCTTATTTGTATCAACTGATAACAGGCCTTAAAAAGGGCATGGGCTATTGCGGGTGCAAGAGCATAGAGGAGCTTATGAGCTACCAAAAGTTCATTCGCGTTACGCATGCGGGCATAGTAGAGAGTCGCGTGCATGGCGTGGAGATGATAGATGGCTAAGGCGTATCTACGCATTGGCTATTGAAACTTAAAATGATTATGGAGAGACTATGATATTTGCGGGCTTAGGCTTACAATGGGGAGATGAAGGTAAGGGGAAGATTGTCGATTACCTTTCAAAGAATGTGGACTGGGTTATTCGTTTTGGGGGAGGGGCGAATGCGGGGCATACCATTGTTCATGACGGAAGGCGTTATGCCTTTCATCTACTTCCTTCGGGTGTTTTGCATAAGAATACTAAGGTGCTTTTAGGGCCTGGTATGGTCATAGACCCTCAGCAGCTTGTAGACGAGCTTGCACAGCTGAGTGAGAACAACATTGATTGGAAGGAGCGCGTGTTTATTTCGGAGCGTGCGCATGTGGTTTTGCCTTCGTATAAAAAACAAGACAAGCGTATAGAGAAGAAGCGTAAGTATAAAATAGGGACAACCTTAAAGGGTATTGGCGTTTCTTATGCGCAAAAGGCCTTGAGGCTTTCTTGCCGTGTAATAGATGCTTTGGAGCTTGAAAAGACCGAGGTGGTGAACTCGCGTGATAGGAAGTTTTTAGCTAAGTATGGCCGCATGCTTGCAAAGCTTATGATAAACCACAGTATCATCTTGGATAATATTTCGGATAAGGAGCATGTCTTGTATGAGGGTTCGCAAGGCGTCTTGCTCGATCCGGATATTGGAACGTACCCCTATGTGACCAGCGGGCAAACCTCGCTTAATGGGATATATGGTTGCGGCACTCCTCGCGGGGCAGCGGTTAACCATGTGCTGGGTATTGCAAAGGTGTACAATTCGCGTGTAGGTGATGGGCCTTTTCCTACGGAGTACCGTGAGCATGAAGCAGAGATGCTCAAGCTGGTGCAGGAGCGTGGGCATGAAGTGGGTACGACTACGGGGAGAAAGAGGCGTTGCGGTCATTTGGACCTTGTGGCATTGAAGTATGCATGTAGAATGAGCGGTGCTTCGGCATTGGTGTTAACTCACTTTGATGTGTTGGATGTGCTTAAGGATGTGTATGTATGTATAGGCTATGAGATGGATAATGCAGTTATCGATTACTTCCCGTCTCAGTTTTCGCGCTTTGCGAGCATTGCTCCTGTGTTGAAAAAGCTGCCGGGTTGGCGTGTTTCTATGGAGGGCATTACGCAGTGGAAGGATATTCCAAGCGCTGCGCTTGAGCTTATACGTTTTATAGAAAACTTTGTGGGAGTGCCGGTGGAAATACTTTCAGTGGGTCCCGACAGGGCGCAAACCATAGTCAAGAATGACTATTGGAAGCAGTTTTTACTGTAGGTCTGCGCGCGCTCTTTGTTAAGGCTTATCTGAGGTGTTGTAGTACTTGTTGGTGTAGTGCTTTGTTGGCGCAGCTTATGAGGTCTATTCTTGCACTTTGTGAGTTACGGTACTGGTCATACAAACGGGGGAGTGCCTCTGCAAGCGTGGTGCCCTCCACGGTGCTTATGACCGCGCCTGCTTCTTGTGCAACTGCGCAGACGGGAATAATGTCCCACAGGTTCATGCTTACGTCAAAGACGCCTTGCGCACGCGCTGAAGACAACAAGAGATATGCATAGCCGTCTGCCCATGTGCGGGTTATGCGCGCGCTTTTCATGAGGGAGAGTGTTTGGGGGTGTTTTTCAATGGCGCGCATCCAGTCGTAGGAGAGGAGGAGGCTTGTTTCTAGCTTTGTCGTCGTTGCATCGCATTGTACCGTGCGGCTTTTTTCATGCGTGTCTTTGTCAAAACGCTGCGCCTCTTGTTTGCTTATGTGCAAAAAATGCGCGCCCCCGCCTGCGTAGGCGTAGACTAGTTCTTCCGTGGCGGGCGCGTATATGCACCCCAGCAGCGGTGTCCACAAGTGTGTGTCTAAGAGCCCGACAAGCGTGGTGTACAGCGGTACTCCGTGTATAAAGGTGCGTGTTCCGTCTATGGGGTCTATAATCCACACGTAGCGCGCGTGCTGCTGCTGCGCGCCATCTTCTTCGCCAATAATGCCAAAGTCGGGGTAGTCTCTTTGCAAGGCTGCTCTTAAGAAGCGTTCTGTTTGCTTGTCTGCCTCGGTCACCGGGCTGTCGTCTGCCTTAGTCTCAAATGAGGTTTCGCGCTTTATGTACACCTTAAAGTAGGGGAGGGTAAGGGGCGCGGTGTGCACTACTGTGGGTATAAGGCGCGTGGTTATTTCTGCAAGTTCTTGTGTGTTCATAGCTCATAAGTCTCCTATGTGCGCATCATGTGTTTAATAGATTGTTGGGCTTCTCTGTCGAGGGTTCTTTGTTTAATGGTTTGCTTTTTATCGTGGAGCTTTTTTCCTTTGCCTATGCCTATGCTTATTTTTACCAAGCCTTGTTTGAGAAACACGCTGAGGGGTATGAGGGTGTATCCTTTTTCTTCACAGGCCTTGCGCATCTTTCTAATTTCTTTTTTCTGCGCTAGCAGTACCCTAACGCGCAAGGGGTCTAGGGCATGGTCTGTGTAAAAGGCGTAGGGGTTTACGTGAAAGTTGTGTAGGTACAATACGCCGTTTTTAATGCGCGCAAAGGAGTCGGAAAAGTTGCATTGCTTTGCCTTTATGGACTTTACTTCGCAGCCTAAGAGTACTATGCCGCATTGGTAGGTCTCGTCAATAAAGTATTCAAAGTAGGCTTTTTTGTTTTTTTGCAAGAGTGTGGTTTGCGCTGCTTCTGCCATGGAGTGCCCCGTGTTATTGACGTGGAACAAGGGCAATGCGAAAGCCTACGTAGGGGCTCACCCACGCGGGGGGCATGGAGGCATTGCGCGTTCTCGTCATGCTTTGTTGTATGCCGCGTGTCTGCACGGTTTGGTTTTTGCTGATGTAGCTGCCGCCTAGTATGACCTTTTCGCTGCCATACTGCGGTCCCTCAAAGTCTGCAAATTGCGGCAGTGGCGCGTACCAAGAACTGGTGAACTCCCACAGGCCTCCTATGAAGTTAGGCTTGCTTGCTTGTGTGGCATAGGCGCTTCTCACTGCTTGGTCTTCGTCGGGTAGCCCCAGAATGTGGCTTGTTTGTACGTGCTTTAAAGCCGCTGCGCGCCACTGGTACTCGTTTGGGAGAATGGCGCTGTAGCCTAAGGGTGCAACTTGTCTGTCAAACCACTGCGTAAACTTAAGCGCGTCGTAGTAGCTTATAAAGCGCATGGGCATGGTGGGCTCAGCTTGGGGTGCAAAGCCCTGTAAGTAGACTGATGCGTGGTCGGGTGAAACCTGCGCTTTGCCATTCCATGAGGTTTCTTGTAAAAAGCGCTGGTACTGCGCTTGTGTTACTTCCCCACTCATAATATAGAACGCGGGTACGGTGACTGCAAATGCTGGTGCGCTGTTTGTATTGTCTGTAATCGCCTCTAGGGCTTCTTCCGTCTCTAAAAACAAACGTGTCTTGCCCGAGGCTGTCTTAGTGTTTTGAATGCCGTAGTTGAGCGTGGTGCGCGGCACATGGAGGAATGAGGCGCCGCTTATCAAGAGCCGTGGTGTTGATGTTGGTACATCTGCATAGGTGGAAGCCCCTGAAAGTGCAATGGGGCTTGGGTTTTTGGTTGGCTCTTGCATGAGGCGCGTGTAGGCTTGTACCGCAAGGTCGCCGGCAAGCTCATTGCGCATAAACAAAAGCGTAGGGGAGGGCTCTGTAGTTTGGAGTGCTGCAGTGTTGCTGTAGGGTAGTGCGGCGCGTACCAGTTTGCGCTGTGTTGTTTCTATGCGCGCAAGGGCTGACGCGTTGCCCGTAGTTTGGTGGTGTTGCTTCAAGCTTTTCAGTGATGCAAGCGACGTAGAAAGTGTGTCGGGTACAAAGTACTGGAGTTTGTCGCCTCCTACCATGTTCCACGAGGCGAGTTCTTCTGTGCTTTTTTTCACAAAGTTTTCAGGCTTTTCGAGGGCAAGCAGCGCGTGTATTTTTTGTGTTCTGAAGGAGGCTTTGCGAAGTATGCGTATGTTTCTTGTGCTGACTTTTTCTTCGTGCGTTGTAAAAGATGGCAGTGATACCGTAATGGTGTATGTCCCTTTGGGGAGTACTTCAGTGTACGGTGTTGCGCCTTTGTAGGTGTTGTTTATGAGCACCGCGGCGCCTGAGGGGGTTGAGTCTATGCGCACCTGTGTGCCCGGTGAGAGCACGGCTGATGGCAGCCCTAGCACTACGGAGATGACTGCAAGAAAAAGCAAGAGCCAAATAATGGGAACGTATATTGTTGGGCGTATTCCCCACAAGCTACCGAGGGTTACGGGGCTAATGGAGGCGAGGTGTTCTTGTTCTTCATGATGAGATTGAGCCATATATTGTATGATATACTATTTATTAGACATACAAGCGTGAGGCGTTTTCTTTACTTATTGAGTTTGGGCCTTCCTGCATGAAATTTACGTGAAGCGAGTTATGTACACTGTATGAAAAGCTATGCACAGATTACCGCGTCTTTTTTAGTGCGCGTTACCGAGCAGTATCTTACCTATCGCAAGAAGAAAAAGGCGCGTACGCTCTTTCGGCAAAAGCGGCGCGGCCTCATCAAGGATTGGGGCTTTGCGTTTTTATGGGCCGCGTTTGTGGTGCTTATACTCAATCAATACTTGTTGCAGGGCTATGTAATTCCCTCGGGTTCCATGATACCCACGCTTGAGGAGAACGACAAAATTTTTGTCAATAAGTTTGTCTTTGGGCCTGAGTTGTTGCCGGGGTACAAGCGCATGTATACAAAGACAAAGCCGCGGCGCTTTGAGACTATTGTTTTTGAAAGCCCCGAGTACCTAAGCCGAGGCGTGGCCTTTGAAGTGCTGCAGCGCGTGCTGTTCATGCTCACGCTTTCGTTTGTTGATATAAACAAGGATGCATTTGGGAGGCCACGGGTGCAGTTTTTAATAAAGCGCCTTATAGGTATGGAGGGTGATGCTATACGCTACAAGAATGGTGAGCTTGTTTACAAACTGCGTGGTACTGACACATGGAATGCAGAAGAGCGCTTCCGTGAGTATGCGGGTGCCACATTTGCTTATCCGACTGACTATGCCTCTGAAGGTGCACGGCGCCTTGAAGTTGAGAAGCAGGCTTTGACGAGAGCTAGGGTGTGGTATGAGAGAACTGGCATGCCTGACATATTCGACTCCTATGAAGTGAAGGCGCGCGCGTCAATGTATGCTCACGAAATGTTTCCTAGCACCATGGCCCCCGCGCTGTTTTATGGAGAAGCAAAAAACGGGTGGCACATACCCAAGGGGAGCTATTTTTTCATGGGTGATAATAGGAATCACTCTTATGACAGCAGGTTTTATGGCCATGTTTCAGAGCGTAATGTGCTTGGCAAAGCATTGGTTATTTACTTGCCGCTTTCACGCAGTGGGGCTATTAAGTAGGCTTCTTTTAGTATGTTGTCTTGAAAGTATCATGAGTGCATTAAAGTCTACGGAAGTTTTTTTCGTACATTCGCATCAAAAGAGAAAAAGTATTCTCGGCTTTGTTGTGGTTTCCTATGCAATTACCGTGCTGCTGTATTGTTTTTTGCAGACATGGGGTTTTCGAGTTGTTGCCGTACCGGTGGACATTGCGCAGCGCATTATGCCACAGTACATGGCAAAGCTTGGGGTTGAGCGCGCACGGGGTAAAAAGCAACGTGCTGTGGTTTTTGTTTCTTTGTATGGTCTACGTTTTGGTTCGCGTAGTTTGGTGCTGCCTTTCAACCAAAAGCCCACGCGTGGTGATGTGGTGCTTGTTGCAATGACGAGCCAGCGGGGGCTTGCGAAGAACAAAAATATTGGCATGAGCTTGTTTCATGGAGCACAGAATATTGCGTCGGTTTTAACCTTTGCTCTTGTAAAACCCGCTACAGAGTACGGCATAATGCGTGTGGTTGGCACGGAGTATGAGCGGGTCTCCTATTCTGGTGCTGCAATTTATGAAGGAGACAGCCCACGCGTTATAGTTTCTGATGATGCCATGTTGCCTTATATTAACACCGACAATGCCTTGAGAGTGCCGCAAGGGCATGTTTTTTTAAGCAGCAAGGTAGCGTATGGTTTGGACAGCCGCTATCGAGGTGCGTATCGGGTTTCGGACATTGTAGGCAAGGTCGGGTTTCTTATGGGGCCTGTGTGGGGTAGTCTTGCATCAAAATAATGGGTGGAAAATGTTGCTTAACCTAATGAATGCGTAGTGGTGGGGTTTCTAGTTGCTATGCACGGTGGATTCAAGGGGGGAAGTATGAAAAACAAGTGGGCACAAAACAATGGGGCTAAGAAATCTTTTACTTTCTCTTTGAATGCGCCCAACAATACTAGCTATACAAGATATATATGCTTCCTCGCCGTATTATAATGATCTCATGCAAACGCAAAACTCATATTGTAAGGCCATAAAAGACGAAGCCGCAGGCCATGTGAGTAAAATATACCACGATGAGGAATATGGCTTTGCGGTGCACTCAGATGACGCACTCTTTGAACGCTTGGTCTTAGAAATAAACCAAGCGGGGCTTTCATGGCTCACTATACTGAAGAAGCGTGAGCATTTTAGAGCAGCCTATGCGCATTTTTCCATTGCGCGCGTTGCCACTTTTGATGAAGAAAAGAAAGCGCAGTTGATGAACAACGCGGGCATTATTCGTAATGCATTGAAAATACGCGCGGCACTGCACAACGCGCGCGTAGTCTTAAAGCTACAAAAGGAACACGGCTCTTTTGCCGCGTGGCTGGAGTCACAAGCATGCAAGGACTTACATGAATGGGTGGCGCTCTTTAAAAAAACCTTCACCTTTACCGGGGGTGAAATTACCAAGGAGTTTTTAGTAAGCACGGGGTACCTAGAGGGCGCGCATGCCCCAGACTGCCCCGCGTACAAGGCCGCGCTTGCCACAAGTCCGCATTGGTCTGTAAAAAACGCGCAGTAACAAAACAAACCATGAAAGACCGCTCGCCACATGCAGTTTTTGCTTCCCTCAAGTCGCTCCCACCCGCTTTCTTTTTGGGAGAAACCGACCTCATAGCCCAAGCATTACTCAACTGCGCGCTCTTTACCTATGCGGAAGAGGGTACTGCAGTCGGCGGGCGCATAGTGGAAACAGAAAGTTACACACAAGACGATGAAGCATCACATTCATACAGGGGCGAACGCACACGCTCGCGCGCCATGTTTATGCAAGGCGGCACTGCATATGTCTACGTGATATACGGGATATACCACTGCTGTAACATAGTCACAGGCGCGGCAGGCCTCGGAAACGCCGTACTCATACGCGCGCTTCAGCCCTGCTGGGGACTGCCACTCATGACAACGCGGCGCATGGGGCGCGCTGGTAAGCAAAACACAAGTAAGCGCCCCAAGGTAGCACCCAGCACGCATGCCCTGTGCCGCGGCCCGGGTTGCCTCAGCATAGCGCTTGAAATTAGCATCAACGCATACAACGAAACGCCCATGGCATGCAACAAAAAGGCAAAGAAGCGCAGCATACACCTTATGCAACTGCCGCAGCCCATGCACCTACACCCACAAAACGTGGTACACACCACGCGCATAGGCATAACAAACGCACGCGCGCGTGAACAAAAAAGGCGCTTTTACATGCACAACAACCCCTGCGTAAGCCACCCGCTCAAAAACACATAAGCCACATGCTGACGCAACAATGCCTTTGCTTCTGTCAAAGCAGCACACACACACGCTGTGTCGTGCTTACTCGCCTTGTGCCTGTAACAACATGTCGCGTATTTGCTGATACGCTTCGTCTTTGGCGTCTCTCTCCTCTAGAAAGTCGAGCGGCGTCTTACCATCTTCATCGCGAGCATTTACGTCCGCTCCCGCTTTGAGTAAAGCTTTTATCACCGCAGTGTTCTCATTATCCTCAGCAGCAGCATGCAAAGGCGTCTCTCTATCTTCATCACGAGCATTTACGTCCGCTCCTGCTTTGAGTAAAGCTTCTATCACCGCAACGTTCTCATTATCCTCAGCAGCAGCATGCAAAGGCGTCTTGCCATCGTCATCATGAGCATTTACGTCCGCTCCCGCTTTGAGCAATGCTGCTATCATCGCAGCGTTCTTATTACGTGCAGCAGCAGTATGCAAAGGCGTCCACCCATCGTCATCATGAGCATTCACGTCCGGAATGTACATGACAAACATTATAAGTAGTAGTGGTAAGTATTTCATAGTTATTGATTATACAACACTTAGTGTATCTTCCTATAATGCAAGTTTTCCGTAACATGAGCAAATCTACGACTGTGTGCGCCCACTTCTGCGGCATGTGCCTGCCCATCACTACGCACGGTAATGCGGAAGCAGCCTAATTCACCTATGCGCACGCTTTTGCCCGCCGCAAGGTACTGTGGAATAACCTCTGCTAAGGCATACAACACAGCTTGTACGTCTACGCCACTCACAGTACTCATTTTCTCTATGGCCTTGCATAGCTCTCTAGTAGTCGTTTCACCTACAACGTTTGCCGATGCATAGTATTTCTTCTGGGTTCTATCCTGCGGATTATCCCGCGCTATTACTTTATATTCAATAGACATATATATTTTATTGTATTATAAAACACTGTATAGTGTATGTACACACAGTGTATATACTATTATAAAACAGTGTTTTATTAAATATTTACGTACATAAAACTATCAAGGGCACATACTCAAAACATGTGAGGCTGGGCGTACATGCACTGCATGACTTGTACGCCGCACATTACACCATGCAGCATGGGCGTACAAGGCCATTGACTTACACACAAGCAGTCTTACAAACATGCACCATGCGTTATGCGATGGGCATTGCTTCTTGAGTATAATTAAGGACATGCGGTATACAGTGCTTCAGGTTATAACGCGCCTTGCAAATGGCGGTGCAGAAGAGTCGGTGATGGATTGTATTATTGAGCTTGCCAAGCGCGGCGTGTACTGCGACCTTGCCGTAGGGAAGGAGTTTGTCCCAAACACGCTTGAGAAGTTTCCACTGCCTAAAGAATGCACCATACATCGTATTCCACACCTTGTGCGACGGGTAAGTCCCGTCAATGACCTGCTGGCACTGAGAGAGCTGCGCGCACTTATAACAAACAAAGACTACACCATAGTGCATACGCATACGTCAAAGGCGGGCATATTGGGGCGCTTGGCAGCGCACCGCGCGCGCGCTCCAATTGTTGTAGGGAGCATACACGGTATTTCATTTCCGCGCAGCGCAGGGTTGCTGCGGCATGCGTACCAGTACTTAGAAAAGCGCACGGCGCGCATCAGTGATGCACTGGTATGCGTAGGAGAAGACCTCAAGGCTATTTATACGCAAGCGGGAATAGGTGATGCGGCGCGCTATGAGGTTATTTACACGGGGATGAACTTGGATGCCTTTCATGCGGTTCATGGTGCAAGTGCAGAAGCGCGTATAAAGGCGCGCGAGCGCTTGTCGCTTCCCCAAGACTTGAATACTACGGTGCTTGCAAACATAGGGAGGTTGCAAGGGAGCAAAAACCAACGCGCGCTTATCGCCATGCTGCCAAAAATTCTTAAACAGTGCCCGTCCGTGCATGTGGTGCTTATTGGGGACGGTCCTGAAGAGCAGCGTTTGAAAAGCTATGCGCGCGACTTGGGGCTACTGCAACACGTAAGTTTTGCGGGTTATGTGCAGAACATATGGGACGTGATGAGCGCATGCGACATGCATTGTTTTACATCTCTGAATGAAGGCTTGCCACGCGTGTTGGTGCAAACGGCTGCTGCGGGCATTGCAAACATAAGCTATGACGTAGAGGGTGCTGCAGAAATAATTGTAGATGGGCGTAGCGGGTACATAGTGCCCACAGGTGATGAAGCGGACTTTGTGGAGCGAGTAAGGCAACTGGTAGAAAACCCACGCTTGCGCGCGCAATTTGGGAAGGCGGGCATGCGCATTGCAGACGAGCGTTGGTCGCTTGCAAAGCTGGGCAACGAAACGCAGGCATTGTATGAGAAGTTGCTCAGGCAGAAAGGCATGCTGGAGTAATGCACTCACAGCTCTAACGCTGCTAAGTTACGCGCATTACTCCTAGCATGCTGAGAGCTTGTCTGCTACTTTGTAATACCAAGTGTGAATATTGAGCCTGCGCGGTTTATTCTAAAGAGTATTTCCCCTTCTTTTACTTTGTTGAGTTCAGTATAAAATTCCCTAAGATTTTTAACAGAATTGTTGTTGACCTTTTCGATCATGTCGTGGTTCTTAAGTCCGGATTCAGATGCTGTACTGCCTGTATGAACATTTCCGACAATAACGCCTTTTTTAGCAGACACCTTGGTCTTTGCACGGATATCTGGAGTGAGTTCTAGAACAGAGAAGCCTGGCCATGGCTTTGTTGATTTGCTAGTTTCGGCTGCCTCGTCGCGTTTTCCTAAGACGACGTGTAGGTCTTTTTTTCTTGCATTGCGAATGACGGATACTTTTATGCGAGAGCCGGGTTTTGCTCCTGCTATCGCGGTCAGTAAGTCCATACCACGCTTGACAGCCTTGCCATTTGCAACTGTTATAATATCGCCTGGGAGAATTCCTGCTTTATCTGCGGGAGAGTCTCGGTAAATTTGATCCACAAATGCCCCTTCTTCCGTAGTAGTCAGGGACTTCATTCTATCTGTACTCACGCCGTTATAGCTTATGCCAAGCCATCCATAGGCGATGTCACCGTCTTCAATAAGAACGTCTATATTGGATATCGCATTGTTAATGGGGACAGCAAAACTTAAGCCCGTATTATCTCCCGTACGTGAATATATCCATGTGTTTATGCCAACAACCTCTCCACGCACATTAACGAGAGGACCTCCGCTATTGCCCCGGTTGACTGCTGCATCGGTTTGTATGTACTCCGTCAAGTTACCAGCAAGACTCGCGCGATTTGCTGGGCCGTCTCTTTGAATGGCACTTATTATGCCAAAGGTAATACTAAATTCAAAACCATGCGGACTTCCTATAGCAAAGACAAAATCACCGGGAAGCAGGGTATCGGAATTGCCAAGCTTGGCAACCTTGAATTCTTCAGTACTCTTAAATGACAACAGGGCAATGTCGCGCGCGGTATCTTTTCCTACAACGCTTGCAGGTATTTGCTTGTTCTCATACGTTACTAGTTCAATTTCATCGGCACCTTGTACAACATGTGCGTTTGTAAGTACATAATAGGTGCTTTTATCTCTGCGTACTATTATTCCTGAACCTATGCCTGATTGCCGGTATTCTTGAGATTCCTCTTCTTGCTTAGGCTGTGAGTCATTTTCATTTCTACGAAAAGGGTTGAAGTTGAAATAATCCAACCACCTCGGAGTGTTCTGAACCTCTACTACATTTGTGACCTTCACCGTTACCACAGACTTCACAGCCTCTTGTGCAATGTTGCGTGAAGCTTGCTGTAAATTTTGAAGATGAGTTTGTGCCTGTAAGGCATGCATGCTTACAAAAAGCATGGATATGTAAAATACTATGCGTGCTGTTGTTTTTGTTTTTATATTCATGGTAGCCCCCATTTCATTGTGTTGTTGTATTGTGCTTTTTTCACAAAAAGTGTTTACCTTTGATGCGTACATAACGTAACCTATGCACTATAAAATATAGTTGTGATAATCTTGTTGTGAAGAGACATCGCCTAAATGTTCCTTTACATATGGTACGTCTATAAACACATTTTTATCGCTCATGTGCGGTGCATCGAACATTATATCTTCAAACAGTTTTTCCATTACAGTATAAAGCCGTCTTGCGCCTATGTTGTCCGTTTCACTATTCATAACATACGCAACATTTGCAATGTATGCAATAGCATCATCGGCTATTTCTACATGAAGTCCTTCTGTAGAGAGCAAGTTGGCATACTGCGATTGCAGAGAGTTTTCAGTCACTGAAAGTATTTGCACAAAGTCATCAACCGTCAACTCGTTTAATTCAACGCGTACCGGGAAGCGTCCTTGCAATTCGGGAATGAGGTCGCTTGGCTTTGTAACATGGAAAGCACCTGCTGCAACAAAAAGCACATTTGCCGTGTCTATAATGCCGTATCTGGTTTGCACTTGTGAGCCCTCAACAATGGGGAGTATGTCGCGCTGAACTCCTTCGCGGCTTATGCTTTCGCCTCCCTTTCCGTGTGAATGCGTCGCTATCTTGTCAAATTCGTCTATGAAAATAATGCCCAATTGTTCAGCGCGCCAGCGGGCTATTTCAGTTATTTGATCGTCATCGGTCATCTTGTCTATTTCTTCTTGGTGAAAAATCTCGCGTGCCTTATGAACCTTAACTCGCTTTCTTTTTTTCTGCTTCGCAAACATTTTGTTGAGGTCAGGAGGCATTGAAGCCTCTATGCCAATAATACCCATGCCTTGAAACATGTCTCCCAGAGGATTCGAGGGCGTGGTCTCTATGTCTATTTCCTTGTCATTAAACACACCGTTCTCAAGTCGAACGCGTATCTCATTGTCGCTTAAGTCCGCCATGTTCCACTCGTTTTTTAAGGGTAGAATGCACTGCAAAATGCGCTCATTGACTATGCGCTCAAGCTGCACCTTGTGTGTGTTTGTGGTTTCCTTGCGAACTATACTCAAACTTGCCGCCATCAAGTCTCGTACCATGGACTCAACGTCGCGCCCCACATAGCCCACTTCGGTGTATTTTGTGGCCTCTACTTTTATAAATGGTGCTCCAATGAGGCGTGCAATACGCCGCGCTATTTCCGTTTTACCCACGCCCGTTGGTCCTATCATCATCAAGTTTTTAGGGTTGATGCTCTCGCGCAGTTCTACAGGAAGCTTGAGTCTTCTGTAACGGTTTCTAATACCGACAGCTATAGCGCGCTTTGCCGCTTTTTGTCCAATGATGTACTTATCTAAGTGCTCAACTATCTTAACAGGAGTAAGACTCTCCATGAACATCACCATGCTATCTTTTTGCAAATCAGCATTGTATGTAACATTATCCACGTAATTCCTCCACATGCACAGACTTATTAGTATAAATGCATATATCTCCAGCAATTGAAAGGCTCTTTTCGACAATGCTGCGCGCATCCATGTCTGCATCTGCGCTCAAAAATGCGCGCGCAGCAGCATGCGCAAAGGGCCCACCCGAGCCTATGGTAAGCACATCGTGCTCTGGTTCTATCACATCGCCCATGCCCGAGAGCATGAGCATGTACTGTCTATTGCAGGCTATCATCATCGCCTCCAAGTGCCTCAGCATTTTTTCAGTACGCCACTCTTTCGCAAGCTCTACAGCAGCGCGGCGCAAGTCGTCTTTAAATTCCTTTACCTTGGCTTGAAACCTATCAAAAAGCGTAAAGGCATCTGCAGTACTACCAGCAAAGCCAACGAGCACGTCGTATTGAGAATCCTCAAAGCTTATTTTGCGTATTTTCCGCGCAGAATGCTTTACCACGGTAGCACCGAGCGTAACCTGTCCATCAGAACCTATGGCTATGGAATTATTTTTACGAACGGCGACCACGGTAGTCGCATGCATGGATTGTAATGATGATGTCATATGATTTCCTTAAGGGTTTTTAATTATTGTAGTACAGCCATGCAATATGTATCTAGGCACGCACGCACTTGATAATAGGTGGGTTCAAGTTGCTGTGTACAACAAAACAGCACTGAGTAGAGGTTTGGAAATCAAGACATTTTCTCGGGCGATTGTTTAATACATGTTGAACGTGAGTAATCTCACTACGTTTTACTGTATGAAAAGCAGATATATTTCTCCGTTCTGAGAATGGTGTTTTCTCTCGCATTACTACATTGCTGCGCGTTTTCATGCCTCTTTTTCTCCGTTTTTTATGTTTCTTGCGCAAATACTGAATAAGGGCGGGGCGCTCCTTGTAGATATATTGATAGATAGCTTCATGACTACAGTGCTGGTCTGCCCCGCTACGCTTGAGAACTCCGGCTATTTGTTGTGGCGAGAGTCCTATTCGTATTTGTTCTTCGACAGAATTTCGCAGTTTTTGAGATTTCAATCGTTCTTTTGTATATGCTACTTTTCGTCGCTGTTCATATATTTGTTGTGCATGCGTGTGGCTATAATTTCCTGCTTGTGCATTGCGGTGCAATTCTCGGCATATCGTACTCACGCTAAACCTAAGCTTTCGTGTCCTCAATTCTTGATTTTTCTTATTTATCAATCGTACAAGGTGTCCCTTTTTTATTTCCTCTTTCTCCCTCTCTGTTGCACGCAGCAATTTGAATTCACCTAAAAATTAAGAAACATTATGTGTTTGGCGTGCTATGCCTCGTCATTTTGCAGAAATTTTTTTCAGTTTCTTGACATGGGCATAAGAGTTTGTAAATAATTACTATGTGGCTTTATGTAAATATAAGCCGTGAGGAGAGATGTCTGAGTGGTCGAAAGAGGCGGTCTTGAAAACCGTTGTGCGGCAACGTACCGTGGGTTCGAATCCCACTCTCTCCGTTTACAAAATTTAGCCGTTTACAGAGTTTGGAGTGGGCGCACTTTTAAGACATACGCCTTGTGTTTTTTAGCCTACTGTTGTTTGTTTAAATAATAGCTCTCCTTTATGCTACGTCACACAAGGTCTGACATTTGCCTTTTTTTCAAGTTTTGTTTGTAGTCGCTGTTTTTTAAAACCAAAAGTTCTAAATTTTATTACATCACACACCATAGGTAATGGGACGTGCAGCTCCGTAATTTTGTCGTATAAGAAGTGTTTGTAGTTCGTATTGTCACTTCCTCGTAATTGATGAGTATTTTTTTTACAGTTATAATTTTTGTTTTTATTGAAGGCGTGTTTTGTAATCCTCATGTTATTTTTATAGTGGCATATTACCTTGACAGGAGTACACAGCACAGCAATAATAGTAGATACACGCTATATGTAGTGGTGTTTGTGTGAGAAAGAAGCAAAACAACACTATATGTGTTTATTTCGATATTTGTATATCGGTATTGAAAATTAACGTAAAAATTGGGAGGAATGTACATGTCTAGCAATATCGTTGCGACTGTTATAAAACGAATGGGCGAGAGGGCGCCTTATAATCCACAAAGAATCAGCGGTGCTATGAAAAAGGCCTTTGATTCTGCAGATCAAAATATTTCAGATGAAGAGCTTCAAGACTTTGTACAAGAGATTGAAGCGAAACTGGGCGTAAACAAGGCGCGCAATTTTGCACATATAGAGCAAATACAGGATGCCGTAGAGCAGGTGCTCATGAAAAGCGCCTACCCACATGTTGCAAAGCGCTATATTATTTACAGGCAGAAGCGAGCAGAAGAGCGTCTCTCGCGCATTATTAGCAAGCAGGAAAAAATACACGCACTCGAAGTTACCAAACGGAATGGAGATACCGTAGCTTTTAATCAAGGCAAAGTGCTTTCGGCGCTTCGTAGGGTAAGTGCAGACATAGATACGCACCGTACTCCGCTTGACCCAATTATTACAGAGCTTGAAAAAAATATTTTTAATGGAATACAGACGAAGGAAATAGAAGATGCCATGGTGCTTTCGACTGTTTCGTTTATAGAGCGTGAGCCGGATTATGACAAGATTGCGGCGCGGCTTTTGCGCCAAAGGTTGTACAAGGAAGTTATTGGAGAAAGTAGTAAGACTGCTGAAGAGCTTGAGAAAAAATATAAAGAGACGTTTATAAAAAACATAGGCCTTGGGGTGCGTGAGGGAGTTTTTATGGATGGACTTGCTTCTTTTGACCTTGAGGATTTGGCAGCCCACCTAGACCTTGCGCGCGATGAGGAGTTGGTGTTTATGGGGGTGCGGACCTTGTACGATAGGTATTTTGTGCGGCATGAGGAGCGATTGATAGAAACACCGCAAGCCTTTTGGATGCGCGTTGCTATGGGACTTGCTGTGCGAGAAGATGATAAAAATGCGCGCGCGAAGGAGTTTTATGACCTTATTTCGTCTTTGCGCTACATCCCTTCAACGCCTACACTGTTTCATTCGGGGCTTGTGCACCCGCAACTGAGTTCATGTTATATCAGCACCATTTCTGATGATTTGCACAATATTTTTAAGTGCATAGGGGATAATGCGCAAATGGCAAAGTGGTCAGGGGGTATAGGGAATGACTGGACACCAGTGAGGGCTACGAATGCGCTTATTAAAAGTACCAACGTCGAGAGTCAAGGGGTTATTCCGTTTTTGAAAATAGCAAATGATACAACGCTTGCCATTAACCGTAGTGGAAAACGGCGTGGTGCTACATGCGCGTATCTTGAGACATGGCATTTGGATATAGAGGATTTTTTGGATTTGCGGCGGAACACGGGTGATGACAGGCGCCGCACGCATGACATGAACACGGCAAATTGGATTCCTGATTTGTTTATGAAGCGTGTTGAGGAAGGAAAAACGTGGACGCTTTTTTCGCCTAATGAAGTTGCGGATTTGCATGAGTTGTATGGAAGCGCATTTGAAAAACGCTATGAGGCGTATGAGCGCATGGCTGACGAAGGCGGTATTCGTTCTTTTAAGAAAATTGAGGCTGTAAAGTTGTGGCGCAAGATGCTCACGCGTTTATTTGAAACCGGGCACCCGTGGATAAACTTTAAGGATCCTTGTAATGTGCGTAGTCCACAAGATCACGTTGGCGTAGTGCACAGCAGCAATTTGTGTACTGAAATAACACTGAACAACAATGCCCATGAAACGGCTGTGTGTAACTTGGGTTCTATAAATCTCAGTCGTCATGTTACAGAAGATGGGCTTAATCAGTACCTGCTGTCGCAGACGGTGAAGACTGCCATGCGCATATTGGATAATGTCATTGATATCAATTTTTACCCCACGGAGGAAGCGAGGGTGAGTAACTTTAAGCACCGCCCGGTGGGACTTGGTCTTATGGGTTTGCAGGATGCTTTGTTTATTTTGCGACTTCCTTTTGCCGATGCGAAGGCCATGGAATTTGTAGATGCAACCATGGAGTTTATTTCTTATCATGCTATATTGACTTCTTCAGAACTCGCGAAGGAGCGCGGTGCGTATGAGTCTTTTGCAAACTCAAAGTGGGATAGAGGTATATTGCCCATTGATACCGTGGACTTGCTTGAGAAAGAGCGCGGTAGAACAGTAGAGGTGAGTAGGACGATGCGCATGAATTGGGACGCGGTGCGAGAGTCTATAAAAGAACATGGCATGCGTAATAGTAACACCATGGCAATAGCTCCAACGGCTACCATTTCCAATGTTGCGGGGTGTTTTCCTTGTATAGAGCCAATTTACAAGAATATATATGTGAAGTCAAATATGAGCGGGGAATTTACCATTATCAATAAGTACTTGGTTGAAGACTTACAAGCGCGTGGGTTATGGTCTGCGAAAATGCTGGAGCGTATTAAGTATTATGACGGGAATATAGATTATATAGAAGAGATAGATGATGACATTAAGGCTTTGCATAAGGAGACTTTTGAAATTGACCCCATTGTTCTCATACGTCTTGCTGCCTTGCGTGCAAAATGGATAGATCAAAGCCAATCGCACAATTTATTTATGAGGGGGGCCTCCGGTAAGAAACTGCATGACATTTACTTTGCGGCATGGAACATGGGATTGAAAACTACGTATTATTTGCGTACCCTTGGCGCGTCCCAAATAGAAAAGTCAACCTTAGATGCTAAGGAGTATGGTTTTACGCAGAAACGCGAGTATAAAGTGCAAAACGAAGATGCGCAGATTTTAGTTGCTCATGATGTGAGTGAAGGTGAGGAAGAGCTTCCTGCGACCGCGGTGGGTGCAGCTTGTAGTGTGTTGGACCCTGATTGTGAAGCATGTCAGTAGTCAAAGACTTACTTTATTAGTTTGTGAGACGTAAGGAGTATATTGTTTATTAGTTATTTTAGGAGTTCCGATTATGAAGTTATATAGTATGATTCTTTCTGTAAGTGTACTTTTCATAAGTACCATATTTTTTGTGGAAGTTTATGCGATTGATTCTCCCTTTGGATATAGGGACGGGAGCAATGGTACCATTAACGTTGTTAATGGCAAAAAAGAGCTTGTTGTTAAAGAGGGTACGACTGTTATTTATGATAGGGAATACGATTTTGAAGGGTTAACTTCAGTTGTTATTCCAAATTCCGTAGTGTCTATTGGAGATAATGCATTTGCCCATAATGAGCTTACAGAGGTAATTATTCCCAATTCAGTTACTGAAATTGAAGACGATGCGTTTTCTCATAATAAGCTTCATTCTGTAAAAATTGGAAGCGGAGTGACGAAGATAGGAGCTTCGGCTTTTGCTGATAATAAGCTTACTGAGATAATTATTTCTGATTCAGTAGTTGATATTGGTACATGGGCTTTTTCTCGCAATAACCTTGTAAAAGTAATGCTAACAAAGAAACTTTATAATGCAATCAAGCAGAAGTATTTTTTATCTTCATACTTTGGTTCTGATGTAAAGTATGAATTGTTTGATAAAACTCCTGTATATATACCAAAAAGCAGGGGGAGACTTGCTGTTTCTGGTGATGGAAAGCAACAGCAGAGAGCGCTTATCATCAAAGACGGCGTAGCTTCTATTAAAGATAAGGAATTTGTTGATCAGGGAATAACTTCGCTTGTAATTTCAAACTCCGTAACTTCTATTGGTGTATCGGCTTTTGCTAATAATAAAATCACATCTGTGGTTATTCCTGATTCCGTAGTTTCTATTGGGATAGGAGCATTTAATGGAAATCCATTAACAACAGTGACATTGTCTAAGGCTTTATATGATGCAATTCCTAGCAAAAAATTAGATGATATTTTTGGTGACTCGGTAACGACATATTGGAAGCAGTGATTAGCATAATGCGGATTGTGAATTTTTTGATTATATTTAAAGGTATGTAGGTATGTTACTATGCCTATAAAATAAGGAACAAGAAAATTTCTAAGAAAGTATTACATATGAAATGTAGAGCGTGTATGAGTGATATTGTTATGCCAAGAGGATGTTGTAATGAAGATTTGCGTTGTTGTGGTTATGGTGATGGGTGTGTTTGTAGCTGACGTAATAAGCGCGACTGAATTTAATAGTTCTGAACCGCCCTTAGGATATGTGCTAAGAAGTAGCGGTACAATGAATGTTGAAGATGGGAAGAAACGACTCATCATTAAAAATGGAACAACTATTATTTATGATGGAGAGTATGCGGATCAAGAATTGATGGAAGTTGTCATTCCAGAATCTGTGGTGAGTATTGGAGATGAGGCTTTTTATGCAAATAAGCTTGAGAAGGTTATTATTCCTCATTCGGTTACTACGCTGGGCGAAGGCGTTTTTGCGATGAACCCACTTATAGAGCTTACCTTTGGTACATCTATACAAACGATTGGCCGTTGGGCTTTTTTTGGAAATAAAATTACCACGGTAACGTTATCAAAAGAATTATATGATACTCTTTCAAGTTCACAAAGCTTGTATAGCATTTTGGGGTGGGGCGTAGAAACCTACCAAGATTTTGATGGAACAGTACTAAACTAAAATTTAACAAGGAGGCACTATGCCTATTATTAACAACAACAAAACAGATCCAAATAAAATACTGCCAATGACCTATCATTGGGCGCGTGAACATTATAAAGATGGTGTTGCAAATAATTGGACGCCGGAAGAAATTCCTATGCAGCAGGATATAGAGCAATGGAAATCTAATGATGCTTTAAGCGATACTGAACGGCGGCTTATATTATGGAATCTTGGCTTTTTTTCTACGGCTGAGTCTTTGACGGCTAATAACATTGTCTTAGCCGTCTATAGCCATGTGACAAACCCCGAATGTCGACAATATTTGCTCCGTCAAGCATTTGAGGAGGCAATACACACCGATTGTTTTATTTATTGTTGTGACTCACTTGGACTCGACCCCGATGAGATATATTCAATGTATGATACGGTGCCTGCAATAAAGGAAAAAGATGACTTTGTGGTCAGGCTTACACAAAATGTATTTGACCCTTCGTTTTCTACGGAGGGCACGGAAAATATAAGAAAGTTTGTACACGACCTCATTGGGTATTACATAATCATGGAGGGCATCTACTTTTATGCAGGCTTTGCAATGATGCTTGCACTCAAGCGCAAAAACCTCATGGTGGGCATAGGTGAGCAGTTTGAGTACATTATGCGTGATGAGAGTCTTCACCTTGCCTTTGGGGCCGACCTCACTAATACTATTGTTGAAGAACACCCCGAGGTATGGACGGATGAATTTCAAAATGACGTAGTTGGACTTATTAGGCAGGGTGTTGAACTTGAGAAAAAGTATGCGTATGAAGCTTGTCCCGAAGGCATACTCGGCATTAACGCCGACCAGTTTGCGTACTACGTAGAGTACATTGCAGATAGACGCCTAGAGCGTATCAATTTACCTGCGCAGTACCATAGAGAAAACCCCTTTCCTTGGATGAGTCAGTCTGTGGATTTAGCGAAAGAAAAAAACTTTTTTGAAACTCGCGTGACTGAGTATCAAGTTGGCGGACAGCTTGATTGGGAAGAATAAGATGCACTGTACGCGGGGTATTGCTTAAGAATTTGAGATTATGCCCCGCGACACCAAGTGTTTTAGTATTTCTTCCACAATTGTTTTCTTGTCTTTGTTCTGTGTTTGCGCAACCACGTCGCATACTTTTTCGTAGTCTAAAATATCTATTCCATACAAGTCTTTATAACGCTTAGCATCGTTGGCATCCCTTTTTTGTGTTTCATGAAGGCAGTGCTCAAACGTTCCCCCTTCGCGTTGTTGTATGTTTTTTGCTCTAATATGTACCTCAGAGTGTAAGTATACTTTTATATCTGCGTGGTCTAAAAACCATATGGCAAGGCGTGAGCCAACGACGCACGATTGTTCTTTTGATAAGGCTCGTTGCCGTTCATCCACGTATTTATCCCACCATGAGTCTTGCTGTGCTTTTTGTTGTACTTCTTCAAAGGTCATGTTTTTCTCTTTTGCCACAGAACGGAATGTATAGTTTATAAGCGTAATTGAAAGCCTGCTCGCAAGCATAGAACTGATGGAGGTATTTCCACAGCCGCTTTGCCCTGATATAGCAATGCATAGAGGGTTACGTATTATTTTCATGCAAGAGACCCATCTTGTATTTTTTGTGCTATTGCATGTGATGCTCGAAAATTATCCCCTGCGCCCATACTTAAAAATAAATCTCCGGATTCTAAAGAGCCCGCTACGTATTCAATAGTTTGCTCTATGGTCGGTATGTATTGCACACGCATGGTGGCATTGCGCGAGGCTATATCTTGTGCTAAATGTTCTGCATCTTTATTAGTATTTTTCGCATGTTCTTCCCTCGCCGATGCGTACACATCGTTTACAATGACTTCATCTGCAGAGGTGAAACAGGTGAGAAAGTCAGACCATAATTTTTCCGTTCTACTATAGGTGTGGGGCATAAAGTTTACTCTTAGGCGTTTAGGTTGGTAAAACGCAGTAATGCCTTGCAGGGTTTTTTCAATTGCTGTTGGGTGATGCGCGTAATCGTCCACAATTGTGTAGTGGGCATCGTGATGCAACACCTCGCTTCTTCTGCTTATGCCTCTACAATGGGCAAGTGTCTTTTGCATAGCCTGCCAATCTATGGCAATGCCACGGTTTTTCATATATGTCGCAAGGCTTATGAGCGCAGCAGTGGCATTGTAAACTAATGCTAATGACGGCATGGGCAGGTACCACACAAGCCTGTCGGCTTCAGTGTCTAAGCCATGTATGCGAAAAGACTGTACCTTGCCACGCTCATGCATTACAATGCCCTGTTCTTCTATGTGAATAATGTGTTTCGCCATCTCTTCAAAGGCTTTGGGGATTTGTGGTGTACTTGTGTAGAAATACGTATGCGCTGCATTTGATACACCTTGTTTTGTACGACGCAAAGTGTCTTGAACTCCCGCGTCGTCTATGCAAGCTATCAATGGCGCGTTCTTCGGCAGCCGCTTTAAAAAAGACGCAAAGTGCTTGAATACCTCATCTACTGAACTAAAGTAATCGGGATGATCCCATTCGGCGCTGGTGAAAACGGCGGCATGAGGTGAAAAATGAGCAAAGTGATTTTTATATTCGCATACCTCTGCAAAAAACACCTTGTCGCCTTGATGCAAAACAGCGCTATTGCCAAAATCTGGAAGCGCACTTCCTGTAAGCACTGAGGCGTCCATATTTTGAGATTTGCATAATAGTCCTATAAAGGCCGTGGTTGTCGTTTTACCATGCGTGCCTATGACCGCCCAAGATTCTCGCGTGCGCGAAAACATGCCCAGTGCCTCGGGGTATGAAAGACACGAAACGGACTTGTTTTTTGCGTAGGCAAGTTCTGCATTGTTTTCAAAATTATATGCAGCAGAATATATGACAAGTTCTGTTTTTGGTGGAATGTTTTTGGGATTGAATCCAGTATTCCACGCAATTCCTGCGTTTTGTAGCATTGAATCAGTATAAAATACATCGCTAACGTCTGAACCGCTTATGCAGTATTTTGATTGCTTAAGTAATATTGCAAGTGCGGCAAGCCCACTGCCCTTAATTCCTATGCAATGTATATGTCGTGGAAATACATGAGGCATACTACATTATAACATGATGAGCAGAGCGGCTTTATATATGCCTCTGCACTTACTATTATTTTTTCTTTTTAAGGTACTAGTAAATTATATATTTTTTACTACGTTTATAAAAACGAATGAAAGACATATGGTAGGTTACAATATGAGAAAAATTATTTTATTAACATTTTTTGTTATCGCAGTTTTAGGAGCTGGTTTTTCACTTTTATTTTCTGATAAATATGATATTCAAAAAATAAATAGAAAAAATCAAGGTGTTTCGGAGAATAATCAAATGGTTGATCATTTTGATTTTACATCTATAAAAATAGATACATTAGATCCTTATAATTTTTTGTCTGATATACCCGGAACCTATAGACATGGACAGGGCATCGTTAAAGTATCAGAAGTGGGAGCTAAAAGAGAATTGTTTGTTTTTGACTCAGTGAAAGTTATTGAGGCGGGTGCATTTGCTCGGCATAAGCTTACGTCGGTTGCTATTCCGCATTCAGTTGAGAGTATTGAACAAGGTGCTTTTTCAGATAATTATCTTAGAATAGTTGTTATCCCTAATTCGGTCAAAATGATTGGTCATAATGCTTTTGTGAATAATGAAATTACTGAGCTTACTATTCCGGATTCTGTAACTACTCTTGGTCGCACAGCCTTTGCGGAAAATGATATTCGTGAGGTAACTATCCCAAGTTCAATACGAACACTAGATTCTTTTGTGTTTAAAAATAACAGGCTTATTGTACTTGCTATACCAGACTCAGTGAAAGTTATAGGAAGAGAAGCCTTTGCAAATAATCATCTTACATCGCTCATTATGTCTGATTCAATAAAAACTATTGAACAAGGAGCGTTTAGAAATAATAAGCTTGTTGCTCTTACCATACCTCGATCTACTCATACTATTGGTATTGCTGCATACGAGAATAATCAATTAAGTGAGCTTACCATTGGTGAATCAACGAAGGTTATTCATTGGGGTGCATTTGCAAACAATAATCTTACTTCGGCGGTTATCCCTCATTCTGTAAAGTTTATTCATTGGTGGGCGTTTGCACACAATGATTTTACTTCAGTAAATTTGCCAAAGTCTTTAAAACTTATCGATAGAGAAGTATTTCTTAACAATGAAAATCTTACGAATGTTACAATATCTCGTAAATTGTATGAAGATTTGAACAAAAATGAACTACAAAATATATTTGGTGCGCAGGCAGAATACAATTTGTACTAGTTGGTAAACAACTAACGTAGTACATGCTAAGTTTCCTTCAGCACTACGCGTTCTTAAATTCTAAAACCGAATAGGAATTTGTACCTTAGCGGAAGCTACGAGTTTTCACAACACTTTGTAGAAAAAGGACGGTGCTCTTTACAAAAAAAAAGACGTTCATAAACATGAACGCCTTTTTTGTAAGCACCTGAAATCATTCTTGCGCTAATTTTTTCTTAATAAGGTTGAGCGCCGATCCTGCCTTAAACCACTCTATTTGCGTATCGTTCAGTGAATGCTGCGCGCTTATAGTATCTTCTGTTCCGTCACTGTGCTTGCACACAAGACTAACGCGCGAGCCTTGTTGTAATTCAGTAAGTCCTATAACGTCTATGGTATCTCGCTCTTGTATTTTTTCATAATCGTCAGGAGTTACAAAGGTCAAGGGAATGATGCCCTGTTTTTTGAGGTTGGTTTCATGTATGCGCGCAAATGATTTGACTATAACTATTTTCACGCCCATAAAGCGCGGTTCCATAGCAGCGTGTTCGCGCGAAGATCCTTCGCCGTAGTTGTCATCTCCTACAATAATCGAGCCTACTGAGTTATCGCGGTAAAAAGCAGCAACGTCTGGAACACTTGCATAATCTCCCGTACGTTGATTGAGTACCTCGTTTGTTTTGTCAGTGAAAGCATTGACTGCACCTATGAGTAGGTTTTGCGATATATTTTCAAGGTGCCCTCTATATTTCAACCATGGTCCTGCCATCGAAATATGATCAGTAGTACATTTTCCCTTTGCTTTTATGAGCAGATATAGCCCAACAAAGTCCCGTTCGTTCCATGGTTCAAAAGGCTTTAGTTCTTGTAGCCTGTTTGATTGAGGCTCTATTGAAACAGCGAAGTTGCTTCGTTTTTCGAGTTCTGGAGGCCGAACTAATCCATTGGGTTCGTTGCCAAAGATAAGTTTTAACAAGTCTGTAGGCGGTGCCTCAGCGCTTTGTGGAGGTGCTAAATGTACCTGCTCACCATTTTCATTTGTAAGGGGATCTTCACAAGGGTTAAAACAGAGCATGCCTGCAAGCCCCATAGCTGTTACAATTTCTGGTGAGGCAACAAAGGAATGGGTATTGGGGTTGCCGTCTGCGCGCTTTGCAAAGTTGCGGTTAAATGACGTAATGATACTGTTAGTCTCTTCTTTTTCTATGTCGGTTCTATCCCATTGGCCTATGCAGGGACCACACGCATTTGCTAGCACCTTTGTTCCAAATTCGTTAAAAAGCGAAAGATAGCCATTGCCCTCTATAATTTTATAAATGCTTTCCGAGCCGGGCGAGAGCCAAAAGGGGCTTTTGAGCGCTAGCTTGTTTTGTTTTGCAAATTGCAACATGGAGTGCACACGTGAGAGGTCTTCAAACGAAGAGTTTGTGCATGAGCCTATAAGCGCGGCGCTTAAATTTGTAGGAAATTTTTCTCGTTTCACAAAATCGGTAAACTGTGAAATCGGTGTCGATCTATCAGGAGAATAAGGGCCGTTTATGTGTGGCTCCAAGGTGCTTAAGTCAAGCTCAATTACTTTGTCGTAGTATTGCTCGGGATTGTCTATAACTTGTGCATCTGCAGTGAGAAGTTCTTTATTTTCGCGTGCAAGGCGTGCAGCGCTGTGGTGCTCGGTAATTTCAAGATAGCTTGCAAGAGCCTCATCAAAGAGAAAAATTGATGTTGTTGCACCTACCTCTGCGCCCATATTGCAAATGGTTGCTCTACCCGTACATGAAAGCGAAGAGACGCCTTCCCCAAAATATTCTATGATATGACCTGTTCCACCTTTTACGGTAAGCAAGCCTGCAAGTTTTAAGATAATGTCTTTAGGAGCACACCAAGGCGAAAGAGTGCCGGTAAGTTTTACTCCAATAAAGCGTGGCATGAGCAATTCCCATGGCATGCCCACCATAACATCCACCGCATCGGCTCCGCCTACGCCAATAGCTAGCGTTGAGAGTCCACCGGCATTAGGCGTGTGCGAATCAGTGCCTATGATCATGAGTCCGGGAAGCGCATAATTTTCTAAGGTTACTTGGTGAATAATGCCTGCGCCAGGCTCCCAAAAATCGAGGTTATACTTTTGGCTCGAGGTAAGCAAAAAGTCGTATATTTCTTTGTTGGTAGTCCGCGCGCCTTGCATGTCTAGCAATGCGTTTTGTCGCGCCACAATAAGGTGGTCGCAATGTATGCTCGATGGTACGGCTACATTATCGCGTCCTGATTGCATAAGCTGAAGCATAGCCATTTGTGCCGTTGCGTCTTGCATAATAACCCTATCGGGGTTGAAGTAAGTAAACGACTTTCCACGCACTAAGGCATGGGGGTCTATGCCTGTATCTAAGTGAGAAAAGAGAATTTTTTCGGCAAGCGTCATGGGCTTATTGTAAGTTTTACGCATATGAGCGTAGTGTTCTTTATAGTTTGAAAAATGATTGCGTATAGCATGCTCTGATATTATCATGCTTTTATTGTAATAAAAGAACCTCTTATATGAAAGACTGAGAAAATTACATAAATGGATTTAGGAGGGACGTGGAACATGGGCGCGGCATGCGGTGGATCCCCCGCGCGTTAGCACGGGGCGGCTGTTCATCCTTGGCGCCCTACGCACACCCTTCATGGCACGGGTGTCGCTCGTTTGCGCTCTCGACTTTTCTTTTTGATGCAAGCTCCATGTTTGCACCGCACAGCGGTGCTTATGTAATAGTTTGCATCCCCTCGCTTCGCTCGTGAGCGTCGCACAAAAAGAAAAGAAAGTCGTGAGCCGTTAGGCGAGCGGCTAGAAACGTTACATGGAGCGGAGCAAACGACCGCCCCAATGGATGGGGCTGAGGGGGCGCCATGGACGGTGCGACACAGAGATGGAGCTTATAAGCAAGAACGGCCATCCGAATAGATAGCGTATTTAAAACCACTGCTTGGCAACAAGAGGCGTTCACAAAAAACAGCGTTAGCAAAATTGCGGTAACCCTCGCGCGCGGAGCGCAGTGCCGCATTATACCGCGCGGGGGTGTGGGGGCTTGCCCCCACAGCGAGTTTTTCTTTGATGCGAGTACTCCATCTTGGCTTCGCTCCGCTCCGCAATCTGAATGTCAGCATCCCCTCGCTTCGCTCGTGACTTTCTTTGGTACTTTCTTTCTTTTCTTTTTTCGTCGCACGCACATGCCATGGATGGCATGCATTGTGCGCCATGGATGATAAAAAAAGAAAAGAAAAAAGAACAGCTGTCCGAGGCATCATCATAGTGCGCCTCACGCCGTAGCAACAAGAAGCGTTCACAAAAAACAGCGTTAGCAAAACTGCGGTAACCCTCGCGCGGAGCGCAGTGCCGCATCATACCGCGCGGGGGTGTGGGGGCTTGCCCCCACAAAGATATATTGCCACTGCGCACATTTACTATTGCGACGGTGAGATATGTTTTTTAAAAATATTTCATGTATTATAAATTATGGAGGAATATCATGAAGAAATTATTTTACGTAGTGTTCATATTATTTATTATATCTTGTGGACAAAAAGAAAATGACGAGAAGATACGCGTATGGATACCGGGTGATAGGCAGGAGTACGGGTTTTATTTCGACATGTTTGAAAATTACAAGCGCTATAAGGAGCAGGCAGGCGAGACTTTTGATTATGTTATAGAGCAGCAGCCATGGTCGGATTATTGGACGAAACTTCCTTTGGAAATACATAGTGGACGTGGTCCCGATTTATTTTTGTCTCATGTGGCGTATGTAGAAATTTTAATTCCTCTTGCAAAGGCATTGTCATTGAGTGAGGATGTATTGAGCAAGTTTAAAGTCACAGATTTGTACCTCGATGAAGAAGTGCTTCCAGTTTTTATTCCCACGGTATTTGTGAGTAAAGTACTCTATGCTAATACCGATATTGTTGCAAATTGGGAGGACTATCCTAAAACATGGGAGGAGCTTGCTACAGCTGCACAAAAATATACCGACGTTGAAAAAGGTATCATAGGGTTTGATTATTCCTTCCACCTCTTGTGGGACCTAGCGTATCAAAATGGAGAAAGACTTACTAACGACAATGGAGTGGAGTTTTCCACTACGGCGCTTAAGACTCTCTTACAATGGACGGAGGAAAAGTGGGTCGACTACTTGAGTTTTGGTAGAGGCGGCACGGAAGATTCGCTTTACGAGGGTACAGCTGCCTATGTCTACGGAGAGCCATGGATGGAATTTTGGGCATCCGATGAAGTGAAAAAACGAATAAAGGCCTTTCCCATTCCAAGTGGACTTACGCATCATTCTGCGGAGTTGTCCTTTGGAATCAACAAAAACGTTTCGGATGAGCGCTATGCCGTGCTAAACGATTTTATAAGATTTATGCTTACTGATGAGAAAACCATTAGGGCCATTGTTAAGGGAAATTCAGGAGTTCCAAATAATAAGGAGATTGAGATTGTTTATGAGCCGTTTAGTGCGGGGCATGCAGTGCAAACTACGTTTAAAAATAACAATTCCAAATTCAGCGTGCCTCCGCGTGCATTAGAGCTAGTTTATAAAACCATGCTTGAAAATACCTTAAATGGTACTTCGGTGCGCATTACGACTGACGAGGCGTATACCAACTCCGATGGAATTGATGTATCACGCCTTCGTATTATGGAGACTCTGTTTTAAGAGTGCTTGCGTTTAGTAGTTAGGTTAAGAAAACGTAAAGATGATACGAAGTTCGAAGTCGGGCAAGTTACTTGTGATAATAGCCATGCTAGGCTTGTTATTGTTCAATCTTGTGTTTTTTTTCATTCCCCTCATATGGAGCATGTTCGGCAGTCTGCATAATTGGAATCCCCTTGTCGGAACAAAAGATTTTGTAGGCTTTGCAAATTACGGAAAAATTCTTTTATCACCGCTTTTTAGAAAGGCCTTGCAGAACACGCTTTTTTTCACAACGGTGGCGGTACTCGCGCGCACCGCATTGGGGCTGCTTTTAGCTGTTGGAATAGTTTCCGTAGTAAAGGGGCGTGACCTTCTGCGCAGCTTTTACTTTCTGCCCGTCATAATGCCCATAGTCGCAGTTTCACTCATATGGAACTGGATATATCACCCGCGCATAGGGCTCTTGAATTTTATTCTCGCTGCCTTTGGTATTACGGGACCAAGCTGGTTAAGTAATGCGTCTCTTGCCATGCCTGCGGTGCTTGCCATGACAGTTTGGAAGGATATTGGCTACGCGATTATTATTTATATTGCCGCCTACTTAAATATTCCAAAGTACTTATACGAAGCTGCAGTCTTAGACGGCGCACATGCACGGGCGAAGTTTTTTTACATTACCATTCCCATGCTAAAGCCCATCACCATTTTTGTAGTCATAACCTCGCTCATTACGTACTTTCAATCCTTTGTGCAAATATTCATTATGACGAAGGGCGGGACTGGAGATGCGACTCATGTACTCTCGTATCTTATTTTTCACGAAGCATTCACAAAGTACCGTTTTGGCTATGCTTCAGCCCTCTCCGTGTTTTTGTTTCTCATCATCATGATGGTGACCCTATTTCAATACAAACTGCTTAAAAGCAAGGAGCGCGCGTGAATACAAAAAATAAGCACTATCATGTGCTCTTGGTGCTACTTCTTAGCTGTGGCGCGCTTGCCATGTGCATGCCTTTCCTGTGGTTGCTTGTGTCAACCTTTAAGACAACTGAGGAAATCATGGGAGTGCCTCCTCGTTTTTTCCCAAAAACATGGACACTTACAAATTATATTCACACCATCACCACATTCAACATAATGCGCTACTTTGGGAATTCGGTTTTTCTGGCAAGTGCTAAAACCGCCATTGGCTTGTACACTTCCTTGCTCTGTGGCTACGTCTTTGCAAAGTTTCAATTCAGATATAAGAACGCCATATTTTCCCTTGTGTTATTCACCATGATGGTGCCCTACTTGATTATGGTAATTCCCCTGTATCAAATGATAAACGCCATGAAGCTTATTGACAGTTACGCCGCGGTTATTCTGCCAAACCTCTATTCGTCTTTTGGAATTTTTATGATGAAGCAGTACATGGAAAAGGGCCTTCCTGATGAATTATTGGAAGCCGCAAGAATGGAAGGCGCGTCTGAGTTTAAAATTTTTCATAGCATTGCAATTCCACTTTCGCTGAGCATGATATCTGCCTTGGGAATATTTTTGTTTTTATGGAACTGAGAAGACTTTTTGTGGCCATACCTTGTGCTTACTACGGAATCGAAATTTCCACTCGCGGTAGCCTTGAATTTTTTCAAGGGGCAAAACACCATTAATTATGGGAGCTTGTTTGCGGCCACTACCATTACCATTATGCCCGTGCTCGTCGTCTACTTTTTTTGCCAAAAACGCTTTGTTGAAGGCATTGCGCTTTCGGGAATAAAATAACATATGCTCAATATTGACACAACGCCCTTTTCCCGTCGAGGAAGTTACTTTGTCATATCAACCATAGAAAATGCATTGTACATACGAGACGTACATGGCGGGGATGCGCGCATGGGGTGTTTGTTGAAAATAGAAATGCTCGACTTGAAAAAAGAACAGCTGCCCTACACGGTGATGTTTGAGGAACACCAGCTGTGCTTAGAACACGAGCATGCAAGCCTTGCATTTGTTTTGCCGAGTCCGCATGTGCTGCGCATGAAGGGGTGCAACTGCATGGTGCGCCTAAGTGCCGTGCTTGCAGAATACGACCATGTAAATAAACTTGCACAAGAACTCTTTGAACTCCACAGCTATTCTTGTGAAACAAAGCTAAGGCTTGAAGTTTTGCATGGTCATGCGCAGTCCAACATTGTGTGGGAGAGCGCCAAAAAGACCCATGCTGTTTTAGAGTTTTCTGCAGATGAGGCATGTGATGCAAGCCCCGCGGGTAAATTTTTTGATGTTGCCTTTGAACGTTATGCAGTTGTGCCTGCTGGTTCTTGTGCTGCAAGTGCGTCTGTGCCTACAGCGCCCTTGCCGTCTTTTGAAAGCGAGAAGCAAAACGTACAAAAGGAATACACGCGCTGGGTGGAGAACTTTACAGCGCCTGCAGAGGCAGAGCATGGCGGCAGTACTCATGATGCTGCGTATCTACTCTGGGCTTCTTTGGTGGAGCCTGCGGGCATTTTGCCCAGTGAAACCCTGTACATGTCAAAAAATTGCATGACAAACGTGTGGAGTTGGGACCACTGTTTTGTCGCCATGGCGCTTTCACAACGCGAGCCCGAGTTGGCGTATCAGCAGTACATGGTCTTTAAAAAATTTCAGCACGCCTCGGGCGCCTTGCCTGACTACATGAACGACGTCTTTGCTTCATACGGCTGCGTCAAGCCGCCCATACATGGCTGGGCTTACTTGCACATGATGCGCAAGTGCGACTATTTTTTGGATGAAGTGCGTTTGTTGGAAGTCTACGACATGCTGGTGAAAATGAACAACTATTGGCTGCGCTACAGAATGGGTGAAAAACCATTGCCGTACTACAACCACGGTAACGACTCAGGCTGGGACAATGCCACGGTTTTTGAGCAAGGCTGCCCCGTCATTGCCCCCGACCTCACAAGCTACCTAGTGCTCAATTGTGATGCTCTTGCAAGCATTGCCTTGCGCCTAAACAAAGAGGCTGAGGCGCGCGTGTGGAATGAAAAAGCGCAAAGCTTGTTGAAGACCTTGCTTGCGTATTTGCATGACGGGCAGCAGTTTTATACGCGCCTGTATGAAGATGAAAAACGCGTGGAAAGCAAGTCGCTTATAAACCTTATGCCCATTCTCATGGGGGAGCTGCTGCCGAGTGCTGTGCTTGAGCCCTTGGTAGGAGACTTACGTTCAGCGGAGTATTTGAGCGACTGTGGTTTTGCCACTGAGGCGCTTAGCAGCGACTTGTACGCAGCAAGGGGGTATTGGCGCGGCCCCGTGTGGCCTATGACCACCATGCTTATTGTGGATGGGCTGCGGCGAAGCGGAAAGTGCGAGCTTGCCCAAAGCGCAGCGCGGCGTTTTGTGCGCCTTGTGGAACGCAGCGGCATGGCTGAAAATTTTGATGCACAAACGGGAGCGGCTTTGGAGGACTTGGCATTTACCTGCACGGCAAGCGTCTACCTCTTGCTCTTAGATTATTTATATTCATAAATTTATTTACATTCATAAATGTACGGAGGATGTATGAAACACTATTGGGAAAACCACAAGCTTACGCATGAAAACAGATTAGAGCCACATGCCTATTTTTTTGCATACCGCGACCAAGAAACGCCTTTGAGCTTTGAGCGCGAAAAGTCCTATTGCTTTCAAAGCCTCAGTGGTACATGGCGTGCTGCCTTTTTTAAAAACCCGCGCTACATAGACAAAGCGCTTTATGCGCAGCTTGACACCTCAGGTTGGGACAGCGTGATGGTCCCTTGCTCACTGGAATTGCAGGGCCATGGAAGCCCGCATTATACAGACGAGAGTCTGCCCTTTCCGCTGTACAAAGACGAGGTGCCTTTTGATAACCCAAGCGCGCTCTATGTCCGCACCTTCACCATTGAGGCACTTGAAGATGCCCAGTACCTCCTGCGCTTTGACGGCGTGGAAACGGTGTACACGGTGCACCTAAACGGCGCGTATGTTGGAATGAGTAAGGGCTCTCGCCTTGCTGCGGAGTTTGATATTACGCCGCATATTCGCAAGGGTGAAAACACCATAGCGGTGACGGTTTCTAAATGGGCGGACTCTACGTACGTGGAAGACCAAGACATGTGGTGGCTCAGCGGCATATTTCGAGACGTGTATGTGTACGCCAGAAAAAAAGTATGCTTAGAAGATTTTCAAGTGCGCACGCTGCTTAATGAAGACATGCAGCATGCACGGCTTGAGATTGACACGCAATGGGCAAATGCCACGCATATGAAAAACTTTCGCATTGCATATCAGCTTTGTGACGCGCAAGGTGAAAGCCTTTTTGAAACGCATGAGAGCATGAGCATAAGCGCACGCACTCGTAACTCCGTTGTAGCAAACCTTGCAAGCCCGCAGCTGTGGAGTTCTGAAACGCCGTATTTGTATACCCTGCTTATAAGGCTCTACGACCAAGAGGGCGCGCTTGTGAGTTGTGTGCCCCACAAGGTTGGAATACGCGAACTACGCATAGAAGACGGCGTTTTGTATTTGAACGGGCAGTACTTTGAAATGCACGGCGTTAATAGGCATGACCACGACCCCGAAACGGGACGCGCGGTGAGTGTGGCGCGTATGCGCAGAGACTTGCAACTCATGAAGGCGCACAACATCAATGCAGTGCGAACCTCACATTACCCCAACGACCCGCGTTTTTACGAACTGTGTGACGAGCTGGGGCTCTACGTTGTAGCAGAAACCGACGTAGAGACGCATTGCTTTGATATTGTGGGGGAGATACACAGAATTACCGATGACCCCTCGTGGGAGCATGTCTTTGTAGAGCGCATTGTGCGGCATGTACGCGCCCAGTACAACCACCCTTGCATTCTTCTTTGGTCCTTGGGCAACGAGTCGGGCTACGGCTGCAATATTAAGGCCGCGTATAAGGCGTGTAAAAGCGCAGACCCTACGCGCTTTGTGCATTATGAGCAGGATGCAAAAGCCGAAGTGGTGGATGTGATAAGCACCATGTATACAGACGTGCAGGCCTTTGATGCGATTATGCAAGTTTCACCGCATAAGCCACGCATTATATGCGAGTACGCCCACGCCATGGGCAACGGGCCGGGCGGACTTTTGGAGTATCAAGCAGTGTTTGAAAAATACAAAGAGATACAAGGGCACTTTGTGTGGGAGTGGTGCGACCATGGCATTAAGGCTTGCAGTGATGCGGGAGAGGTTTATTACAAATATGGAGGGGACTTTTCGGATGTGCCGCACAACGGAAATTTTTGCATAGACGGATTGGTGTTTCCAAACCAAGAACCAAGCCCCGGGCTCTTGGAGTACAAGCAGGTCATAGCCCCGGTGAAAATTTCCAAGCGTGGCGATGAAGCCTATGAACTGCGCAATAATTACTACTTTAGCAATACAAGCCACTGTAACATTATTGCGCTTGTGCTAGAAGATGGCGTAGAGGTGCACCGCGCGCATGTCCCCTGTCCCGTTGTCCCACCACAAGCAAAACAAGCATTTTCTGTGGACTTGTCTAGCATTGTTTTTGATGATGCGCGCGAGTACTTCATCAACTTTTACGTGCACCACAATGAAGAGACGCCGTATTGTAAAGCGGGTCATGAGATAGCGCGCGTACAATTTTTGCTGCGTGCGCTGCAAAATAAAACGCCGCGGACTACGCCACACGCTGACATACAGACTGCACCGCGCACAGAACGCAATGCACAAAAACTTACAACTACACGCACCCATGCACGCTACACAGTAACCTGCGGCGAGGTTTCCGTATGCTTTGATTGCATTTCTGGTGCGCTGCTTGAAATTTCACGCAATGGTAGTAACTACCTTACGCACCCGCCGCGGCTTAGCTTTGCGCGCGCGGTTATCGACAATCATGAAAAAACCGATAAGGAGATATGGCGCAAATACAATCTTATGCTCTCTCAAGAACATAGTAAGTCCGTTGTGTTCTCCCCGTCTTCTGAGTGCCTTGTAGTTGATGTTGCGACCATAGTGGCGCCGCCCGCCTTTGATTTTGGCTTTGAGTGTTCTTACCACTACGAAGTGCATAGCAGTGGGTGTATTGACGTACGAGTGGCGGGGAAACCCTATGGCTCATTTGATTACATGCTGCCAAAAATTGGCGTAAACATGGGCGTAAACCGCGCCTTTGAATATTTACGTTGGTATGGCAGGGGTCCCTTAGAGTCCTATGTTGACAGCACATGCGCAAACCTCATAGGTGCGTATAGCGCGCGCGTGGAAGAGCTTTTTATTCCGTATGTCTACCCGCAAGAAAGCGCGTGTTTAAGCGAGGTGCGGAGTTTTTCTTTGTCTGACGCGGCAGGGCGTGGTTTTGCTGTGCAGAACGAAACGCCATTGTCGGTGAGCGCGGCTCACTACTCGGTTGACACTATTACTCAGGCGCGGCATACGCATGAACTACACAAGGATGATTATATAAGCCTGAGCGTGGATTACGCGCTCACGGGATTGGGCAGCGCTAGCTGCGGGCCGCTGGTACTTCCGCAACACAGGGTGCGCTTTGAGCCTTTTGAATACGCCTTTAGCATTGAGCCCAAAATAAGTACGGAGTTTAAATAGTTATGGTAGCTTAATGTTAAAAAATTGTTTTTCAACATTAGAAATTATCTTCTGTCTACAATTTCATTTTATTGTTTGACTTGCTATATTTTTTATAACTAGAAGAGTATTTTAAGATGCTTCTACCATGATAGCGGTTCCAATACCACCAGCAGATGCAATAGTTGCTATTCCTTGTCCTTGTGTTTTTTTTAATTCTTGAAATAAGCGAACCATTAATATGGTGCCAGAAGCGCCAATAGGGTGTCCTCGTGATAGCGCCCCTCCACTTACATTAGTTCTCGTAACAGGTAATTGACAAGTTTTTATACAAGCAATCGCTTGCGAAGCATACGCTTCCATTAATTCAATAGTCATGGTGTCTTTATGTATGCTTCTATTTTTGAAAATTTTTTGCAGTGCATAAACTGGAGCAATACCGGGGTATTGTGGATCTGAACCTATTGTGCAACTCTCAATTATGCGCATTGTATGATTTATTTTCAATGTGTTTCTTAATTCTTCTGACATTAAGAGCACAAATGCTGCACCATCAGCTGCATGTGCCGTATTTGCAGTAGTTATTGTTCCGCTTAATATTCTGGCATGGTTACAGATTTTTTTGGTTAAAACTTGGTTAAAAGGATCGTGTTTTGGAAACCCTTCAAGGGGATTAACAATTTCATCCATAAGTTGTTTCTGTGCTGCAAGCGCTTTCACATGGCTTGTAATAGCCCAGTCATCTTGTTCGTCTTTCGTGATACCATATTTTATAGCAAGTTGGTGTGCTGCTTCATGCATATTCGGATCTTGTTTTTTCCAAGGTGTAAAACGTGCCTGAGTTGAATATACTGGTTTTTCGTGGAATTTAGTTTTGAAGTAACGCTTGGGACGTAAGGAGTATGATTCTGTTCCACCAGCAATGACTACTTTTGCTTTTCCTGAAAGGATTAATGCTTCCGCTATCAAGATAGCATCAAGCCCACCTGCGCATTGAGCATCTATGCTAATTCCTGCAATGGTAATGGGTAATCCCGTAGCAAGGCTTACTACTCGCGCTGGATTACCGCCTGCACCTAAAGCATTAGAGACTATGATGTTATCAACCTCAGAAGGTTTTATATTGACTTGTTTCAAGCAAGCATGGATTGGCGGTACTGCAAGCTGTTCAAAATTGATATCGCAGAATGCGCCGCCATATGGCACAACTGAACTCCGCGCGGCAGCGACAATAAGAGGGTTCGTTTTCATAGTATTAATTTCTTAAGTGCTTGTCTGTCAGTTTTTCCCGATGGTAGATATGGCCAATCCTTCACATGTATAATTTTTTTTGGAGTTTTCAAAGCACCGTATTGCGATCTTAATTTTTTTAGAATATCGATTTCTTGTTTTGTGCTTATTTTTTCTGAAGTTGCTATAACTAACTTATTTCCTTTACGAGCATCATAACAAGGCACAATTGAGTATTCCATGTTTGTAATAAACATGGATATATTTTTTTCCATACTGTCGAGAAAAACATTTTCTCCGCCAATGGTAATCATTCTTCCGTGACGACCTGTAAAAAATAAATTTCCCTCTTTATCTAAATAGCCTTTATCTCCAATAGTAAGAAAACCATTATGTCGTTTTGTGTTTTTATCTTCGCCCAAGATATATCGTTCATAGAGCATGGGGCTTTTTATCCAAATAAAACCTTCTGTTCTGTTTTTGCATTGTATGCCATTATCATCCATAATTTTAATTTCTACTCCATCGCATGCCTTTCCAACTGATTTTACAGCATCTGCCGATGTTCTCATAGTTATATAGCTTGTTTCTGTTGAACCAAAAAACTCAATAATAGTTGCTTTAGGAAATAGGGTATAAAAATCATTAATAGATTGAGTGGTGAATTTAGAACCTCCAATAAATACATATTGCATTGAGTGTATTGGTGTAATATCTTTCTTATAATCTGCCCACTTTAAAATTATATTTAGCTGTTCAGGAGTAAGGTAAGTAATTTCAGTAGCTTGATTTTTAAAAATTTTTAGTATTGTATTAGGCAAAAATTTTTTTATAATATTTGGAGTTTTGTTCCTGTCTAAAGACTCAAGGGCTGCATAGCTATGTAAAGAGTGAGACAATTTTCCGACAATCGTTACTTTAGCATCGAGATGATAGGGCACTTTTTTTCGTTGCATTATGAATGTTTGTTTCCACGATTCATAAGTACGTAGGGCCATCTTGGGAGTATCTGAAGTTCCTGATGTACAGCACAGAAGATGCGCCCCAATCGGAGTATCATTTGTTGATAGAGCGTATTTGTAAGGATAGAGTGTATCATCAGTATAATGAGGTAGTTTTTTTAAGTCATCGTATTCTACAATGCCTGCAGTACGGTCTGTTTCAATTGCTTGCTTAAGCAACAAAAGAGTTGAAATATCGTTGTTGTTACATATTAATAATGTATGTTGTTTTTTGGTCATGATAAAAATCGCAATCTCATTATTGACAAGTAAAAATATCATTGAATAAATTTAGCATTTATAGATATAAATAGAATTTTATTCTTTATTTATTCATAGTATTACAATATATCAAAATTTTCTTTGTAAAATAGAAAATGTATTGAATCGACTTGTGAGATATATTATAATTATTGTATTAAATTGATTTTGCTATGAATTATTAGCTTTATTGTTATTTATTGTAAAATATTAAACTAAAATAGGAGTTTGCTATGATTACTTTATCTTCATTTATTCAAATGAGGTCTGTGAGTTCTACAACTAAAAATATTATATTGTCTATTGTAGGTGCCGTGCTTATGGCTGTTTTTTCACAAATTGCATTCACGTTACCTTTTACTCCAGTGAGAATTACAGGCTTAACGTTTGCTGTACTCTGCGTTGGAATGGCGCTCGGTTCAAAATTTGGCGCTTTATCTGTTGTGACTTGGATAGGTGCTGGAGTAATTGGTATTCCAGTATTTTCATCTTTTCGACATGGGTTAGCGACATTGCTTGGTCCTAGTGGAGGCTATTTTTTTGGCAGTATTGTAGCGGCTTATTTTATTGGGTTATTAGCGGAAAAGGGATGGGATAGATCCTTCTCAAAAGCGTTTGTAGCAATGATTATTGGTAATGTTATTTTATACATACCTGGACTTGTTCAATTAGGAATAGTATTAGGATGGGATAAACCGATTTTCACATTAGGACTTACACCTTTTATCATTGGAGATATTTTAAAGGCATTGCTAGCGGCTTCATTGTGGAAAGCCATGTGGGGGATAGTTGATAAACAATAGTATTAGCCGCCATATCTTTTCAAAGATAATGCTTGATAAAAAATTGTATGCTAGCATTCTACAGTACGTGTCCTTAAGTTTTGTAGTATAAAAATAATAATTACTATACGATACTATCATGGATAGTAAACAAAAAGAGTTATTGGAGAATTCTAAAACCCATGGCGAAATAACGGGACAACCACGCGCTTGGCGTAGGACGCTTGAAGTCTTGCGTGAGAAAGAAGGTGACATAGATGCATTTATGCGCACAATAGCTGCAAAGGCGCAGTCGCTTGTGGTGTTGTTTGTGGGAGCGGGAACTTCAGAATTTATAGGCAATATAGCGTGTGAGTATTTTAGTTCAGTAAAGGCAACGCGTCACCACGCGGGCGCGCTCACCTTGCGTTTTGAAAGCAATGCGACTACGGACATAGTGAGCGAAAGCCCTATATACGAAGAGCCGCTGCTGGTTGTTTCTTTTGCGCGTTCGGGCAGTAGCCCCGAAAGTGTTGCCGCCGTTGAAAAGCTTATGCAAAAAAATAAGTGCGTGTACAACCTCGTGCTTACGTGTAACCCCGAAGGGGCCTTGTCACAAAAGTACCGCACAAATGAAGAAGCATGCGTGGTTGAATTTCCACATGCGCATGACGAAGGCTTTGCTATGACTGCAAGCTTTACATCCATGCTGCTTGCTTCTTATTTTATTTTTTCAAACCCACAGGAGCGCGAGGTATTAGTGGAGCAGCTGGATGGAGTCATTGCTTTGAGCGAAGAGAGCATAAATAATGCCGCAATAGACGCGCTGCTAGAAAAGCCTTTTGATAGAATTGTATATCTCGGCACGGGCATGTTTTCTAAAATGGCACAAGAGGCAGCGCTGAAAATACTGGAACTTACCGCAGGAAAAATTGCGGCAGTGTACAATACGCCGCTTGGGTTTCGGCATGGACCCAAGTCTTTTGTAAATGAAAATACGCTTGTGATGTTTTTTGTATCATCAGACTTGTACAAGCAAAAGTACGACTGGGACTTACTACAAGAAATGATGAGTGACGACATAGGCAGCATAGAGGCCATTGTGCCAGAAAACTTTTCATACGAGTACAAACCATTTTTTAAGCTTTCGCAGGATCTTCCCGACCACCTTGCGGTGCTCCCCTACATTGCATGCGCCCAAATGCTCGCCTTGAAGCAATCAGCGTTCTTATATCTTACTCCCGACAACCCCTTTCCTACGGGCACGGTCAACCGCGTTGTCAAGGGCGTGAAAATTTACGAGGAGTAACATCGTGAAGTTGTTTTTAGGCATAGACGGAGGCGGCACAAAAACTGAGTTTTTACTTGTTGATGAAAGCGGCGCGTTGTGTGCACGGGAGTGTTTGCAAAGCAGCTATTACATGCAGTGCGGCTTTGATGGAGTAAAAGCTATTTTGCAACAAGGGATGGCCGCCGTACTGCAAGGCGCGGGCGCATCTTTTGCAGAGCTTGGAGGCCTGTGTGCGGGGCTTGCTGCCTTTGGTGAGGTTGAGCAAGATGCACGTACCTTAGGCGCAATAGTTGAGGACGTAGCACAAGGCGTGCCACACCTTGTGGTGAACGATGTGGTTGTGGGATGGGCAGGCGCTTTAGGGCTGAAGTCGGGCATTAACATTGTAAGTGGCACGGGTTCCATAGCCTATGGCGCGGATGAACAGGACAATTCCATGCGTTGTGGTGGTTGGGGTCACCAAATAGGAGACGAAGGTTCTGCTTACTGGATAGGCAAAAATGCTATTCGTCATTTTTCCTTGCAGTCTGATGGACGCGAAGAAAAAACGCTTCTCTACGAACGCATGAAAGCACACTTTGCCCTTGAGCGGGATTTTGATATTATAGATGTCTTTCATAAATTCAATAGGACGCAGCGCGCAAAAATAAGCGAGCTTGTGTGTGAGTTAGCGCGGGAGGGTGATGCAAGCGCGCTTTCCATGTTTGATGATGCGGCCTCAGAACTGGCGCGCATGGCACAAGCCATTGTGTGCGGCCTCTCATTTTCACAAAGCCCGATTTTAGTCTCTGGTACGGGCGGGGTATTTCGCTCCGGTGACTTGTTGTTGCGCCCCTTGTCTCAAGCGCTTTCTAGCATGGGTTGCGTTTTTGAAGCGCCCGTGCTGAGCCCCGCGCAAGGTGCAGCGCTCATGGCGGCGGTGCGCTTAGGTGCACATGAAGCTACACAGCTTGTGCCTCAGCTGCGCATCTTGTAGGAGACTGTGCCATGCAAGCTTTTATTTCTGACGCTGTGTACACGGCAGGCGCGTTTAAGCGCCTTGCTGTTTTAGAAGACGCTGGGGTAATTCTCGACCTTGTGCCTCATGATGATGTTCCGCAAGACGCAGAGCACATACATTGCCCGCATGCGCTCATACCCGCCTTTACCGACTTGCAAATAAATGGTTGTGGTGGCGCGCTGCTCAATAGGGACATGAGCATGGAGGCGCTACAAACCATGCATGATGCAAGCCTGCAAACAGGCGTTACGTCAATCTACCCCACGCTTATTACATGCCCCGATGAGCAAATTATAGAAGGGCTTGCCCTCATGGAAAAAGCGCTTATGGAAAAAGAGCGCATGCCCGCTTTGGAAGGCCTCCATTTGGAAGGTCCCTTCATCGGCACAACAAACAATGGTACGCACCCTATACGCCTCATTCGTCCTTTAGACGAAGGCATGCTGCAGACCTTGTGTGAGTACGCCGAGAAGGGCGTTTTAAAAATTATTACCGTTGCGCCTGAAAACGTTCCGCCTCAATACATTAGGCGCTTGGTTGAGCATGGCGTTGTGGTTTCTTTGGGGCACTCTAATGCAAGCGTAGAACAGGTGCGCAAAGCCGTAGAGGCGGGCGCTAGCTTGGTAACACACTTGTACAATGGCATGCCCTTGCTTGCAGGCAGAGAGCCTTCTGTGGTGGGCGCTGCCTTTATGCTTGAGGGGCTACATGCTAGCATTATTGCGGACTTTGTGCATGTAAGCGCGGACGGCTTACGCATTGCCAAGGCTATCATGGGGCGCAGGTTGTTTGCGGTTACCGACGCAACAGCCACGGGCTCACATGAAACACATCTTGTACTCAATGACGAAGTGTGTAGCATAGAAAACTCGGTTATTAGAAACACGCACAGTGGGAGCCTCGCGGGTTCTGCCATAACCATGGATAGAACCTACGAGAATCTCATGCAGCTTTTTGGAGTGGAAGAAGCGATAGAGATGTGTTCAAGCATTCCCGCCGATGTGGTGTATAACAAAAACCTTGGTACAAAAAACTACAAAAAAGGCAGAATTGCAAAAGACCATGCCGCCAATTTTTTATGCGTGCAGCATGACGACACACAGTTTTGCATAAAGGATGTAGTGCTCTTTGGAAAGAGTCAGACAAAACATTCTATGGTGTAGTTGCTTAGTTTTGTGTTGGGGCTAGCATACGCTTCTTTATGTAATGTTCATTGCAATACAGTGATGAGGTTGTATCACATGCTTTGTGTACTCATATCAACAAGGTTATGAGAATATCATAAAGGGCTCTGTTAATTATAGTTCTGAAGACCGCGTGCTTTTTGGAAAAATAGAAGGCATACAAGAACTTATGTCTTATGAGGGCGGTTCACAATATCAACTTGAAAAAGCATTTAAAGAAACAGTAGAGGAATACATAAATATCTGTACAGAACAGGCAAAACCCTAATTATTTATACTTACTTGCATTTTTTGTGATATATGATTATTGTGATGATATGGAAGCAAAAAAGGATAATTCGCTTGTGCAACCAGTGACTCATTATGATTTATTGAGTGAACAGATACGAAGTGTAAAATCGCAAATAAGTACGATATTTTGGATAATGGGCATTGGGTTTACTACTATTATTGCTTTGATGATATATTTCCAGTCTATATAACCAGTCTATATAAATAGACAACATGGCGATATACACGGTATATTTCGAACCATGGTTATAATTCATGCATTTTCTGCTGCTTTCATGAGCTTTTTTATTTCCGCTTCTTTTGCTGAGGTGGCCAATCTATCATTTATGCGTTCTTGTGCGAGCTGCATAATTTCAGGGTCGTCTTCTATCTCTCGATCAGAGTAAACGGCTATACCTAATCGCTTTGCAATGCTAGCAAATAGCATCTTATCTTCTTTGTTTGTATTTATATGCAACATATGAAATCCCTACCTACTGCATAGTTTAGTGAATATAGATGCGAAATAGTAGAGTGAATAAAAGCAACTGAAATTAGTTGCTTTTATTTTTGCATTATTCTATAATTGAAACATAGGATAACGTAACAAGAAAATAAAAGGAGGATTGTGTGTTGTGTCTAAAACAGATAAACTTTTTAACAAGCTGAAAGATTATCGTAGGAGCATTACCTACTTAGAAGTAGAAACTCTTTTAAAGTCATTAGGGTACGTGGAACGTAAAAAGGGGAAAACAGCGGGGTCAAAAGTTACGTTTATTCACGAATCTCGCGGTCCGATAGGCTTGCATAAGCCGCATACTCAAAAAGAGTTAAAAAAATATCAACGTGATCAAATTTTGGAGGTTTTGATCTAAGACTTTAGTATAATTTTTATATGAATGATAATAAGGAGGATTAATGATGAAATCCAACTATAATTTGTTGAGTTACAAGGGCTTTATTGGCTCTGTTAATTATAGCCCTGAAGACCGCGTACTTTTTGGAAAAATAGAAGGCATACAAGGGCTTATGTCTTACGAAGGTACTTCAGTAGGTGAACTTGAAGAAGCATTTAAAGAAGCAGTAGAGGAATACATAAATATCTGCACAGAACAAGGAAAAGATCCGTATAAATCATTTTCTGGTAGCTTTAATGTAAGAATCCCTGTAGAGTTACATCAGCAAGCATATTTGATGGCAAAATCACAAAAAATAACCTTAAATAAACTTGTAAAAAATGCCATAGAAAGTAAAATAAGTTCGCTCCAGTCCATACAATAAAGCCATCTGCTGCTTAAAAGCAAATATCATAAAGCTTGTTATGCTAGTGTTATTTAAAAGTTTCGTCATGCTACATGGCGATATACACGGTATATTTCCATATCCTTTTCATGAACATAAACAATAAAAACTTCGCGCAAGGGTAGCAATGAGGGCGCAACGAGGCTGACATGAATTTTACACTTGGAAAGTTGGTTGTTATTGGCATTGAAAGAAAATATCACAATCTCAAATTATTTGAGGTGTAGCCGTGTACAAAAAGTTTATTTATGATAGTATCATATACAGAATACGCGGGTATTCGTGGTAGAGATTTCAACCTCAGACATTTATTTGTACACATTTTTATGTTTTTTCTACAAGTTGTTGTCTTGCAATGATTTATGGTCGTTTTTTGGTTTTCAATCCTCCCGCCCCAGCGTAAAATTCAGATATTTTTTCTATGAGGGTTTATACATGGATCATATTCTCATCGCGAAAACGCGGGATGTAACTAAAAAGAGTGAGGCAAAACGTATACGAAAGGAGGGGGAAATACCAAGCATCGTATACGGAAATAAAAAGCAGCCCACACCTATCAGCATAAACGGAAAGGAATTTAAAAAGCAATTTTCTCATGTTTCGGAAAGCACTATTATAACGCTAAAAATTCCGGGCTCTGATGATAAGGATGTGCTTATTAAGCAATATGACTACGATATGGTGAAGGGGAGTTTGACGCACATTGACTTTTTTGAGATAAGTAGTGATAAGGAGTTGCATGCACATGTGGAAATTATTACCACGGGCAATTGTGAAGGCGTACGCCTTGGTGGAATTCTTGAGTATTTTTCGCATGAAGTTGAAGTTGCGTGTTTGCCAAAAGACTTGCCCGAAACTATAAGCCTAGACATAAGTAACTTAAACATTGGTGATTCTTTGCATGTCTCTGATTTGCCGAGTATTGCGGGAGTCAAGTATGTACCCTCCGCAGACCAAGTTATTTTACATGTGGCAGCACCGCGGGTAGCTGATGAGTCTACTCAGGTGAGTGAAGAAGAGACTACGGAAGAAGAATAGCGTGTGCATGAGGCGCGTTGTTAGACAAAATTGATGCGCCTTTCTACGGCTTATATGCATTATGCGAAAAAAAGTGCTCATAGCAGGGCTTGGAAACATAGGCAAGGAATATGAGCGTACAAGACACAATGTTGGGTTTTGTGTTGTAGATGAGCTTGCACGCCTTTTAGGTTGTACATTTTCTTTTAAGTCTTCATTTCACGCGTATGTGGCGCAGCATGCAACGGCGCATGGTAGCTTTGTTCTGATGAAGCCTGCGCAGTTTATGAACAATTCAGGCTCTGCCGTGGCGGCATTGTGTGCATGGCACAAAATACCGACGCGTGAGAATTGTTTTATTGTTACGGACAACACAGACCTTGACGTGGGTGTAGTGCGTCTCAAACGGCCAAAGCATGGCAAGCAAACTTCTACAACCCATAATGGCATTCGTTCCATCATACAGCATTTAGGGCATGACTTATTTTTACGCATGTACCTTGGCATAGGCAGCGCTAGAGCATCTCAAAAACTCTCGTCTTATGTGTTGGGCAGATGGCATGAAAGCGAAGATGCGGCATATCAAGCCATGATTTCCATAAGCGCGGGGGTGCTTGCTCATGCGCTTAGCCAACCCTTTGATGCGCTTTCTCAAACGCTCAGTAAGTCATTGCAGGCGTCAAAGCTACCATGACGTCTGATGTGCGCATTGTGCAAGAGTTGTGCGCAATGCTTGCAGCCACCTCACCTGCTGGCACGTCGCCTCATGTGCTTTGTGCGCTTTCAGGGGGCAAGGACAGCGTGGGCTTGCTTGCTACTCTGGCCGAGACGGCGGAGCATAAAAGGCATTACACGCTGTGTGCGGGGTACGTAAACCACAGCGCGCAAGAGCAGAGCGCGCAAGCGCGTGAATTTGAGACGGTGCGTTCCGTCTGTGCGTCTTTGGACATTCCGTTATGCGCGCTTTCCTTGTGTGGCATTGAGCCTTGCGCCCCTGTCTCTGAGGCGTATTTGCGTGAAAGGCGCTATGAGGCTTTGTGCGCTATGGCGCGCGCATGCAAGGCAACACACATAGTGACGGCGCATCATCAGGGGGACGTCTACGAAAGCGTGCTCATGAGGCTTTTGACGCACGGCGCGTGGCAGGGGCTTTCTGGAATTCCAAGCATGCGAAAAATACGCTGTGGGTACCAAGACATTTTTGTACTTCGCCCTGCCTTGCAAGCACAGCCGGCACTCTTTCATTCACAGCAGCTTCCACATCATGCAGATGCTAGCAATGCTGATACGCGCTATAAGCGAAATGCGCTGCGTAATCAAGTTATTCCAGTCATTGAAAAACATTTTCCGCAGGCAAACGAACGCGTGAATGCTTTTGCTCATGCGCAATGCTCTTTGCGTACCTTTGTGGAATCGACTATTCCGCCGTGGCTTGTGGCGCATGAACATATTGTGTTTTCCTTTAGTGTATTTGCAGCGCTTTCGCGTGTGCAACAAAACCATGTATTATGTACGGGGGCAAATAAGCTTGGAATACCGCAGCTCACACACACCTTTTTAGAAGCATGCCGCAAGTCTCTCTTGCACGATATGAGTTCCATCTGTATTAAGAATACCCTACTTGTGAAACGCGGCAAGAGCTTGGTGTGGAAAATATTCTCTACAGGTTCTGAAAGTGTGTGTGCGAATGATTATGCTTCTAAGATGAAAACCTTTCCTGTGCATGAGCGTTGTTCTTTGGTGTACACAAACAATGGTTCGTGGGTTGTTAGTGCAGCTGATGAACTACAAAAGGGAGATTGTATATCGTATAGCGTTTCTATTATTCCGCCTGTGCATATTGCATTTTTAAAAAAATCGGATATTATTGTACAAGGGAGTAAGAAACTCAATGTTTTAAGCATGCTGCGGGTTTCTTCGCAGATGTGGCAAAGTATTCCCGTGATATGCGACAGAGAGGGCATTGTCTGCGTAGCAGGGGAGTCCTTGCTCAATAGAACGCTGTGTAGAACGTATAAACAACAAAGTTCCATTGATGATACTATAAAGCTGTATGCTATTTCTATTGCATACCGTGCAGTAGAGGTTGCTGCTTGTCATCATAATAACGATTAAAGATTATAATAATAATTTTAAGAGAGGTTACCTTGAATAAGTTCAGATTAGACACTATGTTGCGACTTGCATTTTTTAATTTTCCGGGCATGGAGTATAGAGGGAATAATCCACAAAATCAAAATAATCAAAATAATCAGAATAATCAGAATAATAAAAACGGACCGCAGGGCGGTGGACAGAAAAACCCCAATAGAAATATTTTTCTCATTATGTTGATTATGGCTGTGGTGTTTTCCATTTCGTTTTTTTATAGCAACATAAGTAATTACACGCGAAATCATGTAGAGTATTCAAAATTTTTGGACTCTCTTGAGGGTAACGAAATAGCTGCGGTTACCATTGTTGCTCAAAATGAAGTGCAGGGAGTTTTTACCAGTGGAGTTCGCTTTCGCACACTCATTCCCTATTATGATGAAACACTTATTCCAAAGTTGAGAGAGAGAGGCATTTTGTTTTCTGGGGCAAAGCCCCTGCTTACTTTTGGGCAAATACTTTCTTCCATACTTCCGTGGTTGGTGAGCATTATTTTTATTTTGTATATGCTGCGTAGCTTGCGTGGTTTTAGTGGTGGAGGACTTCCTTTTACTAAAAGTAAGGTTCGTTCCTATGTTAAAAATGAGGAGAAGAAGGTTACCTTCCACGATGTAGCGGGGCAGGATGAAGCCAAGTATGAATTGAAAGAGGTTGTGGAATTTTTGAAGCAGCCTGAGAAGTTTGAAAAAATAGGCGCGCGTATTCCGCGTGGTGTTTTGCTTGTAGGTTCTCCGGGCACTGGTAAAACCCTACTTGCGCGTGCTTGTGCGGGAGAAGCACAGGTAAATTTTTTCTACATGTCGGGTTCTGATTTTGTGGAAATGTTTGCAGGTGTGGGTGCTGGGCGCGTGCGTGAGTTGTTTGAACAAGCACGAAAAAGTTCACCCTGCATCGTGTTTATTGACGAGCTTGATGCTGTAGGTAGGTCGCGCTCATCAAGTTATGGTGGCGGGGTACACGATGAGCGTGAGCAAACGCTGAACCAGCTCTTGGTGGAAATGGATGGCTTTGAAATGCGCGATAGAATTATAGTGCTAGCTGCAACCAATAGGGGAGACATACTCGACAAGGCGCTTTTGCGTCCGGGACGATTTGATAGGCATGTGGTAGTTGATATGCCTGACTTGAATGAGCGCGATCAAATATTGGCGATACATGCGAAGAATGTGAAAATAGACGAGAGCGTTAACCTTAATCAAATTGCGCGTGCGACTGTCGGGAGTTCTGGTGCTGATTTGGCGAACCTTGTGAATGAGTCTGCCTTGTTTGCTGCGCGTCATGGCCACAAAAAAGTTACCATGGAGGACTTTGAAGAAGCCCGCGATAAGATTTTGATGGGCGCTGCTCGCAAGAGCAAGGTGATAACCCCTGAGGAAAAATTGCGCACAGCACGTCACGAGTCGGGACATGCCTTGCTCCACTTGCTTTTGGAAAACGCAGACCCACTCCACAAAGTCACTATTATTCCGCGTGGCAGGGCTCTGGGCGTGGCTTTCTCTCTTCCTGAAAAAGACTCATATGGCAAGAGTACCGCGTATTTACTTGACAGAATATCCATATGCTACGGCGGGTACGTCGCTGAAAAAATGTACTACAAGGAAAATTCGACTGGAGTTCAAAATGACTTGGAGCAGGCAACGGAAATTGCAAGCGCTATGGTGCGCGATTGGGGCATGAGTAACATAGGTCCCGTTTCATATAGCAAAAAATCTACGTCCTTTTTTATGCCCGTTGACTCGCCTGCGAAGAGTTCGTACTCTGAGGAGACCTCTCGTGAAATAGACAAGGCAATTAAGGATATTCTCGACACTGCTTTGAATACCGCGCAAGAACTTTTAGAAAAGAACAAGGACAAGTTAGAAAAACTTACAGCGGCGCTTATGAAACAAGAAACCCTTTTGGGTGAGCAGGTCACTGAATTGTTGAATGATGAGACACCTGAGCCCTTAGAAAGGGTCTCATAAATGACCTGCCATTGTAGTGGTAACTTTATTTAGAAATTGTGTTTAGGCATGTGGAATGCGTATAGTTTTTTTTCTTGTATTAGTGAGTGTGGTCTCCTGTGTTACGCAGAGCATTGTCTCACCCGCTGTTGCTGATTATGCAATACATGACAAAAGTCCTGAGGAAATTATCGAGGGGTTTTTGTCAGAAAATCCCATAGAGGCAATTACCTTGTCGCAGCAGTTTACGCGGCGTAACCTTATAAGCGCGGAGCAGGCGCAAGCTTTTATTGGCGAAGCCTTGCAAGAAGCGCAGAAGCGTGTGCAAAAATTATACGACGATGAGGATTATGCGGGGGCGTGGGTAGTAGCAGAAAATACGCGTATTGCAGGGGGAAGTGTACCGCGGAAGCTGCGCTACAACATATTGGTAGAGCGTGTGGAGTACTTTCTTACAAAAAAGAACTACCCTGCAGTTATACAAACAGTTGATCTTATAGAGGAAATAGCCTCTGCCGAAATAAAAAAACTTGCGACGTACCAACGCATGCTCAATGAGAGAAAAAAGGCGCAGGCCGTATTCCCGTCTTTAAGTAGAAAAATTGACAAGGCTACACCCATGAAGGACTTGCTTGCAAGCACGTTTATTGTTGATATAAACAATGGCATACAAATTGCTGCCGATGGTTCTGGTCCGCGCATTGCCCGTGGCATAGGAAGCGCGTTTTTTATAACTACCGATGGTTATGCAATTACCAACAAGCATGTTATAAGCACAGAGGTAGACCCTGAGTACGAGGGTATTTCTGAAATGAAAGTGCGCCTTCCTGTTGATGACTTTACAACACGCCCCGCGCAGGTTGTGGGTTACGACGAGGTGCTTGACTTGGCGCTCATTAAAGTGCCTTTTTCTCCTAAGCATGCCTTTTCTCTTCAAGCTCCTCAATCAGAGGTTGGCGATACGGTGATTGCCATAGGTTCGCCGCTTGGCCTTACCAATACGGTAACTTCGGGTATTATTTCAGGCAAAGACAGAGCGGGCATTCTTGTTCGCGGTGGCGTGTTTCAAATAGACGCATCCATAAACTCTGGAAACAGCGGCGGCCCTGTCGTAAATGAAAACAGAAATGTCATTGGCGTTGTCTTTTCAAAAGTAGATGAAATAGCCGACAAGAAGTTTGAGGGCTTGGGCTTTGTCATTCCAAGCGACATGGTGCAAATGGTACTTGCTCGTCTTTTTGAGGGAAAGGTGGAACACGCATGGTTGGGTGCCGGCGTATTTGAAGTTGAGGGAGGGCTTGAGGTTGTCTACATACATCCGAGTGCCATCATCAATCGCTCTGCTTTGCGCGTGGGCGATGTTATTACGCACATCAATGATGAGCCTGTTTCAAAAATAGTCGATGCGCAAAAACTTTTGCTACAAGATGTTCCTAACAAGCTCTATGCGCTGCGGGTAATCTCGCGTGAAAAAAAAGAAACAGAAGTGCAGTTCTCGCTTAAGTCTTCAGAAAAAATTTATGAGGAAGCACAAAAACAACAACTGCAGGATAGCAAAGAAGCAGAGAGTGCTGATGTGACAAAAGAGAATGTGCAGAGCATGTTGGTGCAAAGTGTTGCTTTGGAAAAGGAAATCATAAAACCACAGAGTAAAGCCACGCTCTACACGGTGTTTCCCATACTCACGGGAGCAAACATAGAAGTAACGCGCTATAGTAGTTTTCGCCCCATTTATCGCGTAACCCGCGTGTTCCCCGATACACTTGCAGAGCATATACGCCTTTCTGCGGGTGATATGATAGCCATTCGCGCCGTGCGTCAGCGCGGAAATCTCATTCAAGTTGTGGTTCACATACTGCAACAAAGTCGCGGTTATTTAGATAGCACCATCGTAATAACGCTTGCTATGAACGCCAGAAACTTTATTTAGGTACAGTAACAATATGATATTGCAAAACAACATACGAAATTTTTGTATTATAGCTCACATAGATCACGGCAAATCCACGCTTGCCGATAGGTTTTTAGAACAAGCGCGCGTTGTCGATACGCGTTTGTTTCACGACCAAATGCTTGATTCTATGGACATTGAACAGGAGCGTGGAATTACCATAAAGTCTCAAGCCGTGCATTTCCCCTATGTGCATGAGGGTGATACCTACTATTTTAATCTTGTGGACACGCCCGGGCATGTCGACTTTTCCTACGAAGTCTCGCGTGCCATTTCGTCTTGTGAAGGTGCATTGCTGCTAGTAGATGCCACGCAGGGCATAGAGGCGCAAACCCTTTCTAATTTTTACATAGCCTTTTCTCATGACCTTCACATTGTGCCTGTTATCAACAAAATAGACTTGCCTATGGCAAACGTAGAGAGGGTGTCGCAACAAATAGAGCATGAACTTGGACTCGACGCTTCCTCTGCGGCCCTAGTCTCCGCAAAAAACGGCGTGGGTATTGACACGCTGTTTAAAAAAATTGTGCAAGACATTCCCGCGCCTGTTGGTAGTGCAGACAAACCGCTGTGTGCCCAAGTCTTTGACAGCCACTACGACTCCTACATAGGGGTTGTCTTACATGTGCGCGTCATGGATGGTGTCTTGCGTCCAGCAAGTACCATCATGTCTATGGCAACTGAAAAAAAATATACGGTAGAAAAAATAGGCCACTTTGTCATATCCATGTTGCAAGCAAAGGAGCTAGGCCCCGGCGAAATAGGCTTTGTTACTGCGGGCATAAAAAGCATAGGCGATATACGCGTAGGGGATACCATAACCGAGGCTAAGTATCCCACTGCAACACCACTTCCGGGCTATCAAGAAATAAAGCCCTTTGTGTTTTCTTCCGCATATCCCGTGGATGCCAATGACTTTGATGAGCTCACCAAAAGCTTGGAAAAACTTGCGTTGAATGACGCCTCACTTGTCTATGAAAAAGACAGCTCAAACTCGCTTGGCACGGGCTACCGCTGCGGCTTTCTCGGGCTCTTGCACTTGGAAATTATCCAAGAACGCTTGGAGCGGGAATTTGACTTGTCGGTCATTTTTACGGCGCCGTCCGTTCAATATGAAGTGGAACTCAAAACAGGCGAGATGCTCAAGGTTTCTCAGCCTGACCACATGCCTGATGTACAGCAAATAGTGGAAACGCGTGAGCCCTATATTAAGGCTTCCATAATTTGCCCCGAAGACTACATAGGCAATGTACTTGCCTTGTGTAACGGAAAACGCGGTGTGCAAAAATCGCTGGACTACATAGACAAGACTCGTGTAGAACTCGTATACGAAATGCCACTTGCAGAAATATTTTATAAATTCTACGATTCGCTCAAATCGGTAAGCAAGGGCTATGCCTCCTTTGATTATGAAATAATCGACTACAAGGCAGTTGCGCTGGTGTGTTTGGACATTCTTGTGAATGGCAAGAAGGTGGACGCGTTTTCGGGGCTTTTGTGCAAGGAAAATGCCGCCTTTCTTGCGCGCGACATTTGCAAAAAACTGAAAGAAGAAATACCACGGCATCAGTTTTCCATTGCCATTCAAGGCGCTATAGGTAGTCAAATAGTCGCAAGAGAAACCGTTTCTGCGTATAGGAAAGACGTCACCGCCAAGTGCTACGGTGGCGATATTACGCGAAAACGCAAGTTGTTGGCAAAGCAAAAAGAAGGCAAGAAAAAACTGAAAATGGTCGGTAATATTGAAGTGCCCCAAAAGGCTTTTTTAGCAGTACTGAAAAGTTCGCCCACGGAGTAGGGCTGCGCTACAAGTACCAGCAGCTGGTGCCATGCTCATGCCAAGCATGCGCGTATGTCTTGCACCACGCGCGCTGCATTCAGTTGTATTTTCTCGTATAGCATGCTTTCTTTCCAATACGCCGCGTCGCCTTTTTTCATACTCTGTCGTATTTGGTAGGCATCTTCAAACAGAGTGCAGCAGTAAAAATCAAGGTGCGTGTTCCATAGCTCATAGGGCGGGGTAGTGGCACGGCTTTTACAGCGCGCCATTGTCTCTTGTACATATGAGGCATATGCTAATTCTTGCGCCAAAATTGCTTCCAGCTTTTCTTTGGGTATGCACTGCGTCTCCCACTGCAAAGTGGCAGGCGGCGCCGTAGCAAGCATGCTGTCGTAGTACTCTAAGCTTCGGTGTTTTTCTATAGGTTTAAGCATGCTCTGTGGGTTATTCACTTCGTGAATATTTTCACCTCCATCGCTGGTTCTAAAATTTTTGAGCATGCTTTTCAGTTCATTTGCATAGCCTGTGAGGGTTTTGTCGCTTACCTTCATAGCCCCCGTGTTTTGGGCGGCGCTTTCAAGCGGGTGCAGCCCTTGGTGCAAAAAGTGTGCCACTGCAGACGGCCACGGGTTACAGCGCGTGTGTCCCACCATGTGTACAGTGTGGGCGGGCGCATGCAGACAATGGCTCCGTCCCTTATAAAATGCAAAGTCAAGTCCTGCAAGCACTACGCCCTGTGCGCCGCTGTGCAAGGCAATGTGTGCGCTGCTGACCCCCACACAGCCTAGGGCGGGCATCTGCGTTCCAAAGGCCGTGCCTATGCGCTTAAAAAACGAGAGGGGCGCAAACTCTGTACAAAATAGCCACGCCTTAGAAAAAAAGCGCGTGCTTGCAGGGTATGCGCTTATGTCGCACAGTAGGTGTACAGACCTATTGGGAGGTGGAATAAAATCACGTATGTTGTAATACTGACTTTCCAAAACCACGCATATGTCGGGCACTATGTTATTTTTATACAAGGCAGGTAGGGCGGTGTCACAGGCTATGAGTACAAGCTTGTTTCTGTGGTGGCGTAGCATCTCCAAGACTTGCGCATCTAGTGATGGACCCGCGCCGACAACGCAGGCATGGCCGCTTATGGTAGGCATGCCCGTATTCAGTGTTTTTACAGAAGGACTTCGCAAGGGGAGCGAAATGTTCTTCCATATATTACGTATCCAGCGCCCGCCTAAAACACCCAGGGTTGCGTGGTTTTTCCACGCTTGCAGTATGGCCTCATAGGCTTCTTGCACCAATGCTTCAACCGCGCCGCGCGCCGCGTAGGTGCTTGTGTGCGTGTATACGAGAATGCATGCGCGGGGATAGTAGGTAGAAATGGCCTTATGCAATTGCGCTTTTATGTGAGCCATGGTTTTGTTGTTGAATGCGCAAGTCTTGGCATCAACCGTGTCTTGTTTTGCTATGCTTGACGCTGATACAAAGAGCGCGGGTGCATCTTCACCGAGCCGCTCCTTCACAAGCTCTTGTAATTTTGTATTTGCGTCTGAAACTTCTGCGGGGAGAATAAGTAAAAAGAGAGAACGTTCAGTCGCGTTCTGCACGTAGGTAGATAAACGGCGCGATAGCGTATGAAAGTACTGTGCTATATCGAAGCTATTGTGTGTTTCACCCACCGAGTAGGAAGATTATTTAATTTTCAGCTGTTGCTGCTGGTGCTGGTGTCGGCGCTTCTGGAGGATACACCGTATTGAAGCTTTCATAAAATGCATCGCTTAGCTTCTCGTCATCTACTACGGTGTCTTTCAAAACGGCCGTTCGGGACTCTTCCATAAAATCTTTGAAGCGTTTGTCTGATATACTTTGATTGTTTTCATTTCCAACTGCTACATTTTTAAATACGTATATATAATTTCCCATGACGTAGGGTTTTGAATAGTCGTTTTCTTCAAGTGAAAAGAGCTCGGCGAGTACGTCATTTTCAGATGCAAGTTGCCCTATACCCGGACCCTCGACACTCTCTATTTTTGTAAGAATACTGCTGTTTTTAACATTGAGTGGAAAGGCGTTGGTGCTACCCAACTCTAAATTATAAGCCTCAACAGCGCTTGTCATACTAGATGCTTGTGCGCTTTTTGTAAACTGTTTTGCCTTTTCTATTTTCTTGTTTTCCAAAATATCGGGGTCTTGTGCAAGCATGTAATTCTTTACGGTAGTTTGAAATTCTTCTTCGTCAAAATTTGGCGCTTCAGAGAGTTGCGTGAGCGCATATACTGCAAAACTACCCTGCACCGTTTTTATAGGCGCGCTCAGTGCATCTGTAGAGCTCAGGGCGCGTAGTGCCTTGAGCGCATCATCACCCTCTTGCTGTGTTATTTGATATGCAAAGAGGCTGCCTCTATCGCCTTCTTGTTCCTTTGCGCTGTCTGTTGAATAAGCCTTTGCGGCTTCTCCAAAGCTTATGTTCTTTGCCTCTAAATCTGTGATGATGGTCTTCAGTTGTTTTTCCGTTTCCACCGTAATGGATTTAAAGGAAATTTTGGTAAACTCTTGTTTGTTTTTTTCCGCATAATCCTTAAGAAATGCAAGGTCGTCAATTTCATCTCTTGCAAAGCGGACGTACTGAAACTTTTTCTTTTCATTTTCCATGGCGTTTAAAAAGGCTTTCTCTTGCTCGCTGATATCAACAAGGGTAACTAAATCTGTGTAAACAGGCGCGCTGGTATTGATTTCTTTTTGTAGCTCATTGAGATTCCGTTTCTCCGTACTCGAAAGCTGGTTGTACAACGTAATGTCGAACACGCCATTTTTCTGCAAATACGGAATCTCGATGATAGACTCCTCAACTTTGTTTTCGCTGGGACTAAAGCCCGACGCTTCTGCAAGCTTTAAAAGCGCAAAGTGGTTTACGGTTTGATCAAAGGCATTTTTCCATGCAAATTGTAGAAAAAACCTGTTAAGGTCGGCTCCGCTTTGCTCCTTATAGCGCTCTACTGCGTTGTTTACTGTTAGACCAAAATAATTATCTTGTTTAAAAACAATCTCTTTGCCGTCATACGAACCAAAGCTAAGGTTACCTGAATTATTGTTATTTCTCAAAGATATAATAGGCGCTCCTATGAACGAAACTATGAGAATGATGAGTATGGTGTACGTACCTATCTTGAGTACTTTTTTATCGGATTCTTTGTTTGTCTTCATAGGGTTTCCTGTGTTTAAAATATAGTATAAACATTGTACTAAAAAGGACAAGTTTAAGTGGCGTACATTAAAGCCCTTGCGATGCACAGGAAGGCATTGAGTTTAAGCAAACCAAGCCACGGTGCACCTTATACAATTGCTTGATTTTTCATAACGTACCAATCCTATTCTGAAGTCCCTTTTTTATTTGCTTATAATCTTCTTAAGTATTAGGGTAGCAATGTACGTTCACCGCACACACACGCTTTTGTTTATTTTATTGTTATAATAATTTATTTTTATGTAATAAAAATTAAATATTTGCGTAATGAATAATTCATCTGAAGGAGGAAAAATAATATGTGTGTCCATTCAAATAATAAAGAGCGTGTATTGTATCTAAAGCAGGGTGTGCTCCCCCTGTGTTTACGTAAGTTTACGCGCTATTGTAGTGTTTTTGTAGCACTGACAATGTTGGTAGGCTGTTTGCAAAACCCACCTACAGAGGTAGACTCTGAGATTTTCGATATCTCTAAAAAAACGTCATCTTCCGCGGCTCCATGGAATATGGCGGCTTCAAAATGGGGTATAAGTCACCACTATTTAGCAGGTGGCACTCTGGATAATGCTTACTATCGCATCACAGACTACAAGGTTTGGAATAAATACATCGCTGGTTTTGATGTTAAAAAATACGCAAACTTGGCAAAACAATTAGGTGTGGGGTATGTTGTTTTTACAATAACGCAAAATAGGGGATATCTTGCTACTACCAGTGGCGTCTATGATAAACACGCTCCGCCATGCCCAAACTCTACAAGAACTCCGGGGTGTAAAAACCAGACGGGAGTAGCCAAGGCGGACTATACGCCTACGCGTGATTTGATATTGGATTTAGGCAAGGCCTTGAAGGAGAAGGGCATTCGACTAATAGCATACTTGCCGTCTCATATTCCCGATAGATGGACGGGTAAACAAGTAAGTCCGCCACAATACCCCGACTGGTGGATTACAGATTTTATTACCGAAAAGTCGAAGGCTTGGGGTACCAATGTTGCCGGCTGGTGGTTTGACGGCTATTGGAATGTTCTAAAAGACGAGCAAAATAATAAATTCCCCATTGCTAAGAAAATATACAACGCCGTGCTAAGCGGCAACCCCAGCGCGCGTATTACGTTTAATACTGGCCATTCATCAATTGGTGCAACTGTTGATCCATTTAGCAATTATACAGCGGGTGAATACAATACACTGCCTTCCGTTCCTAGTTCTGGCGTAGTGCAAGGTTATGGCCATACTGCATTGAACCCAAATAATGTGCAATGGGTAGGTTGGACATTTTTGGCTAAGAAAGATCCCGTTTTTTATGGTTGGGGACAAATACGCAGGAACTTACGGTTCAATAGTAAGGACGTGGCAGCGCGAGCGAAAGCAATTGCTGATAAGGGCGGTCTTAGCACTTGGGATGTGGCAATTAACCCTAATGGCACATGGACGGCTGAGTCACTTGTTCAGATTCAGACCATTGGGAATATGGTAGGAACTACTACAGACAAAACCTATTCTAGCTTGAAATTGATAAATAACGATGATAAAAACATTATCTATAGTGCTGGTCAATGGAAGAAGCATGGAAACCGTCCCCATGGTGATTATAAACAAGATGTGCATTACGCTACTGCTGATGGCGCTTATCTCACGTATAAGTTTATTGGCAGCAGCATTGTCTTTGCTACCTCCAAGGCAGTTGACCAAGGAAATGTGGAAGTCTATCTTGATGGCACTTCGCAGGGTGTGTTTTCAACCCATGATGGCGATTATAGGCAAGTGCAGCAAATTATTTTTGAGAAACACGACTTGTCTGCGGGGGCGCACACGCTCAAGCTTGTAAAGCGTTCGGGTACTTACATGCTTGTTGATATACTGCTGTCAAAGAAGTAACAAAAGCACGCATTAGTAGTAAAGGGGCTACGCTCTTAATAGTTAGACTAGCCCCCTTATTTTTATAATAAAGGCGGGGCTCGTATACCTTACGCTGATTGATCTAGCTGCTTACCCCATAAGCATAGTGTGGCATTGTTAGGTATTAATGAGCATTTCATCAGTAGTTGGCAATGTAGGAAAAGTCGGACTTGGTAGCATTTGATACCAAAAAGCCATTGATTCAATGGTGTCTCTTCGTGGCATGTAGCGCCTCTTATCCTCGCTCTTCCATTTTTCATGATTTTTCCACCCAAGACATTGAACGCTTACTTGTAGTTTCTTCTGAAATCGGATTGGGTCAGTAATATGCCATCGGTACATTCCAAATCGCTGTTGCGACTTATACACGCCATCGGGGACTTGTATTTCTGGTAGGCCTGCATAGGGTGTGGTATATGATACGTACTTGCTCGGCATATCATCAAAGACTGCACCAACATCAAAATTGTAGGAACCCAGAAAATAATCTTCAGTACCAGTGCCACATATAGTAGGAAAGTCTACATCCTCGTCTATATAAAACTTCATTTCTCCTTCACCCCACCATCCACCATTGTTGACACTCCACGTCATATACGTGCCGACATAGTGCCCCATTCCTGCAATTCCGTCTAATATGACATGGCCCTTTTTATACGCAACGGGTCCACTCTTGCGAAATTGTGCGTGAAAATATGCACAATTTTCTGGCACCTCTGTTTCTATGTAGTTTATTTGATAATACGCGATTACTGTTTCGTATTTATCGCGATTTTCTAACGTTATGCGCGCATTCTTGCGATATGGCATTTCCCAGAAGCAGTTTAAAGCACGACCGGGGTTCACGCACACGGCTAATGACGAAACATGTGCATACTGCTCTAAGCCACAACAAAAAAAATGTCCGAGCGGCGCTTCTACGGACGGGACATCTTGGTCATCCCAGTACATGCGCAGAATTAAATCATGTAATGCAACGTTTGACGTAGTGGTTATCCATATCTGTTGTATGGCTCCACCAGTGAGAATGTGGGCTAACTCAAACGTCTGTTGTGGTGCAATATTTACAGATGGAGATATTTTCCATCCTATTCCTAAATTTTCAGCAGCAGTGGCGCCCGTACCAGTGCTTGCAGAACCACCCTTGCCCGGTGCCCCTGTAAAGTTTTCAGGTGATATTGAACGCGACTTCGCGTGTGATATTCGAGAAAGCGTTGCCATTGACATGGATAGACCATTGCATGTGTTCATGTTATACATAGTAAAGCTTTTGTTAATACGTGTTGTATACATGGGTGTTTTTTTTGTGTGGGGGAGATGCCCCCACACCCCCACGTTGGGTAAGACGCTGTTTTGCGCTCCGCGCGCGAGGCTGCGAACCGTCCGTAGCACGGCTTTAGGTGCAAAGCACGAGTTGCTTTAGCTTGATTGCTCACGCTGTGGGTTGCCACGAAGCTATTCTAAATACGCTATTTATTCGGTTGGCAGTTCTTTCTTTTCTTTTTTTAACATCCCTGTCAGCCCATGCGTCCCGTCCGTGGGACGGCTGTGAGGACGCTCACGAGCGAAGCGAGGGGATGCACACTACTGCATAAGCGCTTTGTGGGGGCTCGTCTCCAGTAATTTGTAACTCTATAGTTACAAATTACTTATCTTACTTGTTATAATAATTTATATTTATGAAATATTAAATTAATATTCATGTAACATAAGATTAATACAAGGGGGAGATATCATGTCTATCTATTCAAATAACAAGGCGCATGGGGCGTGTAGCAGTCACGGAATATGTGGGGTGATCGTAGCAATATTATGCTCTAGTGCCCTTATAGTGGCGCTTGTAGGCTGTTTGCAAAATGTGCCAACAGAAGGAGACTCTGTGAGTGCGGATATTTTTAGGAAAACGTCCGCTACGACGTCTTCATGGAATATGGCGGATGCAAAATGGGGAGTAGGTCACCACTTTTTAGCGGGTGGCACTTTAGACAATGCCAACTACGGCATTACAAAATATGACGATTGGAATAAATACATTAATGACTTTGATGTCACAAGGTATGCAGACGTAGCAGAAAAACTAGGCTTTGGATATGTAATATTCACGATAGGACAAAACCGTGGATATGTTGCTACTACCAGTAGCGTTTATGATAAAAACGCGCCGCCCTGTCCAAGTCTTAGCATAGCTCCGGGGTGTAAAAATCAAGCGGGTGTAGCCAAGGCTGACTATACGCCTACGCGTGATTTGATATTGGATTTAGGCAAGGCCTTAAAGGCAAAAAAGATTAAACTCATAACGTATTTACCTGCGCATATTCCCGACAGATGGACGGGCAAAAAATTAGCTCCTCAATACCCCGACTGGTGGATTACAGACTTTATCACTGAGAAGTCGAAGGTATGGGGCACTAATGTTGCCGGTTGGTGGTTTGATGGATATTGGCCAATTATGAAAGCAGAGAAGAAAAATAATAAATTCCCGATCCTCACAAAAATACACAAATCTGTCATAAGTGGAAATTCAGATGCACGTCTTACATTCAATACTGGCGTAGGCAAGGATACCAGTGATCCATTTAGCAATTACACAGCAGGTGAGTATAACAACTTGAACTTTACTGCTAGCTTTACCTCAGGCACTGTACATGGCTATGGGCATACCACGCAAACACCAAACAAGGTGCAACGCATGGCCTATACCTTTTTGTCTGACCCAAGTAAGACTAAATATAATGCGGGTTGGGGTCAAATACAGCGTAATTTACGATATGACTCCCAAAGAGTCGCACAAGTTACAAAGGCTATTGCAGACGTAGGGGGACTTGTAACGTGGGATGTGTCAATTAATCCCAATGGTACGTGGCCGGTTGAGGCGCTTGTGCAGGTTCAGATTATTGGAAACACTGTTGGAACTTCTACAGATAAAACGTACTCCGGCTTGAAATTGGTGAATGACAATGATCCGAGCATTACTTATAGTAAAGGGCATTGGAGGATTGATGCAAATCGTGATCATGGTGATTACCAATACGATGTGCATTATGCTACTGTGAATGGCGCTTCCGTTACGTATATATTCACTGGTAGCAGCATTGTCTATGTTTCACCCAAGAATACTGGCCATGGAGACGTGGAAGTGTATATTGATGGCAAGTCGCAGGGAGTTTTTTCAACCTTAGATACGACGGCGACGAGCAGGTATAGGCAAGTACAGCAGATTATTTTTGAAAAACACGACTTGTCTGCGGGTTTGCACACGCTCACGCTTGTAAAGCGTTCGGGTATTTACATGCTTGTTGATGCCTTGTTGTCAAAGAAGTAACAAAAAAATTCGAAATTGAACTATTATAAAAATAAAAGAAATGGAGTGTGTAAATATATGAAAAAAAATCTATGGTTTTTGTGTTGTGTGGCTTTGCTACTTGTGGGGCTTATATCCTGTGAAAAACAAGATAAAAAAGCAAGCGTGCGATATCTTTTTTGGGATATCAACCTTCAGCCCGCAGTTACAGAGATGAAGGCACAATTTGAGGCAGCCAATCCAGACATTGAAGTAGTAGTGGAAGTAGTGCCGTGGGCTCAGTACTGGCAGAAGCTAGAGGCTGCCACCATAGGTGAAGACCTCCCCGATGTGTTTCATATGAATTACCCTAACACCCTGCGCTACTATGATGCGGGTTTGCTTTACAAATGGGAAGGCGACTACCCGCCTGAAATTGCAGGTATTACCGAGTATTACACACAAGGCATGCAGGACGCCTATTTGAAACAAGGAAAATACGTGGTGTTTCCCAAGGGTTATGACAGCCAAGCCTTTGCGGTAAATAAAAAGCTTTTTGAGGACGCGGGACTTGCGCCGCCTAGTGGTGAGTTAACCTATGAGGAAGTACACCGCATAGCACAGGACTTGCAGCCTAAGCTGCGTGATGGAACCTACGCCCTTGGAATGGAGTCTACTGGACAAGCGGGCTACATGTATTTTATGTACAACATGGGTGGCTATCTTATTTCTTCTGATGGGCTGAAAGACGGCTTTGATTTGCCCGGTAGCATTGCGGGGATACAGGAATTCAAGGCACTTTTTGCTAAGCCCTACACGCCCAGCTACGACGCGGTGCAGGAGACCACGGCAGCGCAACGCTACGCAAACGGTCAAATTGCCATGCTGTTTATGGCGAGTTGGGAAATGCAGACGCTCTCGCCTGAGCTACGCGCTAATACGCTCATTTTGCCGCTACCAACAATAAATGGAAGGAACAAAACCGTAGTACATGCATTGGGGGACGCTATTTATGCAAAGTCTAAGAACCTTGAGGCTGCAAAAAAGTGGGTTGCCTTTATGAATTCCGATGCAGGCTTGAAAATTCAGGCTGCAAAGGGCATATTCTTTCCGGTGAGCGATGAAGACGTCGAGGCCTATGTGAGTCAATTTGGCATAGACATGCAAGCTTTTTATGGGCAAGGCATACGCGGTAATAATTACCCCTTTCCCTTTACTTATGAGTTTGGGCGCTTTTACAAGCTTGAGGAAGATACTATTAATGCTGCGATGGAAGAAGACGCAGATGTGGAAGCGGTTTTGAAAAACGCTTCAGCGGAAGCAAAAAGCTTCATGTAAGAAGTGCCTATGTTGATACAGCGGTGGGTTTTTTATGAAGAATAAAACCTTACGATGCGCGCTCATTGGCGCAGGTACTCGATGGGCGCGTGCCTATCACCCTTGGATATGCGAGAACCGCGATGTCATAGACATTGTTGCTATTGCAGAACCCATGGAGGAACGCAGAACATTTCACCAAAAAGCGTATGAACTTTCTGATGCAATGTGTTTTGAAAATTGGCACGCCATGCTTACGCATATAGCAGACGCATCTGTTGATGCGGTTATTATTTGCTCTTCAGATTCCGAACACTATGAACCTGCCATAGCCTGCTTGCAGCACGGGTATGACATTTTGCTGGAAAAGCCCATGGCGCAAACTGCACAAGAGTGTATAGACATTGTAAAAACTGCTGAGAAGAATAACTGCAAGGTGCTCCTTTCGCACGTGTTGCGTTACACGCCTTTTTTTATGAAAATACGGGAACTCATTGGCAGCGGTGCTATAGGTGCGGTGCAAGCCATACAGCACACGGAGCAGGTGGGCTACTTTCACATTGCCCATAGCTTTGTGCGAGGCAACTGGGGGCGGACAGACAAGAGTAACCCCATTATACTTGCCAAAAGTTGTCACGACTTAGACATACTCTATACATTTTAGGTGATAATGTGCAGGCAAGCGCCGTAGCAAGTTTTGGTTCCTTACGCTACTTTACCAAGCAAAATGCCCCTCATGGCGCACCGCATATGTGTTCAAGTACATGCCCCGTCTACGATAGCTGCCCTTACTCCGTGAGGGTGTATGTAAACGCCACCAACTATTCGCCCTTGCTTGACCCTAAGGTGAACCTTAGTGAGGAAAACTTAGCGCAGCTTATGAAGGACAACCCCTATGGGCGCTGTGTGTATCACTGTGATAACGACGTATGCGATTCAATGTCCACCATTATTCAGTTTGACAACGGCATTCATGCAACCTTTACCCTTTCGGGTTTTACTGATGAGGAGACGCGTCTTATTAGCATTATGGGCTCTCACGGGCAAATTGTTGGAAACATGGAAAAGGATGAGCTACGGCTTTTTAGCTTTGGGGCGGGGCAGGGTCCGACTCACAATAAGGCGCTGAGCATATATCGTCCATACAGCGAGGCCGCAACGGTGGAGAACTCCGGTTATTTGGGGCACGGTGGTGGTGACACGCACTTTATTGTAGACTTTGTCAAAAGCCTGCGTGGTGAAGGGCTGATGCTCACCGATAGTGCGCGATCTTTACACAGCCACCTTATGGGCTTTGCAGTAGAAGAAGCGCGGCGTAACAAAACCGTTGTCCGCATTGATGAATTTATGACAAAGCATAATGCGTGATATTCGTAACAGTGAAATCTTCTGGGGGCTTGGACTACTCTTGCCTTCCTTGCTTGGACTGTCCTTGTTTTACATCTACCCTTTCTTTGAGAACCTCTACAATAGCTTTACAGAAATTTCCTTTGTTGGTGATAAGACTTGGGTTGGACTTGAAAATTACAAAACCTTTTTTAGCGACCCCAAAATAAGACAAGGCTTCTTCTACACCTTTAAGTACACACTCTTAAGCGTACCCTGCGTCGTTGCACTTTCAGTGCTTGTGGCGTTTGCCTTGCATCAACGCATTCGAGGAGTAAATTTTTACCGCATTGTGTTTTATCTGCCCGTTATTGCAATGCCCATGGCCGTTGCCATGGTGTGGCGTTGGATGCTCAACTATGAATTTGGGATTGTGAATGAAATCTTGGGCTATCTCAAGATTAGCGCTATTCCGTGGTTGCAAGATAAAAACGTATTTTTTATTTCCTTGGTTGCAGTTTCCGTGTGGGGGCGCGTTGGCTACAATGTACTTTTGCTGCTAGCGGGCTTACAAAACATTCCGAGCATGTATTATGACGCGGCCATGGTAGATGGCGCAGGGGTGATAAAGCGGTTTTTCCGCATTACGCTTCCCATGCTTTCGCCTATTTTGTTTTTTGTCATTATTATAAACACCATTAGTTTTTTGCAAGTCTTCGATTGGATTATTGCGCTCACCAAATTGGGCACAAGGGTGGGAGCAGCAAATTCCTCTGTCATCACCATGTTTTATCAATATGCCTTCTTGTCCAGCCAAAAAGGCGTTGCAAGTGCCATATCCGTGGTGTTTTTCATTATCATTTTGCTCATTACCATTGCGCAGTTCCGTTTACAAAAAAAGTGGGTACACTATGAAAAATAACAAGACCATACGACAAGGCCTCACAAGGTTACTGACGGCCTCTACAGAGAGAAGGTCTTTAACACTCTACCAAGCCCTGCTTTTGCACGCCTTTTTGTTTGTTGGAGTTCTGGTGTCCATATTGCCGTTTTTTTTCCTCATCACTACGGCATTCAAGACCTATGAGGAAAGCACTGCCGTGCCATTCATGTGGTTTGCGCAAAACCCAACGCTTGAAGCATTTAAAGAAGTCTTTCAAACTCTACCCTTTGCGCGCATGTTTTTCAATTCTGTTACTACTACGCTTGCCATTGCCGTTTTTCAAGTGTTATTTTCAGCCATGGCGGGCTTTGCACTTGCGCTGCTTGCTATTCCTAAAAAACAAGTCATATTACTCATATGTCTCGCCATTTTGATGATACCGCCGCAAGTCTATCTTATTCCACAGTTTTTGCTCATACAAAAAATGGGCTTAGTCAATACCCTTGCGGCAATTGTCTTGCCAAACGCCGTGTCCGCATTTGGTATATTTTTATTCCGTCAAGCATTTCTCACGCTCCCATATTCGCTTTATGAGGCGGCAACCTTGGACGGGTGCAACCCTATAAGAATTTTTTGGAGCATTATGCTCCCTCTTGTAAAACCGACCATGGGTTCTTTTGGCGTTTTGGCGGCACTCTTTGGGTGGAACTCACTCTTATGGCCGCTTATTGTCAACTCCAACCCCGAGAAGTCCACGCTTGCCGTGGGCATGGCAACCCTAATCGGCGACAGAGTGGTGCGCTACCCCATGCTTATGGCGGCGGCAAGCATTGTGCTTATCCCCATGCTCATAGTCTTTGTAATTTTAAAGAAGTACATTTTGAACAACAATGCTTACTTAGGGAATAAGTAATACAAAGCCGTGTTAAAATGCAAAGCCTCACCACCCGTGTAAGTGTTGTTATTATTTTGAGTCCATGTGTGAAATGCGTTGAACTTTTTTTATTGCTACGCTTATGCTCCAAAACCCCGCTAAAAGTATGAGAGAAGAGCCTATGCTTCGAAGTGCGAATGGCTCTGCTGTAATCTTGAATACTATGAGACACACAATGCCTACGACAATCAAACTGAGCGGAATAAGCTGTTTTTTTATAAGAACATTTCCGAGCCACGCCATGCCTAAAAATAAGAAGAGATAGCCTATAGGAACTAAGAAAAATGGTTCTCGCAAAATTCCATCACTATCAACTTCACTTCCTATAATGGAGAATGCGAAAAAACATGCAATACCGAGGACTATGGTAATAATGGGTATGGACAATCTTTTTATAAAGAGAGTTCCTAGGAATGCAAGGCCGAAAAGAACGAGAACAAAGAAACTGATCTGTAGTATGTCCACCAATTGGCTAGTTGGCCTTTCATAGCTTATAAATCGCGTGTTTATTATAATGCCTACAATGCCAACAACTATCATAATAATGGGAATAAGAAACTTTTTCATGACGACTCCTTGAAGGTTATAGATGTATTGTTACGTACATGGACGTACTTCTAATATAATAGACAATATCAAGAATCTTACAATATAAACTAGGAAATTATATTCATATTTAAGGAGTGTATATGAAGAAAATAATAAGGGTCATATGTGTCCTAACAGTGTTCATGTTTGGAGTTGCGCTATCTGCGTGTTCTAAAAAATCTGATGATGCCATAACCATTAATTTTATGGTTCAGTACCCACAGACGCGTGAAGCTACAAAGGTGCTTCAGGCAGTCATTGAAGCATTTGAAGAAGAAACCCCCGGCGTTGTTGTAAATTTTATACCGGGTTCACCTGCCTATGAGGGCGTTATGAAAACAAAAATGGCCGCACAAGACTTACCTGACTTGTGGACAACGCATGGCTGGTCTGTACACCGATATAGTGAATACTTGCGACCTCTCAATGATCAACCGTTTTTCCAGCTGCTGGATTCACAAATAAAGCCCGTTATAACCAATAGTAATGGTGAAACTTTTGTATTGCCTGTGGACAAACAAGTTTCGGGAATTATGTACAGTAAAACTATCTTTGATAGGTTGAATATCGATGTGGATGCTATACAGACTATGGACGATTTGTTTGCGGTTATGCAGCAAATAAAGGATGCGGGCATAACGCCTTTCCACATAGCCGGAAAAGACATTTGGCCTATTGGCAATGTTGCTGATTGGGTTGCCCCTGCTGTGCTTATTAGCAATGAACAAGACAACGAGAGACAAGCGCTGAAAAGCGGGCAGTTTGATGTGGAAAAATGGGAGCTTGTTGCGGAATTTTATACCACTTTGCGAGATAGGGAATTTGTGAATAAAGACGTGCTTACTGCAATATTTCAAGACAGCGCAGAGGCTTTTGCTACCGAGACAGCTGCCATGGGCTTTTATGGTAATAATGCCATTGTAGAAGCCTTGAGTTACAACCCAGATATGGAGTACGGCTTTTTCCCCGTCCCCGCCTATCATGAAGGTGATGCGCCTACGCTCATAGCCGGTGAAGGCCTTGCTATTGGTGTGTACAAAGACACCGCGCATGAGGCTGAAGTCTTGCAGTTGCTCAATTATATTGCAAAACCCGATAATGTTGCACGCTTGGCTTCGGCTAACGGCAACCCCACAGGTTTGACCAATGCCACAAGCTCCTTAGGCAGCATTGATGCATACTTTGCAAAGTACCAGCATATACGCGCCTTTCCATTTTTTGATAGGGAATACTTGCCGAGTGGCATGTGGGACACCATTTGCAACACGGCTTCAGCACTCATGGCGGGTGACATGAGCCCTAAAGACGCGGCACAGAAAATGTTTGAAGACTTTCAGAAGCTATATAAATAATTTACCTTTTTCCTTATGAGCATGATGTGGCGCAGGTCTTCTATAAATTTTTCTATGTGCCTGCGCTCCTTCTCATTGGGCTGTTTATCGTATATCCTTTTCTCAGTGGAATACGCTTTTCGCTTACCAATTGGAATGGCTTTTCTCAAAGCTATGACTTCATTGGCTTTAAGAATTACGTACATTTATTTAAGGACGCGAACTACCGCACGGCCTTTATAAACACATTTATTTATGGCGTGGGGAGCACCATATTACAACAAGCACTGGGTCTTTCTTATGCCCTGCTCTTAAACAAAACCTTCATTGGCAGACTCTTTGCCCGCACGGTTGTGTACTTACCAGTGCTTATTTCCGGCATCATCATGGGCTACATTTGGTACTTTTTGTTTCGTTATAACCGCGGTGCGCTCAACGACATACTGCAATGGCTTTCCTTAGAAAAAATAGATTGGCTTGGTGATGCGAGGCGCGCTATAAGCATTATTGTTGCCGTAAATACCTTGCAGTATGTGGGCATATCAATGGTTATTTACCTCGCGGGCATGCAGAGCATACCACGCATGTACTACGAGGCAGCAGCAATAGACGGAGGCACGGCGAGAAATACGTTTTTTCGTATTACCCTGCCGCTCTTGCAACCCGCGCTGGTAACCAGTGTTACCATAAACCTCATAGGCGGGTTAAAGTTGTTTGAAATTATCAAGTCGCTTACAAATGGCGGCCCGGGTTATGCCTCGCATTCTATGTCTACGCTCATTCAGTTTACGTATTTTCAAAATCAACTCGCGGGTTATTCCGCAGCCATGGGCGTTGTGTTGTTTCTCGTTATTACCTTAGTAACCCTTTTTGTACTAAAACTTTTTGAAAAGATGGATGTAGAGTACTAGATATATGAACCATATTTCAAAAAACAAATGGACTTTAACGTTTCTTGCGCTTGTCATTTCCATAATACATTTTGTACCATTTTACATTGCGCTCACCATTGCCTTCAAGCCAAAGACCGACCTTTCATCGCGTTGGCTACTTCCAAAGCAATGGTACTTTGAAAATTTTAGCGGAGCCTTAAAAAACTCAAACATAGCTCCCGCGCTTGTGAATAACATCATCATAACAGTGTCCTCTCTCTTTTTAGTAGTCCTCATCGCCTCCTTAGCCGCTTACCCCCTTGCGCGTCGCAAAAACGCATGGAACGCCTTTGTGCTCAAATCCATCATTGCCATGATGATAATACCGCCCATGAGTGTGCTTGTTCCCCTCATATCGCTTGTCAAAACCATGGGCGGCATCAGCACACTCTGGGGCATTATCTTGGTTCTAACGGCCTACCAACTCCCCATTGCCATTTTTCTTTTCACCAAGTTTATAGCCGCCACCATCCCCGCATCCCTTGACGAATCCGCCATGCTTGACGGCGCATCAGCCTTGCGTATTTACTGGACAATAATACTACCCCTGCTCAAACCCATTATGACCACGGTCATCATTCTCACCGGCGTAGCCCTGTGGAACGACTACCAGTTTTCTTTGTACCTCTTACAAAGCCCCGACAAGCAAGTTATTACCCTTGCAATAGCCTCGTTTTTTTCGTCCAACAGTTCACACATTGGGCAAGCCGCAGCCAGCACGCTCATAGCCGTGGTACCCATAACCGTACTCTTTTTACTCTTGCAAAAATACTTCATTCGCGGCATGGTCGAAGGCTCGATAAAGTAGCCTTACAATTTTTTTGTGCAAACATGCTTTCATTCCCAACTCTCCGCCCCTTTTTTGCGCACTAGCGCTTTGTGTTTGCGCTACGCACGTCTTTCTGTGTTATAGCTGACGCTAATCTTGTATAAACTTTTTCTGCGGTCAAGCAGTTAGACGCACTATCACTTGCAGTGGGCTAAGACTGATGCCTTCTGTACCGTCCATGGCGCACAATGTGTCCCGTCCGTGGGACGTGCGTGCCAAGGAGCTATTCTAAATATGCTATCTATTCGGACGGCTGTACTTTCTTTCTTTGGTGCGAGTACTCCATTTCTGCTCCGCTGCGCTCCGCAATCTGAATGTCAGCACCCGTACCATCCTTGGCAGCCTTAATGCCCCGTCCATAGGGCGACTTCGCGCTTTTCAGCGCTCTCGACTTTTTGTGCAACGCTCACGAGCGAAGCGAGGGGATGCAAACTATTGCATAAGCACCGCGTTGCGGTGCAAACATGGAGCTTGCATCAAAAGAAAAGAAAGAAGAGTACCAAAGAAAAAAAGTCGAGGACGCGAAGCGTGAACGGTTAGAAACAATTAAAATAAGTGTCTCAACGCGACACAAAGATGGAGCTTATAGCAAAAGCTGCTGTGGGGGCGTGCCCCCACTCCCCCGAGCATTCAGTGAACGTCTTTTGCGCATACACGCGATTGTTTGTGCCATTGTTTACGCGGTATTGCGCTTTGTTTCTTGTTTTCTATGGCGTAGCCCCACAGGATGTTTTTTCTCTTTTCTTTGGTACTTTCTTTTCTCTTTTTTGCGTCCTCAAAAAAGAGAAAAGAAAGTACAGCTATCCGAAGACTGACATATCGCGTTAGCGCCTTAGCCGCAGAAAGCGTTCATAAAAAACAGCGTGAGCTATAACACAGAAAGACGTGCATAGCGCAGCACCGCGTCTTACCCCAGTCGGGGATGTGGGGACACCCCCCACAAAGCGCTCATGCGCCAATACCGCGTCTTACCCAAGGGGGTGTGGGGGCTTGCCCCCCAACAAAAGTACTTTTGCCCCCCACAAAGACATCCTTGTTATTCCACTACAATGATGAATAATGAGTAAAAAGAAGACTGCTGTTATTTGTTGCGCGGGTTTTGGATCGCGCTTGGATTTTAACAAACCGAAAACGCTTGTTGAGTTTTTAGGAAAGCCTTTAATACATTGGCAGCTTGAAGCCTTGCGTGAGATAGAGGACGTACGCCTTGTTGTGGGCTATCACGCGCATGTGGTTATTGAGACGGCACAGCAGGTTAGAAAAGACCTTACCTTTGTGCATAATTACGACTTTTTTCGTAGTAACGTGGCCGACAGTTTATATCTTGGTTCTCGAGATTCAGAGGACTATGTCATTTCAATTGACGGTGACTTAGTTATACACCCCGATGACATGGCTATGTGCCTCAATGCTTCTCATGAATTTGTGGGAATATCCGATACAAGTTCTGACAAGCCGATTAATGTTATATTAGATGCACAAGGCGATAAAATTGTTGGTTTTTCAAATGAGCCGGGTACTTATGAAATGACCACTCCGTATTGCATTCATAAGAATAAAATTGAGAAAGATACCAATTTAGATGTGTATGAACTCTTTGAAAAATACTTTCCTGTTGATAAGTTATACGTGCGTGCTATGGACTTTGATACAATACACGATTATCGTAAGGCTGAAGCGATGATGCAGCGCTGGCACAATACGTAGACATGCAATTCGTGTTTGTATTTTTTTAGGAACAAAGCTTGTAAAAACTGTGTAATTATAAAACTCATGAAATTTTTCAGAAAGATTAAAAATATTTTCGTGCTTGGAAGGAAGTACAATTATCCGCATGTTTTTGACAGAATACTGCGTAGAATACTCCTTCTTGCACAAGTGCATAAACTTGTTGAGTTGACTTTTCGTATTTGCAAGCTTGAGTTCAATAAATCTCTTGATATAGACGCATTGAGGACAAAGTTTTTGCATGAAAATGGCAAAAGGGTATTACAAGACCTCGATGCAATTTTTAGAAAACACAAGATTGTGTATTGGGTGGATGCGGGAACCCTGCTTGGAATTATGCGCGACAAGGCATTTGTCAAAGATGATATGGATATGGACATTGCGGTGCTTTGTGATGATAGTGAATATGTATACCAGCTTTTGAAAGAAAATGGCTATATTGTAACCTGTTGTTTTTTATATCCATATAACTCTAAGGTTTTGCTAAAGATAGAAAAATATAGAATAACAATAGATATTGAATTTTTTCAAGTAGAAGAGAAAACTGGTTGTCTTTTTTATAATGAACCGATGTATCCTTTATCTGCGCATGCCAAGCCTGAAAGAGATAACCAATGGGCAATTTTGCAACATCGTTTTTCATCCCATGTGCCAGGGGCTGTAATGCGCCATGTGTTTGATGATATAGAAGTAAACATTCCGAAAAAGTGGGAGCAATACTTAGAAGTCTATTATGGCAAGGCCTGGGGTACTCCGCTAAATCGTAGAGAGTACATAGAAGCAAGAATGAGTGGTGATAAAATTACAAATCCTTATCCGCGCTATCGTATAAATGATGATGTGTATGTTCACTATGAAAAGCCGAGCACGCTTAGTGTAAAGTTATTACCGTGGAAATGGAAACTCCAAATTTTCTACAATTGGCTTACCAAAAAATAAGAATGTATTGTTACTATGCAGCGCAAGGTTGAAAGAGAAGCATTACCCTACGGCGTTGTGCCTTACAGTTTTACTTGTGCGCGTTTTTTCTTTGCACTTCCGGCAGAAAAAAAGTTCCGTAGTCTTTGTGCTTCAAAACAATTTCGCTTAAAATATCCGGCGCATCCGCCTTGGCAATAATGGTGATACAGTTGTCTTGCCCTGCAGTGCGAGCTGCCAGTAGTTTTGTTTTCATGCCACCCGTGCCAACGCTGCTTCCTGTCTCTTGTGATGCCTCTCGTATATACGCATCGAGTTTGCTCACCACTTTTAAGGGCTTGGCATCGTGGTGTTTGCGCGGGTTTTTCTCATAAAAAGCATCTACGTCGCTTAAAATCACCAAAAGCTCTGCATCAAAATGACAAGCAACCATTGCGGCAAGCTGGTCGTTGTCCCCAAATATGCGCGTCTCTATTTCTTCCGTTGCTACCGAGTCGTTTTCGTTGATGATTGGTACTACCTTTTTTGCAAGCAGCGCAGAGAGGCAACTCTTCACTGCGCGGAAATTTTGCTCATTGGTAAAGTTTGCACGCGTTAAAAGGAGCTGCGCGCATAAAATGCCATGCGCACCAAAGGCTTGCTCATAAGAAGCGAGGAGGTAGGGTTGGCCTACCGCTGCGCATGCTTGGCGCATTGCAAGTGTTTGTATGGGCGGCGTTTCGAGTAGCGCCCTTGCCCCAAAACCTATGGCGCCCGAACTCACCACAATAACCTCGTAGCCCTTGCCCATGAGTGCGGCTATTTGCGCAGCAATGGAGCACATCAAGGTTTTGTTAGGCGTACCGCCATGCATAAGCGCGTTTGTGCCTATTTTTACGACTATGCGTTTTGCGTTTTTTATGCGCGCGTGTATTTCTGCAAGGGTGGCGGCGTGTTCTTGTGTCATGGCCTTGTGTTGCGTTTTTTATGGTAGAAGCAGGTCTTGGTGCGTGAAGCGCGCTTCTCCATTTGCAAAGGGGGCTACGGTGTGACCCGCGCCGTCAAGTACCCACTGCGTACTAAAAAGCCCTTCTATGCCCACAGGACCGCGCGCGTGAATACGAGAGGTGCTTATTCCAATTTCAGCGCCAAGTCCATAGCGGTAGCCATCCGCAAAGCGCGAACTACAATTCCACAGCACCGAGGCAGAGTCCACACGCTGTTGAAAATAGCGCGCGGTTTCTTCACTACGCGTCATAACAATATCCGTGTGCCCTGAACCGTGAGCATTGATAAACGACACGGCTTCTTTTTCATCGTTTACAATTTTAATTGCCACTTCCTTTGCTAAGTACTCTCTACCCCAGTCTTCTTCTGTTGCTGGCGTATGCGGCACTTTTGCTGCGCTCAAAATTTCCGCGGCTTCCGAAGTGTCCGCGTGTATGGTGACCCCACAATCTGCAAGGCGCTTAAAAAGCTGCGGCAAAAAAATAACCGATTTGGTGTGCAATAACACGCATTCTACTGCGTTGCACACCGCGTAGTACTGGAGCTTGCTGTCGTATAAAACACGCTCTGTCATTGCAAGGTCGGCGTCTTTGTGAATGTACATGTGACATATGCCATCCGCATGCCCCAGCACGGGCACGCTTGAAGCCTTCATAATTTGCGCAACAAATGCCTTGCTACCCCGCGGTATAATGAGGTCTATTGCTCCATTCAGCGAAGTGAGTGCAGCCACCTCTTCGCGCGTTTCCAAGAGATGCACAAAACGCTGCGTGTACTTTTCACTTATTTCTTGTATGAGGCGGGTCAGCACGCCGTTTGTGTGCTTGGCTTCGCTCCCACCCTTGAGCAAGACTCCGTTTCCACTTTTTATGCACAAGCTTGCTATTTGCACAAGCGCATCGGGACGCGACTCAAATATCATGGCAATGACGCCCAGTGGCACAAAGCGCTGGGTGAGCGTGAGTTGTGGCGCCAGCTCTCGTTTGGCAATGGGCGCATAAAGTTTTTCGGGCAAGGCAGCAACCGCTTCAAGCATGGTGCAAACCTCGTGTAACTTTGCCTCGTCAAAACTTAAGCGCTTTACAAGCGCCTCTGCAGCACCAAACTTATGGGCTTGCTCCAAGTCTTGTTTGTTGGCGCGGAATATTTCGCTTTTGCATTTTTGCAGATGCGCGCATATCTCTCGCAACATGGCGTTACGTTCTTTTGAAGCAAGGTTTCGCAATACCAGCGAACCTTCGCGCATTGCGCGTGCGTGGCTTTTCACGGCATCAACGACTTCTTGACGTGCGCTTATAACCTGCGCTTCTGAGGCAGTGGCTGCATGCATGGCTTAATCCTTTGGCAGTTTTTCGTACCAGCGCAGAATCATCTCTTCCGTCTGTTCAAAACTAATGCAGGCATCTGTCACCGACTTTCCGTATTCCAAATTGTTCTTTCCGTCCACAATATCTTGTCGCCCCTCTTTAAGATTGCTTTCTATCATAAAACCACATATGTGCTTTTGTCCCGCAATGCGTTGCTCCATAATGGAATTAAAAACCTTGCCTTGGTTTCTGTGGTCTTTCAGTGAATTACCGTGACTACAGTCTATGATGATGCGCGGAGGCATGCCAGACTTTTTGAGCATGAGCAATGCTTTTTCAACATGGTCGGGAAAGTAGTTTGGCCCTGAATGCCCGCCGCGGAGAATGAGGTGAGTATAGGCATTACCCTTGGTGTGCACAATACAAGTCGCGCCGTTTTCATCAGCGCCTATAAACCCACGCGCATTACCACTTAAGGTCATAGCATTTATCGCATTGGTAAAATCGCCGTCGGTGCTGTTTTTAAAGCCTACAGGCACCGACACACCGCTTGCCATGTCTCGGTGCGTTTGGCTTTCTATGGTACGCGCACCAATGGAGGCCCAGCATACCACATCATCAACGTAGTTTGGCACTATGGGGTCTAAATATTCAGAACCACACGGCACACCGAGCGTGTTAATCTTGAGCAAAATGCTCCTGCCTACTTTAAGCCCCTCCTGTATGCGGTTGGTGTTGTTCATTTCAGGGTCTATCAGCAGCCCTCTCCACCCCAAAGTGGTGCGTGGTTTTTCAAAGTACACGCGCATCACCAAGTGCATTTTGTCCGCTACGGCTTCGCGCAAGGCTTTAAATTTTGTAGCGTAGTCCACCGCTATTTCGTAATCATGTATGGAGCAAGGCCCAACAATACCCAGCAATCTCGTATCGAGACCCTCAAGAATATTCTGTATTGCTTTACGCCCGGCAAATACGGTGTCGTTTATTGCTTCCGTGCTTGGGAGCAAGGTCTTAAGCTCATGAGGTGAGAGCAAGCGCTCCGTCCTCGCAATGTTTGTGTTTTCTAGTTTATGCATAATATGCTACTGTTTGCTTTTCATCACATAGAAAGCCGTGAGTTATGTAGAAAGCCTAGGCTTGTTTCGCCTCCGCTATCCACGTTTGTACGCTGTTTACCAGCTGCTTAGCCTGCGCTTGTACCGCCTGTATGTCGTTTTCATCGGGACAGCCCTTAAAGCTTACCGATTCTAAAAAGTCCCACTTCATTTTCTTGCGTTCTATAATTTCAAGCAGTTCTTTTTCAGCGCCACCAGACCAGCCAAAGGAGCCGCAGTACAAGGCCTTGCGGTTGAAGGCTTTTTTGTTACCAAGCTCCTCTATTGCTGCTGCCATTGCTGGAAACATTTTGTATTCATACGTTGGACATGCTATGACAACACCGCTAGACTCCCACACATCGCTTATAATGTATGAAAAATTTTTCGTATCAGGGAGTTGATGTATGGCAACTTCCGCACCCGCTGCTTTTATAGCATCGGCAATGGGCTGCACCACTTTCTCGGTGTTTCCGTACATGGAACCCCACAATATGGTTATTTTCTCCTGCGAAGGCCCTTGAGAATACGAGGCATAACGCGAATAATCTTCGACTACTTTGTTTGGATTCTTTCTCCACACAACCCCATGTCCCGGAGCTATTATTTTTATGGGCAGCTTTCTTGCTTTTTCTATGGCCTTGCGTACAGGCGTACAAAAGGCCCCAACTATGTTAGAAAAATAGCGCACGCCTTCGCGCTCATAAAAATGTATCTTCTCTTCGTTCAGCTCATCATCATATAGCGCGCCATCATCCATGGCACCAAAAGAACCAAAAGCATCACATGGAAATAAGGTACCAGAGAGCGTGTCAAAGGTTGCTATGGTTTCAGGCCAGTGTACATTTGAAATTTCAGCAAAGGCTAAAACACGCCCATTACCTAAGTCCAAAGTAGAACCATCACCAACTTCAATAATTTTGTTGTGCGTAATGCCGTAAAAACGCTCTAGTAACGGCACAGACTTTTTGTGCGTTACCAGCGTAAAGTCATCGTGTATTTTGTTTTTAAAATCCAAAAGCCACCCCGAATGGTCGGGCTCCATGTGGTTTACAATTACATAATCTATGTCCCTCGGATCGAGGTTCATCACTTTAAACTGCTCAAAAAGTGTCTCGGGTACACCGTCCCATCCACATACGCCGTCAATAATGGCGGTTTTTTCTCCCTTTACCACAAAGGAATTCATAGAAACACCTTCTTCTCCAATAGGCCACAGGCTTTCAAAAAGTAGGTTATACGCGTTTGCTGAAAGACGGTGAATACCGTCGGTAACTTCTGTTATGTTCATCACACCCTCCAAGGCTTTATAAGTTTTTATGCGTACCTCTATTATAATATGAATCTTTAGTTTTGGTTCATCTTTAAAACTTTTGTGGGGGCAGCACGCCCCCACACCCCCACTGCTGCCCCCCTGCGCTTACGCGCGTGTGAGCTACACGCCGTGTGTGTTTTGCTTGCGCTTTGTATGTGCACACCTCTTGTCGCCAAGCAGTGGTTTTAAATACGCTATCTATTCGGATGGCCGTTCTTTTTTTCTCTTTTTTTAGCACGAAAAAAAGAGAAAAAAAGAACCAAAAAAAGAACCAAAAAAAGAGAAAAAACATGCTGTGTGCTAAAGCAGTAATAACATAGATACTTTATGCAAGTATGAAGATTGTATCGAAGTACGTTTGTGCGAGCGCGGTGCAAACATGGAGCTTGCATCAAAGAAAAAAAACATCCTGTGAGGCTACGCCATAGGGACTAAGAAACTGGGTTTAGGAAGCTACGCAAGCGGGGCTAACGCCGTAGGAAACAAGAAACAAAGCGCAATACCGCGTGAACAATGGCACAAACAATCGCGTGTATGCGCAAAAGACGTTCACTGAATACACGGGGGTGTGGGGGCTTGCCCCCACAGCGGCTTTTTCTTTTCTTTCTTTGGTACTCTTCTTTCTTTTCTTTTTGCGTCGCACAAAAAGAAAAGAAAGAAAGTACAGCCGTCCGAGGCATCATCGTATTGCGCCCCACGCCGTGGCAGCAAGAGGTGTTCATATAATACCGCATGAGCTACAACACAAAGACTTGCGCGTAGCGCAGATATAGCGTCTTACTCAAGGGGGGCGTGGGGGGACTTCCCCCCACAAAAGCAAAACTGTGAACATTATTTTAAAGACCTATTATAATAAAAATGCATGAGCGCTATATGTTTGCACAATGGCACGGTACTTACTGGCATTTCCAAATTTTCAAACGGTGCAATTTTGATAAAGGACGCATTCGTCGAAGACGTATATAACGAAGAGCGTTTTGACGAAAAGCCCTATCCCAAAGACGCAATTATGATTGACGTGCACGGAGCTTTTATAGCGCCCGGTTTTATTGACACGCACATACACGGCATAGGGGGCTACGGTACTGACGATGTTTGCGAAGCCTCAATTTACGCCATGGCGCGCCACTTGGTTACATACGGCGTTACAAGTTTTTTTCCAACCCTGTACCCCACGCCCACCCAAGTGTTTATAAATTCCATTGCGGAAATACGCAATGCTATACAAAACCAATCGCAGCAAAAAGATGCGCATCTGTTCGCACGCATTGTGGGAATGCACCTCGAAGGTCCCTTTATATCACCCAAGCAGCCCGGCGTGCAGTTGCCTGAGCACATGAAGGCACCTGATATTGCGCTCATGCAGCGCTTTTTGGACGAGGCGCAAGGCACTATTGTGAACATGACGGTTGCGCCCGAGCTTAAGGGAATGCGCGAACTTGCGCTTTTTTGCCTGCGCCACGGCATAGTGCTACAAGCAGGGCATACGGACGCCAAGTACAAAAACGTTATTGAGGGCATACAAGCGGGCATACTCCACGCAACGCACATGTTCAACGCCATGCGCTCGCTTCATCACCGTAACCCCGGCACGGTAGGGGCTATTCTCACACACAATGAAATGTCATGTGAAATTATTGCAGACGGACACCACGTACACCCCGAGGTTGTCAAGCTACTACTACAGGACAAGCCAATAGAAAAAATTGTGTTGGTAACAGATGCGCTCAAACCTACCATGCAAAAGAACCCGCCGTTTTATGCCAATGGTGAGGAAGTGCACATAAAAAAAGGCGCCTTTTACCGCAAGTCTGATGATGTAATGGCGGGTAGTGCGCTTACCATGATTAAGGGCATTGAAAACTTGTGCAGTTACGGAGTCTCCATACAAGATGCTGTGAAAATGGCAACCTACAACCCCGCGTCCATTTTTCGCTTAAGTAAGGTGGGGCGTGTTTCTCCCGGCAATTATGCAGACATAGTTGTCTTTGATGAGCATTTCAAGATACTGTACACCATAGTACGCGGCGCTTTTGCCTACAAGGCTCCGTAAGCGTAGGTACATGAAACCACCCCTGTGCCCGCTAGAAGTAGGCTTTCATATGCTGTAGACTTTATGTAAGAGGGGGCTTGCGCCATTGCAGCGCAATTGGACGAGCTTACATGCATAGGAGTTACGGAATGAAAAAAATGAAGGTTGCCATTATATACGGGGGGAAATCTGCGGAACACGACGTTTCAGTCCTATCAGCAAAAAACATTTACCATGCCATTGACAAAACAAAATACACGCCCGTTTTTTTAAAAATACTCAAGAGTGGCAAGTGGGCTGCTATTTCACAGCAGCAGTTTTTAGATGATGCGTCTGACAAAAGCACGGCGAAAATTTCAGATGATAACATAATAACTCTTGCCCCCGAGAGCAGGGGTGAAGTTGCACTCCTCACCGCTCCACGCAGCACCAGCACAATAGACATTGCCTTTCCCGTTCTCCATGGGTCCATGGGCGAAGATGGCACGGTGCAAGGGCTGCTGAAGCTTGCAAACATTCCCTTTGTGGGTTCTTCCGTCTTGGGTTCTGCCATAGGCATGGACAAGGACGTCATGAAACGCTTGCTTAAGGATGCAGGAATACCCATAGGAAAGTTTATGGTGCTCCACCATGGTCAAGACGTGCCAAGTTTTGACGAGGTTGTCAAAGTACTTGGCGCGCCCTTTTTTGTTAAGCCCGCCAACATGGGCTCATCAGTGGGCGTAGCAAGGGTTGATAATGAGCAAGAATTTTCCAAGGCTTTGCAAGAAGCCTTTTTGTACGATGTAAAAATACTCATGGAAGAATACATTCACGGACGAGAATTAGAATGCGCGCTTATTGGAAACAGCGAAGTGCAAGCATCCGTGCTGGGAGAAATTAAAACGCAGCACGATAGTTTCTATTCCTATAACGCAAAGTACCGCGACGAACATGGCGCAATACTCGAAATTCCCGCAGCCGTACCCGAGGCTATTTCTGAGCGGGCGCGTAGCATTGCCATTCAAACGTATAAAGCACTGATGGCCGAAGGCCTTGCACGAGTGGACATGTTCCTGAGCGATGCGGGAGATATTTTCATCAATGAAATAAACACCTTACCCGGTTTCACCGCAAGCAGCATGTACCCCAAACTTTGGGAGGCCTCGGGCATGTCGTATGAAACACTGATAGACACGCTCATCCAACTAGCCATAGCACGCCATAATAAGGAACAAAGGCTTATAACAAGCTACTCGGGCGGAGATATGACATGTGTGTAGTCTAGTGGTGGGGGCTTGCCCCCACAAAGCGCACTTACACAAACTTACTTCCATACAATCTTCATACTTGTGCACAGTATCTAGGTCATTACTGCTTTAGCACACAGCATGCTTTTTGCTATAAGCTCCATCTCTGTGTCGCACCGTCCATGGCGCCCCCTCAGCCCCGTCCATTGGGGCGGTCGTTTGCTCCGCTCCATTTAACGTTTCTAGCCGCTCGCGCTTGTCGCGCTCCCGACTTTTCTTTTGATGCAAGTTTCATCTTTGCTTCGCTTCGCTCCGCCATTTAATAGTTTGCATCCCCTCGCTACGCTCGTGAGCGTCCTCACAGCCGCCCCATGGACGGCACAAGAAGCGTTCGCTTAATACTCGGGGGTGTGGGGGCTAGCCCCCACAGCGGCTTTTGCTATAAGCTCCATCTTTGTGTCGCGTTGCGACACTTATTTTAATTGTTTCTAGCCGTTCACGCTTCGCGTTCTCGACTTTTTTTCTTTGGTACTTTCTTTTTTTCTTTTGATGCAAGCTCCATGTTTGCACCGCACAGCGGTGCTTATGCAATAGTTTGCATCCCCTCGCTTCGCTCGTGAGCGTCGCACAAAAAGAAAAAAAAGAAAGTACGGCCATCCGAATGAATAGCGTATTTAGAATAGCTGCTTGGCAACAAGAGGTGCGAACGCATATGGCGGAGGCCTACACCCGCGTAGCGCAGCACCGCGTCTTACCCCAAGGGGGGTGGGGGGCGACACCCCCACAAACACAAGACACCATGTCTTAAGAGCAATAAATGTAAGAAACATTCGCAGGCGGGTTATAATAAGGTTATGAAAATAATTTTAGGCGTGGACCCCGGACTCGCGTCTTTGGGATGGGGTGTGCTTTCTAGTAGTGGAAGCAGCAGCGTAGACATACGCTATAAAGCGCACGGTGTTATTAGCACCTCCTCTACGCTGCCCTTGCCGCAACGCCTCTTAGAAGTGGAACAACAATTTATAGCAATACTTGCGCGCTATGCCCCGTCTGCCTTTGGGTACGAGCAGCAGTTCTTTGTCAAAAACGTAACCAACGGCCTCGAGGTCGCACACACACTCGGTGTCCTCTTGCTAACCTGTGCAAAACACAACATACCCGTGCAAAGCTTTACTCCCTCCAACATAAAAAAACGCATTACGGGCAATGCACGCGCTAGCAAGGAAAGCGTTGAAAAATTTATGTGCATGCAATTAAACATGGACATCATTACTCCGCACCACGCTTCAGACGCGCTTGCCGTTGCCTTGGTGCGCAGTTATGCCCTAGAGCGCTCTCAAGTACACAGCGCCTTAGCAGGAGTACTCACATGATACACAGTGTACGCGGAATAATATGTGCGGTCAGCCCTACAACGCTGCATGTGGATGTGGGCGGGGTGGAATATATACTCTTTATTTCACGCCCCGCCTCCCAGTCTTTTGAAGCACTGCTTGAAACTACGCAGCGCGTGCTTACTTATTTGCACATAACCGACAGGAGCATGGAACTCTACGGCTTTGCTTCTGCCTCAGAGCGCACCTTGTTTTTGGCGCTACTCAAAGTTGATGGAATAGGACCAAAGGCAGCTTTGAAAATAGTAGGGCACACGACAGCCGACGAGTTTTTTACCCTTGTGCACAGTTGCGACGTTCAGTCACTTGCTAAGCTGCCGGGCATTGGCGCCAAAAAAGCAAACAAAATATTGGTGGCGCTTGAAAACGTCTTTGTTGCCTCTGAGCCTAAGGTGGGCGCCGCGGTCGAGAAAAAACGCAGTATTCATCAAGACATAAGCGCGGCGCTCCTTTCCATGGGCTACCAGCGCAGCGACATTGAACGCGTTATGGAGGGCGTATTTTCAGCAGGAAAAACTCAAGAACAAGACGAAGCACAGCTTATGAAAACAATGATTATAGAACTTGCCAAACTTTCGCCGGTAAGCACATGACTCAATAATTCAATATTCTTGCGTTTGTCTCTTGTTTTCAAGCCTTATTCCCCACCCACCTCGTCTCTTAATACCTTACGCTTTAGTCAGATAAGGTGCTCATTCAATACTCGGGGGTGTGGTGACGTGCCCCAACAATGGTAAAAGAAACTTTGACGGCATAGCTTTTTTACTATTGCGTTCTTTGCTTTACAGATTTTTATCGATACCATATAATAATAAAACTCATGTCAAGCCTAGAAACAGAGACAAAACCATTAAGACATGCTCTTATAAAAAAAACGCCAGTAAAAACAACTACTAATTCAGCGCCTCCTATAAAAAAGAAATTCAAAATCAAGCTTAAACCTATAGCTGAGAAAAAGGACACCCCGCCGCCTGTTGAAAAAACTGAACTTGAAGGTGAAGCAGCGGCTGCTACTCAAGCGCAGCAGAACGCAAATGCAACAGAACGCGTCTCGCGTTCTGGCAAGCAGACAAGCCCTGCTAAAAATGCAAAACCTACAAGCACAAGCAATGGAGCAAAACCAAAAGCCACCTACAACGTGGTAAGTGAAAAAGCGCCTAAAGATGCCGCGCCCATTAGCGATGGTGCGCGCAGAAGTTTTAAAACAACTCGAAGAAAGCAATTTCCGGTAAAGCGAGACAAGGTAGTAGAAAAAAACATTCAAGTAAAATCGAAGTCAAAAGAGTCCGCACCTCCGGTCAATGTAGTGCCATCATCTATTTCCATTATGGAAAGCATTTCTGTTGCCAACCTTGCGAAGAAGATGAACCTCAAAGCGTCTCTTCTACTTTCTAAGCTCATGAGCATGGGCACGGTTGTGAGCATTAATTCAAACATAGATGCAGAGACTGCTCAAATTCTAGCCTCAGAATATAACTGCAATGTTAAAATCGTATCGCTGTACGACCAAACTATTATAGAAACAAAAGAAGATGCTCCTGATGAGCTTGCGCCGCGCGCGCCCATAGTAACGGTCATGGGACACGTTGATCATGGAAAGACGACGCTTTTGGATGCCATACGCCGTTCTGATGTAGCAGCAAGCGAACAAGGCGATATTACGCAACACATTGGGGCATATCAAGTGCATGCAGGCGACAAACCCATAACGTTTTTAGACACGCCGGGGCACGCTGCGTTTTCGCTTATGCGCGCGCGTGGTGCGCAGGTAACCGACCTTGTGGTTCTCGTTGTTGCGGCAAACGACTCAGTGAATGTACAAACACAAGAAGCAATAACACACGCAAAGGACGCAAAGGTTCCTATCATAGTTGCCTTGAACAAAATGGATGCATCGGGTGCAAACGCAGATAAAATCTTGCAGCAGCTCAGTGATGTAGGCCTTGTTGCAGAAGAGTGGGGCGGTGATATCTCAGTATGCAAAATATCTGCCTTAAAAGGCGAGGGTATAGACAATCTTTTAGATACCATACTCCTACATTCAGAAATGCTTGAACTAAAAGCAAACCCACAATGCGCGGCCGAAGGCAAAATTATAGAATCTCGCATTGAACAAGGCTACGGCATTGTTGCCACAGTTATTATAGAACGCGGAACCTTGCGTACTCGTGACTGTTTTGTTGCTGGCATCTACCCCGGAAAAGTGCGCATGCTCCTTGACGACAAGGGACACACCATAGAAGAAGCAAAGCCGAGCACCCCTGTGGAAGTTGTAGGACTTGAAGGCGTGCCTTCAGCAGGAGACCCCTTTCAAGTCACGGAAGATGAAAAAGAAGCCAAAGAGGTTTCCATTCGTAGGCAAGAACTTGCGCGCCACCAAAGTAGTCAAGGGGTGCAAAAAGTTACGGGAGACACGCTCTATAGCACCATAGAAGCAGAAAGCATTTCTACTTATAAGGTTATTATTAAAGGCGACGTACACGGCTCAGTAGAAGCTATAAAAATGGCTATAGAGGAAATAGGCAACGAAGAAGCGCGCGTACAGGTTATAGCTGCAAGTGCGGGTGAAATAAACGAAAGCGACATCATGTTTGCTTCCGCATCCGAGGCCGACATCATAGGGTTTCATCTCAAGCCTTTACAAAAAATACAAAAACTTGCACAACAGCGCAAGGTAACCATACGGCGCTTTACTGTTATTTTTGACGTTATAGAAGAAATGAAGCGCATTATAAGCGGCATGCTCTCACCAGACATTGTAACGGAAAAGATAGGCGAGGTAGAAATACGCGATATTTTCACCATATCGAAGGTTGGCACTATTGCAGGTTCTTACGTACAAACAGGCAAGGTCACAAAAAATTCCTTGGTGCACGTCCTCAGAAATAATAAGAAAATTGCCGAAGATAAAATAAAATCATTGAAGCGTTTTCAGGACGATGCAAACAGCGTGGACGCGGGATACGAATGTGGTATTTCTCTTGCCACCATGAACGACTTGCAAACAGGCGATGTGCTCCACATCTTTCAAGAAAAAGAAGTTGCAAAAAACATTACATAACCACTATGCCGTCTTTTAAAATTCTTCGAGTAGAACAAATGCTCCTTGAAGAGATAAGTTCACTCATAGTCTTAGGACAGATTAAGGACCCGCGCGTAAGTTCGCATGCATCAGTTATGTACGTCAAAGTCTCTAAAGACATGACTGCGGCCACAGTGTTTGTTTCAAGCTACCTCTCAGAGGCAAAGTTGCAAAAAACCATTGACGGACTTAACCATGCGCGCGGCTTTATTCAAAAACGCATAGCCCAAAAGTACGCCTTTAAACACACGCCAAAACTGCTGTTTAAAAAAACCGAAGCCCTGAAACAAGCCGAGTCAATTATGAACATTATGCAACAAAACGCCCAACGCCATGGCGAAGACAATTCCAGCACTGCGGAAGAACCTGAAAATAACACGCCCCTGCATGAACGCTAGCCGCTTACAAAACACCCCAAGCAGTTTACAATGTGCCGCACTTGTCGTCCACAAACCTACGGGCATTACTTCACACACGCTTAACAAACGCGTTGCGCGTGCCATAGGCGCAGACAAGGCGGGGCACACCGGCACGCTGGACAAGGCAGCAGAAGGGCTCATGATAATACTCACAGGCAAGGCAACACGCCTGAGCCGCTTTTTCCTCTCACTAGACAAACAATACCGCGCCGTTTTTGCACTGGGCGTGGAAACCACCACACTGGACGCAGAGGGTGAGCAAAGCAAAACCATGCCCCCGCCAAGTCAAGCCGAGTTTAGCAAGGCCTTTGAGGCATACAAGGGTGAAATAGAACAACGCCCGCCCTTGTACTCTGCGGTACACGTGGACGGCAAACGCGCATGGCAACGAGCAAAACATGAACCCACCCTCATGCTTAAACCACGCACAATACGCATATATGACTCACAGATTGTTGACTTTAATACCCAAGAACACCATGCAACATGCACCTTTAGCGTTTCAAGTGGCACCTACATACGCTCCATTGCGCGCGACATTACCCATGCTTGTAATTCTTGTGGGCACCTACACGCGCTGGTACGCACCCACATTGCTGACCTAGCCCTTGATGAAGCCACAACACTTGCTGACATAGAAGCAGGCAATTACCAACACGCGCTTGTGCCCGCAGACCTGCTGTTGCGCCGCGTAAGAACAGTGGACATTGTGCACAGCGATGATGCAAGCCTACGCAAGGCACTCATCCATGGCATAAGCCCTGAAATAATAACAAAACGTAAAGCTGCACAACTACCAGTCATGCTCTACGACACCGAGGGCTTTTTAGGAATGTGGGAGTTTGCACGCGGAGCTTGGCGTAGCGTAGTACACATGGGCGCCTAAGCCCGCAAGGCATCACCCTTGAGAAAGTATGTTCAGTCCCGTGTAGGCATCCTTTTTGCGTACAAGCCCCTGCGTGTACGTTTTGAAAAACACCTCAACCACCGCGTAGACTTCCGCCTCCATAAGGTGCCCACCATAGCACACAAAGTCCTCACCGCTTATGGACGCATGCGAGTGAGCAAACAAACCATCACCCTCAGCCTCATTACCTATGGTACTAATATTACCCACAAGGCTCACCAACTCATAGGCCTCGTAGAAACTCTTTTTTGTGTAAGTCTTACTCGGCACATCATACACCGCCATAATAACATTGGTAACTGCACCAATGGCAGTGTAGGAAGCACTCACAATACGCTGCTCTTTACAAAAAGCAGTAATGGATTCTTGAACCGCATCTCCCGCATACAGCGAAAGTACGTAGTCTTTGTCGGGGCTTAGTGAATGTAAGGTACGCATGCTTGTATTGTAGTAAAAACACGCCATTCTTCAAGCTGCTTGTCTTTGTGGGGGCTGTCCCCCCCTTGGGGTAAGACGCGGTATGTGCATAAGTGCTTTGTGGGGGGCAAGCCCCCCACCCCCCTTTGGGTATCGTGTCTATTTGCGCTCCGCGCGAGCGTCTTTGTGATGGCTCACACTGTTCTTTATGAACGCTTCCTGTTGCCACGGCGCGTGACGCGGTACGATGATGGCTCGGACGGCCGTTCTTTTTCTTTTCTTTTACCATCCTTGGCAGCCAATGCGCCCCATCCATGGGGCGGCTGTGAGGACGCTCACGAGCGTAGCGAGGGGATGCAAACTATTAAATGGCGGAGCGAAGCGAAGCAAAGATGAAACTTGCATCAAAAGAAAAGTCGGGAGCGCGACAAGCGCGAGCGGCTAGAAACGATTAAAATAAGTGTCGCAACGCGACACAGACATGGAGCTTATAGCAAGTACCAAAGTCGCGAGCGAAGCGAGAGGATGCAAACTATTAAATGGCGGAGCGAAGCGAAGCAAAGATGGAACTTGCATCAAAAGAAAAGTCGGGAGCGCTGAAAAGCGCGAGCGGCTAGAAACGATTAAAATAAGTGTCGCAACGCGACACAGAGATGGAGCTCATAGCAAAACTCGCTGTGGGGGCAAGCCCCCACAACCCCTTTGGGGTAAGACACGGTATTTGCATAAGCGCTTTGTGGAGGGGTGTCCCCACGCCCCCGTTAAGTAAGACGTCTATTTGCGCTAAGCGCGAGTAAGCTGCACACCATATGTATTTTGCTTGCGCATATGTGCTCACGCCATTTGTTGCCACGACGCGTGATGCACTATGATGATGCCTCGGACGGCCGTTCTTTTTCTTTTCTTTTACCATCCTTGGCAGCCAATGCGCCCCATCCATGGGGCGGCTGTGAGGACGCTCACGAGCGAAGCGAGGGGATGCAAACTATTAAATGGCGGAGCGAAGCGAAGCAAAGATGGAACTTGCATCAAAAGAAAAGTCGGGAGCGCTGACAAGCGCGAGCGGCTAGAAACGTTAAATGGAGCGGAGCAAACGACCGCCCCAATGGACGGGGCTGAGGGGGGCCATGGACGGTGCGACACAGAGATGGAGCTTATAGCAAAAGCCGCTGTGGGGGAACATATCTCCCACAAAAGCTTGCTTTTTGTCCCGCATGGTGAGTATACTTAAAAATAACAAAAATATTGCTATTGAATTACAGGGAGGATATGATGAAGTCTCAAAAAACCATAATACACACACTGCTCAGCAGCACCCTAGCCCTCATGCTCGGCATAGTACTAGCATCATGCTCACATGAGCAAGGCACTGGCAACGCCTCAATTTCAAACATAGACATAAGGGGTGCAAAAGCCCTGCTGGTAGAGCCCAATGAAAACAAAAAGCAATTTAAGAAAATTACGGAAAACAATGAAACCAAGGTAATACCCATAAAAAGCGATGATGGAAAAACACTGGATATTGTTCCAACCCGTATCTACAACGCATCGGATGATTACATCATAACCCCCATGACCAATGGTAAAGTATACCTTGTGAATAAAGACACGGGAGCGACCTATGACATGGCAGATAAAAGTTCAAAGAGCCTCTTTTACATTTCAGATAAGTTTCAAAGTTTACAGATATTTGCGGATGATAATAAGAATATATATTATAATCAATATCTTTCTGGAGAGAAAGGTTCTGTAAAAGCAGTAATAAAATTAGACGTAAGTAACCCCAGTAGAATAACAAGACAGCGGTATACTCCTAGTTTGTATAACATTGAAAATTTTGTAGTTGATAAATTTGGTAATATATTATTTTCTTATCGTGATAGTGTAACCCATAATATAAAACAAAAAATTAAATCGCCTAAAAACGGTTTTCTACCAGTTTCTTTCACCAGTGCTTTTAGAGGTTATGATAACCGTATATATTTCTATAATAGTTCTAATATTAAAATGAAAAAAACACAACAACTTTTAGAAGATACATCTAAAAACAGCATTAGTAAAACTGCTGGAGAGAAGGTTAATCTTCATGATAATAGTTTATATGTCGGAGCTGCTCATCAATTTTTATATCTTAAGGATAGAATTCTTGTTAATGCTCTAGGACCAGACCGAGGACAAATATGTGAAATTTATAATATAATCCAAGTGACTTCTCCTAGTTGTACAAGTAACAATAACCTGAAAAATGCAAAATTTGTTATTAACAGTGACGATACATACTACATTATTGGAGAGACAAGCATTAAAGCAGTTACTCCTAGCAAAAGTCAAAAAATTATTGATGTAATTACTAATAGTGATTACGACTTCTATGAAGCAAAGGTAAGCCCCGACAATGTTATATACTTTACTGCTTTCCGTAATGATGGTGTCCATGTCTTCGGCAAAATTGATGCGAGTACTAGCCCTGCAGGTAAGCCCGAAATCCTCAACACCATTAATAAAAACAACAAGGAAATTATACTGCAGCGCATAAAGTAGCTTAAGCACAAAAATGTCTAGACATGTCCGACAAAAAGTCTAGACATTTGCATCAACAAGTCTAAACATTTCAGACAAAAAGTCTAGACATTTTCATCAACAAGTCTAAACATTTCAGACAAAAAGTCTAGACATTTCCGTCAACAAGTCTAGACATTTCAGTCGAAAAGTCTAAACATTTCGGTTAAAAAGGCATGGCAGGGTTTTCACCATTATGTGTGGTTGTGGCTGCGTGTTTGTGCAATGTGAAAACCTGTTTGTAGGGCTTGAGGGCGCACACGTGACTCGTGTTAAGCGTAAAAATATAATTCTTTCTATACTAAAAAAATGTCTGTACGAGTACGGTATGCGCCCTCGCCCACGGGGTATCAGCACATAGGTGGGGTGCGCACCGCATTGTTTAATTATTTGTTTGCAAGGTCTCACGGAGGCAGTTTTATTGTGCGCGTTGAGGACACCGACTTGCAGCGCAGCAGGGACGAATACAGCGACGACCTCTTTGAGACGCTGCAGTGGCTTGGTTTGCGCGTGGATGAGTGGGGCGAGCAGGGGCCTCACGCGCCCTATGTTCAGTCGAAGCGCTCAGCCTTGTACACTGAGTACGCGCAAAGGCTTGTGGACTTGGGCGCTGCGTATTATTGTTACACCTCTCCTACGGAGCGTTCTGAGGCGGGTGTTTACGACAGAAGCTCGCGGAATTTAAGCAAGGCTGAGCGTGAGGCGTACTCAGTGCAGTTCAAGGCTGAGGGCAAAAAGCCCGTGCTCCGCCTAAAGCTGCCGCTTGAGGGGAGTATTTCGTTTAACGACATGGTGCTTGGGGAGGTGACGCGTGAGTACAAGGATGTAATAGTCGACCCCATAATGATAAAGTCCGATGGGATGCCCACCTACCACTTTGCCAATGTGGTCGACGATCACCTTATGAAGATAACGCATGTGATGCGTTCACAGGAGTGGGTGCCTACCACGCCCGTGCATGTGTACCTCTACCGTGTTTTTGGCTGGCAGGCGCCGCAGTTTTGTCACTTGCCCATGGTCTTGGGTGAGGACGGGCAGAAGCTTTCAAAGCGCAATGGCTCGGTGAGTGTGCAAGAGGTGAGAAGGCAGGGCATAGTGAACGAAGGGCTTATAAATTGTATAAGCTTGCTTGGCTGGAGCTTTGATGACAAAAGGGAGTTTTTCACGCGTGTGGAGCTGGAGGAGCTTTTTAAACAAGGGCGCATGCAAAAGTCGCCCGCGCAGTTTTCCATGCAAAAGCTGCGCTGGTTTAACGCGCATTACATACAAAAGCTGAGCGCCGCTGAGCTTGCGCATGCCCTTGCCCCATATTGTCTTGAGGCGGGCTTTGTCAAAAACGTAGAAGAGGCACATGCTCGTATTGCGCCCTACATGGGCATGGTGCAAAAGCGTATAGAGACGCTTGCTGATGCGGTGGAGGTCATGCGCCCCTTGTTTGCCGCCCCGCATGTGGAAGCCAAGAGTTTTTTTTCAGATGGCGTGGATGAAAAACAAGCCTGTGAGCATGCGCATGATGCCCTGTCCGCCGTGCATGACATTGTTGTGCATTCATGGCATATGGAAGTAAAAGAGCTCGAGGCTGCCTGTAAGGCTGAGGTAAAAAAGCGCGGGTGGAAGCTCCCGCAGCTCTACATGCCCTTTCGCATTGCGCTTACGGGCGTGAAAACATCTCCACCCATTATTGAATTTGCAAAACACCTTGGGCAAGACGAAGTACTCAAACGCATTGAAGATGCACAAGCGTGTCTTTGTGGGGGGGAGTCCCCCCACACCCCCCTTGAGTAAGACACGGTACTTGCGTAAGCGCTTTGTGGGGGCACGCCCCCACACCCCCCCGTGGGGTAAGACGCGGTGCTGCGCTTCGCGCGGGGGGCTTCCGCAGTTTTGCTAATGCAATGTTTTGTGCACACTTCTTGTTGCCATGTAGCATGGTGCACTATGCAAACATATCGGATGGCCGTTCTTTTTCTTTTCTTTTAACATCCATGGCAGCCAATGCGCCCCGTCCATGGGGCGGCTGTGAGGACGCAAGAGAAGAAAAGTCGAGAGCCGAAGGCGAACGGCTAGAAACGATTAAAATAAGTGTCGCGAAGCGACACAAAGATGGAACTTATAGCAAAAGAACCAAAAAGTCACGAGCGAAGCGAGGGGATGCAAACTATTGCATAAGCACCGCTGTGCGGTGCGAACATGGAGCTTGCATCAAAGAAAAAAGCATGCTGTGTGCTAAAGCAGTAATAACATAGATACTGTGTGCAAATATGAAAAAAGCATCAGAGAGAAAAGAACCAAAAAGTCGCGAGCGTAGCGAGGGGGTGCTGACATTCAGATTGCGAAGCGAAGCGTAGCAAAAATGGAGTACCCGCACCAAAGAAAAACATCCTGTGTGCTAAAGCAGTAATGACACAGATACTGTGCGCAAGCATGGGGCTTGCATCAAAGTCGGGAACGCTGACAAGCGCGAGCGGCTAGAAACGTTAAATGGAGTGGAGCAAATGACTGTAGGGAACAAGAGATATGAGTAAACGACAAAATCACCTGTGCGTAGCACTTGAAGTAACGCCGTGCCACCTGTGCGCAGCACCTCAAGGTACATACGCATATAGATACATATACTCGCGCGTAAGCGCGTTACCTGTATCATATCTCATAAGGCTAGCGAGTTTTTCTTTTTTCTTTGGTACTTTCTTTTTTCTTTTTTCGTCGCAAAAAAAAGAAAAAAGAAAGTACAGCCGTCCGAGTTATCATCGTATTGCGCCCTGCGCCGTGGCAACAAAAAGCGTGAGCAATCAAGCTAAAGCAACCTGTGCTTTGCACCTACAGCAAACAAGCGAAGCCCCCTGTGCGTAGCACCTAAAAGAGAAAAGTCGTGATCCGTTAAGTGAGCGGCTAGAAACGATTAAAAGTAAGTGTGCAACGCGACACAAAGATGGAGCTTATAGCAAGTACAGCTATCCGAATAGATAGCGTATTTAAAATAGCTGCTTAGCAGCAAAGGCTTACACTTTAGTCCACGGCACGTGATATTGCGTGAGCCATCGCACATACGGCGTTAGCCTACTCGCGCGTAAGCGCAATACCGCGTGATACTGCACGGGGGTGTGGGGGCTTGCCCCCCACAAAGATATACGAAAGTATAATTGAGTACCCTAAAATGTTGTACACTTTATGTAAGGGCATGCGTAAGGTGCGGTGCTGCTTGCGTATTATTACAATAATCCTGAATGTGTAATTCATGGAATTGAATATCTAATTTGCTTTTATAAACATGAGGATACTTTATGAGTGTAACTATGGATACTATAACGGCGTTGTGTAAGCGGCGTGGTTTTGTTTATCAGTCTTCGGAAATTTACAACGGGCTTGCTTCGGCGTGGGACTATGGACCGCTGGGGGTTGAGCTTAAGAGTAATGTTGTGCGCTTTTGGTGGCACGAGATGGTGCGTAAGCATGCCAATATTGTTGGTATAGACGCCTCTATTTTGATGCATCCGCGCGTGTGGGAGGCGAGCGGGCATGTGGAAAACTTTGTGGACCTTATGACTGAGGACACGGTTACGCATGAGCGCTATCGCTGGGACCATTTGACGGAGGAGCAGCGTGAGCAGCGTATAAGCCCTAATGGCAACCCCTTGAATGAGCCGCGGAATTTTAATTTGATGTTTCATACTACGGTGGGGTCAACGGACGAAAAGGGTATGCGCGTGTACTTGCGTCCTGAAACGGCGCAGGGTATTTATGTAAACTTTAAAAACGTGCTTCAGACTAATAGGCTGAGCGTACCCTTTGGTATTGCGCAGGTAGGCAAGGCCTTTCGCAATGAGGTTACTACTAAAAATTTTATATTTCGCACCTGTGAGTTTGAGCAGTTGGAGATGCAGTATTTTGTACACCCTGAGGAGGCTGCTCAGTGGTTTGACTACTGGAGTGAGGCGCGCAAGGCCTACTACAGTAAGCTTGGGGTCTTGGAGGCAAACCTGCGCTTTCATGAACACGGGAGTGATGAGCTTGCTCACTATGCAAAAAAGGCCTTTGATATTGAGTATAAGTTTCCCTTTGGGTGGAGTGAACTTGAGGGCATACATAACCGTGGTGACTTTGACTTGTCGCGGCACATGGAGTTTTCGGGCAAGGATTTGCAGTACGCGCAAGAAGGTGGTGAAAAGTACACGCCCTACATTGTGGAAACCTCCGCGGGGCTTACGCGGAGTGTCTTGATGTTGTTGTGTGATGCCTATGAGGAAGAGAAGATAAGCTCGGATGATGTGCGCACGGTGCTGCACTTGCACCCTAAGCTTGCGCCCGTTACGCTTGGCGTGTTTCCTTTGGTAAAAAAGGATGGGCTTGCTGAGCTTGCTAAAAAAATAGAGGGTGAGCTGAGCGAACATTTTGCAACCTTTTATGATCAAGGTGGCGCTATAGGGCGGCGCTATAGGCGACAGGATGAGATTGGCACGCCCTTTTGCATTACCGTAGACTACGAGAGTAAAACTGATAATAGCGTTACCGTGCGTTTTAGGGACAGCATGGAGCAGGTGCGCGTGAGTAATGCAAACTTGCTTTCTTTTTTGTTTGATGCGATACGCACGTATAAGTGGGCTTGAGTTTTTGCGGCGCATGCGGCGCGTTTTTAAGAGTTCACAAGGCTAAGGTGGGGGTGTAGCATATGGCATTTAGCGGGCGCACGGTGCAGTTGGTGCGAGACTTCAGTATTGACGAACAGAAGTATTTATATGCAAAGTCGCATGCGTGTAAGGCGGGGTTTCTTAATGGCGATTATGAGGCTTTGCGGCGTTATAAGATTAAAGACGAGAACTTGAGCGTGTATCTGCTTTTTCAAGAGAATTCTACTCGCACAAAGGAGTCGTTTAAAAACGCGGCAAAATTCCACAATGTTCGAGTTAATGACTTTAGTTCTGAGACATCGTCGTTTCAAAAAAAAGAGTCGGTGACGGACACCGTGCGCATGCTCATGGGGTATGCGCCTCGTACGGGCTTTATTCTGCGTAGTTCCTATGAGGGTGCTTGTACATGGTTGAGCATTGCCATGAAAAGACATGCCGAGCGTATTGGGGTGCCTGTCCCCTTTTGTATTAACGCGGGAGATGGGCGGCATGAGCACCCCACGCAGGAGTTTTTAGATGAGTTTACCTTTGTGGAAATGCTTGGTAATGATTACTCGCATATTCACATTGCCCTTATCGGTGATTTGTTTCACGGGCGTACGGTGCATTCAAAGAAAGATGGGTTAAAGGTTTTTCGTGAGGTAGAGGTTGACCTCATTGCTCCTGAAGAGCTTGCCATGCCTTCGCATTATGTGCAGAGCATGAAGGCACAGGGTTTCTCGGTGCGTGTTTTTGGTTCTTTACAAGAGTACCTTGCACAAAAAAAGGTAGCTCCCATGTGGTATTTTACGCGTGTGCAAATAGAGCGTATGGGTGAAAAGTTGTTGCGCAAGATTGAGCGAATTCAGGATGCCATTGTTTTTAAGAAAGAGTACTTTGCACGCATGCCCGAGCATGTGAAGTTTTTTCATCCGCTTCCGCGCAGCAAGGAGAATCCGACTATTCCGTCTTTTTTGGATGACACGCCCTACAATGGTTGGGACTTGCAGTCGGCGCATGGTTACCATGTGCGTTTTGTGCTTTTGGGCATGTTGGCGGGCAGTATTGGTGAAGACTTTGAAGGGGAGGGGGCATCGACGGCGCGGCAGTTTCCGGATTTTATAGAAGATGTTACCGCGCGTGTTGATGCAGGTGATGCTAAGCCCGTGCAGAATTTTGGTATTAATCCCATAGAAAACGGAATAGTTATAGACCATATAGGCGCGGGGCATGGCATTTCTTCTATTTGGAACACCATAGACGTGATACGCAGAACCCTTGATTTTAATAATGTAAGTTCGCATGGCGTCTTTCCATCGGTGAAGCATAAGCGCTATAAGGGTATTATTTCTATTCCAAATCATTTTATAGACATGCGGGCACAGCTTAAAAAAATTGGTGCAATTTCATCGGGTTGCACCATAAATGTTATAAAGAACTCGAGGGTTGTGCAAAAGCTACGCATTGCGCGACCGGGACGCATTTATAATTTTGAAGAGATACATTGTAGAAACCAGCAGTGTATTTCGCATCCTTCTAGTAAGGAGCCCGCATATGCGGAGTTTCATCGTGAAGATGATGTGTACGTTTGCAACTATTGTGAAACACCCCACAGCGTCAACGAAATTTGGAATTTTTAAGATTGTAAAGGCTTAGTTTTTAACAAGCGCGCGCCTCATGTGCCGTGTTGTATGCAGCACGCTGTTATGTCGCTCCCTATATTATTGTGTCAATCTAAGAGCGGGTTGCCCGTCTCTTGTTCACTGTTTTGTCGAGGTGCTGTGTTTTGTGCTGATGGGCTTGACACCGATGAAGCGGGAGGGAGGCGTTTGAGTAGGCCTTGAGAGGGTACTTGAAGGCGTAAGTTGATGGGTGGAATTCTTCTTTGTGCGCTTGTGTTGCTGCTGCTTGTGGGGTTGGTTGGCATGCTGATGTTCCACTGTGTGTCTTTGAGTTTTTCTACGAGCGCGCTTTTTTGTTCTGCAGTTTCTAGGGGGTTATCGTACTTTTGAGGTTCTGTGCCTATTATGTAGAGCTCGGTTACTTTTTTCTTTGATGCGTTTGTAGCGCGCGTGTTGTTGTCGGGGTTTATGAGTACCTTGACAATGCCGCTGGGTTCGGCAAATGTTGCCTTGGGTAAGTCCTTGTTTATTTCTTCCATGTACTTGGCCCATGTTAAGCCTGCGGTAACTGCGCCGGTTTGGTTTGTGCCAAGCGACTGTCCGCCTCTGTCAAAGCCAAACCATAACGCGGTGGTGTAGTAGGGCGTAAAACCCAGCGTCCACGCGTCTGACCAGTTTTGTGTTGTGCCTGTTTTGCCTGCGGTAGGCTGTGTAAAACCCTTGGCAAGGTAGCGTGCGTATCTCAGCGTGCCGCGTTCTGTGGTTGTTTGTAATATCGAATTTAAGACATAGGCTGCTTCCTTGCTTATTATTTGTTTGCTTCCAAAGGCATGCTTTCTTTTGTTTTCTTCGTATATAACCTTGCCTTGCCTGTCTTTAATGTATGCTATTGCGTAGGGGAATACCTTTGCCCCTTGGTTTTGTATTGCTGCGTATGCCTTTACCATGGCAAGGGGTGAAACGCTTGCTACGCCTAGACCCATGGGGTAGCGTGGTACCAGTCCTGCGTTTCTGCGCTTTTCTGGTGCTATGTCTAATAAATCGCCTGCTATGGAAAGGGCTCGTTCAAAGCCTATTTGGTGTAGTACCTTTACGGATGGAATGTTCATGGACTTTGAAAGTGCGGTGCGTATGGTAACGGGGCCTTTCCATTCGCCTTTGAAGTTTAGCGGGGTGTATTGCGTGCCGTCTTTGTCGGTAAACACTACGGGGCTGTCCCAAATAATAGTCGAAGGTGTAATTATTTCTGCATCAAGTGCTGCTGCATAATACAGGGGCTTGAAAGAAGAACCCGGTTGTACAAAGGCGTTTACGGCTCTGTTAAATTGGTTGGTTACGTCAAATTTGCTGCCGCCTATCATTGCCACTATTGATGCGTTTTTGTTGTCTAAAGTTATGAGTGCGCCTTCTACTGTTTCTTCTTGGTAGGTCTCTGTGGACTGCTCCTTGGACTGTGCCACGACCTGTGCAGAGAGTGTGTTGGGTGATGGTTGAAAGAGTAGGTTTGAGAGTGCCAAAACAGACTGTGTGTCTTTAAAAAATTGTCGCTTCGCCGCTTGTGTTTGTAGTGAGTTTTGTGCAAAGAATGCATTGCTGCCATCGAAGAGTGCCATTGCCAATGCGGCAGCGGGCATGACAGACTGCGTGGTATTTTGCGACCTTCGCGCGTTTGATCTATAAACTCTGTTGGCTTGTGCTAAGCCTTGGTCAAAGTACTTTCGTGCGGCTCTTTGTGCTTCAAGGTCAAGCGTTGTGTGTATTTCATAGCCTTGTGTGTTTATATCTTCGCCTGAAAAATTCAAAGTATTGAGCAGTAAGCCACGTATGTATTCGCTAAAGTATGGTGCTTTGTCGTCTCGCTTGAGAAATGCGCTTGAAAATCCTTCGCGCGTAAAATCAAAGGTGTCCCAGTAGCGCGCAAAGTCGGTGTCCGCGGTTTCTTGAGAAATAAACGCAAGCGTTACCATTTGTCTTAATATTTCTTGTTGACGCTCGCGCGCTGTGTTGGGGTTTTTAAATGGTGAGTATTTTGAAGGGTTTGCAAGTTGTATGACCAACATGACTGCTTCTGCAGAATTGAGCGCGCGAGCAGGGTGTTCAAAAAAGAATTGGCTTGCTGTTTCAACGCCGTAGTTGCCGTGCCCAAAGTACATTTTGTTTATGTACTCTTCAAGGAGTTCTTGTTTCGACCAGCTGCGTTCTAGCTGAAATGACCACCATAGTTCCTTTAATTTTCGCTTGATGGAGCGTTCTCTTCTGTCGGCGTAGAGTACGCCTGCTACTTGTTGAGAAAGTGTGCTTCCGCCAGAGACGTAGTTGTTAAGGACGAGGTTGACCGAGGCTCTCACGGTCCCTTGTAGGCTAAAGCCGTTGTGTGCAAAAAATGTTTGGTCTTCTCGCGTTATGAGTGCCTGTAGCAAAATTCGTGGCACTTCGTTTACTTGTACCAATTGCCTGTTCTCTGTTGCAAAAAATGTGGTAATGAGCTCGCCGTTTTTATCAAAGACTTTTGTTGGTAGTGCGATGTTTTCGTTGCTGTTGCGTTGTACGATGTCGATGTTTTTTGTGGCGGCAATGCCCATGCCAAGGAGTGTGCCCACTGCTAATGAGAATAGGCCAAGTAATGTGTTATAAAATTTTTTCATGGTTTATATGCATATGGTGATTATTTGAAGAGTATAAGTTCTAAACACAGTTATTATAGCATGTACGCCTTGGTGTGCTGCGTGGTAATGCCATGTGTTTTGTGTGAGCTAACGGTATAGGTAGGCAGAAATACGCTGGCGCTTACATATGCACATGAAATTGTGCGTTTTAAATGCATAAAACTCAGCAAGGAAATCATTTACGTGAAATGAATTGCAGTGCTGGTTGTTTTATGCATAGTAATTATTTGCGATACTTCTACTACTTTATGTAAGCGCTTGCTTGTGTAAATGGGCGCATTTGTTTGCTAATATAGCGGATGTTTTGTCTGTGTTATCCGACTGTTTGAAACATTCTTTATATATTTTATATGCACCTATAAAGTCTTTTTGCGTGTATAGTGCAAAGGCACTTTGATATGCTTGAGATATTGCTTCCATGCTTCCTTCGGTATCATCTTCTTTTGATGTCACTAGTTCATATACCTTAATGCTGGCTTCGCGTCCTTTTACTACAACAGAGTCTAAAATGCGACAGTGAAAGTCGGACTTCGCATGTTCATATGTCGCTTCGCTGATTATGATGCTTGTCATGTAGTCTTTATTCAAGCTTTCTAATCGAGAGCTAATATTTATAGTGTCGCCCAAGGCAGAATAATTAAGTCTATCGTTAGAGCCAATGTTACCAACTATCGCGCGACCAGTATGTAACCCAAAGCGGGTGTATAATAGTGGTTTTTTGTCAATAGCCCACTTGTCATTAAGTTTCATGAGTTTTTTATTACACGCGTAGATAGCTTTGCAGGCAATAAGTTGATGGTTTTCAATTTCTTGCGGTGCATTCCAAAATGCCATAATTGCATCACCAATATACTTGTCTATTGTGCCGTTATTATCCATGATAATGCTTGACAATTCACTGAAGTACTCCGACAAATGCTGCGTTAAGTACATGGAAGGCATTTTTTCAGCAATAGTTGTAAAACCCTTGATGTCGCTGAACATAACAGTAAGTTGTTTTTCGGCACCACCTGGTTTAGGATTTTCTTCTTCTTCAATGAGGCGACGCACGACGCCTGTGTTAACATACTTTGCAAAGGAAGTTAAGCCTCGTTTGAGAGACATTACCGCATCGTTTATTGTGTGTATTTCTTCATAATTAGTACCGATGTATTGTATATCATCCAAATGAAATTTTTTCATATCGCCAAGTTGATTACTGATGTTTAAGATGGGCTTAATCATTTTGTTTATAACCATATTGAGAATAAGGATGAGTCCTGCTATAAAAATTATGATTGTCATTATTGATATCATGACCGGTTTTGTTAAAAATTTTGTTCTATCTTGCTTAGGAACACTGGAAATTAAGCTCCATGACTTTTCAAAGGTATTAGGAAACTCAATAAGTGAAAAAAGGTGTTTATTAGTAAGTTCTGTAACCCATGTTTGGTTTTTCACCGTGTTATCAAAATAGTTTATGGCGGTATTCCGTATATGGGCTTCTTTAATATCATTGAGATAGAGTAAATTCACTGCTTGCTTTTTAGGTTCGTTTTCTTTACTTTCAAATGTTTTAATAGAAGAAGGGTTTGAGTAGGCAATGATAACTCCAGTATTCATATTAGCTATAAAAGATTTGCTATTTTCAGAAATGTTTCTTTTTTCCAGGAAAGAGTTCAGTTCTTCTACTAAGATGTCAGTTGATATTACTGCAGCAATGTTTTTTTCTTTATCTAAAACAGGCCAAGAAATAGTCAAGCCTAAAGAATTTGCGCTATAAAATTCATAAACATCCGAGTAGTGTGCTTTATCTTCCGTGCTTGTGTTTTGATACCATGGTCGTGTTCTTGGGTCATACAGCTTTTGTTTGTATTCGGATTTCATTACTTCGTAGTTTTTGTTTCTATAAGCCCATAGTTCATAGGGCTTGGCGTCCATACGATTGACAATACGTGTGACTCTATATGCCTGTGGGTTTCTTCTTACTTGAAGCATGTTTCCTTGTGTATCTCCAATGTATATGCTGAGAGCTTGTGGTATATCTTCTAATAAATTCCACAAGATTTTCCACATTTCTTTCTGGTCTTTTACAATGTGAATTGCATTATCTTTCATATAAGATTTTAAAAAGTGTATGGCGCTAGTAGGAGTATCCAAATAATTTAAGGTTTCTGTAATAACAGATGCAGAATTGTCTTTTATCTCATGTTCAGTTAATTTCATGATGATATTAGCTGAACTAATATATAAGACAATGATTGTTGTTATAGTGATGACTAGTATCGATATAGTTATAAGAGAAAAAAAACTTTTTTTAATGGTTATTCGTTTCATGATAGTGTGTAAAATTAGCTCCTATTTTTAGTGAAATTCCTTTTGAAGATATATTTTGAGTGTTATTGTTTAAAGAATTGCTTGAGGCTGCTGCCTTGTAACTTCATGGTTATATGTATGTGCTATTTCGCTAGATTCTTGCGATATTTCGTTGGTTTGATGACAAATTATTGCAGAGGCTGCATAGTTTGGATACGTGCTTACTAATGTTAATATTGGGTCCACAATTGGATCAATGGCAAGTAGCAGTGCTATGATTACATCGGAGGGTATTCCTAAGGGTTCCAATACTAACGCGATCATGGTTCTCGAAATTATTCCGGGAGCACCAGAACCCGCTATGCCTGCAAAAATTGATGCAACGGTGATTATTATTAAAGCCCTGAGTGTAAGCTCATAATCATATAAAAAAGCTGCAAAAATTGATGCAATACAAAATAACATGGTTTTTCCATACTTACACAATGCCATGCTTAGTGAAATAGTAAGCTTGGTCATATTTTTTTCAAATCCTAAATCGAGCATGCCTGATATGGCAAAGGGAAGTGTAGCAAAGCTGCTTCGAGTGCCTATGGTTACTAATATTGCACTCTTTAGTGCTTTGAACTGAGCTACAAGAGACTGCTTAGAATAAAACCAAAGAATGAGAACGCTTACTATTAGTATTATCAAAGAAGATGCATATATAGTTATAATCAACTTTAGTAAAGTCGAGAGTATTTCATACCCCATATGGAGAAATTGATTTCCAATAAGCGATACTAGTGCAAGTGGTAGGAAGTACATTGCTAGTTTTATGAGTTTTTGAAAGGCCTCAAAGAATCCCTGAAACACTCCTATTAAGTATAGATTTTTATCATGAGATATGAAGGCTGTCATAATACCTAATATCATGAAGAAGAAAACAATTTGTAAATTTCTTCCTTCTGCAAGTGCACTAAAGATGTTATTAGGTATGATTTTAATCAAAAAAGCAATAAACTGATTTTCTTTATTAGTATTGCTTGGAATTTTTGTTATTCTTGTGTCAATTTCTTTCACGCGTTCAAACGTTGCTAGGGCTTCTTCTTGATGTGTGTTGTCCTTCGAGGACGTAGAAAGCACGATACGACCTACGCTTTTTTGTATTTGTGCATTGTTTTTTTCGTTGTTTATCGATGTAATATTCCAAAGCCCCGCAATAATTCCAATCGTGGCAGTAGCTATAGTAAATATGGAAAATATTACAACTATTTTTCCTAAATACTGACGAGTTTCTTTTTTATTGAGTAACTTGCTAACACTCACTAACACTGCGGAAGCTACGATAGGAATAATGCACATATTCAAAAAAGTCAAATATAATTGGCCAAAGGGTTTTAAAATTGGCACAATAGGCTTGAAATAGATCCCCACGCATACTCCCGCGATCATGCTGAATAAAACAACCCAAGGACTTAACAGTATACGCATATTTTTAAGCACTACGCTTTTCCATACACTGGGCTTAGTATTACCGTTTTTTTTAAAATAGATATGGCTAACTAGCATATACAATATAAATATAATTAGAAGATAAATCATGTACATTCCTCCTTAAAATACTTCAGGATATCTTGTTATAAGGTCTTTGACTCCATATAAGATATTATTTGATTCCAAAAACATATTGACAAAAACACGCAAATTGGGACTATTATGAGAAACTGCAATTGCTAAAGAGTCTTTTTTATCGTTTATTGCGTATAGATTTGTATATAGTGCTAAACTGGGATTGTTTTTCACCAATTTTACCAACGTATACTCATCTCTAAAAAGAGCATCAACCTTATCTTCTACTATTGCTAGAACAAGATTATCCCATGTGTCTTCAATAATATCAGCATTGTTGAAAATTGCTTGTGCATACTCAACATATGATGTCTTTTGTCGAATACCTACTGTGAAATTATTTGTTCTTAAATAAACGTAAGGAAAATCCTGAATTTTACTTTGTGCCAAGAATTTTTTTCGTATAAGTAGGCCTTGTCGAAATTCAAAATAGGATACGCTAAACAATATTTTGGTTGCACGTTTGTAGGTTTTGCTATATTTTGATATGACTAAATCAAACTTGCCTTGCCCCAGAAATTCTGCAAATTTATTATAGTGGTCTACTTCTCTGTTAAATTCTAGGGATACATTTAAAGCTGCTGCAAGATTTCTTGCAATTGTAATATCTAGCCCATATAAGCTGCCATCCTCTCTAGTCATTATAAATGGCGGTTTGTCTGTATTATAAATTCCAACTATCAACTTTCCCCTATCTAAAATTTTTTGTATATCTGGGGGATAACTTGTTTCCTGTGCTTGCAGTGAGAGATAGGTGCTGAAATATAAAAAGACATATAAAAAACACTTACTATGATTCTTGGTTTCTGTTTCATGGTCACTTTTCCGCTTATTCAACTAACGAGATATATATTGCTATATATATATATATATATATATATATATATATATATATTACTATATCATAATTCTGTTGCAATGAATAATTTTGAAAAATACTAAAAAATAAAATAGACTATTGTATTTTAAAAATCATGAGTACCATGATGTACAAGAAGTGCTAAAGCAATAGAGGAAATAAATAATATAGTATTGCTGAGTGTAATAATGCGCTTAAAAAAAAGACCGGTTCGTAGAGAACCGGCCAACCATGTCAGTGCTTAAGTAGGGAACTGGGAGGGGACCTAAAGATAAGCACCAACATTATTATAATCGTACAAATTGTAAAAAGATAAAGTATCTTTTTTATTTTTTTTTGAACTTGCAAGTACTTACATAATAGACAGACTGCGAAGAGACTTCAAGTGTCTTGCTATGCTTCGTGTATGTATAATATGAAGATTACGCATGGTGCTTATAAGGATGTAGTTCGTCATGCTCGGGGATGTTTTGGTGAAGGCTTGTGTGCACACGTTCTTCAGTGTCGTGGTTATGAAATTCTTGCAAGAAACTACAAAGTTATTGGCGGAGAGGTCGATATTATATGTTGTAAGGGATATAATCTTGTTTTTGTGGAGGTGAAAACGTGGGAATATTATGCTGAGGATGATATCGTCAGTTCAGTAAACCTACGAAAGCTTTCTCACATAGAAGCTTGTGCGCATGCGTATATTGCCGATGAATGTGCTTTACACACAAGGACGTGTGTACGAATTGATGTGATGCTTGTTATGGCTTCGCGTCATGTAGTGGTTCATTACAAAGGAGTGTTATAAATGTCGCATAAGATTAACAGGAGCAAACACGATGTGTCTTTGAAAAAAGTGCATGTGTTAAAGCGTAAGATACAAAATCCAGAGTATTTGAATAATGCTATACGCTGGATTGCGAATCATCTTGCACAAAATATACGTTCGTAGCAATGCGGACACAATGATATAATGACCGTATGCATGTGGTCTTCCCCGGAAGTTTTGACCCACCAACATACGGTCATTTAAATATCATAGAGCGCTGTGCCGCCATGTTTTCGAGAATTGATGTTGTCATAGCAGACAATAAAAACAAAACCTCGCTTTTTACGGTCGAGGAGCGCTTTCATATCTTGCAGGAAATTGTACAAGAATATGAAAATGTTCGTATTTTTACGTGGGATTCCTTGATAGTGAAATTTCTTAGGCAACACAATGCGAGTGTGTTAGTTCGCGGCGTGCGCTCTGCCTCGGATTATGAGTATGAGTTTATGCTTGCGCAATTGAACCGTGGGCTTGGGAATAATGCCGTTGAGACGCTTTTTATGCCAACAGACCAAAAGTATTTTGTGTTACGTTCCTCTGTCATTAAGGAAATAGTTATGTTAGGGGGAGACGTGTCAGACAAAGTCCCCGCAGTGGTTTTACAAGCATTGCAAAAAAAAAATTAAGGACTTGCATGAGGCAACAGATGAAGCATAAACTTTTGTGGCGTAATGGTGGCTTTGTAATTTGTTGCAAAGGTTAATGGTGCTAGCGTGTATGTTAAGGTAATGTGATATAAGCGATATGCAAATATATGGTGGTATACAACAAATAGGCATAGGCGTGCACAACGGCGTGCTTATGCAAAATTTTTATGAGTCGGTACTTGGCTTTGATGTGCCCATGTTTTATGAGGAAGGGTCTGCCGATCTTATGCAGCCCTACACTGGCGGACGTAGCTGGAATAGAAAGGCAATGCTTGTTGCAAACTTACATGGTGGGGCAGCTTTGGAATTGTGGCAGTACACAGAGCGCCCGCGTGTACCTGTGAAACATGAGGTGGGCATTGGTAACCTTGGCATACTTTGCGCCTGTATGCGCTGTAACAACATTGAAAGCGTTCGCAAAAATTTACTTTCTGCCGGGCATGAGGTAACACGCATAACGGAGGATCTTGGTGGAAATGCGCGGTGTTATGTAAGAGACCCCGAGCATAATTGGATAGGGCTTGTAGAAAGTTCTGATGGGTGGCTGAGAAAAAAAGCTAAGAGTGTAGGCGGCGTGTGTTCTGTTGTTATCGGTGTTTCAGACATAGACAAAAGCATGCATTTTTATTCGACTGTGTGTGGCTACGATACGCCGCTTTGCGATGAACTTGGTGTGTTTGAGGAGTTTGATGCATTCCGAGCCCAGCAGAGAATACGCCGCGTGCTTCTTACCAGTAGTTCGCGGCGCAGTGGGGCCTTTGCGCATTTACTCCAGTCTTCAACCAAGAGTTGGTGCAAGCCCTTGAAAGGCAAGATGAGCATGTATATGAAAACTACGAGGAACGCTTTTGGGGAGACCCGGGGTTTATACACCTGTGCTTTGATGTTAGGCATATGAATGAATTGAAGGAACATTGCAAAACGGAACACGTACCCTTTGTGGTGGACTCTGGTGATGCGCAGGCTTTTTCTATGGAAGAGGCCTCGGGGCGTTTTGCGTATGTGGAAGACCCTGACAGAACCTTAGTGGAATTTGTGGAAGTATACACCTTGCCTATTGCGAAAAAATACGGGCTTGTTCTGAAGCTTAAAAACCGCAAAACACAGAAGCCGCTTCCAAAGTTTTTGATGCGTCTCTTGGCGCTTAAGAAAATATCGCGTAAAAAATTTTAAAGTGTTTGCGCTGTATTGTCTTAAGTAGCGTGAATAAAGACGCCTATGTATAAATGCGGGAGAGGTTTTTCTCTTCGCGTTCTGTCATGGTTGTGTTTAAGTTCAATTCATTGCGCATGGCGACAAACTGCTGTACGGTGTAGTCTATTTCTTCTTGTGAGTGGTTTGCCGTGGGAATCATTCGATACATCACAAGACCATTGGGTATTACAGGGTACATGACGCCTGAGACGAACACGCCTTTGTCGCGTAACACTTTGATGGTTTGAGGCGCGATGGATTGTAGCGGCGTGTCTTCCCCTATGGGTATGTAGACGCTGACAATAGGTGAGTTGCCTGTGCCTACGTAAAAGCCTTCTGCCTTAAGGGCTTGTTTAAGTGTGTTGGAGTTCTCCCACATTTTTGCCCTTCGTTCCGTGCCTTCACTACCAGCAATGAGTTCAAGCATAACTTCTACTGCTTTTACATAGACCATGGGCAGTGACTTTGCAAATACTTGTGTGCGCGCGTTGTATTCTATCCAGTCTATTATGGCTTTTTTTGCCGTTGCAAAACCGCCTATGGCTGCAAATGCTTTGGCATAGGTGCCAAAGTAAATGTCTATTTCTTCTGCAAGGTTCATCAAGGCACCTATGCCGCGCCCGCCCTCGCCCAGCACCCCACAGCCATGTGCGTCGTCTATAAACAAACGCGCGCCGTATTTCTTTTTAAGCTCGACAATCTCTTTGAGTTTTGCAAGGTCGCCCGTCATGCCGTACACGCCTTCTATGAGAATGAGAATTCCACCCTTGCGCGTTTTACATGTTTCTTGTAAAACTCGTTCTAAATCTTCTATGTTGTTGTGTTTAAATATGCGCGTATTTGCACGTGAAAGAAACGCGGCGTCCACAATGCATGCGTGTGAGAGTTTGTCCATGATTATTGTGTCTTGAGGACCGGCTAGCGCGCTTACAATGCCCAAGACCCCAAGGTAGCCATAGTTAAAAACAAAGGCTTTTTCTGCGCCCTGCCAACGCGCTAGTTTTTCTTCCAGTGCTAAGTGATGTTCCGTGGTTCCACTCATCATGCGAGAACCCATGGGTGAGCTTATTCCAAAGCTAGAAAGCGCTTCTTGCGCTGCCCTTATAACCTTGGGGTGGTTGGCGAGCCCCAAGTAGTTGTTGATTGACCACATAATGCATTGCTGCTTGCCAAAATTCATGCGTGTCTCAGGGCGCGGCTCTAGTATGGGGCGGGAGAAAAACCTATCGTCTTGAACTCGAAGTTGCCCAAAATATCCTTCGTTGGTGTAGCATTTTTCAAAAATGTCCTTTTCTGCGGTCATGACCTGTTCCTTAATTCATTGTTTTGTGATTGATGTTACGTTGCAAGCGCTGTTGTTTGGCTTGCTTACAAATAAGTATACTGAGTTTTTATATTGACTGTGTAAGATTACAGATGAGTGTGGCGGACGTACCTCTAAAAAGACAACAATGTCTTATTAGTGCTTGCAATATTGCGATTACATGATATATGCTTAATATATATTTATAATCCATTGGAGGAAGAAATGAAAAAAATTTTAACAACGGCTATACTCGGCATAAGTTTTTTGCTTGCGTTTGGGTGTTCAGAGAAACGAGTGTTTTTCGGTATAGCAACAGGTGGTACTGGTGGTACCTATTATCCCTTAGGTGGCATGCTTGCGCAAATTATTTCTAATCAAGCAGAGGTAGACGGCAAAAAAATATCCGCAACAGCAGAAACAGGCAATGCTTCTGTAGCAAATTCAAAATTGCTTCAAAACGTAGGAATTGAGTCCGCATTTATACAAGCTGATACGCTAGACAACGCGTATAGTGGTGGTGCGCAGTTTGAAGAAGGTGCGCTTACAAAACTACGCGCTTTAGGTTCTCTCTACCCCGAAGTCGTCCACATTGTTGCTCTCAAAAAGTCCGATATAAATGCCTTTGAAGATTTACAAGGCAAATCTGCATCTTCTGGAGCTCCTGGATCAGGAGGATGGACATTGTTTGGAGAATTACTACGCGCATACGGTATGGACCGCGAAACAGACATTCAAGAAGATTACTCTTCCTTCGCTCAATCTGTTGGAAAAATAAAGGACGGAAACCTCATAGCATCCTTAATAATCGCTGGTACACCAACAGCATCTGTAACCGAATTAGCTAATGGACACGACATCAATATTATTCCATTACAAGGTAGCAAAATAGATGGTATGCTACAAAACAACCCATATTTCATTAAGTTTACTATACCAGCGGATACATACAAGGAACAAACTGAAGCAGTACCAACACTAGCAGTACGTGCTGTATGGGCAACACATGATGAATTGGACGAGGAAATTGCATACCAAGTAGTCAAGACACTCTACGAAAGTACAGAAACCTTGGGCAAGGTACATCCTAAAGGTAAGGAAATATCTTTAGAAACAGCCTTGGAATCTATATCTATTCCATTTCATCCGGGTGCAAAACGTTATTTTGAAGAACAAGGTCTTACGGTGCACTAAGAACACTAAAGTTTTAAGCCAAATATGCGTATATTTTTTTGCGTAATACTGGCAACAACAATACTAAGGAGCGATGCTAGTCTTACTATCATTGCTCCTCCTTTTATAGGAAAGAAGGTTATTTTGCAGGCTTATTTGTTTAAAGGTGAGCGTAAAAAGAAAGTAGCGCTGTGGACATTGCCGCCCAATACAAGATTTTCAATGAGTTTTTTCCATTCTGTTACACTAAGCCCCATTGTGAGCACCTACGTTGTTCATGACAGAAACATCGTACAGGTTCAAGAACAATTCACTGCTCTTGGCTATGGTTTAGCATCAGGTAACAACGACATTGGAATTGAAAAATGGGAAGAACGAGACGGAATGTTTACTATACACATGAAACGTGCAGTACGTCCCCTTATTATACGAATATCACAGAAATACAAAACTGCCCTCACCATAGGGACAGAGTCCTATTCGCTGCAAAGATATGACGGTAAGTCCTTACTTTTTAAAACAGCGGAGTTATAAACACAATGCGTTTTACATATTTTCAATATTCAAGAGGTACATAAAACATGGAAGTAACTAAAGAGACAGTGGAACAAATGATTAAGAAATACGACGCCGAAAACAACTATAGAAATTTAATAGGCCTCGTAGGTATGGCTGTTGCCCTCATAGGGGTAACATTGAGCGTTTTCCACGTATACACAGCAGGCTTTGGTGTGTTAAATGAGATTTCGCATCGTGCCATACACCTCACATTTGTTCTCGGACTTACCTTTCTCGTATTTCCACGCAAGGACTACAGCAGCAATAGCGCTAAAGACTACATGCTCGCCATTGCATATGTAGCATTTTACCTATACATGGGTTTTAACCTCATGGGCGTTATAGGTGCTAGTGTAGGCACACTACAAAAAGTAACCTTCTGGATTGTACTGTTCTTAACAGCATGCTCGGGACTGCCAATTAAAGCTTTCAAAGGAGACAAAGACAAGCCCTCTCTTTTCGATTACCCCTTGACGTTCATCGGCATAGCAATATCCCTATACCTGCTCGTATTCTTCAAGGAGCTGTTCATTGTACGCCCCGGAGCCGCGCAGCCTGTCGACCTCATGATGGGCGTTTTAGCCATTATGGTTGTGCTTGAAGCAACACGCAGAACCATGGGGAATGCACTTGCAATTATTGGCATGCTAAGCCTCTTGTACGCCTTCTTTGGCCCCTACATGCCCGGCATTTTTGCGCACCGCGGCTACGACATAGGGCGCATTATATCGCACATTTACCTCGGCACTGAAGGCATCTACGGCATAGCCGCAGGGGTCGTTGCAACCTACGTGTTTCACTTTGTGCTTTTTGGAATACTCGCGCAAAGCACAGGCGTAGGACAACTCTTCATCGATCTCTCCAACATTGTGGCGGGGCGCTACGCAGGCGGCTCGGCCAAAGTCTCGGTAGTCTCTTCTGGGCTTTTAGGCATGATATCGGGCTCTTCCATTGCAAACACGGTAACAACCGGCGCCTTTACTATTCCTATGATGAAGGAAAAAGGCTTTTCATCCGAGTTTGCCGCAGGCGTTGAAGCCTCTGCCTCCACCGGCGGACAGATAACACCACCCATTATGGGCGCCGCCGCCTTTGTCATGACCGAGCTACTCGAAATACCCTATAACGAAATAATACTCCTCGCAATTCTCCCCGCTTCCTTCCACTACCTCTCGGCGCTCATAATGGTACACTTTGAAGCAAAGCGTCTCGGCATTGCAGGCGAGGACATGAGTAAACTCCCCAAGTTTACATACATCTTGAAAACCTCGTGGCACTTGTTCATTCCCGTAGGCATTATGGTAACCCTACTACTCATGCAGTTCAGCCCCTTTCTCGCAGCCTTCTGGGGCATCATAAGCACCATTGTCGTCTCGTACTTTCCCCTTGCTGGGCGCATCTTTCCTTTCATCAAGCTTAAGCAAGAAACCGTACTAACACCCAAAAAGCTCTTTCAAGGCTTTGAAGCAGGCGCCAAAAGTTCCCTCGCCATCACCGCATCCTGTGCATGCGTCGGCTTCATTCTCGGCACCACAACCCTCACGGGCATGGGCTTCAAACTCTCGGGTGCAGTCATATCCCTTGCCCGTGAAATAGGAACCTTCGTCTCCAGCCTCGACCCCTTCGGCTTCATTCAAGAGCAGAGCATCACCCTCTTTCTCGCGCTCATCATTGTCTTCATAGCCTGCGTACTCATGGGTGCAGGCATACCCACCACTCCCACCTACATAATACTTGCTTCCATTGCAGCACCCTCCCTCCAAGATCTAGGCGTGCCATTGTTGGTGACACACTTTTTTGTGTTTTACTACGGCGTACTTGCAGACGTAACCCCGCCCGTAGCGCTAGCAGCATACGCAGGAGCAGGCATTGCAGGTTCTGACGCCATGCGTACTGGAGTAACCGCCTTTGGACTATCCATGGGCAAGGCGCTTGTCCCCTTTATGTTTGTCTACGCCCCCAGCCTCTTGTTCATCAATTTTACATGGACGGAGTTTCTCCTAGCATTAGCAAGCGGCATAATATGCATTATTTCACTCTCAACCGCATATATAGGCTATTTGTTCACAAGCCTAAAACGCATGGAAGTGGTGCTACTTACCATAGGCGGCATTATACTTGTGTGGTCAGTCCCCTCAGTAGTTATAGTGGGAACAATACTCTGTGGCGTTGCCATAATACAAAACTTTGTACGTGCTAAGGTAGTGCACGCACACAAGGCTTAAGACTGAAGCGCGCAAAAAAAACGCGCCTTTAAGTATGAAAAAACGCAATGCGCACGTACAGGCTTGTAAGCCTTCTGCGCATTACGTTCATAAAAGCAAGGCTTTTCATCACATACGGTGCGGGTGGGATAGGTTTCTCCCTCGCGCCGTTTTTTTATATGACCAAGACACCGTGCGTAAGTATTACTAAGGCAGCGTTTTGACCCCATCACATTGCCAATTCTCATAATAGACAGACAACAATAGTTTCCCTATACTAAGAATAGAAATAATACATGCTATGAGTTTGGATAAACAGAATACTACGCGCGAATCGCTTTTGCTTTCTTTGAAGGAGGTAGAAGACCCAGAAATTCACATAAACATTGTAGACTTGGGACTTGTATACAGAGTTGATATTTCCAATGATGAAAAAAAGGTAGAAGTAGACTTTACCTTGACAACCCCGGGTTGTCCTTTGGCTGATGTCATAGAAGAGAACATAGCAAATGCGTGTAAAAAAGTACTCAAGGATGCCGAAGTGCTTACACAACTTGTGTGGACTCCCATGTGGAACGTTGACTTTATGAGCGAAGATGCGCGACTAGAGCTTGGGTTTCCTGTCTAGTTAGGCGATGTTCCGCGTATCCCAAACCACTCCATGTAATTACAATACCTTGTGAGGTTTATATGAATATACAAATTTCCGACTTACACGCCTCTATTGAGGATAAGAAAATTCTCAACGGTGTGAGCATGAACTTAGAAACAGGCAAGCTTACGGTCTTAATGGGACCAAACGGTTCAGGAAAATCAACGGTTTCAAACGTGATTATGGGAAACCCCAACTACGAAGTAGGTGGTGGAGACATAGTAGTCAACAATGAAAGCATACTCGAACTTGAGCCGCACGAACGGGCAAAAAAAGGCCTTTTTATGTCTTTTCAGTACCCCGTGGAAGTCCCCGGCATTACCGTTGGGCGCTTTTTGCGCAGGGCGTATGAAGCACTACACGAAACAGTACCCGCAGGCTTTGTCTCGCTTTTGAGAAAAGAAATGGACATACTCGGCATAGACCACAGCTTTATTAACAGATATCTCAACGAAGGCTTCTCAGGCGGCGAAAAAAAGCGCATGGAAATTCTTCAAATGCGCGTACTAAAACCATCCTTTGCAATATTAGATGAAGTAGACTCAGGACTCGACATTGATGCTATAAAAGTCATTGCGCGAGGAATAAACGCAATGCGCGAAGAAAACCAGTCTTTCTCCGTATTGGTGGTAACCCACTACAAGCGCATTATAGACCACTTGACTGAGCCCGACGTACTGTACGTTATGCACGAAGGGAAGGTTGTTGCCACTGGAGGCATGGACACGCTTGACAAATTGGAAGCGCAAGGCTACGGCTGGCTATTAAAAGAGTAGCGCATAAGCGTTAAGGAGTTACTATGCAAGAAGCAATGAGCGACATTGATGTTGCCCAAGAAATAGGCAACGATTATAAGTACGGGTTTCACTACAAGGACACCTCCGTATTCAAAACCCGCAAAGGCTTGGACGCCGATGTAGTGCGCGCAATTTCAGAGCACAAAAACGAACCCCAATGGATGCTCGATTTTCGCTTGCGCTCCTTAGAAGAATTTGAGCGTAGACCCATGCTCTCATGGGGTGCGGACTTGTCGCGACTCAATTTTGACGACATATATTACTACGCAAAACCAGTCGAGGCAAAGGCGCGCACATGGGACGACCTGCCCGCCGAAATAAAGGAAACCTACGACAGAATAGGCGTACCGCAAGCCGAGCGCGAATTTCTTGCAGGAGTGGGCGCGCAATACGATTCTGAAATAGTCTATAAAAACCTGAAAGAAAACTTAGTACAGCAAGGCGCCATTTTTTGTGACCCCGAAACCGCGGTGCGCGAACACGAAGACTTGGTAAAGAAATACTTTGGCACCATTATACCCTACAACGACAACAAGTTTGCTGCATTAAACTCCGCGGCGTGGAGCGGTGGCAGCTTTGTCTACGTACCACCCGGAGTAAAAGTAGAAGTACCCTTGCAAGCCTACTTTAGAATTAACACACAAAGTTTTGGGCAATTTGAACGCACGCTCATAATAGCGGACGAAGGAAGCTTTGTACACTATGTAGAAGGCTGCACCGCGCCCGTGTACACCACCGACGCCTTGCACAGCGCCGTAGTAGAAATAATTGCACTCAAGGGCGCGCGCGTGCGCTACAGCACCATACAAAACTGGTCGGGCGACATATACAACCTTGTGACAAAACGCGCAGTAGCCTATGAAGACGCCACGGTGGAGTGGGTTGACGGCAACATAGGAAGCCAAAGAACCATGAAGTACCCCTCAGTGTTGCTCAAGGGCGAAGGCGCACACGGCGAAGTACTCTCCATAGGCTTTGCGGGCAAAGACCAAGAACAAGACACGGGTGGAAAAATAGTGCACGCCGCGCACAACACCAGCAGCCGTATAACCTCAAAATCCATAAGCAAAGACGGCGGCATAGCCACATACCGCGGCCACATCAAGGTAGACCCGCACATTAAAAACGCAAAAGTAAACGTTGTATGCGACGCCTTGCTGGTAGACGGCGAGTCAAAAACCAACACCTACCCCTACATGGACATACAAAGCCCAAACGTCTCCATTGAACACGAAGCGCGCGTGAGCAAAATAAGCGCTGACCAGCTCTTTTATTTGATGAGCCGCGGCTTTAACGAAGACGAAGCCGCCTCCATGATTGTCAACGGCTTTTTAGACCCACTGGTAAAAGAGCTACCCATGGAATACGCCGTGGAATTAAACAGACTCATAGAGCTTGAAATGGAAGGCTCCGTAGGCTAGTACCACTTCTTTTTGAAGAATAACGAGGTAAAGGAACATAACACATGAACGACGTAACCCAATTGGCGCAAGAAAAATTTAACAAAGAAGCATGGCCTACCTTGAGCCACGAAGAATGGCGCAGAAGCGACCCCAGCACCATAGCATTTTCAAAACTTGAAGGCGCCATACAGGACTCAGAACGCCAAGCGTACGAAGCCGTACACACACAAATACAAAGCACCCTTTCTTCAGAACAAGGACTCAGCTATCAACGCTTTTCACAAGACACGCTTGCCCCAAACTCCGCGCAACCACTGCTTTCACAACTACTCGCTCGCAGTATTTCCATAGACACAGACAGAATAGACTTGTGGAGAATTGGGCGACTCAGCGCTGAAACCGCGGGACTCATGAACGTAGCCGACAACGCGCAAATAACGCAACCCATGAGAATTGTCATACGCGGCAATGACCCCGATGCAGTCTATGCCCCACAACTCTTTATAAGCGTAGGAAAAGGCGCGCGCTATACGTTAAGCATAACCATAGAAGGGGAGGGCTTTTTTCTCCCCGCAATCTACTGCCACGTAGCAGATGAAGCGAAGGTACATTATTCACTCTTTCAAAACACGAGTCTAGACTCCACGGTCATTAGCAACATATTCTTAGAATGCGGCGCACGCTCTGAAGTAACGGCAACCGCCATGCAATTTGGTGCCATGACAAGCGTGGACAGAATACACGGACGAGTACTCGGTGAACACGCCACAGTAAACCTCAACGGCTGTTACTACGCCTGTGAAGACCAACTCTTGGATGTGCGCGCGTATCAACACCACGACTCGCCGACCTCTGAAAGCAGGGCAGTCTACCACGGCGTAGCACGAGACGAAGCGCACAGCGTATTCCGCGGACTCATTGGCGTAGGACACGAGGCCATAAACACGGACGCCTACTTAACAAACAAAAACCTACTCCTAAGCGAAGACGCGCGCATGGACTCCATACCCTGCTTGAACATAAACACCAACGAGGTGCGCTGTAGCCACGGCTCCACCACCGGCAACCTCGACCCCCAGCACGTGTTTTACCTCATGAGCCGCGGACTCTCAGAAGAACAAGCAAAACACCTCCTCATAGAAGGCTTTTTTGAAGCCGTTTTTGACGAAGTCTTTGACCAAGAAAACGAAAAAGCTTTGGAAATTATACGAAGCCGCATGGCCGACGTATAAACACGGCGGGTTTTAGGCACATGGGCTGGGTAAAAGCATGTCGAGAAGACGCATTTCGCACTACGTATTGCTTTATACATAGACGCAAGCAAATAGCCCTCTACAAACTTGAAGACGGAGTATACGCCACGGACAACTCTTGCACACATGAGTATTCGCCCTTATGCGAAGGCATAGTCATGGACGGCAAAGTCTACTGCCCCAAACACGGCTCACGCTTCGACATTCGCACGGGCGCAGTAATAGACCTACCCGCCACGCACCCCGTAAAAACCTACCCCGTAAAAGTTGAAGACGGCGAAATCTTTGTGAAACTCTAACATGCCCACACAACTCGGCATATCACCGCACACAAGTACAAGCACACTCGCGCACTGCGCCACGCTATTATTACGAGGACAGCTGGTCATAGTACCCACCGAAACCGTGTACGGACTTGCTGCTGACGCAACAAACGACGAGGCATGCAAGCGCATTTTTAGGGTAAAGCAACGCCCCAGCAATAACCCACTCATAGTACACTGCGCAGACGTACAAGATGCGCTGCGCTGCCTTGACAAGGGGCGTGAAGACTCAGAAGTGCAAAAACAGTACAACAAGACGACAGCCTACCATTACGCACAAACCTTGCTGAGCACCTACGCGCCCGGCCCCCTCACCGTAATAGCCTATGCCAACACGCGCGTGTGCCACACCGCACGCGCAGGCGGGCAAACCCTTGCCGTACGAGTACCCGCGCACCCCCTGTTTTTAAAAATAATACGCATGGTCCAAAAACCACTTGCCGCGCCAAGTGCAAACATTTCAGGACGACCGAGCGCAACAAACGCAGGCATGGCGCAGGACGAACTCGCGCACGCCGTTTCCGCAATACTCGACGGCGGAGCATGCACAGTCGGCTTAGAGTCCACCATAGTCGACTGCACACAAAACCCGCCCGCTGTGGTACGCCCCGGCGCCATAAGGCGCAGCGACATAGCCGCCACCATTTCAAAGCTGACGCGCACGCACACACAAAAACCCGTAGTAGCAACAACCAACACAACCACACCTGCCGTGGTTCCCGGCTCCGCTTACGCGCACTACAAACCACGCTGCAGCGTCCATGCCCTGAGCCAAGCGCAGGCAGACAAGCTTGCTGAACACGCAACTACGCACTACGCGCACAGCATGCGCCTTTGCGTACGCGCGCGGCGCAAGGACCTTGCGCATGCCCTGCCATGGAAACACTACTACTGCTACGACAGCTGGGAGGCACTAGCCACGGCACTCTACGCAAAGTTTGTAGAGGCAGAGAAAGCACAATGCGCCGCCGTGTTTGTAGACATGCCCAGTGAAAGCGAACATGAAGCCTTGCACAACAGAATAGCGCGCGCGGCAGAACCACAGTAAAAAAACCAAGCCCAAAGACTATACTTACAAACAGAAGTTTTATAACAACTATGCGCGTACTAGGAATTGAAAGCTCATGCGATGAATGCTCACTCGCCATTGTGGAAGACGGCGTGCGCTGCCTTGGCATGGAAACCTACAGTCAAGTATTACAACACGCACAGCACAAGGGCGTGGTCCCTGAACTCGCCTCACGCCTCCACGTACAGTACATTTCGCACCTCTACCAAAAACTACTCCACAGCAGCGGCATAGCAGAAAGCTCCATAGACGCCATTGCCGTAAGCAACAAGCCGGGCTTAAGCGGCTCACTCATGGTGGGACTTGCCTTTGCAAAGGCGCTCGCCCTGCGGCTTGCTAAACCCTTCATTGCCCTTGACCACATTCAAGCGCATTTTTATTCCGCGCGCGTGGGCTTACACAAGCCCCCCCCCGCTGCGGCACACCACTACCCCTCCATAGGCGTGGTGGTCTCAGGCGGGCACACCATTTTTGCCGTACTTTCCGACTACAACGCCATAGCAATAAAAGGCACCACCATAGACGACGCATGCGGCGAAGTATTTGACAAGGTAGCGCGCGAATTAGGACTCGGCTACCCCGGCGGCGCAGAACTGGACTCACGCGCACAACGAGGAAACGCAGAAGCCGCGCATTTCCCCATCTACCGTGCCAAGCAACACGCCTACAAGGTCTCATACTCAGGACTCAAAACCGCGGTCATTCACCACAGAAAAAAGTATTGGAATACAGCATATGAAGAAAGCACGGAAAACATTGCCGCGGCATTCTCGCACGCAGCCATAACAATGATAAGTGAGAGAGTGCATATGCTTGCACAAGAAACAGGCATCACCCACGTATGCCTTGGCGGAGGCGTGGCGTGCAACTCTTTTTTGCGCAAACAGCTTGATGCTAGGAATTCACCGCTCACGGTGATATTCCCGCCCCCCGCCCTCTGCGCAGACAATGGCGCCATGATAGGCGGCCTTGGCTACCACTACCTTGCCGCGGGACACTCCAGCAACTACGACGTAGGCGTACAAGCCCGCAATTCTGATTATAGGCACAGCGACACAACACGAACCACGCATTGAAAAACCACGCCCACACCGCGCTAAAGTGACACCCGCAAAGCGCCAAAGCAACTCTAGGGAAGCGCCGCGACAAAGTACGCAAAGCGCCAAGACAACTCTAGGGAAGCGCCGTGGCAAAGTACGCAAAGCGCCAAAGCAACTCTAGGGAAGTGCCGTGGCGAAATACGCAAAGCGCCAAGGTAGTTTTAAGAAAGCGCTGCGACACTTATTTTAATTGTTTCTAGCTGCTCGCCTAACGGCTCCCGACTTTTCTTTTTTTCGTGCCACGCACATGCCATGGACGGCACAAGAAGCGTTCACTTATATACTCGGGGGTGTGGGGGGTATCCCCCACAGCGAGTTTTTCTTTTTTCTTTGGTACTTTTCTTTTTTCTTTTTTCGTCGCAAAAAAAAGAAAAAAGAAAGTACAGTCATCCGAGCGTATGTCATAGCAGACGCGGCTGCTTGACCGCAGAAAAAGTTCATACAAGATTAGCGTCAGCTTTAACACAGAAAGACGCGCTTAGCTCAAAACAGCGTCTTACCCAACGTGGGGGTGTGGGGGCGTGCCCCCACAAAGCGCTTATGCAATAGTTTGCATCCCCTCGCTACGCTCGTGAGCGCTCTCACAGTCATGCCATGGACGGCACAAGAAGCGTTCACTTATATACTCGGGGGTGTGGGGGGTATCCCCCCACAGCGAGTTTTTCTTTTTTCTTTGGTACTTTTCTTTTTTCTTTTTTCGTCGCCAAAAAAAGAAAAAAGAAAGTACAGTCATCCGAGCGTACGTCATAGCAGGCGCGGTTGCTTGACCGCAGAAAAAGTTCATACAAGATTAGCGTCAGCTTTAACACAGAAAGACGCGCTGAGCGCAGTACCGTGTCTTACCCCGTGGGGGTGTGGGGGCGTGCCCCCACAAAGCGCTTATGCAAATACCGTGTCTTACCCCGTGGGGGTGTGGGGGCTTGCCCCCACAAAGCGCTTATGCAAATACCGCGTCTTACCCAACGTGGGGGCGTGGGGACGCTCCCCCCACAAAGCGCTTACACAAATGCCATATACTAAAACCATGAGCATAACCTTTGAGGCATTACAAACTTTGTTAGCATATAACAAGGCATACCTTACGCAAGACGGTGAAATAAACACCATGGAGCTACACAAAAAAGCACAGGAATGCGACCGCGATTTGCTTGCACTCTTGGTGAACGACGATGATGCACGCAATGAGTTTTTCTTTACGCACGGTGAACACACGGTGTTTCTGCGCGATAGGTTTATTGACTACATAGAACACAAAAACTTTTTAGCAAATTCGTACACGCGCTATAAAAACAAAATTGGCTTGCATGACGAGCGCGACTACTTGAGAAAGCGACACGAGGTAGTGCTTGCCTTTCCCTTTAAGGACTGCGTACTCGAAGGCGGGCAAACCGCAGACAGCGCCAAGCGCACCGAACGCTACTACAACCGCGTGCTTGCAAGCAAGGCAATAGACCGCTTGTTTGACCCCAAAATGCTCACAAATGCAAGGCGCTACACGCGCACGGGCGCGCAGACGCTTACGCATTTTACGCGTAATACAGCAATAAATGAAAAGCGCGGGACGAGCACCGACACCATCACCGATAACCTTATTATAAAAGGCAACAACGTCATTGCCTTACACACCCTCACCAAGCAATTTGCCGGCAAGGTAAAACTCATATACATAGACCCCCCGTACAACACGGGTAATGACAGCTTTGGCTACAACGACAACTTTAATCACAGCACGTGGCTTGTCTTTATGAAAAACCGCTTGGAGGTAGCGCGTCAACTGCTGCGTGAGGACGGCGTTATATTTGTGCAATGCGACGACAACGAACAAGCCTATTTAAAGGTGCTCATGGATGAAGTCTTTGGACGGGAGAATTTTATAGCAACAGCACCAAGAAAAACAGGGGCAGGATCAGCCGCTACACGCTCTGAGCGAGAATTAAGAAGAGTACATGATTTTATACAAATTTATATGAAAAGCAAAAATGGATTCTTTTTAAAACGATTGATAGGTGTTAAAGAATTTAAAGAACGAGATGAATTTGGATTGTTTACTTATGGTCAATTTCAAGTTAGTGGTTCTGCAGCAACAAGAAAAGAACGTCCAAATATGTACTACCCCATTTATCTATTACCAGACAATACGTTAACTACCAATAAAATGAAAGATTATATCAAAGAGATTTTGCCAAAAAAAATTAATGAAGAAGATGGTCGGTGGCTTTGGAATAAAGATAAATTTGAAAAAGATAACAAGAAATATATCGTTTTTGATGGCAATACATTGAAAAGGAAAATATATAAAAACGAAGTAGATGACTTGAATGTATATCAGGTAGAGAAAGCATATTTTGAAAACTGTACAAATAAAGAGGGGACAATGCACCTCAATGAGGTGTTTGGTAAAAAAAACTTATTCCCTAATCCTAAACCAGAAAAATTACTTGAACGCATTATGCAAATAGCCACGCAAGAGGGCGACATTGTGTTGGACTACCACTTGGGCAGTGGAACGACCGCCGCGGTTGCGCACAAAATGGGGAGGCAGTACATAGGCGTAGAACAAATGGACTATATAGAAAACATTGCCGTGGAGCGTCTCAAAAAGGTCATTGAGGGAGAACAAGGGGGCATAAGCGCGGCGCTGCAGTGGAAGGGCGGGGGCGACTTTGTCTACCTTGAGCTCAAGGCGCACAACGCGGCGTTTATTGAACGCATTGGCACTGCCACCACCACGGAGGAGCTGCTTGCAATACAGGCAGATATACTCGCCAATGCCGAGATTGACTACCGCTTCAACGCAGAAGCAGTTACCCAGAGCGCTGAGGAATTTGCCGCGCTTTCGCAGGAGCAACAAAAACAAACGCTTATAGACTTTTTGGAGTTAAACCAATTGTACGTAGCCTACACCGAACGCGGCGACACGCGCTTTGCCTGCACCGCAGACGAAACACGCGTGAGCGAGCAATTTTATAACCCAAGGTAGTTTTATTGTGAGGGCACGCCCCCACACCCCCACGAGGTAAGACGCGGTACTGCGCTCCGCGCGTGAGGCTGCGCGCCATCCGTAACACGGCTTTAGGTGCAAAGCACGGGTTGCTTTAGCTTGATTGCTCACGCTTTTTGTACCATCCATGGCGCCTAATGCGTGTCATCCATGACACAGGCGTGCCACGGCGTAGACGGCGCACTATGCAAACACTTCGGTTGGCAGTTCTTTTTCTTTTCTTTTTTTTGCGACGAAAAAAAAAAAGAAAAAAGAACCAAAAAGAAAAGAAAAACTCGCTGTGGGGGCACGCCCCCACACCCCCGAGTATATAAGTGAACGCTTCTTGTGCCGTCCATGGCACGTGCGTCGCCCGTTCTTCGTGCTCTCGACTTTTCTTTTGATGCAATCTTCATACTTGCGCAAAGTATCTCTGTCATTACTGCTTTAGCACACAGGATGTTTTCTTTTCTTTCTTTGGTTCTTTCTTTCTTTTCTTTTCCGTCCTGAAAAGAAAAGAAAGAAAGAACGGCCATCCGAACAGATAGCGTATTTAGAGTAGTTTCTTGGCAACAAAAGACGTTCACAAAAAACAGCGTCAGCTACAATACACATGGCGTGTAGCCTACTCGCGCGGAGCGCAAAACAGCGTCTCACCCAAGGGGGGTGTGGGGGTGTGCCCCCACAAAGCGCTTATGCACATACAGCGTCTTACCCAACGGGGGGGGTGTGGGGGGACACTCCCCCCACAAGGGCACGTGCAACCCCACAAATAGTAGGGGTACTTTAATATACTTAAAAACATGGGCGAACGCTTTTTGTACGAGACATATGAGGCATTAGAAGAAGCACAAGACAAAAAAGCGCTGTACGCCTCCGTACAACATGAACTTGCTCTTGCAAAACAAAGCGTAAAACACCCACTCCGCCCCTACCAAGAAAACGCATTGCAACGCTTCTTTCACTACGAAACGCAATACGCCAACAAGAACAAGAACAATCACCTCTTGTTTGAAATGGCAACGGGAACGGGTAAAACCATGCTCATGGCAGCGCTCCTCCCGTACTTTTACAAACGAGGCTATAGAACCTTTTTATTCTTTGTGAATAGAACACAAATTGTAGAAAAAACAAAGCAAAACTTCATGGACGCACATTCAAGTAAGTATGTATTTGCAAACGCGCTCATTATTAATGGAGAACGCATTCCCGTGCAAGCAATTGACTCCATTGCCGACATAAACCACGCATGCATTAACATAGTCTTTACCACTATTCAGAGTTTGCACACGCGCATGAAAACACAAAAAGAAAACACGGTGACCCTTGAAGACTTTGCGCAACAAAAAATAGTCCTCCTTGCCGATGAGGCACATCACACGAGTACGGAAACAAAAAAAGGATTAGAACTTGCTTATTCGTGGGAAGACACCGTACAGACATTGTTTACGCAACGCGAAGAAAACTACCTTTTAGAATTTACCGCTACGGCAGATCTCGACAAGCACACTCTCAAGGAAAAATATAGAAACAAGGCGCTCATACGCTACGGCTTAAAGCAATTCCGCAACGACGGCTATTCTAAGCACATACACCTTGCGCACACCAAAACAGAATCGCTCGAAGACAGATTTCTGCTTGCGTGTATCACCAGCCAATATCGTGAAGAAATAGCAAGTAAATATGGGCTTACCATAAAGCCGATAATACTCTTTAAATCCAAAACAATTAAGGAAAGTAAGGCGGCGCATGCACAGTTTCACGCGCTCATAGAAACACTTGAAGATGCGCATATAGCACACATGTTTGACTTAGTGAAACACTACAAGGAACTTGCACTCTACAAGCATATATATGAATTCTTCACCAGTGGGGACTTTTCGCGCACCTTTCTTACGAGCCGTGTGCGTACGCTTTTTTCTCAAGAAACAACCATAAACGTAAACAACGACACAGAACTAGAAAGTATGCAAATGGCGCTCAACACGCTTGAAGAGCCCACAAATAAATATCGCGTCATTTTCGCCGTCGATAAATTGAACGAAGGGTGGGATGTTCTTAATTTATATGACATAGTAAAACTGTATGAGACACCGAGTACCAAAGAAAATCCGCCGACTACTCAAGAGATTCAGCTCATAGGGCGCGGCGCGCGCTTGTTTCCCTTTGCGCTTGAGGCACATCATGAATATTACCAGCGCAAATATGACTCCGCGGCTGATGATGAACGCGCTGTACTTGAACAACTGCATTTTCATACTGCGGATGGTTCTAAGTTTATACAGCAACTCAACAAAGACTTAGAAGAGGCTGGGCTTATTGACGGCGAAATGAAGGAGGTGGAAATACGCTTAAAGGACACTTTTATAGCTTCGGATACCTACAAGAAACAATATCTCTATCTCAATCAAAGGGTGCCGAGAGAAAGGCGAAACGTATTACAACAAGACTTATTTGGAAAGTATACTAATGAAGATTTCAAGAACATAAGCGCAACATATACCTTTGACGTACAGCTTGATGTATTTGACTTATACGCAGAAAGGAAAAATATGAAAGACTACGAGTACATTCGTGCAATGCGCCTTACTCTTCAAGATATTCCTCCTGCCATTTTTCTCAAGGCGGTGGCAAGAAACCCCTTTTTTCGCTTTGCGGAAATTGCAAAAAAGTTTGAGATTAGGAGCATACTTGAAATTAAAGAGGGGCTACACGATAACCAGTTAGAAATTTTATACCCCCAGGGCTACGCAAAAAAAGACATACGTACTCCGCGCGCCTTGCTTAAGGTGTGCGAAAGTTTTTTGCGCAATTTGCAGACGCGCATTGAAGAGGTGTGGACCGACTATGTTGGCACACAACAACTCATTTCAAAACCCATCAAAGAAGTGTTTACTAACAAAAAGGTGTTGATAGGCAAACAAGAGTACTTGCAAGACTACCGCGCGTATCCATATTTTGCACAAGAGTCTGTAAAGGTAAATAGTTATGAGGAAGACTGCATTCAAGAAATACACCGCGCGCTTGAAAATGCCAATATGCGTGTCATGTGGCTCATACGCAATGAGCGCCATTTCCGCATATACAACTTTGAAGATGGTAAGGCATTTGAGCCCGATTTCTTGCTTATGCTAGAAGGAAATAACCACCGCATATTCCAAATATTCATAGAGCCCAAGGGCGAACACCTCCAACGCCACGACCTATGGAAAGAACAATTACTCAAGGACATGAAAGACATACCCACGGATAATGGGCATTATGAACTCGTTGCCTTGCCCTTTTACATCCCTGAAAAAAAAGCCAAATTCTTAAGTTGCCTCCAAAGCGTATTTACAAGAGCACGCTCATATACACACAAAAGGCAAAGCCCACAAAGTGCCAAGGCAACTCTAGGGAAGCGCCGCGGCAGTTCTAGCAAAGCGCCAAAGCAACTCTAGGGGAGCGCCACGGCAAAGTACGCAAAGCGCCAAGGCAACTCTAGGGAAGCGCCGCGGCAAAGTACGCAAAGCGCCAAGACAACTCTAGGGAAGCGCCGCGGCAAAGTACGCAAAGCGCCACGGCAACTCTAGGGAAGCGCCGCGGCAAAGTACGCAAAGCGCCAAGGCAACTCTAGGGAAGCGCCGCGGCAAAGTACGCAAAGCGCCAAGGCAACTCTAGGGAAGCCCCGCGGCAAAGTACGCAAAGCGCCACGGCAACTCTAGGAAAGCGCCGCGGCAAAGTACGCAAAGCGCCAAGACAACTCTAGGGAAGCGCCGTGGCAAAGTACGCAAAGCGCAAAGGTAGTTTTAAGAAAGCGCTGCGACAAAGTACGCAAAGCGCCAAGGCAACTCTAGGGAAGTGCCGTGGCGAAATACGCAAAGTGCCAAGGCAACTCTAGGGAAGCGCCGCGGCAAAGTACGCAAAGCGCTTATGCAATAGTTTGCATCCCCTCGCTACGCTCATGAGCGCTCTCACAGTCATACCACGGAGGGCACAAGACGCGTTTGCTTAATGCACGGGGGTGTGGGGGTGTCCCCCACAGCGAGTTTTCTTTGATGCGAGTACTCCATCTTGGCTTCGCTCCGCAATCTGAATGTCAGCATCCCCTCGCTTCGCTCGTGACTTTCTTTGGTACTTTCTTTCTTTGATGCAAGTAACATCTTTGCTACGCTGCGCTCCGCAATCTAAAGGATTACATCCGTACCGTCCTTGTCAGCCAATGCGTGCCCTCCATGGCACGGCTGTCCATCCTTGGCGCCCTACGTGTGCCATCCGTGGCACGGGCGTCGCCCGTTCTTCGTGCTCACGACTTTTCCGTCCTCACAGCCGCCCCATGGACGGCACAAGAAGCGTTCACTTATATACTCGGGGGTGTGGGGGGTATCCCCCCACAGCGAGTTTTTCTTTTTTCTTTTTTCGTCGCAAAAAAAAGAAAAAAGAAAGTACAGTCATCCGAGCGTATGTCATAGCAGACGCGGTTGCTTGACCGCAGAAAAAGTTCATACAAGATTAGCGTCAGCTTTAACACAGAAAGACGCGCGGAGCGCAGTACCGTGTCTTACCCCGTGGGGGTGTGGGGACGTGCCCCCACAAAGCGCCAAGACAACTCTAGGGAAGCGCCGCGACAAAGTACGCAAAGCGCCACCCCTCGCCCCTTTTTTGCACTGTGGCGCTTTATGTTTGCGCTACGCGCGTGTCAGCTATGCTATGGCTCGCGCTGGCTTTTGTGAGCGCCTTGTGCGGCTGAGACGCTAGCGCGATATGTCAGTCTTGGGATAGCTGTACTTTCTTTTACATGTCTGCTGCTGTTCTTGAAATAATAGATTCACAAATTTCTTTAAAGATAGTAGCAATTTGCTTCTTTTTTTCTTCAGTGTTATTCCTATCTTCTTTAGACATTTTGGTTATTTGGTTTGGGTCTATGTCAAACACGGGTTTGTTTTCATGTTGTGATTGTGCTATTAAACTATTAAACTCAGGTATGAGACTCTGCACCAGTTGGTTTTGAGCGTTGTGCATGTTAGCGCCTTGTAGTTTAGGTGTTAATTCATTCTTTATTCTTTTTTGAATTTTTTCTATCCACTCTTGGAAACTTCTTGAGGGAATGATTTTTTTTTGTTCTTCCTGTGTTTGGGCTTTACCTGCAGTGAGCCTAAAATTTTGAATGATGTAGCCCATGAACTGTGGCTGGTTCGGTAGTTTATAGCCATTTAAGTCATCTGCATTTCTAAAATCTTGAAAATCTTGATACGCGTTTGGTAATACTCGTTCTATGGCTTTCAAGGCCTGCCATGAAAAAAAATCGGGAGCTAAAGGCAACAAAAAATAATCGGAGTTCATTAATAAACATTGATTGAGCATTCCTATGCTGGGGCTCATATCCATGAGAATAAAGTCGTAATGGTATTCATTGGCAAGCAGAGTAAATAATTTTCTAAAGATACCTGGCATTTTCATTGTTGTGGCTGTACGGGCATATCTATTACTTGCAAATAGTAAGGATGTTGTAAGTCTAGGTTCGACTTCAGCAAATTGAATGTTTCCAGAAAGTAAGTCTATTTTTCCTGTATTTTGCGCTGTGTTTTTTTTTCGATAGTTAAAAAGCTTGAGATTTTTTATGTCACGTTTTGAAAGAGTATTTGAACCCTCCATGTCTTTTATAACGGCATTATATATATCTGAGTAATTTTTATAAAATGCTTCTATGTTTTCTTGTTTTTGTGTGTAATGTTCTTCGTTCTTATGAGTAGAGAACCCCGCAAGCAATCCTGTAAGGTTACATTGGGAATCGGAATCAACCAAGAGAATATCTTTTCCTAATTTTGATAACATAGCGCCTACATGAAAGGTTGTTGTGGTTTTACTAACGCCACCTTTATGATTAAAAAAGCTTATGATTTTTCCCATATCCTACCTTACATAAAATTATAGCAAAAGCACCGTGTATGATTTTGTTTGCGTTGTGTGTGCACACCTCTTGTAGTCGAGGTATTGTCATAGTGCGTTTTGCGTCTTGGTTACAAGAGGTGTTCATATAACACTGCGTTAGCAAAATTGCGGCACAGATCACATGCGCTGAGCTCAAAACAGCGTCTTACCCAACGGGTGTGTGTGGGGGCGCTCCCCCCACAAAGGCTAAGCGTGCTCTCACAAAGGCAAAGCCCATCCCTTTTTAAGGGAATTTTTCTATAATTTTTTGTTATTATGAATTGCTTTTCTTATATAAATAAGATATAATTGCTACTATGTAAGTAATTTCATTACACGCTTGCAATATATATTATATGCGTTGTAATACGCGGAGGTTCTATTATGAGAAATATGAAATTGACGACAAAAATATTCATAGGCTTGGTTTTTGGCGTCATTGTTGGACTATTTATGCAAGGGGCACCTCAGGTTGCTCAAATCTATATTAAGCCCTTTTGGACCTTGTTTATCAACCTTATTAAGATGGTGATAGTACCCTTGGTGTTTTCTTCTCTTATTATTGGGATTTCAAGCATTGGTGATCCAAAGCTTTTGGGGAGAATTGGGGGAAAGACGCTTGCGTATTATCTTGCCACTACTGCTATAGCTGTATTCATTGGATTGTTTTTAGGGTTGTTGTTCCAGCCGGGGGCAGGGCTGAGTATTCCCCTAGATGCTGCTATTAAGGAGCGAGAAGTGCCGCCTATTACTACTACCTTGCTTAATATTATTCCTAAAAATCCGCTACAAGGTTTAGTGAGCGGGAATATATTGCAAGTAATTGCCTTTGCCCTGTTTCTCGGGGGCGCGTGTACGGTGTTGCCTAAAAAAAAAGGCGAAGCCCTTTTTAGAGTTTTTTGATAGTGTTGCGGAGATTATGTATAAGATAACGGGCTTGGTTATGAAGCTAGCGCCCTATGGTGTGTTTGCGCTCATTGTTCCGACGGTTGCCTCCTATGGTTTAGAGGTGCTAAAGCCCTTGGCCATTGTGATAGTTGCGGTGTATTTGGGGTGTGTGCTTCATGCGGTGTGTGTGTATTCTTCCGCAGTCAAGGTGTTTGCAAAGCTGAGTCCCTTACAGTTTTTTCGGGCGATAGCAGCGCCTGCGATAACTGCTTTTAGTACGACGAGTTCTTCGGGTACTTTGCCTATTACTATTAAGTCGGTGCGTGAACGTTTGGGGGTTTCTCAGAGGATATCGAGTTTTGTGCTTCCGCTCGGCGCGACTATTAACATGGATGGGACGTCTCTTTATTTGGGGGTGTGTGCTTTGTTTATCTCGCAAGTCTATGGTATAGATTTAAACTTTGCGCAAATGGGGATTGTGATACTTACGGCGACCTTGGGGTCTATTGGGACTGCAGGTGTTCCGGGTGCGGGGTTTATCATGCTTACCTTAGTTTTGCAGTCTGTGGGTTTGCCTTTGGAGGGTTTGGCGCTTATTGCTGGTATTGACCGAATGCTTGATATGGCGAGGACCTGTGTTAATGTTATAGGTGATGCTTCGTGTGCTGTTGTTGTTGCGGCGAGTGAGAACGAAATAGAAAAATAGGATATACTATCACTATGCTTTGGAGAAACGTATGAAGAAAACAGTAGGCATTATTGGTGGTATGGGGACTATGGCGACCGTTGATCTTTTTAAAAAGATTGCTGAGAATACTCCCGCGGGATCCGACCAAGAGCACTTGCATGTAATAGTAGATAATAATAGCGAAATTCCCGATAGGATTAATCATATTCTCAGAGGCGGGGAGAATCCTGCGCCTTATATTGCACAGTCGGGGCGTAACCTTATTTCTATTGGGGCAAAAATAATTATGATGGGTTGCAATACCGTTCATTATTTTTACGAAGAGGTGAGGCAGGCGCTTGGTGGCTTATTGGAGGAACAGGGGGTTGAGTTTCTCCATATAATACATGAGACGGTGGAGGAAATATCACGAGAGGTGAAAAAGGGTGAAAGCGTGTATCTTTTGGGTACTGATGTGACTTATAAATACATGCTTTATAAAACGCCTTTGGAGGATAAGGGTATACGCCTTGTGTGCCCTAGTGATGAACTGCGCGCGTTGACTATGGAGATGATTTACAACTGTAAAAATGGTGTAAAGGTTGATGACAGTGAGAATATAGAGCGTTTATTGGAGCATGCGGATTCACAGGATGTAAAAAAAATAATACTGGGGTGTACTGAGCTGCCGGTTATATTTGCTGAAAAGCGTGATGCACGCTTGCTTGATCCTACGGATATACTTGCAAGGGCGACGGTGAGGAAGGCGCTTGCATAGGAGTAGTAGGGCGTCGTATTACTAATTTTATAGCGGTTTTATAGATAACTGCTAAGGGGGTACTAAGTGAAGAAGTTAATCAACGATGTTGGTTCAGTGGTGGTCGATTCTCTTAAGGGGATGGCGGTAGCGCATGCTGATTTGGTGAGGGTTTCTTATGACCCACATTTTGTAGTGCGCGCGGGCGCTCCCAAGCAGCATAAGGTTGCCATTGTCTCTGGTGGTGGTAGTGGGCATGAGCCGCTACACGGGGGCTTTGTGGGGCAGGGCATGCTCGATGGCGCTTGTCCTGGTGATATGTTTACCTCTCCTACGCCTGACCAAATAGAGGCGTGTACCAAGGCGGTGGATGGTGGCGCTGGCGTTTTGCATATTGTTAAGAATTACACGGGTGATGTTCTTAACTTTGACATGGCAAAAGAATTGTGTCTTTCTGACGGGCTTAGTGTTGAGTCTGTGCTTATTAATGATGATGTTGCAGTTCAAGATAGTTTGTACACCACGGGTAGGCGCGGGGTTGGTACGACGGTTATTGCTGAAAAAATATGCGGTGCTGCTGCTGAGGGTGGAAAGTCCCTTGCGGAAGTGGCACAGCTTTGTAAGCAGGTGAATGATAATGGGCGTTCTCTTGGTGTTGCGCTTACTTCGTGTACCGTGCCTGCGGCGGGAAAGCCTACCTTTGAGCTTGGGGGCGATGAAATAGAGTTTGGTATTGGCATTCACGGTGAGCCCGGAAGAACTCGTATGCACCACATGTCTGCAAAGGAGTTGGTTGCAAAAATGGCTGAGGCGGTGCTTGATGACCTTCCTTTTGCCGCGGATGATAAGACTATCGTTATGGTAAATGGTATGGGTGGCACTCCGCTTATTGAGTTGTACATTATATATCATGAGCTCATAGAAATTATGCAGGCAAGAAATATTGCAGTTGTGGGCAAGCTTATAGGGAATTATATTACGTCTTTGGAAATGCAGGGTTGTTCTATCACGGTGGTGAGGGTGTCGGATGAAATGACGGCTCTTTGGAATGCGCCGGTGCATACTCCAGCATTGCGCTGGGGTGTTTGATGAGTAGGTGAGCTATGGTAGTGTTGCGGCAGGTGCAAATTTTTGTGGTACGCTTAGCCGATGTGTACCGTGAGAACGAGAAGTATTTGACTGAGCTGGATTCTGCAATTGGGGATGCTGATCATGGGATTAACATGAATAGGGGGTTCAGTGCGGTGCGGGAGTATTGTCGGTGCATCATCCGCGTACTATTTCGGAGTTATTTAAAACGGTTTCTTTGCAGCTCATTAAAAGCGTGGGCGGAGCGGCGGGTCCCTTGTACGGCACCTTTTTTCTTAAAATGTCTTCGGCGGCAAAGGATAAGGACGAGCTCACTGTGGGTGATGTCTTGCGCTGTTTTCAAGAGGGAGTGAAGGGAATACAAGGGCTTGGTAAGGCGGAGGTAGGTGAAAAAACCATGATGGATACCTGGGTTCCCGCGCTGAAGGCTATGGAGGCGTCGCCTCACATGTTTAGCTGCATGTTTGAAAACGGTGTTGTGGCGGCGAAGAAGGGTATGGAATCGACTATATTGCTTCTGGCCAAGAAGGGGCGCGCTAGTTATCTCGGTGAACGGAGTGTGGGGCATCAAGATCCCGGTGCAACTTCGAGTTATTTGCTGCTAAAAAGTGCATTGCAGACTTTTGTGGAGGAATAACGTATAAATCGTGGTCGGTGTTGTCGTTGTTTCGCATAGCAAAGCGCTTGCCGACTCTGTATGTGCCCTTGCCCTTGAGGGTGCGCCCGGTGCGCCCATTGTTGGGGTAGGGGGCACTGGTGAAAATTATCAAGATTTTGGCACTGATGCCTTTGCTATTATGCAAGCTATTGAGGAGGTCTACTCTGAAGATGGGGTGCTGCTGCTTATGGATATGGGGAGCGCCTTGCTGAGTGCGCAGACTGCCATAGGTTTGTTGGAAGACTCTGTTGCTGCTTGCGTGCAGATGTGCGCGGCTCCCTTGGTTGAGGGTGCCGTGGTCGCTGCAGTTCAAGCGAGTATAGGGAGCGACATAGTCGGCATAAAGCGCGAAGTGCGTAATGCCTTATCTCCTAAGGTTTCACAAATTGGTGATGCTTCTGTAGAGGGGGAGGCTAGCAAGGCGTCCGTAGAGCATGTGCATATTCCTAACGGCGCAGTGCAGTGTCGGTGTGTTATTACCAATGAGCATGGGCTTCATGCGCGTCCCGCTGCTGCGCTTGTAATGGCGCTTGCAAAGTATGAAGTAGAGGCGTGCGTGGCACTGGAGCGTTTGCCGCAGCACACTGTTTGCTTGAGCAGCTTAAATGCTGTGATAAAACTGAATGTGCGGCAGGGTGATGCTATTGTAGTGCATGCATGGGGGCGGGAAAGTAAGGAGTTTTTGGAGGAGCTAGGAGGCCTTGTTGCGCGTGAGTTTGGTGAAGGGGCGCATGTGCATAATGCGGGGCAGCAGACAGAGGGCGCGGCTGAGCCTCTTATTAGTCCCCTTTCTCCAAGCGTAGATAAGGCTTTGCGGAGCTTGTCGCGTGGTATTGCAATTGGTACTGTGTGGAAGATGGAGTCAATGCGCAAGCCGCAGTTTGTGCATAGGCATAGTGACAATTCCGAACAAGAGTTGCAAAGGCTTCAGGCTTTGCTCAAAAAAGCGGCGCAGGCTTTGGATGATGATATTGCCCGCAATGAAGAGGAGGCGACAAAACAGATTTTGAGCATGCAGAGAATTATGCTCTTGGATCCTCAGTTGTATAAGCGGGCAGCGGGGATTATAAAGGAAGAGCATTATACTGCTGTTTATGCATGGTGGTTTGTGTGTGAGGAGTGCGCGCGCGAATACAGGGCTTTGGAGAATAATGAGTACTTGCGCGCGCGTGCGGATGATGTTATTGATGTTGGTATGCTGCTTGTGCAAGCGTCGGATGAGGTGCTTGTTCCTGTTTGTGATGAATGTCCGCATGACGCGATTTTGTTTATAGATGAGGTGAGTCCTCAAATTGTTTCGAGTCTTATTCGTTCTAAGTTGCGTGGAATTGTGACAAAGCATGGAGAGGAAACCTCGCACGCTGCTATTATTGCGCGTTCACAAAATATTCCCATGGTGAGTGGGTTTGAAGATATGGGAAGTGTGGGAGCGGGTAAGCCTGTAATTCTCAATGCTTGTGATGCAGAGGTTATTGTGGATCCTTGCGAGGCTAGCGTGCAAAGTTATGAGCAAAGGAGGGCGGCGCTTGCTTTGTTGCTGCAAGAGGTGCAGGAACAGCGTATGCGTGAGGCGTGTACTCTTGATGAAGTGCCTGTTGAGTGTAGCGCAAATGTGGGGGGGATGGCGGATATAACGCCGCTTTTGGAGAGCGGGGCTGAGGGTGTGGGCTTGTTGCGTTCAGAGTTTTTGTTTTTGGGGCGTGAGGCAGCGCCTGATGAGGAAGAGCAATATGAGGTATATGCCCATGCTGCGAAGGCGCTGAAGGGAAAGAGTCTTGTCATACGGCTTTTAGACGTTGGGGGGGACAAGCGTATTCCTTATATTGCTATGCCGAAGGAGCAAAACCCTTTTTTGGGGATGCGCGGTGTGCGTTTTGTGCTTGCTTACAAGCAGTTGCTTGTGCCGCAATTGCGGGCTATTTTGCGCGCTGCCGTGCATGGTGCTGTGAGAATACTTGTGCCTATGGTTTCTGATGAAGGAGAGATTCTTGCTGTTAAGGAGTGCATTGCGCAAGTACACCGCGACTTGGTACAAGAGCATAAAGCCCATGTTCAAAATGTTCCCATTGGCATCATGGTGGAGACGCCTGCGAGTGTTTTGGGGATAGCTGGTCTTGGTAAGTGTTGCGATTTTTTGAGTATAGGTACTAATGATCTTATTCAATATATATTGGCGGTTGAGCGAGAGACAAGGACATTGAGGAATATGTATGATGTGTGTCATCCTGCGGTTTTGCGCGCCATAAAACAGGTGAGTGATGCAGCTCGTGATGTGAATATTCCGATTAGTGTTTGTGGAGAGGCCGCTTCTGATTTGGGAGTTGTTCCACTCTTTTTAGGAATGGGTATTACAAAATTAAGCGTTGCCATGCATTGTGTTGCTACTTTGAAGCATTTTGTGCGAGGGTTGCGTTATAAAGATTGTGAGGCGGTGTTGCATAATGTGTGGGGCTTGCATTCGGCAGAGGCAGTGCGTGCTTGTGTACACCATGCTTTTCCAAGTATTAAGCGGCTCTACGAGCTTGCGCCTTAAGTCTTTAAAGCAGCTTAGTATACGAGTACTTTTTTAAAGAAACTCTCGACGGTAGCGTTTTGCGTGTGCCCAAACATTTCGTCAGGGCTGCCGTGTGCAAGTACTTGTCCTTCGCCTATGAATAGCATATGGTTTGAGACGCTGCGCGCAAAATTCATGTGGTGGGTTACTATGATAATGTCAATGTTTTCTTCTCGTTGTAGTTCGTCTATCATGTCGAGAACTTCGGCGGTAAACTCGGGGTCAAGCGCGCTCGTTGGTTCATCAAAGAGTAGGTAGGCTGGTTGTACTGCCATTGCGCGTGAAATGGCTATGCGCTGTTTTTGTCCACCAGAGAGTTGGCTGGGTTTTTTGTGTCCATGGTCTATGAGTTGAAAGCGTCTTAATAAATTCTCCGCGCGCTCGTTTGCTTCGTCCGCGGGGAGTTTGTGAACTTTTTCAAGCGGCAGGGTAATGTTGCGAAAGGCGGTGAGGTGAGGAAATAAGTTGTAATTCTGAAAAACTACGCCTATTTTCTTTCGGTATTCTAGGAGTTCGTTTGAGTGGTCTGTTGGTACGTCTGCAACATAGGGAATTTGAAAGTCGTTTACTTCTATGCTGCCGCTTGTTGGTTTTTCTAAGCCTGCTATCATGCGTAGTAGCGTAGTCTTGCCGCCACCTGAGGGGCCTATAAAGGCTATGGAGTGCGCATCTTCTATTTCCAGCGAAACAGAGTCAAGGACGGTATGGGTTTTATCAAAGGTTTTTGTGAGGTTTGTAAATTTAAGTTTCATATTTAAACTTCCTTTCTAGTAGTCTTGAAATGTGCGAAATGGGAAATGTTAGTAAGAGGTATCCAATTGCTAGTGGGATGTAGGTTTCAAATGTGGAATAGGTTGCTGAGTTTACCTCGCGCGCGGCCATGGTAAATTCTCGTATGGATATGATAGACAAAAGCGAAGAGTCTTTGACGAGCGATACTAATTGCCCGGCAAGCGGTGGGAGAATTTGCTTTATAACTTGTGGAAATACAATATAGCGAAATGTTTGCATATTGGTGAAGCCCACGGATTGCGCTGTTTCCAGTTGTGTTTTACTTACGCTTTGTATGCTCGCCCTAAATATTTCAGCCACGTATGCGCTTGAGAATATTGATAAAATTATAACGCCGCTTATGTATATGTTGGTAATGCCAAGTGCGTTTGCAACCACGTAGTAAAAAATGAGTATTTGCACCAAAAATGGAGTGCCTCGTATAATTTCCACGTAGAGTCTTGAAAAAATTTGAAGCGGAATAAGTCGAGAGTCTTGTCCCAAACTAATGAGAAACCCTAAAAGTATGCTTCCAAACAAGGAGAATATAGTAATGCCGATGGTATTGAAAAACCCTACGAGTAAAAGTTTGCGGTAGTTCCATACCGAGTCCCAGCGCAAGTTAAACGAAAAACTCGCGAAGGCAGCATAAAAAAACAGCGCAAATAATCCAACTACAAGTATATAGTTTATTACAGCAATACGCCTTGGTATTGCTGCGTATTTATAAGGCTGAAAAAATATTTTTTTCATAATGAATCTTGTAAAGCTGCTTCACAGCACTTGCGATTATTCAAAAAACGGAGGTGCCCCTTGTGCGCGTATTTGTTTGTTCATTGCTCCGAGGTATTTTTTCGATATCTTTGCAATAGTGCCATCTTGCTTTGCTTTTTTGATAAACGCGTTTATTCTTTCGCGCAAGCTATCATTGCCTTTTTTCATAGCCCCAGCTATGTTGTTGGTAAACCCTTTAATTGGTTCGTACAATGGTTTTGTGTTCTGGGAGTATTTTGTATGCGCTTTGTATACAGATATGGGGTCGTACAAGGCCGCATCTGCTCGACCTTGCGCCACTTCAAGTACGGCAGCATCCCATGTATCAAATTTTTTCACCTGCGCTTTAGGGAGCTTCTGGGTGACAATCACCTCCGCCGTAGTTCCAATTTTTACTGCTACGGTGTGCTGCGCGCTATTAAGGTGCGCAAATTTTTCTACGCTGCTTTTTTTATTGAGTAGGCTTACTATGTACCATGTGCCATAAGGAGCGGTAAAATCAACAGACTTTTTACGTTCTGGTGTTTCTGACATAGATGATATCACTATATCAACCTTGCCTGTTTGTACTGCGGGAATGAGGCCTGTCCAAGCAATGTTTTTTATTTCAAGCTGCATGCCTAAACCATCTGCCAAAGCGCGGGCAAAATCTACCGACCACCCTGACGGATTACCAGAGGTGTCCGTAGTTTCGAAGGGTGGAAACTGTAACTCCATGCCCACTACAAGCTTTTGGGCGTCGTCCTGCGTGCCTCTTGCAAATAATGCGGTGGTATGTAACGCAAAAAAAAGTAACGCAAAAAATACAAAGATATATTTATTATTCATAGTACCTCTTAAATATTAAGATATATCGATATTTTAATATATGCCTTTTGCTTTGTCAATTGGAGGGCTTGTTTCATGGTGAATTCAAATTGCTGCGTGCAACAATAGAGGGGAAACAAGACATGGGGCGTGGAGGTTACGTGTGTGAGTTTGCCTCATAGTGAAGAGAGCATGGGGCATAGACAGACATGCCTGTACTTATGTGTTAATTGTATGTTCATTGTTTTTTTGCATTGATGTTTCTAACCCGTTTTAAGCTTTTGTACAATTACGTTTGCCTCACTGGAGCTAGTTTTTTTTGCGTGTACAAGGCTGTCTGCCGAAACAGCGGCGCTGATGGTGCCATTAACATTGAGTGCTGTGCGTCCCATGTCTATGAAAAAGTCAACGCCTTGTACAAGCGGCACAAGCGTAAAGGGTAGCCCCAAGAGCGCAAAACTTGCGCTTGCTGCCACGGTTGCCGTACCTGGAATGCCCGATATGCCAATGGATGCGATGACATTAGCGCCTGCAATGAGTGCTATGGTTGCAAGTGTAACGGGAGTGCCGAGTGCTTGTAAGGTTGAAACTGCAACAATAGCAGGCCACAGACCTGCGCACGCGTTCATGCCTATGCTAGCGCCTATGCTTGGTATTGCCCGACTTGCCTCCTTGTGGAGAGCAAATTTTTCTTGTAGGGTTTGTATGGTAACGGGTATGGTGCTAAAACTAGACCTTGTGCTAAAAGCCACTGAAAGCACATGCACTACGCGGGCTACATAGGTTAGGGGTGAGACTTTGCCCAACACGGAGGCAATGCTCAGTTGCAACAAAAAGAGCAGAAGAAAACCTACGAGGTTTGCTAAAACAAAGTTTCCTAAGGATATGAGGACGTCCCAGCCATAAATGGAGAATGAACGCGTGAGTAAGGCAAAAACGCCGTAAGGAGTAAAGCTTATTATGATGTTTGCGAGACTTTTGACAATTTCAAACGCGGATTCTACAAAGTGTACAAAGGGTTCTGCAAGCCTTTCATTTTGCTTGTACACCAACACGCTTGCAAAGCCAAGCAGCGCAGCGACAATGGTAACTTGCAAGGCGTTGGAAGATGAGAGTACCTTAAACACGTTTGTAGGAATGTAGCCTATGATGGCATCCCACAAGCCTTTGTACTCGTACTTTGGTTGCACAACTTCAAGCGTACTTACGTCAAGCGTATTGCCAACCTTAAAAAAAATAGCAGAGCCTGCGCCTATAATGGAAGCAAGTGCAGTATTTACTAACAACACAATGCTTGCAAGCCCTGTTACTGCATATACCGTTTTTTGAGCGCGGGCTTGATAAACCGTAATGATTACGGATATGATGCCAAAAAGCAACATGGGCACTACAAGCAGACGCAAGATGCCTGTGTATGTGCGTGAGACAAGGGTAAAAAGCGGCAATGCCCCTTGCAAGGCTTCATGCCCTTTTGAAAGCCCCAGTTGCAAGACAAGACCAAAAATAAGCGCAAAGAGTGCTGCAAACGCTACGCGTAGACTAAAAGATACCCCTTTTCGTGCAAGCACAAATAAGACAAAAAGAACTAATAAAAAAATACCTAGTATAAAAACACTTACAATATTCATCATTTACCTCATGATATAGAATACATACGACTTTGTTGCATCGTCGTCTGTTGATATTATCATATATGAATACGATGGTTTATTCAAGTGTTTTTTCTTGTATGCAGCGATTTGACTCCGCCTTATGAAGATGCGGAAATATGATTCTCATAACTTTTGTTGGCACATTGACTATGATTGTGTTTTATATTTTTGTCGTGTCGATAATGCTTTCGTTACATAGTGGTCATATGCGTGCCTTTTTGTGTGTATATAGTGCTCATTGGAAACCTTTGCTCTTTGTGATTTCTTAACCGTGTTGAAGTTCGTAGCTTTTTCTCTATGTCTCCTAATATGTCTCACCATCATGAAATACATAAGCAATTTTACTTCACTATTATTTCTTTTTTACTTCTTCGTCTAATGACAGCTTTTCTTCTCTGTAATACACCGAGGTTTTAAGGTCAGATATGGGCTTCCAATAGACACCGAATTCTAAGGTGTTTTGCCATTCATATCTGACAATGCCTTTTTCTGTTTTGCGTTTTGGGTTTCCTGAGTACACAACATCAAGCACCCATCCTCCAAAGTCTTGGGTAATGCCTAAAGAAAGTTTATTAAGCTTAAATGGTGTTCGTTTGAGGGCTTCTATGTCAAAAAGATTAAGTCCGTCTCCTATGTCTTTCCAAAAGTCCCGAGTTGGCACCCCAATTTGCTTTGCGTAATCTTCGTAGTATAAAAACATAAGGTCGTTTTGGGTCTGGACAGAAAATGAAAGCTTCAATATTTTGTGTATTGCAAGTTCAAACTTATATGACAATTCCAGTTTTGTATTAGTAAATTCTAAAAAAGCATGAGAGTATTTCACGTCAATATTCATAAGCAAATTTATTCTATCGCGCCAAAACCATATATTGGAAATATCGTATTTAAAACTTGCAGTAAGCGTGCTAGGGCGTAGTTCATCATTTCCAACCTTATTAAACGAAAAATTATTTACATCAAAAGTATGTCCCTTATCGCGCTTTGCTAAAAAATCCAGCGAAAACCACCACGCTTTAAGGGTGGTTTTCGTATCCTTTACGTAAGAGTCTTCATAATTCCAATTCACCGATTGCGTAATGCTCAACTTTTTTTCAAAAAAAGATATCGTGCTTGAGAAGTCTAATGGATCGTAAAACCACTTATCCTTTTCATTCTTTTTCTTGAAGATTTTGGTCTTCATAGAAAATGTGAAGTAAGTATCTAAATCAAAGGTGTATAGCGGTGTGTACGCATCTAAGCGTGGTGGAAGTTCTATATCCAAGCCTAGTGTGTTAGTAGTATTTGCGTATTTTGCTACATAGCGTTGCTCAACTGTGTGATTTTTCCACCACTTGATATCGTCATGTTCATAAAATTTTGCAGGTTCTTTTGTGGCAAAAACATTTTTCCCAATGTCGAAGTTTGCAGTATAGCTTAGTTTGGTTTCAGAAAAAGGGGAAAACATTTTCAGAGGTGAAAGCGTAACGGTGTGCTTGTTTGATAGATCTTCTTTTGTATAATCAATGGCATTTTTTTCTTTTGTCGTTTTATCTTTTGCAGATAGTTTTTCGGCAGTATTCAAAAGGCGCCTTTTAACATCCAAAGAAATATCCCATGAATACGATAACAAGCTATCGAATGTGGTAAATTTTTGAGTAAAGCCAACGGTATTATCAGTGGTCAAATATCCATAATTGATAAGGTCACTTGATAGTAGCGTAATATCAGGAAGGTCTTCAGGACGCAGCCATTTTTTATCGTGAAGATACAATTTCTCATTTAAGGAATGGTCTATTTTATATGTAAAGAGTAAGGTTACTTTTTTCCAATCAAAGTCGTATGCCGAAGGTTCTGTAATTTTATCCTCTGGGTAAACCACATCATAGGTGGTTTTTGTGTATGCAGTTCTTGTACTGGGTTTATCACCATCTCTCAAAGTTTTCTGTGCACCATTTGATAATGGTACATAAGCAGCTATATCTTCTAGTACCTCAGGTTCTTCTTCCTTGGTTTTCTCTGCTTCTGTGTTGGCGTCTTCAGCGTCTTTTACTTCACTGGTTTCTGTGGTGGGAGATGGCGTAGTTTTTTCTTCTTCCTTGGTTTTCTCTGCTTCTGTGTTGGCGTCTTCAGCATCTTTTACTTCACTGGTTTCTGTGGTGGGAGATGGCGTAGTTTTTTCTTCTGCCGTGGTTCTCTCTGCTTCTGTGTTGGCGTCTTCAGCATCTTTTACTTCACTGGTTTCTGTGGTGGGAGATGGCGTAGTTTTTTCTTCTTCCTTGGTTTTCTCCGCTTCTTTGTTGGCGTCTTCAGCATCTTTTACTTCACTTGCCTCTGTGGTGGGAGATGCCGCAGTTTTTTCATTCTCCTTTAGATCCTCTGATTCTTCCTGAGTTTCATCAGAATCTTCGCCTTCTCCATTAGCCTTATTTTCCTCCTCCTCTTTGCGTTTTTTTTCTGCTTCAGCAAATAGCGTTTTTTCCCAACCGTTGCTAAAGTCTAGTTTTGTAGAATCCAAAGAAAACAAGGTGCCAGAAGTGCTTAAGCGATAGTTGGGAATTTCTATTTCAGTCGGATAAAAGAACGAACCTTCAATTTTTTGGCTGACGGAAGATCCTGTTATTTTATTTTTGTAGGCTTTAGGATGATGTTTTGCGTCAATATCTTTCTTCTTCCAATCCATTTGAATACGAAAATCATTTATAGAAATTGACTCTAGATAGTTTCCTACAATTTTATCGGTAGGTATCTTGAGATTGTTATTCCATCTCCAGTAATAACTGCTTATTTCAGAGGGTCTTGCATTGAAATCTTTTATGCCCTTATTAGGGTCTAGTACTTGTTGCCAATCAAAATCAAAGGCGCGCTGAAAAAAATCTCGCTTTATAAAGGCATCTGAATATTGCTCAAACAGCAATGAGGTAGTGTAGGCTGACCCAAAATTGAGCTTTGTGTCAACTTTGAAATTGTAGCGAAATGGCACTTTTTGGCTGTAAATATATCCGTGATCTAAATTCCAAGAAAGTTTTCCTTTGTCATCTATGTGGTTGTTAAAATACGAATCCTTGATGTTGTAGACGGTATGACTGTATCCAATTCCTGCGGAAAATGAAAGTGTGTCAAATTTCCATATTTTGGGGAAATTTCCTTCTAATGCTGAATAGAGTCCCACATTCGTGTAATAATCAAGGAGGTACTTAAGCTCCCATTTGGGGGGGGAGGTACGCACAAGATCTCCCGCTTCAGGTTCTCGCAAATACAAACCCTTTATAATTTTGCGGGTATCTTTTTTTGACTTGCTTATATTAAAAATATCGAGAAAGCCACCTTCGTCATCTTTTTTTGTCGCTTTGCCTATAAAATAGGTCGTGGTATTTATATACCCGCCGCCGCGCAGCTTAAACCCTATGGCAGGGTGAAAAAAAAGCTTGTCACCGGGGTTTACAAAAAACGGAAACCACAAAACAGGTATGTCGCCTAAAAAAACCGTAGCGCGTGCTATAGCCCATTCACCTGAAGAATTGAGCACCCACATTTTGCGTAGTCGTATTCTGTATAAGGGAGGCGATAAAACACTCGATGTCAGGGATGCATCCGATATCGTAATTACATCTTGAGGAGACTTACTAATATGCGGCGCAAAAATTTTAAAGGCAAGTGTTTCTTTCTTATCTTTTTTCACGCCATACTTTACTTCATTTTCAGTGTAGGCAATTCCATGGAGTACGTCGCTGTTAAATTCATCTATGCTAAAAGAAACCACCGCGCCAGTAAATTCTTCTGTCGCTTTTTCAGAATAACTCGTGGGTGGTTCTTCCTCATATGAATACATTCTATACTTCACATCCCCAATAGCAGAACCAATGCGCAGTGTTTCGTTGTAGACAAGCTTATTAGCAGTAATGCGATGAAGGCGCTTTTTATTATCCTGCTGTACAATAATTTCCACATTGCCCTTTAAGACAAAAATGTGTTCGTCTATTTTTTCATAAGTAAAATACTGCGCCTCATCTGCATTGGTAATAGTAATGCTCGTCGTTTCACCTTCGGCAATAGGCTTGGTTACTTCCGAAGTTATGAGCTTTTTTTTCTCTTCCTCTTCTTCATCTTCTGATTTTTCATCGTCATCTTTTGAGTCTGTTTTCTCAGATGCTCCTTCTTCATCTTTTTTAGCATCGGTATCTTTATCATCTGTTTTTTTCTCTTCATCATTTTTGGTGCTTGTTTCATCTTTGGTGCTTTCATCAGTTTTGTCAGTTTCTTCGGTATCGCTATCTTCTTCTTCTTCTTCTTCTTCTTCTTCTTCTTCTTCTTCTTCTTCTTCTTCTTCTTCTTCTTCTTCTTCTTCTTCTTCTTCTTCTTCTTCTTCTTCTTCTTCTTCTTCTTCTTCTTCTTTCTCTTCTTCCTCTTCACTCTTTTCAGCAAGCGCATCTGAAGGCAATTTATAATATTCAAGCAATGCGCTTTCATGCTCAGAACGCCCGCCGTTTATTCCAAGCCCCAAGCCACTGAGCCACAGCACTAAGTCTCTGTCAGTAGAAACCTTGATGCTCTGAACAATACTCTTTTCATCTTCAGTCAATTCTTCTTCAGCATCGTCTTCCTTATCCACGTCTGTTTCACTTGCATCATCGGTGTTTTCTGCTTCAGCATCTTTTTCCGTCTCATCTTTTTCAGTAGTCTCTTCTTTACTTTCGTCCGCGCTTGCGCTTTTCTCTGCATCCGTAGCTTTTGCATCGCTGTCTTTTTCTTCGGTAGGTTTTTCTGTAGCATCAGTCTCGTCCTTAGGCAGCGGCTCTTTCTCAGCTTCAGAAGTAGTGGAGCTCTTTATCTCTGGTGCATTCTCTTTTGAAGGCGTACTCTCATCAGTGTTTGCGTTTTCACCCTGCGCAAAACCAGTAGCATGTCCCCAAACTACCAAGGCTATCAGTGCCAATACGCGTACAGCACAACGCACATGCTTACTTTTATACATCATGAATGCCCATGCTCCCGCACATATTGCGCCAAATACGTAGCGGTAAAAGAGCCCTTTGTTTTCATGACTCCTTCAGGGGTTCCTGCAGCAATGACTTGCCCGCCACCGTCTCCACCCTCAGGTCCAAGGTCAACAATATAATCAGACTGTGCAATGACTTCCAAATTGTGCTCTATAACAATAACCGTATTCCCACGCTGCACCAGCTCATGCAGTACGTGCAACAATTTTAAAACGTCTGCCTGGTGCAAACCGGTGGTGGGCTCGTCCAGAATGTACAGCGTTCTGCCTGTGCTCACCTTAGACAATTCAAGGGCAAGCTTGATGCGCTGCGCTTCACCGCCAGAAAGCGTCACCGCCGACTGCCCCAAGGTTATGTAGCCCATTCCCACTTCTTGCAAAACTTGCAAGCGCCGAAAGACTGCGGGTATAGCCTTAAAAAAATCCGCAGCCTCATCCACGGTCATGGAGAGCACATCGTGTATGTTTTTACCTTTGTAGTATATATCGAGTGTTTCTCTATTAAAGCGTTTTCCTCGACACACATCACAGGTAACGTAGACGTCCGAGAGAAAATGCATTTCTATGGTTTGCGTCCCCGCACCTTGGCAAGCCTCGCAACGCCCGCCGCTCACATTGAACGAAAAGCGCCCCTTGGTGTAACCGCGTGCTCGTGACTCCGGCAGTTGATAGTACAAGTCGCGTATGTGGTCAAAAACCTTGACATAGGTTCCGGGGTTTGAGCGCGGCGTTCTGCCTATGGGGCTTTGGTTTATGTCTATTATTTTGTCGAGATGCTCAACGCCTTCTAAGGCTTTAAAGCTGCCGCAGGACATTTTTGAACTATGAAGCGCATTATGCACGGCGGGGTAGAGTATGTCTTGTAACAGCGAAGACTTACCCGAGCCCGAGACCCCTGTTACTGCAGCAAAGGTGCCAAGCGGAAATTCTACGCCTACGTTTTTTAAGTTATGCTCAGACGCGCCCTTGACGCGCAAAAATTTTCCATTACCCGCTCTGCGCTCTGAAGGTATTTTCATATGCAATTCATTCGCAAGGTATTTGCCCGTAAGCGTCTTCTTGTTTTTGGCAATGCTTGCAGGCGTACCCTTGCCAACTATTTCTCCGCCGTGCTTGCCCGCATGCGGACCTATGTCGAGTACATAATCCGCGCAGCGAATGACTTGCTCATCATGCTCCACTACTATCACGGTGTTCCCTAAATCTCGCAAGCGCTGTAGGGTGAGTATCAACCTGTCGTTATCTCGCTGGTGCAACCCTATGGTTGGTTCATCAAGCACGTACATAACGCCGACAAGGGCAGAGCCTATGTGTGAGGCAAGGCGTATTCTCTGGCTCTCACCACCGGATAGTGTACCCGCATATCTGTCAAGACTCAAATAGCCAAGTCCCACTTCTTGCAAAAACGACAAGCGTGCTTGTATTTCGCGCAAAATTTCCACCGCAATGGTTTGTTCTTTTTCACGCAAAGAAAGCGTGTCAAAAAAGGCTATGGACTTTGCAACAGACAATTGTGTAAGCTCATGTATGTTTTTTTTATTCACCCTCACAGCCAATGCCTCTTTTCTCAATCTTCCACCTGCGCATGCAGAGCACGTATTGGTGCTCATAAAGCCTTCAAGGTAGTCCCTAAAGCGCGGGTCCTTGGTGGTGTGGTAGCGCCGCAACAAGTCACCAAGGACGCCGGGAAATTTCTTAGTGTAGTTTCTGCTGCCGCTTTCATTTTGCAGGGTGTAGCTTATGGCTTCACTGGTGCCGTAAAGCAGGGCGTCCATAGCTTTTTTAGACCATGCACTAAACGGCTTTTCTACGGACTCACCAAAGAGCTTTGCAAGAGCGCGTATTTGCGCAGCATACCAATTCCAACTTTCAGGAATGGGCGCAATGCCACGTTCTACATAGGATTTGTCCATGTCCGGAACGACGAGCTGTTCATCAAACTCCATGGTATAGCCGAGCCCCGCGCATTGCGAACAAGAGCCTATGGGGCTATTAAAAGAAAAGAGCTGCGGCTCAAACTCTGGCACAGAGAGTTCGCTGTTCTCATAGGCAAAGTGGAGCGAAAAATTGCGCTCCGTTGCATCTGCCTCGTCTGTGCCTTCAAGGAGTGCAATGGCATTTCCACCTGCAAGCTCAAGCGCCTTTTCAAAGGCTTCGGTAATGCGTTTTATGGCATCCGCCTTTACAACAATGCGCCCCGTTACAATGTCTATGGAATGCTTGTAGGTTTTTGACAAAGCGCCAACATCTTCAAGCAGGCTCATGCTTCCATCAACCCTCACGCGCGAAAACCCCAATTGCCGCGCATCATCCAATATTTTTTTGTGAGTTCCTTTTTTGTTGCGCACTACTGGGGCAAGTACGGTCAGCTTTGTTCCCGTGGAAAACTCCATAACAGTATCAACTATTTGGTCTATGGTTTGTTTGCTTAATTCTTTGCCCGTGTCGGGGTCGTAGGGCGTGCCTATGCGCGCGTAGAGCAAGCGGTAATAGTCGTATATTTCGGTTATGGTGCCGACAGTAGAGCGCGGGTTGCGCCCTATGGTTTTTTGCTCTATGGCAATTGCAGGCGAAAGCCCGTCTATGCTGTCAACCGCGGGCTTGTCCAAACGCCCCAAAAACTGACGCGCATAGGTCGAGAGTGACTCAACATAACGACGCTGACCCTCAGCATAAATGGTGTTAAAGGCAAGGGAAGACTTACCTGAGCCACTTACTCCCGTGAAAACAACAAGCTTATTTCGGGGAATGGTAACCGATATTTTCTTTAAATTATGTTCAGAGGCACCTACAATTGATATAAATTTCTGCATGGATTATTTCTATTATACCGAGAATACTTTGATAGCCGCACCTGTGAAGACACAAAATGAGGAGTGCCATAATAGCCAAGGCAATGCTCTCACATGCTGTAAACATGGTGTAAACACAAGCAATGCATACACAGGCTAAGTGATTTTAGCGTAATTGACGCAGTCTATTTGACACTCCTTGCGCACGCACATATGCATATGATTTTTTATGTTTTATATCGCTGTAGTTTTCAATGTACTTATACATACACGTCATGCAAGTCCCCTCGCTATGGGGCGTACGCCATATCCAAACACCGGTAATAGCACTATTTTCCGCTTCTCTGCCTTTATTCAATGATGTCTTTGTTTCATGAGAAAACTCCTTAATAAAACTCAGTCTATGTAAAAGTACGTTCTTTTTTGAGTTTTGTGAGACTTTTTTAGTAAATTATTCATATTGTAATTGTTCATTTCGCTGAGTAAAATTATATATTTGACATAATTTAATCTTTAATTCCATTTTACTATTGATTAAATTAACCATTATATTGTATAGTATAAGAACAAAAGAATACAAAAGGTTTATTTCAGTGTGTACTCAGTTGGAGTATGTGGTGTAATGGGCAAAAAAAATTAGGAGAATGCATGAAACAACATCATTTTTATAAGGGCATGCTTGCATTGCCCACGGATTTGGATGCGTTGGAAAACAACGCGAGGGGTGCGCTGAAGAACAGCGCGCTGAGTATTGCGAGTGTGAGAACGCTTGAGGACTTAACGCTAGGTCTAGATGCAGCGACAGACACGCTGAATGTGGGGACGACCAAGTTGTCAAGCCCCAGCGGGCGTTTGCGAGTGCTGCATTTGAAGCGCCTGCTACAGGTGCCCAAGAGCCTTATATTCGCAATAAAGCTAATTATAAATACGTTGCACAAAACAGCAACGGTAATTATTTAAAAGGAGGACGCTATGTCAATAATAAAAAAAATTCAAAAAAAACAAATTTTACACAAGGTAGTGAGCATGGCAACCATAATGGTTTTTATGTTTCAAACAACATTTATGCCTATGGTGCAGGCGCAGCAGAAGTCTAAGGCTGGTTCAAAGATTTCCACGACTTCTAGAAACGCTAAAAACGCTACAAGCATTGGTAAGGTTGCCCCTGGAGGGCCTACAAAAACTAGCGTTAACCTAGCCACCGGCAAGGTTAACTTGAGCATTCCGCTGGGTAGCGTAAAGCATGCCAGCAGTCCGGGGTTTAGTTTATCAGCCAAGTACAACAGCAACACACTTGCGAGCTACAAGGTGTGGAACGTAGAGGCGCCCACCAACGACACGGGCGTTGGTTGGAAGTTATCATCACATAATACCATTGTGCGTTACACCAATGAAACGGGCAATGAAAATGATGATACGTTTTATTGGTTTAACGGAGGAACTTCTAGGGAGCTTGTGTATTCAAAGACGGATAAGGAGGGTGATCACTATAAGCTTAAGCATGAAATGAAAAACACTAGGATTGTTCGTAAATTTGCTACGGATGATACTCCCGGTAGCTGGGTTATTACGACTACCAATGGGACTCGGTACACATATGGCGGTACTGCTGGCAAAGATCCGCGTCCACCTAAGCCTGCGAAAACTCCTGCTGAAACGGTCTTATTACAGATTTGCCAATATATTTATGCGCATTACACCCCTCTTAAGTATAATCCTGCACTTGATTGCGATACGGGCTCTGTTGAGTCAATGGTAAAATGGGGTAATTGGATAGGCCCTAGTCAGCAAGCTAAAAATCAGGAGAATTTTGAAACAGCATGGCATTTGTCGAAGATTACAAACATTGCAGGTAATGACACCACCTTGTCATATGTGCAAGTGGTACAGGCAGTAGGGACTGATCCTCAGGCTAAGCGTTTTAGTAAGGGGGCGTATTTATATAAAGTTACACAGAAAAATAAAGAAACCTTATTGCTGAAGTACGTTCCTAGAAAGACAGGACCGAAAGGTGCAAAGGATGCAGAATACGTTGATCCGTGGTATATGAATGATGAACCCGATGGATATCAAGAGCGACTGCGCACACTTTATTTAGGCTCAGTTGACTATTACAACGCGTATGGCAAACGCATAAGTGCGAGTGAACTTGAATATGGGTTTTTGACCACAAAAAGTAGCGACGCGCATATGCAGAAACGAGTGCTGATTGGTGTTAAGTACTTGACATATAAACCGGGTAGTAGTAGCGGAAAACTTGTAAGCCCTGCGTATAAATTTACTTATTGGGATTCTGGCGATGATGTGAGCGTTACCCTGAACGGTGAAAAGGAGAAGGTTTTTAATTTTAACAGTGAGAAGGATGAAGGTGCATTATACGGAGCTATAAAGAGCGTTACGAGTCCTACAGGAGCTGTTACGACCTATAGCTATAAAGCCAATACGCTAGCGCTTGAGCGTAAAATCGAGTTACCAAGCGAATTAACTGACCGCAAGGTTCTCTTTGGTAATGACTACGCATTGGTTATGGGGGGGGGCGGTAAATTTCCTATTTAGCTATATTTATACCTGGGGACAGAATGGCTGGGAGCAACAACGGCTATCTTTGCTTGAGGGAGTGAATCCTCAGTGTGACCCTTCACCTCATAGTGGAGGTTGTAAGGGCATTACCTTACAAAAAGACTTTTTTGCCTATGTGAATAAAGATAACGAAGCGTATGTGGTTAGGCGTGACATGAAGAACAGGACCAAATGGTTAGCTCCGCAAAAATTAGTCAATAATACGTATTTTATAAGGGGTAACCACAAAGGTGACGATGTTTGTCTTGTAAGAGGAGAAGGCTCCGCAGTAAATTTCAGCCCATGCGATGAATTGTCTGCTACAAAGCAAGAATTAGCGTGGAATAAGTTTGCTGACAATGATAGCAGATTTAAATTACAAATATCGGGAGTGGGATATTTCCATCTTACGCAGGATAATAAGGTAGTCATAGAAGGTTCAGAAGCATTAAGCACTATGTGGCAATACGATTCTGATAAGAAAACTCTTAAGATGTTTGATAGTGATAGGTGTTTATACTTTACTGGGAATAACGATCAACTGGGAAGTAAAGAATGTGATCATCGTTATGTTCGTGATATTCCTTGGACTTTGCAGAAAAGTGTTGACAAAATAACGAGCACCAAGGATTTTATTCTGCTTCAAGGTAGCACAAAACACATGATAGCTTTTGCTCCTGATGGAAGGAAAATAAAAGACTTTTTTCTATATAATGGGTGGGAAACATTTGGTACTGTTTTCACGGGACCTGATTATATAGTGATGGGGCCTGATTATAGTAAGGGATCTTCTACGAACGTATATGCATCTATATTCGACAGAAAGAAGAAGTCGTTTGGTACGCTGCTTAAGCAAAGCTTAAGTGATCTCAGTGCTTATACATTGAGAGTCTCTGGTCAAAAATATTCTGAATCAGGTACAAAGTTTATTTCTGACCAAGGTAATGAAAAAATAAAAGATGATTTTAGGTTAATAAGTGCTAATCCTATTGTAATTAGCGGGAGAGGTCTTGCAACACAAGACGTGACAAAAGTTACCCCAAGACACAAGGCCTCACAGTTGGATATGTTTGAGCGTGGTAATAAAGATATAACGAGAAAGACTATAACGAAAAATACTGGATATCGTCCTGTTATGATTGATTTGTTTAGGGGCAGCAGCGATCTTATTGGAAAATTGAGAATGATTAGTCTTCCCACATCCCCAAGGTATTCTTATTTTGGTCCTTTGGTCTTGGAAAAAACGGATATAACCAGTTCATGGACTAATAAGAACAATTACATAGGATGGACACATGTATATAAATCTGCATTTATGCCAGAGGATTATATCATCAATAAGTTTCGGTATCAATCTAATTGTTATTTTTTCACCTATGATGGTGCTACATGGAAAAAAAATTTATTTCAGTTACAGGTACGCAGGATAAATACCCCGATAATTGCATTGGTATTAATTCACTCACAAATGATTTTTTATACACCACAACAGGTGAGGGTCGTCGCAAGTTCTACTACTATAATCCCGCAATAGGGGAGTTTGCAGATACGGCAAATAATCCCAACGTGCCGCCCCAGCCTAAAATTCAGAAAAATGAGACTAAACAAGCTATTGAATTAGTAGAACAAATTTTGGGAACTCTATTTTTAGTAGGAGGGTTTTTAGACTTTCCTATAGGTACGATTATGTCATCTGTATTTCTGGGACTTCAAATTGCTGATAATTCCTTAAAAAATTCAATGATAGCAGCAAATCCCTTGGGGCTTTCCTTTAGCAATCACTTTGTTATGAATGGAAACTCCATATGGTTCCGAGATACGGTATCTGGTAATAAGGGGCTTGTTGCCGTAGGAAAACTGACTAAGAAAGAATTATATTCAAAAAATTTTGTTGCTACTAATGGCTATATTCCCTTTACCACAAAAGAAGGAGACAAGTACAAGACCTATATTCGCTTTTTGCGTAATGGCACTTTAGGTAAGACACTGCAAATAGATGGCACGCGGAATACGGTGAGTGATACAGAAGATAAATTTGCCACTTCTAGTGGTTCTATGTTTATTACCTATAGGGTTAATGATGATAAAAAACTCAGTGATTCTAGGGGTAATTGGGCTTTGTATCGCGTCATTGCAGATCATGCCGATGGCAAGATTACCGACTATGTTGTTGACCAAGTGGAAGTGAAAACTGGGGAGACAAGCGTGAAAACCGGGTATTATTTTGATCCTAGTACAGCTGCCTTTAATGCTTCGGGGCTTTACAGCAAAGCAGTCGTGTATCCAGGTGCTATTAAAAACTCTGCTGGTAAGTATACGGATGCCTACGGTAGAACGGAAAGCTATTTCTTTAATGGCAAGGAAAAAGATATTCAAATTCAACTGTGTAATGAAAGCGGTGATTCATGCAACGGTGTTCTGAGTCGAAAACTGAAGTCTTTGTTAACAGGTAAGCGCTTTCAAAGTTATGTCTACAAGAAGGGCGCGAGCATACCAAGTTCTGCAAGCTATGTCCATTACCGCATTAATGCCAGTGATGAAGAGACATATAGGGTTTTTGTTGATAGGGTTCAGACATCCAAGGATGGTGAGGCTATTGGGGATGGATCAAAAGGTTCGTCAAAAAAAATAGGTGTTACAAAAACTATCGACTACAAGTACAACAAGAAACACCAATTATCAAGCAAAACAACCACTAACCAAATCTTTGATCCTGTCCTTAAAACAACTACTGATGAAATATCTACTGTCAATTATGTATATGCATGGAAAAAATACCCTGCAATGGCTGATAAAAATATGTTGGCTCAGCGATACATGAGCTATGCCTCACAGCAAATAGGTAAGACTGGGAAGGTAGTTCGTTCTGCAAGCCTGACTACATACAAAGATTGGTCGGGTAAGGGCCTATGGTTGCCGGAGAGTTCATATATGGCTAAAAAAGCAAACCCCAGCACAGCTACTAAAAGCACCGACCTAGCTGATTATATAAAAACTAGCGAGGTACTCGAGAGAGATGTCACGTATGGCTTACCTTTAAAAGCACAAGATATGGATGGTGTTGTTTCCCAAACATGGTACTCAGAAGAGCGTAACTTACTCCCCATTGCATCCTTTAAAAACGCAAATGCCACAAGACATGGTACTGGTGATGCGGGCTATTTTGGAGCAGAAGAGTATGAGCATTCTCTCTATCTCAACAGCACAGCAAAGGTTGATAGCCTCGTACCCTATACTGGCAATAAATCTATAAGGGGGAAGGTCAAAAACTGGTATGTAGGGCCTACAACTTTTTCAGCAGATGTTCAGAGGCGCTATATTGTTAGCGCATGGGTACGCCCTAAAAAGGGTACAAGCTGCTCAGTGGGTTTTGGTAGCGCTATGAAAAGCAGCAATACCTCCGAAGTCTGGCAGTACTTGGAATACGCCAGCAATATAAACAATACGGGAAAACCCAAAGTATCCTGTGAAAGTCCTGGCAGTGGGGTGGATGATTTCCGTTATGGACCAGTGGACAGCACTTTTGCAGCTACGGTCTTTAATAAGGATAGATCTCTTGTAACTGCGAATGTTGGCGTGAACGGAGTGACGGTGCACCACGCCTATGATGCATTTGGGGAGCCATATTTGAGTTATCGTGATGTGGGAGCTGGAGAGACGGCACAACAATTTGGTGGCGTGACATTAACAGGCTTGAGTGAATTTGGGGGCTTTGATAAAGATATAGCAGAAAGCACAACAACATACAGTTCACAGGCTACAATTAGCATAAGATCTAAAGAAGATTTACTCTACGATAAGGATAATGATATTGGTTCATCGAAATTACAAGGAGTTGCAGTTGGGCCTCGCTTTGTTTTCCAAGCCCTAGTTACGCCTGCTAATAGTACTAATCTACCTACAATTTATATAGGTCCAAAAAGTAACCCCTTGCTCGCTCTTGAATACGATCAAGCGGGTAGTGAGTTTATCCTTGAACAAGGGATAATGAGGTATAGTAAGTTTTCAGCACATTCACTATTTAAGAAAGAATCAGAGGACAAAAATCTAACGCCACTAAAGTTAACCTTAGTGGTGATGGATCAGGCTGCGTTTGTCTTTGTTAATAGCAAATTAGTCATCGCTGCACAGGGCATTACGCCAATTCCCACTACAGGCTCGAGCATACACTCTACAAATTATGCAATGAGTCATATCACCTTTGGTAAGGACCCTAGCCTCGTTATGAGCTATCACGACAAGGCGGGACGAGTCAAACAAGTGCAGACCTTGCATACAAGGAGTGATGGGCAATTCGAAACCGTGGTTCAAGAAACTCTTTACGATGGCTGGGGCAATGCCGCGGTTACTACTAAACCAGCGGCTGTTGCGAGCTTATTTGGCTATCAAGAAGATTTTGTCAAAAGTTTTAACTGGGCAACTGGTGAGATAAGCGGGGATATTGTTGACTATTATAAGAGCGGTGCCGGTAAGGCTATACCACAGGGACCTAATGATTACAAATATCCCTATAATAGGCAGGCATACGAAAACTCACCGCTGGATAGACCTAAGCAGTCAACAAACAAACCGGGTGATGATTTTAAGATTGATGGCAAGCTTACCAATACTCAAGAGTATCGATCCGATGATGATATGAGATTTATGACTGCCATAGGTATTTCCGATAAAAAAGCAGATAAGTTTTCTAGCAACACAAGCAAAACTCCATTTAGTACAACAAAACAGGTAGTTGCTCAACATGTTAGTGACTTGGCTGGTCGATCTATTGCAGCACGCGTAGGCACAGAGTCTGATGGGTATATTCAAACAGCTGCCAAATATGAGTACAACTTAGATGAGAATGGAAATTACATTGCGGGAGAGGTAACAAACTACCAACCCAATGCCTTTGATGCTAAAGGAGTACTCAATGCTGCTAGCACGTATAAAACCTTTGGAAAGGTAATTGATGTTTTAGGTCGGCATACCATAGGTAGTGTTCCTGATGTACAAGGAGATGCCCATATTTTTAAAGACAATGCAGGGCGAATACGTTTTACACGCGTAAAGCCCGATTGGGATGAAAAAACGAGCCAAGGCTTTAGTTATTATAAGTACGACAAACTCGGTAGAGTAATTGAAAAAGGTGTCTTAAAGAATGTTAGTGGCAATGCTCAATTCTACTTAGACAAGGCCAATGATGCGAGCTACCCACCCGCTATAAATGCCTGTCCAAACCTCGTTAATATTTACGATTATGCAAAAGACAGTACTGCTGCATCTGATAAAGATGTAATGCCAACAAGTCGCTATCAAGGACGCCTTTATGCAACGCTGACCATGAATAATGACATTCCCGATAAGCCGACGAGTTCTTGTAGCAAAGCAAATTCCCCGCTTGATGATACGGTTGTAGAAAACTATTACAAATATGACACAAGGGGACACATCAGTGTGAGGGGTACGCAACGCTATAGAAGTTTCCCTTATAAAGCACGATATCTAAAACTAGTACCACGATCATTTTATGATAAGACTACGCTCAATTTAGACGCGACATCTAGCCTTATTCCATTAGATGCAGTTGGTAAGAGGATTCTTGATGAGTCTTCTGAATGGCGTATTTCTTATTATAACCCTTCTCCATATCTTATCATAGACATGACAGTATCGAAACAAATTGGTGGTTTTCAGTATCAACCTGAACACGCAGGAGATTTTAAGGATTATGACTTTTATATAAGCGAAGATAAAAAAAAGTGGACACTTCTTAAACAAGGCACCTTTGACAAAAAGTCTGATGTCAATACAGTGATTCTCGGTCGTGAATTGCTAGACCAAAGAAAGAGTGGGTACGAATATGACAACCTTGGTGGCTTAACAAAACTCATCTATCCTACGAAGTCGAAACATACTACTCCTTCAATAAAGAGCATGTTCGATCTGTCGGGGCAAGTTGCTGTTAATTATAGCTATGATATATTGGGTAGGCTCAAGAAAATTGATAGTACTAACAAGGGTACTAATACTACCTATGCGAGCAATTATAAATACACGATTGATGGTGGCATTGCATCCTATGAGGCAAATGATCAAAAACTTACTTATGGTTATACCTATGATTTCCAAGGAAGGCTGGTTAACGTAGATGTTAATAAAGCAAAAGAAGTGGTATTTGCAGAAAAGCTTGATTACAGTAACTACCAATATGGCAACCCTCGGACTATTAGCTACAGCGGTACTGGTTTAAAGAATGAACAACATAAGTATGAGTATGAGTATGATATTTGGGGCAGGTTGAAGCAGGCGGTTCGTAAAACCACTGGAGGTAAGGCCACCGATGAGTTTAGCTATGCCTATGATAAGAATGGTAATATTTTATCGGAGGCTTCAAAGCATTGGAAGGGCACGAGTACCCCGAGTACCTCTAATCAGCAATACAACTATGTTGCAGGCACAAACAAGCTTGAGAAGATTACTACTACAAGCAGTGATAAGGGCGCTTCTAAGGTACGAAACTTTACGCACAATGCGGTTGGTGGCATTACCACCATGGACGGCTCTACGGGGAAATCCATCACTTTTGGAAGGCAGGAAAAAACCGAGCGTATCATGTCTATGACGCAGGATGGCAAAACAAAGGTGTATGAGCATGATGCCTTAGGGAGACGTGTTAGCGCAAGAGTAGGTACAACAGAAACGAAAAATTATTACTATGGTGCAGGAATACAACCGCTGGTTGAAGAAGTAAATGGAGAGCAAAGACTCAATATTGTGGGTTCTCATGGATTGCTTGCTGTCGTTGATGCTCATGAAACCTACTATGCTGCCACTGACCACTTATCATCGACCCGTGTTGTATTAAAAAAAGACGGAACTGTTGCAGGTGGATTTGACTATGACCCCTATGGTAAAACAAGCGTTATTGCTGGTAAGGATAGCAATGCTTTGGAGAAATTTGATGTGCGATACACCGGGCAGAAGTATGACACTGAAACTCAACTCTACACCTTTCCTGCGCGCTTCATGGACCCAAGCGTCAAGCGTTTTCTCAGCATAGACCCCATGCCAACAGAACCCTCTCCATACATCTACGTAGGCAACAACCCCATTACCAGAACTGACCCCACGGGGAAAAGTTGGTGGTCGACATTTAAAAATCATTTCTTGGCAGAGAGCAGGGCAGGTATGGCTTTGAGAACTACTATTAGCGGTCTTTCTAGTGGATTTTTTGGAGTAGCAGCTTCCCTAACAACTTGGGGAGGCAGTATCTTCGAAATAGGTTCTAAACATGGTAAAATCGCATATGACGCAGTTCTAAAGATGGCAAAACCTATCAGTCCTGTTATGCGAAACGCTTCTCCAGTAGAGAGTATAAGTGGTGATTTTGGTTTGAGTATTGTAAAATCCACTGTCGCTTCGGCCTTGGGAGCTCAGAAAGAAAAGTTTTTTCGAAAAGGATCGTACGGGATGGCTAAGTTGGTGGAAAGTATAAAATGTACCACAATGATCGGACTTACTGCCTTCTTCGCTATAGGATTGCCTGCTATACGAGGTTATTCAATAGGTATGCCTGAGTTTGTTAGTGGATTGATTGTGCCGGTGCCGGTTGAAATGCTTATATCAGTGATGTCTTTCTTTCGTGCGAAGTGGTCTGGAACATATACTCGCAAAGTAATTATTGATGGTCTTGTAAAAAGTTTCATTCTTATTGGTGGCGCGGTAGTACAAGGTTTTGTCTTACTGCAGTTGAACCCCGATTTTCCAGTGTATGCCTTTTCGATTCCTCAAAGCGGGGCTATCGTGATGCGGGAATCTTTGGGCGCATGGATGAATATTAGTGTAAGAAGACACAACAAAAAGAAGAATGATGATTTCGCGATTCAAGTTATGGATACAGAAATAATAGCGGAAACTACAGGGGACATTGAGCTAGAGGGGCAATCTGGAGACCAAAGAGCGCCTGATAATGTAGCAGAAACGTCTTTTACTAATGTCGACGAAACATCTTCTGTAAATCGAAGAACTACTAGGGTTGACATTCATCCTGAACCTAGTAGTGATTCTAACCATATTGTGGATGGGGAGGATATTTTTTATGATGCAGTTACTTACTTATAATTTTTCTAAAGATTTTAGTTAATCATGAGACTAGGTAGTTGCGGCAACGTAACTACCTAGTCTCGTTTATATATATCTCGAATGGTAGGAGACGCATGTTCGATTTGTATAGGTGTTCTGCGTCCTATAGTGGTAAAAGAGGCCATATGGCACAGCGTTATAAATTTCCACCCGCTTCAGTCCTGCCCATGCACCCCACTCTTGGGGGGTATGGGCTGCTAATCCCGCTTTGTGGATATCCTGCGGCGGTCGCCTAATGGCTTTCGACTTTGATGCAAGCTCCATGTTTGCACCGCACAGCGGTGCTTATGCAATAGTTTGCATCCCCTCGCTTCGCTCATGAGCGTCCTCACAGCCGTGCCACAGCTGGTGAGCAGCGCACTCACACAAACTTACTTCCATACAATTTTCATACTTGCACACAGTATCTATGTCATTACTGCTTTAGCTCACAGGATGTTTTTTCTCTTTTCTTTGGTACTTTCTTTTCTCTTTTTTGCGTCCTCAAAAAAGAGAAAAGAAAGTACAGCCGTCCGAGCATATTGCTTATTTGGTATTGCGTCTTGGCAACAGAAAGAATTCATACAAGATTAGCGTGAGTTTTAATATAAAAAGACGCGTGTAGCGCAGAACAGCGTCTTACCCAAAGGGAGGGGGCGTGGGGGCAACTCCCCCACAAAGACAAAATTACTAGAGGTTTTCATGGTACAATTTTCATATGATACGAGACACCATAGATAAAGTCATACACAAGGTTCCTCATTTTCCAAAACAGGGCGTATTGTTTTACGACATTACTGGCATTCTTGCTTCTCCCGAGGTATTCACCGAGGTTGTTGACTACTACGTAAGGCGCTACCAAGAACCACTGCCCGAGGCTATTGTAGCAATAGATTCACGGGGCTTTCTTTTTGCCTCCCCCGTTGCTTATGCTTTAAAAGTACCCCTCTTGCTCATTAGAAAGTCCGGTAAGCTGCCGCGCAAAACGGTGAAGAGAAAGTTTGCATTGGAGTATGGAGAGGATGAAGTGGAGCTCAACCCCGATGACATACCTAAGGGCAAGGTTGTGCTCTTTGATGATTTGCTAGCAACGGGAGGCACCGCAAAAGCTGCGTGTTTGTTGCTAGAGTCACAGGGCGCGCGCGTTCAAGAAATTGCAAGCATTATAGCGCTTGATTTTTTGCCCTACGCAAAGACCCTTGAAGAATATGCAATTCACTACTTAATTTCGTATTCTACAGAAGCGTGCTAAGTTGTTTGGCGCGCCTCTTGCTCTTGGGTGAGGGGAGCGCCGTTTTTTGACAAATGCCCTGTGTTTTTTACACCATGGTGCTTATGCTGACTTTGTCATTTTTTGTGCATAATTTTTATAAAAGCCGCCAAATATTGACAAAACATAAGCAGTGTCTTACAATATTTTTTCATATTACTATTCTTGGAGGAAAACTATGACAATGAAAAAAATTGTATTGGTAGTGGGTGTGTTTTTGGTTTTGTTCAACACGGTCTTTGTTTTTGCGAGGGGTGAGCGAGATGGCGCTGGGGTGGAAATTGCAGTTGCAGGGTCACATTCTGGTGATTTAGCCCCGCTTGGAATTCCTACGCGTCGCGCCGTAGAACTTGTTTTTGGGGATATTAAAAACCTTACGGTTCATTATCAAGACGACCAATGCGACCCAAACAGCGCTGCAAATGTTGCGTCCAGCATTATTGGTACCAAGGCGCTCGTAGTCGTGGGACATGTCTGCTCTGGGGCTACCGAAGCCGCGCTTAATGTGTATAAGCAAACGGGGGTAAGCGCGGTGTCTGCAAACGCCACCAGCCCGGCTTTGACTAAGAGCGGAAAACACAAGGGGCTGTTTTTTAGAACCATAGCGCCCGATGATGCGCAAGGCGAAACTCAAGCAAGGTTTCTTATAGATGCGCTCAAGGTAAAAAGCGTTGCAGTGGTGCACGACAAGGGAGATTATGGCAAGGGCTTGGCCAAGTACGCAAGCGATGCATTGAAGGCAAGCGGCGTGTCTGTAAAGCTCCATGAAGGCATTACAGTGGGTGCTGCGGATTATTCAACTATTGTCAATAAAATAGCCTCACTCAATGTTGATGCCGTGGTATTTGGTGGCTATCACCCTGAAGCATCAAGGCTTGTTATTCAGTTGAGGAGGCGCGGGGTCGGTGCTGCATTTATAGGTGGAGACGCTGTTCAAAGCACCGCTTTTGCGCAATTAGTTGGTGAAAATGTAGAGAATGTGTATGCAACGGGACCGAGGGACAACTCGTCCAACGCGCTTTATAAAAAGGCACGTTCGCTTCATCTTAAAAAATATTCCGAAGAGCCGGGCGCGTTTTTTTATGAGGGCTACGCGGCGGCGCTTGTTGTTAAAAAAACCCTTGAGGCATTGCAGAAAAAGGGTACGCCTTTGAGCGCCGCGGCTGTTGCTTCGTATATCGCTGACGCAAAGAATTCCTTTGACACGCCTGTTGGCACCATATCATTTGACAAAAATGGTGATGCGACTGGTCTGGGTTTTTCAGTCTATGAAGTGCAAAAGGGGAAATTCACAAAAATAGAATAAACGCGCTTGTTTCTAAGGCATGGGGGAGGGCGCATAAGCCCTGCCCTTTTTTTATGTAAAGGCTTTGCCGTCATTGAGAAAATCATCTTCAAGTGCTACAGGCGTAGCATAGTATAATAGTACAAGTCATCATAATGCATGCGTATTGTGCCGTGTGTTATGTATATGGTTTAAGGAGAATTAAAAATGGCAGCACGAACTGAAAAAAAAGCCGCACAGCGAATTCCGGATGAGGAGGAGCGCAAAAAAGCATTTGACTCCGCGCGTTCGCTTATAGAAAAGCAATTTGGCACGGGCGCACTCATGCGTCTTGGTGACAAAACTGCTCAAAATGTCATGACTATTCCCAGTGGTTCTTTAGTCATAGACAGGGCCTTGGGCGTTGGGGGTTACCCCAAGGGGCGTGTTGTGGAAATTTTTGGACCTGAGTCCAGTGGTAAGACTACCCTTGCGCTCCACGCAATAGCAGAGGCTCAAAAGCAGGGTGGTACTGCTGCCTTCATAGACGCGGAGCATGCCATAGACCCGGTGTATGCAAAAAACCTTGGGGTGAATACGGATGCTTTGTGGATTTCGCAACCCGACAATGGCGAGCAAGCCCTAGAGATAGCGGAGCAACTTATTCGCTCGGGCTCGGTCGACATTATTGTCATAGATTCTGTCGCGGCGCTTACGCCCAAGGCCGAAATAGCGGGGCTCATGGGTGATGCACAAGTGGGGGCGCAGGCGCGCCTTATGAGCCAAGCCTTACGAAAGCTTACGGGCATTCTTCATAAAACCTCATGCTGTCTTATTTTCATAAACCAAATACGCATGAAAATAGGGGTGATGTTCGGGAGTCCTGAAACCACAAGCGGGGGGAACGCGCTCAAGTTTTATGCTTCCGTGCGCATAGATATACGCCGTACAGACCGCATATCACAGGGGAGTGCGGATAACTACGTAGGCAACAAAGTGCGCATAAAAATAGCAAAGAACAAGGTCGCGCCACCATTTAAGGTTGCGGACTTTTCCATTTATTTTGGAAAGGGTATTTCACGCCTTGAGAGTATTTTGGACTTGGCTGTCGAGTTGGATTTTATACAAAAAAGCGGAAGTTGGTATGCCATGGGGGATGAGAAGCTTGGACAGGGCAAGGAAAACGCCATAGAGTATTTAAGCGAAAATATGAATGTTGCAAATGATTTGGAAGCGAAAATACGCGAGCAAATTTTCCCCGCGCTCGCGGAGTCTCCAGCCGATGCTCAGGTGCAAAAGGCGGAGAAAAACGCAGAGGTAACAAAACCAGCAAAGCCTGTAGTAGAAACTGCAGCTTCGGCAGATGATGTGCTTGTTTAATATTTCATGAGTAGTAGTGAACACAGCTCCTTAGAAGAAAGTTCGTCGCTTATTAAGAGTGCGGATGGCGAGGATGAATTTGCAGAAAGCGGTATTTCTGTTAAGGTGCAAGAATTTGAAGGGCCACTTGCCTTGCTGCTCTCTCTTGTGAGGCAGCACAAAATAGACATTTACGACATTCCCATTGCGCACATAACAAAGCAGTACTTGCAGTATGTTCAGGAAACGCTTGTTCATACGCTTGAGGATTTGACAAATTTTTACAAAATGGCTGCGTGGCTTTTGCACATAAAATCGCATATGTTACTTCCTGTCGATACGCACATTGACGAGGATGAAATAGACGACCCGAGAACAGAGCTGGTGCAAACCCTCATAGAGTACAGTCGTTATAAACAGCTTTCGTATTTGCTTGAGAATAATCAAGAAACCTATGCCTACGACATAGCGCGTTCGCGGGAGTCCGAATTGCTGTTTGAACTGCCAAAGGAGGAAGTATGGAAGGAAATAGACGCCATGAAGTTGTTGTCAACCTTTATGCGCGTTTTCAATGCTTCAAAAACGGCAGGCATTGAAAAAGTCATAGACCTTCATGAGGCGGTTACCGTGCGTGAGAAAATTGCCCTCATCTTTGAAAAACTAGAACAAAGCAACAGCTGCCGTTTTGAAAGTATAATAGCAGGTGGGGGCGTTATGTCCTTAGTGTGCGCTTTTTTAGCAATATTAGAACTCATGAAGCAACAAAAGGTGAGTGTGTTCCAAAACGTTCATTACGACGAGATAGTAATTCACAGAAAATAGCATATGAATAATAAACAAAGATCGAAAGTATCAGAAAAAAAGAAACCAAGCGCGAGTCTTCAGAGTTTACAGGGTGGGCATGCCATTATTGAGAGCATTTTGTTTTTGGAAAACAAATTTGTGTCACTCGAGGAATTGCACCAAAAGTCGGGGTACGATGAAGAGCAAATACGAGAGCATGTTGAAAAGCTCCGCGCGTTATATGGTGAAAATGCCCATGCCATGACCGTGCTTGAGCGTGATAAAAGTTTTATGCTTGTGATAAAAAAGGAACTCATAGAGGAATTGCGTAGTTTATACCCCGCAAAGGTACAGCAGAAACTTTCTCGGGTACTCCTTGAAACGCTTGCCATCATCGCGTATTCACAGCCCATCACCAAGGCTGAAATACAAGCCTTACGTGGCGTAAATTCAGAAAACGCCATAAAACTACTCATAGAACAAGGCATTGTGCAAGTGGTAGGGAAAAAGTCCGTGGTGGGTACTCCCAATGAGTACGGCACTACGCAGGAGTTTTTGCGCATATTTGGACTTTCCAGCATCAAAGACCTACCCAAGCTACAAGGACATCGCGAAGCTACATTTACGTGAACCTAGCCTTTTGTGAGGGCGTGCCCCAACCCCCCAAGTATTGAATGAACGCCTTTTGTCCCGTCCGTGGGTTGTGCGTGCACGCTTCTCGACTTTGATGCAATCTCCATGTTTGCACTGCACAGCGGTGCTTATGCAATAGTTGGCATCCTCTCGCTACGCTCATGACTTTGGTACTTTCTTCATAATTGCTCTTGTATCTTGCTCCCTATGGCGTTAGCCTCACTCGCGTAGCTTTCTAGACTTCGTTCCTTAGTCCCTATGGCGTAGCCTCACAGGATGTTTTTCTTTTCTTTTTGGTTCTTTTTCTTTTCTTTTGATGCAAGCTCCATATTTGCACCGCACAGCGGTGCTTATGCAATAGTTTGCATCCCCTCGCTTCGCTCGTGAGCGTCCTCACAGCCGTGCCATGGATGGCACGCATTGGCTGACAGGGATGTTAAAAGAAAAGAAAAAGAACAGCCATCCGAATGAATAGCGTATTTAAAATAGTTGCTTGGCAACCTATAGCGTGAGCCATGATACACACCTCATGCCGCCCTCGCGCGCGTAGTGCAGTACCGCGTCTTACTCCATGGGGGCGTGGGGGCGTGCCCCCACAAAGCGCTTATGCACATACAGCGTCTTACCCAAAGGGGGCGTGGGGGCGTGCCCCCACAAAGCGCTTATGCACATACAGCGTCTTACCAAAAGGGGAGTGTGGGGGCAATTCCCCCACAAAGCGCTTATGCACATACAGCGTCTTACCCAAGGGGGGCGTGGGGGGACACTCCCCCCACAAAGACAATATGCATATGAAGTATGTATTATCATAAACACCAAAGTATAAAAAAGTTCACGCAATATTAATGAGGAGGTATGATGGGATATTCAAAGGATTTCATATGGGGTTGTGCCACTGCGGCGTATCAAGTTGAGGGAGCCACGCACGTAGGGGGAAGAAGCGAGTCTATTTGGGATGTGTACGCGCGCACGCCGGGTAGGGTATATGCCGGGCAGAATGGAGACGTTGCCGCAGACCAGTACCACCGGTACGAAGAAGACATTGCGCTGATGGCAGACTTAGGTATAAGCCACTATAGGTTTTCGGTAGCGTGGCCGCGCATAATTCCGCAAGGGCATGGTGCTGTAAACGCGCAAGGGGTAGACTATTACAAACGTCTTATAGAATGCCTACTCAAGCATAACGTACAACCCGTAGTTACGCTCTACCATTGGGACTTGCCGCAGGTGTTGCAAGAAAAGGGTGGGTGGAACAATCGCGACACTGCGTATTACATAGCGGAATATGGCACGGCGGTGTACCAAGCACTTGGGGATACGGTGCGCATGTGGATAACGCTTAACGAACCGTGGTGTTCTGCCATACAAGGGTATGAGATGGGGCGTCATGCACCCGGCATTGAAGACAAGCAGCAAGCTTTTAACGCAATTCATCACCTCAACCTTGGGCATGGCTTGCTTGTGCAGGCATTTCGTGAAGGAGCGTATCTCGGGCGCATTGGCATAACACATAATTTAGGATGCCCTTATGCACGCAGCACGAGTGAAGAAGATCTTCTAGCTGCGGATAGGGCAGCAGACAATAGGTCTTACATGTTTGTAAACCCCTTGCGAGGTAGGGACTACCCACAGCGCCACCTCGATGCATACGGTATTACTATGCCCGTGAAAACCGAGGATGCGCAGATAATGAAAACGCCTATAGATTTTATAGGCATCAATTACTACCTCGAGGATACGGTTCAGTACGATGAAGGAGCGCCCGAGCAATTTGTAATCTGCCCGCAACAAGGGCCATTTACCGCGATGGGCTGGCATGTAAGCCCACATGGTATTTACAACCTTATGGAGTTTGTGCAAAGAGAAATGGGCGCTATAGATATGTATATTACTGAAAACGGAATGGCCACTCAAAATGACCTTGTCCAAAACGGGCGCATCCACGACTTTGATAGAATTTGTTATTTGCGAGACCACCTTGATATGTGTGAAAAGGCGGTTGTAGATGGCTTGCCACTCAAGGGGTATTTTGTGTGGTCGTTTATAGACAATTATGAATGGGAATGCGGATACGAAAAGCGCTTTGGTATTGTGCATTGCAATTATCAAACACTTGAGCGCACACGGAAAGACAGTTTTTACTTTTACAAAAACTATATAGAAAAACATAAAGTAGTGCATAAACAGTGTTGAACAATGCCTTTGAGCGCGCGTTCATGGAATATTTGGATGGACGAATGACCAAGCAAGAGACGATACAGTTTCTTAAAGATGAAGTGAAACCCGCCTATTCCGAATTAGTGGTGGAATAACACAGCATAGCGCGCTCAAAGTGAAAAAATCAAAATGTAAATCAAGTTTTATAAAAAAAGGGAATAATAGCCCGTATCTTCGCACCTTCTCAGCTTTAAAAATCTATTGACATGCAATTTTTATTTTGCAATACTAATAAAAGTTAGCTTAAGCTAATTATTATACAAAATACACAAGGAGATATTATGAAAAAAATCATAGTAACAATAAGTTTTCTAGCATTCATGGGGGTACTTGTATTTGCACAAATGACCGATGGAGAAATTGCTAATGAAGAATTTAAAAATACCCTGAGTGATAGAAAATTGCTCAAAGCCCTTAAGAGTGGAGGGCATGTTATATATATTCGCCATGGACAAACAGAAAAGGACTATGCTGACCAAGTAAGCGCAGATGTGAATGATTGCTCCACACAGCGCGTATTAAGTGAAGAAGGGTGGAAACAATCGCGTTCCATAGGTCGGGGTTTTTCAAAACATCGAATACCTATTGGAAAAGTGACGACAAGCGAGTATTGTCGAGCGTGGAAAACTGCGAGTCTTGCCTTTAACAAATACACCAAAAACTCTAAATTGAATTTTTTACCCTTTGAAGACTACACAGAGGAACAAGTATCGGAAATGAAAAAAAATGTCATGCCGTTTTTAGTGGAAGTGCCGAATAAGCGCACTAACAATGTAATTGTGGGTCATGATGATATTTTTGAATCTGCAACAGGCATATATCCCGATCCACAGGGTCTTGCCTATGTGCTAAAGCCGAATGGCAGTAATTTTACCATAATTGCAAAATTACTGCCAGAAGAGTGGGAAAAATTGTAAAAAATTGCTTATAAAGCATATTTTGTGCTATATATAACATATAAATTTTGTTAGTTAGTTTCTAAAAGCGGTATCTTTCTAAAAGAATTGAAAAAATATATAAATTCCCTTGACGCGTATGTACATATAAATATATATTAATATGTACATACAATAAATAATTCCAAGGGGGAAACATATTATGAAAATAGCACGCGATGTAACGGAGTTAATAGGAAATACTCCTCTTGTCAAAATTAACAAAATCAATAAGTCGCCTACTGTGGTAGCCGCAAAACTTGAATTTTACAACCCCGCACACTCTGTAAAAGACAGAATTGCGGTGAATATGGTGGCAACGGCAGAGAAGCAAGGCCTTATTACACCGGGCAAAACCACCTTGATAGAGCCGACGAGTGGAAACACCGGCATTGGACTTGCCTTTGTTGCTGCAATTAAGGGCTATAGGCTTATTTTGACCATGCCTGAGTCCATGTCTAGCGAGAGACGCAAGCTCCTTAAGGCCTATGGCGCGGAAATTGTGTTAACAGAAGCCGCCAAAGGCATGAAGGGTGCCGTAGCGCACGCGCAAAAGCTGCAAGAAGAAACCGAGAATTCCTTCATACTTCAGCAGTTTGCCAACCAAGCAAATGTAGAAATTCATCAAAAAACCACTGCCGAAGAGTTGTGGAACGATACTGATGGAACATTAGATATATTTGTTTCTGGCGTTGGTACGGGCGGCACTGTCACTGGTGTTGCTTCTGTCTTGAAAAAGCGCAAGCCGTCCTTGCAAGTCATTGCGGTAGAGCCCACAGACAGCCCCGTGCTCTCTGGTGGCAGCGCAGTCCCACATAAAATTCAAGGCATAGGTGCAGGCTTCATTCCTGAAATTCTCGACACTTCGCTTATTGACGAAGTGTTTCAAGTTTCAAACGAAGACTCGCTGAAAACTGCACGTGCGCTTGCTACGCAAGAGGGCATTTTGGGCGGCATATCATCCGGGGCGGCTGCCTTTGCTGCGGTGGAAGTTGCTAAGAGAAAGGAAAATGAAGGAAAACTCATTGCCTTTGTTGTTCCCTCATTTGGCGAGCGCTACTTGTCTACGGTTTTATTTGAAGACATACAAGTATGACATGTCGCTGTATGGTATGGCACAATGGAATTTTTAGAGAACATAAAAAAACGAGACCCCGCTGCAAAAAATTTCTTACAAATTATTTTGTTTTATCCGGGACTCCACGCGCTTGTGCTTCATCGCATTGCGCATGCTCTCTATAAAATAAAAATTCCATTGCTGCCATATTTTGTTGCAGGCTTTGCGCGCTTTCTCACAGGAATAGAAATTCATCCCAATGCAAGCATTGGTAAAAATTTTTTCATTGATCACGGGCATGGTGTGGTAATAGGGGAGACAGCGATTATAGGCGACAACGTAACGTTATATCATGGCGTTACATTAGGTTGTCTTGCTATGAGTAGTAGTAAAAAAAGACACCCAACCATTGGCGATAATGTGATTATTGGAGCGCACGCCATTGTGCTTGGGGATGTAAGCATTGGAAATAACGCTAAAATTGGAGCGGGTTCTGTGGTTTTAAAAAACGTGCCGCAGGGTGTTACGGTGGTAGCTGAAACCGCAAAAGAAGTTAAAAGACATACCATTGAATATTCAATTTAAGGCGTGCGCCTCTGCCGCTTGAGGTTTGCTCCTTGCCGCACGTTCTCCTTGTTGCTCTGCGTAGGCTTTGGTACACACTTGCTACTTGCGCGCGACCTGATAGAAAAGCCTGCTTAAGACTAATATTCCAATGCATTGTAAGACTACTCCACACAATAGGGCAGCCCACCAGAAGCTCCGTGCTTCAAGCGCCATCCAATACCCCTTGCTTATCCAAAAAGGTGGAAAAAGTCCTAACAGCAATTGATAAGGCTCTTTGACAAACCATGCAATGGGGATAATCCAACCCACAGCACTCACAATTTTTGAATAGGCGATGCCTTGTATTTTGTTGTTTGCCACGACGGGGTACAACAATGCTATGAGCGGAGCAAAAAGGGCGGAGCTTAAAGCAAGCAGCAGCAAGTGCGGAAGCGGCGGCATGGCTTGGTTTATGGTGAGCATCATTGCAATGAGTACCATAAAAGTGCCAAGTACGGCAAGCCACATTCGGTAGAACAAGTACCTGCTAAAGGGTAGGGGGCTTATGAGCAGCGCCTTAATGGTTTTTGCCTCCTTTTCATCAATAAACATAAAGCCAAAAATTGTGCCAACTATCAGTGAGCCTTGAAACACAACAAGATATGCCACAATAACGGGGTAGTAGTGGGCGACAGCGCGCACACCACGGCGCGTAAAGACATAATCATCAAGCCATGGCAGCAAGAAGCGCAGGACTAGGCTTATGAAAATGATCATCACAAACATGGTCAAAACAAGCTTGTCCTGCGCAATGCGCTTGGCGTCATAGCGCCCTAGTGCGCGTAGCAAGGCGCTCATGCGCGTACCCCGCCCTTAAGCACAATGTGCTTTTCAAAACGGTAATAAGTAAGCCCGTACAAGACAACAACAAGGAGGGCAGTGTAGGCATAGGCATAAAGCCACTGCCAAAGGCTCAGGGCTCCATACGCGCCCTTTAGGAGCATAATCGGCGCTGTCATGGGCACAAAAAGCACAAGCCAATGCTCCAGCACGCCGCTTAAGTAAAGCATGGGTAGTGGCAAAACCAGCATGCTGTATAGCAAAATAGGAATGAAGAAATCCGTAATGTTTTTATAGCGCAGTACCAAGGCAAGGCTTAAGAGCGTGTGTATAACCCCTATTGCCACAATGCCACCAAAAAAGGGAATGAGCCTTGGCATGCTCACGCGCATTGAGAGGCTCATCATTGCCATAGCGGCGCCTATCATAATCAATGCTTCTACAAGCTCAAGTAGGGTGAGGGTTATGACCTTGGACAAGAGGTATTCTGATGTCTTAAGTGGGGAGACTAACAAGGCGTTGAGGGTTCCCTCATCTTTTTCAAAAATGAGCATGGCGGCTGCGTAGAGCATGGTAGTCCCACCCGCCAAAAAAACCACCAATGCTGGGGCCAAGGCCATGAGGTCTTGCGGCTTGAACATGCGCGCAATGACTATGGCGACAAGCAAGCCTAGGGCAATGCCAATGGTGTACAATTGCGAACGCAGGTGTATTCGCACATCGTTTTTCATGGCACAGATGAGCCTACGCATGCAGTAGCGTTTCTCCTGTCACGCTTATAAACACATCGTCGAGCGTCGTCTCCTTGGAGTGCATGGTCTCAATGCGTTTCACTGATTGCACAAAGGATAGAAAGGGCTCTTCTGCCAAAGCATCGAGAGGAAACTCACGCGCTTCAAGAGCACCAGCATGGCCTACATACTCCACACGTACTAGGCGCGTGCCGTACTGCTTTTTAAGATTTGCAGGAGCATCAATAACACGTATTGTCCCATCAGTAATAAAGGCAACCCTGTCGCAGAGTTCGTCTGCTAGCACCATGTTGTGGGTGGTTATAAAAACAGTGCTTCCACGACTCCGTAGATCCCTTATTATGTTTTTGATAGTGCGCGCATTCACCGGGTCTAGTCCCGCTATGGGTTCATCCAAAAACAAAATGCGCGGGTTGTGCAAAAGGCTGCGCGCAACATTAAGGCGCACCTTCATTCCCTTGCTAAACTCAGAAACCTTCTTTTTCGCATCTGCGCCCAGTCCTACCAGTTCTAACAATGTTTGTGGATCACGCGTCTTAAGTCCGTAAAGAGACGCGAAATATGCAAGGTTTTCTAGCGCCGTGAGTTGCAAGTAATGGTTGGGCAGCTCAAAAGACACGCCAATAATTCTGTACAACGCCTTGTCCCACTCGCGCACTTCCTTGTCCATAATGCGCACAGAGCCTTCATAGTGGCGCAAAAGCCCTATGAGTATGTTTTGCGTTGTCGTCTTGCCCGCGCCCGAGGGTCCTAAAAAGCCGAATATCTCACCTTCAGCAATCTCAAAATTCAGCCCATGCAGCGTCTTATTCCGCGCCCTCGCGTAGGTGTAGTGTAAATCGTTCACGCGAATCATGTCTTTATTGTACCCCTACAAGACACGCTGCGTAGGCGCCGTGTATGCTACCAGCAACGCGCCGCGGCAACTCTAAGGAAGCGGAAAAGCAACTCTTAGAAAGCGCTGTGGCGCCTTGCCTTTGTGGGGGCGTGCCCCCACAAAGCGCTCATGCGCAAATACCGCGTCTTACTCCATGGGGGCGTGGAGGCGTGCCCCCACAAAGCGCTCATGCGCAAATACCGCGTCTTACTCCATGGGGGCGTGGGGGCGTGCCCCCACAAAGCGCTTATGCACATACAGCGTCTTACCCAAAGGGGGCGTGGGGGCGTGCCCCCACAAAGCGCTTATGCACATACAGCGTCTTACCAAAAGGGGAGTGTGGGGGCAATTCCCCCACAAAGCGCTTATGCACATACAGCGTCTTACCCAAGGGGGGCGTGGGGGGACACTCCCCCCACAAAGACAATATGCATATGAAGTATGTATTATCATAAACACCAAAGTATAAAAAAGTTCACGCAATATTAATGAGGAGGTATGATGGGATATTCAAAGGATTTCATATGGGGTTGTGCCACTGCGGCGTATCAAGTTGAGGGAGCCACGCACGTAGGGGGAAGAAGCGAGTCTATTTGGGATGTGTACGCGCGCACGCCGGGTAGGGTATATGCCGGGCAGAATGGAGACGTTGCCGCAGACCAGTACCACCGGTACGAAGAAGACATTGCGCTGATGGCAGACTTAGGTATAAGCCACTATAGGTTTTCGGTAGCGTGGCCGCGCATAATTCCGCAAGGGCATGGTGCTGTAAACGCGCAAGGGGTAGACTATTACAAACGTCTTATAGAATGCCTACTCAAGCATAACGTACAACCCGTAGTTACGCTCTACCATTGGGACTTGCCGCAGGTGTTGCAAGAAAAGGGTGGGTGGAACAATCGCGACACTGCGTATTACATAGCGGAATATGGCACGGCGGTGTACCAAGCACTTGGGGATACGGTGCGCATGTGGATAACGCTTAACGAACCGTGGTGTTCTGCCATACAAGGGTATGAGATGGGGCGTCATGCACCCGGCATTGAAGACAAGCAGCAAGCTTTTAACGCAATTCATCACCTCAACCTTGGGCATGGCTTGCTTGTGCAGGCATTTCGTGAAGGAGCGTATCTCGGGCGCATTGGCATAACACATAATTTAGGATGCCCTTATGCACGCAGCACGAGTGAAGAAGATCTTCTAGCTGCGGATAGGGCAGCAGACAATAGGTCTTACATGTTTGTAAACCCCTTGCGAGGTAGGGACTACCCACAGCGCCACCTCGATGCATACGGTATTACTATGCCCGTGAAAACCGAGGATGCGCAGATAATGAAAACGCCTATAGATTTTATAGGCATCAATTACTACCTCGAGGATACGGTTCAGTACGATGAAGGAGCGCCCGAGCAATTTGTAATCTGCCCGCAACAAGGGCCATTTACCGCGATGGGCTGGCATGTAAGCCCACATGGTATTTACAACCTTATGGAGTTTGTGCAAAGAGAAATGGGCGCTATAGATATGTATATTACTGAAAACGGAATGGCCACTCAAAATGACCTTGTCCAAAACGGGCGCATCCACGACTTTGATAGAATTTGTTATTTGCGAGACCACCTTGATATGTGTGAAAAGGCGGTTGTAGATGGCTTGCCACTCAAGGGGTATTTTGTGTGGTCGTTTATAGACAATTATGAATGGGAATGCGGATACGAAAAGCGCTTTGGTATTGTGCATTGCAATTATCAAACACTTGAGCGCACACGGAAAGACAGTTTTTACTTTTACAAAAACTATATAGAAAAACATAAAGTAGTGCATAAACAGTGTTGAACAATGCCTTTGAGCGCGCGTTCATGGAATATTTGGATGGACGAATGACCAAGCAAGAGACGATACAGTTTCTTAAAGATGAAGTGAAACCCGCCTATTCCGAATTAGTGGTGGAATAACACAGCATAGCGCGCTCAAAGTGAAAAAATCAAAATGTAAATCAAGTTTTATAAAAAAAGGGAATAATAGCCCGTATCTTCGCACCTTCTCAGCTTTAAAAATCTATTGACATGCAATTTTTATTTTGCAATACTAATAAAAGTTAGCTTAAGCTAATTATTATACAAAATACACAAGGAGATATTATGAAAAAAATCATAGTAACAATAAGTTTTCTAGCATTCATGGGGGTACTTGTATTTGCACAAATGACCGATGGAGAAATTGCTAATGAAGAATTTAAAAATACCCTGAGTGATAGAAAATTGCTCAAAGCCCTTAAGAGTGGAGGGCATGTTATATATATTCGCCATGGACAAACAGAAAAGGACTATGCTGACCAAGTAAGCGCAGATGTGAATGATTGCTCCACACAGCGCGTATTAAGTGAAGAAGGGTGGAAACAATCGCGTTCCATAGGTCGGGGTTTTTCAAAACATCGAATACCTATTGGAAAAGTGACGACAAGCGAGTATTGTCGAGCGTGGAAAACTGCGAGTCTTGCCTTTAACAAATACACCAAAAACTCTAAATTGAATTTTTTACCCTTTGAAGACTACACAGAGGAACAAGTATCGGAAATGAAAAAAAATGTCATGCCGTTTTTAGTGGAAGTGCCGAATAAGCGCACTAACAATGTAATTGTGGGTCATGATGATATTTTTGAATCTGCAACAGGCATATATCCCGATCCACAGGGTCTTGCCTATGTGCTAAAGCCGAATGGCAGTAATTTTACCATAATTGCAAAATTACTGCCAGAAGAGTGGGAAAAATTGTAAAAAATTGCTTATAAAGCATATTTTGTGCTATATATAACATATAAATTTTGTTAGTTAGTTTCTAAAAGCGGTATCTTTCTAAAAGAATTGAAAAAATATATAAATTCCCTTGACGCGTATGTACATATAAATATATATTAATATGTACATACAATAAATAATTCCAAGGGGGAAACATATTATGAAAATAGCACGCGATGTAACGGAGTTAATAGGAAATACTCCTCTTGTCAAAATTAACAAAATCAATAAGTCGCCTACTGTGGTAGCCGCAAAACTTGAATTTTACAACCCCGCACACTCTGTAAAAGACAGAATTGCGGTGAATATGGTGGCAACGGCAGAGAAGCAAGGCCTTATTACACCGGGCAAAACCACCTTGATAGAGCCGACGAGTGGAAACACCGGCATTGGACTTGCCTTTGTTGCTGCAATTAAGGGCTATAGGCTTATTTTGACCATGCCTGAGTCCATGTCTAGCGAGAGACGCAAGCTCCTTAAGGCCTATGGCGCGGAAATTGTGTTAACAGAAGCCGCCAAAGGCATGAAGGGTGCCGTAGCGCACGCGCAAAAGCTGCAAGAAGAAACCGAGAATTCCTTCATACTTCAGCAGTTTGCCAACCAAGCAAATGTAGAAATTCATCAAAAAACCACTGCCGAAGAGTTGTGGAACGATACTGATGGAACATTAGATATATTTGTTTCTGGCGTTGGTACGGGCGGCACTGTCACTGGTGTTGCTTCTGTCTTGAAAAAGCGCAAGCCGTCCTTGCAAGTCATTGCGGTAGAGCCCACAGACAGCCCCGTGCTCTCTGGTGGCAGCGCAGTCCCACATAAAATTCAAGGCATAGGTGCAGGCTTCATTCCTGAAATTCTCGACACTTCGCTTATTGACGAAGTGTTTCAAGTTTCAAACGAAGACTCGCTGAAAACTGCACGTGCGCTTGCTACGCAAGAGGGCATTTTGGGCGGCATATCATCCGGGGCGGCTGCCTTTGCTGCGGTGGAAGTTGCTAAGAGAAAGGAAAATGAAGGAAAACTCATTGCCTTTGTTGTTCCCTCATTTGGCGAGCGCTACTTGTCTACGGTTTTATTTGAAGACATACAAGTATGACATGTCGCTGTATGGTATGGCACAATGGAATTTTTAGAGAACATAAAAAAACGAGACCCCGCTGCAAAAAATTTCTTACAAATTATTTTGTTTTATCCGGGACTCCACGCGCTTGTGCTTCATCGCATTGCGCATGCTCTCTATAAAATAAAAATTCCATTGCTGCCATATTTTGTTGCAGGCTTTGCGCGCTTTCTCACAGGAATAGAAATTCATCCCAATGCAAGCATTGGTAAAAATTTTTTCATTGATCACGGGCATGGTGTGGTAATAGGGGAGACAGCGATTATAGGCGACAACGTAACGTTATATCATGGCGTTACATTAGGTTGTCTTGCTATGAGTAGTAGTAAAAAAAGACACCCAACCATTGGCGATAATGTGATTATTGGAGCGCACGCCATTGTGCTTGGGGATGTAAGCATTGGAAATAACGCTAAAATTGGAGCGGGTTCTGTGGTTTTAAAAAACGTGCCGCAGGGTGTTACGGTGGTAGCTGAAACCGCAAAAGAAGTTAAAAGACATACCATTGAATATTCAATTTAAGGCGTGCGCCTCTGCCGCTTGAGGTTTGCTCCTTGCCGCACGTTCTCCTTGTTGCTCTGCGTAGGCTTTGGTACACACTTGCTACTTGCGCGCGACCTGATAGAAAAGCCTGCTTAAGACTAATATTCCAATGCATTGTAAGACTACTCCACACAATAGGGCAGCCCACCAGAAGCTCCGTGCTTCAAGCGCCATCCAATACCCCTTGCTTATCCAAAAAGGTGGAAAAAGTCCTAACAGCAATTGATAAGGCTCTTTGACAAACCATGCAATGGGGATAATCCAACCCACAGCACTCACAATTTTTGAATAGGCGATGCCTTGTATTTTGTTGTTTGCCACGACGGGGTACAACAATGCTATGAGCGGAGCAAAAAGGGCGGAGCTTAAAGCAAGCAGCAGCAAGTGCGGAAGCGGCGGCATGGCTTGGTTTATGGTGAGCATCATTGCAATGAGTACCATAAAAGTGCCAAGTACGGCAAGCCACATTCGGTAGAACAAGTACCTGCTAAAGGGTAGGGGGCTTATGAGCAGCGCCTTAATGGTTTTTGCCTCCTTTTCATCAATAAACATAAAGCCAAAAATTGTGCCAACTATCAGTGAGCCTTGAAACACAACAAGATATGCCACAATAACGGGGTAGTAGTGGGCGACAGCGCGCACACCACGGCGCGTAAAGACATAATCATCAAGCCATGGCAGCAAGAAGCGCAGGACTAGGCTTATGAAAATGATCATCACAAACATGGTCAAAACAAGCTTGTCCTGCGCAATGCGCTTGGCGTCATAGCGCCCTAGTGCGCGTAGCAAGGCGCTCATGCGCGTACCCCGCCCTTAAGCACAATGTGCTTTTCAAAACGGTAATAAGTAAGCCCGTACAAGACAACAACAAGGAGGGCAGTGTAGGCATAGGCATAAAGCCACTGCCAAAGGCTCAGGGCTCCATACGCGCCCTTTAGGAGCATAATCGGCGCTGTCATGGGCACAAAAAGCACAAGCCAATGCTCCAGCACGCCGCTTAAGTAAAGCATGGGTAGTGGCAAAACCAGCATGCTGTATAGCAAAATAGGAATGAAGAAATCCGTAATGTTTTTATAGCGCAGTACCAAGGCAAGGCTTAAGAGCGTGTGTATAACCCCTATTGCCACAATGCCACCAAAAAAGGGAATGAGCCTTGGCATGCTCACGCGCATTGAGAGGCTCATCATTGCCATAGCGGCGCCTATCATAATCAATGCTTCTACAAGCTCAAGTAGGGTGAGGGTTATGACCTTGGACAAGAGGTATTCTGATGTCTTAAGTGGGGAGACTAACAAGGCGTTGAGGGTTCCCTCATCTTTTTCAAAAATGAGCATGGCGGCTGCGTAGAGCATGGTAGTCCCACCCGCCAAAAAAACCACCAATGCTGGGGCCAAGGCCATGAGGTCTTGCGGCTTGAACATGCGCGCAATGACTATGGCGACAAGCAAGCCTAGGGCAATGCCAATGGTGTACAATTGCGAACGCAGGTGTATTCGCACATCGTTTTTCATGGCACAGATGAGCCTACGCATGCAGTAGCGTTTCTCCTGTCACGCTTATAAACACATCGTCGAGCGTCGTCTCCTTGGAGTGCATGGTCTCAATGCGTTTCACTGATTGCACAAAGGATAGAAAGGGCTCTTCTGCCAAAGCATCGAGAGGAAACTCACGCGCTTCAAGAGCACCAGCATGGCCTACATACTCCACACGTACTAGGCGCGTGCCGTACTGCTTTTTAAGATTTGCAGGAGCATCAATAACACGTATTGTCCCATCAGTAATAAAGGCAACCCTGTCGCAGAGTTCGTCTGCTAGCACCATGTTGTGGGTGGTTATAAAAACAGTGCTTCCACGACTCCGTAGATCCCTTATTATGTTTTTGATAGTGCGCGCATTCACCGGGTCTAGTCCCGCTATGGGTTCATCCAAAAACAAAATGCGCGGGTTGTGCAAAAGGCTGCGCGCAACATTAAGGCGCACCTTCATTCCCTTGCTAAACTCAGAAACCTTCTTTTTCGCATCTGCGCCCAGTCCTACCAGTTCTAACAATGTTTGTGGATCACGCGTCTTAAGTCCGTAAAGAGACGCGAAATATGCAAGGTTTTCTAGCGCCGTGAGTTGCAAGTAATGGTTGGGCAGCTCAAAAGACACGCCAATAATTCTGTACAACGCCTTGTCCCACTCGCGCACTTCCTTGTCCATAATGCGCACAGAGCCTTCATAGTGGCGCAAAAGCCCTATGAGTATGTTTTGCGTTGTCGTCTTGCCCGCGCCCGAGGGTCCTAAAAAGCCGAATATCTCACCTTCAGCAATCTCAAAATTCAGCCCATGCAGCGTCTTATTCCGCGCCCTCGCGTAGGTGTAGTGTAAATCGTTCACGCGAATCATGTCTTTATTGTACCCCTACAAGACACGCTGCGTAGGCGCCGTGTATGCTACCAGCAACGCGCCGCGGCAACTCTAAGGAAGCGGAAAAGCAACTCTTAGAAAGCGCTGTGGCGCCTTGCCTTTGTGGGGGCGTGCCCCCACAAAGCGCTCATGCGCAAATACCGCGTCTTACTCCATGGGGGCGTGGAGGCGTGCCCCCACAAAGCGCTCATGCGCAAATACCGCGTCTTACTCCATGGGGGCGTGGAGGCGTGCCCCCACAAAGCGCTCATGCGCAAATACCGCGTCTTACTCCATGGGGGCGTGGAGGCGTGCCCCCACAAAGCGCTCATGCGCAAATACCGCGTCTTACTCCATGGGGGCGTGGAGGCGTGCCCCCACAAAGCGCTCATGCACATACAGCGTCTTACCCAAGGGGGGCGTGGGGGCGTGCCCCCACACAGTGCTTATGCAATAGTTTGCATCCTCTCGCTTCGCTCATGTTTTGGTGCTTTTTAATACTTGCGTATAGTGTCTATGTCATTACTGCTTTAGCACACAGGATGTTTTTTTTCTTTGATGCAAGCTTCATGTTTGCACCGCACAGCGGTGCTTATGCAGTAGTTTGCATCAAAAAACAAAGCCACCTGTGCGTAGCACTCAAGATGCGCAGCACTGAACCACTTCTTTAGGTGCGAGTAGTCTATCTTTTGCTCCGCTACGCTACGCTATCTGAATGTCAGCACCCGTACCATCCATGGCAGCCAATGCGTAGCGTGATGTCGGCTCCATGTTAATTACACGGGACTCCATCCTGCTTCGCAGACATGCTACGGCTGTCGCTACGCTCATGTTTTGGTGCTTTTTAATACTTGCACACAGCATCTATGTTATTGCTGCTTTAGCACACAGCATGTTTTTTCTTTTCTTTTTGGTACTTTTTCTTTTCTTTTTTTCGTGCCAAAAAAAGAAAAGAAAAAGTACAGCTATCCGAAGATTTTGCATCTCGCGCTAGCGTCTTAGCCACAGAAAGTGCGCATACACATTGCGCAAGCAAAACACACACGGCGTGCAGCCTACTCGCGCGTAGCGCTCAACACGCATGAGTAATCTCTATACCCTGTTCCTTAGTTCCTATGGCGTAGCCCCACAGGATGTTTTTTCTCTTTTCTTTGGTACTTTCTTTTCTCTTTTTTGCGTCCTCAAAAAAGAGAAAAGAAAGTACAGTTATCCGAGCGTATGTTATAGTAGGCGCGGTTACTTGACCGCAGAAAAGTTCATACAATACCGCATGAGCTACAACACAAAGACTCGCGCGTAAGCGCAGAACAGCGTCTTACCCCAAAGGGGGGTGCGGGGGCATGCCCCCACAAAGGCACGCGTGCCCCCACAAATAGCCTTACAAAAGCTGCTGTTGCTGGCCTTCTGCGGCATGTCCTGCATTAGCGCTGTCAATGCCCATGAGGCGCATGCCGCGCTCGGTAATTTGCCTACCCTGCGGCGTGCGTTTTATGAGCCCTTGCTTAATGAGGTAAATTTCCCAAAAGTCTTCCAAGCTTTCAGGGCTCTCGTTTACCGCTATGGCAAGCGTCTTTAAGCCTACGGGCGCGCCGTGGTAGTGGCTGCCCAAGACATGCAATATGTTTCTGTCTATGTTCTCAAGTCCAGTCGCATCAATGCCGAGTTCTTGCGCGCCCATGCGTACTATGGCGGCGGTAATTGTCCCGTCTCCACGCACCTCTGCAAAGTCGCGCATGCGCCGCACCAAGCTATTGGCGTAGCGCGGCGTGCCCCGGCTCATTGCGCCTATGTGCTCTGCCGCATCGCGTTCTATGGCAATGCCCAGTATTGCAGCAGAGCGTAACACTATATTAGTAAGCGCTTCTTGCGAGTACAGGTCAAGCCTTTCGCGTATGCCAAAACGGCTATGCAGGGGCGCGGAAACCTTGCCCGGCTGCGTGGTAGCGCACATAAGCGTAAAGGGCGTTATGGGGATGCGCACCGTGCGCGCATCAACACCAATGCCCACGACCCAGTCGACCATAAAGTCTTCCATGGCGGAATAGAGTATTTCCTCCACCACGGGCTTGAGGCGGTGAATTTCGTCAATAAAAAGCAAGCTCTGCTCGGTTATGGTGGAGAGAATGCCTATGAGGTCTTTGGGCTTTTCAATGACGGGCGCGCTCGTAACCTTTATGGGCACGCCGAGCTCGTTTGCAACAATGTAGGCAAGCGAAGTTTTGCCTAGCCCGTGTGAGCCGCTTACAAACACGTGGTCGAGCGTGTCGCCCCTTGTGCGCGCTGCGTCTATATAAACCGATAAGTTTTTTTTGAGCTGCTCTTGCCCTTGAAACTGATCAAGCGCGCGTGGGCGCAAAGAACCCTCAGCGTCGCCTTCTGAGCTTTTAGCATACCACGACTTATGCGCGGGTTCTTGTTGGGGCTGTGTTGTACTATGCAAAGAAGCCATACATAAGTCATTATACATGTGGGCATGAAGGCTTAGTCCTAATGCGCCTCATGCATTGAGTACTCTTAGCGCTCATTTGCACGCAAGTAGCGAATGGCCTTCACGTTTAGGGAAAAACTCTGCGCCACTTCACTACTTTCGCGTGAAATGGAAGGCGCATCAAGTATCACCATGCCGAGTATTTCAACTTCATCACCCGTGTTTAGCTCAATAAAGTTGGGGATATTGGCTGGAACAACGCCTTCAAGGTTTTTATTGTTGCCATAGAAGCCTACCAGAAAATTTCCCGTACGAGCCGCGCCTTTTGTTGCTACTTGGGTTATTGTGCCCCTCCAGCGCACCGTCGTTTTGTGGTACTGCCACGCTTCTGCACGCACTTGTGAATACGCAAACCACGCAACATTAGAGCCAAAATCTATTTTTCTTAAATAGCCCGCGAGTAATACGGCCTTGGTTTTATCAGCAGCAAGGGCGTTTGAGTGCAAAATGGTGTTTATGTCCACGCGCGCACGGTTGTCATTGTAGAGAATAAAGTTGCGCTCTACATTCTTAAGCAAGCCCCTAATTGCATTAGGGGAGAGCACCACATAGCGCGGGTAGGTGTCTCCACGTACGGTGGCTTCCGTTTTGCTACGCGCATTGGCGACAAGGCTAGAAACAATGGCCTCGCGTTCACTTGCCGCGCTTCTTTTTTTGTACCAATTCATGCTTTTTGTTGCAATAAAATATACACCATAAACAAGAACCGCGCTGCCTATGAATATTGCAAGCATCTTTATGGTCTTGTGGAGTTTTTGCAAGGGGTAGCTAAGCTCTGGCACTATTTTGTACTTAGAGGGGTTGCGTGCCATGTCGGCAATGCGCTCATGGCTGTCGTCATTCAAGTGTTGCAAATAGCGTAGGCCGCGTGCTGCGTATTGGTTGCCCTTTTGCTCATTGCTCATGCTCAGCCAGTGTTCAGCAGCCTTTCGTACGTTGCGGGAGGCAAGCGCTATTGCCGCAAGGTAGAGTTTTGCATCATGAGACTGTGCAGGTGAGGCTATGGACACGGCGGTGTTAAAGTACTCATACGCGGAGTCTATGTTGCCCATGCCAAATGCTGCAATACCTGAAAGGTACAAATATTCGTAGTGTTTTTTAAAGCGTGGGGCTTGTGAAATAAGCAATTTATGGGCGCGCGAATGCATGCCTTTTACAAGGTAATGCCGCGCCTTATGTAAAACCGCGCTCATGTGCGCTGCATGCCCTGCACGCTTTTTGTAAGCCTTCTTTTTTCATCCTGCGCTAAAGAAAAAAAGGCACTCCCCATCACCAGTACATCCGCGCCTGCATCGACTATGGACTTGGCATTGTGAGCATTGACACCGCCGTCAACCGATATGCGAAAATCCATGCTGTGTTTTTTGCGTATTTCGTTGAGTTGTGCAATTTTGCGTAAGGCAATGGGGAGAAATGACTGCCCTCCAAAGCCCGGTTCCACGCTCATCACCAACACCACGTCAAGGTTACCCAACAAGTCTTCTATAGCCGCAATAGGAGTTTTGGGGTTGCACGCAAGCCCCACCTGCATGTTGCGCGCGCGTATTGCCTCGGCGCTTCTGTAAAAAAAACGCTCTTCTTCTATGTGAAAGGTTATTGCGTTTGCTCCTGCATCCGCACATGCGCCGACATACTTTAATGGGTTTTTGACCATGAGGTGCGCGTCAAAAAAAAGGTCAGAAAAGTCTTGCTGAAGGTCGTTTATAAGTTTTTCACCAAACGATATGTTCGGCACAAAGTTGCCATCCATAATGTCAAAATGAATATGCTCAATTTCGCTTTCAAGGCAATTGTTGAGTTCTGTTTGTAACATACTCCAGTTTGCTGCGAGTATGGATGGCGCAAGTACTGTCATAAAATCCCCTATCTTAATTTTAGCATGCATTGCACAAGATACAACACACAGTTATATGATGTATTTCTACGACTCTTTCTTCACGGTTATAGGCGTCTTTGCATCTCCAACATACACAACAACAATTACAGCCTCGCTGTCCCCAGTATTTTCTCCGTAATGCCAGGTATTAACCACTTCCACCAAACTCTCACCCTCTTTTATTTGTATCTTTTTTCCGTCTTTTTTGTACACAGTAAGCTCACCTTGCAACAAATAGCCAACGTTGACAACAGGGTGCTTATGCATAGCTAATTTTTCACCCGCGGCAATGCTGATGCGCAGTACGCTTACTTTTGTTTCCTTCGTCTGTATTTTTGGAAGTAGCGCGCCGTCCCAGCTGCGCCTTGTTTCAGCAAGCTTTTCCACAGTCGCAGAAAATACAAGAGTAATTCCACAAATCATAAACAGTAATAATAACACAATTTTTTTCATAATTGATAATTCCTCACATTCTTACATAAAATTTAAACACGTATATCATACTTGTTTTTACAATATCACTATTATAAACTAATCATAATGGAACACTCATTTTCCTCCTCAAAAATCGCGCATAATGTAAATACAGTCTCGCCTGTCACCTTGAAAGACATAAATGCAGCGCCTTCTGAAAAGAAAGACAGCGCAACCTTATTGCTTGAAGCATATCATGCGCTATATGCAAACAATCTAGCCTATGCGGTAAAGTTTGTAAAAGAAGCGCGTATTCTCGACGTGGAAAACGAAGAACTTCGTGCATTTGATATAGCTTTACAGCAGTGGAATAGCGCTATTGCAGAAATGAAGCTCTTGTCTGACAGCGAGGAGAAGGGCAATTTTCTCTTAGAAGCATGGAAGAAATTTAAGCACACTCATAAGAACGCGAATAAGGATGTAAAGACTTCCAAGCTCAGTACACGTGGATTAGATGCCCTCCAAAATTTTATAATTAACATTACGCAAGTCTGTTACAAACATGCGCTCAAAAAAAAACCTGAAAAAAAGCAACTCATTCCTTTTAAGATGAAAGTATTTCAATGCCTTAAAATGCTTGGAGAATACGAAAAGGCATTCCACATTATCATGTCATTATCTCCGCAATACCCGCGAGATTCCTATTTGTTAAGTCAGCTTGCCGATTGTAATGAATTGATGGGGAGAACGCAAAATGCTAAGCTTTTTTTCCGCGAAGCCTTTTTTTGGAATCCACAAAAAATACAGTTAGATGAAATAGAAACCATCAGCATTCATGCGCTCCTTAATACTGCCAAGAGTCAAGGTTATTATGAATCTCGATACATGGTGGAGTGGATTCCCGTATATGGCTATTTAGAGCGGGAGTTTTCCGTAGTGAGGCAGCTGCGCCCTATTGAAATAAACAATCTATTTGTAGAAATAAGCGAAATGGAAGCAAAGCTCGATGATCATAGGGCGCTTGGGCAAGACAACCCCTACATAATATTGCCGCGCTTACTTCATCGCTATTTTTGGGCAATTGAGCACTACAACAACACGGCTTCACATGCAAATAATTCACAAGAGCAGGTTCAAAATATACTAAAAAAAATCAAGCACTACGATAAGCATGTGTACAGCAAAATGAATTTGTAATGTAATTGCGCATTCCGTACAAATTATGGTTGGCTTCCATGGCTAAGGCAATGCTAAACCATAGGCTTAATGGTAAAAATTACTTACACATGCACGCCGTGTGTAAGGTGGTGTATTAGTTATTAGTATTCTCAGCGTATAATATTATATGACTTCTTCCATGCGTTTGCAGTCTTTTTTATCTCGCAGCGGGGTTTGTTCACGCAGAGCCGCGGTTGCCTTGCTCGCTTCAAAGCAGGTTCTTGTGAATGGCGCTGTTGTCACTGAGGCGGGGTTTCGTGTAATTCCTGAACGCGATAGCGTGCTGGTAGCAGGTAAACCTTGCACGCTACGACAAAAGCATTGGTACTTTTTGTTTCATAAACCGACGCATGTGGAATCTACCAACGCAACAAAAGGAACTCGAAAAACTACGCGTGAATATTTGCAAGCCTATTGTACAGAGCACTTGTTTTGCGCAGGAAGACTAGACTTTATGTCCTCGGGACTCATGCTTTATACCACTGATGGGGAGTTGACATATAGACTCACGCACCCAAAGTACCACATTGAAAAAACCTATGTTGTGCATAGTGCCTTGCCCATGCCAAAGCGCGTGCTTGACGCATGGCAAGACGGACTTAGAATACGAAATATAGTCTATAGGCTTGAGCGCTATGAATATTTGCACAAGGAAAAAAACGCGCTTCGCCTTACATTATGTGAAGGAAAAAACAGAGAAATACGGGTTGTGTTTGCGCATTCACGCACTCCTATAAAAACGTTGCAGCGCGTGAGTCTGGGACCTTTTAGCTTAGGAACAATGTCTTGTGGGGCAGTGAGGAGCGCTGCGCAGCCAGTGGTGCGTGAGGCATACAGACTTACGGGGCTGCCTTTATCAAAAAATTAATCATTGGATTTTCCAATGCAACAAACAAATAGGCTATAGTAAACGTAAGTGATTATAACAATAGATGGCCCTGCTGGTTCGGGCAAAACCACCACAGCGCGTTATTTTGCCTTACATTACAGGCTCAAACAACACGGAAAGCAGATTGTGTTTTCTTATATGAATTCAGGTTCATTTTATAGGGCTATTGCACTATGGGCGCTTGGTAAGGCTGCAGCCGATGATAATCTACCTTATGATGATATAGATGTGGCGCACATTAACATTGATAGAGTACTTGCTCATACAAGGAGTGACTATGAAAAGGTAGTGCTAAGCTTGGAGTGGAGCCCCGAGGGGTGTTCTAGTGTGCTTGTGCAAAAGATGCTCGCCGAAGGAAGTAATAAAAACCATGAGGCTGTTGATATCAACAAGTACTTATATAGTCCACAAGTGAGTGCCTGTGTAGCGCAAGTATCGTGTTATGTTCCTTTGCGTGAGGCGCTTACAAAGAGAATGCAAGATATTTTGTCGCTTGACCATTGGATAGTTGAAGGTAGGGATGCGGGAACAAAGATTGCGCCAAAGGCTGTGCTTAAAATATACCTTGATGTAAGTGATGCAGTACGAACGACAAGACGCTATAGAGAATATGTCAATATTTCTGAGAATTCCATGCTTTCTAAGCAAGATGTTAAAAAAGAAATTTTAGAACGAGATGCCATAGATAAAAATAAGGGTGAATACAGTCTGCGGATGGACTCTGATACGCATTACATACAAGCCGATGTATATAGTATTGAACAAATTTGTGATACGATATATAATCTTTTAATAAGCGCTATACATCTCTAGTAGAGTATAAATTCTTTTCATTTAGGTATAACAATGAGTGCACTTTCTCCTTCAAGTAATATTAATTCTATTCAAGATAATTCATCAATGGCTGGTGAAGATTTAGATAAGCTTATCGATGAGAGTTTTAGACAACTTTACAACGCTGATAAGTTACGCCCCGGATCACTGGTGCAAGGAAAGGTCTTAGCAATAACAGAAGAAGACGTGTTTCTTGATATTGGTGTAAAAGCGCAAGGTATTGTTCCTTTAAGTGAGTTTGAAGCCTCAGAAGTCCCTAAAGTGGGAAATGAGATTGACGTAGTGCTAGTGCGTAGAAATACCGATGGGGCACTTTTATCGTATACAAAAGCAAAAGAACACAAAACCCTCGAAAGTTTACGACATGCATTTAAGCATCAAATTCCAGTTCGGGCAAAAGTAATAGAGGCTGTAAATGGAGGCTTTACGGTTGAAATAGATAAGTCCTTTAAGGCATTTGTCCCTATTTCTCAAATTGACTCTGCGCATGTAAAGGAAGAAGATGCGAAAAATTATGTAGGCAATACCTATGAATTTATCATTCAAACCTTGTTTAAAAATAGATATCTGAATCCTACTCTTTCTCGAAAGCAGTTACTTACATCACAAGCGCTGATTGCCCGTGAGAAATTTTTTGAAGAAAAAAAGGTTGGTGATGTAGTTGAAGGCGTTGTGAAAAATTATGCATCCTTTGGTGTTTTTATTGACTTAGGGGGCTTTGATGGTTTATTGCATCAATCCGATATTAGTTGGGATAAATACAGCAAGCCTTCGGAATATGCTGAGCTCAACAAGAAAATACAAGTTAAGATAGTGAACCTTGACCATGAAAATAAAAAGATAAACCTTTCGCTTAAAGCAATGAAGCCAGACCCGTGGATGTCAATAGAGGAAAAATATTCAGCGGGCGATTTGGTGAAAGGCAAGATCACAAAAGTAGTATCGTATGGTGCCTTTATTGATATTGAAGAGGGAGTTACCGGGTTTGTGCATGTCTCTGAAATGTCGTGGGAGCGAAAGATACACCACCCCAAAGAAGTAGTCTCGCTTCATAGTTTTGTTGAGTGTAAGGTGCTTTCTATAGACAAAGGTAATAAGCGAATTGCTCTTGGAATAAAGCAAGTTCACAAAAATCCATGGGATACCATAGAGACTACGTACCCCATTGGGCTGAAGATAACCCTCCCTGTGAAAAGAGTGATGAAGGGTGGCACCGTGGTAGAGTTTCCTGAAGGCTTTACCGGATTTATTCCGGGTTCTGAGTACACATGGAAGAAAGAACACACCAACCCAACAAAGGTTGGCATGGAGGTTGAGAGTAAAATAATAGGATACAAGCGTGACAGAAATGAGATTACGCTTAGTATAAAACAATTAGACTCTAATCCTTGCGAGAATTTTGCTAAAAAGTCAGTCGTTGAAGGTGAAGTAAATTCAGTGACGGACTTTGGTATTTTTGTGAAACTCAACGGCGATGTAGAGGGGGTCATCCCTAAAAGTCTATGTTTTGATCCGCATGAACACAGTTCATTTGAAGAAGTGCGTTCAAAGTTTAAAGGGGGTGACACAATTCAAGCACTTGTTAAAGAGGTGCAAGCTCATTCTCAGAAAATTGTCTTGTCAATACGAGATATAAAGGAAATGTCGTCAAAACAAGAAATTGAAAAGCACATGATAGGGCATGATGCTGAGCATCACGTTTTTAGCATTGGGGATGCTATTAAAAATAATGTGGACACCTCTAAAACGTAGTGTGATTTTGTTTAAGCATTCATATGGATGTCGACGTACAGAGACTGAAAAGAATTATAAATGCAACCCTCACTATAAACGAGACATATAATAATTTAGAAGTAGTTCTTCAAAAAATACTCCGTTCTCTTGAATTTGTCTTAGAATGTGAGGCTGTAGCCTACATGGAATGTGGGGCACATGATGGCGAGCTTATTTGTCGTGTAGCAAGTGGTGCCTATGCGCATATGGCAGGTCTGAAGTTTGCTAAGAATCAAAGGAGCATAGCGCATAAAGTACTCCAAAATAAAAAAGCCGTAATAATAAATAACCATTCTGATATCCAAAGTTCTATTTCAAGCGATGAATTATACGATCATTATAAAAATATCACAAGTGTGCTTGCGTTTCCATTATTCGATAATTCAAAACATTGTTTTGGATTTTTAGAGATTTATAATAAGAAAAACGGTGTAAATTTTACCAAGGAAGACTTTGAATTGTGTTCCTTGCTTTCTCAACAAATAGAACAAAGTATATGCAATGCCTCATATGTGGATTTTCTGACTACAAAAGTACAGACTATTCAAAATGAAGTTCTTGCACCCTTCCAGCTTGTCTATGCTAGTAAAGAAATGGGAGTGAAACTAACACTTGCGCAGAAAATTTCTCAGTCTGAAGCTCCCATTCTTCTTACTGGTGAAAGTGGGGTAGGGAAACGCTTGCTTGCAAGGCAGATTCACAAATGGAACACGGCACTCAATGGCCTGCCCATGGTAGTATCTTGTCTAGAACTTGTTAAAGCTACGCAAGGTAATGTTGAACATTTGCATACCTTGTTGTTTGGGCACAATAAAACCAACTATAGTACTGGGCTTTTTTTTCAATCTGAACATGAAACTATTATTTTCTCAGAAATATCCATATTCCCATTGCGCATACAAGCAGCTATTTTACAATATTTTAAATATAAATCGGTGTCTTATAACTCTGAAAAAACTCATGTTGAGAGCCACAAGCGGGTAATTTTTACTAGCTCGCAAGATTTGGAAACCATGGTCAGTGAGGGAACTTTTTTAGAAGAGTTGTATTTTCACATAAATGCGTTACATATCAGTATAGCGCCCTTGCATAAACGTCCTGATGATATTGTTGCAATTGCCCAGCATTACTTCCACAAGTATATTGACGAATTTCAAAAAGACATTACGCATGTTGACCCAGAGGTGTATCTACTACTAAAAAAATATGGCTGGCCGCATTCTGTAAGAGAACTTGTTGAAGTTGTATACCGCAGCACATTGCATTGTAAGGGACGTATCATCACGCGCGATGATGTCGCTTTTCATGCGCATGTTGAGACTTCATATAACAATGAAGTTTCGCATACCACGACGCTTAAAGAGGCTATGGATAGCTTTAAAAGACAGTACATCTATCAAGCGCTGCTTAGCAACAATTGGAGTTACACCAAGACTGCCCGCATATTACAAATACAGCGCTCCTATCTTTCGCGTCTTGTAAAAAATCTTAATCTTAAAAATACAAATAATGCAGGTGTAGTATTATAGGGCTATGGACAGTAGAGTTTCTTTTTCTTTTGTAGATGTTTTAGATCGCATTAAGTATTACCTTCTTGCAGGAATTGGAATAGTGTTATTGGCGGTATCTGGCATATTATTTTATGTCTATAGTGCACAAGCGTACAGTGAAAAAGCAATGGTGTTGCTTGAGGCTGTAGGCGATGATTACACAACGCTGCTTGAGCAATTGCAGAATGCTGAAGAAAACAAGACGGAGGACGCGGAGGATGCTACGGATGAGAAAGATAGCAAGCCTACGCAGGAGTCTGTTCTAGCCTCTTTGAGCGAAGTAATAGCTACCTATCCTAAATCATTTGCTGCTCAAAAAGCGCAGGTGCAGTCGGGTACTATATTCTTGCATGGAAAAGAGTATGAAAAGGCGCGCGATATGTTTTTTGCAGCGGCTACGCGGCGTAGCAAAACGTACTTAAACCCCATTGCGTATTTACATGCTGCGATTGCTCAAGAAGACATAGATGTAACCTCGGCTAATAATAGTAGCACCAAGGCTGTGGAGTATTATCAAAGCATAGTCGATCTATACCCCAAAAGCATTGCAGTAGCCCATGCATATTTTTCGTTAGGGCGACTTGCTGAGCAGAGTACCGATGAGGAGTCAAAAAGGCTAGCACGTGCGCGTAGCTATTATAAAACGCTTGTTGAGAACAATCAGTTTCGTGATAGTCAGTGGGCTGCACTTGCACAGAGTAGGCTTGTGGTTCTAGATTCTCAAGAACAGTAAGAATATAGACTCATGAATACACGTATTACTACAGTGCAAAGCTATAGTACAAAGGTTGTGTGTAGAATTTCTGTGCAGTATATTTTTTATGCGCTTTTGTGCATTTCCAGCCTTGTTTTTTTTAGCTGTGGCATGAAAGACACCATTGCATTAGCACCCGCAAGTATTTCTGGAGATTCGCCGGTTGGGTGGGCACGCGTTAGTCATAATACTGCAAATACCGTTCAGTCCTTTAAAGGCTACGATATTTATTATAAACTTTATAAAACAGGGGATACCAGCACTATAAATTCCGACAAGAATTATATAACCGATTCTACACGCGTGCCATCTCGAAGTACTTTAACGACTAAAAAGTTCAGATTAGTGAAGCGCTTCAATCAAACATCAGAAACAATGGTTTCTGCGCAGACTCCGCACATAAAGCCTGATAGCAGAAAGCTTTCAGAATCCTACACGGTGTATATAGACTTTTCTAAAGCTGGCACATACAGCCCACTCCGTAGTAGTGGGGGCACAAAAAAAATAAGTGATGCTGAATATGAATCAAGCAATGATCAATATTATAAAATGCTGTTTATAACCTACAATAAGGACACTGTTCAGCGTATAGAGTATTTAAAGCGTGATACGGGCTCAAACACTACTAAGGATTTTTTTGAATTTAAGGATGGCAGCTATCGGTATTCGGCTGATAATGATGATATCAAAGATATGATAGGAAAAGAATTTGATAGGGCAAAAAATGCAAAGCTTAGCATAGTTTTTGCCGTCATTCCTTATGGAATAGATTTTGCACAAGCGCAGGTTAGTTATGGTGCCGTTGTCATGACAGGCGCCTTGGAACTCGACTACCAAAGCACACCGTAATGAATATAAATCTTGGGGTACAAGGTACTTCTTTTAATCAATGCTTGTATGCTTAGATTGATTCTTGAGCCAAGCAGCCGTCACAAAAGACGCAAGCATTGCTATGCTCGTAAGCGTTAAGATTATCAGTAAAAAGTCGTATTCTTGCTTGCTCATGTACCATGAAAATGCTGCAAGGCTTGGGGCAAGAGCTTGCATAATTTTGGCTGGTATGTTCATCATGCCATTTATGGCCCCATAGGAATGCTTGGTAAGAAATTCTAGTACTGCCGTGCCTTTGAGAATAGTCATAATTCCGCTTGCTGCTCCAAAGGCTATAGCGAGGGGAATAATAAACCCTAGTTTTGTGGGAAGAAAGGTGAAAGCAGAAAATGTTAAGGGAAATAGAGCTATGGTAATAACGCCTATATAGGTAATGCTTTTTGTTGCTAATATTTTTATGATGATTCTACCTGCAATTTGCGCTGGACCAAGTAGTGCAAGAATCAATACCACATCTTTGTTTCCAAGCCCTTTGTGTAACAACAACGGATACAAGTGAAACCTAAACCCTGATGAAATGGCAGCGTATAAAATAAATGTTATAAGTAAGACCCAAAACACTGGGCGTAGTAATGCCCAGCGCATAGAGTCTTTAGAGGATTTTTTCACATGTTTGGTAGTTTCATGTGCGCTGTGTTTGGGTAGCTTGTAATATATCGTTGCGCATATGAAAATGTTTATGAGCCCGAGAATCATTAACGTATTGCGCCATCCAGTGGCTTGAATTAAAAATTCTATTAATGGAATAAAAAGCGTACTAGCAAAGCCTCCCCATAAAGTAAGGGTGGTAATGTGGCGCTTGATTTCTTTTGTGTTTGAATAGTACTTGCTAATTACGGCAAAGGCTGCTTCATAAAGCGTGGTTGCGTGTAAGAGACCAATACCTGCAAATATAATATAGAACCAGAGTATGCTATACACTTGCGACCATGCAATACACAGTAAGCCCGCCAAAACCGAGCCTAGAGACATAAGGAGTCGCCCATGTCCTTTATCAATGGCTATGCCTACGGGAATAGAAACGCCTGCAGAACATAAGAGTCCAATTGTCAAGGCTCCATAGATTGCTGGTTTTGTCCATGCTAATTCAGCGTTCATTGCAGTAGCCATTTGTGGAAAGCTGTAAAATAAGGTGCCCCATGAGCAAATTTGCCCGAGTCCGAATAAGCTTAAAAGATAGCCCCCTATCTTGGGGCTATCTAAAGATAGATTGACTTTCTCTTGGTGTTGTCGTAGAAATTGCTTTTGCATGATGTATCTACGTTACACGAAACCAAAAAAGAGACCGTAACCAGCTATAATTGCCATGCCAAAGATTACCACTAAAAATGCAATGATCAGTGGGGTTTTAAACATGGATTTTAGTAGAATGACCTCTGTTAAACTCGCTCCAGCACTCCCAATAATTAATGCCATGACAGCACCTATATTCATTCCTTTAGCCATTAATGCAGCACTCAATGGAATGACAGCTGATGCACGAATATACAAGGGGACTCCAATGATAGCAGAGATGGGGATGGAAAAGACGCTGTCATTGCCCGCCCATTTTATAATGAAATTTTCTGGTATAAAACCATAAATGATAGAGCCTATTGTAATACCGGCTAATAAATATGGTAAGACTTTTTTGAAGTCTTTCCATGTGTGCTGCCAAATATCTCCCCAGCGTAATCTAACCTTTGATTGAGGCTGCTCACTACAAGATGAGCCACAAGAGGGTGTTTCTTCTTTATTATCACTTCCACAAGATGAGCTACAAGAGGGTTTTTCTTCTTTATTATCGCTTCCACAAGATGAGCCACAAGAAGACTTTGGTTCTTGTTTTTGTTCAAGAGACGATGGATCGCTTTTGTACCCCGTATCTTTTATGTATTTTTGAAAACCTAATTTTTTTAAAAGGTATCCGCCAACAATTGAAACGAGTAAGGCTACTGAAAAATAATAGATGGCTATTTTAAGGCCAAATGTTACAATGAGTAACCCAATGACAATTGGATTCAATAAGGGACTAGCAAATAAAAATACCATCATTGGCCCAAAGCCAGCTCGAGCTTTTAATAACCCTTTGAGAAATGGAATTGTGGAACATGAACAAAATGGTGTTATTGCCCCCAATAAGGCAGATATGATATATCCTTTTCCTTTTTTTTCACTCAAAATACTTTGAATTTTTTCGGGAGGTATATACGCTTGTAATATTCCAATAATGTAGCTGATGACTAAATATAAAACACTTAATTCAGCACCCAAAAACAAAAACATATGCAGCGCTGGTTTTAAACCTTCGATAATTAATTCGTTCATAATAAACTCCTGTGTTTTTAAAAATTTTTAACCACAACATGCGCTCGATACATGTTGTTTTTGAGATTTACAAGGGGTGTCACAATTTGTATTTTCATCAGAGGTAGATGATGCATTACCATCACTGCTGCATGCATTGCCATTACCGCTACATGCATTATCATCCTGCTGCGCTGTACAACAACCACTAGCAGCTGGTGTATTATTATTCTGCCCTGCTGATTTTGAAGAACAAATTTCATCACCTTCGCATCCTTTACACACGCCTGTTTCTGGTAAGTTCAGTTCAATGATACGAGCCGCCTTGTGATTACCAACAATTTCATCCGCAATTGATCGTACTTGCTCATAACCCGTAAGCATTAAAAATGCAGTAGATCTGCCGTAAGATTTCATACCCACCATAAAAAAGTTTTTATCGGGGTGTGAGAGTTCATCTACACCGTGGGGTTTTACTGTTCCACAAGAATGAAAATTAGAGTCAACGAGTGGAGCGAGAATTTTAGGTGCTTCCACTGCTGGATCAAGCGCTAATCGAACCTCACTGAGCATATGCAAATTAGGTCTAAATCCGGTATTCACAACAATGCTGTCAACTTTTACGCTGCGTTTTTCACCTTCAACAAGCGCGTCGAGCCGTAGTCTATCACCAATTTTTTCTATTCGTTCTATTTTTAATTCTTGAAGTAGCTCCAATGCCCCGTCATCAATAGCCTTTTTAGCCGCTTGGCCAATAGCACCTCTAGCGGGCAACTCATCATTAATTCCACCCCCTAAAAGTTTTTCTATACCTTTACTACGCAATCCCCATATTACTTTTGTATTTATATCCTCTTCCTTAAGCTTTAGTATGCCCAATGCACTACCAATTGCAGAGTGACCACCGCCTAATACCATTGTTGTTTTGCCTTTGTAAGTTGCTTTGTCTTTACCCTCTGCATGTGGTATGCCGTAGAAAATACGACTTTTATTTTCCTGTTCACCCAAAACAGGGAGTCCATCAACTCCAATTGGGTTAGGGTTATGCAAAGTACCAGAAGCATCAATGACCCCATCCGCTTCAACTACATGTACAGTTCCATCAGATGCTTTGTAGTGAACCCTAAAGGGTACCTTATTACGTTCTTCTTGCAATCCATGTAGTTTGCTGTATCCCGCTTTACTAACCCCTATAACCTCGGCATTGTATTGAATGCGACCTTGTAGTTCCTCAAGTTGCGCTACTGGTTTGAGATATTGGTCAATAATTTCTCTACCCCTTGGTAAGTGTTCTAAATCAGCAGGTTCTTTCCATCCTTGTTTTTTAAGAATTTCAGTCACCTTTATATCCATGACATACCTCCAAGGTGTAAATGCAGCAACGTGTTCCCAGCTTTCAATAGTAGAGCCCACGCTTGGGACTTTTTCAAGAATAAGTGGCTCTACCCCTCTTATTTTTACGTGCACTCCCGCTGAAAGCCCGGTAGGCCCTGCGCCAATAATAACAAATGTTTTTTTTGCCTTTTTCATAATTATGCTCCTCATATTATTTTTACATAGATCATCTATGTATTGTGTTAAATTTTTTAGCAGCATTTTTATTGCTACTACGATTGTTTGTATAATCCCTAACAATGTACATAAGTTTTATTTTTTCATGCTTATACTCCTTAATTTAAAACACATAGACCCTCTATGTATTTTGTTAAATTTTTTAATAGCCTCACATATCGTGCTAACAACCATTGTGAGGAAGTTCACAATCACCCGAATCATCAGTACAGCATGATGCATCCTGTGCCATTGGTCTACAGCGCTCTAAGCACTGAGTCACATTCATCCATGCGCTAAGAGCAACTTGGAATGCCTCACGCCCTTTATTGGTAATGGTATAAACCTTACGCTCGCGCCCTAAGACTACCTCGTTCTTACAAGAAACGTAGCCTTCAGCTTCAAATTGTTTTAACACGGGATAAATGGTTCCTTCTGTTGGAGTGCAGCATCCTTTTGTATAGGTATCGACACTCTTTGCGAGTTCGTATCCATGCATGGGGCGGTTTTGTAGAACACACAGGATAAAGAATTTAGTTAAGCTCATTTTGATGGTATTGTTCCAATATTCACGACTGAGCAAGTTTGGTGCTGATTGTTTCGTACTCATATATTTCATATATTATACATAGATGGTCTATGTGTCAAGGGCATGGTTTTAGGGCTAACAAATAGTGAGAAAGCTATTTCGACAAATTTCGTAGTCTGTGAGATTGCAATCGCTTCTTTTCATATATGCTGCTTTTCGGCTCTCTTTATATGCTTGTTGCGCATGCGTGTGGCTATAATTTCCTGTTGGTACATTGCGGTGCAATTCTCGGCATATCGTACTCACGCTAAATCTAAGTTTTCGTGCTATTGTTCGCATGGCCTTCCTAATACCTCATAAGTGCTATTGTTTCTCGCTCTGCAGCACTCAGATGCGTATATACGCTTATTTAGTTTTGATATACTACCCATATTGGGACTCCTCCTCGATTCTTGATTTTTCTTTTATGTATCAATCGTACAAGGTGTCCCTTTTTTTATTTCCTCTTTATCCCTCTCTGTTGCACTTGCCTCTTGAATCCACCCCCCTTGAATTCACCATGCTTTGACGAAGTTTGCTAGAATAGATATGATAGATATTGTACGCCAGCGTGGTGAAATTGGTAGACGCGTCGGATTCAAAATCCGATGGAGGCAACTCCGTGTGGGTTCAAGTCCCACCGCTGGTATGTGTGCATCATTGCAAATTTTTTCACAAAAAGCAACATGAATAGCTGGTATTAGCATAATTTTTTAGTGTATGGACTATTCAAAATTTATAGTGTTTGAAGGCATTGATGGCAGTGGAAAGAGCACGCAATGTGCGCAGCTTGCTGCAAGTCTACAAGCGCGTGGCTTACCATGTCATAGCACCTATGAGCCTCATGCCGGGGTTGTGGGTTCATATATACGAGACATATTGAAAGCACCTACGCGTTTTTTACATAACGATGCGCGTCTTCGTGATGGCGTGCTTGCCCACCTCTTTGCTGCTGATAGATATGAGCATGTGTATTCTAAGGGGGGGATATGCGAACTACTCTCTCAAAATACCATTGTTATTTGTGATAGATATGTATATTCTTCATTGGCGTATCAAGGCGATGTACAGCTACAGGAGCTTGTGAGAAAACTTAACCAAGACTTTCCCTCTCCCGACTGCGTGTTTTACTTTGACATAGACATAGAGCGCGCGCTAACACGCATTACGAGAGCCAAGGACAGCATGGAACAGGCAACATTTTTGCGTGAAGTACAAATGCGTTATGAAGCCATGTTTAAAAAGCCTCTGCATAACTCGCTGACCAATAAAAGCATTCCTATATATACCATAGATGCGACACAAGATGCTCAGTCCATAGCACAAGCGGTGCTTTCACGCACGCTGTTATTGCTGGAGCGCGCGGAGTAAACCAATGTTGTAGGGTACGCTTAAGCTATGAAAAGCGTATCAAAATATTCTTGAAGCGTTTCTAAGGCCTGCGCAAGCGGCTTGTGTAGCACAAATCCAGAAGCGTGGATATGTCCACCACCACCAAATTCTTTTGAAACCTTACTCACATCGACCTTGCTTTGAGAACGAAGACCAATCTTACATATGGGGTTATTATTAGTGTCAAAACTTTCTTGAACGTAGACGACCACCTCTATTTTTTGCGTACTCTGTAGCAATTGATATATTTCATAAGATTGTGGAATATCATCCTTGTGGAGATAGTCGTCCTGCTTTATGTAGGTAATTACTACGCGGTTATTGTTAACACGAAAGGCTCTCTCAAGTACGAGCGCCAGTGTCTTGCGAGAGAGAAAGGTGTGACCGTAACCAATTTGTTTGTATATTTCGCTAGGGGACACGCCAAGCTTGACCATTTTTGCAGCGGTTATAAAGGGCTCTGAGTCCTCGGACTCTACAAAGCGAAAGAATTGGGTGTCGGTTAAAAGTCCTAGCAAAATAGCATGCGCATCTTCACGCGTTGGGGTAAGGTTGTAGGCTTCAAACAAACGATGTATCAGTAAGGTGTTTGCGGGAACACTGGAGTCTATGTACTGAACGGCACCAAAACGATGTCCCGATACATGGTGATCGATAACAGCGGTTGGTAGACTTTCTAAGGGTTTTGCTACTTCTCCCAGCCTATCGTGTGAAGACGTGTCAACGCACAAAACTGCAAAGTCTTTGAGACTATGCGGCTTTGCGGATAGTCCCGGAACTTGAGCATGTGAAGAGTAAAACAAGGAACTATAAATCTGTGCTACAACATCCACGAAGGGCCCCGAAGAAAGGAGAAACACTTCTTTATTGAGTTTCCGCAACAAGCCAGCACAAGCAAGCTGCGAGCCTATGCAATCCCCATCGGGGTTTTCATGCCCTATGACAAAAAAGTATTGATACGAATCAATAAATTTCTGCAACTTCTTAAGAGTATCTTTCAATGGAACACCGTTGTATGGCAAAAATAGTGAAAGTAAGCAGTACTATTGAAATAACTACTTAATAGTAAGCGTGTTTTGCGACAGCTGCGCATCGAATTTTTCTTTCAATTGCGCATCGCTCAGCGGACCTTGATACGAAGGCGGTGTTAATTGTGAATAACTCTTTGGAATAAAAAGAGTCACGTATTTCAGCTTAGTATTCACATACGTTACCTTGAGCAAAGGTACGTCTATGTTTAAATACGTAACCTTCTGATCTGCGCTAATATCGGTATTTTCTTTTGCAAACCACTCCCTTGGCAAAAATAAATCATCTCTATAAATATCGGATGTTGGGTAAGAAACCACATACCCGTACCTTGTAATATATACCGATTCTACTTTTTGAGTAATAACTTCTACATCGCCGAGTTCTTGCGCACCTATCGTAAAAACTGAACTCGTGAGTAATATCACCAAAAAAAAGAAAAAATGATATTTGATTTTTATCATCGCTATGCTCCTCATAAATAATTTAATGCTATAAAAAATACAAGTTTGATTTAAGTGTAGCACATTGCAAAACATTAAAGTCACATGTACATGGCACTATACGCCATCACTCAAAACGCTGTGGTTCTCTGCTCATAGCTACAAACTTACGCGCTATCTTCTACCTCTGAATGATATTCTAAAAGTGGCAAGGTATGCGATAGCACGCTTTCTTTTGTAACACGTATTCTCTTCACACTAAATTGCGATGGAATAGTGTACATAGAATGCAATAACATATCTTCTACAATAGTACGTAGGCCTCGCGCTCCCACTTTTTGGTCATATGACATAATCGCAATCGCATCTAAGGCCTCATCATCAAATACAAGCTCCACATTATTGAGTTCAAAAAACTTCTGAGTTTGCTTTACTATGGCGTTCTTAGGTTCAACAAGAACACGGCGCAAGCTTTCAATTGTATGTTCATGGAGATTTGCAATAATCGGTAAGCGTCCTATAAACTCAGGAACAAAGCCATAGCCTATGAGGTCTTGTGGATGCACTGCCGCCATAATTTTATCAAGCGAATTATCAGACTGTTGCAGTTTATCATCCGTTCCAAAACCAACGGGGTTTTCTTCAACGCGAGAACGTATAATTTGTTCTAACCCAACAAAAGAGCCTCCACAAATGAACAAAATATTTGAAGTGTCTATTTGTATCATTCTCTGATGTGGATGCTTACGTCCTCCTTGAGGTGGAAACGAGGCAACAGTTCCCTCTATAATTTTAAGCAATGCCTGTTGCACACCCTCACCCGAAACATCTCGAGTAATGGAAGGATTCTTACTTTTACGAGATATCTTGTCTATTTCATCGATAAACACTATGCCTTGTTGCGCTATTTGTATGTTTTCACCCGCAGCTTGATAGAGTTTAAACAACATATGTTCGACATCCTCACCAACATAGCCCGCCTCGGTTAGGTTTGTGGCGTCTGCTATGGCAAAAGGCACATTCAAAAAATCGGCAAGCGAACGTGCGAGCAGGGTTTTACCAACTCCGGTAGGCCCTATGAGTAAAATGTTCGACTTCTCAAGTACCACATCATCAGCATCATCATTTCCTTGGCTAAGCGCCTCTTTTTGCTGACTATTGTGCAACACGCGCTTATAGTGGTTGTAAGCGGCAACCGCAAGTACTTTTTTTGCATGATCCTGCCCTATAACAAAGTTATCGAGATTTTTCTTTATTTCAACAGGTTTAGGCGGATTGATAAGCTGCTTTGAAAACTCCACATGCGCTTTACGCTTTTCGCTGTGAATAAGCTTATAAGCAGATACTACGCAGTCCTCACAAATTGTTGCTGAGCGCCCTTGTACCAGTTTTTTACTTATATGTATCTCAGCATCACAATACGAACATTGCCGATTCTCTTCATTGCCATTGTTTTCATTCTCATACTTCATACGCTCTCCTCTGAGTCGCGACGCGTAAGTATTTCATCTATTATCCCATACTCAAGCGCCTTTGTCGGAGACATGAAAAAGTCTCGCTCAATATCATGAGTGACAGTCTCACGCTCTTGCTTTGTATGATGCACAAAATAATCGGTTATGAGATTTTTGATACGAAGCATTTCCTTCGTCTGTATACGAATGTCGGATGCCTGTCCTTCTATTCCACCCCAAGGCTGATGTATCATAATGCGAGAGGATGGAAGCGCCTTGCGTTTTTTGGGCGTACCACAAGCAAGCAATAGCGCCCCCATGGAAACCGCCTGCCCTATACAAATAGTCTGCACAGGGCTTTGCAAATACTGAATTGTGTCGTAAATAGCAAAACCTGCAGTAACAGAACCGCCAACGCAATTTATATACACGTTTATCGGCTTTTCAGTGGACAAGGACTCCAAAAACAAGAGCTGGGCTATGATGAGGTTTGCCACATCATCATGTATAGCCCCACCAATAAATACAATACGCTCTTTTAATAGCCGTGAATAAATGTCAAAAACCCGCTCGGCATTACCCGTGCTTTCTAAAACCATGGGTATAACCGATGCCTGTGGTTCCACGATAGGTCTTACACCCATCAAACTATCTGTATTTGTATTATTTTGTGCTTTGTTGAACATGCAATCTACGTTATGTCTATTTCTCGGCAGACGGTCTATTTTTCTCATAGAACGCCACAAACTCTAAAAAAGACATTTCTCGTCCCTCTGTTTTTATAATAGTACGATTTTTCAATATTTCAAAAAGTTTTTTCTGCTCCAAATCGCTTTTTATGCGTGGCAAAAACTGCTGCTTGGTGTAATACTCCTTCAGTTCTTCAAAGTTCATGCCATTGCTTTCACATTCTTTCTTGATGGTATCCCATGCATCATCATCGCTTATGGTGATGTTTTCTGTCTTAATAAGCTGCCCAATGATAAGCTGTTCTTTCACGTCTTGTACGGCATTTTCACGCCACAAATCAAACAGCTGCTCCTTTGTTTGTCCCATGTGCGCAAGACTTTCCCAAAGCTTATTCTCGTCGTTTCCATTATTAGAGACAAGTCTCTGCCAAAAATGCTCCAGCTGAAACTTCACTGCAGACTTGGGCACTTCCATTTTGGAGTTCTCAAGCAAGTGTTCTACCACCTTATTTTTTTGCAGCTCTTCTATCATGTGTTGCGATCTATTTTTTAACTGCTCTCGTAAGTCCTGCTTCAAATCATCAAGCGTTTTATATTTTTCATTCACATCTTGTGCAAGTTCATCATCTATTTCTGGCAAGTCCTTGCGCTTTACTGTAGTAACAAAAATTTTCAAATTCACGGACTTCCCCGCAAGCTCAGAAAACTTGTAATCTTCGGCAAATTGCTTAGACACCGTCTTGCTTTCCTCTACAGACAAGCCAAGCAAGTCCTCGTCAATGTCGTAAAGCGTCTGCTCTGAACCAACAGTTGTAGTAAAATTTTCGCGCTTCGTGCCCGCTATTTCACCGCCATCTTCATCCAGCTCCACAAGCGTTACTGTAACAACATCGCCGTTTTCAATGGCACCCGTTTTCGCACTCATAATAGCATTGCGTTCTTGAATACCCTCAAGCTCTTTTGCAATGTCTTCATCGCTAATGCGTATGTCAAAATTCTGTAAATGAATTCCACTCACATCGCAAGGCTCAATCTTGGGCTCAGTGTCATACAAAATGGTAAAGGTAAAATCCTCACCCGCAGCAAACTCCAAATTTTGTTCCTCTTGCAAGGCTGGTTGAGAATACGGCAATGGTTTTTCCTCAACATTTGGAAGCGTCTCTTGCACCGAGTTGGTAATAAGCTTTTCAAGCGTCTCAGATTTTAGCGCAGGACCAAATTTATCTTCCAACACTTTTATGGGCACCTTGCCCCGCCTAAACCCCTTAATATGCGCTTTCTTGGCTACATCACGCACTGAGGCTGCATGCACCTCTTGCACAGTGTCGGCAGGAACGGTTATAGTAAGATGCACTTGCGCATCTTCACCCCGTGTGAGGCTATGGGTTGTTGTCATACTCATGGTTAACTTGAATTCCTAATAGTATATGAATTACTGTACTGAACAGCACAGACTAATACTAGTATAATACCACAAGTCTTACAAACATGAAAATAGAAAAGCGCGAATAATTTACAACTTTTCCGCCCCAAGCAATCTACGTAAATCTAGCATAGGGCGCATCCACATGAGCAACTTCTCAATACATGTTTATACACCACGTATACATGTAAATTGTAGTTATACAGCATGCTATGCGGCGCTACTTATAACGCTGCGGGGCTTGCTACCTTGCTGTGGCCCTATAATGCCTTGCATCTCCATAGTTTCTATGAGCCTTGAGGCGCGGTTGTACCCTATTCTAAAGCGACGCTGCAGGTAGGAGGCAGAGGCCTTATTGGTATCGCGCACTTCACGCACGGCATCATTCCACAGCGGATCTTCAGAGCCCTCATAGCTTTCACGCATATCTTCACCATCTGAAAATAACTCGTCTTCATCTACGTAATCAGGCTCGCCGCCAACTGCCTTTACGTGAGAGACAACGCGCGAAACCTCCTCTTCAGAAAGGAATGCACCTTGTATGCGTAGTGGGTACAAGTCGCTTGCCGATGAAAAGAGCATGTCGCCGCGCCCTAAAAGTTTATCTGCGCCGTTTTGGTCGAGAATGATGCGTGAGTCGGTTTTGCTAGCAACCATAAAGGCAATGCGAGAGGGGATGTTTGCCTTGATAATGCCTGTTATGACGTCTGTGGAGGGACGCTGCGTTGCCAAGACAAGATGTATGCCAACCGCACGTGACTTTGCCGCAATGCGCGCAACAAGCGTTTCTATTTCCTTGCTGCACGTGAGCATGAGGTCGGCAAATTCGTCTATGACTATGACAAGGTATGGCATGCGCGCGGCCTTTGCCACATTTTGCGAGGCCATTTTCGCGTTATAGCTGCGTATTTCACGTACCCCATGCGCGCCCAAACGCTGGTAACGCCGCTCCATTTCTTCCACGCACCAACGCAAGGCCTGTACGGAACGTTCGGGGTCGTCAATTACTGGGGTGAGTAGATGCGCTATGTCGTTGTAAAAGTTCAGCTCGACAGTCTTGGGGTCTATGAGTAAAAGCTTGAGCTCTGTGGGGTCACAACGAAATAAAAGCGAGCATAACAAGGTGTTGATGCATACGGACTTACCGCTACCGGTCGCCCCTGCTATAAGCAAGTGAGGCATGCGCGACAAGTCGGAGACTTGTACAGAGCCCGCGACGTCTTTTCCTAACACCAAGGGTAGGGCGGTATCCTTGCTGTGAAATTTTTTGTTCGCGATAAGCTCCGAAAGTGAAACAACATCGCGCACAGTATTAGGTACCTCTATGCCTACTGCCTCCTTGCCCGGAATGGGCGCTACAATACGAATGCTGGAGGCCGCAAGACGCAATGCAATGTTATCGCTTAAGGCAACTATGCGACTCAAGCGCACGCCCGGCGCGGGCAGTATTTCAAACATGGTTACCACGGGGCCACGACAATACGAAGTAACCTTTGCGTCAATAGCAAATTCTTTCAGCGTCTCCTCTAGTTTTTTTCCAATACTTTCAACTGCTTGCACATCTACCACACTTTCTTCAGAGGGGGGATTTAATACGCCGTGTATGGGGATGAGATACTTCCCTGTTTTCTTGTTTTGCTTCTTGGGTGCTGGTGCTAGGCCTGAAAATTCATGCGCCACGTTTCGTGTAAGCGTAAATTCACTGCGCGCAGTAACGGGTGCATCATCCATGCTTTGCGCATCATTAGGGTATTCATCATACGCTACTGCCTCATCATGAATTTCGGTAGTATGCTCGTATGCTCTCTTCAATGAAAGTTTTTTTTTATCTTCAGCTTCTTCATCTTCCATAGCAACAGCGCTTTCAGAGGCCGTTTCATCAAGAAATGACGGGTCTGTAAATTCTTCTTCATCGGAAACAAGGTGAGGAACAAAGCTTTCTTCATCTTCGGACCTTCCCAGTTCTTGATACACATCTGGCGCATTTTCAAAGGTGCTCGCCCATTCATCACTCGCATGCTCATAGTAGTGTGCCTCGTCGTGAGAACCATCTCGTACATAGTTCATCGCAAGGTCTGAAGCAATGTAACCTTCAGCTCCTAAAGGCACAACATCTTGTATAGTCTCTTCTTCCAACTCTTGGTGCAGTTTGATGTCTTGCGCGTCACGTAATTTGTCGCGATTAAATATAAGCAAATATCTATCATCCTGAGGACGCATCACGCGCACTTCAGGCTTGTACTGCGCACCCGCATGGTTCTGTGCATGCGTCTCAACCTTCATGGTGTTGTATGTGTTCTCATTATGAGTGGCAGCTTCGGTAGTTGTTTCTTGCGCAGCTTCATCAGCTGCCGCATGTGGTTCTTGTTCTGTAGACAACGTAGCCGATTTTGTTGCTTCATCAGTGACCTTGCGTAACACAGTAGTAAGTTTTTTATAATTTTCAGAGACAGCATTTTTAATGTTAGCAGCAGCGCCCCCACGCACACTAAGCGTGTTTTTCTGTGCAATGCTTGCGCACATGGCGTGAAATATAGCAATGCATACCATAAAGACTGAGCCCATAAAAAACCAAAAAACTACCGAGGCACTTCTTCCAAAAAGTTGTACCGTTACCCAAAAAGGAGGCACTGCTGATGGTGGCTGCCAAAACATAATGTTAAATGCAATGCCGAACAACAAGAGTGGCACCACCACAAGCATAGGGCTTACCAACCTGTATAGGTGCGTGCGTCCAAATAAAAGCACCGCAAAAATCCAAAAAAACAGCAGTGGTGCGCCAAAGGCAGCATAGGAGTAGCTATTCCACAAAAGCATTCCAAGGTCGTTTTGTGCCCCCATAAGGCCTTGAACAACACTCATAAGCAAGGCCCCTCCCGCAATGAGAAAAATACTTGATACGATAATTCGGGTAGTCTTCATATTACTGAAGTCGGTATATTCTTAAAAAGCTAAATAAAATTTAGAGACGTTTTTATTCCAACTATGTGGAAACATGGGGATACGTGTTTTAAAAAGCTAGAAGAGTACCCAATCCTTCATGTGTATACGCGTGGTTCTCTGCACATCCGTAGTCCAGTGTTTCGGCGCTATGACCATGCCTTTCTGGTCTTTTTTTTGATGCGGCAAAAAAACTTTGTGCAGCATGCCCGAACCCCACCAACTAAAGGAACTATTTGCCAACACATGGTGAGAACACGCGCTCATGAGAATAAGCTCTTCGATATCAGAAAGCGAACCATCGCTTACATGTGAAACAAGCTTATAGGAGATTGAAGCGTCATTTTGTTTGAGCGCGGGAATGAGCACATCTTCACACCACTTCGTATCATCGCTAAAAACAAGTACTGACATTGCGCCTTGTTTTAGCATAAGCTGCTTTTTTAAATGCGCTACGGCACATGCGTAATAATCAACACTGCATGGAGGGTATTCTTCCTCTGCATTGAGGTAGTCGGTTCTTCGCACATGCAAAGAGACACTTGCACTACATGCTTGTACATACTCATGTGCACGCGTAAAGGGTGGGGTAGTTTTGGGCATACACAAAAAGTCTCTTTCGCTATTGTTAAGCAATTTTTCAACCATTGCCCCGTACTGCCAAAAGCCCTGTATAAAAACGGGTTGTGTGTTTTTCAATAGCCTCTCTGCTATTACCGGCACCATTGCTGCACACTCTCCATTGTTTTCAGAGAGTAGCGCATCTTCAGAAAAAAAAAGGTAGCGCTGTGCCTTACTTGGTGCGGTGTAAGGACGCAGACGATGCAGCAGCTTCTCTCTAAAATTAAGCGTTGTGTGAATACGCTCTCCCAGTAGGGAAAACAATTTTTTGCGTGAACCTACAACGCTATCTTGAGCAATGCTTCCGTTTGTCTTGAGCATGGAGTACAAGAGAAAACTTCTTTGCACGTCGCGCTGAACACTCGTGCCATCAAGCCATAGCTTGTATGGAGCGCGTGATGCATCAGCATGAGCGGAAAGTTCTGCAAAAAGCGCTTGCGCATAAGCATATTGAAAGAGCTGGTTCCCAAGCCCTCCCGCTAACTCTACAACTATGTTCTGCGTACCTACGGTCATGAAGCGCAAGCCTTCTGAGTACCCCAATAGTGACCTATGCTGACTGGCTGTAATCTGATAGGAAATCCGCTAGTGCGTTCAATGCGTAGTCGAGGTCTTCTACTTTTGGCAGAATAACAAGGCGAAAATGGTCGGGGTCGTTCCAGTGGAATGCTCTACCATGCACCATGAGAATGTGCTTGGACTTCAAAAAATCGAGAATAAATTTTTCGTCATCAGAAAGCGCGAAACGCTGCGTGTCTATCTTGGGAAAAATATACAAAGCACCCTTGGGCTTTACAAAAGATATGCCCGGTATGCGCTCAAGCAAGGCACACGCGCGTTCCCGTTGTTTATAAAGCCTCCCGTCCTTGCCTATGAGCGACTCAATACTTTGGTAGCCACCAAGAGATGCCTGCACCGCATATTGTGTTGGAACATTACTGCAAAGTCGCATTGATGAAAGAATGTCAAAGCCCGCGCGGTATTTTTCAAGCTGTTTGTAGGGGTCTTTAAAACACAGCCAGCCACAGCGAAACCCCGGCACGCGGTAGGCTTTTGAAAGCCCGCTTAAAAAGACGCAAGGGTAGTCTCCTGTGAGCGTTGCCATATTGTGCATTGGCACATCATCGAAAATTATTTTTTCGTATATTTCATCCGCAAATATCAAAATGTTGTGTTTTATACATAAAGCGACAATCTCTTCTAATACCTCTTTGGAATAGACCGCCCCCGTTGGGTTGTTGGGGTTTATTATAACAATAGCCTTAGTATTTTTTGTTATCAAGGATTCTATGCTTTGTACATCTGGCTGCCATTCATTTGCCTCATCACACTGATAATGCTTAGCAACGCCGCCGCTTAAGGTAACAGCTGCTGTCCACAAAGGGTAGTCGGGGGCGGGCACCAGCACTTCATCACTTGGGTTTAATAGTGCCTGCATGGCCATGACAATAAGTTCACTCACTCCATTGCCTATGTATACATCTTCTATGTCTACAAACACGCCTTTTTGTTGGTAATGCTGCATAATGGCCTTGCGAGCAGAAAATATACCCTTGCTATATACATATCCTTGTGCTTCACGCAAATTTTCGCGCACATCCTGCATAAGCTCTTCAGGACACTCAAGTCCAAAGGGAAGCGTATTTCCAATATTGAGTTTGAGTATTTTATTTCCCTGCGCTTCAAGGCGCTGCGCCTCTTGTAAAACCCTGCCGCGTAAGTCGTAGCATACTCCATCGAGTTTTTTTGAATACGTCCAATACTTCATAATTAACCTACGTTTTTAGTATAGCCTAGATCTCAATATAACTCGATATTCATATAAAAGGTAGATTCACATTGTTGCGTGTTATGCTGTAACTTCAATATTACAGGCTTCTCTCCTTGTAAAAATGAGATACTTTCCTATTTATTTAAATAGCATGAGTTTATTATTAATATTTATTTTCTTTTTGTTCGTGGCATGTGAAGAGCCACCAGTAGTTTCTTCTCAAAAGGTAGAGAAGCCCTTACTAGAGAAGCCGCTAAAATGGCACACACGCGTACTCAATGATAACTTAAGTATAAGCTCTCTTGCATTAGCTGCAACAGAAAGTATGCTCGTTGGTTCTTTTAATCCCTCTGAGTTCATTTATATTATGACTGTCCAAGGCGGTAGAGCTATATTCAATGACCCAGATGAGTATTCTAGAAGCAGAAAAACTATCAAGAGATTCTCGTATATATTAGGCATCGCATTGAGCAGCAAAAATACCGTGTACTTTACGAAATCACAAGATTTTGCACCAAGCCCTACTAGTAGTTCAGTAATATATACTTTAAAAGATAATAAGGCTACCTTGTTAGCTGGTGGTGCTCATGGTACGAAGGATGATGTAGGTAAAGACGCTCAATTTCAAATGAAGCTCCATGTCCTTGCATTGAGTACCGATGAAACCAAGCTCCATGTTGCGGATACGGGTAACGATGCAATACGAGTGGTGGAAATAGCAACTCAAAACGTAACAACACTTGTCCTCAACGACAAAGCTGGCGGTAGTGTAGTCCTAAAAAGCCCTAGTGGTATTGCGGTGGGTGTAGATGACACCGTGTATGCGGTAACGGGAGAAAACAACATAGTGCTCATAACTGCCTCGTCTCCTACGGCGGGTACTGCGAGTACGCTTACCCTAGAGGGTAGTAACGCTGATTTGAATAAGCCTGATGATATAAAAGTAGACAAAGCGGGTGTGATGTATGTTGCGGACACGGGGAATAACCGCATAGTAAAGGTAAGACCCAATGCGGAAAAAACCGTGGGAACTGTTACAGAACTGCTAGGTGCTACAGCGCAGGTAAATGGCAAGGCGCTCAAAGCCCCAGAAGCGCTGGAAGTAAATAAGGCGGGTACGGCGGTCTATGTGGCTGACACGGGTCACGGGTAATAAGCGTGTTTTGAGGTTGGATTACAAGCAGTAGTAACTTATTTTGCGCCCTAGGGTGGGGGTGCATTATGGACGCATGCTTCCTGCATGGAGCTATGCGTAGCGAAAGACGAAGTCTTCTTTGTTCACGCCTTCTTGTTCTAAAATGCGCGTGAGTACTTGTTCGCGCGTGGGCGCATTTTGGTTTGCCCCCATGGCTTGAACAATAAACGAGGCTACGCCGTGTGCAAACGTCGCGCAGGCGCGGCTACTCCATTGGTGCGCAAGGGCGCATATAAAACCGCCCACAAAGGCGTCTCCCGCACCGGTGGTGTCTACTGCGCGCGCTATGGGGGTGGCGCTCACATGTCCGCTCCATGCTTGGGCGTGTACGTATGACCCCCGTTCTCCCAGTTTTATTATGACGTTCCTCGCGCCCTTGTCCGCAAAGAATGCGGCAATCTCTTTTTCATCTTCAAGGCCGCTTATAGCCCGCGCTTCTTCGTAGCTGGGTATAAAGTAATCCGTGTAAGGTAGTATGGGCATCATAAGCTTCTTCCAGTCTGCCACTGCGCTCCAGCAGGTGTCCACAAGCGTGGTGCAACTATTGCTCTGCGCTTGTTGTAGGAGTGACGCAAGTGGTTCACCGTCCAGCTTTGGCAGCGCGAGCGTTGAGCCTATGTGCACAATGTCAGCAGAAAAAATACACTGCGTATTCAAGTCTTCGTATTGTAAAGACTGACTACCTCCGGGGTATGCGAGAAAACTGCGTTCCCCACTGCTGTCTAGGAGCACAACGGTGCATGAAGTACTGACGTTTTGCTTTTGCACTACGTGGTCTATGTTCACGTTTTTTTCTTGCATGTCGCGCAGTATAAACTGCCCAAAAATGTCTGCGCCCACCACGCCTATGAGCGATGCGTCTTCTTGCAGTTTTGCAAGTACCACCGCAGTGTTAAGCGCGCAACCACCGGTGGCGAGGGTGTAAGCATCAATGGGCATGAGCGTGCCTTTTTTAGGCAAGGAGTCCACGGGCTTTATAAGAATGTCGGAAATCATCATTCCTATGGAGACTATTTTTTTCATGTGCTTATGCTTTGCCGGAACTCATGAACATGTCCATGTGCTCCATGGTCTTTTCGTACACGGCTTGAATGACGTGTTGTTGCACTTTTACAAAGGAGTTTTCTTGATACACTTCAAAGGCGGGCATTGCTTGCATACGCTGTGTTGCAAGCCCGTAGTTTGCCGTCGCAATGTTAATTTTGCTCACCCCGCGTGCTATGCATTTTCTAAAGCCTTCTTGGTCTATGCCTGAACCGCCGTGTAGCACTATAGGACGTCCAACTTGTGCATGAATGGTTTCTAATAGCTCGTACTGTATGTTTGGCTCACCCTTATACGGACCATGAACATTTCCAATGGACACGGCGAGCACGTCGGGTTCTACTGCTTCACAAAAGGCTTTTGCCTCTTCTGGTACAGTGAAAAAGTTAGGGTTACTTCCTCCACCTTCGTCGTTTAAGCAGCCTATTTCCGCCTCCACGCTTACGCCTTTGCTGCGCGCGTAGTCTGCAACTTTTTTGCTGTACTCTATATTTTGCGCAAGCGGGTAGGCTGATGCGTCCACCATCACGGAAGTAAAGCCAAGTTCTATGGCTTGCTGTGCGTATTCAAAGGTTTCCCCGTGGTCGAGGTGTACCGCAACGGGTACCGTGGCTTTGCGGGCAGCGGCAACGAGCGCAGGACCTATGAGCGCCAGTGGTGCAATCGAGTCTCGTACTTGCGCCATCTGCAAAATAAGCGGCGAGCGTTTTTCCTCTGCTGCCTTTATTATACCTTGCAATGCGTCGGTGTTTAGCACATTGTACGCACCAACGCCGTAGCCCACACTGTGTGCGGCATATAAAATTTCTTTCATGCTAATAAGCGGCATATCTTCTCCAGTTCACAATATATTAAGGGTGTATAAAACAATTTTATTGTATCACACAATTAGTAGGTAATTCTTAACCCCTCAGTGTTTGTTGCAATACATGCTGTCGGTTTCCGCTCGCCGCCCTTTGTTTGTGCAGTAGCGCCTGTGCCTTTGTGGGGGCGTGCCCCCACAAAGGCTTTTGCTATAAGCTCCATCTCTGTGTCGCGTTGCGACACTTATTTTAATCGTTTCTAGCCGCACCATCCATGGCAGTCTATGCGTCCCATCCATGGGACGACTGTCGCGCTTGTCAGCGCTCCCGACTTTGGTGTGAGTACTCCATTTCTGCTACGCTGCGCTCCGCAATCTGAATGCCAGCACCCCCTCGCTACGCTTGTGACTTTGGTTCTTTCTTCATAATTGCTCTTGTATCTTGTTCCCTATGGCGTAGCCCCGCAACTGCACCACTTCTTTTTCTTTTTTTCTTTGGTACCTTTCTTTTTTCTTTTTGAAAAAAGAAAAAAGAAAGTACAGCCGTCCGAGGCGTTATCATAGTGCATTCCGCTGCTTGGCAACAAAAGACGCTCATGCAATACCGCTGGTAGCATGCTACTGCATATGCAAATACCGCGTCTTACCCAAAGGAGGGCTGTGGGGGGACACTCCCCCCACAAGGCAATATGCAATAGTTTGTACCCCCTCGCTACGCTTGTGACTTTGGTTCTTTCTTCATAATTGCTCTGTATCTTGTTCCCTATGGCGTAGCCCCGCAACTGCACCACTTCTTTTTCTTTTTTTCTTTGGTACCTTTCTTTTTTCTTTTTGAAAAAAGAAAAAAGAAAGTACAGCCGTCCGAGGCGTTATCATAGTGCATTCCGCTGCTTGGCAACAAAAGACGCTCATGCAATACCGCTGGTAGCATGCTACTGCATATGCAAATACCGCGTCTTACCCAAAGGGGGGCTGTGGGGGGACACTCCCCCCACAAGGCAATATGCAATAGTTTGCACCCCCTCGCTACGCTTGTGACTTTGGTTCTTTCTTCATAATTGCTCTTGTATCTTGTTCCCTATGGCGTAGCCCCGCAACTGCACCACTTCTTTTTCTTTTTTTCTTTGGTACCTTTCTTTTTTCTTTTTGAAAAAAGAAAAAAGAAAGTACAGCCGTCCGAGGCGTTATCATAGTGCATTCCGCTGCTTGGCAACAAAAGACGCTCATGCAATACCGCTGGTAGCATGCTACTGCATATGCAAATACCGCGTCTTACCCAAAGGGGGGCTGTGGGGGGACACTCCCCCCACAAGGCAATATGCAATAGTTTGTACCCCCTCGCTACGCTTGTGACTTTGGTTCTTTCTTCATAATTGCTCTGTATCTTGTTCCCTATGGCGTAGCCCCGCAACTGCACCACTTCTTTTTCTTTTTTTCTTTGGTACCTTTCTTTTTTCTTTTTGAAAAAAGAAAAAAGAAAGTACAGCCGTCCGAGGCGTTATCATAGTGCATTCCGCTGCTTGGCAACAAAAGACGCTCATGCAATACCGCTGGTAGCATGCTACTGCATATGCAAATACCGCGTCTTACCCAAAGGGGGGCTGTGGGGGGACACTCCCCCCACAAGGCAATATGCAATAGTTTGTACCCCCTCGCTACGCTTGTGACTTTGGTTCTTTCTTCATAATTGCTCTGTATCTTGTTCCCTATGGCGTAGCCCCGCAACTGCACCACTTCTTTTTCTTTTTTTCTTTGGTACCTTTCTTTTTTCTTTTTGAAAAAAGAAAAAAGAAAGTACAGCCGTCCGAGGCGTTATCATAGTGCATTCCGCTGCTTGGCAACAAAAGACGCTCATGCAATACCGCTGGTAGCATGCTACTGCATATGCAAATACCGCGTCTTACCCAAAGGGGGGCTGTGGGGGGACACTCCCCCCACAAGGCAATATGCAATAGTTTGTACCCCCTCGCTACGCTTGTGACTTTGGTTCTTTCTTCATAATTGCTCTGTATCTTGTTCCCTATGGCGTAGCCCCGCAACTGCACCACTTCTTTTTCTTTTTTTCTTTGGTACCTTTCTTTTTTCTTTTTGAAAAAAGAAAAAAGAAAGTACAGCCGTCCGAGGCGTTATCATAGTGCATTCCGCTGCTTGGCAACAAAAGACGCTCATGCAATACCGCTGGTAGCATGCTACTGCATATGTAAATACCGCGTCTTACCGAAAGGGGGCGTGGGGGATACTCCCCACAAAAAAAGACAATAGCCCCATTAGCACTAAAACATAAAGCATTACACCAACATTGCGTGTGAGGAGTAGCATAAAATGGTAAAATATAATTATTCTATAAAATAACTACGGAAATGTAGCATCGATACTCTAGCTACAATTTCCAAGCTTTCAAAAAGCTATGCTGGCGTCTATGCTCTGCAAGACGTGAGTATTGAAATAAAGAAGGGTGAGATACTCGGGCTTATAGGCGAAAATGGGGCGGGGAAGTCCACACTGATAAAAGTACTCTCTGGAGTCATTGAGCCTGATGGCGGTAGCATACGGCTTGAGGATGAAACGCTTGCATCACTCTCACCGCACGATGCAATTACGCGTAGGATCATCGTTGTCTATCAAGACATTTCGCTCTACCCTAACCTCAGCGTGGCAGAGAACATTGCTAGTGGTTCTCCCTTGTATATGGATCAGCCCTTGGTGAATTGGCGAAGATTGCACAAACACGCGAAAGAGGCACTTGCTGCCTTGGGCATAGATGACATTGCTCCGAAAACCATGCTCGGAGACTTGGCTATTGCGAAGCAACAGCTCGTCGCCATTGCAAGGGCATTTTCATTACAGCCCAAAATACTGATACTAGATGAGCCTACAGCATGCCTTTCACAAGAAGAGACGACGCGGCTCTTGGAGGCGATGAAGCGCATGAAGGAACGTGGCGTGAGCATTGTTTTTGTGAGCCACAAATTACAAGAATTGTTTGCAGTATGCGACCGCTTTAGCGTGCTGCGCGATGGAAAGCATATTATTAGTTGCCCTACCTCCGATTTGAACACGCAGCGTTTAATTTCCTACATGGTTGGGAGAGACATTGAGTACAGCATTTACCCTAAGAGAAAGCTGACTCACACCGAGCCGCTTTTAGAGCTGCGTTCTTGTAGCAAGAAGCATAATTTCAAAGACATAAGCTTTCAATTGTTCCGCGGTGAGGTGCTGGGTTTTTACGGGCTTGTTGGCTCTGGCAGAACTGAGTTGCTGCAAAGCTTGTGCGCCCTTGAAAAAATGGACTGCGGCGAAGTACGGCTCAAAGGGCAGGCCGTGCGCATAAAAAGCATGAGCGATGCCATGCGCAATGAGATTGCCATGATATCTGAAGACAGACTCTCTGAAGGCTTACTTGCCTCAAAGAACTTGTCTTTTAATGCTAACCTCGCCTCGATTGCTACAAAGCCGCTGCTCAAGCGCAGAAATGCCGAGGCGGAAAGGCAGAAGGCTGAGGAACTCTGCGAAACCCTACGCATTAAGCCAAAGGTTGTTAGCATGCATGCCAATGAATTTTCTGGAGGCAACCAGCAAAAAATTGTCATAGGCAAATGGCTTTCACGTAAGCCACAGGTGCTTTTGTTTGATGAACCAACGCACGGAATAGATGTAGCAACAAAGACGGAAATTCACGCCCTTATACGCGAACTTTCCGAGCATGGCGCAGGAGTAATTGTAGTGAGTTCTGAGCTTTCGGAAATTATTGCCATTGCAGACCGAGTACTGGTGATGAGCTACGGACGCGTTGCTGCAATGCTTGAAGGTGAAAAAATAACGCAAGAGAATATTATGGAATGCATAGTTTCTCACACACATGGAGATGTACATGATAGGAAGTAGAAACGCAATTATGATAGGAGTGCTCTTAGTGATGGTGGCGATAATTTCTTTCATCAATCCCGTATTCTACAGCTACGCAAATATTCTCGACCTTATGAAGGCGCATGTAGTATTGGCACTGTGCAGTTTAGGCATGTTGCTTGTCATGCTCTCGGGCAACATAGACATTTCAATTTCAGCGCTTATTCCCGTAATTTCAGTAGTCTTGGGAAACACCTTGGTGCATGGCAGCAGCAGCAAGCTCATTGCCCTGCTTGTGGCTGTGGGTGTGGGCATGGCATTGAGTTTATGCAATGGCACCCTCATTGCTCTTACAAAGACACCGGGCATCATTGTTACCCTTGCAACCATGAATGCATTTTTTGGTATTATGCTGTGGCTCACAAATGGTACATGGATTGTGGGCTTGCCGCAGTCCTTTGTGGATTGGGGCGACACTGCCATTTTAGGGAGCGTGCCTATTCAAGTTGTGTACTTACTCGCTATTTCCGCTGCAATGTACGCGCTGCTCCAATACACGCGTTTTGGAAGAAACTTGTATGCCATTGGTGGCAATAAGAATACAGCAGTACGCATGGGCGTGCACGTTGGCAAAGTAGTCGTGGCAGCCTTTGTGGTACACGGCTTTCTTGCAGGCGTAGCGGCATATCTTCACACCTCCATTGTCAAGCAAGTAGACCCAAACGCCTTTATAGGTTTTGAAATGCAAGTAATTTCGGCGGTGGTGCTGGGAGGCGTGCACGTAAACGGGGGGCATGGAAATGTGCTCGGCGTGTTACTCGGCGTGCTTTTCATTGCCATACTCAACAATGGCATGACGCTTATGTACATTCCCAACCTCTGGCAAAAAATAGTCATAGGGCTCTTCATGCTTGTGGCAGTAAGCGTCAATAACTGGTATCTCACGCGCATGAAGCAACGGCGCCCTAAAATTGAGGTGCGAGAGTAATATGGGTATGCACAGTACTTACAAAACACTTATGCAGCGTACTTCGAGGACGCATTTTCTCCTCGCCATTCTTGTGTTGCTCATTGCCTTTTTCACCATAGCCTCTTCGGGGCGCTTTCTGCGCATTCCCAGCATTCAATCCATGCTCTACCAAATTCCAGAGTTTGACATATTCGCGCTGGGCATGCACATTGTCATTCTCACGGGTGGCATCAACCTTTCGTTAATAATGCTGGGCAATGTCTCTGTAGGCTTAAGCGCAGCACTCACGCATGCCATGTTTGGGGGAGAACCCGCCTCCAACTTTTTGTATGTATGTACATTTCTAATACTCAGCATGTGCTTTGCGCTTGTAGGCGGCATGCTCAATGGAACGCTCATTGCGTATTTACAAGTAACTCCGCTCTTGGTCACCTTGGGCTCTTTAACACTTTTTGAAGGCTGCATGCTGGTACTCACAAAGGGCGGTTCCATTTCTCAGTTCCCCGCAGGTTATGACTACGTGGGCAGTGCTGCCCTATTCGGCATTTTGCCACTCTCTTTAGCAATAATGTTGCTTTTATATGGCGCATGGCACAACATATTAAAGCGCCGAGTGCTGGGCGCACACATTATTGCCGTAGGGAGCAGCGAGAAAGTCTCATCCTTTTCGGGCATCAACACTAAAAAAATCATCATGATCGTCTACATATCTTCTGCCCTTTTAGGATGCATGGGTGCTTTGATTATGGCGAGTCGCTACAATTCAATAAAGGAAACCTACGGAATATCGTACTTGCTACAAAGCATTGCAGCGGTTATGCTGGGCGGCACTTCCATATACGGTGGCAGAGGTTCGCTCCTCGGGACATTGATAGCAATTACAATATTTCAAGTCATATCCAGTGGCTTTAGCATTATAGGGTTTAATAGATATTTGACGCTTGCCCTTGTTGGATTTATTTTACTCATTGCGTTACTGCAAGATAGAAAAACAGCAAAAGCGTCGTAAGTCACTTTTTTAATTGCGTAGCGTAAAGGACTTTATGGCAATGGGGAGCTGCGGTTTCTGATTGAGGTAGTCTAAATACGCCATGTGCTCTAAAACTGCATAGGCCAGAAAGCGATGGTCGATAAGACTTACCGAAATGGTGGAGAAATTTTTCCTCACAAGCAGTGGAACAATGCCATATTGAGAATGAAAAACCTCAAGCCAGAGCGCAAGCTTACCATTGAGCCTTTTGACCCCTTCTGTGGTTTTATTAACAAGCCCAATGACCACGTGCGCGGGTATTCCGTAATGGCGCAAGTACCCCGCCAGCATTGCAAGTTTTTTTGCTGATTCAGTAGCTGCTGCGGGTTTCTCCAGTCCGCGCGCAAAGTCCGCGAGCGCTGCATCTGCCACGTCAAAAATAGCAGCCTTGCGTAGCGTTATTGCATCAGTTCCTAGGGCTTCGGCTTCACGCGCAAACTTCTCAATAAGAGCTGATAAGCTTAGTGCTGAGTCTTTTCTAGCGTCAATGGCAGCGCTGCGTATACGCTCATTGAGCTGCGCGTCAAAATAGGCTTCATTGTGTTGCAAGTAGCGCGGAATAAACAAAGAAGCCTTGCCTTGTTTGACATCCTGCGCATTACGAAAAAACGTAGTGCGTTCTTCAAGCGCAGAGCGCGTGTTCCAATTAAAGGAGTGAAATGGATAGCGCGTTATGAGAAAAGAGATTTTCTTTATATCAAAGTTTTTCATAAAGCCATGCATAAGCGCCATGCTCAGTTGCTTATTATCAACATTTCGTTTAACACCGCTACGCTTGTCATACTCATGCACGCGCTGCCATGGTCGTGAAAGCGGCATAATAATGGTAGTGTCCTCACCAAAGGTAGTGCCGTACACAAATTCTGCAACAAACTCATAAGGTGCGGGGCTGAGCATGGGCGCAGCAGCCAGTGATATGTGATAAGTACTAACATGCATGTTTTTATACATGACGCGCAGTTCTGCGTTCATGCTTGCCTGAGGTAGCGTAGGAAACAATGACCTTGGAAGCGAAAATGCAATGCTTGTTTCTGAAAGCGAGTTCCATTCATGCGGGTAGACAGTATGCGTAGCATTGCTGGTTTCCACTACAAACGAATATTCTTCTATGAACAGCGGATTAGTATTTGCTCGTGAAGCATCAAGGGTAAACACAAGGTTGTCTTTTGAATATATAAGTTTCTCATTAGTCATTGTGAGACGAGGGATAGAAGGTATGACATGCGTTGTACCCGTAGCGTTGCCATGCGAAAGCGCTATGAGAAAGCGCTTACTCTGATAATTTTTATACTGTACGTATAATACGCCGTGGGCATTTTTTTTAAGACGCTCGCGGGCTTGCTCTGTAAAGCGGGCTCTAATGGTAAAAAGTCCCCAGTGCCGTATGTTCTCGTCAGCTATAGGCACGCCCCCCAGCATAAGCCTTGATGCCCTTCTGACGCTTTTAGAACCCATGAATCCCCATGCAATTATGTCCTGTCCTCTCCCTATGACCTGAGGTGAAACATGCATTACGAGCGGTGGAATGAAAATAAAAAGTACGCGCAATATCACCATGAGTATGAAAAACGATATTGCAAACCATATGCCTTTTGTAAAACTGCGATGAGAGATAGCTTTTTTTGCCATTGTATTGCATTGTACTATAATTTATAACACGATGAATGATGCAAGATTTCTTGAGGCATGTAAGGCGCATGCTGTTTCAATACAAACACAAGAGTCGCTTGCAAAGCATTGTTCATTTAAAACGGGTGGAAGGGCACAATATTTTCACGCGCCACCAAACACCGAGGAGCTTGCAAGGCTACTCAAGCTAGCCCATGAGTACGCGGTGCCCATAACCCTACTCGGTGAAGGGACAAACGTGTTGCCCCCCGACCAGACCTTGAACCAGCTTGTTATTGTTGTTGCCAACATACGAGGCATGCGCATTAATGCGCAGAAGAACACGGCATGCATTATGGCGGGTGAGCCCGTGCGCAATGCCGCAGCTTATTTGGCACGCTATGGAAAAGCCGCCTTAGAATTTTTGTACGGCATGCCGGGAACCATGGGGGGAGCATTGTGGATGAATGCGCGCTGTTATGGAAAGGAAATAAGCGATGTGTTACTACGCGCACGGGGCTACACCATGCAAGGCGATGCGTGGGAATACGCCTATAACAAAGCAGACTTTGCCTACAAAACTTCTCCCTTTCAAAGCAGCCCATGCGTTATAACAGAATGCGAGATACGCTTGCACGATGAAGATGCGCGGGCACTGTGGCGCACCATGCTGAGTAACGAAATGGACAGGCGCTACAAGGGACATTACAGTGCACCCTGCGCGGGCTCGGTTTTTAAAAACAATTACGCGCATGGAAAACCAGCAGGCCACATTCTCGATGAATTAGGCTACAAAGGCATGCGTATGGGCGGTGCCCGCGTAAGCCATAGGCATGCCAACATTATTGTAACAAGCCCAGATGCGAGTTCACATGATGTCTTTGAGCTCTCAGAAGATATGCGTAGCAAGGCATATGATACGCTTTCTATAGTGCTAGAGAGAGAAATTATTTTATTAGGAGATGCGGCCTTATGGAAAAAAGCATAGATGAACCTCAACTCCTACAAGACGAGAATACAAAGATTGACCGTGCGCTTTTACAAGCATGGAAAGAGGCAATAGCATCAGAAGACATTGCGCGCATACAAAAGACATGGAATGCCATAGAAAAAAATGTCACAGAAAAAACTGAAGGGGCGCTTTGGCCTTATTTTGTACAGCTTCCCTTTGCAATGCAAGTTGCAATGCTTTCTCACATTTCAAGCCCTGTACAAGTGCAAATGTTTTCAGAGTTCTTTAGCCAAGATGCTCATATTATTAGAAGGTATTATACCAAAGAAGAAATAAATCGCCTATCGACTACTATTGACTCGGAGGTTCATGAGGGAATAACACACACCATGTCCACCTTCGACCCGCATAATAGGGCGCAGTTTACCTTGGCATTTGAAGGCGAGGATGCCGCGGGCATTATGACTTCTGAAAGAACGCTCACCATTGCGCCAGAAACGACGGTCGCAGAAACACTGAAATACATAACAAACAACATAGATGGGGTGGAAACCATCTACTACATATATGTCGTGAATAAGCTTGGGAAGCTGGAAGGAGTAATTTCGCTCCGTGACCTCATGCGGCAAGAGAAAAACACACGCGTGCAAGACTTTATGGTGAAAAAGGTATACAGCGTGCAGGAGCACACCGACCAAGAAGTAGTTGCCGCCATATTGCGAGAGAATAACCTCTTGGCAGTGCCCGTCGTGAATGATGACAATACCCTACAAGGCATTGTAATGTTTAGCGATGTAATACACGTTATTCACGAAGAATACAACGAAGACGCCCTGCACATGAGCGCCATAGGCTCACAGCCGCAAAACTTTACCTATTTGGAGAGCTCCGTATTTCAGCAATTTAAAACGCGCATACCATGGCTTATTTTTCTGCTGGTAGCGGGCACGCTTACTTCAAACATTATAAGCATGTTCAACTCGACCATTAGCATTGCCCAGTATCTCATACTCTTCATTCCCGTAGTAACCTCTACTGGGGGCAACATTGCCACGCAAAGCTCAACGCTGATAATTTGCGGACTGGTACGGCATGAACTAGACTGGGGTGATCTGTTCTTTGTCATTCTCAAAGAAATAGTAGTAGCGCTTCTCATAGGGCTCTGCCTAGGCCTTGTCATGCTCGCCCGCGGCATTTTATTTCCTCCGCAGGTAGCGCTCCTAGAAGCCGCGGCCATTAGTTTTTCACTCGTTTTTGTCGTGCTCTTCTCAGCCGTCATTGGCGCCGTGTTTCCGCTCATACTCTCTCGGCTACGCATTGACCCAACCGTGGTAGCCACACCCTTTATGGCGACCATCATAGACTTGCTCGGCTTAACCATTTACTTTAGCGTAGCCGAGCTAATGCTCTAAAGCCTTGCAAAGTCAGAATTCTCAAGTATTTGCAGCACTAAATCTGAAAGTATGTGAGACACCCTTGGCATGGCTTTAAAAAAGGAACACGGTCGCGGCTCTGCAACGGAGTCTAAGACCACCGCACAAGCCATAGACGGCACCTTAAAACACGCAGCTGCATGAAAGACTGCCGCGCTTTCCATATCCAGTAACACGGCGCTATGGTGCTCTGCCATTCGCGTTGCCGTTACGCGCACAGACTCTGGCATGAGCAATGGTTTTGCGTGTGGAACAAATACATCACCAGAAAGCAGCGCCACACGTTCATAAAAGGCACTCTCATGAACACGCGCACAGTTACGAGCAATGGGCAGCACAGCATTATATACGTGAGCATCTGAATGCTGCTCTGTGGATGCATGTACAAATTCACCATAGCGGCATTTTTTATACCTTGTTGTGGCACCCTCTCGTATTTTTACGCGCGGCATGTGTACGCAGTTTACGTCGTGCTGCAGGGTAGTAGCAACACAAGCCAAGGCATATGGTATGGGCTTTGTTTCATCACGCTGCGTACCTTGCGCAAGGTCCAGCGCACAACCAATGCATATGAGTACCTGAGGCGCATACAAGGCACACGCTGCGCTTACTGCGGACGCTGCGGCTACTTTACCAACACCCGTAATGAGTACAGCAATGCGTAGTTTTTGACCATGCGCGTGCATTTCAAACAAGGCAAAAGTCGGCCTTGTGTTGTTGTGCGCCCTAAGCTCATATGAAAAACAAGCAGAACGTGCAAGACCATTTACAAGGTGTGTAGCATCGCGCTGCAACACGCGTAAGAGCATAGCGACTTCTTCATGCAGTGCCGCAACTACCAAGAGCATGGCTTTAAAAGTCTAGGTGCCGTAAAAAGACGTGAGAATATCCTGTATTTTATTATTGAGCAAATTAAAAGAATAATGCTGTAGTGCCAAGGTGTAATTCGTATCGGTCATCGTTTTAATTCTCTTCTTATCTGCCAACATATCTTGCACCTCTTTAATCGTGCTTGAAGAAATAAAGTTATCAAACTCAATGCATTGAAAGCCCTTAGAGCGTATGTCCATAATGTAGACGGGATAGAGATTAATAATAATAGGAAGTCGAAAATAAATTGCCTCTAAAAGTGCATTGCCAAAGCCTTCTATAAGCGATGGATAGGTGACCAAGTCCGCGTTTAAGTAGACATCGGATAAGCTGTATATTTTCTTGCCATCCTCGGTGACCCCGCGCTGCTCTCCAATTCTTCCATCACCGAGAATAACCGGTACTCCCAGCATTTCAGCAAACTCCAGCACGCGATTTTGGTATTCATCGCCTTCATCACCCGAAGAATGCGATATAAGTAATTTCACGTTTTTATTCAAACGCCGTACCAGCTCTATAGCATGTTCTATTCCTTTTCTTTGTACGATACGCGTAGGTTGCAAAACCAGTACGTCTTTTTCAGTCAAGCCAAAACTCTCACGCAAATCGCTACTAAAATCATCAATGCCCGATGCGCGCCTTTCAAATTCCATAACATTGGGAATAACCGTAGACGAAACGCCCGTACGGTACCCAAGCTGTGCGTCTGCAAGCGAATTTATGGTAACATGCACTACATTTGACAAATGCGGGGGAAAACAACCCGAGAGAATATCCTGTACGCAATTCATGCCGTAGCGTACCCGTTCCCAATAAAAGTCGTGGTGATGCGCAATGGTTGGAATATGCGTTTCAGCAAGCACTTCAACCAAGGCCATGCTTAAGGGAATGTTCATGGGAATTGCGAGTACATTTTGCACAACAAGCAAGTCAATGTCGTAGACTTTGATGAACTTATACAGCGTCTTTTTGATTTCTTCTTTTTTATTGTGCAGCTCTGCCGTAAGATGTGGAGAGCGTACATGCGTGTCGAAACAACGCTTGGTAATGGATAAAATTTCAGGATTGTTAAAATGAAGACGCTCATCAATAAGAGAACGAGACGATGAAAATTCGCATTCCCCCGCGCAAAAATAGCAATTCCAATTATTGCGAATAAAAATTTCAACCCACTTGGCAGTCTCTAAGGTGACCCCATCTATGCCCGCAAATCGAAATGAAACAAACCCTACATTTTTATTCATATTCCCTCTCTTTATTGCAAGTTATCGTGACGTAAAAGCAATGTAAATTCAATCATAATGATATATTACTACTTTTCGAAATCTTTGTACATCATACTTGCTTGAACACCGCTGTTTTTTTGATACTTGTTAGAACGATATGCTTCGTGTTCACCTTCTATGGTGTGATAAAAAATTTGACAAATCTCAACAGAGGGGTATATGCGCACGGGTTCAATGCAATGCATTTCCAATGTCCAGTACCCCTCAAACCCTACGTCACCAAACCCCGCAGTAACATGCACAAAAAGCCCCAGTCTACCCACAGAAGAGCGTCCTTCAAGCATGGGCACTAAATCATAGGTTTTGGTGTACTCCACCGTGCGCCCTAAATACAAACGGTTTGGCTCCAACACAAGGCCTTCCTGCGGTATTTCAAGGCGTGAGACAGCATTTTTGCGCTTCATATCAAGCGGCGCCACATCATATACATAGAGTTCATTATGCAAAGACAAATTATAGCTGTTAGGGTTTACACGACTCTCATCAAAGGGATCAATGTAAATTTTTGAACCGAGCAAGTCTCGAATACACTTCCCCGAGAGTATCATGATGAATTAGACCTTTTCTAAGCTTTATGGGTTAAAAATATAAAATAAACCTACATTAAGTCGCGAGGCTTGCGTGCTTGAGTACCAGTTTTGTCGCATACCGCAAAATGTCGCAATCGCCCATTGGCAAATACCGACTTCATTTGTATGGTGCCACCCCACTTACTTGTGAGCACCTTTGCCCCTTCACGCTGGGCGTTCTTTGAAACTTTTGACATAAATTTCCTCCAATTAAGTACTTATCATAATAGTAGAAACTTAAAAAAAAAACTACAACTCCCCGCTGCCTTAAAACACAAATTTTTAGCGCTACCCCGCCTCATAATGCGGCTATAATACAAACTAAGGAAATTGATATATGGTAGTGAAAATAATATTACTTTTAGCATTTTTGTACAGTGCTATGTTTACGCTGATACTGCTTTTCCAGCGCAAGTTTCAGTATCACCCCTACAAGATCGTAGATCAACCTCAAGACTTTGACATTGCAATGGAAACCACCCATATAAAGGGTTACCACGACCATGCTTTGTGGGCATGGTATCAAAAACCCCATGAACAAAAGCCTACCATCGTGTATTTTCATGGTAATGAATACAGCTTAGGCTGGAGGGCTGCCCGCTTTAAACATTACGTACAAAAAGGCTATGGACTTGTCTGTGCAACCTATCGTTACAATGCACAAGCTGGTGGAAAACCCTCTGAGCAAGCTCTCATTGCCGACGGGAAATGCGTTTTAGCGTGGCTGGAAGATACCCTTGCCGTGCCGAAGAACAATACCATTATTTATGGTGAGTCCTTAGGTAGTGGTGTTGCAACACAACTTGCAAAGGGCAGCGACTACAAAGGACTTGTCCTTGAAGTGCCATACGACAGCATGCTATCCGCAGCGCACCACAGGATGTGGATGTTTCCTATATTCAAGGCTTTGTTATTCGATGCTTTTGATAGCAAAGAGCATATACAAGACGTACGCATACCGGTGCTTATTGGGGGTGCAGAGCGCGATAGAGTTTTACCCGTCACGCAAGCTTACAATCTTTTTGCATATACACATGAACCGAAAAAGTTTTTTCTTGGGAAAAACGCAGGGCACATTGAAATGTACGATGATAGCGCATGGGCACATGTCGTATGTGAATTTTGCGAAGCATAAAGAAGCATAAAATAGCAAGTAAGGCTGGTAGCAAGGTCAAGAGAAAGAGGGGGAAAAGCCAAGACACAACTAAGGGCACTTATTAATTAATGGGCTACATGAGCAGTCTGTGTAGGTGTAATAGTGGAAGAATCAGTGTTCTTAGAGACGTTCGTCCGAGGAAATGCCTTGATTTCTAAACTCCTGCGCAGTGTTTTTTTGTTGAACTTGCCCCTTGAATTCACTTTATGGTGTTAAACACATTGACCAATGATAAAGAAATCAATATTATGAGTAGTAAGGAGGGGCCTATAGCTCAGTTGGTTAGAGCAGTGGACTCATAATCCATGTGTCCCAGGTTCAAGTCCTGGTGGGCCCATCTTCATCAATTGACGAGCAAAAATGTTTGCCATATCATTAATAATTATGAGGGTGTAGCGAAGTTGGTTATCGCGCCGGCCTGTCAAGCCGGAGGTCGCGGGTTCAATCCCCGTCATCCTCGTTTTTAAGTTATTTATAGTGTTGTTTTTTGCCTTTTTATGCTCAAAACAACACTATATGTTTCTATGTTTTCTATATTCAAAAAAAGAATTGTACACACAAATGACACACGCATGCTATGCTTTATGTATGCGTGCTAGACACCCTTTTACAATTTACAAAAGACACTTAAAAATAGGCACAGTCTATTACTATTGTGCTTACGATGAAAATAATAAACGCATAAGAGCGTCTACGGGTAAGTTGAATAAAAAAGAAGCGCATGCCTATTGTATGGAATTGCACAAACGTGGGTGCTTAATACCTCAACAGAAGCGATTACTTTATGAGTATGCAGAACCATTTTTTACAGAAAAATGCAGGTATGTAAAAAGACGTGAGGCATGGGCGCAGCGCACGCTTTCTAATAAATATCTTATCACTATGCGTAGTAAGATTGTTTTGTTGTTGAAAAATCTTCCTAATGTGTCGTTGGATAAAATAAGAAGTATTGATGTGGAATCTGCTATGAATACCTTGACCAATACACATAAGGTAAAAACAATTAATGAAGCACTTAGTGTGTTATCTATTATGTTTGAGGAGGCAATACGAGAAAATCTCATTAATCACAATCCTTGTAAGCAGGTAGCACGCATGCATCAGTGTAAATCAGAGAAGGGTATACTGTCATTGAATGAAGTTAAGCACTTGTTTAGTATTGTGTGGGATGATGAACAGATGAAAATGTTTAACCTTGTAGCGAGTCTCACTGGAATGCGCCGAGGCCAATTACTCGCCTTGCATGTAAGAGATGTACACGATGGGCATGTTCATGTATGTAATGCGTATGCTAGTGGGGACGGATTGAAAGATAGAACGAAGACAGGCATAAATCGCTTTGTTCCATTGCCGAAAAGTATTTGCATTGCATTGCGTGCAGAAAAGCAAGCAGAGGAGCTTGTGTTTCAAGGAGTGTCTCATAATGGGATAGTTCCTGAAAATAAACCTACACAAGAATTGTATAAGGCACTTAAGAAGATTGGCATAAATGAGGCAGAGCGACAAAAGCGCAATATTACGCTTCACAGCTGGAGGCATTTTTTTAACACATTCTGTCGGAGCGCTGGCGTCCCCGATAGTAAGCTGCAAGCAGTAACGGGACACCTCACGGATGCAATGACCGACCATTACACGCATTTTAACCCTTCAGATTTTGGGGAAGTAGCGCAGGTACAAGAAAAGATGCTTACAAGCTAGTTGTGGCATTGTTGGCAAAGGTCATATAATGAAAGGCATGGAAGCGCGCATAGAAGAATTGAAAGACAACGGACATGCTCCAACAAGTCAATATGACTTTCTTGCAGGAAAAGTACAAAATATGGAATTCGACAATTTCAAAACAACACTTACGCATGAAATAGAAAAGACACACGCACACATAGATGCGGTAGAGGGCAGACTCAATGCACGCATAGATGTTGTCACGGAGCAAATCAAGAGTACTAATGCACGCATAGATAGCTTAGATACAAGTCTCAACGCACGCATAGATGATATGAAAACAATGATAAATAAGACAGACAAGCGCATTAGCAATATGCTTGTAATATTTGGCATTGCGTTTGCGGGTCTTTTTGCTGTGCTTGGGGTTATACTCTCAAAGCTAGGATGATGGCTTATTGCTGAATAAAACGCGCATATCTATGATGCCTGCTGCAAGTCGCGCGACATTTTTTTGGTGGATTCAAATTGTTGAGTGGAACAGAAAAGCAGTGTGCAGAAGTTTGGAAGTCAAGACACTCTCGCGGATGAGGCAATAGTAAGCCAAGCTACTGCCGCGACCTATGATGTGGGTGTTTTTTCGCTTTGAAAAAGTTCACCAGAGTATACGCGCATTTCGCCACAGTGCGCACACTGAAATTGAAGACTTGCATCTTCGTTAAGTCTACTCACCACGCCCTCATGCGTTTCTTTTCCTATTACAAGCTTCATTTTTTTTGTTTTATCATACCAGCGCCTTTGTATTTCGTTGCGTATGAGGACAAAAGAGTGTTTTTTCAAACTTTGCAAGCACTCGCTTAGCATTTCCAACAAACGTTGTAAGAATGCTTCTATGGAGTAGCTTGCTGCGCGCTCAATAAAAACGGAGGTCGCGGGTTGGTCAATGCGGCGCATGTCTTGTTTTGTGCTGTTTACATTCAAGCCTATGCCTACTATGAGCACGGGTTCTTGGGTTTTGTTTTTGTGTGAAGAAGCACCACGGTTTTGTTGTACACACAAAATGCCGCATATCTTTTTGTCCCGCACCAATACGTCATTGGGCCATTTAATACTCGCAGGTATTTCTAGCGCTTCAAGCGTCTTTGCAACAGCAAGTGCCGTGGCCTGTGTCATGGCGCTCCACAAGGTTTCATCAATGCCTTGTAGCGGTACCAATAATGAACAGCTTAGGTCCTTGTGTGGTACCGAATGCCAGACTCGCTTGTGTTTCCCGTGACCACTTGTTTGTCTCTGTGCTATTATGCATGTAAAGGGCTTGTAGAAGTTTGAATTTTTTGTAAGGTGCGTGTTGGTCGAGTCAAGGCTTGCAAAGGTAATAATGCGCCATGTATGAAATGATGTTTTATATGTTTGGAAAGCTTCTTCTATCATATGCGTGGTTTTTTTGTGCACGTAAGGTGCTTATAAAAGCACTGGTACATTCATTGCATGTTATTATACGCTATGAGCGCAAATCTTGGTGTGTGTGCGCCCCTAAACTATACAGGACTCACTACAAATGTAGCTGCAGACCATGCTAAGAAAAAATGGCGGAATATATAATGAAAGAGAGTGAAATAACCCAAAAAAAGCTTGCGGTGCTTATTGATGCAGACAACGCTTCACCAAAAATAATTGAAGGCTTGCTTGATGAAATTGCGAAGTACGGAATAGCAAGCGTCAAAAGAGTATATGGCGATTGGACAGGTCAGGGGTTGTCTGGTTGGAAAAAAATTTCATTGGAACATGCCTTAACTCCCGTGCAGCAGTTTAGCTATACTTCGGGCAAAAATTCTACCGACAGCACGCTTATTATTGATGCAATGGATCTCTTGTATACCAGTAAGCTCAATGGGTTTTGCATTGTATCCAGCGACTCAGATTTTACGCGCTTGTGTTTGCGCTTGCGAGAGTCGGGAATGATAGTCTACGGATTTGGTGAGGAAAAAACCCCTAGGGCATTTGTGAGTGCCTGCGATAAATTTATATACACGGAAATTCTTATAAAAAGCGATAAACGCGACTCGCATGCTCCAGCGCCCATGAAAAAACTACAAAGTAATAAAAAATTGATTACATTGCTTGTAGGTGCGGTAGAAGACTCAAGCGACGAAGACGGTTGGGCAAACCTTGGGATGGTTGGCACAAACATTGCGAACAAAACACCCGACTTTGATTCGCGTAAGTATGGATATAAGAAACTCCGCGACCTTATGGAAGCAACGGGTATGTTTGAAATAAACAACGAGGGTTCATCTTCGAGAATTATTTACATTAGGCTTAAAAAATAACATAGAAATATTGTTTGAGCATTTATACCAAAGTCCACTACTTAATTTAAACACTCACTCGCAGCCTTGTGGTAACCCCTTGTATGTGCAATAAGCTGTTAGTTTCTGATACTCAAGCCCTTTCATGTAGTTTTCCATGTAGTCGTAATCTGGTGTACCTTCAGGTGTAGTGGGGAGGAGGATTTTTTGTTTTGACATTCTTGTTGTATTGAATTTATATCCGTACTGAAATTTTTGTTTTTGTTTGAGAATTTGGTTTTTAACAAATAAAAATAAGAACTGATTTCCTTGAGTATTTTTAAAAGAAATTCTTTTCACATCGTCAGAAAAAATAGCTGTATAAGGATGATAAAAATTTTCAACAACACTGCCATTATAGTTTACCCCCAGTACATTTTTGTCCTTTGACGCATTAGAATTTGAAATAAATGCTGTAATTCCATTATTATTATCTGTTGCACCAATAAATGGTTTGTCTCCTTTGCGCATTTCAGCTTTTATTAAACGAGTACCAGCTTTAATTGAAAATACTTCACTCATACAAAACTCCTTCCACTGCTTTTGTGTCAGTGGCAAAACGGCGTTAGTACTCAATTGGTTTAGGCATTTGGTGATGTAGTGTTCATACTCTTTGAGTTTTTTTTGCTCTTTTTGACGCATGTAGGCTTCCATGAATGCATAGTCGGGCTCGCCGTCAGAGGTTATGGGGAGGATTAACATTTCATTTTTTAAATGAGTTTCATTTCTTTTGAATCCAAAGCTATATTTACTTCTTACTTTATCGGCAATGCTAGTAATGAAAGTGGCGTTATATCTGTTAAGTTCATCTCTTCTACCAACTTTAACTGTAGTTGAACCAATAAAATCTTCAGATTTATAAACTGAATAGCCAATAGAGCCTTCCCCATCACAGATAAAAACGATGCAATTTCCTTTTGTAATTAACTTTTCATTTAATTCGACATATTTTAAAACCCCGTTGTTTTTATTTGTTGCTCCTACATAAGAAACGCTACCCTTATTTAATGTAGAGACTTTGGAGCATTTACAATTCTCTATTTCAAAAATCGAGCCAAGTTTAAACTTCTTCCATTCTCTATTTCTTAAGTCTAAATCCATGGTCTAAACCTCCTTATCATTCTCTTCAAACAAATATCCTCTGCCTTGCATAATCATGTTGAATTCAAAGGTGAGATAATCGCTGATGGTTTTTTCAAAGTCGGCATCGGTGGGAATTTCATCGTTAAAATAATAAAAGGCATGTAACCATTCGTCTTCTGGCTCAATGGTGGTTTTCACCATAAATTTAGTTTCTGCGGGGGCATCGTGTAACCAGCAGTTTAATAAGTGCGTTTTGCGTTCTTTGGCGCGTTCAGTCTCAACCAGACCAATGTGTTTTTGGACAATAAAGCCGTCGTCTTCAAAGTTTATGAATTTACAGTGTTTGTTTTTTCCATGGGGCTCGTGAGCGGTAAATACGGCAATACATGGATTCACGCCAATACGGTAAAAGGTTTCCTTGTTTAAGGTAATGACTCCTTCTAGCGTGTGTTTCTCTAAAATGCGTTTTTTCACGTTTTTATCGACTTTGCTTTTGCCGACCATGGTCGATTGCGGAACGATTACCACAGCCCTTGCTCCATCATCAAGACTATTGAGCAAGTGTTCTATAAAGTGAATTTCGGATAGATGAGCGGTGTCTTTACCCTTGGCTTGTGAATACGGTGGATTCATAAAGCCTACGGTATACGGGTTGTCTCTCTTTCTTAGCTTTTCGACGGGCTGCGTTAGAAAGTCAGCGGCTCTTAAATTGCTTTTCCCATCATCTCGTAAAATCATATTCGTAGTCGCAATGGAGAACATGTCTTCCCGAATTTCAATGCCGTGTAACTGGTTCGATTTGATCTTTTTTTTACTCGTTTCATCATCTACCATGGCTTCCATGCGGTGCATGGCCGCAATTAAAAAACCAGCCGTGCCACAGCAAGGGTCAAATACATGATCAGTCGGCTTTAACTCTACTAAATCACAAAAGAGTTCAGTAATGTGGTCAGGGGTTAGCACCACGCCAAGGCTCTGCCCATCACCGCCGCTGTAGCGCATAAACTCACCGTAAAAACGTCCCAAAATGTCTTCCTTGGTATTGGCTTTTATGGAAGATAAAATGTTATAGTAGATAAACTCGGTAAAGTAGCGCAGCGGCGTTTTTTTAAGCTCACTTTCTTTATCTTTATTCTTCAGGCGCTCATCCAATTGGTTGAGTATGGTGCGGTCTTTGATGATGTTGAATTGGTGCAATACTTTATCTCGTTTCACTTCGGGTGAAACCTTGACTTCTTCCATGTAGTTTTCAATGGCGTTGAAAATTTTAATACCATCTGTACTACGCTCATAACCTTTAAGGTTATCTATAGAAAACTCTTTATTTTGTAGAGCAAGAAGAATTGCCGATACCACTAAGGGTTTTTCTTTATCGCCGAGTTGCCCATAATTCCGTAATGCTTCGTGTAATTCAGCTGATTTTCTCATGAGTTCTTGGGTTTCTAAGAGTGCTGGTGGACTCTCGCCTAAAATTTGTTCTCTATAAAACTGCTCGATATTTTCAGGCGCGAAATTTTCAAAGCCGTCTATTCTATCGAGTAGTTTGTATCCCGTTTCATCGACATACATAGGACGTATGGCATGATGTGTTTCATTGCCCGAGCAACCAAAGGCAAAGACTTTTTTAAATGACGTTTTGGCAATAATTTGTTTTGCATAGTGCAATGCACCGTTTTCGGCATAGTCGGTTATTGCTTTTGTGTCAGTTGCAAGCGTGCTTTCCTCTTCATCTTCATAGTGCGCTTGATATTCAAGTGAGGCTTTATTTTCAATAACCAGTATGAAGTCTTTTGATTTTGCCGTAAATTCTGGAAACCCGGCCTTGCCGGTACCTTGTTTAGAAGCAGTCTTTAAGGCTTCTAAAATTTCTTTAATGCTGCTACCGTTTGGGGTGAACTCAATACCTGAAGATTTTAATAATCCCCCAATAAAAAAATCGGTTACTCTTTCGTTTTTCATACTATTAGTATGAATGGAATTAAGAGCCTAAGGCAATTTCATAACGTATCATAAAGTTACAATTATTATTTTTAGAATTGACAGCAGCCTTGTATCAATTTATACTTACGTGTGTAGGCTATGAAGAATAAGCAATGTAATAGTGCGCTTGTACTCTCAGACGGCCATGTCTTTTATGGCACGTCCTTTGGGTTTCCTGCACGCACCATAGACGAAATAGAAGCGCAAGGACAGCACCACTTTGACAATGGCGTTGGCGAACTTCTCTTTAATACCTCCATGACGGGCTACGTAGAAATTGTCACTGACCCTTCCTTTTTTGGGCAAATAGTATGCATGACCTACCCGCACATAGGTAATTACGGCGTTGATGAGGGATGGGCGGAGTCGGGCATGGGCACTGCTGAAGGTGGAGCCATGCTCAGTGGCTTTGTAATACATGAACTCTATGACGGCGCCGTGCCAAAGGGGCGCATTACGCTCGATGCATGGCTAAGACAAGAAAAAATCTCGGGCATACAGAAAGTAGAGACGCGTAGTCTCACCTTGCATATTCGCGAAGCGGGTGAACAAAACGCAGCCATTGTCTCGCTGGAAGACTCAGCCTCGCAAGAGGCAGTTGTGAAAAAAACCGTAGCCTTTCTTAAGTCCTTGCCTTCAATGGAGGGACAAAATCTTATTAATTATGTGGGGCAACGCGAGTCTGTGGCTTATGACGTGCCAACGCATGAGGCCGGTCATGACGCCGCGCCTGTTTCAAAAAATGCGAGCGTGCAACATGAGAAACACCTTGCCCTGTACGACTGTGGGTGCAAACACAACATAATGCGCTTACTGCGCTCTCTCGGCTGCAAGGTAACACTGCTGCCACACACTGCCTCGGCAGAGGCAATACTTGCGCAAAACTTTGACATGCTCCTCATTTCCAACGGCCCCGGCGACCCCGCGGTTTTACAGCAACAAATTACGTGCATTCAAAACCTCGTGGGCGTTCTTCCGCTGCGCGGCATTTGTCTTGGCAATCAAATTCTCGCGCATGCCTTAGGCGCTAAAACCTACAAAATGCCCTTTGGCCACCACGGCGCCAACCACCCGGTCAAGGACCTGTTTACTAATAAGCTGTACATAACCAGTCAAAACCACGGCTTTGCTGTTGATGCAAGCACCTTGCCACAAGGCGCGCAGCTGTGGTTCACCAACACCAATGACGGCACGCTTGAGGGCTTTTCGCATTTTGAAAAAAACATACACAGCGTGCAATTTCACCCTGAAGCCGCGCCCGGTCCGCACGATAGCAGATGGATATTTGAATCATTTTTAAGTACACTTTGAGTAATGCGCGCCGCGGCACACATCATCACACCATTATTAAAACGTAGGAATAGCATGCCCGCACGAAAGGATATACATAAAATACTTATCATAGGCTCAGGACCCATAATTATTGGACAGGCCTGTGAGTTTGACTACTCAGGAAACCAAGCCGTACAGGCCTTGAAGGAGGAGGGCTACGAAGTAGTTCTCCACAACCCCAACCCCGCCACGGTTATGACCATTCCGGGAAATGCTGACAACATTTATTTTGACCCGCTTGAAATTGACTATTTATGTGATATATTGCAACGCGAAAAACCCGATGCGGTTCTCGCAACCATGGGCGGGCAAACGGCGCTTAACCTTGCCATGGAGGCTGATGAGCGTGGAGTGTTTGAGTCCTTTGGTGTAGAACTTATAGGCGCGAAAATACAAAGCATACGCGTTGCGGAAGACCGCGGCTTGTTCAAGCAAAAAATGCACGACATAGGCTTGGCTAGCCCCAGCTCTACGCTTGTAAAGTCTGCAGAGGAGGCGCAGGCTGTAGTAAAAACTCTCGGCTTTCCCGTAATTGTGAGGCCCAGTTTCACCCTCGGTGGGCGGGGTGGGGGCACTGCTCATAATGATGATGAGTTTGCTGCACTCATAGAAAGTGCCTTTATTGCTTCTCCCGTGCACACTGCGCTGGTAGAAGAGTCGCTTATTGGTTACCAAGAATTTGAGTTTGAGGTAATGCGCGATAAAAACGACAACGCGGTTATTGTGTGCTCCATTGAGAATATAGACCCCATGGGTGTACATACGGGCGACAGCATTACGGTTGCTCCCATACAGACGCTTTCGGACGATGAGTACCAAGTGCTACGCAGCGCGGCCATAAAAATACTACGCGTGGTGGGGGTGGACTGTGGCGGTTCTAATGTGCAATTTGCCTACCACCCGCAGAAAAAGCGACTCTTGGTTATAGAAATGAACCCGAGGGTTTCGCGCTCCTCGGCGCTTGCAAGCAAGGCAACGGGCTTTCCCATTGCGCGCTGCTCTGCAAAGCTTGCGGTTGGCTTCACGCTCGATGAGGTGATGAACGACATAACGGGCAAGACGACTACGTTTTTTGAGCCTGCCCTTGACTACTGTGCGGTAAAGGTGCCGCGTTTTGAATTGCAAAAGTTTTCGGTGCCCCAGCTAGGCACACAAATGCGCTCAGTCGGTGAGTCTCTTGCCTTGGGGCGCACTTTTGCTGAAGCCCTGAATAAGGCCTTGCGTGCTGTTGAAATAGGCGTGCAGGGTCTCGAGGCTTTAGAGCATCTTTCTGATGATGAGCTGCGTGCTATGGTGAACACCCTACACCCTAAACGCATTTTTGCAATATACACAATTCTTTTACGAGCCATTTCAGACATGCACGCATCGAGTAATAAAAACTCCGCGCCTCTTGTGGGACAATTGCGTGAGCTTGGTGAAGTGCAAGAGTACATTCACAATGCTACGCATTTTCACGCGTGGGTTGTGCATTACATAACGCGCGTAGCACAGCTTGAGCATGCGCTTACTTACTACGCGCGGCTTTTAGACATTCCACCCGCGCTTCTTGGCGAAGCAAAGGAGATGGGTTTTTCTGATACCAAGATAGCCCAGTGTGTGGTGCGCAATTTTGCGCGTGTGGGCAGATTTTGTGAAGCCTTGGAGAAGACGCGTTCCTTGGGTGATAAAACCCTTGAGGGTTTGCGTGATGAACTCTGTGAGCTGAGGCGCAGACTTGATATACAAGCAAGCTATCATTGTGTGGATACCTGCGCGGGAGAATTTGAGGCAAAGACGCCGTATTTTTATAGTTCCTTCAGTGGAGCAGATGAACACGCGGCATCAGATTTGGCTTTAAGCGCGAATGATGATGCGCAGAAAAACATAGCGATTATAGGAAGTGGGCCAAACAGAATAGGGCAGGGGCTGGAGTTTGACACTTGTTGCACCATGGCCGCTACGTCTTTGAGAAAGCGAAACGTGCATGTTACGATGATAAACAGCAATCCCGAAACCGTCTCTACGGATTTTAATACTTCGGATAGATTGTACCTTGAGCCGCTTACTGCTGATGATGTCTACGAAGTCTTGCAAAAAGCGGGAATACGCGATGTGGTGTGTCAGTTGGGAGGGCAAACCCCCATTGGCATGGCGGCAGAACTTACGCGCCGCGGCATACGCATTGTGGGCACCGACTTAGAGGCAATTGACAGAGCGGAAGATAGGAAGCGCTTTTCTGCCATGCTTGAGAAACTGGGCTTGTTACAAGCGCCCGGAAAAACCGTAACCCATGTCGATGATATTATGCAGGCGGCACAGGAGATAGGCTTTCCCGTGCTAGTGCGCCCCTCCTACGTTATTGGTGGGCAGAGCATGATGGTGGTTTACACGGAAGAGGAACTCGCCGCTTTTGTAAAGAAACACCGCGCAGAGCTTGCGCATAATACGCTACTCATCGACAAGTTTTTAGAAAACGCTACGGAGTACGACGTAGACCTCGTATCAGATGGGCAGTCGGTGTACATAGGCGGGGTCTTGCAGCACATAGAACACGCGGGGGTGCACTCGGGTGACTCGGCGTGTGTGTTTGAAAGCCATGTGCTTGAGAGTCCTGTGGCCTACGAAATTTACGAGTCGGCATATAAGATAGCGCGGGAGTTGAATATTTGTGGGCTTATGAATATTCAATACGCCGAGTTGGATGGCAAGGTATATGTCATAGAGGTAAACCCGCGCGCATCTCGCACCGTGCCCTTTATTTCTAAGACTTCGCGTGTTGACATGGTGGCACTTGCTGTGGATGTGTGGCTTGGCGCAAAGCTACAAGATATGCGCGTTTTTCAGGAGCGTTGCCTCCTTGCACATGAAAAATTTCACAGTAGTGGCAAGCCTGATATTGCGGTAGGCTGTAGCGCGGAGGGCTGGGCTGTTAAGGAAGCCGTTTTTAGCTTCGACAGGTTTGAAGACATAGACCCCGCGCTCTCTCCGCAAATGCGTTCTACCGGTGAGGTCATTGGCCTCGGCGCTACGTTTGGAGAGGCCTTTGCAAAGGCCAGCGCGTCATCGTTTTGCACCTTGCCACGTGAAGGGCTTGTGTTTATTTCGGTTGCTGATACGCATAAACCGCACATGCTCACTTGTGCGCAAAAGCTTGTCTCCATGAATTTTACGCTTATAGGCACGCACGGCACGGCGCACTATTTGCAACAACAGGGTGTAGCGTGCGCGCCCATTAAGCGCGTAGCAGACGGCTCTCCACATGTGCTTGAAAAAATTAAAGACGTAGATTTGTTTATAAATATTTTAGAGAGCGTGGATGAACGTTCCTTTCGCGATGATAAGGAAATACGCCTTGCCGCGGTTAAGGCGCGTATTCCCTACGTTACCACCATGCCCGCGGTTAAGGCTGTCATTGAGGGCATTGAGCACTCTAAAAAACATACCATACGCGCGCATGCGGTGTTGGCGTAAGTTGTGTGCTAGCGTTTAGTGCTGGGTGGGGGATACATGATATTTCGTAATGGGGCTACTACATCAACAGTTTTCATAAAAATAACCCCGTGTCTACCTAATAACCAGTGGAGTTTTTTTCAAGTGGCGTAGGTTTATGAAGGTGCGCGTTGCTTCTTCTGCAATGAGCAGGGCAAAGAAGAACACTCCAGTGCTAAAGCTTGGGGAGAGCGTAGGCCTAAGCGTTATAAAGGCTAGCATGATGCTTATTTGGGTGATTACGGCGTTGTAGGTTGCAAACTTCACGGTGTTACTGAGGCGGAAGACTTCAAGACTCAGCACGTTTACGGAACGAAATACATCGATGCCTGCTAAACAAAGAAGGGAGGCCACCATTGCTTTGACGGGAATGGCCTTAATGCTGAAAAATGGATGTATGCTGAGCATTATGAGCGCAAGAAGCAGGGCTGCGCCCACGGTGAGCAGTAGGGAATGCGCCATGATTGCCGTGACGGGACGCCACAGTGGGTTGCCGTGCGAGGTGTGTTGGTTTTCTTGCATCATGTTACGTGAGACAAGGGTGATTTCCCGGTTGACGTAGGCTGTCCACGCCTGACCTATGGAGCCGACTAAGAGAAACCATGGCGCAAGAAAATTGCGCGCTGTTAGGAGCGACCTGTCAGCGTGAGCCATGGTGGTGAGAAACACATAGGTCGTGGCTATGAACAAGGCCGACTCTATGGAAGCTATGAAGCTGGTTTTTGCCATGCGTATAATGCTGGTAAGGGACGCGCGGTTAAGGAGGTTCTTGCTCAGCCGAGGGAGGCGCTCCTTTTTCCACAGGGTATACAAGAGTAGAAAAATGACAACAAGCTGGCTCACAATGGTAGCGAGGGCAATGGCATAGGCGTAGTAACTGGCGCTGTGTGGTAGCACGTAAAAATAGGCAAGGCTGTTTAGCAGAAGGTTCATGAGAATGCTCGCAATGGTAGTAAAGAAATTTATCTTTGCTTCCTTGTGTACGGAAAAGAGCGCGTTGCACCCGCGTCGTATGGCCATGCAGAGGCTGTTTATGACTATGATTCTGCTAAAGACTATCGCTTGAGGAAGCCACTGGGCGTCTATGCCGCTGTAGCCTAAAATTAAGGGAATAAAAACCAAGAGCGCTAGCGTGTACAGCGTGCCTATGCCTATCACGAGAGTCAAACAATTGATGCGCGCTTGTTTTTGCGCCGCTTCATCATCTTGTGCCAAAATAACTTTAGACGCCCCTATATGCGCCGCAATTCTACTGGTGATGTAGGAAAGAACCATGAAGGTTACGATGACCGCAAAGGCATTGACAAAGGAAAGATCCACCGCCGAAACAAAGATAACATCGGTTATGGATAAAATGAACCCCGTGCTAATTTCCAAGTAGCTGGGTAAGAAAATTTTCTTAAAACTACTGCTCTTGTAAATTTGAAAATTCATACTATTATGTTACACTTCTTCTACAAGACGAAATCCAACAGCATACAAGCGACTAGGATGCAAGCCGTGTGTGTTTTGCTTGCCAGCATTGCGTGAACGTCTTGTGCAGCTAAGACGCTAGCGTGATATGCGGTGGCATGCTACCAGCGGTATTGCGTGGACGCCTTCTGTTGCCAAGCAGCGGGTTGCACTATGGTAATGCCTCGAGCGGCTGTACTTTTTCTTTTCTTTTTTTAGCACGAAAAAAAGAAAAGAAAAAGGTACCAAAAAGAAAAGAAAAAACATGCTGTGTGCTAAAGCAGTAATGACATAGATACTGTGCGCAAGTATTAAAAAGTACCCAAATACAAGCGAAGCGAGGGAATGCAAACTATTACATAAGCACCGCTGTGCGGTGCAAACATGGAGCTTGCATCAAAAGAGTCGGGAGCCGAAGGCGAGCGGCTAGAAACGTTAAATGGAGCGGAGCAAACGACCGCCCCAATGGACGGGGCTGAGGGGGCGCCATGGACGGTGCGACACAGAGATGGAGCTTATAGCAAAAAGCCTCCTGTGAGCTAAAGCAGTGATAACATAGATACTGCGCGCAAGTATGAAAATTGTATGAAAGTAAGTTTGTGTGAGTGTACTGCTCACCATTCATGGCACAGAAAGGTGTGCGTAAGTTTGCGCCTTGTGCTCTTAATCATAGTCCTTTCTTCATAGTCGCGTTTGTGTCTTGTTCCCTATGGCGTAGCCCCACACCTGAAGCAAGCCTGCGCCACCTGTGCGTAGCACTTAAGACGCGCAGCGCGGAATTACTTCTTTTTCTTTTTTTCTTTGGTACCTTTCTTTTTTCTTTTTGAAAAAAGAAAAAAGTCGAGAGCCGAAGGCGAGCGGCTAGAAACGATTAAAATAAGTGTCGCAACGCGACACAGAGATGGAGCTTATAGCAAGTACGGCCGTCCGAGCCATCATCGTACCGCGTCACGCGCCGTGGCAACAAGAGGCGTGCACGCACACAGCGCAAGCAGAACACACACGGCGTGCAGCCTACTCGCGCGGAGCGCAAAACAGCGTCTTACCCAAGGGGGTGTGGGGGTAGCTCCCCCACAGACAAACTTGCACGTAGCGCAAGGGCTAAGTCAGGCCTGTCAGAGCTTATGTTTACCAGCGGGAGTGAAAGCGCATGGCGTATGCTTTCTTCATTGTTGGCTCCCCAAACGCTTGTGCGCACATGCTGCGCTTGCAATGCGTCAACTTCAGCGTGCGTAAAAGACTCAACATGCCCGCCCACAACTGCAATGTCATGTGTGTGCACCATGTCCAGCAGCGCTTGCATGCCCAAAACCCTATGCGCGTATTCAGGGAGCAGCAATTGCGTAGTGGCGGGGCAAAACCCATGCTCCTGTAGCTGCTTGAGATACACAAGTGAAAAGCTTATTGGCACAACGCGCGTTTCGTAGTTATAGTCTTTTACGAGTTTTACAAAGGACTTGACCATGTTTGGGTAGGCGTGTCCGTCAGAGCGTGGTTTCAGTTCTACCTGCAATGCATAGTTTGTATTTGCATGAAGCGTAAAGAATGTTTCGAGCGGAAAAATTGTGTCCTTGCGCGTGTGCTTGAGCTTGAGGGTGCGCAAGTGCTCAAAGCTATGCTCTGCAATGTCGCCGCGTCCGTTTTCCGTAAGGCGCTCTAGCGCATTGTCGTGAAACACCACAAGCCTTCCGTCTGCGCTCGCGTGTATGTCGCATTCAATGCAGTCCACGTCGAGACTCAAAATGTTTGTGTGGGCTTCCATGCTGTTTTCAGTCCACAAAAGCGCGCCGCCACGGTGTGCGGTAATGGTGGGCTGCGTTTTACAAGGCATGCCCCGTTTCCTTGTTGTACACATGCAGGGCGCGTAGTGGCACCGTGGCGTCTCCGTACTCTTGTATGCTTTCATGCTGATGAACGAGTGCGCGTAGGTCGGCTTGTTCAAACTCGGCGCGCGTTTCATGTGGGTTTTGCGCGTGCCCCTGCCTCTCAATTTTCAAGTGGAGCAAGTACTGCGCGCCCAAGTGTTCTTTTTCTAACACGCGCGCCTTAAACCTAATGTGCGGCTCTGCAAGTTTTGTTTGTGAGACAAACACGTCTTCGGGGCGCACCGCTAGTATCAAGTTTGTGTTATCAGCGACAGTACTTTTGGGTGTTATGGGCACGCGTTGACCAAAGCAGGTTATTGCGCCATTTTCATGTGTGGCTTCAAGCGTGTTTATTGAGGGTGAGCCTATAAAGCTTGCAACAAACAAGGTGCGCGGGTTTCGGTACACTTCTTCGGGGCTGCCAATTTGCTCTATGCGTCCCTTGTTCAGCACAACAATGCGCGAAGCCATGGTCATTGCTTCTACTTGGTCGTGTGTGACGTACAGGGAAGTGACATTCAGTCTTTGTTGCAAGCGCTTAATTTCACTGCGCATGTGCGCGCGCAATTTTGCGTCTAAGTTGGAGAGTGGTTCATCAAACAAAAACAAAACGGGGTGGCGTGCAATTGCGCGCCCCATGGCAACGCGCTGTTTTTCTCCACCTGAGAGTTGCGCAGGCTTGTTGCCCAGTAGGTGGCGTATGCCTAGTATCTCCGCCGTCTCCTCAATGCGCTTGTGTATTTCACTCTTTGGGTAGCCGTGGTTTTTGAGGCCATACGCCATGTTGTTATACACGCTCATGTGTGGGTACAGGGCGTAGTTTTGAAAGACCATGGCAATGTTGCGGTCTCCCGGCTCTATGTCGTTTGCGCGCTTGTTTTCTATGTACAAGTTGCCGCTGGTTATTGACTCCAGCCCTGCGACCATGCGCAGTATGGTAGACTTGCCACAGCCTGAAGGACCCAGCAGCACAATGAATTCTCCATGTTCTACGTCCAGCGAAATGCCGTCTTCTCCTATGGCCGCAAAGCCATTGGGGTAGGTTTTTGTAAGGTTTTCTAAACGCGTATGTATCACAACGCCTCCTATTTTTCGGTTTGTATGAGCCCTTGCACAAAAAACTTTTGCATTGCAAGTACCACTATGACGGGTGGTATAATGGCAAGCAAGGACAAGAGCATCATTTCTGGCCACTCCGGAATGGTGTCACTTACCACTACCAAGCGTTGAATGGCCATGGTGATGGTGTAGTAACGCGCGTCTGATGCTATGATGAGTGGCCACAGGTATTGATTCCAGCCGTAGACAAACAAAATGACGAAGAGCGCCGCGATGTTTGTTTTTGACACGGGTAGGAGTATGTCGAAGAAAAAGCGCCAAAACCCCGCCTTGTCGAGTTTGGCAGCTTCTAGCAGTTCGTTGGGTACGGTAAGAAAAAACTGCCGAAAGAAAAAGGTTGCGGTGGCCGAGGCTATGAGTGGGAGGCTCAAGCCTGCGTAGGTGTTTATCATGCCCAGCTGTGCAACAACTTCATATGTAGGTAGTATGCGTACTTCTACGGGGAGCATGAGTGTTATAAAAATGACCCAGAATGCTATTTTTTTATAGCGGAAGTCAAAGTACACAATGGCGTAGGCTGAGAGTATGGAGATGATGATTTTACCAAAGGAGATGGAGAGCGCCACAATGAGTGTGTTTAACAACAGGCGTGTTATGGACGAAATGTTGCTGATAACGCCACTGTTGAGAGAATGCCATGTGTTAAGAAAGTGTTTTCCGGGGAGCAGGGGAATGGGCGGAGAAGAGAGGTCTTGGAGGCTATGCGTTGCTACTACGAAGGCAAGGTACAGGGGAAACGCGACAACGAGGCAGCCAGCTATGAGAATGGCGTGGCGCGCTAGCGTGCGTATAAAGCGTTTGTGATTGCGCATTAGTAATGTACCTTTTTTTCTATGTACTTAAACTGAACCATGGTTAATGCAATAACAATGATGAGCAAGATTGTCGACTGTGCGGAAGACGAACCGATGTCAAGCCCCAAAAAGCCGTCGCGGTACACTCTGTATACCAAGGTGGACGTGCTGTACTCGGGGCCTCCTTGTGTGGTTACGTCTATAATTCCAAAAATTTCAAAAAAGGCGTATATGGTATTAATCACAAAGAGGAAAAAACTTGTGGGTGAGAGTAGGGGAAACGTGATAGTCCAAAAACGCCTGAATGGCTTTGCCCTGTCCATGGTTGCGGCCTCTATGAGCGATTGCGGAATATAGTGGAGCCCCGCGAGGAAGAACAAAAAATTATAGCTTATTTGTTTCCACGCGGCCGCAATAATAATGAGCGTTATTGCATTGTTGGCGCTGGTGTAGGGCTGCCACGGAATACCGAGTTTTTCTAAGTAATATGCAATAATTCCAACGCTGGGGTCGAAAAGAAATTTCCACAGTACCCCCGCTACAACGGGTGCAATGGCGTAGGGAATTATGAGAATTATTTTATATAACGCGCCGAGCATGCCCATGAGTTTGTGTGCCATTACCGCCAAGGTTAAGGCTAGGCTCATGGAGCAAAGCGCAACCATAAAGCTTATAAAAGTGGAAATGCCTATTGCGTAGGTATAGGTGGGGTCTGTAAAAATGTTGAGAAAATTTTCAAACCACACAAACTCACGTGAAAGCCCAAAGGGGTCTGAAATGAAAAAAGAATTTTTTATGCCGACAAAAGTAGGAATGAGGAAAAAAAACGTACTTATGAGGAGTTGGGGCGCAAGTAACAAAAACGCTACCCACGCCTTGTTATGAAATACAACGCGTTTCACAGCAACTCCTCAATAGTAGTGCAATCTTTTCATCAGTTACATGCACGTACTCTAGTTATTTCACTGAACGGGCAAAGCGACTAAGCAAGGTGTTTGCTTTTTTCTGCAAGTTTGCAATTGCTTTCTCAGCGGTGATTTTTCCGTTCAGCATTGCTTCAAATTCTTCATAAGCGCTGTTTCTAATTTGCGGGTTAAAACCTAAACGGTAACCTCTACTATTGGTAGTGGGTTTTTTGTTTGCTAGTTGTTGTACCGCCAATTCTTTTTGAGGTTCTTTTTTATAAAAGCCTTCTTTTTTAAGCTCTTCATACGCGGACATGGTTACAGGCACATAGCCCGTTTCCTTTGCCCACTCTTTTTGTTTTTCTATTGACGCTAAATATGAAAGAAACAGCGCCGTTCCCTTTGCGCGCTCGCGTGAATGCCCCTTGAGTGCCCACAGTGAAGCACCGCCTATAATTGAATTTTGCATGCTAGAAGAAACCTTGGTATTAATAGGCAAGCGTGCTACCGCAAACTTAAATTTTGCTTGCCTTACAAAAGTAGGGGTAGTGGACGAACTCCCTGTCATCATACCAACCTTACCAGCGGCAAAGGAAGCCTCAGCTTTTTCGTTTCGCCCCTTGTACGCATACAAGCCTTCATCGAAAAGTTCTTTTATCATATGCCAGTGCTGTACAAAAGGCTTTGCATTTGGCATGTAGCTTACGTTTTTAAGGCTGTCATAGCCGTTGTTTTGAGACGCTAGTGCAACGTTATGCAAGGCTGCAAAATTTTCTACATGCACCCACATGGTCCACGCTGAGGTTATGGGACTATCCGTTACCGCCTTCAGTTTTTGTGAAGCGCGTTTTACATCATCCCACGTTTTCAAAGGCGTATTTGCATCCATGCCTGCTTTTTTAAAGAGATCGAGGTTGTAATATAATACGGGAGTTCAGGCGTTAAAGGGATATGAGAGTAACTTCCCATCTGAGCTTACGTAAAAACTCTTGATTGTGGGATTAAGATCATTAGTATTAAAGTCTATTCCTGCGTCCTTAAAAAGCTGGTGGAGTGGATAAACAATTTGCTTGCTCCCCATCATGGTTGCCGTACCCGCATCGTAGACCATAAGAAGGTCAGGCTGCGTCTTGGTGCGTATTGCCGCTATGCCGAAGGTGAGCGTTTGCTCGTAGTTGCCCTTGTGCGTTTCTACCACCTGATATTGTGGATGTTTCTCGTTGAATTCACGGACAAATTGTGAGACAAGCTCCGCAAGTTTGCCGCTACCAAAGGCGTGCCAAAACTCTATTCTGGTTTGCGCATGTACATTGCTTGCAAGAACAAAGCCCAAGACAAGCGTGAATATAAAAGCTAGAATCTTTTTCATGTGTTACTCCTTAAGCGATTGGTTTTACTTTGCTTAGATATTTGTATTGTAACCCTAATGTGTGGTATATATGGAGTTTTTTTTTATTAATTACTTTCATGTTAAATTAACACATGCTTCTTTCTGCTTGCATAATGTATTTCCCACTTAAGCGTTTGTGGCGTCCTCTTCCATTATGGTTTTTCTTTATGACATGGCATTCTGCATTTAAAAAACTTGAGGTACTGTGCTGATTAATGAAAATAGATGGCCTTGAAAAAAGTAGATACGGAAAACAAGATGAGAAAAATAACATGAATATTTAAAGAGAAAACAAAGCTACATAAAAGCATTGTAGTGTAGCGTGTTCCTTATTGGTGTCTGGCATAATCGCTAAGATATGAATTATATATGAAGAATATATTTACTCACATTTATACAATGCTTGCACAGCACTACGGAAAGCAAAACTGGTGGCCTATTGTTAAAGATGGAACAGCCTTATATCAGGAGCGTTCTTTGCATGAAACATACTCAGAGGCAGAAGTACTTGAGATTGTCGTGGGAGCCATACTTACACAAAATACAAACTGGAATAATGTTGTAAAAGCATTATCTGTGCTTAAAAGACACAATATGCTCAACATTGATGCTTTAGAGGGTATTGTAGAAAGTAAGCTTGCGAATATGATAAAAAGTTCAGGCTATTTCAATCAAAAAGCAAAAAAGATAAAGCATTTCATTAGGTTTATAAGGAGCGAACTCCAAGATGATATATACGCTTTACAGTCCTATAGAAAAGCAGAAGTAAGGACAATGTTGTTGGGAATATGGGGAATTGGTCCAGAAACAGCAGACACGATTGCCTTGTATGGCTATAACTTTACACTGTTTGTGGTAGACAACTATACGAAAAGGCTTTTCAGCAGACTTGGATTGATTCATAAAGACACCAAATACGATGAGATACAATCTATCTTTTCAAAAGCCCTGCACGACGATACACATTTATATAAAGAATATCACGCGCTCATCGTTACAATAGGGAAAGAGGTATGTAAATCACAACCTCAATGCGATGCATGTGTTTTGAATACTATCTGTAAAAAAGTACTATAGTACAGCAGGTTATTATAGAAACATTTGCTCTAAACCTCGATATTATTAAGCGCATCATGGTTGCATTAATTAATCCTATGACAGCATATACATGCGTTGCTATATCATGAGTGAATTTATTTTAATAAAAAAGTTTTAATTCATTCTTATTCTTCCGATGTACATACTATGAGTGTATCATTTGGGGGTTCTACAAAAGAATTTGAAAAAGAACTGGAAACATTTCATGCTCTCTTGGTAAAAGCCGTACAGTATTACGATTCGATTTTTTCGCGTATGCTCAATGGTGAGCTTATTACCAAGGAACTTGAGAATAAGAGCCATATTGAAAAAATACTTGCGGCTCATAAAAACATTCACGCCTTGCAAACAAGCATGAGCGTCAACTTAGGGCATGAGTCGTGCATTCCCTTGCATGAGCTTACAAGGCACTACGCATTTTCTTGTGACATTGTGCAACTCGGGCGCTCATGTGTAGAACGATACACCTATATCGTTCATAGAGTTACGATGATAGACATGTACTTTAAAACCAAAGTAGAAGAATACCAAAGCTTTTTTACAGATTTGCATAGCGAAAACAGTGTGAATATATACGCCCCCGATGGTTCGTCTTTAAAGAAACACAATGACTTGCATCTTATTTCACATCATGCATAGGGTTATGGAGGATTATTGTGCATTCTACATTTAGTGGCGTTGAAATTGCAAAGCGTGGTCTTTTCGCGCAAACTCGTGGTTTGAGCACCGTAGGTCACAACCTTAACAACATTGCCACCGAAGGCTATTCTAAACAACGCGTTCAGCTTGCCTCAACCTATGCATTGTATGCACCGGGAATGGGGCGTGCCGAAACTCCGGGGCAAATAGGGCAGGGCGTTGATATAGCCAGTGTAACGAGACAGCGTAATGCCTTATTAGATAATACCATAGCAGCGCAGTCTCACAAAGAAGGGTTTTGGCAGAAACGCAATGAGTACGTTCAGCGCTTGTCTGAAATATACAACGAAGTTGGCGATAGTTCCATACGAGGCATGCTCGACCAATACTGGGCGGCGTGGGAAGAGGTTGCAACCTTTCCCGACCAAGTAGCTTCACGTATTGTGCTCCTAGAACGCGCGGACACCCTCGCCTCGGGAATACAAGAGCGGCATCAGCAGCTCACGCAATTACGCTCTGTGCTTGATGAAGAAGTTGTCGTAACTGTTGGTACCATCAATCAATACACACGCGATATTGCGGCACTCAATAAAAAAATAAAGGAGTCAGAAGCCTTAGGCGACTTTCCTAACGACATGCTCGATGCACGCGATTTGTTGGTAGACAAGGTAGGAGCATTACTGAACATTACGGTGGACAGAAGAGACCCCGATGAGTTTTTGATACACACCAATGGCAAGGTGCTGGTACAGGGGCATGTTGCACGTCAATTTGAAGTACGCAGAGACGCGGATAACGCTGCCACTCACACGGTGCTTTGGAGCGATACGCAAGATGCCATAGACCTTTCTGGTGGTGAACTTTCAGCATTGGTACGCGTGAGAGATGAAGACGTACGCATTGAAATACAAAACTTGAACACATTCACCATTACGCTTGTAGACACGACCAATGCCTTGCATAGAACCGGGGTTTCATTAAACAAAACCACCAATCAGGACTTTTTTGTGGAAAGACCTGCGGTGCTCAATGCGCAAGGAAATTATGACGCGGATGAAGATGGAATATTTGATCAAAGTCGACTCTACAGAATAAGCGGAAGCAATGTTTTAGAGCCCACACAAAATATTGGCTTTGCTGGAGTTTTGAGTTTACCCGGAACACGTGGTGATGAAGTAATTGAAGTTACATACAATGGTAGCGACACGGTACAACATGTGGTGGATAGAATTAACGCAAGTGGCGCAGAAGTTGTTGCAGCCTTTGACCATGAAAACAAGCTTGTCATACGCGCGACTGCCTCACGCGATGCAAACAATCCAGATTTTGTTATTCGGACATTGGAAGATAGCGGTGAATTTTTGGCGGGCTATGCAGGCGTACTCTCTGCCCCCGGCGCTGAAGGCGCTTACACATGGCAAGTGCCAGATGCAGCATTGGCACTTGCATCCGAATCCTACGGAGTTGCTCCCTTTTTGGACCCCGCAGCATCCATCACCATAAACGAAGGCATTATGCGCGATCCTCGAGAAGTTGCCGCGGCCACCTACAGTCAAGATGGCATTGCAGACACGGGCAATGGAGCAATAGCAGCTGAAATTGCACGCGTGCGTATTGCGGACACGGGGTTTTCACAAGGACAGTCGTTTGAAGATTTTTTTGCGGACACGACCGCCTCTATTGGGAGTAGGGCGCAGGAAGCATTGACACATAAAGAAACTCATGAGCTTATTATGAAAAAACTGCGAGATGAGCGCGCGTCTATTTCTAAAGTGAACTTAGACGAAGAGCTACAAAACATGATCAAGTATCAAACTGCGTATCGCGCATCTGCACAGTTTTTGACCTATGTCAATACGACATATGAAACGCTTTTAAACATGGTGTAGGTTTAAGGAGGAAATATGTTTGGACGCATAAGTTTTTACAAAACACATAACGATGTTAGAAGTGCAATACAAAAAAGAGAGACGGAATCAAATGCAGTACAAAATCAAGTCTGGACGGGGACCCGTCTTCACCGCTTAAGCGATGACCCAAGCGCGGCTTCTCATGCTACACGCTACGCTTCCGTATTGGTGCGCAAGGGCGTTTTTATAAAGCAAAACAGGCAAATGTATGACACGCTTCAGTTTGCTGAAGGCTACGTGCGAGACGCAGTAGATCTTTTGCACAAGTCCCGTGCCCTTGCGGTGCGCGCTGCAAATGGAGTGTACACGCCCTCCGATAGGGAAAACATGGCTCAGAGTATCAATGAACATGTAGAGGCCTTGTATTCACTTGCTAATACGCAAAACGCCGATGGGCAATATATATTTGGTGGCACGCGCACCAACTCACCTCCCTTTATTGGGTTGCGTACAGCATCTAACCGCATGCACAAAGACGTTATCAATGACGTGGAATACGTCGGTTCTAACGATGAAGGGGCAGTGCGCGTCTCGGATGTAGATACCGTTGAACGCACGATTGCAGGAAGTAAAATGTTTTGGTCAGGAAGAACGCAGGTGCGTAGCAACCTCAACGCACTTGAGTACAGCGCCCCTACCGATTCGGTTATTACCATAAACAACGTGGATATTGCTATTTCACAAGGCGATAACGTCTACGCAATTATAGATAAAATAAACGCATCGGTAAGCAATGCACAAGCTTTTTTGGATAATGCAAGTGGTGGACTTGCCATACAGACCAATGATGCCGAGCAAATGTGGTTAAGTGACGCTGACGGACAAGTGTTTCAAGATCTCGGGATTATAAACTTTAATAGTCCGCCATATAACCTTGCTCCTGATACAACGCTTTCTAATGAAACCGTTTTCGATAGCCTCATTCGTTTGAGAGATTCCATGTTTGGAAACGATTATGGCGACATTGGAGGCAAGGTTCTTGCCGCCATTGATGGGAGCATGGCGTCTGTCTTGAATAATTTAAGCAAGATAGGCGCAGTGACAGAGCGACTCGATGTTGTACATCGTCGTATGGACGAAAAAGATGTTCCGAATATAACTGCGCAGTTAGACAATCAAATTGCCGTAGATATGACTGAGGCAATACGAAGGATGTCCGAACTTTCTTTGGCAAGAGACGCGGCGTATGCAGTCGGTTCGCGTGTTATGAATACAAGCTTATTAAATTATTTACAATAAATTTTTGGAGATTATATGATAGTAGCAGATGCATCATCAATTGCAAGAAATGAAGAAGAACTCACCGTATTGTCGGGGCAAGAACAGGCCTTGCACCTTGAGTTCCCCAGAGGCATTATAGGATTTGAAACACAAAAGCAGTACGTACTTCACAGCCTTGAAGAAGGACCATTAATGGTTCTCTCTGCCTTTCCCAATGAACAACAATTTTTTTATCTTATAAACCCATATGTAGTACGTTCTGATTATGTCCTTGATATACAAGAAGAAGATTATGACTTTTTACATAACCCCAAGCCTAAGAACATTATGGTATTTGCCGTTGTCACGATGCAAAACTCTATTGAAAGTATTACTTGTAATCTTGTAGGACCAATAATCATTAATGTTAAAGAACATGTTGCATGTCAGTGTGTAAATTTAGGAGATGCATGGACAACGCAACACTTACTTGCAAATGGAAAAGCTGTAACTTCTTATTCGTAGTATCCTTATTGTTTTGAATGAATATCGTTTTTGTTGAGTAATATTAGTTTTTAATTAAATATAAAGTCGTATAGACTACGGGCTGTAGCGTAGTTGGTTAGCGCACAAGTCTGGGGGACTTGGGGTCGCTGGTTCGAATCCAGTCAGCCCGATTTTTGTTGCTTACACTGTAAGCAACAAGTAAGTAAAGGGGATGGTATGAAGCGATATTTGCAAAACAGAAAGGACGCGAGCTCTTATAATCCGTTTCATGATATTTGGATTGTGCGTATGTACGTTAAGTACATACGCAGTGTCATTTCTCGCATTGGTGAGCTTAGTTCAGATGACGAGTTAATGAAAACTTATAAGCATGAATCCGTGCTGCTGGTATTGCTTTTATGCGTTATTGCAGGAGTTAACGCGATTATCTATTGGCTGTTTCAGCTACCCGTGTTTATATCCAACATATCTCTTATATACATAGCCGTAAATCTTGTAATCATAGCAGTATTTCATCTAACAAAAAATTATAGCTTCTTTTATACGACATATGGATTTCTGGCCATACTCTTTGTTGGATTTATGAGTGTTGTTTTAGGAGGCATTCAAGAGTCAGGATTTATTATCATATTGGGCATTATTATTCCAATGTCAATTACTGTTTCTAGTAACATCATTACTGGCGGCATATGGGCATTGATATACACCATGATGATTATCATTGTGACCTTACATAGTGTTGTCGGTATTTTTAGAATTCCATGGAACATTCATTCGCTTCTTGGATGGAAATCCACATTATTGCTTATTCAGTCCAAAAAAAAGTGAGAGAGAAAGTCCAGAAAGGTGCGAGTGGGGAGTGGAAATAGCGTGTTTTTGCGTGTTTTTGCGTGGAATAGCGTGGAGGGACGGGGGCTGAAATGGCGTGTTTTTTAGGATTTGGTTTTGCATGTTGGAGGGGCTATGTGTTTGGGCGACAGCTGCCCCATGGACGGGGCATTAAGGCTGGCAAGGGTACTGGAGCAAGGCGCGTGCTGTGTTGGTGCTTAGGTGAGAGCGTCTTTTTTTGCTTTGCCGAGTTTTTTTTGAGCGTCAACAAAAGCGCGGTATTCGTGGTAGTGGCGGTAGTCAATGTTGGTGGTGTCGGTGATGTTGTTGATGCAGACGCGTATGCCGCAGTTGATGTAATAGGCTTCATTTTTGCCTCTTTCGCGTGCCCATTGCTGAATGGCGGTGTCGGTTTGTTGGTCAATGTGTGCCTCATGCTCGGCACGAGATGCGGCGTCTACCCATGTGCCTGTGGTGGTATCGCCGACCCACTGGGGTTGTAACATTCTTTCAGGCGGTGGGGTATCCACTATAGTTATCGATTGGTCATCAGGCTTATATGAATGAACCATTTTCATGGTACCTTGTTTGTCAATTTCGTAATACATTTTGTTGTTCATGATTTCTTCCTATGTAGTTCGTTTCCAGATACGTACGGTATAATTAATAGGTCTGTTTTCATTTGCCCTATCTCTAGAATTGCTGATACCGTAAGTTGTCGTTTGCCGTTCTCCCCAACCGCTAGATGCTTTTGCTATCCATGAACCAGAGCGCCAATACTCTGTTACGTCTGTGTCGTGCCTGTGATCTCGGACTGCATCTAGTTGTTTTCCACCTTCAAATGGGTTTGCATTCGTGCCCTCAGCACGGAAGAAGCAGCCAGCGTAGTCACTGCTGATGTTTTGCCATGTCATGGTATTACCCCAGAGTTGTTGTGGAGTAGGTTGGTTTGGAAACTGGGTGTAGATAAAGCCGATGGGAATGGCGGAATTTAGTACGTCTTTCTTTGCTTGCGTGATGGCGTTTTGTGCTTCGGTTTTTGCTTGTGCTACGGCGTTTCGTGCTTCGGTTTTTGCTTTGGCGATTTCTGTGTTAAGTTTTTGTTCTAGTGCGTTTTCTAATCTTGGATGCCAGAGAGCGTGTGCGTAAGGTGTCTTGGTAAGCGATATGGTTTTAGAAGCTGCTATGTAGGAGCCGACGAGTACTTTGTACGTTGGGGCTTGTGGTGCTGTGGTGGTGAAGGTAGTGGAGGTGGTGCGATTGTGTGTGTCGCCGAGTGCGTCCGTGATGGGGTCTGATGTGGTGGAGATTGTGTAGATGGATAGATCTTGGTCTTTGGTGGGTAGTGGGGATATGGTCAGCGGTGAGTCTACGTAGAAGATATTTTTTGTAGTTGTGTTGTTGTGTGTGTGCTGCGCGATGAAAGCGCCGGGGGATATGGTGATAGAGGCACTATTGACGGTAGGGACAAGGCCGTGGAGTATGCCTGTGGAGAACATAGCTGCGGTGTGTTTTTCGTGCTGGGCTTGGTTGTGATGTAAGTCGTTGAGGTCAGATGCGTCAAGGCGTGTGTGTGGATAAAAGGTTTTGTGTTTCATGCTTTAAGCTCCTGTATTTTTTGTTACCACAAGAGTGATATGTGGCGGTACTATAATGTCGAGTATTGTTTGAATGGCGGTAAGGTCGGTGTGTGGTAGGTCATGCCGCAGTAGCACGATAATACCGACAGTCTGAGCCATAAGTTTTTTAGGGTCGTTCAAGTGTGAGGCTTCGTCATTAAGAATAAAAGACATGGGCGGGTATTCGAGGATTTTGTAGGCATTTTTTGCGATGCTTTGTAAGACGGTGTCGATGAGCGTTCTTGCGCCGAGTGTTTGGAGGTATCGGAATTCGGTAATGAGTTCGTTTTTTATTTGAGCGTTTTTTAGGCCGGTAAAGAGTTCTGGGTAGGGAGTGAAGGGTCGCATAGAGGAACTGAGAGAGGTCAGCGGTTGGAATCCGTTGAGCGTGTTACGGATGTCGAGCTGAAGGGTGTTGTAGGTAGCTTCTAAGAAATCATAAAGGGCATTGAGGTTTGTTTGGTGTGCGGGTGGGCGTATCATACGGTGCCTCCGTTAATGGTAAGGGTGCCGAGTGTAGCGGCTTGGTGTTTTTGCACGAGTATGGGTGCGTTGGGTGCGGTTATGAAGAGTGTGTCGGCGCTTAAGTGTTCAAGGGCTTTGTAGAGGTCACGTTCTTCAATGCTCTGGTGTATTTTTAATTTATGGAAGAAGGCTTGCAGAGCGGTAAGGATGGCTTGGTCTGTAGCGGTGCCAGAAGCGCGGTCGACTGTCATGGTGATGTTGACGGGTACAGGTATGGCGTCTTTAATGCGTAAGGTGGTGGAGGCGGGTCTGATGCTATCGAGGGTTTTTAGGAGTTCTTTTTTTCTTTTCGTAGAGAGTGGCGCGCCTTCTGTTTGGACGTAGATGTCGACAGAGTTGAAGCCGTCTGGGGTTCTGTCGATGGCGGTGCTGGTAATGGCAGGTTCTGTTTTTTTGAGGATTGCGGTGTATTTTGCGCTGACTGCACCCTGTATGATGGAGGTGTAGGCGTCGAGTACGACAGTGCGTAGTGCTTCATCGGTTTGGGCATCGGTGCCGTTTGTTTGTATAGTAAGGGTTGCGGAGATAAGCCCTGGGGTGGCCTTGATGGGTTGCATAGGTGTATTGGGGTGTAGGTTATAGCGTGCGCCTGTCTCTTCTGCAATGACGGGTATGGTTCCCGCCATCTCCATTTATTATTTTGTATATAGTGTTGTTTTTTTCCTTTTTATACTCAAAACGACACTATATGTGCGTATATTTTATATATTTAAAAAAGGAATTGTGCACGTAAATGTGTACGCGAGTATACTGTAATAATATATGCGTGCCCGTAATCCTTTTACCCTTTACAAAAGACGCTTTAAAATAGGCACAGTCTACTATTATTGTGCGTACGATGAAAATAATAAACGCATAAAAGCCTCTACAGGTAAGTTGAATAAAAAAGAAGCACACGCCTATTGTATGGAATTGCACAGACGAGGGGAGCTAATACCAAAACAGAAGAGATTACTTCATGAGTATGCTGAACCATTTTTTACAGAGAAATGCAGGTATGTAAAAAGACGAGAGGCGTGGGCGCAACGCATGCTTTCTCATAAATATCTGACCACCATGCGCAGTAAGATTGTTTTATTGTTGAAAAATCTTCCTAATGTGTCGTTGGATAAGATAAAAAATATTGATGTGGAATGTGCTATGAATACCTTGACCAATACACATAAGGCAAAAACAATCAATGAAGCACTTAGTGTGTTATCTGTTATGTTTGAGGAAGCAATACGAGAAAATCTCATTAATCATAATCCTTGTAAGCAAGTAGCACGCATGCATCAGTGTAAATCAGAGAAGGGCATATTGTCATTGGATGAAGTCAAGCACTTGTTTCGTATTGTGTGGGATGATGAGCAGATGAAAATGTTTAACCTTGTAGCAAGTCTTACAGGTATGCGCAGAGGCGAATTACTTGCCTTGCATGTAAGAGATGTACGCGATGGGTATGTGCATGTGTGTAATGCGTATGCTAGCGGAGATGGATTGAAAGACAGAACGAAGACAGGTATTAATCGCTTTGTGCCATTGCCGAGAAATATATGTGATGTACTTCGTAGAAACAGGCAAGCGGATGACCTCGCATTTCAAGGCGTATCTCACAATGGAATAGTGCCAGAAAATAAACCGACACAAGAATTGTATAAGGCACTTAAGAAGATTGGCATAGATGAGGCAGAACGCAAAAAGCGTAATATTACATTCCACAGTTGGAGGCATTTTTTTAACACGTACTGCAGAACGGCAGGTGTACCCGACAGCAAGTTACAAGCAGTAACTGGACACCTAACTCAAGCTATGACAGAGCATTACACGCATTTTAAGCCTTCTGACTTTGGTGAAGTTGTGAAGGTGCAAGAAACGATGTTGCAAGAAAAATGAGTTTGTGGCCTTAAAGTGGGCTACAAAGCTATTTGTGGTGCATAAGTGGGCTACAAAACTATTGTAGTCTCAATTCTTGTGGTATTGCACGCAAAGAACGTATAATATAAGCATATGGAAGCACGTGCAGAAACAATTACAGATAATGGACATGATCCGATAAGTCAGTTTGGAATGCTTGAAGGCAGGATGCGTAACATCGAACTCGAGAATGTAAGGACAGCTCTTACGTATGAAATAGACAAAACTCATACCCATATAGATGCGGTAGAGGAACGACTTAACGCACGCATAGATGTTGTTACAGAGCAAATCAAAAGTACAAACGCGCGCATAGATAGCTTAGATACAAGCCTTAACACGCGCATAGATAGCTTAGATACAAGCCTTAACACGCGCATAGATGCAACTAACACGCGCATAGATGATATGAAAACCATAGTCGAAAAAATCGACAAGCGTATTAGGAATACGCGAGTGATATTTGGCATTGTGTTTGCGGGTCTGTTTGCTCTACTGGGCGTGATACTATCGAAACTTGGGTAGGTAGACGTCTTTGACTGTTATTTGTCATTATAAAATTGTTGCATTAAGAGACACTAAAGACTTATGGATTTTATAAATGAAGTATTATCTATTAAAATTGACAATAGAAAACCAATTCAATTATTAGACTTTACTAATACTATTCTTGGAGTAAATAATCTATATAGAATATGGGCACAAGATAACAAAATATGCATAGATGATATAGAACTTTATATAGAAGAATTGAAAGAAGGTTCTAAAATTGTTGATATTGTAAAAAAGCGTACAGTGAAAATATTCAAGGATGTAACATTTTCACTATTTACATCTTTTTATAAACAGCAAATAGATACATTACTTCAAGAAAATTTTGAAGATATTCTAGAAAAAAAACAAGGGAAAAAAATTATATCTAATATACAACAATCCCTAAATCATAACAGTAACGATTTGAACTCTAATTTAGTAATTACAGCTAAAGAAAATCAAATAATACAAAATACTTTTAATATTACAGGCATAGAAGCAAATGCAGTGCAGAAAGTGTGTCAAGATGCATTACAAAGTGAGAAAAAGGATATTGAAATTCAAGAAGGTTGCATTTTAATGCTTAAACAAGCGGAAAATTCAAGTGAAACAAAAAAAGTAGATAAAGGCATTATTGAAGATATTAGTGATAAAACTATGAGCATTATCTATAAGGAAAATATTAAACAAGAAATTATTATGGATAAAGACAATTTTTTCAAAATGTGGTTTTTAGTCGATGTAGAAATAAAAAGAGTAAACAATACAATTGTTGCATATGTTATTACTAACTTACATAACAAGGGTTATTTAGACTAAACACCCAACAAAAAAGGTAACAAGAACTATCGAAGTTTAACACCACTTTTGTAAGCTGCGATTTCTTCACTGGTAACACTAGCTTCTTCAAGCAAGGTATATAGTCTATATGCTTTCCAAAAATCGTTCATAAAGTCAGATTGTAGTTGCGCTATTATCGCATTGTTTCCTAATTCAAGGGTATTCATCCTTATATGCTCTGCAACCAAGTTGGCAGTTTCTAGAATAAGCTTTGAAATTTCACGAGCAACATCTATTGACGTTTCTACATCAATAGAGAGAACATGAAATATTCCAAATTCTAGACAAGTACACATATATGCTGTACTTCTATTTGTATCTTCAGTCTTACGCTGATACACCATGAAGTGTAGATGTGGAATAATGTGTTTTTTCAGAGATTTTGGGTCTTCGATGTTCATTTGAACTCTCTTGATGCATACAATTTCATCAACACGAGGTACATTTGGACATAACAACGCGTCAAGATTGTCTATTAAAGTATTTCTATTACCCATAACTACAATGTACTAGAAATAATCACGCAAGCACAACAAGAACTACCGAAGTCTTACTTTATGTAACACTTTGACAAACAAGCCTATAGCTCTATCTCGCGGGTCTTCTCCTACACGTAGGCGCTTATCTGTGTCGTTCTCCCAGCATGCCCAAATCGCGCCATCAATCTTGCGAATACGCTTAAGGGTTACGCCCTCTTGAGTTTCAAGCCACACCGCCATAATTGCATTTTCTACAGGGTGCTCGTGATATTTAATAAGAGCGCAACAGCCCGTAGGTATGCCTGCATTTATCATGCTATCTCCACGTACATGTACTATTCCATGTGTTTGTGGCGTGCAGTTTTTTACTTCAGAATGATGCACGGAGAATATATCAGCATTTGAATTCTCGCCTAGTATGGGTTGCCCCGCGGCGATTTCGTACGCAGGATAATCGATGTAGTCGCCTTCGCCGTCTTTATCATCCGAGAAGTATGTTGTATTCGGTATCTCTTTATGCGATGCTTCGGCGCGTTCTTCTTCTTGTGGCTCTTCTACGTGCTGTGGCGGTGCGGGCTCCTCTACTACTGGTTCGGGAACCACTATGTCGCGGTCGGTTGGGTTTAGGGTCTCGAGTTCTGCTTTTCTCGGTTCTAACCTAGTTAAAAATTGATTGAGTAAGTCAAGTGTAATAGGGTCTAGAGTATCAGCTTTCATAATTAGCTTTGTTGCCTCATTGAGTTTTTGCATAGGCATCTCGGCAACAATATTCACAAGCTCTTTTATTTTGGGGTGATGCAATGCTTCGTCTTTGTTTTCTAATCCCACTAATTCCGCAAGGCTTACGTTCAGTGCTTGTGCTAGTCGTGTCGCATCAATAATTGTTGGTGTATTTGTCTTTCTGGTTGCGCGCCAAGTTGATAGCGTGTCTTCCCCTACTTCTATCATATTTGCTATTTCTCTTGCTTTTCCATGATGTATAAGCTTGTTGAGATTTTCCTTGAATTGCTTTCGTAATTGTTCGCTAGATTTCACTAGTTTTAGTATCGATTATTTTCTAAATTTCTATAGAAGTAGCTTGACTTTATTTTGCTTTTAATCAATAATTGAATTATGAGATTAGGAAATAATCAATTAAAAGCAACTGCGCCGTATATAGTGCTTACGCAAGAGACGCATACACGGCTCCAGCAGTTCTTTAATCGTAATCCGAAAATCAAGAAGACGGCGTGGTATGCGGAAGCAATCGAAGAGAAGTTAGAGCGAGAGAAAGAGGGCGTATATGGACATGACCAACATTGACTTTAGTGTATTTGCGGACTTAAAAGACGTAGTCAATGAAGCGCGAGAAATTGTGCAACAAGGTGTGATGCCAATATCAGTAGGAGCCGATGAAGCAGGAAAGCTTATAGGGGTGAGTGGCTCCACTATACGCAATCTTATGAAAGAAGGGGAACTTGAAGGGCATGTTGCAGGCGGTAAGGTTGTAGTAAAAGTAGACGACCTGCGTGCATTTGTGGAGGCAAGCCCTAAGGCGTATGAGTTGAAACGCCCAGAATTACGCGGGCGTCCGCGCAAGAAAGACGAATGAACGTAACGCCGTAGAGGCGAATGTTTTTTGAAAATCAAATAGAGAAGGATTATGCGTAGGCGCGGCACTTTTGTGAACCGCCTACTTAGAAAAGGGTTCTATAAGCCTAAGGCTTGTAGGACATTGAGAAGAGTTAAGTCGTAGCTATCCTCTCCCTAATTATGCTACGGCAGGTGCTACGTGAGGGCGCCGCACCACAAGCGACCACATGCTTTATTGTGGTGCGGGGCTACACGTGAGGATGTGTGTTTGATGTTGCTAGGGTAGCCACTGGCAACATCTTTATTATTTAGGAGGAATATTATTTATAAGAATAAAAGTACAATTAGATGACGAAGATTCAGGAATAGCTTCTCATGGAATGGCGATGTTGCCAAAGGGAGTTAAGGAGATTAAGCAAGCAAATAAAGAACTAGCTACTTTGTTTGAAGGCAGTAATTTTACAATAAAAAAACTGGAGCATTCGGACAGTAACAAATCAGCTATAAGTATTGAACTTGTTTATTCTTTAGATATAGGAGTATAAGAAAATATGAAAGAAGATATACAACCAATGAATATAAATAAAGAAGTACAGGAAATACATCTCTTTCTAAAAAAGAAGGGATATTCTAATATTTTTGTGAATATTTTGACTAGTACACATGGTGGCTCACCGCCTGTGTATGATCTTGAAATAAAGGCTGAAAACGGATGTAGTTAATCATCTTGGTGGCGGAGGATCTACAAGGAAATCTTTATAATACTCTTTCATTATTTCTTTATCTATAATGGTGCCTTCGCCTTTTCTGAATGCTTTCTGCCATGGTTTTTCCCTGTGAGTATGTTCCATGAGGGAAATGGCGGAAAGATGCCCGTAAGCGTCCATGACTTGAGATATTAAGCGAATTTCTTCGGGTTGCATGCTTGTATAAGACTTTTCGTGAGTCTGTTCGGGTTCCGATGTTGCTATGATTGCATTTCCATATACTTTGTATATGTTGTAAATGGATTTTACAACAGGCCCATACTTCCATGCTTCTAGTTCTTCTTCAAAGAGCGGAGTATCTCTTATAGCAAGATGATAAGCTTGGCAATAGTAAATAAGCTTTTGAAGTTTCAAATGAGAGATGCGCAAACCCATTTTGTTTGCATTTCTAAAATGTGATTAGCTACATCAGTGGCTTGAACACTCATAGTTATTTCTTTCCTTACTGGACTAGTGTAACAAAATGCGCTATTTACTTACAAGCTTCTGCAGGATGCGGATGTCTATTTAATGAGGCGAGAGACCTAAGCGTATTCTCATAGCTGGAAGAGATACCTTGAATATGTTCGCTAGTTCTTGATGATTTTTTACAAGTTTTATTAAAGGATTTATCAAATGAAACGGCATTAAAATATCAGCGGCCATTTTGTTAGCTTCAATTTCTAATTTGTTAGATAATTTATCATTTCTGTATAGCGCATTTTCAGTTATACCATCGCCTATTTCTTTTTTATGTAGTAGATAATGCGACAGCTCATGCGCCGCAGTAAAGCGTTGTCTTGTTACATGATGTTGAGTATTTACGTATATAAGATATTTTCCTAGATTCTCGGAGTAAATAATTTTCCCCGATACATGTTTATCTTTAAATATAGCCCCTCTTAATTCAACGCCAAATGATTGTATTAACCGAGTAACGTTTATAGGTGGCATTTTTTGAGACCTTTTTATCTGTAACAGGATATCACTAAATAACATACTCACTTATCTATATTAGCAGTATCTTCTTTTAAAAAGTCATCTGTATTGCTTGGCACATCAAAAATGTTTAACAGCTCTTCATCAGGCATTGTTGATGGGTCAAACGACTGTTGTAGATTCTGGTAATAATTAGCAGCTGTTTCTTTCGCTATTGCTTCGGCTTTTTGTTTTAATTCTTTCCAGCCAATAAAAGCTACAATTGCTCCACCAAAAGCAATAATAGCTAATGTTGTTTGTAATATTGTAATTTGCAGAGCTAATGTTTTTTCTTTACTTGCAATTATGCCAAATACACCCAAGACAAAAGCTACTACTAAAAAAAGAGATATAACTAAGCAAAATATGGAAGCAATACACTCTACAGGTTTTTCTTTGAATTGTTCTTTGAAAAAGAAAATTATTTTTTTCACTTATAAAGTGTGTCGGCACTTATAATCGAGTTTCAATACTTATTTTGGGTGTAACACTTCTTAATTGCATAGAATTGTTATAAATGCGCTATTTACTTACAAGCTTCTGCAGAATGCGGATGTCTTCGCGCAGTTCGGCTATTTCTTTTGTAAGATTTTTGACTTCCCTTTGTATTACTGCGATGTCTTGGTGGTCTACTTCATGAGCAGCTACAAGCTCTACTGATTTTCGTATAGCTTTTGAATTTTTGTCGAGTTTATATTTTTCTTTGACAATATTGACAGAGGCATTAAATACTTCGTCAATTCTAAGAGTAATTTGCTTATCATGCATATTTATATTATCGACAAAAAGTAGTAATAAAAAAGTGCAAATGTATTGACAATAGCAACGCATTTGCCTACCATAATAGGTACGCAAATGCGTTGCTAAAGTAATGCAAAACAACAACGCCCTGTTGTAAGAAATAGGTTTGAACAATGGGGCAAATGAAAGCACAGGGGCGTCTGTGTGAGTAGTTTGCCTTTTTTATTTTGGAGTCAGTCATGCAAGAGCTAATCAAGGTACAAGAAGAAGGCGGACAACAACGAGTGTCTGCGCGGGAGTTATGGCAAGGGTTAGAGAGTAAAAGGCAGTTTGCTAATTGGGTCAAGGCTAAAGTGCTAGATAATCCTTTTTTTATAGAAGACGAAGATTATTTCTCATTTAACAAATCTGTTAAACGAGGAACGGGGGCTACTACGCTCAAAGAATACGCCTTAACCATAGACACAGCAAAGAAAGTAGCAATGGCAGAGCAGACGCCACGAGGGGAGGTAATCAGGAAGTACTTTATCGAATGTGAAAAGAAGCTAAAAGAAATAGCCCTGCCCTCGTATCAGATAGAAGACAGAATAGAGCGTGCGCAAACGTGGATAACCGAAGAGCGAGAGCGTATAGCGTTGGAGAATAAGAACGCAGTACTCACGCGCAAAGTAGACAACTTGAGTACTGCTCTTGATAATCTTATGGATTATGCCTCGATTATCGCGGTAGCGAAGCATAACGGGGTGCATGAGAAGACGTTCAGCTATCACAAGTTGAAGAAGATGAGCGAGTTGGCAGGGCGAGAGATAAAGAAAGCGCCCTGCCCGCGCTATGGTACGAAGAACCTGTATCACATAGACGTATGGAAGCTTTGTTATGACGGCTATGACTATGACCTAAAAGACGTCTATGAAGACGAAGAAGAGCCCACAATGAGTGAGGCGGATAGAACTAAAGCATTGGAGTTAGTGTGATGACGAATACGAGTAAAAGCGACAAGCGCACACATGCGCATCAACGATATTACACGGCAGATAGGAAGATTGTACCCGGTGTTACAACCATATTAGGTGTAATAGCAAAGCCTGTGCTCATATCGTGGGCTAACCGCATGGGTCTTGCAGGCATCGACACGACTAAGTTTGTGAGGGTCGCCGCAGATGTGGGAACTATCTGTCATGAGATGATAGAGTGCGAACTTACAGGCAAAGAGTTTGATGAAACGCAATACTCGGCAATGGATATAGAGAAAGCGCAAGCGGGGATGATACGCTTTTACGACATCCTGCGTATTAATGAGTTAAAGAACACGATGAGCGAACTTCGACTTGTTAGTGAAAAGTATCACTATGGCGGTACATGTGATATTTATGGGCTGTGCAATGGCAAAAGAACGCTCATAGACATTAAGACGAGTAACGGCATATATGTCGAACACAAGATACAAGTATCAGCATATCGTCAGCTTCTTGAGGAACACGGCTATCCAGTAGAGCAAACTATCATAGCGCGTGTAGGCAAGGAAGATGTGGGCAGTATGGAACTGCACTATGTATCTGATGAACAGCAGTCATTATGTTTTAGTGAGATCTTCTTGCCAGCACAGAAGATATATAAAGCAATGCGCGTACTTAGTGGACAAGAACGAGAGGAAGCGAAGCGCAGGAAGGCGTTAGAAAAAGCAGAAGCTAAGGTAAATCAAGCGGAGGTAGATAGATGAAAAATAATGATTTAACTGAAATGGAAATGGGTTTTATAGACCAAATAGCGAGGCGTAGAAATTGTGGACGTTCGCACGTGATACGCGAAGCATTAGACAGATATATCAATACACCGAAGAGCGTACAAGAAGAAAAACTAGAGGGATATATAAGGAGTAACAATGAGCGATAAGAAATATGAGTTTACTGGCGAGACGAAAGAGATTGGCGGTGGTCGTATCCTTCGTAGGATACGTGCAGTAAGAAGCTTTGGAGACGTAGAAGCAGGCGCAGAAGGTGGGTTTCTTGAGAAAGAAGAAAACCTCTCTCACGAGGGGGATTGTTGGGTCTCTGACAATGCGCGGGTCTATGACAATGCGAAGGTCTCTGACAATGCGAAGGTCTCTGACAATGCGAAGGTCTCTGGCAATGCGCAGGTCTCTGACAATGCGAAGGTCTCTGACAATGCGCGGGTCTCTGGCCATGCGCGGGTCTCTGGCAATGCGTGGGTCTCTGGCAATGCGTGGGTCTTTGACAATGCGCTGGTCTTTGACAATGCGCAGGTCTTTGACAATGCGCAGGTCTTTGACAATGCGCGGGTCTCTGGCCATGCGCGGGTCTTTGACAATGCGAAGGTCTCTGACAATGCGAAGGTCTCTGGCAATGCGCAGGTCTCTGACAATGCGAAGGTCTCTGACAATGCGCGGGTCTCTGGCCATGCGCGGGTCTCTGGCAATGCGCGGGTCTCTGGCCATGCGCGGGTCTCTGGCCATGCGTGGGTCTTTGACAATGCGCGGGTCTCTGACAATGCGCAGGTCTCTGACAATGCGAAGGTCTATGGCAGGTAAGGAGGCACTCATGCAAGAGCTAATCAAGGTACAAGAAGAAGGCGGACAACAACGAGTGTCTGCGCGGGAGTTATATGAATTCTTAAGTCCAGAGACAAGGTTTAATGACTGGATTGAAAGAATGTTTGAATACGACTTTGAGAAAGGTAAAGACTATTACTCATTTTTGAGTAATAGGTCTGACGGGAAGGCGGGGAAGCCACGAACCGATTACATGTTGACGCTAGAGACTGCGAAAGAAATAGCAATGTTGCAACGCAGTGAGAAAGGTAAGGTCGCACGCAAGTACTTCATAGCGTGTGAAAAGAAGCTGAAAGCAATAACACAACCATCGTATTTACTAGATAACCCCGCAGAGCGGGCGAGACGCTGGGCAGTAGAGTACGAAGAAAAGATAGCGTTAGAGAACAAGCGCGCGGTGTTAGCGACTAAGAATGAGAAGCTTGAGACACAGCTTGATGAGTTATTGCAGTGGGTTTCAATCATCAAGGTAGCGCGACATAACAAGGTTGATGAGAAGTGCTTTAACTGGCGTACATTGAAAAAGAAGAGTATTGAACTCGGCGTAGCTATCAAGAAGGCAGAAAGCCCGCGCTACAAGTTCCAAAACCTATACCACCTAGACGTATGGAAGCACTGCTATAAGGGCTACGACTACGACATGAGAGAGGTGAAGCAATGAAGATAGTAAAGACAGGTGTAGCGGCACAGACACCACTGACAGCAATAGTATACGGGTATGCGGGTGTCGGAAAAACTACGCTAGCATCACAATTCCCCAAGCCACTGTTTTTTGACTTTGAAAGTGGCACGCGCCACATATCCCGTGAGGTAGATGTTGTACATTTTTCGAAATGGATTAGTCCATCAGAAGCTAAAGAATTACCGAAGCTTATCACGCCTTACGAGACGATTGTCGTAGACAGCTTGAGTGAAGCAATGACGAAGCTTATAGCGAGTGATGAAATAACAGGCTCGTTGTATCGGCAGAGTAACGGTAATGGTGATTTGACTATGGCAGGTTGGGGATTTGTAAAAAAGACGATGCGTGCGTTTATATCATTCCTACGCGATAGCCAAAAGAATGTACTGCTTCTTACACACGTTGAAGAGATGTCAACGACAAACGATGATGGCGGACAGGTTATCTTAAAGCGTCCGATGATAGCGACAAAGATATCGGAAGAAATACCGAACATGGTTGATGTCGTGGGGTACTTATGCGTACATAAGAATGAACGAATTATGTATGTTGGTGGTTCTAGTGAGAAAGTAATCAGCAAGGACAGGACAGGAAAATTACCAGCGACTATTACGAACCCAACATGGAATGACTTTAAGGATGTCGCGTGCTGTGCTGATGGGCATGTGCAAGGGAATGGTGAAGATAGTGCGGAAATAGAAAAGGCTTTGAAGGAGGAGCAGGAACTGCTTGCAAGTATATGATTTTGGTTTATGAAAAGAATGTGAGATTAGGCGTGTTGAGTAAGCCCTACTTTGATAGTGCGCGTAATGCGCTGTGTATTCCAGTACAGACGCCGAGCATGGGTGTTTTAGAAGCACTGCGTGTGTGGTGTAATGCTGTTGTTTCTAAGATGCTGGATATCAAGCCCGTGCGCACTCGGAGGACGTTAGACCAAAATGCATATTTTCATGTGGTGCTACAAAAGTGGTCAGACCATAATGGTGATGATATGCAGAGCCAAAAAGATTACTGGAAGTTTGAAGCTGTGAAGGCAGGAGTATTACAGCCACAGCGTCAGTATGAAGGCGAGGAAGGTAAGTATATTGTCTTGCCTGAAACAAAACGGATGAATAAAGAGACGATGAGTAGATTTATAGATTGGCTTCTCATGAGATTGGCCAAGGAAGGATGGGAAGCTCCAACATGGGAGCAAGCTGAACATGTGTATGAGGTAGAACGATGAGCGTGAACTACTTCTTCGCGCCCTGCATAATCGAGAAATTAGGCGAGAGATAGGAAGAGGAGGAGTGATGATGACGATAGCGTGTGAGTTTACACAGACGCTCGTAGGAAGCAATAGGCGTCTTATTCCTACGAGAAGTGGGCGATGGTGTAGTGACCCGATATACAGGCGCGTGAAAGAGGAATTGAGTACTCATTTCGGTAAAGAATTTACAGCGCGAAACATAGGAGCATGTGAAGTGCTTTTGTTTTATACACGGAAGCAGTGGCGCGGTGATATTGATAACTGCATAAAAGTGGTGCTAGACGCGCTTGCTATGGCTGGGGTTATTCAGAATGACAAGCTTGTACAAAAGCTTGAAATAGAGCGTATAGAAGGCATTACAAGCCATGTAGTAGTCAAAGGTGTGGAGAGGTAGAAGCATTATGAAAGAAAAACAGTATAACCTAATCTTTGAAATCAGAACCGATATGAAAGCGTACAAAAGGCTTTCTATCGCACTTCTTGCATTTGTTACTGCATTATTTCTTGAAGCGTACTTCTGGGCGCGGCACAAACAGTGGGGTGCATTTTTTGTAGAAGTATTGCTTGAACTCATGGCGTTCATTCTTAATTCGATAGCAATAGGCTCGACTATCTATATGGTTGTATCCTTTATGCAATATCTGTGGCACTAGCACGTAATGTGTAAGAACAAAAGATTTAGAGAGGTACAACAATGTCTTTAGAACAATTACGTCAACGCTCTTATCAAGATTGCGCACAAAGAATTGAAGAACTACTCGCTCGGATGAGAAGAAAACGAGAATTACACAAAGACAAGGTTTCTGAACGCGGCAAGCGATACTATGCAGCAAATAAAGACAAGGTTTCTGAACGCAACAAGCGATACTATGAAGCAAATAAAGACAAGGTTTCTGAATATCAAAAGCGATACTACGAAGCAAACAAAGACAAGGTTTCTGAATACCAAAAGCGATACCGCGAAGCAAATAAAGACAAGGTTTCTGAACGCCACAAGCGATACTATGAAGCAAACAAAGACAAGGTTTCTGAATACCAAAAGCGATACTACGAAGCAAACAAAGACAAGGTTTGCGAATACCGAAAGCGATACCGGGAAGCGAACAAAGGCAAGTTTTGCGAATACAGCAAGCGATACTATGAAGCAAATAAAGACAAGGTTTCTGAACGCCAAAAGCGATACCGCGAAGCGAACAAAGACAAGATTTCTGAACGCCAAAAGCGATACCGCGAAGCGAACAAACAAGGAGTAAAACAATGAAAGACATAAATATCATAACGCTCACGGGCGGATTAACGAAAGACGCAGAACTGAAGCGTGCTAATGATACGCCAGTGCTTACGTTTTCGCTGGGGTTTAATCGTGCTTTGAAGAGGAACGGCGCGTATGAGGATGTCGCAAATTACATAGATTGCGTGCTGTGGGGCAAGCTTGGAGAGGCTCTTGTAGATAAGGCGGTTAAAGGCACGCAGGTAAGCCTGCAGGGTGAGCTTATGCATCAGAAGTGGCAAGATAAGTACGGAAACAATCGCTATACGTACAAGATTATCGTGAGTAATATACGCCTTCATTCAAGGGCGGGAAGCACAAATAGCAGTGCGGCACAAGGTCAAGACGCGCCCAAGAATCATTTTGACGATGACATACCATTCTAAGAGCGTTCTGCGATGAGTTTCTCTAGCCTTTCGATGCGTTCACATAGCTTTTGTATGTCTGACTTGCTTAAAGCATTAGGCTTTTCTTCTACAAGTTTATCACTGGCGATGAAAGAGTATATAAAGCGCGCACATGCACCGAAGAGCGAGCAAGAGAAGTAGTTAGAGGCAATTATATATAGGACAAGGGGGATCTGATGCAGATAAATGTAAGTCAATTATTTGGTAATAAAACAATAGCGTTTCACAGGATATTGTGTGATGTTACGGGAAGTGCTTTAGGGGGGTTATTTCTATCACAACTATGTTACTGGTCAAATACAAATTTAGTACAAAGCAGGGGGGATGGTTTTATAAGTCTGCTAAGGAATGGGAAGAAGAAACCTACATAAGTGAAAGGCAGCAACGTACTATAAAAAAAGAACTTGTTGATTTGGGTGTTCTAGAAACTAAAAAAGAGGGGGTGCCATGTGTTACGTGGTTCAGGGTAGACGGAGAAAGGCTTGCAGAATTAGTAATTGAGAAACAAAAAAGCACTTTAGAAACTTCTGACGCCGAACTAGAACCGCCAAAATGCCAAACTAGACCTTACGAAAACGCCGAACTAGAACCGCCAAAATGCCGAACTAGTTGCGACAAAACGCCGAACTATACAGAGAATACACAAGAGAGTACTACAGAGAATACCACAGAGAGTACTACAAATACTTTTCCTAATCTGGCGTCAGAACCTGTTTGCTCGCCTAACGGCTCACAAACAGAACCTGATAGCAAATGGGGGGGCGCGTGTGCGGAAAATTCGGAACACGCGGAATTTTGGAACGAAAACGAAACGGGAGAAGTTTCATTGCCTGACGGCAATGGAGAGTTTTCAGGGGCAGTTGAATGCACAGGGAGCGCAGAGCTACCGCATGAGGGGCATGGTAGGCATACGTCCCCTACCCCACCATCACAAAGCAATCATGCATCGAGGTTTGTTGATGACTTCATGGGGAGTATTTCTGCGACACCTGAAAACCAAGGAAGTGATGTCGCGCCAGGATTGCGTGAGAGAGCCACAGAGATCCCAAAATCAACGCAACCACCCGAATCGTGTGTAATTTCTCAAGAAAAGAAAGGAAGTGCTCAAAATGAGCCGATACGGAGTTCTGGTGAAATTGGGATTGTTGTAGAAACCGAGCATAAACCCACCCACCCACCACCTTCACAAAACGCAAAACCAACGCCGCAAGAGCTTGGCTACCCACCCACATGGCGTAGTAACGCGATGCGAGATGCACTTGAGCGGAGTATTGAAATAGCATTTTTGCGTTACGATGAGGGCGCGTACATGACGGGCGATATTGGAAGAATGCGCAGAGATATTGCACGAATAAGCAAGTTCTGTAGAACGATGGGCGAGAAATTCAAGAAAGACGCGTCAAGGATAGCGCAAGCACTCTTTGGAGCATTCTTGAGATTGAGGGAGAGTAAAGAATTTTGGAGACAGAAGGCATGCACTCCTAGTACGATGGCAGGACAAACGTGTTTAGGCGAATGTTGGCAATTGTGCAAGGAGATGATGGAAGAGTACAAGAAGGCAGAGAGGCAAATACGTACTAAGGCAGAAGAACACCCAAAGTATGTTAATCGATGGCTGGGGCGCTACGAATGGGGAGAGGTTACGGACGAGGAACGAGAAGCGTATATTAAAGCAAAATTAAACGATAAGATACAGAAAATTAGAGGGGTGAAGCATGAGTGATTTTGATTTTTATGATGAGCTTGTGAAGTGGTTTAATGTAGAATACACGGAAGAACAGCAGGCATTACTCAATAAAGAAATCTTTGCAAAGACAAATGACGTGCAAGAGCGAATAGTGCTTGAACTATTGCTCGTGAACCACAAAAAAACAGGAAAGCCAACACCCGCTGACGTGATGAGGTCAAAGCGTGAGGCGGAACATCTGACATCGTACATAGAGGCTGGGAAGAAAAGACATGATAATTGCATAGTTTCTTATGTTGATGTTTCATTGCCTGAAAGAGAAGAAAAACCAATGTGGAGCTATGAGCAAATGAGTAATTTTTTAGAAGGGTATAAGGCAGTGCTGAAGTGCGAGGGAGAAGGTAGGCGGGATGCTATAAAGGTTTGGGATAGAGAAGTTATGAATAGTTTATGTGAATCAGAGAGGGCAACATGGCGCTCCTGTAGTTTCAAACTACGAGTAAAAAATTTCTTATGGCTTCTACATGTTTTGCTTACGCGAGCTGGACATAACAGTGAAGATCTCTTGTGTTTGCATCCGTACTGGCAAAGAAGAAAGACTGATAAAAGCCCTAATTTTTTTGGAACATAGGCGAACGTAAGAGATATAGGGGGAGCGATGTGAGCTACACCATTGCAAGAAGTATGGCGAATTGGAGAAGGGATATAGAGAAGCATTTAACGAAAAATACGGCGAATAAGTTGCGGTATATGTATGGGGGCGAGCATGTGTATATACCGAAGGTGCATGATATAGAGCACGCAGTGAGGCTTGTAGAGGAAGACCATATTGCAATAAGCTCGGCAAGTCTTATAACGGGGTGTCCCATCCATGCGATTAGAAAAGCACTATACAGGAAGAGAAGTAAAGAGAAGTAATCTATTGAGCATCCCATATACTACGGATTTTGTCTTGTATTTTTTGCTCCATTTGTTTTATGAGTTCTTTGCAAGATTGTATGTTCTTTTCTTCCGCTTCTATTTCTGCGACTATTCGCTCTTGTTCTTGGATAGGCGGGAGGGGGATTTTTGTTTTTCTAATCAGTTCATTATACAGTCGTTCTATTGTGCTTCCTTTAGTAGGCAGCCAGTTAATAGTTTGATAAATGATATTTAAGAATTTGTTCAATATTTTCTTTTCATCATTTGCTATCCACACTATGTTAGAGTCTTGAAAGTATGCCTGCTTACCATCAAAAACAAATGTTTTACCAATAGTGCCAGAAGCAGAAATTAATACATCACCTTTCTTAGGAAATGAAAATTTAGATTTGTATTCATTAAAAAGTTCTTTGCTGATAAAAGCATCTGGAGTTTTACCAATAGTGCCTACTTTATAAAACGGTATTTCACCTTTAGTAGTAGTTTGATGTTTGAAAACTCTTTTACACATACTCACTTTACCTATTTCCCCCAGCGCTACCAAAGGCCAGTCGGGGTTTATGGCAAAGCGGGGCTTCCAATTGTCCACGACTTGTTGTGCTCCGTCTATGACGCTTTCGCACTGTTTTATTTCAGCGACCACCCGTTCTTGTTCTGGCAGTGGTGGCAGGGGTATACTTATATTTCTAAAAAGGTTTTTATCTAGGTGCCTTAGTCCCGTTCCCTTGAAATAGTTTCTTTCTATATCAGTAATGAAACTTCTCAATATACAATATAAATAATAGGGCAAACATATATCTTTATTTGTCGTTATAGCGTATACATCGGCTGAATAAGAAGCTGCCCCACTGTAATATTTAAAATATGCTTTCCCTCCAGTGGATATAAAAATATTTTCACCATCAATAAGTGCATTATTGTGGTGTAATGTTTTTGCTCCACATGTAAAAAATGGCACACTATTTTTAGTTTCTATCTTAGAGCCTTCTTGAACTTTATAAGGAGATTTATCATGTACTAAAATTATATCTTTTAATTTTACTCTTGTATAAGAGACTATATTTCTACTGTGATCACTCCAGTCTGCGTATTGATTAGACAATAATATATACTTATTGGTTTGTAAATCTTCTTTTTCAAGAATATCAAACCCTACTTTTTTAAGTCGTTCTAAATCTTCTGCACATACATCATGCTCTTGTAATATTGTTTGTAAATCGTTTTTTTCTACAGGTCTTCTCGCCTTGTCTAAAGAATACCCATCACTTTTTACAGTAAAATACCATAGATGTTTCTTATCGGTATTCTTCTTTTTTTTAACAATAATGACATTGCTTTTTACGCCAGCATCAGTAAACACACCCTGTGGCAGTGATATTACTGTTTGTATTTCGTGTTGTGTTACTAACTTCTCGCGCAATGCGGTATAGCCTTTGTTGCCATTGAACAATATACCTTCAGGCACAAGTATCCCCGCTCTTGCGTTCTCATTATCGCTCTTCAGAGCATCCAAGCAATGCAGTACTCCCGCTAACTCTGCTGAGTTGCCTTGAAATCCATAATTACTTAAAAAATCAGTTTTCATTCTGCTACCGAAAGGGATATTGGTAATTACTACATCGTGCTTATTTGTTTGTGGATGCTCATAGCTGTCTTGTCGGTTTATGTTTGAATGCCCATCCCCTACTAATATCATGTTCATTTTGGCTATTCTTTCCATCGTTGTAATTTCAGTGCCGTACACAGTTTTATTTTTCAATTTTTTTAGCGTGTGAAAACTGTGAGGCATTCTTTTTCTAATATGCCTGAAACTTTCTATGAGCATGCCGCCTGTGCCACAAAACGGGTCGTATACTGTCTCTCCATATTGCGGATTAAGTATTTTTACCATTGTTTTTACTATATGTCTTGGGGTAAAATATTCCCCAAAGTCAGTTTCTGCACCTCCGTAGTTTCGTAAAAAGAACTCAAATGCATCGCCTTTTATATCTGTATTAGTGTCTGACAGTTGAAGGTCATCGAGCTTGTCTACGACTTGATTCAAAATTTTTTCTTTGCCGCTTACAACCTCTATTTTCGACAATACTTCGCCACCGTATGCATCTTTGAAATGCTCAAATGCTTGTTTGTTCAAGAAGTCTAACAAGTCTAAACCTTGTTTGTGCTTAAAATTATCCCATAAATAATTACATGGAGGTACGGAGATAGTGCCATCATCCATTACAGCCAATTCACTAATAATCTTCAGAAAGAGCATATTACTAAGTAACCCTACTCGATCAAGCCCTGCTCTTACTCCAGCGTTACGGAACAATTCATTAATATCTTTGAAAATACTTATTAATGCTTTGCGAGATTGTATAACCTTTTTATCTTGCGTGCTATAGACATTGTCGCGCAAATAGTTTACCAAAATACTCTGCCTTAATAACTCGTCTACTTCTTCATTATTTAAATAGAGTGGCTTATCTTTTTCTATATGATGCGTTTTAGTAAAGATGCCATCAGTAGCGTATACAATGGGCGCGTGTATTCGTTTTGCATAATTTATAGCTTGTGCTTGTGCTTGGTGTATGTTCGAATGTGGCTTTTTAGTTTCTATTACAGCAAGTGGAATATCGCTGTTGTCTTGATACAAGACATAGTCGGGACGCTTCCCCTTGAGTGCATTTTGTTGTTCTTCAGTTTTTGCGCTTTGTTTGTAGACATTGCACTTAAGCTTGTCTCGGGGGTTATCATTCCATCCAGTATTACGTAATTCATTATCTACTAAAGTTTCTACGCCTCTCTCGTTCAATGGCAATGACATATAGAATTATATCCATGTAAATATATGAAGTGATTATTGTTTGTTCTTTATTTCGTGAGTAAGCATGAGAATTGCTTTTTCAATCTTATCAAGTCTTTTGTCAATAGCTTCAAAGCGTTGATTCATTTCGGTAGTAAGTCCATCTATGCGTTGATTTACCCCATCTATGCGTTGATTTACCCCATCTATGCGCCCAGAAAGATGAAGGAAGAGCGCAGTAATAAGTCCAATAACAATAGCCAGTGCACCAATAGAGTTAAGTCCTTTAGTGATGCTGCTTGCAAAGGGTTCCTTGACATGTGGTTGTGCTGGTAAAACTTTATCTGCCATGATTTGATGATAACGCAACGCGAGAGCTGTGTAAACAGAGTGTTACGAGCGCGTGCGAGGACACAAGAAGCATTACAAAAAAGTAATGCCATTTTCGTACGAAAACGTTATGCGCAGTGTTGCATGATGGTAGTATGAAAGCGTTATTAAAAGAGATATTCAGCGGAGAGGATGGGCGCTTGAGTAGCAAGCGTGTGTTTGGTGCACTGGCCTTATTCTTCGCTTTTGCGCTTACTGTGTATGTTTCGATATGCAACAAAGATACAGGGGTTCTGATGTTCCCGTACACAACAGCAGGTGGGTTGTTTGGCATAGGTGTGTTTGAGAAGCGCCGAGGGGCGAGCTAATGTATGCGTGTTTTAGGAAGCATAGTGCTGTTATTGGTGGTGTTTTGGCAGTGTACTCCCTTGTACTCACAGTCTTCGGAATATACGGGTATGTTCGTGGAGGAGCAGAAATTACGCGACTTACACAGCAAAGCAAAAAGCTTGAAAGAGCACTTGCAGACGCAGGAGCGACTAGTCGCGACCTTGAACACACAATTAAAGCAGGTAGTCAACAATTACAGGAAGTCGCAAGAACAGGTGAGCGACTTGGCTCTACGGCTCGAACGGGTAGCGAAATCGCAGAAGGAATTGAACACGGACTGGGAGAAATCGTTGAGCAAAGCGAGAGGCTCACAAATCGCAGGCTGGACGATAGCGGGCGCGTCTGTTTTGACGCTACTGGGCGTATTGGTGTGGGTAGCACTGAAATAGGGGCAGAGCAATGAAAACGCAAAGCACAAGCAAGACTGAGGTTGCGTTAGCGCGAATAGATGAGCGGATAACGCAACTAGAGAAAGAAATCCACGAATTGAAATCTTTTTTAAAGACGGAGTATTTACGTCATGTTAACGACCGAGTAACACGTATTGAGGCGCACAACGCGGCGCAAGATAAGAAGCTGGAAGCGAATACGAAGGCGTTGTGGAAGGCGCAAGCGGCATATGTGACAGTGCTTGTGGTGCTTAACGTAGCGTTTATGATGTGGAGGGCATTCAGTGGCTAAGTGGGATGTTATAGAAGGCGATTGCTTAGAAGAGCTTAGGCGATGTGGCGCGGAGTATGATACGTGCATCATGGATCCGCCGTATGCGATGCCGATTTTAACGAGTGAGCGCGCACTTGTGGGGTTTATGTAATGCAGTATATACAAGAATTTTTACCAAAGTATAGTACGCGCCGCAGTGGCGAGAAGTTAGAGAAAGCGCGCTCCATCGTGGTACATTATACGGCGACAGCTGGAGCAAGCCCTAAAGGGATAGCGAAATACTGGGCTCGCACTTCTCGTAGAGGAGCGTCCTCTGCGCATGTATTGGTTGGCGATATGAGCGCGGTGCAGGTTATTCCGTACAATGAGGTCGCACATCATGTGGGAAGTCGATATGTGGCACCGCAGAACAAGCGGCATAAGTATACGCCATATGGTATGAAATTGATTGAAGAGAGTGGGAGGAGTACACCGAACTACTGCACGATTGGCATTGAGATGTGTCAAGAGAGGCAGGAGGAGGGAAGCATAGAGATATCGGAGGCGACGAGAGAGAACACAATCGAGATAGTACGAGACTTGATGAAAGCTTATGAGATAGGCATTGAGAATGTAGTAACACATTATGAGGTTGTTGGGTGGAAGAGTTGTCCAGCTATCGCAATAGAAGGCGGCAGCTATGGGACATTGAGTGCATCAGCGCAACAAGGCATAACGATGTCGGCGTGGTGGCGTGAATTTAAAGCGAGGTTATCATAATATGTGTAGAACTACTGCAAAAAGAAACGACTTAAAAACAATAAAAAAACATAAAAAGTATAATTTTTGTTTTAATAATTTCATATTAAGCTATATGTGCTTATGTATTAGGTTCTTTGAACTAATTTCGTTAATCAAGTTAACGCCACCGCCAAGAAAAAACGCACAGAGTTATTTGAATTCGATAGGGTAAGGTAAGTTTTTGTGAAAGAAATACGAACGCGCGACATTTTAACACGCTATGGGATTACAGATAAGACTTTAAGCCTGTCTGTGAAACAAGGGCGAATAAAGCGTATAAGACGGGGGGTCTATTCCGATAAAGACTGCGAGAAGGCGTGGGGTTTTGGTAAGCAAGACCCCGCGAGTAAAAAAGCTCGCGTTGATGAAGAGTACAAAGAATTACAAGAGAATGATGGTTTTAAGAGTAGTGGCAGTCCTTCAGTGGATAAAGAACTATTACAAATAGAAAAGTTGCGCGAGGAGATACGGCATAAGCAAGAACAGATATCGAAGCTTGAGTTAGAGAACAAGCAACGGCAAGAGCGAACAATAGATAGGGCAGATTTTCAGAGGTGCATTAGTAGAAGTTATGGTGAAAGTAAAAAAGTCCTTGAGGGCATGGCAAAAAGGCTATCTGGTCTTGTCGTATCTGTTGTGATGAAAGGGAAGGAGGAAGGATTAGAGTATAGCGATGTTGTCAAAAGGGTGATGATAGAAATTGATAAGAATGTGCATAATGCATTGGTTTTGATGGCTGAAGCACAAAAATGGGAGAAGGATAACACTATATGACGCCGCAAGAAATGAACGAATACATATCCAATATTTTGAGACCTCGAGAGTTATTAACTGTCTCGCAGTGGGCATCTAAATATAGAGTGCTTACAAGCGAGACTTCGAGTGAAGTTGGTAAGTGGGACAATGAACGCACGCCATACTTGGTAGAGATTATGGATTGCTTGAGTAAGCATAGCGAAGTTTCAGAAGTGTACTGCATGTTGCCTGCTCAATGTGGCAAAACTGAATGCGGATTGAACTGGGTTGGATACATTGTAGATTATGATCCTTCAGGAATGCTTTTTGTTGATGCGTCAGAGGATGCAATTAAAGCTAAATTTAAAACACGGTTAGACAGAGTTATAAAGTCTACGCCTGTTGTTAGAAAAAAAATAGAACGGTATAAAAAAGCAAACGAAGCAGACACTAAAACGATGAAAGAGTTCGAGGGAGGATATATTTTGGGGGTTGGTACTCAAACAAGTAAAGGCTTACGAAGTTATCCAGCAAAATATATATTTTGTGATGAGGTTGACACCTATCCGCAAGACGTGGGCGGCGAAGGCGACCCTATAACCTTATTGAGAAAAAGACAAGACACATTTATAGACAGCAAACTCTATGCTACGAGCACTCCTAACGTAAAAGGCTTGTCTCTTATAGAAGCAAACTACGAGCGAGGTGATAAAAGACACTATTACATACCATGCCCGATTTGCGATGCATACCAAATTTTAGAGTTTGAGAATTTAAAAATGAATAGAGGAGAAGAAGTATATTATGAGTGTTGCCATTGTAATGGGCGAATTTATGAGTACTATAAGAATGAATTTTTAAAACGAGGAGAATGGAGGGCTACAAACGAAGGGAGCGCAGGAGTCCGTAGCTATTATTTAAATGGTTTGTACAGTCCATACGGCTGGCTATCGTGGGAAAGCATTGCGCAGCAGTGGTGGGAGGCGCAGGGCGATATGCTTGCAGGGAACACGGCAGTTATGCCACCGATTATGGAAGTGAAAGAGCTTGCTATGCCGAAAGAAGATATACAGATGATAGATACGCGCAAATTTCAAAAACGCGAATGGGTCTCTGTGTTACGAATACCGCTACACATGGTGGGTGATTTAGAAAAATCAAGCTTTAATAATATATCTGAACAATCTATTGAGTATGTCAAATACGCAATAGCTCCATACCTGCATGCATAGGAGCAGGAGTTGAACTATAAGCTGTTCACGCGAGAAGAGCGTGTGCAAGGGTACTTTGTAGAACATTCACTTGAAGGGTTACTGCGTGGTGATAGTAAAGCGCGGGCAGAGTTCTATAGATACATGCGTGAGGCAGGTGCGTTTTCAGCGAATGATATTAGACGACTAGAAAACATGAATAATATTGACGGAGGCGATGAGTATTTACAACCGAGTAATTTAGCACCCATCGGTTTTTTTACAAAAGAGAAGCATGATGATGTTTTGAATCTAGGTGAGAGGCATAATGAGACGGGACACGCAAAGGAGTTACGCGCACAATTGCAGGTAAGAAACAGGAAGCTTACACGCATGAAGTATAAAAGTTTGTTTCGGGAAATGCTTAAAGAAATTGGAGAGGCGCAAGCGAGCGTTGTGTTACCTGTTTTAGATGATGAACTAAAGAGAAGTAGCATTGTGGGGCTTGAAGAAAGCCTGAAAGATATGCAGAGAAAGATTACTGATATTGGATATACGAAATTACGCGGAGCATTGTTGTCTTTAGGTACTGAAGTAGCTACTGACGTGATTGCGGAACTCGATAAAAAAGAGGTGGACTATAGTCACGCATTTGCGTGAGTTTATTGAGGCGTATGCAAAGCGTACGAGCGCACGTATTGCGGGGCTCTTTGTATATCGGCTTAATGAAGCTCTTGCTAGTGATGATAAGGAAGTGAGAGACGTTGCAAATGAATGGAGTGCTTTTATAGGTGGTACGTATGCAGACGATGAAGTAGTGCGAGCTAGTAGTGCAGTATCTAAAACAATAATGATGTGTGCGAGCGTGGAGATGGTGCGATGGCTTGCCTCTGGTAGTGGTACATGTGAATTTTGTGGTTCCCTTAATAGAAAGATTACAAACATAAAAAAATATTTTGTAAATAAAGAGACTGGGCTTGTGGTCGATGGCAAGACTATGGAAAAGAGCGGAAATATTGGACACCCACCGCTACACGGTGGGTGTAATTGTTATATTGTCGCGGAGTAACGGGAGATAGCATGAAAGAGATTAGAAATGTATATGAAGTGCGTGCAGTAGATAGTGATGTGCATAGTATGAGTATTACTGGCACGGCTGTTGTTTATGATACACGCATTAATACGGGGTGGGGTTTTGATGAGAGTGTAGCCAGTGGCGCGGCGCATGAAGCATTGGAACGTGGTAAGCAGTTTTTATTATGGCAACACGATATAAGCGAACCATTAGCAAGTGTAGAGAGCAGAACGCTACGCCTTAGAGAAGATAGCGGGGGCGTGAGATTTGAGGCAGACCTTGTAGATACCACGCGTGGACGTGATGCATATGCGCTTATTAAAAGTGGTGTCATTAGAAAAATGTCATTCGGTTTTACGATTAAGGAAGAACGATGGGAGCGTGTTGAGAATCGAGATGTACGAACTATTGTAAGCATTGATGAATTGTTTGAGATATCAGTAGTAACAATGCCAGCGTACGAAGATACAGACGTAGAAGCAAGAAATAAAGCGATAGAGATTGCACGAAGGAATAAGCCAGCGGGCGCATCTAACGGGATGGTAAAGATTTCAGACTGCGAGCGATATTCGTTAGAACGTAACAAAAAAAATATATCTTACAGGAGGAATATAGTATGAATACATTATTAGAGTTGCGAAACAAAATGAGTGAGCTTGTAGAAGCGCAAGAAACACTTATAAAGGAAGCTGATGCACGCGAGGGTGAAAAGCGTGGTGGGGAGGTGCCGTGTTCTCGTGAGGACTTAGAGGCCTTGCCCGGTGTTGGAAGAAAGACGGCGAATGTGGTGCTTTCTGTTGGGCGTGGTATTCCTGCCTTTGCGGTTGATACGCATGTTACGCGCATTGCTTATAGGTTGGGGTTTGTGCCTGAGGGTAGTTCTGCTCGGCAGGTTGAAGAGGCGCTTACCGCGCATATTGATATGTCGCAGTGGGTTGTCTCTCATCATAGGATGATATTTTTTGGGCGCTATCATTGTAAAGCGCGTACACCGCAGTGTAGTTCTTGTCCTTTTGCGCACACGGTGTGTCGCGTTTCTCAGCAGTTTTTATCTTCTTAAAATAGTAAAAGCCTTGTGCTGGTTGTGAGGGCGCTTTCTTATATCTACAGAGGTCATGAGCCTTACGGCTCATGTGTGTGCTGGCGCGGCGGCGCTTGGGGTGCAAGGTAGCTTTGAGACTGCCTGCGTCCCGCAGTCTGTTTTGGAGCGGCGTGGCTTGGGACGCAAGGCTGCCTTAAGGGCTAAAGCAGTCATGAGCCTAGGGCTCATGTGTGTACTGGGCGACGGGGCTTTAGCGCGTGAGGGTGCTTTGTATGTGCAAGCAGCCTGCGCGGGTGTGCAGTGTGATTCTTTATGAATAAAGCGGTCGTGAGCCGTAAGGCTCATGTGTGTACTGAGTGGCGGTACTTGTAAGTGAGTGACATACTCACATGTCACCTAAGGGTTACACTAACACTCTACATTTCTCAATATTTTTTTTATAATTATAAATACGAAACATTCTATGTTCCTAAGAGAGGTTATTATGAAACAAAGTACTGATAAAGCAATGAGCGTATTGCTCACAGCAAGCAAGGTAGTAATAATGGCGGTAATCCCCTTTGTATTTTTGGGATGCGATGATTTACGTTTGTTGAAAGCGATAGAAGGGGAGGAGGCTCATCAGACAATTGGGATAGTGACATACTCACATGTCACCTAAGGGTTACACTAACACTGTACATTTCTCAATATTTTTTTTATAATTATAAGTACGAAACATTCTATGTTCCTAAGAGAGGTTATTATGAAACAAAGTACTGATAAAGCAATGAGCGTATTGCTCACAGCAAGCAAGGTAGTAATAATGGCGGTAATGCCCCTTGTATTTTTGGGATGCGATGGAGCAGTGCGAGAGGCAGCGCAGAAGCAAGAGGCAGCGCAGAAGCAAGAGGGGGGAGGGACTCAGAAGTTTACCGCGAGCCTTGCATTGCATGGAGGTATCTTAAATGGAGATCCAAAACAAACTACGCTTATTGTGAAAAAGGGTGAAAGTTTGAAAGATATTGGGATACGTCAAAAACTTACGTACGCTTCAATCAATGGAGTAACGCGTAAACTAGAACGTTTTGAGCATAACAAGAAAAAGCATGATGAAAGCACAGCAATTACTTCTGACATAAACCTGTCGGTGGTGTGGAGTAATTCATGTGGCGCCAGAGAAACTGAGCACCCGAAAGACAGGGTAGCACTCAAAAGACTTGTTGACAATGCTATCACAGGAAGCACGCCTAACCCCAATCTCAACCACATTGACACCTCAGCTATCACTGACATGGATAGTTTGTTTTTTTCGAAAACCAAGTTCAATGGTGCGGTAGGGTGTTGGAACACGTCTAAAGTGGAGAATATGAAGGCCATGTTTGAGGGCGCTGACGCTTTCAACCAAGACATTGGTAGGTGGAACACGTCTCAAGTGGAGAATATGAGCAACATGTTTGCTGGCGCTGACGCTTTCAACCAAGACATTGGTAACTGGGTCACGTCTCAAGTGGAGAATATGGTGGGCATGTTTTCTAGTGCTCACGCTTTCAACCAAGACATTGGTAACTGGGTCACGTCTCAAGTGGAGAATATGGTGGGCATGTTTTGGGGCGCTCGCGCTTTCAACCAAGACATTAGTGACTGGAATGTAGATGAGGTAAACGGCTGGATACAGATTTTCGATGGTGCGACAGAGATGCAAAAATATAAAAGCAAGTGGCCGCCAAAATTTAGATAACCATCACCATAGTGTTATGAATTATGTGGGGGTAAGTGGTCGTGAGCCCTAGGCTCACGTGTGTACTGGCGCGCAATGCGTATTCCCCGTCCCGCGGCTTGGACGGGCAAGGTTGCTTTAGCACGTGAGGGTGCTTTGTATGTGCAAGCAGCCTGCGCTGGCGCGCAGTGCGTATTCCGCGGCGGGGCTTTGGACGCGCAAGGTAGCTTTAAGCGCGTGAGGGTGCTTTGTATGTGCAAGCAGCCTGCGCTGGCGCTTAGAGGCCTTGCCCGGTGTTGGAAGAAAGACGGCGAATGTGGTGCTTTCTGTTGGGCGTGGTATTCCTGCCTTTGCGGTTGATACGCATGTTACGCGCATTGCTTATAGGTTGGGGTTTGTGCCTGAGGGTAGTTCTGCTCGGCAGGTTGAAGAGGCGCTTACCGCGCATATTGATATGTCGCAGTGGGTTGTCTCTCATCATAGGATGATATTTTTTGGGCGCTATCATTGTAAAGCGCGTACACCGCAGTGTAGTTCTTGTCCTTTTGCGCACACGGTGTGTCGCGTTTCTCAGCAGTTTTTATCTTCTTAAAATAGTAAAAGCCTTGTGCTGGTTGTGAGGGCGCTTTCTTATATCTACAGAGGTCATGAGCCTTACGGCTCATGTGTGTGCTGGCGCGGCGGCGCTTGGGGTGCAAGGTAGCTTTGAGACTGCCTGCGTCCCGCAGTCTGTTTTGGAGCGGCGTGGCTTGGGACGCAAGGCTGCCTTAAGGGCTAAAGCAGTCATGAGCCTAGGGCTCATGTGTGTACTGGGCGACGGGACTGTAGCGCGTGAGGGTGCTTTGTATGTGCAAGCAGCCTGCGCTGGCGCGCAATGCGTATTCCGTCCCGCGGCTTGGACGCGCAAGGTTGCCTTAAGGGCTAAAGTGGTCATGAGCCTAGGGTTCATGTGTATATTGAGCTACGGCGCTTGGACGCGCAAGGTAGCTTTAAGCGCGTGAGGGTGCTTTGTGAGTGTAAGCGGCCTGCGCTGGTGTGCAGTGTGATTCTTTATGAATAAAGCGGTCGTGAGCCGTAAGGCTCATGTGTGTACTGAGTGGCGGTACTTGTAAGTGAGTGACATACTCACATGTCACCTAAGGGTTACACTAACACTGTACATTTCTTAATATTTTTTTTATAATTATAAGTACGAAACATTCTATGTTCCTAAGAGAGGTTATTATAAAACAAAGTACTGATAAAGCAATGAGCGTATTGCTCACAGCAAGCAAGGTAGTAATAATGGCGGTAATGCCCTTTGTATTTTTGGGATGCGGTGGAGCAGTGAGAATTGGGATTAAGGTTACCGTGAGCCTTGCATTGCATGGAGGTATCTTAAATGGAGATCCAAAAAAAACTACGCTTATTGTGCAAAAGGGTGAAAGTTTGAAAGATATTGGGATACGTCAAAAACTTACGTACGCTTCAATCAATGGAGTAACGCGTAAACTAGAACGTTTTGAGCATAACAAGAAAAAGCATGATGAAAGCACAGCAATTACTTCTGACATAAACCTGTCGGTGGTGTGGAGTAATTCATGTGGCGCCAGAGAAACTGAGCACCCGAAAGACAGGGTAGCACTCAAAAGACTTGTTGACAATGCTATCACAGCAAGCACGCCTAACCCCAATCTCAACCACATTGACACCTCAGCTATCACTGACATGAATCAATTATTTGCAGACAAAGACACGTTCAATGGTGAGGTAGGGTGTTGGAACACGTCTGAAGTGGAGAATATGGAGGGCATGTTTGGTGGCGCTAGCGCTTTCAACCAAGACATTGGTAGGTGGAACACGTCTCAAGTGACGAATATGGGCTACATGTTTGATAACGCTGAAGCTTTCAACCAAGACATTGGTGATTGGAACACGTCTAAAGTGGAGAATATGGAGGTCATGTTTTCTGACGCTTACGCTTTCAACCAAGACATTGGTAGCTGGAACACGTCTAAAGTGAAGGATATGCGCTTCATGTTTTCTGGCGCTCTTACGTATTACTACGAAGCTTTCAACCAAGACATTGGTGATTGGAACACGTCTGAAGTGGAGGATATGAGCTACATGTTTGGTGGCGCTAGCGCTTTCAACCAAGACATCGGTAGGTGGAACACGTCTAAAGTGGAGAATATGAGCTCCATGTTTGAGGGCGCTGACGCTTTCAACCAAGACATTGGTAGGTGGAACACGTCTCAAGTGGAGAATATGAGCTACATGTTTGAGAACGCTTACGCTTTCAACCAAGACATCGGTAGGTGGAACACGTCTCAAGTGACGAATATGAAGTCCATGTTTGAGGGCGCTGACGTTTTCAATCAAGACATTGGTAACTGGGTCACGTCCCAGTTGGAGAATATGAGCTACATGTTTGAGGACGCTGACGCTTTCAACCAAGACATTAGTGGCTGGAAGGTAGATGAGGTAAAACACTGGACTGATATTTTCAAGGGTGCGACAGAGATGCAAAAATATAAAAGCAAGTGGCCGCCAAAATTTAGATCACCATCACCATAGTGTTATGAATTATGTGGGGGGTAAGTGGTCGTGAGCCCTAGGCTCACGTGTGTACTGGCGCGCAATGCGTATTCCGTCCCGCGGCTTGGACGCGCAAGGTAGCTTTAAGCGCGTGACGGTGCTTTGTGAGTGTAAGTGGCCTACGCTGGTGTGCAGTGTGATTCTTTATGAATAAAGCGGTCGTGAGCCGTAAGGCTCATGTGTGTACTGAGCGGCGGTACTTGTAAGTGAGTGACATACTCATATGTCCCCTAAGGGTTACACTAACAATGTACATTTCTCAATATTTTTTTTATAATTATAAGTACGAAACATTCTATGTTCCTCAGAGAGGTTATTATGAAACAAAGTACTGATAAAGCAATGAGCGTATTGCTCACAGCAAGCAAGGTAGTAATAATGGCGGTAATCCCCTTTGTATTTTTGGGATGCGATGATTTACGTTTGTTGAAAGCGATAGAAGGGGAGGAGGCTCATCAGACAATTGGGATGAAGTTTACCGCGAGCCTTGCATTGCATGGAGGTATCTTAAATGGAGATCCAAAACAAACTACGCTTATTGTGAAAAAGGGTGAAAGTTTGAAAGATATTGGGATACGTCAAAAACTTACGTACGCTTCAATCAATGGAGTAACGCGTAAACTAGAACGTTTTGAGCATAACAAGAAAAAGCATGATGAAAGCACAGCAATTACTTCTGACATAAACCTGTCGGTGGTGTGGAGTAATTCATGTGGCGCCAGAGAAACTGAGCACCCGAAAGACAGGGCAGCACTCAAAACACTTGTTGACAATGCTATCACAGCAAGCACGCCTAACCCCAATCTCAACCACATTGACACCTCAGCTATCACTGACATGAATCAATTATTTGCAAGCAAAGACACGTTCAATGGTGAGGTAGGGTGTTGGAACACGTCTGAAGTGGAGAATATGGAGGGCATGTTTGGTGGCGCTAGCGCTTTCAACCAAGACATTGGTGATTGGAACACGTCTGAAGTGGAGAATATGCGCCACATGTTTGCTCACGCTGAAGCTTTCAACCAAGACATTGGTAACTGGGTCACGTCTGAAGTGGAGAATATGGAGGGCATGTTTTCTGACGCTTACGCTTTCAACCAAGACATTGGTAGCTGGAACACGTCCCAGGTGAAGCATATGATCTACATGTTTTCTAGCGCTTACGCTTTCAACCAAGACATTGGTGATTGGAACACGTCTCAAGTGGAGAATATGAGCTACATGTTTTTGGGCGCTCGCGCTTTCAACCAAGACATTGGTAGGTGGAACACGTCTAAAGTGGAGAATATGGAGGGCATGTTTTCTAGCGCTTACGCTTTCAACCAAGACATTGGTGATTGGAACACGTCTCAAGTGGAGAATATGAAGACCATGTTTTTGGGCGCTGACGCTTTCAACCAAGACATTGGTAGGTGGAACACGTCTAAAGTGGAGAATATGGCGGGCATGTTTTCTAGCGCTGACGCTTTCAACCAAGACATTGGTAGGTGGAACACGTCTCAAGTGGAGAATATGAGCTACATGTTTGAGGCCGCTGACGCTTTCAACCAAGACATTGGTGATTGGAACACGTCTCAAGTGGAGAATATGAAGGCCATGTTTTTGGGCGCTCGCGCTTTCAACCAAGACATTAGTGGCTGGAATGTAGATGAGGTAAAACACTGGACTGATATTTTCAATGGTGCGACAGAGATGCAAAAATATAAAAGCAAGTGTCCGCCAAAATTTAGATAACCATCACCATAGTGTTATGAATTATGTGGGGGTAAGTGGTCGTGAGCCCTAGGCTCACGTGTGTACTGGCGCGCAATGCGTATTCCGTCCCGCGGCTTGGACGCGCAAGGTTGCCTTAAGGGCTAAAGTGGTCATGAGCCTAGGGTTCATGTGTATATTGAGCGGCGGGGCTTGGACGCGCAAAGTAGCTTTAAGCACGTGAGGGTGCTTTGTATGTGCAAGCAGCCTGCGCTGGCGCGCAGTGCGTATTCCGTCCCGCGGCTTGGACGCGCAAGGTTGCCTTAAGGGCTAAAGTGGTCATGAGCCTAGGGTTCATGTGTATATTGAGCGGCGGGGCTTGGACGCGCAAGGTAGCTTTAAGCACGTGAGGGTGCTTTGTGAGTGCAAGCGGCCTGCGCTGGTGTGCAGTGTGATTCTTTATGAATAAAGCGGTCGTGAGCCGTAAGGCTCATGTGTGTACTGAGTGGCGGTACTTGTAAGTGAGTGACATACTCACATGTCACCTAAGGGTTACACTAACACTGTACATTTCTCAATATTTTTTTTATAATTATAAGTACGAAACATTCTATGTTCCTAAGAGAGGTTATTATGAAACAAAGTACTGATAAAGCAATGAGCGTATTGCTCACAGCAAGCAAGGTAGTAATAATGGCGGTAATGCCCCTTGTATTTTTGGGATGCGATGGAGCAGTGCGAGAGGCAGCGCAGAAGCAAGAGGCAGCGCAGAAGCAAGAGGGGGGAGGGACTCAGAAGTTTACCGCGAGCCTTGCATTGCATGGAGGTATCTTAAATGGAGATCCAAAACAAACTACGCTTATTGTGAAAAAGGGTGAAAGTTTGAAAGATATTGGGATACGTCAAAAACTTACGTACGCTTCAATCAATGGAGTAACGCGTAAACTAGAACGTTTTGAGCATAACAAGAAAAAGCATGATGAAAGCACAGCAATTACTTCTGACATAAACCTGTCGGTGGTGTGGAGTAACTCATGTGGCGCCACAGAAACTGAGCACCCGAAAGACAGGGCAGCACTCAAAAGACTTGTTGACAATGCTATCACAGGAAGCACGCCTAACCCCAATCTCAACCACATTGACACCTCAGCTATCACTGACATGAATAAATTATTTGCAATCAAAGACACGTTCAATGGTGAGGTAGGGTGTTGGAACACGTCTAAAGTGGAGAATATAGCGGCCATGTTTGATGGCGCTCGCGCTTTCAACCAAGACATTGGTAGGTGGAACACGTCTCAAGTGGAGAATATGGCGCTCATGTTTAATGGCGCTTACGCTTTCAACCAAGACATTGGTAGGTGGAACACGTCTGAAGTGGAGGATATGCGCTACATGTTTTTGGGCGCTCGCGCTTTCAACCAAGACATTAGTGGCTGGAATGTAGATGAGGTAAAACACTGGACTCATATTTTCAATGGTGCGACAGAGATGCAAAAATATAAAAGAAAGTGGCCGCCAAAATTTAGATAACCATCACCATAGTGTTATGAATTATGTGGGGGTAAGTGGTCGTGAGCCCTAGGCTCACGTGTGTACTGGCGCGCAATGCGTATTCCGTCCCGCGGCTTGGACGCGCAAGGTTGCCTTAAGGGCTAAAGTGGTCATGAGCCTAGGGTTCATGTGTATATTGAGCGGCGGGGCTTGGACGCGCAAGGTAGCTTTAAGCACGTGAGGGTGCTTTGTGAGTGTAAGCAGCCTGCGCGGGTGTGCAGTGTGATTCTTTATGAATAAAGCGGTCGTGATCCGTAAGGCTCATGTGTGTACTGAGCGGCGGCGCTTGGGGTGTTGGTAACTTTATAGGCATTGCGATTTCTTTCAGTTCAGGCATGGGAAGCGCGTTAGAAGCGCAAGGAAAAATGCCGAAGCTTAAGAAAGACATAGCTGATGAAAAAGCAAAATTACCGAGCCTCACTGGCGATGCAAGAAAGGGTGCTGAAGAAAAGATTAAGAGGCTCGAAGGTGAGTTATCCAGCCAGCCTGCGCAAATTGCTAGCGGGTGGTTGCAAGCGACCGACTCTGCGTTGAGTTATGCGGATGCTATTACCAATTATGTTATTACTGCACAAAATGGAGCGACACAAGCACACATTGCAAACATAGACAGCGAAATAGCCGAGCTAGAGCGTCAAAAGGAATTATCCTTACAACTTACGTAAGAAGACGGCGCGAAAAAGTCTGAAATAATACGCGGGTATAACGAGGAAATAAAGAAACGGGAAGAAGAAAAGAAAAAAGCACAAGCAGAGCAAGCGGCGCCGTTACTGGAACTCACACTACATGGCTTGATACTAGCGATTCTGACTATTCAATGGCAAATGATACTTTTTATGCTTCATTAATAGTACCAACATCAAACGAAAATCGACCTATAAATTACAGCATTAAAATATGGGACTGCACAAAAACAGGATGATTGTATGATATCGCTTTTTCAGGTTGATGTGCCAGTCAAAGAAGTTTCTGCAGGCTTTGTTTTGGGAAACGGAATACGTGAAATATCTGATGCTACGAGCCTCGGGTATTTTAAAAAATGGATTACTGAACAGCCGAAAGAACACGCGAAAAGTTATGCGGTAATAAATTCATGCATTATTGACGGCTTTGTGTACCCGTACTTTAAAAAACGATCATTGGGCGAGTTAGAAGAAAAATATAGCACAAGTGTTAATGATACTTTTTACATAAGAAACAGCATGCTCAAGTCATACCTCATACAAACTATGACACTTCAAGAAGCACAAGTATATGCCAGCGACATAGGCGATGCACAAGGAACGTATCCATTACTTTCACATCAACAGGAAAAAGCAAAAATACCGAATGAATATTTTACAAACATTGGCGGGGCGTATGTTATTGATTATACTCCCATAGAAAAAACATATTTTCACACAATAAGCCCCGATTTTAATGATGTGGTACCACAAATGCCGAAGGATATTGTGGCTGCGGATGTGTATGGAATTGATATAGCAAAGGATACCATAGGAGAGATTGGAAATAATTCATATAGACTTGATGTTACAAAAAAAATGTTAACAGTCGTTACGCCCAAATGGAAAAGCTATCTTTCTGGGTTAAAAATAATTTCTCTCCAAAGATTAGATAGCATTTTTGGGCGGGCAGATATGCGGCTTATGCCATATTATTTTGGGAAGCAATCTGCAGGCACTAATCCGTATTCGTTTCAAACTCGCACGGATGTTACTGTCGATTTGATTAATTGTGATGGTGGTATTACAGATGAAGTGTATAAAAAATTGCTTGGGAGTATGGGCTATATTATTGCGTATGATAATAGAAAACCATATGTATATTATTCGGGTCGGATAAATAAAATAGCTTATAATGCAAAAAATGCGAAGATTACTATTGATGACCCCTTGACGATATTTGACACGGAATTTTTGAAACCAATAAACCATTTTGAAAAAAAAGTTGATGATGACACACTCCTTCCAATTGCATACGGAACTATAGAACATGCTCCCGTCTTTGATACTACATATGAAGTTACAACAAAAAATGCAGATGGTACAGAGGAAACGCAAACAGTGAATGAACTTAGGAAAATGTTTGCTAATCCCAATCATGCGCGATATACAATTCACAAAGTATATAACGATGGTGTCGAAATGCCTCAATCATTGTTTGATTGGAGGTCGGAAAGCAATGGTGTCATTACACTTCCGAAGTATAGTAGAAAAGATACAACAAAAAAAATTGATTATAAAAATGTATCCGTAACGTTTACAAGTGATGCCGCAAATAATGACCAATTTCATTATGGATCTTCCGCGTTTGAAGTTATTAAAGACATAGTCATAAGGTATTCAAATATCGATTATTCAAGTCTTTATTTTGATAGAGATAAAATAGAAGCTCAAAAATTTGAAAAGATAAATCTTTACATTTCTGATGGAACTGTCCGTGATGCATTAGAGAAAGTGTGTAAAGGTTCTTTTTTATTTTTCTTCTCGAATGCAGACGGGGTGTATACTATAAAAAAACTTGTAGACGGATATTACAAAACTCATAACATAGAGCATGAGGCTATAGTTTCGATACATGTGAAAAAAGACTCAAAGTACTATGGAAATGAAATAGTAGCATTGTATAGGCAAAATGCTAAGGGTGTTGGAACAAAACATGTGTACGAAAATGCTTACTTCAAACAAGGACTCGTAAATCACAAAAGGACTATAAGAAAAGAAGTTAAGACACTTTTAACGGAAAAAGTAGACGCGATAAAATATGCAAAAGTAGTAGCAAGACGATATGCAAGCGAGCATACAACACTAGATATTGTGCTTGCAAAAGACATTATAGACATAGAAATACTTGATAAAGTACTGATAAAAACGCAAGAGGGCGGACATCATTTTTATACATCGGGCGAATTTCTTGTACTTAGTGTTGAACCTAAAACTAAAAAATTACAGCTTTTAGAAATAGAAAAGGAAGAGGTTGAATCATGAAACATTCTAAGAAGAAATTTTTATGCGTTAATGGTACCCACACAGCATACACGGGCTTTTTCTCAAGCTACTCGCCTCGGTATAGGTATGATTGCACATAGATTTAGTCATGTTGTGTATAATAATTTCTAGAGATTGCTTGGTATTTGTAGCCCTTTTTTACAGGGGATAATGTAATGTACTCTTTTTTGTACACATAATTATTTTTTGCTTTGTAAATCATTATATAGTAAGTGTTTATAAATTACTCTTTCGGGTTCAATTTCAACCAAGACATTAGTGGCTGGAATGTAGATGAGGTAAAACACTGGACTGCTATTTTCAATGGTGCGACAGAGATGCAAAAATATAAAAGCAAGTGGCCGCCAAAATTTAGATAACCATCACCATAGTGTTATGAATTATGTGGGGGTAAGTGGTCGTGAGCCCTAGGCTCACGTGTGTACTGGCGCGCAATGCGTATTCCCCGTCCCGCGGCTTGGACGGGTAAGGTTGCTTTAGCACGTGAGGGTGCTTTTTGTATGTGCAAGCAGCCTGCGCTGGCGCGCAGTGCGTATTCCCCGTCCCGCGGCTTGGACGGGTAAGGTTGCTTTAGCACGTGAGGGTGCTTTTTGTATGTGCAAGCAGCCTGCGCTGGCGCGCAGTGCGTATTCCGCGGCGGGGCTTTGGACGCGCAAGGTAGCTTTAGCACGTGAGGGTGCTTTGTGAGTGTAAGCGGCCTGCGCTGGTGTGCAGTGCGTATTCCGCGGCGGGGCTTGGACGCGCAAGGTAGCTTTAAGCGCGTGAGGGTGCTTTGTGAGTGTAAGCAGCCTGCGCGGGTGTGCAGTGTGATTCTTTATGAATAAAGCGGTCGTGAGCCGTAAGGCTCATGTGTGTACTGAGTGGCGGTACTTGTAAGTGAGTGACATACTCACATGTCACCTAAGGGTTACACTAACACTGTACATTTCTCAATATTTTTTTTATAATTATAAGTACGAAACATTCTATGTTCCTAAGAGAGGTTATTATGAAACAAAGTACTGATAAAGCAATGAGCGTATTGCTCACAGCAAGCAAGGTAGTAATAATGGCGGTAATGCCCCTTGTATTTTTGGGATGCGATGGAGCAGTGCGAGAGGGGGGAGGGACTCATCAGACAATTGGGATTAAGGTTACCGTGAGCCTTGCATTGCATGGAGGTATCTTAAATGGAGATCCAAAACAAACTACGCTTATTGTGAAAAAGGGTGAAAGTTTGAAAGATATTGGGATACGTCAAAAACTTACGTACGCTTCAATCAATGGAGTAACGCGTAAACTAGAACGTTTTGAGCATAACAAGAAAAAGCATGATGAAAGCACAGCAATTACTTCTGACATAAACCTGTCGGTGGTGTGGAGTAACTCATGTGGCGCCAGAGAAACTGAGCACCCGAAAGACAGGGCAGCACTCAAAAGACTTGTTGACAATGCTATCACAGGAAGCACGCCTAACCCCAATCTCAACCACATTGACACCTCAGCTATCACTGACATGAATAAATTATTTGCAATCAAAGACACGTTCAATGGTGAGGTAGGGTGTTGGAACACGTCTAAAGTGGAGAATATGACGGGCATGTTTAATGGCGCTTACGCTTTCAACCAAGACATTGGTAGGTGGAACACGTCTCAAGTGGAGAATATGAGCAACATGTTTCCTAATGCTCGCGCTTTCAACCAAGACATTGGGGATTGGAACACGTCTAAAGTGGAGAATATGGAGAGCATGTTTGCTAGTGCTCGCGCTTTCAACCAAGACATTGGTAGGTGGAACACGTCTAAAGTGGAGAATATGGCGGGCATGTTTTCTAGCGCTGACGCTTTCAACCAAGACATTGGTAGGTGGAACACGTCTAAAGTGGAGAATATGGTGGGCATGTTTTGGACCGCTGAGGCTTTCAACCAAGACATTAGTGGCTGGAATGTAGATGAGGTAAAACACTGGACTCATATTTTCGATGGTGCGACAGAGATGCAAAAATATAAAAGCAAGTGGCCGCCAAAATTTAGATCACCATCACCATAGTGTTATGAATTATGTGGGGGTAAGTGGTCGTGAGCCCTAGGCTCACGTGTGTACTGGCGCGCAATGCGTATTCCCCGTCCCGCGGCTTGGACGCGCAAGGTTGCTTTAGCACGTGAGGGTGCTTTTTGTATGTGCAAGCAGCCTGCGCTGGCGCGCAGTGCGTATTCCGCGGCGGGGCTTTGGACGCGCAAGGTAGCTTTAGCACGTGAGGGTGCTTTGTGAGTGTAAGCGGCCTGCGCTGGTGTGCAGTGTGATTCTTTATGAATAAAGCGCAGTCATGAGCCGTAAGGATCACGTGTGTACTGAGCGGCGGCGCTTGGGGTGTTGGTAACTTTATAGGCATTGCGATTTCTTTCAGTTCAGGCATGGGAAGCGCGTTAGAAGCGCAAGGAAAAATGCCGAAGCTTAAGAAAGACATAGCTGATGAAAAAGCAAAATTACCGAGCCTCACTGGCGATGCAAGAAAGGGTGCTGAAGAAAAGATTAAGAGGCTCGAAGGTGAGTTATCCAGCCAGCCTGCGCAAATTGCTAGCGGGTGGTTGCAAGCGACCGACTCTGCGTTGAGTTATGCGGATGCTATTACCAATTATGTTATTACTGCACAAAATGGAGCGACACAAGCACACATTGCAAACATAGACAGCGAAATAGCCGAGCTAGAGCGTCAAAAGGAATTATCCTTACAACTTACGTAAGAAGACGGCGCGAAAAAGTCTGAAATAATACGCGGGTATAACGAGGAAATAAAGAAACGGGAAGAAGAAAAGAAAAAAGCACAAGCAGAGCAAGCGGCGCCGTTACTGGAACTCACACTACATGGCTTGATACTAGCGATTCTGACTATTCAATGGCAAATGATACTTTTTATGCTTCATTAATAGTACCAACATCAAACGAAAATCGACCTATAAATTACAGCATTAAAATATGGGACTGCACAAAAACAGGATGATTGTATGATATCGCTTTTTCAGGTTGATGTGCCAGTCAAAGAAGTTTCTGCAGGCTTTGTTTTGGGAAACGGAATACGTGAAATATCTGATGCTACGAGCCTCGGGTATTTTAAAAAATGGATTACTGAACAGCCGAAAGAACACGCGAAAAGTTATGCGGTAATAAATTCATGCATTATTGACGGCTTTGTGTACCCGTACTTTAAAAAACGATCATTGGGCGAGTTAGAAGAAAAATATAGCACAAGTGTTAATGATACTTTTTACATAAGAAACAGCATGCTCAAGTCATACCTCATACAAACTATGACACTTCAAGAAGCACAAGTATATGCCAGCGACATAGGCGATGCACAAGGAACGTATCCATTACTTTCACATCAACAGGAAAAAGCAAAAATACCGAATGAATATTTTACAAACATTGGCGGGGCGTATGTTATTGATTATACTCCCATAGAAAAAACATATTTTCACACAATAAGCCCCGATTTTAATGATGTGGTACCACAAATGCCGAAGGATATTGTGGCTGCGGATGTGTATGGAATTGATATAGCAAAGGATACCATAGGAGAGATTGGAAATAATTCATATAGACTTGATGTTACAAAAAAAATGTTAACAGTCGTTACGCCCAAATGGAAAAGCTATCTTTCTGGGTTAAAAATAATTTCTCTCCAAAGATTAGATAGCATTTTTGGGCGGGCAGATATGCGGCTTATGCCATATTATTTTGGGAAGCAATCTGCAGGCACTAATCCGTATTCGTTTCAAACTCGCACGGATGTTACTGTCGATTTGATTAATTGTGATGGTGGTATTACAGATGAAGTGTATAAAAAATTGCTTGGGAGTATGGGCTATATTATTGCGTATGATAATAGAAAACCATATGTATATTATTCGGGTCGGATAAATAAAATAGCTTATAATGCAAAAAATGCGAAGATTACTATTGATGACCCCTTGACGATATTTGACACGGAATTTTTGAAACCAATAAACCATTTTGAAAAAAAAGTTGATGATGACACACTCCTTCCAATTGCATACGGAACTATAGAACATGCTCCCGTCTTTGATACTACATATGAAGTTACAACAAAAAATGCAGATGGTACAGAGGAAACGCAAACAGTGAATGAACTTAGGAAAATGTTTGCTAATCCCAATCATGCGCGATATACAATTCACAAAGTATATAACGATGGTGTCGAAATGCCTCAATCATTGTTTGATTGGAGGTCGGAAAGCAATGGTGTCATTACACTTCCGAAGTATAGTAGAAAAGATACAACAAAAAAAATTGATTATAAAAATGTATCCGTAACGTTTACAAGTGATGCCGCAAATAATGACCAATTTCATTATGGATCTTCCGCGTTTGAAGTTATTAAAGACATAGTCATAAGGTATTCAAATATCGATTATTCAAGTCTTTATTTTGATAGAGATAAAATAGAAGCTCAAAAATTTGAAAAGATAAATCTTTACATTTCTGATGGAACTGTCCGTGATGCATTAGAGAAAGTGTGTAAAGGTTCTTTTTTATTTTTCTTCTCGAATGCAGACGGGGTGTATACTATAAAAAAACTTGTAGACGGATATTACAAAACTCATAACATAGAGCATGAGGCTATAGTTTCGATACATGTGAAAAAAGACTCAAAGTACTATGGAAATGAAATAGTAGCATTGTATAGGCAAAATGCTAAGGGTGTTGGAACAAAACATGTGTACGAAAATGCTTACTTCAAACAAGGACTCGTAAATCACAAAAGGACTATAAGAAAAGAAGTTAAGACACTTTTAACGGAAAAAGTAGACGCGATAAAATATGCAAAAGTAGTAGCAAGACGATATGCAAGCGAGCATACAACACTAGATATTGTGCTTGCAAAAGACATTATAGACATAGAAATACTTGATAAAGTACTGATAAAAACGCAAGAGGGCGGACATCATTTTTATACATCGGGCGAATTTCTTGTACTTAGTGTTGAACCTAAAACTAAAAAATTACAGCTTTTAGAAATAGAAAAGGAAGAGGTTGAATCATGAAACATTCTAAGAAGAAATTTTTATGCGTTAATGGTACCCACACAGCATTTAAAAATGCAGCGCGTTCGGTTATTGGGATCACACAAGGCAGTTGTAAAATACGTCTCGTCATCACGAATAAAGACAGCCGCGCCTTTGCCGCATGGCAACACTTATCAGAAGGTAACCTCATTTCTGCCTGCATAAGATTTGATGCTTTGGAAATAAAAGATAGCACTAGCACAGGCCATATATTATTAGAGGGGTATGGAATATGAATAATGCAGGTGTGTATCAAAATGTCTATTGTACGGACGTCAACTCTCATCTAAGATATCCGCAATTTCCCACTGATAACAATTTCATTTCAAAAACTATAGATACTCTTGTTGTTTCGGTATCAAAAGCTGATGGGAGCCCTTTTTTACAGGGGATAATGTAATGTACTCTTTTTTGTACACATAATTATTTTTTGCTTTGTAAATCATTATATAGTAAGTGTTTATAAATTACTCTCTCGGGTATGGTTTCTATTTTTGCAAGTCGTTCGTCTGTCGTTTTTTGCATAAGGGTAGCCATAGATATATATGTTGTATACTCGTATTGTCAAAAATAAGCGGGTTTGTGGTGTAGCTTTTTTTTGTGCTACGAAGGGTGGTGTAATTTGACCTTATATATAAGGTATGTATTATACACAGCGAGATAATAAGATAGACCCACATGGGACTTGTAATGTAACAAGTTATGCGATGGCAGCGCGGCGCGCGGGTTGTTTGTGGTCATACGCTGATGGAGCACAGCCTGAGGATGTATTAGCAAAATTTCTCTTAAGCAAAGATGCACAGAAGCATATGCGTAAAGTAGCGCCGTGGGCGTTTGGGAAGCGTGGGCGCATGGTGTATAAGCCGTATGAGGTGCACGCGATGTTGGCGTGGGGTTATAACGAGCTTACCTCTGGGCATGCGAGCGCCGAGTTTGGCACGCAGTGGAGCTTAACTGAACTTGTGTATTTGCAGGCACAGGGCGCGGGCGTTGTTGTAAGTGGGAACTTTCCGCATTATAGATTAAAAACGATAGGGCATATTGTCTGCCTTGCTGGTGTCGAATATACAGGGAGTATACCAGAGAGTCCTGCTGATGTTGATTTTGAAAAGATAGAAGCGTTGATTATCGATGACCCGTATGGCGATTATAAGAGTGGGTACGACCCGAGAACACCGAAGTACCGAGAAGGCGCGGGGGTGAGGATGTCTCGCGAAGATTTTGTGCGCATACTCAAAAACAAGACGAAGGAGACGGGTTATTGGGCACATGTGATTATGAAAAAGGCCATGCAGTGAGAATAGACGCGATGAAGAGACTCTGTATAATTTTGGGCGTGGTGCTCATGAGCTGTGCAAGTGTTGTGCGGCGAGATGGTTATTTTGAAAAAGAATTTAGAGAAGCAGACAGGGCATTTAAGGAAGTGTGGAGTTATGAGGAGGGAAAATTATATGAAGGCATTATTACGAGAATTGTTCAGCGGTGAGAATGGCCGCTTGAGTAGCAAGCGTGTGTTTGGTGCACTGGCCTTATTCTTCGCGTTTGCGCTTACCGTGTATGTTTCGATATGCAATAAAGATGCGGGGGTGCTCCTGCTCCCGTACACAACGGCGGGAGGCTTACTTGGTATTGGCGTTTTAGAAAGGATGGGGCGCAAGTAATGGTATGTGGAAGTTATGTAAGAAATACGGCATTATTATTGGTGGTGCTGTTATTGGCCTACTCATGTGTGCAGCTCGCGTATTCGCAGGAAGCGGTGCAAGACGAAACGAAATTGCTGGACGAATTAGAGGGAATAATCGAGCAGCAAGAGAAGCGAATACAGACCCTGGAAGAAAGCTTAAGAGAGCGCGTGCAGGCACTGCAGAGGCTGAAGACATTGTTGGCTCAGAACAAGCGCGCGCTCGAAGAGACGCAGCAACTCTTAAGGAAGCAAAGCGTGATACTCGCCGAGCACGAGCCGTTGTTCAAGCGATACGAACGCAGCGCGCGCGGCGCGGCGATTGAGGCGGGCTTACTCGGTGGCATTGGCGGCGTGTTGCTTGGCCTTGTTGGGGGAGTGCTCAGCACGTATTACATAACACGCTAATAGCGGAGTTAGAACCATGGGAAGACGAAGTAAGGCCGAATTACTACAGGTTGTCGATCGCATAGTCGAGCTACACGCCGGTGGTAAATCGAACAAAGAAATAGCAAAACTCTTGCAGGGCGATGGCTATGAGATTAGCCATGAGGCAGTGCGGCGTACGGTTAAGGCATCGAAGGAAGTTGCCGAGCAGTTCCTTAAAGTACGCAATGAGATGGGATCTTTGATAGAAGTAACACAGAGCAAATCGAATACCGAACTTTTAGAAGCTTCCACAAGTCTGCTGTCCGTGCATATCTTAAACTACATTAAGGCATTGCAAGACATTGAGGTTGCAGACACGGGCGAGGTTGTCGAGATGTTGCGTAAGATATCACAGGCACAAGTGCAACTTGGCAAGCTACGCTTGACATACCAAAACGGTGTCTCGGCTGCAAAGGACGCGTTGCGCGCCGCTGTCTCCTTAGAGCTTACCGGACACCCCGAGCTTATTGGGCAGATTAACAGTATCATCGATAAGGTGAGTGTCGATGAACGTAAGAAGTAGTGCCCCAACACTGGCCTCGCTTGTCGGCGCGGGTACGGGTGAGCAACAAAAACGAATTGCGCGCGCGCAGAAAGACTTTGAATATTTTTGCACGCAGTATTTATCGCACCTGTTTTTCAAAGACTTTGCGCCGTATCAAAAAGAGATTTTACGCATGGTAACCGACAGGGCCTTGTCGAAAGAGGGTGCGCGCATTTTGTGTGCCTCCATGCCCGATACATCGTGTGTGCGAGAGACACAAAACATACGCGGTATTGTGAACATAGAGCCACGGGGGCACGGTAAGACGGTGCGCATGTGCCTAGCGCTCCCACTGTGGAGAGCCTTAACAAAACAAAGTACGTTTATTGTCATTATCGCGGCGAACCAAACGGCTGCAGGACGCTTAAGCTCCGACATCGCATGGGAAATAGCATCGAATGAACGCATTAAAGAAGACTGGGGCGAGCTCATTGGCAGCACATGGTCTACCAACGAGCTACGCTTAACAAACGGAGTGTGTATGCGCTTTGCGGGTGCGGGTACCGCCATTCGCGGCGTGCGCTATCGCCAACATAGACCCGACCTTATCCTTATAGACGACTTGATGACAGACGGCTCAGCGGCTTCCGCCACACAGCGTGAGAAACAATTCTGCTGGTTTAAGCGCGCAGTTATCCCGATGGCTAAAGATGCGCTTATCGTTACCACTGGCACCGTTATGCACAACGATGATGTTGTGAGCAGGCTCTGCAGAGAGATAGCAAACGGCGCAATGCCGCACTGGCTTACCTTGCGCTTTCAATCATTACGCGCGCACCCCAGACGTAAGGGTGTAATGCTTGCGCTGTGGCCTGAACACTGGGACCTTGCAGCTTTGCAAAGAAAAAAACAAGAAATTGGCTCGCACAACTTTGCAACCGAGTACCAAAACGAACCGCTTGCACCCGAGGACGCTCTTATAAAAATAGAGTGGCTCCGCCAGTTCACTTCCTCGGCGTTTGATATCAATGCCGTGAAAGTCTTTGCAGGCGTAGACCCAAGTGCAGGCAAACATGATGAGAGTGCTATTGTCGTAGTGGGTCTGCTTAGCGATAAACGCGTGGTCGTCTTGGATGCGTGGGCGCGCTGCTGTACGCCGAGCGTGCTTGTATCGCGCTGTATTGCGATGCATGCGAAATGGCGCCCGCTGCGCATTGCCTTTGAGGTAGTCGGGTTTCAGGGGGTTTATAAGAAGTATATAGAGGAGCGTGGAAGAGCGCATGGCGTGCGCTTGCCTATTGTTGAAGCTACGCCGAAGGGCATGTCGAAACACTCGCGCGTAGAACGTATGTCGCCCTACTTTGAGAATGGCACGTACTTTTTTACAGCGAACAGCGCATGTGATGCGCTTATCGATGAGCTTACCTTGTTTCCTAAACACCAATACGATGATATGGTTGATGCGCTGTACTACGCCATTGAGGTGGCTCTCGGGCGCGGGCGCGCTGCGCCGCGCGTGTTCGCATGCGGCGAGACTCGACATAGTGCACGTCTTATGAGGGGATTATAAATGGCGCAAAAACACCTGAACGCAGAGATTGTACGACCGGGCTTATACGAGTTTGCCATGAACATGCCCGACCCTGACCATGAACCGAACATGCACTCGCGCGCCGATTATGGTACGCTGCTGCGCGATGCGCGTATTGCGGGCGATGTGCGCTTACGCATTGCGGGTACTACGGGCCTTGGGTGGCAGATTGTCGGGGGTGCAGAACATGTCAACGCATTTGTTCGCGATGCATTGCAGGCGATACCCTTGCATCAAGATTTCCGCGAGCTGCTTTCTGCCATCATCTACGGCTTTTCGGTAAGCGAGATTCTTTGGCACCTTCACGCAGGGCGCTGGGTTCCGCAAGCACTCAAGTCGCGCAGTGTCGCGTTGTTTTCTTTTGACGCGAAGCATCGGCTTGTGTGGCAAAGCCCAACAGGCCCGCGCGTGTTACCTATGCCGCATAAGTTTATTGTGCACCGCAATTCCCCGCATGCAGAAAGTCCCTACGGTACAAGCTCTTTACGCCCGTGCTGGTGGCTCTATAAATTTAAAAAAGCGGGCTGGCAGTATTGGCTCCAGCTTGCCGACCGCTACGGCGTCCCGTCTGTATTGGCGCTCTTCGACTTAGATACCACCGACCCCGAAGAGACCAAGGCGCGCTCAGAGCAGATTGCTCAGGACTTGCATCGCCTGAAAAGCGATAGCGCAGGTTCCTTTGCAAACGTGCGCGAAGTGAAGACCATCGACGCGAGTGGACGCATTGCCGATTTTAACACGCTTATCGCTGCGTGTAATGCTGAAATATCCTACGCTATTACGGGACAAGTTCTAGCAACACAGGAGGCGAAACACGGCACAAGGGCGCAAGCCGAAGTTCATGAGCGCGCCTTCGATAAAATTGTACGCGATGATGCACGTGCTTTAAGCGAGACAATCAATAAGTCGCTTATCCGCTCTCTTGTTGACTTGAATTTCGGTGTACAGAATGAGTATCCGCACCTTGTCTTTGATACCGCAAAAAAGGCTTCGTTTGAAGAGATACTGCAAGCGGTCGACCGCGGTGTGCCTATCTCGCTGAGCGCACTCTATGAGCATCACGCATTACCAAAGCCGAAGGACGATGCTGATATCTTTCTCGGTGGGCACAGCCCGAGTAGTGCGCAGTTTTCTCACCCGCCTTCGGTTTTTTTTTAAGCGATAATGCAAAAACGAGAGAGGCGCTGTTTACAAAACTTGAGCACGCCGAGGCGAAAAAGCTTGTTACGCTCGATGCGTTAAGCGGCCGCTGGTATGCTCGCGTACGCGCACTTGTGTTGCGGAGCATGCGCACCTACCTTCGTAGCGTGAGCAAGGCACGCGCTCAAGAGCGCGCACGAGCGATGAAGCCGACGAGCGCATATTTTGATTACAGAACTATGCTCGGCTTTGTTCGCATTATTGAGCGGGGCTTACTGGGTGCATTCTTCTTAGGTGTGAAGCACGCAAGGCCAAAACAGATTGTGCTCGCAGATGATTGGCCTCAGGCCGTCTTAGAAAACCATGTGAACTTTGAAGAAGCCGAACGCATCGTGCGTTCGCAGATACCCGTAACGAAGGCTGAGTTTTCTACGCTTGAAAAACAGATGCGATATCGCGCCTTTACTGTAGCAGCACTCACATCGCTTGACGCTATCAATGCCGTGCGTAAGCAGATACTACGCTCGTTAAGAGGCGGTATGAACTTGCAACAGTTTATTAAAGAAACAAGCGATGTGTCACTCTTGAACGCGGCGGGCTTTGCGCGTATCAAGCCGTGGTACTGGGAGACCGTATTTCGCACGAATTTGCATACTGCGTACTCCGCGGGACGCGCGCTTCAAGATACAAAGACGCCTCCGCGCTTTTATAAGTTTAGCGCGAACATCGACTCGCGTACTTCTGCCATATGCAGCGCGCGTAATGGCATTGTGCGTAAAGCGACTGACCCCTATTGGGATAGCAACACGCCGCCGCTCCACCACAATTGTCGCAGTACTCGCATCGGTATTTCTGAAACTTTGGCAGAGGCCTATGATATTACCGAGACGCCCCTGCCCACGAAGGCGCGCCCGGCACAAAGGGGCTTCGGTGCAAACCCGCTTCAAAAAGAAAACTTTTGGAAGCTTACCCCCGCGATGAAACAGCGCGCGATTTCCTATGGCATGGCGGGCGATATCGTCCACCTTGCGCATATGCTCGGGATGAATAACTATGCACTTGAGTTAGTGCGCGGTACGAATATTATAAAACGATATGAAAACGGCGGGCGTGTCCATGAAGCTCAAAACAGGGAGGAAAAATCGAAACATCAAAAACGCGTACGCGCTAGTGAGCGCGAGAGTGCCGATGCGCTTGCCCAGCGTCGTGAAAAAGTGTACCTGCTTCCAGAGACGAAAACTCCGGGTATCAAAAACCCCGATGCTATTGTGGGAGATAAGATGTTTGACTTCAAAAGTGTTTCTTCTACAAATGCTAAAAATATAGCAAAACTCATTTACAATACAAGCAGAGACCAAGCTCAAAATGTGATGATACGCATTGGTGATGCGGTAAATCTTGAAACGTTAAAAACTGAGTTACATGGGCAAAGAACAAAATATATTCATCAGGTGTGGATACTGCAGGGTGATAAGTTGACAAAGTTGATTTATAAATAAAAATGCCAGACCCATAGAAGGGGCTGGCGCACTGGCCGTGATCACTCACAGCACCACTAACAATATACGACTATTATGTGCGGGTGTCAAGTGTATGAAGAGAACATACGCGCGTAGGGTTAAAGTAAAGAGCCATACATTTTTTTGCAGATTGGATTTTTGTGTACAAGTGTATGGCACGTTAGACTTTGCATGTTTCTCTAAAATCACAAATATTTTATAAACTTGATTATTCGTAATAGCTTATTTTTTATTTTTACAAATACGTGAAAAAAGATAGAATGTCCAAAGTACCATGTAATAAGAAAAAGAACAAAAAATACAATATTACGAAATTCTACACTTACAATCATGATAGGAATAACCATTCCTATCATTGATATTAATGTCAATACAAAAAATTTAAGTGAATATCCGTAAGAAGGAGCAAGAAACAAACATAATACCGTGAATACTAGGGTTGCAACAATATAAATAACAGCAAGCACTATGTTGAATTCCATGAAATTAATGATACTACAAAAATAAAAAAGAGTATAGATGGATGGATGTTTATACCCGTTTCTAGGTGCCAAAAAATGAAACAATGTCACGTAAAAAAACGTGTATTTTTGAGCAATCCATTTTTGCAAAATTGGAGCGGCAAATTTCTACAGCCGAGTGATTTTCGTGCAAAAAAATACTAATAAAAGGCTGTTGGTGTATACTCTATTATACACTTCTTGTGTTTCAAGAGGCTACAGTGCTTCCCATTCTCACTTTGAGTTGGATTTTTTGTCGCATATTTAGTTGGATTTTACAATGGGCATCCGCGCGAGATCTACCGCGCTCCCGCAAGCTCCTTTGTCTACGAATTTTTGGGTGCCGTGAATGTATTCCGAGGCAGGTTTAAAGACCATCATTTAGTGCATTTTACCGTAAACAAGGAAGAAACACCTATAACGGATTCAACAGAGCAATTGTATGTACGTCCACACGAAATACAAGTCTACCCCGCAGAAGAGAAGCATGTGGGCGACTTGCGCGGTGTTATTATTAGAGTGCGCTTTGTGGCAAACACGGTGTTTTTAGAAATAAAACTACGCCTTGAACAGGCAAACGAAACGAGCGAAGAGCAACTGGTGGAAGCAAGCATTACGGAAGAGCAATGGGAAGCACACAAGTTTAAACTCGGCGATGCAGTGAACGTGCGCATAAAAAACGCTACTAGTTTTGATTGAGTTATAGTGTGGTTTGACTATTGTTTGCGTGTATTTTCTCAATTGACTTGACGGCTGCACAATGAGAACATTACAATAATAGAAACCACGTATTGTAGTGGCCTATGAAAATATGAAGGATTTTTATGAGTGAACAATTAGTAAAAAAAGCAACGCACACCTTTATAAGAGACGACATTGCGTCTTTTAATGTGGGCGATAGAATAGTAGTACATTTTAAAATTGTAGAAGGCACAACTGAGCGTATACAGTTGTACGAAGGCATTGTAATTTCAAAACGAGGCGCAGGAGTGAGCGCAAGCTTTACGGTACGCAAAATATCTTCGGGAGTGGGAGTAGAACGTATTTTCCCTGCGCATTCTCCGCGCATAGAAAAAATTCAAGTGCTCCGACAAGGCAAGGTACGGAGAGCAAAGCTTTACTACATACGCAAGCGCATTGGCAAGGCTTCAATGAAGATAAAAGAAAAGCGCGTGGTAAAAAAGACATAAAACTCAAGGCTTGTTCTTTATAATTTTTATGCCTATTCATTACACAGTAAGCATGCCGCAAGGTGCTGGTGTGCTTTGTGTATATGTTGAATAGGTGTTTTTTCTTTTTTTTAGTAATTGTATTTCTCATACTTTTTATAGGCTGCGATGACGCTTCGCTTAAAAAGAAGGCAGATGTAGTACAGCTTGAGGGCATTTCAAGTGATGTAGTTCCGTTTGCGCAGTCTATAAGCGCACAAGACTGGCGGCGTCATTTGCAAATAATCGCTTCTGACGCTTATGAAGGTAGGCCGCACGGAAGTACGCAAATTACGCAATATCTCAAAGATTTCTATGAAAATGAGAAAATACCCTCACCAAAAGCTACTGGTGACTATTTTCAAAAAATTCCCAAAGCGTATATAGCGAGACACCTCTCTGTCTTCAGTAAAATATATTTGAGATTGACTCAACACATGCTAAGGGATAATGAACGTTTTTCGTCTTCTCATGTTTCAGACATAGAAGCAGATACTAGCAAAATAAAAGATGATAGCAATGTTATTGCATATATTAAGGGCGGCGAAAAACCCGAGGAAGTTGTTGTTATAACGGCACACATGGATCATCTTGGAAATATTTGCCCTAGTCGTTATGGTGTGTTTTTTTCTGCCTCTGCTAGGTTTGTTCATGTCCCTGCTCGTACTGGTTGTACAAAAACCATATACAATGGCGCGGATGATAACGGCTCCGGAACGGTGGCACTCTTGGAAATTGCCGAGGCCTTCAAAAGGGCTCAGGAAGCGGGAGTTGTACCGAAGCGTTCGGTTGCATTTATTCACTTTGCGGTAGAAGAGGCGGGGCTATTGGGGTCAAGATATTACATAGAAAACCCGGTCTTTACTTTGAAAAATACCGTTTTAAATCTAAACCTCGATATGGTGGGGAGGGTGGATACAAAACACAGTTCTAACCCTAACTATGTATATGTCATAGGTGCCGATATTATCAGTACCCGCGTGAGAAAAATACACGAACTGATTAACAAAAAATATGTGCGGCTTACTTTAGAGCATTCAAATGAAAGTGTTCATCGTTCAGATCAACATCACTTTATAAAGAAAAATATTCCCGCTATATTTTACACAAACGGCACTCATGATGATTATCATAAGCCAACTGATGACGCGGATAAAATAAATTACCAAGTACTTGAGAAGCGCACACGCCTTGCATATTACGCTGCGTGGGAATTTGCAAACAGAACACAAAAAATAAAATAAGACTTTCCTTTGCACATGGACATATTTACCATGCTTTTGCTACATGCCACGCATACGTAGCATGGCGCTTAATACTTGTACATGTAGCATTGTGTTTCTCTATATCACTACAGTTCGCAACTTGTTTTACGCTACCCCACGCAAAACAAGCAGCGAGGCTGCTTCTAAAATTACGGCGCCATTCGCGGAGTCTCGACCCACGCGCGCTTTTCCCACGACTGGAGCGCGGACTCTGCAATTTGTATTCCCCGCACTCCTGCGCCCAAGTCGTAAGGAAATTCTTCATTATTATAGACATGTTTTAAAAACAACTCCCACTGCACCTTAAAGGCATTGTCATACAGTTCTGTCTCAGGCATTTTTGTCCAGCCATCAAAAAAAGAAAGCTTTTGCGCTATGTCGGGGTTCCACACAGCCTTAGGCGTCATGCTCTGTTCTTGAATCCAGCAATCGCGTAAGCCCACTATCGCGCTCCCGTTCTCTCCATCAACCTGCAAGGTAAGCAGGTCGTCCCTGCGTACGCGCACGCACCAGCTTGCGTTAAAGTGACAAATGGTCTCATTAACAAGCTCAAAGGTCGTATAGGACGCGTCATCTGCCGTGCACGCATAGGGGGCATGCTGCTCATCCCAACGCTTTGACACATGCGTTGCCCCCAAAGACGTAAGCGCGCGTATTTGACCAAACAAGTTTTCAATAATGTACTGAAAGTGACAAAGCATGTCTATGATAATGCCGCCTCCATCCTCCTTACGGTAGTTCCATGAGGGACGTTGACATGTTTGATAGTTGCCATCAAAAACCCAATAGCCAAACTCACCGCGCACGGAAAATAGCCTTCCAAAAAAACCACTGTTCAAAAGCAGCTTCAATTTCATAAATCCGGGCAACCACAGCTTATCCTGTACCACCCCGTGCTTTACTCCCGCGTCCTTCGCGTGCTTGTGCAAGCTTAGCGCTTCTTCCACATTGCTCCCTATGGGTTTCTCACAATATATCGCCTTGCCCGCATCAATTGCCTTGTGCTCTGCCTCGGCGCGCCGCTCCGTCACTTGCGCATCAAAGTAAATTTCATTCCTCTCATCGCGCAGGCAGGCTTCCAAATCCGTAGAAACATCCGCTATGCCATAACGCTCTGCTAAGTTACGCAATTTCTGCTCATTCCTCCCCAGCAGCACCGGGCGCGGCATGAGAACATCATTGCCTACGACAAGCCCTCCCTGCTCACGCAGCGCCACAATTGAACGCGCCAAGTGCTGTTTGGTGCCCATTCTGCCCGTAACTCCATTCATTATTATTCCAACTTCTTTTCTCATACATCCTCCTCGCGCATGTTTTTATACGCCTCAATTATGTTTTGTAAAAACTGATGCTGGTCGCGTGCCCAGTGCCGTGTAGAAAATATCTCCACTTCGTCAAAGCCCGAAAAGCCCGCATCGTGCATCCATTGTCTTATTTGTGCGTTTGGAATACACCCCTCTCCCATGAGCCCGCGGTCGCTCAACATGTCTTCCATGGCCGTCTTCCAATCGCACATGTGAAAGGCCTTCAAATACCCGCTGCGCCCACTGCGCAAAATTTCACTTTGCAAGCAGTCGTCCCACCATGTGTGGTAAACATCCACGGCTACGCCCACATGCGTGGAAGCAAGCGCGTCGCACATGTCGTTTGCTTGAGTTAAGGTTGTGACAGCAGAGCGACTGTCCGCGTACATGGGGTGCAGGGGCTCTATTGCAAGTGTAATGTCCGCTTCCCTTGCTTGGGGCAGAATGGCAGCTATGCCTTCGGTAATGTACTTGCGCGCCTCAACCAAAGGCACAGCGGGAGAGGCACCACAAACCAAGACAATGGTAGGCGTACCCAATTCATACGCCAAGGCTATTTCGCGCATGTTCCGCGCTATCGCCTCATCGCGCAGCGCCTTGTCATCAGAAACAAAAAAACCACCTCTACAAAGCGCAACAGGCGTAATAGCGTGGTCTTGCAACAAACTGCGCGCCTCTGCTACTGAGCAGTCTTCCAGCAGTTCCTTCCAAATAGTAATGCCACTAACACCCTGCGCGCTAAAATTTTCAACGCACTCCTTCAAGCTCCAAGGCTTTGTGGTTATCGTATGAATGCACAAAGTATCTAAGCTCGTTTTATCCATAATTCAGCATCTCCTTCCAGCCAAAGGTATAATCCTTTCCTTGCGCTAGTTTGTTAAGATAGGCCGCCAATTCCATAAGGTGGTAGTCCCCCCACATAGAGGACTCACCATAGGGAGTTTTGCTACCTTCCGGAACATAATCCCATGCATTGGGGTGGTGATAAATAGAGTGTAAAAGCAAGCCTTCGTGTTTCGCATCCTCCGAAATATACGGGGATTCCATCAGCCTTTGAGCTACGGTAAGTCCCGCTTGAAAATAATCCGCGCCAGCTTTGGTGTTGCCCATGTAGCGCCCAAGGCGTAGCAGCCCCTGCGCGGCAATGGCGGCTGCGGAGCTATCAACGGGTTCATGCTGATTAAAGGGGTCTGCATCCCGTTCCTTGTAATCTTCTATGTTCTGAAGAGAGGGTGCGCCAGTGTCCAAATAGGGAATCCCGTCCCGCGGCATATGTTCAATGTAAAAATCAGCAGTCGCGCACGCGGTTTCTAAAAACAAGGCAAGTACCGTCTCCTTGCTACGCCGAAAGCCTTCAAATTCATAGGGGGATACGCTATTGAGATATTCCAATTGCTCGGCATACCCACACAAAATCCACGCATGCCCGCGCGTCCATGTGGTAAAGGGAGAAAACCCCTGCTGTGAATTTGGGCAGCGGTAGGCTCCACTACGCACATTAAACAACGACTCATGTGCAACTCTACCGCGCAGGTCATAGGCGTCTCTCTTGTTTCCAAAATACACGTTGTAGGTGCTCGTAGCCTCCGCATGTAGAATAAGCCTCTCAAGCAAAGAGACCGCGGCATCTTGTTCGCTCTTAAGACTGTGTCCAAGCAGGTGGCTCAAAGCCAAGGCACGCATAGAGCGAATGGTATCAGCAAAAAGCGAATGCGCGCCATTAAAGGAATGCACAAAGCCGCTGTCCTTTGTTATGTGCGTCCACCTGCTTGCTTGCACCGCACCACTTACGCGTAAAGCAAGCTCGTAAAAATTACGCTCCCACTCATTTTCAGGAATGCGCTTTTCGTTCATAAGCCGCAGCAAGTTTCCATAGGTGCTGACATTATTAAAGCCATGGTCATGCACGCCCGTATGCGTCAAATGAGTCGCCATGGTTCTAACGCACGCCTTCCTTCCAAGCTCCAAAAAGGCCTCGTCCTCATCAATTTCAAAAACCAAAAGCGGCAGCCCGACTTGAAACCCACGCGTCCATTCCGTCCAACTCCGCGAGGTGTACAAGCCTGCTTGAGTAAACACGGGCGTCCCCCATTCATCCTTCCAGCGCTTATCCAGCGCTGTAATTTTTGCCTTTGCACGTTTGTTTAGTTCCATAACGCGCGGCTGCAAACCTTCTAGGCTTACATTTCTATCTATGTTCATAGTTCCTCCTTATCTAAATTTCACTACAATACTATTTCCGCACCAGCTACTGCCCACGGAATTTCCAGCTCTGCAAAACTCTTGCCCGTGTTTACGCAGCGGTGGCATATGTCTTCTATATCAGCAATAACCACATTGGGCTCGGGGCTTGCGGGCACAACCTGACTATAAAAAGACTTATGCAACAGCTGTGTGCTTTTGTATTCCTCTGGAATTTCAGTGACACCACCAGAAGAGGCAAAGGCATTTTCTATGACCAGCGTCTGCTGCATTGCATTAGCGGGGGTGCACTTTGGCTGCGTACCCGTTTCTATACTCTCTAGCAAGTTGCGAAAAATATTCGTCTTAAAATCCTCGCCCCTGTTATCAAAATGCTCGGTTGCTTTCTCGCGCTCATCGTAGACAGTGGTTTTGCCCCCCATCTCCCAGCGCACCTTTCCACGCTCATACTGGTACTCGGTAACAGGCCCGTACTCTTCCATGACGCAATGCGTACCAACAAACACAACTTCCACACCGCCGCGCGTGTGTACCTTTATAAACTGCATGTCGGCGCTTGCAATATTTTTTGCCCTGTAGTTTTCACCGTAGACACGCGCAATGTCCGCTGAACTATGCGCCTCTCCACCCGCAATAAAAAGCATGTTTTGCAAAAAATGCGCGCATGCATTTTGGGCTATGGAGTCGTATATTTTTCTTCCGTTAAACTCCAACTCTCCCGCCCATTCATTGCGCTCATAATAAGACTGCGAACGCGGCCACAGCACCACCGTGCGCGCCGAGACCAATGCGCCCAACTCCTTTTTTATTGTCATGTCTTTTATTTTCGCTATGCTGTGAGAATACATGTTTTGATACCCTATGGCGCATATGCGCTTGGTCTGCTCAATGGTTTTGCAAATACGCATTGCTTCTGCACTTGTGCCCGCAAGCGGCTTTTCACACATAACGTCGTAGCCACATTCTAAAGCGCCGCATATCATCTCTTCATGACACATAATGCCCGTAGGAATACTTACAATATCAATGTCCATCTTCGCGCGCATTAAGGCTTCAAAGGTGTCAAAAATGACAACGCCCTTTTTCTCCAAAGCTGCGCGCATCTCTGCGTGCCTATCACGCCACACAACCGCAGCACGCAGTTGCAACTGCCCCTCCTTCTCCAAAATGTCTATAGAACGTAAATGCTCCTCAGCATAACCGCCTATACCAACAATTGCTATTTTTTTCATAATAAGCTCCTTTTAAAATTCTTCCTCAATGCTAATTTCTCTCTCGTTTATGCGCACCATTTTTTACTTTTTTCTATTGACACCTTGGGAATCGCTATAGCATTCTTGTGTTTCTTCCCTCCACGCTCACAATACACCAGCGTGGCGCGGAATGTTTTTTCATCATGCATAGTGCTCAAAAGCATGGGCGTCATACTCCTTGGGTAGAGAATATTTGCATGAGGGTAATCGCTTTTCACATGCGCGGTGCCTTCATTACTCAAGTCCCAAAGGCCGCTGTAAAAAATTTCACCCTCATGCGCCGTGTTAAAAAATGCGCAGTTCTCACTTTTGTACACAGACTGAGCGTCACACAATTGTGAATGCACCATAAACTCATCGCAGTACCATGCAATGCTGCCACTCAAGACTTGCAGTGACGCGGTAATTCCCGTGTAGTCGTAGGGCGTTGAAAAACCACCTTCGGCAACATGCAAGGGCTTATTGCCATGAGCCTGCTGCATTATGGAATGTGCGCGCAGGTGCCAGCAGCCTGAAATGGGAATTATCACCGAGTTGACACGCACCCCCACATGCGCGAGTTCCCATTGGGTGTAGATGTAGTGAGCCTTCATTACGCAGGTGGTGTTTTTACCTTTGTGACTCCAGTGAACACCATTGCTACTAAAGGCTAGGGTGTTGTCAAGGCTGAAATACGTAAGCCCTTCGTTACCCATGCTCACAGTAAAGCCAAAGTGCGGCGCATAGGCAAACTTAGCGTACTTTTCCTTATGGTGTCTCGGCTCAAAGGGGGCGTACCCGCCCGCAGTAAGCCCGACTACATCGCCCGTTTCGCTTCTCGAAAACATAAAGCGTGAAAACTTTTGCATGCGGTTTTCTTTTTCCACGGGCAATGCTGCCACCTCCGCACGCCAGAACGGGTCGTCTTTTGACAAGCTCAAAATGTGAAAGGCCTTCAGCGCCCAATACGGGGAGCCCGGCGCGTTGTAGCCCTCGGACATGCTGAGGTTGGGGTAGCCGTACCCAATTGTCAAAAATCCCGCATTGTCGAATATGGGTTTTTTAAGCCAATACGCGATATTTCTCACCAGCAAGCCCTTTGCCTCCTCCAAAGACACGGGCGCCTCGGGCATTGTGTACACGCGCGCGCAGAGGTAGGCAGCCCAAAAAGAGGCATGCGCAAAACGGTAGGTAAGACTACGCCCAAAGGCAAGCGCCGAACCGTCCGCGGCAAACCACGCCACAAAGTCCCTTGCAAAGAGCAGCGCCCGCTCCTTGTAGCGTGCACAGCGCTCCTCATCATTGGGGTTCAGCTCGGCATACAGCAAGGCGTAAAAATGCATTGCAAAACCAATGTAGTGATCCATTTGCTCCGTGCGCCCATCGCGGTACCAGCCCTCGCCGAGGTAGTAGCCTTCCAATGCAGCAAAGTCGAGTTCAAGCATGGCGCTGCTATATTCAGCCTTCACGTTTTTCAAAAAAGTATTCACCAGTATTCTAAAAAAACGCCAGTTATTATCGGCAACGCTTTCCTCATACACATTGATGCTCGTGAGCCACTGAATGACAGACTCCTTTGTTTTTTGTGAAAGCGGCTGCCAAAAAACACGCTCACTCATGCTAAAGGCGAGTGCAAGCGGTGCCATTTCCACATAGCGCTGCGTCCGCTTCCCTGCGCAATTCCCCCAATAATACGGAGAATGCTCATCTACTCCCGCGGCTATTTTTTCGCGCATCAGCGCCGCTAAGTTATCAAATTGTGAATGCTCTTGATGCTTACACGCGCCCGCCAAGCCCCATAGTGGCCGGGCAACAGCTTCCAACTCAGCAGCGCCATCATCGTAGTGCGCCACATTCGCCCCAAGTGCGAGACGCCCGCTACGCGCAGCAAGCCTCCGCTCATACGGCTCAAGCAAGCCATAAAGCGCATCACAAAATGACTGCTTATCACGTAATTGCAGGTTTTCAAAATGCGTGTTTCTGTTATTCTCTATCACAACAATACCTTAATCAGTGGGAACGCTTGTATAGCATTACTCAATCAACCATGTGAAAATATTTTTTACTGTCTCTTGATATTCCTTGCTCCCAAGTACCACGGAGGTATGTGCGGGCGTAAAGGCAGCGACCTTGCCCTTACCGTACTCATGCCGCCAGCCGGCTATGTGCCTGCCATATTCCGCAGAATGCGCCCATGCAAAAACCTGCGTCTCAGTACTCTTTGTTGTTACATGATAGAGTTCATCTTCTACTTCATAAGCATCTTGCGTCATCATGGTTTTTTCAAATTCTATGCTAAATTTACAAATAGGCGGATGCATGATAAACATGCCCTTCACAAGGTCGAGTAATATTGCATTTTCCTCTCGTATGGTCACCCCCGCATGAAGCAAGCATAGCGCATGCCCCGCTTCCACAAACTCCTGTATTCGTCTTTCGTCAGACGTGGCAATGCTTCCCAAACATAACTTGCCCGCCATGTCAGCATCATAAAAGTTTTTTGTGATGTACAAAACGTCGTAGTCAGCTAAGGAAACAGCGCGAAAGTTTTCTACGTTTGAGATGAAGTCTATATTTTCACACACAGTAGTTTTTAGCATGTGGTAGTAGTACCCTGCACTGTGCCAAAAATCACCCCCCAGCATCAAAGCCTTCATATGCGCATTACCCTTTCAACCCCGAGACCGCCGAGTTGCCTATAAAATAGCGTTGAGCAAAAAAGAACAAGAGCAATACGGGAACCATTGATATAATCGCAGCTGCCATTTGTGGACCGTAGCGCACATCGTATTGACTTATAAATGTGGTTAAGGCCAGCGGAATGGTTCGCTTCTCCGGTGAGTCTATGTAAATAAAGGGAAAGTAGAAATTATTCCAAAAGAAGCGAAACGAAAAAATTATCATCGTAGCAATGGCGGGCTTGGACAGGGGCAGTATTATTCTGTAAAATATCTTCCACTCACTTGCGCCCTCTATGCGTGCGGACTCTAACAAGGCGTTTGGAATGGTCTCGAAAAATTGCTTGAGCAAAAAGGTTCCAAATGCGGTGAAAGCAGAAATTAAAATAAGGCCTGTATGCGTATCATACAAGCCCAGCTTTTGGACAATGAGAAACTGCGGAATAATAAAGGACTGCGCAGGGAGCATCATGGTGGCAATGTAGATGATGAAAAGCACATTTTTCCCCTTCCAACTCAGTTTGCTAAATGCGTATGCGCCCGTAGCTGCAGTAAAAAACTGTAGCACAACTATTGTTATGGTTACTTTAAAAGAGTTCCACACATACAAGGGAAAGTCTTGCAACTCTTTATAATTTTCCAAGGTCGGGTTTTTTGGGAAAAGGCGCACGGGGAAATCGAATATTTCTAGTTCGTTTTTGAAAGACGAAGAGAGAATAATAATCAAGGGCGCGAGGATGGAAAGCACCATCCAAGCCAAAAAAAGATAGAGAAGCACCACATACACACGGGACGCGGAATTTTTTTTATACGAGATCATAGTTTACCCACTTTGCTTGTTGCCTATATTGTATTACCGTTATTGCAAGCACTATCAAAAGCAAAATAAAGGCTTCAGCAGATGCTTGCCCCATTTTGAATTCCGTAAAGCCCCTTTGATTAATGTCAAAGACCAACACATTGGTAGCCCCATTGGGACCTCCACCTTCGCGTCCACCAGTCATTGCATACACAAGGTCAAAAACCTGAAAGCCCCGTATGATGGAAAGAATAAGCACAAAAAACATGGTTGGCGAAAGCATGGGCAAGGTGATAGTGAAGAACTTCCTCAAACTTGAAGCCCCTTCTGTATTGGCGTATTCATACAAAGACGGATTAATAGTTGTAAGCCCCGCGAGAAATATTACCATGTAGTAGCCAAAGTTCTGCCACGTCATAATAAACACAAGGGTGAGCAAGGCCATGCTTTCGCTTGCAAGCCATTTACTTGTGGGAAGCTGCAAGAATGCAAGCATGGAATTTAAGGACCCTGAGAGGGATTGAGTATGACGACAAAGCCCAAAGAAATGGCAACTGTAGACAAGAGGCAGGGCATGAAAAACACGCTGCGAAAAAACTTGCTTAACTTTACCAATGGGTTTGCGAGCATAACAGCAACCAATAACGCAATACTCGTTTGAATAATGACGTACAAAACAGTGAAGTTCACCGTAACAATCAAGGACTTAAAAAACGTCGGACTTTTGAGTATTATGAAGTAGTTTTTTAAGCCCACAAAGTCAATAGCAAAGCCACCCGAGTACTTGGTAAACGAGAGCACCAAAGTACCAATTATAGGCAACAAGATAAACAGGAAAAACCCGATAAAACTTGGCGCTAAAAAGGAAAGCAAAACCACAAAAGAAGTAGTGCCCAGCGCGCTATTTTTTTTCATCAGCATGTACTTGCGTCCGTTTTACAATGCTACAGAGGCATTAATTTTCTAATACTACTTGTTCTAGTTTTTTACGAAATGATTCAAAAAGCTGATCATCGCTCATATCCTTTGACAAGTATTCCTCAAACATAGCGCCCAGTGCCTTATCTATTCCAACTGCATATTTAGGAGTTAGGATGGGTGATAATTTATCAAAAGAACCTAAAAATACCTCAAGCGATTTTGTATCAGCAAAATTTGGTTTTAGATTTTCCTTCACTTCATCCGTGATGATGGTTGGCAAATACCCCGCTTTGGCAAGCTCGGCAGCGCCTTCTTCTCCCGCAAGCCACTTCAAAAATGTAAATGCTGCATCCTTCTTTTTTGAAAAACGCGCAACATGCGAATAGGTTGGAATTCCCGGGTTAACATGCACGGCGCGGTCATTAGGAATAGGAGCAACACCCCAATCATTCCATGTAAAGTCATTAAACAAACTTTTGTTTTTTGCATTTAACAACATACCGGGAAACCATTCGCCTATTTGTAGCATGGCAACCGTGCCTCCAAAAAACGCAGTAGAATAATGCATTTTTGTAACCTTCAAATCTTGCATAGGCCACATGGTACCATTCTCTTCTATTCTCTTACGCCGCTTAAAATCCCGTAAAATCACATCCCTATCATCATCAATGACAACAGTTCCATCAGCATTGATAAACGCTGCTTCATTTTGAAAGGACTCACTCATGGAAAACTGCGCCCACGTATGAAAGTTTATGCCATATACTCCGAGCTTTTCGTGTATGCGCGTTGCAACTTCTTCAAACTTTTCCCAGGTCCAAGTTCCTTCATCAGAGTACGTCGTTGGATAGGGTTCATCTGCCTTATCAAAAAGCACCTTGTTAAAGTAAATGAATCTATTAGCCCCGCAAAACGGCAGACCAACGTAGCGCCCCTCAACCGTAATGGAATTTTTGTACGAGTCGTAGATGCCAAAATCAAAGCTCTTTGCTGCATCAATGTCTTCCAAATCTGCAATAAATTTGTTCTTATAATGACTGAGCATTTGAACCGGCGTTTTTTGAGCATAAGCATCGACTTCTTCCTGAGCTGAAAGCAGTGAAAGTATTTTAAGCTCATAGTCATTAATGGGCAATGCCTTTGGAATTACCGTAATTTCATCCTGTATACTGTTAAATTTCTCTATAACAGCAACGATAGTTGGCTCCTCCCAAAAGTAATACGTAATCTCATTGGGATTTTTTACTTGTTCTTCTTTCGCACAAGAGAGCGTAAGAACCACCACTGCAAGCATCAAAGTGCTTAGCGCCAAAAATAATAGTTTGTTTTTCATAGCAAATCTCCTTTAATAAAAAATTAACACAATGCCATTTTCGTGTCAATGCTTTTTCCAAATATAAAATTAAATTTTCATATTTAAACATCAAGTAAACGAGTCATGATACAATGACCCTAATGAAACAAGAAAAACTAAGTCCTCCCTCAAATGCGATAGACAGAATTTTTCGCATTATAGAAGTCTTAAGCCTCTATGAGTTTTTAAGCTTAGACCAAATAGCGCATAAAACAAACATTCCCATAAGTTCTGCGCTACGCTTTATACAAACCTGCGTACAAAATGGCTACATTGAAATTGTAGAAAACAAAAAATATCGCTTAAGCACAAAGTTGTTTTCTCTTGCCCATACACATATGGAACGCTACTCCCCCGTGATTACGCATTCCCATACGCATTTGCAAGAGCTGTGCTATCTTACTAAAGAAACAATTCATCTTGGCATTCTCTCTGGAGCTACGGTTCTCTATGTTGATAAAATAGACTCGCCTCTAGTAATTCGCCTCAACTCCTACATTGGCTACCAAGCAAGCGTACATTCTACGGCAATGGGCAAAATACTTCTTGCGTGGCTCCCCACTCACGTACAAAGCGCATTTATAGAAAACCTTGAACTGAAAAAATTTACAAAGAACACCATTACAAGCAAAAAAAAGCTATTACTCACATTGGAGCAGGTACGCAAAAGCGCATACGCCGAAGACAACGAGGAGCAAGAGCCGCACCTCTATTGCCTCGCAGTACCAATCTTCAATGCTCAAAATGATGTCGTTGCAGCAGTGAGCGTGAGCATTCCAACAATGCGTTACGTACCCTCCCGAAAACAAACTATTATAAAAGCCCTCCGTCATTGTGCAGAAAACATTTCAAAAAAAATGAACAATACAAATTATAAGCATGCCTTGGAAACTGCGCCGACTTAAAAAATAGCAAGAAAAAAGCTAGACTGCAATATTTGCAAGCATAGGAGATTCTCAAACTTGCGAAAAAACCCGCTATTTTAAATACACGTATGTTTTACCCAAACCCCCATCAGCTGCTTCTGCATACTCGGCGCGCTCAACAAATCTATGCTGTTTTAACACGCGGTGTAATTCGCGCATGAGCACGCCTGCACCCTTCCCGTGAATAACAGAAAAGACCTTCCTATTTTTCAAGAGGGCAGTGTCAATATACGCCTCCAATTTTTCAATAGCTTCTTCCGCCGTGCATTCCCGCACATCTAAGTAGGTTTCAAGTGAGTGCGGTGTAGTATCCACATAAGAAAAATTCGCAGGCGCTCGCTCATCAGCAGCTTTTTCGACAACACGCCTCAATTCATGACGAGCGAGACTGAGCGTAAGCACGCCTGCTTGCACGCGATATTTTTGCTTGTTTTTAGATACTGAGAGAACCATGCCCTCTACGTTATTTGCCACAATGTATACGCGTTCTCCTACTTGCAATTCGCCTTCGTCTTGGACATTATTAGCCTCATCATGAGGCGCTTGCAGCTGGGCGTATTGCTCAAATTCAGCCAAACTCTCTTGGAATTCACCTACTAAACTACGCTCAGTGCGCAAGCCATGCTTCATATCGGCAAGTTCATTTTCAGGCAGTGCATGAGCAGCGGCACTTTGTAACGTAGCAAGTTTTTCACCCAAGCGCTCAAGGGTTTTGCGCATGTCAGCAATAAGCGGAGCACCCAAGGCAAGGGCTTGTTTCGCGCTCTCGCGCCGGTGCTGCGCAAGTAGTGTCTCTTCAGTCTGCAAGGCCTCCATGCGTTTTTTGCACTCCCTATACTCATCTGCCAGCTGCGCGCGTAGGTACTCTGCCTGCACATATGAGTTTTTAAGGGCATTGAGCATGCTATTGTAGTCTTCCCCATACATGCGCAAAAACTTTTCGTAGCCCTCTAACACGCTCTGCGGCATGCCAACATTACGCGCTACATGCACCGCCTCGCTCATGCCAATTACGTTATACGCAATGGAATACGCATGCGGTGTTTTGTCTCTTGCAACTCGAAGCGCCGCGAGAGAGGCGTGAGAATGAGGCGTTGTAAGCACATAGTGTTTCACAGATGCCGAATGCGTGGTAATACACACGGTGCTGTTGGTCTTCGCAAGATGTTCTAACAATGCACAGGCAAGCGCGCCACCTTCGCGGTCATCGGTGTCGGCGCAAAACTCATCAAATAACATGAGGGACGATTTTCCAGCATCAGCATTTTTTATGCAGGCGTGCACGTGCGCTATGTGCGAAGAAAAAGTCGAAGTACCCTGCTCCAAATTTTGCGCGTCTCCTATCACTACATCAATGCATTCAAATACAGGCAATGCGCAACGAGATGCATCATCCGTACGCAATGGCAGCGGTATGGCACTTTGATTCATGAGCGCGCAAAGCCACAGCGTTTTTAAAGCAACCGTCTTTCCTCCAGCGTTAGGCCCCGTGAGTATAAGCTGCCTTACTCCCTCCAAAAACTCAAAGGTCAAAGGACTACACGCATCAACAAAGGGGTTTGTCGCATTTTTGAGATAGAGGTGACAGTTTCCGAGGTTGAGGTTTTTTGCCTCATGTTCTTGCGACTTTTTAGGCTTTGCGTTTGCTGACACAGGCTGAATCAAGGTGCCATGAGTCATGCGTCCATATTGGTAGCGTGCGTAGAGCGCGTCAAATTTTAGAAATGCCTCGTAGCAAGCGCGAAGCTTGTGAGAAACCTTGACAACATGTTCGCTTAAGCTTACGCAGAGTTTGTAATACGCGGCGCGCTCTTCCTCGCTTACACGCAGTGCCTCGTTGTTTAACTCATAGAGTGGGGGTATTTCTATATACGTACTCTTCTCGCGTGTCGAAGATGCGTGTACTATACCCGCCACGTCTGACTTGTGTGAGGCCTTTATCGCGAGCACAACTCTATCATCGCGCAAGGTGGGAATGCTTGATGAACACATAGCTTGGTGAGCGCGCAAAAATTCATCAGCAACCTTGTTTCGCGCCTTGTGTATGCGCACTCGCTTACGCTCGAGTTCGCGCAATTCAGGAATATTGTCTGTGCGCACTGCGCCTTGTGCGTCAAAAAAACGACTCAAGGTTTGCAGCAATACGCGCGGCATTGCGGCAGAAGAAAACTCAATGGGCGCAGTGTCTTCAGCATGAACCATGGCATCTACCCACTGTGCGCATGAGTCCATGCTTTGAAGCATAACCCTTACCAGCGCCAATTCCTCCAAGGTGTACACCTTTGACTTGGGCGCATTGAGTACGTGCATGCAAGCAGGTATGCGGGCAACATGAGCAAGTGCGCCTTGTTTTTGGACGCTACGAATAATGGCGTGAAGTTGCGTATGCTCCTGTACAACACGCGCGTAGTCACTCAGGGGATAGAGCGAATTAAGCAAGTCCGCGGCATCTTCTGCAATGCAAAGTTCACCTACCGATGTAAGTATTTTTTCAAAGTCGAGAGCCTTTATCGTTTTTTGCGATACCATTTATTTTTTTCCCAAGCAATAACGTCGTCCAACAAGCGAATGTAGGATTCATATCTATCGGCGTGTATTGCCTTGCTTACCTCTCGGCGTACAGCGCAATGCTCTTCAGTTTTGTGAATGCAATTTGCAAGTTTACACTGGTCTGCAAAGCGGCTTATGTCGGGGTACCCCACGCCTATGCTTTGCGCCGTTATATGCGCGGGGTGCAAATCTCGAATGCCGGGCGTATCGACAATGCTGTATTCAAAACCGCATATGAGGTCGGGGCGCGTGGTAACATGCCTCCCTCTATTGTACTTTTGCGAAATAGCACCGACACTTCTGTTTGCACAGGGCACCAACGCATTGATGAGGCTCGACTTTCCAGCGCCAGACTGCCCTACAAAGGCAGCACGTTTTTTGTAACACATACGCCGCACTAATTCCAGCTCGGGTTTTTCTGAAAGCAAAGTGGTACAATGCACCGCTACGCCAATGTCTCGAAAAGCCTGTATCCTCGCATCTAAGGCAGCGCGCGTAGCGTTCCGTTTTTCAGCCTTCCAGCGCTCGAGTATATCCATTTTGTTTATTACAATAAAGGGCGTAATATCTTGTTCAAAGGCAAGCCATATCAGCCTGTCTGCAAAGCGAGGTCTAAAAGAGGGCTCATCGACAGAAAGCACAATGCCCATTACATCTATATTCACCGCCATGAGGTAGAGTAAGTCGTACTTCCTGCGCGCCACAATGTTTTTTCGCGGCAAACGGCTTATAATAAGCCCCCGAGAATTTTTATCCGAAGGCGTGCATGCATCAGAAACAACATAGGTAACTTCATCACCTGCAGTAAGAAAAGTATTATACTTTGCGCCATCTTCATCTCTGTTTTGACGTTTGCCTTTAATACGACACTCAACTGCGTACTTCATAATATCCGCATCGCAACTTTTGCATGCCGTAGACCTTGCGTAATAAGCCTCTGGTAACACATAAAAAACGTTACAAGTACCCCATAACACAAAGCCCTTGTATTCTTGAAAATCTTCTTGCATCACAACAAAATGAGACTGTACGACAACGACAGGCCCTTGTGGTAGTGCAGCTTACAACAAGATTCACTTTTGTAGCCCGTCCATTCGCATGAAAAAGATACACATGCCATTAGTTATAAGTATACTGGTAATGCATACAAAATATGGCGGAGCATTCCATTGAAATTACCATTGCTTGTACATTCAATGAGCAGCATTGAGGGAAGTGTCAATGATGCAAGGTGTCTGTCTTATTTCCTCTTTCTTTATTTTTGTGTTGTACGCAGCAATGTAAATCCACCGGACTAACCATGCACAAAATGTATGCGTTCTTGAGGAACAAAGGGTAGTAGCATTTCTAAAAACTCTTTGCGTATTTTGCATATTATGTCCTGAGAATAAGTTCCGAGTCCATCTTGCATGCGTATGTTTTTTTGCAACACTTCAGTATGTGGTCGCTGAGTTTGCATGGTGCGTAAAAAACTTTTGCCCATGCGAAAGACTCCATAGCTGAGCATTTCTACCTTGTGCGGTTCTATTCTACGAAATACTTCTTCCACGCAGCGTTTATATGTTTGCTGCCATTTTTCAAAGTATATAATGGGGTCAAAGCATAGTCGTATTCGCCAACCGGCTTCGTGTGCTGCGCGTGCTTGCAAAATGCGTGTGTGTAGTGAAGCCGTTCCATGCTCATAGGCGCGTATAATTTCTTGTGGTGATATGGAAAAAACCATGACTACGTTATTGGGTGGTGTGATGCTGCGTAAGTGCGAAAAGCCGTCGCTTTTGGTGCGTATTTCGAGTGTGATGTTAGGGCTTTCTCGCACCATGTCTACAAAGAGCTTGCAAGTGGGAATGTCTTTTTCAAAGGCGGGGAGGTCGGTAAGGTACGATGCTATGAGATATATGGATTCGTTGCGGTGTTCAGCCGAAAGCTGCTCTATGCGTTTTTTGAAGTCGTCGGTGTTTACGTAAACAACAATGTTTGAGGATTCGTGCATACCTTGTAAAAAACAGTAGTCGCAGTGGTACAAGCAGTTGCGAATGATGGAACAGGAAAACACGCGCGTGGTTCCAAAGCTTTGCACGCGTGCGTCCCCTTCTTCTAAAAAGCTATGGCGTTGCTTGGCCAAAATGAGTTTTGGGCTTTGGCGTTGTAGCATAAAGTCTTGTCGCGGTCTGTTAAAAAAATGCTTGTAGTTTTCAATGAGCACGACCTTTGCATTGTCAAACTTGTTTAGTAAATGCTCTGTGAGTGGGTAATGTTGAGCATCTTTTTCTATGTATATGTGACTGTAGCGCATATTAGTAGTGCTCCTTAAGCTTTGTTAGGAGGGTAGCAAAGGCCTTGCGTTTGTAGCTTGTGTTGGTGTTATATTCTACCTTGTGTATTGCTTCATCTATAGCTGTTCGTAGTTTTTGCGGTATTTCTCCGTGTTGTATTTCTTGTGCGCGCAAAAAATTGTAAAGCTGTTTGCGTTCTGTAAAGCTACCCGGGGCTGAGGCATGCACGCTTTGAACAATGGCCTTGCTCATGTTTCCTGTGGTGTTTGTGGGCATGCTTTGTAAGCGCGCAAAGGCTTTTAGTATTGCATGTGCGTGTGTCTGTATTGTTTTTGAAACCTTTGGTGTATCTTCACTGTCCACATGTGGCATGAGCATTATTTGTGCGTGGTTGCTGTTCCAATAGCGCTGTACCAGTGTGGTAAATTCATACGCTCCATCATCCCTTAGCGCAACTTCATCTTCATACCATGCGTGCAGCATGTCAAGGTAGCGCGTATGCCCGCCGCTGTTTTGTACGCTGTGTGCGGCGCAAAGTTTTTGTGTTGTGTTTTGAGGCAATGCGTACACAAAGGTTTTAAGCAGGGGTAGGGCGGGGTAGAGCGTTCCTATACTAAAGTGCATTTCACGTATTGTAGGGCAGTGTATGAGGCATAGTTCTTGTGACGCGTGGCAGCTGTGCGGTAGGGGAGTTTGCAAGGGCGTGTCCGTGCAAAGTGCTACGTCTTGTGCGTGGTATTTGCGTAGAGCTAAGGTATGTTGCAGTATTTCATAGCATGGTTTATGCAAACTTATTATTACAATCACAATAAAATTGTCATTTAGCCCATCAATTTCAAAAAAATTACGAGAACGTTTTTCATCTTTCTATATTAGAGGCTTACTTTATGCGGAAAAATACAAAATTTAGTTTATCTTAGAAATAAGAAATCCTATAAATCCAAATCCAAAAGTGGTAATAAGCCCTACCATAGCAATACCTATGCCAACTATGACATAGCCTCTGTTTACAGATTTTTCTAAACTATCAATACGAGTGTTTGTACTTTTAATTTCAGTAAGTAGTTCTGTTTTGACAGCATCAATACGGGCGTTTGTAGCGTCAATACGAGTATTTGTACTTTTAATTTCAGTAAGTAGTTCTGTTTTGACAGCATCAATACGAGCGTTTGTAGCATCAATACGAGTGTTTGTACTTTTAATTTCAGTAAGTAGATTTTTTTCTACGGAATTTATTTTTTTGTCAATGCCATCAATGCGTACAGATAACAAGTCATATGGACTTACTACAGGGTCTAAGAGACTGCTTATTGCTGACTTTGCTTTTGAGGGAATTTTGGTAGTTTTTATGCTCGTATTCTTAGGATTTGCTATAGGGGTGGTTTTTTGTTTTGTAGTAACAGTTGCCAGTGCCATAGCTTTAGTATATCAAAGAATTCGTTTTTAGAGATAAGGCTTTCAATATGCATAACGCGTTTACACATTTATAACTGCGCGGTGAGCAGCACTTCTCCGTTTTCGTCTTTTTCGTATAATGTGGGGGTTACGGAGACCATGGTGTTGTGTATGCTTTGTATGTCAAAACTACGAGAAGCCTCTTTGGGTGCATGTATGGTGATGGGACAGTAATATTGGCTTGTTCCAAGCGCGGAGGGGAGGGGAGTCTTGTGACTTGTTTTTTCAATGAGTACTTTGTGGCTTCTGTGTAGGAGTTTCTTTCTATATTCGTTTTTTTGTTTGGTGCTTAAGTACATGAGCTGTTCCATGCGTTCTTTTTTTACCCTAGGTTCTATGTCTTTCATGCGGAATGCGCGCGTACCTACTCGCGCGGAGTAGGGAAAGGCATGTATGTGACTAAAGCCTACTTCCTCCACGGTTTTCACGGTTTCTGCAAAGTCGGCCTCACTTTCTTCGGGAAACCCAACTATTACGTCTGTGGTAAAATTGAAAAGCGCATTCCGCCGCTTTATTTCTTCGGTACAGGCTACGAAGGATTTTTTGGTGTACATGCGCCGCATCATGAGTAGTATGCGCTCGCTGCCGCTTTGCAAACACAAATGCAAGTGCGGACACATTTTGGGGTGGGAGAGGAGGTCTAAAAACTTTTCATCCAAGGTGTCGGGTTCCAAAGATGAAATACGTATTCTAAAGTCACCTCCAAGTTTTAAAAGGCTCTCAAGTACGTCTGAAAATTTTTTGTCCTCATGTTGATAACGGCTCATGTTTACGCCGGTGAGAACTAATTTCCTTCGTTCCGCATTCTATGAGCATGCGCGCGTCTTGTACTATGTCTATAAGCGGTTTGCTCTGCGCGCCTCCGCGTACGCTTGGAATAATGCAAAAGGTACAAAAGTTATCACAGCCGTCCTGTATTTTCAAATTGTCTCGGGTTTTAAACAGACTTTTGCGCGTAGTGGTGCTAAAAAAATCTGCAGGTAACTCATCGGGGTTTATTGCCTCATTACGGTAATCGGCATCAATTATGTCGGGAATGTGCTTTTTTTTGCTGTTGTCTATGACGCACTGAATGGGTAAATCTGCAAGGTCTCCTGCATCATTTCCTACAAAGCAGCCGGTTACTATGACGACACTTTTCTTTGTTTGCTCTGTATTCTCTACATGCTCTTCGCGTAGTCCTGCAAGGCGCAGTGCCTTATATATAGTATGGCGTGTTTTTCTGTCTGCTTTTGCTGTTACCGTGCATGTGTTTATAACAATGTAGTCAGGCCTTGTATTGGTGCTCATGGTTTCACTTGAGAGCACGCGAAAACCACGCGTTGCAAGGTGGGTTGCCATTGCATCGGTTTCCGCTTGGTTGAGTTTACACCCTAAGGTGTGAAATGCCACAGTAGGACTGGGGCGGTCTTGCATTGCTTCTGCGCTTTTCATAATGCGAGCATCTCTTCGTGTGCGTGGTTTTCCTCTATGGTTTTGTAGACTTCCTTGCTAAAACGCGCCTTCATAGAAAGGCTTTGCACTTCGTCTATGTGTACAGAACAAAACGTGCCTATGGTTTTTTGAGTATGTTCGTGGCTCATGGTGCTTGGCACGGTAATGTACACGGGTATTTTCCCTTCGGTATGGGCGCGCAGTACATTGCCCTTGCGTGCAAAGTCTTCAACAAGCACGGTAACTGTTTTGTGGAGGTAGCGTTCACAATGCGTACGCGAAGTAGCTTGTAGTACTTGCGAAAGTTCGTGGTATCGTGCCTTTTTTTCTTCCAAGGGTATATCATCAGTCCAACGCGAACTTGCCGCACCTATGCGTGGCGAATACATGGCTATGTAGGCCATGGCATAGTTGTAGCGCTGCATTGCCGCTTTGGTGTTTTCAAATTGCGCGCGGCTCTCCCCGCAAAAACCAACAATAATGTCAGTGAAAACTGTTGCATCTGGTAACAGTTCTCCTATGTCTTGCATAACTTTTTCGTAGCGCACCATGCTGTGATTGCGGTTCATTTTCATAAGCAGCTTATCATCACCGCTTTGCAAGGGTAGGTGTATTTGCTTTGCAAGGGCCTTGTAGCGCGCTATGGTTTCTAGTACATCGCGTCCCATGTCCCGCGGGTGCGGCGAGGTAAAGTACACCCAGCATGTGTGTTTCATTTCTTCTGCCATGTTGCCTATGCGTGCTAAAAGTTGCGCAAAGCTTAGTTCTTTGCCGCCCGTGTCTAAGCCGTAGCTGTTGACGTTTTGCCCCAAAAGCGTAATTGACTTGTAGCCGCGCTGCATGAGTGTGTGTACTTCCGCCAATATTTCAGAAGATGCACGCGAGACTTCGCGCCCGCGTGTGTAGGGTACGGCGCAGAAGGTACAAAACTTGTCGCAGCCGTTTTGTATGGTTACAAAGGCGCTAAAGGTGGAGGTGTATGAAGGTTGATACTGCCAAAACCCGCGGGCGAGGTCATTGGTTTTTGTAGCTGCAGTTGCGTCATTATTGTGTTGGGGCGAACGCGCGGGGGTAATGTACGGCGCGCGCGTGACCTGTGCTGCATGAGTGGTGCTTTGCGTATGTGGTTTGTCTTGTTCTTCGGCGTAGGCGCGTGTGCTTATTTCTGAAGGAATGCCGTACTGGGTGAGCAAGTTTTTCAAATGCGGAAGTTCGTTTATTGCAAAGAGCAGGTCGAATTTTTTCAAAAACTTTTCTCTGTCTGCGGGTAGTATGCAGCCTGAAATAAAGGTAAAAATACTCTTGTCGTTTTTCCACTTGTTCCACTTGTGTACGGTTGAGTACACTTTGTCTATGGCTTTTTGCCGTACGGAGCACGCCATAATTCCTAAAAGTTGCGCTTCATTCTCGTCCTTGGTCTCTTCCATGTTCATTTCATGCAGCACGGTACGCACGCGCTCGCCGTCTGAAACGTTCATTTGACAACCCAGACTTAGTAGGTAAAACTTCATGTTAAAAATACACCTCTGCCTTTATTCGTTCTGAAGACACCCCAGCACTTTGTAATATGTCAAAGACTTCGTAAATCATATCGCAGTTGCCACATAAAAAATACACACCTTGGGGGTCAATTTCCGTTTGGCGCATGTAGCTTGTAACGCGCCCAAAATAGTGCGGTGCTTGCGTAGGCGCAGACGCATTGGAAGCCTTGCTTGATATGCACGGAACGTAGGTATGTGTTGTAAATGTCTCATGTTCGTAGCGTTCGTTTACAGACCTAATGCCGTGTAGTATGGTAAAGGAGAGCGTGGGGTAACTGCGAGCAAAGCAGTGGAAGGGCGCTATGCCCGTGCCCGTTGCAATGAAATACAGCGGCGCCTTCTGCTCATCTTCGTTTATGGTGAAAAAGCCAAAGGGTCCTTCCACCTTAATTACGTCGTCCTTTGTAAGCTTTTTAAGGGCAGGTGAGACCATGCCTTCGGGAATTTCTTTCACCAGTATTTCTAAAAAATCGTCACCAGTTCCTGAATATATTGAGTACTCTCGCATGTGTACATCCGACTGCGGTCCCACACTTATGTGCTGTCCTGCAGTAAATTGTAAGTCGTTTCTATTAAATTGCACAACAAAGGTACTCTCGGTCAAGTGCCGTACGCCGTGTACCGCATGTTCTAAAGTCCTTCGCAAGGTTTGAAATGCCTGTGATTCTGATGCCATAGTCTATTGACCATTATACAAAGGTAACCATGTAATGATGTCCTTATGTCATTGCTCTTCAGAAATGGTAAACTTTTTTGCACCGCACAGCAGTGCTTTACCTTTGTGGGGCACGCCCCCACAGCGGCTTTTGCTATAAGCTCCATCTTTGTGTCGCGTTGCGACACTTATTTTAATTGTTTCTAGCCGCTCGCGCTTTCAGCGCTCCCGACTTTGATGCAAACTCCATACTTGCACACAGTATCTATGTCATTACTGCTTTAGCACACAGCATGCTTTTTTCTTTGGTGCGAGTACTCCATTTTTGCTACACTACGCTTCGCAATCTGAATGTCAGCATCCCCTCGCTTCACTCGTGAGCGTCGTACAAAAAGAAAAAAAGAAAGTACGGCCATCCGAACAGATAGCGTATTGAGAATAGCTGCTTGGCAACCCACAGCGTGAGCAATCAAGCTAAAGCAACCCGTGCTTTGCACCTAAAGCCGTCCCACGGACGGCACAAGAAGCGTTCGCTTAATACTTGGGGGTGTGGGGGCGTGCCCCCACAGCGAGTTTTTCTTTTCTTTTTTGGTTCTTTTTTCTTTTCTTTTTTCGTCGCAAAAAAAAGAAAAGAAAAAAGAACGGCCATCCGAATAGATAGCGTATTTAAAATAGCTGCTTGGCAACCAATGGCGTGCACTCACACAGCGTCAGCTACAATACAGACGCCCGCGCGTAGCGCAGCACCGCGTCTTACTTCAAGGGGGGTGTGTGGGCACCCCCCCCCACAAAGCGCTTATGCACATACCGCGTCTTACCCAACGTGGGGGTATGGGGGCTTGCCTTTACAAAAGCTATGCTACAGTGCTATTATTGTATTCATAGGAGGTCATATGAAAATTTTGAGCTTGTATGTGTTTTTGTTGTTTTGTGTCTCGTCGCTTTTTGCCCAATCGTCTACAGATGATACAAGTGAACTATACGACTTGTTGGTGTTTGCGTATACCAACGAGGACATTAACGCTGTAGAGTTGAAGCTAGAAGAAGGCGCGGAAGAGTACCAAGATGACATTTATAAATACACCAAGGTGTTTATAGCTCGTTACGAAATTTTCTCGGAATATATGGAATCACGAGAGGTTTTAAAACAGCTTGATGATTTAGATATGCGATGGAAACGCGAAGATGAAACGCGAGACTTGAGTAGTGACGAGTACCGCATGTGGGGATCTGTGAAGGTTAAAAAAATCGATCATCTCCCCTTGTTCACGCTAATTAAGGAGTCAAAACTTGCGCGCGAGTATTATGAAACCGCAATAAAGTTGGACAATAAGAATACGGGTGCCTACATGGACTTGGGTATATTGATGTTGTTTACTCCTAGAATAGGCGGTGGAGGTACTAAAAAAGCAATTAAGCACTTGAAAAAGGCAGTTGCTTTGAGTAATAATGATTTGGATAGGTACTTTGCAAACTTGTGGCTTGCTCAAGCCTACGTTAAAACTGGCAATGACGCAGAATATGCGCGTGCCTTTGAAAAGGCGCGTAAGGTTTTTGGAGATCTGCCTTTTATAAAAGGCGTACAAGCCTTGAATGAGAAGGGAAAAATTATAGGAGAATGACATGAAGCGATGCGCCTTAGTATTTGTGATGAGTTGGTTTATCATAGCCGTGTACGCGCAGGAAGGAGGCACTGCTTCTCAAGAGCATGAGTACACGCTTGTCAATTACATAACAAAGGCATACACGCCACAAGCCTTGAAGACCATGCAAAGCGTAGTGTTTGAGCGCGTAAGTGCCTTGCAAAAAAAGAACAAGCGCAGTAGGGAAGAGCACCTCATGCTTTTAAAGAACGCGCAGCTTTTAGGTAGTTTGTACACTGCGGTAGAAGACACAGCTATGAAAGAAGCAAGCGCTACGGTGCTTGTGGCAGTGCGAGATGAGTTTATTTCCTATATTGCAAAAAACAAAGAGGACTACGAAGTAAAAACAGAATTAGCGTTTTTGGTGAGCATGGCCTTTGTCGCGTATATACAAGACTCTTATCAATCGATTCGGCTTATACAAGAAGTGGCTTCGGATGTTTACAACAATGCGCCTAATGCAAAGGCTGCGCTTATGTTGGGGCAGGTAAACATAGGGGCAAACCGCACAGGCATACCCGCAATGCGCAACAGCTTAGCTGAGAAGTATCTTAATAAAGTCATTGAGCTTGATGGTGGTTCGGGCTACATGAGCTACCTTGCCTATGTGTATTTTGCTAATTTGTATTTCAAAACTCGTAAGGGAGATGCTGCGCGCGCTTCTATGAACAAAGCAATAGCGTTATACCCTCAAGGCGCCCTTGCCCACATTGCAGAAGAATTGTTTTTTGCCAACGGCAAGGCATTATTTTAGTACCTACTGTATGCCTGTAAATAACCTGAAACCAATAAATAACCTGCGAGTCCAGAACCTTAGCAAAGAGTATGTAAGTGCTTTGAGTCGTACCCTTGCAAATAAAAACATATCGTTTGAGCTTAAAGCGGGCGATGTGGTGTGGATACACGGCAGGTCAGGTAGTGGCAAAACAACTCTTATGAACATGATTACTGCATTGGACAAGCCAAGCACTGGGCGCGTTGAGTGTCTGGGGAAGGACTACGAGTCCTTAAGCGACAAAGAACGTACCTTTTTGCGCAGAGACGCCATGGGGCTTATGTTTCAGCACTTTGAGTTGCTGCCCATGCTCAACGGCTACGAAAACATTAGAGTGCCCTATCTCATTGGTAAGTGTGGAGGCAAAAAAGGCACCATGCAAATGCACGCTTCAAATGAAGTAATAAACTCGCTGGTGCTCAAGATACGCAGCGACCTTGATTTTTTGGCTAAAAAGGTAACGCAAATATCTGGAGGGCAGCGGCAAATTATCAACATTATTCGCGCTATTGTGCACCGTCCGCCCTTAATAATTGGAGACGAAATTACGGCAAACCTCGATGCTGAGCAGTCGCACAAGGTCTACGCGCTCTTAAGAAATTTAGTCGAACAAGAAGAGAGTATGGGCATTTTTATATCGCACGACCCCATCATAGCGCAGTATTGTACGAGAAGTTTTTTTATGGAAGACGGTGTGCTGGAGGAAAAGCCATGCTGATAAAGCTTGCTGCGTTGAACCTCTTAAGAAACAAGCGCAGAAACGTACTATTGGTAATTTTCATTGGCGTGAGCGTTACCTCGTTGTGCTTGTTTTTGGGCTATATTGAGTACAGCCGTAGGGGCATAAAGCTTGGAGCAGTTGCTCAAACGGGGCACGCAGCAATAGCAAAAAAAAGCTATTGGAACGCGGGCATTGGTACGGGTTCAGAGCATGAGATGAAGGCAGAAAACTTGGAGCGACTTATACACGCTCTTGCTGATATGGCGGTGACTACGGAAAAGGTGCTTGACTTTAGCGGCTTGCTTGGTTCAGAAAGCGATAGTACTATTTTTTCAGGCTCTGCGTATGAAAATGAGTCTTCCACACGTAACCTTAGCATAGAAGAAGGGCAGGGAATATTCAGTGAGGATTTGGGCTACATTATGACGGGCAAGAGCCTTGCAAAAATGCTTAAAATTAGCCCCGGAGACAGCCTGCAATTAAGCGCGTATTCACCCTATGGGCTGGTGCTCTACACTCAGGAGGTGGCGGGCACGGTGGCTTTTCCCAGCATTAATGCTGATAAATTTGTAGTTGTGACTAACATTGCAAACGCGTGGGACATGCTGGGCAACTACGGGAATGCCAGTAAATTGCAGGTGCGTATTAATAATGAGTTCAAGGAAGATGAGATACTTGCAAAGATGAAGGACATAGTAGAGAGAGACTATCCCGACTTGGCTCTCAAAACATGGGAGGAACTGAGCCCTATTTTTACCAGCGTCATGAACATGTATAACTCAATATTTAGTTTTCTTCTCGCTAATTTTCTCATTTTTATTTTTGTTGCCATACTGCAAACGGTTATCAATATTTCGCTAGAACGGACGAGGGAATTTGGGACCCTGCGTGCCTTAGGCATTACGCGCCTTAAGCTTGCCTTGCTGGTTTTACAAGAAATGCTTATTATAAGCTTACTCGGCATGGTCTTAGCCTTTGGACTTACCGTGTTGAGTGTGCAGCTTACGCGTATTATGGGTTTAGGCTTTACTCCGCCTGCTTCAACACAAGTTGTGCCGACTGACTTTTATTTCGATGTATCTACCATCGTGTTTATGGTCATCCTTCCTGTTATTAGCATCGTTGTGCTGAGCTGCCTTTACCCCATTATTAGAATTGCTCGACTTGAGGTTACTAAGGTGCTAGAAGGCTAGGGGGAAGTATGAAATACTATGTATGTATTATTTGTTTGTTCTTCTATTCATTGTATGGGACATTTGCAAATGAGGTTGTAACAACATTTCAAAAGTACACGTACAGAACGGTGTTTGTGCGTGGCAATGAAAACAAGGGCTATAAGTACCATACGCTTGTATTTGAAGAGGGGAAGGACAATCAAAATGTGCAAGTAATGGTCTCACCTCAGGAAAATGCTGTGATCATTTTTGTGAAAAACAAGCTACAAAAGCTGCTTTTTTTGCGAAGGTATGACTCAAATAATTCGTGGATGATCAGCAACAAGGCGCGCAAAGCTATAAAAATAACGGCTGGTCGTAATGTTGTTTCTAACTACAATGTGGAGGACTTAACGAGCGCGAATTTTAAGAGTGACTATAGTATTGAGGAAGTTATAAGTAAAGAGGAAGTCATGCTTAAATCCTTAAATAGAAAGCCCGCCTTCCCTTACGTTTCATTGCGCAAAATAGACGAGGAGAATTTTATAGCGCGTTACTACAGCGCAAACAAAAAGCCCATAAAGGAAATACGCTACAGGCGCGGCACGGTAGACGGGTATACCTTTTGGTCTGATTTTAGCGTTGTGGATTTAGTCTACAAAAACATACAAGCGGTGCAAATGAAGACCCTTACTGTTGCCTCTATTTCCGTGCCGCAGAGTTTGTTTTATCCTAATACCATGCAGCGCTTTTTCACAATTTTCAAGTAGTGTTCAAATAACACGCCTAGAATTATGGCTCTTTTTGTTATTGCTTGAGGCTGTCTTTTTAAAATGCACATCTCACGCTACATGGTGTTCAAGCATTTGTATCATCTCGCGTGCCTTCTCAGGCTCAAGTATGCCAAGGGTGTTTTGTATGTGTAGTGGCACGGGCGACAGTTTTTTTTCTACGGCGTCTCTCCAGCACTGTAGGCATTTTACAATAGTTTTTCTCCGCCTTTCATAGCTTTCGCGCTTTATACGCTTGTAGACTACATCGCTTTTAGCGCACTGTAGCGCATCGCGGTGTATGTGCGTGCTTGCAGCAAAGCCCGAAAGCACGTAATCGTTTGTGTTGGGTACTAGCATATAGGTGCGCGCTTTATGTACATGACGCCATGTTTCAAACCACCTGCTATATATGCGTAGCGGCTGTGTTTGCTTTATCGGCATGCCGTGTCGCTTTATTGAAAGCGTGTAATCAGCCTTGGTATAAGCCATGCGTAGTTTTCCCTCATAGGGCGCGCGCCTGCTTCCACTGTACTTAGCATTCTGCGTGCTGTGAGGCAAGGCGTGTGACCCGTGAACATCTACGCTTGCATCAAAGCCTATAATGTATACCTTGTTCTCGCTAAGCTTCCATGAAAGTTCTATGGCAGTCCCCATAACGGTTGCATAAGCTGCGGTTTTGGTGCACGGTGGCATTGGTAAATTTGCCTCCATATCTTGCGCACTATTCAGTAGCACTATGTCTTGAACCTGCCTTACAACTTCGCTGCGGCTCGCATGCATAGGCATTGCAATGCGTGCGGCCTTGTTGTCCATGTACCTGCACGCGGCTAAATGCATGGACGCGTAGTAACTTGAGTCTTGATGTACGATTATGTCGGGGAATATCTTGTATTCATACAGACAGGCAAGGGAAGAACTTGTTGCCACTATTATAAGATTATCCCGTATTGTTTGTATGTACGGAAGCTGCTCCATTATGGTAGGTCCCGCACCGATAATGAGTGCAGGCTTTGAACTTTTTTGCGCTATAATGCTGTATGCCTCAAGATGTAAATAGTGCAAGACAGTGTTGGAAAGCCATTGCCTCATAAAAAACTGGGCTGTGTTTTTTTCAGCCACTTGTTTTTCCAATACCTCTTTTATCATTCTTGCAACAAAAGCAGTGCTTTCATGCCATATACGGCATGCGGGCTTCCACTGAATTATTACAATATTTTTTACGGCAATATGCCCAATGGTTTTCGCAAATTGCTTTTGTAGTGCGTGCACGCCTGCATCTTCCATTGGTGGCTCATAAAGTATTTTTTCAACAATATGAGGATAGCTGTTATCATGAGCGGCTTCATTGTAAAGTTTATGATGAAAGAATATGCCAATGATTTTTGCCTTGGGGTAGAGCGTGGTTATTGCATGTATTTCATAGCCCAAGGCAGAACCAAGCACAACAACAAGCTCAATGCTTTGAGCGTGCTTTTGTTTTTCTTTTTGTTGCTCAATTACTATGCGCAGCGCTTCTTCTTCTGGTTTATATTTAGAGTGCAGGTGTTTTCCAGAGACCTCGCATGTCTTTTTTCCGGTGCGCGCTGTATAAATACGCACAACACTGTTATTATTTGGCATGAAATCTACAAATAATAATACAGCTTACCCTAGTCTTAGGTATTATAAATACAGGGATCTACGCAAACTCTTATAGTGCGCATAGGCGTCATCTTGCATAAAATGAGAATATCGCACGCTATCTTGGAAATGTTTTTCTACAGCGTTACATACAATGCGCAATCCATTTTTTTGCTCTTTAGAAAGTTGATCCCATGTCTTAGAAGAAACATTCGGTGAGTCTCCTGTTGTTGTAAAGACTTCCATCTTTTTGACATTTTCTGATAAGTGGAGTACTTTGCGTAGGCGTGCTTCTAAGTGTATAAGGGATGCTTCTATATTAAGGCATTGCTCTTTTACAACGTAGTTTTCATTTTCAGAATTTTCTATTGCATCAATGTTTTCTAATGATGAAGGGGTTACTTGCTCTTCAGAAATATCTTCATCATCGTTTATACGGGCAGCGAGTTTCGCCACTTCTGCTTTATCGATGGGTGTGGGATCGCATTGTTTTTCAGCTTCAAGTTTTTCTTCTTGCATTGTGTTTGTAGTAGCGTCTGCAGTCTCAAAAGTGGTTTGAGTGGTTTTCTCAAGGGCTGTGTCTCGGTGTTCAGAGTCGGCGTCGGATTTGAGATAGGCTTCTATATCCTCTAAGTCTTCAGCGTCGAGTGAAATAGTTTCAAGCTCCTCTTCTGATGCGCTTTCTTGTGTCGTGCTTGTAGTAGCGTCTGCAGTCTCAAAAGTGGTTTGAGTGGTTTCCTCAAGGGCTGTGTCTCGGTGTTCAGAGTCGGCGTCGGATTTGAGATAGGCTTCTATATCCTCTAAGTCTTCAGCGTCGAGTGAAATAGTTTCAAGCTCCTCTTCTGATGCGCTTTCTTGTGTCGTGCTTGTAGTAGCGTCTGCAGTCTCAAAAGTGGTTTGAGTGGTTTCCTCAAGGGCTGTGTCTCGGTGTTCAGAGTCGGCGTCGGATTTGAGATAGGCTTCTATATCCTCCAAGTCTTCAACCTCAAGTGAAACAGTTTCAAGTTCCTCTTCTGGTGTGTCTTCTTGCGTTGTGCTTGTAGTAGCGTCTGCAGTCTCAAAAGTGGTTTGAGTGGTTTCCTCAAGGGCTGTGTCTCGGTGTTCAGAGTCGGCGTCGGATTTGAGATAGGCTTCTATATCCTCCAAGTCTTCAACCTCAAGTGAAACGGTTTCAAGTTCCTCTTCTGGTGTGTCTTCTTGCGTTGTGTTTGTAGTAGCGTCTGCAGTCTCAAAAGTGGTTTGAGTGGTTTCCTCAAGGGCTGTGTCTCGGTGTTTGGAGTCGGCGTCGGGCTTGAGGTAGGCTTCTATATCCTCCAAATCTTCAACCTCAAGTGAAACAGTTTCAAGTTCCTCTTCTGGTGCGCTTTCTTGCGTTGTGTTTGTAGTAGGGGCTGCAGCCTCAAAAGTGGTTTGAGTGGTTTCCTCAAGGGCTGTGTCTCGGTGTTCAGAGTCGGCGTCGGATTTGAGATAGGCTTCTATATCCTCCAAGTCTTCAACCTCAAGTGAAACGGTTTCAAGTTCCTCTTCTGGTGTGTCTTCTTGCGTTGTGTTTGTAGTAGCGTCTGCAGTCTCAAAAGTGGTTTGAGTGGTTTCCTCAAGGGCTGTGTCTCGGTGTTTGGAGTCGGCGTCGGGCTTGAGGTAGGCTTCTATATCCTCCAAATCTTCAACCTCAAGTGAAACAGTTTCAAGTTCCTCTTCTGGTGCGCTTTCTTGCGTTGTGTTTGTAGTAGGGGCTGCAGCCTCAAAAGTGGTTTGAGTGGTTTCCTCAAGGGCTGTGTCTCGGTGTTCAGAGTCGGCGTCGGATTTGAGATAGGCTTCTATATCCTCCAAGTCTTCAACCTCAAGTGAAACGGTTTCAAGTTCCTCTTCTGGTGTGTCTTCTTGCGTTGTGTTTGTAGTAGGGGCTGCAGCCTCAAAAGTGGTTTGAGTGGTTTCCTCAAGGGCTGTGTCTCGGTGTTTGGAGTCGGCGTCGGGCTTGAGGTAGGCTTCTATATCCTCCAAGTCTTCAACCTCAAGTGAGGGAGTTTCGAGCTCGTCTTCTAATGTGTCTTCTAAGTCCGGATATTTGTTAATATCATGTGCTGTTACATGTTCATTATTATTGATAGATATCTCGGCATCCTTAGCGGATGAGTTAGAATAATCCTCCTCACCAAACTCGGGTTTTGTAAAAACTTTGGAATCAGCGCCTACGCTTAAAATATAAGGTGTAGTCTGTTCACTTTGCTCTTTTTCGGAGTTTGCAGGTCTAGATATAACCTCTTTTACAACCACTTCTTGTTCTTCTTCATAAGTTACTTTTTCTTCATGGGTTGCGTTGCGGCTTTCATGTGACAAAGTTTCCGCATCCTCAGGGACATGAGAATATTCATCTGTTGCAATCAAGGCTATTTCATCATCAGAAGAATACATTGGAGTTTCTGTAGTGCTTTTCTTGTCTTTATTCCCATTTATTATATCTTCAGTGCTTGCCTTTTGCTGAACTTTTTCATGTTCATTGGTATTTTCGGATATGGGAAGATTCTCATGTTTTGTAGTGTGTATTTCATTGATAGCGTGTTCCATAATAGGTGTGTCATCAAATATCGAAAACATATTGTCATCACTTGTATTTGTAAGTGATTCCTCTGATATTGTATCAGGAGGGCTAGGGTCGTCTTCTATAGCTTGTATCTTAGATGGTGTTTCATGGTGTAATTCATTTTCTAACAAATCTTTGTCGTCAATTTCTGTATCTTTTATATCAGTCTCTATTTCCTCCTCCAGTCTTATTTCTTCCTCATTTGGCGCATTTTGTTCTAGCTCTATTATCTCGGCGTTACGTTCTTCATCTGCGTGTTTTTCAGGTTGTGGTTCCTCATATGTATGTTGAAAAGTCTCATCTTCATTCTGTTCTTCCGATGTATCTGAGGTGCGTATAGAAGGTATGCGTAAAACATCTAAATCATCATCATTCATATTTTCTAATTTCTCTTTACTGTTGATGTCTTTTTTCGTTTTTTGCTTTTCATGCTGTATTAATGAAAGAGAGGGCACAACTTCTAAATCAAAAGTTTCACTACCATCAATGATAGTTGGGTACATTTCTTCTTCTGATTCTATTAAAGACTCTATGTGTAGCATAAAAACACTCCTTTGCTTTAGGCTTCCTTATAATATAATTATCTGAATGTTATGAGTAAAACTTAATTGTTTTAAAAAAATACGCTTTACTATTATTACAAATATGTCGATAGCATAAACAATGCGTCTCACGCAATTTGTACTGTCTTTTTTTTGTATTTTCTTTTTCTTACAATTGATGTGTGGAAACGGTGGCATTGTTGCGCTATTCTATGAAAAACGCTTTGTAGGATCTCTAGCAGATAACGTGCAAGAGTTACGCAGCATAGGTGTGGACATGCAGCGTCAAGTAAAGCTTGCTCATACTAATAACGAGTATATGCGAATGAACGCTCACAGAGTAGGGCTCTTATCAGAGGATGAATATTTTATTCGATTACAATATCCACTATTTACTACCTTTGTTTCATACAGTCCCGGCAAAATCATACAGCCGAGAAGAAGTTTTTATATTCCGACATACATGCTCTTTTTTGTAGCCTTAACAATTTACTGCTTGTTTTATTCGCTACAACTCATATTTCTAAAAAAAAGCGTCTATGATGAAACATCTCATTATAATATGTCACCATCTGACACGCTACGATCACATGCCTCTATGTAATATCGTTTTTCAATAGAATGGCCAAGAGCAAATGACTTTCGGGGAAAAAGTCTGTGCTCATGTACGTATCGAAACAATGCCGCTCTCTCAAAAGAAGGTAATATGAAACCAGGGGTATCCATAGAGTTTTCGGATGCATGGCTTTGCACCTCTGCTTCGTCGTGTATAAAATCCACTGCTTCATATAAGTTGCTGTGTTTTTCTAGTATTGTCTCAAGAGCCTCTATAGACAGCTGCTGCGTATCATGGGGTATCCATAACTGCTCAAGCCCTCTGTGAATTATCAGCACAGCTCCATGCTCTTCTGCGCTATGCCCCTTGTCGTGTGGCTTAAGAGTACCAAAAGTCTGCAAAATTTTGAACAAATCTTCGCAGGACGCTTTATAAAGAACGCGGTGTATGGGGAAAACATGCAAGCCCGTATCATGTACGTTCACAAGTTCTACAAGTGCCCACCTATCAGGATGCTGCATATTAGCGCCCATGTCCAACCATGCTTGCTTTGCCGCCATGAGTGAATGATTACCATCACCAATTACAAACAAAGCACTGTTGCCTTGTTCTGCTAATTTTCTTCTCATGCTTTCAAAGTAGTGTGAAAAAACGCCTAATGATTTTTGCGCATCACAAACATCAGCACGTATGTGCCCGCCTTCCAACATGAGATCTGTCTCATACGCAGTAGAACATGCATGTTGAGCTATTTGTGATATAAGTGCATTTTCCACATCTTCGTAGAGCATTATGACATGCGAAAAATCCATTGAAGTATTTTTGCGTACTTCAATGCGTTTTGTTAGTCGTGCAGGTACAATGGCTTCCGTAGCTCGTATGGGAGCGCTACTCTGCGGGTTAGGGTCGTACTGTGCAAGGTCTACTTGCACCATAAGTCCACTGCGAACTCCCGCATCCTTCGTAGTTCTTCTGATAAGCAATAAGCAATTCTCATGAAGGTCAAATATACCATCCTGTCGGTATTGCTGCATATGCTGCTTTATATTTTTAAGGTACTGTGCAGCCACTTCGGCATCCTCAAGGTATATTTCTGGCAAGGTTATGTGGAGCGTAGACGGAGAATTGCGCACTATATTTTTCACCGAGTCCCAATATGCGGGATTGCTCGTAAATTGATCACAAGCGATGGTACTCCATGTTTGCAAATTAATGGATGTGTTGGGTAACACTATGTCTGGTATACGTATAGGCAATGTATTTATTGTAAGGCTCATATTAGTATAATAGCCGAGAAAAAGAATTTGATTTCTTTCAGTAAACTAAGTTTTTGTGAGTATAATTACCACATGAGAGCCATCATACAACGAGTACATAGCGCATGCGTATATTCCGATGCTAAACTTACGGGGAGTATAGGGCAAGGGCTTCTTGTTTACGTATGCTTTGCCCCTACAGATGAAAGCAATAATGAAGAGCATACACTCTTAACCTTTGCACAAAAGTGCACAAAATTGCGTGTTTTTCGTGATGAAAATGACAAGCTTAATAAAAGTGTTTTGGACATAGGGGGAAGTGTTTTACTTGTCCCAAATTTTACCCTATATGCGCAGTACAAAAAAGGAACGAGACCGCAATTTTCCTCTGGTTTAGCTTACGAAAAGGCTGAAGAACTTTTTCAAGCTACCGTTGCTTTGTTTACAAGGCTTATAGAGACAGCATCGGGCGTCTTTGGCTCCTCCATGAAGGTCGAAAGCTCGGCAGACGGTCCTTTGAATCTAATACTCAATGTGCCACATTGCGACTAGCTACTGTGCGGAACTACTTGCTTAAACGGAAGTGCGGACAAAAAATTTCGAACGTTGAAGCTATCGAAAAAAGGCGACATGCTTTTTTTCTCATATGCACTTACTATTATTTGCGCACTCATATTGTACGAAGAAACCGTACGCAAAAAGGGGTATTTTTTCTCATAGTCGGGAGCATGGGGCACGGTATCAAGCGCAACAAGCTGATGTAATATACCCTGTTGATAAAGACGATCAAGCCTGTCTAATGCGGGCGGAGAAAACACCGGATGTACTATTGCAATATTGATAGTCTTAACTTTGTGTGTGCTGAGTGCACGAATAAGCGCCTCTATAGAACCACCGGTGTCTATCATATCATCGACAATCCACACATCCTTTCCTTCTATATCATTTGCAGTAAGTACATGAATGGAATCTACGGTGTTAGCCTTAGAGTAATTGCGCTGCTTATAAGACATGATAAGCCCTGTTTCAAACGTTTTTGCAAAATTTCTTGCAAAACTTTCGCCACCTGCGTCCACAGAACAAAACAACCAATTCTTACGTACATAGGACTCAAAGTACTCACGTGAATGAATGAAGTTTGCTGTGATGTACTCCATTAAGTGCAAAGACGCTGGAATATCCTCTATAACACACTTGGTAGGGTCGATGATGGTTTTGCTTTTGTCTGAGTGTAGTTGATACGATATAATATATTTCACACCGAGGCTCATCAGTATTTTGTAGTGTATCCACAATCCAACGCTGTTTCTGCCTATCGTTCTATCCGACCTTGCAGGTGAGCAGTAAGGCTCAAAAATCACCAAGCTTTTAGGACGAGAACGCATAATAGCGTCCACCGCATGATAAATTTTCATCTTTGCTTGCTCTGGATTTCCCTCGACATAGGATCGCCCTGAATAGACGAAAAAAAACACATCCTTTCCGCGTATGCTGTGTTGAATATGCGCTTCAATCTCTTCATCCGCAAATTGACGAAATTGTATTTCGGATGGCGTGTGGCGCGCATTACCCTGCGCATAAAATGCAGGAAACTGACACAACTCCTCAAACACACGCTGTGCGTATTCTGCCGTTGCAGGAGTTGATAAAATTTGAAGCGGTGCATTCATGTGATTAGTATAACAAATGACGTCAGTTCACCCACCCACCGCCCTTTTTTTGCGGCGCACTTACACAAACTTACTCCCATACAATCTTCATACTTGCGTAGAGTATCTATGTTATTACTGCTTTAGCACACAGGAGGCTTTTTTCTCTTTTCTTTGGTACTTTCTTTTCTCTTTTTTACATCCATAAAAAAGAGAAAAGAAAGTACAGCTATCGGCGCATATGGCTTATTTGGAGTCCAGTCTTGGCAACAAGACGCGTTCACGTAACACTGCGAAGCAAAATACATACGGCGTGCAGCCTTCACGCGCGTAAGCGCAGTCTGGCGTCTCACCCCAAGGGGGTGTGGGGGCAGCTCCCCCACAAAGCGCTCATGCGCAAGTACCGCGTCTCACCCCATGGGGGGTGTGGGGGCAGCTCCCCCACAAAGCGCTCATGCGCAAGTACCGCGTCTCACCCCATGGGGGGTGTGGGGGCAGCTCCCCAACAAAGCGCTCATGCGCAAGTACCGCGTCTCACCCCATGGGGGGCGTGGGGGGATACTCCCCCCACAAAGCACTTATGCACATAAGCCTTGCGTGTTTGACATAATGAGTTGTACTTGCGATACTAACTATATGCATGATGTTACGCACTTACACGTACTTTCAAGAGATGATGGAACGATTTCTTTTTTGCAAGCGGCACTTGAAAAGTTGAGAGTTAGAATTATTACGGCCTCATCTCCTGCGGAATTTTTTTCGCAGTGCCAAAAACATGCTCCCCATATTTTTTTGATTGATGATGCGACATGCGATAAAAAGCCTACGGGTACCTATGATGTTTTGAAGGAATGTTTTACGCAATACAAGCACAGTATAGCTACGGCAATTCTCATATCTGACGATATATCTACAGAGCAGCGTATTGAATACCTGCTGCGCGGTGCTGATTATATTTTGATGCGGCCTATTAACATTATGGAAATTATTGCGCGCGTGAGTGCGGTGGTTCATTTTCAACAGCGTATTAAAACCGTGTTGAATTATGAGCGAGGTGCTGGTGTTATGGATAAAATGGAGAACATTGTAAGTTACCTTGCCAAACACGTAAAAGCGCCTATTCAGCGTTTTATAGACTACGATGTCTCTGATAATTCGCGAGAGTATTTGGAGAAATACACGCGTATTGCACGTCAAGGAGCCGTGAATGTAATAGCTGCGGTAAATGCCATACGCGATGAGGCACACACGCTTATGCGTTCTCATCATGGTTCGCATGAGGAGTTTCATACTACCTTAGATGATTTGTTTAAGAAGCATCTTACCATTGTTTCAGCTGCTTATGATATTGATGAGGTGCCGGAAGAAGGAGAAACACCTGCTACTTCTGTAGCAAAAGATAATTCAAAAAAGAAAGAGACCAAAAATAAATCAAAATAATTAAGGAATAGAGTGGATGAGTAGGAATGAAAAGCCGCTTGTGATAGAGCTGCCACAGACAGAGAGTAGAATTGGTTCAAAAACTGTGCATGTGGGTAATGTAAAGTTTCAGCGTTCTTTGAGTATATTTGGAAAAGTGGAAGGACAAATTCTCGGCGGAGATCTGTTAGTCATTCACCCGGATTCGGAGGTACATGCGGATATAGAGGTAGATTACCTCTTGTTAGCAGGCACGGTCAAGGGTACTATCAAGGCGCGTAAGGGCATATGCTTGTATTCTGGCTCTGTGTTTAAGGGCAGTATCTTAAGTGATGTGATACGCATGCATGTTGGCGCTGATTTTGAAGGCTCATGCAACTTGCTAGAAAAAAAGCGTGTTGATATTTTTGAGCTTTCTCGAGGAGAATTTCGGGCTATGCTTACCGATACGCTTTCATCTGATAATGCAAACTACATTATGTAACGTGTATATGAGGCTCTGTATGGATGATGTAGTTTTTTGTGTTGATTTTTTGCCAATTTATTGACGCTAGATTGTGGGTGTTTTATAATGGGATTATTATTTACTTGTTGCAGTGCCAACAAGTCTTAGGAGTTACGTTTTTATATGGAAATTCAAATTGATACGCTTATAGAAAAAGTAAAGCAGCATGGTATTAAGGAAGGTGAAAAAAAGGCGGGAGAAACGCTTCAAGAGGCAAAGCGCGAGGCTGAAGCCATTGTAGCATCCGCAAAAAAGGAAGCGCAAAGCATTGTTGCAGAAGCGACTACAAATGCAGAGGCGCTTGAAAAAAGAGGAAAGGATGCCTTGTTGCAAGCGCATAGAGATATTCTTTTAACCGTGAAAGAAGACATTAAGCAATTGTTGAGTGCTTTCATTTCTCAAGAAATGCGTAATGCTTTAAGTGGCTCTGCCCTGCAAAGTGTGCTTGAAGGTGCGCTTTCAAAGTGGAGTTTTGGAAATGACGCAAATGTTTTCATTTCGCTCTCTGAAGCTGATGCAAAGAAGATTGTTTCTGAAGCCTTGCAAGGTGCATTACAAGCACAGGGTGGTACGGTAACCCTGCAGTCGCATGCATCAATTTCTGGAGGCTTTCGTATAGCGCGTAAGAGTGATGGTGCACTGCAGTTTGATTTCACCGATGAGACGCTTTCACAATCGCTTATATCTTTTTTAACGCCGAAGTTGCAGGAGTTACTGAAATAAATGTCAGGGCCTGTATATCTGCTCTCATCGCTTCCGTATTTAGATTCGTCTGTGCTCAATCCCAGTGTCGAGGGTTCTGCTTCGTCGCTTGAGCATGTGCATTCGGTTGATGACTTTATATCGCTTTGTGAATATACCCTAGCTCCTGCAGATGCACAGAAGTTGAGCGTTGCCATGCGTAGTCCTCAAGAAAGTTCGCTTGAATTTGTGTTGCAAGCCTTGGAATATTTGTCTTCTGTAAGCGATGAGGTTGCGCGCAAACGCCATGAGTCACGGAGATCTGGTTCGTATACGCACGCTGTAGTAAATGACAGAGTGCCTGTTTCTGCTGATGCCGCTGCTATAGCTGAACGCGCCGCGCATGCAAAAAATCCTTTGCTGAGAGAAATGGAGATACTGAAGGCCTTGTGGGCTTATTTAGATGATTGTGATGCAAAGTATCAATTTAGTATTGAGAATGTTATTATATATGGATATAAACTTAAGCTGTTTCATAAAGCTGCCTCGTTTCAAAAAGAAGCAGGCGATGCTATGTGGAAGCAGTTAGGTGAAACGCTTGCTGAAAAAGCAGGTTTTTTTCGTAGTGCCCTTGCCACTGGTGGTGGTGCTGAGGATAAAAGCCGTATTGTTGAAAATTGAGTTGGCATAAGATGCCGCATAGGGAGAATGGAGGATAAGAATGAGCGCTAAAGGAACTGTTACTGGCGTAAACGGTAACATGATAACCGTGCAGGTTGATGAAAAGGTCTCAATGAATGAGGTGGCCTACGTATGCCTAGCAGGGGGGAAACGTCTTAAGGCGGAAGTTATTCGGGTACGCGGAAATGCCGTAGAATTACAAGTTTTTGAAGTAACCAAGGGCATAAAGGTTGGTGATGCAGTTGAGTTTACCGATTTGCTTCTTACTGTGGAGTTAGGACCAGGCTTGCTTGGCAAGGTTTATGATGGACTGCAAAACCCTTTGAATGAAATTGCAAAATTACATGGCTTTTTCTTAGAACGAGGGGAATACCTTGAGCCACTTGATAAAAACGCCATGTGGGACTTTACGCCTGAGGCGAGTCTTTCAGTTGGTTCTGAAGTAAAGGCAGGTGACACACTGGGCGCTGTGCCTGAAGGCATGTTCACGCATAGTATTTTTGTGCCTTTTGACATTTTAGGAACGTGGAAGATTTCAAAATTAGCTTCCAAGGGTAGTTATAAAATTACCGACACTATTGCAACTATTAGTTCAGATGATGGCAAGACCCGTGATCTCACCATGAGTTTTCATTGGCCGGTTAAAATGCCTATTACGCATTATGCGGAGCGCTTAATGCCTGCTGAGCCCATGGTCACGAAGGTGCGTATCATCGATACCTTTTTTCCGGTAGCCTTAGGGGGAACGTATTGTATTCCGGGGCCTTTTGGCGCGGGTAAAACCGTATTGCAGCAAATTACCAGTCGCAACGCTGATGTTGATGTCGTGGTTATTGCTGCTTGTGGTGAACGTGCGGGTGAGGTTGTAGAGACCTTGCGCGAATTTCCAGAGCTCATTGACCCGCGCACGGGCAAGACGCTTATGGAGCGAACCATTATTATTTGTAACACAAGTTCCATGCCAGTTGCGGCGCGTGAAGCGTCGGTCTACACCGCCGTGACGCTTGCTGAGTACTACCGCCAAATGGGTTTGAACACGCTTTTGCTTGCGGATAGCACCTCACGCTGGGCTCAAGCTATGCGTGAGATGTCCGGGCGTTTGGAAGAAATACCGGGTGAAGAAGCCTTTCCCGCGTATTTGGAGTCTGTCATTGCTACCTTTTATGAGCGTGCGGGTAATGTGAGGTTACACAATGGCAAGCAGGCCTCCGTTACCATAGGTGGTTCGGTAAGCCCCGCAGGCGGTAACTTTGAAGAGCCGGTAACGCAGGCCACGCTCAAGGTGGTTGGTGCTTTTCATGGGCTTTCTCGTGAGCGTTCGGATGCGAGAAAATACCCGTCTATTCACCCCCTTGAGAGTTGGAGTAAATACAGTGGCCCCATTCCTCGGCGCTTGGTTGAAATGGCACACCATAGGCTGAGCCACGGTAACGAGGTTGGGCAAATGATGAAGGTTGTTGGTGAAGAAGGTACCAGCGTTGATGATTTCATCGTGTATCTTAAGGGTGAATTTCTTGATTCGGTTTATTTGCAGCAAGACGCCTTTGATGCCGTTGATTGCTCGGTAAGTCTTGAGCGCCAGCGCTTCACCTTTGCGCTTGTTTTTAAGGTGCTTTTTGGTCATTTTGGTTTTTCTACCAAGGAAGAGGCGCGCAATTGGTTTTCACAGCTTGTGCAGTACTTTCTGGACTACAATGGCTACGAGTGGGAAAGCGATGCATTTAATGCGCAGGCGCAGAAGATAAAGAGTCATATAGATGATAAATTTTCGTATTATGAGCAAGATGCCGAAGATGCCTTGAAGGCAGAAGGAGGATTCCGTGCATAAGGTATATACAAAAATAGAAGCCATTAGTGGAAATGTTATTACGGTACGTGCAAAAGATGTGCAGTACGGTGAGACGGCGGTTGTCAATACGCGCTTTGGTAAGTCACTTGCTGAGGTTATACGCTTAAAAGACGACTTAGTAAGTTTGCAGGTCTTTGCTGGTGGGCGCGGCGTTTCAAACACCGATACGGTGAGTTTTCTCGGTGAGCCTATGAAGGTGTCTTTTTCTGATTCGCTGCTAGGGCGTATTTTTAACGGGCGCGGTGAACCACGCGACAGCGGCCCTCAGCTTCAGGAGAACCTTATAGAAATAGGAGGGACTTCGGTTAATCCCGCAAAGCGCATCATTCCTACAAACATGGTTCGAACTGGTATTCCTATGATAGACGTGTTTAACACGCTCGTTGAGTCTCAAAAAATACCGATATTTTCTATATCTGGTGAGCCTTATAATCAGTTGCTTTCACGAATAGCCCTACAGGCTGAGGTTGACTTGATTATACTCGGGTGTATTGGCGTGAAGTACGATGACTACTTGTTTTTTAGAAATGCCCTTGAGGAAGGGGGCGCGCTTTCGCGTACCGTGTTTTTTGTACACACGGCCTCTGACCCCATTGTTGAGTCTCTCATGGTGCCCGACGTAAGCTTAGCGGTTGCAGAGCGCTTTGCGGTAAGTGGCAAGAAGGTGCTCGTGCTCCTCAGCGATATTACCAACTTTGCGGATAGCCTCAAGGAAATTGCTATTACGCAGGAGCAGGTTCCGTCTAACCGCGGTTATCCGGGAGACCTTTACAGCCAGCTTGCCTCGCGCTACGAAAAAGCGGTGGACTTTGAAGGCGCGGGTTCTATTACCATACTCAGTGTTACGACCATGCCCGGCGATGATGTAACACATCCTGTTCCTGATAATACGGGCTACATTACCGAAGGACAGTATTATTTGCGTGGCGGGCACATAGAGCCCTTTGGGTCACTCTCGCGTTTGAAGCAAATGGTAAACGGTAAGACGCGCGAGGATCACCGCTCCATTATGGATGGGCTTATTAAGCTATATGCAAACTACAAAGAGAGCTTGGAAAAACGCTCTATGGGCTTTAAGATGTCTTCGTGGGATACAAAGTTGATAAAGTACGGCACATTGTTTGAACAAAAGCTCATGAGTTTGTCGGTGAATCTTTCCTTGGAAGAGGCGCTCGATATGGGCTGGGTTATACTTTCTGAATGTTTTGAAATGCATGAAGTTGGGCTTAAAACCGATCTTATTAAGAAATTTTGGCCGAAGTCACCTGCTTCTGATAATGCTTCTGGCGATGCCGTGTCTGAAATAGCATCTGCGTAGCGTTGCAATGTGAGGGTTGTTGTGGTTAAACTTACCAAAAACGAGCTTAAAAAACAAAAGGACGCCTTAAAGCGTTTTAAGCGTTATTTGCCCACACTGAAGCTCAAGCAACAGCAGTTGCAGTCCATGCTCCAAAAAATACAGCAACAAATACAGGTGTTGCGTAAAGAGTATGAGGAGTACTATCAATCGCTTCAGTCGTGGATAGCGCTTTTTGGAAGTGATGAAGCATCGTCTATAGAATCCTACATCACCACCATAAAGCTTATTACGGAGGAGCAGAACGTGGCGGGCGTTGATATTCCCATGTTTCAAGCTCTTGAGTGCGAGGTGGAGGAGTACAGTCTTGTTCAAACAAGTTGGTGGATAGACGATGCCATTGATGCGCTTAAAAATGTCTTGCGCATGCTTGCAGAAATAGAGGTGCTCGACAAACAATATGCACTCATACATCGAGAGTTGCAAATTACCATACAGCGCGTTAATCTTTTTGAGAAAGTGAAAATACCAGAAACAAAGCACAACATACGGGTTATACAAATTTATTTAGGTGATCAACAAACCGCTGCTGTTGTGCGTGGAAAAATAACGAAAAATCGTATTGTGGAGGAAGCTGCATGATAGTGCGAATGAAGAGACTCCATATTCTTTTGCCGACTAAGACCTTGAGCGAAGATCTCATTGAACTTCAAAATCTTGGGCTTGTAGATGTACAGTCTGCGGGTTCTTTAGATTCCGATAACGATGTTGTAAAAAAGCACGGGGTCATACAAACGGCTTTATCGAGTATACAGCAGACGAGTGAAGAATTTGTATTCGATTCTTCTCATGATCAATCTCGTGATGTGTATGAGACAGCTGAGCGAATATGTGAAATTACCCGATCTATTGAAGATGCCAAGAAAGAATTGGAACTTTTAGAAAGTCAGCATGAAATAGCAAAGCGTTTTAGCGGAGTGAGTCTTCATGATGTGAAGTACCTTGCGAATAAGGGTGTAACAATGAGCGCCTACAAGGCTCCTGCGGTTGCCAAAAACCCTGCGCTTATGGGAGATGCTTCAGCCGCTGAAGCGGGGTACACGCATACCTTTTGTTTATGGAAAAATAAGGAAGAGTCATATTGGGCTGTTTTGGGTTTTGAAGGTGGACTTGTCACCGTGCCTAAGGAATGGGCTCCCATGCAATTTCCGCATGATACGACAAGTGAATTAGCTGAAAAACGCTCGAATACTGCAGCGTCTATTAAAAAGCTGGAGGATGAGCTAGAGGGCTTTAATTATGCCTATCAAATGCTGCTCATTGCTCACACTGATCTGAGTAATGAAATAGCGCGTTTGTCTGTTATGCATAATGCCTATGCTTCAGATGGCATTACCGTTGTTGATGGTTATGCTCCTGATGATGTTATATCGAAAATATATAGTTTTGCTACCGTTGATAAGCGCTGGGGAATTGTTATTGATGACGTTGCGCCTGATGATGACAACGTGCCTACAAAAATTAAAACGAGTCCGCCTGTGCGCATTATAAAACCACTCTTTGATTTTTTGGATGTGGATGCAGGGTATAGAGAGTTTGATATTAGCTTTATGTTTCTCGCCTTTATGTCGCTTTTTACGGGCATGATTATCGGTGATGCGGGTTATGGCGTGGTGCTTTTTGCACTTTCTCTCTGGGCTACAATATCTAGCAAGATGAAGGGCAAAGAAATAACGCTTGCGCACATCTTGTTTTTGTGGTTTTCGTGTACAACCATAGCATGGGGCGCTATAACGGGCAACTGGTTTGGGTATAAGCCCTTTGCGGAAGTTCCCTTTTTAGCAATCTTCATTCTTCCGCAGTTTTCTATTCTTTCAGAAGACAGTAGTGTTGCAATACAGTTGTTTGCCTTTCGAGTTGGCATAATACACCTTGTGCTTGCCCACTTGTGGCGCTGCATGCGTTTGCTACGCACGGAAGGGGTACTTCCCGCGCTGAACCAAATTGCACAGGCAACCATGTTGCTTGGGCTGTTTTTCTTGGTGTTGCAGCTGCTCTTAGGTTCCGATCGCTACCCCATGCCTTCATATACCGTTCCGCTCATTGGCATAGGCTTTGTGCTTGTAGTGCTTACTTCAGAGCAAAAGCGCGGGCAAAACGTGTTTCTTGGCGCTGGTAAGGGTTTTGCAAACCTCATTACGCTTGCCTTGGACAGCATAAGCGCATTTGCGGACATCATATCGTATATACGCCTTTATGCGGTGGGACTTGCCTCGTTTTCCATAGCGGCGTCTTTCAACGCCATGGGTGAGGGTGTTATGGCAAGCGGGGGTTTAGGCGCTATTATAGGTGGCATTCTCATTGTGGTATTCGGCCATACGCTGAATATTATTATGTCGGTGCTTGCCGTTGTGGTACACGGCGTGCGCCTCAATGTTTTAGAATTTTCCGGACACTTGGGTATGGAGTGGACTGGTAGAAAATATAATCCATTTAAAAAGAAAATAATTACTCGGAGGATATAGATTATGCAAAATTTAGGTTTAATTGGTGTTGCTGGTGCACTAGGGCTTGCGGCGTTTGGCTCGGCTCTCGGCATTGGTACTGCTGGTATATCTGCAATAGGTTCTTGGAAGCGATGCTTTTTACAAAATAAACGAGCGCAATTTTTGCTCATGATTTTTGTTGGCGCGCCCCTTACGCAAACCTTGTACGGACTCATACTTATGCAACAGCTTAATAATGCTGCTGGTAGTGTGGACGGTGCGTTCTTACTTGGGGCGGGTATTTTAGGCGGCCTTGCTATGGGCGCTTCTGCATGGTTCCAAGGAAAGGCTGCGGCAGGTGCGGCAGACGCGCTTTCTGAAACCGGAAAAGGCATGGCGTATTACTTGCTAGTGCTTGGGCTTGTAGAAACCGTTGCGCTTTTTGTTATGGTATTCTTACTTACGCTTTTGTAAAAACTACGCGGTTAGTGTACTAGGTAAGGCTTACCTTAAATTTTTAAGGCGCATGAAGTAGCATATATTTCATGCGCATTTTTACATGCTATGCGTTTTTGGGCGTTGCTCTTCACAGTTCTTTTTTCTTTTCCCCTTTTTTCTTATTCAGAGAGTCCAAAGAATACAGAACTCTCTGATTATTTTGGGGGTGTTATAAATCTTGAAGAAAAAGCGCAAGAACCATATCCCTATGCGTACTACAAGGCATACGCAAAGGCTCAAAAGCTTGTTGAGAATACTCATTACTATGAAGCACTAAAGGCCTATGAGGCGCTTGGAGCTAATTATGGCAAGAGCATTGAACTTGCCATAGGGCGTGCTGAGGCATATTATTACCTCGGTGACTATAAAACCTCTCGCAGATTTTTTGAAGAGGGCATGCAGTTTGCGGATTTCGCGCAGCATTCCCAGTGGGCGCTTGTTCACTATAGAATGGCGTTTATTGCCTATCATGAAAAAAACGAAGAGGAGTTTGTGTCATTATTGCGTTCCGTTATAGGGCGTGATGGAAGTAATGATGATTCGATATTGGCTATAGTATTAGATCAAGGGTTGGATGCCGCAGTTTCGTACTTTACGCTTTCTCCAAGCTATGCTTATGAAGCCTATAGGGAGCTTGGGTTATATTTTGCTCTTGCTGGAAAATTTGAAGAAGGCCTGCCGTATGTCTTGACGGCATTAGCAATGGCGGTACAATGGGGCATACGAGATGTACTCTATCTTCACGATATGTCGTTTGCTTTTAGTGATTTGCAGTATTTTTTTGAGAAGTTGATAGAAAGCCCTCAGGGTAGAACTTTTTTACAAGAAACAGAGGTGGGGCGTATTATGTACGCGCTTAAGCATTATTTCGCATCTGCCAATACTCCAGTACATGCTACAAGAATGCCTTTGTCTAATAAGCGGTACGTTCAAATGCTCCTTACGCTTTTGGACAATAATAGCATTGTTTCTACTGCTGACGCTACAGCGCAAAAGGCCTACTACCCCGTCATACGGCGGTGAATTATAATTACTGCTCATGAAATTTTATTTTAGCCGCCTAGTATCAAATCACGCAAGTTGAGGGCATAAGTCAAGCGTGCGTAAGTTTGATTCATAGCGTTGTTCTGAAATGTTATAAATATACTTGTTAGAGGTAAAACTGGTTTCTAAAGGCAGATCCCACCATAGAGAGTTTTTATGCCCAAAGACGACCCCTATTTGCCGTAAGAAACTGTTGTGTTTTTCAAAGGGGTCGTAGCCGAGCACGCTCACCCTGCCATGTGATGGCTTTTGTAGCCCTGTGAGTATTTTTATTAGGGTAGATTTACCGGCACCGTTAGGTCCGAGAAACCCTACACATTCTGCAGTGTGCATGGTCAGACAAACATTCGTCAAGACTGCTTGTGTGGCGTAGCGCGGACGGAAGATACTACAGAGCATTGAGAACAAACGCTATTCAGTTAAGCGCGTCTTGTATATCTTTGTCTACCCCTTCGGCTTGTAGAATGACCCTTGAATTCTGAATGGACTGCACCATGGTTCTCCCTTACCCATGGTGTGAATGATGCCGAGATTTATTTGTACCGCGATGCAGCACATACCGTGAAATTGCCTGAATCACGCGTAAACGCTTTGGAGCCAAGCGGGATCGAACCGCTGACCTCAACAATGCCATTGTTGCGCTCTACCAACTGAGCTATGACCCCATGGAGTAACTTGTATTATTATATACACCTTGTAGACATTGTGTAACGCCATGGGGCTGGCAGGTGTGCCTTTGTGGGGGAGCTACCCCCACACCCCCCTTTGGGTAAGACGCTGTTATGCGCTATGCGCGCGAGTAAGCTACCGCAATTTTGCTAACGCAGTGTATGTGCGCGCTTTCTGCGGTCAAGCAGCCGCACCTGCTATGACATACGCTCGGATGACTGTTCTTTTTTTTCTTTTTTTATGCATGCAAAAAAAGAAAAAAAAGAACCAAAAAAAAGAAAAAAAGTCTGCTGTGTGCTAAAGCAGCAATAACATAGATACTGTGCACAAGTATGAAGATTGTATGGAAGTAAGTTTGTGTGAGTGCGCTTTGTGGGGGAGCTACCCCCACACCCCCCTTTGGGTAAGACGCTGTTATGCGCTATGCGCGCGAGTAAGCTACCGCAATTTTGCTGACGCAGTGTATGTGCGTGCTTTCTGCGGTCAAGCAGCCGCACCTGCTATGACATACGCTCGGATGACTGTTCTTTTTTTTCTTTTTTTATGCATGCAAAAAAAGAAAAAAAAGAACCAAAAAAAAGAAAAAAAGCCTGCTGTGTGCTAAAGCAGTAATAACATAGATACTGTGCGCAAGTATTAAAAAGCACTCAAAAGTCACGAGAGTAGCGAGGGGATGCAAACTATTGCATAAGCGCTTTGTGGGGGCTTGTCCCCCTGCGGCATAAACATGAGGGCTGCCTATGTTATAATGCATCGTGTCATACGTGCAGGATTTTCAGTTTGCCTTGTTTCTTTTTATAACGCTTATTCTCAGCTACTACGACATTGTGTATTACCGCATACCCATGCTCCTCGTATATGGTGGTATAGGCGTGCTGTTTGTGAGTTCTGCATTAACGTATAATTTTAACGCAGCGTTCATGCTGCGCCTTAGCGTACAAATACTTTTTGCATACTACTACTTGTGGGCAATACGCCTTATAAGCAAAAAAGGCATGGGTATGGGCGACGCCTATGTATCTTCTTTTGCTATGGCGTTCTTGCAGTCGTTTTACTCATGGTTTTTCGCGTTAGTAGCGGCAAGCCTTAGCGCATTGCTTTGTTGCCTTTGCTTTAAAAAGAGAAAAATATACTTTGTTCCATTCATACTCTGTGCAAGTGCAGTGGTCTATTTTTTACGTAAAATTATCTAGTGTTTTTTATTTCATAATTGCAATAAAAAAACTATTGAAATGCAAAAAAATTCCATAAATGCAAATTATATGAAAAAAGAATTGTAATTTTTTCACTTTTATTCTGAGTGGTTCTTCAATCTTTACTGTTGTGTGATTATAATAATGAATTATTATGCTTCAATTTCGACTGCGGATTCTCGCCACTTTGATGTGTGTTCTAGCCTTAAGTTTTCTCAATGCGCAAAGCATTGACCCCAACACAAATACGGATTCCTCGTTAGAAACAGAAAAAAGCTTTGAGAATTTTTATGTCAGGGATAAGAGCATCTCGGATATATTGCTTACATTTTCAGATTTGTATAACCGGTCAATAGTATATGACGAGTCTGTGCGGGGACAGGCCTCTTACTATTTTGCGACCATGGATTTTGATGTTGCATTTCGTACCTTTTTAACGCAAAATAATTTGTTTCTCTCGGTACAGGATGACGTATATTACGTGAGCCGCATAGCCATTGAAAACGCAGATGCAAATGCTTACACCTTGCGGGCAAGTGAGGTAGATGTGAATTTTTTGCTCGACACGCTTGCTGCAAAAACTAATAGCACAATATTGTATGACGCATTGCCTGAGCTTGCGGTAAGCATATATGTTGAAAATACTTCAATAAAAAAAATACTCAATATAGTGCAAACGCGTCTTGGTGTTGAATATGTCTTAGAAAATGGGGACGAATTTTTTTATGTAAAAAGCGTGAGAGCAAATGAAGAGTATGATACAAGCGATGACTGGTCTATTTCTAAAGATAGCGTTGGTGGGGAAGAGACATATAGTATTTCACTCTACGAAGGGCAACTGGATGAAGTAATACGCGATTTGTTTAATAAAGGCGCTCGCGAATACAACTCATACATAAGCTTAGAGCGTGTGATTTTGAGAAATGTTTTTTTTAAAAACAAAAAGTTTGATACCTTGGTTCAGTTGCTCTTGTCACAAAATAATGGGGCATTTGAGGTGCATCAGGGAATTTACTATTTCTTTGAGATGAGCAACGAGGAATTTGTAAAATCACTGAAGGAAATTAAACCCATTGTGTTAGAGCATATTTCTCCTCAAGATTTTTTAGATGCTGTTCCAAAGGCATTTCTCATGAATAACATATACGAAATAAACGACAAGAATAATTCCATTTTGGTCATGGGTTCACAAAAAGAATTAGAAAATTTTCAGCGTGTTGCCGATTCGCTTGATAAGCCGAAAACCAGTGTTAGGAAACGCATAGACCTTAAGCACCTTCAGCCTTCAGAGGCTCTGCAATTACTTAAGGAGCAATTTCCGGAAGTAAAAACGCAGGAACTGCCTCGCTTTAATAGCATTGTAGTTGATGCCATGCCAAATGCATTTCCTCGCATTGAAGCATACATAGCCCTTGTGGATAAGGGGCAGTTTATGCAGTCAATAACCTTGCGTTACACGCGTGCGGAAGAGCTCTTAAAAAATCTTCCGTCGTCCTTGTCCGAGTCAGAATTTGTAAAAACTAACGACCCTCGTACTGTGGTGTTTCTTGGGAGTCCCGAAAAGTTTGAATTGGTAAATGCAAAAATTAAAGTTTTAGACAGACCGAGTTATCAACTTAAATACCAAATTTTGGTTTTGCAACATACGAAAGATTTTAATTTTTTTTTTGGGCTTACGGGATCTAACAATTTTACAAAGCCCGATGATCAAACGGGCGTAGTGGGAGAGATTACCAACACCTTGACGAAGGTCTCTTTTGATATACTTTCAACCTTTGGTTATACCTTTGCGGCAAAACTCAATACGTCGCTTTCATCGGGTAATAGCCAAATTTTTATAGACACGGTTTTACGAGGGCTTTCAGGGCAAAAGGTTTCTTTTGCAAGTGATGACATATATCGCTATCAAGAGTCTGAGGTTTCGGAGAATAACAAGCTTGTTGCAAAGAGAGGGGTAACTCGCGAAATAACCACCGGATTTACCATAGATATTTCCGGCTGGATTTCGGGTGATGATACGGTTACTATGGAAATTGAAACCAGTCTTTCCAAAATAGGCGTTGCTTCTGCATCTTCAAATGCGCCGCCTGCGACAAATAAACGCACGCTAAAAACCAACGTAAAAACAAAGGTGGGTAGGCCTATTACCATTGGTGGCTTGTACCAAAGCGAAAAGTCCAACAGAGGAAAGAATTATTTTTTAGATTATTCAAATAAGAAAACAAAAGCAGAGTACGTGGTCTACATTATTCCTGTGGTAGAGCGAACTCTGGAGCGTAAAAAGCCCAATTCGCTCAGTCGTCTATACACGCATTTTGTAAAAGAGAACGCGCAATGAAACAATCTTCTGCAAAAACACAGGAGGTGAGTCTCAAGGCTTTTGACAGCATTCCTATAGACAACGAACAGTTCCCGCTCCCATACATTCACAAACACCGCGCAATTATTGTGAGCAAAAACCCAGAAGAGCTGGTGATTGGTATGATTGAGAGGCTTTCCGATGATCTGGTTTCTGGCATTGCGCAATTGCATAAGCGCAAGGTGCGTTGCGTGTTTATAAAGCGTGCCGAGCTACTCTCGTTTTTGGAGCGTAACTATAGCGCTTCATCTGCAAAATTAGGCGCGTGGGCTTTTGAAGACAAGAATGCTGAAGATGCGCCTCAAGCCGCGGGGGAGGAGGGGAATGAGCCTAGCGCAAGGGAGCAAGCGCCTCTCGATGAACTTGCAAACGCTGACGATGCGCATAATACCTTGGATACCATTGCTCACAATGCGCCCGTTCTTAATTTAGTAAACAGCATTTTGATTGATGCCGCATCGCAAGACGTGACAGACGTGCATATTGAAGTTATTCGAGGAAACGCGGCGGTGCGTTATAGGAAGGATGGGCGCTTGCAAACGGTGCAACAGTACCCGCGTTCGTATTTCAAGAGTATTTCATCACGGCTTAAGGTAATGGCAAGCCTTGACATAATGGAAAGTCGCCTTCCTCAAGATGGGAGAATTTCCATAGTCATTCAGGGCAAAAAATACGACGTGCGCATGTCGGTGCTTCCTGCCTACAGCGCGGAGTCCATAGTGCTGCGCATATTGCAAGAGCGGGACGAGTCGGTTGTCTTGACCGACTTGGGTTTTTCCTCGGCTAACACCAAGCGCATTGAAGAGGTGCTGCGTTACCGTGAGGGATTGTTTTTGGTAACGGGTCCCACGGGTAGCGGTAAAACCACTACCTTGCACACCATTTTGAATGCCATTAAAGAAGAGTCGGATAAAGTTATTACCATTGAAGACCCCGTAGAATATGTGTGCCCCGGAATATCACAAATACAAACAAGCGAGAGAATTGGACTTACTTTTGAAAGTTTACTCAAGCGCGTCTTAAGACACGACCCGGATATTATTATGGTGGGCGAGGTACGCGATGGTGAGACTGCGCAATTGGTTGCGCGCTCTGCCTTGACGGGGCACTTGGTATTTTCTACGCTCCACACCGACGGCGCCTTAGGTGTTGTGCCACGACTGCGCGATATGGGAGTGCCACCCTACATGATTTCGGCTATATTGCGCGGGGTAATATCACAGCGCTTGGTGCGTAGAATTTGCAGCGCGTGCAAGCCTAAAAAAAACAGGGTGAGTAAAAAAAACTGTGCGCAGTGCAAGGGCTCAGGGTACTCCGGGCGTGTTTTGTTAGAAGAGGTGCTGGTGATAGACAATGCCATACGTGGCTACATTGCAAGCGAGAAATTTGAAAAAATAGCAGGGCATATTACCAAGACGGAACACATCAGTCTTGCTGAAGATGCAAAGCGAAAAATTGCAAAGGGTATGACGAGTGCAGAAGAAGTGCAGCGCCATGTTGCCGAGGTCTTGTAATGCGCGCGTATAAGGTTACCATGTTTAATTCAGAACAGGGTCTTGTGAGTAATGAAATATTTTACGGCAAGGACAAAAATGACGTACTCTACAGAATGAAGCAGCGCGCGCGTGAAGAAGGTGTGGTGCTTTTAAAGGTGCGCAGTGCTTATTGGGTGCAAAAAAAACTTCCGCTCAGCCTTATTATAAAATTCACTGACCAGCTGCAGGTTTTGCTGAAGTCGGGTTTGTATATTGAAGAAGCCTTGCAAATAAGCGCGCGTGCTTTTGAGGGTACGCAGCTTGGAAGTCTTACCGCGCATGTTGGAGACCTCATTCAAAAAGGCAGTTCGTTTTCAGATGCCTTAAAAGCGCAAGGAGTCTTTCCCCCATATTATTTGCATGTTATAGCGCTGGGTGAAAAAACTGGTGACATAGCGACCGTGTTTGGAGAGCTCTCGCATTTTTTGCAGATGCGCAAAACCATGCAATCAAAGTTTCTCACCGCCATGATGTACCCGCTGCTTATTTTGAGCATTTTAATAGTGGGCATTGTGCTTTTTACGCTCTTCTTTTTGCCTAAGTATGAAACCTTGGTTTTGAGCATTAATTCATCAGTTGGACAGACGGTGCGCAACAACATAGCAAGCTTGCAGTGGTTTGCCGTGTTTGCGGTGTTTGCATTGGTAGCAACCTTGTGTGGTACTGTTGTTATAAAGCGCAACAACACAGCGCGCTACCGCGTGCACAAGCTTGTAACGCAGCTACCAATAATACGAAATTATGTGTGGAGCAAGGAGCTGTACTGGATATGCTTTTTTCTCAAGTCGCTCCTTACCGCAGGCGTGCGTATAGAAAACGCATTTGCAGAGCTGCGTTTTGTTATTGGGAATGCCTACATGGCAGAAATATTTTCAGAGGCTGCGGACAAACTTACCAAGGGTGATAGCCTCATAGACGCATTGGCAGAACATAAGGCATTGCCTGCGCTTTTTAGCCAGTGGATAGCGCTTACCGATTATGCGGATGATAAGGGCATTGTCTTTACGCGTTTGCATGCATTTTATAAAGATAAAGTTACAACCATATACAACATGTTCGATCAATGGGCGCAACCTTGTATGATACTTGCAGTAGGTGCTATATTGTTTCTCATCATACAGGCAATTATAGTGCCCTTGTTTAGCATGTACACGGACTTTTAAGGAGACACGAATTATGAAAAGAGAGGAAAACAATATGGAAATTTCCACAATGGAAAACGCGGCATTGTCACAGGGACAAGAGAAGGGCGAAGTTTTTTTTGCAGATGCACGCGAGGAGGTTTATGGGCTAGGACGCATCTTAAAAAGCAACACGCGGAACATGCTTGGGGGCTGGACCTTTATTGAAACCTTGATAAGTATTGCAGTGATTTTGCTTTTAACGGGTACGGTGAGCATTATGTCGGTGAAGATTATTTCGCAATCAAAGGTTGCGGCGACACAGTCCCAAATTGGCAGTCTGGTACTTGCCTTGCATTCGTACTACGTGGACAACGGACGATACCCCACGAAGGAACAGGGGCTTGCAAGTTTGTGGCAAAAACCAGAACTTGACCCCCTGCCAAGTAATTGGCAAGGTCCTTATTTAGAAAAAAACATTCCCACTGACCCGTGGAACAGGCCCTATATATACACCGTGCCGGGTAAGAATGGCTTACCTTTTTCCATTGTGAGTTACGGTTCAGACGGTGAGGAAGGAGGTGAGAAAGGTGCGCAAGATATTTCATCGTCTGAACAGTAACAAGGAAGGCTTGTTTTTTTTCCAAGAAGGCTTTGCATTGTTGGACGCAATATTGTGGACGGTCTTAGTTTCCTACGTGTTTTTAAGCCTCATGCTCATGACTACGGGCATGGCGCGCTCTGCTGCAAAAGTAGTACAGGGTTACCAACAGTGGTTTGCGCGCGGCTATGAATATGAAAGCTATTCGCGAAGGCTGTATTACGAGAGTGGGGAGCATGCAAGTGCTAAAACAAGCAGGCGCTAGGTGGGCAGATGGCTTTAGCCTCATTGAGTCTCTTATAGCACTTATGTTACTTATGAGCATTACGGCGCTTATCCTTTCTGCGTTTTCTGGTATTTCCAAAAAAATTACCACGGCTGTGGAGGCGCAGAAGGCCTACAAAAAGCTTATGGAAGCCTACCATGTTGTTCAAGGTTATGCAAACCGGGCATGCCCTCCATTTTGGCTTAAAGAGCCTACTACTAAGATTACTGGGAAAAGCGTAGAACTCAATTACATTGATGGAGTACAAGATGCGCGCATGCGTATTGAATGGAAACCTAGCATGGTAAGCGTGTGGGAGGCCGATGAGAAAAAGGAAGAAATGGCCGTGCCAAGCTATGAGGTGAATGTGTACCAGCCAAAGAAGCCAAGCGTAGCGCGCGCGCGTGAGCATAGTTCTAAGGCGGGCTTTGTGATAGAGCTAGGCCGTGGTGACACCTCAATGCGTTTACTCGTTCAATTGCCTTGTTACAGCCTTTTTAAGGACGTGCTTTAAATTTTACGTGGTATACAGCATGCGTAGTACTCCATTTTTTCACCAAACAGGCATGGACATTATGGTGCGCCGTGGTGACAACGCTGAAAACGTCGCACTTCCTGCGCGCTATGAACGCGGCATGATAACGGTGACTGCCTTGCTCGTACTCTCGAGCTCTGTGGTGATTTACCTCGCTGTGCAGTCGGTCTTTATTTCGCACAAGGCCTTGTTGGGCAAATACAATGCCCTTCAGAAAGAAGAACAGGCGCTTAAAACCATAAGCGCACAGCTCATACCGCAGGTCATAAAAAGCGGTGCCGTACCACCGTGGTTTACAAAGCAACATGCGGCATATGAAATATTTCTGCAAGACCATTCGGGCAAAATACACGCAAGTTTTGTGCACAAATTTTGGTTTAATGCTTCTGCCATAGGTGCATTGTTTGAAAACAAAGAAGACGAAAAGAAGGAAGCATTTACAAAGTTTTTAGAGCTACGGGAAGCTGCCGGAGTCACGGGCGACTACGCGCCCTACCTTACAGAAAAGACTTCGAGTTTTCTCACGCTTCATGCCTTGGTAAATGTAAATGCGGATAGTTTTATTGCCATTGAAAAACTGCTGGTACTAAATGGCGTTGAAAAAAAAGTAGTAAAAGCATTCTTACAAGAACTCGGAGACAACGATGCAAGAGAAAACTATCTTAATCCCCAAGGCTTACAAAAGCTTTTTAAGAAACACAATATTCCACACTTTTTTTTACGGATATTTGTCGCAGAGCCAATTATAAACATTAACGCAGTACCCATGAAAATGCTGCCAAATATTTTGAAATTGACTCCATTTGAAATTACCAATTATGAAGAGGCACTTCGTTTTATTACGCGTAAAAGAGAGGCAGGTATTTCCATTACCATACAAGACATGCGCAAAAACATAATAACGCATTTGGATGATCAGTTTTTTTTTAAAATTTTCACGGACAAAAGCAGCGTGTATGAAACGCGCGTTTGTGGCAATGCCCTGTGTCATAGCAGCCTTGTTATGCGCGTGCAAAAAGATACCGAAAAAAATCCAGATCCCGAAAATACTTTTTGGAAAGTAGTGGAGGACAGAATTGAGCGTAAGTGAATTATACCCCACTGTCGGGTCTCTACAGTCCAAGACGCTACAGGTGTGTGGACAGCCGCTGCTGAGTGAAAAGTACTATTCGTTTTATGTTGCGGATATACCGGAGGGTCTCCCTTTGAAGCTTGTAGGGGATTTTATAAAAAATTATTTGGAAGAACACATGCCCGTGTTCTTCGATCAAGTGCACATTCAGTACCTCATGGTAGAACTCCCTACGTCCCTCAACGGCGCGGCGCGGCTTGCAAAGAGGCGAGAGCTCAAAACGCCAAGCATACATTGTAGCATGCCCAAAAGCACAACTTGCCGTGGACTACCCTAAAAAAACGCAGTTTGTAATACCAGAGCTCTTGCTCTGCAATGTGTTTTTTCAATGGAATAAAAGGCTGCAAGGTTGTTACGCTGCACTGGTTAATAAACACCTGCATGTTATGCGCTACCAGCACAATGTATTGGTACAGCATGAGAGCATTGCGTTGAATGAGAACGCGAGAGGCAGTTCGCGCATTGCCGAGAAAAAAGCCTTGGTTGATGAGATTGCACGCCTTGTGAAAAAAAACGCGGTAGTGCATGAGGGCGTGCAGGTGCTGTGCCAAGGCACGTATGCGGCGGCGCTGGATGAAGCTTGTGTGGAGTTGAAGATGCACAATGTGGTGGTGCGTAGTTTTGATGCGCTCAAGCGGGTGCATAAGCAGGCTCTGTTTGTGGTAAGGCAACACCGCGCGCCCGCCTTGTTGCGCTATGCGTGTGCTACGCTGCTAGGGCTACTCATTGGCTTGGGGGTTTTTAACGTGTACACTGCGCCTACACGGCGGGCGTACACGCGCGCGCGCGCAGAACTTACAGCAGAGAGTACAAAGCTTATTGCAGTTCAAAAGCAGCTTGTGGGAGTGCGCGCCATAGAGGACAAAAAAAACAAGCAGAACTTGTATGCATTGCTTGAGCGTCTTATTACAGTGGTTGATTCGAGTTTTGTTTTAGAGCGTATTGCTTTACAAAAAACAGGCGGAGAAAAATACACCGCGCTCATTGCAGCGCGCGCGAAAGAAGCACTTGCTGTGCTAGAGGCACTTAAAAACGCAAAATTGTTTAGTACCCTTGTACTTGAGCAAGTGAAAAAAAACCGAGCGGTTGAGTATTTTACGCTGAAAGGAGGTTTGTAGTGTTTGAGAAAAAATTGCGCACCATGCTTGCGGGTAGCACAAAAACCGTGCATCTTTTGTGCGTGCTATGCGCTGTACTCCTAGTGTTGCTTTGTGTTGTCTCTTATGGTTTTTTTTCACGTGCGCGCTCATTCAATGCACTAGAGCTTGAAAGCGTGCACGGGCAATTGCGCGCAGCTGTAAAGCGCGTTGCCTTGTTAGGCAAAACTGGTGAGGCGCGCACAGAAGAGAAAATGCTGCCCGCGCAGTTTGGCACGGCCTGTACGGAAGTCATAAAAAGCACTTTGAATGACAAGCGCTTTGACGGCGCGGGGAATGCGGTGGAATACACCATAATCGAAAGCGAGAGAGCCGTTGAGTGGAGCTACAGCATGAGCGGAGCAATAGAGCAGCTGCTACGCGTTTTGAAGGCTGTCAATGAATTTGTGCGCGACAAACCCTATATACGAATAGACCTCAGCCGTTTGACGCGTACCGTAGCCAAGACTAGGCGCAAGGAATATGCGCTTGCAATGAAGGTGGTCTATGAGAAACAGGATTAATGGTGCAGCTTGGAAGTCGACACTGCCCTTGCTTGTTTGTTTTACATTAGCAGCCTTGGCAGCCTTTGGCTTAAGCCTTGTACTCAAAGGCACGGTGCCTAAAGCGCAGGACACACAGTCTTTTAGCAAGGAGCGTACGCTCTTGCGCAGTGTAGAGCGCGCCGTGCTTGCAATGCAGGGCGAGCATGAACATGTGCAAAAAAATGAGAAAAGTGTTGCAGACCTTGCGCGCTATTTTGCAAGAGCGCAGGCAGCGCTAACACAGCGCCCAGCTACCGCATATACACCGCAGCAAAGGGGGACCTGAGTACGCAGGGCATTTACGCTTTGTAGGCTACTTGCGAGAAAAAGACGGGACAAACCTGTATTTGTTTACCGATGAGCGAAATTACTCTGTGGTGAAATTGGGCATGCACGATGGACGCGGCATACAGCGGGGCTTGTACAAAACCACCAGCATACACGAAGAAACGCAGAGCATATTTTTTACTTATGAAAACAAACAATACGAGGTGAGGTATGAATAACAAAGCTAAAAGAATGCAATATGCATCAGTTTGCTGTGTTCTCATCTTTCTTTTGTTGTATCGCATTATTGCGCGTGTTATCTCAGTAATTACTGCTTTAGCACACAGGATGTTTTTCTTTGATGCGAATACTCCATTTCTGCTCCGCTGCGCTCCGCAATCTGAATGTCAGCATCCCCTCGCTTCGCTCGTGACTTTTTGGTTCTTTTTCTTTTCTTTTTGCGTCCTCAAAAAGAAAAGAAAAAGAACGGCCATCGGAAGCGATATCATAATGCGCCTTGCGTCATGGCCACCCACAGCGTGGGAACAAAAACTAAGCAACCTGTGCGCAGCACCAAAAGCCGACAAGCGGAGTGCCCTGTGCGCAGCACCAAAAGCCGACAAGCGGAGTGACCCGTGCGCAGCACCTACAGCAGACAAGCGGAGCGCCCTGTGCGCAGCACAAACCCATGCCCTCTGCCAAGAGAATCATGAAAACAAACAATACGAGGTTAGATATGAATAACAAAGTTAGAAGCAAAGTGTACACCATGGCTTTGGTCATGGGTGTGGTGGCAGCGCTGCTTGGGGGGTGCCGCAGCGTGCGCAAGGAATTTGTGAGTGCAGACTTGTGGGGCGTTGTCTATGACATGGATGGACAATCAGTTGCTCAGGTAAAAGTCACAGAAGTTGTAGAAAAAGACAATACGCGCAAAGAAAAACTGCTTGCGGTTTCCGATGTGGATGGGCGCTTTATTATACCGCGCTTAGACTATGGCGAGCATGTTTTTGAATTTGAAGCGGAGGGGTATGAGAAGCACCGCGGCAGTATATATTTTTCTAAGCGGGGTCAAATTTTACACACAAGGTTGTACACCTACTATCAGTTGAGGCGCGATTTGGAAGATGCCATAACGATGGAGGAGTGGAAGGAAGCAGAGGTATTTGTAGAGCGGCTTTCTACAATGAAGCAAAGCAGTGAGCGCGAAATTGTGTACTACCACGCGGTTATTTTGTACAAGCAAGGCGAGTATGTACAGGCTGCCAATGTGCTACAAGCGCACCTTGGCAAGTTGGGCAGGGCGCGTGATGGTGTGTATGCCTACTTGTTTTTGGCGGATATATACGAGTATGCTATTGGAAACTACACGGGCGCGGCTGAGTATTTGGAAAAGGCGCTGAGGCATAGGAATGTTGGGCTTGTGGTGAAGAAGCAGATAGAAAAGCGCCTGAGTCGCTTTGCAGTTGAAAGAGCAGAGAAAGTAGAAAAAGAAGAAAAAGTACACAAAGAGTTACAAGATGTAGTACAATAACAATTATGTAATGTTTGATTCAAAGTGTATTTTTGAAATATTTGGAGATAGTATGCAAAAGAAACGAATATGGAATTGTCTTGTTGAAAAACACAGACCATGGCGTTTTTGTGCCTTGTTGGTTTTGTTCGTATTTTTTATATTTCTTACTGCGTGTGCACAGCCTTTGCAACGCCCCTTTACCATAAATAATGCAAAAATAGTACGTAGCAGCACGGGAGCGTGTTACAAAATTGCGGGCATAGAGTTGAGCCTGTACAACAGCAAGGCTGCATATATAAACAAGTTGCGTATTTATGCGCGCCTGTACGCCGTGAGCCAAACGGGCAGCGGTAGCAAAAGCACCACCAGCTATAGGGGAGTGCCGACTCATGGCAAAAACGAAATAAAGCGTGTTATTGATGTATCGATTGCGGGCAAGGAGCGCAGTACGGTGTGCATTCCCTTGGATGACAAGTTGTCAGCGCTGCCTACAAAAAAGCTGCTAGCAAAGCCCTTTTACATTGAACAAGTCAGCTATGACTCTGGAGAAGTCTGGAAAGACACGCAAGGAATATATAGGCAAGGGATAGCCGAATGATGGCGCAAGACTGGTAAAACCTTAAAAGTTTCAAAGTACTGGTGGAGGTAGTAGTACGGTGAAAAAACGCAAACACAATTTATACGCATTTCTGTGCGCGTATGTCTCTCTCATTTTTTTAATGGCCTTTGAATGTGGTCTTGAGGAGCTTGTGCTGGGAGAGGCTAAGAAGTACGAAATGGTGTTTATGCTGTATTTGTCGGGGGATAACAAGCGGGAAGAAGATGTTGTGCGGATTATAAACAAGCTGGAGGCCTCTGAAGCGGTGCGTAAGGTGCAGGTTGTGCTGCTGGTAGACCGTTCTACGGGGTACTACCGTGGGCAAGGGGACTGGAGGGACACGCGCGCCTATGAAGTGAGTTATGACGCACAGGACAGCAGCGTGATAAAGTCAAGGCGCATTGGATTAAGCCGTCTAGGACTTACGACGAGCAACATAGTTGAACTAGACATGGGCTCTCGGCACACCTTGGCGGACTTTGTGGGCGAGGTGAAGAAGAAGTACGGGAACAATGAGACAAAGTATGCCTTGATGATAGCCGGAGCGTCTGAAGACTGGTACAGCGTGGGTGTTGACGAAGAGAATAGAAACAATGCGCTTGAAATACGGGAGATAGGGGATGCACTTAATGCTGCCGGTGGCGTGGATTATTTGATGCTGGAGGACATGCCCTTGACCATGTCCTTGTGGCATGGGGTAGCGAATCACGCGAAGGTCCTTGTAGCAAGCCCCGAGTACAAGCCAATGAGAAGCATGCAGTGGAACTTTGATGAGATGCTTAAGAGCATGGCAGCGCATGCGAAGGATGAGACAAAGCTGGTGCAAGGCATGATACGTGCCTACAGAAACACCGAATTGGTTGCGGTACGCGGGAGTGGCGTGCAAAAGGTATCAAATGCGCTTAAAGCCTACGCAACAGCAATGAACGCGAGAATGACAACAAGGGCATTGCGGGATGATTACAAAGTGCGAATACGCAATACTAGGCAGGTAGAGGCTGAGTATGTTACGGACAAAAATTACTTTGTGGATGTGCAGAGCCTTATGAATGTGGGCGTAAGTGGCGTTGCCCCTGCGCCCATGCAGGCTGCCATGAAAAGGGCGCTGACTGCTGCCGTACTTGCGCGGAAGGGAAGCACTGCAAAAAACGCCGGGGGAGTGCTGGTGTACCTCTGCGGAGACAGCAAGGGGCAAGCAAACAAGGCGGCCGAGTATTACAAGCAAGGAAATGCAGCGGCTGAGATGAAGTTTGTAAAAAAAACGGACTACTGGGCACCAAATGAAAACACAAAAAGTGGCTTGCTCTACACACTTTGGTTTAAAACCACGTTTTAGGAGGAAAGTATGAACACACACAAAACACATCCCGTTCTTAGCACTCTATGCGTACCCTCCATGGCACGGCTGTCGACTTCGGCTCTCGACTTTTTCCGTCGCACAGCCGTCCCACAGATGGTGAGCAGCGCACTCACACAAACTTACTTCCATACAATTTTCATACTTGCGCACAGTATCTATGTCATTACTGCTTTAGCACACAGGATGTTTTGCTATAAGCTCCATCTCTGTGTCGCGTTGCGACACTTATTTCAATTGTTTCTAGCCGCTCGCGCTTGTCGCGCTCCCGACTTTGGTGCGAGTACTCCATTTTTGCTACGCTGCGCTCCGCAATCTCAATGTCAGCACCCCCTCGCTACGCTCGTGACTTTTTGGTTCTTTTTTCTTTGGTGCAAGCTCCATGTTTGCGCCGCATCGCGGCACTTATGCAATAGTTTGCACCCGTACCATCCCTGTCAGCCAATGCGTGCCCTCATCTTTCTTTTGTTGTATCGCATTATTGCGCGCGTCATCTTAGTAATTACTGCTTTAGCACACAGCATGCTTTTTTCTCTTTTCTTTGGTACTTTCTTTTCTCTTTTTTTCGTGCCAAAAAAAGAGAAAAGAAAGTACAGCCGTCCGAGGATTTTGCATGTGGCGTTTAGCTACGTGGCCACCCACAGCGTGAACACACACACGGCGTACAGCCTACACGCGCGAAGCGTAGACACAGCCACCCGAAGCGATATCATACTGCGCCTTGCGCCATGGCCACCCACAGCGTGGGAACAAAAACTAAGCAACCCGTGCGAAGCACCTAAAGCCGACAAGCGGAGTGCCCTGTGCGCAGCACCTAAAGAAACATACAACCTTTTGTACAAAAGAACGCCCGCATGCGCAACAAGAACACGCGACCAAAAAACCTCCCTAGGTGGATATTATGCAAGCAACACTTACGCACTAGACCCCTGAGGAAGCATTAAAGCCTCATATAATTCTGGAAACTTGGCAGAAACTTATCATTATACAGCTTACGGAGTCTTGTATGACCATGAATCCTTAAACACCCAAGCAGACCAAAGCGACCAAGAACTAGCAACAAAACGCGCCTACAATGGCAAAGTAAGCCTTGCAGGAGGAAAACTTTATAATTACGGCTATAGAGATTATGACCCTAATAATGGCATATTTCTCACAATTGACCCCATCCGCGATGGAGTCAATTGGTATGCTTACGTAGGAGGAGATCCAATTAATTTTATGATCCATTGGGGCTAATGCCAGATGCTATATGGGATTTTATAGTGGTTGGGGTAGGAATTGAAAATACTAAAGAAAGCATTAAAAATAAAGACTGGATAAGCACAGGGTTAAATGCATTAGCAACTTCTGTTGATGCTGTTTTAAGTACAATACCTGTTTTACCTGCTGGTGCTTCTGTTTTAGCAAGTGCTGCTTCAGCAGCAAGTAACACAAGAGATATTGTTAAAAATATTAAGGAAAAAGATTACGCTGGAGCGACTAGATCTGTAATCAATACAGTCAGCTCTATAGTAGGAGGCATGACAAGTAAAGTTGCTTCGATTTCATCTTACGTAAGTAATAAAAGTAAAAGTTTTTTTAAAAATACCTCATCGGTTAATTCACAAGAAAAAGATACTCAAAATAAAAAAAGTGATACAAAACATCGATAAGGAAAAAGTATGCTAATATTAATACTTAATTATATTTTAGGAATTGTGTGTATAGTCATTGGAATACTAGATTCACTAATTATAGCGGAGAAAATAAAGCCTTCACCAAAGTTTATAGGAATGAAAAAAAGATTTGGAGATAAATATGGAACTTTTTTATATTTTTTATTTTACGTAGTAATGCCTACACTTTTTGGTATTTGGGTTATATATCTCGCTGCGAATAATATTGCTTTTTTCTTTGATTAGTTATTATAATGCGTAGCTTTTGTCCGTTGTATTTCATATTTTACGTGCATCATCTTAGTTCCTACGGCAGTAGCCGAGCAGGATGTTTTTTCTCTTTTCTTTGGTTCTTGCTACAAGCTCCATTTCTGTGTTGCTGCGCAACACTTATTCAATTGTTTCTAGCCGTTCGCTACGCTCTCGACTTTTCTTTTTTACGTTCTTACAGCCGTCCCACGGACGGGACGCATGGGCTGACAGGGATGTTAAAAAGAGAAAAGAAAGAACAGCCATCCGAGGGCATATCGTAATGCGCTTTGCGCCATGGCCACCCACAGCGTGGGAGCAAAAACTAAGTAACCCGTGCGCAGCACTTACAGACGACAAGCGGAGTGCCCTGTGCGAAGCACCTAAAGAAACATACGACCTTCTGTACAGAAGAACGCCCGCATGCGCAACAACAGAAGTGGCATTACTAGAGAATGGGGCGGGAATAGTAGTAAGACTAATACACAATCATCAAACAATTCTCAATCAAAGGATAATTGATTTCTCAGGAGAATACTTATGAAGCTAAATACGTTGGTATTTCACAAGATTGTCAAAGATGAAGAAGAAGCATTTAAGAAGTTAAAACAAGGAGTAAAAGATTATCATTGTATTATTACATATGAAGATGAAAATGTGATTAAATTTCGTGGTCCACATTTATTTGCTATAAATAAACTATTGACTTTTAATAGTACTACAGGAACAATCACAAAAATATCATCTTCTAATATTGAATTATATGTAAAAAGTTTCCCACTTTCCTTCGGTTCTATTGTAGTATTAGGTAGTGCATTAATTCAAATTAACAAGTTGTTTACTCTTGAGTCTATAGTATTTATGAGTCTTATGGTGTTTATGTTTTTTATTATGAGAGTTGGAATTAAATCGCGTATTAGGTGTTTTCTCGAATATTATTTGCGCGGTATCAAAGAAGATAAGAGTAAAACGAAATTAATGAAATTAAAGAAAGAGATTACATAATGAGACAGCGAGTTTTTCTTTTCTTTCTTTGGTACTTTCTTTCTTTGGTGCAAGTTCCATGTTTGCGCCGCACAGCGGCGCTTATGCAATAGTTTGCACCCGTTCGCTACGCTCTCGACTTTTTCCGTCGCACAGCCGTGCCACGGATGGCACGCATTGGCTGCCATGGATGGTAAAAAAGAAAAGAAAATGGGGCTGTACCAGATAAGAGGAAAAGGGCTAATCTTGAAGAGAATAGATGAGAAAACCGAGATTAGGCAAAGAGCAAATAAAGAAATTGATAGAGCATTTTGTAATAGGAGTACCCGCACGGACAAGTGCGAAAATATGTACGATAAATTTCAAAACAGCGGTAGCATGGTATCATAGATTTAGAGCACTAATAGCAAAAGCATTGGAGGAAGAACACAGAATATTTGAAGGAGAAGTAGAGCTAGACGAAAGTTATTTCGGTGGAAAAGGAAAACGAGGACGAGGAGCAGATGGGAAAGTAGCAGTATTTGGAATATACAAGCGAAATGGATATGTGCATGCGCTAAGTGTTTGTAATACAAGAAGTTCTACACTCATGCCATTAGTGGATAAGCATGTAAAACCTGACAGTATAGTCTATACAGATTACTACAAAAGTTATGATGTCTTGGATGCATCACAGTTTCATCATCATAGAATTAATCATGAGAAGAGATTTGTAGAGAATAGAAATCATATAAATGGGATAGAAAATTTTTGGCGACAAGCAAAACGAAATTTGCAAAGATATAACGGCATTCCCAAAAAGAATTTTGATTTATTTCTAAAAGAGTGTGAATGGCGTTTCAATTATCGCCCCACAGAACGCTTACTAGCAATGTTGTACACTTTAGTTATCGAGGCTGGATTAGCCCATTTTTAGCTTATCTGGTACAGCCCCTAAATTTATATGTTATTATTATGTTAACATATTTATTATGATATTAATTATGTTTAATATTTAGTAACAAGATTTATTTATGGAGGATCTTATGAGAAAGATTTTTTTTATTATGCGTTTTTTAGCTGTGGGGCTAGGGTTTGCGGTTTTTGCCTCATGCTTGCCCGATATACCTATTATTGGTAAAGAAAAGCCCAGTGCTTTGATGCATAAGTCGCAGAGTGTGGCAAAAAAAGTGCTGACTATTCCCGCGGGAACTACGCATATTACTAAGGAAAAGTACGCAAATAAAAGACATTACACCGATCTTGTTATACCTGATTCTGTTATAAGTATTGGTGAAGGTGCTTTCTCAGTTAATGATTTTTCTTCTATTACCATTCCAAAATCGGTTATCACTATTGGTAAGAGTGCTTTTTCATACAGTATAGCACTTACTCATTTAATTATTTCCAATTCCGTAACAACCATTGGAAAAGGTGCTTTTTTTAACTCAAAGAAACTAAAGTCTGTTGTTATTGGCGCATCTGTAACTACCATAGGTGATAACGCTTTCAAATTTGCATTCAAAATTCCCTATAATAAAGAAGAACTTAATAGAAATTTAAAAATTACACTATCAAAGTCACTTTATGATAAAATTAATAAAGAAAATAGGTTAAAAAATGTTTTTGGTGAAGGAAATATAAAATATGATTTTTACACAGTAGTAAAAGATATTGGGATTATTTACCCAGATAACAATAAACTTGTTATTAAGGATGGTGTCACTACCATTGGAGCATATGCCTTAAAAGATAAAAATTTAACTCAAGTTGTTATTCCCGACTCGGTTACTACTATTGAAGAGGGAGCTTTTATAAATGATAAACTGAGCTCTCTTATTCTAGGTAGTAGTGTAATAACTATTGGGAAGCAAGCTTTTGCTAATAATAAAATTCAAGCTCTGACTATTCCTGATTCGATTACTACTATTGGAGAAGGAGCTTTTGAGAAAAATGAGATACGGAGTATTACCTTGAAAAGTTCTGTAACAACTATTGGGAAAAGAGCTTTTGCGGATAATATTTTGAATCAAATTGATATTTCCAATCTAGTTACTACCACTAGTATTGGTGAAAAAGCATTTCTATCGAATGCTTCTATAATATATACTCCAGAGGTTACACTACCAAAAGTATTATACGATGTTTTTGTTCAACAAAATAGATTAGCAGAAGTTTTTGGACCAAAAATTAAATTCTATAATCTTGTAAATGTTGTGAGCACGGGTAAACTTACTTCGCGGTATAGTGCGTCCGATAGTCAAAATCTCGTCTCTAAGAAGTTGCTTATTAACAAAGATGTTACAACTATTAAAGAAGACGCTTTTACAGGTCAGAGTTTGACTGAAGTTAGTATTCCTGATTCTGTAACAACAATTGGCGATAGAGCTTTTAAAAACAATCCATCTTTGACAAAGGTTACTATACCGGATGCATTGCATAAAACACTAGGAACTCAAGGAAGGCTCACAACTATTTTTGGGGATCAAGTAACAGCCCCTGATGACTTTTACATTAAATTTGATCCAATAAAAACAGTTGTATACATGGAGGTGAATGATACCAATCCACTCAATGCGGGGCGTATACAAAAAAGTCTAACAACAAGCCCTTTTTTGATATTGTCATTCTATTTGCTGCCAATATTGTAAATTCAATTCCTAAAGATTTTGCGGATTATAAGGGGGAATTTGATGCATCAAAGCAAACGACAAATTCTTCAGCCCCTAATTTGACTTTGAATAAACAAGTAGCGCATATTTTAAAAAATAAAGATACATACATCAAACCGCTTCAGGATAAGGGCATAAAAGTATTGCTTTCTATTCAGGGGTATCATCAAAATGCTGGCATTGCTGGTTTTCCTATTGGTCAACCGGGGTTCATGTATTACGATGGTCTCTATAGCCATGATAAAGCTTATACTGTAAAGCATAAAATAACTCCATTTATACAACAAGTAGATGCTGTAGTAACAAGAGGAGGTTTGGATGGTGTGGATTTTGATGATGAATTTTCAAAATATGGGCTTATAAAGTTTTCCTATGCGAATAGCATTCTACCTGTTCAAAAAATATATAGACAATCTTTTCCTACCCTCGTTACAGAATTACGAAAACTCTTAGGGAGGAGCAAGATTATTTCTTATTTCTTTATTGGTGAATCTGCAGATCTTTTGGCAAATTTTTCCAATAACAACGGCGTAATTAATAACGTAAGCTATATTTATAATTCTAGTTATGGGATATATCAATGGCCGAAGAGCACGAACTACGGTACTTTTAAGGGAAATAGTATGAGTAAGAAGCGCATAAGCGCAGCGGCAGTGCAAATAAATGGAACGGAAGCTACCAGCAAAACTACAGCCATATCTCGAGCAAAAAGTACTGTAAATGATGGATATGGTTTGTATATGATGTTTAACTTAACAAATGCAGATTGGAAAGATTACATAAGCGCTGTTTCTCAAGAACTCTATGGTACTACGGTTACGAGAAGTAAATCTTATAGCAAGGATTATTGATACGGTGATTATGATAATTAAGAAGCCCCGCAAGCTTGTGGGGCTTTTTTTCTTAGCGCGTACACATTAATGTGTACTTTACCAATACGCATAAATATTTGCTTGGCATAGAAGTTTCTATGTTAGACGTTACCTGAGTACCTGCTCAAAGGCTTTGCGACTGAATGAGGGCTGGCTCTTACGGAGTATGGTGTTTTTTGCTCCGGTAAGTAAGGCAACAGCCTTGTTTGAGTTTATTTTTGGCCCAAAAATACGCATAGGGTTTTTGTATATTTTATGCGCAATGGCACTGTAGAGATCGCTTGCTGTTACCAGCGTTATACGTATAAAAGGGGGGAGTTTTTTCATGCCCACAATGCTTTCTTCAAGCCAGCCCATATAGCGCAGGAGTTCTCTGCGTATGAAGCTGGAAAATTCCTCATAATGCGCGCAGGCGGTTTCATATGACAAGTCTTTCAGGGAGGTGTCTAGGAGTGGCACGTATCGGCGGCCTTTTCTTGCGTCTTCTGCTATATCGCGCATAAAGTTTACGTACTGCATTGCGCGACCCAGCCTGCCCGCATGAAACAACAGCTCCTCATCGCCCACTTCGCACAAGGTGTGCATTATGCACCCTATGACCTCTGCGCTTCCGTGCATGTACCATATGCATTGGTCCATGCTGTCTATAGTGAAACGCGGCTGTAAGTCCCACTCCATGGAGTCAAAAAAGGAATCTATGTATGCAAGTTTTATGTTGCACGTTTTTACGAGTTCCGCAAAGTTTTGAATGGAGAGGTATTGCGTCTGCTTGCCTGCAAGCGCATCATAAAAGCTTTGTTTTGCCTTGTAAAATGCATGAGGGTGCACCGGCTTTTCATCAACAATGTTGTCAATGACGCGCACAAATGCGTAAAACGCCGTTACTTTTTTTCGTATCCTTGGAGGAAAGAACAAGGAAGATATGGAAAACGTCGTGCTTCCACGCTTAAAAATGGTGAATAATAAGCTTTCAAAAGATGGAAAGGTTGTTTTCATAGTTTGAATTATATAAAAAAGAATGCTTTGTTATTCTGGGAAGCTTTTAAAATTGCTTGATGAAGTATTTGTTCTTTTATTTTTTAATAGCGGTGTTTTTTCTATTGCGTTTATTATAATAAGTGATGCTACAATAATGCTATTATGGCTGAGAAGATGCTTTCTGTTGCAGAAATACTTGTTCAAACGATAGAGCAAGAAGGGATAGAGTATATATTTGGATATCCTGGGGGCGCTGCTATACCTATTTTTGATGCGCTCGTGGATTCTTCTATAAAATTTGTGCTTACAAGACATGAGCAGGGTGCAAGCCATATGGCTGACGGCTATGCTCGGGCAACCGGTAAACCTGCCGTTGTTTTGGTAACCTCGGGCCCGGGTGCTACCAATACCGTTACGGGCTTGCTTACTGCGGTTATGGACTCGGTTCCTATGATAATAATTAGTGGACAGCAGACGCGAGAGAACCTTGGGCTGGATGCCTTTCAAGAAGCGGATGTTATGGGAATTACCTTTCCGGTAGTAAAGCACTCCTACCTTGTAAAGGAGCCTCAAGACATTGTTCGCGTTTTTAAAGAGGCGCTTTTTATTTGCAACACGCAAAGGCCTGGTCCCGTACTTATTGATATTCCCAAGGATGTGTCATCCGCCTTGATAAAGCCGAATTATAATCAGAGTATACAATTGCCCGGCATCAAGGACATTCCCGAGCCTGATGAGAGCCTTATAGAGTACGCAGCGGATTTGCTTCAACATGCAGTACAGCCCGTTATTCTTGCGGGGCATGGTTCGATTATATCAAATGCACAAAAGCAACTTACGCAGCTTGCTGAAAAACTGTCCATTCCTGTGACCAACACCTTGCTCGGGAAGGGCGCCTTTGCTGAAACGCATGACTTAAGCCTTGGCATGCTTGGCATGCACGGAACGGCGTATGCAAACAAGGCGGTACTCGAATGCGACCTTATTTGTTCCGTTGGTTCTCGTTGGGATGATAGGATTACGGGTAAGACTTCAGAATTCTGTAAGACTGCGCGTAAAATCCATATTGATGTGGACGTTTCGGAGTTTAATAAGGTTATTTCTCCCGACTGCATTATTCACGGTAATGCACAGTCGGTACTCGATAGAATTTTGCCATTGGTGTCTCATAAGGACAATAAGGAATGGCTTGCAAAAATAGAACGGTGGAAAAAGAAATACCCCTTGCGTTATAAAAAAGGTAGCTCGCTTCGTGCAAAGCACGTTATAGAAGAAATGTATAAGCAAACGAAGGGGGAAGCCATTGTTTCTACGGATGTAGGGCAGCATCAAATGTGGGCGGCACAGTATTATCTTATAAACTCACAAAATCAATGGCTCACTTCGGGTGGCGCGGGAACCATGGGCTACGGCTTGCCTGCAGCCATTGGTGCGCAGTTTGCACACCCCGACAAAACCGTTGTGGCCATTGTAGGTGACGGGGGGTTTCAAATGACTTTTTATGAGCTTTCAACTATTGTAAACCACAACTTGCCCGTGAAAATACTGGTTATTAATAATAAGTTTCTCGGCATGGTGCGCCAATGGCAAAGTTTGTTTTACGACAACAGGCAGAGTGGAGTCACCATGGAGGGCAACCCCGACTTTGTGAAACTAGCGCAGGCTTATGGCATACGAGGCATGCGCCTTAAACACAGCGCTCATGTGCGGCGTGTTATACGTGAGGCGCTTGAATATAAGGGGCCTGTTGTTATAGAAGCAGAGGTTGAAAAAGAGGAAGACGTATTTCCCATGGTTCCTGCGGGCGGTACGTATGATCAAATGATAATAGACCCCCCAAAGCGCGGCTCCTTAGAAAAGCCCGTGGGAAGCACGTAAACAACACTGCAAAACGAGGAGGGAGTGGAGTATCCTATGAAGAAACACATTATATCGCTTTTGGTAAATAATCAGCCGGGCGTACTCATTCGCATATCGCTTGTCTTTGCACGGCGCGCGTATAATATTGACAGCTTAGTAACGCATCGGACTCATAATCCGGAGTTTTCCATCATCAACATAACGGCAAGTGGTGAAGAACGCGTCTTAACACAAATAATAAAGCACTTGAATAAATTGGTTGATGTCATTCACGTAACTGACACCAGTGATGTGCCTTCTGTAAAGTTGGAAATGGCGCTTATTAAGGTGCAATGTGGTGAGCAAAATCGCACGGACATTCTCAATATTTTTCGTTCTATGGAGTGTTCCATTGTTGATGTGAACAAGCAAGCTATGATTGTGAGCTGCATTGGTGATGAGATGCGCTTGAATGCCCTTGAGAGTATACTAGCGCCCTATGGTATAATAGAAATAATACGGACGGGGACGGTGCTGATGGCGCGAGGAGAAACAGCAACAGTTTGATGTTCAGCTTTTGCGTCTTAAAAACAAAAATCCAATGTAAAATTATATACGCTGTATTTTATAAATATGGCGGTTCTTAAGAGGAGTGGGTAATGAGTAGTAATACATTGTTTGATAAAGTATGGAATTTGCATAAGGTGTGCGAATTGCCCGGAGGTGATGACCAGTTATTTATAGGGTTGCATCTTATTCATGAGGTAACGTCACCACAGGCATTTCAAATGCTGCGTGAAAAAAAATTGCAGATAAAATACCCCGACAGAACCTTTGCGACGGTGGATCACATTGTTCCGACTAAGGATGTAGAACGCCCCTTTACAGACACACTTGCTGAAAACATGCTCAAAGAGTTAGAGAAAAACACCAAGGAGTTTGGGCTTACTTTTTTTAGTTTGAAAAGTGGTAAGCAGGGCATAGTGCATGTTATTGGACCAGAGCTTGGGTTAACGCAGCCCGGCATGACCATTGCGTGTGGGGACAGCCACACGTCCACTCATGGTGCGTTTGGCTCTATAGGCTTTGGCATAGGTACTTCGCAAATTAGGGACGTGCTTGCAACGCAATGTATAACCTTGAAAAAGCCCAAGTTGCGCCGCATTACTGTTGACGGCGTTTTGCATAGGGGCGTGTATGCCAAGGACATTATACTGCGGATAATAGGTGACCTCGGCGTTATGGGTGGCATTGGCTATGCGTATGAATACGGTGGTAGCGCACTGGATGCCATGAGTATGGAGGGGCGCATGACTATTTGCAACATGAGCATTGAAGGGGGCGCGCGCTTTGGCTACGTCAACCCGGATGAAACGACCTATGCCTTTATAGAGGGGCGCGACTACGCCCCAAAAGGGGAGGCCTTTGAAAAGGCGCAGGAGTTTTGGCGCTCTTTGCCTTCGGGGAGCAATGCGGTGTATGATGATGAATACCGCATAGATGCAGACAGTCTGGAGCCCATGGTAACGTGGGGCATTACGCCGGGGCATACCGTAGGGCTTGAGCAAGCCATTCCGAGTCTTGAAGCATATGAAACAAGTGAAGAGAAGCAGCTGGTGCAAAAGGCGCTGAGGCATATGAAGTTTTCTGAAGGTGAAAAACTTACGGGTAAAAAAATAAACGTGGCGTTTATAGGCTCATGCACAAATGGGCGCTTAAGCGATTTGCAGGAGGCTGCGCGCATTCTCAAGGGCAAAAAGGTTGCGAGTCATGTTCATGCCTTTGTGGTGCCCGGCTCCATGCAGGTTGCGCGCGCAGCGGAAGCTGAGGGTCTCCCGCACATTTTTGAAGAAGCAGGCTTTGAATGGCGCGCGCTGGTTGCTCCATATGCCTCGGTATGAATACGGACAAGCTTACGGGTGATGAATTGTGCGCAAGTTCGTCGAACCGCAATTTTATTGGACGGCAAGGTTCGCCTACCGGGCGTACGCTGCTGATGAGCCCCGCCATGGTTGCCTCATCAGCAATAGCAGGTGAGGTACACGACGTACGAGAAATGTTGTAGATGAGGATGAGGCAATGAAGTTCAGTCTGTTTGTTATTATATTTGGTGTAATTGGCTACCTAAGCCCTCCTGCTTTTGTTTGGGCAAAAGCCTATATTATACCGCTCTTAATAGTTATTATGACATCCATGGCGTTGACGCTAACGCTTGTCGATTTCAAGCGAGTATTCACAAACCCTAAGCCTATTGTGTTGGGTGTGGGATTGCAATTTATTGTAATGCCCTTATTAGCGCTAGGTATTGGTAGGGTGTTTCAACTACCTGAAGAATATATATTAGGCATGGTATTGGTTGGCTCTGTTGCTGGCGGTACTGCATCTAATGTTATGTGTTTTCTTGCTGGTGGTCGCGTTGCCCCTTGTCCATCACAATGACGGCGTTTTCAACACTATTGTCTATTGTGGTGACTCCTTTTTTGCTAGAACTCTACATGGGCAGTAGCGTTGATATACCAGCAAAAAACATGTTTGTCGGCTTGTTGAAAATTGTCTTAGTTCCCGTTTTTATTGGCACCTTGGTCCGCACTGCCTTGCGTAATAACAAGTCTTTTGTGGCTATTATACATAGGTATTCACACCATATATCACAGGTTTCCATTATCGCTATAATAACAATTGTTGTCGCGTTAAACGCAGAAAAGTTTAGTACGGTTCCAGTTTTGTTGTATATATCGGTGATACTGCACAACGTAATTGGCATGATAGTTGGCTATTATGTTTCTATTGCTTTTATAAAAGATAGGTTCATCGCTCGCACTGTTGCCATAGAAGTCGGCATGCAAAATTCCGGCCTAGCAGTGGGCTTAGCAATAAAATACTTCAACGCCTTGGTTGCAATTCCAGCCGCGGTCTTTAGTGTTATACACAATATATCTGGTTCCTTGTATGCTGGTTTTATCAAGGCAAAAGACAAATGAAACGCGTTATATTTCAAGAAAATCAATTAAAAATTTTACAGATGCGTGAGATGCTGTGAACAAAAAGATACGACTGGGGGGGGATATTTATGAAAAAAATCACACACGTAGAGGAACGCGGGATTGTTATTGAGGGAAGTGACATAGACACTGACCAAATAATACCCGCGCGTTATATGAAAATGGTTACTTTTGAAGGCATAGAAAAGTACGCCTTTTATGATGTACGCTACGATGCGCAAGGCAACGAAAAAGACCACCCCTTTAATGACCCACGCTATAAAAGCGCCTCAGTGCTCATAGTCAACAGCAATTTTGGTTGCGGCTCTTCGCGCGAGCATGCACCGCAAACCCTTATGCGCAGTGGCATTAAGGCAATACTCGGCGAGTCATTTGCAGAAATATTTGCAGGTAATTGTACTGCCCTTGGAGTGCCTGTGGTTTGCTTGGCAAAGGAAGACATTCTCGAAATACAGCGAGCAGTGCAGCAAACGCCGAGTTTGGAAATACGCGTGAATGTTACAGACATGAGTGTGTTTGTGGAGGACGTGCAGTACAAAGCGCAAATTGCTACGCAGGTGCAGCATGCCCTTACGGCAGGTACTTGGGATACCACGCAAGTTATGCTAGAGCATGAGGCAGACATAGAGCGTGTGTATAATTCACTCCCGTATATTTCGTAACACTGTTATTCATAAAGTAACCTTTGCATATTGTTGTACATAAAATTAAGGAGCTATCATGGACTTATCTAATAAAAACATTCACAGTAGAAAAATGACTGAAGGCGTTGAGCGCAGTCCCAATAGGGCGATGCTGCGCGCCGTGGGCATGAAAGACGATGATTTTTCTAAACCCATTGTTGGTATTGCAAGCGCGGGGAGTGACGTAAGCCCGTGTAATATGCACCTCGATGATATTGCGGTTTTTTCAAAAGATCGTTTGCGTGCATTGGGGACATACCCCATGACGTTTCATACCTTTGTGGTAACTGACGGTGAAGCCATGGGACATGAGGGCATGAAGGCTTCGCTTATTTCACGTGATACCATTGCAGATGTCATAGAGCTTGTGGCGACGGGTCACCAAATGGACGCGGTTTTGGGTTTAGGTGGTTGCGACAAGACCATACCCGGTACGGTTATGGGTATGGCGCGGCTTAATAGACCGAGCGTATTTGTGTACGGTGGCACCATTAAGGCGGGGCATTGGCGAGGCGAGGCTTTGGACATAGTCTCTGCATTTCAAGCAGTTGGGCAGCTTGCAAAAGGTGCAATTTCTCAAGAAGAGTTTCATGGCATAGAGTGCCATGCCTGTCCCACCGCGGGAGCTTGTGGCGGCATGTACACGGCAAACACCATGGCCTCTGCTATGGAAGCAATAGGCATAGGTATTCCGGGCTCTTCTTCTGTGCCCGCTGTTGATGAGAAGCGTCCCGAAATTATGAGAGCCTCTTCTGAAGCGCTCGCCTTGTGTATAGAGCGCAACATTACGCCTCGCGACATTTTGACAAGAAAGGCCTTTGAAAATGCAATACGCACCGCCATGGCACTGGGCGGTTCTACCAACATGGTGTTGCACTTGCTTGCCATTGCGCATGAGGTGGACGTACCGCTGAGCATAGATGACTTTAACACGTTTTATGAAACTACGCCCATTCTTACTGACATGAAGCCCGCGGGGCGTTACGTTATGGAAGACCTTTACAGAGTAGGAGGGGTGCAAGTTGTTATGAAAATGCTTTTAGAACGTGGACTTTTGCATGGGGATGCGCTTGTTGTCAATGGAAAAACGATGGAAGAAAACCTCAAAGATGTGAGCTATAACCTAGAGGGTCAAAGCGTGGTAAAATCCTTTGAAAACCCTGAGCGTAGCAAGGGACCCATTGTGGTACTGAAAGGCAATGTTGCAGAAGAGGGCGCGCTTCTTAAAACCTGCGGAAGTCATGACGAGATACTCCACACTGGGCCTGCGCGTGTTTTTGAAAGTGAAGAAGCGTGTTTGCAAGCAATACTAGGGGGGAGCATAGTAAAGGGTGATGTAGTGGTTATTCGCTACGAAGGGCCTAAGGGTGGTCCTGGCATGCGTGAGATGCTTTCGCCCACCTCTGCAATTGTAGGTGCGGGACTACACAAGGACGTAGCGCTTATAACAGATGGGCGCTTTTCCGGGGGAAGCCATGGCATAGTGGTGGGGCATGTGGCACCAGAAGCCTATGAGGGTGGTACCATTGCTTTTATACAAGAAGGTGATATGATTACCATATCAACGGAGCGTAAAGAGATATCGGTTGCCGTAAGTGACTCAGAACTTGAGGCGCGGAAAAAGCATTGGAAAAAACCTGAAGACCGTTACAAGCGTGGTGTTTTCAAAAAATACGCTACGCTTGTTAATTCTGCGAGCAAGGGCGCTGTTACTAGCTAGTTTTAGTTGTGCCTTTGCGTGCTCATTTTTCTATGTAGCTTTAGTGTGGGTGATTCTCTAAATGCTGGCTTAGTAAATCTTTGCCATAGTCATTTCCGTTAGGGGTTCTGACTATGGTGTGAATGTGATTTTTGGTAGGTTTACGGCTGGTTACGCCTCGTAGTCCTACGGGTCTTTGGTGGTCAAATTCAATAAGGACAACGGGGCTGTGTATGCGGTAATAAAACACCGAATCTGCCTGAGTTTCTCCGTACCACGCAAACCATGTGCTATCTATATGGCGCCTAACTTCTTCCATCTTTATTTTTTGATGACCTTCTTTCATATTACTGACGTATTGAAATATCAAATGAAGGAGTGCTTTTTTATGCTCTGCGCTTAAGCTTGACGCTTGAAGCCCTTCATGTTTAAGCGTTAGATTGTCTTTGCCCGCTCCGGTGATAAGATTATCCCTCGTTTTTCTTGTAGAAATAGTTGCTTTATTTTGTTGTTCTTTTGATAGAGACTGCATAAAGGCAAGTCCAATATTTTGCTCGTCTTGAAACAGGGTGTTGCCTTTGTACTTTCCGCTCTGAGTAATGACGGGTTCAGCACCCATAAATGTAGGGGTCATTACCACTTGGTCGCCAAGTACAAAGTAGTTGATAACCAAATGGTGGCCGTCTAGTTGCCATCCCCATGGCTCGGTTTCAGACGGGCTACCCATTATGGTGAAAAAATAGAGTTCTTCATCATAACGAGCATCGCCATTATTAATTTCCTTCAAGGTTTGGTCGGTTTTCATAATATCCCTGCTCAGCTGTAAGCCCTTTGCGCTTAAAGATGCCTGCATTAAACCAAAGGCGTTTTGTTTTTGATGAGGGGTCATTTCCTGTAGGCTTATTCCTTCTCTCTTAAAAATGCCACTGTCAACGTTAGACCAATTTTGCCACTCTTCACTCTGAACATCAAACAATATACGCTGATGCTGCTCTTGACTTAAGGAATGTAAAAAAGCCTTGGCAGCATCAACAATGGGTTTTGTTGTAACTCCCGTTGAGCGAATAGGAAATAAATTAGCTATTTTTCCTTCTTCTGAGAATATACCGCGATACGTTCCTTGTGAATTTGCTTGCATATTTCCTCGACTTTTGCGTGCTTGTCCGCATGCGCTTATTACTACAAAGCCTATAATAATCATAAAAGTTATTATTTTTTTACTCATACAACAATTATAGTTTAAGTAATCGTTATGTTGGGTGACGTAACGTTATATTTATGATTTTCTTCTTATAATAAAATCATGAAGCACATCATTATCAAGGGCGCGCGGCAAAATAATCTCAAAAACATCAACATTGAAATTCCACGTAATAAGCTTGTGGGGTTTGCTGGCGTCTCGGGTTCTGGAAAGTCTTCGTTAGTTTTTGAAATTATTACTGCCGAGGCGCAGCGGCAGCTGTATGATACCTTTAGTACTTTTGCAAGGAGTCGTCTGCCGAAATACGATCAGGCTGACTATGACCTTGTGGAGAATCTTTCGCCGGTTATCGTGTTGGAACAAAAGCGCTTCAGCGGAAACTCTCGTTCTAGTGTAGGCACACTTTCGGAAGTTTCGCCTTTTTTACGTTTGTTGTTTTCTCGCATTGGTACGCCCGCAGTTGGTATGTCCAATCACTTTTCGGCACATTCCCCTGAAGGCATGTGTCTTTCTTGTGGAGGACTTGGTTTAGAAATTGCACTTGATATAACACGCGTCTTTGATGAACGTAAATCACTCAAACAAGGCGCTATCTTGTTTCCTGATTTCCGAGTTGGTTCTCTGGCGTGGAAAGTTATTGCAAATACTGGTTTTTTTGATGTCAATAAACCGCTTTGTGAATTTAGCAATAAGGAACGCGAGACCTTGCTCTATGCTGAAGAAAAGCCATTCATGTTCGGTGATGGGGAACATGGATATAAGTCAAATTTCAATGGAGTGGTAACTAAAATTAAGCGAGGCTTTTTGAGTAAAGACCTCAATAGCATTTCTGCCGCACGGCAAAAAATTATTCGACAATTCATCAATGAAAAAACCTGTAGCGTTTGTAACGGCACAGGACTTAAGCGTGAGACTTTGAATTGTCGTATTTTAGGAAAAAATATCTATGAGCTTGAAAACTTAGAGCTCGTAGAACTACAAAAATTTTTACAGCACATAAACAGCGATATTGCCAAAACAATTTTGGAGCAACTCATCAAGCGAATCAATAATTTAGTTATTATAGGTATTGGTTATTTGCAATTAGCGCGACAGAGTACTACTCTTTCGGGTGGAGAAGCGCAGCGCGTACAAATTGCTAAACAGCTTGGCAACAGCCTTACTGAAATGCTATATGTTCTTGACGAACCTAGCGTTGGCTTGCATCCACGTGATGTAAAGCTTGTGGCTCATTTGCTCGCTAAGCTACGCGATCAAGGGAATAGTGTTTTGGTTGTTGAGCATGATCCCGACATCATTGAAGTTGTTGACCACGTCATTGAAATGGGACCGCATGCGGGTACGCAGGGTGGAAATGTTGTCTTTCAAGGTTCTGTTGATGCATTGATGAAATCATCAACCATAACGGGACGTTTTTTGTTACGTTGCCATTGCTCTCCTATGGCATGAAGACCGTATTTTTTAACCTCCTCACTTTCTAAATATTCTATGTCACTCATAATCATTTTAAGCACACTACCACGTTGCACGTCTTCAATTTTCTTAGCATAGTAGGGCAACAATGGCACTTTCTTACCTTTATAGTACATCACACGTTCAGTTTTGTCAACTGTCAAATGATTAAGCGCAAAATCCTTGCCTAGTCCTTGTGATACTACTTGAAAAGCTTCTTCTAAAGGTTCTGAAGATCCTGAATGAGATAATACAGTGTTGTCACTATCAATGGAAGCATCACCAATCCACTTATTGCAAATATAGTTAGTAACATAATAAATAGACGCACTTTTAACATCTCCTATTTTAATAAAACCTAAGTCCCATTTGTCCGTCAATATTTGATGGGTTAGGTGACAACCATAATGTACGCCTATAAGTATAGCATGATAATGGGGTCTATGAGTAGTCTCACCGTATTCTCCAACTCCATAATACTTAAATTTTAATCCTGCCTTTCTAATCCTCTTTATGTATTTTTGGAAATCAGATTTAACAAGCGAACCATTTGGGGGCACATGTTCATCATCATAAGTAAGCGTTAAAAAAACACCTCTATTGCCACTGGTTTGCATTTCATGAGATATTCTAATTGCCCATGATTGTGAACGTTGTATGCGACAATACATACAACGCCCACAGGGTACGGGTACTTCAGTAATAGGAAAAACACCCTTAAGCTTAACATAAGATTTATAATTGCAAGGCATTACAATCTTACTCCGCCACGACTAGTACCATATCTTACAACACGTCTACTAACACGCCTACGTCCACGAAAACGACGGGAAGATACTCGTCTTCTTCCAAATCTTCTACGCATTACTTACACCTCCTTTTCTTAGATTTCCGTTTTTTAAGAAGTTTGAACGGAGCACAAACCGTTTTAACCAAAGGCTTTACTAAATACACAATAAATTTAACTAATTCTTGTATAGTTAATCTTATAGCGTAAAAAGCATTTTTAATTACCAAAGAAATAAGCCATTTAACCATCATAACTCCTAAGTCTATAAATTCTTGTACTCATTAATTGACCATGCTTAACAGTTTCAGAATTTCCAAGAGGGTCATAGATTACGTTCTTGCTCTTATTACCCATGCCGTCCATCACCACAAAATGTGTATAACGATAATACCACGCACCAAGTATAATCTCATCAGGGGCAACAATCTCATAACGTTGATCATGTTTTCCTTGATATTCTACATAATTAGCAAACCCATGATGATGAGCAAAACACTTAGATATGCCGTTAGGGTGATTGACAAATGCATCTCTATCAACATAATTTAACCCTTGTGCTACCTTAAAAATTACATTAATTGACCTTGCATCTGTTGTATCTGATAAATCCTTATCATAAAAAAAGTTAGCATACAAAATGGACATAAAATAGCAACCATACTTATTTAATGCTGGTAATAAATCTTTATTTGTTTGTAAAATCATAATTACTCCTTATTTTTTTCCTTTAAATTTTGAAATTATTGAATCAATAGCACCACCAGTAAGAGCACCTATTTTTCTACTAAGGTCTCCTATTAAACCAACTTTACCACCAGGCATACCAGGTGCCGCACTCCTGTTTGGATCACGGCGATACCAATCGACAGTCATTTGCTTAAGCACTAAGTCTTTATCAAGCATGTTTAGATTTAACTTAGAAAGCTTATTCTGTAATCCTTTGCGAACATTATCAAGCTGTGCGCCTGTAACGCCTAATTTCTTAAGTTCCGAGTCTAAAGACATATTTACAGCTCTTTTGTCAGCAATTGTCAAATTAGCTAGCTGTTGTTTAACCTGTAACGGGTTAGAAATGTCTAAATGTGACTTCCTTTGATTATTTAAGTTTGCTTGGCTTTGAATGCGTTCTGTCTCTGCATACGTCATGCTTATATCTGCCTTTTGCTTCATAAGGTTCATAACTCCTTGCGCTACCTGTAAAGGGCTTAAAGCTGCGTATTGAGCGCTTACGTCTTGAAACTTAGGGGGGGAAATAGAACCAGGAATATTAGCCGTACCTGCTGCCATTTGACCAGCAAGTAAGGGGTTTATTCCTGCTCTGTGTAAATCGCCCATGCGGCGTTGTACTGCTGTGTCTTCTCTGTGACGCTGTATGTTCAATTGCTTATCTTTCCAATCAAATTGTTTGCCTGCAAATCTTCTTTGCCATGCGTTTTGTCTTTGAGTCTCTATTAAGCCTGCGGCTTTCATTGTCATATCTGCAATACCACCAAAAGCTCCTAGAAAACCTTTTAAAAGTCCAGTCATTTTTTGCTCCTTGTTTCAAAAAATGGTGTCACCTGTACATATTGCTATCAAGTAAGCAATATGTACAAACAATCATCATTTCGTTTCGTCTGGTGAGCCGCCTTCGGACGGCTCTGCCTTTGGTTCTGCCTTAGCAGAACCTGCAGGGGTAGGGGTTTCCTCATCACTACTTGCTTCGTCAGAACTCTCAAGCTTCAAAGCTTCTATGTCCTGCTTAGCTTCATTCACCATGTCTAAAGCGTCCAACTTATCAATCTTAGAGGGTAAAGGAGTAGCATCAAGATTAACATCCTCCTCGTCATAGTCATACTCACCTTCATCATTAAAACCTTGTCCACTCATCATGAAATTTTCGATTTCCTGTTGAAAACTCATAACGCCAGATTGTTCAGTAATCACCTCTCCGTCGTTAATTTCACCTTCATCAGGTGTATGACCAATAATATAATAATCTTCTTTTTTAGTAATTTCTTTAAGCATTTTTTAACTCCTTATTTCATAAAATTGATGGTATATTTACACTAGGCATAGGTCTCACCGCTTTTATTTTGTTGCGAGAACTAACAATTAGACTAGGAATACTATCAGTCTGAAAGCTGAAACCACGTTTAGAGGGCTTACACTCTAAAAATTCTTTATTCAAACTAGGGGCATTAGCAAATACTCTTCCCATGTGCCAATAATTCAATGTGTCGCGCATATCAGCTACATACATGTCATTTTTTACACGCATCTCATCATAACGACCCGCATAACCGAAAATACCATTGTCATCAGAATCGCCTTGTAAATAAATTTCACTATTTTTAATAGGTTGTTCTGAAAGGTTGGCAAATTCTCGAAAGTAAAAATCATATACACTCTCACGTGTCCACTGTCTATTAACACCTTGTGAATAAGAGGGACTGGGCATAACAGAAAAAATACCCATAATTAAACCATGCTCATAAACACGTGATACACCTGCCATATTGCTCATAACACCTAAGCCGTGTCCTGCCATTTTGCCTATTGGTTGTTTAGTGGTATTATCTGATTGACTTGTCTGTAAAACTTCAGAGATAACAACAGGGGACTTTACACCGCCAATATATTCGGGTCTGTCAAGTCTTTCATCACGGGGAGCTACACCATAATGTGAACGTAAGAACTCCGTATAACGCGTACCAGCGCGCATATTGCGTTCTAACCATCGTTGTACAGCTAAAACTCTACGAAGGTCACTTACATCAAAAAAAGCTGAAACCTTATTATTATTTAACATTGCAGTAAATAGTTTAGAAGGAACTGGATGACCACCAGCAGTCTTAATTTCTGTAACTACCGCATCTTCATAAGTAGAACTATAAGCTTGTGAATGAGTAACCCGAAACTTATCAAGATTATAAGTAACACGACTTGCATCACCCGGGTCTTTTGCAAAAAACTTAGCGCTAGTACCTAAATTAATTTTAGGAGCTGGGCCACGTTGTCTAGCAGATAGGGCAGACGTGAAATAATCCTTTGCCCATGACCTATAAAGTATGTCTTCATTAGTTAATGCAATCTCGTCAACAATGTCTTGTTGTCTGTAATACTCGTTGTATATAAAATTATACGCCATGCGAGGGAAGTCCAAAACTGTAGGGGTTGAAAAATCTTTATCAACGGGAAAGCCGAAATAATCCCATAATGAGAACTTTGACTTTTTCGTAGGTTTCCACTTTGGCAAAACTACATTAGCATTTGTCTGTGTAATAAAGCCTTCCCAGTCATCCCATAGTACACGATAGGGAACAAAGAAATAATGCACACTCATATCAACTTGATGTATAATAGGAGCTAACATAGGGGCAAAACGAATGACCGTATCATTAGCTATCTTGAAAATATCACCAGGGACAGCCTCATCACACATTACAGGAATTAGCTGACCCATTTCACAATTAAACATCTTTGTATAAGACAAATCAAACAAAGAACGCTTAGGCCGTAATTGGTCTACCTTTTGAAAATGTGAATTAACCATACATTACTCCTTACGGTGCTCAATAAGAACAGCCTCATCCTCTAATGAAAAAACATTATGAAGCTTATGACTAGTAACCTTATAAAGGTCATAAGAACCTAATCTATAAAGTTCTGCGTCATTAATAACATCTTCTGGAACTACACGGCTAACAGTCCGTATAGCTTCTTGGTCTGTGTTAGCCTCAAAAATAGGATACGTGGTATTACTTACCACATCTTTTAAAACATAAATATACATAAATTCTCCTTTTATATCGTTGTTTGTATATATATCAATATATCACTGTAAATAATGTGTATTCTGTCTACAAAAAACACTAAATTTTTTTATTTTTTAGAGCAAATTTCGCTAATTTGCGCCACAAGCTCGCTCCTAAAACTACTTTTAGGTCTTGGGAAAAAAGTTTTAGTATTACTAATGCAAGTAAGCACAATCTCAAAAACATTCAGCTTGAAATTCCTCAGGGTGTTTTGGTATGCATTACCGGAGTGGCGGGATCTGGTAAGAGTACCTTAATGCATCATGAGTTTTTGCAACGCTATCCCAATGCGGTTGTCATTGACCAGTCACCCGTGGGCAAGTCAATTCGTTCTACTCCCGCAACCTACACCGGAGTATTTGACCACATTCGTAGGCTCTTTGCCATAGCAAACCCCGGTACAAGCGATTCTTTTTTTAGCTTTAATGCGGAAGGTGCTTGCCAACTCTGTAACGGTCTCGGTGAAATTGAAACTGACCTTGCATTTATGGATCCAATCCGCACGCCATGTGAGGCTTGTGGGGGTGTTCGCTATAAAAAAGAAGTGCTCAAATATCGTTACCAAGGAAAAACCATTGTCGAGGTTTTGACACTCACCATCAATGATTCCTTGATTTTTTTCACAGACACACACCTGCATAAAAAACTTACAATTTTACAAGAAGTTGGCTTAGGGTATTTAGAACTTGGTCAACCATTGTCCACGCTTTCAGGGGGTGAGTGTCAACGCATTAAACTTGCTAGTGAGCTGCATAAAGAAGGCCGCGTATATGTGCTAGACGAGCCAACAACAGGCCTGCATATGTCAGATATTAAGACTATTGTTGATTTGCTTGAACGCTTGGTGATGCATGGAAATAGCGTATTGGTTATTGAGCATTGTATTGATGTTATGAACCAAGCGGATTGGATTATTGATGTTGGTCCTGAAGGTGGCAGCAGCGGTGGTGAAATTATTTTTTGCGGCACTCCGTATGAATTGCAAAAAAACAGTAATGGACATACTGCAAAAGCAATGAGGAGTTACAACAAAACAAAGACTCATCTTTAGGGCAATTGCATCTGCAAGTGGTGGAAGTAGGGGGGTATTGCTCCCCTTGTAAACTCTGAAACTCTTAATTATTGTTTGTTTTTTATTTCGTGAGTGAGGATGAGTATTGCTTTTTCAATATTATCTAATCTCTTGTCCATAGCCTCAAAACGTTGATTTATTTCGGTAGTAATTCTATCGAAACGTTGATTCACATCGCTAGAAAGATTGTCTATTTTTGTTGCATTGTATAAAAACAAAGCTGTAACAACGCCAAATAATGCAGTTATGAGCGCAATAATAATAGCCAGCGCGCCAATAGAGTTAAGTCCCTTAGTAATACCGCTGGTAAAAGATTCTTTGACAACTGGTTGTGCTGGTAAAACTTTATCTGCCATATATGTGCATTGTATCATAGAAAGGAGGGAAGCCTACTCTTATTTACAATAAGCACAAGTAGACAGAATACACATTATCTACAGTGGAAAATGATTATGTGCTCTTTCATCTCCCAGTTGAGTACTCTTTGAGGAATACGCTGCTTAAAAGTGCGTGTCTTTTTTGAAGCAGGCACCCAATTACAAACACATTCTTTATGTAGCCATCGAAGAATTACTGTCTTGTGCTTATTTTTTTGCTCCTCCAATGCTCTACGTTCACGCTGACTCATTTTATTACACTATTCATTCATATAGAGGAGTTCCTTTGATGTTCGTTATTTAATCTTACCGGAGTTCCTTTTTCTTTTTCTCTCCCATTTTCTCCTCACTCTATCGACATAAGTTCTTTACTATTGCTATTGCCACTGCCTCATTGCACATCTGTTAGGGGAATGTAATATAATATAAACACATATAAAACAAATAAGCTTAGTACTATGTTCAATTGTGAAAAAACAGCGGATAATTCTTTTCGTTGTTTTTTCTCTCTCAATTGACTATACTTTATATATACCCTTCATTTTTAATGTAATGAAACTCTGCTATTTCACGAGGTCTTTAGGTACATGAACAACGATGCAATAAAGAGCATACAAACACTAATACGACAAGAGCAATGGACTCGAGATACGAGTGCATTTACAAAGAACGTTATTACCCAAATTGACGAAGCACTTGCTCCAACAAGCGATGAAGAAAAGTTGCAATTATTGGAAGCGTGTCAAGAGCACTTACAAAACAATAAAGATAATTTATGCGCTTTGTATGTATCAAGTATTATTTGTCTTCAACAAAATGCCATTAACGATATGAACATGATGCATTTGATAGAAATTATGTCAAATGCGCACAAGTGGGAGATGGTCGAGTATTTATGTCATAAGCTACGTTCTTTTAATAGCAGCCTCAATGCATTGCGAGAGCTTATTAAAGTCTATGAAGCAACTAATCAAAAAGAAAAACTTATCAAAACGTGGAAAACAATAGTTCAAGAAGATTTTGAAGAAGCCGACATAGCCTTGCAGCTTGCAGAGCATGAAAAGAAAGAAGGCAATATTGCACAATCTATAAACGATTATAAGAAAGCACTTAATAGATATTTATTACAAAAAAAATTCATGCCCATTAAAGATATATGGGCAATTCTTATAGAAGAAAATCCTAGCGATATAAACTTTTATTTTTCATTTGTTCAGAAAACCGAAGGCGTATTAACAAGCGAGAAGACAGAAGAATTGCTTACAACTTTACAGCAGATTTTATCGAAAAAAAATCCTAATGAGTTTGATGTGCTTATAGATATATCAAAGCGATTGTTAAAAATAAATCCGAGTATCGAATTGTATAGAAAACAACTTGTTCAGACGTATAGAAACAAATACAAAGATTACGACAAGTTGAAAGACTTCATCAGAATGTCAAATATTGAACAGCCATGGCGGAATGTTCATGAGGCTATTTCAGATTTTGAGAAACATATATCGTTTTTCCCTGGCAGTTTTGTGCATCATGCAAAATGGGGTATAGGGCGTATTAAAGAAGTAAGCCATCAATATTTAGTCATAGATTTTGCAAAAAAAAGAGACCACTCCATGGACATTAGCATGGCTGTATCGTCACTTGAAGCCTTGTCGAAAAAACACTTTTGGGTTCTCAAGAGTGTATTGCCTAAGGAAAAACTAAAGCAAAAAATTATTACAGAGCCCCTAGCCTGCCTAAAATCCATCATTAAAAGCTTCGGCTCTGCCGACATGAAAACAATTAAGAACGAGCTTGTGCCAAGCGTGCTTGATAATAACGAGTGGAAATTATGGAGCGTACGGGCAAAAAAATACCTTGAAAACCATAATTTGTTTGGCATTTTACCAGAGAAGCCAGATAACTACGTGGTCTCTGAAATACCAGTGAGCAAGGTAGATAAGGTGTATAACCTTTTCAAAAAAGAAGAAAAACTTGTGGATAAAGTAAAAATAGTACGAAAAGCCTTGGCTCAAAACGTATTTTTGTCTTCAGAATCCGAGGAAACCACGGAAACATTTTGGCAGATCTTCGATTATTTTAATGGAGAACTCAAAACCGCTATTCATAATATAGAAAATAAAGAAACCTCATACGAATCAGAAGCCTATGTACACTCCTTGTTTTTGTGTCACGAAATGGCGCAAAAAGTTTCTAGCGTTCAAAATAGAATGAGCGAAAACATTCAATCTGTTATACAAAACGCAGAACTAGAGCAATTAAAAATTATGTTACAAACGCTCATGATAAAGGAATACAAAGACAAACTCTTTGCCTCTGTCTTTGAGATACGTGATGATTGGCGTAGCTTATTTCTCTCCTTATTTTCACATCATCATACAAAAAACATTATAGAAATTCTTGAAAACGCAAATGAGATTTCATTCTTACAGGAAATGTATAAACACCTTGAGGATAATTTTCAAAACAATAGAAATGCCTTTACTTTTTTTGTAATAGCAAATGCAAAAAAGGCATGGTTAGAAGAGACTAAAGACGAATTTAAAACTGCAGGGCTCCTCTTGCGTGCCTGTATTTCCTTTGAGCGAGATATATACAATAAGCACCTTGTGCCACAAAACAAGCGCCTCATAGCGCTTATAGAAAAATACCTTTTCTCCGAGGAGTATATAAAAAACCTGCTTTCTTCACGCTCATTAGAAGAGGTGCAATATCTTTACTCGCTCATACGTCCCTTAGGTGAAATATTCCCAAGTCATGTATTGGAAATACAGGAAATAATTGAAAACACCTTTCCGGATTTTGTTTTTAACGACTTGCTTGAGTCTCAAGATGCGGCAACATCAAAGAATTTCTTTACATTAACCGATTCGTTTAATCAAAAACAAAGAGAATTACAGTACCTCCATGAGGTCGAAGTCCCTGAAAATAGTAAAGAAATTGAAAAGGCACGCTCCTATGGTGACTTACGAGAAAATGCGGAATATAAGGCTGCGCTTGAACATCAAATTACGCTTAATAATAGGGCTGCAGTCTTGCAACGAGAAATCAACAAGGCAAAGATTTTTGACTTTTCTACAGCAGCAGATACCTCTATAGGCTTTGGCACTAAAATAATTTTTGAAGATTTACTTGATAATTCAGAAAAACAATACATAATACTTGGACCATGGGAATCTGAGCCGTCAAAGGGCATAATATCGTATCTTGCGCCTATTGGACAAAAGCTGTATCGCAAGAAACTCGATGAAACCTGCGAGTTTACTATTAACAATGTCAACTACAAAATAAAAATAAAAGATATTGAGGTACTGAGCGACGAAAATCTTAAAGAAGCTGTAGGCGCAACTGCATAATCAGCATTAATATTAATACGGTGGTATAATTGCACTCATAATCGAAAAAACCATGTTTGCGTCTTCATCTATGAGAAACTGAAAGCTAAAGGGAACACTGCCAAAGAGGTTAAAACCAATGGCTCCCCCGTAGTACATTTTCACCTCTCCAACATCGCGCGCTTCATCATCAATGTACGCAACATTATAGCTTGCCGAAATATAGAAGTCTTCATACCATTGATAGCTATTTAAAAAACTGAGAAAGAAAAATCTATATTCAAAAAGCGCGCCCCCTGCAAAGTTGTAAAAAGGCACGGGTCCAAAAATACTAAAAGTCATATGTTGCAAAAGGCTCTTTTGCGCTTTAATTGCTTTTACATCACCTATGGAGTTTGTGTATGACACAAATGGTTTTAATGCAAGCTCCCCAAATCCATGATCTTGTACAAGACTCGCATTAAAATACACTTCGTATAAATGTTCATCGTAATCAATAGCGTAGTCATATACAAAACGCGCCTGCGTATCTAAGCGCACAATGTCAGGCAGGTTTACAAGCATGGACCCTATAGACATGGTGTTTCTATAAACACGCATGGACAGCAAAGCCTGCGTGTCTTGAGCGTAGAGGTTCATGAGCCCTATACGAGAGGTGTTACTTACAAACATATTGCTTGGATACCAACCAAGGGTGAAGCGTCCAATGTGTTCCATGAGCTTGTACTTTTTTACATTAAAGGGATAGCGAAACCTATAACCGACTCCAACACCGACACGCCCAGAAAAAAGCGCCATAATATTAGTATCAGCATAATATGCACTACCAAGCCCTAGCTGCAACAGGGTAGCCTTGAGGTCGAAGTTTTGATAGTAGTAGTTGTATCCCATGGTAAAAAAAGCCACACCTTTTTTACGTGGCGACGGAGGGTAAAAATACCACATGCTTGCGCTATAAGGTTTTTGGGCATCCTTTGTGCTGTTTGCAAGCTCTCGCTCTTGCGCATGAGATATGGGGATGAGAGAAGCCAATAACAGGCTGAGAAAGAGTGTTTTATGCCCCCTACAGTTCATAAACTACCTCCAAACCAAATGTATTGATCATGCCCTTTTGCTCATAGTGTTCTGTCTTAGTAATTAAATACGAAAATTTATTAAACACTCGAAAAGTAACCGCACCTATCGTGTACGCAATAGCGCTCGTATTGCTCATGCTTTTCTCTCCAAAGGTATAGGTAAAAACATTAAAAAGACTGAGCTCATCGTAGTAAAATGTAAGGCGCGGCGCGGCAATGCTGTACTTGTCTTTTTCATACATCAGCTCGGCATTAAGCTTTACGTCAAAATTAGTAGCTGACTTTCCAAAGGCATTGGCAAAGGAAAAATCCACGCCTACCGTGTACGAGTAATTATTAAGAGAAAAGCCTTTATCTTGTTCAAACGCTATGAGGTTTGCAAAATACCCGCCAATGATATCTTCGTAATTGTATAATACCTTTGCGCTAATATCATGCGCATGGTTTTTTTTAAAAATATCGTAAGTATAGGCATATCCAACATGTGAAGAAAATCCTCCATAATCAAAATCAACATAGAGGTAGTTTTTTGACCTAGCTTTATCAAAGCCTTTCCACTCAAACTTGTAATTTTCACGAATAAGCTTTGAACCCAGCTCAAACGAAACATATTCTAAGGGCATATACATGCTCAGTTTCCAGAATGAAAATTCATCATTAAAGGGCACAAGCCTACCGGGCACTGTGAGGTAGTCTTTGCTACTCGTCAAGTACCTATTCTCTTTCGTCTTACCCAAACTTATTTCAAACGCATTAAAGCTGTAAGAGAGCAAAAATTCCTTGAGCAGCACCGAGGGCTGGGAACGGCGCATTTTGAATTGCGGAGCAAATGACAAATAAAACGCATTGTAAAACAGCGAGTACATAAAGTACCCATCAAAGTTGCCTCCAAATACAGTAGCCTTATGCTCCTTATTTTCATGCTGAGTAGCAATGCTTGTATTGCTGTGTGTAACAGTACCATTAAGTTTGGTATAAAGATTAAAGTCTTGATAGACCTCCGCAGCAAGCGCGGGTGAAAAATTCACAAAAAACAATAATAAAAAAACGTATAATTTTTCTACGCGCGCCATATACCCTCTTACATTATTCAGTATCTGCATAAAAAAAACAAGAAAATACTGATAATAGAACGCAAGAACTTTATCTTTGTGGGGGCACTCCCCCACACCCCCCTTTGGGTGTGACGCTGTATGTGCATAAGCGCTTTGTGGGGGCACTCCCCCACACCCCCCTTTGGGTGTGACGCTGTATGTGCATAAGCGCTTTGTGGGGGCACTCCCCCACACCCCCCTTTGGGTGTGACGCTGTATGTGCATAAGCGCTTTGTGGGGGCACTCCCCCACACCCCCATTGGGTAAGACGCTGTATGTACATAAGCGCTTTGTGGGGGCACTCCCCCACACCCCCATTGGGTAAGACGCGGTACTGCGCTTTGCGCGTGGAAGCTACCGCAATTTTGGTAACACTGTTTCTATGAACGCTTTCTGTTGCCAAGCAGCGGAACGCACTATGCAAACAATTCGGTTGGCAGTTCTTTTTCTTTTCTTTTTTTAGCACGAAAAAAAGAAAAGAAAAAGGTACCAAAAAGTCACAAGCGAAGCGAGGGGATGCTGACATTCAGATTGCGGAGCGCAGCGTAGCAGACATGGAGTATTCGCATCAAAGAAAAAAGCATGCTGTGTGCTAAAGCAGTAATAACATAGATACTGTACGCAAGCATGAAGATTGTATGGAAGGAAGTTTGCGTGAGTGCGACGAAAAAAAAAGTCGGGAGCTGTTAGGCGACGCCCGTGCCATGGATGGTAAGTAACCCTGCGCCACCTGTGCGTAGCACCTCAAGGTATGTATATACGCATACAGATACATATACTCGCGCGTAAGCGCAAAGGAGTTCGCTGAATGCTCGGGGGTGTGGGGGCTTGCCCTCACAGCGGCTTTTGCTATAAGCTCCATCTTTGTGTCGCGTTGCGACACTTATTTTAATTGTTTCTAGCCGATCACCTTCGGCTCACGACTTTTTTTCTTTGGTACTTTCTTTTTTTCTTTTGATGCAAGCTCCATGTTTTGCACCGCACAGCGGTGCTTATGCAATAGTTTGCATCCCCTCGCTTCGCTCGTGAGCGTCGCACAAAAAGAAAAAAAAGAAAGTACGGCCATCCGAATAGATAGCGTATTTAAAATAGCTGCTTGGCAACAAGAGATGTTCATACAATACCGCTGGTAGCAATATCGCATAGTGCGCCTCACAGCCGTGCCAACAAATAGCGTGAGCAACACACCGTGTGTTCCATATCACAAACGCTCGTGCGGAGCGTAGATGGGCATGATACTCCGCGGGGGGTGTGGGGGGATCCCCCACAACAAAAGCATGCGTGCCCCCTAAATCCACCCACATGAGGTAATTGACAACGTATATTTTTTATTTCTATACTAAAAAGACACACGCGGTAGTGGTGGAATTGGTAGACACGCTAGCTTGAGGGGCTAGTGACTGAAAGGTCGTGAAGGTTCAAGTCCTTTCTACCGCAGCATTTTACGGAAGCTTCATTATGTTGCACTTATATAATTACTTTACCCACAGCAAAAAGAAGTTTTCCCCTATAAAAGATCAGCATGTTGGTATGTATGTATGCGGTCCAACCGTCTACGGTGACCCACATATGGGGCATGCCCGTAGTGCGGTTGTATTTGACGTGCTCTATAGGTACTTGCGATATAAGGGTTACACGGTTCGCTATGTCCGTAACATAACCGATGTTGGGCATTTAGAAGATGAGCTTGCAGAAGCAGGCGAAGACAAGCTTGTAAAGCAAGCACGCCATACGCGGCGCGAACCCATGGAGGTTGCGCATTACTACACCATGCGCTATCGCGATGCGCTTCATAAGCTCGGCGCGCTTTCTCCATCTATAGAACCCATGGCAAGCGGGCACATACCAGAACAGCAGGAATATATTGTACAGCTCCTTGCAAGCGAGTGGGCATACACAGTCAATGGCTCAGTGTATTTTGACCTTGTAAAGTTTCTTAACACCTACTCTGAATACGGCAAGCTCTCAGGAAAGAAAACCGAAGACTTGCTTGCTTCACAACGCGAACTTGTAAAACAAGACGAAAAACGCAGCGCTTTAGACTTTGCACTGTGGAAGCGCGCGGACCCCGCCCACCTCATGAAATGGAATTTTCCTCTACGCGAAACAGAGACTACAGGCTTTCCGGGCTGGCATCTTGAGTGTAGCGTTATGAGCGAAAAATACTTAGGCGTTCCCTTTGACATACATGGCGGTGGGCTCGACTTGCAGTTTCCTCACCATGAGGCGGAAATTGCGCAGTGTTATGCTCGTCATAAAACCGTGCCCGCAAACTATTGGTTGTACAACAACATGATAACCATAGAGCATAAAAAGATGAGCAAGTCTCTAGGTAATTTTATAACCCTTGACGAGTTTTTTACAGGCTCACACACGCGGCTCAGCAGGGCATATACTCCAGATGTGGTGCGCTTTTTTCTCATGCGTTCTCACTACCGCAGCGTTATTGACGTATCTGATGAGTCCTTGTTTTCTGTAGCGCGTGGTTTAACCAAGCTTGTCACGGCATTTGAAGTTGTCCGTGCCTTGTTACGTGCGGCGGGTCTACATTCTGATGAGGCTATTTCTCAAAAGGTGCGCGACATTGCTGAACATGCTGAGACGGAAGAACGAGAAGCGCAGGATGCCTACCATGCATTGTGCGCCCATATGGATGATGACATGGACACACCCGCAGCAGTAGCCGCCCTGTTTTCCATGAGCGCTCGCATAGAGCAGCTTGCGCAGCAGCATGTCAAAGCAGGCGCTTATGCACTTGCCGCGGTGTACTACGACTTTTACGTACATGTGCTTGGCATGCGCTTTGAGCGTGCGCATAGTCATTGCGACGTGCCACATCTTGTAAAGGCCTTGCTTGCATTGAGAACGCAAGCGCGACATGATAAAAATTTTCAGCTTTCAGACGCGCTACGAGATGCGCTTATTAACTCAGGCATAACGGTTTTTGACAATCCTGACGGAACAAGTTCATGGGCATACAACACGGCCGCTGAACAACATGTGGAGGACTAGATGTCTGAAGATTCTGCGCATCAGTATAATGAATACTTGAAGAATATTTCTTCCGAGCTTCTCGATATGAAGGCACTTGATGTGGCCGAAATGTTCCGCTATCTCATGAATTTTGGTAACATGCTACCGCCGCTTGAGGAGCATGAGTTTGTAGAAGATAATTTTGTACACGGCTGTGTTTCAAACGCCTACGTCTTGGTAGAACGACATCAAGAGCACACCAAATGTGCGCAAGTGCGCGGGCATTCTGATGTAATGGTTGTCAAGGGCTTTATGGGCATTATATCAAGCGCGTGTTCCTTAGTCCCCATGCGCGAGTTTCTCCAATATGGAAAGCGCGGCATAGAAACCTTTTTGCACGATGTTGAGTTTGACATCATACTCACGCCTACGCGAGCAAATGCATTTGGCAATATTGTAGCCATGATACTGGCAAAAACGGCCTTGCTTGTCGCCTAAATGATTTTGTTGTTATGGAAAGCTTTTTTGCTATAACATTATTTTCTGTTGGTAATGTTGATATTACCGTTGCGCAGGTGTTTTCAAACCTTATTGCGCCCACCGCAATAACCGCGACTATTATGCTTGTCTTGCGCTTTGGGTACGCACTGCTTTTAAAAAGCAGCCTTAAAAGCGACTTTCAAAAAAAGCAAAAAGCAGGTTCAGCACCACAAGCGGAAGAATATGAAACAGCACTTGCCTCCATTAAAGAACATCTTCAGAGGGTTACAAAAAGCGTCATAGCCTTATTTTGGGTCGTGGAAATTATCATAGGGGTTATTTTCATCGACGCTATCACTCCAAGTGTGAAAATAACCGGCATATTTACGCGCCCCTTTTTCAAGTCAGGCAATACAAGTATTTCTGTCATATCGATATTTTTGCTATTTCTTTTGGTGTACATATCAAATTTTATGTCGGTACAAATTAAACGCATTGCAAGTGAACTACTAGGCCATCAGAAGCGCATTAATGCTCGCACCGTTGCAATGTTTTCAAGCCTTTTGCACTATAGCTCCTTGTTTATAGCCTTTCTCATAGGGCTCCCCATCATAGGCATAGACGTTTCTTCGCTCATGGTAATATTCGGCGCGTTAGGTATAGGTATAGGTTTCGGCTTGCAAGATTTTATTTCAAATTATGTTGCGGGAATATCCATGAATCTTTCAAACATTATCTCCGAAGGTGATAGGGTCATTATCGACAATGTGGAAGGCGACGTGCAAAAGATTAACTTGCTTAACACGGTTATACGCAGCGTGCTAGAAGAAGAGCTTATTGTGCCCAATAAATTGATAGTGGGACAACCCCTGCAAAACCTTTCTCATTCCGATAGCATGTTGAGCATTGGCACCACGGTACAAGTAAGCTACGCAAGCGACCTTCATAAGGTAAAGCACGTTATGGAAGAAGCTGCATATAAGCTGAAGTATTTATATTCTTACAATCATGTGTGGTTTCGCCTACGTTCTTTTGACGACTCGGGCATTACAGTTTCGATATGGGTTACTATTACCTTTGCCCATGAGCATTTTGCTGCACAGTCTGATTTGAACATGCTGGTTTGGGAAGCCTTCCGTGACAATGACATAGAGATCCCCTTCCCGCAACTTGACTTGCACGTTAAACAGGCTGCTTCTATGCAGCTTCAAACAAAGCGTGAAGCGCCTACGGAGGTTAAACCCACAGAGGCATAAGCAATAAGATAATTGTAGAAAGACTTTTCTATAACGTGTATAATTTTAAAAAAAGGATGCTAGACATTTTTGTGTCTAGTTTATTCTTGTAAATATCATTTTTAAAAGAGGTATATATGAATGAAGCAAAAATAGGACTCATAGGACTTGCCGTCATGGGGCAGAATTTGGTAAGAAATTTTGCGAACAAGGGCATTCCTATTGCTGTGTTTAACAGAACAACGTCCAAAATGGAAGCCTTTGTTGAGGCCTTTTCAGACCTTCCCATAATAGGCAAAAAGACTATGGCAGAATTTGTGCAAGCCATAGAGCGCCCACGCAAAATAATTCTTCTCGTTCAGGCAGGCTCTGCTGTTGATGCGATGATAGAAACGATTCTTCCGCATTTGGAGGAAGGAGACATCATAATAGATGGAGGCAACTCTTATTTTCAAGACACCATCAAGCGTCATGCATACTTGCATGAAAAAAACATACGCTTTTTGGGCATGGGCGTATCAGGCGGTGAGAAGGGTGCACTTGAAGGGCCTTCGCTCATGCCCGGTGGAGACAAAGACACCTACGCAGATTTGGAAGATGTAATTACCAAAGTGGCTGCGCAAGACCCCGAGCCCTGTGTGGACTTCATAGGCGATGGCGGAGCGGGACACTTTGTAAAAATGGTACACAACGGCATTGAATACGCTGACATGCAGCTCATTGCTGAAGTATACGACATTGCAAAGCGCGTGTTTAACTTTTCAGAAACCGACCTTATAGAATTGTTTGACTATTTTCAAACTACGGATTTAAATTCCTACCTCATTGAAATTACTGCTAAAATACTTCGCGTCAAAGACCCCGAGAGTGGAGATTTCTTGGTACACCTTATCAAAGACGAAGCAAAGGGTAAGGGTACGGGAACATGGACAGTTCAAGAATCCGCCTCCATAGGTTCTGCCGTACCCGCCATAGCCGCGGCGCTTGACTTTAGAAACATATCCAGCAGCGTGGAACTCCGTTTAGCGTTCTCGCGTTTATTCACTTCTGACTTGCACTCCGTAACCCATGAGCTATCCAAAGACGCTGTTAGACGCGCATTAGCGGGCGTTTTGCTGGTTGGAAAAATTCTCGCGTATGAGCAAGGTTTTTCAATGCTACGCGTCGCTGATAAAGAGTACGACTTTGGGCTCCGTCTCTCATCAATTGCAAAAATATGGCGAAACGGCTGCATCATTCGCTCTACCATGCTTGACGAAATGTCGCGTGCGCTAGAAAACGAAGGGCTCATTTCCTTGGTGGAAGACGAGTATTTCAAAACACGCGTTGCAGACAACATACAGTCTGTGAGGGACACTATAGCCTATGCCGCCACGGCAGGCGTACCCGCGCCCGCACTTTGCACCTCCTTGTCTTACTTTGATGCGCTGCGCTCGCAACGCCTACCGGCCGCGCTCATTCAAGCACAGCGGGACTTTTTTGGTGCGCACACGTATAAGCGCATTGACAAAGAAGGCGACTTTCATACGCAGTGGGAGTAAGCCATGTCGACTATTTTAAGCAATCAAGTCACCCCACATGCCGGGTGTACGCTGGTAATATTTGGCGCTTCTGGAGACCTTGCGAAAAAAAAACTCTATCCATCACTCTATCAGCTATATAAACAAAAGCTTTTGCCCCAACCCTTTCACGTCGTGGGTTATTCGCGCACCAAAATGACAGACGAGCAATTTCGAGAAAAGCTTTGCGCTAGCCACACGTATGAAGACACCTCGTTTTTCTCGCATATTTCGTATATAAGCGGAGAATCTTATTCCGATGAAGCATCACTAGCCAAGCTTAGCAAGGCATTTGAAACGCATTCTCAAAATAGAATTTTTTACTTGTCCTTGCCACCAGCAGAGTTTCGTAATGTGTGCAGCGGCCTAAAAAAGGCAAAGCTTATAACGCAAAACTCTGGGAGTAAAGAAAATGCTCACACAATAGTAGGACGCGAGCCCTTCACGCGCATTGTCTTTGAAAAACCATTTGGCAGCGACTATACCTCTGCATTAAAGCTGAAAAAGTTTGTATCCAACCACTTTGAAAACGAACAAATTTTTCCCGTAGACCATTACCTTGGCAAGGAACCCTTGCAAAACGTCTTATACTTTCGTTTTGCAAACTCCGTATTTGAAAATTTATGGAATGGCCGCTACATAGACCACATGCAAATTACGCTCAACGAAGACATACGCGTAGAAAAACGAGCGGGCTATTTTGACAACAACGGCATTATGCGTGACATGGTGCAATCCCATGCCTTACAAGTCCTTGCCCTTTCTTGCATGGAGCCCCCCAGCGTTTTTACTGCAGATGCAATACGCGCCGAAAAGACAAAATTTCTACAGCTTTTACAACCATTTGAAGCCTCCGATGTCATGATGAGTTCAGGAATTATACGCGCCCAATATGAAAATTATTTGCAAGAAGAAGGCGTTGCTCCCGACTCAAAAACGGAAACGCTTGTCGCATTCCGAGTGCCAATACACAATTGGCGTTGGTCGGGAATGCCCGTTTACATACGCACGGGCAAGGCACTCTCACGTAAATGTGCGGAGCTTGTGGTACACTTCAAAGACGTGCTCTACAACATATTTGGAAACGCGCACACCTTTGCAGGCAACAAGCTTATATTCCGATTCCAACCCGATACCTTTTTGAAATTTAGCATACAAACAAAGGTTCCAGTAAACGACATGATACTCAAAAGCACGAACATGAATTTTTTGTATTCTGATGAATTTAAAGACATCGATTATAGCAATGGATACGATAGAATACTGCACAGCGCACTTGCAAACGATGGAACACTCTTTTTATCTCAAGAGGAAATTTTGGCACAGTGGAAGTTTTCAGACTCTATTTTGAACGAATGGCATGGTGATAAATACATTCCATTATACAACTACAAAATAGGCTCTGAGGGTCCACAGGAACTTCACGAATTAATGCACATGGACAACAGAGCATGGAACAACGACTAATAGACGATGGCGAAATAGTAGAACAAAGCGCTTCCTACATTTGCACGCAACTTGAAAATGCCGTGACGCGCGGCGCTACTCGCATTGTGCTTGGGCTTTCGGGTGGCAATAGCCCCAAGGCATTGTACGCCCAGCTTGCGCAGTTGCTTTCGCCTCGCCTCGCCTCTACACTCGCGCTCATTCAAATAGACGAGCGCGTAGTAGACGCGCAGCATTCTGACAGCAACCAAAACCTCATACGCGAACACGCCGCCCTCTTGTTAGAAAAAGGCGCGGCGTTCTATCCCGTTCCTGTTGGCAATGCCTCAAATACGCAGGAAGACAGACAGCGCATTGTGCGCGAGTACAACGCCACAATCTCAAAACTTTTTGGCGAGGCGCAGTACAAGCTTGCTATTTTAGGCGCGGGAGAAGACGGACACACGGCTTCAATATTTCCAACTGCTACGCAAGAAGAACAAACCCTAGCCCACGGTGAAGCCATGGTCTTTGCTAGCCTCAACCAACACCTTGGCTATTATCGCATCTCGCTGAGCTATGCCGCGCTTTTTTCATGCGAGGCGGCGCTCTTCTACATTCCCGGCCTTGCAAAACAAAGCATTGTTCGTCGCATTCTTGATGCACAAGCACAATCGCAGTATCCCGCATCCTATGTTTTGCACAAACATGAACATTGCGTACTTATAGCCTCTCAAGCACAACATGCAGATGAATGAAAACACTGTGCCCCCTGTGAGCACTGAGGATGAAAGGTGCGCCTTCGCAAGCGTTGTCGATGTACTACGCTACTTGCGCGGCCCCTCGGGCTGCTCATGGGATAGGAAGCAAACCCTAGAAAGCATACGAGCGCACATGCTTGAGGAGTCCGCAGAACTCATAGAAGCCATTCACCATCATGAGGATGTAACACAAGCAGGTGCGTACAGAAAAGCGCAAACTACAACAGAACAAACCACCACAGAAAAACAAGAAGCCTTAGAGCATGCAAGGAGCCACCTTCGTGAAGAATTTGGAGATGTACTCTTGGTGTGGACTATGATGATGATTATATACGAAGAAGAAGAAGAAGGCGCGCTTACCACTACATTGCGAGAATTACAAGAAAAACTTATTCGTCGACACCCGCACGTGTTCTTAAAAAACGAGCATGACGCACATGAGAAAAATGACGCCGAACTTTCCAAGCAATGGGATGCGATTAAAGCACAGCAGGAAGGAAAAGAACAGACGCACGTATCATTTGAAAACTTTCACCCTGCGCTTGATGTTTTAGAGAGAACAAAGAAGTTTCAAAAACACAAAGCAAAACACGCAAGCCCCCCCACTCCAAATACAGAAATACCACATACAATAGCGGACATACATGCTGAACTCTCTAAGCTTGAAAGTACAAGCACAAACGCAGAACAAGGCATTGCAAAAATACTCTACCACGTTGTGGAACTTTCCCGAGCATGCAAAGTATCACCGACAGCAGCATTGATGCGTTACAATGCAACACAAACCGTATAAGTACAACTAAAAGACTCACAGTACCAGCGACACTTCGCTGCTCTCAAAAAGAGTCTCCCTAGGTATGAAGCAAGTGAATACCGCCAAGCTCTGGAAGTACTATGGTATCTTGTGCACAGTAATGTATAAAACTTTGCATGTTTGCAGAAGTACGGTAATAATGACTATTGTGGTGTTGCATGATATAACCAGAAAAGAGATAAGGCGGTATGTGTAGCAATATGGTCCTATACCAACCAAGAACAGAACCAATGATATGCCCAATGAAAAACTCCTTTCCACCCTGCGCATATGAAATAGCATAGACCTTGTCATTATCAATAATTCGTTCACAAGGCGTCAATATTTCCTTTGCCGTGGTCTGTGGCGTAAGAATAGTAAAGGGAAAAAGCGAAGTCCATATAAGCAAGTTATCTTTTTTTCTGCGATGACAACCAGTTAAAACTATAAAGAAATACCGTGCCCCCGAGGCTTCTATCATGTCCACCGTCTCTTTTTCAACGTGAGGTGGATCCACAAGCATCACTATACCAAGCTCATTATTGCAATACAGCCACGACAAGTACTTACCATGCTCTATGCACTGAATAGAACCATTCGTGTGCATGTGGTTTTGCACGTCCGCAACAAGTTCCAAGCACGCATTTTTATCAGACTTTAATATCAAAATGCGCCTCTTCTTCATTGCATATGGAAAAACTCAGACCTTCCTTTTCCTTATTAGAAAATAAAACACCATGCACATCACAATCTTCAAATCTTGTACTGTCGCCATTAAACACAGCATGTAAAAATCGACTATACGGCAGTATCGTACCCAAGAATGTACATTCAGTCCATGTGGTATGTTCAAACTCGGCATGAAGCAGATAACACTCCTCAAATGTACAGTTAGAAAATGTACTATCAAAAAAGTTGCCACACTCAATAACGCTGTTTGAAAACCTAACCTCGGTAAACGTACATGAGCCACAAATTAAGCCGCATATAGTTTGAGACGCAATGTGCATGTTTGAAAATGTAGACAACATGAATATGCTGTTATTCTCAAACACAGGCTTCGACTCCACAGCATCAGACGCACCACTGTACTCTGCATTTGATATAGATTTCCACGGCTGCGTGTTGCCCAATGCTATGCCTCTCATGTACTTACAGTATACCCATAATTATTCTTGATGTTTGCGGGGGCAAGCACGCCTTTGTTTTGTGGGGTGTGTCCCCCACGCCCCCCGCGCGGCATCACGCGGCATTGCGCTCCGTGCGTCTTTCTGCGCTATAACTGACGTTAATCTTGTATGAGCTTTTTCTGCGGTCAAGCAGCCACGCCTGTTATGATATACGCTCGGATGACTGTTCTTTTTCTTTTCTTTTAACATCCCTGTCAGCCAATGCGTGCCCTCCATGGCACGGCTGTGAGGACGCTCACGAGCGTAGCGAGGGGATGCAAACTATTGCATAAGCACCGCTGTGCGGTGCAAATATGGAGCTTGCATCAAAAGAAAAGAAAAAGAACCAAAAAGAAAAGAAAAACATCCTGTGTGCTAAAGCAGTAATAACATAGATACTGTGCGCAAGTATTAAAAAGCACCAAAGTCGAGAGCGCGAAGCACGAACGGATGCAAACAATTAATAGCGGAACGCAGTGAAGCAAAGATGTTACTTGCATCAAAGAAAACTCGCTAGCCTTATGAGCTATGACACAGGTAATGCGCTTGCGCGACTGTACTTATCTATAGGCGTAAGTACATTGAGGTGCTACACACAGGTGGCGCAGGGTTGCTTACCATCCCTGTCAGCCTTAATGCCCCGTCCATGGGGCGGCTGTGAGGACGCAAGAGAAGAAAAGTCGAGAGCGAAGCGACACAAAGATGGAGCTTATAGCAAAAGAACCAAAAAGTCGAGAACGCGAAGCGTGAACGGATGCAAACTATTGCATAAGCACCGCTGTGCGGTGCAAACATGGAGCTTGCATCAAAGAAAAACATCCTGTGTGCTAAAGCAGTAATAACATAGATACTGTGCGCAAGTATTAAAAAGCACCAAAGTCGAGAGCGCGAAGCACGAACGGATGCAAACAATTAATAGCGGAACGCAGTGAAGCAAAGATGTTACTTGCATCAAAGAAAACTCGCTAGCCTTATGAGATATGATACGGGTAATGCGTTTGCGCGACTGTATCTACCTATGTGTGTAAGTACCTTGAGGTGCTACGCACAGGTGGCGTAGGCTTGCTTTAGGTGTGGGGCTACGCCATAGGAAACAAGACGCAAATATAGAGATGATGTCGAGATGGAGCAGAGATAGCCGCGCTTATGCTCAAAAAGCGTTCACTGAGTTCTCGGGGCTGAGGGGGCATGCCTCTACAAACCTGCATTGAATACAACCCATATTTCCACTATGATGAAGAAAGAACATGAAGTTTTTACGCTTTTTCTTATTCTGTCTTTGCCTTGCGCTTGTAGTATTTTGTGTAGGCTGGGTCAACATATGGGTGCCATCAAACCATGTGGCCATAGTACGCGTAGAGCCATTCAAGGACACGCAGAAAAGCCCTAGCTCCGTGTCACTGGTAACACGCAAGGGTTTTTCTTGGCTGTGGCAGCGCTTGGTGCCGGGGCTTAGTAGCCTTGTGGTACTTGAAAACACGCCGCGCACTTATGCATTTGATGCAAGGTTTACCCTACCGCAGGCCTTTGAATACGCGGCATTCAGCGGCGAGAACATTGAGGCCTTTACCGTAGACGCTAGGGTACAACTCGAATACGCCTTGGCAAACAAGGACATAGCCGCATATGTAGAGACACATGGCATAACAAGCGCATATGCCCTAGAACGCATAGTACTCACAGAAATATCGAGTGCGGCGGCGCGCCTCTTACGAGAAAACTCACCACGCATAACTGAAAACACAACGGCACTGGCTATGCAAGAAAGCATTAAAGCAAACCTTACAAGCCACGTGGCAACCTTACCCATAGTGCTGCAAAGCGTTACCGTACACATAAGCAACAAACCCAACATTGCGCTGTACAAGTACGTCCAACGCAGTGTAGAAGCAGCCCTCACCGGGAGCACAAACGGCGGCGCTCTCTCAGAAGCGGGCGACGGGTTCAAAAACAACAAGGACGCGCTGTTGTTCTACCTACACTTTATACAACGACTCAACGGCCTAGCAAACGCCAACCCAAAAATAAAAGACATCATGCAGATAATTCCCCCACAAGACATCTTGCCCGAATAAGGGAATAAGTCAGGGAACAAGACGAGAATAAGACACCCCGAAGCATTGCACAACGCCGCCGCACCTTACCCATAAGGCCTTGAGACCCACGCATACCGCGCGCTAAGCACGCCCAAAGTTTTTACGCCACAAGTCAGTTAGCTCAAGGCTTTGCTACGCTTACGCCACTTTTTGTCCACGCCAACACGCAGCTGCAACTGCACCTTATAAGAAAACAGCTTTGCTATGCGCTTGGACGCAGCAAGACGAATAGCGCGTATCATGGCACCACCCTTGCCCACAACTATGCCGAGCTGACTCTCCGTCTCAACCACAAGCTCAACACGCACCAATACATGGTCTGCCACCCCTTGCGCGTCATGGTGTTTTACCGACGACTCAATAACCCGCGTATACAAGGCATGCGGCAACTCATCACTCAGGCGCTCTATGGCAGCACCACGCACTTGCTCACATATTCTAAACTCAGCGCTTTGGTCTGTGTAGTAGTCCTTGGGATAAAAGGGCGCATGCACAGGCAAAATGCCCGCAATGCTCCGCAAAAGCTCCTCCAGCCCCTCGCCCGTCTCGGCCGAAACACAATGCACCTGCGCCTCTGTAAAAAAGCGCGCAAAATGCGCCGCATACTCCCCCTTGGTGCTAGCATACGCGTCCGTGTTATCGCACTTGTTGCACACCACAAAAAGCGCATTCGGGCTCTTAAGACGTGCGCTTGAAACAAGCTGGGCAACATGCGCCTCTTCAGCCTTGGGCGCCCTCGTCACGTCCACCATGTACACAATACCATCACATTCCTCAAGTGCCTGTAGCGCATGCTGATACAAACGCAACCCAAAGGCACTAGAAGCATTATGCACCCCCGGAGTATCGAGAAACACAATTTGAAAGGCTTCACGCGTTACTATGCCACGTATTATGCTGCGCGTAGTCTGCGGGTAGCGAGAGGTTATTGCCGTGTTGTGACCACACACAGCGTTGATAAAGCTGGACTTACCAACAGAGGGGCGCCCGACTACCGCGACAAACCCCGATGAAAACCTCATGCACTGCGCTGCCGTAGGCGGTGCGTCTTGAATACTAAGAGAAGGCATACTATCATTTAAACATAATGCCAGCAAAGAAGAAAGAAACAGAACAAGCCGTAGCCCAATTAGAAAAGGCCGAAGTAGAAAGCCGCATAGTCCACCTCTCAGGCAGCGTTGATGACGAAAGCGCCTACGAAGTGTGCTTAAGCATGCTCCTCCTCGATGAAATATCCCATGAGCCCATAAAGCTCTTTATAAACTCACCGGGCGGTGAAGTCAACTCAGGCTTCTCCATCTTCGACTGCATACGCTTCTTACACTCCCCCGTGTACATACTCGGCGCAGGCCTCATAGCAAGCGCGGCGGCACTCATATACGCAGCAGTACCCAAGGAACAACGCATTTCACTACCACATTCGCGCTACCTCCTACACCAGCCACTTTCAGGCATGCGCGGAGTAGTGACCGACTTAGAAATATACTCCAAAGAAATAGACGACGTAAAGGCCCTGATAAACACCATTCTTTCGGACGCAAGCGGCAAACCCGTGGAACAAGTTGAAAAAGACACCGACAGAGACTTTTGGCTTACCGCGCAGGCAGCCTACGACTACGGACTGGTGGGCAGCATAGTACAAAACAAGCAAGAACTCGACGGCATATTCTCTGGCACAAAGAAAACGCCCAAAAAGAAGGCGGCAAGCACCGCAACAAAGACCACGCGCGCCAAGGCAAGCACCACCAAAAAAAGCAGCTCCACCACACGCACAAAAAAATAAGCACGCGGGAGGTACGGCTTTAGGCATTCAAGCATTATGAGGCGCCAGTAGTATACACACACATGAGCATTCCTTGGGATATACATATGCGCCTCCATCATAAACACCGAGGCCGCGCCTTGTACAAAGCCTGTGTTGCATTACTCTTTTTCCTTGCACCCACCCTCACCTCCCACGCCGGCAACATACACCTCATCACCTTCAACGTACAAAACCTTTTTGACGGCACCCAAAACGGCCAAGAATACGCGCAGTACCTCCCCCCACGTTGGAACGCACGCTCATACGAAACGCGACTCGTTGCCATAGGAACAGCCCTGCAGTCGCTTGAGTACCCCCTCGACGTCATTGTGCTGCAAGAAATAGAAAACCGCGCCGTGGTCGAAGACCTGCGTAAGTATTACCTCCCCGCCTTCAAGCACATTGCAACAAGCGACAACAAGCACGGCGCCGTGGAACTTGCCATAATGTCCAAACACCCCATAGTCTCCACAAAGACACATGCGCTACGGCAGCGCAAACCCAACAAGCAGTTCCGCACCCTCCGTCCCCTACTCGACGTCTCCATTGCCACATCCCCTCCCCCGCACAAAAGCCTGCAAATAATAGCCGTGCATCTCAAATCCCACAGAAAATCCCGCGGCACACTCTCCTCGGATGAAATACGCGCCCACCAATTCAAGCTTATTGTAAAATCCAACTAAATATGCAACAAAAAATCCAACTCAAAGTGAGAATGGGAAGCACTGTAGCCTCTTGAAACACAAGAAGTGTGTAATAAAGCATACAAAAACAGCCTTTTATTAGTATTTTTTTGCACGAAAATCTCTCGGCTGTAGAAATTTGTCGCTCCAATTTTGCAAAAATGGATTGCTCAAAAATGCACGTTTTTTTACGTGACATTTTTTTATTTTCTAGGCGTTTACAACCAGCCTAAGCAGGTATATGCTGGCATTTCAGTCTTTGGATAAAAGATAGATTTTCTGACTACGCAAGGCAGAGCGTATCAATTAATAACACACTCGATATGCATACACGCTTCTTGGTGCTTTGGCCTTTCTTCCCTGTATTGCGCCCCATTTTATTTCGAACAGGCTTTTACAGACAACTATGCTTTTTGTTTTTCGTTTTTACGATATTAAATATTCTAAACAAACGTAAGTCCGGTCCGCACACGCATTGCATACTCCGATACAATAAATGTATTCATCATAGTGGCGATAAAGTTACTGATTTCTTCCCCATCTCTTCGATAGTTCTTTGATAACGGAGGATGCAAGTGATGACGTTTTATATACGCCTTCCATTCTTTGCGTATTGCTTCTTCTGGCATTAATATCTCACCAGCAAATACATTCGCTTCAGTTTCTTGTTGATTACTAAGCGTGCTTCTATATAATGGATCATCTACTAGTCCATCACCAATGTACATACGATGTAAGAAAAAATGCCCCAACTCATGCGCCGTCGTAAATCGCTGTCTATTTATCGAATGGTTCGCGTTCACACTAATGACAAATCCATCATCTGCGTGATTTTTTATAATTTGACCAGAAATATCACCTAAAGGTTTATGTTCGATTTTTATGTTGTACTCTTGTGCTATGTACCATAGTTGCACAGGAATGTTTTGAAGATGTTTTGTGAGACTCGCTACTACATTGGATATGTTACAATTCTTCATTTTCTTGTTTCACCATTTTTATGCTATGCTCAGATTCCTGTACCTCTTGTGCTTCTTGTCTTTCCTTGAGTAGCTGTGCTGCCCTTGATGCTATCTCCTGAAGTTTATTTTCTTTAATATCATTTGCAGCTCTACTTATTTTATCTTCTATATCTTTCCATCCAAAAAATGCGAGAATACCTCCGCCAAGTGCTATCGTTGCCAATATTATTTCTAACAACGATATTTGGAAACTAATAACATCAACATTGCTTAAAGCACCTGTGTTGATAAATCTATGTACACCAAAGTCTATTAGCAATATAAATAAAATAGATACAATTATCAAAAAAATACCCATTAATTTCATCTGTTATATTTTACACTTTTATTGTAATGAATGCTTGAAGTCACCCTCTTACAACGGTAACACCTACCCTTGAATCCACCCTATCCTTGAATTCGCACTTGACACCTACGGGCAATTGGAGTACTTTATAGGTGGTGCTGTGAGCGATCACGGCCGGCGCGCCACACCCTTTCTTGGTTGTGGCATTTTTTATTTGTATCTCCACTTGTGTAAGTTATCGCCCTGCAGTATCCACACCTGATGAATATATTTTGTTCTTTGCCCGTGTAACTCAGTTTTTAACGTTTCAAGATTTACCGCATCGCCAATGCGTATCATCACATTTTCAGCTTGGTCTCTGCTTGTATTGTAAATGAGTTTTGCTATATTTTTAGCATTTGTAGAAGAAACACTTTTGAAGTCAAACATCTTATCTCCCACAATAGCATCGGGGTTTTTGATACCCGGAGTTTTCGTCTCTGGAAGCAGGTACACTTTTTCACGACGCTGGGCAAGCGCATCGGCACTCTCGCGCTCACTAGCGCGTACGCGTTTTTGATGTTTCGATTTTTCCTCCCTGTTTTGAGCTTCATGGACACGCCCGCCGTTTTCATATCGTTTTATAATATTCGTACCGCGCACTAACTCAAGTGCATAGTTATTCATCCCGAGCATATGCGCAAGGTGGACGATATCGCCCGCCATGCCATAGGAAATCGCGCGCTGTTTCATCGCGGGGGTAAGCTTCCAAAAGTTTTCTTTTTGAAGCGGGTTTGCACCGAAGCCCCTTTGTGCCGGGCGCGCCTTCGTGGGCAGGGGCGTCTCGGTAATATCATAGGCCTCTGCCAAAGTTTCAGAAATACCGATGCGAGTACTGCGACAATTGTGGTGGAGCGGCGGCGTGTTGCTATCCCAATAGGGGTCAGTCGCTTTACGCACAATGCCATTACGCGCGCTGCATATGGCAGAAGTACGCGAGTCGATGTTCGCGCTAAACTTATAAAAGCGCGGAGGCGTCTTTGTATCTTGAAGCGCGCGTCCCGCGGAGTACGCAGTATGCAAATTCGTGCGAAATACGGTCTCCCAGTACCACGGCTTGATACGCGCAAAGCCCGCCGCGTTCAAGAGTGACACATCGCTTGTTTCTTTAATAAACTGTTGCAAGTTCATACCGCCTCTTAACGAGCGTAGTATCTGCTTACGCACGGCATTGATAGCGTCAAGCGATGTGAGTGCTGCTACAGTAAAGGCGCGATATCGCATCTGTTTTTCAAGCGTAGAAAACTCAGCCTTCGTTACGGGTATCTGCGAACGCACGATGCGTTCGGCTTCTTCAAAGTTCACATGGTTTTCTAAGACGGCCTGAGGCCAATCATCTGCGAGCACAATCTGTTTTGGCCTTGCGTGCTTCACACCTAAGAAGAATGCACCCAGTAAGCCCCGCTCAATAATGCGAACAAAGCCGAGCATAGTTCTGTAATCAAAATATGCGCTCGTCGGCTTCATCGCTCGTGCGCGCTCTTGAGCGCGTGCCTTGCTCACGCTACGAAGGTAGGTGCGCATGCTCCGCAACACAAGTGCGCGTACGCGAGCATACCAGCGGCCGCTTAACGCATCGAGCGTAACAAGCTTTTTCGCCTCGGCGTGCTCAAGTTTTGTAAACAGCGCCTCTCTCGTTTTTGCATTATCGCTTAAAAAAAAACCGAAGGCGGGTGAGAAAACTGCGCACTACTCGGGCTGTCCCCACCGAGAAAGATATCAGCATCGTCCTTCGGCTTTGGTAATGCGTGATGCTCATAGAGTGCGCTCAGCGAGATAGGCACACCGCGGTCGACCGCTTGCAGTATCTCTTCAAACGAAGCCTTTTTTGCGGTATCAAAGACAAGGTGCGGATACTCATTCTGTACACCGAAATTCAAGTCAACAAGAGAGCGGATAAGCGACTTATTGATTGTCTCGCTTAAAGCACGTGCATCATCGCGTACAATTTTATCGAAGGCGCGCTCATGAACTTCGGCTTGCGCCCTTGTGCCGTGTTTCGCCTCCTGTGTTGCTAGAACTTGTCCCGTAATAGCGTAGGATATTTCAGCATTACACGCAGCGATAAGCGTGTTAAAATCGGCAATGCGTCCACTCGCGTCGATGGTCTTCACTTCGCGCACGTTTGCAAAGGAACCTGCGCTATCGCTTTTCAGGCGATGCAAGTCCTGAGCAATCTGCTCTGAGCGCGCCTTGGTCTCTTCGGGGTCGGTGGTATCTAAGTCGAAGAGCGCCAATACAGACGGGACGCCGTAGCGGTCGGCAAGCTGGAGCCAATACTGCCAGCCCGCTTTTTTAAATTTATAGAGCCACCAGCACGGGCGTAAAGAGCTTGTACCGTAGGGACTTTCTGCATGCGGGGAATTGCGGTGCACAATAAACTTATGCGGCATAGGTAACACGCGCGGGCCTGTTGGGCTTTGCCACACAAGCCGATGCTTCGCGTCAAAAGAAAACAACGCGACACTGCGCGACTTGAGTGCTTGCGGAACCCAGCGCCCTGCGTGAAGGTGCCAAAGAATCTCGCTTACCGAAAAGCCGTAGATGATGGCAGAAAGCAGCTCGCGGAAATCTTGATGCAAGGGTATCGCCTGCAATGCATCGCGAACAAATGCGTTGACATGTTCTGCACCCCCGACAATCTGCCACCCAAGGCCCGTAGTACCCGCAATGCGTAAGCGCACATCGCCCGCAATACGCGCATCGCGCAGCAGCGTACCATAATCGGCGCGCGAGTGCATGTTCGGTTCATGGTCAGGGTCGGGCATGTTCATGGCAAACTCGTATAAGCCCGGTCGTACAATCTCTGCGTTCAGGTGTTTTTGCGCCATTTATAATCCCCTCATAAGACGTGCACTATGTCGAGTCTCGCCGCATGCGAACACGCGCGGCGCAGCGCGCCCGCGCCCGAGAGCCACCTCAATGGCGTAGTACAGCGCATCAACCATATCATCGTATTGGTGTTTAGGAAACAAGGTAAGCTCATCGATAAGCGCATCACATGCGCTGTTCGCTGTAAAAAAGTACGTGCCATTCTCAAAGTAGGGCGACATACGTTCTACGCGCGAGTGTTTCGACATGCCCTTCGGCGTAGCTTCAACAATAGGCAAGCGCACGCCATGCGCTCTTCCACGCTCCTCTATATACTTCTTATAAACCCCCTGAAACCCGACTACCTCAAAGGCAATGCGCAGCGGGCGCCATTTCGCATGCATCGCAATACAGCGCGATACAAGCACGCTCGGCGTACAGCAGCGCGCCCACGCATCCAAGACGACCACGCGTTTATCGCTAAGCAGACCCACTACGACAATAGCACTCTCATCATGTTTGCCTGCACTTGGGTCTACGCCTGCAAAGACTTTCACGGCATTGATATCAAACGCCGAGGAAGTGAACTGGCGGAGCCACTCTATTTTTATAAGAGCGTCCTCGGGTGCAAGCGGTTCGTTTTGGTACTCGGTTGCAAAGTTGTGCGAGCCAATTTCTTGTTTTTTTCTTTGCAAAGCTGCAAGGTCCCAGTGTTCAGGCCACAGCGCAAGCATTACACCCTTACGTCTGGGGTGCGCGCGTAATGATTGAAAGCGCAAGGTAAGCCAGTGCGGCATTGCGCCGTTTGCTATCTCTCTGCAGAGCCTGCTCACAACATCATCGTTGTGCATAACGGTGCCAGTGGTAACGATAAGCGCATCTTTAGCCATCGGGATAACTGCGCGCTTAAACCAGCAGAATTGTTTCTCACGCTGTGTGGCGGAAGCCGCTGAGCCGTCTGTCATCAAGTCGTCTATAAGGATAAGGTCGGGTCTATGTTGGCGATAGCGCACGCCGCGAATGGCGGTACCCGCACCCGCAAAGCGCATACACACTCCGTTTGTTAAGCGTAGCTCGTTGGTAGACCATGTGCTGCCAATGAGCTCGCCCCAGTCTTCTTTAATGCGTTCATTCGATGCTATTTCCCATGCGATGTCGGAGCTTAAGCGTCCTGCAGCCGTTTGGTTCGCCGCGATAATGACAATAAACGTACTTTGTTTTGTTAAGGCTCTCCACAGTGGGAGCGCTAGGCACATGCGCACCGTCTTACCGTGCCCCCGTGGCTCTATGTTCACAATACCGCGTATGTTTTGTGTCTCTCGCACACACGATGTATCGGGCATGGAGGCACACAAAATGCGCGCACCCTCTTTCGACAAGGCCCTGTCGGTTACCATGCGTAAAATCTCTTTTTGATACGGCGCAAAGTCTTTGAAAAACAGGTGCGATAAATACTGCGTGCAAAAATATTCAAAGTCTTTCTGCGCGCGCGCAATTCGTTTTTGTTGCTCACCCGTACCCGCGCCGACAAGCGAGGCCAGTGTTGGGGCACTACTTCTTACGTTCATCGACACTCACCTTATCGATGATACTGTTAATCTGCCCAATAAGCTCGGGGTGTCCGGTAAGCTCTAAGGAGACAGCGGCGCGCAACGCGTCCTTTGCAGCCGAGACACCGTTTTGGTATGTCAAGCGTAGCTTGCCAAGTTGCACTTGTGCCTGTGATATCTTACGCAACATCTCGACAACCTCGCCCGTGTCTGCAACCTCAATGTCTTGCAATGCCTTAATGTAGTTTAAGATATGCACGGACAGCAGACTTGTGGAAGCTTCTAAAAGTTCGGTATTCGATTTGCTCTGTGTTACTTCTATCAAAGATCCCATCTCATTGCGTACTTTAAGGAACTGCTCGGCAACTTCCTTCGATGCCTTAACCGTACGCCGCACTGCCTCATGGCTAATCTCATAGCCATCGCCCTGCAAGAGTTTTGCTATTTCTTTGTTCGATTTACCACCGGCGTGTAGCTCGACTATGCGATCGACAACCTGTAGTAATTCGGCCTTACTTCGTCTTCCCATGGTTCTAACTCCGCTATTAGCGTGTTATGTAATACGTGCTGAGCACTCCCCCAACAAGGCCAAGCAACACGCCGCCAATGCCACCGAGTAAGCCCGCCTCAATCGCCGCGCCGCGCGCGCTGCGTTCGTATCGCTTGAACAACGGCTCGTGCTCGGCGAGTATCACGCTTTGCTTCCTTAAGAGTTGCTGCGTCTCTTCGAGCGCGCGCTTGTTCTGAGCCAACAATGTCTTCAGCCTCTGCAGTGCCTGCACGCGCTCTCTTAAGCTTTCTTCCAGGGTCTGTATTCGCTTCTCTTGCTGCTCGATTATTCCCTCTAATTCGTCCAGCAATTTCGTTTCGTCTTGCACCGCTTCCTGCGAATACGCGAGCTGCACACATGAGTAGGCCAATAACAGCACCACCAATAATAATGCCGTATTTCTTACATAACTTCCACATACCATTACTTGCGCCCCATCCTTTCTAAAACGCCAATACCAAGTAAGCCTCCCGCCGTTGTGTACGGGAGCAGGAGCACCCCCGCATCTTTATTGCATATCGAAACATACACGGTAAGCGCAAACGCGAAGAATAAGGCCAGTGCACCAAACACACGCTTGCTACTCAAGCGGCCATTCTCACCGCTGAACAATTCTCGTAATAATGCCTTCATATAATTTTCCCTCCTCATAACTCCACACTTCCTTAAATGCCCTGTCTGCTTCTCTAAATTCTTTTTCAAAATAACCATCTCGCCGCACAACACTTGCACAGCTCATGAGCACCACGCCCAAAATTATACAGAGTCTCTTCATCGCGTCTATTCTCACTGCATGGCCTTTTTCATAATCACATGTGCCCAATAACCCGTCTCCTTCGTCTTGTTTTTGAGTATGCGCACAAAATCTTCGCGAGACATCCTCACCCCCGCGCCTTCTCGGTACTTCGGTGTTCTCGGGTCGTACCCACTCTTATAATCGCCATACGGGTCATCGATAATCAACGCTTCTATCTTTTCAAAATCAACATCAGCAGGACTCTCTGGTATACTCCCTGTATATTCGACACCAGCAAGGCAGACAATATGCCCTATCGTTTTTAATCTATAATGCGGAAAGTTCCCACTTACAACAACGCCCGCGCCCTGTGCCTGCAAATACACAAGTTCAGTTAAGCTCCACTGCGTGCCAAACTCGGCGCTCGCATGCCCAGAGGTAAGCTCGTTATAACCCCACGCCAACATCGCGTGCACCTCATACGGCTTATACACCATGCGCCCACGCTTCCCAAACGCCCACGGCGCTACTTTACGCATATGCTTCTGTGCATCTTTGCTTAAGAGAAATTTTGCTAATACATCCTCAGGCTGTGCTCCATCAGCGTATGACCACAAACAACCCGCGCGCCGCGCTGCCATCGCATAACTTGTTACATTACAAGTCCCATGTGGGTCTATCTTATTATCTCGCTGTGTATAATACATACCTTATATATAAGGTCAAATTACACCACCCTTCGTAGCACAAAAAAAAGCTACACCACAAACCCGCTTATTTTTGACAATACGAGTATACAACATATATATCTATGGCTACCCTTATGCAAAAAACGACAGACGAACGACTTGCAAAAATAGAAACCATACCCGAGAGAGTAATTTATAAACACTTACTATATAATGATTTACAAAGCAAAAAATAATTATGTGTACAAAAAAGAGTACATTACATTATCCCCTGTAAAAAAGGGCTCCCATCAGCTTTTGATACCGAAACAACAAGAGTATCTATAGTTTTTGAAATGAAATTGTTATCAGTGGGAAATTGCGGATATCTTAGATGAGAGTTGACGTCCGTACAATAGACATTTTGATACACACCTGCATTATTCATATTCCATACCCCTCTAATAATATATGGCCTGTGCTAGTGCTATCTTTTATTTCCAAAGCATCAAATCTTATGCAGGCAGAAATGAGGTTACCTTCTGATAAGTGTTGCCATGCGGCAAAGGCGCGGCTGTCTTTATTCGTGATGACGAGACGTATTTTACAACTGCCTTGTGTGATCCCAATAACCGAACGCGCTGCATTTTTAAATGCTGTGTGGGTACCATTAACGCATAAAAATTTCTTCTTAGAATGTTTCATGATTCAACCTCTTCCTTTTCTATTTCTAAAAGCTGTAATTTTTTAGTTTTAGGTTCAACACTAAGTACAAGAAATTCGCCCGATGTATAAAAATGATGTCCGCCCTCTTGCGTTTTTATCAGTACTTTATCAAGTATTTCTATGTCTATAATGTCTTTTGCAAGCACAATATCTAGTGTTGTATGCTCGCTTGCATATCGTCTTGCTACTACTTTTGCATATTTTATGGCGTCTACTTTTTCCGTTAAAAGTGTCTTAACTTCTTTTCTTATAGTCCTTTTGTGATTTACGAGTCCTTGTTTGAAGTAAGCATTTTCGTACACATGTTTTGTTCCAACACCCTTAGCATTTTGCCTATACAATGCTACTATTTCATTTCCATAGTACTTTGAGTCTTTTTTCACATGTATCGAAACTATAGCCTCATGCTCTATGTTATGAGTTTTGTAATATCCGTCTACAAGTTTTTTTATAGTATACACCCCGTCTGCATTCGAGAAGAAAAATAAAAAAGAACCTTTACACACTTTCTCTAATGCATCACGGACAGTTCCATCAGAAATGTAAAGATTTATCTTTTCAAATTTTTGAGCTTCTATTTTATCTCTATCAAAATAAAGACTTGAATAATCGATATTTGAATACCTTATGACTATGTCTTTAATAACTTCAAACGCGGAAGATCCATAATGAAATTGGTCATTATTTGCGGCATCACTTGTAAACGTTACGGATACATTTTTATAATCAATTTTTTTTGTTGTATCTTTTCTACTATACTTCGGAAGTGTAATGACACCATTGCTTTCCGACCTCCAATCAAACAATGATTGAGGCATTTCGACACCATCGTTATATACTTTGTGAATTGTATATCGCGCATGATTGGGATTAGCAAACATTTTCCTAAGTTCATTCACTGTTTGCGTTTCCTCTGTACCATCTGCATTTTTTGTTGTAACTTCATATGTAGTATCAAAGACGGGAGCATGTTCTATAGTTCCGTATGCAATTGGAAGGAGTGTGTCATCATCAACTTTTTTTTCAAAATGGTTTATTGGTTTCAAAAATTCCGTGTCAAATATCGTCAAGGGGTCATCAATAGTAATCTTCGCATTTTTTGCATTATAAGCTATTTTATTTATCCGACCCGAATAATATACATATGGTTTTCTATTATCATACGCAATAATATAGCCCATACTCCCAAGCAATTTTTTATACACTTCATCTGTAATACCACCATCACAATTAATCAAATCGACAGTAACATCCGTGCGAGTTTGAAACGAATACGGATTAGTGCCTGCAGATTGCTTCCCAAAATAATATGGCATAAGCCGCATATCTGCCCGCCCAAAAATGCTATCTAATCTTTGGAGAGAAATTATTTTTAACCCAGAAAGATAGCTTTTCCATTTGGGCGTAACGACTGTTAACATTTTTTTTGTAACATCAAGTCTATATGAATTATTTCCAATCTCTCCTATGGTATCCTTTGCTATATCAATTCCATACACATCCGCAGCCACAATATCCTTCGGCATTTGTGGTACCACATCATTAAAATCGGGGCTTATTGTGTGAAAATATGTTTTTTCTATGGGAGTATAATCAATAACATACGCCCCGCCAATGTTTGTAAAATATTCATTCGGTATTTTTGCTTTTTCCTGTTGATGTGAAAGTAATGGATACGTTCCTTGTGCATCGCCTATGTCGCTGGCATATACTTGTGCTTCTTGAAGTGTCATAGTTTGTATGAGGTATGACTTGAGCATGCTGTTTCTTATGTAAAAAGTATCATTAACACTTGTGCTATATTTTTCTTCTAACTCGCCCAATGATCGTTTTTTAAAGTACGGGTACACAAAGCCGTCAATAATGCATGAATTTATTACCGCATAACTTTTCGCGTGTTCTTTCGGCTGTTCAGTAATCCATTTTTTAAAATACCCGAGGCTCGTAGCATCAGATATTTCACGTATTCCGTTTCCCAAAACAAAGCCTGCAGAAACTTCTTTGACTGGCACATCAACCTGAAAAAGCGATATCATACAATCATCCTGTTTTTGTGCAGTCCCATATTTTAATGCTGTAATTTATAGGTCGATTTTCGTTTGATGTTGGTACTATTAATGAAGCATAAAAAGTATCATTTGCCATTGAATAGTCAGAATCGCTAGTATCAAGCCATGTAGTGTGAGTTCCAGTAACGGCGCCGCTTGCTCTGCTTGTGCTTTTTTCTTTTCTTCTTCCCGTTTCTTTATTTCCTCGTTATACCCGCGTATTATTTCAGACTTTTTCGCGCCGTCTTCTTACGTAAGTTGTAAGGATAATTCCTTTTGACGCTCTAGCTCGGCTATTTCGCTGTCTATGTTTGCAATGTGTGCTTGTGTCGCTCCATTTTGTGCAGTAATAACATAATTGGTAATAGCATCCGCATAACTCAACGCAGAGTCGGTCGCTTGCAACCACCCGCTAGCAATTTGCGCAGGCTGGCTGGATAACTCACCTTCGAGCCTCTTAATCTTTTCTTCAGCACCCTTTCTTGCATCGCCAGTGAGGCTCGGTAATTTTGCTTTTTCATCAGCTATGTCTTTCTTAAGCTTCGGCATTTTTCCTTGCGCTTCTAACGCGCTTCCCATGCCTGAACTGAAAGAAATCGCAATGCCTATAAAGTTACCAACACCCCAAGCGCCGCCGCTCAGTACACACATGAGCCTTACGGATCACGACCGCTTTATTCATAAAGAATCACACTGCACACCCGCGCAGGCTGCTTACACTCACAAAGCACCCTCACGTGCTTAAAGCTACCTTGCGCGTCCAAGCCCCGCCGCTCAATATACACATGAACCCTAGGCTCATGACCACTTTAGCCCTTAAGGCAACCTTGCGCGTCCAAGCCGCGGGACGGAATACGCATTGCGCGCCAGTACACACGTGAGCCTAGGGCTCACGACCACTTACCCCCACATAATTCATAACACTATGGTGATGGTTATCTAAATTTTGGCGGCCACTTTCTTTTATATTTTTGCATCTCTGTCGCACCATTGAAAATATGAGTCCAGTGTTTTACCTCATCTACATTCCAGCCACTAATGTCTTGGTTGAAAGCGCGAGCGCCCAAAAACATGTAGCGCATATCCTCCACTTCAGACGTGTTCCACCTACCAATGTCTTGGTTGAAAGCGTAAGCGCCATTAAACATGAGCGCCATATTCTCCACTTGAGACGTGTTCCACCTACCAATGTCTTGGTTGAAAGCGCGAGCGCCATCAAACATGGCCGCTATATTCTCCACTTTAGACGTGTTCCAACACCCTACCTCACCATTGAACGTGTCTTTGATTGCAAATAATTTATTCATGTCAGTGATAGCTGAGGTGTCAATGTGGTTGAGATTGGGGTTAGGCGTGCTTCCTGTGATAGCATTGTCAACAAGTCTTTTGAGTGCTGCCCTGTCTTTCGGGTGCTCAGTTTCTGTGGCGCCACATGAGTTACTCCACACCACCGACAGGTTTATGTCAGAAGTAATTGCTGTGCTTTCATCATGCTTTTTCTTGTTATGCTCAAAACGTTCTAGTTTACGCGTTACTCCATTGATTGAAGCGTACGTAAGTTTTTGACGTATCCCAATATCTTTCAAACTTTCACCCTTTTTCACAATAAGCGTAGTTTGTTTTGGATCTCCATTTAAGATACCTCCATGCAATGCAAGGCTCGCGGTAAACTTCTGAGTCCCTCCCCCCTCTTGCTTCTGCGCTGCCTCTTGCTTCTGCGCTGCCTCTCGCACTGCTCCATCGCATCCCAAAAATACAAGGGGCATTACCGCCATTATTACTACCTTGCTTGCTGTGAGCAATACGCTCATTGCTTTATCAGTACTTTGTTTCATAATAACCTCTCTTAGGAACATAGAATGTTTCGTACTTATAATTATAAAAAAAATATTGAGAAATGTACAGTGTTAGTGTAACCCTTAGGTGACATGTGAGTATGTCACTCACTTACAAGTACCGCCACTCAGTACACACATGAGCCTTACGGCTCACGACCGCTTTATTCATAAAGAATCACACTGCACACCAGCGCAGGCCGCTTGCACTCACAAAGCACCCTCACGTGCTTAAAGCTACCTTGCGCGTCCAAGCCCCGCCGCTCAATATACACATGAACCCTAGGCTCATGACCACTTTAGCCCTTAAGGCAACCTTGCGCGTCCAAGCCGCGGGACGGAATACGCACTGCGCGCCAGCGCAGGCTGCTTGCACATACAAAGCACCCTCACGTGCTTAAAGCTACTTTGCGCGTCCAAGCCCCGCCGCTCAATATACACATGAACCCTAGGCTCATGACCACTTTAGCCCTTAAGGCAACCTTGCGCGTCCAAGCCGCGGGACGGAATACGCATTGCGCGCCAGTACACACGTGAGCCTAGGGCTCACGACCACTTACCCCCACATAATTCATAACACTATGGTGATGGTTATCTAAATTTTGGCGGACACTTGCTTTTATATTTTTGCATCTCTGTCGCACCATTGAAAATATCAGTCCAGTGTTTTACCTCATCTACATTCCAGCCACTAATGTCTTGGTTGAAAGCGCGAGCGCCCAAAAACATGGCCTTCATATTCTCCACTTGAGACGTGTTCCACCTACCAATGTCTTGGTTGAAAGCGTCAGCGTCATTAAACATATAGCTCATATTCTCCACTTGAGACGTGACCCAGTTACCAATGTCTTGGTTGAAAGCGCTAGCGCCCTCAAACATGGAGCTCATATTCTCCACTTTAGACGTGTTCCACCTACCAATGTCTTGGTTGAAAGCGCGAGCATTAGGAAACATGTTGCTCATATTCTCCACTTGAGACGTGTTCCAATCACCAATGTCTTGGTTGAAAGCGTCAGCGCCATTAAACATGGAGCTCATATTCTCCACTTTAGACGTGTTCCACCTACCGATGTCTTGGTTGAAAGCAGAAGCATAACGAAACATGTAGCTCGTATCCTTCACCTGGGACGTGTTCCAGCTACCAATGTCTTGGTTGAAAACGTAAGCGCCATTAAACATATAGCTCATATTCTCCACTTGAGACGTGACCCAGTTACCAATGTCTTGGTTGAAAGCGTTAGCGCCCTCAAACATGGCCTTCATATTCTCCACTTTAGACGTGTTCCAACACCCTACCTCACCATTGAACGTGTGTTTGCTTGCAAATAATTGATTCATGTCAGTGATAGCTGAGGTGTCAATGTGGTTGAGATTGGGGTTAGGCGTGCTTCCTGTGATAGCATTGTCAACAAGTCTTTTGAGTGCTACCTTGTCTTTCGGGTGCTCAGTTTCTCTGGCGCCACATGAATTACTCCACACCACCGACAGGTTTATGTCAGAAGTAATTGCTGTGCTTTCATCATGCTTTTTCTTGTTATGCTCAAAACGTTCTAGTTTACGCGTTACTCCATTGATTGAAGCGTACGTAAGTTTTTGACGTATCCCAATATCTTTCAAACTTTCACCCTTTTGCACAATAAGCGTAGTTTGTTTTGGATCTCCATTTAAGATACCTCCATGCAATGCAAGGCTCACGGTAACCTTAATCCCAATTGTCTGAGGAGTCCCTCTCCCCTCTTGCTTCTGCGCTGCCTCTCGCACTGCTCCATCGCATCCCAAAAATACAAGGGGCATTACCGCCATTATTACTACCTTGCTTGCTGTGAGCAATACGCTCATTGCTTTATCAGTACTTTGTTTCATAATAACCTCTCTTAGGAACATAGAATGTTTCGTACTTATAATTATAAAAAAAATATTGAGAAATGTACAGTGTTAGTGTAACCCTTAGGGGACATATGAGTATGTCACTCACTTACAAGTACCGCCGCTCAGTACACACATGAGCCTTACGGCTCACGACCGCTTTATTCATAAAGAATCACACTGCACACCAGCGCAGGCCGCTTGCACTCACAAAGCACCCTCACGCGCTTAAAGCTACCTTGCGCGTCCAAAGCCCCGCCGCGGAATACGCACTGCGCGCCAGCGCAGGCTGCTTGCACATACAAAGCACCCTCACGTGCTTAAAGCTACCTTGCGCGTCCAAGCCCCGCCGCTCAATATACACATGAACCCTAGGCTCATGACCACTTTAGCCCTTAAGGCAACCTTGCGCGTCCAAGCCGCGGGACGGAATACGCATTGCGCGCCAGTACACACGTGAGCCTAGGGCTCACGACCACTTACCCCCACATAATTCATAACACTATGGTGATGGTTATCTAAATTTTGGCGGCCACTTTCTTTTATATTTTTGCATCTCTGTCGCACCATTGAAAATATCAGTCCAGTGTTTTACCTCATCTACATTCCAGCCACTAATGTCTTGGTTGAAAGCTTGAGCGCCCAAAAACATGGCCTTCATATTCTCCACTTGAGACGTGTTCCACCTACCAATGTCTTGGTTGAAAGCGTCAGCGTCATTAAACATATAGCTCATATTCTCCACTTGAGACGTGACCCAGTTACCAATGTCTTGGTTGAAAGCAGAAGCATAACGAAACATGGAGCTCATATTCTCCACTTTAGACGTGTTCCACCTACCAATGTCTTGGTTGAAAGCGCGAGCATTAGGAAACATGGAGCTCATATTCTCCACTTGAGACGTGTTCCAATCACCAATGTCTTGGTTGAAAGCGTCAGCGCCATTAAACATGGAGCTCATATTCTCCACTTTAGACGTGTTCCACCTACCGATGTCTTGGTTGAAAGCAGAAGCATAACGAAACATGTAGCTCGTATCCTTCACCTGGGACGTGTTCCAGCTACCAATGTCTTGGTTGAAAACGTAAGCGCCATTAAACATATAGCTCATATTCTCCACTTTAGACGTGACCCAGTTACCAATGTCTTGGTTGAAAGCGTTAGCGCCCTCAAACATGGCCGCCATATTCTCCACTTTAGACGTGTTCCAACACCCTACCTCACCATTGAACGTGTGTTTGCTTGCAAATAATTGATTCATGTCAGTGATAGCTGAGGTGTCAATGTGGTTGAGATTGGGGTTAGGCGTGCTTCCTGTGATAGCATTGTCAACAAGTCTTTTGAGTGCTACCTTGTCTTTCGGGTGCTCAGTTTCTCTGGCGCCACATGAATTACTCCACACCACCGACAGGTTTATGTCAGAAGTAATTGCTGTGCTTTCATCATGCTTTTTCTTGTTATGCTCAAAACGTTCTAGTTTACGCGTTACTCCATTGATTGAAGCGTACGTAAGTTTTTGACGTATCCCAATATCTTTCAAACTTTCACCCTTTTGCACAATAAGCGTAGTTTGTTTTGGATCTCCATTTAAGATACCTCCATGCAATGCAAGGCTCACGGTAACCTTAATCCCAATTGTCTGAGGAGTCCCTCTCCCCTCTTGCTTCTGCGCTGCCTCTCGCACTGCTCCATCGCATCCCAAAAATACAAGGGGCATTACCGCCATTATTACTACCTTGCTTGCTGTGAGCAATACGCTCATTGCTTTATCAGTACTTTGTTTCATAATAACCTCTCTTAGGAACATAGAATGTTTCGTACTTATAATTATAAAAAAAATATTGAGAAATGTACAGTGTTAGTGTAACCCTTAGGGGACATATGAGTATGTCACTCACTTACAAGTACCGCCGCTCAGTACACACATGAGCCTTACGGCTCACGACCGCTTTATTCATAAAGAATCACACTGCACACCAGCGCAGGCCGCTTGCACTCACAAAGCACCCTCACGCGCTTAAAGCTACCTTGCGCGTCCAAAGCCCCGCCGCGGAATACGCACTGCGCGCCAGCGCAGGCTGCTTGCACATACAAAGCACCCTCACGTGCTTAAAGCTACCTTGCGCGTCCAAGCCCCGCCGCTCAATATACACATGAACCCTAGGCTCATGACCACTTTAGCCCTTAAGGCAACCTTGCGCGTCCAAGCCGCGGGACGGAATACGCATTGCGCGCCAGTACACACGTGAGCCTAGGGCTCACGACCACTTACCCCCACATAATTCATAACACTATGGTGATGGTTATCTAAATTTTGGCGGACACTTGCTTTTATATTTTTGCATCTCTGTCGCACCATTGAAAATATCAGTCCAGTGTTTTACCTCATCTACATTCCAGCCACTAATGTCTTGGTTGAAAGCGCGAGCGCCCAAAAACATGGCCTTCATATTCTCCACTTGAGACGTGTTCCAATCACCAATGTCTTGGTTGAAAGCGTCAGCGGCCTCAAACATGTAGCTCATATTCTCCACTTGAGACGTGTTCCACCTACCAATGTCTTGGTTGAAAGCGTCAGCGCTAGAAAACATGCCCGCCATATTCTCCACTTTAGACGTGTTCCACCTACCAATGTCTTGGTTGAAAGCGTCAGCGCCCAAAAACATGGTCTTCATATTCTCCACTTGAGACGTGTTCCAATCACCAATGTCTTGGTTGAAAGCGTAAGCGCTAGAAAACATGCCCTCCATATTCTCCACTTTAGACGTGTTCCACCTACCAATGTCTTGGTTGAAAGCGCGAGCGCCCAAAAACATGTAGCTCATATTCTCCACTTGAGACGTGTTCCAATCACCAATGTCTTGGTTGAAAGCGTAAGCGCTAGAAAACATGTAGATCATATGCTTCACCTGGGACGTGTTCCAGCTACCAATGTCTTGGTTGAAAGCGTAAGCGTCAGAAAACATGCCCTCCATATTCTCCACTTCAGACGTGACCCAGTTACCAATGTCTTGGTTGAAAGCTTCAGCGTGAGCAAACATGTGGCGCATATTCTCCACTTCAGACGTGTTCCAATCACCAATGTCTTGGTTGAAAGCGCTAGCGCCACCAAACATGCCCTCCATATTCTCCACTTCAGACGTGTTCCAACACCCTACCTCACCATTGAACGTGTCTTTGCTTGCAAATAATTGATTCATGTCAGTGATAGCTGAGGTGTCAATGTGGTTGAGATTGGGGTTAGGCGTGCTTGCTGTGATAGCATTGTCAACAAGTGTTTTGAGTGCTGCCCTGTCTTTCGGGTGCTCAGTTTCTCTGGCGCCACATGAATTACTCCACACCACCGACAGGTTTATGTCAGAAGTAATTGCTGTGCTTTCATCATGCTTTTTCTTGTTATGCTCAAAACGTTCTAGTTTACGCGTTACTCCATTGATTGAAGCGTACGTAAGTTTTTGACGTATCCCAATATCTTTCAAACTTTCACCCTTTTTCACAATAAGCGTAGTTTGTTTTGGATCTCCATTTAAGATACCTCCATGCAATGCAAGGCTCGCGGTAAACTTCATCCCAATTGTCTGATGAGCCTCCTCCCCTTCTATCGCTTTCAACAAACGTAAATCATCGCATCCCAAAAATACAAAGGGGATTACCGCCATTATTACTACCTTGCTTGCTGTGAGCAATACGCTCATTGCTTTATCAGTACTTTGTTTCATAATAACCTCTCTGAGGAACATAGAATGTTTCGTACTTATAATTATAAAAAAAATATTGAGAAATGTACATTGTTAGTGTAACCCTTAGGGGACATATGAGTATGTCACTCACTTACAAGTACCGCCGCTCAGTACACACATGAGCCTTACGGCTCACGACCGCTTTATTCATAAAGAATCACACTGCACACCAGCGTAGGCCACTTACACTCACAAAGCACCGTCACGCGCTTAAAGCTACCTTGCGCGTCCAAGCCGCGGGACGGAATACGCATTGCGCGCCAGTACACACGTGAGCCTAGGGCTCACGACCACTTACCCCCCACATAATTCATAACACTATGGTGATGGTGATCTAAATTTTGGCGGCCACTTGCTTTTATATTTTTGCATCTCTGTCGCACCCTTGAAAATATCAGTCCAGTGTTTTACCTCATCTACCTTCCAGCCACTAATGTCTTGGTTGAAAGCGTCAGCGTCCTCAAACATGTAGCTCATATTCTCCAACTGGGACGTGACCCAGTTACCAATGTCTTGATTGAAAACGTCAGCGCCCTCAAACATGGACTTCATATTCGTCACTTGAGACGTGTTCCACCTACCGATGTCTTGGTTGAAAGCGTAAGCGTTCTCAAACATGTAGCTCATATTCTCCACTTGAGACGTGTTCCACCTACCAATGTCTTGGTTGAAAGCGTCAGCGCCCTCAAACATGGAGCTCATATTCTCCACTTTAGACGTGTTCCACCTACCGATGTCTTGGTTGAAAGCGCTAGCGCCACCAAACATGTAGCTCATATCCTCCACTTCAGACGTGTTCCAATCACCAATGTCTTGGTTGAAAGCTTCGTAGTAATACGTAAGAGCGCCAGAAAACATGAAGCGCATATCCTTCACTTTAGACGTGTTCCAGCTACCAATGTCTTGGTTGAAAGCGTAAGCGTCAGAAAACATGACCTCCATATTCTCCACTTTAGACGTGTTCCAATCACCAATGTCTTGGTTGAAAGCTTCAGCGTTATCAAACATGTAGCCCATATTCGTCACTTGAGACGTGTTCCACCTACCAATGTCTTGGTTGAAAGCGCTAGCGCCACCAAACATGCCCTCCATATTCTCCACTTCAGACGTGTTCCAACACCCTACCTCACCATTGAACGTGTCTTTGTCTGCAAATAATTGATTCATGTCAGTGATAGCTGAGGTGTCAATGTGGTTGAGATTGGGGTTAGGCGTGCTTGCTGTGATAGCATTGTCAACAAGTCTTTTGAGTGCTACCCTGTCTTTCGGGTGCTCAGTTTCTCTGGCGCCACATGAATTACTCCACACCACCGACAGGTTTATGTCAGAAGTAATTGCTGTGCTTTCATCATGCTTTTTCTTGTTATGCTCAAAACGTTCTAGTTTACGCGTTACTCCATTGATTGAAGCGTACGTAAGTTTTTGACGTATCCCAATATCTTTCAAACTTTCACCCTTTTGCACAATAAGCGTAGTTTTTTTTGGATCTCCATTTAAGATACCTCCATGCAATGCAAGGCTCACGGTAACCTTAATCCCAATTCTCACTGCTCCACCGCATCCCAAAAATACAAAGGGCATTACCGCCATTATTACTACCTTGCTTGCTGTGAGCAATACGCTCATTGCTTTATCAGTACTTTGTTTTATAATAACCTCTCTTAGGAACATAGAATGTTTCGTACTTATAATTATAAAAAAAATATTAAGAAATGTACAGTGTTAGTGTAACCCTTAGGTGACATGTGAGTATGTCACTCACTTACAAGTACCGCCACTCAGTACACACATGAGCCTTACGGCTCACGACCGCTTTATTCATAAAGAATCACACTGCACACCAGCGCAGGCCGCTTACACTCACAAAGCACCCTCACGCGCTTAAAGCTACCTTGCGCGTCCAAGCGCCGTAGCTCAATATACACATGAACCCTAGGCTCATGACCACTTTAGCCCTTAAGGCAACCTTGCGCGTCCAAGCCGCGGGACGGAATACGCATTGCGCGCCAGCGCAGGCTGCTTGCACATACAAAGCACCCTCACGCGCTACAGTCCCGTCGCCCAGTACACACATGAGCCCTAGGCTCATGACTGCTTTAGCCCTTAAGGCAGCCTTGCGTCCCAAGCCACGCCGCTCCAAAACAGACTGCGGGACGCAGGCAGTCTCAAAGCTACCTTGCACCCCAAGCGCCGCCGCGCCAGCACACACATGAGCCGTAAGGCTCATGACCTCTGTAGATATAAGAAAGCGCCCTCACAACCAGCACAAGGCTTTTACTATTTTAAGAAGATAAAAACTGCTGAGAAACGCGACACACCGTGTGCGCAAAAGGACAAGAACTACACTGCGGTGTACGCGCTTTACAATGATAGCGCCCAAAAAATATCATCCTATGATGAGAGACAACCCACTGCGACATATCAATATGCGCGGTAAGCGCCTCTTCAACCTGCCGAGCAGAACTACCCTCAGGCACAAACCCCAACCTATAAGCAATGCGCGTAACATGCGTATCAACCGCAAAGGCAGGAATACCACGCCCAACAGAAAGCACCACATTCGCCGTCTTTCTTCCAACACCGGGCAAGGCCTCTAAGCGCCAGCGCAGGCTGCTTGCACATACAAAGCACCCTCACGCGCTTAAAGCTACCTTGCGCGTCCAAAGCCCCGCCGCGGAATACGCACTGCGCGCCAGCGCAGGCTGCTTGCACATACAAAGCACCCTCACGTGCTAAAGCAACCTTGCCCGTCCAAGCCGCGGGACGGGGAATACGCATTGCGCGCCAGTACACACGTGAGCCTAGGGCTCACGACCACTTACCCCCACATAATTCATAACACTATGGTGATGGTTATCTAAATTTTGGCGGCCACTTGCTTTTATATTTTTGCATCTCTGTCGCACCATCGAAAATCTGTATCCAGCCGTTTACCTCATCTACATTCCAGTCACTAATGTCTTGGTTGAAAGCGCGAGCGCCCCAAAACATGCCCACCATATTCTCCACTTGAGACGTGACCCAGTTACCAATGTCTTGGTTGAAAGCGTGAGCACTAGAAAACATGCCCACCATATTCTCCACTTGAGACGTGACCCAGTTACCAATGTCTTGGTTGAAAGCGTCAGCGCCAGCAAACATGTTGCTCATATTCTCCACTTGAGACGTGTTCCACCTACCAATGTCTTGGTTGAAAGCGTCAGCGCCCTCAAACATGGCCTTCATATTCTCCACTTTAGACGTGTTCCAACACCCTACCGCACCATTGAACTTGGTTTTCGAAAAAAACAAACTATCCATGTCAGTGATAGCTGAGGTGTCAATGTGGTTGAGATTGGGGTTAGGCGTGCTTCCTGTGATAGCATTGTCAACAAGTCTTTTGAGTGCTACCCTGTCTTTCGGGTGCTCAGTTTCTCTGGCGCCACATGAATTACTCCACACCACCGACAGGTTTATGTCAGAAGTAATTGCTGTGCTTTCATCATGCTTTTTCTTGTTATGCTCAAAACGTTCTAGTTTACGCGTTACTCCATTGATTGAAGCGTACGTAAGTTTTTGACGTATCCCAATATCTTTCAAACTTTCACCCTTTTTCACAATAAGCGTAGTTTGTTTTGGATCTCCATTTAAGATACCTCCATGCAATGCAAGGCTCGCGGTAAACTTCTGAGTCCCTCCCCCCTCTTGCTTCTGCGCTGCCTCTTGCTTCTGCGCTGCCTCTCGCACTGCTCCATCGCATCCCAAAAATACAAGGGGCATTACCGCCATTATTACTACCTTGCTTGCTGTGAGCAATACGCTCATTGCTTTATCAGTACTTTGTTTCATAATAACCTCTCTTAGGAACATAGAATGTTTCGTACTTATAATTATAAAAAAAATATTGAGAAATGTACAGTGTTAGTGTAACCCTTAGGTGACATGTGAGTATGTCACTATCCCAATTGTCTGATGAGCCTCCTCCCCTTCTATCGCTTTCAACAAACGTAAATCATCGCATCCCAAAAATACAAAGGGGATTACCGCCATTATTACTACCTTGCTTGCTGTGAGCAATACGCTCATTGCTTTATCAGTACTTTGTTTCATAATAACCTCTCTTAGGAACATAGAATGTTTCGTATTTATAATTATAAAAAAAATATTGAGAAATGTAGAGTGTTAGTGTAACCCTTAGGTGACATGTGAGTATGTCACTCACTTACAAGTACCGCCACTCAGTACACACATGAGCCTTACGGCTCACGACCGCTTTATTCATAAAGAATCACACTGCACACCCGCGCAGGCTGCTTGCACATACAAAGCACCCTCACGCGCTAAAGCCCCGTCGCCCAGTACACACATGAGCCCTAGGCTCATGACTGCTTTAGCCCTTAAGGCAGCCTTGCGTCCCAAGCCACGCCGCTCCAAAACAGACTGCGGGACGCAGGCAGTCTCAAAGCTACCTTGCACCCCAAGCGCCGCCGCGCCAGCACACACATGAGCCGTAAGGCTCATGACCTCTGTAGATATAAGAAAGCGCCCTCACAACCAGCACAAGGCTTTTACTATTTTAAGAAGATAAAAACTGCTGAGAAACGCGACACACCGTGTGCGCAAAAGGACAAGAACTACACTGCGGTGTACGCGCTTTACAATGATAGCGCCCAAAAAATATCATCCTATGATGAGAGACAACCCACTGCGACATATCAATATGCGCGGTAAGCGCCTCTTCAACCTGCCGAGCAGAACTACCCTCAGGCACAAACCCCAACCTATAAGCAATGCGCGTAACATGCGTATCAACCGCAAAGGCAGGAATACCACGCCCAACAGAAAGCACCACATTCGCCGTCTTTCTTCCAACACCGGGCAAGGCCTCTAAGTCCTCACGAGAACACGGCACCTCCCCACCACGCTTTTCACCCTCGCGTGCATCAGCTTCCTTTATAAGTGTTTCTTGCGCTTCTACAAGCTCACTCATTTTGTTTCGCAACTCTAATAATGTATTCATACTATATTCCTCCTGTAAGATATATTTTTTTTGTTACGTTCTAACGAATATCGCTCGCAGTCTGAAATCTTTACCATCCCGTTAGATGCGCCCGCTGGCTTATTCCTTCGTGCAATCTCTATCGCTTTATTTCTTGCTTCTACGTCTGTATCTTCGTACGCTGGCATTGTTACTACTGATATCTCAAACAATTCATCAATGCTTACAATAGTTCGTACATCTCGATTCTCAACACGCTCCCATCGTTCTTCCTTAATCGTAAAACCGAATGACATTTTTCTAATGACACCACTTTTAATAAGCGCATATGCATCACGTCCACGCGTGGTATCTACAAGGTCTGCCTCAAATCTCACGCCCCCGCTATCTTCTCTAAGGCGTAGCGTTCTGCTCTCTACACTTGCTAATGGTTCGCTTATATCGTGTTGCCATAATAAAAACTGCTTACCACGTTCCAATGCTTCATGCGCCGCGCCACTGGCTACACTCTCATCAAAACCCCACCCCGTATTAATGCGTGTATCATAAACAACAGCCGTGCCAGTAATACTCATACTATGCACATCACTATCTACTGCACGCACTTCATATACATTTCTAATCTCTTTCATGCTATCTCCCGTTACTCCGCGACAATATAACAATTACACCCACCGTGTAGCGGTGGGTGTCCAATATTTCCGCTCTTTTCCATAGTCTTGCCATCGACCACAAGCCCAGTCTCTTTATTTACAAAATATTTTTTTATGTTTGTAATCTTTCTATTAAGGGAACCACAAAATTCACATGTACCACTACCAGAGGCAAGCCATCGCACCATCTCCACGCTCGCACACATCATTATTGTTTTAGATACTGCACTACTAGCTCGCACTACTTCATCGTCTGCATACGTACCACCTATAAAAGCACTCCATTCATTTGCAACGTCTCTCACTTCCTTATCATCACTAGCAAGAGCTTCATTAAGCCGATATACAAAGAGCCCCGCAATACGTGCGCTCGTACGCTTTGCATACGCCTCAATAAACTCACGCAAATGCGTGACTATAGTCCACCTCTTTTTTATCGAGTTCCGCAATCACGTCAGTAGCTACTTCAGTACCTAAAGACAACAATGCTCCGCGTAATTTCGTATATCCAATATCAGTAATCTTTCTCTGCATATCTTTCAGGCTTTCTTCAAGCCCCACAATGCTACTTCTCTTTAGTTCATCATCTAAAACAGGTAACACAACGCTCGCTTGCGCCTCTCCAATTTCTTTAAGCATTTCCCGAAACAAACTTTTATACTTCATGCGTGTAAGCTTCCTGTTTCTTACCTGCAATTGTGCGCGTAACTCCTTTGCGTGTCCCGTCTCATTATGCCTCTCACCTAGATTCAAAACATCATCATGCTTCTCTTTTGTAAAAAAACCGATGGGTGCTAAATTACTCGGTTGTAAATACTCATCGCCTCCGTCAATATTATTCATGTTTTCTAGTCGTCTAATATCATTCGCTGAAAACGCACCTGCCTCACGCATGTATCTATAGAACTCTGCCCGCGCTTTACTATCACCACGCAGTAACCCTTCAAGTGAATGTTCTACAAAGTACCCTTGCACACGCTCTTCTCGCGTGAACAGCTTATAGTTCAACTCCTGCTCCTATGCATGCAGGTATGGAGCTATTGCGTATTTGACATACTCAATAGATTGTTCAGATATATTATTAAAGCTTGATTTTTCTAAATCACCCACCATGTGTAGCGGTATTCGTAACACAGAGACCCATTCGCGTTTTTGAAATTTGCGCGTATCTATCATCTGTATATCTTCTTTCGGCATAGCAAGCTCTTTCACTTCCATAATCGGTGGCATAACTGCCGTGTTCCCTGCAAGCATATCGCCCTGCGCCTCCCACCACTGCTGCGCAATGCTTTCCCACGATAGCCAGCCGTATGGACTGTACAAACCATTTAAATAATAGCTACGGACTCCTGCGCTCCCTTCGTTTGTAGCCCTCCATTCTCCTCGTTTTAAAAATTCATTCTTATAGTACTCATAAATTCGCCCATTACAATGGCAACACTCATAATATACTTCTTCTCCTCTATTCATTTTTAAATTCTCAAACTCTAAAATTTGGTATGCATCGCAAATCGGGCATGGTATGTAATAGTGTCTTTTATCACCTCGCTCGTAGTTTGCTTCTATAAGAGACAAGCCTTTTACGTTAGGAGTGCTCGTAGCATAGAGTTTGCTGTCTATAAATGTGTCTTGTCTTTTTCTCAATAAGGTTATAGGGTCGCCTTCGCCGCCCACGTCTTGCGGATAGGTGTCAACCTCATCACAAAATATATATTTTGCTGGATAACTTCGTAAGCCTTTACTTGTTTGAGTACCAACCCCCAAAATATATCCTCCCTCGAACTCTTTCATCGTTTTAGTGTCTGCTTCGTTTGCTTTTTTATACCGTTCTATTTTTTTTCTAACAACAGGCGTAGACTTTATAACTCTGTCTAACCGTGTTTTAAATTTAGCTTTAATTGCATCCTCTGACGCATCAACAAAAAGCATTCCTGAAGGATCATAATCTACAATGTATCCAACCCAGTTCAATCCGCATTCAGTTTTGCCACATTGAGCAGGCAACATGCAGTACACTTCTGAAACTTCGCTATGCTTACTCAAGCAATCCATAATCTCTACCAAGTATGGCGTGCGTTCATTGTCCCACTTACCAACTTCACTCGAAGTCTCGCTTGTAAGCACTCTATATTTAGATGCCCACTGCGAGACAGTTAATAACTCTCGAGGTCTCAAAATATTGGATATGTATTCGTTCATTTCTTGCGGCGTCATATAGTGTTATCCTTCTCCCATTTTTGTGCTTCAGCCATCAAAACCAATGCATTATGCACATTCTTATCAATTTCTATCATCACCCTTTTGACAACATCGCTATACTCTAATCCTTCCTCCTTCCCTTTCATCACAACAGATACGACAAGACCAGATAGCCTTTTTGCCATGCCCTCAAGGACTTTTTTACTTTCACCATAACTTCTACTAATGCACCTCTGAAAATCTGCCCTATCTATTGTTCGCTCTTGCCGTTGCTTGTTCTCTAACTCAAGCTTCGATATCTGTTCTTGCTTATGCCGTATCTCCTCGCGCAACTTTTCTATTTGTAATAGTTCTTTATCCACTGAAGGACTGCCACTACTCTTAAAACCATCATTCTCTTGTAATTCTTTGTACTCTTCATCAACGCGAGCTTTTTTACTCGCGGGGTCTTGCTTACCAAAACCCCACGCCTTCTCGCAGTCTTTATCGGAATAGACCCCCCGTCTTATACGCTTTATTCGCCCTTGTTTCACAGACAGGCTTAAAGTCTTATCTGTAATCCCATAGCGTGTTAAAATGTCGCGCGTTCGTATTTCTTTCACAAAAACTTACCTTACCCTATCGAATTCAAATAACTCTGTGCGTTTTTTCTTGGCGGTGGCGTTAACTTGATTAACGAAATTAGTTCAAAGAACCTAATACATAAGCACATATAGCTTAATATGAAATTATTAAAACAAAAATTATACTTTTTATGTTTTTTTATTGTTTTTAAGTCGTTTCTTTTTGCAGTAGTTCTACACATATTATGATAACCTCGCTTTAAATTCACGCCACCACGCCGACATCGTTATGCCTTGTTGCGCTGATGCACTCAATGTCCCATAGCTGCCGCCTTCTATTGCGATAGCTGGACAACTCTTCCACCCAACAACCTCATAATGTGTTACTACATTCTCAATGCCTATCTCATAAGCTTTCATCAAGTCTCGTACTATCTCGATTGTGTTCTCTCTCGTCGCCTCCGATATCTCTATGCTTCCCTCCTCCTGCCTCTCTTGACACATCTCAATGCCAATCGTGCAGTAGTTCGGTGTACTCCTCCCACTCTCTTCAATCAATTTCATACCATATGGCGTATACTTATGCCGCTTGTTCTGCGGTGCCACATATCGACTTCCCACATGATGTGCGACCTCATTGTACGGAATAACCTGCACCGCGCTCATATCGCCAACCAATACATGCGCAGAGGACGCTCCTCTACGAGAAGTGCGAGCCCAGTATTTCGCTATCCCTTTAGGGCTTGCTCCAGCTGTCGCCGTATAATGTACCACGATGGAGCGCGCTTTCTCTAACTTCTCGCCACTGCGGCGCGTACTATACTTTGGTAAAAATTCTTGTATATACTGCATTACATAAACCCCACAAGTGCGCGCTCACTCGTTAAAATCGGCATCGCATACGGCGGATCCATGATGCACGTATCATACTCCGCGCCACATCGCCTAAGCTCTTCTAAGCAATCGCCTTCTATAACATCCCACTTAGCCACTGAATGCCCTCCACATCATAAACGCTACGTTAAGCACCACAAGCACTGTCACATATGCCGCTTGCGCCTTCCACAACGCCTTCGTATTCGCTTCCAGCTTCTTATCTTGCGCCGCGTTGTGCGCCTCAATACGTGTTACTCGGTCGTTAACATGACGTAAATACTCCGTCTTTAAAAAAGATTTCAATTCGTGGATTTCTTTCTCTAGTTGCGTTATCCGCTCATCTATTCGCGCTAACGCAACCTCAGTCTTGCTTGTGCTTTGCGTTTTCATTGCTCTGCCCCTATTTCAGTGCTACCCACACCAATACGCCCAGTAGCGTCAAAACAGACGCGCCCGCTATCGTCCAGCCTGCGATTTGTGAGCCTCTCGCTTTGCTCAACGATTTCTCCCAGTCCGTGTTCAATTCCTTCTGCGATTTCGCTACCCGTTCGAGCCGTAGAGCCAAGTCGCTCACCTGTTCTTGCGACTTCCTGTAATTGTTGACTACCTGCTTTAATTGTGTGTTCAAGGTCGCGACTAGTCGCTCCTGCGTCTGCAAGTGCTCTTTCAAGCTTTTTGCTTTGCTGTGTAAGTCGCGTAATTTCTGCTCCTCCACGAACATACCCGTATATTCCGAAGACTGTGAGTACAAGGGAGTACACTGCCAAAACACCACCAATAACAGCACTATGCTTCCTAAAACACGCATACATTAGCTCGCCCCTCGGCGCTTCTCAAACACACCTATGCCAAACAACCCACCTGCTGTTGTGTACGGGAACATCAGAACCCCTGTATCTTTGTTGCATATCGAAACATACACAGTAAGCGCAAAAGCGAAGAATAAGGCCAGTGCACCAAACACACGCTTGCTACTCAAGCGCCCATCCTCTCCGCTGAATATCTCTTTTAATAACGCTTTCATACTACCATCATGCAACACTGCGCATAACGTTTTCGTACGAAAATGGCATTACTTTTTTGTAATGCTTCTTGTGTCCTCGCACGCGCTCGTAACACTCTGTTTACACAGCTCTCGCGTTGCGTTATCATCAAATCATGGCAGATAAAGTTTTACCAGCACAACCACATGTCAAGGAACCCTTTGCAAGCAGCATCACTAAAGGACTTAACTCTATTGGTGCACTGGCTATTGTTATTGGACTTATTACTGCGCTCTTCCTTCATCTTTCTGGGCGCATAGATGGGGTAAATCAACGCATAGATGGGGTAAATCAACGCATAGATGGACTTACTACCGAAATGAATCAACGCTTTGAAGCTATTGACAAAAGACTTGATAAGATTGAAAAAGCAATTCTCATGCTTACTCACGAAATAAAGAACAAACAATAATCACTTCATATATTTACATGGATATAATTCTATATGTCATTGCCATTGAACGAGAGAGGCGTAGAAACTTTAGTAGATAATGAATTACGTAATACTGGATGGAATGATAACCCCCGAGACAAGCTTAAGTGCAATGTCTACAAACAAAGCGCAAAAACTGAAGAACAACAAAATGCACTCAAGGGGAAGCGTCCCGACTATGTCTTGTATCAAGACAACAGCGATATTCCACTTGCTGTAATAGAAACTAAAAAGCCACATTCGAACATACACCAAGCACAAGCACAAGCTATAAATTATGCAAAACGAATACACGCGCCCATTGTATACGCTACTGATGGCATCTTTACTAAAACGCATCATATAGAAAAAGATAAGCCACTCTATTTAAATAATGAAGAAGTAGACGAGTTATTAAGGCAGAGTATTTTGGTAAACTATTTGCGCGACAATGTCTATAGCACGCAAGATAAAAAGGTTATACAATCTCGCAAAGCATTAATAAGTATTTTCAAAGATATTAATGAATTGTTCCGTAACGCTGGAGTAAGAGCAGGGCTTGATCGAGTAGGGTTACTTAGTAATATGCTCTTTCTGAAGATTATTAGTGAATTGGCTGTAATGGATGATGGCACTATCTCCGTACCTCCATGTAATTATTTATGGGATAATTTTAAGCACAAACAAGGTTTAGACTTGTTAGACTTCTTGAACAAACAAGCATTTGAGCATTTCAAAGATGCATACGGTGGCGAAGTATTGTCGAAAATAGAGGTTGTAAGCGGCAAAGAAAAAATTTTGAATCAAGTCGTAGACAAGCTCGATGACCTTCAACTGTCAGACACTAATACAGATATAAAAGGCGATGCATTTGAGTTCTTTTTACGAAACTACGGAGGTGCAGAAACTGACTTTGGGGAATATTTTACCCCAAGACATATAGTAAAAACAATGGTAAAAATACTTAATCCGCAATATGGAGAGACAGTATACGACCCGTTTTGTGGCACAGGCGGCATGCTCATAGAAAGTTTCAGGCATATTAGAAAAAGAATGCCTCACAGTTTTCACACGCTAAAAAAATTGAAAAATAAAACTGTGTACGGCACTGAAATTACAACGATGGAAAGAATAGCCAAAATGAACATGATATTAGTAGGGGGATGGGCATTCAAACATAAACCGACAAGACAGCTATGAGCATCCACAAACA